>NC_017093.1:0-2924488 GCF_000284295.1 Actinoplanes missouriensis 431 | reverse complement strand
CGGCCGGGTTGGGGACGGCGCCACCGGTGTCGTTCACGACGTTGGCGATGGTGCCGACGTCACCGAGCGAGACGGTCAGGACGCTGCGCAGCCGGACACCGGACCGGTTCGGCACCTCGAACGCCCGGTCCACCCGGACACTGGGGTTGACGTTGAAGTAGCAGTACGAGCCGCCGCCCCAGAGCTCGTGGTCGGTGACGGAGTCGGCGACCTTGTAGGCGGCGTAACCGTTCCCGCGCGGCCCCATCCAGGCAGCCTGGTTGGGCACGTCGTACGGCTTCTCGTTCTGGAAGAAGATCGTCTTCCCGCGGTTGCCGTTCCAGATCACCTCGTACTTCTGGTAGTGCTCCACGAACAGGCCGGTGGCGAGGACGTCGTCACCGTTCACGATCAGGCCGGTGTCACCGGTGTTGACCGTCCAGCCGGTGGGCGCGCCGCCGTGGTCGGCCCGCCAGGCCCAGATGTGGTCGATGATCGTGTCGTCGGCGTGCACGGCGAGGGTGGTGGTGGCCCGGCCCTGGACGCTGCTGCCGATGCGGAAGAAGACGTCCTGCAGGCTGATCGGGTTCGCGGCGTGGTCGGTGTGCACGCCGGCCCGTCCGACACTCATCAGCGTCGGGCTGTTGGTCGTCCCGGCGTCGAAGGTCAGGCCGCTGACCTTGACCCCGTCGACGTCGGCGACGTTCAGCGCCTCGACCCCGCCGGTCGGGATCAGCGTCGGGAAACCGATGCCGGTCACCACGGTGTTGGCGCGGGTGACCCGGATGGTCTCGCTGAGCGAGTACGTGCCCGGGGTGAAGAACAGGTTCAGGCCCTGGGCCAGAGCCTGGTTGATCCGGGCGGCGCTGTCACCGGGCTTGGCGACGTAGAACTCCCGCATCGGGATCGAGGTGCCGGCCGCGTTGGGCCAGGTGGCACCGGCCGAGTTACGCCGCAGACCGGGGACGAACACGCGGTAGAGGCCGGCGCTGTCGACGTACAGATAAGGCTTCTCCCGTGTCACCGGGGTGGTGGCGAGGGTGGTGTGCGGCGGGTTCGGGAACGCGTTGGCCGGGGCGCCCTGCACGCCGGAGTAGACCATGTTCCACACCCCGCCGTCCCAGCGGCCGATCCGGCTGTCCCGGGTGTACCACTGCTGCTGGGAGCCGGACGAGACGACGCCGTCGACGACCGAGTCGGCGAGGTAGCCGCCGCTGGAGTAGCCCTGCCCGTTGTCCTGGTTCGACGGCGCCAGGGTCAGGTTGCCCTTGATGTGCACCCGGCGCATCGGCGCGGCCTGGGAGACGGCCCACCGGTTCGTGCCACCCTCGGGCACGATCGACAGGTTCTCCATGCTGCGCCAGAAGTTCTGGGTCGCGTTCTTCTCGTCGCCGTAGTTCCAGCCGGAGTCGACGTTGACCGCGCCGTTGATCGTCACGTCGTCCGGGTTGACGCCGAGACCGGCGATCGTGGTGTAGAACCCGACGTTGGCCCACACCCTGCCGTAGCTGCCGGGCTTGAACAGGAACACGTGGCGCTGGCTGCCGAACTGCGCGGCCGGGCTGCGCAACTGCGCGTTGAACGCCTGGTCCACCGCGGTCTGAATGGTCGACGCCGGCGTGGACGGCTCGAAGATCCGCACGTTCGGGCCGAAGTCCGGGGTGTCCGAGGTGGGCAGCGTCGGCGTGGTTCCGGTGCCGAAGACCTGGAATTCCCAGAGCGAATATCCGTACGGGGTGGCGCGCGTGGTGCCACTCATCCGCACGTACCGGCCGCTGCCGGTGACGGTGAGGGTCTGCACCCCGGCCTTACCCGCGGTGACCGGGCTGATGGTCGTCCAGGTGCTGCCGTTCGCGGACGTCTGGATGGTGAACGCCGAGGCGTAGGCCGCCTCCCAGTTCAGCACGACCTGGCTGATCGACTGGGTGCTGCCCAGGTCCACCTGCAACCACTGGGGGTCGGCGAACGTGCTGGACCAGCGGGTGCCGGCGTCGCCGTCGACCGCGGCGGAGGCCGGGAAGGCGGCGCTCTCGACGGACGAGGCGGTGGCCGGCTTGCCCTGCGAGATCGGGGCGTCCGCGGCGCTGGCGGAGGAGGCGGCGGAGAGGACGGTGGCGCCGAGGGCCGCGGCGAGGGCGGCGCTCAGCGCGATCCGCCCGCGGTGACGGCGTGGGTGCGGCGGCGGGGAGGTCAGCGTCGGAGGTGTCATGGACCTGCCTGTTCGGACGGGGGAACAACGGGTCGGAGAGCGCTCTCTGGACGGAATTGTTACCCCGGTGTTGCCGCTCGTCAATATGTCGATAACAAATGATCAGCGATTACCCGAATAGGAACCGCGGAGATTATTTCCGGGAAAAGTGTTATTCCGCGTATTGACGCAGGTGGCGCCGGTTCCGGTGGCGAACGCCAGAGCCGCGAGTACGTAGGCGTTGCCGCAAGACGTCTGCGATCAGGCTCCGCCGGTATTCGCGCCGCTACCCGATGTCGGCGACGACCACCAGCACGATCGGGCCGGGGCAGTACACTACCTGCCGTCCTCCGCCCTCTACCGTTCCGGGCCGATCAAGCAGCCTGAGTGCAACGATTCACCCACCTCAATCAGCTCATCCCCGGCTGGGTCGTATGGTCGGTGCATGCCTCCCGCGCTGCGGAACCTGATCACCGCCTTCGTCGTCGCGGTTCTGGTGCTCATCGCCGGAGCCGCGCAGTACGGGCTGGACCGCGTCCACGAGGCCGACGACCGCAACGCGGCGGCGCATGGCGTGCCCGGCCGGATCGAGGGCATCCACGACTGCAAGGCCCGGTTGCTGGACAACCAGGGCACCGTGTCGACCGAGTGTTCGGCCGTCTTTGTCTCCGACGACGGGCGGATCCGGTTCGACACATGGACCTACTCTCCCCGGCCGTTCCGCGCTTTCCTGCTGGGCGACCACATTTATCGCGACCCGGGCCCGCTCCGCTATCCCTATTGGGCGCGGTGGACTGCGGGCATCATCATCGGCGCCGCCGTCCTCTACTTCCTGGCGTGGCTGTTCTACGGTGCCCCCCACGGCCCGGACGACCGCTACTGGGAAAGCCGGTACTACCGCTGAGCCCGAACCGGGAGTTGTTTCCACCGAAGCGCGGGCTCAGTGGCGCCACCGCTCCCGGCGCAGCACCGCGGCGGAGTAACGGGCCGGGGTCAGCGCCCACTCGGCCGGGGCGAAACCGGCCGGCAGGCCGTGCCGGCGCCAGGTCTGCGGCGGATGCCCGGTCGGCAGCCACTCCCGGCGCCAGATGCCCAGGGCGGTGTCCAGGTCGGTCAGCGCCGGGACGAGCTGCTCGGTCACCGGCGCCCGCAGATGTTCGGCCCACAGCCGCACCCGCAGGTCACGGACCAGATCGCCGGTGGTGACCAGGGTGGAGGTGATCTCGCTGTCGGTGCCGACCATCGACCGGCTGAAGAAGTTCGCCGATCCGATGCTGGCGAACACGTCGTCGACGAGCATCAGCTTGGTGTGCACGGTCAGGTTGTCGATCCGGTACATCACCACGTTGCGCCGGTCGGCGGGCGGCAGCCGGTCCAGGACCCGGCGGCGCAGGTCGCGCGTGATCACCGGGCGGACCGTGCTGTCGCCGCCGTCGGCCGGGTCCTTGCGTCCGGAACCGATCAGGATCACCTTGACGCCACGGCGGGCCGCGGACCGCAGACCCCCGTACAACTGGAACCGTGGATCGCCGCCCGGCGCCTCGTGGAAATACTGGTCCTCCAGGTAGATGTACTTCTGCGCCGCCCCGATCGCGGTGGCCATCGCGTGATAGATCTCCTGGATGCCGGCGCGGACCACGTTCGCCCGGCGCATCCGCCGCCACCCGCGGTGCCGGTACAGACTCCACGGCCGGTAGGAGCGCACCACCTGCACCGCGGTCCCCTCCGCCGGGTGCTCGGGCTGCTCCGGCGCCGGCGGCAGCTCGACCGGCGAGTCCGGCGGGTTGAGCACGGTCCGCTCGCCGGAGGACAGCAGGCTCGTGGTGGCGAACCGGGGCGGCAGGGCGGCGGTGTTCTGCCAGCGGAACTGGAACGTCTCCCGGACCCGGGCGGCGGCCGGTCCGTGCAGGCGGGCGGCCGCGTCGTGCCAGCCCCAGCGGTGTTCGCCGAGCCGCAGACGCCGATGCGGCGAGTGGTCGAACCGGGAGGGCGAAAGATCAAGTCCGCCGACGTACGCCGTGAGCACCCCATCATGGCTGAACACCACCAGCTTCTGATGGTTGGACCCCAGCACCGGGCCGGACCAGTCCAGCAGCACCCGGTTCTCCAGCGTCGGCCCGGACTCGCGGGTGGACGGCTTCCACGCCCGGATCACCCGCGCGGCGAGGGTGTTGGCCAAAAACGGGCCGATCGGCAGCCACGGGCCAGCACCGGGATATTCGGCCGCGCTGAGTACGATCCGTACATCGGCGCCGTCCGCGGCCTTCTCCGCGAGCACGTCGGTGAACGGCCGGTAGCCGGCGTCACCGGCGACCCGGCCGGTCAGATCGAGGTGCGGGTCCGCCTGGTAGCCGGCGATGTAGACGGCGTCGCCCGGCCCGAGCGCCTCCATGTGCCCGGCCAGCTCGGTGAAGTAGGTGACCCCGTCGATGATCGGCTCGAACCGCGAGTTCTCGGTGAACGTGGGGCACGCCTCGGTGGCCGGTGGCAGGTAACGGTCGATCAGATCGGTCAGCGAAGGCACGTGCGGCATGCCGGTGATTACACCTGACGCCGCCGCCGGCCGGTAGCGACGGGCTGCCGCCCGCGATGCTGGCACGCTGGACGGATGGAATCAGTGTGGGACTATCCACGTCCACCCCGCGTCGAACCGGTCCGCAAGCGGGTGACGATCGTGCATGCCGGGCAGACGATCGTCGACAGCGACCGCTGCCTGCGGGTGCTGGAGACCTCGCATCCGCCGGTCTACTACGTGCCCCGCGACGACATCGCCGAGGGCGTGCTGGAGCCGGGCGAGGGACGGTCGTACTGCGAGTTCAAGGGTGTCGCCGGGTACTGGGATCTCGTCGTCGGCGGGACCCGCGTGCCACAGGCCGGCTGGTCCTATGAGCGGCCCGTCCCGGCGTACGCGGAGATTGAGGGTTTTGTCGCCTTTTATCCGAGCCGCGTCGACGAGTGCCGGGTCGGTGGCGAGCGGGTGGTGCCGCAGGAGGGCGATTTCTACGGCGGCTGGATCACCCCGGAGATCACCGGCCCGTTCAAGGGCGGCCCGGGGACCAGGGGCTGGTGACCGCCCGGACTCCGGGCGCCCGATCAGCATGACGGCGGCCTCATCACGGCCATGGGAAACCCTGGGAAGCGTGCTTTCCATGGCACCTCGCATGAGTTCCTGAGAAACACACCCCGTTGACGCCGCCTCTTGGCGCGCCTAATCTAACGTTGTTAGAACTTCTAACGTCGTTATATCTCGGGAGGATTCCCATGCGTACACGTACCTTCGTTTCTGGTTTGGCGGCGTCTGCGGCGCTTCTCGCCGGCTTGGCGGCACCCTCGGCCGCAGCCTCGCGGGAGCACACCGCGCCGGCTGCTGCGACGCGGCAGGGCGCCGAGCAGGTGCCGGCGATCGGGCGGCGCTGGGCCGCCGCGTGGCTGACCACCGACACCCGCGATCTCGCTCGCCTGTACACGAAGGACGCGGTCTACACCGACCGTGCTCTCGGCCTGGTTTTCCACGGTCGCGACGGGGTCACCGAGTGGGAGACCGGGTCCCATCAGCTCATCGACGGTCTCCGGTTCGAGGTGACCGGCGGGTTCGGCGGGCGTGACGAGGCGGTGGTGCAGGGCGTGTTCAGCGGCCACATCGTCGGGGCGCCTCGTCCGTTCGCGGTGCCGGCGGCGACCGTGCTGCGGCTGCGCGGCGGTCTGATCCGGTCGAGCGAGGACTACTACAACCGAGGGGAGATCTTGAGCGATTCGGGGCTGCCCACTGATTGGACCCCGGCCGGCGCTTGATGTTGTTCTGAGGTGAGCGGGTTCGGCCCGGTTCCGCCCGTGCGGAGCCGGGCCGGAGCTTTGCCGGCGTTATGCGTTTGCGGGCAGGCCGGTCTGCCAGCCGCGGAGCAGCGTGCGCAGCGCGGCCTGGGCGAGCCGCTCAGCGCGCTCGCCGCCGAGCACGCCGAGGGCGCCGAGCGAGGCCACGCCGTACAGGGTGGCCCAGACGATGTCGCAGGCATCGTCGAAATCGGTCAGGACCACGTCGTGGGTTTGCGACCAGGCGGTGAGCAGCTCGGTCAGGACACCGATGGCAGGTGCCGCCGCTCGACGGCGCCCTTCCGCGTCGACGGCATCGCCGTTCATCGCCTGGTAGAGGTGCGGGTGCCGGCCGGCGAACCGGACGTACTCGGAGGCGAGCCGCGTCATCCGCCCGTCGATGTCGGGCTCCTCGGCCGCCGCGCGCTCGAGGTCGGCCATCATCAGGTGGTGGCCGTGGGCGATGAGCTCCAGCACGAGCGCGTCCTTGTTGGCGAAGTGCTGATAGACGATCGGCGCGGTGTACTCGACGTCGGTGGCGATGCGCCGGATCGTCAGCGCCGAGGCGCCCTCGCTCTCCAGCACATGCAGCGCGGCCTCGATGATCCGTTCACGCGTCCTCGCCCGTTCACGGGCCCGCCGGGTGCCGGTCGGCACAGTTGTCACCTCGCTTGAGATCGTCCACGGTAACCCTAACAACGTTAGAAACCGGTGCGACGCCGGGCGATGCTCGAACGGTTCGGCCGCTACCGGGAATGACGCCGCAGCCGCCGGATGATCCGCGCGGTCACCTGGTGGACGCACACTCCCACGGCGGTGTTCGTGACGGCGAGCGCGGACGCGCCCAGCAACGCCGCCCCGACCGGCATCACACCGGTGGCGGCGAGCAGGACCGGCCAGCCCACCGCGGCGGCGACGAGCGACCACCCCCACCAGCGCCCGAACACCAGACCGAACAGGATCAGGGTAGGTATCACGGCACGGCCTCCCTCGTCATGACGCGCCCCGCTGAAGGAGCAGGACGGCCACCGCCGACAGCAGAAACAGCCCGGGGGCCGGCAGGTGGGAGAAGCAGCGGGCCCGAGCCACCACGCCGACCGCACCGATGAAGTACCCGACGAGGCAGACGGCGGCGAGGGCGCCGAGCACGGGCACGGCCAAGCCCGCCAACAGACCCACCCCACCGGCGGCCTTGGCCCAGCCCAGGGGAACGATCCAGGACCTCGGCAACCCGTACCGCCGCAGGTTGTCCAGGACCCACGCGGCGCACAGGAAGTCGGCTGCGGCCGCGGCCAGGTTGAGCGCAGCCGTCACGACGGTCACGGCGAGGTAAGCGGTGTACACGGGAATCCTTTCCGTTTTCACCGTCGCTGAACAGAGCTGCCCCGTCCAATACCAGCATCGATAACCTTTCGGCATGGACGTCGACACCCGGCTGCTCCGGTCGTTCGTCGCGGTCGCCGAGGAGGGCACGCTCACCCGCGCCGCCGAGCGGCTGTTCATCTCTCAGCCGGCGCTCACCAAGCAGGTACGTCAGCTGGAGGCCCGGCTCGGCGTGACGTTGTTCCGCCGTACCCGGATCGGAATGACCCTGACCGCCGCGGGCGAGGCCCTCGTGCAGCGCGCGCCGGCCCTGCTGGCAGCGTGCGACGAGGCGCTGTCCGCGACGAAGGGCGCGGCGAGCCGGGAGGCCCGCCTGCTCCGGATCGGCTTCCTCGCCAACGCCGCGAACGAGGCGACGCCCGACATCATCGGCAGGTTCCGCCGGATCCGCCCGGAATGGCAGGTCCGGATGAGCCAGGCGAACTGGTCGAACCCGTCCGCCGGCCTCGCCGACGGGGAGGTCGACGCCGCGCTGCTGCGGCTGCCGTTCCCGGGTCAGGAGCGATTCCGGGTCGAGGTTCTGCTCACCGAGCCGCGCTGGGTGGCGCTGGCCGCCGCGCATCCGCTCGCCCGATGCGCCGCCATACCGTTCGCGCGACTGTGGGACGAGCCGTTCGTCGCTGCCCCGCCGGAGACCGGCCGCTGGCGTGACTACTGGCTGGCGACCGACGAACGGGACGGGCGCCCGGTGCGCATCGGCGCCACCACGGACCAGCCCGACGACTGGCTGCAGGCCATCGCCAACGGCTACGGCGTCGCACTCGCTCCCGCGTCGGCGGCCCGGTTCTACGCCCGGCCGGGCGTCGTCTACCGGCCGGTGGACGGGGTGAGCCCCAGCCGTGTCGCCGTGGTGTGGCCGCCGAGCGCCGACACTGATCCGGTCATCCACGATTTCGTACGGTGCTGCCTGGCTGCGGCGGCGGCCCGCCCGACGGGCTGACGCGACCGGCCCGGATGCCACGATGATCGGCATGACCGCTGACGAACACGCCGCCCGCGCCGCCGAACTCCTCGCCGAGGCTGAACGCCTCTACCAGATCTGCCTGGTCGACTACCAGACGAACATCAACGAGGACGACCACTCGGAGGAGCCCTACGTTCCCGGCGCCGACCTGGCGATGCTCACCGCCACCACGCAGCTCGCCCAGGTCCACGCCACCCTCGCCGTGCGTTCCCGCACCGCCTGAAGCGGACGCAGGTCACTCACCGATCCCCAGGGCGCCGGCGGGTGGCGCCGTGAGTTTACGATCTTGGCCGGTTGAGCCGGGGCGACCAGCGACGGCCCAGCCGTGCCCCGTACCACCTGAGGAAACGGAAAATCATGCTCAACACCATCGCCCGCGGCGTGCTCGTCGCCGCGCTTGCGCTCGGCGGCACCACCGCCATCACCGCCACCCCGGTCGAGGCGGCGGCGAAGTCGTACAAGAACTGCACCGCCCTGAACAAGGTCTACAAGCACGGCGTCGGCAAGAAGGGCGCGAAGGACAAGGTACGGGGCAAGACGAAGCGGGTCACCAACTTCAAGGTGTCGAACGCCCTCTACAAGGCGAACAAGAGGATGGACCGCGACAAGGACGGCATCGCCTGCGAGAAGCGCTGACCCCGGCCCGCGCGCTGCCGGCGGTCCGTCACACGCACTCACCTCGGTAGCTCTCCGGGTCAGTCGACGAGGGCGACGTAGAGCGGGGTACCGAGCAGCACCGGCCGGCCCTCGGGACCGGGGCCGTGCAGCAGGCGCTTCGCGACGAACTCCATGTTCTGGGCGGGCCCGCGCAGGCTGGTCGTCGCCCGGTGCACGACGGTGAGGGCCTCCTCCTCGTCCCGCCGCAGCGCCGCCTCGTCGTCCTCGCGGGCCACCGCCACCAGCGCGGCCTCGTCGTCACCGGTGAACGGGGGTGTGAGGCCCTGCAGCAGCGCCGGCAGGTGGGAGCGGCCGGACGGCGAGTCCTGCTCGGGCAGGTGTGAACCGCCGACCAGGTGCGTCCGGGAGCCGCCGAGCCCGACGACTGTCGTGCCGGTGTGCCCGCCGAAGTAGGCCAGCGGGTACCCGTCGCGGCCGACCATCGGCCCCCACCGCAGGGGCAGCATGCCGCCGAAGAACTGCCCCGGGGCGTCCACGTCACCGAGGTCGCCGAAGTCCGCGAGGTGGCGGATCACCCGCTGGAGGCGGCCGACACGCTCGGCGCCGGCCGTGGTGTCCACGACCCGCTTGGCCTTGACCAGTTTGAGGTCGATGCCCGCCTCCGAGCTGCGCTTGTTCAGCCGCCCCGGTTCGATCTGCTGCACCAGCATGTCCACTTTGGCGTCGCTGATGTAGACGAAGTACTGGAACGACATCGCACTCCCCTGTTGCTCCATTTACGTACGCTGATCCCATGGTCGCTGAGTGGCAACCCGGTGACATCATGTTCGATCTCTATCGGGTCGACCAGGTCATCCGTTCCGGCGGTATGGGCATCGTCTACCGGGTGCGCCACCTCGGGTGGGACACCGACCTCGCGGTCAAGGCGCCCCGCCCGGAACTGCTCTCCTCGGACGCCGGGCGTCGCTTCTTCGAACGCGAGGCCGAGTCATGGGTCGGTCTCGGCCCGCACCCGCACACGGTGAGCTGCGCCTATGTCCGCCGGCACGAGAACCTTCCGCTGGTCTTCGCAGAATGGGTGCCCGGCGGCAGCCTGGCCGAGGCGATCGCGGACCGCCGGTTGTACGCCGGCGACAACCGCCAGCGGTGGGCACGGCTGCTGGATCTCGCCGTTCAGATCGTGTGGGGTCTGCGGCACGCGCACGCCGCCGGCCTGATCCACCAGGACCTGAAGCCGGCGAACATCCTGCTGGCCGCGGACGGCACTGCCAAGATCACCGATTTCGGGCTGGCCCGCGGGCGGGCTCTGGCCGGCGCCGGAACGGGTGCCGGTCCGGATGCGACACTGGCCGCCACCTACGGCGGTCACACGCCCGCCTACTGCTCCCCGGAGCAGGACCGCGCGGGACGCGGCGCAGTCCTGGAGCTGACCCGGGCCACCGATGTCTGGTCCTGGGCCGTGACCGTGCTGGAACTCTTCGCCGGAGAGCGCGTGACATCCACCGGACCGGCCGCCGGGCAGGCGCTCGGCCGGTACGCCGACGCGTTGCCCCCGCGGCTCGCCGACCTGCTGGGCCGCTGTCTCGAACCGGAGCCGGCTCGCCGCGCCGTGCAGCTGGACGACATGGTGACGGTGCTGGTCGAGGCGTACCGGGACGTGACGGGCTCGGCGTACGCCCGAACCCAACCCACCGCGGCCCGGCTGCGCGCCGACGGCCTCAACAACCGCGCCCTGTCCCGGCTGGACCTCGGCCAGGGCGAGGAGAGCGAGCGGATCTGGGCGGAGGCCCTGCGCGTCGAGCCACACCACCGCCCGTCGGTCTACAACCTCGGCCTGCGGCGCTGGCGCTCCGGCCGGATCACCGACGCTGCCCTGGTCGCCGAGCTGGAGGCGGCCGCGGACGGCCGGGCCGACGACGCCGTGCACGACCATTTCACCGGCCTGGTCCGGTTGGAGAGCGGCGACCTTCCCGCAGCGAGGATGCTGCTGTCCCGGGCGGCCCGGATCGCACCCGGCGCCGCCGAGTACCGGGCCGCCGCCGAGCGCGTCGCCGCCACCACCACCGGCCACACCGAGGTCGCCATCGAGACGTCCGCCGGCCGCCTGATGGCGGTCACGGTCACGCCGGACGGCCGGTTCGCGGCAGCCACCAGCTGCCCGGACCCGAGCCACGATCCCCGCATCGTGGAGGTCTGGGCACGGGACGGCCGGCGGCTCTGCCGCGTCGAGGCGCCGATCGAGGGGACGATCGGGACCGTCGTTCTCGAGCCGCTGGCGCTCAGCGCCGACGGTTCCACGGTGGCCTGTGGCGTCTCGGGCGGCTGGGCGTACGTGTGGGACGTCGGCACCGGGCGCCGCCGCGCCGCCGTCCCGCTCACCGACGACCCGAGCGCCGTCGCCCTCAGCTCCGACGGCGGGGTGGTCGCCGTGGCCACCGAGGACTGCGCGGTGATGACCTGGGATGTCGCCGGCGGGCGTCCCCGCCACCGGCTGCAGCGCCCGGACCCGTACGGGCGGTCCGGCTCCTTCGTCGACACCGCTTTGCGCTTCGACGCCGCGGCCGGCGCCTTCCGCTGGACCGACAGCCGCGGCCGGGTCCGCAGCTGGGAACTGGCGACCGGCTTCCTGAGCGGCTCGTATCCGGTCGGCATGGCGGCCGGCCAGAGCGGACGGCGTTCCGTGATGCTCAGCGCCGACGGCGCCACCGCCGTCCTGACCTGGGACGGCGGGACCGAGGTGTGGGACCTGGCGGACGCCCGTCGCCGGCACACCGCGCCGCCTCCGCCCGTCCGGCCCGACGGAGGGGCGGTGGACGCGGCGGGACGGCAGGCGCTCCTCGGCCACCAGGGTGTCTGCCTGCTGTGGGAGCCGGCTACCCGGCGGGTCCTGCGCACCTTGCAGACGGATGCCACGAGCTCGTACCCGACGGCGCTCAGCGCCGACGGCGCGACGGGCGTGACCGGCGGGCCACCCGGATCGGTCCGGCTCTGGTCGAACCTGACGGCTCGGGGACCGGCCGCGCCGTGGTGGTACGCCCGCCCGCACTCCGCGATGAGCCTGAACACCGAGGCCGCGGCCGTGCGACGAGCCCTGGAGGCGACCGCAGCCGGGTCGCGGGAGCCGGCCGCAACGGGCGCGGCCGTCGCCGTGCTGCGCGCCGCCCGTGCCGTACCGGGTCACCGCCGCGATCCGGAACTGCTGGACCTCTGGGTCCGGCTGGGAAAGCTCGGTCACCGGGTGGCGCTGCTCGACGCCTGGCCGGTCCGTGAGCTCACCGCCGGCGGCTTCGCGGCGCCGGCCGTCGCCACCCACTACGAGGACGGCGAGAACCCCGTCATCGTCCTGACCGGGCAGGTCGCGGTCACCGGCGACGGCCGCCGCGCCGTCACCGCGGGCGCCAAGACCGCCGACGTCTGGGACACCCGCGCCGGCGCCGTGCGGACCACCATCGACGTGCGGCCGTACGAGATCACCGCGATCGCGTGCGACGACGCCGGCGCCATGGTGCTCACCGCGAGCCGCGACGGGGTGCTGGGCGTGTGGGATCCGGAGACCGGGCGCTGCCGGCACGCGCTGCCCGGCGCGGGCGACATCGTCCAGTCGATCGTGATCAGCCCGGACGGCCGGCTCGCGGTCACCCGTAACCAGGACGGCGGTCTGCGTCTCTGGGACCCGGTCGCCGGACGCCGGCTGGATCCGCCGCCCGGGCTGCGGGCGCCGATCCGCGCGGCTCTCCCGGCCGCCCACGGCGAGTTCGTCGTGGTGGCCGATGCGGCGGGACTCCACGTCTGGGAGCCGCGTACCCGGCGATTCCGTCCCGATCCGGACAGCACGGGCGGGGGGCGGCCGCTCGCGCTCTCCGCCGACGACCGGCTGCTGCTGGCACGCGAGCCGAACGGCCGCAGGCTGCGGGTATGGGATCTCGACACCGGCCGGACCGTCTCCCGCCTGACCGGGCACCCCGGCCCGATCACCGCCGGCCGGTTGAGCGCCGACGGGCGCACCGCCGTGACCGCGGACGCGAACGGTTCGCTGCGGGTGTGGGACACCGATTCCGGCCGATGCCGGCACGTCCTGCCCGGCCATCCTGGCCATGCCGACGCGACAGCGGAGGAGGAGGCGCCGCGGGCGCCGGACGACGAGGTGATACGGACCGTGCTCCAGACGACCCGTGTCTCCGCGCGCTATCCCCTCGACACCCGCAGCGCCAAGGTCCACCTCGTGGCCGGCGACCGCTTCGCCGTCTCAACCGGCCCCGACGGCGTCGTGCGGACGTGGGATCTGCACGCCGGCCGGGAACTCATCGGGCTGGGCCGGGGCCAGTCGGTCGCCGCCGGCCGCGCCGAACGGTTCGTCCTGGTCAGGGACGGGGACACGGCCCGCCTCTGGGAGCTGGACTGGGATTTCGACTTCCCCGCCACCGGCGCGGCCCAGACCCGGGAGCAGCGATGACGAGCAGCCCGGACGGTCCCGGCGACCCGCGGGCGGCGGACGCGTTCGAGACCGGCACACGCCTGGCCGCAGCGGGCCGCAACGAGGATGCGATCGCTGCGTTCCTGGAGGTCACCCGCCTGCAGCCCGGCCACGCCGAGACGTTCTACCGGATCGGTCTCAGCCTCCGCGCGCTGGGGCAGAACCCGACCGCCGTCACGGCGCTCGACCACGCTGTCCGCCTCTCCCCGCGACACTCCGCCGCGCATCGGCTGCTCGGTGAGATCCACGCCGACGCGGGACGGCCGGCGGAGGCCCTCGCCGCCTACCGGCAGGCGATCATCGCGGACCCGTCGGCGCGCGGCGCCTATGTGAACGCGGCACAGCTGCTGTTCCAGCTGGGGCGGGACGACAGCGCTCTGGCGCTTTTCGACGAGGCGATCGCGATTCCTGCCACGGATGTGTACGGCGATCGCACCGAGCTGCTCAGGGCGTACCTGAACAAGGGTTTGAGCCTGGTGCAGATCGGGCGCTTCGCCGAAGGACTGGAGGCGCTCGACACCGGCCTCGACGGCGGCTGGGATCATCCGCTCTACTACCAGCACCGGGCTCTCGCCCTGAGCCGTCTCGGCCGGCATCAGGAGGCTCTGCACTCCCTGACGATCAGCCAGCGCCTCGAACCGGTGGCGAGGGCCGTCCAGCAGCCCACGGACAACCGCCCGGTCGGCGAGAACCCCGAAAAAGCGATCCTTGTGGTACGGAAGACCGAGCGGCCCGACGCCTAGCCCATCGGGGTACGCAGCTGAGCATCCGTCTCGTGTCCGCCGCCTGACGCAGGCATGCCCGGCCTCACCCTCCTGCCGTCGTTCCGGAACCAGGGGGTTTGTTTGATCCATTGACAATCGTTTCGCGTCGATGACAGGTTGGTGATCGATAGGTTTCGTTCGCGACCGATGGGGAGCGATAGTGCGCGATCGTGTTCGACGGAGGGTCGCCGTCGCGGCCTCCCTCGCCCTGGTGACGGGCAGCCTGGCGCTGACCCCTGCCTCACCCGCAAACGCCCACACCACCACCATCCGCCAGTCACAGACCGTGATCACGGGTGACGCCCGATTCCAGATCCTCTCGCCCACGCTGATCAGGACCGAGTACTCCCCCGGCGGCCGCTTCGCCGACCAGGACACCCACAACGTGATCGGCCGCGACGAATTCCGGCCCACCCGCTTCACGAAGCGGATCTCCAAGGGCTGGCTGACCATCGACACGGGCGCTGCCACGCTGCGCTACCAGGTCGGTTCCGGGCCGTTCGGCAAGGACAATCTCACCGTACGGCTGACCGCCGGACGACAGCACGTGACCGCAGCGCCGTGGGCGGGTCAGGGCACGCCCGAGTGCGCGGCCGGCGCGCTGTGCGAGGCCGAGGACCTGGCTCTCGCCGGGTTGAGCGTGGCCGCCAACCACGGTGACTACACCGGGCAGGGCTTCGCGGCGGGTTTCGAGGGCACCGGCTCGGCGCTCACCTTCGCCGTCACCCCGGCTGCCGCGGGCGCCCAGCAGCTGACCGTCCGCTACGCCAACAGCACCGGCGGCGACGGCCAGAACGTGAGCCGCACACTGACCGTCACGGTCGACGGCGCCGCCGCCGGCACCCTCACCCTGCCGCCGACGGCGAACTGGGGCACCTGGGCGCTCGCTTCGGCGCCGCTGGAGCTGCCGGCCGGCCGCCACGAGATCGCGCTGGTCCGCACGCCGGCCGACTCCGGCAACGTGAACATCGACAGCCTCGCGCTGCTCCCGCCGGGCGGGGCGTACCCCGTACCCGTGCCGCCGCGTCCGCAGCCGTGCGCGTTCGGCACGCTCTGTGAGGCCGACACCGGCGCGCGTGCCGGTGGAGCGAAGTCCGCCGACGACCACAACGGATACTCCGGCGAGGGTTTCCTGGCCGGCCTGGAGCGGACCGACGCGGGGGTGGCGCTGACCGTGACCGGGGTGCCGGCCGCCGGCGACTACCGGGTCCAGCTGCGTTACGCCAACGGGCAGGCCGGCAGCCAGCCGGTGCAGAGCCGCACCGTGTCGGTGACCGCGAACGACGGACCCGCCGTCACGGCCACCCTGGCGCCGACGAGCGGGTGGGATTTCTGGCGTACCCAGGAAGTTCCGGTTTCTTTGCGGGCCGGGACGAACACCGTGGCGCTCGGGTGCCCGACCGAGGCCGGCTGCCACGTCAACGTGGACACGGTCGCGGTCACCGCCCGCACCGCCCCGCTGCTGGCGCCGCACGCGCCGCTCGGTGGGTACCGGCGCGGCCTGGACGGGGTCGACGGTGGCACCCGCACGTATGCCGGTCTGCTGTTCCAGGACGGCTGGTCGCTGCTCGACGACTCCGCGGTCCACACCACGGCCGCACACCAGGACGGGTACGTCTTCGCGTACGGCCAGGACTACCGCCGCGCACTGCGTGAACTGTCCACGCTGACCGGTCCCACCAAGCTGCTGCCGAAGTGGGCGTACGGCGTCTGGTACTCCGAGTACTACGACCGGACCGCCGCCGAGTTCCAGGACATCGTGGCCCGGTTCAAGGCAGAGGGCGTGCCGCTGGACGTGCTCGTGGTGGACACCGACTTCAAGGCCCCGGACAAGTGGAACGGCTGGTCGATCGACAAGACCCGGTTCCCGGACTGGAACGCGTTCGCCGGGGAGCTGCGCCGCAAGGGCATCCGCACCGGCCTCAACATCCACCCCAGCATCCTCGGCTCCGACCCGCTGTTCCCGCGGGCGCAGGAGATCGCCAAGGGCAAACTCCAGCGCACCGGCTGCAACGGCGGACCCGACTGCCACATCTTCGACTTCGGTGACGCCGACCAGCTCAAGGCGTACTTCTGGCTGCACGACCAGATGAACGCCGACGTCGACTTCTGGTGGCTGGACTGGTGCTGCGACGCGGCCCGCTCCTCGCGGACCGACATCACCCCGGACACACTGATCAACCAGGAGTACGCGAAACGCACCGGCTTCGCGTTCTCCCGGGCGTACGGATCGTTGCAGGCCGGCGGCTACGGCAACCCGGGCCCCGTGCCGACCGGTCCCTGGGCCGACAAGCGCACGACGCTGCACTTCACCGGCGACACCATCTCCAACTGGGAGACGCTGCGGTTCACCGTCGGCTACACCCCCGCGGAGTCGGCGGCCACCGGCCTGGCCGCGATCAGCCACGACATCGGCGGGCACACCGGCGGGCTCCAGGAGCCGGGCAGCGAGCCGGGCAGCACGAAACTGCCCGACGACCTGTACGCCCGGTGGGTGCAGGCCGGCACGTTCCAGCCGATCGACCGGCTGCACTCCAACCACAGCGACCGGCTGCCCTGGCAGTACGGCGAGGCGGCGAACGCGTCGGCGAAGAAGTTCCTGAACCTGCGCAGGAAGCTCCAGCCCTACACGTACGCGGCGGCGGTCGAGGCCACCCGCACCGGAACCCCGATCACCCGGGCGATGTACCTCGCGTACCCGCAGGAGCCGGAGGCGTACGCCACCGCCGGCAGCCAGTACCTGTACGGACCGGATCTGCTGGTGGCGCCGGTGACCACGCCTGGCACGACCGCGTCGACCACGGTGTGGTTCCCGCCGGGCAGCACCTGGACCGACTACTTCACCGGCAAGAAGTACCGCGGCGGCACCACCGCCACGATCACCACGACGCTGGACACGATGCCGGTGTTCGTCCGCTCGGGCGCCAAGCGGCCGGGCTGACGCACCGCTCCGGTCACCCTAGCCGCACGCGAGGGTGACCGGATCCCGGCCCGGGCGCCCGGTCGGGGGTCGGGATCCCCGTACCCGGTTACGACGCGTCGGCCGCGTGGTTGATGAACCGGGCCAAGAGGCCGTGCAGCTGCACGCGCTCGTCCGCCGTGAACGGCGCCAACAGCTCCGCCATCGCCGCGTCGGTGGTGGCGGTGGCTGCCACGAGGCGCTGGCGGCCGGCCTCGGTGAGGCTGACGGCGTAGCTGCGGCGGTCGCGCTCGTTACGGCGGCGCTCGGCGAGGCCCTGCCGTTCCAGCTCGTCGACGATGTACACCATTGACGACTTGTCGAGCTGCAGCCGGGCGATCAGGGCCGCCTGGCTGAGCGGGCCCGCCTGCGCGAGCACGCCCAGGACGCCGAGGTGGCGCAACTCGACGCCGTGCACCTGCAGGGCCCGGTTGGCGGCGGCACGGGCGTATCGGTGGGCCAGGTAGAGCTGGCCGCCAATCTCAGCGCTCTCATTCACCGCACCAATGTACGCCGCGGACGGGCGATGACAGACAATCTGTGTTCAGATAGTCTCGATTTATGGACATCATTATCATCGGAGCAGGTCTCGCCGGGCCGCTGCTCGCGCAAGGGCTGCGACGTGCGGGGGTGGGCGCCACCGTGTTCGAGCGGGACCGGGCGGATCAGCTCAGCCAGGGATACCGCATCCACATCGCCCCGGAGGGCGAGCTGGCCATGCGCGATTGCCTGCCGCCAGAGCTGCACGCCGAGGTGCTGGCGACGTCCGGGCTGCCAGGCTCGGGCTGGCGGGTGCTTGATCCGCAACTGCGCACCATTCAGGAGCATCTGGTACCGCAGCGGGCAGACGCCGACGGGCCCGGTGGCCGGCACCTGACCGTCGACCGGCAGACCCTCCGGCGGATCCTGCTGACAGGGCTGGACGTGCGGTACGGGGCCGCATTCGAGCGCTTCGCGTTACTGCCGGACGGTCGGGTCCGGGCCGAGTTCGCGGGCGGGGCGAGCGCGGAAGGCGACCTGCTGGTGGCTGCCGACGGCACGCACTCGCGGATCCGGGCGCAGCTGCTGCCGCAGGCGCGGGTCATCGAGACCGGCACGTGGGAGCTCTACGGCAAGACGATGCTCACCGACGAGGTCCGTGCGCTGCTGCCGGCCGCCGCACTCGACGGGTTCTGCATGGTCGCGGGCGGCGACGGCCGGTTCATGCCGCTGGCCGCGCACCGGTTCCGTTTCGGCGGCGACGATTACGTGATGTGGGTCGTCGGCGGGCCCGCCGCTCGCTTCCCGGCCGACGTGTCCACCTTGGATCAGCACGCGATGCGGGAGGCTGCGGCGCAGTTCGTCACGGACTGGCATCCGAGTCTGTCCGCGGTGGTGCGGCTCGGCGAGCCGGGCAGCGTGCACTTCACGACCGCGCGGACGGCCCAGCCGCTGGAGCACTGGACGACCGTGCCGGTGACCCTCATGGGCGACGCCATCCACACCATGATCCCCCAGGGCACCAGCGCAGCGGTGGCCCTGCGGGACGCGGGGCTGCTGTGCCGCAGGCTCACCGAGGGAGCGGCGCTGCTGGAAGCGGTCCGCGCCTACGAGACGGAGATGCTCGACTACGGCTTCGCTGAGGTAGCCCGGTCGCTCAAGTCCGCGGGATAGGTCGATTTCCACGAGCCGGCACGACGTGCCGGGAGTCCGATGACCGGGAGACGGACAGCCGTCAGGGGCACGCCTCCGGCGGATCGGCGTCCGGCACGGACATCGGATCGCGATCGTCGTCGCGTTCGGCCAGCCGGGTCAGCGCCGCCTGGTACTGCGCCCGGGTGATCGCTCCGCCGAGGAGCTGCACCACCAGGGCGCCCTCCAGCGTGGTCGGCACGGCCGCCGCGCCGGCGTCCTCCGCACCGCTGCCCCCGGCCGGCGAGTCCTTCCCGGCGAGCTGATCCTTCTCGGTCCACATCAGCAGGCCACCGGCGATGATCAGAGTGAGCATGATGAGAACCAACCACAGCATCGAGACCCCCTCCGTCGCTGTCAGCATCGTCTCGCGGGCCGCCGGACGGCAGAGACGAAGGTCCCGGCGGCACGGGACCTCCCGGCACCGAACCTAATGCGGTTGCTCACGGCTCGCGGCTCAGGGAAGGGTTTCCGACCATGGACGAAATGGAGTTGCTCAAGCGTTCCGGCGGTCCCGTGACCCGCAGCCGGATCAGCCGCGACCTGGCCGCGCTCGGCCTCGGAACCGGCGACGTCGTCATGTTCCACACCCGCATGTCCGCCATCGGGTACGTGGCAGGCGGGTCACCCACCATCATCGGCGCTCTCCAGGACGTCGTGGGCACACCGGGCACCCTCATGGTGACCTGCGGCTGGAACGACGCGCCGCCCTACGACTTCGTCACCTGGCCCGAGGAGTGGCAGGACGCCGTACGCGCGGAGCACCCCGCCTACGACCCTGCCATCAGCGAGGCCGACCACAACAACGGCCGTCTCCCGGAGGCGCTGCGCCGCTGGCCCGGCGCCGTCCGCAGCCGTCACCCGGATGTCAGTTTCGCGGCCCTGGGAGCAGCGGCAGCCGACCTGATGGCCGACCACCCGTGGGACGATCCGCACGGTCCCGGCAGTCCCCTCGCCCGGCTGACCGCCCTCCGCGGCCGGGTCCTGCTGCTCGGCGCCCCGCTGGACACCATGACGCTGCTGCACCACGCCGAGGCGCTCGCCGAGGCCCCCGGCAAGCGGTTCGTGGATTACGAACAACCCATCCTGGTACGGGGTGAGCGGGTCTGGCGCCGGTTCCACGACATCGACTCGGAGGACGGGGCGTTCGACTACGCGGCCGTGGTGCCCGCCGGGATGGACCCGTTCGAAGCCATCGCCCGGGACATGCTCGCCGCGGGGATCGGCCGGACGGGTAACGTCGGCGCCGCCGAGAGCCACCTGTTCGAGGCCGCGGAGGTCGTCGACTTCGCCATCGCCTGGATGGAGACGAGGCTGAGCAGGTAGCGCCTCGCCGACCCTACGGAGCTGCTGTGACACTCACCTGCACCGCTCGGCCCGCCGGCGCCGGCGTCTTCGCGCTGGGCGAGGGACCGGTCTGGGATCCGATCCGGGACCGGCTGCTCTGGGTCGACATCGACGGCCACACCGTCCACCGGGGCCGGCTCGACCCCGGCTCCGGGCGGATCACCGCCACCGGGTCGTGGTCGTTCACCGCCGAGACCGGCGCGGTCGCCGTGGCCGCCACCGGCGAGCTGATCGTCGCCGAGCGCGCGACCCTGACCCGCGTGGACCTCGACGGCACGCGCACCGAACTGGCACGGGTGCTGCCCGAGGGCAGCCGCAGCCGGCTCAACGACGGCGCGGTCGACCCGGCCGGGCGGTTCCTGGTCGGCAGCCTCGACCCGCGGGAGGAATCCGGCGCCGAGGTCCTGGTCCGGCTCGGCGACGACGGCCTGACCACGCTCGACGCCGACCTGACCCTCTCCAACGGCCTGGCCTGGAGCCCGGCCGGTGACCGGCTCTACAGCATCGACACCGTCCCCGGCACGGTGTGGGTCCGCGACTACGACCCGGCCACCGGCGGCACCGGCCCTCGCCAGGAAGCGTTCACGGTCACCGACGGTCACCCCGACGGCATGTGCGCCGACGCCGACGGCAACCTGTGGATCGCCATCTGGGGCCGCGGCCGCGTCGAACGCCGCACCCCGGAGGGCCGGCTGCTCGCCACCGTCGCCGTCGACGCCCCGCACACGTCCAGCGTCGCGTTCGCCGGGCCCGCCCTCGACACCCTCGTCATCACCACCGCCACCACCGGCCTGACCAGCGACGACCTGGCGCGACACCCGGACTCCGGGCGACTGTTCACCGCCCGGACCGATACGGTCGGCCTGCCCCCGGCGTACTGGAATCCGGTGCCTTAGATTTTGCCCGGCACAGCAGGACCGCACCGTAGCCGTGCGCGCCGCGCTGGGCCGTAGGTCGCGAGGAGGAACACCACCACCGATCGATGACCGAGATCGGCGAGCAGCCCGGAGGCGACCAGGACGGCTCCGGCGGCCGCCGCGCAGGCGTCCAGCGCGTAGGTGGAGGCCGCGGTGGCCGCGATGCTGGTGGTCCAGGCGGCGAGCGGCGAGATCGTCGGGTTGCCGGCGGTGTTCACCGGTGAAGCGGGCGATCGGAGCATGGTGCGCCTCCGGGCGGTGATGCGGTGGGTGCCCAGAGTCGGTCGTGCGGGTGCTCACCTACCAGGTCGGTTCGTGGTCAATCGCTGTTCACGCCGGGACTTCCCCGGAGCGGGCCGGGTGGTGAGTGGTGGCTCGATCTCGGCGGGGGTGTCGAGGTACGCGTGGCGTAGTGCCGGGTCGGTGGCGATCAGCAGCAGCGTCTGCGCTCACGGATCCACAACACCCGCAAGCGGCTGCCGAGGATCTCGCTCAGTCCCGCGCGGCCACGTTCCTGGTGCGCCGCCAGGGTGGGGTGACGACCTCGATGCGGTGCCAGCTCCACCACAGGGCGAGGGCGGTCGCGGCGGACCCGGCCGCGGCCAGCGACTGGAGTGCCAGGTACACGTTGTACTCGGTCACCGGGTTGACCCCGAGCACGTCGTCCGACGCGACAAGCAGAAACACACCGAGCGCAGCCGAGACGACGGCCCCGATCGCGAGCGGCGCGGCTACCAGCACGATCCGCGCGCGGTGACCGCCGGTGCCGACCGTGCGGACGAGCCCACGCCTGTGCAGCCACAGCGACGCGAGCGACGCCACGACGAGGGTCACCGCCGCCGAACCGAGCGTGTCGCTGAGCCGGTGCCACTTGGACTCCAGCGTGTAACCGGCGATCGCGACCGCCCAGCTCGCCACGACGAACAGCGCGACACCGCGCACGCGCCATGTCACGAGCATGAGCGTGGCGGCGAGCACCGTCAGCGCGATAGCCGTGTGCCCGCTCGGGAAGCTGTTACCGGTGTAGGCCTCGGATGCCGTGACCAGAGCAGGGCGCGGCAGGATGAACTGCTTGAGGACCTGCGTCACGACCTGACCGACGACCACCGTTCCCACCGCGGCCGCCGCCAGCGGCACGGATCTCCGCAGCAGCCCCGCCATGACGATCACCGTGCATGCCACCGCGAGCGAGGCGACCGTGATGCCCGCGAGTGCGTCGTCGGACTCGGCAAGACTGCGCGGGGCGACCTGGTCGGCCCCGCGCAGCGCGGCATTCTCCAGGGCCTGTCCCGTCGCGGTCAGAACAAACCCGGCATACGACCCTACGAGCAGGACGGCACCGGCCGCGACGAGGATCCACCACCGACGTCGCGGATCCCGTCCTGGAACGGTGCCGACGGCGGTTCCGACATCAACAGCGCCACGAGCGTCCTCTAGCACAGGGCTGGTATTCCCGATCATGCCGGCACCAACCACATCGGTCACCGTCCGGCGAACTCGGCAAGGTGGACGGGCGCGGAACCTCGTCACGCACAGTCGTCCTGGTGGGGCCGGCCGGCGAGCCGATCCTTCGTCCACCGCTCCAGGTCGGCGTTGAGCGGCGAATCGCGCTCGAGCACGCCCATGTGCGACCTCCCGGCATACCGCGTGTAGCGGAGGGGACGGCCGGCGGCGCACAACCGGGCCACGTAGTCGTCCTGCAGCCGGGCGGGGATGACCTCGTCCGTGCTGCCCTGCCCGATGAACAGCGGGGCGGCCCACGGTCCGTGAGCGACGTTCTGCCGGAGCCGGCGCCCCACCGCCCCGGTCGCCGGATCCCGAGCCAGGATGGGGGTGTCCTTGGAGACGGCGACGCCGGTCAGGACGGTGACCAGCGTCCCCGGTTCACTGGTGCAGCGGGCGGCCGCCTCCCGCACCAGCGTGCGCGCGGCGGGAGTGGCGTCGTCGAGGGAGACGTCCGGGTAGGTCCGGCTGTAGGCGGTCAGCACGAACGAGATGGCCAGGCTGGCGCCCAGCGCCCCGGGGTTGGCGGTGACGACTTCCGCCAGAGCCAGCGGGTCGCTGGCCGCCGACAGCGCAGCGATGCCGACGACGTTCAGCTCCGGCGCGTACGCCAAGGCCAGCTGCCCCGCCCAGAGCGCGGCGTGCCCGCCCTGGGAGTGCCCCCAGATCACCGTCTCGCCGGCCAGGTCGAGGCCGTCGACCTGGTGCGCGGCCCGCACGGCGTCCAGGACCGAGCGTCCCTCACCCTGCCCGATCAGGTACGGGAAGGCGCCCTCGGTGCCCTGTCCGGTGTAGTCGGTGGCGACCATGGCCCAGCCGTTGCGTGCCAATGAATCCATGGCAGGCATGCCTTCGGTGGAGATGGCGTCGCGCCCGAGGCTCGGCGCACACGCCCGCGCCACGCCGACCGTGCCGTGCGCCCAGGCGATCAGCGGCATCGGCCGGCCGGTCGCTGCGGTGGGCATGGCGAGCACCGCACTGGCCAGCGCCGGAACCCCGTCCTCGGCGGTGGTGGTGTAGAGGATCCGCTGCGCGCTCAACCCCGAGGGCAGATCCCCCTCGTACGGCTCGGCCCGCAGCAGTCGCCCCGGCACCGGGGGAACAGCCGCCGGTGCGTCGTAGAAGTCGTCGAGCACCGGGATCCCCCGCCGCAGCTGCACGCTGACCACGACGCTGACCGCAGCCATGAGCAGCACGACCGCTGCCGCCACCCACCGCACTGCAAGCCGCCCGGTGTACTCGGTGAGGCGCGAGGGCGCCCCGCCGGCGCCGCTGCCGGACCGGCTCTCGCCGGCGGTCGTTGCCGCTCGCCATAGCAGTGCGAGACCGAAACCGGTGGTACGCACGCCGAAGAGGAACGCGACGACTAGCAGGGTGACATCCGGCCACAGCAACGCGACCAGACCGAAAGCGACCTGCGCGAGCGCGAACACCCCCGTCAGCACCCGTTCGACACCCTCGCCGCGACGCATCCCCAGAAGCCGGCAGGCTCCAGTGAGGAGGAGCAGCAGCGCCACGAACGGGCCCAGCAGTTGCAGGCTGCGACCCAGCCACGCCAATACCGTCACGCCCGCGAGAATCCAGACGATCGCGGCGAGCCGCGTGCCCTTTCCCCGCTCGCCGCGGCGGGCGAGCAGGTCACCGAAGCCGGACATGACGCAGCTGACGCCGATATAGACGCCCAGCAGTGTCAGCGAGCTCAGCGGTCGCACCACCAGAAGCACACCGAGCGCCGTGGTCGTCACACCAGCGACCGCGAGCAGCCACCGGGGTGCACCTGCCAGCAGCGGCGGCAATGCCCGCACCCGCCGGCTCGTGGAGCGGGCCGTTGTCGAGAGAGGCACTGGATCACCGTAGGTGCTCGTCCCGGTCCCCGCACGGCCTCACCCGGCTGAGCCGCACGCAATCGACGGGCAGGTCCGCCGGGGCCGCCCGCGCCGGTGGGTGCCGGCGCGGGCGGAGCGGCGGTCAGACTGTCACTTGGTGACGTCGGTGGCGGGAGTGTCGCCGCGGAGGTTGGCGAGGACCTCGGCGGGCACCGGCTTGCCGAGCATCTGGCAGGCGGTCACGGTGTCGGCGCCGAAGAGGATCGCCTGGTAAAACCTCTGCACCCCGGGGTTCTCGGTCAGGTCGGCGGGTTCGCCGGTGGCGTCGGTGATCGCCGTACGCCTGCCGTTCTCGGTCGCGGCGGCGGTGCTGTGGTGGCCCATCGTGTCACCGCCGTGGCCCCACACCGTGCCACACGGTGTGTCGTGGCGCATCAGGCCCAGGCCGTAGCCGCCCTGCATGGGGAAGTCCGCCGAGAACGGAATGGTGGTCTTCATCTGCTTCAGCTGCGCCCGGGAGAACAGCTTGGCCTGTAGCACCGCGGAGAAGAAGCGGGACAGGTCGTCGGCGGTGGTGATCATCGCTCCGGCGGCGCCGGCCCAGCCGCCGAGCGGCCAGCGGGCGGTGTCGGTGTACTGCGGGGTGCCACTGGCGAACTTGATGGCGTAGCCGTGGGCGTAGCCGGGACCGGTGTTCGTCGCCCGGGGGTCGGCGTAGTACGTGTGCTTCAGGCCGAGCGGGCCGGTGATGCGCTGTCTCACCAGCGCCGGCATGCTCTTGCCGGTCTGCTTCTGCAGGATCATCCCGAGCAGTGTGTAGTTGGTGTTCGAGTACTCCCAGCCCTTGCCGGGCGGGAAGTACGGCTCGTGGGCGAACGCGATGGCCAGCAGCTCCGCGTCGGAGTACACATGCTGCGGGTCTTTCTCCATGTCGACGAAGAAGTCCGGGTCGCCGGTGTAGCTGAACAGGCCGCTGGAGTGGTTGAGCAGCATCCGGACCGTGATGTTCTCCCCGTTGGGGACGACGCCCGGAAGGTACCTCTCGACCGGCGCATCCAGCGTGATCCGGCCGCGGTCGACCTGCTGCAGGATGAGCACGGCGGTGAAGGTCTTGGTGTTGCTGCCCGCCTCGAACTGGTCCCGGACGGTGATCGGCCGGCCGGTGCGCCGGTCGGCGACCCCGGCGGCCAGGGTGTGGACGCGGCGCCCGTCGTCGATGCGGGCGAGGTAGCCGGGAGGGCCCGCGTCGAGCACGTGCCGGGCGACCTCGCGCTGCAGGGCGTCGTTCACGCCGGAGCCGCCGGTGACTGCCTGCTGCGCCCGGTCGGCGGCGATGGCGGCGGTCGCTCCGGTGCCGGTCAGCGCGACGGATGCCGCGAGGGCGAGGGCTGTCCCCCGTACGATGGCGCGGTTTTTTGTCTTGTTGGTCATGAATCGATCCTGCCCAGGATCAGCGTCGGGATCGATCCCGGCTCCTGGCCAATTGATCGTCCCGCCTGCCGCACCACGGTGGTAGTGCCAGCTATACCAAACTACGAAGATCATCTATGGATCCGTAGCCTCCGCTAACGTCACGGTTCCAGCATGGGTGGGTTCTCGACGGTAAGGAGATCCCGTGCTGTGACAGGTCGGTGGTCGTCTTCGAGGAGGCCGACAGAATACGCCGAAAACCGACAATGACCTGGGACCGCAGCTCCGGCTGTGATCATTCGGCTGATCCAATGACAAGCCGGGCTGTGGATACTTCCCTGATGTCGACCGTTGACCTCATCCCCGCACCAGCCGGCGACGCGGTGACATTCCGTCTGCACCGGTCGCGGCTGTGGCTGAGGATGGCACTGCTCTTCATGCCCGTGTTTCTGCTGATGCGCGGGATCGCGATCGGCCTCTCGCTGGAGGAGTGGGACTTCACTGAAACGGTGATCTGGGTGCTGCTGACGGCGATTGCGGGAGCAACCGGGGCCGTCCTCGGCGCCGGCCGCAATCTCGGCTGGATACGCGCCTCGGCCGCCGGCCTGGAGTTCGCGGCTACCCGCCGCACACCGGTGTTCTTGCCGTGGCCGGCGGTTCATTCGGTCCGGCTGCGCTTCACCGGCCCGTTGACCGAACTGCTGGTAACGCCCACCAGCCTGAACGCCGCTACCGTCGCCGCCGTTCCGGCGTGGGCACCACGGGTACGTCGACGCTCGGGCGCCGCCGCCTTCATCGTCGACGTCGGCCTGATGACGCCCGGACCGTCGGCGCTGCTCGCCGAACTGAATCGACGGCTTGTCACCCATCGTTGAGGGCCCCCATCAACGGCTGCGGATGACTGGAATGCCGAGGTCCGTGGTGCTGGGTGCCGGCGTCGGCTTGGCGCGGTCGAGCGAGACGAGTTTGGCGCGGGCAGCGTCGAGGCCGATCTGGAGTCCTTCAACCTCGCCCAACCAGCCGTTCTGGCGCGCTTCGGTGATGCGATCGCTGAGGTTGCGGATGATCGCGATGAGGGGTGGGCGTTGTTGAGGGTCGACGCTTCCGGGCCCGCTACGTGCCGGCCGCGAAGCTGGTCAACGAGCTCGTCGAGGCCACCGACGAGAAGGTCCTGAACAAGACCATTGCCCGCTACGGCCGCGTCGATCTGCTCTGCATCGACGAGCTTGGCTATATGGAACTCGATCGGCACGGGGCCGAGCTGCTGTTCCAGGTCTTGACCGAACGCGAGGAGACGAACTCGGTGGCGATCGCGTCGAATGAGTCGTTCTCCGGCTGGACCAAGACCTTCACCGACCCGCGGCTATGCGCTGCGATTGTCGATCGGCTCACCTTCGGCGGCAACATCATCGAGACCGGGACCGAATCCTACCGTCTGGCCCACACTCACCAGAAAAATCTGGCCATGGCCACGGAGTGATCGCGGCATGAAAGTGCAGTCAGACGCAGTCCCAGAAGAACCGCCCCTCCCGTTGATCCTCACTCAAGAACGCGTAACCGGTGCCACCGCCGAAGTTGAGCGCGAACGCGTCGTCACCCACGCCCTCCGCGCCGTCCAACTGAAAGAAGAACCGCCACGAGTCACCAATCTCAGGAGGTGTCCACGGCTGCCAGAACAAGGGCTCGCCGCCCACATAGCTGCGACAGTCCAGGTCAGGAAGATCGTCTTCTTCCTCTATCACCATGCCCTTCAGCGCAGCATCACGGTCGACGAGCAACCGCTCGAACACCGCAGCCGCAGTCCTGTCCGGCGCATTGAGGTCGAGATACAACTCCACCGGCTCCCGCGCGAACCAATCCGTGCCTCGCCGCCACAACGCCGGGCCGGTAGGTCGCGTCTCGCCGTGGACAAACGACGGCACGCGCCCATCCGGCTGAACCAGAAGCAAGTTCTCCCCACCTTCCAGTTCGAAGGTGCCGTCTTCGTCGCTGACGAACAAGTAGGCCATCCCGGCACCCGGTCCCGGCAACGGGAACTGCCCAATGAACGTCATCAGTTCACCGGATCCCCGCGACACCGGCCAGAACGGTTCACCTGACCAGAATGGCTGGCCGCCGAGCTTCGCGATCGGTCCGTCGATCGGAGCGCTGCTGGGTCTCCACGACATCTCCAGGCGGGGCGTCAGCCACCGATCGAACGGCCCAGCCGCCGATGGCAACGCTTCGGAACGCCCCAACCAGGCCATTTCGCGCACCTCTCCCAGCGATGATCTTGCGCCGCAACGTACAGGATCTTTCCACGACTCAGGGGTCATCTGCTGCACCGGCGTTGACGTTCCGTTACTAGACGGGGCTCTCGCCTCTGGGTCCGGTGGGGCCAAATCGAGCCGTCACTCCATCGCAGATCTCAGCCCCGCAGGGGCCACTTCAAGCCGTCCGGGTGGGGGCCACAGCAGGCCGTCAGAATCAGGATGCAGGCGTGTTCGTGCTTACAGGGACTGCCGTAAGGTCGCGCACAGGTGCCCAGCTCCAGTTTGCGCAACTCGAAGTGCTATGGAACTCGTGCCAGTCCGTATCGGTGGGCTCGCGGTACTCGGCCTCGGGTCGAACTGATCGCTGTTGATCGAGGAAGGCGCGGTAGGAGCGGACCAAGTCGTCTTGAAACACGGCGGTGTATGCCTTGGTCGTGGCGAGGTTGGCGTGTCCGAGCAGCCGGGCGACGATGTGGATGGGCAGGCCACCGGTGACGGCCTCGGTGGCGAACATGCGCCGGAAGTCGTGTGGTGTGAAGCGCAGCGATGCCCCGGCGGCGTCGGTCAGCCCGATGCGTACCAGCGTGGTGTTGAGCAGGTCGGCGACGGACCGAGGGCTGATCACTCGAGATTGGTGATGGCGGGCCGACGTGCGTTGGAACAGGTGCGGCAGAGGCGGCCCCATGACGGGTTCATGGTGGTCATAGCGCGCCACGAGCGGGACGGTGCCGCCGTTGTCGGCACGGACCCGGGTGACGATCGTGGCCACGACACTGGCCAGTTCGGGGCCAACCAGCAGCAGTCGCTCTTCGTTGCTCTTGGAGGGAACGATCTGCAGCAGGGGGACGATCTCGACCGATCTCAGGCAACCGCACCACTTCCACACGACGCACATCACCACCGTCGAACACCATCACGCAGCCCTTCCTGTCAGCTGCGCTGACAGCTACCGGGCGTCGGAGGGCACGACGCGGGCGACACTCGTGGTGATATGCGTTAGTCCGGTCAACGGGCCACTACCGCGAGGTCAGCCGGCCTGCGAGGACGGGCAGGCCCGGTCCGCGGAGATCGGCGATGGCGGCCGATCGTCCGGCGGCGGCCATCGCCAAGGCCTCGACGGGGCCGTGCACCTCGGGTCCGTGGCCGGTCGTCCAGTCGGTGTCGGTGGCGGTGAGGGTGAGTCCGCTCAGCCGGCCCGCCGGGGCGAGCGCGGGGGCGGCCGCGGGTGAGGCGAGATAGTCGAGCAGGGCGCGCCAGTGCTCGACCGGCACGTCAGCGGTCAGGCCCAGCGGTCTCGCCATGTCGCGCAGGTGGACGCAGGTCTCGGCGAACGGGCCGAAGGGACCGACTCGCGCCGGGTTCACCCGGTCGGAGGCGTGCTCGCGCAGCAGAGCGACGAGCTGCGCCGGGGGTTTGCGGGCGAGTCGCCGGGCGAAGTGGTCGACGGTCCGGTCGGTGTCGCCGCGGTAGCGCAGGGCGGTCAGGAAGAACCGGCCGAAACCGACGAAGACGTGCTGGGTGAGGTGGGCGGCCAGATGGCGCACGGTCCATCCGGAGCACAGCGTGGGCGCGTCCCAGCCGGCGCCGTCCAGCGATGCGAGCAGGTCGGCGATCGTCAGCCGATTGCGGGTGGTCCAGAGGTAGATCTCCTGGTCACTGGTCATGAGTTTCTCCGATGGGGTCGTGGAGTTGCTGGGCGCGCCGGCGGACGTCGCGGTTGAGCGCCTCGAGCACCTTGACGGCCGCGGTGATCTCCTCGGCGGTGCAGTCCGGTGCCATCCGCGACAGGTGTCGTCGCTCGTCGTCGCTGACCCGATCGATCAGCGCGGCGCCGCTCCCGGTGAGCGCGATGAGGACGGACCGCCGGTGACCGGGATTGGCGCGGCTCTCGACATGACCGCGTTCGATCAGGTCGTCGACGTGGCGCTGCACGCCCTGCCGGGCGAGGTCGAGGCGTTGCCCGATGGCGGGGACCGTGGCGGGTCCGTGCTCGGCGAGCACTTCGAGGACGGCACGCATCCCGACGGTCAGGCCCATCGGCTTCAGCGATGCCTCGACCACCCTGGCGGAGTTGAGCACGAGCGGCCGGACCTGCCGGAGAACCTGGTAGAGGCGGGAACCGCGACCCTGCGACATGACAACAATGATGTCATGCTGCGGGGCCCCCGGAAAGCGTCACGCGAGATATTCGCCCAAAGCCTCGATCAGTCCCCCGGTGCCTTGCTCGCGGTTCGGCCCGTCGGCCCAGAACCGGTCGAAGAACACGCCGTGCTCGACGTGCGTGAACCGGGTGCCCTCGTCGATCCGCTCGAACTCCAGCGAAGCCACCGACGTCGACATGTGGATCCCGTCGAGCCACATGTCGTACGTGGTCACGATGCGGACGTGCTCGACGATGTCGGTGTACGTGGCCTCGTACCGCGAGACCGGCCCGTCGTGGAATGTCCCCTCGGCGACGTCGCGGCCGCCGACGCGGAAGTCGAACGCCCACTCGCCGGGCTCGATGGCGTCGCCGGCGCCCCACCAGGCCTGTTTCTGCTGCTCGTCGGCGAACGCGTCCCAGACGCGCGGGACGGGAACGGGGTAGTCACGGGTGAGGGTGAACCCCGCGTGCGCGAGCCGGCGTTCGATCGTCATCGGTGGGTCCTATCGCGTGAAGGTGACGTGGATCGTGCCGCTCTCGGCCACTTCCGTCGTCACCTTGTGGGTGAGGTCGAGACCGCGCAGGTCGTCCCAGAGCCGGGTGCCGCGGCCGAGCACGATCGGGGCGATCATGACGTGCAGGTGGTCGACCAGTCCGGCGCGCAGGAAGTCGCGCGCGGTGCTGACCCCGCCGCCGACGCGCACGTCGAGGCCGCCGGCCGCCTCGGACGCCTCGGCGAGCACCTCCTCGATGGCGGTGTTACGGAAGTGGAATGTCGTTCCGCCCGGCATCGGGATCGACGGGCGCGGCGCGGTGTGTGTCAGGACGTAGACCGGGGTGCCGAACGGCGGCTGGTCACCCCACCAGCCCTTCCAGTCCGGATCGTCGGGGAAGGTGTGAAGGCCGAACATGGCCGCGCCCATGATCTCGGCCCCGATGCCCTCGAAATGCGCGGCGGCGTAGGCCTCGTCGACGCCCGTGGTGCCGGCGCCGCTGGTGTCGCCGAAGACGCGCTCGTGGAAGGTGCGGGTCGCCGCGTAAGCCGCGGTGAGGCGTCCCCAGTCCTCTCCCATCGGGTTGTCCGGGGTCGGGCCGGCCGCGGTGTAGCCGTCGAGCGAGGCGAACAGGTCGATGCGGACGCGGGCCATGTCAGGTCTCCTTACGATCGGTGCGGGCCAGGTGGATGCCGAGCCGGTCGGCGTGGCGTTCTGCGGGGGTGCGCTGCTCGCCGAGCCACAGATGCAGGACGTCGAGGGCACCCGGTCGCAGGCTCACCGTGCGGACGCGTCCCTGCTTCTGCGACGTGATCAGTCCCGCGTTCTCGAGCACGCGCAGGTGCTGCATGAGGGACGGCAACGCCATCGAGAACGGCGCCGCGAGTTCGGACACGACGGCCGGTGACTTCGCCAGCCGCTCCACGACGGCCCGGCGCGTCGGATCCGCGAGAGCGCGGAGCACGGCGTCGAGCTCATCATGATACTTAGGCACGCGCCTTACTATTGTCGACGGGCAGGCGTCGGTCAACCGCGACTCGCCCCGGAGGCCATCCCGCCCCGGAAGCCGGACCGGCCCCCTGGCGCGGTCCTTCGCGAAGGCTCCCCGTCACACGTCGCGGCGCCGGTGCACCCATACCGCGGCGCCGAGAAGGGTCAGCGGCCACAGCGCGTACACGAGCCAGGCCTGCACGGCGGTGGTGTAGATGTCGCCGGCCGCCTCCGGTGTCCCGTACGCCTGGGTCAGTCGCTGCCACGCCGGGAGCAGCATCGCATGGTTGATCGCCCGCGGCAGCTCCCGGCGGGTGCTGACCATCTGCGGCGCCAGGACCAGCAGCACGATCCCGGAGACGTACACGGCGCCGGGATGGCGCACGAGCACCGCCAGGCTCAGACCGATCAGAGCGCACACCGGCCCGATCAGGATCGCCGCGAGCAGGGCGGCGCCCGTTCCGGGCCGGCTGAGCGTCACATCGCCGAGGACGAGCCCGGCGACGGCGAACGAGCTCGCGGCGATGACCGTGCCGGCGACCGTCCAGAGGGCGACGAGCACGGCGGCCTTGGCCCCGATCACCGCCGCGCGGGCCGGGACGGCGACCGAGGTGGCCCGGATCAGGCCGCTGCTGTACTCGCCGAGCATCGTCGAGGCGCCGAAGCCCGTCGCCACCACGATCAACACCAGGAAACCGGCCGGCGGAAAGGCGTCGCCGAGCTCGAACCGGCTCCCCGGCTGGTTCGTGTACGCGTCCGCCGCCGCCGCGCCCGCCACCGCCGGCACGATCCCCGCCACGGTCCACCGGGTGGAGCGCAACGAACGCACTTTGAGCCATTCGGCCGCGATCACGTCGCGCATCACGCACCCCCGGCCCGGTAGTCGACGCTGGCGGAGGTCAGCCGCAGGAACACGTCCTCCAGCGAGCCGCCGGATCCGGTGATCGCGGCGACCGGGCCCGCCGCGAGCAGCCGGCCCCGGCCGACCACGACGATGTCGTCCGCGGTCGCCGCCATCTCACCGATCAGGTGGCTGGAGAGGAAGACGGTGCGTCCCTCGGCCGCGAGCCGGCGGAACAGCCCGCGCGCCCAGTGGACTCCCTCCGGGTCCATCCCGTTCACCGGCTCGTCGAAGATGAGCACCGGCGGGTCACCGAGCAGGGCGGTGGCCACGCCGAGCCGCTGCCGCATGCCCAGGGAGTAGGCGCCGACGCGCCGGTGCGCCACCGGGGTGAGGCCGACCTCGGCGAGTACGTCGTCGACCCGTCTTCCCGGCAGGTCGTTGCTGCGGGCCAGCGCCGCCAGGTGCGCCGTGGCGGTCAGACCGGGATGCGCCTGCTGGGCGTCGAGCAGCGCGCCGGCGTGCCGCAGACCGCGCCGGTGCGACCGGAACGGCACTCCGCCGATCGTGGCGGTGCCACTGGATGCGGTGTCGAGACCGAGGAGCACCCGCAGCGTGGTCGTCTTGCCGGCGCCGTTCGGGCCGAGGAACCCGGTGACCCGGCCGGGCCGGGCGGTGAACGACAGCCCGGCGACCGCGGTGGTGGGCCCGTATCGTTTGGTCAGCTGGTCAACTTCAATCATGCCGATCACTGTTGCGGCTGCCGCCGGCCGGGTCATCGGACCACGGTCCCCCGGCAGGTGCCGACCGTGGGCGTACGACCACGGTCGGATGCCCGCGCCGCGGGCGCGCCGATAGGCTCGCCGCATGCCGATCCCGCCGCGCCGCCTGTCGCCGGGCGGCTGGGTGGCGCTGCTCTGGTCGATCGCCGTGTTCTGGGCGTTGCGCGGCTACTCCGGCCTGCCCGGCCTGCCGTCCGTGATGTCCCCGCGCCCGGCCTGGTGCTGGGCCGTCGTCGCCGCCGCGGCTATGACCGGGCTCGGTGCGAGCACCCGGATACGCCGCCGCCCCCTGACAGCGTTGTACCTGCTGGTGGTCTGCGCCCTCGCGATCCTGCTCGCCGTGGGCCCGCCGGGCCTGGCCGCCCACCCGGACCAGATGCTGGGCCTGTTCCTCCTCGCCGCCGACCTGGTGCTCGCCCGTGTCGTCATGACCCGGCGGGCCTGGACGTGGGGCGTCGCGCTTCTCCCCGTGCTCGTCTCGTTGCCGGCCGCCGCACTGCTGCGGGTGGTGTTCCGGCAGCCCTTCCCCGGCGACGACGTCGGTGTCGCCATCGACGGGACCCTCTGGCTGGCGTACGTGGTGTTGCCCGCTCTGGTCGCCGGCTTGCTCGGCTACACGGTCCGGCAAGCCGGGGAATACGCCCGCAGGCTCCGCGAGCAGGCCGCTGACCAGGCCGTGATGGCCGAACGGTTGCGCATCTCCCGGGAACTGCACGACCACGTCGCGCACAGCGTCGGCGTCATCGCGCTGCAGGCCGGGGCCGCCGCCCGGGTGATGGACACCCAGCCGGACCGGGCCCGCGAGGCGATGCTGGCCATCGAGGCCACCAGCCGGGACACCCTGGCCGGGCTGCGCCGCATGCTCGGCGGCCTCCGGCACGCCACGGAAGCACCACTGCGGCCCGCCCCCGGACTCGCCGACCTGGACCACCTCGTCGCGACCGCCGCGGCCGCAGGCGTCGCGGTCGACCTCATCGTCAGCGGCGAGCGGCGGTCCCTCGCCGCCGACGTCGAACTCTCCGCGTACCGCATCATCCAGGAGTCGCTCACCAACGTGCTGCGGCACGCGCACGCCGAGACCTGCCGGATCGCGGTCGACTACCGCCCCGGCGAACTCGCCATCGAGGTGAGCGACGACGGCCGCGGCGGTGACCCGGCCACCGGAGGCTTCGGTCTGACCGGCCTCCGCGAACGGGTCGCCCTGCTCGACGGCACCCTCACCGCGGGCGCACGGCGCGGCGGCGGCTTCCAGGTCGCAGCGCGGCTGCCGGTCGGGGCATGACGACCATACGGGTGCTGCTCGCCGACGACCACGCGTTGATCCGCAGCGCCCTGCACATGGTTCTCGCCGACGCCGGCGACATCGAGGTGGCCGGTGAGGCGCAGACCGGCGCCGACGCCGTACGGCTGAGCCGTGAGCTGCATCCCGATGTGGTGCTGATGGACATCCGCATGCCCGGCCTCGACGGCATCGAGGCGACCCGCCGCATCACCGCCGAACCCGGCGGTCCCCACGTCGTCGTGCTCACCACCTTCGACGACGACGAATACGTGTACGGGGCACTGCGCGCCGGTGCATCCGGTTTCCTGGTCAAGGACATGGCCCTCGAGGAGATCGTCACCGCCGTCCGGGTGGTCGCGACCGGGGACGCGCTGATCGCCCCGAGCGTGACCCGGCGCCTGATCGCGATGGTGGCCCGGCATCCCTCGCCGGCGCCGGGCGGGCCGGTTCCGCTGAACGGCATCACCGGGCGGGAGCGTCAGGTGCTGACCCTGATCGGGCAGGGCGCCACCAACGCCGAGATCGCCGAACGGATGCACATCACGACGCCCACCGTGAAGAGCTACGTCGGCCGGCTGATGACCAAACTCGACGCCCGCGACCGCGTCCAACTGGTGATCGTCGCGTACCGGACCGGCCTCGTCACCCCGTGATTCCCGGGCACGTGGTCACATCTGACGGCCGTGGTGGTTCACCAGGACGGTCAGCAACTGAGCCAACTGGTCTCGTTGCGCCGCGGTGAGCGGAGCCAGCACCTCGTCCTCCACCTCGGCCAGCAACCGATCCAACGTGTACAGCTGTTGCTGACCCGGCTCGGTCAGCGTGATCAGGTTTCGACGCCGGTCGGCGCGGTCCGGTGTCCGTTCGACGAACCCGCGCTCCGCCAGCTCATTGATCACCGCTACCACGTCGCTGCGGTAGATGCCGGTACGCGAACTCAGCTCCGCCTGGCTCTCGGGACCGAATTCGTCAAGCGTGGCAAGCACGGCGTAGTGCCACCGGCGGGCGCCGATCAGCGCGAGCTTCTCGTTGACGCGGCGATCAGATTCGGTCGCGGCCAAGGAGAGCAGCCGAGTCGGGAGTCTGCGCAGCCGGGCGGCGCCGGCCATCGGGCCACTCGGTCCCGGCGCCCCGGACGCCTTGTCAGGTATGCCGCCAGTCACGTCCGCAGCATACCCGTTGCGTTAGTGGCCCTAACGACTTACGGTCTGAACGTTAGTCAGACGAACGATTGGGGCTCTCGTGGTGAACATCGACGTGCTGGACTCGTTCATGCACTACCAGGAAGTGCCGGGTGACGGCACACCCGTCGTCTTCCTGCACGGCAACCCGGCCTCGTCTCATCTGTGGCGCAACGTGCTGCCCGCGACCGGCCTGCCGGCTCGCCTGATCGCGCCGGACCTGATCGGCATGGGCCGCTCCGGTAAACCCGACATCGCCTATCAGTTCGCCGACCATGCCCGCTACCTGGAGGCATGGTTCGACCGGATGCGCCTCGACGAAGCCGTCCTTGTCGGCCACGACTGGGGCGGGGCACTCGCCTTCGACTGGGCGGCCCGGCACCCCGACCGAGTCCGCGGCGTGGCGTTCTTCGAGACCATCATGCGGCCCATGACCTGGGCCGAACTCGGTGACGGGCCCCGATCCCGCGCTCGGGCCATGCGCGGACCGCACGGTGAGGATCTGGCCCTCGACCGGACCGCGTTCGTGGAGTCGGCCTTCACCGGCGGCGTGCTGAACCCCGTCGCCGAGCAGGATCTGCTGGCCTACCTCGCCCCGTATCCCACCCGGACCAGCCGGCGCCCCATCCTGGAATGGGCTCGCTCCCTTCCGCTGGACGGGCAACCGCCCGAGGTCACCCACCGGGTCGAGCAGTACGACAAGTGGCTCGCCGACAGCCATGAGGTGCCCAAGCTGCTGCTCACCTTCGACTCCTCACCGACGCTCTCGATCGGCACAGAGATGGCCGGGTGGTGCGCCGCGAACGTCACCCGGCTCGAGACCCGGCACTGCGGCCCCGCCGGCCACCACGCCCCTGAGGACCAACCGGCGGCCATCGCCGAGGCCATCACCGACTGGGCGAAGCGGCACCGTCTCATCGACGCCCGCTAGGCCTCCAGACCGGCGTCAGGAGGCGTAGATGGAGAACTTCGCGGTCCAGCGCGACGACGTGCCGAACGACGCCGGCCAGGTGCCGAACGGACGCGGCGCGCTCCAGGCGCCCTGGTTGGCGCTGCCGGTGTCGTAGCTCAAATTGTTGTCGCCGTCGGTGTTGTACATCAGCCAGTACGCCGTGTTCGGCGCCAGTGTCGCGGCGACCGGGCGGCTGTTCCACGCGTTCGCGGTCAGCGTGCCGGACGTGCTCGACGCGACCAGGGCGCCCGGCGAGCCGTTCGCGTCGGCGTAGATCGCCACCTGGTACTGGTTGGCCGGCGCCGCCGCGACGCTCCTGAGGTAGACCGAGATCTGGCTGATCGTCGTCGCCGACCCGCCGTTGACGAACCTCGATCCGTTCATGTAGTTCGCGGCGCCGGAGTCCAGGGAGCCACCGACCTGGTCGTACCCGAATCGCGGAGCTCCGGGGTCGGCGGTGGTGAACGAGAACTGGTGGTCGGCGGCGAGCGCGTTGCCCGCCGCGTCGGTCACGCCGGTCCGGACGGTGACCGTGTAGCGGGTGGCGGCGGCCAGCGGCGCGGACGGCGTGATCGTCGCCGCCTGCTCGGCCGCGTCATAGGTGACGGTCCGGCCGACGAGCGTGCCGCCCGGGCCGCGCAACTCCAGGTTCGCCGCGGTGACCGTGCCGGCCGCCAGGCCCTCACTGAACCGTACGGTGATCGGCGCGTTCACCGACACCCCGGTGGCCCCGCCGGACGGGCTCGTGACGGTCACCCGCGGCGCCGTGTCGTCGACGCCGGCGGTCGCGTAGATGGAGAACTTCGCGTTCCACCGGCTGGCCGAGCCGAACGTCGCCGGCCAGGTGCCGAAGGCCGTGGTGCCGCTCCACGCGCCCTGATTGGCGCTGCCGGTGTCGTAGCTCAGGTTGTTGTCGCCGTTGGTGTTGTACATCAGCCAGTACGCCGTGTTCGGCGCCAGTGTCGCGGCGATCGGGCTGGTGTTCCACGAGTTCGCGGTCAGCGCGGCGGAGGCGCTGGTGGCCACCCGGGCGCCGGGTGAGCCGTTCACGTCGGTGTAGACGGCGAGCTGGTACTGGTTGTTCGGCGCCGCCTGCACGGACCTCAGGTAGACCGACATGGACGTCACCGATGCCGGGTCGGCCCCGGTGACGAATCGCGAGCCGTTCATGTGGTTCATGGCGCCGCTGTCCAGCGACGCGCCGGCCGCCGTGTGGCCGATCCGCTGCTGCACCGGGGCGGTCGTGTAGGTCGCGGTGTACGTCGTCGCGGTCGTGGGCGCGGTGATGACGTGGCTCTGCGATCCGCCGTCGGACCAGGACGCGAATGTCGAGGAGCCCTGCGGCGACGGCGCGGACACCGAGTTGGTCGATCCCTGGATCACGGTACGGGTGAACGGCGTCACGCCGGACGCCGGGCCGACGGTGAGCGGGAGTCCGGCCGGCACGGTCGTGAACGTCAGGTCGACCGTCTTCGGGTCGAGCCGGCGGGTCACGGTGTGCGTCAGGCCCTCCTGGTCGGTGGCCTTGAGCGTCAGCTCCAGGTAGGACGGATATTCGTGATCCGGCGCCTCGAACGATCCGGACGCCACGCCGGTCCAGCTGCGGATGGCGTGCTCGTGGCAGGTGTCCGGCGCCGAGCAGTGGTGCATGACCAGGTTCCAGTCGAGGCGGGACGCCGGCAGCGTGCCCTGCTGGGGGTCGGTGGCGTGGCCGGTGAAACCGATCGTGTCGCCGACCTTCCAGGTGGTGCCCACGGCCGGCGTGTCGATGGTCGCGGTCGGCGCCTCGTTGCCGGGCGTGACGGCGATCGTGCTGGTGTGGGTGGCGCCCAGGGTGTCGGTCACGGTCAGCCGCGCGGTGTAGGTGCCGGCCGTGGCGTATGTGAACGTCGCCGTCGCCGAGGTGGAGTCGGTCACGCCGTCGCCGGTGAAGTCCCAGGCGTACCGCAGGCGCCCCTCGTCGGCCGGGTCCGGGTCGGTGGAGCCGGTGCCGTTGAACGTCACGGTCAGCGGCGCCGGGCCCTGCGTCGGCGTCGCGTCGATGACCGCGCTCGGCGGCTGGTTGCCCGGGAAGTAGCGCACCCGCCGGATGGTGCCGCCCAGGTCGGCGTAGTAGAGCTCGCCGCCGGGGCCGACCTCGAGATCGACCGGCTTGGCGGCGGCGGACACGAAGGTCTGCAGGTTCGCCGGGTTGGGCAGGCCGCCGGGCGTGGACGGGAGCGAGGCCCACACGCATCCGCGCGAGTAGTCGGCGAAGAAGACGGCGCCGTGGTACGCGGCCGGGTACGGACCGCCGGCCGCCGGGTAGAACGCCACGCCTGTCGACGACGAGCTGCCGGTCGGGCAGGCCTCGTTCGCGACGAGTTTGCTGGAGTGGTTCCAGGCGACGAACGGCGCGGTGTGCGTGCCGGCCGGTGCGGTGTAGAGGGCCTCGCAGACCCCCAGGTTGGCGTTGTCGTACCCGGGCTGCCGGGCGTTGCCCTCCCAGCAGGGCCAGCCGAAGTTGGTCACGCCCGCGGTCGGGTCGGTGACCCGGTTGACCTCCTCCCACGTGGTCCACCCGGTGTCGGAGATCCAGGTCTCGTTGGTGCCCGGCCGCATGGTGATCCGGTACGGGTTGCGCAGGCCGGTGGCGACGATCCGGCGGGTGTCCGGGTCGGCGGCGCCGATGTTCGGGTTACCGGGCGCCGCGGCGCCGGTCGCCGGGTCGAGGCGCAGCAGCGTCCCGTCCAGCTGGGTCTCGTCGGCCGGTGTGCGGATGTCCTGCGCCCGCATCGCCCCGCCCTCCCCGGCCGGGTCGGCGCACGGGTTGGTCGGCGCCCCGGAGGGAAACTGGCCGTAATCGACAGCGTTGAAGCTGGCGCCGTCACCGGCGGCGACGTAGAGCATCCCGTCGGCGCCGAACGCGATGTCGCCGATCGAGTGGCTGGGGAACTGCTGGCACCAGTCGTGCAGCAGCACCTGCTCGGCGCCGGTCATCGTGTTGCCGTCGGCCCGCAGCCGGGAGAGCCGGCCGGTGACCACGCACCGGCCGTCGTTGGCGTTGGCGCAGACGTCGTTCCAGACCGGGGCGCTCTGGCCGGGCGGCGCGTCGTAGGTGTAGAGCACGTAGACGTACGGGTCGGCGGGGAAGCCGGGCGCCAGGGCCATGCCGAGCAGGCCCCGGTCCCACTGGTTGTGCACGTTGGCCGACAGGTCGGCGAAGACCGTGGGGCTCGTGTCGGCGAGGTCGTCGAAGACCTTGATCCGGCCGCCCTTCTCGGCGACCAGGATGCGCCCGTCCTGGGCGAACTCCAGGTCGACGGGGGAACTCAGCCCGCTGAAGACGACCTGTTCCTGGAAGCCGGCCGGCAGCGCGACAGCGGTCGCCGCCGGTGCGCCGACGAACGACGAGACCGCCACCACGGTCGCCAGAGCGACGAATCCACTGAGCGCACGCCGGAACACGGACATGCACCTCCCCCACACACACGACCACCCCGGAAAGATTGAAGAATCCTAATTGGACGACGATCGATGAGGCCGTCGGCTGTCCGACTCGACCGCCCGCCGACCGGACACACCTGCTCGTACGTCCGGCTGATGCCCGTCGATAGGTCCGCGGCGTTCGTGCTTGCATGTCCCGATGATGTTGGCTGGACTCGGTCGTCAGTGCGCTCGCCACCGGCGGATGGTGCTCGGCGTCTGGCTGGTTCTGATCACCGCCGGGCTGATCGCCGGCGGATCGGTCTTCGACCGGCTCACCACCACCGGCAGCGTACGGCCGGACGCCGAGTCGCAGCGCGCGGAGGCACGGGTCGACCGGTTGCAGCCCGAAGGCCCGATGGTCATCGCCGTCGTGGGCGGGCGCGACGTGTGGGATCCGGCGCTGGTCGCCGGCGTCACGGCGATCACCGGCGAGATCCGCGCGATGGACGGCGTCCGGGAGGTCGAGGACCTGTACGGGGCGCCGGGCGGCCAGATCGGCGCCGACACCCGGCGTTCGATGATCCGCGTCGAGCTGGCCGAGGGCCTGCCGGACGACCGGCGGGAACGCCTGGAGGACGCGGTCGCGGCCGCGCTGCACCGCATCGACGCGCCCGAGGTGCTGGTCGGCGGCGAGAAGCTGGCCGAGCGCGCGTTCGCCGACCAGGCCGTCGCGGACACCGCCGTCGGCGAGACGGTGGCGCTGGTCGTCCTGCTGCTGGTGCTGACCGTGATCCTCGGTGGTTTCGTCGCCGGGCTGATCCCGCTCGCCGCCGCCCTGTCCACCGTGACGGTGACGCTTCTCGGCCTGTTCGGGCTGACCGCGCTCACCGAGGTCAGCGAATTCACCGTCAACGTGGTCACGCTGCTCGGCATCGGGCTCGCCGTCGACTACGCGCTGCTGGTGATCGCCCGGTTCCGGGAGGAGCGCGACGCCGAGCCCGGGGCGCCCGTGGCGGAGCTGCTCGCCCGTACCGTCGCGACCGCCGGACGCACCGTGCTGATCTCCGGGCTCGCCGTCGCCGTGACGATGGCCGGCCTGTCCGCGTTCGCCGAACCGCTGCTCGGCGCGATGGCGCTCGGCGGCGCGATCGCGGTGCTCCTCGCCACCGCGGGCGGGTTGACCGCCGTACCGGCGCTGATCGCCGTCGCCCATCGCCGCATCCCCGTCCCGTCGCCGCGCCGCACCGTGTCCGGACCGGGCATGCTCGCCCGCCTCGCCGCATTCGCGCAGCTCAAGCCGGGCCCGGTGGCGCTCGCGGTGACGGCCGGCCTGCTCGCGCTCTCGACGCCGTTCCTGTTCGCGGTCAACCTGGAGAACTCCGACGCCCGCGCCCTGCCCGCCTCCGCGGAGGCCCGCCGGCTGCAGGAGGCGGTGCAGCGCGACTTCCGTGCCGGTCAGGCCGAACCCATCGTCGTGGTCGTGGAGACCGACCCGGCCGACGCCGCGGTCCGTGACTATCTGAACGCGCTCAACACACTCGACGGTGTGCTGCGGATCGAGCCGCGCCCCGACATCGCCGGGCCGGTCGCCATCGTCGACGTCACGCCGCGGGGCGAGACCGCGGGTCAAGCGGCCCGCGACGCGGTGCGCGCCGTCCGAGCCGTGGAGACCCCGTTCCCGGTGCTGGTCGGGGGCGCCGCCGCGGAACTCGTCGACTACCGCGACTCGGTGGCGGCCCGCTTTCCGATCGCCCTGCTGATCGTGCTGCTCTCCACCACGGTGCTGCTGTTCGTGCTGACCGGCTCGCTGGTGATCCCGGTCAAGGCGTTGCTGATGAACGCGCTGGTCCTGCTCGCCACGCTCGGCACACTGGTGGTCGTGTTCCAGTGGGGCGCCGGCGACGCGCTGCTCGGGTTCGACTCGTGGGGCGCGATCGACGTCACCACACCGGTCCTGCTGTTCGTGTTCGTCTTCGGGCTGTCGATGGACTACGAGGTGTTCCTGCTCGCCCGGATCAGGGAGGAACGGGATCGCGGCCAGGGCGACCGGGCGGTCCAGGCCGGCATCGAGAGGTCCGGGCCGGTGGTCACCGCCGCCGCCCTCTGCATCGGCGTGGTGTTCCTCGGCTTCCTGCTCGGCGACCTGATCGCGGTCAAGGAGATCGGTTTCGCCATGACGGTGGCGCTGCTGCTCGACGTCACCGTCGTCCGCGGCCTGCTCCTGCCCGCCGTCATGAGCCTGCTCGGCGACTGGAACTGGTGGGCGCCGGCCCCGCTGCGCCGGTGGCACGACCGCGTGTTCGCTCGCCCGGCTTTACCTGCTCACACCCCTGGTTACCGGCGAGGAATGTAACTTTCCGAGGGCCCCCAGCCGGGCATGCTTAGATCGTTTGTCATGGTCAACCCTTCGCCGCGCCACACCGGTCACCTCGGTTCGCGCATCGTGAGCGTCGCCTCCTACCGGCCGCGGACCGAGGTGGGCAACGAGACGATCGCCGCCTTGATCGACTCGAGCGACGAGTGGATCCGCCGGCGCTGCGGCATCGAGTCACGCCGGCGCGCCGCACCCGACGAGGACCTGGTCACGATGGCCGTGGCGGCCGGCTCCAAGGCCATCGCCGGCGCCGGCATCGATCCGCTCGACGTCTCGGCCGTCCTGGTGGCGACGATGTCCCACCGCGGCCGCGCGACCACCGTCGCGCCCCTGGTGGCCGACGCGCTGGGCGCCACCGCCGCCGCCGCGATGGACCTGGGGGCGGCGTGCGCCGGCTTCCCGTACGCGCTGGCCACCGCCGACGCGCTCGTCCGCGGCGGCGCGGCCGGCTACGTGCTCCTGGTCGGCGCCGAGCGGATGACCGACATCATCGACGAACGCGACCGCGGCACGGCGTTCCTCTTCGGCGACGGCGCCGGCGCGGTCGTCGTCGGCCCGGCGCAGACGCCCCAGATCGGCCCGGTGGTGTGGGGCGCCGACGGCTCCCGCAGCGAGGTGCTGCGGTACGACGAGGCGGGCATCCTGCGGATGGCAGGCCCCGAGGTCTTCCGCTGGGCGACCGCCATCGTTCCCGACGTCGCCCGGCGCGCGCTGGACGCGGCGGGCATCTCCGCCTCCGACCTGGCAGCCTTCATCCCTCACCAGGCCAACCTGCGCATCACCTCGGCCACGGCCAAGGCCCTGGAACTCGGCCCGCACGTCCGGGTGTCCACCGACATCGTCACCAACGGCAACACCGGAGCGGCCTCCATCCCGCAGGCGATGGCAGCCCTGCCCGACACGACGGGTCCCGCGCTGCTCGTGGGGTTCGGGGCGGGCCTTGCGTACGCGGCCCAGGTCGTCACCCTGCCCTGACGGCGAGCCTCTGGGGAAGCGGTCAGCCGAGACGCATGCGTTCGCCGGCGTACCGCATGCTCCTCGGCTATATCCCGGGGACCTCGCCGACAGTTCGGCCGCGGTGCTAGGGATTGATGCCCGCGAGGTTGCCGCGGTTGAGCGAGCGGGACCGCGGAATGGTGGCGGGGATGGCGTTCGCCGTGGCCCGCAGAAGCTCGGGGATGGCGCCGAGGCGTTCGCGCAGATGCCGGCCGATGAGACCTTCGAGCAGGCCGGCCGTGGCATGTTGCAGGAGTTTCACACTCGGCCGGACCCGCGCTTCGTAGCGGCACAGCGCGGCCTCGAGGTTGCGCGGGGTGGTGCGCAGCTCGTCGGCGAGGGTTCTGGCGCTGAGCAGTGACGCGTGCACTCCGGAACCGGAGAGCGGGTCGACGCAGTGAGCGGCGTCGCCGATGAGCACGACGCGCCCCGCGTGCCAGCGAGGCATGCGGACTTGGGTGAAGCGGGTGACGCGGATCCGGTCCGGGTCGACAATGTGGGTGTAGTCCCGCAGACCGTTGAACCGCGGGCCGTTCGCGTTCAGGAGCTGCCTCACACCGGGAAGCAACCGGCCTGTTTCAGAGCGGTACTCACCGGTGCTCAGGGAGGTGAGCAGCAGAACTTCTTCCTTGCCGGGGTACGGGAAGATCTGCGCCGTTGCGCCGGGACCGGCCAGCAGGTCGGCGCCCTCGTGCTGCGCGGCGTCGGCCGGCACATCGATCCAGACGCTGCGGTAACCGTTGCGGTAGAAGAAGGGGTCGTCAGCACCGAAGACGAGGCGCCGGACCGTGGACCGCAAGCCGTCCGCACCGACGATCAGATCGAAAGTGTCGCTGGTGCCGTCGTCGAAGTGCGCGACGACCTGCTCGGCGCGCTGTTCGATCGACGCCAGGCGGCAGCCGAACCGGACGGGAACGACCGTCGCGGCGTACCGGGAGACCGCGCTCACCAGCTCGCCACGGCGAGCGAGCCGGTAACCGACCGGGCGCAGTCTGCCGAGACTTCGCCCCTTCCGCAGGATCCGGATGTCCGGGGAGGCCGCGCTCACCTCTGCGACGACATCCCCGGCGCCCAGACCCTCGAGCAGCTGCCGAGCCGTCTGATCGAGCTGGATCTGATAGCCGCCACGGTAGGGCTCGGCGATGGCGTCGACGACCGTGACCTCATGCCCGGCCTGGCGCATCGACAACGACGCCACACTGCCCGCGATACCTGCCCCTACCACCAACACGCGCATCCCGTACCCCTAACTGACCAGTTGGTCGGTTGAACTATTCGGATGGTACAGTTGCTCCCCGTGACTGCAAAAACCACCCTCAAACGCGCCGGCCGGCGTGAATGGCTGTCGCTGATCGTGCTCACGCTCGCCGTGGTGCTGCTGGCAGTCGACGGCACGGTGCTCGTGCTGGCGATCCCGGCGTTGACCGCCGACCTGCTCCCGACCGCGACGCAGGTGCTGTGGGCCGGTGACATCTACTCGTTCATGCTCGCCGGGCTGCTGGTGACGATGGGCAACCTCGCGGACCGGATCGGGCGCAAGAAGTTGCTGCTGATCGGATCGGTCGGGTTCGGGCTCACCTCGGTGGCCGCCGCCTTCGCCCCGAACCCGGAGGTGCTGATCCTCACGCGAGCACTGCTGGGCGTGTTCGGCGCGACGATCATGCCGTCGACCCTGTCGATCCTGCGGAACATGTTCGAGGACCCCAGACAGCGGGCGAGCGCGATCGCGGTGTGGGCGGCCGGCGCGACCGGCGGCGCCGCGGTGGGCCCACTCGTGGGCGGGGCACTGCTGGAGAACTTCTGGTGGGGCTCGGCGTTCCTCATCAACGTGCCCGTGATGATCCTCGTCGTGGTGTGCGGCATTCTGCTGCTACCGGAGTCGAGGAATCCTGCGGGCCAGCGCATCGACATGGCGTCGGCCGTGCTGTCGGTCGCGACGATCATCCCGATCGTCTACGCGATCAAGCACGCGGCCAGCGACGGCATCGGCCTCTCCGTCGCCGTCACCGCGGTGATCGGCCTCGTGGCGGGCGTGATGTTCCTCCGTCGGCAACGCCGGCTCGAACATCCTTTGGTGGACATCTCCCTGTTCCGGGTCCCGGCGTTCGCCGGAGCGGTGGCGGCGGAGACGATCGCGGTCTTCGCCTTCATCGGTCTGCTGTTCTTCTTCTCGCAGTACCTGCAGCTCGTACGCGGTCTCAGCCCTCTGCAGGCCGGCCTGGTGGAGCTGCCCGCCACGATCGCGTCGATGCTCGTCATCGCCATCGCCGCCGCCGTGCTGACCCGCCTGGGCCGCGGCCGCGCCATCGCCGTGTCGATGATCGTCTCCGCGTCCGGTCTCGCGCTGCTGGCCGTCGCCGAGCACACGCCCGGCTACTGGCTGCTGTGCGCCGCGCTCTCGATCTGCGGTCTCGGCGCCGGTCTGAGCATGACGCTGTCCACCGACGCCGTGGTCGGCGCCGTGCCGAAGGAGCGGGCCGGCGCCGCGTCGTCGGTTTCGGAGACCGCGTACGAACTCGGAGTCGCCCTGGGCATCGCCGTGCTCGGGTCACTGCACAACGTCCTCTACCGGACTCACCTCGATCTGCCCGCCGGATTGCCCGACCAGGTGCGCAGCGCCTTCCACGACTCCCTCGCCACCGGTGCCGCCATCGCCGCGCAGACCGGCGACCAGCTTGCTGCCATCATGGAGGCCGCGAAAGACGCCTTCACCGAGAGCATGCAGGTGACCTCCCTGGTCGCCGCGGCGCTCCTGCTGGTGGCATCCGCCGTCGCGTGGCGATTGATCCCGTCGACCAAGGAAGTGGACCCCCCGCATGACCGACACCACTAGACGACCTGCGACACGCGACAAGGAACGCACCCGCCAGGCTGTCATCGCCGCCACCGAACGGCTGGTGCAGGAGCGCGGAATGCGATTCAGCATCGCCGACGTCGCCGCGGCCGCCGAGATCTCCAAAGGCGGGGTGCTCTACCACTTCACCAATCGCGACGCGCTCCTGGTCGCCGTCGTCGAGCACGCCATCGCACGCTTTCACAGCGAGGTGATGCGGCACACCGACATCACCGAGAACCGCGCCGGCAAACTGCTGCGCGGCTACGTCCGCGCGCTCTGCGGTGGCAGCGACGAGGCCGTTCAGGTGTTCGCCCCCTTCACCCACTGGGCCGGCATCGAGGAGATCCCCGAGATCGCGGAGCTTCTGCGCGCCGATGCCGCGTGGTGGCGCACCGCGCTGCTCGACGACGGGTTGCCGGCCGCCCGAACGCACAGCGTCCGCTTCGCCGCCGAGGGCGTCGCCGCCGCGATCACGACCGAGATCGCCTACATCACCGCCGACGACCTCGCTCTGACGCGGGCCGCGCTGCTCGAGCTCGCCGAACCCGACCCGGCGTGAGTCTCGCGCGTCGTCCCTGACGCGTCTGGAGTGTTCATCGCGGTGGCCACGACCACCGCGATGAACGCACCTCACCAGGTCTCTTCACGATCGAGGCAGGATTCAGATCCCGAAGCCGCCGTCAACCTGGTACACCAGGCCGGTGGTGAAAGCCGAGTCGTCCGACGCCAGGTGAAGGACAACCGTCGAGATCTCCTCAGGCTGCGCCACTCGATTACCGATCGGCACACGGGAGAGGTAGTCGCGCTCGAAGTCGAAATACGGATTGTCCGCGAAGATCTCCATTTCTGAGGCCAGCATCGCGGTATCGACGGCGGAGGGGCAGACGGCGTTGGCACGGATGTTCTCGATGCCGTACTCAATCGCCGTCGTCTTGGTCAAAGAAATCACGGCGGCCTTGGAAATCTGGTAGGCGGCATAACCCCAGGAACTACGCACCGCCTGAATGGAGGCGGTGTTGACGATGACGCCACCGCCCGCGCGGCGGAACGCCGGGATCGCCGCGCGCGTGCCGAGGAACGGGCCGGTCTGGTTGACCGCAATGGTGTTCGTCCACTCCTCGTCGGAGCAGTCGGCAACGCCCGCCATCGCCACGATGCCGGCGTTGTTGATCAGAACGTCCAGCTTTCCCCAGGTCTTCTCGGCATACCCGACGGCAGCCTCCCAATCTGCACTCGACCGGACGTCGAGGTGCAGGAACTCGGCCACGCCGCCATCCTTACGGATGGCAGCAACCGTTCCCTGACCGAGATCGTCGAGGATGTCGGTGCAGAGGACGGCGGCTCCTTCAGCAGCGAGCAAACGAGCGTGCGACGCCCCCTGCCCCCGGGCCGCCCCGCTGACGAGCGCAATCTTTCCTTGCATTCGCTGTGCCATCTTGAATCCTTCGATGAGGGGCCATGTGACGCCTCTCGGAAGTATGTGCGCGCGAAGACAGGTGACGATTGGGCCGAGCTGCCAGGAAATCCACCCGCAGCGACACCGGGACAGAGTTCGGTTGCATTTATGAATCGGGACGGCAATGGATCGCCGGAATGGTCTACCGGGGACGCACGACGATACGGGAACCGCGTGCCGGCACCACACCGATGGTGTGCGGCCGGGCGCTCTCACGGCGGGGCCGGTCGGGGGTGATCGTGAAACGCGACAGGATCACGCGGAGCACGACAGTGGCCTCGATGAGGGAGAAGCCCGCACCCAGGCAGCGGCGTACTCCACCGCCGAAGGGAAACCAGGCTCCCGATGCGGGGGCGTCGGCGCCGAGGAATCGTTCCGGCCGGAACTCGCCCGGGTCGTCGTAGTGCCGGGAATCCTGGTGCACCAGCTGGATGGACGGCATGACGGTCCAGCCGGCCGGGATACGATAGCCGCCGATCTCGACGGGCTCGGTGAGTTTGCGTCCCACCTCGCTGACGACCGGGCGCAGCCGCATCGCTTCCTTGACGACCGCCTCCAGGTAAGCGTCATCGCCGGTGTCGGCGGCGGCGGTAGCGCGATCGAGCCGCGCCGGGTCATGTGCCAGTTCGTGGAATGCCCAGGCCAGTGCGGTGGCGGTGGTCTCGTGCCCGGCGAGCAGCAAGGTGATCAGCTGATCGCGCAGTTCCTGGTCGGACATCGGCGAACCGTCCGCCGGCACCGTCAGAAGCTTCGACAGGACATCGGTGCGTGCGGCCAGGTCCGGGGCGGTACGCCGTTCCCGGATCTCGTCGAGAAGCAGTTCGTTGCTCCGCTGTTCCTTTTCGGCGAGGGCGCGCCACGGGCCGAAGCGATACAGCCGAGGACTCTGCCAGGCGAGGACCTGGAGGGTGCCGATCTGCGTCACGGACAGCAGCAGCGCGCGCAGTTCGTCGAGGCGCGGTCCTTCGCTGACCCCGAAGACGACGCGCAAGATGATCTCGAAGGTGAGCGCTCGCATCCGGTCGTGCGCGCTGAAGGGGCGTCCGGCACGCCAGGTGTCCGCCTCGGCCTCGGCGACGTCGGTCATCATGGTGCGGTATCCACGCAGCGCCGCACCGTTGAAAGCGGGCATCAACAGTTTGCGAGCGCGCAGATGCACGTCCTCGTCGGTGACGAGAACCGAGTGCTCCCCCATGATCGGCTTGAGCGCGATGTTGCCTTCCCCCGCGTGAAACACCGAGGCCGGTCCGGAGAACACCTGCTTGATCTGCTCGATGTCGCACATCTGCACGACGTCGCCCTCCGGGAACACCCGCATGTGGAAGAGGTCGCCGTAGCGACGGTGCAGCAGCGGCATGAGCAGGTGCTGAAAACGGCTCAGAAGCACGGTGAGCGCGATCGCCGGGACTCGGCGCGGAATTCCCGGGGGCAACGGCGCCTGGCGCGACGGCGAAGGAGCTGTTTCGTGCAGATCCGTCATCGTTCGCCTTCCTCGCATGGCGGCCACGGCGACTTCAGTGTCACGAGCCGCGGAGGCACCGGATAGAGGAAGCATGCCAGGCGATCGGTGTGAGGTGCCATCGCCGCGCTGCCCGTCCGGGATGTCACCGGACAGCGCGGCGGCCCGCCGAATCAGGCGAGGCGGAAGACGACCACCTTGCGTACGGTCTCCAGGGTCGTCCACCGGCAGGGGTCGCCCTTGCTGAGGACCGCGGCGTCGCTGGGGCCGAGGTCGAGGACGCGCCCGTCGGGGAAGTCGATGCGCGCCTTCCCGCTCAGGATGACGAACGACTCGTCGCCGTCGACGTCGTCGAGGACGCCGGGCGTCATCTCCCACACCGCGCCGAGCTCGCCGTTGTCACGGTGCCACAGCATCGCGGCGTTGATCTCAGCACCGTGGCTGAGGCGGCCGGGGTCGGTCGGGTACGGCTCGAGTGCCATCTCGGCCGGCCTGAAGCTTCCACTCACCATGCGCTCTGTCTCTTCCGCTCGGACCCGTGCGCCACCGGTCATCCGGTGTCGCAGGCAACTGTGCAAGGGGTGACCCTGCTCAGGATTGGTGTGGGGTGCCAACGCCTACGACGCGGATGCCAGTGCTCCCCGCCGAAGACTCCGGCTCACAGTTCTTGTAGGCCGTGGAAACGGCTGCCGTGAAAGACCAGCGGAGCCCGCGCCGGGTCGCCTGCGCTGGTGTGCACCCGCAGCAGAACAATCGTGTGATCCCCGGCCACGTGCTCGGCTTCGACAGCGCACTCCATCCAGGCGGTGGCGCCATCGATCAGAACAGCCCCGGACGGTGTCGTCAGGTGCGGTACGTTCGCGAACCGGTCGATACCCCGGGCGGCCAACGCCGCAGCGGCGGCCTTCTGCCCATGGGCGAGGACACTGACGCCGAGCGTGGGCGCCTGCCTCAGCACGGGCCAGGTGGTCGACGTCGACTGCATGCTGACCGAGACCAGCGGCGGGTCGAGAGAAACGGTGGTGAACGAGCTGACCGCCATGCCGTTCGCGGTGCCGTCCTCACCCAGAGCGCAGACCGCGGCCACGCCCGTGGGGAAACAACCGTAGACGCGGCGGAGCTCAAGTGGCTCGGTGCGGCTGCTCAAATGTGCCGTCGTGATCTGCATTTCGCCAGCTCCAAAGAATTCTGCGCGTGGTCTGTGCTGCAGAAACGAGTGTGGTCGAGCGCGTATCCACCGCGATTGTGTGCGCACGCCATGAGGTCGACCATCGGTGCCGTACGGCAGCGGGCCGGCCCTGCGCGGTTACTCAGGGCCGGCCCGTCTCCTGCCGGTTGCGATGTGCTGACGCCGATCAGCGATGCGTGCCCGAACCCGGTCGATCAGCTCCGGTCGGCGGCAGCGGCGACTCCGTAGGCCGTCGCGTCGAACGCGGCGCACTGGTCACGGAACCGGTGTGCCACGTCGGGCCAGGTCAGCGTCGCGCGCCCGTTCCGGGGGTCGACGTACCAGCTGCTGCACCCTCCGCGCAGGTTCACCGTCCCGGCCGCCAGGGTGTCGAGCCGGTGGGCGTACTGCTCCTCGGCCTCGGCGCTGACCTCCAGGACGGCCCCGCCGTTGAGCGCGCGCCACTCCAGCGCCGCGAGGATGTGATCGACCTGCGCCTCGATCATGTAGATGATGGAGTTGTGCCCCAAGCTTGTACCCGGCCCGTTGACCAGGAACATGTTGGGAAAGCCGGTCACCGCGGTGGAGTTGTACGCCTGCATGCCGCCGGCCCAGTGGTCGCTGAGCGCGAGACCTCCGCGGCCGTGGATCCGGTGCGCGGACGGCAGGTCGTAGGTCTCGAATCCGGTCGCGAAGACCAGCACGTCGAGGTCGAACGAGTTCCCCGCGGAACTGACGACCGTCTGTCCCTCGACGCGGTCGAACGCCGCCGCCTCGAGCTCGACGTTCGGCTTGAGCAGGGCGGGATAGTAGTCGTCCGACGCGAGCACCCGCTTGCAGCCGACCTCGTAGTCGGGCGTCAGCTTGGCACGCAGGTCCGGGTCGGGGACCTGGGTGGCCAGGTGGTTCAGCGTGTGCGCGCGCATCTCGTCGATGAACCCGGGAAGCATCCGTCGTGAGGCGAAGAAGTAGTCGTTGGTCCAGAACAGCAGTTCGCGCAACTCCTCGACGCTGCGCTCGTCCCGCTGGAACAGCCGCTTCTCGGCGACGCTGAAGGCTCGGTCGTTGCGCGGCCGGATGTACGGCGCCGAGCGCTGGAAGACGACCAGCCGCTCCGCAAGCCCGGCCAGCTGAGGAACGATCTGCACGGCCGACGCACCGGTGCCGACGACGCCGATCCGTTTGCCCTCGAGCGGGATGTCGTGGTTCCAGCGCGCCGAGTGGAACAGGTCACCGGGGAAGGTGTCCAGGCCGGGGATCTCGGGGTATTTGACATCGGTGAGGTGCCCGGTGGCGGACACCAGGATCTCGCTGCGGAACTCTCCGCGCGGGGTCCGCACGGTCCAGCGCTTGGCGTTCTCGTCCCACCGGGCGTCGAGCATGTCGGCGCCGAACCGCAGGTGCGGCCGCAGGCCTTCCTCTGCGGCTGCGTCCTTCAGGTAGTCGAAGATCTCCGGGCCCGGCGAGTACATGCGCGACCACGACGGATTGGTACGGAACGAGAAGGAGTACAGCGGCGACGGGACGTCGCAGGCGACACCGGGATAGGTGTTGTCGCGCCAGGATCCTCCGACGTCGTCGGCGCGCTCCAGGATCACGAACGACTCGTGCCCGCGGCGTTTCAGCTGAATGCCGAGGCCGAGGCCGGAGAAGCCCGCGCCGACGACGATGATCTCGACGTCGCGCAGCGGGTCGTCAGCTGACTGGGAGTGTTCGGGCATGGCGAGCTCCTACGGTCGCGACAGGTTACGGGTGACGGCGGGGAAGGATGGTTCCGGCCGGGAACCGGTGCGGGTCGGCGTTGAACGTGGTGGCCAGATGCAACATCTCGGCCGGCCGTTCGAGAACCATGGCGTGCCCGGAGGTGACGTCCGTGAAGCGCGCGTCGGTGATCGCCCCGAACAACGCTTTCGACTGGCGGTACGGCGTCATCTGGTCTTCGGTGCCGGCGACGATCAGTGTCGGACAGGCGATGTCACCGACGATCGGCGTCAGGTCGACGGCCCGGTTGATCTCCATCTGCTTGGCGGTGTCGTCGTCGAACGGAGCGGACGCGATCAGGGCCTCGATGTCGCTGGGCGCACACACGGCGAGGAATCCGGCGCTGAAGGCGCAGTAGACGTGGAAGCTCCGCAGCGCATCCGGGTCGTCGGCCCGCAGGCGATGCCAGAGATCGTTGCGGAGGCGTTGCTGGGCGTCGGTCTTGAGCCAGCCCGAGAACATGATCAGTCCCCCGGCAAGATCAGGCCGCGAGGCGGCCGTGGCCGCCGCCACGACCGAGCCGAGCGAATAACCGGCCAGGGTCACCGGCCGGCCCCCCGCGGTCTCCTCGATGACCGCGGCGACCTGTTCCGCCAGCCGGACGGCGCCCTCTTCCGGTGGCCCGTCCGGGGTGGCCAGGTCGACGGAGATCACCGGCTGCGCGGTGGCCAGCATGGGGAACAGGAACGGGAAGTGGCTGTAGGTGCTGCCACCCGTGCCGTGGACCAGAACGACCGGGGAGCGGTCCTCGCCGAATCCGCTGGAGGTGAAGTACCGAACAGTACGGCCGTTCACGTCGACCGACCCCTGCCGGTCGATGGTGGTGCCGCTGTCCGCCACCGGCGTGGCGTTGTCAACAGACATGGTTGCGCCCCTCAGCCCGCGGCGCCGGCCGGCATCGCCGGGTGAGGTCTGCGGTTCTCCAGGAACCGGTCCGCCGACCGGTTCGCGTCGGCAGGGGGTTCGTTCGTCGGCATGGTGGATGCTCCTCGGGGCCGCTGGTGCGTAGGGAAGATGGTTGGAATCGACATGCGCCCGCGACCTCACCCGGCCCGGTGCGGCTTGCGGATCGCCTGCATGGCGGACCGGACGGCGTCGACGGTGTGCGCGATGTCGCCGGCGGTGTGGGCGGTCGAGAGGAAGAACCGGCCGCCGGGAAGGCAGAACACGCCACGTGCCGTGAGTTCCTCGTTGAGCAGATCGCCGTACTCCCAGTCACCCACGAGGTAGTCGTACGGACTGTTGATCTGATCGACGCCGGCGACCACCTGGACGATCGTGCCCAGCGCGTTCACCGCGATCGTGTGGCCGGTCTCGGCCGCCGCCGCGGTGAAGCCGGCGACGAGCTGGCTCGCCGTGCTGTTCAGGCGGTCGTAGACGCCGGGCTCGGACAACACGTCGATGGTCGCCGCCACCGCGGCCATCGACAGCGGGTGGGAGTTGTAGGTGCCCGAGTGCGACACCCCCTCGACCACCAGATCGATCACCTCGCCCCGGCCCGCCACCGCTGCCACCGGGAACCCGCTGCCGATGGCCTTGCCGTAGGTGGCCAGGTCCGGCACGACGCCGCCCGGACGACCGGCCACGCCGGCCAGCCCGGTCCGCAGACCGGTGACCACCTCGTCGAAGATCAGCAATGCGCCGTGGGTGTCACACAGCTCCCGCAGACCTTCGAGATATCCGGGCGGCGGGGTCACGGTGCCGGTGTTCGACGACACCGGGTCGACCAGCACGGCCGCGACATTGCCCCGCTCGGCCTCGAACAGCGCGGTGGCGGCGTCCAGATCGCCGTACGCGGCCACCCGCAGGTCGAGCAGCGACGACGGCGCCTGGCCCAGTGAGTGCGGGGTCGGCTTAGGCGCTTCCGAGTAGTCATAGATGCTGGCCAGGACGGTGTCATGCCATCCGTGGTAGCCGCCGCCCATCTTGATCACGAGATTGCGGCCGGTCGCGGCGCGGGCCAGGCGCAGTGCGGACTGCACCGCCTCGGTGCCGGTGTTGCTCCACAGCAGACGCTCGGCCCAGCCGAGGGCGGTCAGCAACTTCTCCGCGGCCACGTACTCGAGGCGGTGGCCGGCGCCGAACATGTCGCCGCGCTGCAGCTGGTCGGTCACCGCGGCCACCACCCGGGGGTGGCGGTGTCCCAGCAGGAGCGGGCCCCAGCCGAGGACGTAGTCCACGTACTCGTTGCCGTCGACGTCGACGACGCGGCTGCCCTCAGCCGTGTCGAAGAACAACTGATGCGGCTTCATCGAGCGCCGCATCCCGGAGCCGACCGCACCACCGATGCTGCGGTACGCGCGCTCCAGCTCGGCCCTCGAACGCTCGTACCGGTTCGCGGTCATGCCCAGGCTCCGATCCCGGTCGATACGGTCAGGTTGTCGTGTGACACCACGGCGGCGCGGAGGCCGGCGCCGGGAAACGTCATCTCAGGACGCCTTTCACTTCGGGAGGGCTGCGGTGAGGGGCCGGCCCAGGTCCCGGTGGGCCGGTGAGGCTTCGATCGGTGGCAACGGCGCAGGCACGCCGCGGGGATGGCGAAGCGGCGCCGAGCGGATACCGCTCGGCGCCGCTTGCCCAGGGGGCCACTTCAGGGGTATCGGGCGGATCCGTCAGTCGGTGGGGATCTCGGCGGCCATGTTGGAACGCGGCAGCACCGAGTGCCCGGCATCGACGAAGAAGTGCTGACCGGTGACGAATTCAGCGAGCTCAGAGTTGAGGAACACCGCGACCCGGGCGACCGCATCCGGCTCGAGCATCGGGGTGGGCAGGGCGTTGTAGTAGTACCCGGCCGCGTACATGTGGTCGAGGGTGCCGCCCTCGCCACCGGCGTAACGATCGAGCATGCCCTGCCATCCCACCATCGTGGTGCCGACGAAGCCGGGCTTGATGGCGTTGCACCGGACGCTGAAGGGCGCGGCCTCCACGGCGAAGTTCTTCATCAGGCCGACGACTCCGGCCTTCGCCGCCGTGTAGTGGCCGATGCCCGGATCCGGGTCGTCGGCGTTACTCGAAGCGATCATCACGATCGAACCGCTCCGGCGTTCGACCATGTGCGGCAGAACCGCCTTGGCGGACCGCCAGACGCCGGTCAGGTTGATGTCGATCATGTCCTGCCAGGTCTTGTCGTCCATCTCCCACAGAGTGCCGATGCTCAGAATCCCGGCATTGGCGATCAAACAGTCGATCTTGCCGAACTCGGCCACGCCCCGCGCCACGACGTCGTCCAAGGCCTGCTGGGAGCGGACGTCGACGACGCTCGTCATCGCGCGCCGGCCCTGCTCCTGCACCAGCCGGGCGGTTTCCTCGAGGTCCTCCTTGACCGCCAGGTCGTAGGGAATGCTGTCAACCGGGGCGGCGATGTCGGTGATGATGACATCCGCTCCGTGCCGTGCGGACTCGACCGCGTGGGCGCGTCCCTGCCCGCGGGCCGCCCCCGTGATGAGCACAACCTTGCCGTCCAGAAGACCCATGGTGTTCCTTTCCATCAGAGGAATGTCAGCGGCCGGGTGTCACTTGGCGGCGAACAGGGCAGCAGTGCGCTCGGTGACGGCCGGGGCGACCACGGTGCCGAGCAGCTCGAGGTGTCGCCGGTAGCCGTCCGGCTCACGGTGGAAGTCCATGTTGTGGACCAGGAGTTTGCCGAACCCGCCGGTCAGCTGCTGCTCGGCGACCAGCGCCTCGGTCACGGTCTCCGGCGAGCCCACGATCCAGCCCTGGCTGAAGGCCTCGAAGGTGATGTCCTCCGGCCGCACCCCCGGCATCATCTTCAGCAGCATGGGCATGTTGTGCGGGATCACCCACTCCTCGTAGACACGCCGGTACGGCTCCGAGTACGCCAGCTCCCACGCGGCCTCGTCGGTGTCGGCCACCACCACGTCCCGCACGATGCGCCAGTCCTCCCGGTTCGGCGTCACGCCGGTGCGGGCCGCCCCCTCGCAGTACGCCGCCCAGTGGCTGGCCAGGTACTCGTTGGTGAAGGCGATCGACATCGGGATGTCACCGCGGGCACCGCCCTCGCGGATGGTCGACGACGCCGGGGTGAACCCGGCGACCGCCACCCGCGGGCCACCCGGCTGATACGGCCGCCAGTGGCTACCGAGATGCAGCGGCTGCTCCAGCGCGGGGATGTCCACCGAGAAGTGCTTGCCGGCGACCTTCAGCGCTTCGCCCTCGTTGGCCCAGATCTGGCGGATGAGCTGCTGCCCCTCCTCCAGCATCTCGTGGTTCTGGGCCGGCATCTGCGTGCCGAACAGGTGCGCGTCGGTCGAGAAGCCGCCGGCGCCGAACCCGACCATCAGCCGGCCCTTGGTCATGTGGTCGAGCATCATCAGCCGGTACGCGAGGGCGACCGGGTGGTGGTACGGGATCAGGTTCGCGCCCGTGCCCAGCCGCAGGGAGGTCGTCTCGCGGGCGACCGCGGCGATCTGCAGCTCGGGCGAGCACCACCGCTCGTACCCGACGGTGTAGTGCTCGGAGAACCACGCCTCGGTCAAGCCGTAGCCGTCAGCCCACCGGGCGGTCTGCAGATCCCACTCGAACCCTTCCGAGGGCGTCGTGTCCGGCAACTGGTAGGCGTAGAAAAGGCCGATCTCCATGGTTCTCCTCGCGTTCCCTCAGTGATCACTCATCCGCCGGCCGGCTCGAGCCGAAACGTCGGCGGCAGCCCGGGCGGCGTGGAGCAGGGGACTGCCCGACCGGATGACCCGCACCGGGTCCTCGTCGGCGATGCGCCGGCCGGCCGGGAGCAACTCCACTGTCGTGGCAGCGGATCCGGGCGCATAGGGAACGCGCGCCACGCTGTCGACGATTGACGCCACGGCAGGTGAGCGGTGCCGGACAGACGATGAGGTCGCAATTTTGGCACCAGGTGCCCTTTTATTTTGGCACTTGATGCCATTAACCTCCTTCGCATGACGCCGGTCACAGCGGCGCCACCGTTTCCCTCACCTAGGAGCGACCCATGGACGACACACAGACCCCGCAGCCGGCACCCGACACCAGCGTCGAGACGACCCCGGTCGACTCCCTCGTCGAGACCGACGAGCTGATCGAAGAGGTCTCCATCGACGGCATGTGCGGCGTCTACTGAGCCGCCGACCAGGCCCGTCGACATGCGACCCGTGACGGCGGCCGTCCTGGACCTCGACCGCGCCTGGGACCTGCACCCGCAGGTCTCGGTGCGGCCCGAGCCGTTCGGCGCCCTGCTCTACCACTTCAGCACCAGGCAACTGTCCTTCTTGAAAGAACGCCGGCTGCTGACGATCGTGCAGAACCTCGAGAAATCCGACACCGCCCGCGCCGCCTGCCACGCCGCCGGCGTCACCGAGGACGACCTGCCCCGTTACGCGCGAGCACTCGCCGCGCTCGCCAGATCGTCCATGCTCGCCGAAAGGAACCTCACCCCATGACCGCGACCGCCGAACGGCTGGTGGACCTGTTCGAACACGGGCTCGATGCACCGATCTGCCTGACGTGGGAACTCACCTACGCCTGCAACCTGTCCTGCTCGCACTGCCTGTCGAGTTCCGGGCGCCGAGACCCCCGGGAGCTCAGCACCGCCGAGGCCAAGGCGGTCATCGACGAGATGCAGGCCATGCAGATCTTCTACGTCAACATCGGCGGTGGCGAGCCCACCGTCCGGCCGGACTTCTGGGAGCTGCTCGACTACGCCACCGCACACCAGGTGGGCGTCAAGTTCTCCACCAACGGCGTGCGCATCACACCGGAGATCGCCCGCCGGCTGGCCGGCAACGACTACGTCGACGTGCAGATCTCCCTCGACGGCGCCACCGCCGACGTCAACGACGCGGTGCGCGGCAACGGCTCCTACGACACCGCCATCCGTGCCATGAGCCACCTCGCCGACGCCGGGATGAAGAACTTCAAGCTCTCGGTCGTCTGCACCCGTCACAACATCCCGCAGCTCGACGCCTTCAAACAGATCGCCGACCGGTACGGCGCCCAGCTGCGCCTGACCCGGCTGCGCCCCTCCGGGCGGGGCGCCGACGTCTGGGACGACCTGCATCCCCTGCCGGCACAGCAGCGGGAACTCTACGACTGGCTGGTGGCGCACGGCGACAACGTGTTGACCGGGGACTCGTTCTTCCACCTGTCGGCCTTCGGCGCGGCGCTTCCCGGCCTCAACCTGTGCGGAGCCGGCCGGGTCGTCTGCTTGATCGACCCGATCGGTGACGTCTACGCCTGCCCGTTCGCCATCCACGACGAATTCCTGGCCGGCAATGTCCGCGATCGCGGCGGGTTCGCGCACGTGTGGCGCGAATCCGAGCTGTTCCGCCGGCTGAGGGAACCCCAGCAGGGCGGCGCGTGCAGCTCGTGCGCCTTCTTCGACACCTGCAAGGGCGGCTGCATGGCCGCCAAGTTCTTCACCGGCCTCCCGCTGGACGGTCCCGACCCGGAGTGCGTCCAAGGCTACGGCGAGCCGTTGCTCGCCGCCCGCGGCGAGGTGCCCAAGCCGTCCGGCGATCACTCGCACCGCACCGCACCGGCGAGCCGCTCCGCACGAGCGGTGCCGGTGAGCATCAGCCGCCGCGCCGAGCTGACCCGGCCCCCCGCCAGCCCGTGCGCAGAGTCGCCGCTGGCCGAGACACGCGCTCTGTAGAAGGCGCTCGGACCTCGAAACACGAAAGGCCCCCTTCATGTTCAGAAACCCCTGGTTCGAGACGGTCACCGAGGCACAGCGCCGCGCCAAGAAGCGCCTGCCGTACGTGGTCTACGGCGCGCTGATCGCCGGTTCCGAGCGTGGGCGCACCATCGACGACAACACCAGCGCCTTCGCCGAGCTCGGCTTCGCACCGCGGGTGGTGGGCCATCACCGCGTCCGTGACCTGGGCACCACCGTGCTCGGCATGCCGTCGGCGATGCCGGTCGTCATCTCCCCGACCGGCGTTCAGGCGGTCCACCCCGACGGCGAGGTCGCCGTCGCCCGTGCCGCCGCGAACCGCGGCGTGATCATGGGGCTGAGCTCGTTCGCGTCCAAGCCGGTCGAGGACGTCGTGGCCGCCAACCCCAACACCGCCTTCCAGCTCTACTGGAGCGGCAGCCGCGACACCATGGTCCAGCGCATGGAACGCGCACGTCAGGCCGGGTGCAAGGCGCTGATCCTCACCCTCGACTGGTCCTTCTCCCACGGCCGGGACTGGGGAAGCCCCACCATCCCCGACAAGATCGACCTGAAGACGATGGTCAAGCTCGCCCCGGACGTGCTGCCACGCCCGGGCTGGCTGTGGCGGTTCGCCAAGACCGGCCGGCTGCCGGACCTGACCACGCCGAACCTGCAGCCACCGGGCGGACAGGCGCCCACCTTCTTCGGCGCTTACGGCGAGTGGATGCAGACCACGCCACCGACCTGGGAGGACGTCAGCTGGCTCGCCAAGGAGTGGGGAGGGCCGTTCCTGCTCAAGGGCGTCAGCCGGGTCGACGACGCCCGCCGCGCGGTGGACGCCGGTGTCTCAGCGATCTCGGTCTCCAACCACGGCGGCAACAACCTCGACACCACACCCGCCACCATCCGCATCCTGCCGTCCATCGCCGACGCCGTCGGCGATCAGATCGAGGTGCTGCTCGACGGCGGTGTCCGGCGCGGTGGCGACGTCGCCAAGGCTCTGGCGCTCGGCGCCCATGCCGTGCTGATCGGACGGGCCTACCTGTGGGGTCTGGCCGCCAACGGGCAGGCGGGCGTCGAGAACGTCCTGGACGTCCTCCGTAGCGGCCTCGACTCGGCCGTCCTCGGTCTGGGCCACTCCGAGGTCGCCGGCCTCAGCCCGGATGATCTGTCCATCCCGGACGGCTTCACCCGCACGCTGGGAGCGGCCGAACCCCGCCACTCACCCGCCGACCGATGATCATCTCACTGGACCGTGCCACTTGGCCGGACGTTCCCACCTCCGCGGGATTCGTTCTGGTGCCGGTCGGCTCCACCGAGCAGCACGGCCCGCACCTGCCGCTGACCACCGACACCGCCATCGCCACGGCGGTCAGCGACATGGTTGCCAGGCAGCTGCCGGAGCGGACCGTGGTGGCGCCGCCGATCGCCTACGGCAACAGCGGCGAACACGCCGGCTTCCCCGGCACCATGTCCATCGGGTACGAAGCGTTGCGCACGGTCATCATCGAGACCGTGCGCTCGCTGGCCCTGTGGGCCCGGCGCATCGTCCTGATCAACGGTCACGGCGGCAACGCCCGGGCTCTCGACGACGCTGTCGCTCAGATGCGCGCGGAGGGCCATGACGTCGCGTGGACCGGCTGCGCGTTCCCCGGCGGCGACGCCCATGCCGGCAGATCCGAGACCTCGGCGATGCTCTACCTGGCGCCCGCGCACGTCCGGATGTCACTGGCGGCCGCCGGTGACACCCGGCCGATCGAGCAACTGATGCCGCTGCTGATGGAGGACGGCGTTCGAGCCGTCTCCCCCAACGGCGTGCTGGGCGATCCTGCGGGAGCGAACGCCTACGAGGGAATGATCCTGATAGAGGCCGTGGTCAACACGACGCTCCGGCGGATTCGCGTCTTCAGTCCGGACCATCGCGGGCGCCTGACCTATCCGGCGAACCGCAAGGACAGAGAGGCACAACGGTCATGAGCGCTCCGAGTTCGGCCGCGCTGCCGCCGGGATTCGCCGTGGTGCTCGACCGGCAGACCCGGCGCGTCGACAACGGCCGTGCGCTGCTCGGTGGCGCGCCGACCACCCACCTGCTGCGACTCAAGCCGCGAGCGCGGCAGATGTTGCGCGGGTGCATCCTGCGGGTTCACGACGCGGCCAGCGCCGCGCTCGCCGAGCGGCTGCTGGACCTGGCCCTCGCTCACCCACTCGTCGCTGATCTCAGCCCGCCCTCCGACGCCCGCTGCACCTATGTCATCCCGGTGCGTGACCGGCCCGATCAGCTGAACCGCTTACTGGGCAGCATCCCGGCCGGCAGCGAGGTCATCGTCGTGGACGACGCCTCGGAGGATCCGGCGAGCATCGAGAAGGTCGTGGCCCAGCACGGCGCACGCATCGTCTGCCTCCCCCGCAACGTGGGGCCGGCCGGTGCCCGCAACGCCGGTCTGCGGCTGGTACGGACGCCGTTCGTCGCTTTCGTCGACTCCGACATCGTCCTGCACGAGGACACGGTGCCGACGCTGCTCCGGCACTTCTCCGACCCCCGCACCGCCGTCGCGGTTCCCCGGATCACGGGTCTGCGCACCGCGCAGTCACAGACATGGATCGGTCGTTTCGAACAGTCCCGGTCCTCGCTCGATCTGGGCGCCCGGCCGGCGTCGGTGCGGCCGGGCTCGTACGTCTCGTGGGTCTCCACCGCCTGCCTGGTCGCCCGGGTGAGCGCCATCGGTGACGGCTTCGACGAACGGATGCGCGTCGGCGAGGACGTGGACTTCGGCTGGCGCGCTGTCGCCCGCGGCTGGCGGGTCCGGTTCGAACCGGCGGTCGCGGCCGCGCATGAGCATCGCAGCCGGTTCGGTGACTGGCTCGTCCGCAAAGCGGAATACGGGACCGGCGCCCATCCGCTGGCCGAGCGTCATCCGCAGTCGGTGGCGCCCGCGATCCTGCCGCCCTGGAGCGCCGCTCTCACAGTGGCGCTGCTGGCGCAGCGGCGCTGGTCGCTGCCCGTGGCAGCACTGATCTTCACCGGCACCGCGGTGCGGATCTCCCGGAAGCTGGACGTCGAGAATGCGGCCGCACTGGGAGCACGCCTGGCCGGGGGCGGCGTGGTCAATGCCTTGCAGCAGGCGGGCGCGCTGATCACCCGGCATTGGTGGCCGGTCACCGTCGCCGGCTGTCTCGTCTCCCGGCGGGTCAGGCGGGCGGCCGCGGTCGCCGCCGTCGCCGACGTCGTTCTGGAGTACGGCACCGAGTACGCGCGCGGTGGTATCGATCTGGACCCGGTCCGGTACGGCGTCGCCCGCCGCCTCGACGATCTCGCCTACGGCGCCGGGGTCTGGTTCTCGGCGGCCCGCGGCCGTTCCGTCGCGGCGCTGCTGCCGGAGATCCGCCGTGCGGGCGCGCCCGCACACCCGGTGAAACCGGTCGTCCGGGGGCGCTGATGCGGACGCTCACGCGAACAGGTCAGGTGACCGCCGAGCGGTCCCCTGACCTGCCGCGGTCTCGCCGCAGCGGTCTAGCGCACGCTGCGGATCCGGAAGAGCACCGGGACGCTCGCCGCCATGAACACGCAGGCGGCCAGCGACAGGCTGACGTAGTTGTCGCCCGCACCGGGGCCGATGTTCAGGAAGATCGGGCCGAGCAACGGCGCGATCGCCAGCGGCAGCGACAACGCGATGTTCGTCAGGCCGAGGTTTCTGGCCTTGTGCTCGGTGTCGCCCATCGTGGTGATCGCGTAGCCGACGTAGACGCCGCTGTAGAGGGCGGTGCCGACGCCGTTGATCAACGCGCCCGTGTAGTACCACGGCAGCGTCCGGCCGCCGAAGGAGATCAGCACGCCGAGTGCGGCGATCAGGGCGCCCGCTGCGAAGTATGGCCGCCATCGGCCGTACTTCTCGGCGAGCGACCCGGCGAGCGGGGAGAGCACGAGGGCGGGCAGGGTCGCGAAGATGGTCACGAAGGCAACGCTGTTGTTGAGGTCGGACGAGTCGACCTTCACGTGGTCCTGCAGCGAGTAGACGGTGTACGTGGACGACAGGGCCACGCCGATCGTCACCAGGAACATCGCTCCGAGCACCCGGGCGAAGTCGGGCGCCTCACGCGGGCGGAAGTACATGTTGTCGAGCACGTCACTCCACCGCATGCCGATGTGCGGGCCGTTGGGCCGCTGCTCGGCGAAGGTCTTGTCCCGGAAGAGGGCGAAGGCCAGCACCGCGACGACGCAGACGACCATCGGCAGGTTGACCTGCCAGAAGGAACTGCTCGGAATCAGCGCGACGACGATGCTGCCCAGCATCGAGGAGATCAGGTTGCCGCCGCCGACCACCCCGCTCAGCACACCCTGCTGGTGTTCGGGGACCCGGTCGGCGATCACCGCCAGCAGCGGGATGGTGATGGCCGTACCGGCCGCGCACATCACGAGGTAGCCGACCGCCAATGTCGGAATGCTGCCGGCCATACCGACCAGCACCGAGCCGATGGACGTCCCGAGCAGGCCGAACAGAAACCACGGACGGCGCATGCCGAAACGGCTCAGGGTCATGTCGCTGAGGGTGCCCACCACGGGGATGCAGAGCGTGGCTACCAGCATGCCCGCGCTCGACAGCATCGAATAATCGATGGTCTTGTCATCGGGGGCGATCTCCGCGATGCGCAGCGCCAGCGTGATGAAGATGGGTGTGTTGACCGCGGTCGCCGTGGCGAGCGACGCCAGGGAGTAGGCGATGATGAACTTCTTGCTCACGCGCGGCAGATCGGCGGCAGCCGGCGCGACCGTGGCGCCGTCGGCCGCGACGACGCCGCGACCGGATGGATCCGGGAGGTCAGTCGGAGGTGTATCGAAACTGCTCATCGCGCTCCCCACAGCGGGCTGGCCCGTCATGAACGGTTCGGGGTTGTCGAAGACATAGAGGCGTTCGCCGTGGGCCCGGCGGGCACCATCGACCGCAAGAACAGGGTGGGCCGGGTCGGCCGTCCGCGGCGGGATCGGCACCGCATTCCGGACGTGAGAACTGAAGACTTCGTTACCGGATCCTTGACGTTCGATGGCCGCGGACGCCGGTGGGTTCAATCTCCCGTAACAGTCACGAGCCCAATTGAGCGACCGCGCCATCTGATCGGCTTTGCATGCCAGGCGGTGGCGGCCAATTCTCGATTTACCTGCCACTAACGATGAGCCGTCTTTCCCCGTAATATGCGCAGCAAATTATGAACCCGCACTCCCGCATTCTTCATGTTCTGCTCGGATTCAGGGCGTTTGGGAGGTAGCCATGGAAACGATCGGCAAGGTGCACGCCGACGGACCGATCAGCTCGGCGTCCGTGCAGTCCTGGGGCAACGCCCTCATCGCGAGCCTGCTGGCCGACGCGGTGTGGTTTCCGCTCGAGAGCGGAACCTTCACCGGCCGGCTGCACCGCTACCCGCTGGCCGATGTCTCGGTGATCAACCTGGAGGCCGGGCCGTTCGGTACGCGGTGGGGACGCGACAGTCCGGCGGCCCACTACATCGGGGTCTCGGTCAACACCCGCGAGTTCACCGAACGTGTCACCTTCGGTGATTTCAGTGAACACCTGATCTGCCAGCAGATGGACGTGTGGGACGGCGCGCTGGTGTCCCAGGCCGAGGTGCTCACGCCGATGGCTCAGATCACGGCGCTGATTCCCAAGCGGGCGCTGCCGTTGCGGGGCGCGGACACCGCCGCCCTGATGGGCGAGATCAGCGAGAATCCCACGCACCCCTCCCTGCAGATCCTCAAGAGCCTGTTGCTCGGCATCTCCGCCGAAGCGGACCGGCTCAACGCGGCAGCCGCTGCTGCCTCGCGTAACGCGGTCGTCGAGCTGCTGATCAGTGTCCTGGAGACCCGGCGCCCCCGGTCGAGTCTCGCGGTCAATGACGGCATGCGGCTGTCGATCGGCCAGTGGGTCGATGACCGGTTGAGTCTGGGGTCGCCGTCACCTGCCGAGGCCGCCGACGCCCACGGCATATCGGTACGTTCCCTGCACCGGCTGTACACCGGGACCGGGGAGACCTTCGGCTCGATGGTGCGCCGCCGGCGTCTGGAACGTGCGCTGCACGACGTCGTCGCCACCGACGACATGGTGCAGACCATCGCGATGCGCTGGGGGTATGCCGATGCCAGCCAGTTCATCTCGGACTTCAAACGGATGCTCGGTGTGACGCCCTCGGCTTACCGGCGTGCCAAGGGACGCCGATGGTCCGCGGCCGGAGCGTGAGCATCACAGCTCCCGCAGCCGATGGAAGCGGTTGCCGTGCACGACCAGGGGGTGGTGGGACGGGTCACCGGCGCAGGACAGCACCCGCAGCAGCACGATCATGTGGTCGCCGGCGCGGTGCTGGGCGTCGACGGCGCATTCCAGCCAGGCAGTCGCCCCGTCGATGAGCACGGCTCCGCCCGCGGTGATGACGTGCGGCGTTTCGGTGACCCAGTCGGAGGCGCCGGCCGCGAGGAGGACAGCGGCGCGATCATGGTCCTGTGACAGGACGCTGATGCCGATCCTCGGTGCGGCCTTCAGCCGCGGCCACGTGGTCGACGTCATCAGCACGTTGATTCCGACCAGTGGCGGGTCCAGGGAGACCGGCGTGAAGCCGGTGACGGCCGTTCCGATCGGCCGGCCTCGCGCGCCGGCGGCGCAGACCGCGGCCACGCCCGTGGGGAAACACCCGTAGATCTGTCGTAACTCCCAGGACTTCGGCTGGGATCGGAGGTCGGCCGGGGCCATCTGCATCGTGGTGGTCTCCCAATTCCCGCGCGGCTCCGCGGAACGGCGAAGCTGAATGCCTCACCTGTCGAGTCTGCTGCGCCGGCGTGCCGTCCCGATTGTGCCGCCGTGCCACGGCATCGACCGTTGACGCCGGTCACGAAGATGACCGGTTGTCCGGTTGGCGGCGGCTTTGGCGCGTACTGCAACCGATATGCACCGGTGGACGACTCGGTTGCCCGTGTGCGCTGCCGACGAGATCTCTGGAGAAGGACGCGCAGAGGGGGAACCATGGCCGCCACGGCGAACCGGTCGGCGCCGTGGATGAGCGTGCCCCTGTGGGCCTGGTATGCCGCCGCCGGCGCCTGTCTTCTCGGCCTCTACACGCTCGTGGTCCTCAACGACGGCCCCACGATGGTGGCCACCCCGGTGTTCGCCACCGGGGTGACCGCCGGCCTCGTCGGCATGCTTCTCGGGATCCGGGTGAACGACAGCTCGGCATGGTGGCCGCGGCTGCTGGCCGGCGGCGTTGCCGTGAACCTGATCGTGACGCTGCTACCGGCGGGCGCCTGGCCGGTGACACAACCTCTCTATCTGCTGTATTACCTGCTCAATGTGCTCGCGCTGGTGCTCGTCGTCCGGCGGCGGACGCCGGACTGGGATCTACCCGGCGTGATCGACGCCGCCATCGTCACCATCGCCGCCGGTCTTCTGTCATGGGTCTTCCTGATCGGTCCGATACTGGACGTCTCGGACCGGCATCCGGCGATGCGGCTGCTCTCCATCGCGTACCCGCTGGGCGACGTGCTGCTGGTGGCTCTCGCCACGAGGTTGTTCCTCGGTGGCGGCCGTCCTTCGGTGGCCGCCCGGGTGCTCGCCTGTTACCTGCTGCTGTCCATCCTGCCGGACGTCCTGACCGCCCTTCACGATCTGCTGCCACAGGACCCGTGGATCGCCCGGATGTGGAATGTCTCGACCGTGATGTGGCTCGCCGCCGCCCTGCTGGTCGGCTTGCTCGGGCTGCATCCGTCGATGCGCGACCTCGACGCGCCGAAGCCCGCCGGTTCCCCGGACGCGGGATGGGGGCAGCTCGCCGGCCTGGCACTGGCGTCGCTGCTGGCCCCGGCCACACTGTTCGTGCAATACCTGCGGGACGCCCCGCTGCACATCCCGCTCATCTGCGCCTGCTGCGCGCTGATCCTGCTCCTGGTGATCGGCCGGTTGGCGGCGCTGGTCAGGGTTCAGCGCCAGATGGCGGTGACCGACGAGCTCACCGGCCTGCGTACCCGCCGCTACTTCCAGGAGAAGTTGCACAACCTGCCGGATCCGGACCGCGGCACGGCCGTCGTTCTGCTGGACATCGACCATTTCAAGCGGATCAACGACACCTACGGCCACGACGGCGGCGACCGGGTGCTGCGAGAGGTGGCGCTCCGACTGGCCGGCGCGGTCCGGCGCGGGGACCTCGCGGCCCGTTACGGCGGCGAGGAGTTCGCGATCCTGCTGTCCTCCACGACGCACGACCAGGCGCTGGCCGTCGCGGATCGGATGCACGCCGCCGTCCGGGACCGGCCCTGCTCTGCCGGCCCGGACGTCGAGGTCGACGTGACGGTATCGGCCGGCGTCGCCTGCCTGCCCACGGACGTCGACGATCCGGGCCGGCTCACCCTGCTCGCGGACCAATTCCTTTACGAGGCCAAGGCAGCCGGGCGGGACCGAGTCGTCTCGACGCGTCTGCGCCGGCTGCCGGAATCAGCCTGAGGATGCGTTGTTCGTGGTGGGACGGGAGGAGCGCGGCGCTGAGCCTCTGCGGCGAGAGCCCAGCGCCGTGCCTCGTGCGCCGCATCAGCGGGGGCGCGTGACGAAGGTTCCCCGGTCGAGGACCACCCAGCCTTCGGGCCCCAGGACACGGAAGCGGGCCTCGGGTCCGTCGGACCAGACCACGATGCTCAGCTTGTCGCCGGGGTAGACCGGCTGGCTGAAGCGGCCGGAGATGGACACGAACAGTTCCGGATCGTCGTCGCCGAGCGCGCTGAGAAGCCTCCGGCCGACCACACCGAACGTGCACATGCCGTGCAGGATGGGACGGGTGAACCCGGCGCGGGCGGCGAACTTGGGATCGGTGTGCAGGGGGTTGCGGTCGCCGCTGAGCCGGTAGAGCAGCGCCTGATCCGCTCGGGTGCCCACTTCGAGTGCCATGTCGGGACGCCGGTCGGGCGTACCCCACGGCTGTTTCGGGCCGGGGATCCCGAAGCCTCCCTCTCCGCGGATGAACAGGGAGGAGCGCACGAGCAGGGTCGGGGAGTCCGGCGGGTCGCCGGGTAGCCGTCCGACGGTGTCGGACACCACCAGCGCGCCGGATCCCTTGTCGTAGATGCCGGCGAGGGTGGTGGTGACGTCCATGGTCCCGGCCGCGGGGATCGGGCGGGCGAGGGTGACGGCCTCCTCGGCGTGCACCAGCTGTGCCGGGTCGTAGGTGCCGATGTCCAGCTCGGGCCGGGGCGAGCCGTCGGCGGGCGCACGGAACTGGGCGAGAACCGCACCGAAGGTGGGCAGCACCCGCTGCCGTACGCCCGCGGTGTTCTCCGTCGTGTAGGCCAGTTCGCCGAGCGCGTCCTCCTGGCCCGCGCCCACGCCGAGGGCGTAGAGCAGGGCGTCGGTCTCGGTCCATGCGATACGTGTCGGTCCGGTCGACGCGCCGACCGCGTCAAGGTTCATCGGCATGGCTCACCTCCAATTGATGAGCGCGTCGAGGGCTTCGGTCCGTGCGCCGTGAACCAGAAGGGGGTTGATCTCGAGCGATTCCAGGCGGTCGCCGAGCCGATGCGCCACGGTGGCGATGGCGACGACAGTCGCGGCGACGGCGTCGAGGTCGACCTTCTCGGTGCCCCGGGCGCCGTCGAACAGTTTCGCTCCGCGTAGTTCCCGCAGCGCGGCGAGGACTTCCTGGTGATCGACCGGCAGCAGGCGTAGCGCGGTGTCCTGCAGAACCTCGACCCACAGCCCGCCCAGCCCCACAGCGAGCACGAGTCCCCAGGCCGGATCGCGGATGACACCGACGAGCAGCTCGACACCGCTGTCGCGCATCGGCTGCACCACGGCGCCGTGCACGGTGGCGCCGGCGCGTTCACCGGCGTGCGTGACGGCGGCGAACGCCTGCGCGACGGCGTCCGGGCCGGCCAGTCCCAGCGCCACTCCCCCGATGTCGCTCTTGTGGGCGACATCGGCCGCCAGTTTGACCACCACGGGATAGCCGATGCGTTCTGCCGCCGCGACGGCCTCCTCCGCGGAGGAGGCCAGTTGCTGGTCCACCATCGGCACACCGTGGGCGGCCAGGAAGGTGGCGGCTCGGTGCTCGGTCCAGGTGCTGCCGGGTACGGCGTCGACCTCCAGTGGCGGCGGGAGCTCAGCCGGCCCGGCCGGGACGTTGCGTGCCTTGCGCCAGTGGTCCGACCAGGCGACGGCTCGGCCGAGGACGGTGGCGGTGTGGTGGATGCCGCCGAGGACTCCGGGAAAGTCGACGGCCTCGGCGACGTGGCGGCCCCAGGCGGTGATGTCGGTGAGTGTGGTTCCCATGACGACCACCGGCTTGGTGCACGCCGCGATCGCCTCGGCGGTGCCGCGGGCCAGGTCGATGTCACTGGTGGCCGTGGCCTCGTCGGCCGGCTGTTCCCGGGGAAGGTCGGTGGCCAGGACGATGATGTCGACGCCCGGGTCGGCGTCCACGATCGTCAGCGCCTCGCTCAGCAGGTTGGTGTTGACCAGGACGTACCCGGTCACGTCGAGGGGGTTCTGCACCGTCGCGAAGGACGGCAGGATCCGCGTGAGCCGCTCGACGGTGGCCGGAGCGAAGTCCGGGATCTCCAGCCGCTCGTCGTCGGCCCGGTCGGCGGCGATCTCACAGGTGCCGCCGGAGGCGGTCACGAAAGCGATCCGCTTGCCGGGCAGCGGCCCGGTCCGGGCGAGCAGGCCCGCCGTCATGACCAGGTCTTCGAGGGCGTCCACGCGGATGACACCGCATTGCCGGAACACCGCGTCGACGACGTTGTCGTCGCCCACCAGCGACCCGGTGTGGGCCTTGGCGATGCTCTCGCTCTTCTGGCTGCGGCCGACCTTGAGCGCGACGATCGGTTTGCCGGCCGCGAGTGCCTCCCGGGCGATCGCGACGAACTCGGCGGGATCGCGGATGGATTCGATGAACAGGGCCAGCACCTTGGTGTCGGGATCACGCACCAGGTACCGGACGGCGTCGGTGAGGCCGATCATGGCTTCGTTGCCCATCGACACCATCAGGCTGATGCCGATGTTGCGCGCCCTGGCGAATCCGAGGACGTAGGAGGCGAGGGCGCCGCTCTGCAGCACGATGCCGACCGGGCCGCGCAGCAGCGGAGGAACGATGCCGATGCCGTACGGCGTGATGCTGCGAGCCGCGTTGATGAAGCCGTTGCCGTTCGGGCCGAGGATCACCATCCTGCGGCGGCGGGCCAGGGCGACGATCTCGGCTTCCAGCCGGGCCCCCTCGGCGCCGACCTCGGCGAATCCCGCGGTCAGCACGATGGCGGACGTGATGCCCTTGTCGGCCGCCTGTTCCAGCACCCCGAGCACGGCATGGGTGGGGACCATGACGAAGGCGAGGTCGACACCGTCGGGCAGGTCCCCGATGGTCGGGTACGCCTGCGTCCCGTGAACGGTGCCACCCTTGGGATTGACGAGGTGGACGGGACCGGTGAACCCGTAGCTCATCAGGTTCGCGTAGGTGCTGGCCGACCACAGTGACTTGTCGGTGGCGCCGATCAGCGCGATGGCCCGCGGGTTGAAGAGGCCGGCGACCTGGTGCTCGATCACCCGATCTCCCCGATCTTGACGTGTCCCTTGAGCAGGTTGCGGGCGATGGTACGGCGCTGGATCTCGTCGGTGCCCTCGAAGATGCGCAGCAGGCGCAACTCGCGGTACCAGCGTTCGATCGGCAGCTCCTTGGTGTAACCCATGCCGCCGTGGATCTGCAGAACCCGGTCGACGACCCGGTTGGCCATCAGCGAGCCCGACAGCTTGGCCAGCGACGAGGTGTGCCGGTTGTCCTTGCCGTGCTGCAGTTCCCAGGCGGCGCGCAGAGTGAGCAGCTTGACCGCCTCGATCTCCAGGTGGGAGTCGGCGATCTGCCACTGGATGGCCTGGTAGTCGGCGATGGGATGGCCCATCGAGACCCGGTTCTTGGCATGTTCGATCGCCATCTCCAGCAGTCGCTCGGCGGCTCCGATGGCACCGGCCGGGATGAGGAAGCGGCCGTTGCCGATCCACTGCATGGCGAGTTTGAAGCCGTGCCCCTCCTCACCGAGGATATTGCGGGCGGGAACGCGGACGTTGTCGAACGACAGCGACGCCGGATCCCACTGGCCCATCGTGGGGATCGGCTGGGAGGTCCAGCCCATGCTGCGGTCGACGAGGAAGCAGGTGACGCCGCCGTCGGCGCCCTTGTCCGGGTCGGTGACCGCGAAGACCATCACGAAGTCGGCCTCGTTGCCGCCGGTGATGAAGATCTTCTCGCCGTTGATGATCCAGTCGTCGCCGTCGCGTACGGCCCGGGTCCGGATGTTGCGGGCGTCGGAGCCGGCGCCGGGCTCGGTGATGGCGAAGCAGCTGCGCCGATCGCCGTTGATGGTCGGGATCAGGTACTCCTGTTTCTGGGCCTCGTTGCCCGCGTACAGGATGTTGTCGGCGCTGCCGCCGAACCGGAACGGCACGAAGGTGCGCCCCGCCTCCATCTCGGTGATGACCGACATGATCGGCCCGAGGGCCGCGCCGCCGTACTCCTCCGGGGTGTCGATCCCCCACAGCCCGTTCGCCTTGGCCTTGGCCTGCAGGTCGGCGCGCTGGTCGGGATCCAGCGCGGGACGCCCGGCGCGCTCGTTGCGCAGGACCTGCTCCTCCAGCGGCATGACCTCGCGGGTGATGAAGGTGCGGACGGTGTCTCGGACGGCGATTTCCTCGTCGGAGAGCGAGAAGTCGATCATGGTGGGCCTTTCGTCGGGTACTGGCAGGGGGCGTGCGCGGTCGTTCTGATCAGGCGCCGGGGCCGCCGGAGACGTAGATGACCTGTCCGGTGACGTAGGAGGTGTCCTCGCCGCACAGCGCGGACACGACACCGGCGATGTCCTCCGGCCGGCCACTGCGGCGCAACGGGATGTGCTGTTCGGAGCGCGTCACCATGTCGTCGAAGTCGATGCCCATGCGCTGCGCGGTGGCCCTGGTCATGTCGGTGACGATGAATCCGGGCGCGACGGCGTTGACGTTGATGTTGAACGGGCCGAGTTCGATCGCCAGGGTTCTGGTGAAGCCTTGCAGCCCAGCCTTGGCCGCCGAGTAGTTGGCCTGGCCCCGGTTGCCGAGCGCCGAGGTGCTGGAAAGGTTGATGATCTTTCCCCAGCGGTTGTCGACCATGGTCTTCTGCGCCGCTCGTGCCCAGAGGAAGCTGCCCCGCAGGTGCACCCCCATGACGGTGTCCCAGTCCTCGACCGACATCTTGAAGAGCAGGTTGTCGCGCAGCACGCCCGCGTTGTTGACCAGGACGTCGATGGAACCCAGGTCGGTGACGACCTGCCGCGCAGCGGCGGCGACGGCTGCCTCGTCGGCGACGTCGCAGGTCACGGGTACGGCAGTGCCTCCCGCGGAGGTGATGGCGTCGACGGTGTCCTTCAGATCGGCCTCGATGAGGTCGGCGACGGCGACGGCGGCGCCGTCGGCCGCGAGGCGGCGGGCGGTGGCCGCCCCGATGCCCCGGGCCGCGCCGGTCACGACAGCGACTTTGCCGGTCAGATCGGTCATGCGAGCTCCTTCGATCGCGAGCCCACCGCGAGCGGGGGCACAAGAGGTGCCGGCGCAGTCCGCTCCCGGGACTGGTCATCGGCTCGGCGTGGCCTCAGCCGGCGTGCGCGGTCCGCAAGGGTCGTTGCGGATGCCGACGGTAACAGCCGATACCCGAGAAGGTTCTAGAATTTCCTCTAGAATTGGAATGCCTCAGCGGTGTGACCCGCACCACAGGTAGGAATCTGAGGCAGCACGCGGAGGCAAGCGGCGCGTCCTCGCGCCGCGACGGGGCTCAGCGGCGAAAGCCGGTCAGCCGGTCAGCCGGCGACCTTGCCGATGAATCCGAGCGTGGCCTCGATGATCGCTTCCGCCTCGGTGCGCGAGTCGACACCGGAGAGTTCCCAGGCGCCGTCCGCGACGATCGAGGACAGCACGGACACCAGTACGCGGCCGGCCGGTTCCCCCGAAGCGCCGAGCAGCTGGGTGTTGTCCCTGATCCAGGCCTGGGCGCGGGTGCGGCGCAGCCGCTCGAAACCCGGCGGGCTGTCATCGGCGAAGAACAACCGGGACATGCCGTGATCGAGCCAGGACTGCTCGAGATAGGCACGCGCACCGGCGAGGAAGAGCCGGACCGGATCGGACTCGTCGCGGCTCCGCGCGATCTGCACAGCACTGCGGGCAGCGTCGTACAAGCGCTGCTCGTGCTCTTCCCACAGCGCCACGTAGAGCTCGGGTTTGCCGCCGAAGTGGTGATAGATGCTGCCGCTGCTGCTGCCGGCGAGCTCCACCACGTCACTGACGTTGGCGTCGGCGTATCCCTGCTGAAGGAAGACGGTGCGCGCCGCAGCGAGAATGGCGGCGCGTGTCTGCGCCGTGCGTGACCAGCGGCGGGGTGTCCGCACAGGCGGATCAACGGCGGTGCGGTCCTCCGCGGTCATGCCGCCATCTCCATCCGTCCGGCCCGGTCAGGTCGCTGAGCAGACAGCCTACGCCCGGCTTCGCCGGGTCACCGCTGGCAGACCGTCCTCCCCTATGCTACAAGTTCATTCTAGAATTCATTCTAGAATGCGGCGCGCTGCCAGGCCGCCGCTCCCCCCTTTGGCCGTTCCGGCCCCCTGCGACCCGCCAGCACGAGATTCCTGAGAGGCTTCATGTCCGAAAAGGCGACACCGGTACCCACTCCCGAGACGATGCCGTACTGGGAAGGAGCGAAGGCCGGGCAGTTACGGATCCAGCGCTGCCACACCTGCCGCAACGCCTTCTTCTATCCGCGGATCTCCTGCCCGGGGTGCGGGTCGGACGACGTCGCGTGGTTCACCGCATCCGGGCAGGCCACCCTCACCTCGTACATCATCAATCACCGCGCCGCGCGGGGCTTCACCGCTCCGTACGTCATCGCGATCGTGACCCTGGCCGAAGGACCGCGTCTGACCACCAACATCGTGGGAGTCCAGCCGCACCCCGACGCCCTGCGGCTGGACATGCCCCTGCAGGTCCGCTTCGAGCAGCGCGGCGACGTGGCCGTTCCGGTGTTCACGCCGGCCCACGAGGTGACGGCATGACCAGCACAGCAGTGATCGTCGGCGCCGCGGAGACCGACCGGATCGGCAGACTCCCCACGCACTCCACCCTCATGCTGCACGTCGAAGCGGCACGCAACGCGCTCTCCGACGCGGGCCTCGGCGTCGCCGACATCGACGGCATCGCCACCGTGGCGGCACCGGGTGCTCTGACCGTCGCGGACGCGCTGGGCATCACCCCCTCCTGGATCGACACGACGAGCGTCGGCGGGACCTCCTTCCTGTTCCACGTCCGCCATGCCGCCGCGGCCATCGCCGCCGGGCTGTGCACCACCGTGCTGATCACGCACGGCGAGTCCGGGCGGTCCCAGATCGGCGAACCGCCCTACCATCGGGACCCGTCCTCCCTGCTGGGACAGTTCGAAGCGCCGTACGGCATCACCGGATCACCCTCGCTGTTCACCCTGCCGGCGCTGCGCTACCTGCAGGACACGGGCACGACACGGGAGCAGATGGCGATGGTCGCGGTCGCCCAGCGCCGGTGGGCGGCGAGGAACCCCCGGGCGTTGTATCAGCAGGAGATCACCGTGGAGGACGTCTTCGCGTCTCCGGTCATCGCCTACCCCTTCCACCGCCTGGAATGCTGTCTGGTCACCGACGGCGGTGGCGCGCTCGTCATCACCTCGGCCGAGCGCGCCCGTGACCTGCCGAAGCGCCACCCTCGCGTTCATGTGCTCGGCGCCGGTGAGGCCATGGACTCGCCGATGGTGTCCCAGATGCAGGATCTGACCAGCTCGCGGGGGTTCCGGCTCTCCAGCCAGGCGGCGTTCGCCCAGGCCGGCATCGGTGTCGGCGACGTCGATCATTTGATGATCTACGACGCCTTCGCCCATCTTCCGCTCTACGGGTTGGAGGACATGGGCTTCGTCAAACGCGGCGAGGCCGGGGCATTCATCGCCGAGGGGCACACCTCCCCCGGCGGCAGCCTGCCGCTGAACACCAACGGTGGCGGCCTGTCCTACACCCACACCGGCATGTACGGCATGTTCGCCGTCCTGGAAGCCGTACGTCAGCTGCGCGGCGAGGCCGCCGCCCAGGTCACCGATCCTCGTATCTCCGTGGTGCTCGGCAACGGTGGCATGTTCGAAGCCGCGGCCACCCTCGTGCTCGGCGCTGAGAGCACCGTCTGAGCGACCACGGCCGGGCCGGCTCTGAGGTCACGTCTCAGGGCCGGCCCGGCCGGCTCGTCACCCCGCGGTGGTGGATTCGCGCTGCGGCGCCACAGCCGATCGGCGCCAGGAACGTGCCCGGCTGAGCACCACCGCGAAGGCCAGCACGTTGAGAACGGTCGCGGCCACGAACGCGCTGCGGTGCGAGGACGTGCTCGCCGCGACGGCGCCCAGCAGCACCGGGCCGAGTCCGTACGCCACGTCGAACGACATCGTGATCGTCGCGACCGCGTCGCCCCGCTGAGCCACCGGAGCCCGCCGCAATGCGAACGTGAACAGCGCCGGATACAGCAGGGACACTCCGAGCGACATCAGCACCACCCCGCTGTGCAGCCCGATCGCGGTGGGCACCGCGGCCACGATCGCCCAGCCGGCGGCCTGCACCGCGATCGACACCAGGGACCCGGTCACGGGCCCGAGCAGGTCGGGCAGCCTCCCGCCGAGCAGCCGCACCGTCAGCACGACGATCGAGCTCTCCGCCAGGATCAGACCCGCATCGATACCGAGAGATCCGGCGTAGAGGGGAACGGTCGTGGCGAACGCGGCGTACCCGGCCAGGGAGAGCAGCAACACCACCGCCGGCCCGACCGTGTCACGCTGCAGCCAGCGGCGTGGCGTCCTGGCAGCCGGTGAGCCCCGCTCACCGGGTGCGGCGGTCCCCGGCTCGGCCGGAGGTTCCCGCAGGAACAGCGCACACACCAGCGCCAGGACACCGACCGCCCCGGCCACGATCCACGTCATCGGGTAACCCGAGACGTCGAGCAGCTCGGTGCCGAGCACCGGGCCGGCGGCGAAACCCGCGTACGGGGCGACCGTGAAATAGGAGACCGCCTCCGCGGCCCGGTCCGGCGGCGCCAGGTCGAAGGCAAGCCGGGCGAGGCCCACGTAGGCGGCGGCCTGGCCGATCCCGGTCACCATCCGCAGAGGCACCAGCGCGGCCACCGAGTCGGCCACGGTGTAACAGAAGATGGAGGCGGTCACGACGAGCAGGCCGGCCAGCACGACGACCCGGCTGCCCCGGACTGCCGTCAGCCGCCCCGCGGCCGGGCGCAGGACGATGGCGGTCACCGTCACGGCCCCGACGACCAGGCCTACCGCGAAGCTGGTGCCGTGCAGCACGTTCGCGACGTACAGCGGCAGGGCCACGGCCAGCACGCCCAGCGCCGTGAAATACAGCAGTGAGCAGAGCAGCAGGATCAGGAATGGCGGGGAGGTCAGGACAGCGGATCGCGGATCGCGTTGCATTCCAGGGCCCGCGGTCACTGGTCGTACTCCACCTTCGGTGCGCCTTATCGGTGCGGGTCGGCAGGAGTCACGCGTCCCGCGGTGTCGCCCATCGCCGATTCCAGCGCCCTGCGGAACCGTCCGGGTACCGGCGTCTTGCCCGACCCGTCCCGGGCCACGGAGACGTAGACGACACGGGCGGCGCAGGATTCGGTGCCGTTACGGCGTACCGAGTAATGGACCTGGAAGCTGGTGGTGCCGATCTTTCCCGGCTGCACATGGATCTCGACGTCGTCGCCGCGGCGCACGCCCGAGCGCCAGTCGATCTCGGAGTGCACCAGCTGGTAGTCGAAACCCTCGGACGCCATGTCGTCGGGCGTGATGCCGGCATGTTCGAAGAACCGCGTCAACGCCTCGTCGAACCACGCCGGGTACCAGGCGTTGTAGATGACGCCTTGCCCGTCGAACTCGTGGTAGCGCTGGGGGTGCTTGATGATGTGACCTGCCACGGGCGGATCCTTGCCTTCCTCGGAGGTGCTCGTCGTCGGCGGGCTTCGTTGCCGGTTCGTGGTCAGTGTTCGTGCACCACCACGCCGCGCACGATCGTGCCGTTGAGCAGGTCCTCGTAGCCCTTGTTGATGTCAGCGAGCCGGTAGGTGCCGGTGATGAGCTCGTCGAGCTTGAGCTTGCCGGCCTTGTAGAGACCGAGCAGCCGCGGAATGTCGGTGGTCGGGTTGCAGTCGCCGAAGACGCTGCCGCGGACCTGCTTGCGCCACAGCGTCAGCTCGCTGCCGGGCAGGTTGACGTTGAGCTCCTCGAATCTGTTGAGCGCGGTGAGCACCACCTTGCCGCCCTTGCCGACGGCGTTGAATCCGTCCGTGACGAGCTCACTGGTCATCAGCCCCGGCGTCAGGATGGCGGCGTCGGCCATCTGGCCCCGCGTCAGCTCGCTGATCGTCTGCAGGGCTTCACCCGCGTTCGCGAACACGTGGGTCGCCCCGAACTCCCGGGCCGTATCACGCTTGTTGGCCAGCGGGTCGATGGCGATGACGTGTTTGGCGCCGGCGTAGGCCGCGCCCTGCACGGCGTTGACGCCGAGACCGCCCGCACCGATCACGACAACGGTGTCGCCGGCCCTGACCTCGGCGGTGTTGACCGCCGAGCCCCAGCCGCTGGGCACGCCGCAACCGACGAGGGCGGCCTTGTCCAGGGGGATGTCGTCGTCGACGGCGACCACGGAGCTTTGGTGTACGACCCCGTACTGACTGAACGTGCCGAGCATGCACATCGCGCCGTACTCGGTGGAATCGCCCGGATGACGCGCCGGCCCGCTGATCGGATAGTGGCCGCCGGGCAGGCAGCCCTCCAGGATCGTCGCGCCCATGTCGCAGATCGACTGCCTGCCGGTGGCGCAGTACCTGCAGCTGCCGCAGGACGGGATGAACGAGCCGACCACATGGTCACCGGGTTTCACCCGGGTCACGCCGGGCCCCACCTCCTCGATGATGCCGGCGCCTTCGTGCCCGAGGACCATGGGCAGCCGCGCCTGCATGTCACCGTGCGCGATGTGGACGTCCGAGTGGCACAGCCCGGCGAACAGGTACCGGATGAGGACCTGCCCCTCGCGGGGCTTCTCCAGCTCGAGCTCGACTATCTCCATCGGCTTGCCGGCCTCGTAGACGACGGCTGCCTGTGTTCTCATCGGATCTCCTTCAGGACGGAATCGGGCCGACGAACGAGTCGCTGGTCGAATCTGGAACGGATCTGCGAGTTCCGGCTTTTCGGTGGAATCAACGAGCCACGACATAGCGGGAACATTTATCTCTACCGCTTCAAAGCCCGATTCTGGCATCGTCCGTCGACGGAGAATCGGGTTTCCGCGCCAACCGATAGCGGCAACGCGTCAGAGCTGTGCGATCGTCGATACCGACACTTTAAAATCAACGGGACAACGGTTCAGGTTCGTCGAATTCTCGGTGCCTGCTCTGATTACGCGAAGAAGGGGGACCGATGGCGGGTGGCACGACCGACCGCGATGCCGACACCACACGGCGTCTGGTGCTCGCCGCGGCCGCACGCCTCGTGCGCCGGAAAGGCGTGGCGGCCTCACTCGACGCGATCGCTAGAGAAGCCGGTGTGTCAAAGGGCGGTCTGGCCCACCACTTCGCCTCCAAAGAGGCTCTTCTCATCGCCCTGGCTCAACGAGAGCTCGAGGCGTTCCGGGAATCCGTCCTGACCCGCATCGACGCTACCGAGGGGAGGGCCGGGCGGCTGACACGCGCTTATGTGCGAGCCAGCCTCAGGCCCGCCGACGATCAGGAGACCCGGGCGCGGTTCGCCGTCATCGCCCAACTGATGACCGTGCCCGCCGTCGCGGAGATCGCCGCAGCCGACCACCACCGCTGGCAACGGGATCTGGCCGGAGACGGGGTGCCGGCAGAGACCCGGCACCTGGTGATCGCGGCCGCCAACGGATTCGGCGGGCCACCGTTGCGGACCTTCGGTATGCCTGCCGGGGTACGGGATCGGATGCGCACCACGCTCATCACCATGATCAACGCGGCGGTGGGGTGACCGCGCGTCGGTGAATTCGCGCCGCCTCAGCCCACCGTGCGGATCAACTTGCGGTTGACGAACTCGTTGATACCGAGCCGGCCCAGCTCCCGGCCGAAGCCCGACCGTTTGATCCCGCCGAACGGCAACTCGACCCCGACAGCGCCGGCGCTGTTGACGAACACCATCCCGGCCTCGATCCGGTCGGCGACCCGGGCGGCCTGCTGCGCGTCGCTGCTGAAGACGTAAGCGCCCAACCCGAACGGCGTGTCATTGGCGATCTCCACCGCGTGATCCTCGTCCCGGGCCCGGAACAGCATCGCCACCGGCCCGAAGAACTCCTCCCGGTGGGCGGCACTGCGCGGGTCGACCTCGGTCAGCACACTGCAGGGAAAGAACGCGCCGTCCCGCTCACCGGCACTGGCCAGCCGCGCGCCGCCGGCAACCGCGTCAGCGACCTGCCGATCGAGGCGCTCGGCCGCCTCCACCGAGGCCAGAGGCAGCGATCCGGCGCCCAGCATGGCCGCGGTGAACCCGGCGGCGAAGTCGTCGTAGAGGTGATCGGCCACGATGATGCGCTTCGCGGCGTTGCAGGCCTGCCCGTTGTTGCCGAGCCGGCCGATCAGTGCCGCCTCGATCGTTGCGGCCATGTCAGCGGTGTCCAGGACGATGAACGGATCGGAACCGCCGAGTTCCAGGACCACCTTCTTCAGGTGCCGGCCGGCGATCTCGGCGACCGCGGAGCCGGCTCGCTCCGAGCCGGTCAGCGACACGCCCTGAACCCTGGGATCGGCGATGATCCTGGCGACCTGGTCGTCGGTCGCGTAGACGTTGACGTAGGCCCCGGTGGGAAAGCCGGCGTCCTGGAAGATGCGCTGGATGGCCGCGGCGGAGGCCGGACACTGCGGTGCGTGTTTGAGGACGATCGTGTTACCGGCAGCCAGGTTCGGCGCGGCGAACCGGGCGACCTGGTAGTGCGGGAAGTTCCACGGCATGATGCCCAGCAGCGCTCCCAGCGCCGACCGCCGGATCACCGCGGTGCCGCCGCCGGCGTAGGGCTCGATGTGCTCGTCGGCGAGGAAGGCTTCCGCCGAGGCGGCGTAGTACTGGTAGATCGCGGCGCTGAAGTGCACCTCGGCCAGCGCCTGGTCGAAGTCCTTGCCCATCTCCAGGCCGACCGTGCGGGCGAGTTCGTCGGCGCGCTCGGTGTACAGCCGGGCGACCTCGAGCAGCAGGGCGGCGCGCTCGGCGGTGCCGGTGCTGCGGCCCCAGTTCCGGTACGCCGTGTGTGCCCCGTCGATGGCGGCCTCGATCTGCCAGTCGGCGGCAGTCGGGTACGACTGCAGCTCCTCCAGGGTTCGCGGGTCGGTGACGGCGTAAAGACTCATGAACGGGCCTTCCTTTCGGGCATGCGCGGGAAGGAGACCGCGAGGGCGGCCGGCAGCACGTCCACCACTGTCCTGGGCCGCGTTCGGTGAGCCATAGAGAGCGCGCGCCACTTGATCAAGGACGGACGCCAGCGCTGCCGCTCGTGCGCCCGGCTGCAGAGCTCAGGTCAGCTCGTTGCGGAGGGCGTCGGCGATGAGTTCACCGATCAGGACCGCGGTCGCTGCCGGTCCGCGCAACGGCGCGTCGGGCAAGAGCGAGGTGTCGGCGATCCGCAGGCCGCGCACGCCGTGGACGCGACCGTACTGGTCGGCGGCGCTGGTCCGGTGATCATCCGGGTCGCCCATCGGTGCGGTTCCGCACGTGTGCTGCGAGGTCCCCAGATGGTCGCGGATCCAGCGATTCAAACTCCGGTCGTCGTCGAGGATCGAGGGAGGCGGGTCGAGCAGACCGCGATGCAGGCCGGCCAGGGGCCGCGTATCCAGCAGCGCGGCAGTGGTGCGCACCGCCTCCCGGAGATTCCGGTAACTGTCGGGGGTACGGAGGTAGCCGTAGTCGATGACCGGCGCGACATGTAAGGCTGCCGCGGCCAGCCGCAGGCGGCCGGTCGGGCGCGGGGACTGGTCGGCGACCAGGAAGGCCAGCGGTGACGCGTCGGCCACGCCCGGGTCGGCCAGGCGCGGCAGCGGGATCAGCGCCTGCAGGATCTCGAGGTCGCCGGGGCCGCCGGGGTCGCCGCTGGAGCACAGGTGCAGGCACCCACCCAGCCAGGACGCCGTCCGATCAGGGAGCCGATCGGCCGGGTGCCAGGGAATCACCAGCTGCGGGTGATCGCTGAATCCGGAGCCGACCGCCGGCGCATCGCGGATGACCGGAATGCCGAGCCGTTCGAGATCCTCTCGCGGCCCGATCCCGGATCGCAGGAGAAGCTCCGCTGTCGCGAACGCGCCGGCACAGAGCACGACCTGGCCGGCGTGAAGGTCGACGGGTCGTCCGGCGTAGTCGGCGGCGACCCCGATGGCCCGGCCACGATCGGTCAGGATCCGCGTCGCCCGGCAGTCCCCTATCACGGTGAGGTTGGGCCGGGCCTGCACTGCGGCGGGCAGGTACCTCATCCCGGTGTTGTGCCGGACGCCGCTCCGGACGTTGCACGGAACGGGACCGATCCCCGGCGCCTGCTGGTCGTTCTTGTCCGGATCGGCGGGAAAGCCCATGGCGACGGCGGTGTCGTGGAAGGCGGCCGCTGCGGGGTGCCGCATGTCGGTCCGGCTGACCGGCATCGGCCCGTCGCCGCCGTGCAGCGCCGAGGCAGGGTGGTCGAGATCCGTCTCCAGCCGGCGCAGCAGCGGCAGCGCACGGTCGTACGCCCACGCCGGGTTGCCCCTGGCGGCCCACCGGGCGAAGTCCGCCCGGCGGGCCCGGACGAAGTATCCGCCGTTGATGGTGGTGGAACCGCCGAGGATCCGGCCGCGCGGAACCTGCCAGCGACGGTGCGCCGTCAGGTGCACCTCGTGTGCCGCCACGGCCGCGTGCGCCAGTCGTGCTCCGGGAACCCGCCGGGCGTCGGTCAGATCCGTGCTCAGCTGCTCGGGGTCGGCGGGGACGGTTCCTGCTTCAACAACGAGAACGGTACGGTCCGGATCCTCACTGAGCCGCGCGGCGAGCACGGCGCCCGCCCCGCCGGCGCCGACGACGATCACGTCGGGTTTCCCGCTTCCGAAGATCCGGGGAGCGTCGATCCTCGTCATGAGAGCTCCTCGAGCCGGTGAATGCCCCGCCGCATTATTTTGACACTAGATGCCAAAAGACCGCGCACCGCAGCCGGTCGCCGTCAGAAGCCGGTCTCCAGACGCCGGTACGTGGCGTTGAGCGCGTCGGACAGGTCCACCGACTCGTCGTCGAGCCACAGCTCGTACGCGGTGATGGACGCGGCCAGCGCCAGGTGGCCGATGAGGCGCGGCTCCGGCGCGGAGGCCGCGACTCCGGTGCGTTCCGCGGCGAAATCGGTGATCAACTCACGCCACGAGTCGTACCGCAACGTGGAATCGGCACGCAGCGCCGGGACCCTGAGGATCAGTTCCATGCGCCGGCGATGCCAGGGCACCACGTCGTGATCGAAGTTGTTGAACTCCACCACCGTCTCGCGCAGCGCTCGCATCAGCGGCACGTTCGCCGGCACCGCCGCCAGATGGTCCCGGAAGTAGACGAGCTGTTCCTCGAAGTTGCCCCAGACGAGGTCGTTCTTCGACGCGAAGTATCGGAAGAAGGTGCGTCGTCCGATACCGGCCGCCGCCGCGATGTCGTCGACCGTGGTCTGTTCGAACCCGTCGCGCTCGAACAACTCGAAGCCGATGCGCTCCAGCTCAGCCGGCGAGGCGACCCGGGGGCGACCGACCTTGGCTCGTGACGCCCGGTCGATCACCCGGCTGGACGGCACGTCCACACGCTCTCCACTCCCCTGGCCCAACCGACGGACCCGGTGTGGGACATGTCTTCGCCCCACGCTAACACCGGCCGGGACCACGCTGACCGCGTCGCCGCCCGGTCCGGCCAACCATGGGCTTGTCATGACGTCACGGACTCGCCGGGCACACTGTTCGCCGAGCGGTCACGCAACAGCGAGCAGTCACGCAACAGCGACCAGTCACGCAACAGCGACCAGTCACGCAACGGCGAGCGAGAGAGATCGATGGGACGCACAGCAGGACGAGGGCCCGAGGACACCAAGCGGTTGATTCTGGACGCCGCGCGGAGTGTCGTCGTGGCGCAGGGCGCCCGGGCGACCATGGATGACGTGGCGGCGGCGGTCGGCCTGACCCGCGGCGCGGTGATCTACCACTACAGCTCGAAGAACGCGTTGTGGATCGCGCTCGTCCGCGACATGATCGCCCAATTCCGCCAGGCGGTGCAGGACCGCCTCGAGGACGGCCCCGCACCCGGTCGCCTGGCGCGCGCCTACATCCGCGCGTCACTGGAGGGTGACGAGATCGAGGCTGTCGGCGAGCGTTTGTTCCTGCTGGCCGCTCTCGGCGTCACGCCCGGGGTTCCGGAGATCGCCGCCGAGGACGGGGCCCGCTGGAAGGCTGACATGGCTGACGACGGGCTTTCGCTGGGGGCACGCACCGTCATCCTGAACGCCGTGGACGGCGCCGGCCTGATGACCGGATGGGGATTGAAACCCGATCGCGCCGAACTCGCCGCGCTCCGGTTCGAGCTGGAGAAGCTCACCGTCACCGCTTCGTAGCGAAAAGGCCGGGGCGGCCGGTGAGTGATCTCACCTACCTTGGGAACTGTACTGACAAGTCAGTACAGTTTTGGGGATGAAGCAGGGTGGCCGGGAGGCCACACAGGTAAACGGAGGACGACCATGAACACTGTCAGCACCCGATCCGCCGACGTCGTCGTCGTCGGCGCCGGGCTCGCAGGGCTCACGGCAGCGGACGAACTCGTCCGCGCGGGATATGACGTCCTCGTCGTCGAGGGGCGCGATCGCGTCGGCGGCCGGATCCTCACGACCGAGATCGCGGGCGTGCCCGTCGACGCCGGAGCGACCTGGGTGGCGCCCGGCCACACGGCGATGCGCGACCTCGTGAGCCGCTTCGGCGGCGAGTTCGTGCCCCAGTTCCATCAGGGCAACGGCGTCCTCTCGTTCGGGGGCCGGCGCAGGATCGAAAGCATCACCGCCCTCGCGCCGTGGTCGATGGTCGATCTCTGGCGCGTCCTCAACAAGGTGCAGAAGCTGGTCGACGGCCTTCCCGTCTCGGCCCCCTGGGAACACCCCGATGCCGCCCGGCTCGACGCGATGTCGTTCGGCGAGTGGCTGACCGGGCAGTACGCCCTCGAGGACACCCGCAAGTTCATGACGATGCTCAGCCTGGTGCACTGGGGCGCACCGGTCGGCGACGTGTCACTGCTCAACGTGCTGCGGTACATCAAGAACCTCGGCGGTATCGAGCACATGCTCGCCGTCGAGGGCGGTGACCAGCAGGACCGGATCCTGGGGACGACATACAACCTGGTCAACAGGCTCGCCGGCACGCTGGAGCCCCGCGTGCTGCTCGGCTCCCCCGTCGAGCGCATCACCACGACCGGTGAACGGGTCACGATCGAGACCGGCGCGCACACGATCGAGGCCCGGTACGCCATCGTGACCGCGTCGCCGGTCCACCGCTCGACGATCGAGTTCACGCCCGCCCTCCCGGAGCCCCACTACGGGCTCTCCCGCACGTGGCGGCTGGGTGCGCTCAGCAAGGCGTTCGTCGCCTACCGGCGCCCCTTCTGGCGCGACGAGGGTCTGTCCGGGCAGGCCATGTCCGACGACGAGACGGTCTTCCTCACCTTTGACGTCAGCCCTTCCGCCGACGGCCCCGGCATCCTCATGGCGTTCTGCGACGCCCGCGGATTCGACGCCTACGACGAGGACGAGCGCCGCCGCCGGGTCATCAGGCACCTCGTTCATCTGTACGGCGAGCCCGCCCGCCACGCCCTCGACTACACCGACTTCTCCTGGGGCAACGACACGTTCGCTCCCGGCGGGCCGAACCCGGCGGTGGGGCCGAAGGCCTGGACGACCTTCGGACGGTTCCTGCGCGAACCGGTCGGACTCGTGCACTGGGCCGGCACCGAGACCGCCGACGAGACGTCCGGCACCATGAACGGCGCGATCCTGTCGGGCCGGCGGGCGGCGAGCGAGGTGGCCACGCGCCTCGGCCGCGTCCTGGAGCCCGCGAGTGCGTGATCGCCGGGCGCCCCGCCCGGCGATTCCCTCCGCCGGCAGCCGTCCGGGCGGCCGCCGGCGGCGTACCCGCGGACGCGGCGGGCGGTCGAGCCGGGGCTGACGCCCGGTCGTCGTCGCCCTGCCGCCGCTACGCCGGCGTGCTTGGTCCCCCGGCATTCTCGGGGGCCGGCACGCCGGCACGTCGCCAACGCAGCATCGCCGCTTCGTGCAGTCGGGCCCGCTCATGGTGTCGTCGGGCGTGCGAGGTGCTGGGAGAGCCACGCGAAGGCGGGCGGCTCCATCGCACGCCACGTCCCGGCATTGTGGCCGCCGGTCCGGACGAATGCCGTCGTCACCGACATCGGCGCCCTGACCAGGTCGGCGATCGCGGTGGTACCCCGCATCGCGGCCCGATCGGTCCTCGCCGACGCCAGGTACAGCGCGACGGCGGGAACGGGGAGATGCCGCAGGCGCCAGGCATTGTCGTACGTGGTGTGCTCGCTGCCGTCGCCGACCGCGATACCCGGACCGGAGTAGCCGGACAGGCTCGCCGCGGCCGCGTACTGTCCCGGGTGCCGCAGCAGGAGACTGGTCGCGCAGTACCCTCCCGCCGAGTAGCCGATGAGCCCCCAGGTGCCGGGTCCGGTGCGTACCGGAAGCCTGGTCTTCGCGAACGCGGGAACGTCGACGGTGAGGAACGTTTCGGTCTGCGGTCCGCCGACCAGGTTCGTGCATTCGGTGTCCAGCGAGGGCCGCGGCGTCTGATAGGGGAACAGCACCACGGTCGGCGCCATCCGCCCGGACGCGATCTCGCGATCGAGGATCTCGGCCGCGCCCAGCTTGTTCAGCCACTGCAGCGGCGATCCCGGATAGCCGTGCAGGGCTTCGATGACGGGATAGCGGCGTTCGCCGTGCTGCTCGGCATCCGCGGGCAGATAGACGTACATCGGCATGGTGAGCCCGCTGGCGGCGCCGGCGACGGTGAGCGAGAGGATGCGGCCGCCGCCGGGCCGGTCGTGAACCGGAACCGCTTCGGCGGCAGCGGCCTTGGCGCCGACCAGACTGGCCCAGGTCGGATACGTGTCGACCTGCCGGTTGAGCCACACCAGACCGGTGGCGGCCGCGCTGATCAGGCACAGCGCGAGAAGCGCCGGCCGGTACAGCAACCGGCTCCGGCAGTTGCCGCGATCCCACGCCCAGCCCAGTGCGACGGCGGCCGCGACGGCGAGCACCGCGGCGACCGCTTGAAGGACGGGACTATCCGGCGACATCTGACACCTCCACTGGCAGGGGCGTCTGGCCGACGGCCCAATCGACGGCGTCCGCCCGGGAACCGGCACGATGCACCTCGATCCCGGCGTGCGGCGTCGGGATCGCTGCGGAACCCACGAACGCCAGCACGGGGAAGCGCCCGGGCGCCCGGGTGATCGCCGAGAACAGAACCGGGGCCTGAGCGGCCGGGGCGACCATCGCCCAGCGCTGCCTCGTCACCCGCAGATCGGTCTCCAGAGCCCGGGGCAGAGCCACCGCGACACCGGCCGCCGTGACACCGGCCGTCGGCACACTGACCGACACGACCCCGGCAAGCCCCCGCGCCACGGTCGCGTCCCGGTCGCCGATGATCACCACGACGGGATAGCGCAGCTCCGGGTGCGTCAGGTAGCCGTCCGGGAGGCCGACGGTCAGGGTACGCGGAAGGCCATGCTCCGCCGGATGCCAGATGAACGTCCGCGCCCGGGCTGTCCCGGCCGGCGCGTGGAGGGACAACCAGGCGTCGAGACCTCCGCCGGTCGTCTCGGCGGCGGTGTCCACCGTTTCGGTGTCGTCGAGCAGCGCCGACCACGTCGGATAGAACTGCTGCGTCCGGTTGAACCAGACGCCGGCAGTCGCCACCAGCAGGGCCTCGGTGAGCAGGAGCGTCAGCGGGCGTACGACGACGCGCAGGCGACCGGCCCGCCCCCACCAGAAGACGGTGGCGGCCAGCGCCAGGAGGGTCATGAGGGCCGTCAGCACGATCAGCGGCCATCCGGTCAGCGACATGACTCCCCTGCCGCCGTCGCGTACGGGGAAAGACTCATGGCATCGCCCCGGCGCCCGGCACACCGTGATCACGCAGCCGTCCGACCACGTGTCCCCGGGCGTGACAGTCCCGGAGAATCTCCGGGAGCGTGCCACGATCGCGGTCGCGCACCACGATGGTGCCGCCCCCACGCAGACCCGGGCGCGACACCGCCGGCGGGGCAGCCGCTCGAGTCCACTCCCGCGCTGAGCAGGTCCACAGGACGGGGGTCAGGCCCAGGCAGCGGGCCTGGAACAGCGCCGTGCTGCTCGCCAGCCCGTACGGCGGACGCCACCAGGACGGCTGCCGCCCGGTGACCGCGGTGATCGCCGCCGTCGCCCGAGACAGGTCGTGGGCGACGGCGTGGGGCAGCCGGCGGAGCAGCAGGCGGTGCTGATGGCCGAGCACACCGACTTCGTGGCCTTCGCCGACGATGTCCCGGGCCTGCGCGGGGTGTCGCTCGACGTTCTCCCCCAGCAGGAAGAACGTCGCCCGGACGTGATGGCGGCCGAGCACCCGTAACAACTCGGGAGTCACCTGCGGGTCGGGGCCGCCGTCGAACGTGAGAGCGACGTGGCCGGGCCGGCCGATCCCGGACAGCCGCTTCGGCAGCACGCAGCGGCGCAGCGGCCCGAAGACGGCGAGGGCGGGGCCGGCATGCGCGCCCCCGAGGGCGGCCGCGGCGGTGACGATGGCTTCGATCATGAGGCGACCATCGTCGCGGACGGAGGTTGAAGATTTCCTGAAGAGCTTTCAGCCCGTCTTCAGGCCTGCCTCACTACGGTGCCGGCGGACGTCGCACACCGCCATGGCAGCGGCGTGCCGCTGTCTCTCGCATTACCGACGTATCAATAAAACGCTGCATAAGGTGATCTTTGTGGCAAGCGCCGACAACAAACCGCGGGACCGGCACGACTACGTCGCCGCCTGGTGGGGCCGGATCGTCACCATCGCCGGCATCTGGGTCCTGATCAGCTTCCCCCTGCGCATGTTCTCCTGGACGCGGTGGGTCGACTACGCGTTCAGCCTGATCAACATGCCGGCCGAGCCGAACGTGTTCATCGCCGCGGTGCTGCTGCTCATGGGCAGCGCGCTGCGGCGGCGGCTGCGGGCCGCCTACCTGCTGCTGCTCGTGTACCAGGTCAGCGCCACGCTGCTCAACGCGGTCCTGAGCGTCATCGGGTTCACGTACTGGCACGACCCGAGCGAGATCGACCTCGGCCTGTCGCGCCTCGACATCCTCCTCAGCGCCGCTTCGACACCGATCGGCGTGGTGGTGATCGTCCAGCTGTGGCGGGCCCGTGCCGCCTTCCCGGCACGGCTGGCGCGCGGCTCACGCCGTACATCGGGTGCGGTCCTCATCGGCGGGCTGGCCGCCTCCTGGGTCCTCGCGTTCGGCCTCACGCTGCTCTTCCCCGACACGCTGCGCGGCGTCGGCGAACGCGTGATCTGGGCGAACCGCTCGGCGCTGGGTCTCACCGTCGCCGGCAGCAACACGGGACTGCACGGCCATCAGGGCCACCACTGGGTCTCCGTCGCCGCGTCGACGCTGTCGGCGCTGGTGCTGCTCGTCGCGGTGAGCGTCTTCCTCCGCTCGGCTCGCGCCAAGCAGTACCTGACCGCCGAGGCCGAGGTGCATCTGCGTCAGCTCGTCCTGACCGACGGCGAACGCGACTCCCTGGGCTACTTCGCCACCCGTCGCGACAAGTCGGTGATCTTCTCTCCGGACGGCCGGGCGGCGATCACCTATCGGGTGGTCGCCTCGGTGAGCCTGGCCAGCGCGGACCCGATCGGGCAGGTCAGCTCCTGGCCGGCCGCCATCGACGCGTGGCAGACCGAGGCTCGCCGGCACGGCTGGTTCCCCGCGGTCCTGTCCGCCAGCGAAGCCGGCGCCACCGCGTACGTCGCCGCCGGGATGAAAGCGCTGTCCATCGGCGACGAGGCGATCCTCGAGGTTGCGAGCTTCACGCTCCAGGACAGGGCGATGCGTCCGGTCCGCCGCGCGGTCACCCGCGTCCAGGGCGCGGGCTATTCCTGCCAGGTACGCCGTCAGGCCGCCCTCGGCGTGGACGAGTTGCAGGAGCTGGACCGGCTCGCCGCCACCTGGCGCGGCGACGGCGCCGAACGTGGCTTCTCGATGGCGCTGGGCCGGCTCGGCGACCCGGCGGACGGGCGATGCGTCGTGGTCACCGCACACGATCCCCAGGGTCGGCCGCGGGGCGTGCTCACCTTCGTACCGTGGGGAAGCCGCGGCCTGTCGCTCGACCTCATGCGCGCGGACCGCACAGCGGAGAACGGCCTCACCGAGTTCATGGTGGCCGGCCTCGTGGACGCCTGTCCCGATCTGGGGATCCACCGGATCTCGATGAACTTCGCGATGTTCCGGTCGGTCTTCAGCTCCTCCGACACCGTCGGCGCGGGCCCGGTCATCCGGGTGACCGACGCGGTCCTGTCGGTGGCCTCGCGGTTCTGGCAGCTGGAGTCGCTGTACCGGGCGAACGCGAAGTACCTGCCGGCCTGGGTTCCCCGGTTCCTCTGCTTCGACTCCTCGCTGACCCTGAGCCGAGCCGCCCTCGCCGCCGGCCAAGCCGAGGGCTTCCTGCCCACGCTCGCGCCGCCCGCGCCGGACCACGCCACCGAGACCGTCGGCGGCGTCGCGTTCGTCGAGGCGGTGCGCGCCCAGGAGGAACGTCTGCTGCGCCCACCCCGCCCGCAACGGCGACTCAGCCAGCAGCAACGGGTGCGCCTGGAGAAGATGCACCGCCTGATCGCCGACGGCGTGGAACCCTATCCCGTGGCGGTGCCGCGCACGTGCACGCTGGCCGAGGTCCGCCGGGCGCACCCCGGCCCGGCGCCGGACACCCGCACCGGGCAGCGCGTCTCGGTCACCGGCCGCGTCCACGCGCTGCGCGACCTCGGCGGGGTCCTGTTCGCCACGCTGCGCGAGGGCGACACCCTGCTCCAGGCCATGCTCACCGCGGAGGCCACCCCCGCGTCCCTGCGTCATCGGTGGCGCCGGACCGTCGACCTCGGCGATCACGTCAGCGTCACCGGCGAGGTCGTCACCTCGCGCCGCGGTGAGCTGTCGATCCGCGTCGAGGAATGGACGATGGCCGCCAAATGCCTGCGCCCGGTGCCCGACACCCACGCCGGCTTCAGCGATCCCGAGGCCCGGGTCGCCCAGCGCCACCTCGACCTGCTGGTCAACCCCGACGCGATGCAGGTCCTGCGGCACCGCAGTGCCGCGGTCAAGGCATTGCGCGACGCCTTCACCCACCGGGGGTACGCCGAAGTCGAGACCCCCATGCTGCAGGCGGTCCACGGTGGCGCGGCCGCGCGCCCGTTCCGCACCCACATCAACGCCTACGACATGGAACTGTTTCTGCGCATCGCCCCCGAGCTCTACCTCAAGCGCCTGTGCGTGGCCGGCATGGAGAAGGTCTTCGAACTCAACCGCAACTTCCGCAACGAAGGAGTCGACGCCACCCACAACCCCGAGTTCACCTCGCTGGAGGCGTACGAGGCGTACGCCGACTACACCACCATGCGCGAGCTGGCCCGCGACCTCATCCTCGAGGTGGCCACCGCCGTGCACGGCCGGCCCGTCGCGATGCGCCCGGACGGCCCGGTCGACCTCAGCGGGCCGTGGCCGGTGATCACCGTGCACGACGCCGTCAGCCGGGCCACCGGGACACCGCTCGACTCGGCCACCGGTGTGGAGCAGGTGCGCGCGGTCTGCGACAGCCGGGGCGTGCACGCGCCGGCCGGCGCCACCGCGGGCGAGCTCGTCCTCGAGCTCTACGACGCCCTGGTCGAGAAGCAGACCACCCATCCGACCTTCTACACCGATTTCCCGCTGGAGACGTCGCCGCTCACCCGCACCCATCGCCACGACCCCCGGCTGGCCGAACGCTGGGATCTGGTCGCCTTCGGCATGGAGCTCGGGACCGCGTACTCCGAACTGATCGATCCGGTCGATCAGCGGGAGCGGCTCACCGCGCAATCGCTGAAGGCCGCCGCCGGCGACCCCGAGGCGATGCAGATCGACGAGGCCTTCCTCAGCGCCCTGGAGTTCGCGATGCCACCCACGGGCGGCCTCGGCCTCGGCGTCGACCGCATCGTGATGCTCCTGACCGGCATGCCGATCCGGGCCACCCTCGCCTTCCCGTTCCACCGCCCGACGCCCGTCCCGCTGTCATGAGAGTGCCGGCGCGTGCTGCTCGACGGCGTCGCGTCGTCGGTACAGATGCCGCGCGAGCCAGGCGGCCACGACCGCGCTGAGCATCATGTCGTAGCGGCCCAGCACCGTGACCAGCAGGTCGAGGAGCACGAAGAACGCGAGCAGTCCGACGACCACGCGGACGCCGTCGCTGCCGTACGGGCCCGTCACCGCGACACGCGGGATCAGCAGGAGGCCGGCGGCGACGGGAAGCAGCGACAGCGCGACGCCGAGGGGCCACGCCAGTCCGGTCTCCGCGACGGTGTAGGTCAGGACCCAGTGCGCGCACACGCAGGCGAAGGCAAGCCATCCGAGGCCTCGTCGCGGTCGCGATCCCCGGCCCCTGGACGGCACGGCCACCGGACGCCGGCCGAGCAGGAACGCCGTCACCACGACCGCGGCGAGCAGCATCCCCGCGGCGACGAGGACGGTGGCCGGCGGACGCTTGTCGAACTCGCCGTAGATTACCGGCGTCACCGCGAGCACGAGGCCGGCCACGGCGAGACCGGGACGGCCGGCCCACGGGCGGTGTCTCGCCCGGGGGACGAGCCACTCGACGACGAGGACCGATGCGCAGATGCTGATCGCCGCGTGGAACACCGTGAGGTGGCCGGCGAGGAGCACGTTCGTGTGCCGGACGACGCTGTAGGCGCCGATGCCGGAGTCCGCCCAGAACTGGGGGAAGAACCAATACCGGTCGACGAGCGCCTCCTCCCACACGCCGTACGCGACGCCGAGCATGACCAGCCCGGCGAAGCGAAAGCGGCATCGATGGGCGACCTCCCGGCAGACAAGCGCCCCGCAGCCGTACAGGGCCGCCATGTACGCGAGTTTCCACGGCGTCAGAAGCTCCAGGGGCGGGCTGGAGCCCGACAGGCCCTCACCGAAGAACGGCGCGACGAGAAGGATGAGCAGCGCCGGGAACCTCGTCATGGCCTCAACATCCCAGGACCGGCCCGTCCGGCGCATGAGCCCCAGGTCTATCGCCGGAAACCAAAGTCTATTCCTGGGACAGCGCCCGCAGCCGGGCGACGAGCACGGGGAAGGAGAACGGCTTGCCCAGAAAGTCGTCGGCGCCGAGCGCGAGCACATCGCCGGTCACGTCCTCGGGGCTGGTGGCGCTGAGCATCAATATCGGCGTCCGGACATTCCGCTCCCGTAACTGCCGGCATACCTCACGACCGTCGATCCGGGGCAGCATGATGTCGAGAACGATCACGTCGTAGGCATCGCCCGAGGCTGCCGACAGCCCGGCCGCCCCATCATGACGGAGATCGACCGTGAAGCACTGCAGAGCCAAGCCGTCGCGGATCGTCTCCGCCATGGTCACATCGTCTTCCACCACCAGCACACGCACGATCGGTCTCCTGTCGCATCAGTTCGACGCGCAGACTGCACCGAGGTCGCTGAGAAGCCGCTGAACCGGGGGTCGTAGGCGCTCTCGGCCGGCCCGTACTTGATCGCCATTCGGCGTCGGGGGATGCTCCGCGCTTCCTAAGGTGATCACATGAGCCATACCGTCAGCGCCACCAAGGCTCGGGCGGCCTTGCGGACGTCGGCGCGCGCCTCAGCGCACATCTTGATCCTCGGGCTGGCAGCGTGGGCGGCACTGCGCCTGCTCGGGGTGGCGTGGCCCGCCCTGTGGCCTGTCGCCGTGGCTCTGCTGCTGACGACGCTGACCTGGCCTCCCGTGCGCTTCCTGCGCCGGCACCGCTGGCGGCCGGCGCCGGCGGCGGCACTGATCACCGCGCTCTTCGTCGTACTCGCCGTCACCGCGGCGATCGTCATCGTCGCACCGGTGGCCTCCCACGCCGGCGAATTGACCAACGGTGTGGCAAGCGGCATCAACACGATGTGGAACTGGGTCCAGGGCCCGCCGCTGAACATCAGCAACAGCCAGCTGAACTCGGCGCTGGACACGCTTGTCAAGCGCATCCAGAGCAGCGCCGGCAGCATCGCCACGACCACGATCAGCGTGGGCGGCACCGTGGTCAACGGCTTCGTCACGGCGGTGGTGGCGATGTTCCTGATGTTCTTCTTCCTCAAGGACGGCCCGAGGTTCCTGCCCTGGCTGGCGCGGCAACTGCCCGGCCGGCTCGCCCGCGACCTGCCGGCGATCGCCGACCGCAGCTGGGCCACCCTGGGGGCGTTCGTGCGTGCTCAAGCGGTCGTCGGCCTGCTGGACGCCGTCCTCATCGGCGTCGGAATCTGGATCGTCGGTGTCCCGATGGCCCTGCCGCTGGCGGCTCTCACCTTCGTGGCGGCCTTCGTCCCGGTCGTCGGGGCGTTGTTCGCCGGTTTCGTCGCCGTTCTCATAGCGCTGGTCTACAACGGCGTGACCGATGCCCTGACCGTGCTGGCCGTCATCGTGGTGGTCCAGCAGTTGGAGGGCCACGTGCTGCAGCCGATGGTGCAGGGTCGGGGTCTCGGCCTGCATGCCGCCGTGGTGATCCTGTCCGTGCTGCTCGGCAGCTCGCTGTACGACATCGTCGGTGCTCTGCTCGCTGTCCCCCTGGCGGCGATCATCGGCACCGTCTGGGCGTACGTCCGCGAACAGCTCAGCGACTCCGCGGCGCCGCCACCGCCGGCTGCGGCGCGCTGACCGCCGGTCACGCCGTTGCGCGCCGCTTCGACCAGGGAACACGGCCGACGAGCAAGGAGCCCGGCCCGTGCAGCAGGACGCTGGCGATCACGGTGATCGTCATGGCGGCCAGCGCGGTATCCGCGAGGTCGCCCTCGGGCAGGTCGTTGAAAGCCAGCAGCCCGAAGACGATCGACGTGGTGCCGCGGGGGCCGATGGCGCCCACGATGAGGCGTTCACGCCAGGGCATCGACGAGCCGGTCAGCGCCAGCAGCATCGGAACGATGCGCACCACGGTCAGGACGGCGAGGCAGTACAACAGGAGCTGCCAGCTGATCCCGTGCCAGAGGGTCAGCACCGCGGCGTTGCCGAGATAGAACCACATGGCGATCGTGGCCATCGCCGCCGTGTCCTCCAGCAGTTGCATGTCCGGCGTACGGACCCGCCGCTTGACCCGCTGACTGGGTGCGACCTGACGCAGGAAGCGAAACGCGATGCCGCAGACGAAGGCGGCGACGAAACCGTTGCCGCCGACGGCGACCGTGACGGTGTAGGTCAGCAGCGGAGCCGCGACCATCGTGATGCGCCGGGACTGGTCGGTGGTCCAGCCGAGACGTTCGGTCGTGTTCATCAGCCACGCGATCAGCAGGCCGAAACAGAGACCGGCCAGGACCGCCTTGACCGCGCTGGGCACGGCCGTGCCCAGCGCTTCGAGCGGTGTGTCGGCCGACGAGGATGTCCCGGCCAGGACGAGCGCGAACAGGAACAGGGGGGACATGATCCCGTCGTTGTAGCCGCTCTCCACGTTGAGCAGCCCGCGCACCCGCTCGGGCACCGACCGGTCGCGCACGAGCGACTCGGCGGGCGCGAGGTCGATCGGCACGACGATGCAGGCGATCACGAGCAGTGCCGGCCAGCCCAGGGCCGACGGCAGCAGCGGCCAGCCGATCACCACGGCGAGCGCGAGGCTCAGGGGCATGGCGATCAGCAGGGCGCGAGCGGCGAGCCCGGGTTCCTCGCCGAAGAGTCGCCCGCCACGGACCTCAGTGGCGTCGACGAACAGCAGAACCGCGAGGATCACCTCGGCGACGTGCTGGGCGACCGTGGAATTGACCGTGTCGATGAACGCCTCGGTGACGAGCGCGACCACGACGCCGGCCAGCACCATGACCTGCGGGGTGCGTATGTGCCATCGCTCCAGTCGCCCGGCCACCAGCGACCATCCTGCGGCGACCGCCGCCATCACCACCAAAGTCAATACCATCCGACGCGTCCCCCGGCGCTAACAGATCAGGCAAAAACACAATACCGACAGAAGAGTGATGATTAAGGTGTCGATCGCGATGCCGGGGTCCGCACGCGCTTCCAGTGCCGCACAGCGACGAACGCACCTCCGGCCACCACCGCCGCAGCGACCGCCACCGACGACAGATCGCCCAGCGCATGCTCGACCTGATGCCACGACGTTCCCGCGAAGTAGCCGGCGAGCACCACGGCCACCGCCCACAGGGTGCCGCCGATCGCGTTGAAGACGAGGAACGTCCGGTAACGCATACGCGTCATGCCGGCCAGCGCCGGCACGAGAGCGCGCATCAGTCCCACCCATCGGCCGAGCAGAACCGCCCAGGCGCCGTGCCGGCGCATGAAGGACTCCGCCCGCGCCCAGCGCCGCTCCCCGATGAGCCGGCCCAGCCGGCTGGACGTGATGGCGTTCCCGCCGAGCCGGCCGATCTCGTAGCCCGCGGAGTCACCCAGAACCGCCGCGAGAGCCGCGACCACCAGCAGGACCGGGAGAGCGAGCCGACCGGTGCCGGCCAGCACGCCACCCACCAGCAACGCCGCCTCACCCGGAAAGACGAGCCCGACGAACGCCGCTGATTCCACGAACGCCAGCAACCCGACGAGTGAGTAGGCGAGCCACTCAGGCGCCGAGTCCACGAAGTGCAGCAAGACCGTCATAGCCGCCGACGGTACGAACGACGACCTTAAGATTCGTTGAAAGCGGAGCTCTTCCTGAACTGGTCAGCGATTTCTCAGGTCTGCTCCGCCATGCTGGCGAGTCGGGCAGCAGGACGGGAGGCGCGAGTGCGGGTGCTGGTGATCGAGGACGAGGTCTCGCTGAGCGAGACCATCCGTGACGGGCTCGTCCGGGAGCGGTTCACCGTCGACGTCACCCACGATGGGGTGGACGGCCTGTGGACGGCCACCGAGCAGCCGTACGGCGCCTACGACGTGATCGTGCTCGACATCATGCTGCCCCGCCTCAGCGGCTATGAGGTATGCCGCCGGCTGCGCGAACGCGGCGTCTGGACGCCGATCCTCATGCTGACCGCCAAGGACGGCGAGTACGACCAGGCCGACGCCCTCGACCTCGGCGCCGACGACTACTTGATCAAACCCTTCTCGTTCGTCGTGCTCATCGCCCGGCTGCGGGCGCTGATCCGCCGCGGCGCCCCGGAACGACCCGCCGTGCTGCGCGCCGGCGACCTCTCCCTGGATCCCGCCTCGCGGTCCCTCCGCAAGGGCGAGCAGGAGATCGCCGTCACCCCACGAGAATTCGCGATGCTGGAGTTCCTGATGCGCCACCGCGGGCAGGCGATGACGAAGACAGCGATTCTCGAGAACGTCTGGGACGCCCATTTCGACGGTGACCCCAACATCGTCGAGGTCTACGTCGGCTACCTGCGCAAGAAAATCGGCCGCGACACCATCGAGACGGTACGTGGCGCGGGTTACCGCATGCACGAACCGTAACGGCGTCCCGCCCGATGTGAAGGACTGCCGAAAGCCGGCCACAACGTCCGAGGCCACAACCCCTCATGCTTCCTAGGATCCTAAGCTGAAGACTTCGGCACGCCGCGAGCCGCCGGACGCACCCTCCTGCTGGTCAGCGGAGGAGCTTCACTCACTGCGCAGCTCCTGGACCCGCGACAGGCGCAACAGCAGCGGCAGACCGGCTGCCGTGACCGCGATGATCATCGCGGCGACCGCACCGGTCATCGCGGTGAGCGCCGGCCAGTCGAGGGTGACCGGCGCCCGGGTCGCCGCGAGCAGGACGGCCGACAGGCTGCCGCCGATGACCACCGCCAGCACCAGCCCGACCGCCGCCGGAACCGCGACCTGGTGGAGCAGCGACGCGGCCAGCGTGCGCCGGCGGGTCCCGAACGCGACGAGCACCGCCAGCACTCGCCGGCGTTCGCGCAGCTGCTCGGTCACGTTGACCAGCATGCTGGCGCCGATGAACAACAGCAGCAGGAGGCCGCAGGCCTGCGCCAGCCGGCGTGCGCCGCCGAACTGGTCACCGATCCGGTCGTCGCCGAACAGTTGCAGGGGTGCGGCCGGAGCGAGCCGGATCATGGTGGTGCGGACGTGTTCGACGGCATCCGGGTCGGCGGGATCGAGCCGCAGCAGGTAGGCGTCGGTGATGACGCCGCGCAGATCGGGACGTGCCTTCAGGGCGGCCGGCGTGGCCAGGTACTCCATCGGACCGGCTTCGCTGGGGTACGCCGTCACGGCCGGCAGGTCGGCGGGCACCCGCCACCGCGCGAGAGGGGTCGTGTCGTCGGTGCCGTACACCCGGGCCGTGGTCCCGGCGGCCAGGGCCGCACCGTCCCAGCCGGGCTGAACGGTCCGGAAGGCGTCACCGTCGGCGCAGGCGGGCAGCGGCGCGTACTGCCGCAGCACGTCGCAGTCACCCACCCGTACGTTGGCGCTGGTCTGATCGTCGGTGCCGGTGCGCAGGGACACGTAGCCGGAGGTGCGCACCGCCGTCACACCGGGCGTGTTCGTCAGGGCGTCGCGCCAGCCGGTGCCGTCGGCGCCGTTGGTGTAGGCGGCGATCTGGAAGCGGTCGGCCGGTGGTTGCACGCCGCTGGTGGCCGCGATGGAGGCGCCGAGCAGCCCCTGGACGGCGATGATGCCGGCCACGGACACCGCGATACCGGAGACCGAGCGTACGGCGGTGTCGCTGTCCAGTTGCAGCCGCCGGACGCCGAGCTGCCAGGCGACGCTGCCGCCGCCGAGGTGCCGCACCACCGCCTGGACCAGCCAGGGCAGCAGGACGACGACGCTGGTCAGCAGCAGGATCGCTCCGGCAGCCAGCTGGGCGCGGGTGCCGCCGCCCACCTCGCCGGGCAGTCCACCCACCAGCGGGTACAGCAGGGCGGCGCCGGTGACCGGCGGGACCAGTCGCCACCAGAGCCGTCGCCGGCGGGCACCGCTCTGCCGCACCACGCCGAGCGGTTCGATGACGACCCGGCGCAACGCCGACAGCGTCACCAGGACCGCGCCGACCGGCACCAGGATCAGGATCAGCGCCAGCAGCGCCGGCACCGGGCGCAGATCCGACGGGTACGGGGTGAAGTCGGCCGGCAGCAGCCCGCCCACGACATGGCGCAGACCCAGGAAGAGAAGGCCGCCGGTGGCGAGCCCGATGACCGCGCCGATCAGGGTGTCCCCGCACGCGATGCGACGTGTCATCCGGCTGTCGGCGCCGACGAGCCGGATCGCGGCGAGTTGCCGGTCCCGGCTCGCGCTGCCGAAACGCACCGCTGTCGTCACGAAGACCAGCACCGGCAGGAGAAGGATCACCGCTCCGACGACGGCCAGGACCACTGTCATCGCGTCGGTTCCCGACGGTGTGCCGCCGCCGAACGAGGCGATCCGCTGCGCCCCGTCATCGCTGCTCAGCGTGCCCGAGCCCAGGTAGTACCACATCTCGTCGGGACCGGACAGGCCCGCCGGCGCGATGATCCCGGCCACCCGCGCGGACCAGCGGCCGGCCAGCACCCGGCCGTCGGGGCCATCGAGGAGCGCGGCCAGGGCCGGCGAAACGACGATCTCTCCCGCGGCGGGCACCCGGGTCACCCCGGGTGGCGCGGGCGCACGATCACCGTCGGGGCGCAGGATCCGGCCACGGATCACCTCGTCGCGGAACCGGGTCTCGACGGTCAGCGCGAGCAGGGTGTCCGGCCTCGCCTGCGGCACGGTCGCGCCGATCGCGCGATCGGCGCGGCGTTGCTCGCGAGCAGCCGTCGCGGTCGGTGCGGCCGCCAGCACCAGCAGCATCCCCACACCGAGGCCCACCCCGGCGGCGATCAGCGCCAGCCGCAACCAGCCGGAGCGCCCGCCCGCCACGCTCAGCCGTACCCCCAGCACCAGGTCCTGCATCCACGCGAACGACCTCCGGCCGGCGTCAGCGGTGACGGCCCTCATCGGGACACCGCCGGGGTGTCGGCGGCGCCGTCGCGGAACATGACCTCGCGGTCGGCCCACGACGCGATCCGGGCCTCGTGGGTGACCAGCACCACCGCGCTGCCACGCTCCCTGGCCGCGGCGATGAGCAACCGCATCACCTGCTCCCCGTTGTGGGAGTCGAGCGCGCCGGTCGGCTCATCGGCGAAGACCACGCGGGGAGCGGTGATCAACGCACGAGCCACCGCCACCCGCTGCCCCTGTCCGCCCGACGCCTGCCCGGGCCGTTTGCCGGCGACGTCAGCCACCTGCAGACGCGCCAGCAGCTCCCCCGCTGACCGTTCGGCCTGCCTGCGGCGGACACCGGAGAGCCGCAGCGGCAGAGCGACGTTCTCCAGGCAGGTGAGTTCGGGAACCAGCTGCCCGAACTGGAAGACGAAACCGAACGCGCCGCGCCGCAGCGCGCTGCGCTCACCGTCCGGCAGCGCGCTCAGGTCCCGGCCCTCGTAGCTGATCCGGCCGGAGTCAGGGGTGAGGATGCCGGACAGGCAGTGCAACAGCGTGGACTTGCCGGAGCCCGAGGGGCCGGTCAACGCCAGCACCTCACCCGGAAAGACCTGCAACGACGCGCCCTTCAGGGCGGGCGTGGCCCCGAACGACTTACTGACGTCGTCGGCGACGAGCAACGGTGGCACGGACACGGACAGCTCCCAGCGACATGGACGATCAAGGTCGTCCTCGACGCTAGGCAAGCGGGGAGGCGCAGGCGTCCACCGCGATGATGAACCCGTGAGTACGACCTGAGTCGTACATCAGCGGTCTAGCCCGGATTTCTCCGGCCCGGGGTGACCAGGCCGTTCTCGTAGCCGAACACGACAGCGTGCACCCGGTCCCGCAGGCCCAGCTTGTTCAGGATCCGGCTCACGTGCGTCTTGGTGGTCTGTTCGGCGATGAAGAGCGTCGCAGCGATCTCGGCATTGGACGATCCGGTGGCCATCAGCCGCAGCACCTCGCGCTCCCGGTCGGTCAGGATGTTGAGGACCGTGCTCGCCGGGGTGACCGGCTGGGAGCCGATGAAGTTCTCGATCAGGCGGCGGGTGACGCTCGGTGAGAGCAGCGCCTCCCCGGCGGCGATGACCCGGACCGCCTGGATCAGCTCTTCCGGTTCGGTGTCCTTGAGCAGGAACCCGCTGGCCCCGGCCCGCAACGCCGCGTACACATAGTCGTCGATGTCGAAGGTGGTGAGCATCAGGACCCTCGGCGGGCGCTCCCCGGCCCGGCGCGGATCGAGCAGTTCCGCGGTCGCGGCCAGCCCGTCCAGCTCCGGCATGCGCACGTCCATGAGCACGACATCGGGGCGCAGGCTGCGGGCCCGTTCGACACCGATCCGGCCGTTCTCCGCCTCTCCGACGACCGACATGTCGTTCTGGGAGGCGAGGATCGCGTGGATGCCGGCTCTGATCATCGGCTGGTTGTCGACGATGAGAATGCGGATCATCAGAGCCCGTCCTCCTGGCGTGGCACCGGCGATGGCAACGGCAGCGTGGCGGCGACCCGGAATCCTCCGGTGCTGAGAGGTCCGGCCGTCAGCGTCCCCCCGGCCAGCCGGGCGCGTTCGCGCATGCCCGCCAGCCCGTGCCCGGTCCGCTCGCCGGCGTCGACCGGAGGCGGAGCACCGGCACGAGCCGGCGCCTCCTCGTTGGCCACCTCGACGAGGAGCTCGCCGCCGCCGACGGTGACGGTCACCCGGGTGGCCGCCCCCGGAGCGTGCCGGATCACGTTGCTCAGCGACTCCTGCACGATGCGGTAGGCGACCAGCCCCAGAGCGTCCGGAATCTTCGACGCGTCGAGGGCGGCGGAGATCTCCATCTGCACCGGGACTCCGCCCCGCCGGGCCGACTCGGCCAGTTCGCCGAGATCGCCCAGCCCGGATGCCGGGCGTACCGGCACGTCCGCGGTCTCGTCGCGCAGCACCGCCAGCAGTTGCCGCATCTCGTGCATGGTGCTGCGCGTGCCGGCGGCGATCTGTTTGAACTCGGTCACCGTCTCCACATTCAAACCCTTGATCCGGTACGGGGCGGAGGTGGCCTGCATGTGCACCACCGACATGCCGTGCGCGACGACATCGTGCAGTTCCCGGGCGATGCGGCTGCGTTCCTCGACGATCATCCGCTGTGCGTGCTCGGCGGCGAAGTCCCGGCGCACCTCGGCCAACTGCCGGCTGACCCTGGTGCGCTGGCCCCACAGCAGCGCCCCGAGCAGCGCGAACGCGGAGTTGGTGAGATAGACGCCCAGTGTGGCAAGGGTGTATTCCTCCTGTCCGCCCGGACCGAAGAGCGCCGTTCCGGTGCTGAACAGGGCGGCTGCCACCCACACCGAGAGGGCCACCGGCCACCGTGACCTCAGGCCGACGAGCCCGATGTGCGCGATCAGCAGGATCATCAGCGGCACCGGCAGCGGCCACATCTCCCCGTACGCGGGAAGGAAGCGGGCGCACAGGCCGATCGCCGCGAACTGGAGCAGCGTGGCCGGCCAGGGCCGGGTCAGCGCCAGGGGCAGCGCGGCGGACTGCATGGCCGACACCAGAAACGCGATGACGACGGGCAGTTCGAAGAGGTACGCGTTGGCGGTCGCGGTGATGACGAGCGGCACCGTGGCCGCCGCGCCGAGCCATGCCAGCTTCCGCAGCTCAGTCCTGTCCATAAGCCGTCACCGCCTCCCACCAGCGCATCGGCCCCACGTTACCGATCTTGAGGGCTGGTCACGTCACTCCCCGGAGGTATGCCACCCCCTACCGGCGAGTGATCCCATCCGGCTCCGCGGAGGGACGCAGGACCGGTAACCACACCCCGACGCTGGGGGGACGACGCCACCGGCCTTCAGCCGGCCGACCCTCGCGGAGCAGTCATGCGCATCCTCATCGGCACCGACATCCGGGCCACCGGCTCGGAGACCGCGTGGGAGCTCGGGAACCGCCTCGCGAGTGCTCTCGCCGTCAGCCACGACGTCCACGTCGTCCGCCCCGCGGCGAACCGCCAGGACGCTCCCGCGATAGCGGCACCCGGCGTCACCGAACACCCGATCCGGTCGATGCCGCTGGTCGGCCGCCGCAACCGGCGGATCAGTGTGCCGATCGGCCGTCGCCGGCGCGTCCGCGAGATCCTCGACCGGGTCCGGCCCGACGTCGTCCACGTGCTCGGCCAGCTGTCGCTGTGCCGAACCCTGGTCGAAGCCGCCCACGACCGAGGCATCGCCGTCGTGGCGACCAGCCACCTCACTCCCGAAGCGCTGGCCGACAGTGTGCTGCTCGGCGGTGGCGGCCGGGCCGTGGCACAGGAGTGGCTCTGGCGCAACGCCGCACGTTCGCTCGCGCAGGCGGACGTGGTCACCGCTCCGACACCGTACGCGGCAGCACTGGTCACCGTCGCCGGGATCCGTCCCGTGCACCTGGTCTCCACCGGTGTCGACCTGGCGCGGTTCCGGCCGGGGATCGCCGCCGACGCCTTCCGCGCCCGCCACGGAGTGCCCGCCGGACCGACCATCGGGTTCGTCGGCCGGCTCGACCCGGACAAGTGCCTCGATGTCCTGATCCGGGCGCTGCCCTCCGTCCGGGCCCACGTCGACGCGCGGCTGCTGGTGGTCGGCGACGGCACGGCACGCCCTCGGCTGCAGGCGCTCGCCGGACGGCTCGGCCTCGCCGGCCACGTCGTGTTCACGGGGTTCGTTCCCGAGGCCGAGTTACCGGCGGCGTACGCCGCCATGACCGTCTTCGCCACCGCGGGCGCCGCCCATCTGCGTGCCGGCACGCTGCTGGAGGCGATGGCGTGCGGTCGCGCCATCGTCGGCCCGGACGCGGCGGCGGTACCGGGACTGATGCGACAGGGCCGGGCCGGGCTGCTGTTCCCGCCGGGCGACGCTGGCGCCCTCGCCGGACGGCTCGTCGAGCTGCTCACCGATCCGTTCCGCACCGCGACCCTCGGCCTGAACGCCCGCGAGCTGGCCGGGCACCACGACCAGCGGCTCACCGCCGCCGAATTCGACCAGCTGTACCGCAACGCCCGCCACCCGGCACAGGGAGCCGATCGGTGAACCTCCTGCAGATCGCCGACACCGTGATGACCTCACCGGCCGTCTACCTGCTGATCTTCGCCTTCACCCTGGTCGACGCGGTCCTGCCGGTCATGCCGTCGGAAGCCGTCATCGTCGCGGCCGGCGCCTTCGCCGCGACCGGTGAACCCGACGTGCTGGGGGTCGTGCTCAGCGCCGCGCTCGGCATCGTCGCCGGCGACCACATCATGTACGCGATCGGCAGTCGTATCACACGCCGCCGGCCCGCATCGAAGCTCGCCCAGCTCATCGCCAGAGCCACGCCCCTGCTGCGCCGCCGCGGCGGCAACCTCATCATCACCGGCAGGTTCGTACCCGGCGGCCGCATCGCGACCACCGCAGCCTGCGGTGCCACCCACTACCCGATCAGGCGCTTCACGGTCTACGCCTCGATCGCCGCGCTGCTGTGGGCGACCTTCGCCACCATGATCGGCTTCATCGGCGGAACCGCCTTCGAGGAGCACCCGATCTACGGAGTGGTCGCCGGCATCGCGATCGCCCTGTCCGTCACCGGCGTCACCGAACTCGTCGCGTACCGGCGCCGCCGCAGGCGCCCTCAGACGCTGCCCACACCCTGACCGATCTCCCCGAAGAATCTGGTACCCGCACGCCATGTCATCGCCTCGCCGTTCCCGCGGCGGAAACCTCGCCCTGCTCGCTTCCTTCGTCCGTCCGCACCGCCGCCGGCTCCTGGCCGGCCTGCTGCTCGGGCTCGGCGTCGCCGCCTCCGCGCTGGCCACCCCGCTGGTGACGAAGATGATCCTCGACTCGGTCAGCACGTCCGCCTCCCTGACCGCACCGGTGGCCGCCCTGCTCGGGCTGCTCGTCCTCGGTGTGGTGCTCGGATACGCCCAGGCCACCCTGCTCGGAACGGTCGCCGAGAACGTCGTGCTCGACGTGCGCACCTCGCTGGTCCGCCGGTTCTTCCGCGGGCGCCTGCCCGACCTGCAGCGCCGGTCCTCCGGCGAACTGGTCTCCCGCGTCGTCGCGGACACCGTGCTGCTGCGGGAAGCCTCCTCGACGAGCCTCGTCAACCTGATCAACGGAGCGGTCTCGCTCACCGGCACCATCGTCCTCATGGCCGTGCTGGACGTGCCGCTGCTGGGCGTCACCCTGGCCGCGGTCACCGTGGTCGGACTGCTCGTCGCCGCCCTGATGCGGCCGATCGCCGAAGCACAGAGCAGGGCCCAGGACGAGATCGGCAAACTCGGGGGCGTGCTCGCCGCCGGGCTCGACGCCGTCCGTACCGTCAAGGCCGACGGCGCCGAGGACCGCCAGACCCAGCGGGTCGTGATGCACGCCGAGGCCTCGGCCCGGCACAGCATCAAGGCCGTCCGCACCGAAGCCGCCGCCTGGTCGGCCGCTGACGGCGGCATTCAACTCGCCATCATCGCGATCCTGGCGTTCGGCGCCTGGCGGGTGAGCACCGGCGACCTCCCGGTCTCGACGCTCATCGCCTTCCTGCTGTACGCCTTCGGGCTCGTCGCGCCGGTCTCCGAGATCACCCTCAACGTCACCCAGCTGCAGGCCGGCATCGCCGCGGCCGCACGCATCCGCGACGCCGAATCGATCCGCACCGAACTCCTCGACGCAGGCGCCCCGGTCCCGGCCGCCGACGCGGCAACCGCCGGGCTGAGCTTCACCGACGTCACCATGACCTACCCCGGCAGCGCCCACCCCGCCTTGACCGGGTTCACCGCCGACATCCCCGGCCGCGGCCACACCGCGCTGGTCGGGCCCTCCGGATCCGGCAAGACAACCGTCTTCTCCCTGCTCCTGCGCTTCTACGACCCCGACACCGGCGTCATCCGGCTCAACGGCGCCGACCACCGAACCCTCAGCATCGCGGCCGTCCGCCACCACATCGCCTACGTACAGCAGGAGACGCCGCTGCTGCCCGGCAGCATCCGCGACAACATCGCCTTCCGCTCCCCCGACACCGACGACCAGATCATCTGGCAGGCCCTCGACGCCGTCGGGCTCGCCGACCACGTCCGGAAACTCCCGGCCGGCCTTGCCGAACCCGCGGCACAGGCAGGACTCTCCGGTGGGCAGCGCCAACGCGTCGCCCTCGCCCGGGCCATCGTCACCCGGCCCGCCATCCTGCTGCTCGACGAGGCCACCTCACAACTCGACGGCCTCACCGAAGCCGCCGTCCAGAGAATCATCACCGACCTCGCACAGCACAGCGCCGTGATCACCATCGCGCACCGGCTCTCCACGGTGATCGACGCCGACACCATCCTGCTCATGGAGAAGGGAACGGTACGCGCCGCCGGCACACACCGTGACCTCCTCACCCGCGACGACCTGTACCGCGACCTAGTCGCGGCCCTGCGCATCGGGAGCTGAACGAGCCGCTCCGCCACAGGGAGCACAGGGGCGTGGATCACGGCCGGGCTCCGGCGGCCGGTGTGTACCGGGTGGTCACGCCGAACGTTTCGTCGCGCAGTTCGACGAACGTGAGCTGCGGGATCCGGTCCGCCAGCTGCCGGTACAGGTGCCGGGCCACCAGCTCGAAGGTCGGGCGAAACACGAAAAGCTCGGTCCAGGGACGTGCGCCCAGATCCGCGCAGTATCGCTCGACGATCTCCGCGGCCGCGTCGGTGTCGAAGAACCATCCTCGGCCGGTCAGCTGCTCCTCGGTGAACGCGACACCGATCCGAAGGATCACGTCGATGCCCGCGCCAGGAGCAATCAGCGGAAGGCCGCGCCGCGCGCGTACCGGTGACGGCAGCCCTTGTACGGCCGTGAAGCGCCGTTCGACCTGCACCACGAAACCCGCCGTCCCGCCGCCGCTCTCCGAGCCCGCCATCATCGGTTCACATTCCATGTCCGGAACCAGACATCCGGGCCTGTTGATTAATGATGTACTCCCAATATGGTCGATCGGTGGACCGACCCGAGACGCCGCTGAGCATGCCAGACTACCTGCCCGCCGAGCAGTACAGCGACACCACCCGAGGGCTGGCGAGCGCGGCCTACGTCGACATCGAGTACGCGAACGCCGTGATCGGCGAGGTCCTGGAGTCAGAGCGCAAGGCGGTGCCGCCGTCGTTCGGTTTCGACCTTGACCCGGTGGTCCGGCACTGCCTTCGCGCCCGCCGGTTGCTCATCATCAGGTACGCCCTGGTCACCGCGATCCTCGTGGCCGGCATGTGTCTCGGCAGCTGGTGGACGTTCTGGTGGCTGGCGCTGTGCGCGGTGATCCTGATGGTCCGGGCCGGGCGCGGGAGCCGCCTGCGCACCTTGCGGTTCGCCCTCTTCACGCTTGCCGGCCTCATCTTCAGCGGCTTGTTCCTGCTGACCATTCTCGTGCTCATTCTCGGTCAGATGATGAGCGCCGTGCCGAACTGGCTAGGTGAACGCCTGCTCCGGATCGCCGAGTCGCCGACCATGATGAACGTCATCGAGCAGGCGATCATCGGCTTTTACGGCGCCTCGCTGCTGGTGCCGATCGCGCTGATCGTGGCGATGGCCGGGACGCTCTTCATCTCTCGCTGGTTCGCCTACAACATCATGTTCACCGAGCTCGCGCCGCAGAACCGGGCGGTCGCGCCGCGCTCCCGCAATGATCGGGTGGAACAGCGGATCGCCACCGTCGCGCGGATGCAGCGCGGCAACATAGCGGTGCACGACACGAACCCGTTCGCCGGCGCCGGCGACGTTGAACACGGCTGGTCGTTCGCGATCACGCTGAAGAAGCGCGAGGACGAGAACGAGCGGGTGTCTCTGGACCAGCACGAGCTCAACCGGCGGGTGAACGCGGCGATCCTCGGGATGCGCGACACCAGGCTGCGGGACGGCGAGCGGATCCCGAACATCTACACGGTGGCGTACGTCGCCGCCGACGGCTCCCGGCGCAGCGACGATCCGCTGATCGACCGGCAGACCCGCGTGCCGCTCACGATGGCCTCGGCCGGGACGATCGCGGCCATCGAAGCCTGCCCGCAGGGCGGTCTGCGGCACTACCTGCGCGTCGTCGTTCCCGCCAGCGGCAAGCGGATCATGGGCCCGGATGGCCCGATCCTCCCGGCGCAGGACTCCGGCATCTCGGTGACCGCGTTTGTGCACCTCGCGGTCGAGGGCGGCCTGCTCTATACGGAGTTCGTGGCGCACGTGCTGCTTCCGCTGCGCGACGAGTACCGGATCGCCGACAATCTGCGCGCGGACCGGGTGCTGTCCCGTTCCTGGCTGGACACCATGCGCTACTACGTGGAGGACAATCTGCGTGGCCCGTGGTACCTGCTCAGCGTCGGCTGGGACGCGCTGTTCCTGTCCGCGCGGATGGCCCGGTCGAGCCGCAACGCCGACGAGTACCGCTTCTACGACTACGGCGCGCGGTTCAGCGTGCGGGACATGGCGGCGCAGACGAAGTTGCGCTTCCGTGAAGGCGACCGGTCCGTGCTGCGGATCCGCAAATCGATGCAGCAGCTGGACGCCACGAAGTACATCAAGCTCGTCGACAGGACAGTCACCGAGGCGGTCATCGGGTACCTGCGCGAGCAGGGCGTCGACACCAGCGACTTCGAGGCGAACGTGCAGAATTTCACCTTCGGCAGCCTGGTCCTCAACGGCGGGCAGGCCATCTTCGGAACCGGAAACGTCGTGAATCAGACCAACCAGACCAAGGGCGGCGCCTGACATGCCTGAGCCTCAGTTCAACTTCGGCAACGCGAACTTCGACGGCGGACAGCAGATTTTCGGGAACGAGAACACGGTCAGCCAGACCAACTACGCCGCCCTTTCCCCGCGCGAGCAGGTCGACAGCCGACTGACCACGATCCGCAGCGAACACCCCGACCCGGTGCTGGCCCGACGCGAGATCGCGGAGATCGAACAGGGTCTGAACGAGCCGACGCCGGAGAACCGCAACCGCCTGGAGCGCGCCCTGACCCGCCTGGCCGAGTCCACCGGCGACGCGCGCACGGCGGCCGAGGCGATCGCCGCGATCAGCGTGATCGTCGCCGCGAACTGGCCGTTCTAGATGTCGAGGTTCGTGCGCGTCTGGTAGCCGTAGGAGCCGGCGACCGGGTTCCACGCGCTCAGGAACTGCTTCTTCGCGGCCTGCGCCAGCTTCGACGACGACTGGCCGCGTTCCCAGGCTGCGGTGCGGCTCGCCACTTCACCGCAGTCGCCGTCCGCCGCCGGTTGCGCCCAGCCGATGAAGTGCTGGTCGGCGTCGAGCGAGTGCCCGAGCGCGGTGCTGAGCGACGACCGCAGGGTCTCGCCGTTGCCGAGCGCCGACAGGTCCGCGGCGTTGATCTCACTGATCTGTTCGGTGCGCTCGACCCCGACCTCCTGCATGTCGGCGAGCGCACCGCTGACGCCGGTGCAGCGACGGACCTTGTCGATCGCGCCGTTCAGCTTCTTCCGGCTCGCGACGCTGCGGTTCAGCAGGGCGTCGACGGCAGCCGCCTGCTCCTGCGCGGAGGCGGCCGGTGTGGTGGCCCGCGTCGCGGCCGGACTGGAGGACGGAGTGGAGGCCGGAGTAGTGGTCGTCGGGGTGGTCTCGGCCGGCGTCGTCGGGACCGGCCTGGCCACCGTGTCGTCCGGACCCGGATCCGGGTCGCGGCCGGCCATCACGATCCCGACCACGACCATCAGCAGCAGAATGACCACACCCGCGGCGATCAGCGGCAGCGGTGAGGCCCCGCGCCTGCCGGGCCGCGGGATCGGGTACGCCGTGCTGCCCACCGGCGGCCCGAGAACGCTGGTCGGCTCCTCGGCCGGCGGCTGCAGCAGGGGCGCCGTGTCGTCGGCCACCGGCACCGGCCGTGGATCGCTGGACTCGACCGTGCGCGGCGCCGGATGGACCTCCGGCGTGCGCTTCGCCAGCGTCGCGTTGCAGCGGGCGCAGAACTCGGCGGACGGGTCGTTGTCGAGGCCACACAACGCGCAGAGCATCGGGCAAGACTATCGATGGGTTAGCGCACCCGGGACCCTCCGGTCGTGTGACTGACGATCGCACTGTCCAGTTCGTGGCCTGCCCCCGGCGTGCTCGACCTGTTCACCGGGCTCCGATCCCCCGGCACCTGAAATTTGCGTGCCACGCATCTTTGCGTGACACGCAGGTTTTGCTACGGTGACGACATGACAGGGCTGCGGGAGCGCAAGAAGGCCGAGACCCGGGCCGCGCTCGGCTGGGCCGCCATCCATCTCACCGCCGAGCGCGGCTACGACAACGTCCGCGTCGAGGACATCGCCGAGGCGGCCGGTGTCTCCCCGCGTACCTTCAACAACTATTTCTCCAGCAAGGCCGAGGCGATCGCCTCGCGCCACCTCGACCGCAGCCTGCGCACCGCCGCCGCGCTGCGCGAGCGGCCCGCCGGCGAGCCGCTCTGGGCGGCGCTCACCGCCGCCGCGCTGGAGCAGTTCACCCGTGGGCCCGAGGTCGAGGCGATGCCGTCGCCCGCACACGCCCAGTGGGCGGCCGGCGTGCGGACCATGCTCGCCGAGCCCGCGCTGCAGGGTGAGCGGCTCCGCGCCGCCGCGACCGCCGAGGCCGAGCTGGCCGCCGCCGTGGCGGAGCGCACCGGCACCGACCTCGCCACCGACATGTACCCGCGGCTTGTCGCGGCCGCCGCCAGCGCCGCCGTCGCCGTCGCGATGGGGCACTTCCTGGACAGCGCCGACCCGCCCGCCCCGATCGAGCAGCTCATCACCGACGCCTTCACCCAGATCGCCGCCGGCCTGCCGGTTCCACCCCGCTGACCCTCGCTCACGTCACCACCACGGCAGGACTGCCGTGGCGATGACGCACGTCCCGAGAGGAACACGATCATGATCGATGTCCTGGTGGCCGGTGCCGGCCCCAACGGTCTCATGCTGGCCTGCGAACTCGCGCTCGCCGGCGTCCACCCGGTCGTCCTCGAACGCCGCCTGGAACCGACCGGCGAACCCCGCGCCAACGGCCTCGTCGGCCAGGTAGTCCGGCTGCTCGACAGGCGCGGCCTCTACACCCGGCTCAGCGGCGAGAGCACCCCGCCGGCACCGCTGCCGGCGTTCACGTTCGGGGCGCTCCCGCTGGACCTCACGATGCTCGCGGACAACCCGCACTACGTACTCGGTGTGCCGCAGGCCCGGCTGGAGGCCGAGCTCGCCGCCCGCGCCACCGAACTCGGCGTCGACGTGCGCCGCGGCCACGAGATCATCGGCCTGCGTCAGCGCCCCGACGCCGTCGAGGTCGACCTCGCCGACGGTACGCGGCTCACCTGTCGCTTCCTGGTCGGCGCCGACGGTGGGCACAGCACGGTGCGCCGCCTCGCCGGGATCGGCTTCCCCGGCGTCACCGACGACCGGTCGGTCTCGCGCACCGCCACGGTCACCGTCCCCGCATCGTTCCTCGACCCCGCCACCGGTGGGTTACGCGTCCCCGGCTACGGCGTCGTCCCGCCGTTCCAGCACACCCGCACCCCTCGCGGCCTGATCGCCTGGGCCCCGTTCCCCGGCCGCCCGGCGGTGCTGACCACCACAGAGTGGCCGGGCACCCCGGGGTCCGCTCCGCAGCCGGCGGGCCCGGCGGAGCCGATGAGCCTGGCGGAGCTGCGCGCCAGCGTGGCCCGGGTGCTCGGTGCCGGTTTGCCGATCGGCCCGCCCGACGGGCCCGGCCTGCTGCGCCGGCTGACCGGCGGCAACACCCGGATCGCCGACCGGTACCGGGACGGCCGGGTGCTGCTGCTCGGCGACGCCGCCCACGTGCACCCGGCGATCGGCGGACCCGGCCTCAACCTGGGCCTGCAGGACGCCGCCAACCTGGGCTGGAAACTCGCCGCCACGGTACGCGGCTGGGCACCGGACGACCTGCTCGACACGTACGAGGCCGAGCGCCGCCCGGTCGCCGACCGCGTCGTCATGTCCACCCTGGCGCAGTCCGCGCTGATCGGCCCCGGCGAGGAGATCACCGGGCTGCGGGAGCTCTTCACCGAACTGCTGCGCACACCGCAGGTGACCGGGCACATCGCGGCGCTGATGTCCGGCGCGGACGTCAGCTACCCGGCCGTCGCCGCCGGCCCGCTCGCCGGGCGTACCGCTCCGGACCTGGTCGTGCACGGCAGCGGCGGCCCGGTCCGGCTGGCCGAGCTGACCCGCGCCGCGCGGCCGCTGCTGCTGGACGCCACGGGCGCCTACGCCGCCGTCGCCGCGCCGTGGCGGGACCGGGTCGACGTGGTCACCGGACCGCTGGAGGGCACGGCCGCGACCGCGATGCTGGTGCGGCCCGACTGCTTCGTCGCCTGGTCCGCCGGAGCCGGCGAGGGCACCCCGGACGGCACGACCGGCAACGACACCACGGACGGCACAACCGGCAAGGGCACCCCGGACGGCACGGCCGGCGGGAACACCGCGGACGGCACGCTGCGCGCCGCGCTCACCGCCCACTTCGGCCGCCCGTAATGACCAGAAACGGTCAGAGAACCACAGGTCGTCCACCCGGGTGTCACCGATCGTCCTGCAGCAGGCGCCGCAGCATCCGCTGCGGATCGGCCAGGAACGTGCGGGTCAGCGCGACCGCCTCGGCCCGGTCGTAATCCACCTCGCCGATCCGCCCGTCCCCGCCGATCTCCAGGATCGTGGCTTCCGGGCAGGCCAGCAGCACCGGCGAATGCGTGGCGATGACGAACTGGCTGCCCTGCGCCACCAGCTCGGCGATGCGCACCAGCAGCGCCAGGCAGCCGTTCACCGACAGCGCCGCCTCCGGCTCGTCCAGCAGATACAGCCCGCCCGGCCCGAACCGATGCACCGCCAGATCCAGGAACGACTCACCGTGCGACCGCTCGTGCGGCGACACCCCACCGTAGGAGCCGACCACCCCGAGCTGCTCGATTTCGGTCGCGACGTTGTAGAACGACTCCGCCCGCAGGAAGAACCCGGTCCGCGGCTTGCGCCCCGCCACCCGCGACAGCGTCAGATGCTCACCGAGCGACGACTCGGTGGCCCGCGTCGCGAAGCGGAACGCCGTCGTCCCGCCCTCGGGATTGAACCCGGCCGCCACCGCGATCGCCTCGATCAGCGTCGACTTGCCGCTGCCGTTGTCACCCGCCAGCAACGTCACCGGCGTGCGAAACCGCAGCCCGCGGCCGTCCCGCAGCGCCCGCACCACCGGCAGATCGAACGGATGGCCTTCGTCCGGCGCCACGTCCAGCCGGATTTCCGCGAGAAACATGATTCATTGGTACGCGGGAAGCACCGTCCCCGGTAGCCGATCGCACCGGCGTTCAGCGCCGCTGATCAGGCGGCGCAGCGCTCGCCGAGCGGGTCACGGTGCAGGACGGCGGGGAACGTCACGCCGGTGAGGTCTTCGGAGACGGCCCACAACCGTTGCTGGACGGCCATGTCGTGGGAATCCGCGCCGCGGCCTGCTCGCCCTCCACCTGGACCCGAAGGACTACTTGCGGCAGGCTCTGACCGCCACCCTGCTGGGCGTACTGCCCCGCGGGTGACCTGCGCAGGCCTACTGTGCCGCAAGGGTGACGGTCGGCGGGATCGGCCAGGGCGATATCGGTGGCGGATCGGTGGTGTCCGGGTAGTCGCCGCTGGGGCACGATCTGATCATGATTATGCGAATCTGGCGCACCCGCGTCGACGAGAGCCGCGCCGGGGAGTACGAGCGCTTCGCCGCCGAGCAGTCACTGCCGATGTTCGCCGCGCAGCCCGGCTTCCGCGGCCTGCTGTTCGGCCGCGACGGCGAGCGGTGCACCGTCGTCACGCTCTGGCAGGACGCGACGGCCGCGGACGCGCTCGAGACGTCACCGGCCTACCGGGAGACCGTCGCACGGATCACGGCCGCCGGCTTCCTGACGGGTGAGTCGACGGTGGAACGCGTGGCCGTGCACGGCAGCCACCTGCCGGGCACGCCACTCTGACGACGACGGGTTGCCGGGACGCCGGCCTGCGGTTCCTGCTCAGCGTTCCAGGCCGCCGCGGGTCACGTCGGGCGCCGCCGGGAACGGCGCTGGTCAACGCGCGGCGAGCCGGGCGGTGAGGGTCAGCCGGCGTCGCCGACGAGGCGGGTCAGCATGCTGCGGAACTGGGCCCGCTCGGCCTCGTCCAGCGGCGCCAGGAAGAGATCGTTGGCCTGGTTGACGGCCTTGTCCATCTCGGAGAACATCTGGCGGCCGAGGTCCGTGGGACGCACGAGGTTGCGCCGGCGGTGGGCCGGATCAGGGGTACGGGTGACGGCCTCGCGCTGCTCGAGCTCGCCGAGAAGCAGGACGAGGTTGCCGGCGTCGAGCTCCAACGCGCGGCTGAGCTCGGCCTGGGTGCACTCCCCCAGCTCCAGCATGCCGGCCAGCACGCGGTAGTGCTGCATGCGCAGCCCGGTGGTGTCCAGGTGGTCGCAGAGCAGGCGGTGCGCTCGTTGAGCGGCGTGCCAGGCGACGAAGGCGTCCAGCCGGGCCAGGCGGTCGGGCCAGATCATGACCGCCATTTTACGTCACCCGGTTGCCGGAGAATCGCCCTCGCCACTATGTTGAGTGAACCAATATTGGTCGACACAACATACGGTGCCGGCCTCTCCTGCCACGCCCGTGATCGCCCGCGGTCACCGACGGCGACAAGCAGCTCAACATGAAAGGGAAGACCAGCGATGACCACGCCCGACCCCGGAGCGCCGCCCCGCGTCGCCGTCATCAACAGCAGCGTCCGCGAAGGACGCTTCGCTCCCCGGGTCGGCGCCTGGGTCCACAAGAGCCTGGTGGAGGCGGGCGTCGACACCGACGTCATCAACCTGTGTGACCTGGTGATACCCGCCGACATGAGCCCGCATCCGGACAGCGCCTCGTTCGCCGGCGCCATCGGGCAGGCCGACGCCATCCTGATCATCACGCCGGAGTACAACCACAGCTTCCCCGGCCCGCTGAAGACCGCCATCGATGCGGTGCGCGAACAGTGGCGCGCCAAGCCGGTCGCGTTCGTCTCCTACGGCGGGATGGCCGGTGGCCTGCGCGCCGTGGAGGCACTGCGGCTGGTCTTCGCCGAGCTGCACGCGGTCACCGTCCGTGACTCGGTCAGCCTGCACAACCCGTGGGGGCCGGCCGAGGACCCGCGGGTCGAGTACCCCGACCAGGCCGCCACCGCGGCGCTGCATCAGATGATGCGCCAGTTGTCGTGGTGGGCGGGAGCGCTGCGGGACGCGAGGCACCGCACTCCGTATCCGGGCTGATCCGCCGCGCGGCGAACCCGGCCGCGTCCCGGCTCCCGGCTCATGTCGATCGACCAACGTGGAGGATGACACCATGACCGCACCCGCAGACACGTTCCCCGACGTCAACCGGCCCGGCGTCGGCGTCGTCCTCGTGGCCCCCCGCTATGTCGGGTCCGCCGACGCGCAGCGCGCCGAGGTCGAACGGGTCATGGCGCCGTACCGGGGTCCCTCTCTGCCTGACGGCTTCCTGTCCGTCAGCGCCTTCGTCAGCACCGACGACGAGAACGTGCTGACCTATGCACAGTGGACCAGCGACGACGCCTACCGCGCCTTCGTCTCCGGCGGGGGCCACGGAGAGCCCGACGAGGAGATGGCCGAGCCGGTGCGCTACCGGTTGTATCGCGGCAACGTCCTGGAGCCGGGCAGCGTCCCCGGTCTCCTGGTCGCTCCGGTCTTCGACGTGGACGGCCGGGACCGGCAGCGGCGGTCGGCGGACGCGCTGGTCGACGGGCCGCTGGGCAAGCCGTTTCCCGGGCTGATCTCGTCCCACTTCCACCTCAGCGTCGACGGCACCCGCGTGCTCAACTGGGCCGAGTGGGTCGACGAGGAGGCACACGTCCGGTTCGGGCAGAGCTCGCTGCCGCACGAGTGCCTCGCCGCCATCACCATGCCGGGAGTGCGCGGCATCGGCGGCAAGCGCTACGTCCTCGCCGGGTCGATCGTGGCCTGACGGGGCCCGGAACCGCGTCCCCAAGCAGCCGCCGGCTCGACCATCAAGCTGCTGAGCCCCGACAGCATCATCGGCGGTGAGCGTCGGATGTTGAGCAGAGCGGTCCCGTCCTGGCCCGGCCGGGTGATGCTCAACGTGGGAGCCGCCGCACCGGGCGGTGGCCCCATGGGCGGAAGCCGGATGCGGTGCTTCACCACGTCGATCTGCGGAAACCTCCGGTGGCAGCGGCCGCCGGTGCGGCGTTGCTCGCTGTCATCCTGCTGGTGGCCGCCCTGGCACGTTGCGCGGTGAAGCCGTCGACGACCGCCGGGACGCCGTCGTCCGGGTCGCCGTCGTCCGGGTCGCCGCCGTCCGGGTCGCCGCCGTCCGGGTCGCCGTCGTCCGGCTCACTGAGGCCGGGGACGCCGTCCTCGGGATCGCCCACCGCCGGGACGCCGTCCGGATCTCCGCGCATCGGGATCGGCGGCAATTCGCGTCGTACCACTCCTACCGGCCCGGCCGACAAGACGACCGGACCCTCGTCGGGTACGGCCATCCCCTCCACCACCAGGGCGACCACCTCGCCCGCGGCAACTCTGCCGGGCTCGTCCGGACCGGCCACCAAGGGGTCACAGATCATCGACTGGCTCGTGCGTTTCGCGCCGGGCGGGTCGGGCGACTCGACCCTTGCCGCCTACGACGCCTTCTCGGTGACCTCCTGCGACGACGTCACCGCGACCGCCGAAGGGCTGGACGAGCCGGGCCGCACGCTCTATGCGAGCGCCGGCGCCGCCTGCTCCGCGGCGTTCCGCGATCGCCCGGACCTCTGGGCGCAGGCGGAGGACGGCCTGCGGCGACTGGAGTCCGCCGACCCCGCGGATTTTGAGTGCTTCGACGACGACGCCCGAGCGATGCTGGCCGCGCTGGTGCGGATCCACCACCAATCACCGGGTACGAGGATCGTGACCGCGCCCGAGGACTCCACCGCTCCGACGACGTGCCCGCGGATCACGGCGGTGGAGCCCGATCACGGCTCCCTGGCCGGCGGTGAGACGGTCGTCGTCACCGGGGTCAACCTGCAGGAGGCGGAGAGTGTCGACTTCGGGGTGACCAGCGTCGCGGCGGTGCCCGGCCCCGGCGGCACCACCGCGACCGTGGTCACCCCGGCCGGCGACGACCCGGGATGGATCGACGTCTCGGTGTCCGGTTACTCCTGGGCGTCGATCGGCGCCTACGAATACCGGGAACCATCGGTGACGGCGGCCGGCAGCGGCAGCCCTGTACCGGAGGGTGGCTGAATGCGGACGCCCGGCCGGCGCCCGGGTCTGCGTCCACGACCGGACCCGGCGGGCCCGGTCCGCACCGGACCCGACGGCGCCGGCCTGTTGCACACCGTCGCGGTCGTCGGCTCGCCGATCGCTCTGGCCACGGCGCTGATGTTCTACTTCGGCTGGATACGCACCCGCGCCGAGACGCGTGCTCTCGGCTACGACGTGGCCGTCACCGGCATGTCGGTGCAGGACTTCGTGATGAAGAGCGTGCTGGTCCTGTACGTACCGTTGCTGGTGCCGGTGCTCGCCGCCCTCGTCCTGGCCTGGGCGCACCACCGCCTGCTGGCCCGCGCGGACCACCAGCCGCCGCTGCGCGCCCGGGTGTTGTGGGTCGCCCGCTTCGCCGCCTTCTCCTGGCCGCTCTGGCTCACGGCGTACCTGGGAATGCTCTTGTTCTTTCCCCGCCTGCGCTGGCTGGCGCTGCCGGTGTGCCTGACCGGGGCGCTGCTGTCGACGGCCTACGCCGACCTGTTGCGGCGGCGCCTGGCGCCGCGGGAGCGCCTGGCGCCGGCGGTGCGGGGGCTGCTGCTGGTGGCGCTCACCCTGGCGGTGTTCTGGGACGTCGAGCGGCTGGCGGGCGCGGTCGGCTCGGCGTACGCCGCCCGGATCACGGCTGACCCCGACGAGCTGGCGGCCGTCACCATCTACAGCTCCGATCGCCTGTGGCTGCAGGCCCCGGACGTCACGGAGACCCGCCTCGGCCCGGATGACTCCGGCTACCGCTACCGATACGACGGCCTGCGCCTGCTGCAGTACTCCGGTGGGCGATATTTCCTCATCAGCGCGCGTCCCGACGACCAGTATCCGCGCGTGCTGGTCGTCGCCGAGTCCGCGGAGCTGCGCTGGGAGTTCTCCCGCTGACCGGCGGCCGTTCCCAACCCATAGCCAATCTTCGATGTACGATGGGAGCGCTCCCGGACCGATCGGCCACTCTGCTCAAGGAGCTGGACATGTCGCGACGCCGCCCGGCCACCATCCTGGCCCGTCTGCTCGTTCTCGCCTCGTCCGCGCTGCTGCTGACCTCGGTGTCGGCGACCGGCACCGCCGCAGCCGGCCCAGCTGCCACCCACGCGGTGCCACTCAGCGAACTGAGCGTGGTGTCGGAACAGGTCGCTTACGGTCTGCAGCGCCCGATCGCGCTCACCGGGCTGCCGGACGGCCGGATGCTGATAGCGGAGAAGAACGGCACCGTCCGCGCCTACCACCCCGACACCGGCCTGGCGGCCGAGCCGGTGCTCGACCTGACCGCCCGCATCGACACGTCGGACAACGAACGAGGCCTCCTCGGCATCACGCCCGCGCCGAACTTCGCCCGGACCGGGATGCTCTACGTCGCCTACACGAGCCTGCCGGCCGGCGCGCTGACACTGGCGCGGCTGCCCCTCGCCGCCCCGGAACGGCTGCAGGTGCTGCTCACCCAGGAGCACGCCGAGTACGGCAACCACAACGGCGGGCAGGTCGCGTTCGGGCGTGACGGCTACCTCTACTGGTCCACCGGCGACGGCGGCCACGCGAACGACCCCTTCAAAGCCGGTCAGGACCTCAGCACCCTGCTCGGCAAGATCGTGCGGATCGACGTCAGCCGCGCCTGCGGGGCGAAACCCTACTGCGTGCCCGCCACCAACCCGTTCGTCCGCACACCGGGCGCACGGCCGGAGATCTGGCTCTACGGGCTGCGCAACCCGTGGCGGTTCTCGGTCGACCCGGTCGACAACTCGCTGTGGATCGGCGACGTCGGCCAGGGTCTGGTCGAAGAGATCAACCACATCCGCCCCTGGCAGGGCGGATCGAACCTGGGCTGGTCCTGCAAGGAGGGCACCCCGGTGTTCGACCAGGAGCAATGCCGGCCAGGCGTGCGGTACGTCGACCCCGTCTTCGAATACGAACACTTCCTCACGGAGAGTTGCTCGGTGATCGGCGGGGTGGTGTACCGAGGGTCGCGGACCCCCGAGGCGTGGGGAACCTACGTCGCGAGCGACTACTGCGCACCCCGGGTGTACGCCGTGCGGCCCCAGCGCGGAGGCGGCTACGAGACCGCGACGATCGGCACGTTCCCCACCCAGCCGACCGCGATCGCCGCCGACGTGCACGGCGAGCTGTACGTGCTCAGCGACTACCCGGGATGGCTCAGCCGAGTCCGGTTCGAACGGCTCTGACGGTCCGACTCCACGTCTTTGAAAAGGCTCTCCGCGTGCTCACCGAGCGAGGTTTTTCGGCCGAGTCCCGCCCTGTGGTCCGCGCAGTTGCGGCGAAGTCTCACCGATCTGCCGGACCTGCATGCCCATCCCGTTTCCCCTGGTTACCGCGTCCGTGCGGTCCGCCGAACATGGCTCCAGCCACGCGGCCGACGAACATCTCGCGGTCATCAGCACGCCGCCCCGTCGCGAAGAGCGTGATCTCGTCGCGGAAGCGGCGGACGGATCGTTCGCCGCGTCCGGGTTGGGCCGGCTCGACCCGCGGACGAGATCAGTCCTGTTCGAGCCCGTCCGCCGCAACCTCGGCGCCACACAGGCAATCGTGAGCGCGCGGCGATGCCGGTCATCCGGTGCCACGCAGGCTCTACGCAGGTCTGCACATGCGGGAGATCGGCCACGTCGTCTCGCTCACCAACAGGTGAGAGAACAAAGACGGCAGCGCACTCTGCTGCCGCCTTCCGCGCACTGGCGGGATGCCCAGTCACAGCCGATGGTGGTCATGCCCGCCAGCATCCTGTCGTGCCGATGTGAGTGCGCTCGAGCCGGTCATGCCCGGCTCGTCGGGCCGTACAGCGCACTGCAAGTTCGGTAGGGTACGTCAATGTGAGTCGGCCAGCCGGATATATCGGCGTGGCGCGCAAGAGAAGTCGCCGATTCGGGGAGAGCACGGCATGAGCAGCCCGCGCGAAACCTTTCTCAAACTGGTACACGGTGTCTGCGACGGCCCGTACGAGGAGTTGGCCGACTTGTACGCCGAACAGACGCTGGTCACACACCCGTTTCATCCACTCGACGCACCGCCGTTGCACAGCCGCAGGGAACTGCACGAGCACTTCACCGCGCCGCCTCTGATCACCCGGACGCTGAACCGTAAACCGGTCGACATTGTGATCCATGAAACCGCCGACCCGGAAGTGATTGTTGCCGAGTTCGCCTATCAGGGACGAGTCGAAGAGACGGGCGAGGAGTTCACGGTGCCGTGCGTCTTTGTGATGCGCATCCGTGATGGGCTGATTGTCGAGTCGCGAGACTATATCCACCATATCGCCAGTGCACGGGCCCGCGGTCAGCTCGATAGCCTCCTGCACGCACTCCGGCCACAAGAAGACGCTTCCTGATCCACGTCCGGCGTTCAACGCACTCAATTGCCGCAGACAAAGCGCGCTCCGCTTCGATCTCAACACGCATCGGCTCGCCTACCGGCACGGTAGCGTAGCCGGCCTCGGTGACGCAGCGGGTCCTCCGCGGCGACGCGCGGCTGGGGCCGGAGGCTAAAGCGCAAGCTAAGGAATTTCGACTCGGCGGCCAGAGGCCGAACAGCGATTCATACACGGTCCAGTACCTCCAGACGACATGTCAGCTCCTTTTCGCGGGCACGACGTCTTCGGGACAGTCGATCACCGAGTGCAGGATGTCGCGGACATAGGGGTCGTTCGGTGGCTGGCGGAAGCTGAACCGCCAGCATTCCGGCCCCTCGGGTTCCCACTTCGCGGCCTCGGCGAAGAACAGCACGTCCACCCGGCCGCCCGGCCGATCGCCGTGCTCCACCTCGGTGCCGAGCACCTGCCCGCCGTTCTCCTCGGCGTACTTCTCCACCAGCTGTACGATCGCCTCCGGCTCGTCGGCACTCCGATAGCCGTCGCCGTGCGACTCGGTCCGGTGTGCCGTTAGCTCGGCCTGCTTCTCGAAGTGCCGGGTGGCGCAGCCGGCCGTCGCCACGATCGCCAGCATGCTGCAGCCCATGGCCGCCCATCGAAGTCCCACCCGCGCATGATCGCATGTGCCGGTGGCCTCGCCTGCGGCGTTCACCTCCCGGCCCGAGCGCCGCCGCCCAGGCGCCCAGGGCGGCGGCGCTGTCGGTTGCCTTCTTGACGGCCTGGGCGTCGGCTTCGGCGCGGTCGGCGGCGGCGTCCAGCAACAGCTCCAGCGGAAAGCTCGCCGGCCATGATCGTCGATACCTTCAAGGCACGACATCACGGTAAAGAATGTCCTGCCCATGCTGGCGCGACGTCCTCTCATGCCGCGATTCGCGCGCTCGGCCCGCTCAACCGTCGTTCGCCGGCAGGGTGCGTAACCGGTGCTCCAGCACGCTGTCGGGACCGGCCAGCTCCCGCCGCCGCGGTGATCACGGTTCAGGTGCCGCGGGGGGCGGGACTCGCAACAATCGACCCGGCTCGGTAGCCCGTCGCATACGCCGTCACACCGGGTAGACGCGGTACTGCAGCTTTTCGTCGTACCGCAGACCGGTGACCGCCGTGATGATCGACCAGAGGAAGTCCTCGTCCGGGCCCCAGGACGGCAGAGCAATCTCGGCCTCGACCGGCAGGGGTGTTCCTTCGTTCTCGACCACCACACCGTCGGCGTAGACGTAATGCCGAGTGCGTTCGCCATTCGTGAACAGCGTGAAGCCGTACGTGCTCGAAACGCTGCTGAAGAAGACCAGCAAAGCGTCGGCCGGGTCGGTCGGCTCCCAGCCCATGACCACATCCATCATCGGGTTCCAGACCTGCACCCAGCCACCCGACTCGGCGGCATAGAGGGCGTCGGGTTTGAGGGCGCTCGTAGCCTGGTCGGCTCCGACCAGTTCGCCGCTGAATTCGGTGATGGCGAGGTCGTCCACAGCCTCGTCCGCCGTCACGTCCTGACGGAAAAGCACCGAGGTGTTCCAACCCATGATCAAGACCTTTCCTTGTACGGCGGGGCCGCTGCCCATTGTTCAGGGCGGCATCGTCGGGACAACGCGGGAGGGCGCTTTCGTGAGATACCGACGGCTTCGCTCGCATAGAAGACCCCGTTCATCGCCGCGGAGCGGACTCCGCCGCCCTGCTGGCCGCCTCCCAGCAAGCTCCGCAAGAAGCGGCCGAGGTCAGCCACGCTCCCGCATCGGGCGACGCCGCCTGCACCCGCCTCGGGGAGGGTCAGGCGGCACTGTCGTGCGGCTACCGGGTGATGTGGGCGAGGCGGCCCGGCGCGGGTCCTAAGCCAGCTGCTTGCGCAGGACCGGCACGGCTGCGGGCACCTGGATGCGGTCCACGAGAGCTCCGGCAGCCGGTTGGGTACGGGCGACAGGCGGGCGCCCCGCCTGCAGCAACGGGCGCAGATCGGCGGCGACCAGGTGCGCGAACGCGGCCGGGCTGATCACCCGCAGGGACGCGTTGAGGTGTTCCAGGACCACGCGCGCCAGGAACGCGTTGTCCGGCTGGTCCACGTACAGGATCGCGGTGATCCGGTCGAGGAAGGCGCGGCAGGAGGCCGGGGTCTCGATCCGCGCGCGCCCGGCCAGCCCGGTTCGGATCTCGCTGGGAAGGTGGGGCTCGAGCAGCTCCGACGCCCGGGGCGGCAGGACGTCGGCGAGCGCGCCGAGTACGCCGCTGACCGCCCGCAGGCTTTCGCGGCGGCCGTGGAGCCGGGCCCCGTGTTCGATTCCGGTCAGAAACACGTCGATATCCACTGCGGGGTCCTTCCAAGCCTGCGGGAGCCCGGGAGTGCCCGGGCGGCGAGGACTCAAACCGCAATGAGACGGACGTTACGCCGGGGCCGGCACACCCGGTCGGCCGCAGAACAGGCCGAAAGTCCTCTCATATGCTGGTACGGGCTGCCGATGAGCACAGCAAACACAGCGCTAGTTGTGGCCGAAGGAGGCGACATCATGGTGCAGGCACCCACGCAGGTTCAACGCTCAGGTCGGGACGGTTCGGCCCGTGGTTCCGGGGATGGTTTCCGGGTCGGGGCGAGTCACGATGCCCCGGTACGGACCGGGTCGACCACGGTCCCGGCCGGCGGCCGGAAGCTCCCGCCGATCGAGTGGCCGCGAACCGACTATCGCAAGATCATGATCACCGACCTGACGGGCGCCGGAAAGGGGATCGCGACGGCGGCACTCGTGATCGCCGTGCTGGTCGCGGCCGGGATGGGTATCGCGGTGGCGGTGACGAGCATCCTCAACGCCCTGGGATTCGATCCGGCCTCGTTGTACTGAACACGGCAAGGGACCCGCCATGCGCTGACCCGCCATGGCGGGTCAGCCCACCGTCAGCACGAGCTTTCCGCGCAGCCCGCCCGCCAGCACCCGCCGGTGGGCGGCGGCCGCTTCGGTCAACGGCATCGTGGCCGCCACGCGCGTGCTCAGCTGCCCTGACGCCACCTGCCCCACCAGCTCGGCCAGCAGTTCGCGGTCGAGCCGGATGAGCTGCACCTCCTGGCGCACGCCACGTGCCGGATCGATGGGCGGCGTGGGCCGGGTCGTCACCACGACTCCCCCGTCCTCGACGGCAGCGGCCGCGGCCTCGCCGAGCGGGACCGCGTCGAACACCGCGCCCACCGGCCCCACCGAGGCCAGATCGACGGAACGGGGAATCACCTCGTGAGCGCCGAGACCCCGTACCCATTGCTCGTCGTCGTGGCTTGCCTGGGCCACGACACGGAAGCCGGCGCGGAGGGCGAGCCGGGTGGCGAAGCCGCCGACACCACCGCTGGCACCGGTGATCAGGATGCTGCCACCGGCCGGCGACATCAGCGACAGCCCCTGGTGTGCCGTCTGGGCGTTGAGCGGCACCGTGGCCGCGGACACGAAGTCGAGCTCGTCCGGCAGCCGCACCAACCAGTCCGTGTCGGCGGCCACGAGCTCGGCATAGCCACCGGGCGTACCCCGCGTCAGGTACCACGGGATCATCCCGACGACACGATCACCCACCCCGAGGTCCGTCGCGCCGGGGCCGGCCGCGACCACCTCGCCGGCGATGTCCCACCCGGGCGAGAACGGCGGCTGCACGGGCCCGCCGGGAATCCGCCCGGTGGTGGCGGCGAGGTCGGCTGGGTGCACACAGACCGCGCGGATCCGGACCACCACCTGACCGGGCTCCGCCTCGGGGTCGGGCAACTCCGTCACCTGCAACACCTCAGGACCGCCGAGCGCGGCCGCGACGACTCCCCGCATCCGTCCACTCTAGACCTTTGCGGCCGCCGAGAGTCTTTTTTCGAGCACCAGGCCTGATCCGAGTCAGACAGCCGCAGAAGAAAGCCGCGGGCATCCCCCTGACCGGCACTTTGATATGGTTCGCGGCCCGTAGAGAGACCCACAAGGGGCGACATGACCGACGAGCGTTCACCGGCACTGTCGGTGCCTCCCGGACCCGGCGTGGCGTCGGATCGGCGGCCGCAGCTGCTCCGGATCGCACAGATCGGGCGCTGGCTGGCCTTCCCGCTCACCGCCGTCATCGGCGTCCTCGTCACGATGGCCGCGCACGACCTCGCCGGGAGCGTCGAACCGTTCCGGTCGCTGCGGGACGCGTTGCACTGGGCCGGTTACACCCTCGTGGTGCTGAACGTGACGTGCCTGCTCGTCGGCGCGCTGCTGCAGACCCCGCCGGCCGTGATCAGGCGCGGCCGGGTCAGAGTCGGATGGATAACGGTGGCGGCGCTGCTCGCGCACCATCTGCTGGTGGCACTGGTGGCAGTTCCGATCGCCGCGATCGCGCCGGAGCCCGATCCCGACTACGGACGGTACGACCCCTCGACGCACTATCCGGTCTTCCTCGGCTTCGTGCTGACCGGGCTCACCCTGGTCGCCATGACCGGGCTCGTCTTCTTCCGGGACACTCCCAAGGTGTCGGCCGACCGGTCACCGCTGTACAACAAACCGCCGAAGCGACGCGTGGACGGCATCGTCCTGCCGTTGGTCATGCTGGGCGGGCTCGGCTGGATCGGCGGCCTGATGTCCCTGATCTCCGTGCTCTACCACGGCCTCACCTGACCCGGGCTTCGCCGCTGTATGCCCCTCGATCACCGTGGCTATCGTCATCAGCGTGGCGATGATCCAGGCGGGGTGCGATGAGTGAACGATCTCCCATACCGTCGGCCGCCGGGCCTGAGGGCGACGGCGTGCGATCCCGCCCACCGATCCATCTGCGATCGGCGGCCTTCGACCCGGCGGTGAGCTCGCAGCCCGGCGCCCCGTCCGAGCGACCGCCCGCGGCGCCACCGCTCGCCGCCGCGCCACAGCCCCCGTTCGTCACCACCTGGCAGCCGCCCGAGGCTCCACCGGACGCCGCCGGGCACTCGCAGCACGACGCACCAGCGGGGCGCACAGCGCTGATCGGGATGGCGATGGCCTGGCGGTGGCTGGCCGTTCCGGTCACCATCGCCGCCGCCACCGCCCTCACGATGGCCGCTCACGACCTGGCCGACAAGCCCGGGCCATGGATGTCCCTGCGTGACGACCTGCACTGGGCCGGGTACACGCTCGTGGTTCTGAACATCGCGGCTGTCCTGGTGGGAGCTCTGCTGCAGACCCCGTCGGCGGTGATCCTGCGAGGCCGGGTCGGCGCGGGCTGGACCAGCGTGGCAGCGCTGGTCACCCACCATGTGCTGGTGGCGGTGGTCGCCATCCCCCTCGCCGCAGTCTCGCCGGAGCCGGATCCCTCCTACGGCAGGTACGACCCGGCGGCCAACTATCCGCTCTTCCTCGGCTTCGCGCTCACCGGGCTGACCGTCCTGGCGATCACCGGTGTGGTCTTCCTCAGATTCCCGGCGGACGGCACCGCGCCGGATTCGGCCGGCCGGCGCTCCGCTCAGCGCAAACCGGAGACGGAGCCCCTGCTCGTTCTCTTCCTCGCGGTCGGAGCGATCAGCTGGTTCGGCGCACTAATGTTCTCCATCAATCTGATCTGGCGAGCGGTCTCCTGAGCCGGCACGGCCGATCCCCGCTGCCGGGGATTCAGTCGAGGCCGTTGTAGGTCCAGTGCGTCGTCGTCGTGCCGGTTTCGCGGTCGTTGTCGTGAACGGTGCGGGTGACGCTCACGGAGAACCCGCCGTCGGGACCGACCGGGGTGCGCGGGCCGGTGACCGAGTCGACCCGGCGGTCACCGGTGTGGCCGTAGAGGGCGACCGTCACCGACGTCGCCGTGGTCCGGGCGCGGATGACGATCGGCGCCGAAGTGTCGTTGCGGAAGATGTTCTCGATGTTGCCCCAGTCGAGGGTGGCCTCCCGCCCGGCCGGGTAGCGGGAGATGTATTTCGTGTGCGGCTGGTGTTTCAGGCTGGGCAGCCCGGCGAACCAGACGGCGTTGTACAGCGTGGTGGAGAACTGGGAGATCCCGCCGCCGAGCTCGTCGTGCAGTTGGCCTGCGACGATGGCCGGTGCGGGCAGATAACCCTTGGCCCGGGTACGTTCACCGACCCGCTCGTTGAGGGAGAACGTCGCGCCCGGCGCGACCACGGTGCCGTCGACCGTCCGCGCGATGAGGTGGATGTTGGTGACCCGCGGCTGGCAGCAGCCGTGGTACGTGGTGAACGAGCCGATCAGCTGGTCCACTCCCGCCAGGTTCGCCGGTTGCGTTCCGGCCGGTCGCCGGGTGGTGGGGATGGTCGCCTCGGGACGGCCGGATCCGGCCGCCGCGGTGAGCGCCGCCACAGCGGCCGTGGTGTCGACGGACCAGCCGTCGGTGCCGGCCTTCCGCTCGACGCCCGCGGTGGAGGCGGTGAACGACGCGTCACCCTTGTCGTCCAGGCGCGTGGCGGGGGCCGCCAGTTCGACACGCGTGTCGACGGCGGCCCGGTCGTGGCGAGCCAGCACCGCGCGCAACGCGGCGGTGTCCACGGTCATCACCGCGGAGCTCGCCCCGGACAGGGTTGCTCGGACCGTCGCGTCCACGTCGAGCCGGACGCCGGCCGCCACCGGCTCGAGGGTGAAGGTTCGGCGGGCGCCGCTGAGCCGTACCGTGATCGGTTGCTCGACCCGGGACCGGACCGTGGACTCGATCACCCCGCGGAGCTGTCGCTCACTCAGGCCACCGACCTCGACCCCGGCGACGGTACGGCCGGCCGGGACCACGGCGGGACGGCGTTTCGACAGGACCACCGCCGCGACAGCCAGGATCAGCACCAGCACCCCCGCTGCGGCGAGCCAGCCGTAGCGCCGGCGCGGCCGGGCCGTGTAGACCGCGCCGCGGGAGAGCGGATCTTTCGCCGGAAGAGTTGCGGTCACGGTGGTCTCCTCAGAACCCGGCGGTGGTGTCGTTGACCTCGGCGAACGCACTCGATGCGCCGATGATCAACCACCATGGTGCCCGGCATCGTGAGCGCCGCCGTCAGTCAAGTGACTGCTCTTCACCCCCCGTCCAGCGGGCAGCGCGTCCGGACGCCGTCGCCGATCAGGAGGTGCTGACGGCGCGACCGGCAGCTTGCCCGGCCACCAGTTACCGCGCCCGAGCAGCGTCATCAGTGCCGGCAGGACGATTCCCCGGATCACCAGGGCGTCCAGCAGGACGGCCAGGGCCAGGCCGAGACCGAGCTGCTTGAACTCGATCAGGCTCAGCGTCGCGAAGATGGCGAACACCGAGACCATGACGATCGCCGCGCTGGTCACGATGCCGGCCGAGCGGCTGATCCCCTCGGAGACCGCCTGCCGGATGCTGACGCCGGTCTGCGCGGCTTCCTTGATCGAGCTGACCACGAAGACGTGGTAGTCCATCGACAGCCCGAACAGAACGACGAACAGGAAGAGCGGGATCCAGGAGACGATCGCCCCGTTGGACCGGAAGTCCAGGATGCCCTCGGCCCACTCGTTCTGGAAGATCGCCACGAGCAACCCGAACGCTGCCGCCGCCGACAGCAGGTTGACCAGCAGAGCGACCAGGCCGACCACCACCGAGCGGAACGACACGATCATCACGATGAAGGTGAGCAGCAGCACCAGCCCGACCACCCACGGCAGCTTCGCCGCGACGTTGGCCGAGTAATCGATGCTGTTGGCCACCTCGCCGCCGACGTCGGTGCGAGCGCCACCGACCTGCCCCACCGTGGCGGGGATCAGCTCGTCACGCAGCAGCCGCACCGAACGCTCCGCCTCAGCGGTGTTGGCCGGGTACGGCGTGGCCAGGTTGATCACATGGACCGTACCGTCGGCCGAGGTGCGCGGCTGCGGGTCCTGCTCGGGTGCGAACAGGTCGGAGGTCTGCGCCCGGTCGGTCAGCCGGACCAGCGCCGCCTCGACGGCGGACGCGTCGCCCGCCTCGGCGGTGACGACGACCTCGTGGCTGGTGCCCTTCGCCGGGAACGCCTCGGTGACCCGGTCGTAGGCGGAGAGCGCCGGGATCGAGCGCGGGTAGTCGTCGATGTCCGCGGACTTCAGCTGCAGGTCGAGGGCGGGGAACGCCATCGCCAGCAACGCAGCGACGGACAGCACCAGGGTGATGGCCGGGTGCCGCAGCACCGGGCGCAGCAGCGCCGGCCACAGCCGCGGCTCGCTGTTGCGGCCGTTGATGCGCCAGAGGATCGGCACCCGCGGCTTGTCGATCCAGCGGCCCAGCTTGGCGAGCAGGGCCGGCAGCACGGTCAGCGAGCCCACCACGGCCACCGCGACGACCAGGATGGAACCCGTGGCCAGGGAGCTGAAGATGAGGTCGTTGGAGAGGTAGAGCGCTGCCATCGACACGATGACCGCGAGGCCGGAGACGACCACGGAGTGCCCGGAGGTGGCGGCGGCGATCTCGATGGCGTCGATCGGGCCGGCGCCGCGGGCCCGTTCCTGTCGCGCCCGCTTCAGATAGAACAGCGAGTAGTCGACCCCGACTGCCATACCCATCAGCAGGATCATGTTGGGCACCTGGCCGGGGTCGGGCATGACCTGGGAGCAGATCGCCCACAGGCCCATCGCCGCGCCGACCGAGGTGAGGGCGAGCAGCACCGGCACACCGGCGGCGATGATCGCACCGAAGGCCACCATCATGATGATCAGGGTGACCGGGATGCTGAGCACCTCGGCCTTGACGAAGTCGGCGCCCAGCTGGTCGTTGATGCCGGCCTGGATGGAAGCCGCACCGGCCTGGTCGATGCGCAGCGCCGGGAAGTCGGCGCGCACCTCCTCCACCACGCCGAGCACCGGCTGGATGCGCTGGTCGGCGGTGACCGGGTCGCCGGACAGGGTGACCGGGACGAGCAACGACGCACCGTCGCGTGCGGGAACGGCCTCACCGACCGACTCGACCTCGGCCAGGCCGCGCGCTCTGTCTCGCACCGCGGTGGCGGCACGGGTCGCCGCCGCCCGGTCGAAGGTTCCCCCATCGGCGCTGATCAGGATGTTCTCGACCGTCGCCGGAACCATCGACTTGTCGTCGAGCGTCTGCGCGGCGCGGCCTGACTCGCCCTGGCCGATCTCCGTGGGAGTGGCCAGGGTGAAGCCCATCGACATGGCGCCGAGGCAGACCGCCACGAACAGGGTCCACAGCCCGATGGCGGTCCACGGGCGCTTGGCGCTCCACCGGGCGATTCGTACGGTGACCTGTCGCTTTCTCAAAACCGCGGCCTCTCTGAGCACGTTCCACTGGGGACGTCTCGAATTCTGGTGCGCCGGGTGCGGGGAGTCAGGGGTACAGGAACCCCACCGCGAAGGTGGACTTAAGTCCCGTTCGCACCCGCCGCCGCATCCGGATAATCAGCGGCATGACGAACCAACTGGCGCGCCTGATCGCCGGCCGGCGGCGGTTGCTCGGCTGGGCTGCCGTCCTGATCCTCGTGGTGCTGGGCGAGCTGGTGATGCTGACCTGGGCGCTGTCCGCGCTGACGCTCTCTCTCTTGTGGATCACGGCTCCGCTGTTCACCGGCGCGGTCCTCGCGAACCGTGCGCTGGCCGGCCACCGGCGCGCCTGGCTGGACCGCGAGCTGGGCATGCCGGTCGCCGACGGTTACCGGCCGCTGCCCGCCACCGGCTGGTGGGCACGGTTCACCACCGCGCTGCGTGACCCCGCCACGTGGCGTGACATGCGCTGGATGCTCGTCGACATGACGGCCGGGCTGGTGCTGCTGGCCGTACCGGTGATCGCCTTCGCCGCCGGGGCGCTCAGCCTCACTCTGCCGCTGCTGTGGCTGTTGCTGCCGGACGGCGCCGCGCTGGACTACCCCTTCGGCGCGACGGTGGAGGACACCGTCGACGCGGTCACCATCGGCGTGCCGTGGGGCATCGCCTGTCTGGCCGTCTTCTGGCTGTTCACCCCGGTGGTGATGCGGGCGTACGGCCGGCTGACCGCGGCCCTGCTGCGTCCCGGCGACCGATGGCTGCTCACCGAGCGGGTGGAACACCTGGCCTCCAGCCGGGCGCAGACCGTCGACGCCCAGGCCGGCGAGCTGCGCCGCATCGAACGTGATCTCCACGACGGCGCCCAGGCCCACCTGGTGGCGCTCGGCATGAGCCTGGGCATGGTGGAGAACCTGGTCCGTCATGACCCGGCCGCGCGGGAGCTGCTCGCCGAGGCGCGGGCCCACAACGCCCAGGCGATCTCCGAGCTGCGTGCGCTGATCACCGGCCTCCGCCCGCAGGTGCTCAACGACCGCGGTCTGATCGGAGCGGTCGAGTCGCTGGCCCTCCGCATCCCGCTGCCGATCGACATCGAGCTCGACGTGCCGGGCCGGCTGCCCGAGCCGGTCGAGACGGCGGCCTACTTCACGATCTCCGAGGCGCTGGCCAACACGGTCAAGCACAGCGGCGCGACCCGGGCCTGGGTGCGCGGGAGCTGGGCGGACGACATGCTGCGCCTGCAGGTCGGTGACAACGGTCGCGGTGGCGCGGTGGTCCGCCCCGGTGGCGGCCTGGACGGCATCCGGCAGCGGCTGGCCGCCTTCGACGGCGTCCTGACGCCGGCCCCGGACCCGGTGAGCGGCACCACGCTGGTCATCGAGGTGCCGGTGCCGTCGCCGTAGCCGGGTGGCACACGGTCATCACCTGGACGTTGGCGTGCTCGATCGCCTCCACCAGCGCGGCGACCAGGACTTGCCCGCCGCCCTCCGGGAAAGCGGGCGGCCGCTCAGCCGCCCAGGTACGCGAGAACCGCCAGCACACGGCGGTTGTCGCCCTCGGACAGGTGCAGGCCGAGCTTCGTGAAGATGTTGTTGATGTGCTTCGCGACGGCCTTCTCCGTGATGAACAGCCGCCGGGCGACGGCGACGTTGGATCGGCCCTCGGCCATCAGCGAGAGCACCTCCCGCTCCCGCGGGCTCAACGGCTCCAGAGACCGCTCCCGCGACCGCCCGGTCAGCAGCTGGGCGATCACCTCGGGGTCCATCGCGGTGCCGCCGGCCGCCACCCGCTGGACCGCCTCGATGAACTGATCGACCTCCAGGACCCGGTCCTTCAGCAGATAGCCGACCGCGCCCTGGCCGTCCGACAGCAGCTCCTTGGCGTAGAGCGGCTCGACGAACTGCGAGAGCACCAGCACCGGCAGCCGGGGCACCACGGCCCGGGCCTCGATGGCGGCGCGCAGCCCGTCGTCGGTGCGGTCGGGAGGCATCCGCACGTCGACCACGGCCACGTCGGGCCGGTGCTCGATGAGGGCCGCCTTGAGGTCGGGACCGTTGTCGGCCCAGGCGATCACGTCGAAGCCGGACGACTCCAGCATCCGGATGAGACCGTGACGAAGCAGGGCAAGATCCTCGCCCAGCACGACCCGCACCGTCTCGCCGCGCCGGTGGTCACCCGGGTTCATCGACTCACTACAGGGATTCGAGGGGCGCGCTCGAACGCGGGCCGCACATCGACGACGCCGCCGGCGGTGAACGGTGCCAACACGCTGACGACAGTACCCCCGGGGTGTCCGGGGCGAGCGCGGTGGGCCGGTTCGTCTCGTCAGCCTCCGACCTGTCCCCGACGGTCCAGGCAACCTTCTTGCCACGGGCCACCCCTACAACCGCGACCTGCCGCCGGCTTGATCGCAGGATGATCCGGCATCCTGGGGACGTGGCAGATCCGGAGCGCTTTCTCAAGTTCGAGCACGGGTACCGAGACGGGTTGCATTCCTACACGGTCGCCGTCGATCAGTCGGATCTTCCTAGCCCGGTATGGCCAGGTTTGCAGAAACATGACCACTACTCGGAAGATCCGGGCCTGAATCCGTGGCACCGACACGGAATCAACAACTGGTACGGGGAATCGCTCGCGGTCTGGCGTGCGCTGACCTGGGCGTTGACCGCAGGCCGGAGCCGGTATGTCATTCCCTGCTACCTCCGTGACGAGGTGGCGCAATGTCTGGGCGTCGACCGCAGCGCCATACAGCTGGTTCGATGGGAGTACGAGGTTGACATCGAGCTGCCGGACCGGGAAACCGCTGACTACGGGTTCGTCCCCGCTCGCACCAACAGCTTCCTGCGCCCATCTGAGGACACCTGGGACTCAGATCACGTCGGATTCGCCGGCCTGTTCGAGCTGAACAGCTTCCAGCAGCTCACCGACATCGACCGCATGCTCGCCGGCGACACCTGCTCCGAACTCACAGTGTTCGCCCTCCACCGTTCAGGCAGGCGAGACACCCTTGCCGCCGCGCTCAGCCAGATCGACCGCCCCGACCTGGCCGCCATCCTGGAGCCCGGCGAGATCTTCGTCGACATGGCGGTAGACCGCGAATGCGGCGCCTTCCCCAGGAGTTACCTCACCGTCAAGACGCCCCATGAGACCCGACAGGTCGACCATCTGGCCGACCACTTCAGTCAAGCATTTCGCCGTTACCTCGACATGGTCGGCCAGATCCACACGTTGAACGAGTTTCATGCCGCAATCGATGGCCTGCTCGCTCCGCCTCATACCGCCGGCCTCCACCAAGGCTGACTCCCGCTCGCCGCGACGCCGCCTCGGGCGTGGTCCGACAGGTCATCATCAGCGCTAGCTGCGAAAATAACGACGTCATCGCGTATTGAAGCGTCGTGAATTCGTCAGTCTTCCGTATGCGCCTGCTGCTGCCGCGACCCGCGTCCGTCGAGCGCAGCCGTGGTCAAGGGGTTCATGCCTCACGATCGCCGGGTCGTCACCGGTGGGTGGCGTAGCTGGCCCAGGTGGCTCCGGCCAGGGTGGCGTGGCCTTCGGCGCATTCGGCGGTGTAGCCGAGGGCTTGTGCCGCGATGGCCGGCGGCATGTCGAGGACCAGGGTGCGGATGGCTACGAGCCGGGTGCCGAGCAGATTGATCCGGGACTTGGCCGGCTGGTTCATCAAGTAGCCGCGATACTGTTGATCGTCCAGCGTCACGAAATCGCTGTTACCACCCCATGATCACCGCGATTTCGCGACGCCCGACGATCAACTTCCTCTCCTGCCGCTAGGTGGTCAGGACGGCGGCAGATCCAGCCGGTCACCGCCAGCACCGACAGCGGCCCGGCCCAGCGTCACGGTGCGGGATCCGGGTGTGAAGTCGCCGAAGGACTGTTGCCAGGACTCACCGGGCCAGTAGTAGGTCACCCGGCCGTCGACGGGCCGGTAGTGAGCTGTGTAGAGCGTTCTCGACCCCTGCTCGTCGGCGGATCGGTACAGCGGCGGCTTCAGCATCGCCGCCACGTCCGTGCCCGCGGCGCGGATGGCCCGCAGCCGCTCCTGCGTCCGCATGGTCCGTTCCTGCTCGTCGGTCACCGGCAGGTGCTGGTGGTTGGCGGCGCAGGCATCCGGCGCCACCGTCGGTGGCATGTCCGGCCCCACGAACACCGTCACCTCCTTGGCGGGATCGACAAGGGTGAGATTCTGGGGGACGGCGATCGGCAGAGATCGCAGCCTGCCGACCGCCTCGTCGACGGTGTCGCACGTCTCCAGCAGGTAGCGCACCACGATGAGAACAGCGAAACCGCCTCCGTAGACGGAACGTCCGCCCCAGGTGAGCGAGACCGCGAGACCGGCGTCGTTCATCCCGTCCAGCAAGCCCCACAGCATGTCCTGCATCCCGATGACGGGGCGCAGGAAGCAGGAGGAGACGATGGTCCCTTCGCACTGATCGGGCCGCAGGTCATAGTTGCGCAGCAGAGTGCCGTTCCGGCCGATCTGGGTGCACGCCTGGGAGAACGGCCGCAGAGCCGCGTGGGTGAGGAAGACGTCCGCCTCCGGCCGGTCGAGCTGGCCGGCCAGGCGCTCCAGAACCGGGACCAGCTCCGGCATGTGCGCACGGAACAGCGCCCGCACACGATCCGCGCCCTCCGGGGTCCGGCCCTCCTCGGTCAGCAGACCCTCCATCTCCCGCCACAGGCCCCGGGCGTGAGCGGCCCATCGCCCGTCGCCGCCGTCGCCGACCTCGATCGCCTGAAAGGTCTTGTGCTCCTGCCGCACGGCTGCCACTTCCCTGTGAGAATCGGCCGAGGTGAGGGCAACCCCACCACAGGGGTACGGGCGGGGAAGGTGCGCTTCCCCACCCGTACCGATGCGCCGTTCAGTCGCTGACGTTGATCCGGGCGCCGGGCGCGACGCCCAGCCGTTCCAGGATCTCGGTGACCTGACGGACGGCATCGCCGGACGCCAGGTCGGAGGAGACCTCGAGGTCGAGGTTGGAACCGGACTCACCGGTGCCCGCGCCGACGACCTCGAATCCGTCGAGTTCGCTCAGCTCGTCCTCGATCTCGTCCCGGTCGACGGGCAGACCGGGCGGGAAGTACACGTCCACGAAGTAAGGCATCGTCACCCCAGCAACTCGGTGAAGAAGGCGTCTATGTATCCCACGGACTTCTTCCCGCGCGCGGTCTTGCTGAAGCCCACCGCGGGATCACTGTTGGTGAGGCTAGCACCGCGCTGGAGGTAACCCTGGATGAAGAACTCCTCCGCTCCGCGGTTGGACGCGTAACTCCCCTGCACCGCGATCACCTCGGGGGTCAGCCCTTCGGTGAAGTGATCGTGTCCCCGGCTCAGCCGGCCCGCGAGGACCTGTGCCGGGTTTCCGCGACCGGACGCCCGGCCGACATAGGTGACCTCGTCCGCCTCGTTGCGGAACGCGTAGGTGATGTAGCTGCGGTTGCCGGCGGACGGCACCGTGGGATCGAATCCCTCACCGGGGGTGACGTCGAACTCGTCGAAGAGGTCCGAGGTCTCGCAGAGGATGTCGTCGTTGTTGTGGACGAGGACCGCTGCGCCACCGGCGTTGACGAAGTACGTGTGCAGGTCGTCGACGGTGAGGTCATAGGTCCGCCCACCATGGGTGTACGACCGGACCGCGGACAGCTGGACGTAGGTCCCCGCCGAGGTGCGCAGCAGGTCGCCCTTGTTCAGGTCGCCCGCCTTCACCCACTCGCCACGGGTCACCGACCAGAACGGGTGCGTGTCGGTGGTGGTGATGGTGTGCTGCTCGCCGTCCGTACCGGCCACGGTGACGTCGACGAAGTGCTTGTCGTCGTCGGTGCGGATGGTGTGGGTGACCTGCCGGGCCCCGGACTCCCCGGTTTCCGGATCGGCCGCCTGGACGGTGTCGCCCGGCTCCAGCTCCTCGATCGGCTTGCTGGACCCGTCGGCCAGCAGCACCGTGGTTCCGGCCACGAAGCTGTGCCGCCGGATCGGGCAGGAGGGCGCGTCGCCCCCGTTGTCCGCCGCCGACTTGCGGGTCTTCGCCTTGGCCTTCGCGGCGAGGGCCTTGGCCTTCGCCGCGGCTTCGGCGGCGGCCTTCTTGGCTGCCGCTTCCGCCGCCTGCTTGGCTGCCGCGGCCTTCTCCGCTGCGGCCTTGGCGGCCGCGGCGGCCGCCTTCCTGGCCGCCTCGGCCGCGTCCGCGGCGCCCTTGATGATGGCCCGGGCCCACTTCAGCTCCTGGAAGAAGGTGACCACGGCCTTGCCGGCCCGGAAGATCGCCTCACCGATCTTCTTGGCCTTGAAGATCTTGCCCCAGGGCAGGGCGCCGACGACCATCGAGACGCAGGCGACCAGGTCGCCCTTGAGGCAGTTGAGGATGTCGTTGATCCCGAGGAACTCCATCAGGATCTGGCCGCCGGCCTCCAGGATCACGTCCAGCGTGCTCTTGGACTGGATCTGGTTGGCCCGGGCCAGGTCCTCCGGGGACGGGCCTTGGACGACCGGCGCCGCGCCGGTGGTGTCGCCGGCCTCCGGCACCATGCCGGTCGGGTCGGTGTACGCCACCGGGTTGTTCGAGGCGTACGTGTAGGCCGACGTGGCGCCCTGGCCGGTGGGCAGCGGGTCGCGGCTGCTGAACCGGCCGGTGCCCGGGTCGTAGTTGCGGGCCCGCAGGTAGTAGTTGCCGTCACCGGAGGTGGAGTCCTGGTACTGCCCGGTGAACTGCATCGGGTTCTCGATGCTCTGGCCCGGCAGGTTCTGCCCGGTCAGGGTCGGCCCTTCGCGCGGGTTGCCGAACGGGTCGTAGTCGTAGCCCTCCTCGACCGTGCCGGACGGCGTCAGCAGGTTCGCCGTGCCGCCGAGCCAGTCGTGGGTGTAGGAGTGCACGCCCGACGCCGGGTCCAGCAGGGCGAGCGGCTCGTCGTCCGGACCGTAGGTGAAACCGCGCTTCTCCACGATCGCGCCGGCGCCGTTCTCGACGGTGTCGATGGCGATCTGCGGCAGCGTCCCGGCCACGTCCCACGACCAGCGCTGCGTCGAGGTCTCGTTCTGGAACGTCGAGGTGGAGCCGACCCGCAGCCCGACGGCGTCGTAGTTGAACGTCGTGCTCTGCCCGGAGGCGAGGGTCGCCTTGGCGAGGCTGTTGTCGAGGTTGTACTCGAGACGGTCGCCGCCGGCCTTGATCTGGTTGCCGCGGGCGTCGTACCGGTATTCCGTCTCGCGCTCGTGGCCGGGGCCCTCGACCTCCTCCTCGGTCAGCTGGTCGGCGTCGTCGTACTCGTACTCGGTGACGTCGTTGCCGGCCGTACCGGTGCGGACCTGCTTGGTGCGGTTGCCGTTCAGGTCGTACCGGTAGTCGATCCGCCCGGCCGGCTTGGCGTTCTTGTCGGCGCAGGACGCGACGGCGTAGCAGGCCGAGGTGATCCGGTCCGCCTTGTCGTAGCTGTACGCCACCGACTCGGCGACCCCGCCACGGGTGGTGACCACCCGGTTCGGGTTGCCGACCGCGTCCAGGGTCAGCTCGTACCGGGAGATCGGGTCCTGCACCCCGGGAACGGCCCCGCCGGTGCGCTCGGTGCCGATCGAGGTCAGCCGGCCCGCGTCGTCGTAGGCCCGCTGTTCGGTCAGCCCGGTCGGGCCGGGCAGCGTGGTGCTGGTGCGCCGGCCGGCCACGTCGTAGCCGAAGCTCCACGCGGCGCCCTGTGCGCTCAGCGAGGTGATCCGGCTGGCCGCGTCATAGCCGTAGGAGACGGTGGTGCCGTCCGGGTACTGCCGGTTGGTGACGTTGCCGCGCTCGTCGTAGTCGTAGCTGAAGACCTCGTCGGGGCGGTCGGCGGTCTTGCGGGTGACCGTCCGGACCTGGTCCTCGTCGTCGTAGGCCACGTCACGCCGGCCGGTCGGGTCGCCGTACGAGGTGATCCGGTCCTTGGCGTCGTAACCCCAGCTGTAGGCGGGGCCCTCCGAGCCGAGCGCACGCTGCACCCGCCGGCCGGCTATGTCGTACGTGTCGACGATGGTCCGCTTGGCGCGTTCCTTCGCGCTGAGGTCCTCGATCTCCTCGTCGTCGTCGAGGGTGATCGCCTGGATGCGGTTGCCCTCCGCGTCGTACTTCGCGTAGGTGCTGCGCTCCAGCGGATCGGTGCTGCGCACCAGGCGGCCGGCCTCGTCGTAGTACAGCGTGGAGCGGTTGCCGCGCGGGTCGGTCATCGCGGAGAGCGACCCGTCCTCGCTGTACTCGTAGCGGGTCGAGTCCTCCTCGGGGTCGTCCGCGTCGTACTCGGCGTCCGGCGCGGTGACCGTCCGGGGCTGGTTGTCGTCGGTGTAGGTGTACCGGGTGGTGTGGTTGTTGGCGTCGGTGGCCGAGACCGTCCGGTTCAGCGCGTCGTACTTGCGCGTGGTGACGTTGTCCAGCGCGTCGATGCCGCGGATCTGGTTGCCGGCCAGGTCGTACTCGAAGTGCGCGGTGAAGCGCTCCTTGTCGGCCCCCGCGACGTTGCCGCGCGGCTCGGTCACCGCGGACACGAAGCCGTCGTCGGTGTACTCGTAGGTCGTGATGCCGCCGGTCGCCGAGATCTGCTTGATCTTGTTGCCGGCCGCGTCGTACTCGGTGCGGGTCTGGCCTCCCTTCGGGTCGGTGATCCCGGTCTGGCGTCCGTTCCGGTCGTACGACATCGCGGTGCTGCGGCCGAGAGCGTCGGTGGTGGCGCGCACCTGCCCGCTGTTGGACCTGTCGAACTTCGCGGACTTACCGAACTCGTCGACGGTCTCGACGCTGCGGTCCAGGTCGTCGACCTTGTAGTCCCGGGTCACCACCTGCCCGTTCGGGTACGGCCGGCGCAGCTGGATGATGTTGTCGTTGTTGTCGTAGACGTACGTGGTGGTGAAGTCCGCCTTGTTCGCCCCCGGCAGGTTGCCGCGCGGCGAGGTCGTCGACTGCACCAGGCCCTTGGCGTTGTACGCCCAGCTGGTGACCAGATCGGCCTCGTGCTTCATGTCGATCGCCGAGGTGAGCCGCCGACCGGCGGGCGTGTAGGTGTTGAGCATCGTCCGGCGCGCCTCGTAGGTCGCCTTCGGCAGACCGTTGTCGAAGTACGTGTACGAGGTGCTCACTCCACCGGCGGTGGTGGTCTTCCGGAGCCGGCCGACGGCGTCGAAGTCGGCGGCGTCGGGGTTCTTCTTGCCCGGCGCGTACAGGGCGACGGTCCGGTCCAGGGCGTCGTAGACGGTCCGGGTGGTGTAGGTCTCCCGCTTCGCCCCGGCCACCGTGCCCCGGGGGTCGGTCACCGTGACCTGCCGGCCGACCTTGTCGTAGCCAAACTCGGTGCGGCGCCCCTCCGGCGAGATCTGCGCGTTCAGCAGACCCGCGTTCGGCTGGCCGTCCGCGATGTTCTCGGTCCGGGTGACCTTGCCGCGCTGGTCGGTGATCGTCAGCAGCAGGCCGCGGCCGTCGTAGGTGTAGGTGATCGAGTGGTTCTCGGGGTCAGTGCTCGTGACCAGCTCGTCGAACTGGTTGTACTCGTCCTTCCACGTCTGCCCTTCGGCGTCGACGTGGCTGGTCGGGTTGTTGCGCGCGTCGTAGCTGGTCTTCTCACTGAACCGGCGCTGCGGCGCGAACTGCTCGACCAGGTTGCCGGCCGGGTCGTACGCCGACTCGTGCTGGTTCTGGTTGGCGTTGACCACCAGGCTGCGGTTGAGCGCGCCGTCGTAGCGGTGGTTGTTCGTGTCGCCGTTGCCGCGCTGCGAGTAGAGCAGCACGTTGCCCTTGTAGCCGTCCCAGACCACCACGTTGTCCGCGTCGGTCGTCGTGGACTCCTGCTTGCCCGGGTCCCAGGCGAAGGTGGTGGCGGCGCCGAGCGCGTCGAGCTGCCGGGCGACCCGGCCGTCCGCGCCGTACTCGTTGGTCAGCGCGACGATCTTGTCCGGCTGGATCACCTGGAGGAGCCGGCCGGCCGCGTCGTACCGGTACTGCCAGTACTCCCCCGCCGCGTCGCGGACCTTGGTGAGCAGGCCGTCGGTGTAGAAGTACTGGGTCTTGCGGCCGTCCGGCAGCGTGATCGACTCGATCAGCCCGGCGACCAGTTTCGCCACGGCCTTGCGCCCGGACGCGTCGGTGACCGTGATGCTCGTGTCGGTGTGCGCGAACCGCAGGCCCACCTGACGCGGGTTGAGGATCGAGGACAGCCGGCCCTGCGCGTCGAACGCGAACACGATGTTGTTGCGGGTGACCAGCTCCCAGCCGGCGCCGGCCCGGCGCAGCGTGGACCGCACACCCGGCGGCCGCACGTAGCCGTCGCCGTTCGCGGCGAACACCGTGTCGGAGCCGTCCTCGGCCCGGACGAGAGCGCCGCCCTCGGTGGCGGTGACCTTCATGTCGTAGACCCAGGCCCAGCCCGAGCCGAGCGCCGACGGCCCGATGTTGCCCGAGGAGTAGGCGCGGGTCGAGGAGAACGGAACACCGAACGAGGCCATGCCCTGGTCCTGCTCGGTCCGGGTGAAGGCGCCGGTGCCGGTGTTCACGCCGATGCCGCGGGTCGCCTGGCTCGCGCCGGTCATGCCGAGCGCGCCACTGCACCCGCAGCCGGCGGCCTGCCGGGCCGGAATGGCGGGCGGGTCGATCGTCGTGCGCGGCTGGGCGTCGTCGGAGTTCGCCGACGGCACCTCACCGTCCGGATAGAGCGCGGTGATCGTGACGAAGTAGTTCTTCGTCGCGTCCAGCTGCCAGCCCTCGGCCGCGCCCAGCGACTTGCAGTAGGTGCGCAGGGCGCCGCAGCCGGTGTTCTTCAGCTGGTCCTTGCCCAGCTCGACGGACTCCTGCCGGGTCTGCGAGCCGGTCTCGAAGAGATCCACCCGCCAGCGCTCGAAGCCCTGGTCCTTCAGGTTGAAGTAGGTCACCAGCGAGGTGTCGCCGACCACGAATCCGGGCCGCAGCAGCACATCGGTGAACGCCTCGCCCGGGGCCGCCTCGGCCGCACGGGCGACGGCGGCCCGGCCGACCTTGCGCGCCTCGCCGCCGGCTTCCACCCCCGGGGGTACGATCGGGGGCCGCTGATCCTCGGGAACCGCGGCATCCGGGGCCGCGTTGGCCGGGATGCCACGTGGTTGCGGGCCGGCGCCCGCGGTGACGGCCGGGACTTCGCCGGGCTCGGCGCGGGCCGGCACGTCGGCCGGCGGCGCCAGGGTCGCTGTCAGCAGGAACGCGCAGAACGCCGCCAGCCAGCGAGCGCGCGCCCACTTATCGGCATGCATAGATGGTTCACTCCCCCCGTGAGTTGACCGCGAGAGTGAAACATGGAAATGAATCAATATTTATTATCCGTGGCGATCTATCACCATCTGCAATCAGGAACGGCCGCTCGAGTTGCGGATCGGCTCAGCGTCCGCCCCGATGGTCGCCGGGCGCGTCACCGGTGATCAGGACGCGCCGCGCACACGACCCGCCCGGCCCACCCGGACACCGCCGAGGTCGCGCCACCCGCCGATCTCGATGTGACGGCCGGCAGCGCCGCGATCAGGCAGCCGACTCCGGGCGGTGCTTGGCCGCGTACATCGCCGTGTCGGCCCGCGCGAGAAGCTGATCCGCGGCGATGCCCTGACCGGCGGCGACGCCGACGCTGGCTCGCACCGGCGTGCCGTCCACGGCGCGCAACTCGCCGAGGCGGCGCACGGCCCGGCCGGCCGCCGCCTGCGCCTCGGCCGCGGACGTCTCCGGGAGCAGCATCACGAACTCGTCGCCGGCCAGCCGGGCGGGCAGGTCGAGACCGGGCCGGGCGATGTCCCGCAACGCCCCGGCGACCTGCACCAGAACGTCGTCACCGGCAGCGTGGCCGAGCCGATCGTTGATCTGCTTGAAGCCGTCGAGGTCGAAGAAGAGCACGGCCACCGGGCCGGGGGCGGCACAGCGGTCCTGCAGCGCCGCCATGAACGCGGCCCGGTTGGGCAGGCCGGTCAGCGAATCGTGTTCGGCGAGGCGCCGGAGCCGCTCCTGCAGCTGACGCAGCCTGTCGGTTCGCCACGCCAGCAGCTCACCGACGGTGAGGTAGAGCGGCAGCGTGTAACTCAGCGACGCCAGGTCCGACGGCGACGCGTGTCGCATGATCAGCGGCGTCAAGTAGGCGATCACCAGCAGCGGGCTCATCCGCAGGCTGGTTCCGCGCGGCTCGCCCAAGCCGAACCAGACGAAGACCAGGAAGAAGAACATGCCGTAGCGGAACGCGTCGGTGCCGGCCGCCACGTTGTGCAACGCGATCAACGTCATCGCCACCGGGGCGATCATGAGACGTGCCGCCGTCGGTATCCGCGCCCACGGCAACGCCATCAGCACCGGCCCGCCGAGCACGGCCGACAGCCCGATCAGGCTGACCGCGCCGACATGGAAGCCGGGTGGAGTCGGCAGCAGGATCGTGAAGAACGTGTACAGCCCGCACAGGCAGAACATCGCGCCGACGGTGAATCCACTGACCGTCGCGGGGTGGGGATCCCCGGCGTTGGCACGCAGCCGCCGCAGAAGACTCACAATCTCAGAATCGACGGCCGCGGCGCAGACCTGAGCCGCGCCGGCGCCGGCGCGGAACTGGATGAGAACAAGCCCGCTACACGATCACCACAGGATGCTGACGATCATCGGGCAGGGTGCCGGGCATGCGTCAAGTCTTGATCGTGGCCGTGGTCACCGCGGCGGCCGTGCTCACCGGATGCGGCACCGTCCCGTCGACCCACCGAGGCGTGGCCGTGGCGGCGCTGCGGGTGGGCGTCGCCGAGTACGACCTGGGTGACACCGCGTTCCAGGACCCACCCTGGTCCGGACGCGCCGAAATCGCCGCCCAGGTGCATTATCCCGCCGACCTGCCCGGCCCGGCGCCACTGATAATCCAGTTGCACGGACAGGCGGCGCACTGCGCCATCGACGCGCTGGAGGCCGGGTGGCCCTGTCCGCCCGGTGTCCGCCCGGTCCCTAGCTATCGCGGCTACGACTACCTCGGCGAGGCCCTCGCCCGTCGCGGATTCGTCGTCGTGCCGATCAGCGCCAACGGCCTCAACGCGCGGCTGGGAACCGCGGCCGAGCGGGCGCATCTGCTCAACACGCACCTCGCCCTGTGGCGCCGGCTCGCGGCCGATGGCACCGGCCCGCTGGCAGACGCCTTCGTCGAGACTCGCACCGGCCACCAGGTCACGCCCCGGTTCCGTGGCCGGTGCCCGGCGTGACCGCCGAGGTCAGTCATCTGCCGTCCCGCCGATAGGATGCTGCACCCGGCCGGCCGGGTGCAGCATCACGGACGGGGAGCCGGCAGGCGCAGCGTGAAACCGTGCTGGGTCTGGCCGGCGTCACCGGCTATGCCGCGTGGCAGGAGTGGACACCGGTGCTGCCGCTGCCGGCCGCCGCGGGCGGGATCGGGTCAGCGGTGGCGGTCGGTGTCCTCGCCGGCGTCTACCCGGCGGTCCGTGCGGCCAGGATGGCGCCGGTCGAGGCGTTGTCCGCCACCTGATCGCCGGCGACGACCCGATCCACTGTCCGGGCGCGGGGACCGGGTAGCTGCCGAACCAGCTCCCATTAGCCGGCGGGGGACGGAGCGCTGACGGCGTCGCGGAGCAGGCGGGCCAGGGTGAGGGCCGCGGGTAACGGTGCGGCGGGCAGGGCGACGTGGATCGTGCGGCGTAACGCCGGGTCGTCGAGCCGGCACAGGACCAGTTCGGTGGGGAGGGCCCAGGCTGCCAGCGAAGGCACCAGGGCCACACCGAGGCCCGCGGCGACCCAGCCGAACTTGCCGGTCCACTCGGCGATACGGATGATCTTTCGAGGGCTGAAACCGGCCCGGGCGCAGGCGTCGGCGAGCATGGTGGGCCGGTCGCCGTACGCGTTCTGCACCCATGCCTCATCCCGCAGGTCGCTCAGGGCGATCGTCGTCGCGCCGGCCAGGCGGTGCCGGCGGGGCAACGCGACGAGCAGCTCGTCCTCGCACAGGACGGTCGTCGTGACGCCTTCGGCGGTCGGCAGGCCGTAGGGGTAGTCGCTGACGACGGCCAGGTCCAGGGTTCCGTCCTCGAGGCGGGCCATCAGTGTGGCGGTGGGGCCTTCGAACGCCACGACCTCGACGTCTGGTTCGGTGTCGCGGAACGACCGTAGCGCGGTCGGCATCAGCGACACGTTGGCGGTGCCGAACCCGCCGACGTGCAGCAGGCCGCCGTGCCCGGCGTGCAGGACGGCCAACTGGTGTTCGGCTCGGGCGAGCCGGTCGAGGACTTCGGTGGCGGTGCGGTGCAGGGCCCGACCGGCCGGATTGAGGCGTACGCCGCGCGGGAGTCGTTCGAACAGGGGCCCGCCGGCTTGCTGTTCGAGGGCGGCGATCCGCCGGGACACCGCTGACTGCGTGTAATTCAGCTGACCGCCCGCTCGTGTGAACGAGCCGGCTTCGGCGACGGCCACGAGCAGCCGCAGGGCATCGATGTCGAACAACGGCGCTCCCATTCCCGAAGTGCATGGATCCTATGCGAACCAATCGCTGGTTGGGATACCTCGCGGAGCCCTAGCATCATGTCCGCGGCCGCTCCGATGTAGACCTGACTCGATCTGGAAGAGGCTTGACCATGGACATCAGCAGGCTCGGTGAGCGAATCGGTGACTATCCGGCCGGAGGGATCGGCGCGCTGCTCGGTCAGTTTCTGCGGAGGTTCGCGATCGGACTCTTCGTCCTCGGTGTCGTCGTCAGCCTGGCCGACGGCGATGATCCGGCTTTCTCCACGGTCCTTCCGAGGGCGATCCTCGTCCTCGCCCCACTGTTCGGCCTGCACTTCGCCTGGCGTGCCGTCACCGCCCGGCTCGGCGTCAACCGGTACCGCCTCCACGAGAACGGCGTGTACGCCACCAACCTGTTCGCCCAACAGCGGGATGTGATCACGTGGGACGAGGTGGCCGGCGTACGGGAGATGTCCGGCCAGTCGATCCTGTACAACTTCTACCGGCTCGAACTCCACCGGCACGGCAGCGCGCCGATGGCCATCATCACCGCGGGATTCAAACGGACCACGGTGGAGGCGGTGCTGCAGCGGTTGCAGAAGGCCGGGGAACGGCGTTGAGACCACTACGCTGCCCGCCACCACCGTCACGGCGGAGGCCGCCGCCTCCGCCGTGACGGCCCGCAACGCCGACACGGCGACCTGTGAGGCGCGGGTGCCCGCACAGGATGCTCGGAGGTATTCGACCGCACCGGTACGGTGACAGCCGTGAACGACAGTCGTCTGCGAACAGTCATGGCGTGTGCGGCGGTCGCACTGCTGCTCGTCAGCTTCGCCCCGTGGTGGACCGTACGGTGGACGTCGATGCGGTACGGCAGCGGTGAAGTCACCGAGCACGTCACCACCGCGTCGGCGTGGACGGCATCGACCGGGTGGTCCGTGGGCATCGTGCTCGGGGTGGTCGCGGTGATCGGCTGGCTCTGGTGGCCGCAGCCGCTCCCCCGTCCTCGGCGGTCCGCCTTCGTGTCCACCGTGGCTGTCGCCGCCGTCGCCACGACCGTCGGCACGCGGCTCGCGATCATCCTCGAGCAAGGCGCTACCGGCGGGACCTACGCCGTGGTGCCGGCGACCGGCGACGGGCGGCAGATCGGTGACATCGTCCGCGACTCCCTGCCCTCCGGAACCGCCGGATGGGGCTTCTACGCCGGGGTGGTGGTCCTGCTGACCATCGCGGTCTGCGCGCTCGTGGGCCGGCGCGCCGAAAGACGGAGCAGGTCACTCACCTGAGCTCGTCGCCGCGCTCGCATTCGCCGGCACCACCGCCGTCACCCGCCACCGCCGTCCAAGCCGCGCCGCGCCCCGTCTTTCCGCTCCCGGCCTACGATCCGGCGGGGACCTCGGAGCCCGGAACACCTGCGTAGTCGGGCAGGTCGACGCCGTTGATCGCGCGTTCGACGACCGCCATGAGCGCCTCCATGTCCGGCTCCGGGGCGGCCTCGGCGTCCGGGCCGGAGACCGCGCGGCTCTGCACGTGCAGCCGGCCGATCTCCTGGTTGGCCTCGACGAACGGACGCATCCGCTGCTCGTAGCCGGCGAACCCGGCGCGCGGGTCCCATCCTGCGGCGGCCAGCTCTCCGGCCAGCAGGTACGCCCCGACCAAGGCCATCCCCGTACCCCCGCCGGAGAACGGCGACGAGCTGAACGCCGCGTCCCCGAGCAGCCCCACCCGGCCGCTGTGCCAGCGGTCCATCACGACCTGGGCGACCTGATCGAGATAGAAGTCCTCGGCGTCGTCGAGGTGCGCGAGGATGCGCGGGGTCAACCAGCCCAAGCCGGCCATCCGCTCCCGCAACAGGTCCTTCTGGGCCGCGACGTCGCGGTAGTCGATGACGAAGTCGGGCGCGGGGAAGGAGAGCATGGCCATCGCCCGGGTGACGTCCGGGACAGGCCGCAGGCCGGCGGAACGCCCGGACCCCTTGTCCTGATAGTCGATCAGCCAGCGGTCCACCCCGAACTCGTTGGGCACACCGTAGAAGGCCAGCACGAGGCCGAGGTGACGGACGAATCGCTCATGCGGCCCGAAGACCATCGCCCGCAGCGACGAGTGCAACCCGTCGGCTCCGACCACCAGGTCGAAGCGCCGCCGGACGCCGCTCATGAAGGTGACATCGACCCCGTCCTCATCCTGGGTGAGCTCGGCGATCCGGTCGCCGAACACATACTCGACACCGTCGCGGGTGACGTCGTAGAGCACCTGAGACAGATCCCCCCGCAGGATCTCGATCTCCGAGATGTACCCGTCGCCGCCATCGTCGTCCGCGCGGAAGGTCTCCAGCACGGTCCCGTCGACGTCGACCGTGTGCCCACCGGCGGTCTCGGTGCGGGCCGCCCGCACCGCCGCGTCCAGCCCCATGCGCCGGATGACCTCCTTGGCCACCCCGCGGGCGTCCACCGCCTGTCCACCGGGACGCAACGCGGGAGCCCGCTCCACCACGGTCACCTCGGCCCCCCGTCTGCGCAGCCAGTAGGCCAGCGCCGGCCCGCCGATGCTTGCCCCCGCCACCAACACCCTGGCACCGCTCACAACGCCCCCTAAAGTCCGACTCAGGTCGATGATGCCGGTATGGGCCTGCCTTCCGTCCGCCCATACCGACATTCAGACTCGAGCACGGCCGGCAACTCATCGCCGCACCGCTACTCGTTCGCGCGCCGACGGAGTGGGAGGATCCGCCGGTGAGTCAGTACATCGAGTTCTTCGCCGCTCCCAGTGACGCCGCTGCGGCTGCCGTACGAACCCGGGGCCCAGCCACAAGGTATGCGGTGGTAGACGCCAGCAACGTCTATTTCGATGCCGATGACGCAGTGATCGCGTGGCGGAATCTGTTGACCGGCCGCGCCGGTCCCCCTCTGTCTGAGCGGGATGACCCGCGCATGGTGGCGGACTTCGTCAACGACGGCAGCGCCGTGTTCGCCCTGCCCGACGAGCTTGTCACCGGTCTGATCAAGGCGTCCCTCCACCAACTGCGTGACGTTGCCGAGGCATGGGTTCCGGCTGTGGTGGCAGACGGCACGGAAATCGATGTGGATGCTGCGGTGGTCCTCATGTCCAGGATCGCCGAGCTCGCCAGGGCCGCGGCAGGCACGAGGGACCGGCTCTACTGCTGGGTGGCTTGTTGACGACCCCGCACCCTGCTCCGTGCTCAGTTCCGCCGGCCGCGAGGTAGGGCTATCCGTACCAGGGCCTCGGGGGTCTGCTGCAGTGCCCTCGACCTGCGCTCTTGATGTACTCAAGCCGACGAGATCTTCTACTTCGGACATCCGGTGGCGACATGGCGGGCACGAGCACGGTTCGACTGCGTTCGAGGGCGATGATCGGGTTACTGCTGGCCGCGGGGTCAGCGCTGGTGGCGGCATTCGTGCTCGCCCCCGCCGCCCTCCTCCGCGGCACCTACGGCGATTTCGACGACGGGGCGGCGTTGCAGGGCGCGGTGGGACGAGGTCTCGTCGAATACTGGCGAGGTGGCGAACCACAGTTCCCCGCGCTCCTGGGGAGGCTGGTCGATTACTGGTTCCGATGGCATGCGATCAAAGTCGTGATCACCTCGATGATGCTCGTCGTCTTCGCTCTGCTCGCCGTCGCGCTGTGGCGGCGATACCTGCGCGACGCGGCCGGGTACGCGGTGGGCGCGATCGGGGCGACCGTTTTCACGGTCCTCGCGACGGGACTTCTGATCGTGAACATCCAGTCGACGGCCGTACCGGTGGTCGCGTTGTTGCCTTTGCTGGCGGGCAGCGCACCAGGCAGCGACATCGATGAGACTTCGCGGGAGATGCGCGAAGCGCTGACGGAGCCGGCCGGTTCGCCCGCGTTGACAGTGCTCCTCGGCGAGGTGGAGCGTTACCACTGGGTCATGGTCGTCGTTGCCGCGATCGTGCTGGGGGCGATCGGCCTGGCAGCTGCGGCTCTCCGGAAGCGGCGTGTCCCCGGCGACGCACGAGTCCGGTTCATGCACCGGACCCTCACTGTCATCATGACTCTCACCGCGTGCCTGCTCCTGCTGGTGGTGACGGTCAGCGTCCTCTCCGCCACCAATCCCTCCGACGCGCTTCTCGCCGCCATGGGCATCACCACCGGCTGACTACGCTCGCGCCACGCCGGCCGGGCCCGGGCCGGCTTCAGACGGCGCCGACGGCCCGGCGGCGTGGGTGGGCATCACCTGGTTCCGCCGGGCTCCGCGGCGGCGAGCAGCACCGCCGTGACGCCCGGCGCGACGCTCCTGCGCCGCGACGGGCTCTCCGACGTCTACGCCGGCTTCTCCCAGTACAGCCGTTCGCTCTGGTCCGGGTCGTTGACGATCCGGCAGGTGGCGTCGATCCACATCGTGGCCCGGTCCTTGCGGGTGTAGGCGGGCCACCGCGGCACGCCCGGCGCGTTCGGGCGGCTGTCGCGGGCGAAACCGGCCCACAGCGCGCTCATGTGCCGGGCGGTCCCCCGCTCGCCTGCCGGTCGGGTGGACGCCGTGTTGGCGAACTTGAGCGGGATGTCCGAGGCGTGCGGCGACCCGAGCGGGAAGTCGGTGCCCGGCACGACCGTCGGATCCGGATAAGCGAGCTGGTACATGTAGACCGGTGCGCGGCGCTGCGCCACCTTGGCCTCGGCGATCCTGATGGCGTCCCGCCGGATCGGCGACGTGGTGATCGCGAAGTACAACTGTGCCGGGGTCGCCTGAGGCCGTGAGCGGCGGAACACCGCGATGATCCGGTCGAGTTCGGCGCCCTGATAGGTGCCGCTCAGCCGGCTGCGCAGGCCGGCGTCGTCGATGCGGAAGATGTCGGGTGGCCCGAACAGGCTGAAGAAGACTGTCTCGTCGCGGGTGGTGCCGAGCATCAGTGGTTTACCGGCCGACCACGGCGCGGCACCGTCGGCGAACGGGTGCCGCGGAATGATCCGGCCGTCGACGAACGCGCCGAACCCCGGCAGCACCGGGTCGGGATCGCCCCACGGCGCGACACCGTTCGCGGCCTCGGACACCTGGACCTCGAGGAGCCGTGCGGCCGGGATGTCGTGCAGTTTGCGGACGTCGCGCCGGGTCAGTCCGAGCAGGTGCAGCGTGCGGTCGGCGCGGGCGACGGCGCCGTCGCGGGTCGGGAACCGCAGCGGCGCGGCGCTCTCGATCGACGCCTTGTGGAACAGTTTCGCGGCGGACGGCATCGTGTAGACGGCCGCCGTCTTGGCGCCGCCGCCGCTCTCACCCCAGACCATGATGTTGTCCGGGTCCCCGCCGAAGTGTTCGATGTTCTCGGCAGTCCAGCGCAGCGCCGCGAGGATGTCCTGCATCCCCTGGTTGGCCGCGTAACCGGAGCCGAGATACAGGTATCCGAGCAGTCCGAGCCGGTGGTTGGACTCGACCACCACGACGTCGTACAGCTTGGCCAGGCGGGTGCCGTCCTGTCCGGTCGCCGACCCGGAACCGATCATGTAGCCGCCGCCGTGGTTGTAGAACATGACCGGCCGGCGCCTGCCGTCGACGGCCGGGGTCCAGATGTTGAGGTAGAGGCAGTCCTCGGACGGCGCCGGCATCCGGCCGTTGCCGTCCGGGCCCATCTCACCGCCGGCGACCTGGAAGGCGGGGTTCGGGAAGTCCACCGCGTCACGGACGCCGCGCCACGGTCGCAGCGGCTGCGGTGCCTGGAAGCGCAGCTTGCCGAGCGGCGGGGTGGCGTAGGGGACGCCGAGGAATTTGACGATGCCGTCCTGCCGGCGGCCGCGGACCCGGCCGTACGGGGTCGCCGCCTCGGCCGTGAGGCGGGCCGGGCGCGCCCGCGCCGGCGACGCGACGCCGAGTGCGGCTGCCGCCGACAGGGAACCACCGATCAGCGTACGGCGGGAGACTCCACGTTCCATGATCAGTCCTCTTTCGACGCGCGGATGATGCGGGCGAACTCGGCGGCGCTGGGTTTGGGCCGGCGGGTGAAGTCGTCGTCCACGGCGATCAGCCCGAACTTCGGCCGGTACCCTTCGCTCCACTCGAAGTTGTCGAAGGCCGACCAGTGCAGATACCCGCGCACGTCGACGCCCTCGGCGATCGCCTGACCCACCGCGGCGACGTGCGAGCGCAGGTACGCGACGCGTTCGGTGTCGTCCTCGGTGGCGATGCCGTTCTCGGTGACGTACAGCGGCAGCCCGGGGCGGGCTGCGCGGTGCAGCATCTCGCGCAGCCCGTCCGGGTGCACGGCCCAGCCCATCTGGGTCAGCGGGACACCGGCGGGCGGCGGGGCGAAGAAGAACGGTGACGCGGCGTCGACCCACTGTTTGCGGTAGTACTGCACGCCGAGCCAGTCGCCGCCGTCGACACCGGTCAGGCCGTCGAGGTAACGGTCGACGATCTCGTGGCGCATCAGGCTGAGAAAGGGCTCGGAGCCGGCGAGCAGCGGCAGCTGCACGGCCAGGCCGATCCGCGTCCCACCGGCCGAGCGGATCGCGGCGACGGCGGCCAGGTGCGCGTCGAGCAGCACGCCGCCGACGCGGCGCCACAGCGTGGGGTTGGTGACGCCGGGCGGGTGGTAACCCTCCAGGTAACCGTGCAGGGCGATCATCTGCGGCTCGTTGATGGTGCAGATGAACGGCATCAGGTCGCCGAGCTCGGCGGTCACTCGCGCGCAGTAACGGGAGAAGAGCTCGGCGGCGTCGGGTGCGAGCCAGCCGCCACGGGCGGACAGCCAGCGCGGCAGGGTGAAGTGGTGCAGGGTGACGAACCCGGTCATGCCGGTGCCGGCCAGGACGGTCAGCACCCGCCGGTAGTGGGCGATGGCGGCCCGGCTGACCTGCCCGGGGGCGGGTTCGATCCGGGACCATTCCAGCGACAGCCGGTGGGCGGTGTGTCCGAGGGATGCCAGGAGCGCGAAGTCGTCGGCGTACCGGTGGAAGTGATCGATGCCGTCGCCGGACGACCACCTCGCGGCAGAGGCGGGGTTCTGTTCGAAGTCCCACCAGTCGTTGTTGGTGTTGCCGCCTTCGACCTGGTGGGCCGAGGTGGCGCTGCCCCACAGGAAGCCGTCCGGAAATGTCGGCATAAGACCCCTTGATGGGGGCCCGGCTGCCGGAAGCAGCCGGGCCAGGACGGTCAGCGAGTGGTGAAGGCGTAGGTGCCGGACGGCACCTGGTAGACGGCGTAGCCGCCGGCATTGCGCAGGAACTTCGCGCGGTGCGGGGTGCCGGTCACCCGGCCGCCCAGGGTGGGGACGTGGACGGTCGCGGTGGTGTTCGGCGGGACCGTGACGGTCAGCCGCAGCCGGTTGCCGTCGCGCTTCCACTCCGAGCGGGCGGTGCCCTGCGGTGTGACGTAGTGGCCCTTCACGAACGTCAGGTCACCGACCACCTTCGGCTGGATCACCAGTTCGCGGTAGGCGACCGTGCCGTCCGCGGCCCGGATGCCGGCCAGACCGGCGTGGAACCACTCCTCGATCTGGGCCAGGATCATGTGGTTCTTGGAGTCGCCGCGGTTCCACCGCTCCCCCATGGTCGTCATGCCGCCCGGGTTCGCGACGGTCGACTCCATGAAGTAGCCGTAGCTGGGCTGTTCATCGGAGTGAATGAGGTCCCAGAGCACGTCGTCGCGGCCCCCGGCGGACAGTGCCCGCACGGTGGGGGCCATGCCGATGGTGCCGCCGCTGAAGTGCGGGCCGCCGCCGTTGGGGTGGAAGGCGTAGATCATCGCGATCAGCCCATCGAGAACCGCCTGCCGCTCCGGCTCGGGCACCAGGCCGGCGTCGAGCGCGAGGGCCTGCGCCGACTGTGAGACGGCGCCGTTGTCGGCGTAGAGCCGCCGCGCCGGGTCCCAGAAGGTGGCGTTGAACGCCGTCTTGATGTCGGCTGCGAGGGCCGTGTACCTGGCAGCGTCCGCCTGATGTCCGGTCTGCCGCGCCAGTTCGGCCAGCTCCTTGATCATCAGGTAGTAGCCCCAGGTGCCGGTGATCTTTCCGGAGACCGGTTCGGCCGACACCCAGTCGGCCAGGGCAGCGTCGACGATGTTGCCGACCGCCTTCTGCCGGGCGATGTAATCGGCGAACCGCACCATCGGCTCGTAGTAGCGGGCCGCGGTCTCGGTGTCGCCGTACAGCTGCCGGAGGAACCCCGGCACCAGAATGATCGCGTTACCCCAGTTGATCTCGTCGCCGAACCGCCCGGTGTAGCCCCAGTCGTAGACCGGGGTCTTGAGCGCCACGTTGCCGCGCATCGGGGTGTCAGCGACCGATTGCCCTTCGACCAGGTGGTGTTCGTGGGTGCGCAGGTACGCCGACAGATCGAAGTTCCGGTGGATCGAGCCCATCGGCATCGTGTAGTCGGCCGGGTAGGACAGCTTCTCCCGCCCGGGACAGTCGGTGAAGACGCTCATGATGTTGCCGGCGAACGAGTACCAGGCCATCTTGTGGATCCGGTTGACCCGGGCGTTCGACGTGCTCACCGCCCCCGCGACCGGGGTTTCGGCCTGCACCCGCAACCCGGTGACCGTCTCCTTCGTCGGCACGTAGTCCGCGGGCAGGCCGGTGACCTGCACCCACTGCATGCCGAAGTAGTTGAAGTCCGGCCGCCACGTCTCGCCGCCGCGCAGCCCGGCGGTCGTGTAGGTGTTGAACAGGTCGACGCCGCGACTGCCGCCACCGCCCTTGAGCGATGCCTGGTCGACGGTGCCGTCGGCGGCCAGGGACTCGGCCGGTGAGACGCGGATCGTGGTGCCCGCCGGCAGGCCGCGCACCTTCAGGAGAGGGAAGCCGACGATGTTCTGGCCGAAGTCGAACACCCACGTACCCGGGACCGGGTTGGTGATCGCGACCGGTTCGTAACGGTCGGCGATCACGATGGGTGGCGCGGTGCGGCCGACGAGCTTCGTCGCGAGGTTCGGCGGCGGGGCGATCCCGGCGGCGATCCAGCCGGTCACGGTGCCGTCGCGCCGCTTCGCCGCCGCCGACAGATCCGATCCGGCCCGATCCCAGCCGGGCTGGTCCCGGCGCGCGTCGTGGTCGCTGCCGGAATACCAGGCATCGGTGATCAGCGGGCCGAGCGCGGTGCGCCACGCACGGTCCGAGACGATCACCGTTTCCTTCCCACCCGCGTACGTGATCTCGAGTCGCGCGATGAACCGGGGTGTGACGGCCGCCCCGGCGCTGGCGTCGCTGGCCGCGATGTTGTTGCCGGAGCCGGTGACCGTGGCGCCGGCCGGGTGCGGCTTCGACAGGCCGGGGGTGAACGTGACGCTGTCCGCGCCGATCGCGGTGATCACCCGGGACTCCAGATTATCGCCGCCGCCACCGGTGTCGACGTTGACCGTGCCGCCGACGTGATAGCCGGTCACGCTGCTCAGGGTGACCGTGGCGGCCCCCGCGTCGGCGCCGCCGGCCAGGGTGCCGTTGCCCTTGAGCTGGCTCTGCCACCACGAGTACGGCGCGGTACGCCCGACGGCCGGGTTGGTGACACTGCGCCGCACATACGCGGGACCATTGCCCAGGCGTACCCCCAGGGTGTTCCTGCCCCTACGCAGTTGATCCGTGACGTCGTAGACCCGGTACTCGCTGGAGAGCTGGTAGTTCGAGTAGCCGGGGGCGAGCACCTCGTCGGTCAGCGACCGGCCGTTGACGGTGGCCAGGTGCATGCCGACGCCGGAGAGGTAGAGCCGGGCGCGGACCACCTTGCGGTGCGCGTCGATGGTGAACTGCCGGGCGAAGATCGGCATCGGCTGGGTCTCGGCCCGCCCGGGGTACTCGATCCAGCGCGCCGCTCCCCAGTCACTCTGGTCCAGCAGGCCGGTCTCCCAGGTGGACGCCCGGCTCCAGTCGGTGGCCTTCTTGGCAGCGTCCCAGGCGCGGACCTGCCAGCTGACCCGCTGCCGGGAGGTCAGCGGCCGGCCGCCGTAGCGGACACCGGACTGGACGGCCGAGTTCACCTTGCCGGAGTCCCAGAGCAGCCGGTCACGATCGACGTCGAAAACCCGGATCTGGTACGCGGTCTGCTTGTCCGCGGCGGGCGACGAGGTCTCGGCGAATCGCCAGCTCAGCACCGGAACCGGGGAGTCGAGGCCGAGCGGCTGGTCCTCGCGGCCGTCGACGCGCAGACCGACCACTCGCAGGCCGCCGTCGAAGCCGTGAGCGGAGGCGGGACTGCCGGCCAGCAGGGTCGCGGACGGGACGGCCAGGGACAGCCCGAGGGCCGTGCGGCGCTTCACGAGCCGGCCTTGTAGTCGGTGTCCATGTCCTTGAGGACCTCGTCGGCGCCTGCCTGGTTGCTGAAGACCTCCTGGAGACCGCTGAGCATGGTCTGCTGGACCTTGGCGTTGGGCCAGAGCTGGTCCATGAACGGCACGGTCTTGTTCCCCTCGACGAACGCGGTGAGCTCGGCCAGGCCGGGGTCCACGGTGGTGCCGGCGCCGGGCAGCGTGGGCAGGCTGCCTTGCGCCTCGTTGAAGGTCTTCATGCCCTCCGGGCTCATCACGAACGTGATGAACTTCAGCGCGAGGTCCTTGTTCTTCGCCTTGGCGTTGACGCCGTAACCGGCGCCGGCCGCGGCGGGCATGATGAACTGCGCCGGGTCGTCGGTGGCCGGCAGCGCCTTCATGGTGAACTTCCCGTTCGGGTTCTTCTGCTTGAGCAGCCCGATGATCCAGTTGCCCTGGATGATGCCGAGCGTCTTGCCGGTCGCGGCGAGGGTCTGGCTGGCCTCGTAACTGGTGCCGAGCGGGTCCTTCTGGAAGCAGCCGGCGCTGTTCATTTCCTGGTACTTCGCCATCGCCGTGGTCCAGGGCGAGGTCGCGAAGGTGGCCTGACCGGCGGCCATCTTCGTGTCGAAGTCCTTGTCGCCGCTGTAGACCGCCGTCGCGACCAGGGCGTACAGGGCGATCTGGGTGACCCAGTTGTCCTGGATGCCGAGCGCGAAGGCGGGGGTGCCCTTGCCCGCCGCGGCCTTGCAGAACGCGAGCAGGTCGGTCCAGGTGCCGGGCGCTTTCAGGCCGGCCTTCGTCATCGCCTCGTCGTTGTAGACCGCGCCGATGCCGTTGAGCCCGAACAGCGCGTTGTACGTCTTGCCCTCGTACTGGGCGACCTTCTTGAAGGCGTCCGGCAGCTGGGCGGCCCACGGCTGGTCGGAGAGGTCGAGCAGGTAGCCGGGCTTGGCGATCACGTAGGTGGCGCCGGGGTTGCCGTTGCCCGGCCACACGGTCATCACGTCCGGGGCGGTTCCCGACGCCAATTGGGTACGGATCTGCTGCTGGTACTGGTCGGCGCCGCTGGTCGTCAGGTTCACGGTGACGCCGGGGTTGGCGGCCTTGAACGCGTCGACGACCTTCTCGACCGAACCCTGGTCGACGGAGGCGATCGTCAGGGTCTGGTTGTCGCTGTCACCGGAGCCGGAGTTGGTGCCGCTGGAGCAGGCGGCGAGGAGGGTGGTTGCCGCGAGCGCGGCGAGGACTCGTTTCATGATCTTCTCCTGCGTTGGAGACGACTCAGAGGGGGGTGGTGAAGGTGTATCGGCCGGACACCAGCCGCACGGTCAGACCGCCGGCGGAGGGTTCGGCCCGCAGAACCCCGGGCGTTCCGGCAGCGTGCACACTGCCGGGGTCGCTGGTGGGGATCAGGAGGATGGCGGTGCTTCCCGGCGGCACCGTGGCGGTCACGGTGAGCCGGCCGTCTTCGCGGGACCAGCCGCACTCGACCAGCCCGCGCACCGTCTCCTGAGACGCGCGCGCCCGCGTGATCCGGCCCGTCGGGTCCGGGGTGGGACGCAGCAGGAGCTCGGAGTACGCGGTCGAGGCGGGGGTCTGGCCGATGCCGGCGACGCGGCCGTAGAGCCAGTCGCCGACGCTGCCGAGGCTGTAGTGGTTGAACGAGTTCATCGCGGCGGACTGGAATCCGTGTTCCTCGGTCCAGCCGTCCCAGCGCTCCCAGATCGTGGTGGCGCCGTGCCGGATCGAGTAGTTCCAGGACGGGTAGGCGTCCTGGTGCAGCAGCGCGTAGGCGAGATCGCCGCGACCGTGCTCGGTGAGCACCGGGCACAGCAGTGACACGCCGACGAACCCGGTGGTCAGCCGATTGCCGCGACTCTCGATGTCGGCGGCCAGATGGGCGACGGCTGCCTCTTTCAGGCTTTCCGGCACAAGATCAAAGGCCAGGCCCAGCAGGTACGAGGTCTGCGTCGCGCCCTTGACACTGCCGTCGTCCCCGACGAACGCGTCCTGGAACGCCCGCTTGATCCCGGCGTGCAGCTCGTGCCACGCGGCGGACGGCTCACCGAGGACGTCGGCGGCTGCCGCGACGATCTCGGTGCTGCGCGCGAAGTAGGCGGTGGCGAGAACATCGCGGGGCGTGTCGGCGTCGATCTGGAGCCAGTCGCCGTAGGAGTTGCCGGTGCGGTGCTGCCACAGCAGGTCCGGGTTGTGCCGGTGGATGTGCCGCACCCAGGCGGTCATCGCGGCGAAGCTGTGTTCCAGCACGCGCCGGTCGCCGTAGGTCTTCCACAGCAGCCACGGGATGATCACGCCGCCGTCGCCCCAGGCCGGGGCGCCCTCGCGCTCGAAGGCGATGATCGGGGCGACGTCGCGGAACGCGCCGTCGGCGTTCTGGCCGTCGACGACGTCGCGCATCCAGCGGGCGAAGAACGCGGAGACGTCGGCGTTGCGGGTCGCCGTCGGGGCGAAGACCTGGGCGTCGGCGAGCCAGCCGAGCCGCTCGTCGCGTTGCGGGCAGTCGGTGGGCACCGCGACGAAGTTGCCGCGCTGGCCCCAGCCGATGTTGGCGTGCAGCTGGTTGACCACCTGGTCGTCGCAGTCGAAGGTGCCGGTCCACGGGGTGTCGCTGTGCAGCACCCGCGCGGTGACGTCACCGTCGGCCGGTGTGTAACCGGTGATCTCGGCGTAGCGGAAGCCATGGAACGTGAACTGCGGCTCGAAGACCTCGCTGTCCTGCCCCGCTACCACGTAGACGTCGGTGGCGGCGGCGCGGCGCAGGTTCTCGGTGTAGAGCTCGCCGTTCTCCAGGACCTCGGCGTGCCGCAGCACGATCCGGCGGCCTTCTTCCACGTTTCGCACCCGCAGGCGCACCCGGCCGACCAGGTTCTGCCCGAAGTCGACGATGCAGCGGCCGGCCTCGCGCCGCTCGACCGACACCGCCGCGAGTTCGGCGGTGACCCGGATCGGCTCGTCGGGTTCGGCGACCAGCGGCCCGGGCTCGGTATCGAGCACCACGACCGGCCGGTTGCCGGTCACGGTGCGGCGGGCGTCGACGTACTGTCCCATCATCAGGTCGGCGGACCGGATCGGGCCGTCACTCTCGATCCAGTCGCTGCCGGTCGCGATCACCTTCTGCGAGCCGTCGGCGAAGTCCACCACCAGTTGGGCGAGCAGTCCGGGTGCCTCGCCGTAGTGGCGGGCCGGGCGGCGCGGGTCGAACCCGACATAACCGCTCCACCAGCCGTCGGCGACGATCATGGCGATCGTGTTCCCGCCGGCGGTCAGCTGATCGGTGACGTCATAGGTCTGGTACTGGATCCGATGGTGATATTCGGTCCAGCCGGGGGCGAGTTCCCGGTCGCCGACGCGCTCGCCGTTGAGCTGCGGTTCGTAGACGCCGCGGGCGGTGGCGTAGAGCCGGGCCCGCACCGGCCGTTGCGGCAGCCGGAACTCGTGCCGCAGGTGCAGTGCCGCCTCCTGCGGGCCGGGCGAGACCAGGTCGTCGTCGGTCGGCGGGTCCACCGGCGGCAGAGCCACCGGGTTGCGGCCGATCCATACCGCCGTCCAGTCCTCGCGGTGCAGCAGACCGGTCTCGAACCAGCTCTGCGCCGTCGCAGCGCTCGCGCCCGTCTCGTCCCAGACCTCGACGCGCCAGTGATAGCGGATGGCCGAGCGCAGGGCCGGGCCGTCCCAGGCGATCAGCAGCGTCTCGCGGCTTTCCCGGCGGCCGCTGTCCCACACCAGCCGGGCGGGCACGTCCAGATCCGTGGCGCGTTCGGCCGCGGTGATCCGGTACGCGGTCTGCGCCGCACCGTGCCGATCACCGCGCAACTTCCAGGACAGCCGGGGGCGCGTCTCACCGAGACCGAGGGGTTCGGTGCGCTGTTCGGTGGTCAGACCATAGATGATCATCCCTTGAGCCCTCCGGCGAATCCGTTGATGATGCTGCGCTGCAGCGAGAGGTAGACGGCGAGGACCGGGACGATGCTGATCAGCAGGGCTGCGAAGATCAGGTTCCAGTCGGAGACGAACTGGCCGACGAATCCGGCGACCGCGACCGGCATGGTCTGCTGGTCGCTGCCGGACAGGTAGAGCAGCGGGGTGAAGAAGTCGTTCCACACGCTGACCGTGTTGAGGACCAGCGCGGTGACCGTGATCGGTTTGAGCATCGGCAGGACCACGTAGCGGAACGCGGTGAGCGGCCCGCAGCCGTCGATGGTCGCGGCCTCCTCGAAGTCGCGGGGAAGCGCCCGCAGGAAACCGACGTACAGGAAGGTCGTGAACGGGACCTGCAGGCCGGCGTAGAACAGCACCAGGGACCAGACCGAGCCGAGCAGGCCGAGGTCGCGGATGGTCTGGTAGAGCGGCAGGGCGGCGAGCTGGAACGGCAGGATCAGCCCGAGCATGATCACCAGGAAGGTGCCGCGGGACCAGTGCGCGGTGGACCGCGCGAGCGGATACGCCGCCAGCGACGACACGACCAGCACGATCAGCACGCTGACCGCGGTGACGATCACGCTGTTGATCAGGGCGCCGCCGAGGCCGCCCTCCTGCCACGCCTGGCTGAAGTTGGCGAGCGTCGGGCTCTGGGTGAGCGCGATCGGCGAGGAGGTGTCGCTCGGTGATCGGATCGCGAGGTTGACCAGGACGTAGACCGGGAAGGCGAAGACGATGGCGACCGCGATCATCAGCATCTCGAGGGCGAACGTCTTCGTCGTGTAGCGGGTCATGACGCCGCCTTCTCGTTGCGGGAAAGGACGGTGTACTGGCCGGCGGAGATGACCGCGACGATCGCGGTGAGCACCACCGCGAGGGCGATGCTGTAGCCGAACTCGCCGAGGGTGAACGCGTCCTTGTAGATGAGCGTGGAGATGGTGTCGGTGGCGTGCCCGGGACCGCCACCGGTCAGCGCGTACACCTGATCGAAGAGTTTGATCCCGCCGATGATCGAGAGCATCAGGTTGATCGTGATGGCCGGGGCGAGCAGCGGACGGACGATCGACCAGAAACGGCGGACCGGTCCGGAGCCGTCGATCGCGGCGGCTTCGTAGATCTCGCGCGGGATCGACTGCAGGCCGGCCAGGAAGATCACCATGGAGTAGCCGGCGAACTGCCAGACCACGACCAGCACGATCATCCACAGCGCGAGACCGGGGTCGCCGAGCCAGTTCTTGCCCTCGACGCCGAACACGCCGAGCAGGCTGTTCACCGCGCCGTCGGGGCCGAGCAGGTTGCGCCACAGGTATGCGGTGACGATGGGGGTGACCACGGCCGGGGCGAACAGCAGCACCCGCAGGAAGTTGCGGCTCTTGATCGTGGTGTTGACGCCGAGGGCCAGCAGCAGGCCGATGCCGTTCTGGATCACCGTGATCGCGACGGCGATCAGCAGGGTGTGCCAGATGGCGCCCAGCGCGTCCGGGTCGTCGGCCATGGCGGTGAAGTTGTCCAGGCCGATGAACGCGAACTGCGGGTCCAGGCCGTCCCAGTCGGTGAAGGCGTAGTAGACGCCGCGGGCGCTCGGGACGAGCACCACGAAGGCGAACAGCAGCAGCGCCGGAACGGTGAACCACCAGGGCGGCGCGGCGTGTGCCCGGCGGCGCGGCGGGGCCGCCGCGACGACTCGGCGTGAGCGTCGCTGTTGCAGATCGAGTGTCACAGGAAACCCCACCTTGCTGAATCGTTTCATGATCAGGTGGAACGACGGCGGCACCCGTGCCGCGCGAGGCAGCATGTCCGGTCGCCGGGTGATGTGGGTAACGTTTTCCAAATGTTTCGCCGACCTTACGAGCGCGTGCCGAACAGCGTCAAGGGGTTCGTGCCCGGCAACTCAGGTTCAGCGATTCGCTCGCCGCGCGCTTCCCCAGCGGCGTCCCGAACCCTATGGTGGGTAACGTTTCACAAAGCGGGGAGAGCGCATGCACCAACGACCGACGACCGCCCCAAGGGTGACGATCGTGGATGTGGCCCAGCATGCGCCCGGCCTGGGCCATCGCCGGATCGCGCACATCGAGCACCACAAGGCCGACGCGGTCCGGCTCGCCGAGATGCCCCACGCGTTACGACGACATCACCCTGGCCGGGTTCCTGCCGATCTCCTTGACGACCGTCGACCAGGCCGGGCACCACATCGGCGCCACCGCGGGCCGGTTGCTTCTCGAGCGCATCACCGATCCGGACCGCCCGGCCGCGCAGGTGCTGCCGTCCCCCACGCCTGTCGTACGAGGCACGTCCGTCCGGCACGTTGATCAGTACGCTCTACTGCACCCCTACCGAAGAAGGAGCCCCGGTGGACAAGCCCGTGCCCCGGCGCGTCACCATCGTCGACGTCGCGCGTCACGCCCAGGTGTCCACCACCGCCGTGTCGAAGGTGCTGCGCAACGCGTACGGCGCCAGCCCCGCTATGCGCAGCAAGGTGCAGCAGGCCATCGCCGAGCTCGGGTACCGTCCGTCCGCCGCGGCCCGAGGGTTGCGCGGGCAGACCTACACCATCGGGGTGATGCTCCCCGAGCTGCGCAACCTGTTCTTCGCCGACATCCTCGACGGCATCACCGCACAGCTCGGCGACAGCGACTACCAGGTGCTGCTCGCCCCCGGCTGCAACGGCGAGAAAGCCGAAGCGCGCGTGATCGACGCGATGATGGACCGCAGCATGGACGGCCTCGTGCTGATCGCCCCGGTCTCGGCGAAGAGCCGCCTCAACGAGGTCGCCCGCAGCGTCCCGACCGTGGTCGTCGGCCGGCACGGCGCCTCCCCCGCCTACGACACCGTCACCGACGACGACATCGCCGGCGCCGCTCTGGTCGTCGAGCACCTCGCCGGCCTCGGCCACCGCCGCATCGCCCACATCGAGCACCACGAGACCGACCGGGTCCGGCTCGCCGAGATGCCCAACGCCCAGCGCGCCCGCGGCTACCGCGACGCGATGATTCTCCACGGCCTCGAGGCGGAGATCGACATAGCCTCGACCAGCTACACCCAAACCGGCGGCTACCTCGGCGCCCAGCAACTGCTCGCTCGCCCGGTGCGGCCCACCGCCATCTTCGCGGGCGCCGACGTCGTCGCGCTCGGCGCGCTGGAAGCCATCGCGGAAGCCGGGTTGTCGGTGCCCGGCGACATCTCGGTGGCCGGTTACGACAACAGCGCCCTGGCCGCCTTCGGACCGATCTCGCTGACCAGCGTCGATCAGGACGGCCGGCAGATGGGCATCGACGCCGCCCGCCTGCTCGTCGAGCGCATCACCGACCGGGAACGCCGCACCGCCCAGGTGAAGCTGTCACCCACCCTGGTCGTCAGGCGAACCACCGCGGCTGCAGACGCGGAAGATTGACCGCGGCCATCTCAACGAACCGGACGATCCGGGCGCGGTCCGAAGCCTGCGCCGTATGGCGAACTGGCTCCTCTCACCGGCCCAGGTCATGGATCCGGCAGAACGACACCACACGGAGCGCTGAGCGGCAACCGGCATCCGATCACCTACGGTATCCATACATATGAAGACGTCTATTCGAGGATGCGGGGAGAACATGATGAGACGCCTCGTGACCGCGGCCGGCGCCGCGGTCCTCATCGCGGCTGCCGCGCCACCGGCGCCGGCCGCCGCGGTGACCGGTGGCACGGCGGTGACCAGTGGATACGGGTTCGTCGCCGAGATCCGGGCCGCGGACGGCACCCGCGGGTGCTCGGGCGCGCTGGTCGATCCGGAGTGGGTGGTGACCTCGGCCGACTGCGTGCCCGCCGACCTGCCGGCCACGTCGTTGCGGATCACCGTCGGGCGCACCGACCGGGCCGCGGCCGGCACCGGGCAGGTCCGGGCCGCGACCGAGACGGTCCGGCACCCGAGCCGGGGCATCGTGCTGGCGAAGCTGGCCACGCCGATCACCGACATCGCGCCGGTGCCGTTCGGGACGACCGCCCCGGTGGTCGGCGAGACGCTCACGGTGGCCGGCTACGGCCGTACCGGCACGGATTGGGTTCCCGACCAGCTGCATGTCGCCGATCTGCGGGTGCAGAGCGTCGCGACCGGACGGCTGGGCCTGACCGGCGCACCGGCCGCACTGTGCGCGGGCGACACCGGCGGGCCGGCGCTGCGGGTGACCGGCAACGCGGTCGCGCTGGTGGCCCTGCACTCCGCGTCGTGGCAGGGCGGCTGCCTGGAGACCGAGGCGACCGAGACCCGGAGCACGACCACCGAGACCCGGCTCGACGATGTGGCCGCCTGGGCGCGGGAGACGATCCGCGGCGGCGCGTTCGTCCGGCTGCCCACCAGCGGCCAGGTGCTCGACACCCGCAGCGGGCTCGGCGGCGGCCCGGCCGCACCGGCGGCGCGCAGCATCACCACGTTCCAGGTCGCCGGCGTGGCCGGGGTGCCGGCCGGCGGGGTGAGCGCGGTGCTGCTCGACCTGACCGCTATCTCGGCGACCGGCAACTACTTGACCGTCTTCCCCGAGGGCGGCACCCGGGACCCGGCGCTGTCGATGCTGAACACCTCGGAACAGACCCTGTCGAACACGGTGGTGGTGCCGTTGCCGGCCAGCGGGCGGCTGTCGGTGTACAACAACACCGGCGGGCACATGCTCGCGGACGTGCAGGGCTACTACGTCCGCGGCGCCGGCGCCGGATTCGTGCCGGTGGCGCCGACCTGGCTGGTGGACACCCGCAACGGCACCGGCGGCAGCACCGGCACGATCCCGGGCAACGGCAGCCGCACGTTCACGCTGACCGGCGGGGTCGTCCCGGTCGGTGCGACGGCGGTGTTCGCCGACGTCATCGCGGTCGGCGCCACCGGCCCCGGCTGGCTCGCCGCCGCGCCGCCGGGCGTCGCCGCCAACCGCAGTGTGATGGACTACGTGGCCGGCAACACCGCGCACGGGGTGGCGATCCAGCTCGGCAGCGACGGCCGGGTGACGATCACCAACCGGGGGTACGCGATCCACCTGGTGCTGACCGTCACCGGCTACTACGTTCCCGGCTCGGGAACCGCGGGGCTGCGGACGCTGACCGCCCGGCGGCTGCTCGACACCCGCATCTCCGGCACCGGGACCCCCGTGGCCGCGCAGGGCACCGCCGACATCTCCACCGGCTTGCCCGCCGGCGCGACAGCGGTGCTGAACCTGACCTCGGTCGCCAACACCCAGAGCGGCCACCTGCACGCCTGGCCGGTCGGTGGCGCCGAGCCGGCGCCGTCGTTCGCCAACTACGCCCCGCCCGGCTCCGGCGCCCGCTCCGCGCTGGCCACGGTTCCGGTCGGCACGGACGGGCGGATCAGGCTGCGCAACGTCAGCAGTGGCACCGCCCACCTGCTCGCCGATCTGCAGGGCTGGTACGCGCCGGGCGGCCCCGCTCCGTCCGGTGCCCCGGCCGGGCCGGTGGCAGCGGTGCCCGCGCCGAGCGGCGAGGCGCCGACCGAGACCAACGGCGGCACACTGGTGGAGGACTACCGCTATCCGGGCGCCGCCACGATCGAGGCCACGCAGCACATCTCGCTCGGCCGCGGCGACGGGCACATCCTGCTCGCCGACTGCGGCGCCGGAACACCAGCGGCGGATCTGATCGTCGTGGAGACCCACGACGCCGGCCTCGGCTTCCCGCGCTTCTGCTTCAAGGCCCGGGGTACGGCCGGAGTGCTCACCCTGGATCTGCCGAAGACGTTCCTGGTACGGGCCGACGCCGGCCGCGCGCTGGCGGCGACCAGCCGGTCAGCGACGGGAACCACGACGGTGACCGTGGGCGCCGGCCAGTACCGGGGTGTCGGCATCGGCGAGGAGGGCGGCGCCGAGTCGGCGCTCGTCGAGTTGCGCTACCCCCCGAGCTGAGCCGCAAGGGCTGGGCGCCCCGCGTCGCGCGGGGCGCCCAGCTTCACAGCGGAGGATCCAAGGGGTCCAGGAAACGCAGCCAGTCCCGTCTGGTGATGGTGACACCGTGGACCTCCACCTTGTCCGCGATGAGGTTCACCCAGTCGGGCTCGGGACCAAGGTAGATCTGTTTGTTGTCCTGGTAGAACCGGATCGAATCCCAGGACCGTTCCTTCTTCCACACGGCCTGTGCGATCCAGGACATCTCCCGTTCCGTCCCGCGTGCTTCATGCCGCAGCTTGGCGCCCATGAACGCCATCCAGAGGAACCGGTTCATAGCCGTGTTGTCGCCCGTGACCGCGGCGAATCCGTCCATGCGTACATGCAAGCGGACCGTTGGCGTCGCGATGTCGTTCATGACCGGGCCCACCCAGTCCTTGGCGTTCTTGTTCCCGGGGTTGTACTCCGGCTTGATGTAGTGCCGGTATCCCAGCTGGTTGGCCCAGTCCGCCAGCCCGCTCTGGCGGTAACCGAGCGCCACGTCACAGTCACTCTCGTTGTGGACGAGCAGCGGCACGCCACCGGCCGCCACATAGAAGGTGTGCGGGCCGGTGACCCTGAGGTTGTGCACCGTCGCGGCGGCGCGGTCGCGGTCCAGCGCGGTGATCTGCACCCAGGTGCCCGCGCTGGTCCGCAGCCACTGCCCGGTCTGGAGGTTCCCCGCGGTCACCCACCGGTCCGGTCCGGCCACCCAGAACGGATGATTCGCGGTGGCGGTGACCGTGCCGCCGTCCACGGCGATCTCGACCAGGTCCTTGTCGCCGGTCCCGGAGATCGTCCGGGTCACGGTCTGCGGACCGGAGACGCCGGTCAGCGGGTCGGTGGCCAGGACCCGGTCTCCCTCCCTGATCTGCCCGATCGGCCGGGTCCCGCCGCCGGCGAGCAGCACCGGCGTGTCCGGGGTGAAGCTGTTGCCGGTCAGGCAGCGGCGCAGTCCGAGCGTGTAGCGCCCGAGCAGCGCCTTGCCGGCCTGGTTGCTGACGGTGACCCGCTGGAAGATCGCCGGGATCCGCAGTCCGGACAGCGCCTTCATCTCGATCAGCGCGCGGGTGCTGGCGGTGACTCCGGCGGCGACGTTGACCAGCTGTGAGGTCAGCCAGAGGTCGACGAAGCCGCCGACGCCCATCAGCGCCTCGGCGCCGCCCATGATGGCCAGCACCGTGCCGCACAGTTCGCTGCAGGCGACGGCGGTCAGGAAGACGGCCAGCGCGGCGGCGGTGCCCACCGCGAAGCTGAGCATCGCCTGGCTGTAGAGCTGTGCGAAGTCCATCTGCCGGTTCAGCCCGAAGTTCGGGTTGAACGTGTCGTACATGCAGTTCTGGTGATAGACGCTGCCCGGTGCCGCCAGCAGGTGACACATCTCGGCGTTGACCATCGCCTGGCCGAGCTTGGCGCTGTCCGAGGTGGTCACGTGGTACTTGCAGTTCTTGTACGCCTCGGAGCCGGGGATGTTCTCCGCCTGGCAGATCAGCGCCTGACGGGCGTTCTCGGCACGACGCTCGTCCTCGGCCAGGCGCACCGCCGCGTCGTACGCCGTGTTGTAGGCGTCGATCGCCTCCTGGGCGGACTTGCCGGCCGCGATCGCGGACTTGCGCGCGGCGACCGCCGACTCGTAGGCCTGTTCCGCCCAGTACCCGGCGCGCCGGTAGGAGTCCTGGGCCCAGGCCGCCGATCGAGCCGCGCGGTTCGCCGCCGCGTTCGCCGTCGCGGCCGCCTGCGCCGCGGTCTTCGCCGAGGCCGCCGCCTTGTCCGCGGACTGCTGGGCCCGGTCGGCCGACGCGGTCGCCTGGGCCGCATAGGTGGCCGCCGCCTGCGCCGAGGCCTGCGCCTGGGACGCGTACCGGGCCGCCTCGGCGGCGCTGCCGCGCGCGGTCGCCGCCACCGCCTGCGCCTCCTGCGCCTGCTGGGTGGCGGTGGTGGCGGCTGTGTCCGCCTGAGTGAGCAGCGCCAGGATCTGCGCCTCGTGCGCGGCCGCCTCCTGGTCGGCCTGCCGCGCCTCGTACTGCCCCTGGTCGAGGAAGTGGCGCAGCGCGGCGGGGGTGTTCTCCAGCGCGATCTGCGCGGCCGTGCGTACCTCGGGTCCGCTGGCGTCGTCCTCCAGCAGCCGGGTGGTCCGCACCCGGTCGCCGACCGCGGCCAGGTCGAACTGCTCCACCGTCAGGAACCGGCGGCTGACCGGGGCCGTGCCGTCGGCCAGCACCTGCTGCGCACGCTCGGCCAGCACCGTGTTCCCGGCGTCCTGGGCGGCGGTGAGCACCCGGGTGACCGCCGTGCGGTCCTCCTGCGCCCGCTGCGGGTAGGTCTGGTCCCGCAGGAACGCCGCCACCTGCGCGTCCGTGCCGGCCAGCGCCGTCTCCGCGGCGGCGGCGAACGCCTCGCTGCCCTCCGCGGCCAGGCTGGCGACCATCACCCGGTCGTCCTGCGCGGCGGACCGGGCGATCCCGTCCCGGACGAACGCGAGCACCACGTCGTCGCTGCCGGCGAAAGCGTCGTACGCCGCCGTCGAGGTCCAGGTCCCCTGCGCCCGGGTGAGAGCGAGCGCGACCTTCCGGGCCGCCGGCACCGCCTCCGCCCGCGGGGTGGCCGGGTTGTTCGCGGTGGCGATCAGCGCGTCGACCTCGGCGCCGCGTTTCGCCGCCTCCTGGGTGTCGGCGGCGGCCTTCTGCTTATAACGGTCCAGCGAAGCCGTCGCCTCGGCGGCCGCCGCACGGCCCTCGGCCAGCGCCACCGCCAGGCGCTCGGCTTCCGCGGCCCGGGCCTGGTCATAGATCTGATGCGCCTCCTGGGCGGCGGTCACCGCCTGGTTCGCGGCGGTGGTCGCGGCGTTGGCGGCCGCGGTGGACCGCGCCGCGGCCTGGGCCGCCTCACCGGCGTGGTCGGCGGCCTCGTCGGCTGCCGCCGCGGCCGCGGTGGCAGCGGCGACCGCGCTCAACGCGGCGTCCCGGGACCGGTGCGCGGCATCCGCGGCCTGCCCGGCGAAGGTCGCCGACGCGGCGGCGGCCCGGTTGGCCCGGTTGGCGTTGGCCCGGGCCCGGTTGGCCGCGGCGACGGCCTGTGCCGTGTTCACGCCGGTTCGCTGGGCCAGCGCCGCCGCCTCGTCGGCCGCCTGCACCGCGAGGATCGCCTGCGCGCCGGCCGACCCGGCGGAGCGAGCGGCGGACTGCGCCTGCCGGGCCACGTCACCGGCTTTGCCGGCGGCGTCGGCCGCCTTCTTCGCGGTCTGCGCGGCGTTGCGGGCCGCCACGGCCGCATCGCGCGCCGCGCCGGCCTTCGTCGCGTCGGTGGCCGCGTTCGCCGCCGCCTGCTGGGCCCGCGACGCCGCCCGCTGGGTCATCGTGGCCGCCGACGCCGCCCGCGCAGCCGCGTTCGCCGCGACCTGGGCCGCCCGGATCGCCGCGTTCGCCGCCGTGATCGCCTCCCGGGCGGCCTTCGCGGCGTTCTCCGCCGCGTCGGCGGCCTGGCGCGCCGCGGCTGCCGCCTCGATCGCGTCGCTCTGGGCCCGCTGCGCGGCCGCCTTGGCGAACTCGGCCGCCTTCTTCGAGGCCTCGGCCGCCGCCTGGGCCCGCAGCGCCTGCTCCTGCGCGACAACCGTCTGGGCGGTGGCCTCCTCCGCCGCCGCGGCCGCGGCGCCGGCCAGGTCGGTGATCGCCTTCGTCTCCTGGTCACGGGCCGCGCCGATCGCCCATTCGACCTCGGTGAACCGGGCGTACGCGTCGATCGTGCCGGCCTGCAGCGCCCGCTGCGCGAGCCGCCGGACCTCCGGGCCGCCGGCCGTCAGGATCTGCGCGATCCGGACGCGCTGGTCCACCTCGTACGGCCGCTGCCAGCCGGACTCGATGAACGTGTTCAGCGCCTGCGGCGTACCGGCGGTGAGCGCCGCCTGCCCGGCCGCCTTCACCTGCGCTCCCCCGGCGTCCATCACCTGACTGACCCGGATCCGCTGGTCGACCGCCTCGGCCTGTTCCCAGCCGACCTCGACGAAATCGCCTATCGCGTCCGGGTCGGTGGAGGCGAGTGCCTGCTGGCCGGCCTGCCGGACGCTCGGCCCGCCCCCGGAGATCATCCGCGTGATCGCCAGCCGCTCATCGGTCGCCTGCCGTGGCTCCCACTCGGTGTCGACGAAGGCCGCCAGGTCCGCGTCGGTGCCGAGCAACGCCCGCTCGGCCGCCGCCTGCACCTCCGGGCCGCCGGACCGCCAGGCTGTCATCACCTGGGCCCGCAGGTCACCGGCCGCCGCGACGGAGGCCGGCGCGCGTCCCGGCGCACGGACGGGCGTGGCGGTGGCCGGCTGCGGCGCCACCGCCGACGCGACAAGCATCGTGGCCGCGGTGACGACGGCGAGCCCGCCCCTGAACGACAGTCCCACGTCGCGCTCCTCCCCCGGCCCCGCACACGAACGGCAGCCGCTGTCGATCGATGACACGCTGGTACTCGGTACGCGGGGCCCGCCGCCGGCGAGCGGCGGGCCCCGCGATCTCAGGTCCCGCTGATCAGCCAGGTGGCCAGGTCCGGGCTGAACGTGCCGGCCGGCAGATCCTCCAGCCGGCCGCAGTCGCCGTCGGAGTCGCCCGGCACCTTGATCCAGAGCAGGAACTCAGGGCCCGTCGTGCTCACCCGCGAGGTCACGCCGAGCTTGACGCCCTCCGGGTTGCACCAGTCACCGGCCGTGCCGCCGTTGGCGTTGCGGCTGGTGTCGACCACATAGGGCAACGCCCGCTGGCCGCGCGCCGCCAGGCCGGCGTTGACGGCGTCGGCGTACGCGGACGACTCGGCGGTGGTGAAGAAGTTCGACACGTTGACCGCGAAGCCGCGGGCGCCGGCGACCCCGGCCTGGACCAGCCGGGCCGCCATCGTGTCGGCGTCGACCCAGCTCGCGTTGCCGCCGTCGACGTAGGCCCAGGTCCGGCCGCTGAAGGCATTGATCGCGTACGCGATCAGACCGAACCGGGTCGTCCGCTCGGCCTCGGTCAGGCAGTCGATGAGCGCGACCGCGTCCGGTTCGACGATCACGATCGCGGTCCGCCCGGCCACCCCGGCGGCGAAATCGCTGATCCACTGCCGGTAGGCCGCGGGGCTGCCGGCGCCGCCACTGGACTCGCCGCCGCAGTCCCGGCCGGGGACGTTGTAGGCGACCAGGATCGGCACCTGCCCGGCCGCGGCGGCCCCGCTGACGTAGGCGTCGACCGCTGTCCGGATGTCCCCGCTCCAGTTGCCGAACCACGCCGCGCCGGCCTTGCCGGCCATCGCCGTGCGGATCGCGGCGGCCCGCGGGTCGCCCGGGTTGGCGTTCACCCACTGGGTCGGGTGGAACTGCGGGTCGGCGTAGAAGCCGTTGACCGCCGCCACCTGCGCCGGGGTGCCCGCGGTGTCGGCCAGCCAGTCGCCGACCAGGGGCCGGTCGGTGTCCTGGCCGTAACTGAAGGAGTGATCCGCAGTGCCGCTCGTGTTGGTGTCGCGCAGGTGCCACTGGTGCCCCGTGGGCCGGAACACGCCGACGGTGTCCTTGCCGTCGCCGTTCCAGTCACCGGCCAGCGGCTTGTCACCCGTGCTGCCGTAGACCACCACGGTCTCCGGCGCGGCCGTTCCGGTGAGCTGGTTGCGCAGCTTGAACTCGCGCGTCGACGGACGGTAGTAGCCCAGGCTGTCGTACCCGTCGCCGTCCCAGTCACCGACCAGGATGGTGTCGCCGGCGGAGCCGAACTTGACCCCGACCTCGGCGGCGCCGGAGGTGTTGTCGTACCGGATCCGCACGGTCTGGTCGCCGGGCCGCCACGTCGCCACCGAGTCGTCCCCGTCGCCGTCCCAGTCACCGACCAGCGGGATGTCGGAGGTGGTGGCCCAGGCGGCGGTGTAGAAGCGGTCCGGGTCGCCCACGGACAGCGAGTTCCGCAGCCAGAACTGCCGGGTCGACGGGCGCCAGTAACCGATGCCGTCGACGCCGTCACCGTCCCAGTCACCGGCCAGCGGCACGTCGCCGGGCGCGCCGACCACGAACCCCGGGATGTCGGAGGCGCCTCCCTCGAGCTTGTTACGCAGGTAGGCGGTGCTGTTCGACGGCCGGTACACGCCGATGGTGTCCCGCTTGATCACCGGCTCGGGCTCCGGCTCGGGGCCGGGCCCGGAACTGCCGGCGCCGAGCAGCGCGAACGCCAGCAGGCCGGTGGAGGTGAAGTCGATGGCCGGTTCGACACTCATCCACGCGTCCGCGTCGTCCATGAAACGGGCGCCGTTGCCGGTGAACGCCGCGTACGGGTCGGCGCCGCCGGCCGGGCACGGCGTGGTGTCGCCGGGTTCCAGCCCGTCGAAGACGGCCTCGCCGTTCGGCCCGTTCACGGCGGCGCCCGCCAGGATCGCTCCGGAGCCGGTCGTGCTGCCGCCGAGGTTCGCCACCTGGTGGTGCGGGCACTTCGCGAACGTGGTGCCGGCCCCGATGATCAGCGAGACGCCCCACGGATTGCCACCGAGCACCCAGCTCGCCTGGGCCTGGGCGAACTGCGCGTACCGGGCGGTGCCGGTGATCGCGTCGTACCGGGCCGCCTGGGCGATCAGGCCGAGCGCGTGCGAGGTGGCGTCGAACGTGGTGTAGTCGGCGGCGGCCCGGAACCGGTCCGCCTCCGCCCGGCTGACCGCCGCGTCGAGCTGCGCGCGCTGATCGGCCAGCAACTGGTCGGCGGTGACAGCCAGCCCGGTCGCGCCGGCCGCGGTGATCGCGGTGCTCAGGTCGGTCAGGGCGAGCCCGCTGACGTCGTAGAGGTTGAGCGTGTCCCGGGCGCCGGCGTCCAGGTAGGCCCGGGCCCAGGAAGCGCCCTGGGTGAGCCAGCCGCCGGCCCGCCCGTCGCCGAGAGCGCGGCCGGCCAGCGCCAGCTCGGTCGCGCCGAACGCCATGTCGTCCCGCCAGGTCGACTCGGGGTAGTACCCCTTCGGGAACGAGGTGACGAGCTCGCCGACGCCGGTGGTCTGCGCCTTCGCGTAGATGGCGGCGGCGGTGTCCAGGTCGGCGCGGGCCCGCGCCGGGTCGGTGGCCGCGTGGGTCTGCGCGGAGAGGGCGAACGCGGCGGCGACCCGTCCGGCCAGGTTCGGGCTCAGCGGCGCGCCCGGCGCGTTGGCGCGCAGTACGGGACGGTGCCGCAGGTAGTACTTGCCGGTTCCGGGCGGATCGGTGACCGCGTCGTCGGCCTGCGGCTGCCGCCACACCCAGTGGTCGCCGACGAAGTCGCCGTCACTGTTGCCGCCGCCGATGCCGACCTGGGCGTACAGGACTCCGGTGTCCTCGTCCCACATCTTGCCGAGCCACTGCATCGCGTGCTCGATCTCGGCGGCGCGCGCGGTGTCCGCGCTTCCGGAGCGCTGGGCCAGCAGCAGGGCGCCGGCCGCGTACGCGGTGGTGTGGGTGAATTTCAGGTAGTCGCCGGCGTCGAACCAGCCGCCGGCGACATCGACCGGGGGCACGCCGCTGATCGGCGTGAGGCCACCGTCGATGGTGTCGTCCCAGTCCTCGGTGCCGGCGTAGGCGGGCACCTGGTAGACCGTCGCCGACGCGTCGTCGAGGTGCGAGGGCCGGCGGCCGAGCAGGCCGGGGATGACGTCGGCGCCGTCGCGCTGGGTCTGGAAGAACTGCGTCATGGTGCCGGCGACCGGGGCGTACAGATCGGCCCGCGCGCGGACCGCGAACGACGGCGAGGTGGTGACGCCGGCGATCCGGATCGTGTAGGTGCCGGGGGTGGTCACCGCCGAGAAGTCGATCGGCAGCACGGCGGTGTACCCGCTGTTCCAGCCGCCGCGGCTGGCGCCGACCGTGCCGCTGCCCGCGGTGCTGCCGTCGGCGGCGATCACGGAGAAGGTCGCACCGGCCTGTGCGGTGGTGCCCATCAGGTAGGCGATCTTCGGCTGGTCGGCCGGGTAACCGACCTGGTTGAGGCGGATGTAGGACGTCACGGCAGCGGCGGCCGGTGTCGCGACGGCGCAGAGGCCGCCGGCGCTGAGCATCAGGGCGGTGGCGAGGGCGGTGGCGGATCGCGCCAGAAAGGATCTCATGCATGTCCATCTGTCGATGACCGAGGTCATCGGACGGTATCAAGAAAATCGACCACCTCGCGCTGCGCTTCCGATGTACGCGGGCCGGCGAAGTCCTCTACTTCGGACGACCGGGTGGCGACATGGTAGGCCTGAGCAAGGTTCGACTGCCCTCGAGGGCGATGATCGGGTTACTGCTGCCCGCGAGGTCGGTGCCGGCGATCGGCCTGGCAGGTGCGGCTCTCCGGAAAGCGGCGCGCACGAAGGCGGCAACGGCGGGCGACCGCGCGCCCTGGGGCCAGGCGACGGCTACCTCCTGCCGCCCCCGCATTGAGGCCACCGAGCAGGTGCTGGAAGCCGGCATCGCCGCCGCCCGGCCCGGTGGACGCCTGGGCGACACATCCCGAACGCCGTCCGCGCGGTTCGATCGGGATGGCTGGACGATCCGCTCGGCGCACGGCTCACGCACGGCGGCGGGTCCGCACGTCCTGACCCGCCGCCCCGGAGAACGCTGATCGGCGATACTCTCTGACGGTTACCAAGGAACCGAAGGAGAGCGCAGAATGGGAACCCGCAACGAGATCAGTGCGCTCCCTCCCGAAGCCGACCTGGCCCGAGCCGACTCGCTGGCACGGGAGATCTTCTCCGACGTGGCCAACAAGTGGGCTTTCCTGATCATCGAGTTCCTGGGCCAGGACACGCTGCGGTTCAGCGAGCTCCGCAACGAGATCGGTGGCATCAGCCACAAGATGCTCACCCAGAACCTGCGCATGCTGGAACGCAACGGGCTGGTGCGGCGCACCGTTCACCCCACCATCCCGCCACGCGTCGAATACACCCTCACCGAGGCCGGCGAGGGGTTGCGCCAGGTGGTCGACGGCATATGCGGCTGGACGCAGAAGCACCTCGAACACATCGAGGCGTCCCGCCGCCGGTTCCGCAACCCGGCCGACGGTTAGTCCAGAACGGCGACGGCTTCCAGTTCCACCAGGTGCTCCGGCACGTCCAGCGCCACGATGCCGAACAGCGAAGCCGGCGCCGCCGGAGTGATGCCCAGCTTCGCTGCCGCGCGGCTGATCCCGTCCAGCACCAGGGGCATCTGCTCGGGCCGCCAGTCGACGACGTGCATGGTCAGCTTCACCACATCAGCGAACGTGGCACCGGCGCCGGCCAGGGCCTTGCCCACGTTGAGATAGCACTGCTCGACCTGGGCCGCCAGGTCGCCCTCGCCGACCGGCGCGCCGTTCTCGTCCCAGGAGACCTGACCCGCGACGTGGACGAGCCTCGAGCCGGTCGCCACCGACACCTGCCGGTAGATCGGGATCTCGGGCAGCCCGTTCGGGTTGATCAGGGTTACGGCCATGATGGTGCCTCCGTGCTCTCTTTCGGTTACCAGGGAACCGTAAGAGATGAGAGCTGAGCAGGGAAGAACGCACTTTTAAGTGACCGGGTAACCAGGAGGTAACCTTCCTGGTCACCGTCGGAACGCGGGTCCGCACCAGGTCCGCGTGGAGTCGGAACCGGCTGCACGCGAGGCCTCCTCGGCGTGGCTGCGGAAAGGCTCCGCTGCGCGAACGCGACGAGCCGGATTACGAGGCCATGGCCGGAATCGAACCGGAGTGCCCGCAGGACCCGCTCAGCAGGCGGGCGGCCCCACCCGCGATCAAGCGAACTCCCTACGCCGGCATGAACCCACGTCGTACCCGTGGCGCGATTCGAACGCGCACTACTCCCGCCCTGAACGGGATGCCTCCTGCCAATTGGGCTACACGGGCCTTTCTCGTACGCCGAACGGAACCAATTTCCGAAAACTTCGTGCCGAAGGACGGGCTCGAACCGTCTACCTCGCCGTCATGAGCGGCGCGCTCTACCCGGTGAGCTACTCCGGCATGGGCTTCGAACCTGCAACCTTCGGATTTGGAGGCCGCTGCGCTACCGGATTGCGCCACACCCCCCGATGAGCCGGCGCCCGGGCAGAAAACCTTGCCTGCCTCGGGGTCGAGCCAGGCCTGCTCGCAGTGCCACCTTGTCGCGGCTGGCCGGTTTCCGGTCAGGCCCACGCTCGCAAGGCTCAGACGCGGTCGTAGTAGAGCAGGCCGTCGGTCGACAACCGGGCACCCTCGGCGAGCGAGTGCTCGGTCAGTCTGCCGTTGTGCAGTAGGTGGACGACGGCGCGTCCGCGCGCGCTGGTCACGAAGTCGGCGATCAGCCGGCGGTGACAACGCCACCACAGGCTCTCGCTGCACATGATCGCCGTTACATCGGTGTCCAGGTCGTCGAGCAGGTCGGTGACGGCATCGGCGAACTCCGGGCTCCGCATGTGGCTTGCGTAAGCACGGAACGATGGGACCTGCCACCACAGATCCGGGGACGACTCGGGTAGGCGTCGCCGGCCGCCCAGACGTTCGTCCCAGCGGTAGGCGATGCCGGCTTCCGGCAGCCAGTCCCGCATCGCTTCACGCTTGACGTGTGGATGCGCCCGGCTCCCGGGGTAGCGCCGGACATCCACCAGACGAGCGACCCCGGCACCGCGCAGCAGGGCCGTTAGTTCAGTTTGCCCTGCTGCACCGTGTCCGACAGTGATCAGCGCACGCGTCATAGTCAGTAAATACCACCCGAATCCACCGGGCCTGCGACGGCATCGGCCGGGTCCTGGCAGTCCACCGCCACCGCCGCACACCACGAAAACGTATCTATGTTCTTGACTGCGTTCGCCCTGATCGCCAAAATTTAACAAACTTTACTGAAGTGGAGGCCTTCCCATGCGGGCACGAACTCTTCTCGCCGGCTTGATCACCGGCGTGCTGCTGGCTCCCGGCGCCGCGCACGCCACGGGCCCCGGCCTCCGCGAGTGCGCCACCCCGTCGATCGACCGCCTGCAGCAGTGGCTGGCCAGCGGCGAGGGCACCACCGTGCCGGCCAACGGCAGCCTGCTCGTCCCGCTCCGCGGCGGACACCACGGCAAGCCCCGGTACGCCGCCCAGGTGGCATTCGTCAACGCCGAGTGGCACGTCGTCGTGGTGTGGCTCGGGAACCGGTTCGAGGCGCAGGCCGACCTGACGCGGTCGGCCGGGTTCCGACTCACCTACAGCGCCACCGAAGACCTGTGGGTACAGCTGCGGCCGGCATCGCACTGGAGTGGCGGCGCTCAGTGGGCCACCACGATTCCGTCGACCGGCGGACGGCTGGTGACCAGGTTCTTCAGCTTCCGCCCGCAGGCCTGGGCAGCCGTGCCCGAGTTGGGCGTTCCGGCGCACACCTTCGCCTCGGCACTGAGCGAGGCGCGCGGCCTCGTCTTCGTGGGCAAGACGGCCAACGAGATCGAGTTCCGGGGCCTGCGGTTCGACCGCTATGTGCCACCCTGCGTCTGACCCACCGGCCCCTCTCGCTGCTGGCGGGAGGGGATGCCGGGTGGCCGACGCCGGAGGTGTTTGCGCGGGCACCGTCGATCCGGAGCCCTCCGCGGCCAACGGTCACTCCTCCGGGGGCGCCTGTTGCGGCAAGACTTGCTCGTGTCCCTGGACCACATGCTCAAAACCGATGACATCACGCGGTTCCTCACCCTGGCGCAGGAAGAAGACTCGGTCTCCCGGTTCGATACCGCCTGCGCGGCCGCCCGTGGCCCACTGACCGCGCAGCAGCGGCCCCGGTTGAGGTCCCACAACTCGTCGTCCGTCGAGGTGTCCCGCAACCCCACCCACGAACGCCCCAGCGAATCACCAGCCGGTGGCTCGCGGGCACGGCACACCACGGCATGGGGATAAGCACCAGATGACGGCGGCGCGGCCAGCCGTTCCCCGTCCGATGCCTCAGCGAGTGTTCGAGAGTGCTGCCGCACGGCGCATCCCCGGAGGGACGATGGCTTCCATTCCGAGGCAGTGAAAAACTACTCCGCACCCGTCTCGGGTCGCTCATATCTGTCGCTCGAATGGCCGGACCCGCGATTTGAGCCGACCGCGCGATCGAGTATTTTGTGATCCACAGCCAATTCGCTTCGGACAACGTTGATAAAGTTCAATCTGGCACTCTCAAGCAATTTACGATGAACCAGCCACTCGTCCAGCCCGTTATGGCCCTTCACGATCTTGGCATCAACCGCCCAGACCACGTCGTCAAGAGCGACTGCAGCTTCCACTATCTGCGCGGTCGCCGAGAGACTGGCAGCCGCCAATGCTTGATTCCAGTTGGTCCAATCTATTGATGGCTCGATCCTATGGCGACATCCGTGACTCATGCCGTCATAAACGGCGGCGTACGCTCGGAGGAGTCCGGTGCACGCCTCCAACGAGGACGCCCGGGACCATTGCGCCAACTGCCAACGCTGGCTCAGTCGGGCGCCAACAACGACTCCCGTCAGCGTGGCAGCGAGCGCCGAAACCAGCGAAAGCGCCCAGCCCCAAGAGGTGCTCATGGATGCATTGTGGCAGCAGGGGGCAACTTCAGCGGAAACTCAATATCACAAAGATGCCGACCTCCGCGACGGCGCACAAAGCCCGTTTTGTCGGAACATCGATGGATCTCCCAGACTGGTCTTCTTGACGAGCGGCGTCTCCAGCGAACTCGAACACGAACGCTCCGATCTGCCACCGGTAAGGTGCGCGAACCGCTCTATGCCGCCCTCCATAATGCCGGCTGGCACCGGCCCGGATTGTCACGGCAGCGGGCACGCCGGCCGACTTCGGCAACGGCTGCGCTCTGGGACCTTCCGTCGGCCCGGCGGCGGAGGGGCAGCGTCTCTGCGCTCCCACGGCGGTGATCGAGCCGTCTATCGTGGCGGGATGTTCGGCCGGTGGACCCCGCAACTGCTTCTCCTGTGGGACCTGATCATCGTCACGGTGGTGGCGACCGTCGCCGTGCAGTACCGCGACTACTCGGCGTGGGACGTTGTCATCGGCATCGCCATGGCGGTCGCGCTGATCGCCCGGCGCCACGCGCCGGTCCGGGTCTTCACGGTTATCGCCGTCCTCGGCGCGGTGCAGGTGGTGTCCGCTTCGGCGGTTCCGGCGGGGTACGACGTGGCGCTGCTCGTGGCGATGCTGGCGGTGGTGACCCACTCCCCCGGCCAGAGGGCGGTGTACCTGTCCGGCCTCGTGGTCGCGGCCGGCAGCGTCGTCGCCTCCCTGGTCCGGATCGACGCTGCCTGGTCGGGATCGGTCCTCGACTACCCGTACCTCGCCGAACAGGCCGTCATCCTGGCCGCCGGCGGAGCGTTGTGGCTGATCGCCTACGTGCTGCGGACCAACCGTGAACGCGGCGTCGTGCTGGCCGAGCGGGCCGTCGCCGCGGAGCGCGAGCGCGACCAGCTGGCCCGTCTGGCGGCGGCCGACGAGCGGACGTTCATCGCTCGTGAGCTGCACGACGTGGTGGCGCACAGCCTGGCCGTGATGATCGCGCAGGCCGACGGCGCCCGCTATGTGCTTGACACCGACGCCGAGCGCGCACGGGAGGCCATGGGCACTGTTGCCGGCACCGGGCGGGAAGCGCTGGACGACATGCACCGGATCGTGGCGGTGCTGCGCGGCACGGGAGGCGAGGAGAATCCCGAGGACCGCCGCCGGCGGGGTCTCGGGCAGCTCGGCACGGTGGTGGAGCGGGCCCGGGCGGCGGGTCTCGACGTCGAGTCACGGATCGACGGCGACGTGGAGCGACTGTCGCCGGCCGAGGAACTGACCGTTTTCCGGATCGCGCAGGAGTCGCTGACGAACGCGCTGCGGCACGCCGGACCGGGCACCCGGGTGGCGGTCGGCCTGGCCGTCGAGTCCGGACGGGCGGTGCTGGAGGTGCGCGACGACGGCACGGGTGCGGCGCCGGCCACCACGGGTGGCGGCAACGGCCTGATCGGCATGCGTGAGCGGGTGGCCGTGCACGGCGGGGAGCTGTCGGCAGGGCCGGGCCCGGACGGCGGATGGCTGGTCCGTGCCATGATCCCGGTCAAGGAGGAACCATGAGCATCAGGGTCGTGCTTGTCGACGACCAGGCGTTGGTCCGCGCCGGGTTCGGGATGGTGCTGTCTGCGCAGGCCGACATGGAGGTGGTCGGCGAGGCCGGTGACGGCGCCGAGGCCCTGGCCCTGCTGGCCCGTACGAGCGCCGACGTGGTGGTGATGGACATCCGCATGCCGGTGATGGACGGGGTGGAGGCGACGCGGCGGATCTGTGCCGGGCCGGACGGCCCGCGCGTGCTGGTGCTGACCACGTTCGACACCGACGAGGACGCGTTCGCGGCGCTGCAGGCCGGGGCGAGCGGGTTCCTGCTGAAGAACGCGCCGCCCGAGCAGCTGCTCGACGCGATCCGAGTGGTCGCGGCCGGCGAGTCGGTGGTGGCGCCGCGCGTGACCCGGACGCTGCTGGACCGATTCTCCGGGCAGCTGACCCTGCCGGGGCGCGCCGACGAGCGGCTGGCGTCGCTGACCGACCGGGAACGCGAGGTGCTGGAGCTCGTCGCGGCCGGGCTGTCGAACGGCGAGATCGCCGCCCGGCTCTTCGTGGCCGAGGGCACGGTGAAGACTCATTTCGGTCGTATCCTGACTAAACTGGAACTACGCGACCGCGTGCAGGCCGTCGTGCTCGCGTACGAGATCGGGCTGGTCAAGCCCGGTGCGTAAGACCTGAGTCGTACATCGGCGGCCTTTGAATCTGATCTGGCGTCAATGCGCCGGAGCCTCCGCACGCCGAAGAATCGTCACCGTGAACAGCAGACACGTCACCTTCGGGATCCTGACCGCGATCATCCTGGCCGGTGTGGCCTTCGGGGTGAACTACCTGTGGGACAAACGCTTCGGCCCGACCGCCGCGTCGGCTGCCGACTGCCGGCTCGCCCAGGAGCTGATCGACAAGGCCCAGACGCCGCCCGCTGACGTCGCCGAGGCCGAGAAATGGGAGCAGCAGATCCGGCAGGTCCGCTACACCCGGCTCGAGAACGACGGGATCAGCACCGAGGTCGGCCGCTACGTCCGCTGGCAGAAGGCCAGGGCGACCGGCGAGTCGGTACGCCCGGGCACGGGGGAACTCGACGAGATCTACGAGCTGGCCGCCGGGCACTGCGAGGACAGCGGCGTCGATCTGCGTATCCCGAAGATCGCCCTGTGATGGCCGCCGTCACCGCGACCGACCTGGTCAAGGTCTACGGGACCGGCCGTGGCGCGGTCCGTGCCCTCGACGGGGTGTCGGCCACCTTCACCCGCGGCCGGTTCACCGCGATCATGGGGCCGTCCGGGTCCGGCAAGTCGACCTTCATGCACTGCCTGGCCGGGCTCGACACGGTCACCAGCGGCCGGATCAGCATCGGCGGCACCGAGGTGACCGGGCTGTCCGACAGGGCGCTGACCGCCGTGCGCCGCGACCGGATCGGGTTCGTGTTCCAGGCGTTCAACCTGCTGCCGCAGCTCACCGCGCGGCAGAACATCACGCTCCCCGCCGAGCTGGCCGGCCGGGCGGTGGACTCCGACCTGTTCGAGCACGTCGTCGGCGTGCTGGGCATCGGTGACCGGCTCGGGCACCGGCCGCCCGAGCTCTCCGGCGGCCAGCAGCAGCGGGTGGCCCTGGCCCGGGCGCTGAGTACCCGGCCCGACGTGGTCTTCGCCGACGAGCCGACCGGCAACCTCGACTCGAAGTCGGGCGCCGAGGTGCTCGGGTTCCTGCGCGACTCGGTGCACCGGCTCGGCCAGACCGTCGTCATGGTCACCCACGACCCGGAGGCCGCCGGGTACGCCGACCGCGTGCTCGTGCTCGCCGACGGCCGCATCGTGCGGGACACCGGCGCATGAGCGGCGGCGTGCTGCGTACTCAGCTCAGCGGGGTGCTGCGCCGTCCCGGGCGGGTGCTGCTGACCGGGCTGTCGGTGCTGGTGGCGGCGTTCGTGGTGTTCGGCACGGTGCTGGCGTACTCGATCGTTACCCGGACCACGCTCGACACGTTCAGCGAGACCCCGGAGGCGGTCGGCCTGGTGGTGTACGCGGCCGGTGGGCAGCCGCTGAGCCCGCACCAGGTCGCCGAGGTCCGCAGGACTGCCGGGGTCCGTGATTCGACCGGCCGTGTCACCGCCTCGTTCACGGTCGGCGATGCCGTGGCCGGCAACGACCTGGACCTCCTGGCCGACCCCGGTACCGGCCCGCTGTCACGGGTCAGCCTGGTGTCCGGCACCTATCCGAGCGGCAAGCGGCAGATCGCGATGGACCGGCGGGCCGCGGCACGGCTCGGCGCGACCGTGGGCGGCACGCTGCGCCTGCACCCCGGCGACCATGACGGGAAACCGGTGACGGTGACCGTGACGGGGGTGGTCGACGGGCCGCGGGACAGCACCGAGCGGGCCTGGGCGCCGGACGGCACCGTGGCGGCGATCAGCGGCGACCCGGGCGTCTCACGGTTCGACGTCCTCGTCGCGGACGACGCTGACGTCCCGGCGATGATGGACGGGCTGTCCGAGCGGCTGCTCCGGGATCCGATGGCGTACATCAGCATCACCACGGGCGAATCCATGCGGGTACGGGAGGCGCGCGCCGCCGTACGCCAGTTCGACCAGATCTTCGCGCTGGTGGCGATGTTCGTGGCGATCGCCGTGGTGGCCGCCACCCTGGTCGCCACGTCCACGTTCCGGATCATGTTCGCTCAGCGTCTGCGGCAGCTGGCCCTGCTGCGCGCGATCGGCGCCCAGCGCGGTCAGCTGGTCGTGGCGCTGGCCGTCGAGGGCGCGGTGACCGGGCTGGTCACCGGCACGGCGGGTGTCGTGCTCGCCCAGCTCGCGGGCCAGTCGGCAGCCACTGTCGCGAGCGCGTTCGGGCGGACGCTGACGGGCCCTGATCTCTCTCTTGCCGCCGCCGTGGCGGTGGTGGCCGGAGCCACGCTGCTGACCGCCGGCGCCGTGCTGGCCCCGGCGTTCGCCGCGGCCGGGGTCTCCCCGTTGCAGGCGCTGCGGTCGGCGAGCACGCTGGCCGCGGAGCCGGGCATCGCCACGCCCCGCCTGGTGGGAGGCCTGCTGCTGCTCGCCGCGACCGGCGGCACGGGATGGCTGACCGTCCGTGCGATGGGGTCCTCGGAAGCGTTGCTCTACCTCGTCGGCGTGGGTGCGCTGGCGTTCGGCGCGCTGATCCTTCTCGGACCGTTGCTGATCCGCCCGGTCCTGGCGGTGGCCGGGTGGCCGCTGCGGTGGCTCGGCGCGACCGGGCGGCTCGCGGTCAGCGGCATCGGCGGCACCCCACGGCGGGCCGCCGCGGTGTCGGTGGTCGTGGCGCTGGGCGTGACCATGCTGGCCGGCACGGTCGTCGGGATCAGCAGCCTACGGCTGTGGACCGATCGCACGATGGCCGCGCGCACACCGGCCGACCTCGCGATGATCGCCGAGTCGCCGACCGGTTTCGATCGGGTGGTGTCCGGTGTCCGGGCGGATCCGCGGTTCCGGGACGTGACTCCGTTCCGGATGACCGATTTCGACGCCGGGCCGGGCGGATTCTCGCACAGCGCCATCGCGATCGACATGACCGCGATGGCGGCGCTGCGGACACTGTCGGCGGCTTCCGGGGACGTCGCGGCGCTGGGTCCCGGCAGGGTGATCCTGTCATCGGTGGCAGCCGCGGATCTCTCGGCCGGGGTGGGTGACGTGGTGACCCTGTCGCGAACCGCCGTGCCGGGCGCCGATGACGCGGCGAAGGTCCGGGTGCGGGTCGTGGCCGTGCTGACCGGCGAGGGCCCGCTGCGGTCCGGTGCGGTGCTGAACGACGGCGATCTGGTGGCACTCGGCGGAGCGTCAGCCGGTCTGCTGGCCGACATCGACACCAGCGCCGGCTCCGGCTCCGGCGCTGGCCCCGGCCCCGGCTCCGGCTCTGGCCCGGGTGCCGGGTCTGGCGCTGGCTCTGGCACCCGCGATGAGGCACTCGCCGCGTTCCGGCGGATCGGTGCCCCCGCCGGAGCCGAGGTGGCGGTCCTGGCCGACGAGCGGGACAAGGCCGAGGGTGAGGTGTCGTCGCTGTTCGCGGCCGCACTGGGCCTGCTCGGTCTGACCGTGCTGATCGCCGTGGTCGGGGTCGGCACCACGACCGGCCTGTCGGTGCTGGAACGCACCCGCGAGTTCGGCCTGGCCCGCGCGCTGGGCCTGACCAGGGCCCGGCTGCGAACGATGGTCAGCCTGGAGGCAGGACTGTACGGGCTGATCGGCGCGGTCCTCGGCATCGTGCTGGGCGTGCCGATGGCCTGGTTGACGCTGGAGTCGCTGCGCCTGGATCTGCCGCTGACCTTCCCGGCGGCGCAGTTGGCCTCGATCGTGCTGGCGATAGCCGCGATCACCGTCCTGACCGGCCTGCTCCCGGCACGCCGGGCGGCCCGCGTCAGCCCGGTCGCGGCCCTGGCCGTCGACTGAGGTCCTGTTGCCGTACTGCCCGGCACGCACCAAGGCGCCGCACCCGGTGAGGTGCGGCGCCGGCTCCGGCCCGTGGCAGAGGAGAGCTCCCTGTGGTGGTTCAGCTGGGCAGACGTACGGTGAACGTCGTTCCCACACCGAGGGTGCTCGCCACCTCGATCGTTCCACCGTGTGCCTCGACCAGCTTGCGGGTGATCGCCAGGCCCAGACCACTGCCGCCGGTCGTCCGGCTCCGGGACCCGTCGGCGCGCCAGAACCGGTCGAAGACCCGGGGCAGGTCGTCGTCGCTGATGCCGATGCCGGTGTCGCGTACCGTGATGGTGCTCTGCTGTACCGCTACGGTGACGGCCCCACCCTTCGGGGTGTAGCGGATCGCGTTGGAGACCAGGTTGCCGAGCACCTGCCGAAGCCGAACCGGGTCGGCAAGTACTACCGGATCACCCTCGATCGTCGTCTCCAGCCGCACCGGCCCGCTGCCCCGGTGGGCGTCGGTGACCTGCTCCACCACGTCGCTGAGCCTGATCGGCTCCGGATGCAGCCGCAACGTGCCCGCGTCCACGGAGGCGAGATCGCTCAGATCGTCGATCAGGTGCTGCAGCTGCACCGACTCGTCGTGGAGCAGGTTCACGAGCTGGGCGTCGGTGGGTGCCAGATCGTCCTGGGCGGCCTCCAGCCAGCTGCGGATGTTGGTCAGCGGCGTCCGCAACTCGTGCGCCACGTCGTTGACCATGGCACGACGCTGCTCCGCCGACGTGTGCAATGCCCGCGCCAGATGGGCGATCTCGTCCCGCCCGGAGATCACCACGGGCGCCTGCCGGTCGACGGACTCGGTCAGCGCCCGCAGCGGCCGGACCAAGCGGCGGCCGGCCAGCATGGTCACCGCGATGGTCACGAACAGCACGGCCCCGGTGACCGTGACGATCCGAACGGTGTTCTCCCGGGACAGCGTGAATGTGGTCTGGTCGGCGCCGGTGTCCGGGTCGGTGACGAACAGCAGGGCGGGCGGGGCGACGAACGGCTGAAGCTGGGTGCGACGCGACTTCTCCAGACAGGACCGGACCCGGGCGGTGCGGCCCTGCACCGCCCCCTTGGAGTCGGCGAAATCGAGCGGCACCACGGTACGGTCGGCGATCTCCTCGGGGGAGAGGACGAAAGCGCTGAACTGCGGCGACACCAGAACGGTTCCGCCGATGACGCCACCGAGGCAGGCGTCGGTCAGCTTGCCGAGCGTGCGCAGGGCCTTCTCCTCGGTGCGGGTGGCCGTCGTGGCCAGGTCGGTCGTGCACCGGGCCAATGCCCCGCTCGAGTCGGGCGCGGTCAGCTCTACCGACGGACGGCCGCTCGCGGTGTCGACAACCCGGCCGGACACACCGGCGCTGGCCAGGCACTCCATCGCCCTCTTCGCGTGAGCGCGCAGCTCGGCGCGTTCGGCGGCGGGCAGGCGGTACGGCCCGGCTGCGCGCGGGTCGATGCGCTCGGTGCCGCCGTTCAGACCGAGGTCGAGGTTGAGCGGGTCGACGACGGCCGACGGGCGGGCGGTGGCGAGCGACGCGCCCGGCCCCGAGTCGATGATCACCTGGCGGTCCTCGGTCATCAGGGTGATCCGGCGGCCCAGCGTCGCGGCCCGCTCCCGGATCAGCTCCGACGCCTGCGACCAGTCCGGATGCCCGGCCGCGTAGGCGACGAGCATGTCGTAGACACCCTTGTCGTCGGTGAGAGACCGGCCCTGCTCCTGGCTGATCACGCGGGTCGCGGTGCGTACCGCCAGCCAGGCGGTGGACCCGATGGCGGCGATCGCGATCAGCACCGACGTGGCCAGCAGGCGGGTCACCAGGCTGTGCCGCCACGGCACCCGGTTCATGCGCCGCCGCCCGCCGTCAGCCGGTAGCCGACCCCGTAGACGGTGAGCAGCTGCACCGGCCGCTGCGGGTCGGCCTCGATCTTGCGGCGCAGGTTCATCACGTGTACGTCGATGGTCCGCTCGGTCGAGCTGCGGTCGACGCCGCGCGTGTGATGCAGCAGCTGGGCGCGGCTGAACACCCGGTCCGGCTGCTCGCACATCGCCGCCAGGATCGCGAACTCGCCTCGCGTGCACACGACCGGCTCGCCGTCGACGGTCACCCGGTGGGTGGCCGGATCGAGCGTCACCCGGCCGATGCTGAGCGAACCGGCCGGCGGCGCCGGCCGGTTCGCGCGGCGCAGCAACGTCCGCACCCGGACCATCAGCTCCCGCGGGCTGTACGGCTTCGTCACATAATCGTCGGCGCCGAGCTCCAGGCCGAGCAGCAGGTCTTCCTCGCCGGTACGGGCGGTGAGCATCAGCACCAGCACGTCGGACTCCGCGCGAAGCGTCCGGCACACGCGCAGACCGTCCAGCTCCGGCATCATCACGTCCAGCACCAGCAGGTCGGGGCGCAGCCGACGGGCCTGCTCCAGCGCCTGCCGGCCGTCGTGCACGACGGTCAACTCGTGACCGTCGGCCTGCAGATACCGCCGGATCACCTCGGCCTGCCGCCGGTCGTCATCGGCGACCAGCACATGTGCACACATGGCGGCGACTATAGGTGCGCGTGCCACCTCTGAGCCCGTCGCCTGAGCAGACCTGACAGCTTTCTAACGATCTCCGCACAGGCTCTGCGCCATGCTTGCTCACTCTCACCTGCGGCGCACCGGGCTCGGGCTTGCCATCCTTCTGCCGCTCGCCGCCGGTGCCTTCTTCTGGTCGCAGCCACGATCTCAGGCTCATCCGTCGCCCGCGGCGACGGACACGGCCGCCACCGCCACACTAGAACGGCGGGATCTGAGCACGTCAAAAACCATATCCGGGACCATCGGGTACGGAACCCCGCACGCCGTCGAGGGCCATAAAGAGGCGACCGTCACGTGGCTGCCCGCACCGGGAGCGAGCATCAAACGCGGCCAGCAGCTGTACCGGGCCGACGATCGGCCGGTTCCGCTGTTCTACGGTGAGATGCCGCTCTACCGCGCGATCGAGGGCAAGGGCCTGGTCGGGCGGGATGTGCGCATCATCGCCGACAATCTGGAAGAACTGGGCTACTCGCTCGGCTACCGGCCTCGCGCCGGAGAGTGGGTGTCACCGCCCGCAGTGCCGTCGCGTCCGGAGTCGTCGGCTCCCCCGGCGTCGTCCGCCCCTGTGCCACCTCCAACCCCGGTGCGGCTCAGGAAGGGCGAGGCCGTCCTCACCACCGGATTGATCAAGGCGATCAACAGGTGGCAGCGCGACGTGGGCCTGCCCGAGACCGGCGCCATCGCGGTCGGTGACGTCGAAGTACTCTCCGGCGCCGTCCGCGTCGAGGCGGTGGCCGTGCAGCCCGGCGCCCCCGCGAACGGCCCGCTCATGTCGGTCACGTCCACCCGCAAGGTGATCACCGTGGCCGCGACGATGGCCGAGGCCGCGTCGATGGCCGAGGCCGCGTCGATGGAACAGGGCGCGGCCGTCACCGTGATCCTGCCCGACGAGAAGGAGGTCCCGGCCCACGTCCTGTCGATGGGCCGCACCCTGGCCGCCCCGGAAGGCAGCATCGGCGACAGCACCGCGCAACTGACTGTCACCGTGACCGTCGACGATCCGGCCACCCTCAAGAAGATCGACTCAGCGGAGGTGACCGTCAGCTTCGCCGGCAAGGTCAGCGAGGACGTGCTGGCCGCGCCGATCGAAGCACTGATCGCCCTGGCCGAGGGCGGCTACGCCGTACAGACGCCGCAGGGCCTTGTCGCCGTGACCACCGGAATGTTCGCGCAGGGCTGGGTGGAGATCACCGGTGACGGCCTGACCGAGGGCACCCACGTGGTGGTGGCGTCATGAGCTCTCCGGTGCTCTCGGTCCGCGGCGCGGGCATGGTCTACCCCGGCGGTGTGACCGCCCTCGCCGGCGTCAGCCTCGACATCCACGCCGGCGAGTTCGTGGCGATCGTCGGCCGCTCCGGCTCCGGCAAATCCACCCTGCTCAACATCATCGGCACGCTGGACCGGCCCACCTCCGGCACCGTCCGGATCGCTGGTCAGGACGTCACCACCCTGTCCGACCGGCGGCTGTCGGCGCTGCGGGCCCGCGAGATCGGATTCGTCTTCCAGCAGTTCCACCTGACCGACGGGCTCAGCGCCACCGACATCGTCGCCACCGGCCTGCTCTACGCCGGAACGCCCCGGGGCGGGCGACGGGCATTGGCGTTGCAGGCCCTCGACCGGGTCGGCCTCACCCACCGCGCGAACCACCGGCCGCACCAACTCTCCGGCGGCGAACGCCAGCGGGTCGCCATCGCCCGCGCCCTGGTCAACAACCCGGCCCTCATCCTCGCCGACGAGCCGACCGGCGCCCTGGACACCGCCACCGGGCAGAGCGTCCTGGCCCTGCTGCGCCGGCTCAACACCGAAGGTGCCACGATCGTCCTGATCACCCACGACAGGGAGATCGCGGCAACGCTGCCCCGCCGGTTGGAGATCCGCGACGGGCGGCTTGTCGCATGATGAGCCCGATCGACCTGCTGGCCCTCGGTGTCGTCGGGTTACGGACCCGGCCGCTGCGAGCGCTGCTCTCCGGCCTCGGCATCGCCATCGGCATCGCCACCATGATCGTGGTGACCGGCATCCCCGCCTCCAGCCAGGCCGCCCTGGTCCGCGAACTCACCGCCCTCGGCACCGACACACTCCAGGCGATGCCGCTCCCCGACCAGCAGCCACCGGCGCGGCTGCCGGAATCAGCGGTGGCGATGGCGAAACGCATCGGCCCGGTCCGCGCGGCCAGCGCGGTCGGCAACACCCATGCCGCGGTACGCCGTAGCGACCGCGCCGAACCCAGCAGCGGCACGGGCATGACCGTACTGGCCGCCCGCCTCGACCTACTGCCGGTGATCAACGCGACGGTCGCCTCCGGCCGCTGGCTGACCACGGCCACCGCCGAGTTCCCGGCCGTCGTCCTCGGCTCGGTCGCCGCCACCCGGCTCGGCGTGACCATCGTGACCGCCGCCCCTCAGGTGATGATCGGCGACCGCTGGTTCACCGTCGTCGGCATCCTCGCCACCACCCCGCTCTCCCCCGACATCGACCGGTCGGTGCTCGTCGGCTGGGAATCGGCCCGTACCGAACTGGGCTTCGACGGCCGGCCCACGGTCCTATACCTGCGTGCCGATGAGACTCAAGTGGAGATGGTCCGCTCGGTGCTGGCCGAGTCGATCAATCCGGAGCGTCCCGGCCAGGTGATGGTCACCCGGCCCTCCGACGCGCTCGCCGCCAAACGGGCCACCGAGAGCAGCTTCTCGGTGCTGTTCCTGGCTCTGGCCGGCGTGGCCCTGGTCATCGGCGGGATCGGGGTGGCGAACACGATGGTGGTGTCGGTGCTGGAACGCCGCTCGGAGATCGGCCTGCGGCGGGCGCTGGGCGCCACCCGGGGGCAGATCCGCGGCCAGTTCCTCACCGAGTCGATGGTGCTGTCCACCGCCGGTGGCGTGGCCGGAACCGCGCTGGGGCTGATGGCCACGCTCGCCTACGCCCACTGGCAGGCCTGGCCGATCGTGGTGCCCGTCGAGTCCGCCGCCCTGGGGGTGGGCGGCGCCGTGGTGATCGGCGTTCTGGCGGGGGTGTATCCGTCCGTCCGCGCGGCCCGTCTACCGCCCGCGCAAGCCCTGCACTGAATCGTCACGGCAACGGCGCCCGGGGACGGGACGTCCCGGGCCGCCGTTGCCGTGAGTCTCAGCTCTTCGCCGCGACCTCCCGCTCGCAGTCGGGGATCCGGTCCATGCCCAGCGTGATCGACCGTTTGTCGTTCCGGTCGCCGCCCAGCGCGATCGAGACGCCATCCTCGCCGACCTCGACGAACTTGACGCCCTCACGCTTGAGGCACTTCACCACGTCGAGGGCGAAGTCTCGCGCCTCCGGGTTCGCCGGGTCCTTCTCCCACGGCGGCAACGGCAGGAACTGCGGCTCGCAGACCTGGTTCGCCCGCTCGGCCGCCTTCGCCTTCTCCCCGTCCGACGGCTCGGCCGCCAGCCCTGCTTTCTTCCGGGAGCCGACCGGATCGAAGCCCTGCTCCCGCATGCACTTGTTGTACGGCTCCAGCAGTACCTCGTACTCCTCGGCCGTCATGTCGAGCCGCTCGCGGGGCCGCTCCGTCTTCACCGGCGCCGCCGCCGACGGCGTAGCGGGACCGCTCTGCAACGTCGCCACCCGCGGTGCGCCCCCCGCGTCCGTCTTCTCCTGCCCGCCCGACGACCCGCAACCGGGCAGCGCGATGAGCGCGACTGCGGCGAACATGAGCCCGGCATTCCTGCGCATGGTGATCTCCTGTCCGGCGAGGACGGTCCCCGCCGCGCCGGACAGCCTGACGAGCAATGATCAGGAACTCGTCAGGTTCGATCAGAAACGCCCCTGCCAGCGCGTGGTTCAAATTGAGTGTGAAAGATCCGCTCCGGCATCGACTGGGCGCGGGCCACCTCGGCCGCTCGTGCTGGGTTCACTCATCGAATGCTCATTGGCTGGCGGCATCATCAGATCAGTCGCTGCTGATGGTGCGCCGGGGATGCGAAGTTCCGCTCCGGCCGGCAGCCGTTCATGAGGAGAATCAATGGATCTGCAGCTCAAGGGCAAGACCGCGTTCATCAGCGGATCGAGCCAGGGCATCGGTTACGCGACCGCCAAGGCTCTGGCCGGCGAAGGCGTGGACGTGATTCTCAACGGTCGCGACGCGGCGAAGCTGGACCGGGCCGTCGAGGTGTTGCGTCGTGCGGCTCCCGGCGTATCCGTCAGCGGCTTGGCCGCCGACTTCGCGGTCACCGACGACATCGACCGGGTGTGCGAGCGGATTCCGAGCGTTGACATTCTGGTCAACAACGTTGGGCTCTTCGAACTCAAGCCGTTCGAACTCATCTCCGACGACGACTGGCGGCTCTACTTCGAGGTGAACGTGCTCAGCGGGGTCCGGCTTGCTCGGCGGCTCATGCCGGGGATGCTGGAGCGAGGCTGGGGCCGGATCGTGTTCGTCAGCAGCGAGTCGGGCGTCAACATCCCCGCCAACATGATCCACTACGGCACGTCCAAGACAGCGATGCTCTCGGTGGGTAACGGCCTCGCGAAGCTCACGAAGGGCACCGCGGTGACTGTCAACGCGGTGCTGGGCGGCCCGACGTATTCCGACGGTGTCGCCCGGACGGTCAAAGCTCTGGCCGGGGCGCAGTCCATCGGCGAGGAGCAGATGAAGGCGGCGATCATCGGCACCAACGAGACGTCCCTACTGGGGCGTTTCATCGAGCCGGGCGAGATCGCGAATGCGGTGACCTTCATCGCCAGTCCTGCCGCGTCCGCGATCAACGGATCGGCGGTGCGCGTCGACGGAGGCGTGCTGACAACGCTGCTCTGAGCCGTCACTCCCGCTGCGGTGCGGTCTCGCACTGCTCGCGCGGATCAGCCGGCCGGGAACGATGAGGTCACTTGTCTCGGCAATGTCAGTGTTCGCCGGTCAGGCCGCCGGGCGTTCCTATAGTCCATGCCATGAACGCGCACGTGGTGGTCGCTGAGGACGACGTACGGCAGGCCGAGGTGGTCCGGCGTTACCTCCGGGCGGCCGGCTACCGGGCGTCGGTCGTGCACGACGGCCGGAGCGCGATCGAGCTGGTTCTCCGGTCCCGGCCGGAACTGCTGGTGCTCGATGTGATGATGCCGGGGCCGGACGGGATCGAGGTCTGCCGGGCGCTGCGCCGGGAGAGCAACGTACCGGTGCTGATGCTGACCGCCCGGCGCGACGAGGACGACCTGATCCTCGGGCTCGAGGCGGGCGCGGACGACTACCTGATGAAGCCGTACAACCCGCGGGAGCTGATGGCGCGGATCCGGACGATGCTGCGCCGCAACGCATGGGCGCCGGATGGCCCGCTGCGGGTGGGAGAGGTCGCGGTCGACGTACCCGGCCATCATGTGACGGTCGGTGGGCGCCGGGTCGACTGCACGCCCGGCGAGTTCGAGATCCTGGCCGCGATGGCCGCCGCCCCGGACCGGGTGTTCACCCGGGCTCAGCTGCTGGAGAAGACCCGGGGGTTCGAGGTCTCGGCGACCGACCGGACCGTCGACATGCATGTGGTGAAGCTGCGCCGCAAGATCGAGCCGGATCCGCGGCGGCCTTCGTACCTGCTGACCGTGTACGGCATCGGCTACAAGCTCACGGACGGGTCGCTGTGAGATCCCGAAGCCTGGTGGGGCGCCTGCTTGCCCTGTCACTGCTGGTGATGCTCTGTGCCGTGCTGGCCACCACGTGGCTGGTCGTGAACAGCACCACGTCCCAGCTGCGGCAGGAGCTGGGCCAGGGCATCGGGTTCGACGCCCGGATCTATGAGGAGGTGCTCGGGTACGCCGCCGTGCACACCACGTGGTCCGGTGTGCAGCCGATGCTGGCCGAGCTGGGCGGGCTGACCGGCCGGGAGATCACGCTCACCGGTGAGGACGGCACCTTCCTGGCCAGTTCCGAGGGCGAGCGGCCGGATCTTCCGGCCCGGCGGTCGGCGCTGGTCGACCCCCTCTACGTGGAGGGATCCCTCGCCTCCGGAGAATCGGACCCCAGTGGTGTCTACCATCGGGTGCTCGGTCCGTACCGCCTGACCGCCGCCGAGCACCGCATGCTGTCCGGCCGGCTCATCAGCGCGGAGGAGTGCATGACCGAGCAGGGCGTGGCCGTCGGGGCCGACACCTCCAGCCCGGGCCGGCCGACGTTGACCCCGCTGTTCACCAGTGCCGACCTGGTCTCCGCGCAACTGGCCGACTGCTATCGCAAGTCCGGCGCCGACGTGGTCACCGACACCGAACGTGCGGCTCTGGCCCAGCTGACCGCGCTCACCAACGTGTGCCTGGTGGGGCCCGCAGCCGAGCCCGTGGTCACCGTGCTGCCCGGCTTCACCTGGAAGCCGACCGGCCGGGCCCGCCTGGACCCCGGCCAGCCGCAGGACTGCATCAGTCAGTCCCGGCGCAAGCAGCTCGCGCCGTACGTGGCCCCGCCCGCCTACCTCTATGTCGCCGGCCCGGACCGGGAGGCCGGCACGGTGCTCGACCTCTCCCGGGCCGGCACCTCACGGGTCGCGACCGTGGCCGGGCTGGTCCTGGCCGTCGCGTTCGCGGTCACCCTGACGGTCGGCCTGCGGATCTCCCGGCCGCTGCGCGCGCTCACCCACGCCGTCGAAAGCGGTGCGAGCGAACTCCCGGTCCGGGGCCGCGACGAGATCGGCCGGCTCACGGCCGCGTTCAACGACCTCTCCGAGCGCCGGGAGACCGTCGAACGGCAACGACGCACGATGATCAGCGACATCGCCCACGAACTCGGCTCCCCGCTGACGAACATCCGCGCCTGGCTCCAGGCCGCCCGCGACGGCGTGGCCGAACCCGATCGGGAGCTGCTGGACCTGCTCGCCGACGAGGCCGAGCTGCTCCAGCACGTCATCGACGATCTCAGCGACCTGGCCGCCGCCGACGCGGGCCGGCTCCGCCTGCACCCCGAGCCGGTCTACATCAACGAGCTGCTCGGTCAGATCGCCGCGGCGTACGCCGGCAGCGCCGACGGCGTCACGATCGAGGTCGAGGCGGTGGGCGACCCGGAGGTCATGCTCGACCCGAGCCGGATCCGGCAGGCAGTCGGCAACCTGCTCTCCAACGCTGTCCGGCACTCACCGCCCGGTGCCACCGTGACCGTCCGCTCCCGGCTCGACGGCGACCACCTGGTGATCGAGGTCGCCGACACCGGACACGGCATCGCCGAGCACGACCTGCCGTACGTCTTCGACCGCTTCTGGCGCGCCGACAAGTCGCGCAACCGCAGCACCGGCGGCAGCGGCCTGGGCCTGTCCATCGTCCGCAAACTCGCCGAGGCCCACGGCGGCACCGTCACCGCCACCAGCCGGCTCGGTCACGGCAGCACCTTCACCCTGCGCCTGCCCACCTGACATCCCCTCCATCCCCCACCGTGAGCGGCCGTGCCACTCGCGGCGATGACCCGTGCTGAGGAGGCGGCCGATCATGGCTGCGAAAACGAACCGTCTGCTGGCCCTGGACGGCCTGCGACTGCTGTGTGCTCTGGCAGTGGCCTTCCATCACCTCGGCATGGCGTGGTCGGTCGACGGCGTCCGGCCGACCACCGCGTACCTGCCGCAAGAAGTGAACTCGATACTGATCTACGGCTTCCTCGGCGTCGAGATCTTCTTCATGATCAGCGGCTTCGCCATCTGCATGAGCGGCTGGGACCGGACCCCGCGCGACTTCCTCGCCTCCCGCGCCGCCCGGCTCTACCCCGCCTTCTGGGCCTGCGTCCTGATCACCACGGCGGTCATGACCTTCCTGCCGCTCACCGACGGCATCCCCTTGCCGCACGGCCTGACCGCCACCGACATCGCCGTCAACCTCACCATGGTCGCCGAACCGTTCAACGTGCCCTACGTCGACACCGTCTACTGGACCCTCTGGTACGAGCTGCGGTTCTACGCCCTGTTCGCCCTCCTGGTCCTGATCGGCCCCACCCGCCGCCGCGTCATCGCCATCGGCGCCGGCTGGCTGACCCTCTCCGTCGTCGTCCCGGCCGGGGCGTCGCTCGCCGAGCTGGTCATGCCCCAGTTCGCCCCCTATTTCGTCGCGGGTATCGCGATCTACCTCATCCGCCGCCACGGACCCGCGTGGCCGTTGTGGGCCCTGCTGGCCGCGGCCTGGGCGCTCAGCCTTTTCCGGGTACGCGAGCGCGTGCTCTTCGCGAACCCGGGCTTCCCGGTGCCGGTCTGGCCGGCGTGGCTGATCATCACGCTCGCGTACATCGCGCTGCTGGCCATCGCTCTTGGCGTCACCGACCGCTGGCGGTGGCGCTGGCTGGCCGTGGCCGGCGCCATCTCCTACCCTCTCTATCTGCTGCACCCCCGCATCGGATACACCCTGATCCGGTACGCCTACGACCGCACCGGCGTACCGGTGCCCGTCCTCATCGTCGCCGTGGCGGCGATCCTGATCGTGGCCGCCTGGCTGGTCCACCGCCTGATCGAGCGTCCGGTCGCCCCCGCCCTGCGCCACTGGATCGCCACGGGATCCGTTCGCCCGAGCCGATCGCAGGTGGAGCATGGCACTGGGCTCAGCCCAGACGGCTGGGCGGCGTCCCGATCCGTGCCCGGCCCGCCGGAGCAGAAAGGTCGAGCATCGGTGCAACCCGGGGCGCGGGTCTCCTCCTCTTGCTCTCGACGAGAGGAGACCGGCTGGTGAATGCCGAGTCGGAAGAGATGTTCCGGGACTTCGCGCAGGCCCGGATCGGACCGCTGAGGGCGCTCGCGTACGTCACGTGCGGAGACTGGCAGACGGCCGAGGACGCGGTGTCCGGTGCGCTGGCCCGGTTGTACCTGAGGTGGGACAAGGTGAGCTCGCCTGACGCGTACGCGCGTAAGGCGGTCGTGCGCGCCGCGATCGGCGAGAAACGACGGCCTTGGCACCGGGAACGCGCCGTGGACGCGGCCTTTCTCGACACGCCCATCCCGGACCGCTCCGGCGATATCGACGAGCGGCTGCGGATGCGGGCCGCGTTGCAGCACGTGCCGCCCCGGCAACGCGCTGCCCTGGTCCTCCGGTTCCTGGAAGGCCTCAGCGTCGACGAGACGGCCGAAATCCTCGGGTGCTCGCCGGGCACCGTGAAAAGTCAGACAAGCCGTGGCCTGGACACCCTGCGCGCCGTCCTGGCGGCAGAGATCACCGAGAGGGGGCAGGACCGTGTCGTATCACATCGAGGACGTGCTTGAAGCTGTCCAGGAGGGGGCGCCGGCGCCGCGGACGAGCACCGCGGACATCATCGCGGCCGCGCATCGGATCCGGCGCCGGCGGCGCTGGGGCGCCGTCGCCGGTGCGGGAAGCGCGGCCCTGCTGACGGTCGCGGTCGTCGCCACGATCACCGGTACGGTGCCCCGCGCCTCCGACCCGAATCCGCCGGCCGCCGCCACGCCGACCACGTCCGCCGCGCCGAGAGAGTTCCGCCAGCCCACCGGCCTGCGATTCACCGCCGGCACGTCCCGGGCCGGCGCCTGGCAGATCGGTCCGGCGCGTTCGGTGACCTACGGCTACCAGGAGATCCCGGTGTACCGGGACGGCCGGACGCTGGACGTCGACGGTGTGCCGTATCCGCTCCCGGACGCCGTCATCACCCTGCACCGGCCGGGCCGGTACGACATCGCCGACTTCGGCACCACCGACCGGACGACCGAGAAGTACGGTCCCCCGAAAACGGTCACGGTCGCCGGCCGACCCGGGATCGAGCGCGCATACACGTACGAAATGCCTGATCTTGTTGATCTGCGGGCCAAACTCGCGGCGAATCCCGGCATGAAGCCCAACGACCCGAGCATCAGAACCGAATCCTTCACCCGCACGGCCCTCGCCTGGCAGTTCGACGGCACGTCCTGGGCCACGTTCCTGCCGTGGCGCAGCCGCGATCCGCTCAGTCGCGAGGACTCGCTGGCCATCGTCGAGGCGCTGGTGCCGCAGCCCGCCGAGTCGATCCGGGCGCCGTACACCTTCGGCTGGCTGCCGGCGGGCTGGCGGGTGACCGCGGCGCAATGGAACGCCGCTGACCGGGATCCGCAGGTCTCCAAGGTCGTGCTCGACAGGCAGCTTCCGACCGGGGCGGAGTTGGTGGCCCCGCTGGATTACTACCCCGGCGGCGGACAGCTGACGATTCACCACGGCCGGCCGAAGCCGTCCAACGCGCCCGGAAACGGCCAGGACATCAAGTGCATCGACGCTGACGGTTACTGCACGATGGTCATCAACGGCGAGTACTTCGCCGAGTTGCAGAGAGTCGGCCGAGGTCTGTCCATCGACGACGTCCGGCGCATCCTGCGCGAACTCAGGTTCACCGAGCTGTCCGACCCGAGCACCTGGCAGCCGCTCGGATAGCCTCGCGGCCGGTGCGCATCGACAAGGCGAAGCGCACCGGCCGCGCCGGCTCCGGGGTCAGCGTGCCCGGCGCAGCGCCACGGTCGGGAAGTCGACCGGCACCCCGAGGGCGATGTTGACGTAGTTGGTGAACAGGTTGAGGGCGACCTGGGCGATCGTCTCGACGATCTGCTCGTCGCTCCAGCCCTGCGCGCGGACGGCCGCGACGTCCTCGGCCGAGACCTGGCCGTGCTCATCGACCAGCTTCAGGGCGAAGCGGAGCAGAGCGGCGGTACGGGCGTCGCCGGACTCGCCGGCCTGCGCGGCGGTGAGGTCCTCGCGGCTCAGGCCCGCTTTCCTGCCGAGTGCGGTGTGCGCGGCCAGGCAGTACTCGCACGAGTTGTGGTTCGCGACAGCCACGGCGATCTGCTCGCCCAGGGCCGCACCGAGCGTGCCGCCGGAGAACGCACCGAACGACCCCCACATGCTCTTGAGCGCGGCAGGAGAGTTCGCGACTGCCTTGAACATCGCGGGCACGGCACCGAAGGCGGCGTGGATCTGGTCCAGCTGCTCCTTCACCTCGCCGCTGGCGGAATCACGGTCGATCAGGGGCACGTTTGCCATGACTGGTTCCCATCTGAGGTGAGCGCCCCACGGGCGGGGCTCGTGCCACCAAGCCTGCCCTTCACCTACGTACGATGCGTATCAGAAAGTCTTTGATTCTTAGCGGATCGTCCATAGAGTGGCGGCATGGAGTCTTCTGACCGGCTCACCCCGCTGCTGCACCGGTTCCGGGTCACCACCCAGCTGTTTCACGCCGGCCCACTCTGCGGTGTGACGACGTTCGCGGCCCGGCCCGGCCGTGGTTTCCTGCACATCCTGCGGCAGGGAGAAATGGCTGCCACCCATCGAGAACCCGGCGGCGCGGTGCGGCGGATCGAGATCGACCGGCCGACCCTGCTGTTCTACCCGCAGCCCCTCGAACACGTCTTCCACAACGCGCCGAGCGACGTCTCCGACTTCACGTGCGCGTCGCTCGACGTCGAGGGCGGGGCGACGCACCCCCTCATGCGGACGCTGCCACCCGTGCTCACCATCCCACTCGACGCGCTGGCCGGATGGGAGCCGCTCCTGCAGCTGCTGTTCGACGAGGTCGACAGTGTTCGCTGCGGTCAGCGGCTCGTCGCCGACCGGCTCTTCGAGGTCGTCCTCATCCGGCTGCTGCGCTGGATCCTCGACCACGCCGGCGAGTTGGGCATACCCTCGGGCATCCTGACCGGCCTGGCCGATCCGCGCCTGGCCCCCTCACTCATCGCGCTGCACGAATCACCGGAAGCGGACTGGAAGCTGGACAGCATGGCCCGCGAGGCACGAATGTCACGCAGCGCCTTCGCGGCCCACTTCAAAGAGGTCATCGGCTCGACGCCGGGGCAATATCTGACCCAATGGCGGCTCACCATCGCCCAGGAGCGCCTACGCGCCGGCGCCGCCGTGTCCACGATCGCGGCCGAGCTCGGATACGCCAACGCGTCCTCGTTCTCGCGCGTGTTCTCACAGCACCTCGGCACAGCGCCGACCAACTGGCTTGCCGCGCCACCACAGTCACCGATCCCGGCGTGAGAGCAGGCCCGGCCCTCGGGCCGGCCGGGCACACGTCTCGTCGGCATCGACAGGTCAGCACTTCCTCCAGGCCACGTGGTAAACGGTGTCGAGGTTGCCGTCGGTGGAGTCCATGGTGAGGAAGCTGGTGGTCTTCTTCCTGTCGGACCACCCGGCGTTGACCCGGAGTTCGGTGTTGACGTTGAGGAAGCGCCGCTCGCCGCACGGCAGGAACGACACGGAGCTGATGCCGATCGTGTCGGTGCGCTGCCAGTCGCCGTCGGCCGGGCCGGTGAAGTCGTGCCGCGTCTTGTGGGTCTGCAGGTCGCCCTGGAAGTAGTAGAACGACGACTGAGTGGCCGACGCGCCCTTCTCCAGCCGGACGAAGCCGCGATAGTCGGTGCGCGCGATGGCGTACGTGAAGCCCTGGGGAACGTCGACGTTCAGGGCAAGCTGACAGTTCTTACGGAAGTCCAGCGGTCTGGCGCCGACACCGACCTGGGCGGTGAATTCGCTGTAGGTCACGGTGAAGGCTTTGTTGTCCGGCGACACGGTCACGTCGGCGGTGCCGAGCGGGCAGCCGGAACCGTTGGCGGCGACGACGTCGATGACCATCTTGTCGACCGGAAGCGGCGCGGGGGCGGCGGCTGCCGGCACGGCTGTCGCGGCGAGCGCGGCAAGCAGGGTGGTACCGGCGACGAGGGTGTTGCGCATGACGGCCCCTTGTGGAGTCAGGTGACGTGGGTGATCCTCGGCCTGAGCCGACTCTCATTGCGAACGAAACGTACTTTTCATCCCTTTTGTCCGCAACAGCCTCGGGGCTCGCGGCGATCTCGCACGAGTGACTTTCGTGGGATCTCAGGCCGGACGGTTGATCACGGCATGGACCGTCCGGTCAGCCCGCCGCACCAGAAGGCCGTCGTGTCACCCCGTGCACCGGGGGTGGACACGGTGGACATCGACAGGTTGCAATGTCAGTGGCGCGACGAGGACTACGGGGGAATCGCGATGCCACAACCGCACGACTTCACCGGTGCCCCGGGGGACCTGACCGTGATCGTGACGCGACAGGTCCGGCGACTCGTTGCGACCTCTCGGTTCCACTGATCGGGGAGGATTCGCATGACAGGCACTGCCCGCTTCGGGCGCCGTTGGCGTCCGTTCGTCGCGCTCGCCCTGGGCGCCACCGTTGTCGCCACCGGCTCAGCGGTTGCCAACGCCGACACCACGCCGCCGCCACCACTCAGTCTGGTCACGACGGCGACCGACGTCACCCTCACCAGGTACGTGTACGAATTCGGCTCCTTCTTCCTGGACCCGAACACCGGCGTGTATCTGATGGCCGGTAAGGATCCGTTCGAGATCGAGGTGAAACGCAAGTCGTACGCCGACCCGATCGTCGCCCAGCAGGTGACCACCAGGAACGGCAGGAAGACCAAGGCTCCCCTGCCCGCGGGCATGGTGACCGACTTCAGCGGGCTCCAGGACTTCACCGAGCTCACCATGACGGACGCCAACGGCACGACCGTGGTCTCCGGCACCCAGGACTTCTGCCCCAACACCTATGAGACCAGCCGGGCCCGGCCGGACGCGCCGGACACCACGCCGTACCCGGCGGACTGCTTCAACGGCAACCCCTTCCAGATCGGCAACGTCTGGGGCATCCAGAGCGGCTGGACGGCCGCCATCGCACCGAGCGAGCTGGAGGACCTGCCCGACGGCACCTATCAGGCCAGGATCGACATCACCCAGCGGTACCGCGACCACTTCAAGATCGCAGGTGCCGGGACGAACCTCACGATCACGATCGAGAGCATCTTCGAGGGCGCGCTCTCCGCAGCGGATCGCGTCCGCGCCGAGGCGAAGGTCAAGGCCACCCAACCCGCCGCGAACCACGAGCACCTCACCGAGGGCGACGCCACCGCGCAGGCCTCGGCCTACTCACCCGATCTGCGGCCCGCGGCCCGCCGTCCGGAGACGGTGCGCAGCCGGGCGGCCCTGCCCAAGGGACCCCGCCCCGACCTGCGCTCGCTGCCGGCGTGGGGCATCAGCCTGGCCGACGGCGCGGATCTGGGAGACGTCCCGGGCCGCAAGTACATCGTCTTCGGGGCCACCGTGTGGAACGCCGGCACCTCGCCGCTGGTGGTCGACGGCTTCCGCCGCACCGGCACCGACCTGATGGACGCCTACCAGTACTTCTACGACGCCAAGGGCAAGCAGGTCGGCTCGGCCAACGCGGGCACCATGGAATGGGACAAGCGGGAGGGCCACCTGCACTGGCACTTCACCGACTTCGCCCAGTACAACCTGCTCACCGCGGATCAGCAGGAGGCGGTGCGCAGCGGCAAGGAAGCGTTCTGCCTGGTCAACACCGACGCGGTCGACTACACGATTCCGAACGCCAAGGTCCGGCCGAGCAACACGGATCTCTCCAGTTCCTGCGGCGCCAACACCGCCGTCGCCGTCCGTGAGGTGCTCGACATCGGCAACGGCGACACCTACACCCAGTTCCTGCCCGGCCAGTCGTTCGACGTCACCGACCTGCCGAACGGCACCTACTACATCGAGGTCAAGGCCAACCCGTCGGATCGGCTGGCAGAGCTCAGCACGACCAACAACACCTCCCTGCGCAAGGTGATCCTGAGCGGCTCCGGCGACGACCGGAAGCTGGAGGTTCCGGCAGTTCACGGCCTCGACGGCCCGACCGGATAACCACACCACATGGGTACGGGCGGGGAAGGCGCACGTCCCCGCCCGTACCGATGCGCGTTCAGTCGCTGACGGTGATCCGGGCGCCGGTCGCAACGCCCAGCCGTTCCAGGATCTCCGCCGCATCTCGCCGCGTTCACGTGTCTCCGAAAATCAAGGCAACAGTTCAGAGTCCAGGAAATCAGCAAGATAATCGCTGACATGTATTTGCCTGAATCTCGGATGGCTCAGTTTGACCTGCGCAGCCTCTTCGTCCGAGATCTCTCGAGTCGAACCCGCCGCGTTTTCGGCAAGGCCCACCTTGTGATATATCTCCGGCTCCGCCGGAAACAGATTGACCAGACGGGAGGAGTGGCCGACAAGTGGCCACTTACCATTGCGCACGGATCGATCATCCGCATACAGGGGAAAGGGATGAACATCTTCCCCCGACCTCGGCATTCGCGGCTCGGCGAAGCGCCCTCTGAAGAAGCCAAAAGCGACGCCGAAGCGGTTCTTCGCGATGAGCACCGCTAGACGATAGGCGCCTGCGCCGACGGGAACAGCTACCACGTCGCCGATCTGGGGCCGATGTTTGGCCGGCGGGCCGACCATGACAAACCGCATATCACTGCTATACCCGGTGAGACGATCGCCAGGAATCGACCTGATCAAATCGGTAAGGCTTTCACAAATATCCGACTCGGCGATGCCGGCCGCCTTGTTCACCGAATCCAGCAGCACTTCAAAAAGATTGGAGGCCTCGTCGAATAGATAATCTGGGAGATCGTATACGTCCTCGACGTCGCCACGCAGCAGACCTGACTTGCCGCGCAACGCGAGCCGGGGCGCCTCAAATTCGACGTCGATCCGGTCGTCCTCGATCGGCAGCGACTGGCTCAGCACCTCTGCGAACTCAGCCGCCGACGGCGGGCGTTCGAGACGACGGGCCATCCCGTCGATCACATCCAGCACCGCCGACGCAGCCGCCGCCCCCTGCGCTCGACCTCGCCCCTCGTCCCGCACAGCTCCACCGTCCTCCGCCATCAGCACGCGGTAGTTCTTGCCCTCCTTGCCAATGCACGCGGCGCAGGTGCGATTCCCTGGGATTGATTCCCGCTGATCGCCGAGCTATGACATAGAAGGCCGAGATATCGGCGACAGCGCCCCTAACGTCTTCCGGCGCGTTCGTCGTACTCTTCGCGGGCCTCGAGAACGTCCTCGATGTGCTGCACCGACCATTCCGTGAGGGCTTTCAGGGGGCCTCGCAGGGTCTGGCCGAGTGGTGTCAGCTCGTACTCCACCCGGATCGGCACTTCCGGGTACACCGTGCGCCGGAGCAGCCCGTCGCGTTCGAGCGTGCGCAGGGTCTGGGTGAGCATCTTCTCGCTGACCCCCGCGAGCTGTCGCCGCAGTTGAGTGAACCGGCACGGCCCGTGCCTGCCGAGTTCGCCCAGCACGAGGACCGCCCACTTGCTGCCGATCTGGTCGAGCAGGTCCCGCGACGGGCAGCCACGCGTGTACGGATCCCACGACGATATGGGCTCGCTCACTTGCTCGGCGGTCGTCACAAGCCTCACCTCGATGCTTTCGTCCGGGTGGTCACCTTACCCGCAAGTGCGTCCTTACCAAAGGAGAGTGACCAGGTCATCGTGGGTTCCGCGCCGTGAAAGGTCCACGGCAGAGGGGGAACGACCACCATGTCGATCGTTGTTACCGCCGCCTCCGGGCAGCTGGGCAGGCTCACCGTCGAAGCGCTGCTGAACCGTGGGGTGCCCGCCTCCGGCATCGTCGCGACCAGCCGTGACATCACCAGGATCAAGGACTTCGCCGACCGTGGTGTTGTGGTCCGCCGGGCCGACTTCGCCGAGCCGGACAGCCTGCCCGCGGCCTTCGAGGGCGCGGACCGGCTTCTGCTGATCTCCACCACCACCGTGAACGAGCGGGTCGCCAACCACCGCCGCGCCATCGACGCCGCGGTGGCGGCGGGCGCGTCGCTGGTCGCGTACACCAGCATGCTGCGCGCGGACACGTCCACCGCAAGTCTTGCCCCCACCCACAGCGCTACGGAGGAGTACCTGCGCGAGCGCCTGCCCAGCGTGATGCTGCGTAACGGCTGGTACCTGGAGAACTACACCTCTCAGCTCCCCCAGGTGCTGCAAGGTGGGGCCTTGGCCGGGGCCGCCGGCCAAGGAAGGATCAGCGCCGCGACCCGCGCCGACTATGCCGACGCCGCTGCGGTCGTGCTGACCACCGACGGCCACGACGGCAAGGTCTATGAACTGGGCGGCGACGAAGCCTTCACCCTGGCCGAGCTGGCCACGGCGATCTCGGCCGCCACCGGCAGGCGCATCGACTGCACCCACCTGACGGCCGACGCGTTCGCGCAACTGCTGACCGGCGCGGGCGTGCCCGCCGAGTTGGCGCACGTCCTTGCCGACGCCGACCGCGCCATGAGCCAGGACGAGATGTTCACCGACTCCGGTGACCTGCGGCGCCTGATCGGGCGGCCGACCGCCACCCCTGCCGAGGCGATCGCCGCCGCCCTGCGCTGATCAGCCGGCTCTGTGCCCTCCCGTTCGCCCTAGGGTGTGCCTTCAAAGGCGATCGTTGACGGAGAGCGGGCATCCTGACACTGTCGCTCATGCGCACCCGGCTCGCGGCTGAGGAGGCAGGCCATGGCGTTGCTGTTGCGTGCGGTCGACGTCGTTGATCGCCTTCGGTGGCGGTGGGAGCTGATCGGCGGGGACGGCGCTCTGCTGGCGCAGCACGAGGTCGACTTGGATTCCGGCGGAGCCGAGTCGCCGGCGTTCGCTGACCTTCACCGCTATCTACGCTGGCACAGCGATCCGACGGACCGGGTGGCGTCGCAGGCTCGGGTCGTGCAGAGGGTCAGCGAATGGACCGGTTCCCAGGTGCTGGGCGAGGCCGTCGGTTCGGCGATCGTGGCGGCGGCCCCGGTCACCGTACGCGTGCGGCTCCCCGATCGGCTCGGTTTCCTCATGACGATGCCGCTCGAGTTGGCGTGGGCCGACGGGTCCGCCCTGGCTCGCCGCGGAGATGTGACGCTGGTCTTCGAAGCCGGTGACGACGACTCGGACACGGTTGAGGCAGCGCCGTCGCCGCCCGGCCCGCTGCGGATGATCGCGGTCTTCAGCCTGCCTTCGGAGATGACCGCGCTGGGCCTGCGCCGGGAACGGTCTGCGCTGGCCCGGATGGTGCGCGAGCTGGTGACGCGCGACCGGCGAGTGGTGGAGCTGGAGATCCTTCAGTACGGCGTGACACGGGATGCTCTCGCCGCCCGGTTGAGCGCGGACGGCGGCCCGGACGTGCTGCACCTGTCGGGGCACGGAGCCAGTGGGAAGATCGTGCTGGAGACAAGTGACGGCAGGCCCGATCCGGTCGACTCCGATGATCTTCTGCGAATGCTGCGACCCGCCGGACGCCTGCGCCTGGCGGTCCTGTCGGTTTGCGACTCCGCTGCGGCCACCACTGCGGAGGCGTTGCGCTGGCTGCAGCTGAACGACGAGGCAGACGCGGTGCATGACGATGAGGCGGAGACGCCGAGCACCCCACCTGCCGGCCTCGATGGCGACAGCGGCCGGTCGGCCACAGGCGTCGGCGGGACGGGGATCGCCGGACAGCTGGCCCGTGAACTGCGGTGCGCGGTCGTCGCCATGCGATACCCGGTTGCGGACGAGTTCGCTGTCGCGCTGGGCGCCCGGCTCTACGAGGCGCTGTTCCGCGACGGCGTACCGGTTGACGTAGCCTTCCGCACCGCCGTTCCGCAGGCTGCGGGCGCGGCGCCGTCGGCAGCCCGGCCGCCGATCTCGATCGCCACGCCCACCCTGGTCGGCGCCCGGGCAATCGATCTGCGGCTGGAGCCCCCGCAGGGCGCCGTCGGGCCGGACGACACACGGCAACGGATGTCGGCATTTCCGCCGGAACCGCAACGTTTTCTGGGCCGAGCTGCCGCGATGGCACGGGCCGGCCGGACACTGGCCCCGGATGCTCAGCACTCCGGGGTCCTGTTCCATGGCATGCCGGGGATCGGTACGACGTCGTGTGCGCTCGAACTCGCGTACCGGCACCACGGCACCTTCTCCCGGGTGCTGTGGTGGCAGGCGACGCTGAGCGAGCAGCGGTGGGCCGACGCGCTGGCCGATTTCTCCCGGGCCCTCACGATGCAGCTCGCCGAGCCCGACATCGTGGCCGGCGATGAGGTCATACTGCCACGGCTCGCCGAGGTGCTTCGGCGCTCGCGGGTGCTGATCGTCATGGACAACATCGACACCCTCCTGTCGCCGGACGGCGCGTGGGGCGATTCCCGCTGGGCGGCCCTCATGCAGACGTTGTGCGCCCACGGCGGCGCCACACGGGTGGTGCTGACCAGTCACGTCGTGCCGACAGCGCTGGACGCCACGGTGAGCGTCGAGACGCTGCACGCGTTGTCGCGTGATGAGGCCGTTCTGCTCTCGCGGGAACTGCCGAATCTGCGCCAGTTGTTGCATCCGAGCCCGGCCGTGGACCAGGCGGCTGCGCACCACGACCGCGCCCAGCTGCGCAGGGTGCTCGAACTGGTGCGCGGCCACCCGAAATTGCTGGAAATGGTCGACGCAGCGGCGGCGGACCCGGCCCGGCTGGCCACCCTGCTGACAGCGGCACCCACGGACGAGGGGTCGTTCCTCACCGGCAGGCGAAGTCCGCTCGACGGCCAGGGACACCTCCCCGCGTTCGTGTACTGGACGGGGTCGGTGGCGGCCACCCTGCCGTCGACGTCGCTGCTGCTCTTGAGGACGCTCGCCTGCCTGGAAGAAAACGACCGATGGCGGTACGTCCTCGAGCGCACCTGGCCCGAGCTGTGCCGGCGATGGGACATCCCGGAGACCTCCGCCGAGCTGAGCGCGGCGTGGGCGCCGTTGTCCGCGACCGCCCTGGTGGACGCCGTGCCTGCGCAATACCCGGACGGGCCTGACACGGTCCAGTACCGGATGCACCCCGTGGTGATCGAAGCGGTCATCGCCGACACACCACAACCGGTTCGTCGAGCGGTCGACCTCGAGTTGGCCTCCTACTGGCTCAGTCTGGTGGCCATGGCCGAGCGACGCAGCTCGGGCGAGATCAGTTATCTCATAGCGCGCGCGGCACTGTCCGCAGCGCCGTACCTCATCCGCCAGGACGACCGGGACACCGCCGCTGAGGCACTGTTCCGCGCGGTCGAACGGGACGAGACGGCGCACGTGGCACAGGCCGTCGTGCGATACATGAAGCCCATCGTGGCGGCCTCGGGCCTGGCCCGCGATCAGGCCATCCTGGGAAAGGCGTTGAGCCGCATCGACCGCGACGCCGGCGAGTCGCACTTGCGCCGGGCGTTGGCCACCGCGGTCGAGGCCCGAGACTTCCGGGAGGCATTCAATGTGGCGGCTTCCCTCGCCACCCTGCTACTGGGTGCCGGCAAGCTGGAACAGGCGCACAGCCTGCTGAACCGCAACCTTGAGTTCAGCCGGCTGGCCGGCCTCGGACCCTGGAGCCGGATCTCGGTGGAGAACGAGCTGGCCCGGCTGCTGATGTTCACACACGGCCCCGAGCAGGCGCTCGATGAGGTTCATCGGATCGTCGAACGCATGCGGGAGCTTGCGGACGACTCCACCGAGGACGAGGCGGCCGTGCCCGCCGGGGTCCGGGAGTTCACGTTCCGGCTCGGCAGCCAGGCCGCCATGACAGCCGGGCGGTGGCAGGAGGCACTCGACTTCAACCGCGACGAGATCGCCAGCCTGGCGCAGCGTGGCGCACCCGCCCTCGCGATGGCCCGGACCATGTACGGCGCCTACCGCCCACTGATGCACCTCGACCAGCTGGAAGCGGCCGAATCGGTGCTTCGCCTGTGCCAGGAGATCTTCGAGCAGGAGGACGATCTGCCGCGGCTCGGCATGACGATCAGCGCCCGGGCCGACCTCGCCGCTGAGCGTGGAGAATACGCCGCCGCCATCGAACTCGCCGGTGCCGCCCTCAGACTGATGTATCTGCTCCCGAACGCCAACAACGTCGGGGCCGGGCATCACAACCTGGCCAAATACCTGCGCTCGGCGAAGCGGGACCCGGCCGGCCAACTCGCACATCAACTGGCCGGCACGCTGCTCGTCATGATCAGCGGGCAGGAACACGACCGCGAGGTGCGCCTGACCGCGCTGGTGGGCTTCTGGCACGCTGTGCCGGCCACGGCGCGCATCCACACCCTCGCCAAGCTGGCCGATGTGGTCGGCCAGGTGCCGGGCGTACGGTTCGCCGACCTGGCAATACCGCTCGCCGGTGACGAAAACGCCGCACAGGAAACGCTGACGCGGCTGATCCGACACGTCGATCGCCAGCCGGTCCCGGACCAGCTGGCGCGACAGCAGGAATTCCAGCTCACCCAGTGGGAACCGATCCTGACCGAGCTGGTCAAGGCCATCCGTGGCAGTCGCAGCTCCGACCGGCTGTTCCGCATCATGACCGATGAGTTGTCCCAGCAGGCGGACTGGGCGCAGCTAGTGCCCGCACTGCACCGGATCAGGTCAGGAGCCCGCGACCGCCGTTCACTCACGGCCGATCTGGACGCGATAGACACCGCCGTCGTCAGCCGGGCATTGGAGAGGCTGAGTGAGTCCGACGACCGCGAGATGGACCCGGTGAACGATGCCCTCATCTCGCTTCTGATCGGAGGACAGCTGCGGGCAGAGCAGCTGGAGCAGGAGCTCACGCCCGTGCTGGACCTTCTCGACGGCCACCCGGAATGGGAGGCCCTTGCCAGTGCGCTGCACCGCCTCATGGGCGGCGAGCGGAATCTCGACAGTGTCCGGCCGGGACTGGACCCGGTCGGCGAGATTGTCATCGAGACCCTGTTGGAACGGCTCGCCGACTCGGCCTGACTGAATGGACAAGCGCATGACTCAGGCGTCTCAGCCCTCGGATCCCAGCGACGACCTCATCCACCGCGGCCTTGTCGTCGACGACGAAAATCCCGTCGACCTCAGCGCCCTGCTCGCTCCGAAGCCGGCGAAACGTACGCCCGCCCGGTCCTCCGCAGCCCAGCGCAAGGACACGCCGCCGTCCGGCAAGCAGCCTGACGGCGCGTGATCGGATGCCGGCCACGTTCGTCAGCCTGTCGATCGTCATTCTGCTGCTACTGCCCGGAATCATCCTCGAGCTGCTGCGCCAGCGGTCACGGCCCGGCCGGATGGACAGCGTATTCGTGGAGACCTCACGCGTACTGCTCGGTGGTGCCTTCGTCAGCGCCGCGACCCTGGTGCTTCTCGGCATCATCCGGACGCTTACTCCGGCCGTGCTGGCAGATCCGCGCCGGATGTGGACGGTCCCCCACTACGTCGCCAATCACCTGTGGCTGACCGGCTGGACCATCACGCTGTTCCTGATCGTGTCGGCCACCCTGTCGGCGCTGTGCTTCGCGGTCACACCGACTTCCGGTCTGGCCGGCCGGGTCTTTCCGGAAAGCGCGTGGGTGGCGGTGTTCGGCCGGCTCCCGCAACGGCTGATCGACAACGGTACGACCGTATCGCCGGGGCATAGGATAGTGACCCAGCTGCAGGTCGAGCTTCTCGATGGCAGTGCCTACGTCGGGGTGCGCGACGCCTACTCGGCCGACGCCGCCCTCGCCGACCGGGAACTGGTCTTGGCGCCACCCCTGCAGGTGCGCCCCACGGAGGGCGACTGGACCGCCTTGGACCCGGGATGGCAGCGGATCATCATCCCGGCGGCGCAGATCCGCAACATACTGGTGCGCTTCGCGGAATTGCCGTCACAGCCCGGTGCACCCGCCCGCCGCCCACCCGTCCGGTTCACCGCAACCGTGTCCCGCTGGGCGGCCAGCCCGAGGCTCCTGGCCTCGCTGCTGGCGGCCGAAATCCTCGTGCCGATCGCGGTCGGCGTCGGCATAGTGGTCTTCTGACCGCCACGGAAGCGGCATCGACCACGCACGATCGACGGTGGCGGCAGGCCTGTCGCCGCGGGCCGGTAGCACTGCCGGCGCAGCGAGCAATCAGGTGACGAAGTCACCATCGTTCTGTTGTCGCTGGTGGAACCTGCAGGATGCAGATGTGCTGCTGGGGATTCATCTGAACCTCCTGGTGGCGGCGTTGGGCCGCACCGACAACCTGCCGACGACCACTCGCGAGGAGAAGGCCGCGCTCGCCGCGCTTCACGTCTTCGCGTCGTCCGGCAGCGGCTACCGGGTTCAGCAGTCGACGCGGCCGCAGACCATCGGCTATGCGCTCCTCGACTCCCCCGTCGCCCTGGCGGCCTGGATGCTCGATCACGACACGGACAGTTACCAGAAGATTTCCCGTGCCTTCCGCGGCGGCAGGCCATCCGGCAACCTCACCCGCGAGCACGTCCTCGACAACATCTCGCTCTACTGGCTGACCGGCACCGGCGAGTCGGCCGCCCGCGTGTACTGGGGAAGAGCCCCAATTGTTCACCAAGGAGATCCGCGCCGCCTTCAGGTCGATCCGCTGACCACCGGCGATCAGGCGGATGACGAGCAGCGGCCTGCCAAGACGCACGGCGCTGCGCCGATCCATCTCTGACTGCCACCCGGACGACGGCCGAATCAACCTCCGCAACTGAGCCGCCGGATCCGGCGGATCAGCCAAGCCTCCCGTCCAAGGACCAGTAGTGGCTGGTCGTCAGCCAGGGCTTTCCCCTGGGGCGACCAATCCGCTCCCGCGCGAGGGTCGAACGAAACGCACATCAGGTGAAAGGAACACCATGACAACCCCTCAACGCCCCATTCACTCGGGTTTCGGAGCCGGGTCCACCACGGCGGACATCACTGCCTCGATCGATCTCAGCGGCCGGACGGCCGTCGTGACCGGGGCCAACTCCGGGCTCGGGCTGCAGACGGCGCTAGCGCTGGGCAGGGCCGGCGCGCGGATCGTCGTCCTGGACCGGGACACCGCGAACGCCCGGAACGCGCTCGCCGGGGTCACGGCCGAGTTCGTCACGCTCGATCTCAGCGACCCCACCTCGATCGACTCCGCTGCCGAGGGGATCGGGCCGGCCGTGCACATCCTCGTGGAGTCCGCGGGCATCATGGCAGCGCCCTTCGGCCGGGATGCCCGGGGGAACGAACTGCAGTTCTCCATCAACTACCTCGGGCATTTCCAGCTGGCGGCGCGTCTCTGGCCGGCTCTGCAGGCGGCCGGCGAGGCGCGGGTCGTCACCCTGACCTCGCTGGGGCACCGGCATTCCCCGGTCGTCTTCGACGACGTCAACTTCGAGACCCGCGCGTACGATCCATGGCTGGGTTACGGACAGTCGAAGACCGCCATGTCGCTGTTCGCGGTCGAGCTCGACCGGCGGGGGCAGACCCATGGCGTACGAGCGTTCGCCGCGCACCCGGGCAGCATCGTCGCAACCGGCCTGAAGCAGTACCTGACGACCGCGGAGCTCGCGGCGGCCGGCATGGTGAACCCGGACGGCAGCCCGATCCTCGACCCCGACAAGCAGCTCAAAACCCCGGAGCAGGGAGCGGCAACCCCGGTGTGGTGCGCGACCAGCCCTCAACTGACCGGCCTGGGCGGCGTGTACTGCGAGAACTGCGACATCGCCGAGCTCGCGGTGACCAGCGAAAGCGGCGTGCAGGACCTCAGCGCCTTCAACGACATCAGCGGCGTCATGCCGTACGCCGTAGACCCTGAGTCCGCCAAGCGCCTATGGGATCTCAGCGAGAAGCTGACCGGAGTGTCTTTCCTCTGATCGGTGGCTACCGTCAGCTGTTCATTGAGTGCGTCGGCGAGAGTTCCCAGACCCGGGCGAGCTCGCGGCGGGAACTGATGTCGAGCTTGGCGTAGATCTTGCGGAGATGCCATTCGACCGTGCGAGGGCTGAGGAACATCGCGGCGGCAATCTCGACATTGGTACGGCCGGCGACGGCCGCCCGGGCGATGTGCGCCTCCTGCGCCGTGAGCTCGGGTCGCGTCCCGCTGAAAGGCCGGGTGGCGGCGGGCCGGTAGCCGGTCGCGGCCAGCTCACGGCCGGCCCGCTCGGCGAACGCGGTCGCTCCGATCGCCACGAAGGCGTCGTATGCGGGGCGCAGCTGCTCCCGGGCGTCTGAGCGCCGCATACGACGGCGCAGCCATTCGCCGTACAGCAGGCGGGTGCGGGCGACCAGCAGGTCGAGGCCGTCGGCGGAGAGCCGTCGCAGGGCCTCGACGTAACGATTCTCGGCCGCCTCGGAAGGGTCGGCGAGCGCCTCGGCCAGCGCACTCGCGCCGCGAGCCCACTCCGTCCCGGCCGCATCGGCGCGTTCGGCCAGCCAGATCCGCGCTTCTTCGGCCGCCTCGGGGTCACCGGCTCGGGCCGCAGCCTCGGCCAACTCGGTCAAGGCCCAGCCGAAGATGGCCACATCGCGGTGTCCGGTAGCGGCGCGGGCAGCCTCCAGCGCGACGGCATGCTCGCCCAGCCCGTTGTGGAGCACCGCCTGGGCGTAATCGCTGAGACCGAGCAGGCGGCCCTCCCCTCGCCGGCTGGCGAGGGAAGACATGGCCTCGACCAGCTCCCGGACCCGCTTGCGGTCGCCCCGGAAAGCGACCAGGGCCAGGGCCGCGAATCGGGGGAAGGCTATGCCGGTGGCCTGCGCCATGACCGAGCCCTCGTCGAGCAGGTCGGTGGCGTCGGCGAAACGTCCCATGAACAGCAGCGTGCCGGCGCGGTAGGACAGGGCGACCGGCAGCAGGGACTGGGATCCGGTGGCCCGCGCGTACCGAACGGCCTGGTCGGTGATGCGATATGCGGTGTGCACCTGGAACAGCTCGTGGGCGGCAGGCGCAATCAACCACAGCATGTCCAGGTGCTCGTCGGTGTTCAGCTCGGCGAGCGCCCGGCTGAGCGCAGGCTGGGCCTCGGCGTAGCCGTCGAGCACCCAGGTGGTCAGACCCGTGAGCAGAAGGCCTATGAAGTCCTCGCTGGCGGGCATCTGCCGGGCGGCGTCGGCAGCCCGGCGGGCGTCGTCTCCGCCGAGGCGACCGGCGTGCAGCGCTGCGCCGACAGCAAACAGATAAGCCCGGCGGGCGGCATCCGGGTCGAGCGGCTCCAGCCGCTGGGCGGCGGCCAGCATCCGGGCGGCCGAGGCCCGTCCCGGTTCGACGAGGAAGGCGACATGGGCCTGCATCCGCTCGATGCGGGCGCGCAGCAGTGGGTCGAGCATGGGGGCGCTGGCCGCGACCAGCAGTGGGGGCACACGGTCGGGGGTGCCGGCGTCGAACCAGGCCTGCGCCGCGGCCAGCAGCAGGGTGGCCCGCCGGGGCGAGTCGAAGGTCAGCTCGGCGGCGCGCTGCAGGAACGAGGCGGCTGCGGCGCGGCCGCCGCGGGCCAGCGCGCGGGTGGCCGACTCCTCGAGCTCGGTGGCGACCTCCTCGTCGGGACCGACGGTGGCGTGCGCGCGGTGCCAGGCATGCCGGTCCGGGTCGTCGGCCGGGTCCGTGACCTCGGCGAGCGCCCTATGAGTTTCGCGGAGTTCGGCCGGGTGAGCAGAGCGCCACACGGCCGAACGCACCAGGGAGTGCCGGAACCGGAAGCCGGGGCCGAGTGTGACGAGGCCCGCCGCCTCAGCGTCGAGGGCGGCCTCGGGCTCGACGCCAAGAAGCTTCGCCGCCTGCCAGAGCAGCGCGAGGTTGCCGGCCGGTTCGACCGCTGCGGCCAGCAGCAGCCTCCGGGTGGCCGGGGGCAGGGCGGCGATGCGGCGTTCGAAATCCTGTTCCACCCGGCCCACCACCGGCGTCCGGCTGTGCCTGCCGAAGCCGAAAGCCAGCTCGGCCGGGGAGAGCCCGCGGGGCAGCTCGAGCAGCGCCAGCGGGTTCCCGCCGGTCTCGGCGATGATGCGGGCACGCACGAACGGATCGATCGGGCCGGGCAGCGATGAGGCCAGCAGCTCCGTCGCGGCGGTGTCGGAGAGGCCACCGAGGACCATGTCCGGCAGGTCGGCGAGGGGGTCGGCCGACCCGTCGCTCCGCACGCCGAAGACCATCGCGATGCCCTCCGCGCTGACCCGGCGGGCGACGAAGGCGAGGATGGTCTCCGACATCTTGTCGAGCCACTGGGCGTCGTCCACGACGCACACGACCGGTTGTGCGGCGGCCGCCTCGGCGAGCAAGCCCAGGACCGACAGCCCGAGCAGCAGCACTTCCGGCGGCTGACCGCTGCTGAGGCTGAAAGCCACGGCGAGCGCGTCGCGCTGCGGTTCCGGCAGGCGGCTGGAGTGATCGAGGACGGGAGCGCAGATCTGCTGCACGGCTGCGTACGCGGTCTCGGTGTCCGTCTCGACGCCGGCGGTCCGCAGCACCAGGCAGCCGGTGGCCAGCCCGGCCAGGTGGTCGAGCAGGGCGGTCTTGCCCGAGCCGGCCTCGCCCCGCAGCACCAGAACGCGGCTGTGGCCGGACCGTACATCGTTCAGCAGTTGGTCGAGCGCTTCGCGCTCATGGTGGCGCCCGCGCAGCTCGGTGTTCGTAGTTTTCTCTGGCATTCGTATCCCCCGTGGGCAGGTTACATGGATCGTGGCGGGGACCGAACCGGTCGCGTTCGTGTACTGGGGGGACGCAGGTGACGCCGTCGCGACTGTGGGTGCCGAGGGCTTGCACGGCGCGCCCGACGGGAGCTGGCCGGGGTGAGCGGTGTCGTCTGCGGGAGGCCCTGCCCCGCCCCAGGGTGCCTGGTGGAGCAGGAGTACGTCGGCCGTCGGGGAGAGCCTGAGGCGTTCGGCGAGACCGTGGAGGAACGTGTGCGGACTGCGTCACAGCGATGAGATCGGAGTGCGCATCCACGTCATAGAAGGACGTGAGCGAACATTTGACCGTCCCCCATGGCGTCCTCGTACCGGTGCAGGTCTTCTGGGGCGACCTGGATCCCCTCGGCACGCTTTACCACCCGCGCTTCGTCGACCTGCTCGACCGGGCCGTGACCGCGCACTGGATGTCGCGGGGCTACCGTTTCGCCGGCGCCGATCGTGACGAGGACGGGTTCCAGCTGATCCGTGAGGTGTCCATCATTTTCGACCGCCCGGTGACCGCATTCGGCACGCTGCTCATGCACCTCTGGATCGAGAAGCTCGGCGGCACCAGCATGGTCCTCGGCTTCCGTCTCCTCTCCCAGAGCGGCGACGAACAGTACGCTCACGGCCACCGCGTCGCCATCAAGATCGATCCGGCGACGAACCGGCCCGCCCGGTGGACCGACCGGGCCCGCGCCGACATATCGGCCCTGCTGCGCGAGCCCGCGGCGGCTTGAGCGAAGGCCGCGTTCATGAACTCGCGGGGCCACGGCTTCGATCCGCGCGACGAGGTGCCGGCAGCCGGCGAGGAGAACGGCGCCGGACCCCAGTGCCCGTCCTCAACGGAGGTGGATTCGTCACCGTCTCGGGCGGCTTGCCGGTCGGCCGGTCCGGGGCCGCTCGTTGTCCGGGCCGGCCATCGAACGGCGCAGCGACTGCAGGGCGTAGAAGGCGCGCGACTTCACCGTGCCGACCGGCACCCCGAGACGCTGCGCGGCCTCATGGGTGGAACGGCCCTCGAAGTAGAGCTCGGTCAGGATGCGCTGGTGCATGAGGCTCAGCGAGCCGAGCGCGGCCTTCAGCGACTCCAGCGCCACCACCGTGTCGGTGATGTCGTCCGCGTTCGACGACGGGAACGCGTCGATGAGTTCGACGCCGACCGGGCGGGCCCGGGTGCGGCGGATCGCGTCGATGCCGACGTTGCGGGCCACGACGAACAGCCAGCGTCGGATGCGCTCGGGCTCGGTGGGCAGGTCGTCCCAGTGCCGCCACACCCGGATCATGGTCTCTTGGAGCAGGTCCTCCGCGCTCTGCCGGCTAGCCGCCGTGAAGCCGTTCAGATATCCGGTCAGCACCTGGCTGTACTGGGTGTAGATGTCGTTGACCGTGGTCGCCACGTCGCCCCCAAAGCTTGTGATTGCCGTGATGACCACCGTCGCTGTCCAGGGGCACCGGGCGAACCCGTGCCGATCCCTGGCAGGTGCACTGGTGGACCGGAAGGTGCGGCCCGGTGGGCGCGGCCACACCATGTGGACGTTGCGGGGCCAGTCGCCTCGGCGGCGCGGGCAAGCGCATCCTCAGCAGCGACGACACTCGCGTGAAGCGGTTCACCGCATGCCACGCCGGTCACACCCCTGAACACGGGTGCGACGGTTTCGTTCAAGCGGTTATGAGGCGGTCGCGTTCACTGAGGAGGCCGACATGAATCGATGGAAGCAGCACCTATGGCAAGCGCTCGTCGCTTTGGGCGAGGCCGCCTACCCGATTGACCGCGCCACCGTCGCGTACGAGTGGGAGCACCGCCGCTTCCGCACCGACCTCGACGACGGAAGGTCGGTGCGCGCGGCCTTCCGGTCGATGATCGAGCGGGAGTTCGGGGCGCAGGCCCTCAAGGACGACAGATGACACGTGTCCTCATCGCCGGCGCGGGAATCGCCGGCCTCGCCACGCGCATCGCGCTCGCCGCCCGCGGCGTCAGGGCCGACGTGGCCGAGCGTGACCTCGCGCCCCGCGCCGGCGGCACCGGGCTCTACCTGCCTGCGAACGCAGTGCGGGCGCTGGGCGATCTCGGCCTCGCCGACCGGCTCGCGACACGCTCCGTACCCGTCGGACGGCAGGAGATCCGCGACCGCACCGGCGACCTGCTCACGTCGTACGGCCTCGACGAGATCTGGGGCGACGTGGGCGAGAGCCGGGCGATCAGCCGTGCCGCCCTGCACGACTTACTGCTCGACGCCGCCGGCCCGCCCACCTTTCCGGGCAACGCCGTGCAGTCGGCGCGGCCTGACGGGACGGTTGTGTTCGCGGACGGCTCCCGGGCTGGGTATGACGTGGTGATCGGGGCCGACGGCATCGACTCGGCCGTGCGACGCAGCGTCTTCCCGTCCGTGGCGCCACGGTTCCTGGGGCAGGTCTGCTGGCGTTTCCTCTTCGACGGCACCGAGTCCACCACCTGGTCGGTCCTTCTCGGCGACCGGGGCCGCAGCGTGCTCACGGTGCCGGTCGGCAACGGCCGGGTCTACTGTTTCGCGTCCATCGACAGCGCCACGCCGTCACCGCCGCCCGGCGACTGGCGGGAGCTGTTCGCCGGCTTCGCCACCGACGTCCTGCAGCACGGCGACAACGCGTACTTCGCGCCGCTGTACGAGATCGCCGGCTTCGACTGGGTCGACGGGAAGGTGGTCCTGCTCGGCGACGCCGCGCATGCCTGCTCCCCCAGCATGGCTCAAGGCGGCGCGATGGCCTTGGAGGACGCGCTCGTGCTGGCCGCGTCGATCGGCGACGGCCCGGACGCGCTGAACCGGTATCGCGACCGGCGCGCGGCGCGCGTGCGGTTCGTGCTCGAGCAGAACCACCGGCGCGACAACGCTCGCAACCTGCCGGGGGTCGTGCGCCGCCTAGTTTTCCGGCACCTCGGCCGGCGACTCGTCCGTTCGAACCACGCCGGGTTGCTCGCCCGTCCCTGACTCAGTCCCTGCCGAGCTACCCAACGTCGCCATCGCGCCTGCCTGCCCTCAAGGCATCGGCGTCATGTGCTCGACGTCGAGCCGCAAGTCGATCAGGAGCGGACCCTGGCGGTCGGCGATGGCCTTGTCCACCTGGGCCAGATCGTCCGGGTCGCGGACGGTGAAGCCCTCGCCCCCGGCGGCGCGGGCCACGGCGGCCAGGTCGGGCCAGGCGAAGAGCGACAGGGACGGGTCGAGGCCGCGCCGGGTGAACTGGATGTGCTCGGCACCGTAGCCACCGTCGTTGCACACCACGACGATGATGTGGAGGCCCTCGCGAACGGCGGTGGTGAACTCGCCGACGCCGCCGTGCATGAAGCCGCCGTCGCCGCAGACCATCACGGTCGTACGGGTCGGATCGGCGGTCGCGGCGCCGATGGCCGTGCCCATGCCAAGGCCGATCGAGCCGAAGTTCGCCGGAAGCACGAAATTTCCTGGCTCGACATGAAGGTGCCGCAGCGACTCCATCATGAAACGGCCGCCGTCACTGACCACCAACCGGCGTTCGGGCAGCACCTCGTCGAGGTGGCGCAGGGCGACCTCGACGTCGACGGTGCCGGATGCGGTGCACGCGCGCTCCCCCATCACCTCCTGCGCCGCAAGCGACGCCGCCATCCGCTGGGTACGGAAAGCGCGCGCCGGCGTACCGCTGAGGTCCAGCGCGTCGACGAGGGCGTCGGCGACCACCCCGGCGTCGCCGACGACGATGGTTCCGGCCTCGGCCGGAACCGAATCGACGCGGGTGTCCACCGCGATCACCCGGCCTCCGGCCAGCAGCGCGCCACGACGAGTGGTGTACGAGTTGAGCCCCGCGCCCAGGCTCACCACCAGGTCGGCACCATCGATGATCTCCTGCGTGGCGGGACCGCCCAGGCTGCCGGAGATGCCCAGCGCGAACGGCTCACCGCGGAACAGATCGCGGGCCTTCAGCGTGGTGGCGACCGGTGCCCCGATTCGCTCGGCGAGGCGTAGCACCGCCTCGCGGGCGTTCATGGCGCCGCGACCGGCCAGGACGACGGGACGCTTCGCTGCCGCGATCCGGGCGGCCGCCTCGGCCACCACGGCCGGGTCGGGGAACGCCAGCTGCTCCTGCGGCAGGCGCAGCGAAATCTCGCGGTAATCGACGTCGGCCGTCATGAAGTCCGACGGCACATTGAACACGACCGGCCGACGTTCGATGACGGCCCGGCGCAGTGCGACGGCCAGGTCCTCGAGGGTGCTCTCCGGTGTGCGGGCCTGTTCAAAGCCGGCGCCGGTCGGCAGAACCACGTCGCGCTGGGCGATGTCCTGGATGTTCCCGCGGCTCCCGGTGGCGGTGTCCCCGGCGATCAGCAGCATCGGCGTCCGGCCCCGGACACCCTCGACCAGCCCGGTCAGCGTGTTCGTCAGGGCCGGTCCGTGCGTCACGGTGACGACGCCGGGACGGCCGGTCAGGTCGGCGTAGCCGAACCCCATGAAGATGGCGCCCGCCTCGTGAGCCGCGCCGACGTACTTCCCTCCGTACTCGTGTACGAAGCTGTGCACCATGAACAGGTTCGCGTCGCCGATCAGCCCGAACATCGTGCCGACCTGATGGGCGGCGAGGGCCCGCGCGAGCGCGGCATGCAACTTCATCTCGATACTTCCCTTCTCACTCCCTCCACCACGGATCTCCGCCGTTCGTGTTCACGGCCGGGCCTGTGTCGGGTGTCATGCTCAGCCGTCTCAGCGGGGTTCTCCGCCGTCCGGCCGGCCGCCGGTGATCGACGGACGCGGCACACGACCGTGGCGGCCCTGGCGCGAAGCCAAGGCCGCCACGGGCGCACGATCTCTCGTCAGGAGTGGTGGACGTTGCCGTCGGTGGTCGGCAGGTAAGCCGGGGCTTCGCCCTTCTCCACCCAGTTGATCAGGGCGTTCAGGTCGGCGCCGGGCTGAACGAGGCCACCGGTGCTGAACAACGCCGTGCCGCAGTGGTCGACGCCCGGCAGCAGGAAGACACGGTAGAAGTTGTCGACCCGCTTGCTGCCGCCGAGGGTTGCGTTGACGCGCTTGCGGTAGTCGACCGTGCCCTGCGTCGGGATCAGCTGGTCGGACTGGCCGTGCCAGGTGAGCAGCTTGCCGCCGGCCTTGGCGAACTTCGACAGGTTGGGGTCGCGATCGCCGATGATGCCGTCGAACTGCCGCGTCGCCGAGTGGAAGAGCTTCGCGAACGAGGAGTAGGTGAGTTTGGTGGCATCGAACGACGGGTTCCTGGTCACGAAGTACTTGGCCCACTGGTCCGGCACCGCGAACGGCTGCCCCGGGTTGGCGATGAAGGCGAACGACGAGCCCTTGTTCTGCCCGTACCAGAGCCTCTTGCCCGAGGTCGTCACCGGGCCGGCCCAGATCTTGTTGACGGCGGTGGCGAGCTGCTTGGAGATGGTGAGCTCTTTCCCTTCGCAGACGACCTTCTCGCCGACCAGCTTGCGGGCGTCCCACTTGCAGGCCTGCGGGTTGTCGATGACGCCGTCCTTGACACCGTCGATGGTGTCGCAAGCGGCGACGGCCGCGGTGTTGAAGGCGGCCAGCTCACACTGCGACGGTGCGACCTTCTCCTCGTTGTAGACAGCCTGCGACCACAGGGTCGCGATCTCGAAGCGGTTCCACTCGATCGCCGGGGCGTTCGCGAGGATGCCGTCGAAGTCAGTGGGGTGGTTCTGGGCCTCCGCGTAGCCCTGGCGGCCACCCGTCGAGCAGCCGGTGAAGTACGAGTACGACGCGGCGCGCTTGTAGAAGCCGGCCGTGACGCTCTTGCCGATGACTGCCAAGTCGTGCACCGAGCGGGAAGCGAAGTTGGTGAGCAGGCCCTTGTTGATGGTGCCGTCGGGCTTGAGACCCCAGCTCGCGTCCGTGGCGCCCTTGGCCCCGACACCGGCGTCGGTGGCGCCTCCGACGAAGCCCCCCTTGACCGCGGCGATCAGCGGAACGCTCAGCTCGCTGACGTCACCCGCGGAGTAGGCACTGCCACCGGTGGCCTGGAAGCGGCCGTTCCAGTTCTTGCGATCCTGCGGGAGCGAGATCTTGATGTTGACGGTGTCCGCGGCGCCCGGGTGGGTCACCACGACGTTGATGTCGCACCAGGCCGGTACTGCGGTGATCGGCGGCACGGGCGGCAGGCCAGGGGTCTGCGGGAACGTGTAGTCCCCGGCCGCCCGCGCCACGGCGTTGATCGACACGATTCTGGTGCCGGAAGGGGCGGACACGGGCACGGTCCTGCAGATCGCGGCGGGCTTGGCCGCCGCCGGGGCGCTGTCGCGGGTGATGGCGCTGGCCGCGGCCGGCACGAGAAGTGCGGTGGCCGGGACCGCGGCGGCCATCAGGATGTTCAGGCGTCGCTTCATGCCTCTCACCCTCACAGCCCGTGAGCAGTCTTGGCCCCGGTGGACAACCCTGGCCTTCATCTCAAGGAAGACCGGGGATACGGACGGCAGCGTGCCTGATCACAAACTGAACCGCCCACCGCCATGCCGTTGTGGACCATGGCGGCGGACGGTCCGGCCGAGCATCACAGGAGAGGCCCGTGCCGGGTTCCGGTCTGCCGCGTGCTCCGGGTGACGGTGGTGGTGCCGCTGATCACTTCGAGCAGGCTGCGCCGGTCCGGGCGAAGGCGCGCAAGGACGCCTATGGCGAGCGCCGCCCCGAAAACGGCGGCGGGCCGTGCGGCCGTCTGCAGCGCGATGACCGGAAGCCACCAGACGAGGAAGCGCGGCCACACCGCGGTCCGCGAGTCGGGTGCCAAGAAGAACGTCGCCTGCCCCCAGGTGGCGTGGTCGCGGCGGCGGAGCGGCACCACGAGCGTGCCGAGCACGTAGGCGGCGGCGTACGCCGCCGCGATGACGGCATGGCCGGTCTCCACGCCGGCCAGGTCGAGGGCGAGGACCACGGCCTCGACCAGGAGAACGCCGATCAGCATGTCGGCCCCCACGGACAGGCCACGGCGGATCAGGCCAGGCTGTTCCAGGTCGGGCGAACGGCTCGGCTCCGCGGGCGGCAGACGGTGATCCACCGCTGTGGCCACCCACCACCCCAGGAGGGCACCGGCGGTGTTGGTGATCAGGTCACCGGTGTCGGCGACCCGGTACGGGCAGGCGAACAGCCCCAGCACCGCCGTGCCTTGCGTGATCTCCACCAGCAGCGACACGGCGAGCCCGATGCCGCCGGTGGCAGCCAGGCTTCGCCGGAACCGGTAGCGCAGCAGAAACCCGAGCGGCACGAACAGCGCCACGTTGAGCAGGATCTGCGCCACCGCGGCGGGTGTGGCGGCCAGGTCGTCGAGCGGGTTGAGGTTCAGGAAGTCCGCAGTCGACCGGCTCGCGCAGAAGGCAGCCGTCTCGTCCGGCAGCGGAAACAGCGTGAAGGCCGCGAGGCCGCAGAGGTAGAGCACCTCGGCCGCCGCGACCGCGGCCGTCCACCCGTGCAGGCGGCCGAAACGTCGGTACTGTCGATGAATCCACGGCAGGGTCACGATCGGCACGATCCCCGCGAAGAGCACGACCGCGACCAGCGAATTGACGAGAACGGTCACATTCAGCCTTTCGAGAGGGACTGGCCGGTGCGGCCGATGGCGGTGGAGTCGGCGTGGCGGAACTCCGACCCGCCGCTCAGCGCGATCGCCTTCACTCCGGCGATCACCTCGAGCGGGGCGCACGGCGGCGGCCTCGATGCCGGCCGCGAGGCCGACGCCGCGCATCATCGGGTACTCAGCGTTGCCGCTTGGTGAGTCCCGGCTCGCCCCTCAGCGGATGGTGTGGTTCATCCGGAACATGATGTCCGGGTCGACCCGCCGTTTGACCGCGCGAAGCCGGTCGTAGATCTCCCGGCCGTACACCTCGGCCAGCGACTCCGGGTCGGTCGCCTCCTCGGTCGAGAGAAAGTTGAGCATCCGGCGGTGCTTCGGGTCGGCCCACGGCAGCATGGCGGTGATCAGCCGGTTCAGGTACCGGTCCTGCTCGTCCAGATCAACGCCGACGGCGAAGGCGAACATCTGGAAGGCCAGACCGCGGCTGGGCACCGCGTCGGGAGTGGCCGGCGGCCGGTCCATCGCTCCGCCCAGGGCGCGCAGTTCGACGCTGGGCAGCGGGATCGTGGTGTCCGGGCCGGTCAGCTCGATCAGCTTGGCCAGAGCAGCGTCGGGCAGGCCGCTCAGGCCGAGGCTCCGGTCGTGGTACGGCATGGGGGCAACGGGATCGTTGTGCAGCGTCGCGGCCACCACGTACGGCACTTCGGCGACCGTGTCGATCAGTGCCGGAGCAGCCGCCCGGATCGGGGCCAGCAGCTCCGCGCCCGTCGCCGGCTCACCGAGGTAGGCGAAGCGGACGTTGACCACGTGCGCGCCACGCAGCGGCTCGGGCAGTTCCTCGACCGGCGGCAGCCACTGCACTGCGACCGAGGTGGTGGCCTGCTCGGGCAGCGTCGCCGAGAAGTCCCGCCAGGTCCTCAGCACATCGGCGGTCGCGTGGCCCGGGAAGTAGATGCTGCCCCCGAAGACCGTACTGACCGGGAAAAGCCCGATCTCCATGGCCGTGACCACGCCGAAGTTGCCCTTGCCGCCGCGCAGCGCCGCAAAAAGGTCCGGCTCGTTGTGGTCACTGACCGTATGCAGGGCACCGTCGGCGGTGACGATGTCGAAGGACGACACATGGTCGGAGGCGTAGCCGTAAGGGCGCCCGAGAATCGGGCCCTGCCCGCCGCCGAGCACGTAGCCGATCGCGCCGACTGTGAGGGACGAACCGGCCATCGGCGCCAGCCCTTCCTTGGCCGTGGCGTCGACGACCTCCTGCCAGCGGATGCCGCCGGTCACCCGGGCGGTCCGCCGCTCCGCGTCGACGGTCACGCCGGCCATCCGGTCGAGGGTGATCAACATGGCACCCTCGGCCGAATTCGGCTGCATGTGACCGCCGCCCCGGATGGCGACCGCCATCTTGTTCACGTTCGCGTACCGCACCGCCGCCCGTACATCGCTGACATCGACCGCACCGACGGCGATCGCCGGCCGCAGTGGCGTGAGGAGGTTCTGAGTACGGCACTCCGCCTCGTATCCGGGGTCACCCGGGAACATCACCGGGCCGTTCACCACGTCGACCAATTGCTGGTATGCCGTTTTTGGGGTCATGCCCACGGACGACGCGAATCGTTTCACCGGGTTCACGGGAAGTGACGAAGACCATCCTGCGGCTGTCGGCGTCGTCGAGGTCAACCAGCAGGACGGCCCCTCGACGACGCCGGCCCGATCGGGCTCAGGCGACGCCCGCGATGATCTCGGCGACGCGATCAGGCATTGACAGGAAGGGCGAGTGGGAGGCGTCAAGTGCTACGACGCTGGTCGGGTTGGCGGGAAAAGCCGCATCGGCCTGGGCGATGAACAACTCCTGGAGAGCAAGCGGGATCGTGCGATCCCGGCTGCACGTCACATAGGTCCGGGGCACAGCGCCCCAGCCTCGTTCGGTCAGCGTCGTACTGTCGGTTCCCATGGCCATCGGAGCGTCACAGGTGAGCAGGGCCGTCGCCGCGGCGCTGGTCCGCTCATCGACGTCTCCGTAGAACGCTTCCCGGATGTTCGCCTGTTCCGCCGGGTCGCTGTTGCGCGGATCGATACGCAGCGCTCCCGTGGCGACCGGGTCGGCGACAAGCAGCTTCATGAACAGGTTGTCCTGGCCCTCGGGCTGGGACGGATAGGTGATGCACGCCGTGCCGGAGGCGGGCATGTACGCGGTGAGGTAGACGAGATGGGTCACGAGAGCCGGTGCCTGCTCCGCAACCCTCGTCAGCACCGCACCGCCCATGCTGTGCCCGACAAGGATCACCGGGCCGCCGCGGCCGATCCGGTGCAGATCACTGATCAGCAGGTCGGCGGCGGCATCGAGGCCCACGTCCGCGATCCCGGAAGGCTCAGTGGAATAGGCGACCGGGTCGAACGGGCGGCGGCCGGCGCCGGCGAGCGGCACGGCCCGCAACCCGTGCCCGGCCATATCCACCGCGACCGCACTGCGGCCCAGCGCCGCGAGCTCGTGCAGGACATCGGTCCAGGCCCAGGCTCCGTGATAGAACCCGTGCACCAGAACGATCGGCACCCCGGACATCGTTACCCCTTCCATGGCATCTGAATGTCAGTGCCGCGCTGCGTGTTGCCGAGACCCTACTTCACCTCGGTGTCCGCGCGGCACGGTGGAATACTCCGGCACCTCGATCACGGCGCGCGTCCACCGCCGCCGACTACGCGGTTGCCTTCCTTTCATTTCTCTGCTCTGCGGGGCGCCACGGAGATCAGCTCCACCCAGGGACGCCAGCGGGTCTCCCCCGACGGGTCCGGTCCGGTGGCGCTGATCGCTGCGGCGTCACCGATGGTCTTCTCGCCGTCACAGGGTGAGGCGAAGGCGAGGCCGAACGCCGCTGCCACGGCGAGTGGCGCGATGCGGGTAACCAACATGAGCAAGGTCCTTCCTCTGGTGCTTCGTTCCGATCGACGCACCGCAGGTCGCCACGTTCACCGAGGGGATCCGCGACACACCTCAGCCGGCCGTGGCAGTTCCAGGGCCGCGACCAGTGGCGGCCCCTGGGGCCAGAACCGCTGCGCGCCGGAAACGCTGGGTCCGGGTCGCAGCTGCCGACAGGAAGGACACCATCAATGGACGAGCCCAAAATATGGCTGGTTACGGGCAGTTCGAGAGGGCTGGGGCGGGCCATCACCGAAGCCGCCGCCTCCTCCGGCGCGAAGGTGATGGCCACCGCGCGCCAACCCGATCAACTCAACGACTTGATCACGGCGTACCCCGGCCGGGTCGAGACCGTCGCGCTGGACGTCACCAATCCGGCCGCCGCCCGCCGGGCGGTCCGGTCCACTGTGGAAGCCTTCGGCCGTCTCGACGTCGTCGTCAACAACGCCGGGTACGCCGACAGCGCGCCGATCGAGGAGATGTCCGACGAGGGCTTCCGTGCCCAGATCGACGCGAACCTGTTCGGTGTGGTCAACGTGACCCGGGCGGCGCTGCCGGTGTTGCGCGCACAGCGCTCCGGCGTGTTCGTACACGTCACGTCGATCGGCGGCCGGGTCGGCGGCGCCCCCGGCATGAGCGCCTGTCAGACGGCGAAGTTCGCCGTCGAGGGCTTCTCCGAGGTGCTCGCCGCCGAGACCGGCCCGTTCGGCGTCAAGGTGATCATCGTAGAGCCGGGCGCGTTCCGCACCGAGTCGCAGGACTCCTCGCTGGTCCGGCACCCGGCCGGTCCGGACTACGAGGCCACCGTGGGTCGGAGCCACCGTTTCGGTGACGAATCGCAGGGCGCCGAACCGGGCGATCCGGCCCGGGCCGCCGAGGTGATCGTCCGGGTAGTCACGCTGGACGACCCGCCCCGCCGGCTACCCCTCGGCTCCGACGCGCTGACCGCGGCTCTGGCCGCCGGCGCGGCCCGCACCGCCGAGGCCGCGAGGTGGGCGGACCTGAGCCGCTCGACCGACTACCGAGCCGCCTGAGCCGGCAATCGGGATCAGCCGGCGTTCCCCCGGTGCCAGCTTCGTTCGCGGCCGGCACCGGGGGTCTCCGCTTCACCGTGCCGGTGGACCACGTCGGATGTCAGGCAGGCGCATGCCCGCCCGTTGCCGCAGCCCCGCGGCTTCACCTGTTGTCCCGGCCGCCCGAGAAGATCTGCAGGAAGAACAGGAATACGTTGAGGATGTCCAGAAAGATCGACGCGGCCACCAGTGGCGCGGATGCGACATCGGTCGACCAGCGCAGCCGCTGAAAGTCGATCACGACCAGCCCAGCGAAGATCGCCAGCCCGAGCACGGCGTAGACCAGCGCGCCGTTCGGGATGCTTACGAAGATCAGAACGATGCTGAACCCGATCAGCCCGACCAGGGCCCAGAACAGGATTCGGGACAGTCCCGACAGGTCTCGGCGGACGGCGTAGCCGGTCGCGCCGAACCCGGCGACGAACAGCGCGGTCGCCCCGCCCGCCCGCCACAACGCCTGCGGGTCGGAGCCGGCGAACTGGGCCAGCGCAGGCGCGGCCCCGAGCCCCATCAACAGGCCGAAGACGATCAGCAGCCCGACCGTGACCGGGGTGGACCGGCGGACCGCGAACCGCAGACCGATCAGGGTCCCGAAAGCAGCGAGGAACGCGACGAGGCCGGCACCGGCGCCGAGGTTCCGCCCCAGGTAGGCGCCGGCAGCGAACAGCACGGTGACTCCCGCGACGTACCCCATGGCCGGGGCGAAGAGGGCGCGGTCGCGGTAGCGGTGGCGGGCGGCGAACCCCGCCGGGCGGTAGGTGAAGGTCTCCATCAGATGCCCCTGTGCTCGAGGTGTCAGGTACTTCCTCGACCTTCGTCCGCCAGCAGCTCAGGCCGCGCCAGGGCGAGTCCCTGGCCCGGCACTGGCGGCGGTCGCACGAACCACCAGGGGGCCACGGGCGGCGACCGTCACGCGGCGGCCCAGGGGCCAGGCCAGGGTACGTACCGGGCGCGCCGCCCCCCGTGAATCCGCCACGGTGACCTTCATGAACGTCAATCTGGCTCTGATCGGACTCGTGGGCGGCGTGATCACGGGTCTGTCGCCGTGCATTCTTCCTGTGCTCCCGGTGATTCTGTTGTCCGGCGGCGCACAGGGCGCCCGCGCCGACACCTCCGCCCGCGGGCGCCGCCCGTACCTCGTGGTGGCCGGCCTGGTGCTGAGCTTCAGCGTCTTCACCCTGGTCGGCACGCTGGTGCTGGCAGCGTTACCGCTGTCGCAGGCGGTGATCCGCTGGATGGGCCTGGGTGCTCTCGTGTTGCTGGGCATCGGGTTGATCGTGCCCAGGGTCGAACGATGGCTGGAGGCACCCTTCTCCTGGATCCCGCAGCGCCGCGTCGGTACCGAGGACGGCGGTTTTCTGCTCGGCCTGGCCCTCGGTACGGTCTACGTGCCGTGCGCCGGGCCGGTACTGGCCGCCATCGCCGTTGCCGGCGCGACCGGCCGGATCGGCGCCGGCACGCTTGTGCTGACGGGCGGCTTCGCCCTGGGCACCGGACTCAGCTTGCTGCTCTTCGCGCTCGCCGGGCGGGCGGTGGCCGAACGGGTCAGCGCGTTCCGCCGCCGGCAGCGGGCCATCCGGATCGCCTCCGGGGTCGCGGTGCTGGGCCTCGCGCTCGCGCTCACTTTCAACGTCGCCTCCGTGGTGCAGCGGGTCATCCCGGACTACACCGCCGCGCTGAGCCACGGCATCGAACGGCTCGGCCCTCCGGTGCACGAGTCCACCGGGGACCCGCTCCTCGCCGCGTGTGTGGCGGACTCGCTGTACCAGGCGCCCGAAGACGTGCAGGACTGCGGGCCGGCGCCGGCGTTCCCGCAAGTGACTCGCTGGTTGAACACGCCCGGCGGGCAGCCGGTCGACCTGGCCGCGCTGCGCGGCAAGGTGGTGCTGGTCGACTTCTGGACCTTCGACTGCATCAACTGCCGCCATGTCATTCCGCACATCGACAGCTGGTATCGCGACCACCACTCGCAAGGTCTCGAGGTGGTCAGCGTGCACACGCCGGAGTACGCCTTCGAACGCGAGATCGGCAGCGTCCAGGCGGCGGCCGGCCGGCTCGGCGTCGGCTATCCGATCGCCGTCGACAACGACTATGCCAGCTGGTCGGCTTGGAACGTGCTGGCGTGGCCGACGATTTTCGTCGTGGATGCCAGCGGGACAGTCCGCTACATCGCGACCGGAGAGGGCCGTTACGACCAGACCGAGCGGGTCATCGAAACCCTGCTCCGCCAAGCCGGATAACAGCTGCCCGTACCGGGCGTGAACCGGACACGGCCCGCGCGGCGTGTGCCCTGGCCCCCTGGACCAGGGCTCACGCCTGGGGTGGCCGGGCACCGACGACCGTCAGGATTCCGTTCATGCAGACGTTTGATGTCGTAGTGGTGGGTGCCGGCCCGGGTGGTGAGGTTGCCGCCGGGCGCCTCGCCGAGGCCGGCCTGTCAGTGGTGATCGTGGAGGCCGACAAAGTCGGCGGTGAGTGCTCGCACTACGCGTGTATGCCCTCGAAGGCGTTGTTGCGCCCGCACGACGTGCTCGCCGAGGCCCGGCGGACTCCCGGCGCCGCCGAGGCGGTGACCGGTTCCCTGGATCGCGGCGCGGTCCTGCGCCGCCGTGACGACCTGATCGGGCACCTTGACGACGCGGGACAGCTGCCCTGGCTCACCGACCGCGGCGTGCACCTGGTCCGGGGCTGGGGACGGCTGATCGGTGAGCGGCTGGTCGAGGTGGCCGGCTCCGCTGCGCAGCCGCAGCGGCTGCGGGCGAGACGGGCGGTGATCCTGGCCGGTGGCACTGCCGCCACGATCCCGGACATCGACGGCCTCGCGCAGGCCCAGCCGTGGACGAACCGCGAGGCCACCACGTCCGCCCGGATCCCCGCTTCGCTGGTGGTGGTCGGTGGCGGCGTGGTCGGGGTGGAAATGAGCCAGGCCTACGCCGGGCTCGGCACCCGGGTCACCCTGATCGAAGGTCCTCGTGGGCTGCTGCCGCGCGAGGAGGACTTCGTCCGCGAGCACATCACCGCCGGCCTCACCGACCTCGGTGTGGAGATCCGCACCGGCCGGCAGGCCACCGCGGTACGACGCGACGGCGACACCGTCACGGTCACCCTCGACCAGGGGGACCCGGTCACCGCCGAGGAGGTGCTCATCGCAGCCGGTCGTACACCGCAGAGCGCGGGGCTCGGGCTGGCACACGTGGGTGTCCCGGACAACGGGTTCGTCAAGGTCGATGACCGGATGCGGGTACCGGGCACGGACTGGCTGTATGTCGTGGGCGACCTCAACGGGCGCGCCATGTTCACCCACATGGCGAAGTATCAGGCTGCGATCGCGGCCGCCGACGTGCTGGGCGGAGACCTGACCGCCGGACACCTCGCCGACGGCCCGGGTGCACCCCGGGTCATCTTCACCGACCCGCAGGTGGCCGCCGTGGGGCACACCACCGCCACCGCCGCGGCGGCCGGCCTGCGGGTACGTGTCGTGGACGTGCCCACCGACGGCAACGCCGGCGGGGCGTTCACCGGCGGCAGCCGCGGCACCGCCCGGTTCCTCATCGACGAGGACCGCGACGTGCTGGCCGGCGTGACGATCACCGGATCGCAGGTGGCCGAGTTCCTGCAGGCGGCCACGATCGCCGTCGCCGGCGAGGTGCCGATGCGCCGCCTGCGCCACGCCGTTCCCGCTTTTCCGACCCGCAGCGAGATCTGGCTGCACCTGTTCGACGCTGTGGGCTGAGCCCGGCGAGGCACTGGTGTACCCACGGGACTGATCCCTGGGGTCCTTGTCCGTCTGCGCCCGGCCGATCAACGATGAACCGGTCAAGTACAGCGGACAGGAGGCAAGACATTGTTGCGGGGCCGAGACAATGAACGAGCGGTTCTCGCCGGGTTGGTGGAGGCGTCCCGTGGCGGCCACAGCGGTGCAGTCGTGCTGACGGGCGCCGCGGGCATGGGCAAGACCGCGCTGCTGGACGAGGCGGTTGCCGCGGCCCGCGACCTTCCGGTCGCCCGGGTCGCCGGAATCGAGTCGGAGCGGGAACTGCCGTTCGCGGCGCTGCACCAGCTCTGCGGGCCGCTGCTCCCCCGCATCGACCGGCTGCCGCAGCCACAGCGCGACGCGCTGGAAATCACCTTCGGCCTGCAGGCGGGGGCCGTGCCCGAACCGTTCCTGGTCGGGCTCGCGGTCCTCAGCCTGCTGGCCGAGGCGGCCGCGGAGCAGCCCCTGGTGTGTGTGATCGACGACGCGCAATGGCTCGACCAGGCGTCCGCACGGACCCTGGCCTTCGTCGCTCGCCGCTTGCTGGCCGAGTCCGTGGTCATGATCTTCGCTGTCCGGGAGCCGGCCGCAGAGACCATGAGCATCCTGCGGAGCCTGCCGGAGCTGCGAATCACCGGGCTGCGTGACGCCGACGCGCGGGAACTGCTCGCCGAGGTGGTGCGGTGGCCACTGGACGTCGATGTCAGGGAGGCGATCCTGGCGGAGGCACGCGGAAACCCGCTCGCCCTGCTGGAACTGCCGCAGACCTGGTCACCGGCCACACTGGCCGGCGGATTCGGGCTGCCGCAAGGCCGCATCGAGGAAAGTTTCCTGCGCCGCGTCGACATCCTGCCGGCCGATGCCCGGATGTTGCTTCTGCTGGCGGCCGCCGACCCGGTCGGCGACACTGCCCTGCTTCGGCGAGCTACCGCTCATCTGCAGCTCAGTCCGGAGGCGGGGGACCCGCTGCGCACGGCCGGGCTGCTGCAGATCGGCTCGCGCGTGGTGTTCCGCCACACGCTGGTGCGTTCCGCGGTCTACGGCGCGGCGTCGTCGGCCGACCGGCGCCGGGCGCATCAGGCCCTCGCCCACGCCACCTCGCCGGAAACGGATCCCGATCGCCATGCGTGGCACCACGCGCACGCCACGATCGGCGAGGACGAGTCGGTCGCGCTAAAACTCGAGGCGTCGGCTGGGCGTGCCCAGGCACGGGGTGGTCTGGCCGCGGCGGCCGCATTCCTGCAACGGGCGGCCGAGTTGAGCGCCGACCCGGCGCGCCGGGCGGACCGCGCGCTGCTGGCTGCCCGGGCGACCTATCGTGCCGGGTCGCCCGACGCCGCGACCGCGTTGCTGGCCAGTTCTTCCGCCGGTCCGCCGGACGAACTGCGTGGCGCCCGCATCAGCCTGCTGCGCGCGGAGATGGCGTTCGCCTCGCCCACACGCAGCACCGAGGCGCCCGGGCTGCTGCTCGACGCGGCTCAGCGGTTCGAGGGCATCGACGTTGTCCGGGCCCGCAGGACATACCTGGCGGCGTTCGCCGGAGCGGTGTTCGTCGGCCGGTTCGCCGGCGACACGGGGCTGGCCGAGGTCGCCGCCGCTGCCAGCAAAGCTCCGCTCCCCGAGGGCGCGGCCGCCGCGCCGGACCTGCTACTCGACGGCCTGGCGCAGTTGTACACCGACGGGTTCGACGGCGGCGCCCCTCTCGTGCGGCGGGCGCTGGACGGCATTCGCGGTAGCGCTACCGACCAGGACATGGTCGAGCAGTTCTACGTCGTGTCGCACGCCGCCCACACGGTATGGGACGACGAGACCTGGCAGGAACTGACCTCCCGGCATCTGCGGATCGCGCGGACCACCGGCGCGCTCAGCGGTTTGACCTTCATCCTCTACCAGCGGCTCGCCCTGCATCTGCACCAAGGTGAGATCGCACAGGCGGCCGCGCTGATCGACGAGGTCGACGCGGTAGGCGTGGCCACCGGTGACGGCCAGCCGCCCGTAGCGGCGCTCGCCGTGGCCGCGTGGCGCGGTCAGGAAGCCGACGTGGCGCGACTGCTGCCTGGTGTCACCGAAACGCTCACCGCACGCGGCCAAGGTGCGGTGCTGACGGCCATGCACATGTTCACCGCGGTGCTGCACAACGGGCTGGGCCATTACGCGCAGGCGCATGCCGCGGCGACAAACGCGACGTCGTACCCGCCGGAGGCCGGGTTCGCGAACTGGGCGCTGGTCGAGCTGGTCGAGGCAGCCGAACGCTGCGGTGACCGGGCGGCTGCCTCTCAGGCTCTGGAGCGGCTCGCCACCCGTACCGGTCCGAGCGGCGGCGAATGGGGGCTCGGCGTCGAAGCACGTTCGCGGGCTCTGGTCACCGACGGTGCGGCTGCCGAGCCGCTCTATCGCGAGGCGATCGAGCGGCTGGGCCGGTGCCGCGCCGCGTTCATGTCGGCCCGGACCCACCTGGTGTACGGCGAATGGCTACGCCGGGCCGGCCGGACCTCCGACGCGCGTGCCGCTCTGCGTACGGCGCACGAGATGTTCGTGTCCTTCGGTGCCGAGGCCTTCGCCGAGAGAGCCGGCCGGGAACTGGCCGCAACCGGCGCGCCCGCCCGGTCCCGGGTGCTCGCGGCGTCGACCGAGCTGACCGCCCAGGAGCGGCAGATTGCCCGGCGCGCCCGCGACGGGCAGTCGAACGTGGAGATCGGCGCCGAGCTGTTCCTCAGCGGCCGCACCGTGGAGTGGCATTTGCGGAAGGTCTTCACCAAGCTCGGCATCAGCAACCGTCGGGAGCTGCGAACCGCGCTGCCGCAGAACGCCCTGGCGGGGCTGCCCGGCTGATCACCGTCTCGGCCGGCGGGGTGGCCCGCGGATCCCGGCGGCGTCAGTTGCACCACCCGGAAACCGCCGGGGCCGGCGAAGTCGGCGTCCTCCCGGAACCCGATGCCGGTGTAGAACGCCTTCGCCCGGTCCACGTCCGTGACCGGCAGCACTACGATCTCCAGCTTGAAGTCCACCATGTCGTACTCCCATCGCTGCCGGGTGCCCGTACGGCACCCGCCACCGACGATGGCCCAGCCACCGGCGCCACGCCCCAGGGCCGGACCCTGGCCGGATCCCGGGTGACGTTCGCAGCCCGCCGCTACGCCCAGCAGGTCACCGGCCGCGGCGTGTGCCGCGCCAGGGTCCCGGGCCGGGGCGGACCAGGGCCCGCGCCGGGGGCGGACGGTGTCCCCGGGCGGCGAGTCTTTTCGGCACAGCCCAACCGCGTTTTCGGAGGAAGCCATGCCCGATGTCACCGTCGTCCTCGTCCACGGTGCGTTCGCCGAGTCGGCCAGTTGGAACGGCGTGATCGAGCGCCTCGCCGCCGCGGACGTCGCTGCCGTCACGGTTGCCAACCCGCTGCGCGGCGTCGCCACCGATGCCGCCTACGTCCGTGATGTCGTCGCGTCCCTCGACACGCCCGTCATTCTGGTCGGTCACTCGTACGGCGGTCAGGTCATCACCCAGGCCGCCGCCGATGCCCCGGCCGTACGCGCCTTGGTGTTCGTGGCCGCGTTCGCCCCCGAGATCGGCGAAACCGCGCTGGTCCTGTCCAACCGCTTCGTGGGCAGCACGCTCGGCGACGCCGTCGTCGCCCGCCCGCTGACCGGCGGTGGCCTCGAGCTCTCGATCTCCCCCGCGAAGTTCCCGCATCAGTTCGCCGCGGATGCCGACCCGGGTCAGGCAGCGCTGATGGCGATCACTCAGCGGCCGATCACCGAAGCCGCCCTCAACGAGGCCCTGACCGGTGACGAACCCGCCTGGCGACGGCTGCCGAGCTGGTTCATCTGGGGAAGCGAGGACCGCAACATCCCGGCCGCCGCGCTGCGCTGGATGGGCGAACGCGCCGGCGGCAAGGAGTTGATCGAGATCTCCGGCGCCGGGCACGCCCTGCCGGTCTCCCAACCCGATCCGGTCGCCGACACGATCCTGCAGGCCGTCGCCGCCGTGCGCGCCTGACCGCCCTCCGTACTGATCGAAGGAGGTAGGAAATGCCACGCACGACGAAGTCCCGCGTCCCGCCGGCCGCCCAGCGCGGGAAGGCTCAGCGGGCGCATGCCAAGGTCGTCAGCGGGCCGGGCGCCCCGCATCTGGTCCTCGCCTCGCACCCGGGCATCACCACAGCGCGGATCGAGCGGGCAGCCCGCGAGACCGAGTGATCTCATGCCGAAGGGGCCTCGCGGTGCGCGGGGCCCCTTCCCGACGCCGGGTGATGCGCCGGCCGGGTCAGCCCGGGTGCAGGCTCGCGGCGAGCTCGCGCCGGGACGTGATGCCAAGCTTGAGATAGACCTTGCGCAGGTGCCACTCGACCGTCCGAGGACTCAGGAACAGCATCGCCGCGATCCCCGGGTTACTCTCCCCCGCCGCTGCCAGCCGCGCCACCGCCGACTCCTGTGCCGTCAGAGCCATCGTATCGGCCGCCCCCGCACCGTGCTGGCGCCCGGTTTCACCGGTCGCAGCCAGTTCCCGCCCGGCCCGCTCGGCGAAAGCCTCGGCCCCCATGGCGGTGAACGCGTCGTGCGCTGCCCGCAGGTGCGACCGTGCCTCGGTGCGGCGATTGGCGCGGCGCAGCCACTCACCGAAGAGCAACCGGGCCCGGAAGCCCTCGATCGCTGTCTCGGTGGTGAACAGATCTACCGCCTCCCGGTAACGTTCCTCGGCTTTCCCCGGCGGGCCGGCGAGGGCGTCGGCGACCGCCTGCGCGCCGAGTGCCCATGAGGTGCCGGCCGCCGCGGTCCGCTCGGCGAGCCGATCCCGCGCCTCTGCCGCCGTCACCGCGTCCCCGGCTCGTGCGGCCGCTTCGACGAGTTCGCTCAGCAGCCGGCCGTGCAGGGCCAGATCCTCGTGGGAGGCGCCGTCCCGGGCCGCGTTCAGTGCCGCCTGGTGATCTCCGAGCCCGTTGCCGAGCACCGCTTTGGCGTGGCTGGCCAGCGTGTGCAGCCGGCCGTCACCGCGTTCGGCGGCCTCGCGCAGCTTTGAGTCGATCAGCGGTGCGGCGGACCGCTGGTGACCCCTGTAGGCGGCCAATGTCAGACGGGCCGACTGCTGGACCGGCCCGCCGGTTGCCTGGCTGACCGCGTCCACTTCCGCCAGCAGATTCGCGGTGTCGGCGAAGCGGCCCGCGGACAGCAGGCTGTCCGCTCGCAACACCAGCGCAGTAGGGAGCAGCGAGAGTGCGCCGGTTGCGCGGGCGAAACAGACCGCCTGCTCGCTCATCCGGTCGGCGAGATCCATCCGGTACACCTCGTGCGCCACCGGCGACGCCAGCCAGATCAGGCCGGCGTCCTCCGGCGCTCCCATCGCGTCCAAGGCGCTGTGCAGTGCCGGCATCGCCGCGGCGTGGCCGTCGAGGACCCAGGAGACCAGGCCGGCCAGGAGCAAATCGGGGAAGCTCCGCCCGGACGGCACGTCACGCGCCGCCTCAGCCGCCCGACGCAGATCCTGTCCACCGAACCGGCCGGCGTACACGGCTGCACCGAGCGCGGTGAGAAACGTGTCGCGGGCGGCGTCCCGGTCGAACCTCCGGAGACGGTCGGCGGCGGCGAGCAGCGCCGGTCCCGCGGTGCGGCCGGGTTCGAGCGCGAATGTCACGTGCGCGCGCAGCCGCTCGGCCCGGGCCCGTTCGAAATCGGGCAGGGGCGCCATTTCGGCCATCGCCAGCAGGTCCGGGACTTGAGCGTACGAGCCGGCGGCAGCCCGGGCGGCGGCCGCGTCCAGGAGAAGCGCACCGCGGCGGGCCGGCGTCCCGGTCAATCCGGCTGCCCGTTCCAGGAAGGCTGCGGCCGCCGACCGTCCGCCCCGTGTCCGCGCCCGGTCGGCCATCCGGACCAGCTCCGCGGCGACCTCCTCGTCCGCGCCGGCAGCAGCGTGCGCCCGATGCCACGCCCGCCGGTCCGGGTCCCGGACCGGATCGGTCACCTCGGCCAGGGCCTGATGCACCTGTCGCAGGTCGGCCGCGGTTCCTGAACGCCAGGCCGCCGAACGCACCAGCGGATGCCGGAACCGCACCGAGATGCCGAATTCGATCAGCCCGTCGGTCTCCGCCGGCATCACCGCCTCAGGGTCGACGCCGAGCAGCCGCAACGCCCGCCACAGCAGCACGGTGTCACCGACCGGTTCAATCGCTGCGGCCAGCAGCACCGTACGTGTGTCCCGTGGCAGAGCGGCGATCCGCCGGCGGAAGCCCTCCTCGACCCGGCCGGCCAGTGGGGCCGGGCTCAGGCCACCGAATCCGAAAGCCAGCTCCGCCGGCGACAGCCCGCGCGTCAGCTCCAGCAGCGCGAGTGGGTTGCCGCGCGTCTCGGCCACGATCCGGTGCCGTACGTGCGCATCGACCGGCCCCACCAGCACCGAGTTCAGCAAAGCCTGCGCGTCGGACTCCGGCAGGCCCGGCACCGTCAGCTCCGGAACCCCTCTCAGGACGTCACCGCAATCCTGCTCTCGCGCGGCGAAGACCAGGGCCACCGATTCGGCGTCGAGCCGCCGGGCCACGAATGCCAGGATCAGCCCGGACAACCGGTCCAGCCACTGGACGTCATCGATCAGGCACACCACCGGCTTCTCCAGGGCCGCCTCGGCGAAGAGGCCCAGCGTCGCCATCCCGAGCACCAGCAGATCGGGGGCTGCACCGTCGCTGAGCCCGAACGCGATGTTCAAGGCAGCACGCTGCGGCTCCGGCAGCCGCTTCAGGTGGCTCAGCAGCGGGGCGCACAGCTTCTGCACACCGGAGTAAGTGATTTCCGACTCTGACTCGACCCCGGACGTGCGCAGAATGTGTACGCGCGACCCGCGCCCGGCCAGGCAGTCGAGCAGTGCGGTCTTCCCACTGCCTGCCTCGCCCCGAAGCACCAGGGCGCGGCTTCGCCCGGCACGGACATCCCGCAGCAGCTCGTCGAGGACACGCTGTTCCTTCCGGCGGCCGAGCAGCTCCCTGCGGCGGCCCCGCACCGCGCCGCCGTTCGTGGTGGCCTGCACGGCTATGCCGCCATCCGTTCGGCGCGGGCGGTGTCCTGCTCCCGCTGGCCGATGGGTAGGCACGGAGACCAGTGTTCGCACATGCCATCAGTCTCGGCAGGGCGTGCGCCCGGCACATCGAGGCCAGCGCGACTCTGCGGGTACCGGCTAGCTGGTATCCGTGGCGCCCGTGCCGGTCGTAATAGTCTTTCCCCTCGAGGAGGATCATGAGCGGCTTGCGGGTAGTGGTGGCGGAGGACGACGTCCTGTTGCGGGAGGGCATCGCCAGTCTCCTGGAACGCTCGGGGTTACAGGTTCTGGGCCAGGCCGGTGACGGTGTCGAGTTGCTCGCGCTGGCCCGTCGTACCCGGCCGGACGTCGTGGTGGTCGACGTGCGGATGCCACCGACGCATACCACCGAAGGTCTCCGGGCTGCCGGGGAACTGCGCCGGGAGCTGCCGGAGACCGGGATTTTGGTGTTGTCCGCGCACGCCGACGTCGAGCAGGCGATGGAGCTGCTCGCCGGCGGCCGGCGGATCGGCTACCTGTTGAAGAGCCGGGTCCCCGACGTGGCCGAGTTCGTGGCCGCGATCGAGCACATCGCCGCCGGCGGCTCGATCATTGATCCCGGTCTGGTCGAGGAATTGGTGAGTGCACAGCGACGCGACGATCCGCTCGCCGTGCTCAGCGCCCGCGAGCGCGAGGTGCTGGCTCAGATGGCGCAGGGACAGTCCAACGCCGGCATCGCCCGGCGGCTGTTCATCACCGAGGGCACTGTGGAGAAGCATGTCCGCAGCGTCCTGGCGAAGCTGAACCTGCCGGAGACCGACGACCACCACCGCCGGGTCCTGGCGGTGCTGACGTTCCTCGACGCCGTTTAAACGGTGGACAACAGTTCGCGGACCGCGCGGGCCGACAGGCTGGCCTTGTCCAGGAAGCCGATCGCGGGGCTGCTGGCGACAAGATCGGCGTAGTCGTCACCGGCGTGCGTCGAAATCATGATCACGGGGGTGGGCCGTGGCGTTACGGACAGCTGCCGGGCCAGCTGGAAGCCGCTCTCCGCGCCCAGCTTGATGTCGACCAGAGCCACGTCCGGTGCCAACGCTGCGGCCTGCCCTATCGCCTCGGTGATGTGCGTGGCGGCGCCCACGACGACGAGGCCCTCGCGCTCCAGCAGCTCACGGGCGGCGGCAAGGAAGTGGCGGTTGTCGTCCACAAGCAGGCAACGCAGTGTCACCACTCCAGGGTGGCAGCCCCGCGACGCGTTCGCATTCCTGCTACCGGGAGTCATCGGACGACGTGAGCGGTATCCGGCAGATGACGGTGGTGCCCTCGCCCGCCGGACTGTGCAGATCGAATGTCCCGCCCAATGCCTCGATGCGGTCCTTGAGCCCGAGAAGGCCTGTGCCGCGAGCCGGGTCGGCACTTCCGACACCGTCGTCGCAGACCCGCAGCGTCAGAGAGCCGTCCGTCACCTCCGCGTCCACCTGGACCGCCGACGCTCCCGCGTGTTTCACCGCATTGGTCAGCATCTCCGACACCACGTAGTACGCACCGACCTCCACCGGCTGCGGCAATCGGCCGTCGACGCGTACTTCGATCCCGACCGGCAACGGCGAACGCCGCCCGAGCGCCCTCAGCGCCGACCGCAAGCCGGAGTCGGACAGCACCGCCGGGTGAATGCCCCGCGACAGCTCTCGCAGCTCGTCGATCACTCCCAGCAGATCCGCGGCGACCTCGTTCATCTCCCGGTGGTCGTCCCCGCGCTGCTGGGCATCCATCGCTGCCGAGCGCAGCCGCAGTGCGAGCGCGACCAGTCGCTGCTGCGCACCATCGTGCAGGTCCCGTTCGATGCGGCGCCGAGCCTCATCAGCGGCGGCCACGATCCGCGCCCGGGAACTGATCAGCTCGGCGTGGCTCTGCGCGTCCGCCACCGCGGTCGCCACCAGCTCGGTGAACACGGCCATCCGCGCCTCGGTGTCGTCCGGTAGCCGGCCCTCGCCGGAGCCAACCGCGATCATGCCCCACAGCCGGCCGTTGACGTGGATGGGCATGCCCACGGCGGAGATCAGTCCCTCAGCGGCATACTTGTCACCCCCGGGAAGATTCCGGTAGTCGTCCACCCTGGCGGTCTGCCCGGAGCGTTGCACGGCCGCCGTGAGCCCGGTCGCCGGGTAGCCCTGCCAGGCCTGGCCAACCTGCACGTGCGGACCGGTGGTGCCCTCGTTGGCCAGCAGTGTCGCGGTGCCGTCCAACTCGTACCGGATCAACCGGGCCGTGCCGTTGCCGAAGTGGCGCAACACCTCCTTGGTCACTGCCGCGAACACCACTTCCGGCGCCACCCCCTGCGCGATGAGCAGCGCCAAGCGGCGCAGCGCCTCCTGTGTCTCGGCAAGCACCCGCAGTTCCTGTTCGGCCTGGGCATTGGCGATGGCGAGAGCCGCGAGCTCGATGAAGTCGCGGATCCGAGCCTCCGTGCCGGCCGGGAAGTCCTCCTTAGCAGTGCCGGCCACCACCACACCCCAGCGTCGCGGGCCGACCATCACGGGTATGGCGATCGTGGCCCGCACCCCCAGCTTCTCGACCAGAGCCCCGAGCGGTCCGTTGCGGAGCGCCGCACCGGACATCCGAGCCGCCTCCCCGGTGTGCAGGACCTGGCTGAGAAGCATCCCCGGCTTCAGCTCGATGCGGGACGCAACCGGCAGATCCGCGGTCACCCCGCCATAGGAACCGACCACGGTGACCGACTCCGACTCACCCGTGACCGGCTCGGCGCGGCGGGTCACGAAGGTGGCGTCAGCGCCGATCAGACCGGCCAGTTCATCCGCGACCGCGGTGAACACGGCGGCGGGCTGGGCGCCGCCGGCGACCAGCGTCGCCACTCTCCGCAGCGCGGCCTGCTCCTGCGCCAGCGCGATGTGAGCCTGATCCGACTCCACCAGCCGCTGGCCGGCGGCCGTCGCCACGGCTCCCACGATCACCGCCGTCGTGATGGACAGGCCGAGCACCATGAAGGCGTTGTTGTCCAGCTCACGGAACGGCGGTAGCCCGAACCAATCGTACGCCAGCACGGCCCCCGCTCCGACCGGCAGCGCGTACAGGATGCCGCCGGCGCGCGCGACCGCGAGCACGCTGCCCAGCAGCGCCACGCCGAGAGCCACAGCGGGCAGGTGGAACCGAGGAGCGACCAGACACAGAGCCGTCCAGATCGCGAAGGAGGCCGCACCGGCGACGACCGACAGGCCGATCTCCGCGGGGAAGGGCAACGAGGACCGATTCCTGTACACCCCTCGAGGCTCGCACATCGCCTGACGCCGACCCGCACACGCCGCATCCCTGAAGCACATCTGACCGCAGGGGATCGGCGGGGCCGGTGGCATGCCTGCGGACAGCCTGCCCCTGGGCCTCGTCCCTGGCCACCCACGCGGCCGGCATCCCGGCGGCGAACCCGCGAGCCAGGAATTGCCGGGCCATCCGCCGTCTCACGCTTTTCCTTCGTACGAGCCCACGCGCCCGCCTCCCGGGAGCGCCGACCCGTCGGCCCCGGATGGCGGAGCGGAGCACCGGGCGGCCACTGCGGGCCGCCCGGCTTGTTTCACCGCTGGAACGACCGCTTCCAGTAGACGTATCCGGTGAAATAGGTGTTCAACAGGTAGATCCGGTTCTGGACGGTGGTGAGCCACAGGTTGTGCGCGGTACTCGAGACGCCGGTGGCGACGGACCAGGTGCCGGCCCAAGCACCGTTCGCGAAGATCTCGGTGAGCAGGACCGGCCCGCTGCCGGTGTTCGGATCGGTCGCGCCACCGCTGAGCCACACCGCGACCTCACCGGAGCCGCCGGAGGTCAGCGCGACGGCGGGCGTGCCGGCCGCCGAGTGCGGCAGGTCGCCGAGCCGCACCGGGTCCGTCCACCGCCCGGTGCCGTAAGTCTGCCGCTGCCAGTAGATCTCTCCGTCGGTGCCGGTGTGGATCGACACCAGTTGGTTCCAGCCCTCGTTGAACGTGACGCTGTTGGCGGTCCAGCTCTGCGCGCGCGGCAGCGGGTCGGAGGGCGCCCACCCGCCCCCGTTGTAGAACATCCCCCACTGGCTCGTGTTGCTGGCGCCGCCCCAGGTCAGGTACATCTCGCTGCCGCGCAACCAGGTGACCGACGGAGACAGGGCCGGCTGGGTACGCGCGTTGTTCGGCACGCGGAACCAGGTGTGGCTGAGCGTGCCGATGCCGCCTGAGGCGAGGATCGGCACGTTGCGGTAGTAGATGTAGCCGTCGGTCCCGGTGTGGAAGACGTAGAAGCCGTCCTCGGTCCAGACCGCCCGAGGCGCAGCCAGGGTTTCGGCGGTCGGCCACGCGACCGCGACGCCGTGGTTCACCGAGATGTAGAGGTTGTTGTTGCCGTATCCCCGCCATACCTGGAGCAGGTTGCCGTTGTTCAGGTTGCGGGCCTCCGAGACGGTGTCGCCGGAGCGCAACGGCTGGTTGTTGGAGATTTCCTGGTTCCAGTTGCTCTCCTCGCCGGGTTGCGCGGCGAGCGCCGGGGCGGCGCCGGCCGTCAGCAGCGTGGCAAGGACGACGAGCGTGGTCCCGAGTAGTCCGGCGCTCCTTCTCACGGGCTTGGACATTTGTTCCCTTCCGTCCGCGGTGCTCCCTAATGCGTTCGGTGTCCTGGACGCTGGGGCGCCTCGGAAGTTCGAAGAACGTGATCCGGCTCGCAGAAGCAAGATTTGGCTGACCACCGGTACGTCGCGCGACCTGGGCCGTTCCGTTAGCTCGCCGAGTCCGTACCGGCGGCGGGCACCGGCCTGACCGGGCCGGATATCAGCCACACTCTGTCCGCGTACCCGGACGATCGCGGGGATGCCCTCGTTCGGCGCGCTCGCCGCCGCTGAGGGCGGCGTCGCGCTCGGCCGGCCCTGGTTCGGGACCCCGGCCCTGGTCCGGCCGGGCCCGGCCGCCATCGTCGCCGCCCTGCTCGACGGCGTGGAACTAATCGGGGTCCACCCCGTGCCGGGTGTGGCCGGCACGGGGGGGCGATCGCGGGCGGCAATCCCGCAGCCGGATGCATCTGATGACCATGGAACGCAGGCCACAGGAGGCGCAGCGGAATCAGGAATTCGGCGCTCGCTCTTGCGCGCCGATTGCCGCTGCTGCTTCTCTAGTCAACTTTCCGGTGCGGTTGTGCAGTGACAGGGCGACGGGACAGCGTGCCCGGGGGCCGGTATGTTCACTGGCACGGCTTCCGGGTATGCCAGTTGCTGGCCGCTGTCGGAGCGCGAGTCGAACGCCGAGCCTGGACCAGCGCTGCAATTACCTCGATCAGCGTCGCCGCGGCTTCGCCTCGCCAGTGCGCAGGAGGTTCGATCGCTGCCTTAACTTGATCCAGTCGCGCCGAGGAGAACGAGTGACAACTTTCGGCGCTGTCGTGTCACCAGCTATAGAGGAATACAACGCATGATCAGTGTGCAGGAATTCGCCCGGCGACTCAGCGATCTGGGCCCCGAGAACGTGACCAGGCATGATGTCGAGGACCTGGCCGATTCAGCGGGGGTGCGAATCGACCCGGCTCGAGGCATCGACGCCGGCCAGGCCCAGCAGTTACTGGACCTGGTGTCGCCATCGGCGCCCGTCAGCGCAGCCGCGATGGTGGCGTCGCCATGGCCGCCGCCAGCGGACGTGCGCCCCACCGTAACTCCGATGGTGTTCTCCAGCCCCGGCGCCGTCGATGCGCCCGCCGACCCGGAGACGCAGCCTCGTAGATCCGGGCGGGCACCGACCGAACGACCCCGCTCCCGCCGAACCCGGTGAGCCTGAGCGCTCACAGCCAAGGTCACGCGTTCGATCGGGAGCCGGCGCTCTCCATCCACGCCTCCGACGCGATACCAGAACCGAAGGTTGGGCATCGGCTTCTCCCCGTGTCGCGATCATCAGGTCACCAACGCGCGGAGCCCGAACAGCAGGGTGTCACCGAGCAAGACGAGGCCGGCGGCTAGCGCGAGCCGGCGCGAAGACTTGCTCGGGGCCTTGGTCCGCATGCTCAGAACCACAAAAACGGAGCTCGCCAGGTTGATCGGTGCGGCGAGCAGAACCGGAAGCCACTCGATGGCCTTCTCGCCGTCCGCGGCCACCAGCCACAGGCCGAATGCCGGCCCGAGACCGAAGAGAATCAGAGCAAGACCTGAGTACCAGCGCAGCTCCCGAGTCGCATCCACCATTCGCGCGGCTCCTTCAGTGGTTACGGTCATCCAAGAGCGTATCGATGGGAGCGAATGTTCGATTCGCCGTTCGGTTTCCACGAGATCTTCCACGCCCTGACCATCGCAGCCTTCACCGCCCACTGCATCGGCATCGCCATCGCGCTGCGCGCCACTGCCGCCTGAACAGCCGCTCGGTCGGTGATACGTACGGTCAGGGGAACGCGGGCCATGCGAAACGGTCCTTCTCTCATGATCGGAGAAGGACCGTGAAGGCGATCGGATTAGGCGGCGTCCGCCTGCTGTCGGTGTGGTTGGTTCCCGTTTCGTTGAAGAGCTTCCTGGAGCTGGTCCTCGAGGACGATGATCCGGCAGACGGCTTCCATGGCGATGCCTTGATCGACCATCTCCCGGGCCCGTGCGGCGAGACGCAGGTGGTGACGCGAGTAGCGGCGGTGGCCTCCGGCCGACCGGGACGGGTTTAACAGTTTCGCCTTCTCCAGGCGGCGCAGGAAATCCTGCGAGGCGCCGGTGATCTCCGCGGCGCGGCCCATCGTGTAGGCAGGGTAGTGCTCGTCGTCGAGCATGTCATCGGGTTGGGCCATCCACACACACCTCTCCATGACGAGGGCCCCGGCGCAGAAGCGCCGGGGCCCAGGGTTACGGAATCACAACACCATCTACCGACAGGTTCGTCGGCTTGCCTTTTCCGCACCTGCCGCCTCTCGCGGATTGCGGTGCGAGGATCGCATAAGCGTGACCGGAGACCACCTCACGTTCGATGGAGACTGCGGTGTCCACCCCAGAACCCGAGAACTGTTCTGACGGCGGGCGATCCAACGGTGCTCGTCCCTCCCTTTCCTCTGCTTCCATTTCCTGTGGTGCTGTCGTACTACCTGCCGGTGTCGGAGCCCCACGCAAACTTCACGGCCCCGCACACGTACGGCTGATCTCCTGCATCAGGTCGAGCCCTGAACCTGCACCGGCCCCACCTGCGTCTGCCCTGACCTGGAGTTACGTCAAGGTCTTGTCGTGCGCCTGCCTTACTGACATGTGTGCGGTGATGCTGTGCCACCGCCGTGCCGAGCGAGCCACGAAACGATCCGGGCCCTGCTTGACGCTCGGTCTTCGTCTGCGTCTTCAACGATCTCTGCTGTCAACGAGAGAAACACTAACCAGGCCCGGCAAGAATGTCTAGTCCCGTCGCCATAGATTTTCTCGGCGAGCCGTGGAGGCTTTCAGCCGTGTCGCCGACGGTCCGCTGAGTCCGCAGCTCACGACCATCCAGCCGCCGCAGAGCCGAGCGCCGCGACGCCATCGTCACAACGCCGGCGGGCCCGGGTGAAGCGGCGAACATTCGTGGCGTTCCCGGGCGCCTTCAGCAATTCGGGCTCGCGAGGCATCACGCCCCACGCCACGGCATGGCGCACGATGCACTCAGGGAAAGCGGGCGAACCAACCCGCGTCTTCCCTGACGATCCAGCGACTCCCCGGCCGTACGAGGAAAGGTCACGCACATGAGCGCCACCGGCACCGACGTCGCCGAGACACTCAACCGCGCGTTCGACGAGCCCGCCATGACGATGACGATCCTGCTCGCCGAGGTCATCCCCGCCCTGGCCGAATACGACCGAGACGCCACCACCGCGGCCGACCCCGAGGGCTATCGCGACCGGATCGTCCTGCACGACGGCAGCATCATCCTCTACAACAGCCGCACCGAACGGTGGACCGTCAGCAGCACCGAGGAAGTCGCCGCGTCCGACCGCCGCCGGACCACGCCGAACTGAACGACCGTCCCCGCACCAACGGATGCCAAGCCCGCGAGGAACACCCCTCGGAAGCCACCGCCAAGGAAAACCGCGATCCCGGCTCATCGGCTTCATGCCTGCAACACCGGACCGACGTCGCCACACACAGTCGGCCCGCTTGCGGCGGTTCCCGACCGGCACCGCAGGGCGCAGTCAGCTACGGCACGTGGCTTGATCCATGGCAACAGCCGCTGGGCCGGTCAAGACGCCGGCCGTGTTGCCACTTGGCACCAGAGCACCGTCGCGGCCGCGGCCCCGTGTATAGCGCGCTCCATCACGTCCGTATCGACGTCCGGTCGCCACGCCGCGAGTTGACTGATCCGCCGTCGGCACGGCGGTGGCGGGCGGCCCGCCTGATAGGTCGTCGAGCCATCACAGCTAGGGCACCAAGCCCTGCCGAGCTTGTTGGACGGCAGGCTCATGAAGTGGCACGCGGCTTCACCCGTTCACGAACCGTGCGCACCGTGCCGTAGCGGGCCAGCCCTCGAAGGTTGTGGAAGCGGTGATAGTCCAGGGTGACCGGGCGCAACTCCAGCCAGCTGTTCTTGTCCAGCACCCGCCGCCATTTCGGGTACGGCAGGAACAGGTAGTGCTCCGGATACCGGGACTTGTCCTGACTCGTGATCTTCAGGACCTCGGCCTGCCGTCGGCCGGTACGCACCACGAGCACAGGCCGATCCTTCGACTCGCCGTCACCCTCCCGGAACGGCACATCGGCATACCAGACCTGACCGGCCTTCGGTGGCCACTGGCCCTGACTACGGTCTCCGGCGTGCGCAAGTGTTCCCGTGCGCCATTGATCGAACAACCGCCATCCGGCGATGACGAGCAGCGCCACCGCCGCGATCTGCACCGTCGTCAGCACCATTCCCCACCGCAACCCCGCTTGCGGCCCGGTTCCCCCGCCGGTCAGCACCGCTATGGCGCCACGCGCGTCCACGGCGAGAGCCAGACCGATACCGGCACCCAACGTCAGCGCGCCGAGCAGGGCGAGCCAGGACGGCGGTAGACGGTCCAGCGCCGCCCACACCGCCACACACCCGAGCACGGCTACCAGTGCGTTCCCGCCGGCGGGTCCCGCCACTCCCCAGGACGGCATTCCCGCGGCGTGCCAGGCGAACACCGTGCACGAGGCCGCCGCCAGCACCGCAACAGCCCGCCCCAGCAACGGAACAAGCCGCAGACCCGGCCACACCGGCCGATACCACCACGCCACCGCCACGGCGAGCGCCGCCGACACCGACAGCCACAGAACAGCCGTACCCGGCCGTTCACCGGCAGCATCCGCGCCGCCGGGACTCACCAGCACCACCGCCGGCCAGGCGAGCAACGCGGCCACGAACCAGAGAGCGAAGATCTTCACCGATAACGAGAGCAGTCCGCCCCGGGTGTTCCCATCACCACGCACCGGCCGAGCCTATGTCCACACCGGACTGCCATCACCACCGATACCGGGCCGCCGGTGAATACTGTCGCGTCCCGGCAGAGCAGGCGATCGGCTGGACGTTTCGGGCACCCCGCCAGTACTCTCCGGCGGTCTATCGGCTTCCAGCTGGAGAGATACGGATGCCGACGCGTTCGCGTACCGCGTCGACGGTGTCCCAGTCGCTGCCGGTGAGGCTGGTCAGGGCCGTGGGGAACACCCCGTCCTGTTCCTTGAGGAATGGGTGTCTTCTACCGGTCGATGCTGCTCGCCCGCCGGGCCGACGCCAGTTTGTGCAGCAGGTCGCCAGCGGTGAAGGGCTTCTCCAGGAAGGTAATGTCCTCGTCCAGGACGTGGGTCTTGCCGAGCAGGCCGTTGCTGTAGCCGGACATGTACACCACGGGCAGGCCCGGGTCGTGCTGGTGCAGGATCTCGGCGAGCTGGGGCCCGGACATCTCTGGCATGATCACGTCGGTGAGCAGCAGGTCGCAGCCGTGCTGCTCGTACAGTTCCAGGGCTTCGGGACCGTTAGTGGCGACGATGACGTGATAGCCGTTGTTGCCGACGATGCGGGCCACGACCCGGGCCAGCGCCGGTTCGTCTTCCACGATCAGCACGGTACGTCCGTCGCCGGGCGATGGCGCCTGCCGGCTGACGACCGTACCGGCGCGGGTAGGTGCTGTCACCAGCGGCAGGTAGATGCGGAAGGTGGTGCCGATGTCGATCTCGGAGTAGACGTTTATGCTACCGCCGGCTTCGGTGACGATGCCGTAGACGGTGGCCAGGCCGAGTCCAGTGCCTTTGCCGTGGGGTTTGGTGGTGTAGAACGGCTCGAAGATGCGGGCGGCGGTGGCGGGCGACATGCCGTGGCCGGTGTCGCTGACCAGCAGGCGGGCGTAGGTGCCGGCAGCCAGCGGCGGCTGCATGTTGATCTCATCGCCGTCGAGGGTGGCGAGGTTGACCTCCAGCACGATCGTGCCGCCCTCCGGCATCGCGTCACGCGCGTTGATGGCCAGGTTCAGCAGAATCTGCTGGATCTGGCCGGGGTCGGCATGCACGGTCAGCGGCTGCTCGCAGGGTATGGCGATCAGGGTGATGTGCTCACCGATGGTGCGATCGAGCATGGCGTGGACCTCGGCGAGCGAAGCGTTCAGGTCGACGTCCTGAGGCTGGATGGCGTCGCCGCGGGTGAAGGTGAGTAGCTGCCGTGTCAGGTTGCTCGCCCGCTCGACCGCGGTGCGGGCCTGTCGCAGGTCGGCCTGAACCTGCGGCCGGTCGGCGGTCTCCTCGATCGCGAAGTCGGTGTAGCTACCGATGATGGCCAGGATGTTGTTGAAGTCGTGCGCGACACCACCGGCCAGCTTGCCGAGGCTCTCCATGCGCTGTGCCTGATGGCTGCGCTCCTCCACCGCGCGCTGGTGGTCGGCGGCCTCTTTGGCGGCGGTGATGTCCCGGGCGATCGCCGAGACACCGATCACCGTGCCGGCCTGATCGAGGATCGGGGTGATGGTCAGGGCCAGGTCGATCGGGGTGCCGTCCTTGCGCAACCGCCGTGCCTCGTACGACCGGGCGCCTTCGCCGTGACGGACGCCGGCCAGAACCTCGTTCTGGTGCTCGGCGCCGGCGGCGTCGGCCAGCACGGTGGCGCGCTGGCCCAGCATCTCCTCGGCGGTGTAGCCGAACAGTTTCTCGGCCCCCCGGTTCCAGGCGGTGACCATCCCCTCAGGGGTGAGCCCAACGATCGCGTCGTCGCTGTGCTCGACCACCGTGGCCAAGGTCGCGCGTTGCGCTTCGGCGAGATCGCGGGCGGCGCGTTCCCGGGCGGCAGCCTCATCGAGGCGGTGCTGGCCCCACGGGTCGACGTAGATGCCCCCGGGACCGAGCAGCACCCCGTAGCCACGGCGCAAAGTCCAGTAGTAGACACCGACTGCGGCGGTAGTGGCGTCCCACAGCGCTGAGGTCCACGACCAGCCGACCGTCTCACCGGCCAGGTGATGCGCCAGCGGCCCTGCGATAATGGCCTGGTAGGCCATCATCGCGTGGAGAGCATGCCCGACGGCGCAACTAAAGAAGATCATCGAGGTGGCCACGGCCAGCTTGTTCGTCCGCAGTTGCCCGGCCCGGGAAACCGGCCCCAGGATCGCCACCGTGATCGACGCGTACGCAAACGTGATCACGATACTCGCCAGCAAGAACATCTGCTCCGGCATGTCTCCCACTTCGGCGACGGACCGGGGATCCTGAGTGATGCGGAACCGGAGCAGCGAGGGCCTCGGCGCGTGGTACACGACGCTTGTTGATCGCAAACCGGTACCGCGACACGGTGATTGCGACGGTGCACCGGCCCTGGTCGCCACGCCGGTCGAACGGTTGGTTGCCCATCCGCGCCCGGCGCTGGTCGCTGGCGTGGATGTAATCCGGCCGACGGTGAACGTGTGGATCTCGACCTGCGGCGGGTCGGGACAGTCAGCGGCGACGCGGACAGCTACGGCAACTTGAGATCTCACCGCCACAAGACCATTCGCAGGGCTGACCGCTGTACCGGTCCTCCTCAACCCCGGACCGGCCGGACGACCTTCCGAGGTGCGCTCGCGTCTGGGGACCACCAGACCGCGCCGTGGCCTCACCCAGCGGCGTAGACCTCGAACGTGATACCGAACCGCCCGCCGAACGCGTGCAGAGCGGCCGGTTCACCGAACACGTACCGCCCTGGCAGGGGCTCACCGTCGATGTCGATCAAAGCCCACCGCTTCGGTACGGCCGATGTAGGGAACGCGTCCATGTTCTCGAAGAAGGGCATCTGGTCGAGGTAGTCACCGCCGCGGTGCTCGACCGTCCACTCGACTAGCTGGCGCGCGTTCGCCGTGACGGGGCCGGCGGGTCAGGCCCATCCGTAGGAATAGACGCCGCCGTTCGCCTCGGTGGCTGTCCGACACAGGCGGTGCAGGTCGGTGGCGAAGGTGCGGAGGCGGTCCGGGTTCCGCTCGGCGAAGTGCGGGAACTGCGCCCAGGCCGGGACCAGCCTGTGCAGGTGCTCGATGTCGGTGTCTGCGACGGCCCGGACCAGGATCGGCGGCACCCGGAGAATGACCCTCCGCTCGTCCGTGGTGGCGTCGATGCGATGCTCCCAGTCTTCGAGGTCGACGTCGGTGCCGCTGCCCAGGATGAGATCGGCGTAGTAGCCGAGCGCCTGGGAGAATCCCACCCCGTCGACCAGCTCGGAGAGCAGGCCGGCGTCCGCCAACGACTGACCCGGACTCCCGGGCCGGTCCAGGACCGCAATGGCGGCAGCGTCGGAACGGGCGGCGAAGTAGCTGTAGTTCATGCCGCACAAGGTAGCGGTCGCCGCGGGCCGCCCGGTGGTGCGGGCGTTGGGCTTGTTCCTCGCCGATCCGCTGGACGTGCCGACGGAGGCAGTCGGATACGTGGCTGGTTGGAGCGGTTTGAGTTTGTAGACCTGCCTTCAAAGTCGTGAAGAAGCCACCGAAGCACGTCGGGTTCACAGTGCTGCCACGGCGCTACATCGTGGAACGGTCACTGTCCTGGCTGATGCGCGCCCGGCGCAACGCCCCGAATCGATCTTCAAGGCCCTACATCAAAGTAAATGTCGTACGCACCGGTTACGGTCGGCGTCATGGTCGACATGGGGTGGGTGACGGTGTGAGCCTGGAGTGGGAGACGGTCGAGGAGCTCGGTCTGCGGAAAGCGTTCGGCAAGCTCGCCGACGTGTTCGTCGCCGCCGGCGAGCAGCAGCGGCTCGCTTTCGCCGACCAGGTGCAGGACCGGATCCTGACCCGCCCGAACGGGCTGTCGTTCGACCGCGACCCGGCGCCCCTGCACGTGTTCGCCGCTCTCGCCTGCATGCCGTCCACCGCCCGCGTCGTCGCCCTGCTGACCCGGCCGCAGCTGAACACCGCGTGGAACTCCGCCGTCCACGACCCTGAGCCTTTGCTGCGGGTCCTCCGGGCCCGCGCGCTTCCGTGGCTGGGCGAGCTCGCCGTCCGGCTCACCGAGCGCCTGCCGGCCCGCGGCGGCGGCTGGTGGCTGACCTCGGCGCTGCTGCTGGAGTCCGGTGCGGTGCCACCGGTCACCGAAGGCGTCGTGCGGGGCTGGCTCCAGGACCTGCTGCGGCCCCGCGGCCTCGTGCGGCACCCGCCGCTGGCGACCCGGTTGCGCGACGACCCGTGGCTGGACCTGCTGCTGCCCGCCGTCTTCGAGATCGACGGCCTGGGTGACGCGGCGGCCCAGCAGTCGTGGGACGCGACCGCCGACCGCGACGATCCCCGGCCGGTCCTGCCCCTCGTGGTGGCCGAGCTGGTCGCCGAGGGCCGCCTCGACCGGCGCCGGATCCTGGCCGCCACCGTCGACAGGCTCGCCCGCGGCGACCGGGCGGCGGCCCTGAGGCCCTTCGTGGTGCAGTTCGACACCCTCGCACCCACCGTCGATGAACTGGCCGGTTTCCTGCCCGAGCTCACCCGGATGCTCGCCGAGGCCCCGTCGGTGGTCGCCGGTGTCGCGCAGCGGGCTCTGCTCGCCGTCGACGCCGCCGGCCGGCTCGACATCGACACGCTGATCGAGGCGAGCGGGGGCACCCTGCGCCGCCCGGAGAAAGCCCTCGTGAAAGCGCAACTGACCTGGCTGGGTAAGGTGGCCGCCCGCGAGCCGGGCCGGGCCGGTGAGGTGCTTGAGACGGCCGCCGCCGCGTTCGAACACCCGGCCCTCGACATCCAGGACCGGGCCCTGGCGGCGATCGCACGCCACCGCACCCGCCTCGACACCGCCACCACCGCCCGGCTCGCCCAGGCCGCCACCGTGCTCACCGGTGACGCCGCCGCCCGAGCGGCAGCACTGTTCGGGCCTGTGCTGGCCGCCACCCCTTCTCCCGTCCAGGCCCCGCCGTCGTCGCTGCCCGTTGTCCTGCCGCCGGCCGGGATGCCGGCGCTGCCTTCACCGCCACCGCCGGCCCGGTTCCCGCCGCCGATCACCGACATTGCCGAACTCGCCGAGGAGATCGTCGCGATCGTGCACCACGAGTCGGCGGTGCGCTGGGAACGGGTGCTCGCCGGTCTGGTGGGTCTCGCTGCCACCGTCGCCCGCGACGACCTGGCGGCGGTCCTCGAACCGGTACTGAAACGATGCTCGGCACAGCTGTGGGTCGGCCCTCTGCGACACCAGGCGCCGGCCGGTTTCCTCGGCGAGGTGATCCATGCCGTCCTGCGGCCCGGCCAGCGCGGCCCCGGCTGGGCACGGATGACCGAGGCCGTCCGCGCGGCCTGGGACGGCGGGCCCGTCCCCGCGAACACACCGGTGCTGCCGACCGGCCCGGACGGCGTGCTGCCGCTGCGCGTCTGCGAGATCGCGATGAACATCGCGGCCGCACCGGTCCCGATGCTGGTGTCCACCCCCACCCACGTCGACGGCAACCTCGCCGCCGAGACGCTGTTCGACCGGCTGTGCCGCGCCGAAGCCGACGGCTGGCAGCCCTGGCAGCTGGACCTGGAACAGGCGCTGCTGCGGACGCCCCGGACCGTCGCCGGCGGCCTGGTGGCCCGGGCGGCGAGGCTGACCAGCCCCGCCGGCCACCGGTTCGCCGCTTGGATCGCCGCCGGCGGGCTGCCCGACCCGATCAGCACCCGCTGGGAACAACGCTCCGGGCCGACGTTCCGGCTCTCCGCCACGTCACCGTTCGCACCACGCCGGGTGCTGGCCAACCTCGCTGCCACCGCCATGCGAGGCCTACGCTTCGAACCGCGGCTCGTCACCCTGACCCACCCACCGGAGCCGGACTGGTTCGCCCGCGAACCCACCCTCGCCGCAGAACTGCGCACCATGGTGCTGCCCCACCACCGTGAAGTGATCGCCGCGTGGGGACTACCCCGGACCGCGGCCCTCGCCGACCTGGACAATCGTGGGGAAGGCGGCCTGCTGCCACTGCTCGCCACCGCCGGCGGCCCACTCGGCCCGGCGATGTCGCTCGCCGTCGCCTACGGGCTGGGAGCCCGCCACGACACCGACCGGGTCGCCGCCGTGGACGCCTTCCTGACTCTGGCCGCCGGCCCGGCCCCGTTCGCGGCCCGGCTCGGCGCCGACCTCGGCGACCTGTGCGGCGACGGCAGCGTCAAACTGACCCGGGTGGTGCCCGGCTTGTGCGACGCCCACGCCGCGGGCGCGTCCGCCGCGGTGTGGGAACTGCTAACGGCAGCCGTTCCGGTCCTACTCGCACCGGCCCCTCGGGGGCTGCCGGATCTGCTCATGCTCGCCGCACAGGTCGCCTCGGCGGTCGGCGTACGACAGCAGATTCCCGGGCTGGCGGAGGTCGCCCACCGTGGTGGTGGCACCCGGGTGGTACGCGAGGCGAAACGCCTCCACGACGCCCTCCACTGCTGACCCCTCACGCTCGCCGCGACTGAGGAGGCCCGGCGCAGAGGCCGTGCCTGCTGCGAGCCGTAATCGCGAACGGCGTTTTCCCCGCCTACTGGAAGTTCATGTCCAGCAGGAACACCAGCGCCCCCACACCAGCCAGGACCGATACGACCGGACGGCCCTACCAGGCCGGATCCTGGCGGGCGCGACGACGGCCGGCGTGGTCTGCCCGTGGCAGGCTGCCCGACAAGACTCCTGTTAGCGGAGGGCACGGATACGGCGCACTCCAAGAACCGCTGCTCCGCAGCGGCCTCAGTCGGTGCGGTGTAACCCTCGGCGCCATACACCTCGGCCAGGTGAGCGCTGATCTCGCCCGTGGTCAGGCCTTTCGCCGATAGCGAGACGACCATGTCCTCGACCCCGGTCAGCCGCCGCTGCCGCTTCTTGACGATCTGCGGCTCGAACGAGCCGTCCCGATCCCGCGGCACGACGATCTCGACCGGGCCGACATCAGTCAGCACCGTCTTGCGCCGAAGTGGTCCCATGTGCGTCATGGGAACCCTCGTCCAGGGCTTCCCGTTTCACCAGCACGGAGGCCGGCCGGCCGCTCGCCGTGTCAAGCTGCCTGACAGCACCGGGCACTCCACCGGCGGCCTCGTCCGAGAACATGTCCCCATGACCGGGGAAAATCGTCGGAGCAAGATAGCCGTTGGCAACGCTGTCCTCCTGGGTAAGGGAGAGGTATGAGCGAGCAGCAGTGGACGCCGATCGAGGAGACGCCCGAGGTGGCGGCCGCCGTCCGGGACGAGAGCACGGTCCCCGAACTGGCCAGTGAGGACGCCGCCGACGAGAGCCCGGAGTTCGTGGAGCCCGCCGAGGACAGCGACCCGCGCTGAGGTCGTGGTAGTCGTGCGGCGATGCGTCGGACTCACCGCCGATCGCGCTCTCCGATGGATATGAGGTGGCCGGGAGCGCGAGCGACGGATTTAGCGTGGTCGTCCTGATTGTCGAGATATAGAGCGCTGGCTGACAACGCCGTGGCCACTTGTGCCCCGGGGACCGATCCGCGAAGCGCTTCCCGGCACAGATCGGTCCTGGTCATCGACCTGACACTGGTGATCGATTGGCGGTCATGCACCCTCGTTGACGGTGCCGGCGGCCTTGTCGTAGCCGGTCGGCGCGGGCGGCTCAGACGGGGCGTCGACGACGCGGATGACGCCGGTCGGGTACGCCTCGGTGGCGATCACCTTGAGGTGGTACGCGCTGTCGCCCTCGTCGAAGAGGCGCTGGCCCTTGCGGCCGGCGACCGGGTGGACGAGCAGGCGCAGTTCGTCGATCGGGCCGGCCGCGAGCAGCTGCTGGACCACGGTGATCGAGCCGGGGATGAGGACGTGTCAATCGCCATGGCCGGAAGCAGGCAGACGGTCGCGGGCGCGCCCGGGGAGTGTTCGCCGGGCGTACCGGAAGACTGTGGGCTTTGACATGCCAGGCTCCCGCGACCGCGCCGAGCTGTACAGCCGCATCGGCCTGCATGACCTACCAACCAGGCCTGAAAACACTGAAGGCCGAGGTCGTCAATGACGACTTCGGCCTTGTGTATAACGCGTGTCCGAGGGGGGACTTGAACCCCCACGCCCGATAAAGGGCACTAGCACCTCAAGCTAGCGCGTCTGCCATTCCGCCACCCGGACCTGCACTTATGCAGCTTATCGCGGGGCTTGCCCCTCGTGCCGCACAGGTCAGAACTGTACACGGCCCTGAACGGCGCCCAAAGCAGGGGTGGCCGGGGCGCGGCGGAACGGGCAGCATGAGGGCGTGCCCCCGCTGACGCAGGCTCTGGAGCGGGCTCGCCGGCTGGTCGCCTCGGGCGATCCGGATGGCGCTCGCCTGCTGCTGGAGCGTGCCGTGGAGCTGGGTCAGACGCGGCTCGGTGAGGATCACCCCGAGGTGCTCAGCACGCAGCTGCACCTGGCGGCCCTCTCGCGCCGCATCGGTGATCCGGCCGGGGCGCGCCGGGTGCTGGAGGAAGCCTACGCCGCCGGCCGGCCTCGGCACGGTGACGCGAGCCCGATCATGCTGCGGGTCTCCTACGACCTCGGCCAGGTCGCGGAGGAGCTGGGCAACCGCCACGAGGCCCGCAAGGCGTTCACCCGGGTCGCCCAGCACGGCCCGGCGGCCCTCGGCGCGCAACACCAGGCGGTCGCCCGGGCGCGGGCTTATCTCCAAGACCCTTCCCCGGTACGGGTGGAAGCCGCACCGCCGAACCGACAACTCCTCGATCCACCCGGCGTGTACCGGGTCCCGCCCCAGCCACCGCCCCTTCAGCAGAAGAAACCGCAGCAGAAGAATCCCCAGCTGGAAGACCCGCAGCTCGAAGACCCTCAGCTCGAAGACCCTCAGCTCGAAGACCCGCAACCGGAAGTCGAGCCCGCCTGGCTACCGGAGATGGAGGACCCGGAACCACCTCCGCAGCACGGGACACAGTCCCGCTACGTGGAGCCGTTCTGGGACCCGGAAGCCCCCGACGAACCCGAAGAAACCCAGAAACCCGACGAACCAGAACGACCCGGGACAACCCCCGAACCAGCACCACCACCACCCGTCGTCACGAAACCGCCGACCTCACGGCTCCCTCCCCCGCCCCACAACCACGACGAACTCCTTCGGTCCGCCGCGAGCATGCTCACCGCGTACCCCTCCATTGCCCGGACCCGGCACCAGCCGGAACCGAAGGACCGGGGTTGGGCGATCCTCCTTGTCGTGATCGCCGCGACGGCGGCGATCGTGGCCGTGGGCGCGCTGGTGTTCGTCCTGGTCGAGCGCGCCGGCACCGGCGGCGGCTAGCGACCGCCCGCCGCGGCGACGATAAGATCAGCCGTGAGTTCTGATCTGTCGGTGACCGTCGGTGACGGGATCGCCCTACTGGAGATGCGGCGGCCGCCCGCGAACCATTTCGACGAGGCCCTGATCGGCCGGATCGTCGATGCGGCGCGTGACCTGGACGGCGACAAGCAGTGCCGGGTCATCGTTCTCGCGTCCCAGGGCAAGCATTTCTGTGGTGGCGCGGATTTCGGCAGCGGCGAGTTCGCGGCCGACCATGTCACGGCGGCGCGGCGGCTGTACGAGAAGGCCGCTCAGCTGTTCGAGATCCGGACTCCGCTGATCGCGGCCGTGCAGGGCACCGCGGTGGGTGGTGGTCTCGGGCTGGCGTGCGCAGCGGATTTCCGGGTGGCGGAGCCGTCCAGCCGGTTCGTCGCGAATTTCGCGCGGCTCGGGTTCCATCAGGGGTTCGGGATCAGCGTGACGCTGCCGGAGATCGTCGGGCGGCAGGCCGCGGCGGACATGCTGCTCACCGGGCGGCGGGTCGGCGGCGAGGAGGCCCTGCGTCTCGGGCTGGCGGATCGGCTGGCCGAGCCGGGGCGGGTGCGTGCGGCGGCGATGGAGCTGGCGGCGCAGATCGCCGAGGCGGCGCCGCTGGCGGTGCGGTCGATCCGGGCGACGCTGCGCGGGGATCTGGCCGCGCGGGTGCGGGACGCGCTGGCGCACGAACTCAGTGAGCAGAAGGTGCTGTGGGCGACCGCGGACAGCTCCGAGGGGATCCGGGCCAGCCTGGAGCGGCGCCCACCGGTCTTCCGCGGCGAATAAGGTGAGGCCATGACCACGTTCCGGCAGGCCCGTGAGTTCCTCCTGGCGCACCGCGACGATTACGACACCGCCTATCGGGATTTCCGGTGGCCGCAGCTGGACACCTTCAACTGGGCGATCGACTGGTTCGACGCGGAGGCGGCCGGCGAGGCGGGGCCGCGGACGGCGCTGTGGATCGTGGAGGAGGACGGCTCGGAGCAGCGGCACACGTTCGCCGAGATGTCCGCGCGGTCGAGCCGGGTGGCGAACTGGCTGCGCGGCCTCGGGGTGAGGCGCGGCGACCGGGTGATCCTGATGCTCGGCAACCAGGTGGAGCTGTGGGAGTGCCTGCTCGCGACGATGAAGCTGGGCGCCGTGGTGATCCCGGCGACGCCGCTGCTCGGGCCGGCTGACCTGCGGGACCGCCTCGACCGGGGGCGAGCCGCGCACGTGATCGTCGGTGCGGCGGACACCGGCAAGTTCGCGGACGTGAAGGGTGATTACACGCGGATCGCGGTCGGCGCCCCGCAGGCCGGCTGGATCGCATACGCGGATGCCGACGACGCCGATGCGGCGTTCACCCCCGATGGCGTGACCAGGGCGGACGACTCGCTGCTGCTCTATTTCACCTCCGGGACCACCGCGCTGCCGAAACTCGTCGAGCACACCCACGCGTCCTACCCCGTCGGGCATCTGTCGACGATGTACTGGATCGGGCTGCGCCCCGGCGACGTGCATCTGAACATCTCCTCCCCCGGCTGGGCGAAGCACGCGTGGAGCAACGTCTTCGCGCCGTGGAACGCGCTGGCATGCGTGTTCATCTACAACTACAGACGCTTCGACGCGTCGAGTCTGCTTACACAGATGGACAGATGCGGGGTGACGAGTTTCTGCGCGCCGCCGACGGTGTGGCGGATGCTGGTGCAGTCCGACCTGACGCAGTTGCGGAACCCGCCGGCCACTGTGGTCGGCGCCGGGGAGCCGCTCAACCCCGAGGTGATCGAGCAGGTGCAGCGGGCCTGGGGTGTGACGATCCGGGACGGGTTCGGGCAGACCGAGACGACCGTGCAGATCGCCAACACCCCCGGTCAGACCGTGAAGCCCGGCTCGATGGGCCGGCCGACGCCCGGCTATAAGGTGGCGCTGGTCGACCCGGCGACCGGCGCCGAGAGCGACGAGGGCGAAATCTGCCTCGACCTGCGCGAACGCCCTCTCGGACTGATGCTCGGCTACCACGGCGACCCCGACCGCAACGCCGAGGCGATGGCCGGCGGCTACTACCACACCGGCGACATCGGTTCCCGCGATGCGGACGGTTATGTCACCTATGTGGGACGCACGGATGACGTGTTCAAGGCCTCGGACTACCGGATCTCGCCGTTCGAGCTGGAGAGCGTGCTGATCGAGCACGACGCGGTGGCCGAGGCCGCGGTGGTGCCGTCCCCGGATCCGGTGCGGCTCGCGGTGCCGAAGGCCTATGTGGCGCTCGCCGAGGGCTGGTCGCCGACCGCGGAGACGGCCCGGGCGATCCTGCTGCACTGCCGGGAGAATCTGGCGCCCTACAAGCGCATTCGCCGTATCGAGTTCGCCGAGCTGCCGAAAACGATCTCCGGCAAGATCCGCCGGGTGGAGTTGCGAGAGCGCCCCGACGCCACCGGAGAATTCCGGGAGGAAGACCTTTTCTGAGTACGGCGTGAAGCAGTCCCCGCAATCTCGCGAGGCGAGCGTCTTTCCAAGTTTGCCGATGCTCGGCACACTTCGGGGTGGGTAACACTACGAAGCCGCCCCGCCGCGAGGAGTGACTGGCCCGTGTGGACCGAGATCCTGTTCGCCTTCATCGGAGCACTGTTCGGGGCAGCGCTGGCACTCGTCCCGGCCGCCGCCCGGCGCCTGCGGGCCCTGCGCAGCAGCCGGGCAGCCCGCAGACGCGGAGACCTTCTACGCAGTCAGCGGGTGCGCGACTGGCTGCTGACCTATTACGCGCGCCGGGGCGTCGCGCTGTTCACCGCCGACATCAACGGCACGACCACCACGATCCCGGTCATCGCCCCCGACGAGTGGATCTTCAATCGGCGGCTGGAGATGACGGCGGACTGGCCGCTCACCCAGCGACCGGCGCCCGCGTCACCGCCACAGCCGGACATGCGAGCCATCAGACGGCGCCTGCGGCTGGGCACGAAGCTCTACGAGACATCCCAGCGATCGCTTTACCTCGACGTCGTACAGCCGGACGAGGACACCCTCCTGGCGACCCGGCCCTGCCGCTATTTCGCCCTCGCGTCGTCCCTGATCGCGCTCGAGGACGAGACGTTCGCCGGCGCGGCAGGCGGGTGGTGGCGGAGGATCCGGACCCCGGTACGGGACCGATTCCTGCCGGGTCCTCCGCAAGCCGGCGTCGCACGGCCGGCCCCGTTCTCCGTCGGTGTGCTCGCCGTCTTCGCCGTGCGCACCTCCCACTCGTACGAGATCGCCATCCAGTCCCGCAGCGGTGAGGTGCTGACCGCGCCGAACGCCAAGGCGGTGATCCCGAACTTCGGGCTGGCGGAGAACGAGCTGGCCGGCCACCGCAGCAAGCTCGGCATCATCGGCTACAACCTCGTCAAGGAGTACCTCGAAGAGCTGTTCGACTACGAGGAGCTGATCGGCGAGGTGCTGGAGCGACGGCACGATCCGGACTGGTTCCTGAACTTCCCCGAGGCCCGGGACCTGCTGGACCGCGAACCGGACGGGATGCTGACCCTGACCTGCCTCGGCATCGGCATCGACTGCTTGAGCGGCACCACCACGGTCGCCGTCCTCGTCGACGTCGAGGACGCCCTGTTCGGCGCCTCGCTCAAGAAGAAGATCATCGCGAACTGGGAGGTATCCATGCCCACCCCCGGATCCCCGCCGGTGCAGTTCATCGACCATCGGGACTCGCGCTTGAGCGCCTGGCACGAGCGCGCCGAATACCAGCCGGGCAGCGCCTTCGCTCTCGCCCTGGCCCTTCCCGAGCTGCGTCGCAGACTGGCCGGCGACCGATGACGAAGGTGTTGCTCGTCAAGCCGCCGGTACGCGCATTCATGGTCAAGATCGGCCGGCACCTGCCGATCGGGCTGATGTATCTCGCCGCGGCGCTGAAGAAGGAAGGCCACGAGGTATCCCTCTTCGATTCACTCGCCTACCTGGACGACAACCATGTGGTCGCCGACGAGGACCTCACCGTCGCCGACCGCGTCAAGCTGGACGCCCATCCGTACTGGAAGCACCTGGTGCACTGGGGGGCGTCCTGGGAGCGGATCGCAGCGGCGATAGCGGCCGCGCAGCCGGACGTCGTCGGCGTCTCCTGCATGTTCACCCCCTACTACGAGCCGGCCTACCAGACGTGCGGCATGGCCCGCCGGCTCGTCCCGGACGCCACGGTCGTGCTCGGCGGGCAGCATCCCACCGCCATGCCGGAGCACTGCCTGACCCACTCGGCAGCCGACCTGGTGGTGCTCGGCGAAGCCGAGCGCACCTTCCCCCGCCTGCTGCTGGCACTGGCCGGGGGCGAACAGCCGGCCGGCCTCGACGGTGTCGGATTCCGGTGCGGTGACGGCTACTGCGACTGCCCGGCCGGGGAGCATCGCCGGCACATCACGCCGAATCGATCCTGGATCCAGGACCTGGACGGGCTGCCCTGGCCCGCTTTCGATCAGGTGGACTTCGCCGACTACGCCGGCAACGGCACCCTGATCACCAGCCGCGGCTGCCCGTTCTCCTGCTCGTTCTGCACGGTCCATGCGACCGTCGGGAAGGCGTTCCGCGCCCGGAGTGTGCAGAGCGTCGTGGAGGAGATCCGGCACGCCGTGGCGGCGTACGGTGTTCGCGGCTTCCACATCGAGGACGACAACTTCACCTTCGACATGGATCGTGTCCTGAGCCTGTGCCACGCACTGATCGCCGAGAAGATGGACGTGGAGCTGTTCCTGCCCAACGGCATCACCGTCATCGGCATGACCAGGGAAATCGCCGCCGTCATGGCCGAGGCCGGATTCAAGCGGCTCTTCTTCGGCCTGGAGACCACCAGCGGGTTCCGCCTCCGGCAGATCAAGAAAGGTTTCACCTCCGCCGACAAGGTGCAGGCGGGCGCGTCGTGGTTCCGCAGCGAGGGGGTGACCGCCTCGGCGTCACTGATCGTCGGACTGCCCGGCCAGGAGATGGCCGAGATGGCGTACGACTCGGCGACCATGCTGGAGCGCGGCGTGCCGTTCATGACCAATCCGTTCTACCCGATCCCCGGTTCGCAGGACTTCCGGATCTGCCGAGAGAAGGGGCTGCTCACCGACGACACCGAGCCGGCGCTCTTCGACATGTTCAACTTCTCCCTGGGTAGTGACCTGCTGAACGCGCAGGAGCTGTACTGGGCATGGATCGCCACCCAGGCCATGTCGGTGTGGCCGGACTTCGTCCGCGCGGGCCACGAGGCCCGCCGGGCCGGACACACGCTCGACACCATGCGGTCGATGCGCGACCTGGTCCGGCACAGCCGAGAGATCCCGCACGACACCCAGCTCAAACAGGCGGTGTCGCCGGTCTCGGTCGACGGAACGATCATCGAGACGGATCGCGACGGCTGCTTCTGCTCCTCGCAGGTGCTGCGGGAACGAGACATCGGCGGCGGGCCGAGGGATGCCTGCGCCTTCACCAGGGACGTCCTGGCCTGGGGTGTCTCGCTGCACACCGGTCGGCCGCACGCCGGGATCCAGGTCAGTGCCTCGGTGTTCGGTCAGGAAGACCCCTGCCGGTTCGAGATCACAGAGACGAGTTGCGACATGCGTACCCGGGTGCTCCGCACTTTCGACGACGCTCTGGCCGAGGCGCTCGGTTAGCCCAGTCGCAGGTTCACCAGGGTCTTCGTCGCCCCGCTGGGATAGGTGGCCCCCTTGTCGAGCAGGTATCGCGGCACGTCGTCCAGCCGGATCACCTCGCCGATCAACGGTTCCGGAGTGATCTCGCCGCCGGCGATCAGATCGATCGCTGAGCCCAGCCCCGCGGAGCCGGCGAGGATGCCGATCACCCGCAGGTCCTTGAGGACGACGTCGCGCGCATCCGACAGAGCCGCGCTGCCGGGTACGCCGATGAGCACGACCACCCCACCAGCGTCGACCTGTGTGATCGTGCGGGCCGGCACTCCCGCGGCCCCGGTGGCGTCCACGACCACGAGATGTTCGCCGTCCGGTGCGGTGTCCGGCGTGTACGTCCGGTGGGCGCCCAGCCGCCGGGCGAGGTCCAACTGCTCAGGCCTGGTGCCGACCACGTCCACGATCGCGCCCCGGGCCCGCGCGGCCTGCAGCACGAGCAACCCGATGGTCCCCGGTCCCCACACGCAGACCCGCTGCCCTGCCTCGACATCCGCGACGGCGACGGCCCGTACCGCGGTGCCGGACGGCTCGGCGAACGCCGCGGCGGGCGGTGGGAGCCCTGCCGGCAGCCGGAAGAGAGCCGGCTCAGGGACGAGCAGGCGGTCGGCGAGCGCGCCGTGCCAGCCACCACGGATGCCGATCTCACACCGGTCGGCGCAGATGTTGTGCTGCCCGCGACGGCAGTGCCGGCAGGTGCCGCATCCGATCTGGGTGTCCCCGGTGACGAACGCGCCGTGCCAGTCCGGGTTGACACCGGAGCCGGCATCGACGACATGCCCGCACCACTCGTGACCGATGCGGATCGGGAACGACGCCGTCCCGTCGGCGAAGTACGGCAACTGACCGGAGAAGATCTCCAGGTCCGTCCCGCACACACCCGCGTGGGAGACCTCGACGACGACCTGGCCCTCCCCCGGCACCGGATCCGGCACCTCCGCGACCTCGGCACGGAACGGCGCGGTGATCACCAGGCTTCTCATCGGCTCTCCCGCCGGTCCGGACGACAGTCGACTGTGACGTTACGTCACAGTCGGCGCTGAGGGCGGGAGGCCGCCGCGTGCTCACGGTTGCCGGTAGCGGTAGCGGACGGCGACCAGGGGCGTGCCCCGGGAGTCGTCGGTCTTCGTGGCGCCGTCGGCGAACCAGCCGCCGGCCTGGTAGAAGCGCCGGGCCCGCTCGTTGGCCTCGAGCACCCACAGGACCACCTCCCGGTATCCGGCGTCGGCGAGCCGCTGCAGGCCCGCCGCCATCAGCAGCCGGCCGGCGCCGCTCCCCCAGTGCTCCGGCAGCACGTAGACGGCGCGAACCTCGCCCACCCCATCGGGGTGCGCGGCGACGTTGATGAACCCGGCCACGCCGTCGCTCTCGTGTTCCAGCACGAGCGTCCCGGCGGGGAACACGTCGGACTCGATCAGCTGCCGCCAGACCCGGCTGCGCCGGGCGGGATCGAGGCGGGCCAGGTGGTGGTCGGGCATCACCCCGCGGTACGCCTGCTGCGAGGTCCGTGTCTGGACGACGGCAAGCATGTCCGCGTCATCCACGGTCGCCGATCTGATTCTCACCCCGTCCATCTTCGTTCACCGGCCGGAGCCGGTGGTGGATGGCGGCGAAGGCGTCGGCGAGCGCCGGTGGCGTCACGTCGTCGAGGTCGGTGTCGAAGGTGATGAACAGCCCGGCGACGCCGGCCCAGGACCAGCCGCCGATCGTCAGCCGGCATCGGTCCGGGCCGGCGGGGGTGACGACGGATCCGCCGGGCGCCCAGCGCGCCACCACGTCGGCGGGCAGGTGCAGTGTCGCGGTGCCGACGCACTGCCATCGGCCGGGGGTGTCGCCGCGGTCGGGGTTCTGGACCACGAGCCTGGTCAAATCGTCGCGGGTGAGGGGCTGCGGGGTGAAGAGCACCCCGGTGGGCATCCGGGGACGGACGCGGTCGACGCGGTACGTCCGCCAGTGGTGGCGAGCGCGGTCCCGGGCGATGAGGTACCACCGGCCGGCCCAGACGACGAGGTGGTGTGGTTCGACCTCGGTCGGCGGCCGGAAACCGGGCTGGTCGTCCGCGTAGTCGAAGCTCAGCGTGCGTCGGGTGCGGATCGCCGAGCCGACGGCCTGCAGGGTGGCGACGTCGATCGGCGGCGCCGAGAACTCCCAGTAGTTGCGCAGGCTGGTGACCTCGAACGCCTCGCTGGCCGCCCGTAACCGCGCGGGCATGACCTGCCGCAGGGTGGTGAGAGCGCGCGTGACGGCGTCGTCGATGCCGGTCACGGTCGCCGGGGCGGTCTGCAGGGCCAGGGCGATGGCGATGGCCTGGTCGTCGTCGAGCACCAGGGGTGGCAGCTTCCCGCCGGCGCCGAGCCGGTAACCGCCGCCGGGGCCTTTGACCGCGTCGACGGGATAGCCGAGCTCGCGCAGGGTGTCCACGTCGCGGCGCAGGGTCCGCGGCGACACGCCGAGCCGCTCGGCGAGGTCGGGTCCGGCCCATTCGATGCGCGCTTGGAGCAGGGACAGCAGGCGCAGGATTCGCGCGGACGTGTCGGCCATGATGCGAGGCTGTCAGAAGTAGCGGTCAGTCGGTGTCCGCTACCGCTGCGAGAGTGCCGTCATGACCTCTTCGCAGCAGAATCTTCCCCGGGTGGACTCCCCCGATCCGCCGCGCGTGGCCGGGCGTGCCGCCTCCCTGGCGTTGCTCGTGGTGCTGTTCGCCTCGTTCATGGACCTGCTCGACGTCACCATCGTCACCGTCGCGGCCCCGGACATCGCCCGGGACCTGGGCGCTTCCGAGGCGCAACTGCAGTGGATGCTCGCGGCCTACACCCTGGCCCTGGGGTCCGGCCTGATCACCGGTGGCCGGCTCGGCGACGACTACGGCCGCCGCCGGGTCTTCCTCGTGTCGCTGGCGGGCTTCGCGGTGGCGTCCGCGGCGTGCGCGCTGGCGCCGACCGCCGGGGTGCTGATCGCCGTCCGCGCGGTTCAGGGCCTGGCGGGCGGCTTCATGGTCCCGCAGGTCTTCGGGATCATCCGGTCCTCCTTCGCACCGGCCATGATGGCCAAGGCGTTCGGCGCCTACGGCGCGGTCCAGGGCCTGGCGTCGGTGGCCGGTCCCCTGCTCGGCGGCGCGCTGGTCGACGCCGACCTGTGGGGGCTGGGCTGGCGCACCATCTTCTGGATCAACATCCCGGTCGCCGTCGTGGCCCTGGCCCTCGGGGCGCGGGTCCTGCCCGAGTCCCACGCCCCGGTGCGGGCCCGTCTGGATCTGGTCGGAGCGGCCCTGGCCGCGGCCGGGGTCCTGCTCGTGCTGCTGCCGCTGGTCCAGGGCCGCGACTGGGGCTGGCCCGCATGGGGATGGGCACTGCTCGTCGCCGGCGTCGCCCTGCTGGCCGGGTTCCTCGGCTACGAGCGGGCCGTGGCCCGTCGCGGCGGCGAGCCGGTGCTGGACCCCGGGCTGCTGTCGGTGCGCCCGTTCACCTCGGGACTCGCCGCGTCGGTGCTGTTCTTCGGTGGGCTGGCGTCGTTCTTCCTGGCGCTGTCGATCTACCTGCAGGCCGGGACGGGCCGGTCCGCGTGGGACACCGGCCTGGTGATCCTGCCGTACGCGATCGGATCGATGATCACCTCCGGGGCCGGGGTCGCTCTGGCGGCCAAGGCCGGGCGCGCCCTGCTGGTCACCGGGTCGCTGACCCTGGCCGCCTCCCAGGCGCTGCTCTGGTGGCTGGTCCGCGACGGCGCCACGCCCGGTTACTGGTCGCTCGCCGCGGCGATGTTCGTCGGTGGACTCGGCCTGGGACTGAGCGCCCCGATCCTGGTCAACGTGGTGCTGGCCGGGGTCCCCGGGCGGCAGGCCGGCGCGGCGGGCGGCGTCCTGTCCACGGTGAACCAGATCGGCGGAGCGGTCGGCGTCGCCGTCCTCGGCACCGTCTTCTTCAACGCGCTGTCGTCGACCGGGAGCGGCGACCCGGCCGAGGTGTTCGGGCATGCCCTGGCCAAGGTCATGCCGTGGCAGGTCGCCACCTATCTCCTGGCGGCGGCGGCGATGCTAGCCCTGCCCAAGACCGCCGCGGCGCACCAGACCTGATGCGCCGAGCTCACCGCGGCGCGCCGGCGGTCTCGCGCAGCACCCGGTTCAGCAGACCGTGACCCGGGCGGCGATCTCCATCAGGCCGTTCTGACAGACAGCCGAGAAGTAATCCATTGCGGATGAGGCCGCCATCGGCCGTCGGCGATGTACTGGGGAAACACTGCTCCCCGGGAGGACATCTCACATGTTCGACGACAACGGATCATTCTTGCTGGCGCTTGTCGAGTTCTTCATCTTCTGCGCCTGGTTCATGTGCCTCTTCTGGCTGTTCGGCGACCTGTTCCGCAGCCGCGACATCGGCGGCTGGGCCAAGACGTTCTGGACGCTGTTCATCATCGTCCTGCCGATCATCGGCATGCTGGTCTACCTGATCGCCCGGGGCTCCGGCATGCACGAGCGGGCGCTGGCCTCGGCGGCCGATATGCAGAGCCGGCAGGAGGCGTACATCCGGTCGGTTGCGACGAGCGACGGCAAGCAGAGCGCCACCGACCAGATCGCCTCGGCGAAGGCCCTGCTCGACTCCGGCGCGATCACCACGGCCGACTTCGAGCAGCTCAAGGCGGAAGCACTCGGCCGCGGCGCCCCCACGGCGGTCGCGTGACGGCAGCAGAATCCGGAGGCCGGGCGGGACCGTGGTCACCGCCCGCGCCCGGATCCGGCCCGGCTAGCCGAGTCGGGCCGGCCGGTATCCCCCGGCGAGGCTGGCGCGGCGGTGGTCCTCCAGCCAGGCCACGCCCTGCCGGCCGTGGTAGGCGATCCCGTCCTCGACGGTGACGCCACCACGGTCGTGGATCACCCGGATCTCGTCGGCGTCACCCTCCTCATGGCCGAGGTACGCCATGACGGTCAGCCTCTCCACGCTGCCGGACAGGGTGCGCTCGTAGACCGAAGTCGTGTTCGCCATGGGTCCATAGTGGCAGTCCCAGGCTCGCCCATGTTCTTCCGGAGCCGTGTCAGATCTTGTCGAGCAGGGCGGGAAGGTCGCGCATGTCGTCGAAGACGATCGTGCCGGGACCCTGCAGACGGTCAGCGGCGGTGAGTCCGCCCGCGTACGCCAGGCACCGCATGCCTGCAGCACGTGCCGCCTGCACCCCGTACTGGCTGTCCTCGACCACCACGCATCCCTGCGGCGACACTCCCATCCGTGCCGCGGCGTGCAGGAACAGGTCGGGGGCCGGCTTGCCGCGGGGCACCTCGGTGGCGCTGAAGATCCGGCCGGCGAAGTGCGGATACAGGCCGGTGCGGCCCAGGGTGTGGCGCAGCTTCTCGGGCGTACCGCTGGACGCCACGCATGTCGGTGCGGTGATCCGGCCCAGCGCCTCCTCGATCCCGTCCACCGCGGTCAACTCGGCGTCGACGGCCTGACGGAGCTCGGTCTCGAACCGGTCTGTCCAGGTCGCCGCCGCCTCGGCGCCGAGTTCCGCAGCGATGATCTCAGCGATGGACGCGTGGGAGCGGCCGATGAAACGATCGATCACCTCGGCCGCCGTCAGGGGCCAGCCCAGCTGGGCGGTGATGTCCACGTTGACGCGCACGGCGATGCGCTCACTGTCGACCAGCACGCCGTCGCAATCGAAGATGACGAGATCCACCCCGTTGATCATCGCGCCAGCGTAGTGACGGGCGTCAACGCGTGTTCAGCCGGTCATGGAATCGATGTTCGAAATCATCCGGCGCATGACCTTGAGCGCGGCGACATACTCGTCGTCCGCGATTCCCTGGTGAATCTGCGCTCGTAGTCCGGCCACCAGGTCCCGTACCCGGCCCTGCGCCGCCCGTCCCGCGTCAGTCAGCCGCAGCCGGCCCCTCTCGTCCGCGTCGATCCACCCACGGTGCAGCAGCTGGTCGACGGCGCGCGGCACCTCATCGGGCCCGTCCGCCACGTCCGCCAGTTGCGCGACGACATCCTCACGGGTGAGCCCACCACCGGCGCCCACCCGGGTGAGCGTCCACCACTGCGGCTGTGTGACGTCGATGCCGGCCATCGAGTCGCGCAGCCGTTTGATGACGGCCTTGTGCACGGCGCCGCTCCAGTAACCGATCGGCTGGGCGACCAGGGCATCGTCCGCGGCGGACGGGTCGGCGGTAGCGGGCAAGGCACCGGAGTTCACGCGGCCTCGATTCCAGAGATGGCTGACGATGCCGATCAGCCTAGTCAAAGGCCTCGAAGCACCTCCGGTGGCAAGCGCCTGAAGCTCTGCGAATCGCCTGCGTCGCCGTCGAGGCTGCGAGACACCACCGTTTGCCATGATCTTCGGAAAGAGCGCTGGCAAGCGCCGCAGAGGTGACGATCCTTCAACCAATCAATTCTTGTCGTCGTATACAGCAACGTCCTGCACCCCTAGATCCCGCCTCGCACACTTATAGAATTCGGCTCTCGCTGCCCACACTTTCTGCATCGCATTCCGCCATTCTTCGGTTCCAGCCGGAGTTATCCCCTGGATCATGAAGGCCAGCTCCCACGCGGTCCTGTGCCAGGCGCGTGCGGCATCCACCGCAGGCTGATCGCCGAGAAGGAGGATGCTCTCGAAGGCCGCGGCCCTCTCCATCTCCGCGTTCTCGATCTCGGGGAGGCCACGGGAACGATCGAGAGGGTGGGCCATCGAGTCCAGGCCCATACCGCCCGCCACTCGCCGGAGGGCGGTTATGTATCGCTTGACGGCCGCCGCATACTCGACGTAGGCGGTGAACCTTTTCTCATCCCATTTCGTCTGAACGGATCTTCTCCACTTGAGCCGCTCGATCCAGGTCGTCCCAGCGAATGTCGCTAGCGCACCGATCAAAACTCCCAGGAGCGTGATGAACTGCTGAGGGGCACCCGACATGGATCCATCATGACGATTTATAGCCGAACATCAATGTCAGATGGATGATTGCGCACCCCGGCTTTACACGGTTTCCTACTGTCGGCTCGTGAAGGTCGCAGAGATCCGTCGTTATCCGGTGAAGTCAATGCTCGGCGAGAGGGTACCGGCTGCCCAGGTGGGTGAGCGGGGCTTGGACGGCGATCGGCTGTGGGCGGTGCGCGACCCGGACGGCAAGTTCGGCAGCGGCAAGAACACCCGCCGATTCCGGCGGATGCCGGGCCTGTTCCAATTCCGGGGGTACGCCGCTGCCCCGGCTCCGGTCGTGGAGCTGCCCGACGGCCGCCGTTTCGCCGCCGACGACCCGGCGGGACACCGGGCGAATGACCCTCGGGGTGATGGCCACCGTGCAACGACAGGGCCGCGTCCAGGCCGGCGACACCTGCTCGTGGACATGAAACCGACCGGCGCCGCCCCCGCGACCGGCTCGGTCAGCCGGTCGTGGCGAGCTGGTGGGCGATGTCCTCGCACACCGGGGCGGTGAGGCCGAACTCGGCGCGGATCGCGCGGACCGTGTCCGGGCCGGCCGGCAGGTGGCCGACGCGGGCGTTCGCCTCCACCTCGGCGAACAGGTGGGCGAGACCGGTGACGCCGATGTTCGTCGCGGATCCCTTCAGCGCGTGCGCTTGATGCTGGACGGCGGTGACGTCCCCGGCGGTGATGTGGCCGGCGAGCTCGTCGATCCCGCCCGGCATCCGCCGGTTGAACGATGTCAGCAGCCGGGCCAGCAACTGCCGCTCCGCCCCGGTCGGCTCCCCGTCGCTGATGTCGGCCATCCGCGCCCGGATGTCGGCGCCCCGATCGGCGCCGGCCACCGGCGATTCCGCCTCGGCCGCCGGCTCGTCGGAGCCGGTGAGCAGCAGCGGGGTCAGCGCGGCGGTCAGCTCGGGGCACCGGATCGGCTTCGACAGGTAGTCGTTCATGCCGGCGGCACGGCACGCGGTCCGGTCCTCGACGCGCACGCTGGCGGTCATCGCGATGATGTGCGGCTGCCGGTCGGCCGGCAGGTCCGCGCGGATCAGGCGGGTGGCGTCCAGGCCGTCGAGCACCGGCATCTGCACGTCCATCAGCACCACGTCGTACTCCGTGGTGCGCAGCGCCTGGACGGCCTCCAGACCGTTGGCGACCGTGTCCACCCGGTGCCCGAGCTTGCCCAGCATGAACTGGGCCACCTGCTGGTTGACCTGCTCGTCCTCGGCCAGCAGCACGCGCAGCGGAGCGTGCCACAGCTCGTCGGCAACGACCGACGGGGCCGCGTCGACGCTCGCGGCCGGGACCGTCGTGGACCGGGCACTCCACCAGGCCCGCGCGGTGAGCAGCAGGAACCCGAGCAGCGCGGCGCCGACGACCGCCGCGGTGGCGGTCGCGGTCTCGTCGGCGGCTCGCTGCTGCTGGGCGCGCAGCTGGGCGATCTGCTCGCCCTGCAGCACGTCGAGGTGCTGGCGCGCGTTTGCGAGCAGCTCGGTGCCGGCCGTGCCGAGCACGACGGGGCTGACGCCGACGGCGCCGTTCGTGCGGATCATGGTGACCGCCCTGCCCAGGTCCTGAACCGCGCCGGTGGCCGCCGCGTCCAGCGCGTCGACGGTGGCCTGCTGCGCGGCACCGTCGCCGACGCTGCCCCGCAGCGCCGCGAGGGAGGCCGGCAGCTGCGCCGCCGCGTCGGTGTAGGGCTGCAGGTAGTGCTCGTCGGCGGTGAAAGCGAACGTCTGCTCCCCGCGCTGAGCGTCGGCCAACTCGCCCCGCACCTCGGAGAGCAGGGCCAGGGTGTGCTGCGTGCGGTCGATCGCCTGTCGCGGTGCCAGAGCCGCGCCGACACACAGGTACGCGACCACCCCGACCAGCATCAGCACCCCGACACCGGTGAGGTACCCGGTCCACGCCGGTCCGCCGAACTGCCGTCCTCGCAAACGCCCCTGCCTCGCCATGCCTCACCGTTCGGCAGCCGTCCGGGTGCGCTTAGCCCCTTACGATGATTCGATGAGCGCTGACGTCGATGAATTGGGCAGGCGGGTCATCCGGATCGCCGACCACGATCCGGCCTGGCCGGCACGCTTCGCCGAGATGGGCGACGCGCTCCGCCGCGCCCTCGGTGACGTGGCGCTGCGTATCGATCACATCGGTTCCACGTCGGTGCCGGGTCTCGCCGCCAAGCCGATCATCGACATCCAGGTGTCGGTCGATCGCTTGGAGCCGGTGAGCCCGTTCCGTGATCGGCTCGTCGGCATGGGCCTGGTCTACCGGGCGGAGAACCCGGAGCGCACCAAGCGCTACTTCAGGGAGGCGCCGGGCCGGCCACGCACCCACATCCACGTGCGCCGGATGGGCAGCTTCTCGGAACAGTTCGCCCTGTTGTTCCGCGACTTCCTGCGCGTCGATCAGGGCGCGGCCGCCGGCTACGCGCGCGTCAAACGGGCGCTGGCGGCGCAGCACCGCCACGACGGGCAGGCCTACACCGATGCGAAGGCCCCGTTCTGCTGGGAGATCATCCAGCGTGCCGACGAGTGGGCCCAGCGGACCGGCTGGGAACCCGGCCCGAGCGACGCCTGATCTCGCGCCCGCCCGGCCTCTCCCCCGGTCGCTAGGCGCGCCGGGCCCCGGCGATCGTGCGCAGAGCCGCGGTGAACGCGGGCAGGCCGCTGCCGAGAGCGGCGAAGAACGTCGCGTCGCACTCCTCGACCGCGACCACGGCCCGGTTGACCAGTTCCCGCCCGGACTCGGTGACGGCCACCGCCCGCGCCCGCCGATCGGTCGGGTGCGGGGGCCGGTGCACCAGGTCGCGGCCCTCCAGCGTGCGCAGCACCTGGGAGGTCATCATCGGGTCGGTGGCGGCCATGCCGGCCAGGGCCTTCTGGGTGACCGCCCCCGACTCCTGCAGGTAGGTGAGCGTCGCCAGCAGCACGAACTGCACGTGGGTGAGCTCGAACGGTTTCAGCGCGGCCCGCTGCGCGGCCTGCCACCGGTTGGTGACCTGCCAGAGCAGCAGACCGGGGCTTTCGTCGGCGCTGTCGTGCCGGGTGTCCAGGCTCATCGTTACCCCCGCATGGCCGCGTGGATCCGGCCGAAGTCGTCCTCGCCGAGCGGGACGAGACCGCGGCGCAGCTGGACACCCCAGCCGGGCTGGGCGGTGAAGTCCAGGCCCAGCGACCGGATCGGCGTCTCGACCGCGCCGGGCAGGTAGCCGACGCGGCGCCGCCAGGGCTGGAAATCGCCCTCGTCAGCCTGCCAGATCTCGTCGTCGGCGATCACGCCGAGGGCGGTGAACGCCTGCAGCGGGTCGCCGTCGCGCAGGCTGGTCCGCGGCGAGTAGTAGACCAGCCGGTCACCGGCGGCGAGCCGGGCCAGCCCGGCGCGTTTGCCGTGACCGAGCTGGGCGATCCCCCGGTCGACGCCCCGCCGGACGTGATCGCGGCACACCACGCCGAGCCAGTGCCTCACGCCGGCACCCCGGCCGCGCGGGCGGCCTCCTCGAGGCGGGCGAGGTCGCCGCTCAGGCCCTTGGCGATGTCCTTGCCGAGCACGACGTTCCAGAAGAAGGCGAGCGGGCCCTCGATGGTGACCCGGACCGTCACCGTGGTGACGCCGGCGTGCGACTCGACCAGGTGCCGGAACGTCAACCGCGCGCCCAGCAGCAGGGAGACGTCGGTGAACGCGCGGTCCGGGACGAGCTCGGTGACGACGAACCGGGTGACCGGGCCGCCCTTCGGCTTCATCGTGCCGGTGACTCCGGCACGGAAGGGGCTGTCGAGGCGTACCCAATCGGTGTCGGTGTTCCACTCCGGCCAGGTGCCGACGTCGGCCCAGCGGTCGAAGAACGCCTGGGGCCGGACGTCGGAGGTGATCTGGGCGGTGGCGATCGTCTTCATGAAACTAGTATGCGCGCTTACGATCTAGCGCGCAAGCCGGTGCAGCCAGGCGAGCAGATCCGCGGGCGCCAGCTCCGCGGTCCGCTCGTGATAGCGCGCGAGCTCCGCGGCACTCAGGCAGGCCGCCCCGCTCCCCGACCGGCCCCGCCGGAAGAACGCCCGCGGATCCTTGAGCACACCGCCGGCGTCCGGCACCAAGTCCGCGGCCCGCTCGCGCATCGCGCCGAACGTCGCCGCCCGCACCAGCTCCGGCCACCGCTCCTCGGGAACGGTGATGCCCAGCCGGGCGGCAATCGACCGCATCTGCCCCGGCAGATCGGTCTGCAGATCGTCGTAGTGCACCAGGAGCACGTTCGGCTCGGCCCGCCGCTGCCAGGCGCCGGTCAGGTGCCACATGACGCCGGGGAGCGAGTCCAGCGCCGTACGCGGATCACTGGCGCTCTCGATCCAGCGCGTCAGCCAGGTACGCAGGTCGGGGCGCGGCCGCGGCGCTTCGACGGCCTCGGGCCGCCCGGTGAGCCGGCGCAGCCGTTCCCGGTCGATGTTGTCGCCCTGGTGGTACAGCGACACCGCCATGTCCAGCGGGTGACGAGCCACCACGATGTACGCCACGCCGGGCTCGACCGGGATGCCGTCCAACGGTGTGTGGGTCTTGATGAAGCGCCGGTGCTGCTGGGCGGCGAGCTGATCGTAGATTCGCTCCCGAGGACTGGTCAGCCAGTCGAGCCAGGGCGACAGGCTCGCCAGCGGCGCGGGCAGGTCAGCGGTCTGGAAGATCAGCAGCGCACAGATCATCTGCATCCAGGTCGTGCCGCACTTCGACCGGGTGCTGATGACGACGTCCCCGGGCCGAAACCGGAAATCGATCCACCGGCCGCTGTCCTCTTCCTCCGAGCGATAACGCACTGGGGTCGGCATCCCAACGACGCTAGTCGATAGATTCCGGCCCGGAGGCACCGTCCTGATTCCGCACGCTGGGACCTGCGTTTCTGGTAACAATCTGAAAACGCGCTGTGTGGCTTTGATTGCGCCTTGCGACCCCGGGTAGTTGCTGGTCACGGACGGTCCGAACCAGACAGCTTTCAGTAAGCCCCCCAAGGAGATAACGATGGCTACCAGCACTCACGCCCACAACGAGAACGTCACCGTGAAGGGCACCCGGTTCCGGGGCGAGGAGACCAAGCCTTCTTTCAAGACCACTGAGCTGATCGTCTACGTGCTCGCGGTCATCGGCGTACTGATCGCCTCCTACACCGTCGGCGACGGAAGTGCCAATAACGGCGCCGACTACTTCGCCGCCGACAAGGCGTGGTGGTACATCACCCTGCTCACCATCGGTTACATGATCAGCCGCGGCCTGGCGAAGGCCGGCAGCCGCAGCAGCGATGTGGACCCGCGCACGCACTGATCATCCGGCGGAATCCCGAGGGCGCGGCGGAGTCTCCGACTCGGCCGCGCCCTCGGCTGCAACTGAGTGCCCTGCGCTCCGCGATGTCTGGAATGATCGACGACCATGACAGCGGGGAGTGTTCGACGGCCGGGCCGGTACTGGATCTTCACGGCGGTCGTCATGCCGCTCAACCCGGTGGTCTGGTACCTCATCCATCGCTGGCAGGCGTGCATCGCCACCCATCCCGGCGCGGAGCAGCAGAAGTACGACGGCCCGTGCGGCACCGAGTACGGCCTGTTCGGGCTGGCCGGCCTCGCCCTGCTGCCGCTGTTGTCCACCATCGCTGTCGCACTGTTCGTCGGCATCATGGAGGGCCGTCGCCGCTACCGGTTCGCCGCCGGGCGCTGGATCAGCGCCGTGGTCGTGGGCGTGTGCTCACCGCCGACGCTCCTGGTGTACGCGCTCGGCTACGGGATCGGGCGAGCCCTGCCCGTCCCGCAGATCATGAAGGCCCACCAGCTCGGCTGGGAGTCGGCGGTCAACGCGTACACGGCGCTCAGCCGCGGACTGCCACCGCAGCAGGTCCTCGCCGGCGGCTTCGTCAGCCCGGAGCCGGTCTACCTGGACACCGTGATGGGCTACGCCCGCTACTACGGCATGAACGTGACGTTCCAGCCGGGCTTCACCGTCGCGGTCGGCTCCCCCGGCTTCGTCGCCGGCGCGGCCATCGGCAACCTCGTCAGCAACAGTCTCGCCCGATCCCGGGCCGCGGCGATGGCGCAGACCCAATGGCGCGAGCACCGCACGGTACGGGTGATCGTCACCGCCTCCACCACCTGGTGCTGTATCGACGGCCGATGGTTGCGTTTCGACCACGCGGCCGTGATGGAGTACTACCTCGAGAACGCCAGCTGCGTGATGACCTTCCCGGGCACCGAGCCCCTCATGCTGACCGGCCCACCGGCGGCCCTCCACGCCGTCCTCTTCGCCTACCTGCGAGGCGGCCCCACCTGGCAGTACCAGCCGTTCCTCCATCCCATCGCCGCATCCGCACCCATGGTGGCATGACGCCGGTTGGTTGACACGCGCCGACAGCGCCCAGGCCGATGCGTCGGTCCATTGAGCGTCTCGCTAAACCCGCGGATGGTCCGCTCCTGTGGCCGGCCACCCTATGTGCCAGCAGCCCTTACTGTGGTCCGAGTGGACCAGTCTGGATGGGTGCCGCTACGCCCTGATGAGAACTTCTCCGCGCAACTGCTCGCGGCGTCGCGTGCTCAGCGGGGCCTAGACTGTGCGGACGCGGAGGTGGCGGCGGCCGACGTCCGGGCCGCCTGTCTGGCCGCAGGTGAAGCGGATCAATTCGGCCTGCGACTCGCTGGCGCTCGAATTGTCGGCCCACTCGACCTGCGGGCGTCCACGATCCCGGTGGCCGTGCACTTTCAAGACTGCGATTTTACCGATCCGGTCAATGTGGAAGGGGCGCGTCTGCAGGAGCTGGCGATCTTTGCCGAACGCCCAAAGAGCCACCCGGACAAATTGCCCGGGCTAATTGCCCTAGGCGTCCAAGTCGCGCACAACCTCGTCCTGTCAGGCATGGTGATCTCAGGTGATCACCATGCTGGCGGGAGCGCTAACCGTCCCGCAAGTATCTGGCTTACCGGTGCCGAGATCGGTGGGAACCTCCTCGTTGTCGGCACGTGGATCTTGCCGACGAACGGCCGTGCGATTCATGCGGACCGGATCCGGATCGCCGGGAACATACGGCTCGAACGCGTCCAGGCTACAGGCGAAGTTCGTCTACCGGCCATGCACCTGGCCGGATCGCTCGGTTTGATCGGCACGGAGCTCATGCCCCTGGACGGTCGGGCGCTGGACATAAACGAGGCGAATATTGGCAACAGCCTCTTCCTTCTCAACATGCCCCGCGCGCGTGGGCGCTGCCGGATCCGCGGCCGTATCGAGATGTCGCATTCGATAATCCAAGGGCAGCTTCTCATCCGCAATGCGGACCTCACTGCTCCGCCAACCGGCCAGGGCGGACAGTTCTACACCATCGAGCCGACTGGCAGTCGCATCTTCCTCCTCGCCCCGCGTCTCACCGTACGTGGAGCGTTGGTGATGGAGGGTGACACTGTGGTCCGCGGCGGTCTCTTGATGCCGGGTGCCCAGCTCGACGGCGGCGTTCGGTTAGCCGGCGCCGTCTGGAACGCAGACGATGTCGCTCTCGACCTGAAGCAATCCATCTTGGGCGGCGACCTGCATGCATCCGCGCTTTCGATCGAGGGAACAGTCCGCCTCGACAATGCCCGCATCAGCGGACCACTGACGATGGAGCACACCACTGTCGCGAAGCCGCTTGATCGGCGCTGTATCAGCGCCGTCAACCTGAAGGTAGCCGGTGACGTGCAGTGCCGCGGCCTGTCGGTGCTCAGCGGATCCTTCGACCTTCGGGGAGCGTCGGTCACCGGTGTGGTGAATCTGGAGGATGCATTCCTCACCAATCCGGGTGGCAGCACGGTCAGCCTTTACATGGCCCGGGCAACCGGAAATGTCCGTCTGTGTGGCCGGTTCCACTCGATCGGGTTGGTCGACCTGAATCGCGCCGTTGTCGACGGCAGACTGCGTGCCGATGGCGCCACCATGATCTGGCGAACATTGCCCCTGGTCGCGCCGACAGCGCGCAGTGCTGCTTTCCAAGCCAGGTTCGCCGATATCCGGGGCGGCGTTGACCTTGGTTGGCGGCTCGTCGAGGGGTCAGTCGACTTCACCGGCACGACGACTTCATACCTCGGAGATGATCCGGTGGATGACTGGCCGGCTGACTCGTACGTAGGCGGCTTCGCCTATGAACGGTTTGCGGGTACTCAGAGCGGAGAGGCGATCTGGAACGCGAACGACCGAATCGCCTGGTTGTCGCGCATGCGGTCCTACGATCCCCGAGCCTGGGAGCACTTGGCCGCGGTACTCCGCTCGGCCGGCGATCAGGACGGCGCGGATACTGTGCTGATCGCGCAGCGCCGGCATGCCCGATCCGCCCGCGCCGTGCCGCACCAACTCTTCGATCTGCTCCAAGATGTGACCGTCCGCTACGGATTCCGGCCGCAACGAGCCGTCTACCTGCTAATCGCGCTGATCGCCGCCGTCACCCTCGCGGTGAGCCTCCCCGTTGTCCAGGCGCAGATGCGCGCCACCGACCAGAACGCGCTGGTCTTCATGCCGGCCGGTGCGCGGCCAAGGCCTGGGGAGACCGCCGTGCCGGGTCGTTGCGGCGACGGTAAGGTTCGCTGCCTCAATCCGTTCTTCTACGCAGTCGACACCGTGGTGCCGCTGATCGATCTGCACCAGAGGTCGACCTGGTATCCGATCTCCGAGCAACGGGGCTGGCTACTCGAATGGCTACTGAACCTGTGCACAATCCTGGGCTGGGTTGCCTCGACTGTCTTCGCGCTGTCATTCACCCGTTTAGGCCGAGCGAACTGATGGCGTGTATGAACCCTGATAGCCCGCTTGGCGTCACGCGTGCCGGCCCGACCACTTCACCCCGCGCGCACCACGGCTACAGGGTTCACTCCGGTCACGGGCGGGACCATAGGACGTGTACATGGTGGACAGCGCGGACAGGGCCCTCATCGGAACCAGCGCCGGGACGGCCACTACCGCGCCCCCGGTCACGCTTCGGGGATCATGGGTCAATCGGCCGCCGCTGGGGGAACCGCAGAGTGGCACGTTCCTGCTAGCTCACCAGGGGCACGGTCGGTGGCTGCTCGAACAACCGATCGGCATCCCGCTGCTGGCCGGCGACACCACGACGGTGACCAGCGCGGGCGCCGGGCCGGTCGACGAGAGTCTGGGCTGGGTGCAGCATCCGGCCGGTCTGATCGTTGCTCCGGCGGCCTGGTTCGACCCGGCGGAGGCCGAGGTGCTCGAGTTTCCGGGACTCGAGTATGTGGCCGCGCGCCCCTGCGTACCCCTCGCCGTGAATTACTCCCGGCACAGCTCCCGGCGCATGCTGCTCTGGCTCGACCAGGAGTGGGGCCTGATCCTGGCCGCCCGCTCCGACGACGCCGAGCCCCGGGACCACCCTCGCTTCGAGCTCCGCGTCACCGAGGTCCGCGCCCCGGCGCGCGCCCTGATCTGATCAGGAACATATGGACCGCGGTAAGCCTGCGCGATCACGCGAAGCGCGTGGGTGACGTACGCATAGGCGTGGTTGTCCTCATTGCTCCACACGGCTGGGCGATCAGCAGCTGCTCACGGTGCCATCGGACCGCGGCGCAGTAGTGCCCGGCTCAACATGGAGCTCGCGGGATACGTCCCTTTTGCTGCTACACCCACCGCGGATGTGGCTACACCCATAGCGGGTGTAGCCACCGTAGCGGCATACCGAGAACGGCCCTTCCGTCCCCCCGTTCAGATCAGACGCCGGTGAACCGGTTGGCGTCGTCGGCCGTCAGCATGGCGAGGTACTCCCGCGCGGTGACCGGCTGGGACAGCGCTGCCGACTGTCCCGCCCAGAGGTTGACATATCCCGGGTCGTTGCGTGCGGCGGCGGCTCGGCGCAGGGGCAGCATCAAGGCGTTCTGTACCGGGTACTCGGGCACGTTCCTCTCCTCCGCCGCGAGTTCCCGGATCAGGGGGTTGATGATCCCCCGGGCGTGGCGGCCGGAGAACAGCCGGGTGAGTACGGTGATCCGAGCGTCCGGGCCGGTGAGGGCAGCCTTGTGCAGAGGGCTGGCTCCGGACTCCGTCGTCGCCAGGAAGCCGGTGCCGATCTGTACGCCGGCGGCGCCGAGCGCGTGTGCCGCGGCCACACCGCGTCGGTCGGCGATTCCGCCGGCCGCGACGACGGGGATGCTGACCGCGTCGACGACCTGGGGAACGAGCGAGAAGGTTCCGACGAGCGATTCGGCGACCGGCCGCAGGAAGGCTCCCCGGTGCCCGCCGGCGTCGCTGCCGGAGGCGACCACGATGTCGAGTCCTGCGGCTTCCACCGCCACTGCTTCGTCGACGGTGGTGGCGGTGCCGATCGTCACGATGCCGCGGCGGCGTGCCTCGTCCACCACGTCGGCGGGCGGCACGCCCATGACGAAACTGATCACCGGTGGTTGCGCCGCCAGGAGCGCTGCCGCCTGATCCTCGAAGGCCGGCGGCGGCGTGTACGAGGTGGGCACCGGCGTGCCGAGCCGCTGGTAGAGCGGCCGCAGCCGGGCGAACTCCGCGGGTGCCGGGCGCAGACGCGCCTCCTGCGGGTGCGGTACCCACAGGTTCACGTTGAACGGCCGGCCGTCAGGCACCGCCGACGTGAGCTCGGCGACGAGCGCCGTGATCGAGCCGGGGTCCAGGTGGTGGGCGCCGAACGAGCCGAGACCGCCGGCGCCGCTGACCGCGGCCGTGAGTGCGACGCTGGAGAGGCCACCGCCGAACGGCCCTTGGATGATCGGGACGTCGATGCCGAGGAGACCGGTCAGGCTGGCGGCGCTCATGCCACACCGACCAGCCGGCCGTGGCACAGTTCGACCGTGACCTGCGCGACCCGGCGACCGAGGTGCTCAGCGGTGCGCAGATCGCCTGTCGTCGGCGCCTCGTCCGGGCCCGCGTCGGACGGCGCTTGCGCCATCGCTCCCAGGAAGCCGCCCAGCCGGTTGAGGTCCTCCGCATCGCCGTTCGTGGTGTAGAGCCAGCCGGGGGGCAGGCCGAGCGAGACCCAGTGCATGCCGTGCTGGGCGGCGAACACCGCCAGCGACGACAGGGTGTTCAGCTTGTCGCCGTTCACGCCGGCGGACGTGGTGAACCCTGCGGCGATCTTGTCGCGCCAGCCCTGTTGCGCCCAGATCGACCCGCTGGCCTCGGCGAAGGTCTGGAAGACAGCGGACTGGCTGCCCATGTAGGTGGGGGTGCCGAAGATGATCGCTTCGGCGTCGGCGAGCGCCCGCCACAGCGGCTCGTCCAGTGCGGCGATGTCGTGCAGCGCGGCGTTGACGCCGGGCACCGATGCCGCGCCGAAGGCGACGGCCTGAGCCTGGCGCGCGGTGTGCCCGTAACCGCTGTGGTACGCGATGGCGACAGTGATGGACATGTCGCTCTCCCTTCGAGAGGTGATGTCCCGAAGGTAGACGACCGGTCAACTAAAAGATAGTTGACCGGCCGTATACTCGTGGCATGGGTCGAACCAGCACCGCCCGTGACCGGCTCCGGGACAGCGCCTGTGAGCTGCTGCACACCCGCGGCTATGCGGCCGTCGGCGTGGCCGAGATCTGCGCCCGGGCCGACGTCCGCAAAGGCAGCTTCTACCACTTCTTCGAGTCCAAACAGGCGCTCACCATCGAAGTGATCGACACCCACTGGCAGGCGCAGCGGGCAGCGTGGCGCGAACGGCTCGGTGGACCCGAACCGGCTGCCGGACGCCTTCAGCGGCTCATCATGTGGCTCGTCGAGACCCAACGTGAGGCGCAGCAGGCAACCGGCCGGATCGACGGATGCCTCCTGGGCAACCTCGCGATCGAGCTGAGCAATCAGGAGACCGCCGTTCAGCAGCGGCTCACCGCCGCCTTCGACGAACAAGCCGAACTGGTCCACGCCAACCTCACCGAAGGCGCCCAGGACGGCAGCGTCGCGGCCGAATACGCCGATCTGGCCACCGCACGGGCCGTGGTCGCCCAGATCGAAGGCGCCGTGCTGCTGGCGAAACTCGCCGGCGACACGAGATCGCTCGACAACCTGTGGCCACACGTACGACGACTGGTGACCGTCCCCTCACGACGGTGACCAGCGCGGGCGCCGGGCCGGTCGACGAGAGCCTGGGCTGGGTGCAGCATCCGGCCGGCCTGATCGTTGCTCCGGCGGCCTGGTTCGACCCGGCCGAGGCCGAGGTGTTCGAGTTCCCGGGACTCGATCGCGCGCCCTGATCTGATCAGGGAACACATGGCCCGGGGTAAGCCTGCGCGATCACGCGCAGCGCGTGGGTGATGCCGGCGTAGCGGTCGTCAGCGGGGTCCATGCCCTGCCACTCCTGTGCAAGGCTTTCGACCAGGTCAAGCATCGGAAGGTGGCTGTCGAGCAGCGCTTCCCCACCGAACTGATGTGCGACGTACGCATAGGCGTGGTTGTCCTCATTGACGCGCCGGATCAAGTAACTGATCAGCTCTTGATCGTCCATAGCGTCATCATCGCGCACATCACCCCCTAGGATCTGGACGCATTCATATTTCGGGGGGTCGCACGACAATGGGTTCGGTTCATCTGTTCACGGTGGCAACACTGCTCGCCTCGACGGTCGCGTCGGCGCCGGCCCTGGCCGCCGCACCGGTCCCTCCGATCACCGCCGTCCGGGCCGCGAGCCCGCACGCCACGATCTCCCCGCCGTTCGAGTCCTTCATCAGCGGCGTCACCACGTTCACCGCGACCGACGTCTCAGGCGACCTGGCGCTGATCTCCCTGTGGGATCACGCGACCGGCCGCGAGGTCGCCCGGGCCACCGCCGCCCCCTGGACGCTGACCTGGGACACCAGGGGCCGCACCGGCGGCGCGCAGGTCCATTTCGAGCTGACCGACAAGACCGGGAAAACCTCCTTCCTGTACGGGTTCTACGCCCTCGACAACACCGGGCCCACCATTTCGCGGGTGGAGTTCCCGGTCGTCGACGGCAGGGTCAGCGGCAGATCCCGGCTGACCGCATTCGCCTACGGCAGCTCACCGCTGGACCGGGTCGAATGGCGAGTGGACGGCACGCTGCGGTCGACGTACCGGATCCCGGAGACCGGCCTGTACCCGGCACCCTTCTTCGACTGGGACACCCGTGGTCAGAATCGGACCGCGGTGCTCGACGTCCGCGCCTACGACATCCTCGGCCAGCACACCACCCTCACCCGCCGCGTGGCCGTCGACAACACCGGACCGAGGATCACGGCGATGACGCCGGGCCACCGGGCTCTCGTCCGCGGCGGCCAGTTCCGGACCACCGTGAGCGGCTCCGACCCGTCCGGCATCCGCGAGGCGTACCTGCTGGACGCCTACCGCGTGACCACGGCGCCGTTCACCGTCCTCGCCTCGGCCGGCCCGGACGGCGTGCGGACGCTGACCTGGACCCTCACCGACCGGCTCGGCAACCGAACCACGGCCCGGCGGACCGTCGTCGTGGACAACACCAAGCCGAAACTGAAGATCACCAAGGCGCCGGCCGACCGCGCCAAGGTCAAGGGGACCGTCAAGGTCGCGGTCTCCGCCACCGACCGCAACGGCATCAACCGGGTCGAGCTGCTCATCAACGGCAAGGTCGTCGCCAAGGACGTGAAGGCGCCCCACACCTTCTCCGTCAAGACCAAGAAATTCGGAAAGAAGATCAAGGTCCAGGTACGCGTGTACGACCGCGCCGGCAACGTGACGAGGAGCGCCGTCCGCACCTGGAAGCGCTGATCAGGGCACCAGGACGAGCCGCTCGTCGGCGTCGGTGGTCCACGCCCGCTCGACGTCGGCGAGCGGCACCGCCCGCGCCCGCACGTCGATCGCGCCCTCGGTGACCGCCGCTGCCAGGGCGGGCAGCTCGGCGATGAAGTCCCGGGCCGGGACGGAACCGATGCCGCTGCCGACGAGCTGCAGCCGGGCCGAGCGCAACGCGACCGACGGGATCGGCGCGGTCGCCCCGCCGATCGATCCGATCTGGATCCAGGTCAGCGGCGCCGCCCGGTCGGCGCGGGCGGTCAGCATCGGGATCATGGCGGTGGCGGCGGGCTCGCCCCACACGTAGTCGATCACCACGTCGACGTCGGCGGCCCGCTCGATCCGGTCGAAGGTGCACGTCTCGTCGGCGCCGAGCGCGGTCAGCGCGGCGAGCCGGGACTCGTCACGCCCGGCGGCGATGACGTGCGCCGCCCCGAAGAGCTTCGCGATCTGCACGGCCATCCGTCCGGCGTTTCCTGTCGCGCCGATGATCAGCACCCGCTGGCCGGCCGTGAACGCGACGCGACGGCGCAGCGCAACCCAGGAGGACATCCCCGGGTTCATCGCGGCGGCGATGCGGACCGGGTCGGCGTCGTTCGGCAGCGGGACGCTGCGCCGCAGGTCGATCACGGTGCGTTCGGCGAACGTACCCATGGTGGTGTCGTCGAGGGCCGCGTAGCGCAACCGCCCCGCCTGATCGCGCACGACGGCGTCGGCGCCCGGGATCAGCGGCAGAGCTCCGGTGCTGCTGTAGTGCGCGCCCGTCGCCTTGGACCGGGTCAGATGGTGCAGGCCGGCGGCGAGCACGTCCACGATCATCTCGTTGTCGCCTTTCGCAACCGGCTCGGGGTGATCGCGGTAGACGGGCGGGGCGTCGAACGCGGACAGGACTGCGGCGTGCATGGGAAACCTCCGGGTAGATGGTTTGTATTACCAACTACCTTGAGAATGGTTCGTAATACCAACCATGTCAACTAGGATGGCGGCATGACCTCCGAGGACCCGCTCGTCGACGCGCTCGTGCGCAGCACCTTCCACGTGACGGGCGTCCTCACCCGCATCGGCGCCGAGAACGACCTGTCGCTGACCCAGCTCCGCGTGCTCGGCATCCTGCGCGACAGGCGTCCCCGCGTCACCGAACTGGCCGCCTACCTGGGGCTCGACAAGTCCACGATGTCCGGCCTGATCGACCGCGCGGAACGCCGGGGACTGCTGGCGCGCGGCAAGAACCCGGACGACCGCCGGGCCGTCGACGTGTTCCTGACGCCGGCCGGCGCCGAGCTCACCGAACGACTGTACGGCGAGGTCCAGAAAACCCTCGCACCGTCACTGGAACAGCTGGGAACCGCGCAGCGCACACAGCTGCTCGAACTGCTGGAGACCCTGCTGGAGCGCTAGGCCTTTTTTCACAAGGGCCTAGGCGATCGCGCGGACCCGCTCGGCGAACGAGTCCCACAGCGCCGGCGCCGCGCCGATCGTCAGCTCGGTGGAGTAATCCGGGCCGTGCCCGCCGAGCACCACACCGGCCTCGCGGGCGATCAGCGCGCCCGCCGCGATGTCCCACAGTTTCGTGTCCAGGGCCAGCCCGCCGTCCAGCCGGCCGGCGGCCAGATAGACCAGGTTCAGCGCGGCCGGCACCCGGCGGATGTCACCGGAGAGCGGCAGCAGCTCCCGGACCACCCGGCCGGCCCGTTCCTTGGTACGGGGATTGGGCTGAAAACTGACGCCGATCAGCGCCTCGCCCAGCGGCGGGCCACTCGACGCCGCGATCGGCTCACCGTTGAGGAACGCCCCGCCGCCGTCGACAGCCGTGAACGTCTCGTCCGCGGCCGGATCGTGCACGACGGCCATCCGCGGCTGGTCACCGTCGTAGAGCGCGACGCAGACCGACCACGGGCCGGTCCGGCTCACGTAGTTGCGGGTGCCGTCCAGCGGATCGATGACCCAGGACCAGCCACTCGTACCGGGCCGGCCGTTGCCCTCCTCGGCCTGGATCTCGTCGTCCGGCCAGGTCGCCACGATCGCGTCCACGATCAGGCGCTCGCTGGCGATGTCGACATCGGAGACCACGTCGTTGGCGTGCGCCTTGGGTGCGCCCATCACCAGCGTGTCGCGTCGTTCCAGTTGCAGCCGCCCGGCGCGAACGGCCAGCCGGGCAGCGAGGTCACGGGCCGCGTGCAGGTCTCGAGTCATCGCGACCACGCTAGCCGATCAACGGCCGTGACGACGGTCACACAGGCTCGCGGGCAACCGTTCGGGCATCCCGGCACACCTCTGATTCGTCCCCACTTCCCCCGTACTTCACGACGAAACAGGTGAAACACGATGAAGCGATCTACCGCGCTGCGGCTCTCCGCGGTGGCCGGCGTGGCGGCGATCGGCGGCGGCATCGCCCTCGGCCTCCCCCAGGAGAACGCCTCGGCCGCCACCAACGTCGCGTCCGGCTTCGCCAGTGCGAACGGCGGCACCACCGGCGGCGCGGGCGGCACGACGGTACGCGCCACCACCGGCACCCAGATCCACGAGGCGCTGTGCAAGCGGGCGGCCGTCGACACCCCGATCGTCATCGAGGTGCAGGGCACGATCAACCACGGCAACACCACCAAGGTCACAGGTGACAGCTGCAACACCGCCGCCGACCGGATCGAACTCAAGGGCGTCAGCAACGTCACGATCGTCGGCGTGGGCAGCGGCGCCACCTTCGACCAGCTCGGCATCCACCTCCGCGACGCCCGCAACATCATCGTGCAGAACGTGACGGTCAAGAACGTCAAGAAGTCGGGTTCGCCGCTCTCCAACGGCGGCGACGCGATCGGCATGGAGAGCACCGTCCGCAACGTGTGGGTCGACCACGTCACCCTGGAGGCGTCCGGCGGTGAGTCGGAGGGCTTCGACGGCCTGTTCGACATGAAGGACGACGTCCAATACGTGACGCTCTCCTACAGCGTCCTGCGCAACTCCGGCCGCGGCGGCCTGGTCGGCTCCAGCGAGACCGACACCGGGAACAGCTTCATCACGTACCACCACAACAAGTACGAGAACATCGACTCGCGTACGCCGCTGCTGCGTGGCGGTGTCGCCCACATGTTCAACAACCACTACCTCAAGCTGAACGAGTCGGGCATCAACTCCCGCGCCGGCGCGAAGGCCAAGGTGGACAACAACTATTTCGAGGACTCCAAGGACGTGCTCGGCACGTTCTACACCGACGCGGCCGGCACCTGGCAGACCTCGGGCAACGTGCTGGACAACGTGACGTGGTCGGCCAAGAGCGCGGAGTACAACCCGGCAGGCCCGGCCATGGCGTCGACCACGAGCGTCACCGTGCCGTACACGTTCGCCCTGGACACCGCCGCGTGCGTACCGACCGTGATCGCCCAGACGGCCGGCGCGGGCACCGGCCTGAAGGTCTCCGACGGCAAGTGCGCCGTGACCGCGGCTCCCTCCTCCAGCGCCACCAAGTCCCCGACCGCGGCGCCGTCGTCCAGCCCGGCGAAGCCGTCGTCCAGCCCGGCCACGTCGCCGTCCGCCGGCCCCACCGCCTCGGTTCCGCCGGCTCCGTCCGGCACCAACCTGAGCATTGGCGCGGGCGCGGACGGTTCCAGCAAGGCCGCCGGCACCAGCTACGGCAACGTCCGTGACGGCAAGACCGCGACCGTCTGGTCCCCGAACGGCGCCACCGGCGACATCTCGATCAAGTGGAGCACCGCCACCAAGGTCTCCAAGGTCACCATCGTGGGCGCCAACATCGGCTCCTACGAGCTCCGGAACGGCTCCACCGGCGCGATCCTGAAGTCCGGCACCGGCACGGGCGCCATCACCTTCCCGGCCACGTCCCTCACCAAGCTGACCTTCACCATCAAAACCTCCTCCGGTACGCCGTCGATCGCCGAGTTCCAGACCTACGCCTCCTGACCCACCCGCCGGCCGGGCTGCCCCACCGCGACCCGGCCGACGCCCCGCCCCGAAAGCGCCACAGCACTCACCACCAGCCGGTCCGGCCGGCGCCCAGCGCGACTGCCCTCACGACCAGCCGGACCGGCTGGTCGTGAGAGCTGTCTGGACCCCTTACCCACAGCACTCACGACCAGCTCACCCCGCCCGGCTGGCTCCCAGTGCTCTCACGAGTGCCCTCCAGCAACACTGAGGACCAGCCGGCCCGCAGCTGAGGACCAGCCGGCCCGCAGCGCTCCACGATCCACAAGCACCGCCCCCGCCGCGACGCTCGAACCGATAGATTGCCGTGATGACCGCAGAGGCGAGTTCCGGCGAGAAACGTTGGCTGCTCTGGGCGATAGCCGTCATCGGGCTCATCACCCTGGTAGCCGCCGGCTGGAAGATCTACTTCGCTGCCGACCCGGGCGCCGCCCTCATCGCCCTGGTGATCATCGGCGCGGTCTTGCTGATCAGCCCGTTCGTCCTCCCGTACCTTCAGGCGATCGCGGTCAACGCCGACGGCTTCGAGCTGCGCCTGGTCCGGGAGATCGCCGCCCAGGGCGCCCCGGAGACCGCCCGCCTGCTCAACCACACCGAGCTGGCCGAGATCGCCGAGGCCTACGGCGTCGTGCACACCCAGCTCGCGGGCGACGCCTTCAAGGAGACCCGCACGCAGGTCCAAGATCAGCTCGTCAACCGGGCGTCGGCGTTCGCCCGCCAGCGCAACTTCGACCCGGAAGAGATCAAACAGCTTTTTCCCAAAGCCACCGCGGGGGTACGGGTTCTGCTCCTCGGCCTGATGAAGGGCGACCCGAGACTCATCGACGCGACGACGCTCACCTCGGCGATCGCCATGCCGGTCACCGCCAACGAGCAGTACCACGCGCTCGAGCTGGCCGAGAAGAACCTGCGCCACTTCACCGACGCCGACCGGGCCGCCCTCCGCGCAGCCCTGGACGAGGCGGACCTGGGCCCGCCGACGAGCGGCCGCCGTATGATCGCCAGCCGCATCCGAGCCATGGCGCCGTGACCCGCGGCGGCGGGCAGCGCCACGCCACCCGCCGCCGGATCGATCACTTCTCGGACGGGTCGTACGGCGACACCTGGTCCTCCGGCGTCGGCCGGTTCCCCGTCTTGTCGTGGCTGCCGTGCGGCGCCTCGGTCGCATTCGCGTCCTCGGTGCGCTGTTTGGTGGTCGGCGACTCGCCGCTGCGCCGGATCTCGGGCTGCTGGACGTTGGTCATCGCGCTCTCCTTCCCCGCGTTGGAGCAGCGCGATTACCCCACCCGACGCCGGATATGTCCCGCAAGTGAACTCTGCCGGCCGACCACCGCGACGGACACCGCGGCCATGGCGCAGCAGGCGGCGACGCCCATGAGCACCCCGGTGTACGACCCGGTGGCGGCATGCAGCGCGGCGGCCGCCAGCGGGGCGCCCGCCTTGGCGAGGGTGGTCGGGGCGACGAGGATGCCGGCGAGCGTGGCGTAGCGGCGGGTGTCGTACCGTTCGGCCGGGATGACCGGTTTCGCGATCGTGGCGACGCCGAACCCGATCCCGAATCCGACCACCGCCACGATCGCTCCGCCGGTGCCGGCACCGAGGGCCGGGAGCAGCAGCACGGCCACGGCCTGGACGGCGAAGACCCCGGCGGTGATCGTGGTGGCCCGGTACCGCCGTTGCAGCCCGGTGGTGATCAACCGCCCGGCGACGGACAGCACGCCGAGCAGGCCGTGCTGGCGAACCCGGCCACCACCGTCACCGCCGGCAGCGCCCGCGACCGCTGCTGCGGCCGATGCCACGCGATGACGACGGCGAACGCGGCTTCGTACAGGCTGGCCGCCGAGGCGACCCCGATCCCGATCTGCACCGCGTACAGCTGCCACAGCGCTTCGACCTGCGACCACGCGACGAGCAGCCCGGCGCCGAGCAGCGAGCCACCGGTCATGAGCAGGCGGCCGCCGTGCCGGTCCAGCCACCGGCCGACCGGGATGGCCAGCGCGGCCGAGGTCAGGACCGAGCAGGTGTACGCCCCGGTCACCGCCGTGACGGAGGTGTGCAGATCAGCGGCGATCGAGATGAGGAGCACGGCGAAGGAGTAGTGGAGTACCCCGTACCCGATGGTCTGTGTGATCGCCAGCGCCCGGACGAGGCCGGCGGAGGTCACGAACAGCAGCCACCACCGGAGGAGACGGCGTCGATGCTGCACACCCCGGTCTCGGGCAGGTCGAGCCGCACGTCGTCGGCGGCCGCGAGATCCCCGGCGAGCGCGGCCGCGATCGAGCGCACCTGCTCGTAACCGGTGGCCATCAGGAACGTCGGCGCCCGCCCGTAGGACTTCATCCCGACCGCGTAGTAGCCCGGCTCCGGCTGGCTGAGCTCGCGGTGACCGTGCGGCTTCACCGTGCCGCAGGAGTGCTCGTTCGGGTCGATCAGATCCGCGAGGGTACGGGTACAACCCAGAATCGGGTCCACGTCCAGCCGCAGCTCACCGGTGATGCCGTGATCGGGCCGGAATCCGGTCGCGGAGACCACCCGGTCGGCCGCGAGGGTGCGCCCGTCCGCCGCGATCAGGGTGACCCCGTCGCCGTCGCGCCGCACGGTGTGCACGCCGAACCCGGTGACCAGGGTGAGCTTGCCGGCGTCGACCAGGGCGTGCAGCCCGCTGCCGAGCGCGCCCCGGGCGGGCAGCTCGTCGGCCTCCTCGCCGCCGAACGCCCGCTGCGCCGACCCTCCGCGAACCGCCCAGGTGATCCGCGTGCCGGGCTCGGTCTCGGCGAGGCGGGCCAGGTCGAGCAGCGTGTTCGCGGCCGAGTGCCCGGAGCCCACCACGACCGTGTGCTTCCCGGCGTGGGCCTCCCGCGCGTCGCCGAGCACGTCGGGCAGGGCGTGGTCGATCAGATCGGCGGCCTCGGGCTCGCCGTGGGCGGGCAGGCCGTTGACGCCGAGCGGGTTCGGGGTGCGCCAGGTGCCGGACGCGTCGATGACCGCCCTCGCGGCGATCTCGGTCCCGTCGGCGAGCCGCACGACGAAGGGCAGGCCGTCGCGACCGGCGGTGCGCACCCGGTCGGCGCCGAGGCGGCTGATCGCGGTGACGCGCGCGCCGAGGCGCAGGTGCGGCGCGATGGCGGGCAGTTTCGCCAGTGGCTCGAGGTAGTCGTCGGCGAGCTGACCGCCGGTGGGCAGGCCTTCGTCGTCGGGGGCGGCCCAGCCGGCCTCGTCGAGCAGACGGCGAGCGGCGGCGTCGATGTCGTAGCGCCACGGGCTGAACACGCTGACGTGCGCCCACTGCCGCACCGACGCGCCGACCCGGTCGCCGGCCTCCAGGACGACGAACGGGAGGCCCCGTTCGTGCAGGTGCGCGGCGGCGGCCAGGCCCACCGGCCCGGCGCCGATCACGGCCACCGGCCGGTCATCCATCGATCCACCTGCGGAAACGTTGCTCATCATGCTGGTGACTCCTCGTGGAAACAGAAGCGGATTCGACAACCATCGAAGCCAAACTTGCACGCGGATTCGATATCTGTCAACCTCGACGCATGTCGAAACCACCGACCGTGTCACCGGCCGCGGACGGGGCGCCGTGCTGCGCGCCGATGGCGGACGTGCGCATCCCGCCTGAGGCCTCCGCCACGCTCGCGCAGGCGTTCAAGGCGCTCGGTGACCCGATCCGGTTGCAGCTGATGTCGATGATCGCGTCCGCCGAGGGCGGGGAGATCTGCGTCTGCGACCTCACCCCCGCGTTCACCGTCTCCGGCACGACCATCTCGCACCACCTGAAGGTGCTCCGCGAGGCCGGCCTGATCGACGGTGAGCGCCGCGCCAGCTGGGTCTATTACCGTCCCCGCCGGGAGCTGATGCGGCAGCTGTCCACGCTGCTCGCGGTCGACGAGCCGGCGCGGGGGTAAGCCGCCCTCATGCCCACCACCACACTCGGGCGGCGGATGCTGGCCGAGTTCCTCGGTACCGCGCTGCTGGTCACCGCCGTCGTCGGCTCCGGCATCATGGCCACCACGCTCTCGCCGGGCGACGTCGGCCTGCAACTGCTGGAGAACTCGATCGCCACCGCGCTCGCGCTCGGCGCGCTGATCCTCACCTTCGGGCCGATCTCCGGCGCCCACTTCAACCCGGTCGTCTCGGCCGCCGACTGGTTCCTCGGCCGCCGCACCGGCACCGGCATCACCGGCGCCGACCTGGCCGGGTACGCCGTCGCACAGACGCTGGGCGCGATCGGCGGCTCGATCCTCGCCAACCTGATGTTCGACCTGGCCCCAATCACCTTCTCGGCCAGGGACCGGTCCGCGGGTCACCTCTGGCTCGGTGAGGTCGTCGCCACGGCTGGCCTGCTCCTGCTGATCTTCGCGCTCGGCCGGTCCGGCCGGGCCGCCGTCGCCCCGGCGGCGGTCGGCGCCTACATCGGCGCCGCGTACTGGTTCACCAGCAGCACCAGTTTCGCCAACCCGGCCGTGACGATCGGCCGCGCCTTCACCGACACCTTCGCCGGCATCGCCCCCGGCTCGGTGCCCGGCTTCGTCGCCTTCCAGGTCGTCGGCCTGCTCATCGGCGTCGCCCTGCTGCTGGCGCTCTACCCCGACGCCGGCGAGGCCGCGGACGACATCGTCGTCGAGCACCCCGCGACCGCCCGCTGACCCGCCCCACCCCACCACCGCGAGGAACCGTCATGAGCGAGACCAAGCCCACCGTCCTGTTCGTCTGCGTGCACAACGCCGGCCGCTCCCAGATGGCCGCCGGCTGGCTGCGCCACCTCGCCGGCGACGACGTCGAGGTCCGCTCCGCCGGCTCCGCACCCGCCGAGACGATCAACCCGGCCGCGGTCGCGGCGATGCAGGAGGTCGGCATCGACATCACCGACCAGTCCCCGACCAAGCTGACCTGGGACGCCGCGCAGGAGTCCGACGTCATCGTCACGATGGGCTGCGGCGACGCCTGCCCGGTCTTCCCCGGCAAGCGGTACGAGGACTGGAAGCTCGACGACCCGGCCGGCAAGGGCCTCGACGCCGTCCGCCCGATCCGCGACCAGATCAGGACTCGCGTCGAGGCCCTGCTCAGCGAGCTGCGCTAGCGAGGCCGGCAGCACCTGCCGGTCAGGCCGGCAGCGCCCACTTCTGGTTGGCGCCGCCGTGGCAGTCCCAGATGTGGATCTGCTGGCCGTCGGCGGAGCTGTTCTGGCTGACGTCCAGGCAGCGCCCCGACTGCGGGTTGCGGATGCTGCCGTCGGCCTGCGGGGCCCAGTTCTGCGCGCCGGAGCCGTTGCACGTCCAGAGCTGCGCCTTCGTCCCGTTGGCGGTGCCGCCACCCGCCACGTCGAGGCACTTGCCCAGCGCCCGGAACGTGGCGCCGGAGCGGGCCCAGTTCTGGGCGGCGGTCCCGTTGCACGTGTAGAGCTGCACCTTCGTACCGTCGGCGGTGGCCGCACCCGCCACATCCAGGCACTTTCCGGCCAGGCCGCGGATCGGACCGGCGGCGGCCGGACCGCCGAGCTCCTTGATCCGGATGTTGCGGAACGACGCCTCATCCCCGTCACCGTGGTTCTGGATGCCGATGTGGCCGGCCAGCGACCGTACCGGATCGGTGTTGGTGAAGTCGTTGATCAGGGCACCGTTCAGGTACACCCGCAGCCGCTCCCCCTCGACCAGCAGCTCATAGGTGTTCCACGCGCCGGGCGGGTTCAGCGCGGCGTCCCGGGCCGCGAGATCGGCCGACTTGAACCCGTAGACCGCGCCGGTGGTGCGATCCGCCGCATCGGTGGCGTCGATCTGCACCTCGTAACCGTTGTCCACCGCCGACCACGGGTCGCTCGAGGGCGGGAAACCGATGAAGACGCCGGTGTTGTCGTCCCCGGCGAGCCGCCAGTCCAGTTTCAGCGAGTAGCTGGTGAACTGCTTGGCCCCGTACCAGAAAAGGCCCATGCCCCCGGTGGAGGTCAGCGTCGCGTCGGCGCTGGTGAAGGATCCCGGCCCGGCCTGTGACCAGCCGGTGGTCGATCCGTTGTAGAGCGGCGTGTACCCGGTCTCCGGCCGGCAGTCCGCTTTCGCCTGGCCGGCGGCATAGCGGATGCCACCGAGAAGATGCGAACGGAAAGAGCTTTCACCGTACGACGATGCGGTGTGCCCGCCACCGGTGTAGAAGGACCGGCCACCCTGGTACGGCTTGCACCACGCGTGCGGGTGGTCGGCGCCCATCGTGCCGCCGGAGTACGACGTCTCGTCCAGCGTCGCGAGGATGTGCGCGCCGGCACGGGCGTTGGTGCGGTAGTCGTACCACTCGTCGGTGCGGTTCCAGGTCTGCGGCAGATGCGCGGTCGCCGGATGCGCCCGGTCCTCGACCTTCACGGTGGCGGGCTGGATCGCCGGGTGGGAGGCGAACCAGGCGCCGACCAGCTCGCCGTAGAACGGCCAGTCGTACTCGGTGTCGGCGGCGGCGTGCACCCCGACGAAGCCGCGCCCGGAGCGGATCCAGGTCTCGAACGCGGTCTGCTGGGCGGCGTTGAGCACGTCGCCGGTGGTGTTCAGGAAGATCGCGGCTTCGTACCCGGCCAGCCCGGCCGTGGTGAACACGGCCGGGTCCTCGGTGGCGGTCACGGTGAAGCCGTTCGCGGCGCCGAGCTCGCGGACGGCCTGCACGCCGGCCGCGATCGAGTCGTGCCGGAACCCGGCGGTGCGAGAGAAGACCAGCACGTCATAGGGGGTGTCGGCGTGCGCGGCAGCGGGGACGCCGAGTGAAGCGGCGACCATGGCGAAAATCAGTAGAGCCCTTCTCATGACAGCACCCATTTCTGGTTGGCCCCGGTGTGACAGTCCCAGATGTGGATCTGCTGACCGTCCGCGGAGCTGTTCTGGCTGACGTCGAGACAGCGTCCGGACTGCGGGTTGCGGATCGTGCCGTCGGCCTGCGGCGTCCAGTTCTGCGCCGCCGAGCCGTTGCAGGTGTAGAGCTGGACCTTGGTGCCGTTCGGGGTGGCGCCACCCGCCACGTCGAGGCACTTGCCCAGGGCGCGGAAGGTCTGGCCGGTGCGCGCCCAGTGCTGCGCGGCGGTGCTGTTGCACGTGTAGAGCTGCACCTTCGTACCGTCGGCGGAGGCCGCCCCGGCGATGTCCAGGCACTTGCCCGCCAGGCCCTTGACCGGCCCCGAGCTCTGCGTGCTGAACGTGAACGAGTCCAGGTCGAAGAGCGCCCCGGCCGCCCCGGCAAACGTCAGGTACAGCGTGGTGGTGCCGAGCGGCGCGCCGGTGATCGTGCCGGTGACGTTCGTGAACGAGTCCCAGGCGCCGGTCACCGGCACGGTGGCCGAGCCGAGGACCGTACCCGTCGATGATCCGGCCCGGACCTGGAGCGTCCCGCCGACGCCGGCGGACGACACCCGCGCGGTGAACGAGGTGACGTTGCCCAGCTGGTACGGCTCGAACGCGATCCAGTCCCCGTTGGTGATGTCGCCGACCGTCTTCCCGCCCTCGGCCGGGGTCTTGGTGAACGTGTTGATCCCGGACGACGTCTTGTAGTGCTCGGCCTGCCGGTGCCGGGGCTGCAGGATGTGCTGCTTGTGCGTGGTGAGCCCGGCCGCGTCGGTGTACTCGGCGTCGAACACCGCGAAGATGTTGGCCGCCGCGTCGTGCTCGCCGTCGACCGGGATCGTGATCACGCCGGTGCAGCCGGTCGCCGAGGTGATCTGGTGGCCGTGGCTGTCGTGGCCGAGCACGTAGGTCATCTTCGCCCGCCCGCAGTCGATCGCGCCGTCCTCGGGGTCGGACGGGGTGAACGTGAACGGGACCGTGTCGCCGTAGGAGAAGAGCTGCCCGTTGCCGGGGGTGCCGATGCTGACCGCGGGCGCCGTGTTGCCGACCCCGATCTGCACGCTCGCCGTGCCGGTGGCGCCCTGCGGGTCGGTCACCGTGAGGGTCACGTTGTAGGTGCCGTTCGACGCGTAGGTCTTGGTGGGGTTGGCGGCTGTCGATGTCGTGCCGTCGCCGAAGGCCCAGGAGTAGGTCAGGGCGCCGCCCTCCGGGTCCGACGACCCGGCGGACGAGAACGTCACGGTGAGCGGCGCCTGGCCGGACGTCGGCGTGCCCGCCGCGACGGCCGTCGGCGCCCGGTTGCCGCCGGCGACGTAGTCGTACCGGTAGAGCGCCGAGTTCGCGTCCCCGTTGAAATAGCCGGTGCCGTAGTCCAGGACGTAGAGCGAGCCCTCCGGCCCGAACGCCATGTCCATCACCTGCTTGCCGCCCCAACCGAAGTCCGAGATCTCCCCGACCGCGCCGTCCGCGCCGACGTGGATCGGCTTGATCCAGCCCCGGCCCAGCTCACCGGCGAAGAAGTGACCGTCGAGCGACTGCGGGAACTTCGTGGCCGAGGTGCTGGCGGCGTCGTAGCGGTAGACCGGGCCGCCCATCGGCGACTCCGAGCCGGTGCCGAACGCGGGCGGGCTTCCGGCGTCCCCCGCGTACCGGATCCAGGCGGGCCGGGCCGGTGGCAGTGTGGCCTGCCCGGTGTTGCGGAACGAGTTGTTCGCCGCCCCGCCCGCGCAGGCGTACTTCGGGCCGGTCGTGCCGGTGCTGAAGTTCCACTCGTTGTACGTCTCGGTGGTGGTGTTCGTGCCGGTGCAGTACGGCCACCCGTAGTTGCCGGGACTGGTGATCCGGTTGAACTCGACCTGCCCGCTCGGACCGCGGTTCGGATCGGTGGAGCCGGCGTCCGGCCCGTAGTCACCGAGGTAGACGATGCCTGTGGCCTTGTCGACGCTCATCCGGAACGGGTTGCGGAAACCCATCGCGTAGATCTCGGGACGGGTTCCGGCCGTACCGGATGGGAAGAGGTTGCCGCTCGGGATGGAGTACGTCCCGTTCGCGTTGACCTTGATCCGCAGCACCTTGCCGCGCAGGTCGTTCGTGTTGCCGGCGGTCCGCTGCGCGTCGTAGGCGGGGTTGCGGTTGGTGCGCTCGTCCAGCGGCGAGTACCCGGCCGAGTCGAACGGGTTGCTGTCGTCGCCGGTGGAGAGATAGAGGTTGCCGGCCGCGTCGAAGTCGATGTCCCCGCCGACGTGGCAGCAGATGCCCCGGGTGGCCGGCACGTCGAGCACGGTGACCGCGCCGGCGGTGTTCAGCGTGTAGTCCGCGTTGAGGGTGAACCGGGACAGCCGGTTGACCCCGTTCCAGGCGGAGAAATCCGTTCCCGTGGCAGGCGCGTCACCGGCCGGTGTGGAGAGCGGCGGCGCGTAGTACAGGTAGATCTGGCGGTTGGTCGCGAAGCCGGGGTCGACCCCGACGCCCTGCAGACCTTCCTCGTCATGGGTGTAAACCGGCAGCGTGCCGATCACCGTGGTGGTGCCGGCGGCGTCGGTGCGCCGCAGCGTCCCGTTGCGGGCGGTGTGCAGCACGGACCGGTCGGGCAGGACCGCGATGGCCATCGGCTCACCGACTTCGGCGACACCTTTGGCGAGCGTGACCTGCTGGAAGTCGGCCGGATCGACCGGGTGGGCGAGCGCGGGCGACGGGATGAGGAGCAACGCTGCGACGATCGGTAAAAGGCGCATGGCAGGTCCACTTCTTGGACGGATGCCAGGTGCGGGACCTGCGCCTACTCACCGACCCTGGCCGGGGAAGCGGGACCGAGGGAGGGTTCCGCTTGGTGACAGAGACGTTAATGACTTTCGATGGACGTGTCCACACTTTCGTCGTTCCGGACGAAAGCCGGGGGTTGCGCCGATCTTGGCGATTTCGGCACCCCCGTTCTGCCCGAAATCGCCAAGATCGCTACGTCACGCGTTACGCCACCGAGCGCGCCGCCCGCAGGATGGTCTCGGCGACCGCCGCCGGCTCGGACGCCGGGATCGCGTGCGAGGCGCCCGGCAGCTCCACCGTGGTCCGCGCGCCGGCCCGCTCCGCCATGAAGCGGTGCGCCGCGAGCGGGATGTTGAGGTCCAGCTCCGGGTAGATGAACCAGGACGGGACGTTCTTCCACGCCGGCTCGCCGGAGCCCTCGTTGAGCGCCGTGGTGTTCAGCGGGCGCTGCGTGGCGGCGGCCAGGGCGGCCACCTCGGCGGAGACGTCACCGATGAACTGCTGGTGGAACTTCTCCGGCCGGATGAACAGGTCGACGCTGCCGTCGGCGAGGGGCACCTCGCGCAGCGTCTCGCCGAGCGTGCTGCCCGGGAACTTGCCGGACAGGAACCCGATGCTCTCCCCCGCCTCCGGCGCGAACGCCGCGACGAAGACCAGCGCCTTGACGTTGTCGTGCCCGACGGCGGCGTTGGAGATGACCTGACCACCGTACGAGTGACCGGCCAGCACGACCGGGCCGTCGATCGTGGCGAGCAGCGCGGACACGACGGCCGCGTCGCCGGAGACGCTGCGCAGCGGGTTCGGGGCGGCGATCACCGGGTAGCCCTCGGCCTGCAGTTGCGCAATCACCTCGTTCCAGCTCGCGGACTCGGCGAAGGCGCCGTGGACGAGGACGATCGTGGGCTTCATGTGCTCCCTCTCGTTGAGTGTTCCCCCATTCCACCCGCTCCGCGGCCCGCGCACCACGCAGGAGAATATGCAGAACTACCCGACTGCATACCGGGAAAGTTAACGAGAAATCACGTAATGAACGAACGGCTGACTGAATCATGGAGCGAAAGCCATAGATTGATGACCACCGCGACGTAGGAGGACCGCTCCGTGACCCCTGACCAGATTCAGACACTCCGGCTTCTCTGCGACACCATCGTCCCGTCCCTGGACCGCCCCGACGACCCGGACGGCTTCTGGGCCCGCCGCGCCACCGACGTCGGCGCCGACCAGGGGGTCCTCGCGATGATCTCGGGCATGCCACCCGAGCAGCAGGCCGGGCTCGCCGCCCTCTTCGACGCGCTCGCCGCGAACGGCTTCCACCAGGCGCCCGAGCAGGTCCTCGCCGGCGTCACCCAGGCCTCCCCGGAGGCGGCCGCCGGGATCGCCGCGCTGACCACGGTGATCCTGCTCGTCACCTACGGGATCACCGACGAGAACGGGCACAACCCGTTCTGGACAACGATCGGCTACCCCGGACCCGTCGACGCACGCGTGCCCGCCGACGACCGGAGGATCACCCCGCTGCGCCCGGACCGCGACCTCGAACTGGACGCCGACGCCGTCGTGATCGGTTCCGGCGCGGGCGGCGGCCTGATCGCCGGGCGGCTCGCCGCAGCGGGCAAGCGGGTGATCGTCCTGGAGGCGGGCCGCTACAGCACCGAGTCCGACTTCGATCAGCTGGAGCTGCCGGCGTACCAGCGCTCGTACTGGCGCGGCGGTCCCACGCCGACCGGCGACGGCAACATCACGCTGATGGCGGGCGCCGGAGTGGGCGGCGGGACCGTTATCAACTGGACGAACTGCCTGCGTACCAAGGACCACGTCCGCGAGCAGTGGGCCAGTGAACACGGCCTCACCGACGTGGCGACTTCCGAGTTCGACAGGCACCTCGACACCGTGTGGCGGGAGATGTCCGTCAACGATCGGTGCTCGGAGTTCAACAAGGTCCACGAGGCGATGCAGCGTGGCGCGGACAAGCTGGGCTGGTCGTTCGCCACCGTGCAGCGCAACTGGGACGAGAAACGGCACGACGCGGCGATCGCCGGGCATCTCGGTTTCGGCGACCGGTCCGGGGCGAAGCAGTCGACGCTCAAGGTGTACCTGGAGAAGGCGGTGCTGGAGCACGGCGCTCAGGTCGTCGACAACTGCCGGGTCGACCGGATCCTCACGCGCGACGGCCGGGCCGCCGGCGCCGTCGGACAGGTCGGGAAACACACCGTCACCGTCACCGCGCCGATCGTCGTCCTCGCCGCCGGCGCCCTGGAATCCCCCGGCGTGCTCCTGCGCTCCGGCATCGGCGGCCCCGCCGTCGGCGACTACCTGCGCCTGCACCCGTGCACGGTCACCATGGGCGACTACGGAACCGACATGCGCGCCTGGTGGGGCGCCCCGCAGGCCGGCCTGGTCAACGAGTTCGCGACCATCGAGGACGGTTACGGCTTCCTCATGGAGAGCGTCCAGTACACGACGGGCCTCGCCGCCGGCTCCATCCCGTTCACCTCGCCCGAGGACCACAAACAGGCGATGTCCACGTTCCGCAACAACGGCTCCTACATCGGACTGATCCGCGACCACGGCCACGGCCGCGTCACCCTCGACGAGTCCGGCAACACCGTCGCGTTCTACGACCTCACCGACGACCTCGACGTCCGCAACACCCGCCGCGCCATCGAAGCCGAGATCCGCCTCCACCACGCCGCCGGCGCCCGCCGCATCCAGCTGTTCGCGCACGGCCTCTCCGCGTGGCAGCGGGGCGAGGACCTCGAGGCCTACATCGCGCGCGCGTCCTCGGTCCCGCTCCGGGCCGGCGGCGCCACCCTCTTCGCCGCACACCAGATGGGCAGCTGCCGCATGGGCGCCGACCCCGCCACCAGCGTCGCCACCCCGCGAGGCGAACTCCACGACACCCCCGGCGTCTGGATCGGCGACGCCTCAGCCTTCCCCACCCCGTCCGGCACCAACCCGATGATCACCATCATGGCCCTGGCCTCCCGAACCTCCGAACACATCCTGTACGCATAACCCCGCCCCCAACCGCACCGGACCAGTCCCCGAGAAGCCACGCGACCACCTGCAACGCAGGGCCGCCCGGCGACCGCCGGCGACGGGGGCCGGGCCGGGCCCCGCCCAGTCCCGCAGCGCGAACAGCACTGAGCACCAGCCGGACCAGCCGGCGCCCAGTGCTGCTCGCGCCCCTTACCAGCGACACTCACAACCAGCCGGACCAGCCGCAATGCCACTCAGCTCGAGTTGATCATCAGGGTGAGCTGCGGCTGTTCGTCGCGGGGTGCGGGGTGCGGGGTGCGGGGTGCGGGGTGCGGGGTGCGGGGTGCGGGGTGCGGGGTGCGGGATTCGCTCAGCCCGTTCGCAGGATGCCGCACAGCCGGCGGCGCGCCGACGTTCGCGCCGGCCACGATGAGGTCGCACCGAAGCGGTTCGTGTGCCGCCATCCCGGCCCTGGCGTTGATGAATCGCCACGCAGGCGTTGCGTGTGACCTCGCCTCCGCGGCGCCGGCGTTGCGTGTGCGCCGAAAGGAGCGAACGTCTCGCGAACATGATCACCCCTCACCAGCGACACTCACGCCCAGCCGGACCAGCCGGCGCTGAGTGCTGTCGGGAGCCTCCGCGACAGCACTGACCGCCAGCCCGATGCGCTCGGCTGGCGGTCAGCGCTGGTCCGACGAACGCCGCACGAGTTCCGGCAGGCACAAAGCGGACGGACCATCGGTCACGAGGAAGCAGGGTACGGCTCACGCGCGAGCAGATGCGCCAGGTGCGCCGCGTTGGCTGCCAGCGTCGTGGTGGCGGCCCCCGTGGTGTCCGCCTTCGGACCGGCGTCCTTGTAGTCGAGACCGCCCATGGCCTCCCCCACCCAGTACGTCGACGCGCTCCCCGCCACCGTGAACCCGACGTCATTGAGCGCCTGCAGCACCTCGGCGGTGACGTGATGCGCCCCGTCCTCGTTGCCGACCACGGCGACCGCCGCCACCTTGCCCGGAATCGTCGGCGGTTCCTCGGACAGTTCCGCGTCGAGGCGTTCCAGGACCATCTTGCAGACGCTCGAGGGCTGACCCATCCAGATCGGCGTCGCGATGATCAGCAGCTGGGCGTCGAGGATCTTCGCGCGGATGGCCGGCCATTCGTCGCCGTCACCCTCGTCCGTGGACACCCCGAACTTCACATCGTGGTCGGCGACCCGGATCACCTCGCCGGTGACGTCGTGGTCGGACAGGGCGGTGAGCACCTCGCGACCGAGCAGCTCGGCGCTGGATTCGGCGGGCGACGGTTTGAGGGTGCAGACCAGCACCACGGCACGCAGAGTTGTCATGCGCCATCTCATACCCATGGTTGGCCCTTCGAGGCCTCGGGTAGATCGATTTCCCGTGTTCAAGATCAAAGCACTGCTGCCGGCGGGCGTCGCCGCCACGGCCGCGACCGTCGCCTGGCTTCTCGCCGCGCACGTGATCGGCCACCCGGACCCGCTCTTCGCGCCGTCCGCCACGCTCATCGTGCTCGCCGAGTCCCGGGGCCGGCAGCTCCGCCAGACCACCGAGATCGTCTTCGGGGTGGCCGCCGGCGTGCTGGTCGCCGAGCTGGTGGTGCTGGGGCTCGGATCGGGGGTGCTCAGCCTCTTCGTGGTGTTGCTGCTCACCGTCGGTCCGATGATCGCGGCCGGGGCGAGCAGCACCCTCGTGACGAACTCCGCGATCTCGGCGATCTATCTGGTGGTGGTCGCCGCTCCGCAGGGCCGGCTGGTGCCGTTCCGGTTCGCCGACGCGCTGATCGGCGGCGCGGTGGCGATCGCGGCGAGTCAGCTGCTGGTGGCGCGCAAGCCACTCGCTCCGCTGGTCGCCGAGGCGCGGCGCACCTACGCGGACCTCGCCGACCTGCTGGACGACCTCAACGAGGCGCTGACCCGGCACGACGAAAAAGCGGCGGATGCGGTTCTCGACCGTACCCATCAATTGAATGTCTGTGTGGAAAGGCTGCATGCGGCGGCTCTGGCGGCCGGCGAGACGCTGCGGCTGCGGGTGCGCAAGCGGCGCCGGCTGCGTCAGGTGCGCAACGTCGAGGAGACCACCCACCAGTTGGATCACGTGGTCGGCAACGTGTGGATGCTGGCCCGGAACGCGGTGACGCTGACCCGTCTGCACAGCGAGACCCCGCCTGATCTGAATCGGGCGATCGGTGCGCTGGCCGGGGCGGTGCGGTCGGCCGGTGAGTCCCTCGCCACCGACCTGACCGGGCGCGACGACCCGGATCGGCACGCCGGGCAGGCCGACGCGGACGCGCTGGAAGCGGTACGTATCGCCGGGAAGCTTCTGGACGAGGCGCCGCCGCTGCCGGTCACGATGATCGTCGGTCAGATCCGCACGACAGCCGTCGACCTGCTGCGCGGCGTGGGCCAGGACGACGACGCGGTGCTGAGCAGAGTGGACGAGGCCCTGGGCTGGACCCCCTGAAGATCTTGCTGTTAGGTTGTTGCCAATATTTGGCAACAACCGGGGAGCAAGAACAACGTGACCACCGACGTGCTCGGCGTCGGCGTGCAGCGACGCCGGACCACGATCTGGCTGACGGTCCTCACTGCGGCCCTCGTCGTGACCGGGCTGGTCGCCGTCGGCACGGGGGCGATCGGCATCAGCCCGGCCACCGTGGCCCGGATCATCGCCCACCAGCTGCTCGGCATCGGCGACGTCACCTGGACCCCGCCGCAGGAAGCCATCGTCTGGCAGGTCCGGCTCCCCCGGGTGATCCTCGGCATCCTGGTCGGCGCGGGCCTGGCGGTCTGCGGCGTGGCCCTGCAGGCGATGGTCCGCAACGTGCTCGCCGACCCCTACCTGCTCGGCATCAACTCGGGCGCGTCCAGCGGCGCCGCGGCGGCCATCCTCTTCGGAGCGGGCGCGGGCTTCGGCCAGTACGCGCTCTCCACCAGCGCCTTCCTCGGCGCGATGGCCGCCTCCCTGGGCGTCTTCCTGATCGCCCGCAGCGGCGGCCGGGTCACCTCGATCCGCCTGCTGCTCGCCGGCGTCGCGGTCGGCTACGCCCTGTACGCCACCACCAGCTTCCTGATCTTCGCGTCCGGGAGTGCCGAAGGCGCCCGATCGGTGATGTTCTGGCTGCTCGGCTCGCTGGGCCTGGCCCGCTGGGACGCGCTGCTCGCGGTCGCCGCCGTGGTGATCGGCGGCACCATCGGGTACCTCACCGTGATCGGCCGCAGCCTGGACGCCCTGGCCGTCGGCGACGAGACGGCCCACACGCTGGGCATCGCCCCGGACCGGCTGCGCCTGCGACTGCTCGTGGTGGTGTCGCTCTGCGTCGGGGTGCTGGTCTCCGCCTCCGGGAGCATCGGGTTCGTCGGTCTGGTCGTACCCCATCTGGCTCGCCGGATCGTCGGCGCCCCGCACGTGCGGGTGGTCCCGGTGGCCGCCCTGCTCGGCGCGATCCTGCTGGTCTGGGCGGACGTGATCGCCCGGGTGCTGCTCGCCCCGCAGGAGATCCCGATCGGCATCATCACCGCCCTGGTCGGCACCCCGTTCCTGCTCCTGTTGATCCGGCGTCTGTACGCCACCGCCTCCTGAAAGGCACACCCCCATGCGGATGATCACTGCTGCGGCGATGCTCCTGCTCCTCACCGCCGCCTGCGTCGACCCCGAGGCGAGCATCGAACCCGCCGGCGGCCAGTACCCGCTGAAGCTGACCAACTGCGGGGCCGAGGTGGTCTTCGACAAGGCCCCGGAGCGCGTGGTCATGCTCAAGAGCGCCGCCGTGCCGTACCTGCACTCGCTCGGCGTCATGGACCGGGTCACCGCCCGGGCCGGCCAGTACCCGAAGGACTACTACGACGGCGCCACCCAGGCCGAGATCGACAAGATCCCGCTGCTCACCGACAAGACCGACACCAGCGGCCACCTGCAGATCTCCAAAGAGGTCGTGATCAGCCAGCAGCCCGACCTGGTGCTCGGCCAGGTCGACAACCTGTCCCGGGAGACCCTCGACGCGGTCGACATCCCGCTGCTGGAGGAACCGGCGATGTGCCCCGGCGCCACCGAGGTCCCCAGCTTCGACAGCGTCTACCGGCAGATGGAGTCCTACGGCACGGTCTTCGACCGCGAGACTGAGGCCACCGCCGCGATCACCCAGCTCCGGGAGCGTCTCGCCAAGATTCAAAAGCCGTCCACGGTACGTACGGCTGCGGTCCTCTATCCGACCGTCGGCGGCGGCGTGACCTACGCCTACGGGTCCACGAGCATGGCGCAGCCGCAGCTGGAGGCGGCCGGGTTCACCAACGTGTTCGGCGACAGCAAGGAGCGCGTCTTCGAGGTGACCCTCGAGGAGCTGCTCGGCCGCAACCCCGACGTGCTGATCCTGCTCTACAGCGACGGCGACCCCAAGGCCGTCGAGCAGGCCGTCACCGGGCTGCCCGGTGCCGACAAGCTCAAGGCCGTCGCGAACGGCGACGTCATGCCGCAGCTGTTCAACTTCACCGAGCCGCCGTCCCCGCTCGCCGTCGACGGCCTCGAGAAGATCGTGCAGCGCTTCTCATGATCGAAGCCGCCGGAGTCTCCTGGCGCTACGGCGCGAACCCGGTCATCGACGGCGTCGGCGTGACCGCCCGGCCCGGCCGGGTGCTCGGCCTGATCGGCCCGAACGGCAGCGGCAAGACCACCCTGCTGCGGCTGCTGCACGGCGCGCTGCGCAGCCCGACCGGCACGGTCACCGTCGACGGCGACGCGCTCGGCGCGCTGAACCCGCGCGAGGCCGCCCGCCGGATGGCCGTCGTGGTGCAGGAGTCCGGCGGCGAGACCGCGCTGACCGTCGCCGAGATGGTGCTGCTCGGCCGTGGCCCGCACCTGTCGACGTTCCAGCGCACCGGCGCCACCGATCACGAGGTGGCCGCCCGCTGCCTGGATCGGGTCGGTGCAACCCACCTGGCGGCCCGCTCGTTCGCGGGACTGTCCGGCGGCGAGCGGCAGCGGGTGCTGATCGCCCGGGCGCTCGCCCAGCAGGCCACCCACCTGCTCCTCGACGAACCCACCAACCACCTGGACATCCGCTATCAGCACGAGATCCTGCGCCTGGTCCGCGGCCTCGGCACCTGTGCGGTGGTGGTGCTGCACGACCTGAACCTGGCCGCCCGGTACTGCGACGACCTGGTGCTGCTCGGCCAGGGCGCGGTGGTCGCGGCCGGCGAGGTGAGCGACGTGCTGCGGCCGGAGATCCTCGAACCGGTCTACGGCATCGGCATCCGGCGGCTGGAGATCGAGGGTTCGCTGCACCTGCTGTTCCACCCGCTGCACGAAAACGAGCACGAGCACGAGCACGAGGAGATCTCCGCATGACCGCGCAGGACCGCATCAACGCCTACTGGACCGGACGGGCGCCCGCCTACGACGCCTACCAGCAGCGGGCGGAACGGCTCGACGACGACCGGGCGGCCTGGGCGGAGATCTGGAAGCAGGCCCTGCCGCCCGCGCCGCTGGACGTGCTCGACATCGGCACCGGCAGCGGGCACGTGGCCATGTCGGTGGCCGGCCTCGGCCACCGGGTGACCGGAATCGATCTGTCCGAGGGGATGCTGGAGCAGGCCCGCCGCCACGCCGCCGAGGTGACGAACGCGCCCGATTTCCGGCTCGGCGACGCCGTCGCGCCGGACTTCCCGGACGCCGGCTTCGACGCCGTCGTCGGCCGCTACGTGACGTGGACGCTGCGCGAGCCCGGCACCGCCGTCGCGAACTGGATCCGCCTGCTGCGTCCCGGCGGCCTGGTCGCCATGGTCGACAGCACCTGGTTCCCGGACGGTCTCGACGAACAGACCCAGCCGGGCGTCACCGCGTTCTACGACGAGGAGGTGCGGTCGCTGCTGCCGCTCGCCACCGCCAAGTCGATCGACGAGACCGCCCTGGTTCTCGCCGCCGGTGGCCTGAAGGACATCAAGGTCACCCCGCTGACCACCATCTACGACCTCGATCAGAGGTACGGGGTATCGCCCGGTCACGAGGTGCAGATGCAGTTCCTGATCAGCGGACGCGCCTGACGACCGTCACCACGGGGTGTGGTTGCGCCACTTCCGGTTCGGCTTCTCGCTGCACTCGCGGAGCCGGACCGTACCCACCCCGCCCCGGTCGATGGCGACCTCGGTGACGCATCTGCCGTTCCGCCCGGCCCGCAGCGTGCCGGTGAACCACCAGTCCTGGTCGCCGGTGAACGTGCAGGCCGTCACCCGCAGCCGCGAGCCGACCGGCTGCACGCAGTTCCCGTTCGCGGTGAACCGGCCCTCACTGGTCTGGAAGAAGTCCTGCGCCTGATCACCGGCCTTGCACGGGGACGTGAACAGGACCGTGCCGATCGGCCCGCCGGTCAGGCAGCGAGCCGGGTTGCGCTCGGTGACCAGCCAGCCCTGCAGCAGCGGCGGCGGCGCGGGAACGGCCACCGCGGCGGTCGCCGATCCGCCGAGCAGGGCGGCCGCCAGGAACGGGACGAGGACAGCACGGGTCAGCACCGCACCACCATAGGTAGGGCGGCGCTGATCACGCGGACGTTTCCGGAATCATGACCCCGGCGGCTTTCCCGCCGAGCCGGCCAACGCCGCTCCGGCCAGCCCGGCCAGCAGCAGCCAGGACGCGGTGAACGCGCCAGTCGTGTCCGGCGGCTGGCACCTGCACTACCGCAACGCCGTCCGCCGCCACCGCAGCCGCTCGTCGTCCACCGGGCCTCGCCCGTCGACAGCGCCTTCACTGGTTGACGAAGGAGCCGTTTGCGGGCCCCGGCAGCCTGTCGGCTCGGTGGAGGCGGGTGCTGATGTGGTCGAGTAGTTCCTTGCTGGTGAAGGGTTTCTCGATGATGGTGACACCTTCGGGAAGTGTGCCGTTCTCGGCCAGGACGGGTTCGGCGTAGCCGGACATGTAGAGCACCGGGATGCCGGGCCGGAGCGCTTCGACGCGGGCGGCTACCTGGTTGCCGGTCATCTCCGGCATGATCACGTCAGTGAGCAGCAGGTCGATGGGGCCTGGGTGGGTTTGGGCAAGGTGGAGGGCTTGTTCGCCGCCGCGGGCGGTGAGCACGTGGTAGCCGGCGCGGGTGAGGATGCGGCCGGTGATGACTCGCAGGTCGCCCTCGTCTTCGACCATCAGGATGGTCTCGTGCGGCGGGCGACCGGTGACCGGTTCGACGGGTTTGCCGGTGTCGGGTGTGAGGGTGTCCGCCGGCGTGTCGACGGCGGGCAGGGTGACGGTGACGGTGGTGCCGATGCCGCTGTCGGAGGAGAGGTTCACGTCGCCGCCGGCTGCGGCGACGATGCCGTGCACGGTGGCGAGTCCGAGGCCGGTGCCGGAGCCTTTCGGTTTGGTGGTGTAAAAGGGTTCGAAGGCGCGTTCGATGACTTCGGGTGGCATGCCGCTGCCGGTGTCGCTGACGCGTACCCGGACGTAACGTCCGGCCTGCAGGGGCGAGCCGTCGCGGACGTCGTATTCGCCGAGCTCGGCGTTGCTGGTCTCGATGGACAGCGTGCCACCGCCAGGCATCGCGTCACGGGCGTTGGCCACGAGGTTGAGCAGAATCTGCTCGAGCTGGCCGACGTCGGCTTGAGTGTGCCACAGCTGTGGGTCCAGGCTCGTGACCAGGTGGATGTGCTCGCCGATGGTGCGGTGCAGCATGGGTTCGATGTCGCCGATGACGTGGTTGAGGTCGAGGACCTCCACCTGGGTGATGTCGCGGCGGCCGAAGGCGAGTAGTTGTTTGGTCAGCCGGGCGGCGCGCTCGGCGGCGCGGCTGATCTGGCCGATGTCTTTACGTGCGTCGGCCAGGTCCTGCGGATCCGGTACTGGCGAGTCGAGGGTCTCGGAGATCATTTCTGCGTAGTTGCTGATCACCGCCAGGATGTTGTTGAAGTCGTGGGCGACGCCACCGGCGAGTTGGCCGAGACCTTCCAGCCGGCGGTTGTTCAGCTGCTGCTCCTCCCGTTTATGGGCTTGGACGATCTGCTGCTCCTGTTGTTGCAGGGCGCCCAACATCGCGTTGATGGTTCTGCCGAGCCCGGCGATGTGGCCCCGGCCGAGGGCCGGCACACGCAAGCTCAGGTCACCGGAGTTCATGATCCTCTCGGTGGTGTGCCGCAGTGGGCCGATCTGTACCTGGACACTGCTGCGCACCAACACGATCATCAACACGACGATGACGATGGTGAATCCCGCAGCGGCCAGCAACATCATGCTCAAGGTGGTGGAGGCCATCTCGCGCATGGGCCGGTCCCGGACGGCGTGCAGCCTGACGATCTGCCCGTCGACGCCGGTGACGACGGCGTGGGCGGTCATGGCGTGTCCGGAAAGGTCGGTGTTGACCGTCATCGGGCCGAGCAGAGTGGGAAGTTCCCCGTGCGTTACCTGGGCCCTTCCGGGGTCCGTGCTCAGATACACCTGGGCGTCGGCTGCCTCGGACAGTGTGGCGAGCAGGGCGGCGTCGACCGGTTTCAGCATGATCAAGCCGCCGTTGCTGTTGCCTTTGCCGTGGGTGTGGTAGGCGGGGAATCCGCAGTACAGGTGCGGTTCCCGGGCGACGGTGACCAGACCGCACGCCGGTGTCCCCGCGGCGGCGTCGGGTTGCCACATGAGTTGCAGGATCGGCGCCTCGGGGAACTGACCGGGCAGGCGCTGATAAACACCGCCGACGACCAGGCCGCCGCCGCGGATCCGCCCGGCCCGGTTCACCGCGATCAGTCCGGCGAAATGGTAGGCGCCGCCGATCAGGTGGGGCGGGAAGTTCGTCAGCGCCATGTCGGAGTCGCCGGTACGGATCACGTCGACCGCGCCGGTCCACACCGAGTTGGTGATCCCGAAGTCGATCAGCCGTTGCGCCTGGGCGTTCAACGCCGCCTGCAACCCTGCCGCCTGCCGGACGGCGTCACGATGTTCGACCTCGTCGAAGTTACTGCTGGTCAGCGACCAGAGAGGCAGGAACGTCGCCAGCGCGGCAACAAGGACACTGGCGCTTATCAGCAGATGCCGGCGCATCCTCTTGTCGCGTAACAGCCCTATCGGCCCCGCCGAGTCGGCCTCGCTCACCGTGTCAACCATCACGAGACGATCTCTCAGCGACCCGATGCGGCATGCGGCGCCGGACAGGTGACCAGCCGGGTCCGTGATGTCTCCAGCTGCTTCCCCTGTCGCTGGCTCAGCCGGCCCCGGCCGGCGGCGTTCGGCTGCTTCCAGGCCAGTCCGCAACCCGGCGTCGCCCAACCGGCCTCGATCAGGGCCGCGATCACCGGGCGCTGCCCGCTGGTGGTTCGCTCACGGCTACTCCACCCGCGGGCAGCGAGCTGATCGGTGATCTGCGCGCGGTTCACGTTTACCCGATCGGCAGCAAACGACCGCTGCTGAACGACGAATCTCCGCGAGCCCGCTGCCGTGGACCGTTGCCCCAGCGACCGATTCGTCACCGGCTGGGGCGCGACTCCGCCGCCGGTGCCGACGCCGGAGCGGCCGCGACCGGAGCCCGCTCCGCGACCGGAGCCAGCCTGGCGGCCAAAGCCACCACCAGGCCACATCCGGCGACCAGGACCCAGCCCGGCCGGGTCGCCGCGGCCAGCACGTCCGGCGCGACGTCACCGAGAGCCACCCCGGACGGCGCCACGTGGCCGATCACCACGCCCGCCAGCGCCACCCCGAGCGCCGTCCCCACCTGCCTCGATGTGGAGGCGATCCCGCCGGCCACGCCGGAGCGCGACGGCGGCAGGCCGCTGACCGCGGTGTTCGTGATCGGCGCGTTCGCGAACCCGATTCCCACACCGAGCAGCAGATAGGCGAGCAGCAGCACCGGCACACCCGTCCGGTCGCCGAGTCCGATCAGGATCACTCCACCGGCGAACGTGAAGATCCCGGCGAGCCGCAGCGGCAGGCGCGGTCCGATCCGACCGGTCAGATGCCCCGAGTACGGGGCGAGAACCGTCGCCGCCACCGCCATCGGCAACGTGGTCAGCCCCGCCACGAGTGGGCTCATCCCCCGCGCGAGCTGCAGATAGAGGCTTCCCAGCAGCAGCGTCACACTCAGCGCCAGGAACATCAGCACCGCGCTGCCGACCGCCGCCACGAACGCCGGCCGCCGGAACAGCGCCAGGTCCATCAGCGGCTCGGCCCGCGACAACTCGACCCGGAGGAACAGCACGGTGGCGATGCCGGCGACCCACCAGAACAGCGGCCCCTCGATGAGCGCCGCGACCGTCCCGCCGACCATCGCGATCAGCAGCAACTGTCCGGGAACGTCCAGTGAGCGCGCCTGCGGCGACCGGGACTCGGGCACGTAGAAGACGGTCAGGACCAGCACCACCGCGATGATCGGCAGGTTCGCCCAGAACACCGTGCGCCAGCCCAGCCCTCCGGTCAGCAGCCCGCCGAGCACCGGCCCGGCCGCCATGCTCAGCCCGAACACCGCCGCCCACACGCCGATCGCCTGCGCCCGCTGCCGCGCGTCGGTGATCGCGCTGACCACGATGGCGAGCGCGACCGGGCTGAGCATCGAGCCGCCGACGCCCTGGATCACCCGGGCCGCCACCAGCGTCCCGGCGCTCGGCGCGAGGGCGCAGGCGGCCGAGCCGATCGCGAACAGCACCAGACCGATCCGGAAGACCCGGCGCCGGCCGAGCCTGTCGGCCAGCGCACCCGAGGTGATCAAAAGGCTGGCGAGGACCAATGTGTACGCGTCGACGACCCACTGCAGCCGGGCGGTGTCGAGGCCCAGATCCGCCCCGATCGACGGGAGCGCGATGTTGACCACGGTCGTGTCCATGCCGACCAGGAAGATGCTCGTGCAGCAGATCGCCAGCACCAGCCAGGGACGTGTCTCCTTCATGGTTGACGATCGTCACGGTCGTCAACCCCACCCGACCAGCGAACTTGCGGAAACCGCAAACTGGTCGGGTGGACGATGACGTGGAAGAGCTGCTCGACGGCATCGGACCGCGGCTGCGCCGGATCCGTCAGGACCGCGGCCTGCTGCTGACCGACCTCGCCGAGGCGACCGGGCTGTCGGTCAGCGTGCTGTCCCGGCTCGAGTCCGGCAAGCGGCGGCCCACGCTGGACCTGCTGATCCCCCTGGCCCGGGTCTACCGGCTGGCCCTCGATCACCTGATCGGCGCCCCGCCGACCGGGGACCCCCGCGCGCATCTGACGCCGCACCGGGCGGACACCCGGACACGGTTGAACGCCGTGGTGGTGCCGCTCACGACGTACCCGGGAAGGTTGCAGGTTTTCAAGCAGATCCTCGGGCCGTCGCCGGACCAGCCGGTGCGCGTGAGCCATGCCGGTCATGCCTGGTTCTATGTGCTGGCCGGGACGGTCCGCCTGCTGCTCGGCGACACGGAACGGCTGTTACGGCCGGGCGACGTCGCCGATTTCGACGCGAGCGAGCCGCACTGGTTCGGACCGGCCGACGACAAGCCCGCCGAGATCCTGCACCTGTTCGGCCCGCACGGCGACCGCGTCGGGCAGTAGGACTCAGTCCTCGACCCGGAAACCGATCTTCAGCCGCACCTGGAAGTGGGCGACGTCGCCGTCCACCACCTGCCCGCGGATCTCCTTGGTCTCGAACCACTCGATGTTGCGCACGGTCCGCGACGCCTTCGCGATGGCGGTGCGGATGGCGTCCTCGACACTGTCCGGGCTGCTGCCCACGACTTCACTGAGCCGGTACACGTGATTGGTCATGCGCTCAGTGTGCCCTGCGGCACGAGCACATCCCGGGTGATCTCGGAGAGGTTCTGCACGCCGGAGAGCGCCATCGTGAGGTCCAGCTCGGCGATCACGTTCGCGATCACCTCCTCGACGCCGCGCTGACCGGCGATCGCGAGCCCGTACATGTACGGCCGGCCGAGCAGCACCGCGTCGGCGCCGAGCGCGAGCGCCACGAACACATCAGCGCCGGTACGGATGCCGCTGTCCATCAGGATCGTCGGCTCCGGGCCGACCGCGTCGCGGACACGCACCAGGGCGTCGAGCGAGGCTATGGCGTTGTCCACCTGGCGGCCGCCGTGGTTGGACACCACGATCGCGTCGACGCCCTCGTCGACGGCGCGCCGGGCGTCGTCGGGGTGCAGGATGCCCTTCAAAACAATCGGCAATCGGGTACGGGTCCGCAAGGTGGCGATGTGATCCCAGCTCAGGCGGGGGTTGGAGTAGATGTCGAGGAAAGTCTCGACGGAGGCGCGAGGGCGCGGGCTGCGCAGGTTGGCGAGGAACTTCCCGGGGTGATTGCGGGTGATCTCGATCAGGGAGCGGATGGCGCCCAGCGTGATCTCCACGCTTTTGTTCGTCCCTTCCCGTGCGCGGCTGGTCACGAGATCGTGGAATCGCGGGTCGGAGGTGTACTGGGCGATCCCCAGCCCCTTCGCGAACGGCAGGGATCCGAGATTCAGGTCCTGCGGCCGCCAGCCGAGCACCGTGGTGTCCAGCGTGATCACGAGAGCGCCCGCCTGCACCGCCTCGGCGCGGGCGATCAGGCTGTCGACCAGCGCTTCGTCCGTACTCCAGTAAAGCTGAACCCACCGCGGCGCCGCACCCATCGCGGCCGCCGTCTCCTCCATCGGCGTGCCACCCTGATTGGTGAAGATGTAGGGCACACCGGCCGCGGCGGCGGCCCGTGCCGTGTGCAGGTCGGCGTCCGCGGCGATCAGCTGACCGGCGCCGATCGGGGCGAGCAGCAGCGGCGCCGGCAGACGGGTGCCGAGCAGCTCACGGGACATGTCCCGGTCCGCCACGTCACGCAGCATCCGCGGCACGATCGCCCACCTGTCGAACGCGGCGCGGTTGTTGCGCATCGTGCGCCCCTCCCCCGCGCCACCGGCGACATAGGCCCAGCCGGCCGCGCTGCTCGCCTTGCGCGCCCGCCGCTCCAGCTCCGCGAAATCGGTCGGCACCGCCGGCCGCCGACCCAGCACACCGGCCCGGTAGATGATGTTCTGCCGCTCCCGCCCCGCTCCACGCATGCCTGAATTTATTTCAGGTGTACCCGCAGCGCCGCCAGGGCCCGAGCGGTCTGACTCTTTACGGTTCCGGACGAACATCCGAGCCGGGCCGCGGTCTCCTCGACCGAGAGGTCATAGACGTAACGCAGCACCACGACCTCCCGTTTCGCCGGCGACAGCGTCCGCAGCATGCCGACCATCGCCTGCCGGTCGACGACGGCCTGCGGCCCGCGACTCTCGCTGGGCTGCTCCGGCAGGATCCCCATCGGGCTCTCCCGCCAGGTGCGGCGGTGCTCGTCGATGGCGGTCCGGATCAGGATCCGCCGCACGTAGGAGTCCGGATTGCCGGTGGCCGCGACGGTCGCCCAGTGCCTCAGGACCTTCGTCAGCGTGATCGAGACCAGGTCCTCGGCGGTGTGCCAGTTGCCGCAGAAGGCGTAGGCGGCGCGCCGCCACCCGTCCATCCGGCTCGACACGAAGTCCCGGAACGCCTCCTCGTCGCCGCCGTTCAAGATCATGCCCCCAAGGTCCGTCGGGCGGCGGTCAGCGAACACCCTCCGCCCCTCCACCACAACCCCGCCACCCGGCCCCACCACCCCCGCCACCCGGCGGGGGAGGCGCGGAGGCAGAGCGGCGCGGCGAGAGCACGGCGGGGCGGCGCGGGCGGCACGGGCGGCGCGGGAAGCACGGGCGGCGCGGGAGGCACGGGAGGCACGGGCGGCGCGGGCGGCACGGGCGGCACGGGAGGCACGGGCGGCGCGGGAGGCACGGCGTTGGGGCGCCCCGGGAGCGCGGAGCGCACGCGAGCCGTAGCCCACGCAGCTCAAACGGCCCGGAAGCCGGCACGGACTACGGCTCGGACCGCCCCGCCGTAGCTGGCGCAGGTCGGGCCGGCCGGAAACCTGCGTCCGCTACGGCTCGGATTCGGGCGCGCTCGGACCCGCGACGATCTCACCCCGTCAGTGGCCCTGGAACGCCTCCTCCAGCCACCACGACGGGCGGTCCCGGGTCACCTTTGCGTCGATCACCATGGGGACCTCGCGCGGACCGGCCAGCCACCCCCGCACCGGACCCAGATCATCCACCGACCTCACCGTCACGGCCTCGCACCCGTGACCGCGAGCGATCGCCGCCAGGTCGGTCTCCGGGAAGACGACCGTGTCCAGCGGATCGCCGCCCGGCCCGAAATGGTGCACTTCAGCGCCGTACGCCTCGTCGTTGTAGATCACGATCAGCATGCCGAGACCGAGCCGGCGGATGGTGTCGAGTTCGGCCATGCCCATCAGGAAACCGCCGTCGCCGCACGCCGCGACCGGGGTCCGGCCGGGGTGGGCCAGGGCGGCGCCGAGCGCGGTGGCGAGTCCGAGACCGATCGACTGGAAGGCCTGCGTGAAACAGAACCCTCGGTGATCGGGAACGGACAGGAACATCGACGGGTAGCCCATGAAGTTACCCGAGTCGACGGCCACCACGCGTTCCGGCGGGAGCAGGTCGTCGAGGGCGATGCTGAGTGTTCGCGGGTCGATGTGCGCGGCGGTGCCGTCGTCGGTGAACGGCTCGTCACGCCAGCGGCGGCGGGCGTGGAGCTCACCCCGTACCGAATCGGTCCGGAAACCGGGAGTGGCGCGCGTGAGCGCGGCGTGACCGCGACGGCGCAGAGCCTCGCGTCGCTGACCACGCCCAGGTGAACCGGGCGGTGCGCGCCGAGCGACGACTGATCGATATCGACCTGGACGACGGTGGCGGCCGGGTTGATCAGCTTGCCGTGGCGGCTGGTCCACATGTTCAGCGAGGCGCCCCAGGCGACCACGACGTCCGCGGAGGAGATCAGTTCGGCGGCGAGCGGAGTGGCGAAACCTCCGGAGACGTCCAGGTTCCAGTCGTTGCCGGCGAAAAGGCCCTTCGCGACCGCCGACGTGGCCAGCAACGCACCGCACCGGGCGGCCAGGGTCTCCAGTTCGGCGCGCGCGTGCAACGCTCCCCGACCCGCGATGAAAACCGGTCGCTGCGCGTTGGCGAGCAGGTCGGCGAGCGCCGTCACCGCAGCGTCCGACGCACGCGGCGGCTCGATCGACGGCGCCGCCGGCGGGTCAGTGAACTCGGCGGACGCGGCTTGAACATCGATAGGCAGATTGAGTACGACGGTGCGCCGCTCCGCCACAGCGAGCCGCCACGCCCGTGCGGTATCGGACACCGCCGTCGCCGGACCGTGCACCCGCTCACTGGCCGCGCCGACCGCTCGCGCCAGCGCTTCCTGGTCCACCCGGAAGTTCGACAGCCGCGCGCTCGCCGCCGGCTCCGCAGCGACGACGATCATCGGGGTACGGCTCTTCGCCGCCTCGGCAATTCCGGTCATGGCGTTGGTGAGCCCGCAACCCTGATGAACCGTGACCACGCCGGGGCGCCCGGTGAGCCGGGAGTAGGCGTCGGCAGCGGTCGCGGCGCCGCCCTCGTGCCGGGTCGCGACGAACCGCGCACCGTGCTTGACCAGCGCGTTCGTGACGTGGAAGTTGCCGCTGCCGACCACGCCGAAGACGTGATCGGCTCCCAGCCGGACAAGGGCCGCCCCGACGACGTCAGCGACGGTGCCCACCGCGACCGCGCCGCCCGCAAACGCGCCGTCAGCCGACGTACCCGTGCTGTCCCTCACCGTTCGACGAGGGCCAGCACTCGGACCGGACTGCCCGAACCGCCCGTGATCGGCAGGGGCGGCGCGATCACCACGGCGCCGGTGGCCGGCAGGGTGTCCAGGTTGCGCAACTGAGTGAGGCCGTATTTGTTCGCCCCGAGCAGATACGAGTGGCACGGGAACGCCGGGTCGAACGAGTGCGCGGCCCCCGCGTCGGTGCCGACCGTCTCCACGCCGATGCCGATGACCGGCGCCTCCTCGGCCAGCCACTTGGCGCACTCCACCGAGACGCCCGGGGTGTGCGGGCCGGTCTCGTTCGCGTTGAGGAACGCCTCCTGGTCACCCGAGCGCGCGTCCCAGCCGGTGCGCAGCAGCAGCCAGCCACCCTGCGGGAGCGGCCCGTGCTCGGCTTCCCAGGCGCGGACGTGCTCCACCTCGAGCAGGAAATCCGGATTCTTGCTGGCTTCTCCGGTCACGTCGATCACCACGGCGGGGGCGATCAGCCGGGTCAGCGGAACCTGCGACACGTCGTCGCCGTCCCGCCCGGTCGCCCAGTGCACCGGCGCGTCGAAGTGCGTACCGGTGTGCTCGCCGGTGTGGATGTCGTTCCAGTACCAGCCGGGACCCCGGTCGTCGTAGCGGCTGATCTCCTCCAGCCGGAACGGGATCGTGTTCGCGAACGGCGGCGGCAGCTGCAGGATCGGCGTGCTGCTGGAGAGCGGCGCGGTGAGGTCGACCACCTCGATCGTGCCACCGCTGATTCCGGAAAGAAGTGACTGAAGGACGCTCATCGGATCTCCACAGTGGCGAGCTCGACGGTGATCACCTGGACTCTAGTGACATCGTGTTGGATGGGGGAATGACCGAACGTGTCGTCAGCGCGAGTCGCGAGATCGCGGCCGCCGCCCCGGAAATCTTCGAACTGATCGCCGACCCGTCGCAGCAGCCGCGCTGGGACGGCAACGACAACCTGTCGCAGGCCGCCGCCGGCCAGCGGATCCGCAGCCGCGGGGACATGTTCGTCATGACGAACACCAGCGGCAAGGTACGGGAGAACCACGTGGTCGAGTTCGTCGAGGGCCGCCGCGTCGCGTGGACGCCCGCCGAGCCCGGCCAGACACCGCCCGGCCACCTGTGGCGATGGGAACTCGAGCCGCTCGACGACGGCCGCACGCTGGTCACCCACACGTACGACTGGACGAACCTCACCGACGAGCGCCGCCTCCCGAGGGCCCGGTCCACGACCGCGGACAACCTGCGGGCCTCGCTGGACCGGCTCGCCCGGGTCGCGTCAGAGCAGGGGTAGCTCCGGCGGCTCGCTGATGGTGCCGCCGCCGGTCCGGGTGGGCCTGGGCGCCGGCTCGACGGGCTGCCACGGGCCGACGCCGAGACGGCCGGTGCTGCCCAGGTCGAACGGCGCGTCGAGGATGACGCGCTGCGCCGGCTGTCCGACTTCGATCAGGGGGACGGTGACCGGCGGGTTCGTGATGTCGTCATAGGTGTTGCGCCACGCGAAGGGGGCCGCGGCCTCGTCGCCGGGACGCAGGTCGATGCGGCGCGGCGAGACGTCGAAGTGTTCCAGGGAGGCGGAGATCTCGGCGGTACGGTGGGTGATCCGTACCGCGACGGGGTTCCTGTCCTCGTCGAGCGGCCGGACCGCGGGGTAGCCGTCGAGGCGAATCGTCGTGTCGCCGCAGTTGGCGATGAACAGGGTCACCGCTCGCAGGCCCATCGCCGCGTTGGTCTCGCCGAACCACAGTTCGGCGCCGGAGGGCGGGCAGGTGACGGCCACCGGCGGCTTCGCGTGATCAGCCTGGCCCGGGCGGCCGGGCGTCCCGATCTCCGGATAGGTCGCATAGGGAACGCCCGGCGCGCGCTCGGCCGACTCCGGCGCGGCTTCTCCCGCCGCGGCTTCTCCTGCCGCGCCTTCTCCCGGCGCGCCGCAGGCGGACAGGACGAGCGGCACGAGAAGCAGGGCCAGCAGCCGTTTCACCGGGCCCATCCTGCCTCAGCGCGGCAACACCTCCGGACACCCGTCGCCACTGATGCGGTGAGCGCGGCGAGGGGCGCCCCTCGTGAGGGCGCCCCTCCCTGTCAGGCCGCGGCCTTTCGCACCGCGGCGGCCTCCTCCCGGCTGAGCAGTCCGGCGCGCTCCCACCTGCGAGCCGTGTCCGAAACCGCCCGCTGGAACTCGCGCTTGGAACGGAACGGGGCCCGCGACCACAGCTCGTCGAGGAACGTGGTTCCGTCGTCGCCGGCCCGGTTCGGGACGCCCGAGTCGACGCCGGCGAAGACGATCGTCGGCTCCTGGCGGCGGAAGTACGCGTGGTAGGCGGCCGTGTCACCGATGTAGAACGGCTCGAACGGGACGTCTCCCGCGGTGAACGTATTCGGCCGTGTGCCGGGCTTGACGACGCCGGCCAGGTCACCGGTCAGCGGCAGGGACGAGTACCAGGACATCGGCAGGTAGTCGGTGCTCGTCGACTTGGCGACCAGGGCGAGCGGACCGTAGAGCAGCGCCTGCAACGACGGGTCGTCCAGGGCGCGCTCGACGTGCAACCGGTACGGGGAACTCACCGTGATCGTGTCCCCGGACCGCCAGTGCCGGTCGAGGCTGACGTAACCGTCCCGCCCCGCACGAACCCTCTGGATCTTGGAGTTCACCGTCACCGAGAAATCGTCGTCCGCCCAGGACGGGACGCGCAGCCGCAGGTCGAGGCGGGCGCTACCGGTGATCGTCAGCGTCGTCTCCGGGGAGCGCGGGTAGTCGCCGGTCTGCGTGACGGTGAGCTTCTTCGCGGCCCAGTTCAGCGTCGACGGGATGTAGAGGTTGACGTAGAGCGTGTCCGATTTCGCCGACCGGAACCAGATGGTGTCCTGGTACTTCGTGTGGTTCTCCAGGCCGGTGCCACCGCAGCAGGTGCCGATGTTGCCGTAGCCGCGGCGGGCGCCCGGACCGACCGGGACCATGTACGTGACGAGCGGATCCGTGGTGCTGTCGACGTCCCGCCGCGACGCCAGGATCTGGTTGACCAGGGCTTTCTCGTAGTAGTCCATGAACCGGCCGTCCGGCGCGTGGGAGAACAGGTTCCGGGCCACCTTGAGCATGTTGTAGGCCGCGCACGACTCGGCGTTCGTGGTGTTGACGATGCTGCCGGCGATCACGTCCCGCTTGCGGAACACCTCGCCCTGACCGGTTCCGCCATGCATGTACGTCCGGTGCGGCACCACCATGTCGAAGAAGTTCGCCGCGGCGGTCCGATAGGTCTTGTCCGCGCCGTTCTCGTAGAGCCGCAGATAGCCGAGGAACTGCGGGATGTGCTGGTTGGCGTGCTTACCGTCGAGGCTGTCGATATCGGCCACGCAGTCGGCGAGCAGCTTCGTGTTGTCGAAGAAGCGCGCCGTCTCCAGGAACGTCTTGTTGCCGGTCAGCGTGGCGAGGTCGACCATCACCTCGTTCATGCCGCCGTACTCCCCCGCGATGTAGAGCGCCCACATCCGGTCAAGCTGCTCACGGGGCAACTTACTGAGCCGGCTGTGCGCCCACTCGCCCATCCCGCGCACCACATCGAGCGCCGTCGCATTGCCGCCGAGCGTGTGCGCGTCCAGCAACCCGCGCATGATCTTGTGACACGTGTAGTACGGCGCCCAGATCGCCGGATAGGTCGTGAGTTGTTCGAGAAGAACGAACTGCGTTTCCGGGTACGCGGCGAGGAAGCCGGCGTGGCTGGGACCGGGCGCTCCCCCGACTCCGGTGATGACTGCGGCGTCCCAGTCGCGGCCGCTCGCGTCGGCGACCGTGGTGCCCTCGGTCTCGTCGAACCGGTACCAGGCGAGGTTGCCCCTCAGCTCTCCGCTGATCTCCTCGGCGGTCAGCGCCCGGTCGAACAGGTGGAACTCGTCGACGACGCCCTTCAGGTGCGCGTCGCCGTACTGTGAACGGCCGATCCAGTTGTTCTTCGGAGCGCCCAGCGCCGCCGGGGTCAGCGTCATCGCCGGATTGGTGCCGACCGCCTGCCCGTCGACGTACAGGGTGCCGACCTGACCGTCCAGCGTCACCGCGAGATGCACCCACTGGTTGATCGGCAGCGGGGTCGTGCTGCCGATCCGCTGCTCACCGCCGCTGCCGCCGGTGGTGATCGCGAACCGTGGCCCGACGCCGTCGTGAATCGTCAGGAACATGTTGGCAGCCGTGCCGGTGCCGAAGTCGAACGCCCGTGACCAGGTGCGCTGCTCGTCCAGCTTCACCCACATCGCGATCGTCACCTTGGTCAGGCCGTCGATCGTGGCGTCCGGCAGGCCGACGTACTGCCCGTCGCCACTGAGCTGCAGGCCCCCGCCGCTCTTCCCGGCGGTCCACGTCGCGGGCGGTGGCGGCGTGCCCGGCGTGCCGACCTGCGCGGTCCACGCGTCCTGGCACTCCTTGAGCGCCGTCACGATGTAGTCGAGCTTCTCCTTGAAGATCGCCTCACCGGTGTCCGCCCACGCCTGCGCCAGCATCGAGATGAAATGCCCGCTGTAGTGCCCCCGCAGGTTCCCGGTCGCGTCGTCCCACCCACCCGGCGGCTGCGCGCCCCGGTTGTCCAGCCCCGCGGCGGTCCGGAAATTACTGACGATCCGGTCCGCGTCGTACGCCCGCGCATAGGCGAGGATCCGATCCCGCTTCTCTGTGAAGATGCTCGGCAGCAGATCGACCTGGTCAAGGCCGAAGGGCACGGCCTTCCACGATGGGGGTACGGGGAAACCGTTGACCGTGACAGGCCGGGTCCCGCCGTGCGGCAGATGCCCGCCCCCGCCGTGCGCACCGGTCCCGCCGTGCGCCTCGGCCGGCGTCCCGGCGGCGATCAGGGTCGCGCCGGCGGCGGCCGCACTGTACTGCAGCAGTCGCCGGCGGGAGATGGAGTTGTCGGTCATGTGCGCGCTCACTCCCCTAGCTCCACCGATCCCCGGACAGCCGGAATCGACGGTTCACATGTTTCGGTGGCGGTCGGCCCTCAGAGACGCTGATGGCATGGTCATTGCAGGTGGGAAGCTTGCAGACGTCCTGTTAACAGCGCCGAAAAGGTTTTCAGAAACGTAATCCGGTAGAGACACTCTCGTCAAGACCTTCAATCTCGCACCACGGCCCAAGCCGCCTGGATCGGCCGTGCGCGTGGGTCGCCGCCGCGACATCGGCGGGTCGCGCCGCCGGGGCGACCACCGTTCGACCCGATCGCCGCACCGCCTCACCACCCAGCGAATGCGCCCGTGACCAGGGCATGAGCGAGCCAGGGCCGACTGAGTGATCATGAGATGCGCGAGCCATGCCATCATCATGGCGAAGCCCCCATGACACCGCCCTAACAGCCTTCGTCATACCCGCGACACAGAGCTGAATAACCTACCAAAACTATAGGTTTTATGGTTCTCTAGGAAAACCACGGCGACGGGAGGACACCATGTCAAGCGTCTGTACCAGGCGGCCATCGACCCGGACGGATGAGCGGTGACCAGCACCGTCGCTCGCGGACGGGCGCCCGGCAACCGTCCCGGCACGCAGACGAGAACCGTCGCGATCATCGGCGGCGGCGCCGGCGGGGCTCTAGCCACGCGCGCCCTGCTCGCCGATCCCACATGGCGGACGGTCCTCGTCGCGCCGGATTCCCAGCCCGGCCGGGGCGTCGCCTACGGCACGGCCGAGCCCTGGCACGTGCTCAACTCGCGCGCCGCGGCGATGACCGTGGATTCCGCGGATCCGCTGCACCTGGTCCATTGGTGCCGTGAGCGCGGCCTGCCCGCCGAGCCCGCCGACTTCCTCCCCCGGTCGCTCTACGGCGACTATCTGGCGGACCAGTTCGCTGAGGCCACGAAGGCCGCCGGTGACCGATTCCGACACCACCTCGCCAGCGCCACCGCGATCCAGCGCGGGCCCGGCGGTTATCTGATCTCCGACGACAACGGCTGCCAGACCCATGCCGACCAGGTCATTCTCGCGGTCGGCAACCCCGCGTCACGGCGTCCCGCGGCGGTCACCGCGGAGGCCGCCCGCAGCGTCGAGTACGTCGCCGACCCGTGGGCCTTCGGCGCGCTCGACGCCATCCCCACGGACCTCCCGGTGCTGCTCATCGGCACCGGACTGACCGCGATCGACGTGGCGCTGACGCTCACCGCGAACGGCCGCCGCACCCCGCTCGTGGCGATCTCCCGCCGCGGCCTGGTGCCCCGCCCGCAGCCGGAAATCCCTCCCGCCACGACCGATTTCGACCTCCCGGCTGCCGCGGCCCTGGGGCCGCTGCTGCGCCGCGTCCGGGAGCAGATCGCCGCCGGCGCCGATTGGGTCGCGGTGATGGATTCGGTACGGGGTAGAGCAGACGCCCTCTGGTCCGCCCTCGACCCGTCCGCCCAGCAGCGATTCCTCCGCCACTGCCACCGTTTCTGGGAGGTCCACCGGCACCGCATGGCCCCGCCGATCGCCGCCCGGGTCGCCACCCTGCGCGCGGAAGGCCTGCTGGAGACCCGCGCCGGCCGCCTCACCTCGATCGTCCCGCACCCGGACGGCGGCCTGACCGTCACCGTCGAGGGCGACGCCCCGCAGCGGTACGGCGCCGTCGTGAACTGCACCGGACCAGGATCACTTCCGGACACGGCCAGCCCGCTCGTGGCGGACCTGCTGCGCGCCGGACTGCTCCGCCCGGGACCGCACGGCCTCGGCATCGACACCGACACCGGCGGCCGGGCGATCGGCGTGGACGGCGCCGTCGCGCCGGGACTCTGGCTGGTCGGCCCGCTGCGGCGCGGCCGGCTCTGGGAGGCGACCGCGATCCCGGAGATCCGCCGTCAGGTCGAGCAGATCACCCACAGTTTGCAGATGCGATAGACACCGACGCCGGCACCCTGGTGTCTGCGGACACGGAACGAATTCTTCAGCAGCATCTGCGGAGCGGCTAGAGTGCTCACCGTGAATAGCCTTCGTTTCGCCGTGGCCGGGCTCGCCGTGCTTCTCACCTCGAGCCTGGCCGCCTGCGGCGGGGAGACCACCGACTCCGCCGGCACGGCGGCGGCCGGGCCGGGATCCGCGGGCGGCCCGGTCACCGTGTTCGCCGCCGCCTCCCTGACCGAGTCGTTCACCACGCTGGGCAAGCAGTTCGAGTCGGCACACCCGGGCAGCACCGTCACGTTCAACTTCGGCGGCAGTTCGGCGCTGGCCACCCAGATCAACGAGGGCGCACCGGCGGACGTCTTCGCCTCCGCCGCCCCGAAGAACATGCAGGCCGTGACGGACGCCGGCACGCCCACCACGTTCGTGCGGAACCAGCTGGTCATCGCGGTCGGCAAGGGCAACCCGCAAGGCGTCACCGGGCTGACCGACCTGACCAAGCCGGACCTGAAGGTCGCGCTCTGCGCCGACGCGGTGCCGTGCGGCGCCGCCACGAAAACCGCCACCACGGCGGCCGGCGTGACGATCACCCCGGTCACGCTGGAGCAGGACGTGAAGGCCGCGCTCGCCAAGGTCAAGCTCGGCGAGGTGGACGCCGCCCTGGTCTACCGCACCGACGCGAAGGCCTCGGCCGCCGACATCGACGCGATCGAGTTCCCGGAGTCCGCGACGGCGATGAACGACTACCCGATCGCCGTGCTGAAGACCGCGAGAAACCCGGCCGGCGGGCAGGCGTTCGTCGACTACGTGCTCTCCGCCGAGGGCACGAAGGTTCTCATCGAGGCCGGATTCCAGGCACCCTGATCATCGTGTCCAACGGTCGCCGGGGCGTACCCCTGGCTCTTCTTCTCCCGGCCGGGCTGGGGCTCGCCTTTCTGGTGCTGCCACTGATCGGCTTGCTGGCCCGTACCCCATGGTCGTCTCTTTTTGATCGGCTCGCAGAGCCGGAGGTGATGACCGCCCTGCGCCTGTCGCTGGTGACCGCGACCATCGCCACCGGGGTCTGCCTGCTGCTCGGCGTGCCGCTCGCGTGGCTGCTGGCCCGCGTCGAGTTCCCCGGACGCCGGGTGGTGCGCGCGCTGGTCACGGTGCCTTTGGTGCTGCCGCCGGTGGTCGGCGGCATCGCGCTGCTGCTCGCCCTCGGCCGGCGCGGGCTGATCGGCGAATGGCTGGACTCGACGTTCGGGATCACGCTGCCGTTCACCACCGCCGGGGTGGTGATCGCCGAGGCGTTCGTGGCGCTGCCGTTCCTGGTGATCTCGGTGGAGGGCGCGCTGCGCGGCGCCGACACCCGGTACGAAGAGGCCGCCGCCACCCTCGGCGCCGCGCCCTGGACCCGGTTCACGCACGTCACGCTGCCGCTGGTCGCCCCGGGCATCGCGGCCGGGGCGGTGCTCTGCTGGGCGCGGGCGCTCGGGGAGTTCGGCGCCACCATCACGTTCGCCGGAAACTATCCGGGGATCACCCAGACCATGCCGCTCGCCGTCTACCAGACCATGGAGAGCGGTGACCTGGAAGGAGCCGTGGTGCTCAGCCTGATCCTGCTGATCGTGTCGGTGACCATCCTCGCCACGCTGCGCGACCGCTGGCTGACCTCGGCATGAGCCTTCTCGACGCGCGGCTCGTCGCGGAACGCGGCACGTTCCGCCTGGACATCGCGCTCACCATCGCGCCCGGCGAGACCGTCGCGCTGCTCGGGCCGAACGGCGCCGGGAAGACCACCGCGCTGCGCGCCCTCGCCGGGCTCACCCCGTTGAGCGGCGGGCACGTACGCCTGGCCGGCCAGGACCTGAGCGATGCCGCGCCGGAGGACCGGCCGATCGGGGTGGTGTTCCAGGACTATCTGCTGTTCCCGCACCTCAGCGCCCGGGACAACGTGGCGTTCGGCCCGCGTAGGCGCGGCGTCGACAAGCGGGCCGCCCACGAGATCGCCGACCGCTGGCTGGACCGGGTCGGGCTGGCCTCGTTCGGCCGGCGCAAGCCGCGCCAGCTCTCCGGCGGGCAGGCGCAGCGGGTGGCGCTGGCCCGGGCGCTCGCTGTCGACCCGGTGCTGCTCCTGCTCGACGAGCCGCTCGCCGCGCTGGACGCCCGTACCCGGTTGGAGACCCGCGGTGAGCTGCGGCGGCACCTGGCCGCGCATCCGGGCGCTACGCTACTCGTCACCCACGATCCGCTGGACGCGCTGGTGCTGGCCGACCGGCTCGTGGTGGTCGAGCAGGGCCGGGTGGTGCAGGAGGGCGACGCCGCGACGATCACCGCCCGGCCGCGTACCGATTACGTGGCCCGGCTCGTCGGGCTCAACCTCTACCAGGGCCGCGGCGACGGGCACACGGTCACGCTCGTCGACGGGTTCGCGCTCGCCACCACGGACACCGTGCACGGTGACGCGTTCGTGGCGTTCCCGCCGGCCGCGGTCGCGCTGCACCCGGCGCAGCCCGGCGGCAGCCCGCGCAACACCTGGCCGGCCGTGCTCGCCGACATCCAGCGGCACGGCGACAACCTGCGCGTGGTGCTGGACGGGCCGATCACGGTGGCCGCCGACATCACGCCGGCGGCCGCGGCCCAGCTGCGCCTGGAGCCCGGCATGGAGATCTGGGTGGCGGTGAAGGCGGCCGAGACGCGCGCCTATCCCGCCGATTGATCCCCTCTCTGATCGATTGCCCCCTCTCGCTGATTGATCCTCTCTCGCTGATTGACCCCCTCCCGTCGATTGATCAACGGCGATACCGGGCAATCGGCGGCCATGAGATCGCGCAGACTTCCGCCGGTGTGGCTCTTCGCCGGGATGGGGGTGGTCGTCGTGGCCGTCTTCTCCTGGCTCACCTATCAGAACTGGACGAACGACCTCGCCCTGTCCGACCGGGGCGTCGAGACCACGGCGCGGGTGACCGACGTCGGCGGCAAGGGCCGGGTGCACGTGGAGTTCACCACGACCGACGGCCGGCCGATCTCGACCCTGGTCGGTCAGGGTGACGAGGCGGACGGCACCCGGGTCCGCGACACCATCCCGATCACCTACGACCCCCGCAAACCCACGTCCGAGGTACGGGATACGCGCGTCCCGGAGAACCATCGGATCGCCTGGTTCACCACCGGCATGACGCTGTTCGCCCTGGTGGGGATTCCGATCGCGACGTGGCAGCTGGCCCGCGAGCACCGCCGCCGCCGTAGTGGGGCATTAAGGCCCTGATCGCGCGTCCGATCGGCGGATACCGTGCGGGAGTGACCACCGCTGTGCGCCGGCCGGTCCGCCGGCAGTACGTTCCCCCGCAGCACGGGGCCTGGGCGATGCTGCTCCTCCCCTACCTGGCCGGGACGATCGTCGCCGGTTTCCGGTGGCCGGACGTGCCGCTGCTCGGCGCCTGGCTCGCCGGGTACCTGCTCTCCTACTTCGTCATGCAGGCGATCAAGTCACGGCGTCCGCAGCGATACCGGGCGCAGATCACGCTGTACGCCCCGGTCACCGTGGTGCTCGCCGCGCCGGTCCTGCTGGCCTGCCCGCGGCTGCTGGTCTTCGCGCCGGCGTATGCGGCGCTGCTCGCGGTGAACGCCTGGTACGCCTACCGGCGGCGGGAACGGGCCCTGATCAACGATCTGGCGTCGGTCGTACAGAGCTGCCTCATGGTGTTCGTGGTGGCGGTCGTCGCGGGGCGCCCGGCGGCGGAGGTGGTCACGCCGTTCCTGGTGGTGGCGCTGTATCTGACCGGCACGGTCCTCTACGTGAAGACGATGATCCGGGAACGGGGGAACGCCCGCTATCTCCGGGCGTCGGTGGTCTTCCACGCCGTGGCTGCGCTCTGCGGGTTCGTGGTGGGCGTCCTGCCGGGTGTGGTGTTCACGGCGTTGCTGGTCCGGGCCTGGTCGCTGCCGGGACGGTCGCTGACCCCGAAGCGGGTGGGGCTCGTCGAGATCGGGGCCAGCGTCCTCGTCCTGCTCGCGGCGACGCTCTGAGTCGTCGTCCCCGCGGGCGCTCACGTGAGGGTGATCAGGTAACCGGTCAGGACCGTCGCGGCGAGGGTGGGCAGCAGGGCGCCGCGGATGCCGTCGCCGCAGATCAGATGGCTGGCGACGGCGCCGGCCATCAGCAGGAGCAGGGTGATCGCGCTGGCGACGCCGATGCCGGTGACGAAGAGGCCGGCCGTCACGCCGAGCACGCCCAACAGCTCGATCAGGCCGATGAAGCGGAACTCGCCCGGGGAGAAGCCCAGGTGGCCGGCGGTGTGACGGGTGTCGGGGGCGCCGCTGACCTTGGACGTGCCGGAGACGCCGAAGGCGCCCATCGCGAGGATCGCGAACGTGAAGTTCACCGTGCCACCTCCACTAACCTGCACAGCTATGTGCGAGTTAGCTTAGCCTGCTCGATCGCCGCGTCCGCGTCCGCTCCGGGCAGGCCGGCGGCGATCAGAATCGCCCGGGCGGCGCGGTCGCCGGAGTCCGTCCAAAGGCCGTCGTTCACCGAGCGCAGCAGCGACAGGGTGAGCGCCTGGAGCGCGTCGCTGAGCACCTCGAGCGGCAGGTGGGTGGCGAACCGGCCGGTGTCGCGGGCGCGGGCCAGCAGGTCGAAGCCCTGCGCGCGGATCGGGCCCAGCAGGTCGCGGAGACGGGCGGTGCCGTATTCGGATTCGGCCAGCGAGATGAGCAGGCGGTACTGGTCACCGGCCGTCCAGATGGTCAGCGAGAAGTCCGCGAGGGCCACGGCGGGTTCCACGGTCGTCCGGTCGGTGTGGCTCAGCGCCTCCAGGATGTCGGCCGCGGCCTTGTCGCCCAGGCCGGTGATCAGCGCGTCCCTCGTCGGGAAGTGGGCGTAGAGGGTACGGCGGACCACGCCCGCCGCCTGGGCCAAGTCATCCATGCTGGCGTTCGGATCGGTGATCAGCAGGGTGTGGGCGGCCTGCAGGATGCGGGTCCGGTTGGCCTCGGCGTCGCGGCGGCGGGGGCGGTCAGGGCTGGAGGTCGCGTCCGTCGTCACGCGGTCATGCTGACACACGGACGCGCCCACCAGATCTTGGAACCCGCGCCGGGTCAGTCCGGGGGCGGGACGCGACGGCGAACGTCGGGGACCTCGGCCGGCCCGCGCTGCCACGCCGCCACCCACGCCTGGTCCGCCGGCGCCTCCGGCGCGATCACACCCTCCTCCAGGAACGTGTACCGGCCGCCGAGCACCCGCGACGCCGCCTTCACATCCAGCCGATCGGTGTTCTCCCACAGCGCCGCGAACAGCGCCTCGGCCCGCAGCCGGGACTGCTGGCAGAACAGGTCGGCGAGCTCACGGCCCTCGGGACGGCCCTCGGCGCGGGCCCGGACACAGACCGCCGCCATCGCGTACAGCTCCGCGCCGATGTCCACGATCCGTCCCAGAAAACCCTGCTTGCGCTCGAGGCGTCCCTGCCAGCGCGACATCGCGTAGAACGTGGACCGGGCCAGTTTGCGGGACGCGCGTTCCACGTACCGTAAATGGTGCGCGAGGGGACCGAATGGGGCGTACCCCGTGGGATTTTGGCCCTGACCGACCGCGAGTGTCGGCAGCCACCGTGCGTAGAACGCTCCGGCTCGCGCCCCCGCGCGGGCCTTGCGTCCGAGGCCGGCGTCGGGATCGATGATGTCGCCGGCGACCGAGAGGTGCGCGTCGACGGCCTCCCGGGCGATCAGCAGGTGCATGATCTCGGTCGAACCCTCGAAGATCCGGTTGATGCGCAGGTCACGCAGGATCTGCTCGGCCTCCGCGCCGCGCTCGCCACGGGCCGTCAGCGAGTCCGCGGTCTCGTAACCCCGGCCACCGCGGATCTGGATCAGCTCGTCGGCGACCTTCCAGGCCATCTCGCTGGCGAACAGTTTCACCAGGGCGGCCTCGATCCGGATGTCGTTGCTCGCGTCGTCGGCGATCAGGCAGGAGAGGTCGAGCATGGACTCCATCGCGTACGTGGTCGCGGCGATGAAGGCGATCTTCGTGGCCACCGCCTCGTGCTCGCCGACCGGACGGCCCCACTGCACCCGGTCCGCGGACCATTCCCGGGCGATCGTAAGCGCCCGTTTCCCGGCGCCGACACACATCGCGGGCAGCGACAACCGGCCGGTGTTCAGCGTGGTGAGCGCGATTTTCAAGCCTTTGCCGAGTCCGCCGATGACATTCGCTTCGGGTACGAACACGTCGTGGAACCGGGTGACGCTGTTCTCCAGTCCGCGCAGCCCGAGGAATGCGTTACGCCGCTCGACCGTGATCCCCGGCGAATCGCCCTCGACCACGAATGCGGTGATGCCTTTCTCCGGCACCCGGGCCATCACCACGAGCAGCGTCGCGAGGGTGCCGTTGGTGGCCCACAGTTTCAGCCCGTTGAGCCGGTAACCGCCCTCGACCGGCTCGGCGACGGTGCCCAGCCGGGCCGGGTCGGAACCCACATCCGGCTCGGTGAGCAGGAACGCCGACACCTCACCGGCCGCCAGCCGGGGCAGAAACGCCTTCTTCTGCTCCGCGCTGCCGAATATCTTCAGCGGCTGGGGCACGCCGATCGACTGGTGCGCGGAGAGCAGCGCCGCGACCGAGGCATTGACCGAACCGATCAGCGTGAGCGCCTTGCAATAGTGCAGATTCGACAGGCCCAGCCCGCCGTACTCCCTGTCGATCTTCATTCCGAACGCGCCGAGCCGCGCGAGGCCCTGGAACACTTCATCCGGGATGCGCGCGTCGCGCTCGATCTGCGGTCCATTCACTTCGGTACGCAGGAAGGAGCCGAGTCTCGCCAGAAAATCCTCGGCATCGGGACTCGGCGGGATCTCCGGCCGTGGATCGATAAGGTCGAGCCGGAGCCGGCCGAGGAACAGTTCCTTGCCGAAACTCGGCTTCCGCCACTCGGACTCCCGGGCGGCCTCGGCGGTCTGCCGGGCCTGCTTCTCGGAGACGTGCGTCGTGGTCATGGGCGTGCCCTCCTTGACCCTCGTCTCCGGTCACGGTACCGAGGTTTGTTACCGGAAGGTAGCCGTGTGGTTACTCCCCGGGCGTGTGTTCAGATGGCGCACCGACGGTCCGGGAAGGTTGTGGGGGGTCCGCTGGCCCAGCATGGACCGGGCCTCGAACCGGTGCGCTCCCCTGACAGCACCGAGCGCCAGCCGAATCAGCGCATCCGCACTCACGACCAGCCGGACCGGCCGGCACACAGAGCACCAACACTCACGACCAGCCGGACCGACCGGCGCACAGTGCTCCCGGAACGCCCCGCAAGCAGCACTCACGACCAGCTCGCCCCGACCGGCTGGCGCACAGTGCTGCTGAGCGCCGGATCAGACGACACTGAGCACCAGCCGACGTCCACCACTCCAAGATCCACGGCTGCGCCGCCAAGCCACCCCGCCGCCCAGCCGTCACGCCACCCCGCCGGCCCACCCGCCCGGCCGGCCGCCGTCACGGGAACGGCTACCGCGCCGCCCGGCGGCGGGCTCGATACGGGAGTGCGAACAGATACAACCCCGAGAAGAACAGCAGCGCCAGCGGCAACAGCGGCAGATAGGAAATCCACACAACCGGATCCTCCTGCGCCAACGCAACGACCGTGACCAGCACCGTCACGGTGAAAGCCACAGCGAACCACCGATGAGACCGCCGAATCCATGCATTCATGCCGGCCACGCTAAAACCCCGGCCCCGGCACCCGCTTCTCGAAAACTGACCGAACAAGCAGCCGGAACAAATCACCACTGCGCGTCAGGGATGAACCTCATGTTGTGAGCTTCCGCCGCGGCCCGCATCCGGGGGAACGGCGGCACGAAAGGCTCCCCGTCGTTCGACGCCGACGCCACGGGCGTGCCCATCTGCTGGAAGAACCGCTCGAACCCGCCGGTCGCCGCCCCGAGGATCAGCGCCGGCTTCTCCACCTGATAGGCGTGCGCCGCCCCCGCCGGGACGAATCCGAAGTCGCCTTGACCGAGCAGCCGGTTCACCTTCTGCCCGTCGGGCATCTCCACGAAGAGCCGCACCAGCCCTTCGACGATGTAGAAGGTCTCGTGCGTGTCCGCGTGTGAATGTGTCGGGATGACGTCGCCGGCCGCGCACCGGGAGGTGAACATCCCGAATTGCCCGTCGGTCTCGTCGCCGCTGAGCAACACCGTGAACGTGTCGGCGAAGAGTTTGGCGTGCTCGCCCTCACCGGCGGCGAGGAAGTAGGGCTGCGGCGAGCCCGGCAGCGCCCGGTGGTCGCCGGCCAGGTACTGGATGCTCATCGGTGTCTCCCGTCACGAAACGTATGGGAAACAGGTTCGCCATCGGGGTGGTCCCCGGCACAGCGGCTTGCCATTGAATGAAACGGCTTTTGTGGCGCAGGTCGCAGCCAGCCGGCCAGCCATCGGGTCAGCCGCGGCATCACCACCCAGGTCATCAGCGCCACCACACCGGTGATCACCACGGCCGAGCGCAGCACCGGCGGCCAGCCCGTCGTCAGCGGCGTGAGCAGGGCGGACACCAGGTTCTGCAAGACTAGGATCACCGAGGCGGTCAGCACGAACGTCTTCCAGCGCGGTGGCACGTCAGGCGTCCGTGACCGCGTGCGTGAACCGGACGGCGGCCGCGAAGATCGCTTCCGGATCGGGCGCGTCGACCCAGAGATGACCCGCCCCGGAGATCAATTTCAGATCCACGGGTACGGCGGAAGCCCGCAGAGCCGCCGTCAGTTGCTCACTCTGTGACACCGGGACGAGCTGATCGGCCGTGCCGTGCGCCAGGTGGAACGGCGGCGCGCCGGGGTGCACGTGGGTGACCGGGCTGGCCTGCGCGGCCCGGTCCGGTGAGCCGATCAGCTGGAGTTCCCGCTCGCCCCGATGGGATCGGAGGTCCGACGGGCCGTACCAGTCGACGACGCCGGCGAGTCCGGGAACGGTCAGCCCGAGCAGGGCTGCCAGGTGCCCTCCGGCCGACTCGCCCCAGGCCACGATCCGCCCGGCGTCGACGCCCAGTTCCCCGGCGTGTGCGCGCAGCCAGCCGACCGCCGCCGTCACGTCGTCGAGCTGGGCCGGGAAGAGCGCCTCCGCGCTGAGCCGGTAGTCCACCGAGGCCACCGCGAACCCTTCGGCGACCAGCCGGGCGAACGGGCCGGGCTGCCAGTCACGCCAGGTCGGGCAGAACATCTGCCGGGACCCGCGCCGCCAGCCGCCGCCGTGCACGAACACCACGATCGGCGGCGGGACCTCGGCCGGCTCGGGGAGGTGCAGGTCGAGCAGGAGGGGGCGGAACCCGTCGATTCCCCCGTACTCCATGGTGGTGATCGTCATGGTCCTCACCTTGCGGCCGGCGACGGAGCGCAACCAACCGCTCTGCCATTGGGCGGCAAAGACGGTGTCAGGGAGCGCCGAGGGCGCGGGAGATCGCGCGGGCCGAGGTGCGCAGCGCGGGGATCAGTGAGCGCGGATCGGGCCAGCCCTCGGGCACGATCACGGAGAGCGCGGCGACCACCGCGTCACCCGGCCCGTGCACCGGGCAGGCCACCGAGATCGCCGCCTCGGGAACCAGCCGGCGCAGCGTCACGGCGCGTTCCCGGCGGGCGTCGGCGAGGGTACGGCGCAGCTCGGCCGCCGGGATCACCGCGTGCTCCGGTTCCCGCCGTAACGGCCGGGCCAGGTACGACTCCTGGAACTCCGGGTCCGCGAAGGCCAGCAGGATCAGCCCGACGCCGGTGGAGTGCAGTGGCAGGCGGCCACCCACCCGGTACAGCACCGGGATCGCGTCGTGCCCGCTGAACCGCTCGACAAGCACCGCCTCGTCACCGTCCCGCACCGCGAGCAGCACGTGCTGGTGGGTCGCCTCGGCGAGGTCGCCCAGGTAGGGAAGCGCCACCTCGCGCAGCCCGTGCCCCCGCTGCGCGAGCGACGCCACCTCGAACAGCCGCAACCCGATCGCGAATCGGCCGCTCGTGTCGCGTTCCAGCACGCCCCACGCGAGCAGGCGGTTCGCCAGGCGCAGCGCGGAACTCGGCGGGATGTCGCTGCGGCGGCTCAGCTCACTCAGGGTGAGCGTCGGGTGGGCCGCGTCGAACGCGAAGAGCAGCGACAGCGCCCGGTCGACGACCGGGTCACCGGCGGGCGGGCGGCGTCCCCGGGCCCGGGCTGGAACGTCGGTCACCCCTCTATTCTGTTGGTCAGTGTGACCGGTTCGCCGGTGGCCAGGTCGAGTTCGAGGCGGACCTCGTCGCCCCGGGCCGGGAAACGGCCGAGTTCGAGGCCGCAGAGCGTGGGGATGGTGCCGCTGCTCAGCACGTCACCCGGCCGCAGGTGCTCGCCGTGGGCGGCGTATTTGACGACGGCGCCCAGGTCGTACATGGGGCTCTTGGTCTGGCTCTTCGCCCAGATCTCGCCGTTCACGGTGACCTGGCCGGTCAGCTCGCGCCAGCGGGGCAGCACCTCGTCGGCCGTCACCACGACCGCGGACATCGAGTTGGCGAACGTCTTCGCCTTGACCACCCCGCCGAATGTCCCGCGCCGGGTGTCGTCCCACTGGGTGTCCCGCGCCGACCAGTCGTTGAGGATCACGAACCCGCCGATCGCCGCCCGTCCCTCGGTGGTGTCGCAGTCCGTCACCGACCGGGCGATGATCATGCCGATCTCGCACTCGAAGTCGAGCACCGAGGCGAACGACGGCCACGCGACGGTCGCCCCGTCCGCGTGCATGGCCCGATGATTGCCCATGTAGAACTGCGGATCCCGGTAGAAGTTCGGCCTCGGCCGCATCGGCGGCGGCACCCGTCCGGTCACCCGCTCGAAGCTCCGGGCGAACCGCCGGATCCCCGGCGACCCGAACCGCTCCACCATCCCGCGCGCGCCGTTGATCATGTGCTCTTCCCAGAGCGCGAAACACCGCAGCGAAGCTGCTTCCAGGGGCAGGCCCATCGGTCCGCCGCCGGCCTCTTTCCGGTACGGGTCACCGAACGCGCGCTCGGCATCCCGTACGGCGTCGATCCCGCCACCCAGAAACGTCAGCAGGTCGTCCCCGACCACCACCCAGGCGCCGGTGACCTGGTCCCACGCCACCAGCTGTCCGTCCCTCATGCCCACCCGCATGCGCGCCCCTCTCGATCACCAGGAACAACGCACGAGACCTGGATCAGGCTCCCGTGAATTCACTCCAGCGCGAGAACACTTACGTGATAGGCGCCGTAGGCCTCTGGGATACGGGTCACGATCACACCGTTCATTGAGATTGCCTCATTGACAACCTGCCCCACCATGATCGGACCGATCAGGGCAGGCTGCATCGGGTGGTGCTCGAGGCGAGGTGCGGCAATCGCCCCCGCTGCGACGGCACCCGACCACGACAAACTCTGTTCGTGGAGGTTGGTGGATGCGAAAAGGTGATACCAGACGTTCTCCTCCAGACGCAGCACGGCATTCGCCTCGGCAACCGCGAGCGCAGGCATGGCGAGCATCACGTGCTCAGCGGCCGCGCGCTGCAACAACAGCATCAATTCCGGGTGACCACCGGCAAGTTCGACGACCGCGGATGCGTCGAGAATTCGCGGCGGCGTCGAGATGCTCACGCGGCTCTCCTGGCCCGGCGAGCCATCATCTCGGCAACGACCTCATCGGCGCGTTTCTCCTTTTCCCAGAATTCGTCCATCTCGGCCCTGGTCCAGGGGCCCGGCTTGGGCAGGTTGAGTGCCTCGCACAGGCGCACCAGATCGGGATGGGGCTCGATCAGCTCTTCCTCCTCGCTCATGCCGAAAAGGCTAGCGGCGTCCGCCGTGGAGCGGGATTCCTCGATGGATGGAGTACACGTGTCAGCCCCACCGGACGAAAAGCGGCGGCACCGGAGATCCGGTGCCGCCGCCGTTCCCCTGACGGGTCAGCTGACGAAGGTGCGGCGCCGGTGGCGGGCCCACCAGACCAGGGCCGCGCCCGCGGCGATCAACGTGACCGCCAGGGCGACGAGCACCGGAACCGGCACGCTGTCGCCGGTGATCGGCAGACCGCCCGCGGTGTCGTCGGCGGGCGGCGTGGTTGCGCCACCACCGCTGCCGTCCCCGTCGTCACCGCCGTCGTCGTCACCGCCGCCGTTGCCGTCACCGCCGTTGCCGTCACCACCGTCGCCACCGTCGCCACCGGGCGGCTTCGTGGCGCCGGTCGTCGGCTTGGCGTCGGTGTTGCCGCCGAGCAGCAGGATCTCCTCGCTCTCGGCGTCGTCGGTCATCGTCTGCACCGACACCTTGGTGCTGCGCGGCAGGTACTGGTGCTTCGCCGTGAACTGCTGCTTGGTGGCGTTCTTCTTCGGCGACTTGGAGAAGTCGACGCCGCCCATCTGGTAGATGTAGACCTCGCCGCCGGCCTTCCACTCGAACTTGTAGTCGCCCTCGTTCCATGACTTCAGGAACCGCTTCCACAGGTCGTCGGTGGTCCACTTGCCGTCGCGGATCGGCCACTTCCCCACGTTGTTGCTGTTGATGATCGCGCGGTAGTCGGTGGCCTTCTTCGCGTCCTGCTGGCGGATCCATTCCGCGGCGACCCGGGAGGTGTAGACCCGGCGCAGGTCGGCGTAGTACGGGTCCTCGTTGATCTTCCGCTCGATCTCCGGGACGATCACATCCAGTACGGCCTTGTGGTTGTGCTTGATCTGCGCCTCGGTCGGCTTGCACGCCCGGTCGGAGCCGGGCGGCAGGTTGGTGTAGTTCTGCGGCACCGAGCTGACCTTCAGCGGCGCGTCCAGGATGTAGATGCCGCCGTCCTGCTCCCGCACCTGCGCGGGCGCCGGCTCGATCCAGTTGCGGAAGCTGTGCAGGCAGGGCAGGCCGTCGGTCAGCTGGGTGGCGTCCCAGAACTTCTTGCCGAGCGGCTTCTCCGGGTTCATCGCCTGCGCGAAGTCGTGCTTCATCTGCAGGTCGGCTTCGAGCAGGACCCGGCCGGCGTCGGTCTTGGCGAACTTGGCGTCCATGATCCGGTTCGGCTCGTCCGGGTTGAGGTTCACCCAGAACTTGTCCGGGGTGAGCGCGAGCCAGGTGAAGAACGAGTCGGAGATCAGCTGGGCCTTCGCCTCGCCGCCGAAGCCGGGGTTCTCGTCCGGGTCGGGCATCTTCTTCGCGGTGAACGAGTAGTCCAGGCCCTTGCCCTTGGCCGGCGCGCCGACGAAGCGCAGCTCCAGCGTGGAGAAGTCGACGCCGCCGGGTCCGCGCAGGCGCTGGCCGGTGGGGTCGTTCGCGCGGATCCGCTCGATCTGCTGGCGCATCGTCTCCGGGGTCGGCTTCGACTGGTTGAGCATGTCGTTGAGGCCGCCGCGCGACCCCGAGCCGGTGCCCGGGTTCGGGTTCAGGGTGGGGTCGAACTTGGTGTACTGCCCGGGCGTGAACCGCACGATCGGGGTGGAGCGGTGCTCGTACGCGGTGACCCGCGGAAGCCCGTTCGCGGTGTTCCCGGCGGCCTTGCCCAGGTTGCGCAGCGCCGTCGTGGTCTTCTTCTCCTGCTCCTGGCCGAAGATGTACCGGAGCTTGTACTCGGCGAACCGTCTGTCGCTCATCACCGCCCGGTCACCGGGGATCTGGTTGCCGGTGTGCGCGCCGCCGGACTTGAACTCGATGAACTCCTTGGTCTTCGTGTTCACCGCGTCGTAGGTACGAATGACCTTGCCGTTGGCGTCCTTGATCTGGACCTCGCAGAGCCAGTGCGGGCCGACCATGCCGAAGTCGAACGCGACCTTCCTGCGGTACGCGGCGCCGCGGGCGTTGCGGGCGGCGTTCTCGATGTAGACCTCGTTCAGCCAGTCCTTGAACGTGCCGCCGTAGGGGTTGCTGCTGCCCTGGCGGCGGGCGTAACTGGCGTACACCTTGCGCTTGTCGCCCTCCTTCCAGATGTCCGGGTTGTCACCGGCGTCGGCGAGGTCCTGGGGCGTGGGCGCGGGCAGGCCGTCCATCGACTGGCGCTGGTTGGTGAAGTCGTACGTGTCCCAGTTGGCCTTGAGCCGGCCGGCGTCGCCGACCGGGATGGTGTCCGGTTTCTTCGGGGCGCCGGACAGGTCGAACTTGGAGTCGCAGCGCTGCCCGGTGAACGGCAGCGGCGGAGCCGGCGCGGCGGCGACCGGCGCGCTGCCGAAGGCCAGCACCACCGCGCAGAAGGCGGCAGCCAGCGCGCGCATCAGGTAGCTCATGTGGGTCCCCGTCCGGGGAGCGAAACGCCGGATGTCTCCCCGTTTGTAGTCGTCTGGTTCCCGACGCCGTGTGGCACCATATGGAACGGGACCGTATCGGCGCAGCCCGATACGGTCGATAGACGATTATGGATATCAATCCGTTACGTAGGGACTCCCATGAGCGACTGGACGGACAACCCGAGGCTGAATTCCTGGCTGGCGAGGCAGGAGGCTGCTTTCCCGGCCTGGTCGGTTGCGACCGGGCAGCAGTGGGACTTCTCCGTCGAGTCGCTGGACCGGCTGGAGAAACTGCTCCTGGACCGGTTCGGCGGCTGGGACGACATGCTCGCCGCCGAGGAGGCCGAGGATCCGGACGTGATGGTCCCCGGCTGGTACATCGGCGAGGTGCAGAACCGGAACTGCGGCACCTCGTGGCACCGCAACCCCGTCGAGCCCACGCACCCGGACCAGCCGAAGACCCCGTTCGTCCAGCTCCCCGACGACCCCGGCGCCGGTTACGAGGACGACATCCCGCCGGGCAACAACCCGTTCACCGAGATCCGCGGTCTGTTCGTCCCCCAACCGAACCGTCACCTGCGGGATGTCGTCACCCGGTACCACTAGCTCTTCCAGAACTCCAGCAGGTCCTTGTCGAGCTCCTGCTGGTACTCGCCGGCGATACCGTGCGGCGCGCCCTCGTACACCTTGAGGGTGCCGTCCTTGACCAGCTTGACGGTCTTCTCGGCGGCCGCGGCGATCGGGACGATCTGGTCGTCGCCACCGTGCGCGATGAACATCGGCACGTCGATCTTGCCGAGGTCCTCGGTGAAGTCGGTCTCCGAGAACTGCTTGATGCAGTCGTAGACCGCGGCGAAGCCGGCCTGCATGCCGAGCCGCCAGAACTGGTCCTTGGCGCCCTGCGAGACCTTGGCGCCCGGACGGTTCGCGCCGAAGAACGGCTCCGCGAGCTCCTTGAAGAACTGCGAGCGGTCGGCCAGGACGCCGTCCCGGATGCCGTCGAACGCCTCGATCGGCGTGCCCTCCGGGTTGGTCTCCGACTTGACCATCACCGGCGGGACGGCGCCGGCGGTGGCGATCTTCGCAACCCGGCCGATGCCGTGCTTCGCCGCGAACCGCACGACCTCGCCGCCACCGGTCGAGTGGCCGACCAGGATGATGTCGCGCAGGTCCAGGGCGCGGACCAGGGCGTCCAGGTCAGCCGCGTAGGTGTCCATGTCGTTGCCGAACCAGGTCTGCGTGGACCGGCCGTGACCGCGGCGGTCGTGGGCGATGGCCCGGAAACCGTTGTCCGCGGCGAGCTTCATCTCGACGTCCCATGCGTCACCGCTCAGCGGCCAGCCGTGGCTGAAGATGATCGGCTGCCCGTCCGGGTTGCCCCAGTCCTTGTAGAAGATCTCGGTTCCGTCGTCCGTGGTGATGAAAGGCATGGCTGGCTCCTCGGTGTGTGAGCGCCGGTGATGCGGAACGGTCCCGCATCGGCTCGCCACCAAAACTGCCCACCCCCGGAGGCGGTGCCATCCGTCGAATGACTGCTCCTGCGGCGGCGGCAGTCATTCGACGGATGACCCGGGGAGGTCGCACAGGAAGTCTCTGGACCATGCCGACGACTACAGTGCCCCCGGATGCCGCGCTCCTGCGCAGCCGCCAGCTGCTGACGGCGAGCGAACAGCTCTCCGCCACCGAGACCACCGCCGACGTGCTGGCCGCCGCGCCGGCGCTGATGCGCGAGATGCTCACCGCCACGCACGCCGAGGTGGTGGTGGCCGGGATCGGGCGTGGCCCGGCGTCCGGCGTGGCCGCGGCGCTGACCGCCCCGGTGCAGCGCGACGGCCTGGCCCGGTTCTACGCCGGACCGGCCGAGCTGATGGCCGCCCGCCCCGCGCTCGCCGGTGACGTGGCGCGCCTCGGCTGGCAGGCCGCGGTCTGCGCGCCGCTGCCCGGGATGCCCGGCGCGCTGATGCTGGCCTGGTCACAGCCGCGCGCCTTCACCGGACCGGACCGCGCCTTCATCGTCACCCTTATCCTCTACGTCACCCGCGCGCTGCAGCGGGCGATGCGCAACGACGCCACGATCGCGGCCAGCGAGACCCTGCAGCGGGCGATCGGCTCCCAGCTGCCGCACGTCGACGGCTACGAGCTGGCCGCGCGCTACCTGCCGGCGGACGCCACCACGACGGTCGGCGGCGACTGGTACGACGTGCTGCCCGGCCCGAACGGCCGCCTCACCTGCGTGATCGGCGACGTGGTCGGGCACGGTCTGCGGGCGGCGGCCGAGATGGGTCAGCTGCGGGGCATGCTCCGGGCGTACCTGGTGGACCGCCGGGAACCCCCGTCGGTGCTGCTGCGCCGCCTCGAAGCCGCGAACCACGCGCTCGGCGAGCCGACCATGGCGACCGCCGTCGTCGCGATCGTCGAGCCGGCCGCGAGCGGCGGACATCGGTTGCGCTGGTCGAACGCGGGTCACCCACCACCGGTGGTCATTCACCCCGACGGTACGGTCCACGCGCTCACCGGCAACGACATGCTGCTCGGGATGCGGCGCAACTCGCCCCGGCACACGTACACGTACCACCTGCCGCCCGGCTCGACGGTGCTGCTGCACACCGACGGTCTGGTGGAGGACCGGGAGCGGCACATCGACGAGAGCTTCGCCACGCTCTACCGCCGCCTGCGGGCCGGCGGCCGGCCGCACGAGGTGCTTGCCGCCGCTGCGGGCCTGCTCACCGGGGTGCGCAGCGACGATGTGGCGATGCTCGCAGTCCGCGTACCCGGGCACGCAGAAACGTGAGACTTCATGTTTCCTGCCTGGTGAACAGAGCAACTGGGTAGTTCACTGTTCCTTCGAGGAAAGGGGCAGCAGACATATGGGCGACGAGGTTCTGATCGGCCGGGCACGGGAGCTGGCCGACCTCACCGCAGTCGTCGGCGCGGCCGGGCACGGATCGGCGTCGCTGCTGCTCAGCGGTGCGGCGGGCATGGGGAAGACCGCACTGCTCGAGGCCGCCGCGGACGACGCCCGCCGCCGCGGCTACCGGATCCGGTACGCCACCACGTCCGCGCACCAGCCCTACGCCCTGCTGCGCAACCTGCTCGGAGTCGGCAACAACGACCTCGCCGGACTGCCGCAGCACCTGCGCCGCCAGATCACCGGACTCTGGTCGCCGCAGGCCGCGGAGCTGCCGCCCGACGAGCCGGCGGTGGTGACCGCCCTGCTGCTCACGTTCGACCTGCTGACCCGCAACGGACCGGCGCTGATCGTGGCCGACGACGTCCACCACGCCGACGAGGCCTCACTGCGGATCCTCGCCTCCGCGCTGCGCAACACCTCCACCGAGCGGATCGCGATACTGCTCGCCGCCCGCGACGGCGTCCTGCCCGACACCGCGACACCCGGCATCCCCCGGTACGAGCTCGGCCCGCTCCCCGACGAGGCGGCGGCCCGGCTGCTCGACACGTACCCGCTGCGCCCCGGCGCCCGCAGCCGCGCCGAGATCCTGTGGCGGGCCGACGGCAACCCGCTGGCCCTGCGGGTTCTCAGCGACCCGCGCGAGCAGCCGCCGCACGAGTTCACCACCGCGATCCGCGCCCTGCCGCCGGCCACCCGCTGGCTGCTGCTGCACGCGGCGCTGGCCGGCGCCACCGAGCACATCGGCACCCTGACCCGGGCCGCCGGGATGTCCCTGGACCTGCGGCACTGGATGCCGGCCGAGCAGGCGGGGCTGATCACGGTGCGGGACCGGCAGGCACACTTCCGCCACCCGCTCTACCGGGCGGCCTGCACGGTCGTCGAGACGCCGGGCGACGTGGCGCGGGCACACCGCAATCTGGCGGTGGCGACCGATGATCCGTACCACCGAGCCCGGCACCTCGCCGAGGGCACACCCGGCCGTGACGAGGCCGTGGCAGCGGCTCTCGAAGCCGCCGCCGACGGCTCGATCGCCCGCAGCGACTACCTGGCCGCCGCCGGCGCGCTGCAGTCGGCGGCCGAGCGCAGCGGTGATGACGAGGCCGCCGCCCGCCGGTACGCCCGAGCCGTCTTCGCCGCGCACCGCAGCGGCGATCCGGAGTGGACCATCGAGCTCTACGAGAAGACCACCGCGCTGACCGGCGACCCGGACGTGACCGGGCTCGCTGCCTGCGGCGCCGGTTACGCCCTGGTCCACTCCGCCCGGCCGTGGGAGGCCTTCGACGTCGCCGCCCGGGCGGTCCGCGGCGGCGCCCGGAACTCCCAGGTCACGCTGGCCGCCACCCTGGTCGCGGCCGCGGCGGCGCTGCACTCCGGGTCGCCCGCCCACCGTGAGCAGCTGCCCGGGATGCTGGCCCTGGCCGGCGAGGCGGCCCAGGCAGAGGACCCGCTCACCCGGGACGCCGTCCTGGCGATCGCCGACCCGGCCGCCTTCGCCGTGTCCGGGCACGCGCCGCAGCCGACCGGGACCGGGCCGGGCGGGGTGACCCGGATGCTGCTCACCGGCATGATCGCGTACCTGCTGGACGAGTCCGCGAAAGCCGGCGCCGAGCTGCACGGGGTCTGGGAGATGGGCACGCAGTACGGCGCTCACGGCGCGGCGCTCGGCTCGTTCCCGGCGATGGCGCTCGCGCTGATCGAGGCCGGGAAGTGGGGCGAGGCGGAACGGCTGCTGGACAGCGCCGAGCAGTGCGCCGACGTGCGCGTTCCGGTGCTCGACGCGGCTCTGCCGGCCCTGCGGGCCGTTCTCCGGGCACTGCGCCACGAGGGTACGGGCGGAGAAGTCACCCTGCCCGGCGACCAGCCCCGCTCCACGCTGATCGACAGTCTCCGGCAGCGGGCCGCCGGGCTCACCGCCCTGGCCGCCGGTGACCACCCGACGGCCTACCGGCACTTCCGCCGGATGTGGGACGACGACGGGGTGCCCCGGCACTACTTCCTCGGCCCGCGCAGCCTGCCGCAACTCGCGCTGAGCGCCGCGCGGACCGGCAACCACGCCGAAGCCGAGCGGATCCTGTCCCTCGCCACCACGGCGGCCGGCGAATCCGGGCGGACCGGCCGGCTCGGGATGCTGCTGGCGCACGCCGCGGCGCTGATCGACGAGACCGACCGGGCCGAGGACCACTTCCACCAGGCGCTCGCCGACCCGAGCCGGGCCCTGCGCTGGCCCCTGGAGTACGCCGAGGTCCAGCTCAACCTCGGGCTGTGGCTGCGCGGCCGTCGCCGGCTGCACGACGCCCGCCCGCACCTGCTCGCGGCGCGCGACACGTTCCTGCGGCTCGGTGCGGCGAGCCACGCCGACCAGGCGCACCGCGGCCTGCCGGTGGGCCTGCGCGGCGCCGGCGAGCCGGCGCCCGAGGCGGACGCGTTCGCCGCGTTGACAGCCCAGAAACAGATGATCGCCAGAATGGCCGCCGAGGGAATGAGCAACCGGGAGATCGCCGACAAGCTCTTCCTCTCGCCCCGCACGGTCGGCTCCCACCTGTACCGCATCTACGCCGAGCTGGGCGTCGGGAGCCGCCACCAGCTGCGCACGCTGATCAGGAGTTGAGGAATGCCGTTCGCACAGCTCGTCGGCCGGGACGCCGAGCTGGCCCGGGCCGGTCGCCTGCTGGAACCCGGCGGTGACCTGTCGCTCTTCGTCACCGGCGCCCGCGGCTCGGGCAAGTCCGCGTTGCTCACCGCCGCGGCGGCGGCCGCCCGCGAGGCCGGCCGCCGGGTACTGCTGCTGCGAGGCGGCGACGGGCCGTGGCCGCTGCGTCAGCTGCTGCTCGCGATCCGGCACGATCTCGCGGGCCTGCCGCCGGCGGTCAAGGGGCCGGCGCTGGCGTTCCTGGGCCTCACCCCGGACGCCCCGCCACATCTCGACGACCTGCCCGCCGTGGTCCGCGCGGCCATCACCGCGGTCGCCGCCACCACCGGGATCCTGGTCGTCGCCGACGACGCGCACGAGCTCCCCCCGGCCGCCCTGGCCACCCTGTCTCAGCTGACCGCCGGGCCGTGGGTGGCGGTGCTGACGGCCGGGCGGATGCCGGTGCCGGAGGCGCTCGCCGGGTTCGCGGTGCTGGAGCTGGCGCCGCTCGGCGCGGACGACGCGGCGCGGCTGCTGGACGACCGCGATCGCATGCCGTCCGCCCGGGACCGGGCGACGATCCTGCACCGTGCGGCGGGCAATCCGGCCGCGCTCGTCGAGTTCAGCAGCGCGGGATCGCCGGCGGGCGGGTTGCTCGCCGAGTTCACCGACGCCCTCGCCGTCCTGCCCACGCCGGCCCGGACACTGTTGCTCTACGCGGCGGCGGCCGGCTTCCCCGCCGAGGCGGCGCTGCTGAGCAGGGCAGCCGGCTTCCCCGCCGACGCCGGGCCACCGAGCGACGCCGCCGACGCGGCCGGCGGCTCCGACGCCGCTGCGGACCACTGGCTTCCGGCTGTCGAGAGCGGCTTGATCACCCGTACCGAAGGGCTGATCTTCTTCGGGCATCCGCTCGCTGCCGAGGCTGCCTACCGCTATGCCTCCGCGCACCTGCGCCGGCGGGTGCACCGGGACCTCGCGGCGGCCCTCACCGACCGGCCCGAGCACTACGCGCTGCAGCTGGCCGCCGCCGAACCGGGCCCGGACGAGCAGATCGCCACCGCGCTGGAGACCGCCGCGGCGATCTTCCGGCGGCAGGGCCTGCGGTACCGTGCGACGGCCGCGATGCAGCAGGCCGCCGAGCGATCCCCGTCGCCGCAGGCCGCCGCCCGGCGCCTGACCCAGGCCGTCGGCGACGCCCGTGACCTGCGCGACACCGCCTGGACCACGGAGCTGCACGCGCAGGTGTGGCGGCTCACCGACGACGCGGACGTGCTCGCCGCGGCAGCCCGGCCGGCAGCCACCGCGATGCACTGGGCGGGACGTCCGGACGAGGCGTACGCGATGGTGACGGCCGCGCACCGCGCGGGGCCGCCGGCGAACCCCGCGGTCGCCGCGCAGCTCGCGCTGATCGCCGCCCAGATCGCCTGGGTGACCGGCGACGAGGACCACCGGCGAGGCCTGCCCACCCTGCTCGCGGCGGCGGGACCGGACCCGGAGCGCGCCACCGCGGCGTATGTGCGTGAGGTCATCGACCCGGCCGGGCACGCCGGGCGGGAGCTGCTGGACGCGGTCGTCCTGCCGGAACCGGGGCAGGCGCTGCTCCCGGCCGACCGGCAGCGGTTCGGGTTGCTCGGGGCGATCGCCTACGTCGAGGACCGGGCGCCGCTGGCCGTCGCGCTGCTGACCGCCTCGGTGGCCGGCGATCCGGCGGCCACGCCCTCGTTCGGGACGCTTCCCACGCTTGTCAGCGCGCTGATCGACGCCGGCGACTGGGAGCGGGCGGACCGGTTCGCCGACCCGGGACCGGTCACCGGCCTGCCCGCGATGCGGGTCACGCTGGCCGCCATGCGCGCCCAGCTGCACGCGCTGCGCGGCGAGAGCGAGGCGGCGCTGCGGCTGGCCCGGGAGACCTGGGAACGGCTCGACATCCAGGGCAACCGGGCCGCGCACATCCGGCTGCTGCGGGCCGCCGGGCTGGCCTCGGCGGACAGCGGTGACCAGGAGAACGCCTACCGTTACCTGCGGTCGATGTTCGACGCGGACGGGCGGCCGCTGCACCCGCACCTGTCGTCCCGCGCGGTCGCCGAGCTGGCGATCACCGCGGTCCGCTGCGGGCAGCAGGCCGACGCCCGTACCGTGGTGGCGCGGGTCCGCGACGCGGCCGGCGCCGGGCCGAGCGGCCGGATCACGGCACTGCTGCAGCTCAGCGAGGCGGTGCTGGCCGACAACGACGGCGAGGCGCTCTTCCAGCAGGCGGTCACCGAGAGTGACTACCCCTACGAGCGGGCGCTCGCTCACCTGCACTACGGCGTGTGGCTGCGACGGCATCGCAGTCCGCGGGAGGCGCGACTCGTCCTCGCGTACGCGGGAAAGGTTTTCGAGGAACTCGGCGCGAGGGGCGCCGCCGAGCTCGCCGCCCGCGAGATCGCCGTGGGTGTGCAGAGCACGACCTCGCCGGAGAACGGCCCGGCCGCGCTGACCCCGCAGGAGAGGCAGGTGGCGGCGCTGGCCGCGCAGGGGCTGAGCAACCGCGCGATCGCCGAGCAGCTGTTCATCTCCGCGCGGACCGTCGGCACCCACCTGTCCCGGGTCTACCGCAAGACCGGGATCAGCCGGCGGCAGCAGCTCGGAAACCTGTCGTGACCGCGAGGGCCTCGCGGATGATGTCCGCGACCTGGACCGGGTGCGAGAGCATCACCAGGTGCGACGAGTCGATCTCGGTGACCTTCGCGCCGGCCCGCTGGTAGCCGAAACGCTCCACCTCCGGGTTGATGGTGTGATCCGAACTGGACACCACACCCCAGGACGGCTTGGTCTTCCAGGCCGCGTAGGGCGCCGGCTCACCGAAGGCAAGACCGGTCAGCGGACGCTGCGAGACGGCGAGGACGCGGGCCAGCTCGGGGTCGATGTCGTGCGCGAAGACGGCCGGGAACTTCTCGATGTCCACCGACACGTCGGTGCCGTCCTCCGCGCCCGGAACCGGGAACTTGGTGTAGACCAGCGCGGATGCCAGATCCGAGTCGGGGAAGCCACCCTGCAGCTGGCCGAGGCTCTCGCCCTGCGCGAGGGCGTACCCGGAGAGGTAGACCAGGCCCGTCACGTTCTCCTCGGTGCCGGCCACGGTGATCACCGCGCCGCCGTAGGAGTGGCCGACCAGCAGGACCGGGCCGTCGATCTGCCGCACGACCGAGGCGATGTAGGCGGCGTCACCGGTCAGACTGCGGTTCGGCACCGCCGGGGCGACCACCTTCACTCCGCTGTCCAGCAGTTCCGGGATGAGCTTGGCAAAGCTGGACGCGTCGGCGAAGGCGCCGTGCACGAGCACGACGGTGGGAGTGGTCGACATGGGTGTTTCCTCCGTTGTTGGGGGGCTATGCCATCGAGTCTTCAACTCACAGCCCGCGCTGCCGTCCGTCACACGACTGCTCGTTACGCTTGCGCGCAAGATCCACAGCACGGAGGAACCTGACGATGTGGCGCAAGCGGCTGATCGAGGAACACATCCGTCCCGACTTCCGCAAGGCGGTGGGTTTCGGCCTGGGCGCCCTGGTCGCGCTGGTCTTCGGCACACAGACCGGCAACACCTGGATCGGGTACGGGTGTGGCCTGCTCGTCGCGTTGCTCGGGGTGGCCGCGACCCGTTCCGCCGCCCGTGAGGTGCACCGCATCGCGGTCGCCCGGGCCGGCAACGAGGCAGGCACCCCGCTGCGGATGCTGGTGCAGCTCGCCGGATACGTCCTGGTGATCGCCTCGGTGAGCGACATGTTCGGCGTCGGGCTCCAGCATCTGCTGGTCGGCGGCGCGGTCACCGGCATCGTCGTGGGTCTCGCGGCCCAGCCGGTGCTCGGCAACCTCTTCGCCGGTCTGGTGCTGCTCTTCGCCCGCCCGTACGTGCCGGGGCGCCGGATCCGGGTGATGTCCGGTGCGCTGAACGGGCCGCACGTCGGCGTGATCCTCTCGGCCGGGTTGCTCTACACCGTGCTGGAGACCGACGACGGGCCGCTGAACATCCCGAACTCGCAGTTGCTGGCGTCAGCGGTGGGGCCGTATGACGGCACTCTGGAGGAGATGACCGCTTCCACGTCGCGTGCTGACTCCGCCGCTGATGCCGACCCCGGCCCTGATGCGGGCGCCGGCGCTGGTGTGGGCTCCGGCGCTGGTGTGGGCTCCGGCGCTGGTGTGGCGCTTGTCGCTGCCGCTGGTGCTGAGAGCGGCCGCCGCCGTCACGACGAATAGGGTCACCGGCATGCCGATCGACGCGGGGCTCTTCGACGCTGTTCTCTTCGACTGTGACGGGGTGCTCGTCGACTCCGAGCGGATCACCAACGGAGTCCTCCGCGCCATGCTGCACGAGCTCGGCTGGGAACTCACCGAGGCGGAGAGCTTCCGCCTCTTCGTCGGCCGGGCCCTCGCCGACGAGGTCGGCGTGATCACCGCGAACACCGGTTTCGTGGTGACCCCCGAGTGGATCGCCGAGTTCCGCAGCCGCCGCGACGCCGCCCTGGCCAGCAGCGTGCAGCCGATCCCCGGCGCGGTGGCCGCGGTGCACGAGGTCGACCGGCTCTTCGGCGGCAACGTGGCCTGCGCGAGCGGCGCCGACCGCCCGAAGATCGAGCTCCAGCTGACCAAAATCGGCCTGGACGGTGTCTTCGCCGGCAAGATCTTCAGCGGCATGGAGATGGCGCGCAGCAAGCCAGCGCCGGACGTCTACCTGGCCGCGGCGGCCGCTCTCGGCGTCGATCCGGCGCGTGCCGCGGTCGTGGAGGACACGCCGACCGGGGTGGTCGCCGGGGTGACGGCTGGTGCGACGGTCTACGGGTACTGCCCACCCGGCAGCCTCGCGCACAACGAGCCGCGGGTCCTGGTCGAGGCGGGTGCCACACACATCTTCACCGACATGGCGGAGTTGCCGGCGCTGTTGCGGGCAGCGAGCGCCGCCCGAGCCCGCTCCTGACCGCACGCCCCAGCCCCTGACCACGCGCGCCAGCTTCTGACCGCACGCCTCAGTCCCTGACCTCGCGCCAGGATTTATCGTATTTCCGGACCGCGTGCCACAGCGGCAGCAGGAGCCGCGAGAGCGCGCCGCAACGCGTCCCACCTGAGCTCCCTCATCCGCCGGGACAGGGCCACCTCCGGCGCCAGCGCCTCGGCTCCGTGATAACCGCCGGGATGAACATGCAGCTCAGTCGGCACACCGGCCGCCATCAGCCGCTGCGCGAACACGATGTTCTCGTCCCGGAACAGGTCCACGGTGCCGACGTCGATGAACGTGGGTGGCAGCCCGGCCAGCTCCACCGCCCGAGCCGGCGCCGCATAGGCATCCGCGTCCCGCCCGCCGAGGTACCACGCCCAGGCCTCGATGTTCGTGGCCCGGTCCCAGACCCCGACGTCGACGATCTCCCGGCTGGAGGCGGTGTCGTTCCGATCGTCGATCATCGGGTAGATCGGCATCAGGAACGTGATGGCCGGCCCACCCCGGTCCCGTGCCATCAGCGCGGTGGCGATGGCCAGGCCACCACCGGCGCTGGGACCGTAGACCGCCAGCCGCCCAGTATCGAAGTCGACGTTCGACACCATCCAGCGCAGAGCCGCGTAACAGTCCTCCACGGCCGCCGGGTAGGGGTGCTCCGGCGCCAGCCGGTACTCGACGGAGACCACGACCGCGCCGACCCGCGCGCACAGCTCCGCCGCATCGGCATCGGCACCGCCCACCGTACCCACGACCATGCCGCCGCCGTGGATGTAGAGGATGCCCGGCAGCGCTCCGCTCGCCCCGGCCGGGACGTAGACGCGCACGTCCGGCCCCGCCGGTACGGAATTGTCGTGCCATCGCACCGCGTCCCGCAGCTCATCCGGTATGTCGCTGCCGATCGCCGCGACGGCGGCCCGGCGCCGGGCCAGGTCCGGGATGGCGTGCACCCCACCGGGCATGGCGGTGAGGCGTGCGGTCAGCGCTGGAAGCAGTTCCGGGTCGATCAGGTCTCGAGCACTCATCGTCAGACGGCTGCCGCGAAGGTGCTGGTGATCCAGGCCGGGTCGGTGATGGCGGTGCCCACGACGACGGCCGTCGCCCCGGCGTCACGGGCGGCCCGGACGTGCGCCGGCTCGTGGTACCGGCCCTCGGCGACGATCAGTTCGGAGGGCAGCGCGGCGGCCAGAGCGGCGACCAGGGCGAGGTCGGGTCCGGGCCGGCCGGGGCTGTCCGGGGTGTACCCGGACAGCGTGGTGGCGATCAGGTCGGCGCCGGCCTCGGCGGCCGCGATGCCCTCGGCCTCGGTGGAGACGTCGGCCATCACCAGGCCCCCGGCGGTGTGGACCGCGTCGATCGTGCGGTTCAGCGGCGCCCCGTCCGGCCGGGTACGCCGTGTGCCGTCGGTGGCGACGACGGTGGCGCCCGCCTCGAGGACCGCGAGCGCGTCGTCGACGGTCGGGGTGATGAACACCCCGGTGCGGCCTCGTTTGGTGAGCCCGATGACCGGGACGGACACGGCCTCGGCGACGGCCCGGACGTCGTCGAGGCCGCCCACTCCCCCGCACCGGATCGCGCAGGCGCCGCCGAGCACCGCGGATTCGGCCATCCGGGCGATGGTCGGGGTGTCCCGCAGCGGGTGGTCCGGCCCGGCCTGGCAGGAGACGATGAGCCGGCCACTGATCACGGCGGCGAACTGGTCGAGGTTCATGCGCGGGCTCCCATCCGGAGGGCGAGGACCGGGTCGGCGAGGATCTGGCGGGAAAGGATCTGGCGGGCGAGGTGGGCGGCGCCGAGCAACGGGGCATCCGGTCCGGCGGCGGGCACCAGGACCGGCACCGTACGCAATGGGGGAAGCGCCTCTGCCTGGAAGGCCTCCCGGACCACGCCGGCGAACTCGGGGATGCCGTGCACGACGCCGCCGCCGAGGGTGATCGCGTCCACGTCCACGGCTGCGACAAGCCCGGCGAGGGTACGGCCGAGCACACTCGCCGCCGCCCCGATGATCGGCCGCGCCTCCGGCAGGACGGCCATCCGATCGAGCGGCAGCACCGGACCACCGGCCGACGCGGCGATCGCGGCGGCTATGGCCGGCCCCGCGGCGACGGCTTCCAGGTGATCGAACCGGCCGCAGCCGCAGGCGACCGCCCCGGTCGCCGGGACGAGCAGGTGCGCGATCTCCCCGGTGACCGCATGCGGACCGGTGACCATCTGCCGGTCGCGGATCAGCGCGCCGCCGATGCCCGTACCCACCGAGACGTGCAGGATGTCCCGGTGTTCCCGCACGTCAGCGCTGTGCGCGGCGCCGAGCGCGGCGGCCCGCACGTCGTTGGCGACCGCGACCGGCAGGCCGAGCCGGGCGGCGAGCCGTTCCTTGACCGGGGTGCCGACCCAGCCCGGCAGGATGTCGGTGGCGGACCGGACCGCGCCGGTCACCGGGTCGATCACGCCGGGCGCGCCGACGCCGACGGCCCGCACCGCCGCGCGTGAGCACACGCCGGCGACGAGTTCGGCGACGACGCAGAGGATCGCCGAGCCGCCGGGCGGGGTGGCGACGTCGACGCGCTGGTGCACCACGCCGGCGTCGTCGACCAGGGCCACGGCGATCTTCGTGCCGCCGATGTCGACCGCCGCGATCCCGGCCGGTGTCGTCATAGCTGGGCTCACAGCAGTCCCGCCGTGACCAGGATCTGCCGGACGTACGCGGTCTCCGCCTCGTCGAGCGGGATCTGCGGCGGCGCGGTGACCGGGTGGTCGATGACGCCGCGAAGGTGCAGGGCCGTCTTGAAGGCGCCGAGCGCGGACGAGCCTCGGCCCATCCGGCCGGCCGGGGCGGCCCGGACGATGCGCATCAGGCGCAGGAGCCGTTCCTGTTCCGATGCGGCACGGTCCCAGTCACCGGCGCGGGCGTGCGCGTACAGGGTGGCGTACCCATGGGGGTCGACGTTGCCCAGACCTGGCACGACGCCGTCCGCGCCCATTCGCAGCGCGTTGTCGACGGTCAGTTCGGAGCCGGTCAGCACGCTGAAGCCGGTCAGTCCGGCGTCGTTGCGGGCGACGATCAGGTCGCGCAGGCCGGCGTCGTCGCCGGTGGAGTCCTTGAGCCCGGCCAGCACCCCGTCGGCGGCCAGCCGGAGCAGCATCTCGTGGTCGAGGTTGCTGTGCACCGAGACCGGCAGGTCGTAGGCGTAGAGCGGGGCCTCGCACTGCTCGGCGATGCCGCGCAGGTGCCGTTCGATCTCGGCCGGGTGGGTCCGGGTGTAGAACGGCGCGGTGACCACGATGCCGGCGCACCCGGCGCGGGCCGCGCGCCGGGCGTGGTCGAGGACCCGCAGCGTGGTCATGTCGATGGCGCCGATCAGGACCGGCACCTGCCCGCCGACGTGCCGCAGCACGGTGTCGACCACGACGGCCCGGTGGGCGTCGGGCAGGAAGGCGACCTCGCTGGAGGAGCCGAGGATGAACAGCCCGTCGACGCCGCCGGCGATCTGGAAGTCGACGAGCCGCAGCAGCGAGGCGACGTCCACCTCCAGATCCGGGGTGAGCGGGGTGCACACCGGCGGGACCACTCCGGTCAGGGCCGGTCCGAGGGTTCCGGCCGGGGTGGCGGCGGTGGCGGTGACGCTGGTCATGCGAGCTCCTGAACGGGCAGATCGGAAGGGGTGGTGACGGGGTGGAAACAGCGGTAACGGCCGTCGGCGGCGTACGGCGGCATTTCCGCCGCGCAGTCGTCGGCCGCCCGCCAGCAGCGGGTCCGGAACGGGCAGCCGGACGGCGGCCGCACCGCGGACGGGACCGGGCCGCTCAGCGGGATCGGCCGCATCGGATGCAGCAGGCCGGGCGCGGCCGAGAACAACGCCCGGGTGTACGGGTGACGACCCTCGTGGATCGACCCGGCGGGCAACTCCTCGACGACCCGGCCCAGGTACATGGTGACGATCCGGTCGGAGACCCGGCGCACCGTCTGCAGGTCGTGCGAGACGAACACCATGGCCAGTCCGAGCCGCGCCCGCAGGTCGAGCAGCAGGTTGAGGATCTGGGCGCGCACCGACACGTCGAGCGCCGAGGTCGGCTCGTCGGCGATCAGCAGGGCCGGTTCCAGCGCGAGCGCGCGAGCGATGGCGACCCGCTGGCGCTGACCGCCGGACATCTGGCTGGGCAGCGCGTCGCGGGCCGAGGACGGCAGGCCGACCAGGTCCATCAGCTCGGTGACCCGGGCCTGCCGGTCCCGCGGCGAGCGCCAGCGCTGCACGTCGAGCGGATCGACGATGATCTGCTCGACGGGCAGGCGGCGGTTGAGCGAGGTGGCCGGGTCCTGGAAGACCATGCCGATCCGGCTGCCGACGTGACGCCGGCGCCGGGCCGCGCTCAGCGCCCAGATGTCCTCCCCGTCGAGGCGCACGGTGCCGCGGACCGGCCGTTGCAACCCGACCAGGACCTTGACCAGGGTGGACTTGCCGCAGCCGGACTCGCCGACGACGCCGAGCGTCTCGCCCGCCGTGACGGTCAGGTCGACGTCGGTGAGCGCGTGCACCCGGTCGCGGTTGAGCAGCGAGCTGCCGGGCGCGCGGAATTCCACGCTGACGCCCGTGAGCTCGGTCAGTGGCTCAGTCATGGCGGGTCACCTCGAGAACCAGTGCGGGATGGTGGCAGGCCGCCGGGTGGCCGTTGACGTCGGCCAGCGGGGGCCGTTCGTCGGCGCACACCCGGGTGGCCCGGGGACAGCGGTCGGCGAACCGGCATCCGGCCGGGAAGTCGGCGGGTGACGGCACGGTTCCGCGGATCTGCACCAGCCGGGGCGCCTGCGCCTCGAGCGAGAGCACCGAGCCGAGCAGGCCGCGGGTGTAGTGGTGGGTCGGCGCGGCGAGCACGTCCGCGGTGCGGCCCTCCTCGACGATGCGGCCGCCGTACATCACGGCGATCCGGTCGCAGACGTCGCTGACCAGGGCCAGGTCGTGCGAGACGAGGATCAGGGCGAAGCCGAGCTCGGCGCGTAGCCGCAGCAGCAGCTGGATCACCTGGGCCTGCACTGTCACGTCGAGCGCGGTGGTCGGCTCGTCCGCGACGACCAGCTCGGGGTCGCGGGCCAGCGCCATGGCGATCACCACGCGCTGGCGCTGCCCGCCGGACAACTCATGCGGGTACGACGGAAGCGTCCGCCCCGGATCCAGCCCGACGAGCGTCATCAGCTCCTCGGCGGTACGCACACCGCCGCGCCGGATGACCTGCTTGAGCTGGGCACGCACCGTCATCGACGGGTTCAGCGCGGACAGCGCGTCCTGGTAGATCATCGAGATCCGGCGGCCCATCACCTGCCGGCGCTGGGCGGCGCTCATCGTGAGCAGGTCGGCATCGCCGAACCCGATCGTGCCGCCGACCCGGGCGCCGCGCGGCTGCAGGCCCATCACGGTGAGCGCGGTCAGCGACTTGCCGCAGCCGGACTCGCCGATCAGGCCGAGCACCTCGCCGGGACGCACGTCGAAGCTGATGCCGTCGACGATGTCCACACCGCGGTGGCTGGCGGCGAAACCGACCCGCAGGTCGCGTACCGACAGGATCGGCGCCTCGGTGACCGGCGGCCGCGCGGCGGCCGCCAGTCGTGCGGCGGCCTCGCCGAGGCCGGGCAGCGCGGTGACCGGCTCGTCGCCGCCGGCCGGCTCGAAGTCGGCCGGGCCCGCGCCGGAGCGCCGCCGCGTGGCGGGCGCGGCCCAGGCGTCGGAGATGCCCTCGGCCAGGATGTTGAGGCACAGCACGGTCAGCAGGATCAGCAGGCCGGGGAAGAAGGTCGCCCACCACCCGCCGCTGGCGAGCAGCTGCTGGCCGTACGCGATGACGCTGCCCCACGACGACGGACCCGCCTCGGCCTGCAGCCCGCCGCCGATGAACGACAGCGACGCCTCGAAGACGATCGCGTTGGCGACCATGATGGTGGCGTAGACCAGGATCGGGGCGGCGCAGTTGCGGGCCACGTGCCGCAGCAGGATGTGCCGGCGGCCGGCGCCGATCACCCGTTCCGCGGCGACGTAGTCCTCCTGGTACTGCGCGGCCACGTTGGCGCGGACCAGGCGGGCGATCTGCGGGATCAGGACGAACCCGATCGCGCCGACCAGGACCGTGAGGCTGTCGTTGCCGTACGCGACGACCAGGATCGCGGCGAGCACGATGGTCGGGAACGCCATCACGATGTCCAGCAGCCGCATCACCGTCTCGTCGACGGCCTTGCGGCTGGTCGCGGCGACGGCCCCGAGGACCGCGCCGACCAGCAGCGCCAGACCGGCCGAGCCGAACCCGACGATCAGCGAGCGGGGCGTGCCGGCGACCAGCCGGGAGTAGATGTCGCGGCCGAGCCGGTCGACGCCGAACCAGTAGTCGCCGTTCGGGCCGGTCGACGGGGCGGCGAGGGCGACCTGGGTCGGGTCGTGGCGGACCAGCCAGGGCGCCGCGATCGCGACCGCGACGACCAGCAGCAGGAAGCCGAGACAGATCTTGGCGGTCACCGGGAGCCGCCGGATTGCGTCGATCATCAGTGGGCTCCTCGCATGCGGGGGTTGGCCGCCAGGTAGAGCAGGTCGACGACGAGGTTCACCACGACGAAGCCGAGCGCGATGGTGATCACGACGCCGCGGGCCAGGCCGATGTCGTTCTGCTGGACGGCGCTCATGATCTGGGTGCCCATGCCGGGCAGCGTGAAGATCGTTTCGATGATCACCGCGCCGCCGATCAGGTAGCCGACCTGCAGCCCGAGGACGGTGAGCGGGGTCAGCAGGGCGTTGCGCAGCACGTTGCGCCCGACCACCACGACCGGCGGCAGGCCGGCGCCGATCGCGGTACGCACGTAGTCCCGGTCCAGCTCCTCCACCATCGAGGTGCGCACCACCCGGGCCAGCGCGCAGCCGGTCGGCACGGCCAGCGCCATCGCCGGCAGGATCAGGTGCTGGAACCACTGACCGACCGATTCGGACGGCGCCACGTAGTGCCCGCTGGGCAGGGACCCGCCGCCGATCGTGGACAGTCGCTGGATCAGCAGGATGGCCAGCCAGAACGACGGGATCGAGATGCCGGCCATCGAGACCAGCCGCATCACCTGGTCCGGCCAGCGGTCCCGGTAGAGCGCGCCGGTGATGCCGAGGACCAGGGCCAGCACCACGGCCAGGCCGACGCCGAGCGCGGTCAGCTGCAGGGTCACCGGCAGCGCGTCGCCGATGATGCCGGTGATCGGCGCGTTCAGCGAGAACGTCTGCCCGAGGTCGCCGTGCAGCAGCCCCCACAGGTAGTCGGCATAGCGGACCAGCAGCGGCTGATCGAGCCCGTTGACCTGGTTGAACGCGGCGATCTGCTCCGGGGTGGCCTGGTCGCCGAGTACCGAGAGGGCGGCGTCGTTCGGTGACAGCGCCATGACCAGGAAGATGAAGAGGATGATGCCGAGCATCAATGGGATGAGCGCGGACAACCGGCGCAGGATGATGCCGAGAAACGCGTCCACTCGATGCTCCTTTCCATGTCGGTGCACGGCCGCCCGGAGACGGCCGTGGCACGGGACCGCAGGGACGGCGAGGGATCAGGCGCGAGACGCGTCGAGGAAGTAGAGGCCGGTCGTGGACGCGCCGGCGAAGTCCTTGATCCTGGCGGGGTCGAAGGCGGTGATCATCTTGGCGTGGAAGACCGGGTAGAGCGGCACCTCGTCGGCGACCAGGTCGAGGGCCTGCTTCCAGAGGGCGGTCTGCTCCGCGCCGGAGGTCTTCGCGGCCGCCTCGACGAGCTGCGCGCACTGCTTCGAGGCCGGCGACGCGGCCCAGCGGTGCCGGTTCTTCGTCCAGGTCTCGTTGAGGTAGAACCACCGCAGCAGCAGGTCCACGTCGGGGCCGAAGACGGTCGGGTCGCCGCTGGCCGCGAGCACCCGGAACCCGGCGCCGGGCACGATCGTGCCGTAGACCGCCGACGAGGGCTTGGTGTTGAGCGTGGCGGTCACCCCGATCGCCTTCCAGGCGTCGATGAGCACGGGGGCGCTGTCCTTGACGAACGCCGTGTCCGTGGTGACCAGCTCGAACGAGAGGTTCGAGACGCCGGCCTCGGCGAGCAGCGCCTTCGCCTTCGCCGGGTCGTAGCCGTACACGGTCGCGGCCTTCTGGTATCCGGCGTTGCTCTCGTCGAGGTAGCTGGTGGCCGGGGTGGCGTAACCCTGCAGCGCCGTGGTGATCAGTTTCTGGGTGTCGACGGCGTAGTGCAGCGCCTGGCGCACCCGCTTGTCGTCGAACGGCGCGGCCGTGCAGTTGAACATCAGGAACAGCTGGTTGAAGGCCTGCTTCTCATCGACGGTCCGGTCCGCGCCGACCGACTTCACGTCGAGGTACGGCACGGCCTCGATCGCCTGGGACGAGCCGCCCTGCAGGTCGTTGAGCCGGGCGGTGTTGTCCGGCGTGGTCCGCAGCGTGATCTTCTCGACCTTGGCCGGTCGCGGGCCGTTGTAGTGGGTGTTCACGCCCATCACCACACCGGCGGTGGCGTTCGCGCTGACCACGGTGAACGGGCCGGAGCCGATCGGCGCGGTGTCGAACGCCTTGTTCGCGGCCGCGTCGCCGGTCTTCGCCTTCGGCACGATCTTGATGACGGCGATGCGCTGCGGGAAGAGGCTGAACGGGCTCTTCAGCGTGAACGCGACGGTCTTCGCGTCCTTGGCGGTCACCGAGCCGACGAAGGAGATGAAGCTGGCCATCAGCGAGGCGTTCGCCGGGTCGAGCGCCCGGTTGAAGGACCACACCACGTCGTCGGCGGTCACCGCCGTACCGTCGGAGAATTTTGCTCCCTCGCGCAGGGTGACCGTCCAGGTCAGGTCGTCACTGCCGGGGGTGGGCAGCGCGGCGGCCAGGGCGGGATAGGGCTCGCGGGTGATCGGGTCGAGGTCGACGAGGGCCTCGAAGACGTGCTGGTTGACCGTGGTGGCGACCGCGCTCGACGCGTTCATCGGGTCGAAGCCGCTGGACAGGGTGAAGGCCAGGGTGGCCTCGATGGACTTGGTGTCGGGGGTGGAGGACGAGCCGTCCCCGCACGCGCCCAGGCCGGCGGTGACGGCCGTGGCCGCACTCAGGATGCCGGCGTAGCGCAGCAGATTCCGACGGGACACGCCTTTGTTATCCATCAGTCTTCCTCACGTCGCATAAATTTATAGGACGTCCTACGTCCGACGTACCGTGTATGGGGTACCTTAAAAGCGAGCCCGCAGAGGGTCAAGAGCGCTCCGGAGGACGATCCGTGACCAAGCCGCACCGCCTCACCGTGAACCAGGATTGGCATCCCGACTCGTCCGGCGCGGCCACAAGCTCGGCAAACCGCTCCCTGCGGGGACAGGACGGCCGCGGCAACCCGCCCGCGAAGCGCCGCGCCACCCCACCGGCGGCCGGCACGGCACGACGGCCGAGCCGCACCGAAGAGGTGCAGCAGCAGATCAAGCAGCTCATCCTCGAGCGCGGGCTGACCGCCGGCGATCCGATGCCCACCGAGCTGGACCTGCTCGACGAGATCAACGTCAGCCGTAACTCGCTGCGCGAGGCGCTCAAGGCCCTGCAGGCGGTCGGCATCGTGGAGATCCGCCACGGCTTCGGGATGTATGTCGGGACCATGTCGCTGGTCTCGCTCGTCGACGAGCTCACCTTCCACGGCCTGATGTCCCTGCAGGCCGGCCGCAACGACCTGCGGCATCTCGTGCAGATCCGCGAGGTGCTGGAGTGCGGCCTGATCCAGGAGGTGATCCGGCGCGACACCGGCGAGACGGATCCGGGCGGCGACGAGCTGGCCGAGGTGATGGCGCGGATGGAGGCCGAGGCCCGGGCCGGCGGCGTCACCCCGGAGACCGACAAGCGGTTCCACGAGCTGCTCTACGAACCGCTCGGCAATCCGCTCGTCATCCAGCTGCTCTCAGCGTTCTGGGAGGTCTACCACGCGCTGCACGCCGAGCTCGGCGAAGCCGACGAGACGCCCGTGGAGATCGCCGCCCGGCACCGGCGGGTCTTCGACGCGGTCCGCGCCGGTGACGTGGCGGAATCGGTCGCCGCGCTGACCGAGCACTTCAGCGGCATACGGCGGCGGCTCGACCGGCCGGTTTAGGCGTCGAGTGCGGCCAGGGCCGCCCGGGCCAGCTTCTCGTCGTTGCGGAACGAGCCGGCGGCGAGCAGCTCCACCGCCCGGGTGAGGTCCGGGCGGGCCTGCTCGATCAGTCCCAGCGCGACCCGGGCGCGGCCCATCGTGAGGTGCAGCTCGCCGCGGTACCCGCCGTACCCGAACTCGGTCGCCATCGGCATCGCCCGTTCCGCCTCGTGCAGCGCCTCGGTCCACCGGCCGGCGTCGGCGAGGGCCCGCGCCGTGACCGCGTGGGCGCAGATCCGGGCGCTGAGCGCGGGACGCGGCGCGACCGGCCGGGCGTCGATCTCCCGCAGCGCTGCCGCGCACTCGGTCAGCGCCTCGTCGTGCCGGCCGAGGAAGTTGAGCATCATCGCGATGGCGGGACGCAGTTGGACGTACCCGTCGTGGTCGTCGGCCTGATCGGCCAACCGGCAAGCCTGCCGGTACGCACCCAGCGCGCGCTCGCTCTGCCCGCCGTTGCGCCAGGCGTCACCGGCATAACGCAGCGCCCAGGCCTGCTCCTTGACGTCACCGAGCTCGACGGCGAGCCGGTGGCCCTGCATCGCCACGTCGGCGCCCTCGTCGGGCCGGCGGGCGCAGTGCGTGGCCGCCCACGACAGGTAGTTGATGTGCACGGCCTCCTGGCGCCGATCCGGCAGGGCGCTCGCCGCCGCACGGGAGAGGCGGTACACGTCGTACCAGTGCGCGCGGCGCACCGTCTTGTCCGAGTACCAGTGCAACGCCTCGGCCACGTCGACGACCAACTGGTGACGGCCGTCCGCGGCGGCCGAACGCAGCGCGCCGATCCAGTTGTCGGTCTCGTCCCGCAGCCAGTCGCTGGCCTGCTCCATGGTGGCGAGCGGGACCAGCCCGGCCCAGCCGTCGGGCAGCCTGCCGTAGGCCGGCTCGAACCAGCGGCCCGCCACGATCGCCGTCTGCAGCAGCCAGTCGACCATGCTGCGGTGCGTCGCGCTGCGCACGCCTGCCGATTCCTCGTTGCGCAGCTGCTGCTCGGCGAAGAGCCGGATCAGGTCGTGGAAGCGGTACCGCTCGACGCCCTCGGGCAGCAGCAGGCCCAGTTCGACCAGCTCGTCGAGGCCGTCGGTCACCTCGTCCAGACCGGTGCCGGTGAGCACCGACGCCAGCGGCGGCGCGAAGTCGACGCCGGGCACGTGCGCCAGCCTGCGGAACAGCGCCTTCGCCGGCGCGGAGAGCTGCGCGTGCGACAGCGCGAACGCGGCCGCCACCCCGAGATCGCCGGTCTGCAGCGTCGCGAGCCGCCGGTCGGTGTCGGCGAGCCGGTCCTGCAGGGTCTCCACGGTCCAGGTGGGACGGGTCGCGAGCCGGGTGCCGGCGATCCGCAGCGCGAGCGGCAGATGCCCGCAGAGCCGCGCCACCGCGTCGACCGCGTGCCAGGATTTCGGTGCCGCGGCCTGCTCGGCGATGCCGCGCAGCAGCGACGCGGACTCGGCCGGTTGCAGCGGGCCGAGGGCGATCCGCAGCACGCCCTCCAGGCCACCGAGCACCCGCCGGCTGGTCACGATGGTGAAACCGGCGCCCGCGTCGGGCAGCAACGGCCGCACCTGCGCCTCGCTGCCCGCGTTGTCCAGCACGAGCAGGCAGCGCCGGTCCCGCAGCACCGCGCGCAGCTGACTGGACCGCTCCTCGTCGGTCTCGGCGATCCGCCGCGGGCTCACGTCCATCGCGCGCAGCAGCCGCAGCAACGCCTCGCCGACCTCCACCGGCTCCGGGTCGGTGCCGCGCAGATCCAGGTAGAACTGCCCGTCCGGGAAGTCTCCGGCCACATCCTCGGCGGCCCGCAGAGCGAGCGTGGTCTTGCCGAGTCCCGCCTGGCCGTGGACGACCACGACCGGTGCGGGCCCGGTCGCATCGCCGCCGGCGCGCGCTGTCAGAAGAGCCAATTCGGGGGTACGGCCGACGAAGTCCCCGATCGACCGGGGCAACTCGCAGATCCGTGGCCGGCCGGCGCTGCTCGTGCGCTGTCCCTGCGCGGCCTCCCGCAGCGCGCCGGTCTGCGCCGCGTCGAGCCCGAGCCCGTCCGCCAGCGCCGCGAGCGTGCGTGCCTGCGGCGCCCGGCTGTGCCCGCGCTCCATGTCGCTGATCGCCCGGGCGCTCACCCCCGACGCCTCAGCGAGCTGCTCCATCGTCAGCCCAGCCGCCTGGCGCAGTCCCCGCAGGTGAGCACCGAACTCCGACACCGCTCCCCCGTTTCGCCCTCGAACGAGTAGGAAAGCACATTCAGCTCCGTGGACCTTTGGGGCTGCGCCCCGCAGAACGCCACCGCGACGTCGGCGGGCCCCGCTGATCGCGGTTCGGGTGTACGCGGGGCGCACCGTCCGGGCGTTATAGTCGAGTCCAGGCGGCGCGCCCGCCGGAGCCTTCGGGTGGCCGCCCACGCCTGGCCGCCCGTTCGGGCCAAGAGTCACCGACTCAGCGTTCCGGTCCTTGCTGCCGTCGGTGTGCAGGGCGTGGGGCTGCCTCGGAGGCGATCATGAACGACACCCATCCCCGGCGGCGTAATCCACGCCCCGGCCGCGCCCGCAAACGAGCCATCCGTGAGCAGGCCGCACGGACCGGCGTGCCCTACTCGGTGGCCGCTCGCGTGATCGCCGAGCTCGGGCTGCAGCCCGGCGAGTCGATCGCCTCCCACGGCCGCACGATCTACCCCTGCGACCCGGTCCGGCAGCGGGTGGTCGACGAGCGCGGCCGCCGCTCGTTCGCGGAGCGGCTGGCCGACACCCGGCGGGCCGCTGTCCTGCCGGAGGGCCGGGCCCAGCATCTCGTCGGCCGCTTCCCGCCGGGTCGCGGCCGGGTCGGCCAGCTCTACCACGGCGAGGGCCGTCCCGAGCTGCTCACCATGCTGTACCTCGCGGTCGCCGTCGAGTTCCCGGCCATGGTCCCGGACCCCGCCGACGTCGCGTGGGTGGCCGAGATGGGCGAGGAGACGGCGGTGGACATGGTGTGCGCCCTGCTTGACCGGCAGGCCAGGTCCATGCTGGAGGGCGACACCAGCGAGTTGCGGCCCCGCTTGGCGCAGGCGCTGGCAGCGGCAGCATCCGGCCCCGATCCCCACCTGCGCGTGGTGGCGACCGAGCTGACAGCCACCCCGCCGCCGCCCGAGGCGCTCGATCCACCGCACGGGGGACCCGTCCGACTGACGCTGCCGTTCGTGCTGTCGCCGCCCTTCGACGGGGTCCGGCAGATCCTCGACGCCCTGCTGGTCGTCGCCGACGACGGCCACGCCCCGGGAACGAGGGTGCGCGTCCTGGCCGGCCCGCACACCAGCAAGACGGCCACCATCGTCGGAGCGGTCTGGGGCGCTCTGGGCCCGCCGATCGCTTACCGCATCCAGCTCGACGGCGCCACCGGCACCCTCGGCATGGCCGCCGGCGAGCTCGCCGTCCCGCCCGGCCAGGAGTCGCTCCCCGGCTGACCGAGCCCGCCGCCCGCCGCTGCCCAGGCGAGCAGCACCGACACACGGCCGTCCGTGGGACCTCACCCGGCCTCCGGGCGGCACCGGCCACCCACGCGCACGGGCTGTCCCCGCGTGCGGCCGATCCCAGGAGCGATCGGTCCCGGGATCGGCCGGGATTCACCCCACCGGGACGCTGTCGCTGGCTCCCCGGAACGTCAGCCGGCCCTCCTCACAATCGACGATCACGGTGTGGCCGGGCCGCAGCTCGTTGAAGAGGATCTGCTCGGACAGCGTGTCCTCCAGCTCCCGCTGGATCGTCCGGCGCAGCGGCCGCGCGCCCAGCACCGGGTCGAACCCCTTCTCCGCCAGGTGTCTCTTGGCGCGATCGGTCAGCTCCAGACCCATGTCCTTGTTCTTCAGCTGCGCCTCGATCCGCGCCGTGAAGATGTCCACGATCTGCAGGATCTCGTCCTCCCGCAGCTGGTGGAAGACGATCGTGTCGTCGATCCGGTTCAGGAACTCCGGCCGGAAGCTGCGCTTCAACTCGTCGTTGACCCCGTTCTTCATCCGCTCGTAGGAGCTCTCCGAGGCCTCCGACGCCTGGAATCCCAGCGACACCGCTTTCGTGGCGTCCTTCGTGCCGAGGTTCGTGGTCAGGATGACGACCGTGTTCTTGAAGTCGACGATCCTGCCCTGGCCGTCGGTGAGCCGGCCGTCCTCGAGGATCTGCAGCAACGTGTTGAAGACATCCGGATGGGCTTTCTCGATCTCGTCGAAGAGCACCACCGAGAACGGTTTGCGCCGCACCTTCTCGGTCAGCTGACCGCCCTCGTCATAGCCCACATAGCCGGGCGGGGCCCCGACCAGCCGGGACACCGTGTACCGATCGTGGAACTCCGACATGTCCAGCTGGATCAACGCGTCCTCGGAGCCGAAGAGGAACTCCGCGAGCGCCTTGGACAGCTCGGTCTTTCCGACGCCGGACGGGCCGGCCAGGATGAATGAACCGGACGGGCGCTTCGGATCTTTCAACCCCGCGCGGGTACGCCGGATGGCTCGCGACACCGCCCGAACCGCGTCGTCCTGGCCGACGACCCGCCGGTGCAGCTCGTCCTCCATGCGCAGCAGCCGGGTCGACTCCTCCTCGGTCAGCTTGTAGACCGGGATGCCGGTCCAGTTCCCCAGCACCTCGGCGATCTGCTCCTCGCCGACCTCTCCCCCGGCCTGCGCGCTGGTCATCCGCCGGATCCGCATCCGCGCACCGGCCTCGTCGATCAGGTCGATCGCCTTGTCCGGCAGGAAGCGGTCCGAGATGTACCGATCGGCGAGGGACGCGGCGGCGACCAGGGCCGCGTCGGTGATGCTGACCTGGTGGTGCGCTTCGTACCGATCGCGCAGCCCCTTGAGGATCTCGATGGTCATGTCGAGGGTGGGCTCCTCGACCCGGATCGGCTGGAAGCGGCGCTCCAGGGCACCGTCCTTCTCGATGCTCTTCCGGTACTCGTCGTTGGTCGTCGCACCGATCGCCTGCATCTCGCCGCGGGCCAGCACCGGCTTGAGGATCGACGCGGCGTCGATCGCGCCCTCGGCGGCCCCGGCGCCCACCAGCGTGTGGATCTCGTCGATGAACAGGATGATGTCGCCGCGGGACCGGATCTCCTTGAGCACCTTTTTCAGGCGCTCCTCGAAGTCACCGCGGTAACGCGAGCCGGCCACGAGGGCGCCCAGGTCCAGGGTGTAGAGCTGTTTGTCCTTCAGCGTCTCCGGCACGTCGCCCCGGACGATCGACTGCGCCAGGCCCTCGACCACGGCGGTCTTGCCGACGCCGGGCTCGCCGATCAGGACCGGATTGTTCTTCAGCCGGCGGGACATCACCTGCATGACCCGCTCGATCTCCTTCTCCCGGCCGATGACCGGGTCGAGCTTGCCCTCGCGGGCGGCCTGCGTCAGGTTGCGGCCGAACTGGTCCAGCACCAGCGATGTGGACGGGCCTGTCGGCTGGGCGGAACCGGTGGCGGTCGGCTCCTTCTCCGGGTAACCGCTGAGCAGCTGGATCACCCGCTGGCGGATCCGGTTGAGGTCGGGCTGCATCCGGGTGAGCACCTGGACGGCCACACCGTCGCCCTCCCGGATCAGGCCGAGCAGGATGTGCTCCGTACCGATGTAGTTGTGTCCCAGCTGGAGCGCCTCCCGCAGCGATATCTCCAGCACCTTCTTGGCGCGCGGCGTGAACGGGATGTGCCCGCTCGCCGGCAACTGCCCCTGGCCGATGATCGCCTCGACCTGCTCACGCACCCGGTCGAGGGTGATGCCCAGGCTCTCCAGCGATCGGGCGGCGACACCCTCACCCTCGCGGACCAGGCCGAGCAGGACATGCTCGGTGCCGATGTAGTTGTGGTTGAGCAACCGCGCTTCTTCTTGCGCCAGGACGACCACTCGCCGCGCCCTGTCGGTGAACCGCTCGAACATCCCCATCACGTCCCTCATAAGCACAGTGACTCAAGGAACGCGCTGAGTCGGGGACTCTTGGCACATCGGAGATGCCGGGCTCGGGCGGGCGCTCCACCCACGACCATGCTAGCGCCGGATCGATGCCGCCGGACACCCGTGATATCGAAACCCGCAGGTCTCCACGATCGCACCGGCGGGGTTCGATACCCCGATCAGGTTCTTGCCCGGGCGTCCCCACAGGTTGACCTGGCTTCGCACGGCTCGGCCTGTTTAGACTCCGCGCCCATGGAGGAACGTGTGCGCCTCGGCGAGATCACTTGCCCGTCCGGTGAGCTCGTCCTGATGGATGGCGGTTATCTCGGCCTGTGGTCCGGTGAGCAGTCACCGGACGACACCGCCGAGCCAGGCTCCGTCGCGGCCGCCGACTTCGAGATCGCCGGGCCGGACGCGGCCGCTGCGGCCCGGTCGTTCGACCGTCAGTCGGGGCTGTTCCTCTACGACATCCCACAGCACGGCGTCGCCAAGATCCACGCGCTCTTCGAGGAACACTGCGAGAGCCATGGGTACGACGCCTCGCTGCGCCTGTTCCCACGCCGGGTCCCGCACCTCGAGCGGTTCCGGCGCGCGCTGGCGGCCGGCGACCCGGACTTCCTGATCACGGGCGTCCCGGTGGTGCCGATCGGCAACGTGCCCGCCGACCGTCCGCTGCCGGTGACGGCGACCCGCGGCGCGCACGGCTGGCGGGAGATCCAGATCGGGTTCGGTGTGGCGCCGGTGGCCCGGACCCGCCAGCTGGGCAGCATGTTCGTCGACTTCGCACGGTTCGTCTTCGCCGATGTGGAGGCGCTCGGCTCGTGGGAGCACGAGAACACCCGGGACGGCCTGGCCGATCTGGTGTTCTGGGGCCGCGACGAGGAGGTGGTGGCGGCCGAGTTCGGCGCCACCCGCACCGGTACGCCGGGCGACGACGTCTTCGGGTGGCTGAACATGCCGGATGAGGAGGCCTATGAGCGAGCCGTCGCCCTGCAGCACCGGCAGCACGCCGAGCCCGAGGTCATGTTCGCGTTCGACTTCCGGCCGCATTCGGACCACTGGCAGGTGATGGCCGCGGTGCGCGCGGCCGAGCACGAGGCAGCCACGGTGGCGGTCGGCGGCGCGCACATCATGATGGCGATGACGTCGATCGGGGACGGGGTCTTCCCCGTTCATCTCGATCTTGATGCGGCCGGCCTGCCGGCGGCGGTCCGGATAGCGGTCAGCGATGGCAGCTGATCAGCTCTCCGCCGGAGCAGGCGGTGGGGTGGCCGGGCGCCGTCCGGGGGCGATTCCCCGGGCCACGCCGGTCGCCTCGAGCCGGCTCGCGATCAGCAGGCCGAGCCAGGTGAACAGGATGGCACTCGCCGCCATCAGGGCGAAGAAGACGCCCTGCACGGCGATCGCCATGTCGTCGATGTTGTAGAAGGTGTAGGCGGTGATCGCATACCAGGTCTCGAAGACGAGAGCAGTCACGTGAAAGAGCCAGGGCTTCCAGATGCGGTACAGCGTGACCAGGAAGCCCAGTTCCATCGCCACGCCGATCATCAGGTTGGTGACGATCGCGGTCGGGCCGGCCGGTGACGGGATGTTGATGATCCCGGCAATCAGCATGGTGAGCAGGGCCGCACCGGGGCGCCGCAGCACCGCGAGGGCCACGACCGGGCCGAGCAGCCAGACGCCGAGCATCGCGGCGTAAGCGAGCGGGACAGCCGCGGCGATGGCCGCGGAGATGAAGTTGGCGGGTAACAACAGGACGCCGGTGGCCGCGCCGATCGCCGCGCACGCCATCAGGAAGCGGGTGGTCATTCGTTTCATCTCAAACTCCAGACACGTGCGGGACGAGGTAACAGAGGGAGATCAACCAGGCGGCGAGGACCGCGTCGCGGGGGCGTAACGGCACGCTGCGACGTTCGGTCCGGGTGCGGTGCGCGCCGAAACCCCGCGCTTCCATGGCCAGCGAGACCCGGTCACCGTGCCGGATCGCGCCGGCAAGCAGGGGTACGGTGTAGCCCGCGTACCGTCGTCCGGCGGCGAGTGGCCCGCGCCCGCCGTCAGCGCCGCGAACCCGGTGCGCGAGGCGGATGATCTCCAGATCGTGACGGAACCTCGGCACGAACCGCATGGCCGCGAACCCGGCGTAACCGACGCGGTACGGCATCCGCAGGTGCGTGATCATCGAGCGGACCAGGTCGGGCCCGTCCGTGGTGAGGCCGGCGATCAGGGCGAGCAGCATGACCGACGCGACCCGCAGACCTGTCGCGAGCCCGGTGACGAGCGCGCCGGACCAGAGCGTGAACGGCCCGGCCGTGATCAGGGCCGTCGTGTGGTTCACCCGATCCGGATCGGTCCACACCCCGAACGACACGGTCATCAGCGCGACCACGCCGATCGGGCCCAGCGTGAGCCAGAGCAGGGTGCGTCCGCGCAGCCGTCCGAAGGCGAGCAGCATGGTCAGGGCGATCACGGCGAAGATCGCGGGGGTACGGAGGTCGCGCGACCCGATCGAGACGACCATGGCCGGTACCGGGGCGAGCACCTTCACCACCGGGTTGTAGGTGCGCAGGTCGGTGACGTCCGCCAGGCTCACGACGACGGCTCCAGGGCGGGCAGGTCGGCGAGGCGGGTCAGGCCGTGCCACTGCGGGTGGTTGACCAGCGCCCGGGCGGCCAGCGCGAGCGGCGGTGGGCGCAGGTCGGCGGCCGCGAGCAGATCTGCGTCGGCGAAGATCTGCTCGGGCGGTCCATCAGCGATCAATCGCCCGCCGGCGCTGACGCCGCCGCTCGGGATGGCGCTCGCGCTGGCGCTGACGCCGCCGTGGGCGCTGGCGCTGATGCCGCCGTGGGCGCTGGCGCTGGCGAGGACTATGACGCGGGTGGCGTGTTCGGCTACCAGGGTCATGTCGTGGCTGACCACTACGATCGTTGTGCCGGCCGCGTGCAAGTCGTCGAGCAGGGCCAGCAACTCGGCGGCGCGCTCGCGGTCCTGACCGAACGTCGGCTCGTCGAGCACCAGCACGCTGGGGCGGGTGACGAGCGCCGCGCCGACCGAGAGTCGCCGCTTCTGGCCGCCGGAAATCAGGAAAGGGTGCACGCTGCGGAGTTCGCGCAGGCCCAGGCGGTGCAGGAGTTCCTCGACCCGGGTGGTGACCTCGTCCTCGGGAGTCTTGCGGACCCGCAGGCCGTAGGCGAGTTCGTCCTCCACGCGACTCGTGACGAACTGGTGTTCCGGGTTCTGGAAGACGAAACCGACCCGCTCGGCGAGCACCCGCGGATCGGCGGTGGCCGGGTCCAGGCCGTCGACGACGACCGTGCCGCGCCGGGCCGTGGTCACGCCGGCCAGGGCTTGGGCCAGGGTGGTCTTGCCGGCCCCGTTGGAGCCGACGATCGCCACGAACTCACCGGACATGATGTCCAGGTCGATGTCGCGCAGGATCGTGGTGGACTCTCGGAGGACGCTCAGACCCCGTACCCGGATGGCGGTTTGTGGATCAATTGCGCGCGCGGCGCGCTGACGGAGCGGTGGTAGCGCGGAGATCGCGTCCAGAGCCGACGTGAGGTCACGGGGAGTGAGCGGCAGGGGGTCGAGTTCGATGCCCAGCGTGCGCAATCGAAGGGCGGCGAGCGCGGCGGTGGGTAGCCAGACGCCCAGCTCGACCAGTTGGTCCGCGTGGTCGGCGAGTGTGCTCCTAGCGGGGCCGTCGAGCACGACCCGGCCCGCCGCGTCGAGAACGATCACGCGATCCACCAGGTCGATCGCGGCGTCGAGATGGTGTTCGACGAGCAGCACGGCACGGTCGCGGTCGGCGGTGATGTCACGCAGCGTGCGGAAGACTTCCTCGACGCCGGCCGGGTCGAGGTTCGCGGTGGGCTCGTCGAGGACCAGCATCGGCGTGCGCAGCGCGAGGGCGCAGGCGATCGCGAGGCGCTGACGCCCGCCTCCGGAGAGCCTGTCCGGCTCGTCGTGGCGGCGCTCCCAGAGGCCGACGCGGCGTAACGCGTCCTCGGCGCGCGTCTCCACCTCCTCGGCCGGGAGCAGGAGGTTCTCCGGTCCGAAGCAGACCTCGTCGAAAACGGTCGCGGTGACGATCTGAGCATCCGGATCCTGGAAGACCATGGCGACCTCGGCGGCGAGCCGGGGCACCGGAGTCGCGCGTGTGTCGTGACCGCCGACCGTGACGGCACCGTCCATGTGCGCATCGATGACCTGCGGAATCAACCCGTTGACGGTGAGCGTGAGGGTGGACTTGCCGCAGCCGGAGGGGCCGAGCAGTAGCACCACTTCACCGGCGTGCAGTCGCGCGGTGACGTTCCGTGGGCGAGGCGGTCCCCACTCGCCGTCGATCTCGTGACGGACCGAAATCCCGTCCAGGTGCACCAGCACGCGCATGCGCATAAGGATAGGCATGCCTTAATTCGAAAGATCACTATGGTTGGCGCTTCGACATTCGGCCGGCGCGTGTGCGGTCCGGTTGACGGGATGGGTTCTTCGGCGTTGAATTCCGTCTGGATCTGTTTGAATTCGAGCAGGGGACGGGCATGCGATCGAGCGCCGAGGCACCGACGGGCATGCGATCCGGCGGCGAGGCCTGGACGTGCAAACGGGGCCCTCACCCGGACGACGCCCGGATGGAGGCCTGGCTCGGCGACCTCACGCCGGACCTGCGGGTCGGCCACGATCCGGGACGCTCGGTGACCGTTTCCGCTGGTGACGTGCCGTTGCTGACCTACACCTACCGGCCGTCGCCCACGCTGAGCATGGTCCGCACCCTCGCCGACGAGCCGGTGCCGGGCGTCACCTGGTCACCGCCGCACATCGACGAGCATCCCCGCCTGCACCCGGCCGGGGATCACACCCTGTCCGAGCTCTCCGCCACCGGCACCACCGCGACGGCGGCCCATCGTCTGGTCTGGACCGGTCACGACGGCGCTCCAGTCCTCGACGAGTGGCGAGCGATCACGGCGGCGCTGACCGGTGACGACAGCTGGGTGCTGATGTTCGAGAACACGCTCACCAACGTCTCCGGCGCACCCCTGACGTTCGGCGCCGCGGGTGCCATGAGCGGCGGTCTTCGCTGGCGCGGGGCGCTCTCTTACACGGGTGACGGCCCGTGGGAAGTGGCAGCGGAAGTGCCGGCTCCGGCGACGGTCGTTCTGGTCGACGATGACGCGAACCCACATCATCCGCCGCTGCGCTCGCCCGGTGGGCACACGATCGCTTTCCGCCACGCTGCGGTGATCACGGCGGGTCCCCGGGACACCGGGACGCTGGCGGCGCTGGGCCGGACGGCGCTGAGCGCACCATAATCACGCGGCCCGGTCACCGCGGCCCGCCTAAGGCCGCTCGCACCTCACGACGCGGTCACCCCGGCACGGCTGGGCCGCTCGTGCCGCGGATTATCAACCGGGGTTCGATGACGACCTCGCGGTGCTCGACGTCCGTGCCCTCGATGCGCGCGACCGCGCGTCGCACAGCGCCCGCCGCCAGGGCCGCGACGTCCTGGGCGACAGTGGTGAGATTGATGTGCGCGAGCCGGCTGAAGCTGCTGTCGTCGTAGCCGACCACGCTGACGCCTCCGTGGAACCGCTGACCGCCGCCGCCCGGCACCGGATGCCCGTGGCCGCGCAGGACGTCGAGCAGACCGGTAGCGCTCAGATCGTTGAAAACGGTCACTGCGGTCGGCGGATCGGGAAGCAGCCGCTCCGCCGCGCGGGCGCCGTCGTCCTCCCCCGATCCGCCGGGGATCACCCGGATCAAATCGCCCAGATCATGACGTCTCATGGCATCCTGGTATCCCCGCCGGCGCTCGGCCGCGCCGGGAAGCGCCCCGCCGTCGATGTGCACGATGCGGCGATGACCGAGATCGACCAGGTGATCGACGGCCAGCTCGGAACCGCGGGTGTCGTCCGTGCGCACCACGTCGACGGCTCGCTGCCGCACCGTGCGCATCATCGCGACGACCGGCAGCCGGGCAGCGAGGGCGGCCAGGTCGGCGGTGCGTGAGCGTGGGCTGAACAGGATGAGCGCCTCGCACCGGTCCTGGAGCAGTCCGCCGATCGCGGTGCGCTCGTCGCGCCGGGGGGTCACGGCGCTCAGCGTCAGCTCGTACCCCACCGCGCCCGCCGCGTCGTAGAGCCCGGTCAGCAGGTCGGTGTGGAACGGGTGCCGCACGTCGAAGACGACGCCGAGCAGCCGGGTGCGTACGCTGCGCAGCAGGCGAGCACGGCTGTCCGGCTGGTAGCCGAGGCGCTGGGCGACCTCGAGCACGCGCTCCCGGGTGGCCGCCCCGGCGCCCGCGGCGCCGCGTATGACGATCGACGCGAGCGCGACCGACACACCGGCTTCTGCCGCGACGTCGGCGAGGGTAGTGCGTCGTTCCCCAGACTGCATAGACGCGATCGTACGGTGTGACGACTAGAACGTTCTATACCGACATCCCACTAGAACGTTCTAGAGTCGGATCCCGTGGACAACCTGACCGCCGGCCGCCGCTGGGCAGCCCTGCTCGCCCTCTCCCTGGGCGGTTTCGGACTCGGCCTCACCGAGTTCGTCGCCATGGGACTGCTCCCCGAGATCGCCCGCGACCTCCTTCCGGCCGATTACGCCCACTCCGCGCCGGACGCCGTGGCGACCGCCGGCTGGATGATCACCATCTACGCGCTCGGCGTCGTCGTCGGCGCGCCCTCGATCGCCGCGCTCACCGCCCGCGCCCCCCGCCGCCGGCTGGTGCTCGGCCTGCTCGGCCTCATGGTCGCGGGCACCGCCGCGTCGGCGCTCGCCCCGACGTTCGAGCTGGTCCTGGCCGGTCGGTTCGTGGCCGCGCTCGCCCACGGCGCGTACTTCGGCGCGGCCGGCATCCTGGCCGCGACGATCCTCGGCCCCGGCAACCAGGGCAAGGGCGTTGCCATGGTGATCGGCGGCCTGACCGCGGCGAACCTGCTCGGCGTCCCGCTGATCACGGCGCTCGGCCAGTCGCAGGGGTGGCGGGCGGCCTATCTCGCGGTCGCTGCCGTTTTCGCGCTCACGCTTGTGGCGGTGCTCGTCACCGTACCCTCGGTGGCGGCCGCTCCCGGCGGCTCGCCCCGCGCCGAACTACGCGCCTTCCGTTCCCCGCAGGTCTGGCTGGTGGCCGCGACCGTGGCGATCGGCACGAGCGGCTTCTTCGCGGTCAACAGTTACGTCGCGCCGGTCACCACGCAGATCACCGAACTGTCCGCCGGGACGGTTCCGTGGGTGATGGCCGTGATGGGCCTCGGCATGACCGCGGGCATCGCGATCGGCGGAGTGGCGGCCGACTGGAATCTCCGGCGTACCGTGCTGATCGGGTTCGTCGCGATGCTGGCCTCGGTCGTGGTCTTCGCGCTCACCGCGGCCCACCCGGCGGGCCTGTTCCTGGGAGCGTTCCTGACCGGCGCGGCCAGCCTCTTCATCGTCCCGGCGCTGCAGGCGCTGCTGATCGCCGCCGCGCCCGACGCCCAGCTGATGGGCGCCGCGGTGAACCAGTCCTCGCTCAACATCGCGAACAGCATCGGGGCGGCTCTGGGCGGGGCGGCGATCGCGGCCGGTTGGGGTTATCTGTCGTCGGCGTGGCTGGGCGTGGGGCTCACCGTGGCGGGGTTGCTGCTGGCGGTGGTGAGCTTCCGGACATTCCGGGCGAACACGTCGCAGGCCGCGGAGCACCGGGAGCCGGTCGGGGTCTGAGCCGGGTCAGCGGCCAGGCCGATCCGGCTCACCGAAACAGCGGCCGGCCTGCCGGCCTAGCCCGGCCGAGCGAGACAGCGCCCGGCGGGCCGGGCCGCCGGGCGCGGCTCAGCGGAACCAGGGCTCGAGGGCCGCGTCGACCGCCACCTCCACGGCCCGCTGCACGGCTGCCGGGTCGTCCGCGCTTCCCTCATCCTCCAGCAGCACCTGCAGCGCGCCGGTGACCGCGCCGACGAACGCGCCGGTCAGGGCCGCCGCGCGCACCTCGTCGAGCCGCTCCGGGAAGGCGGCAGCCAGGTGCCGGGCGATCTCCCGCTGCGCGTCCATCTGGATCTGCAGGGCTCGGCCCCGCACGACCGGCACCGTGCGGATCAGCCGCAGACGCAGGGCGGCGAGCCGGCCGGCGAGGTCGTCGCTGTCGTCACCCACCTGGCGCAACGCCCGGAGCAACACCTCGGCCGGCCCGTCCTCGGGGCCGCGCGCCTCGATCGAGTGGACGGCGGCGTGCACCCGCTGATCGGCCTCCGGGAAGAGCACGTCCTCCTTGCCGGGGAAGTAGCTGAAGAAAGTCCGCGTGCCGATGTCGGCGGCGCCGGCGATCTGCGCGACGGTCGTCGCCTCGTAGCCCTGCTCCTCGAACAACTCCGCGGCGGCGGCGATCAGCGCCTCACGAGTGCGGGCCCGCTTGCGATCACGAAGTGACACGACGCCAGTATACGCACCCACTGCGATTCAGCATTAAACGCGAGTCCGCACTCATTGCAATTCTGCACTCAGTGCGGATAGCGTGGCGGCATGCCCAACCACACCGCATTGATCTCCGGAGCCGGCGTTGCCGGTCCCACAGTCGCCTTCTGGCTCGCCCGGCACGGATGGTCGGTGACGCTGGTGGAGCGGGCTGCGGCGGCGCGTTCCAGCGGGAGCCCTGTTGATATCCGTGGTCCGGCAGTGCCCGTCGCCGGCCGGATGGGGGTCATGCCCCGCCTGCGCGCCGCCGCCACACACGCCGCCGCCATGCGGGTGATCGATAGAGCCGGCCGCCGGATCGCCCGCATCCCGATGCCCGCGTCGCGCGGCCACGAGGTCGAGATCGGTCGCAGCGACCTCGCCGCGATCCTTCTCGACGTCGCCGGCGACGACATCGAGGTCATCTTCGGCGACTCGATCGCCACCCTGCACGAGGACGCGACAGGTGTCGACGTGACGTTCGAGCATGCCGCGCCCCGCCGGTTCGATGTGGTCATCGGCGCCGACGGTCTGCACTCGACGGTCCGGCGGCTCGCGTTCGGGCCGGAGTCCGCGTGGGTCGAGGATCTGGGGCTTCGCGTCGCCACCATGCCACTCGGTGGCCCGGCCGAGGTGCACGACGAGGTGCTGCTCTTCAATACGCCGGGCCGGCTCGTCTCGATCCATCCCGCTCGGGGTGAGGCCATCGCGGCGTTCATCTTCCGCCAGACGCCGGCCGCGGACCGCTCTCCCCGCGAGGCGGTCATGGAAGCGTATGCGGAGGTTGGCTGGCGCGTTCCCGAGCTGCTGGACCGGCTTTCGCGCGACGGCGACCTCTGGTTCGACGCGGTGAGCCGCGTCAGCCTGCCGTCGTGGAGCAGCGACCGGGTGGTTCTGCTCGGCGACGCCGCGTCGTGCGTGTCGCTCTTCGGCGACGGTTCGACGCTGGCGATGACCGGCGCGGACACTCTCGCCACCGCACTGGCCGAGACTCCGGAGGACCCGAAAACGGCCTTCCGGCGGTACGAATCACGCCACCGCACCCTGGTCGACCCGAAACAGCGCAACGTCCGCCGGGCGTCCGCGCTGCTCGTGCCCGCCACCCGTCCCGGCTTGGCTGCCCGCAACGCGGCCGCCCGCTGCATGAGCCGAGCCTTCACCCGATGACACTCGGCCGCTGAGTCAGCTCAGGCGGCCCACCGCCTCCGCGTAGTAGAGGGAGCTCTCCAGGTGAAACGCGATCTGCCGGACCGACCAGGCTTCGCCGTCGCGGCGGTCGAGGTCCGTGGCGGAGAGGCCGCCGAGCCGGAGCTCGAAGATCTGGGCGAGCCGGGTCAGGCGGCTGTGGGCTTCCTCCAGGTCCTCCTTCGTGAAGGGCGCCAGGTCGGCCGGCGTGGTGCTGGCCGATGCGTGCCACGCGTCAGGGATCGTCGGGGCGTGGGCCGAGCTCGGGTCAGTGCCGGCAACACGTCACTGGAAGATGGCGATCGGATCGATGATGAGCTTTTCGCGCTGCCTGTCCCACGTCTGCACCTTGCCTAGGCACCGCGCCTGGAACTCCCCCTCCGGCACGTCACGCCGGATGCCGCTGCCCGAGCACCGGAACAGCGCCTGGACCACGCCCCCGTCCTGGCGTTCCCCGCACGGCGCCTCGAAGATCACCGTGTCGCCGCTCTCCGCGGCCATCCGGAACGTGCCACGGACCGACACATACGACTCCAGCTGACCCAGCTCCCGGACGGTGAAGGACGCCGGATCGGTCAGCACCGTGGTCCTGAGCGCCTTCGTCAGCGCCCGCCCCGGCTCGATCGCCCCGTTGACCAGGTCGATGTAGACGATGTCGTCGGCCTTCTCCAACACCTCCATGATGATCCGGATGACGGTGATCGGCTCGGCGGTCTCGATGTAGTCGCGGAAGACCTTGCGGTCGACGGTCCGGCCGCCGCCGACGCCGAAGTTCTGGAAGGCCGCGTTGACGTTCGCCTCCTTGGTGCTGGAGATCTCCTCGCGCACCTCTTCGCGCAGCGCCCTCTTGTAGGTGCCGCCCAGATAGAGGTCCATCACCGAATCGTCATGCAGATAGAAGGTGATTCCCCTGACCGGCTGTCCACGGCCGCGCAGCATCCGCCAGCGGGCGAACAGGGTCCAGCACGTCGCGACCAGCGTGATCACGGTGGCTGCCCAGATCAGCATCCACGGCCACCAGACGCTCCACCACGCGCTATCCACAGCCGCGCACATCCTTGAAAGCGTCCGCGAGCGAGTCGGTGGTCGCCGCCGCGGCGCGCCCTCCGGTCGCTTCCGCGGCGGTGCGCAGGGCGCTGCCGTCCGCCTCGCCCACACCGATCATGTACGCGGGAACGGCGCGCACCGGTCCGGGCAGGGCTCGGTGCTTCGACAGGAAGGCGGCGAGACCGATGCCGGCGTTGCTCTCGCCGTCGGTCATCAGCACGATCGACGTCGGGCGATCCGGTTCGGCCCGCGCCTTCTGATAGGCGTGCTCCAGTGCCGACCACACCGCGGTCCGCTCGTCGTACTCCTCCGCCGCGAGGAACGCCCGCATGGCCCGGACGTCGTCGTCGCCGTCGACGGTGAACGTGCGTTCGCCGAGGACGCCCTCACCGAAACGGATCAGCGTGATCTTCTCGCCCCGATGGAAACGGGTGAACTTGCCGGACGGGGTCCGGTCGACACCGCTGAGGCCGTTGAAGACCGACCGGAGCCGGTTCATGCGTTCCCCCTTCATGGATCCGGAGAAATCGAGGACGAAGATGACGTGTCCGGGCCGGCCGGGTTCGGCGCGATAGTTCGCCAGCAGCCGGTCGATGACGTCCTGCCGGTCCGGGAAGTACAGCGAGTTGCCGATCGGCGCGGTCAGCCGCGGGTCACGGGTCACGGCGGGGTTCATCGGGCGGCGCAGGGTCTGCCGCATGATCTTCTGCTGCGTGGCGTCGCTGGTCAGCCAGGTGACCGCCCGGTCGTATGCGGCGCGGTGCTCGGGACGCAGCAGCATCAGCGGATATTCGGAGAGGACGATCCCGTCCCGGGGGTAGCGGATCTCCAGGGGTTCGGCGAGCCGTCCGCTGGCGTTGAGGGAGAGGAGCACCGACTCGTACGAGATGAGGACATCGGCCGGCGCGGCGACGAAGGTGTCGGCGAGCGCGGCGGTGGTCGGCGCGGTGAGGGTCTGCCCGCTGAAGAATCCGCCGAGCCGGTCGCATGTCACGTCCTCGGGCCGGAGCGCGCGCCCCTCCCCCGTGGCCGCCGTCGCGACGCCGATCAGGGCGGCGAGCCCGCTGGCGGCCTGTTCCGGATCCGCCATCGCGAAGGTGAGCGCGCCCGTCGCTGCCTCGTCGGCGATGTCCGCCCAGGTCGGATCGCCGAGCCGGGCGGCGACCGCCGGTTTCACACCGATCGCCACCGGCGAGCCCATGATCTTGGTGGAGAGCGGCATCGGGCCGTGGTATCCGGCGGCGTCCAGGGTCAGCTTGAGGTACCGGTCATCGGAGAGCCAGGCCAGGTCGTGCCGGTATTTCACCGGGTCGAGGGCCCTGTTCGCCGCGACCGTGCCCTGATAGTCCATGACCAGGTCGATGCCGGTCTCCCGGCGCAGGTCGGCGAGGATCGGCGTCATGTCGGCGAGTTCCGAGCTGGCGAGCACCCTCAGGGTGATCGGTTCCGGTTCCTCCGCCGTGCAGGCGGTCGCGGTGGCGACGACCAGCCCGAGCGCGAGAGCGGCCGGGCGCCACCTCATCGGGGGCATCCTCCGACCTCGCCGATCATTTTCTCCAGCACGTCGAGGACGGGCAGTTCGGCTTTGGTGAGGTTGCCGCTGTTGTCCGGCGCGGGGATGCCGCGCTCGGCCAGGTACTTCCAGAGCTGGTCGCTGCTCGCTGCGCTCGTCGGGTCGAGCACGCGATAGCCGAGTTCCATGGCGCGGCGGCGCAGCTCGGGGTCGCTGCCGAGGAGGCGGCCGAGGCGGTCGGCCCCGGCGTTGAGCGGGATGAACTCCGGGTCGGTGAGCATCCCCTGCTGCGGATAGAGCAACACACGGTCGGTGTCGGGCGCGCCACCGGCCTCGGCCTGACGCACCTGATAAGCGAGGTACTGATGCTCGTAGACCACGACGATCGGGGCTTTGCCCTTGCCCTCGGGGGTGACATAGGAGGCGAACAACTCCTGGTCGTGCATGCCCTGCATGCCGAGCAGCGGCTTGATCGCGGCGGTGACGGCCGGGGCCTCGGCCGCGTTCGGCGGGGCATTCGTGCCGTTCTCGACGAAGGCGGTCAGGGCGAGGAAGGACTCACCGGCGTTGGCGTGACACGGGCTGGGGCTGTGCGCGATCACCCGGTTGCCGTTGCTGATCGTGCTGCCCTGACCGTCGGCCTGCCGTTCCAGCCGCAGATCGTTCCAGGTCCGGCCCTCTTTGATCAGCGTCAGGAACTTGGCGGTGTCGAGGATGTAGTAGTACGGCGTGCCGCCGAGCGTGTTGCGCTGGGTGGTGGCCACACCCGCGGCGACGAGCGTCTCGGCGTACTGGCGGAAGGTGGCGAGCACGAGCGGTGTGGCGAACGGTTTGCTGGTCTGCGGCACACCGCCGCTGGTCTGGGCGAGACGCTGGCGGACCATGTTCGCGGCGGGCCGGCCGGACGGGAACACGAAGTCGTACCCGGTGAAGTCGTGGGTCGCCAGCTCACGCGAGCCGGTGTTGGTGATGTGCACGCGGATGTGGTGCCGCAGCAGGAGACGCCGCATCTCCGGGTCCTCGAAGATCTCACCCTTGGAGCCGGTCTTGCCTTCCAACGTCAGCTCCTGCTGGAAGGGCAGGGCCAGGTTGCCGGAGATCAGCAGGAGTACCAGACCTGTCGCGGCCGTCGTGGCGAGCGGCGCGAACACCTTGAGGAAGGAGGGCGACCAGAATCGCCGGTGTCGGATCGGCAGCCGCGGCGGTTCGTGCACCGCGACACTGCTGGAGGTCACCCATCGAAAATATCGAGCATTGCCCTCTCACAGGGGACGTCATTCCGGCCAATTTCTGGCATTCGCGATCCGAATCAGCACGTCATGGCATTGTCGATCCGATTGAGTCGCCTGACCGAAATGCAATGTTCACCGTACGGCCCCGCAATGTTCGACGAAGCTCGAGTACCTGTGAACGTGATCGCGCTGTGACCAGATGAACTTTCTTTCACAAGCCTCGACGGATCTTCACCCGTAGCTTTAACGTTGGCCGCTCGACGAAACCTCGGGTAACGGAAGGTAACGAAATGACCGCAGCCACGGTCGACATCGGCACCCATTCCGACGGGACTGTCATCATCGCGCCGCACGGCGACCTCGGTGACGACGACGCGGTCGATCTGCGCCGCACCCTGATTCAGGCGATCCGCCACACCCGCCCGCTGCGGCTGGTGCTGGACCTCGGTGACGTGGGCGAACTCGACCCGATCAACCTGGGGACGCTGGCTGCGGCCTGCCATCTCGGTGACGACCACCAGGTCGCCGTCTTCCTCGACCACCCGCGTCCGGAGGTGGCGAATCGGCTCACCGCGGCCGGGGTTCCGGCACACCGGATGCGCCACATCATTTGACCCACCAGCTACGCCACAGGCTGCGCCGGAACGAGTGAGACTGCGCCACATCAACTGATTTCGGACCACCGCCCGGGACCGCGAGTGACCCGTACCATTGGATCCTGATGTGCTTGTAACAGCCGCGTTCTGTTGTGTGACCATGCCACGCGAGCGCCGAGCATCCGCATTCCGATCGGAGTCCCATGTTCCCCCGCACCACCCCTGATTCGTCCCTCCTGCGCGGTGTGACGCAGCGGCGGCTGGGCCGACGCGACGCGTTGCGGCTCGGTGGCCTTTCCGCGCTCGGCGCGACCCTGGCCGCCTGCGGAGTGGAAGGCAAGGGCACCCCGACGGCGAGCGTCGACACCAGCACGATCGCCACGTTCTGGGCCGGCAAGCAGCAGAACAACAAGGTCGACTTCGCGAGCTGGCCGCTGTACATGGATCCGAAGAAGCCGGAGCTCGCCAAGTTCACCGAGAAGACCGGCATCCAGGTGAACTACCAGGAGGTCATCCAGGAGATGGGCCCCTGGTTCGCCAAGGTCCAGCCTCAGCTGTCGGCAAAACAATCCATCGGGTACGACCTGATGGTCATCACCAACGGCACCCAGTTCGGCCAATTCCGGTCGGCTGGCTTCCTGGCTCCGCTGGACCACAGCCGGCTGCCGAACTTCACCGCGAACGCCGCCAAGGCGTACACGACCGAGACGTTCGACCCGGGCAACGTGTTCAGCGTGCCGTGGGCGTCCGGCATCACCGGCATCGCCTACGACCCGTCGAAGGTCGACCGGCCGATCACCAAGCTCGCCGACCTGTGGGACCCGGCGTTCAAGGGCAAGGTCGGCATGATGTCCGACCTGACCGAGCTGGCGAACTTCGGCATGCTCGCGGCGGGCGTCAAGCCGGGCGAGTCGGACGAGGCGGGCTGGAAGAAGGGCGCGGCGAAGCTCAAGCAGCAGAAGGACGCGGGCATCGTCCGGCAGTACTACGAGCAGGACTACGTGGACGCGCTCGGCAACGGCGAAGTGTGGATCACCCAGGCCTGGTCGGGCGACATCTTCCAGAAGAACCTCTCCGACGGCACGAACCTCAAGTTCGTGATCCCCGAGGAGGGCGGCACGATCTGGACCGACAACTTCGCCATCCCGATCACCGCGGCGAACCCGGTGGACGCGCTCATGCTGATCGACTTCTTCTACGAGGTGGAGAACGCGGCGGCGCTGGCCGAGTACATCAACTACGTGTGCCCGGTGCCGGCCGCGCAGGCGCAGATCCGCAAGGACGCCGCCGAGCTCTCCGGCGACGACAAGAAGGAGATGCTGGCGGTCGCGGAGAGCTCGCTGGTGTTCCCGAGTGAGGCCGACTACGAGAAGCTGCACTACTACGTCAGCTTCAACACCGCCGAGGAACAGCAGAACTTCACCTCGGTGTTCGAGCCGATCGTCCTGAGCTGAGTTCCGGGGGCCTCGAGGTAAGGCCCCCGGCACTTCTCACGCGGTGACTTCTCACGCGGTGACTTCTCACGCGGTGACGACGGATTCGATCTTGGAGACTTCCGAGGAGACCGTGTCGGCGGAGATCAAGTCGCTGGCCTGCGAGGTCAGCACGGCGGCCCGGGTGTCGAGGATGCTCTTCGCGGTCCCGCTGGTGTAGAGAGCGGCCTTCAGATCGGTCTGGGCCTTCGTGTACGCGGCCGCGAACGTCGTGTTGGCCTGGAAACGCGTGACGAGGATGTTGCTGCGGCCGCCGAAGCCACCGCCGCGCTTCCCATCGCCGCCGGGCGCCGTTCCGCCGTTGGCCGGGGCGCCGCTGGGAGCCGTGCCGGGGAAGCCGCCACCCTGAGCCCCGCCGCCCTGATCCCCTCCGCCTTGAGCCCCACCGCCCGGCATCCCACCGCCGCCGCCCATCCCGCCGAACGCCAGGTTGAGGTCCCACGAGACCACGGTGAAGATCCCGGTGCCGCTGGTGTACCGCAGATACGAGTTGTTGCCCGGCCCGTCGATGTCGTCGGAGTTCTGCACCAGCTCCTGGAACGCCAGGTACTTCGCGAACGCGTCCACGTCGAGTTTCGTGCTCAGATCCGAGCCGAACGTCGCGTCGTCCGACTCGTTGATGAACTTCAGGAACGCGATCAGCGGCGTGAGGTCGTCGGAGTCACCGCTCTCCTGGTCGAAGACGTCCTCGTAGCCGGCCGCGTCCTCGCCACGGTAGGAGTAGTCGCCGTTCGCCTCGGCCTTGTAGAGGATGCCGTCGCCGTCGAAGTTGTCGGCCATCCACTTGTCGCCCGGGTTCTCCACGACCAGGCGCAGCACCTGGTCGCCGCCGTTGACGCGCAGCCGGGTGGAGAACGACTTCTCGGTCGCCAGCCCGGCCTTCCCGAGCAGTTCCAGCGCGACCGCCTCGTTGAGCGCGGACTCCGAATTGTTGGAACGGACGACGAACTCGGTGTAGCCCTGGTGGGCCTGCCCGTCCACGTACTTGTCGAGCCGGATCAGCCAGGGCAGATCCTGCGGGTCGTCGGCGGAGATGCTGTTGCCACCCGGCCCGCCGCCGCCTTGACGCTGATCGTTGGTAGCCGCAGCGCTGGACGACGAGGTGGTGGTGGAGGAGGACGAGGACGCGGTCAGCCCGCGCAGCGACGAGTTCCCCTTCAGCCGCAGCCCCGCCTTCTCATAGGTGACGCCGTCGACCGTCACGGTCGCCTCGATCCAGCCCTTCGACTCGTCCTTGAGATACGCCGCGATCATCGCGTCGTACGCCGTGTCGTCGAAGGTCATCGTGATGTCGTGCACCACGCTGCTGTCGAAGATGGTGGCGCTCGCACTCCCCGGCGAGGAGCTTTTCGTGGCGGCGCAACCTCCGAGCGCCGCCACGCCGAGAACTCCGGCAAGCGCGGCACCGAACTGGCGGCGGGTGAGGTCGATCTCGTCGCGCTCGAGCTGCCAAGCGAGCCGGCGCAGCGCGGCGCCGTCGATCTCCGGGCAGGCGAGGACCACGACGGTGTCGGCGTCGGAGCGGCTGACCGCCAGCGCGACGCCGTCGAAGGTGCCGTAGATCGGCGGCATGCCCTCGACGAACCGGCTGCGGGTGACGCCGGGCGGCAGGCAGGCGCCGATCACGCCGAGACCGTGGTAACGCTCGCGGCGCAACCGGCGGGCCATGTCGGCGACGGCGCGTTCGTGCCCGACCAGAATGACCCGGTGCAGCCGTTCGCCGCGGGCCCAGGAACGGTGCAACATCTGCCGGGCGAGGTACCGCGCGAAGATATCGACGGCGATGGCGAGTGGCATCGCGATAATCACGTAACCGCGCGCCAAACGAAGGTCGAACGCGAACGAAACAATGGCGAGGCCGGCGGTGAGCGCCAAACCTGATCGGAACACCCGCGCGTACTCGTCGGTGCCGACGAACAGGTGGCGCGGCTCGTAGGCCCGGTTCATCGCGAGGCAGGCGATCCAGGCCAGCGGCAGGACCGCCGTGATCAGCAGATAACCGCGGTTGTACGGCTCCGTGCCGGTCGATCCGAATCGCAGAACGAGCGCCCAGGACGCTGCACACAGACCGACCAGGAAGTCGATGAGGTAGAGCCGCCGGGCATATCGGCCCTGCCAACCGGCTCGCGCTCCGGTGGCCCGGGGGCGGGAGCTGAGCAGTCGTGCCTCTTCAGCGAGATCGAGCGTCTCCACTGATTCGATTGTCTGCACGCCCATGCCCCCGTATCGACTGCGATCAACCTTTGGTCCGTTTTTCCCCGAGCCGGACATCAGACTGAAATCTTCCCTGGGCGGAAACCCATGAGACACACCAGACAGACTGCTGACCCACGCACGATCGCGCTTCATCTTTCCGTTCGACAGGAATGGCGGATCGGATGAGGCCGGAAGGCATAGCACCGTAAGCCATCCGAATCGGACCTGTCCGAAATATTCCTATGGATCATCTCGAACCGCCTCCCGAAACCGCTTCCGTCGCCCCCGGCTACCACCCGCCCCCCAGGCGGTCAATCGCCCACTTAGGACGTACGGCTGTAGTGATTCCGACGCAGTGACTCCGCGTAGTTCTGGCACTCCTCGTAGCGAGGCAGCAGACCCTTGTCACGCGCCTCCTCGAGCGACGGCGCCTGCGCGTCCTTGCCCGAGAGGAGCGGCGTCTCCGCAGGCCAGGCGATGCCCAGCGTGGGGTCGAGCGGGTGGATGCCGTGCTCCCGGCCGGGCCGGTACTCGGTCGAGCAGAGGTACGCCACCGTGGCACCCTCCGTCAGCGCGCAGAACCCGTGACCGAGCCCCTCGCCCAGGTACACCGCCTTGCGGTCCTCGTCGTCGAGGCGCACCGACTCCCATCTGCCGAACGTCGGCGAGCCGACCCGGATGTCAACGATGACGTCGAGCACGGCACCCTTGACGCACGTCACATATTTCGCCTGACCCGGCGGCACGTCAGCGAAGTGGATCCCGCGGACGACGTCACGCGCCGAGACGGAGAGGTTGCCCTGAGCGAGATCGAGCGGGTGCCCGACGGCCTCGGCCAGATGGTCGAAGCGGTACCACTCGAGGAACGAGCCCCGGGCGTCGCCGTGCTGCACCGGCGTGATCTCGAAGGCGCCCTCGATGCCCAGTGGACTGATCTTCACAGCACTCCCCCAAATCGGCCCGCAGAAAGTAACCGGACCAGATACTCGCCGTAACCGCTCTTGAGCAGGGGTTCGGCCAGCTCACGCAGCTGATCGTCGGAGATGAAGCCGAGTCGCCACGCCGCTTCCTCGACGCAGCCGATCTTAAGGCCCTGGCGTTCCTCGATCACCCGCACATACTCCGAGGCCTGCACCATGGACTGGAACGTCCCGGTGTCGAGCCAGACCGTGCCGCGATCCAGAACCGTCACGTCGAGCCGGCCCTGCCGCAGGTACTCCTCGTTCACCGCGGTGATCTCCAGCTCGCCGCGCGCGCTGGGCTTCAGGTCTCCGGCGATCTCGACCACGTCGGCGTCGTAGAAGTAGAGACCGGGCACCACGTACGTCGACTTCGGCCGCTCCGGCTTCTCCTCGATGGAGAGCACTTTGCCCGATTCGTCGAATTCCACCACGCCGTAGCGCTCCGGATCGGCCACCGGGTACGCGAAGACCCGCCCCCCGGCCGGCTCACCGAACCGGGCCAGCTGCCGCCCGAGCCCCACGCCGTGGAAGATGTTGTCGCCCAGGATCAGCGCCACCGGCTCGTCCCCGATGAAGTCGGCGCCGATCCGGAAGGCCTGGGCGATCCCGTCCGGTTTCGGCTGCTGCGCGTACGTGAGCGACAGTCCGAACTGCTTTCCGTCACCGAGCAATCGCTCAAAGTGAGGCTGATCCTCGGGCGTGGTGATGACGAGGATCTCGCGGATCCCGGCCGATACCAGAGTGGTCAGCGGGTAGTAAATCATCGGTTTGTCGAAGATGGGCATAAGCTGTTTGGACATGGCCTTGGTAATCGGCCAGAGTCGGGAGCCGGTACCTCCGGCCAGCAAGATTCCACGCACTGGGGAACCCTAAACAGTGGGTGCCAGCGTCTACACTCCCCACCCGTGCAGATTTTCGTAACCGGTGGTGCCGGCTTCATCGGATCGGCCTACGTCAGGGCCCTCTTGCAGGACGAGTACGCAGGTGCGGCGGGCGCATCGGTGACCGTTCTGGATCTGTTGTCCTATTCGGGTAATCGCGAAAACCTCCCCGTGTCGGATCCACGACTCAATTTCGTGCAGGGCGACATCACTGATTCAAACCTGTTGCACGACTTGCTTCCCGGTCATGACGTGGTGGTGCATTTCGCCGCCGAATCCCATGTCGACCGGTCCATCAACTCCGCTGTGCCGTTCGTCACCACGAATGTGCTGGGCACGCAGGTGCTGCTGGACGCGGCCCGCGCCGCCGGGGTCGGCCGGTTCCTGCACGTCTCCACCGACGAGGTCTACGGCTCGATCGACGAGGGCTCGTGGACCGAGAGCTGGCCCCTCGCCCCGAATTCCCCGTACGCCGCCTCCAAGGCCGCCTCCGACCTGATGGCCCTGGCCGCGCACCGCACGCACGGCATGGACGTGGTGGTCACGCGCTGCTCCAACAACTACGGGCACCACCAGTTCCCGGAGAAGGTCATCCCGCTCTTCGTCACGAATCTGCTGGACGGCAAGAAAGTGCCGCTCTACGGCGACGGCGGCAATGTTCGTGACTGGCTGCACGTGTCCGATCACTGTCGAGGCATCCAGCTCGCGCTGGAGAAGGGCCGCGCCGGCGAGGTCTACAACATCGGCGGCGGCACGGAATTGAGTAACCGCGAGCTCACCGAGCGTCTCCTGACCGCCTGCGGCGCCGACTGGGACAGTGTCGAGCTGGTGACCGACCGTAAGGGACACGACAGGCGCTACTCGCTCGACATCTCGAAGATCAGCACCGAGCTGGGGTACGAGCCACAGGTCACCCTGGACGACGGGCTGGCCGCAACCGTCGCCTGGTACCGCGACAACCGCGGCTGGTGGGAGCCGCTCAAGTCCCGGAGCGCCCTCTGATGCGCTGGCTGATCACCGGGGCCGGCGGCATGCTCGGCCAGGACCTGCAGAAAGTCCTCAAGGGTGACGACGTCGTCGCTCTGGGTCGCGCCGATCTGGACATCACCGATCCGGCAGCGGTCCGAGCCGCCACCGACGGCGCGGACGTGGTGATCAACGCGGCCGCCTGGACGGACGTGGACGGCGCGGAGTCGAACGAGGAGGCCGCCACCGCCGTCAACGGCCACGCGGTCGCCGGTCTCGCCGCGGTACTCGGCGACCGGCTCATCCACATCTCCACCGATTACGTCTTCGACGGCACGGCCACCTCTCCCATTCCGGAGGAGACGCCGCAGGCGCCGCTCAACGCGTACGGCCGGGGCAAGGCGGTCGGCGAGAAGGCGGTGCTCGCGGCCGGCGGCTACGTCGTGCGGACCGCGTGGCTCTACGGCGAGCACGGCCCGAACTTCGTGCGGACCATGCTGCGGCTGGCCACCGAACGGGACACCGTGGACGTGGTCGACGACCAGGTCGGCCCGCCGACCTGGTCGTTCGCGCTGGCGCAGCAGCTGGTCGCCCTGGGCCGCTCGGACGCCGCCCCGGGCGCCTATCACGGCACCGCGGCCGGCTCGACCACCTGGTTCGGCCTGGCCCGGGCCGCTTTCGCCCTGGCCGGGCACGACCCCGATCGGGTACGCCCGACGACCAGCGACAGGTTCGTCCGGCCGGCCCGCCGCCCCGCCTACAGCGTGCTCGGCCACGACCGCTGGCAGGCCGGCGCCGGCGTCGACCCGCTGCCCGACTGGCACGCCATGCTCACCGAGGCGATGCCCGCGCTCCGGGCGTGACGCCGGTCAAATTACCGAGGGCAGAATGAACTTCACGGGGTAGACCTACGTTCATGACACTCTCCAACAGCGGCACGATCGCCCTGGGCGGCAGGAACGTGCACCGGCTCGGCTTCGGCGCCATGCGGATCACCGGACCCGGCGTGTGGGGTCCGCCGCGCGACCCCGCGGCGGCGGTGGCCGTGCTGCGCCGATCCGTCGAGCTCGGTGTCACGTTCATCGACACCGCCGACTCCTACGGCCCCGACGTGTCGGAGAACCTGATCCACGAGGCCCTGCACGACGGCACCGGTTACGGCGACGTGGTGATCGCGACCAAGGGCGGCTTCACCCGCCAGGGCCCGAACATCTGGCAGGCCGTCGGCCGTCCCGAGTACCTGCGCCAGTGCATCCTGATGTCGATGCGCCGCCTCGGCGTCGAGCAGATCGACCTGTGGCAGCTGCACCGCATCGACCCGCTCGTCCCCCGCGACGAGCAGTTCGGCGTGCTGCGCTCCTTCGTCGACGAGGGGCTGGCGAAGCAGGTCGGTCTCTCCGAGGTCTCGGTCGACGAGGTCAAGGCCGCGCAGGCCGCCGGCGTGCCGGTCGCCTCGGTGCAGAACCGCTACAACCTGGGCGACCGGCGTGCCGAGGAGCTCCTCGACTACTGCACCGAGCAGGGCATCGCGTTCATCCCGTGGGCGCCGGTCGACGCGGGCGCCCTGGCCCGCCCCGGCGGCCCGCTCGAATCCGTCGCCCGGGCCCATCCGGGTACGACCACCGGCCAGCTCGCGCTCGCCTGGCTGCTCCAGCGGTCACCCGTGATGGTCCCGATCCCCGGCACGTCCTCGGTCGCCCACCTCGAGGAGAACCTCGCGGCCGCCGACGTGAAGCTGACCGAGGACGAGTACCAGACCCTCGCGAAGGCGGTCTGACTCACGCCGCCACGTTCCACGCCGCGAGGTGGACGACGACCTCGCCGGCGTCGTCGTCCTTCTCGTCGACGGTCAGCTGCACCAGCGTGTCACCGTCGGCCTGTTCACCCGGCGTGAGCAGGCAGTACGTCCGGTCGTCCCGCAGCTTCAGGGGCGCGTCGCCGGCCGGGTCGTCGCGGATCGCCGCGGCGCACTCGTCCGGCGTCGCCGCGGCCGTGGAGATCGTCGCGGCCTGCACGTCGGAGGTCGGCTCCAGCATCAGGTCCCCGGTGTCCGGCACCGCGGAGATCGCCACCGCGCCCGCGCCGCCGGGCGAGGTGCGGGGCTCGGCCAGGTCGATGGCCTGCGGTTCCTCGTCGTCCACCGGGACCGTCAGCGACATCGCCGCGTAGTGCACCGCGAACGGCTCGGGGTCCCCGGCCGTCGCGGCGCCGGTCGGAGGCCCGCCTGCGGCGCCGGTCGGAGGCCCGGCTGCGCCACCGGTCGGAGGCCCGGCTGCGGCACCGGTCGGGCTCGGGACGGCGTCTCCGGCCGGGGTCGCGGGGGGCGTCGCGGCCGGGGACGCGGCCGCGGCGGTCGGCGCGCCGGTGGGGCCGGTCGCCGGCGAGTCACCGGCGGGCGGCTCGGCGATCGGCGGGGCGACGGTGGCCCGGGTGGCGGGGGACGTCCGCGGGGGCGTACCCCCGGGAATGTGGTCTTGATGGTGGTCTCGCGGGGGCGTCGCCGGTCGATCGTGACCCGTCCCGTGGGTGCGGGCGGAGGGCGTCGCCGCCGGAATGATCGGCTGCGCCGGCACGTCCGGCACCCTGACCTGCGGATTCTCGGTGCGCGCCTGCATCGCCACCACCCCGAGACCGCCGCCGGTCAGCGCGGCCAGGAGCGCCGCGAGCCCCGCCGTCGTGCCCACCCGCAATCGGAACCGTTCCCGCCACTCGACCCGCTGCCGGGCGGGGACGGCGGCGGGCCGGCGCGCACGTTCGCGAAGATCGGCCAACCCGGCCTCGACGTCGAACGCCGTCCCGGCCAGCGCCTCGTCCTGCGCGCGGCGCAGCAGCTCGTGCTCGTCGGTCGTCAGCAGGGGCTCATTCTTCACGGCCGCTGTCCTTCCAAGCTTGAAGCTTCGTCATCAACTTCCGGCGGGCCTCGTGCAGATGCGAACTCACCGTGGAGTTCCGCATGCCGAGCTCAGCGGCGATCTCGCGGGGCTTGAGCCCCTCCTGCGCCAGGACCATGACCTGGTACTGGCAGCCGGTCAGCGTCCCGACCAGCCGCAACGCCTCGGCGCCGGCCGAGTCACGCTCGGCCGGATCCCCTCGGTCCACCGATTCCTGCCGAAGCCGCATCCCCAGCGCGGCGTCACGCTGCTGCCGCCGCCACACGTCCGTGATGGCATGCCGCAGCGCCCGGTCCGCGTACCCGAAACGCTCGCCGGGCGACAGCGCGCCGACCTTGCGCCAGCGGCCGAGGATCTTGAGCATGACGTCCTGGACGACGTCGTGGGCGTCGTGCTCGCTGAGGCCGCGGGCCAGCGCCCGGCGGTGAAAGCCGGGCGCCACCTCGCGGTAGAAGTCCTGGAAGTCGGCGCCGAGCGGGTCGTCGTCCCGCTTCTCCGGGATCGCGGCCGCGGTCTGCGTCACCATGGCCGCTCGTCCGGCCCGCTCTCGTCGTGGCCGGGGCATTCGCCGGGGCCGGGCTGCTCGCCGCTGCGGCCCCGGCACCAGCTCATCCGGACCTCGACCCACCGCTCGTCCGGCGGATCCGTCGGATCCGCGAGGTCCGCCGCGTCCGACCGGCGGAACCGCACCCCACAGAGCGCGGCCACCATCACGTTGATCAGCTGCGTGACGAGTGCGCCGGCCAAGGGATCCCAGATCTCCACTGCTTCCTCCTGTGTGCCACGGGGTGGCTTTCAAGAGGAAAACGGAGTTATGTCCAAAACATCCAGGCGAGGAAGAGGGGTTCCCGCTGAAGTGAGCGGCCTGCATTAAGCTTCGGCGACCCCGATCGAGCCGGAGCTGACGAGAGCTTTGAAGATCCAGAACCATTTCCCTGTACGGCTACGTCTCGCGGCCGCCCCGATACTGCTCACGCTCACTGTCTGCCTGGTCGGGATCGGTCAGCGGCAGTTCTGGCGGGACGAGCAGGCGACGTGGTGGGCGAGCGCTCTGCCGTTCGGTGACCTGCGCCGGCTGATCGAGCAGGTCGACCTGGTGCTGCTGCCGTACTACCTCTTCATGCACGTCTGGATCGCGATCTTCGGTAACTCGGAGACCGCCATGCGCGTACCGTCGGCGATCTTGATGGGTGTGGCGGCCGGGCTGCTTGCGCTGGTCGGCAGGCGGTTGCTGGATGCGCCGACAGGTCTGTTGGCGGGCCTTCTCTTCGCGCTGGTGCCGGCCGTCTCCCGGTACGGCGGTGAGGCCCGGCCCTATGCCGCGGCCCTCGCCGCGACGCTCGGCGCGACCCTGCTGCTGCTCCGGGCCCGCGACAAGCCGTCGCCGTGGCGGTGGGCGCTGTACGGCGTCTCGGTGATCTGCATCGGACTCGGCCACCTCGTGTCGCTGAGCGTGCTGGCCGCACACCTGGCCCTGGTGATCGCGGCCGCCCGGACCGATCGCCGGGTGCGGATCGGATGGGCGGCATCGGTCACCACCGCGCTCGTCGTGCTCGCGCCGGTGATTCTGATCAGCCGGCGTCAGAGCGGACAGATCGCCTGGATCGAAGAGCCGACCTGGGAAGTCCTGCGCGCGTTCCCCGGCGAGGTGTTCGTCAGCGGACCGGTGGCCGCGCTCGTGCTGATCTCCGGGCTGATCGGCATCGGACTCCTCCTCACGAGCAACCGAACTGCGGCGACCACCCTGCTGCTCTGGACGCTGCTGCCACCGGTCCTCGCCTACCTGAGCTTCGACGTCCTCGGCCTCTTCTACCACCGCTACTTCCTGTTCACCGTCCCCGCGTGGCTGCTCGCGGCGGCATGGGCGCTGCGCCGGATCTTCACCACCCGGCGCGCGCTCGTCGCGGCGGGCGTCTGCGCCGCGCTCGCGCTTGTCGCGACGGGCCTCCCCCAGCAACGTTTCGTACGGTCGAACGCCGTCGAGGACGAATACGCGTGGAAGGACGCCGCCCGCTGGCTCGACGAGCGGCTCCAGCCCGGGGACCGTGTCGCGTACACCGGTTACGTGCGGTTGCACCGGGGGTTCTCCTACGAGTTCAGCCGCCTGCCGGGCACCGACCCGGGCGAGGTCTACAGCCGGGTGACACGCCACGGCGACTGGTGGTGGGAGCACGACCTGGCCGCCGACCCGGAGGCCGCGCTCACCGGCGTCGACCGTTTCTGGCTGGTCGAGGCGAACCCGCGCACCGGCCCGCTGGGGCGACTGCGGGCCGGTGCGCGGGCTTACGTCAGCGAGCACTACACGGTCGCGGAGACCGGCTCTTTCCACCATCTCCGGGTGACCCTGCTGACCAGGCACGCGATCTCGCCCTGACTCACCAGGCCGGGTCAGGCGGGCACGCGCTCGCGCGCCGGAGCCTGACTCACCGCCGGCTTACCTGTCGGCTCAGGCGGGACCGGCTCGCGCGCCAACGGTGCGTTTCTGCAGGTCATTGGCGTTTGCAACGTTGTCGCACCGGTGCATGACGGCCTATCGTGTGTGCCGTGGACCACCACGAGCATGATCACTCGGCGCATCATCGGCTGCGGCATCTGCTGACGCCGCACTCCCACGACACCGCCGACAAGGTCGACAACGCCCTGGAGTCGTCCCGGGAGGGCCTCCGCGCGCTATGGATCTCGCTGGCCGGGCTCGGCGTGACGGCGGGACTGCAGGCGCTGATCGTCGCGCTCTCCGGCTCGGTCGCGCTGCTCGGCGACACCGTGCACAACGTCGCCGACGCGCTCACCGCCGTTCCGCTGGCCATCGCGTTCTGGCTGGGGCGGCGGGCCGCCACCAGGGCATACACCTATGGGTACGGTCGTGCCGAAGACCTTGCCGGTGTCCTCATCGTGGCCGTGATCGCGGCGTCGGCGGTGACCTCCGCGTGGTTCGCCGTGGACCGGTTGCTCGATCCCCGTACCGTCACGCATCTGCCCTGGGTCGCCGCCGCCGGCCTGGTCGGCTTCGCCGGCAACGAGGTCGTCGCCCGCTACCGGATCACGGTGGGCCGCCGCATCGGCTCGGCCGCCCTGGTCGCCGACGGGCTGCACGCCCGCACCGACGGGTTCACCTCACTCGCCGTGGTCCTCGCGGCCGGCGGCGCCTGGCTCGGCTGGAGCTGGGCCGACCCGGCCATCGGCCTGGCGATCACCGTGGCGATCATTCTCGTCCTCAAGGACGCGGCGCGCGAGGTCTACCACCGGCTCATGGACCGGGTCGATCCGGCCCTCGTCGACCAGGCGGAACGCGCACTGCGCTCGATCACCGGCATCCGCGGGGTGTCCGGGCTGCGGCTGCGCTGGATCGGTCACCACCTGCACGCCGAGGCCGGCATCGTGGTCGACGCCCGGCTCAGCCTGATGGCCGCCCACGAGATAGCCGCCGACGCCGAGCACCAGCTCACCCATCGTGTCCCGCGGTTGACGGGCGCCACGGTTCACGTAGACCCGGACAGCCACCCGGGCGACGACCACCACAGCGCCCTCTCCCACGGCCGCCGCGAACGCCTGACCACCCTCCCCTGACCCTCGCCGCCCCGCGCCCCGTACCTCGTGCCGCGCACCTCGCGCCGCCTGCCTCGTGCCGCGCACCTCGCGCCGCCTGCCTCGCGCCGCGCACCTCGCGCCGCCTGCCTCGCGCCGCGCACCTCGCGCCGCGTGCCCAACTCTCCAAGATCCGCTCCGAGCACCGGCCGAGCCGTAGCCCACGCAGGAAAATCCGCGTGGTCGGGCAGCACTCAGCACCAGCCGGACCGGCCGGTGTCCAGTGCTCTCAGCAGCGTGGTCGGGCAGCACTCAGCGCCGGCCGGACCAGCTGGTTCACGGTGTCGGCGCGGTCGGGTGATCATGCGGATGGGCGCTGCCTACACCGGGGCGGGGTTCAACTGGGCTGGGGCGGGTATCGGAGGGGGTGTAACCGGCTCGACTGAGGAGGCTCCTGATGGCGTTCGATGACAAGGTGGACAACAAGGCCGAGGAGATCGGTGGCAAGGTCAAGGAGGGCGTCGGCCGGGCGACCGATGACGAGCAGCTTGAGGCTGAGGGCCGCGCTGACCAGACCGGGTCGAAGTTCAAGCAGGCCGGCGAGAAGGTCAAGGACGCCGGCGAGAAGGTGAAAGACGCGTTCAAGTCCTGAACTCGGACACGGACGGACGGCCACCGCCAACGCCCCGGCGGTGGCCGTCCCCATGTCCCGAGGGTGCCGCCGGCCCGAGGGTGCCGGCAGCCCCAGCAGAGCGGCAGCCCCAGCAGAGTGGCAGCCCCAGCAGAGTGGCAGCCCCCGGCAGGGTGACAAACCCGGCACGCCGACTCAGTACCAGCACTGATGTGGACACCCCCGCTCCTTCCTAACGTCGGGCTCATCAGCTCGTACGGAAGAAGGAGCGTGCGTGATGCAGAAGATCTCCAGGCAGGCCGCCGTGTGTGCGGTGGCCGGTGGCGCCCTGACCGCGGTCGCCGGCATCGTGGTGCAGGCGGTCGTCGTGCCGAACAGCACGGTGTCCGAGCAACTGTGGAGCTATCCGTGGCCGAGCGACCAGTTCACGCTGGTCAGCATCCTGTACGCGATCTTCCACGTGCTCGTCTGCGTCGGGATGGCCGGGTTCGCGCGCAGCGGGCTCGCCGGGGACGGACGGGTTGCGCGGATCGGGGCGTGGATGGCGTTCGGTGGGACCGTGGTGCTGTTCGCGGCGGAGCTGGCGTCGATCCCGGTCGGTGACCAGCTGATCGAGGAGAGGGGCCCGTCGGCGGTCGGGGCGATGTTCGGGGTGGGCACCGTCGTGGCGGCGATCGGGTTCCTGCTGGCCGGCGTCACCACGCTGCGGGCCGGCCGGTGGCAGGGCTGGCGGCGGTTCACGCCTCTCGTGGCCGGCCTGACACTGGTGGCGATCACCGGCTCGGTGGGGACGGATGTGATGTCGGCGAGCATTGCCGCGTACGGGATCGGGGCCCTGGGTCTGGGGCTGGCCATGCTCACCCAGCCGGACCCTCGCGGGGTGATGACGGATCAGGTCAGCGAGCCGCGGCGTGCGCCGGCCGGACGATAAGGCAAGATCGCCGGGGTGCACCTCGACACCTCCCTGCTCAGTGAGCGGCAGCGCAGAATCTTGACCGTCATCCAGGAGTGGGCGGTGCGGTACGGGTATCCGCCGTCCACCCGGGAGCTCGGTGAGGCGCTGCGGTTGTCGCCGTCCACGGTGAGCCGGCATCTGCGGCTGCTGGAGGAGCACGGCTATCTGACCCGTGGCCGGAGCATGACCCGTCCTATCGACGTGCGGATGTTCCTCAATACCGAAGTTTCGGAAAAGGAGAAGGACACGATCGGCGTCCCCCTGGTCGGCACCATCGCGGCCGGCACGCCGATCATGGCGGAGGAGACCGCCGACGAGGTCCTCAACCTCCCCCGTGACCTGGTCGGCCGGGGCAACCTGTTCAGCCTCCGCGTCCAGGGCGACTCGATGATCGACGCGGCGATCTGCGACGGCGACATCGTGGTGGTGCGGCAGCAGCCGGACGCCTACAACGGTGACATCGTGGCCGCGATGATCGACGAGGAGGCGACCGTGAAGGTGTTCCGGCGCACCCGCGGGCACGTGCTGCTGGAGCCGCGGAACCCGGCCTACGACGTGATCGACGGCGACCGCGCGACGATCCTGGGCAAGGTCGTGTCGGTTCTGAGGCGTGTGTGACGCAGGCTTGTTGAAGAAATAAGCTTATTGCATATAGTTTGCAACTACGGAAGCACCAACGGCGCCCCGGCAGGCGATGATCCAGCACGCCGGGGCGCCTTTCCGGCATACATCGCGGCGTCCGCCCGCGCCACCACGGCCTCCCGGCCCAGCCCGGACCCGGCCGGCACGCTCGCCACGCCCACCGTCACCCCGATCGTGATCATCCCGACGGACAGCGCCATCGGCGAGCAGAGCGTCTCCTCGATCCGCGCGGCCAGATCGCCGGCGTCCGCGCTCGGGCAGACCACCAGGAACTCGTCGCCGCCGAGACGCCCCACGACGTCGTCCTCCCGGGTCACCGCGAGCAGCCGGGCCGCCACGACCGTCAGCGCCTCGTCGCCGGCCGCGTGACCGTACCGGTCGTTGATCGGTTTGAAGCCGTCCAGGTCGCAGAGGAGCACCGTCGCCCCGTCCGGACCGGCCAGGGCATCGTCGATCGCGACCATCATGTGCCGGCGGTTGCGCAGGCCGGTCAGCTCGTCGTGCGAGGCCTGATGGGCGAGGGTACGTTCGGCCTGCTCCCGCTGCATCGAGAGCCGATGGAACCGGAGCAGCACGAGCGGGATCACCAGCAGCGTGCCGACCGCCAGCATCAGGCTCGCCGACTCGTCCCCGCGCATGATCTGCACGACCGTGAGCAGCGGGTTCACGCAGAGCGCCACGGCCAGCCAGCGGAGCGTGACCCGGCTGGTGGCGGCCCCGTCGGCGACCGGCTCGGTCACCGAGGCGGCGAACGGCTGGATCGGGGCCGCGCCGATCGTCAGGAACGCGAGCAGCAGCGGCTCGGGGCGGCCGGTCGCCAGCGCGGCGAGCGTCAGCACCGCGGTGCACAGCAGGTAGACGATCGTGCCCCGGCCGGGTCCGCGAGCCGCGCCCATCCGGATCAGGCAGCCGATCACGCCGCAGATCGCGAACACGTCGATCATCAGGAGCAGTTCGCCCAGCGCGGAGGCGTCCGGGTTGAGGTGCGGCTGGACGCCCCAGACCCAGAGCGGACCGCCGGCGCAGAGCCCCAGCAGGGCGGCGTCGACCAGGCCACCCACGTCGGATGCCAGCCGGCGGCGCAGTGCCATGGCCGTACCCATGAGGAAGAGGCCGTGTGCCGCGGAGAGGGTGAGTTCCGCGGGGTTACCCTCCGCGCGGCCGACGTGGCCGTCGAGCCAGCCCGGCCACCACAACTGCCCGATGAGCAGCACGATCAGGCCGCCCACCGCGATCGCCCACGGCCGCTGGTGCGGCAACCGGCGGGACGCGAGCGCGTAGAGGAACGTCGCGAGCGGCGTGGCCACGATGATCAGCTGCACGACTGGACGGCCGTCGCCGGCGACCGCGTAGGCGATCATGGCGGCGGCCGCGAAGAGCAGGAAGTAGGCGCGCATCCTGAGCCTCATCGGCGGGCGGGAGCACAAGATGAGGCTGGATAATCAATTGGTGGAGAGCCTGCGCTTCGCCCGCGCCGACGACGGTGTGACGATCGGTTATCAGATGTTCGGGCAGGGGCCGGTGCTGGTCTGGATGCCGTCGCTCAGCAACATCGTGGCGCAGTGGCGGATCCCGGCCCTGCGCCACGCCTATCGGAGCCTGGCCCGCAAGGTCACCCTGATCCTGTACGACGGTCGCGGCACCGGCAGCTCGGACCGGCGGATCGACCTCGACGACCTGGGTGTCGACGCGCACCTGCGGGACCTGCACGCCGTCCTCGCCCACGCGGGCGTGCAGCGCGCGTCGCTGCTCGGGTACTACCACTCGGTGACGACGGCCGTCGCGTTCGCGGCCCGCCACCCCGAGCGCGTCGACCGGCTGGTGCTGTTCGGCGGGTCGCCGCGCCTGCGCGAGTCGATGCGCCCGGCGCAGACCCAGGCGCTGCTGTCACTCGTCGACCAGGACTGGGGGCTGTTCGCCGACGCCGCCGCGACCGCCTGGCTGGGCTGGGACTCGGCCCCGTCGGGCCGCTGGACCGCCGAGGCGTTCCGCACCGCGACGACGGCCGCGGTCGCGAAGGCCTGGTTCGACGCGGCCGCCCGGATCGACGTGACGGACGAGCTCGCGAGGGTACGGGCGCCGGCGCTGGTCCTGCACCGCCAGGGTGAGCAGCAGATTCCGGCCGAGGTGTTCCGCCGTCTCGCCGACGCGCTCCCGGATGCCCGGCTGGTGGAGCGGCCCGGTTCCACGCCGACGCTGTTCATCGAGGACGCCGCGACCGACCTGCGCCTGGTCACCGAGTTCGTGACCGGCTCGCCGGCGCCCGGGGCGCCCGTCCAGCGGGGTCTCACGCCGCGTGAGCGTGAGGTGCTGTCGCTGCTCGCGGCCGGCGAGTCGAACACCGAGATCGCCCGTAACCTGGGCATCGCCGTCCACACCGTGGAACGTCACCTGGGCAGCGTCTACCGCAAGATCGGCGCCCGGGGCCGGACCGACGCGGTGATCCACGCGTTGGGTCTGACGGAAAACCCCCACAAGAGATGACGGACGGCAGTGACGCCCGGCGGCCGCACACCGGCGAGTATCGAGGAATGAATCTGGTCCGCGCCACCACACCCGCTGTCGTCACGCTCGCCGGCCGGCGCTGGTCGCCGTGGGCGGTGGTACAGCACCGCGGCCGGGTCAGCGGCCGTGACCTGGAGGTGCCGGTCGTCGTGATCGCCACCCCGGACAGTTTCGTCATCAACCTGCCGTGGGGCGCCCGGACGAACTGGGTGCGCAACGTGCTGGCGGCGGGCGGCTGCACGATCCGGTGGAAGGGGTCCGCCCATCCCGCCGACGATCCGCGCGTCCTCGGCGAGGCCGAGGCCCGGCCGTACTACTCGCGGGTGTCGTGGTGGATCGCCCGCAGGTTCTTCCCGGCGGACGCGTGGCTGCTGCTGCACCGCGCCGGATGATCCGGGGCATGATCGGGGCATGACGACGACGATCGGCGGGGTGGACGCGCTGCTGGAACGGGCCCGGGCCGGGCTGCGGCGCCTCGACCCGCACGAGACCCGGGCGGCGGTCGCGGCCGGCGCCCTGCTGATCGACACCCGGACCGACCGGCAGCGGGCCCGGCAGGGTGAGCTGCCGGGCGCGATCGTCATCGATCGCACGGTGCTGGAGTGGCGGCTCGATCCGCGGTCGGAGAGCCGGATCCCGGAGGCGACGGGTTACGACGTACACATCGTGGTGGTGTGCCGGCAGGGTTACAGTTCCAGCCTGGCGGCGGCCGGCCTCCAGGCGATCGGCCTGCGCCGCGCCACCGATCTGGCGGGCGGGGTGGAGGCGTGGCTCGCGGCCGGCCTCCCCACCACCACCGGACCGGCCGACGTGCGGGAGTGACGCTCAACCGCATGGTTTCTCGCCCGGCAACCACCGCAGGACTCACTCCGGGGCGCCGTGCCCGTTCGGCGAGCCACCGTCGGTCGGCGCGAAGAGCCGATCGGCACGACGCTCGAGGCGCTCCCGGAGCTTCTCGAAGTGATCAGACCGTTCGTAGGCGTCGCCGTCGTCCACCTTTTTCGCCATCAGGTCCTCGAGCTTGTCAGCAGCCGCCTTCTGCTCCGCAAGGATCTTGCGAACCACGTCGGCGAGCTCTTTCTCGGTCATCTCGGCGGCGCCATCGGCGACCGGGCTGCCCATGAGGCCGGTCAGGATCGATGCCCATTGTTTGCTGAGCTTCTCGGAATATTCGGCTCGACGCATTTGTACGTCATGTTCGCAGTCGAGCTTGATGAGTTCTTCCCCGTACGGCCGCACGGCCTGCTTCACCTGTTCATCCAGCTCGACCCAGATGTGGGGCTGACAGGTCAGGTCTTCTCCGTACCAGTTGAAATCCCAAGCGCCCTCGTCCCTGAGCACCTGCTGTAGTTCGACCTCGAATTCCCGAGCGCGGTGTGGCTGATGGCGGCGTGAATATCGCGCGGCACGGGCTTTCAACCGCCGCATCGCGTACGGCATGAGGCTGTCTATGGCGCTTGTCAACTGGTCCCGGTACAGCGTTTCGGACTGCCAGATGAATGTCGCGTGCACCTGGAAAGTGAAGATATAGCCGCTGGCCGGCACCACCATGGGTCGCTGGAGTCCACGCCGCCCGTTCAGTCTGCCGGGTGGAGGCGGCGGCTCCGAGGGCATGGCCGGTGACACCGGGGCGATCGGCGGTGCTTCCGGTTCCGGGCCGGCGAACCAGCCAAGAAAACCTCGCCACATCCGTCCGCGCCAACCGCTGAACCACGGCCGTCCGCCAGCCGACCGGGAAACGGGACGACTCTCCGCGCTCACGGCACCTTCCTCCTCTCCGTGGTCATCCAGTCCGGCAGTCCGTCACCGAAACCGGAATGCCTGCTCAAATAGAATGTGATGCGCTGAAGTGCCGTATTCCTGCTGACCCTGATCGATTCCAGCAGGGCGATGATGTCGTCGCGAAATTCGTCATTCGCGTCCGCGTGACGTATCCATCTCGCCAACGTGCGGCCGGCCTCGACAGCCGTGGTGGGATCGAGGAAGGCGACCAACCAGAGGGCGCTGAGGTGCCGCAGCTCCACACTGCCTTCGGCAAGGCGCAGGAGCACGTCCGGCTGCCCGTCGCTCGACCCGTGCTCGACCTGCGCGGCCAATACGAGTAGCGCTCGAGCCGCATGGACCTGCAACAGCGGATCACGCGCCCAGTCCGCCAACTCGGCCACGATCCAGGCCGCCCGGTCCGGGCTGTAGAGCTGGTTCACGGCCTCCGCGACCGCGTAGCGGCGCTTCTGGTACTTATTGCGGGCGATTCTGGCCAGGTCATACATGCTCCAGGCCAGTACCGTCTGTTGCAGCCCGCTCGCGTAGACCCTGGCGGCTGTGTCCCGCTGATAGTTGCTCGAGCCGGAGCACCATTCACTCAGCTTCTTCCGCACCATGGGGCCGACGTCGCCCGCCATGTCGGAGAGCGTCATGGTCCACGCAGCCACCTGCCGCACTTCCTGCTTCGGTGAGGCGGCCCACTTGTCGACCAGATCTTCGTGAATGCGGGCGAAGTCGTAGTGGGTGAGTAGTCCCGCCGTCTCCGCTGCGGCTCGCTGCATGACTTCGTCGCCCTCGACGACCAGGCGATCGAGCCATCTCAGCAGCGATCTCCGCGTGCCGTCGAATTCGTGCCACGCAACATCGATGATCGCGCCGCGTAGGCCGCCGTCGCGTATCCACGCGATCCGGGAAGCGCCCAAGGTGGCGACGCCCGCCTCGCGGCCTTCCTCCCAATCCCGCTTCAACGCGTCGCCGAGCAGGTCGGTGACGGGATATTGGAGAGCCATGCTGCCCCAGTCCGGACGCAGCGCCGCGCTGTCGATCTCCCGCAGCAGCCAGTCGGCAGCCTCGAAGACATAGTGCATCGGACGGTGATAGAAGACGGCGTACGACAGACGGAAGGCTCGCTCGTGCTGGCCCGCCCGGCGATTCCGGCCTGAGGAACGGTCCGCATCCGGCAGCAGAACCTCGGCGGCGCGTTCCCGCCGCTTCGGTTGGGAGCGCTCGAGGAGTGCACGCAGGGCCTCTGCGCCGACCGGCCGTTCGTGAGCGATGGCGCGGGCTATGGCGACGCACTCCTTCGGGCCGTAGGTTGCCTTGACTGCGGCCTCGACCTCCTCGTTCTGATATCTCTCGAGGGTCGTGGGCCCTTCATCGCGCATTTCTCTCGCCAGGTGACTGCGAAAGACCTCGATGGGATCCGGCGGGGCGTGCCTCATCTCGGCACCGGGCCGATCTCCGCGAGCGGTTTCCTCCTCCTTGATCAACAGCAGGGTCGACGATCGACCACGGAACAGGGCTGCCAGCTTCCGCATGGCATCGACGTGACCGGTGCCCGGAAGCCGCAGGACGAAGCCGCTGTCTACCGGTAGCTTGTCCGGCTTGCTCACGAGGACCTCCGGAGACACATCTGTCGGCAGCACGATCTCGTACACGCGCGCTGGATCGTGCCGCCGGCTCAGCGCGACCTGAGCGGCGCTGTACCGGCCGGAGTTCCGGGCACCGGCGAGACACGCCGTATGCCGTTGCGACAGCAGCCTGTCGAGGTCTCCGTCAGAGTCGGTGCGAACATAGACCGACATCAGGCCATCGACGTCGGGAAGCGATGCGACGATCGGGTCCAGGGGACGTCGCCCGAGATAGTTGTGCATCTCGTTGTGGCTGCCGAACTGTGCCGGAGCCGACGAGACGATTCCGGTGAAGAGGTCACCGAACATCTCCCTGGCGACTCGCTGATCCAGCCTGAGGGAGTCCGGGTCGATTGGTCCCGCCTCATCGCTCTCTCCGGCTTCCGATCCGAGTGAAGACACCGGCGCGGTACGCGTCTGCTCTGCCACCTCCACCGCCGGCTCTTGTCCCTCAGCAGCACGCGGCGGGACAGGCGCGTCTGCCCGCTGTTCACTCGCCGGGTCCGGACCGGATGACGGCGATTCTGACGTGCCGTCCGGCGGCGTCACATCGTCGTCATCCATCGGAGTTCCGCATCTCGTTGTGGTTGCCGAACTGCGCTGGGCCGTGCGTGGTGATCCCACTGAACGTCTGCCCGGCCGTCGGCGTCGGCGTCGGCGTCGGCATGTCGGGCTCAGGCGGTGCGCCCCGGACGTTCTCGCCCGGCACGTAAATCCAGGCCGTCGCGCTGAAGCCCTTGTCCGGGATCTCCGCACGCACTTCGCCGAACTGCTCCGGCCGCAGGTCCCGATAGTGCTCCACGACCTCGTGGTAGAGCGAGTCGGAGACAGCCAGCGCCACGTTCGCGTCGGGGAAGGCACGCAAGGCCTTCTTCAACTGCGGCGAGTCGATCAGCCGACAGACATGAACGACGGCGTCGCTCGGAAACCCGTTGGCGCCGTCCAGATGAACGAGACCCTGATGAACGGCGAGACGCAGGCGGATCCTCGCGGTCGCCGTAAGTCCCTGATTGTGTTCACGCAAGAGCCGATCAACGGTCGGGGCCAACCGCGCCACGACCGTTCGCTCGCTGGTTCCGGACGGCAGGATCGCCAGCTCGCCGTCACCGCCCTGCTGTATGAGCCAGTCGATCCGGTCCAGCCCGGCCTGAGCCGCAGCGTCGCCCATGATCTGCCGGAAAGCGATCTGAGCACGGTACTGCAGGACGTTGTTTCGTCCGCTGTAGCTCTCCATGTCCGCAGCCACCAGCACTCGCCTATGCGGATCCTGCATCTCAGGCACGCGTGTCACCCCTCAGTAGCGAGTCTCGGCGATGTCACCTCTTTCTCTACCGGCACGATCGGATGACCAATACTTAAATCTATGGATTGTCTGGATGTCGATCGCGCCCCGACAAGGCGTACGAAGACGTAGTCGGTTGCGAGGATCGGCGCTGCACTGATGGCATGACCCTTGAGCAGCACCGCAGCCGACACGACCTCCTTCTGGCTCTGCGCACCGCCGAGTCCATGCAGGCGACGATCCGCCATGCCGACGCGAAGGCCCAGGTTCTTCTCGGATTCCAAGGCGGCATGGCGGTCGTCGTCCTGCAGCAGATGCCTGCCCTCGCTCGGACGACACATCCAGCACTGCTCGCCACTGCGGGCGTTGCGGCCTCCGCCTGGCTCATCGCATTAGCCGTAGGCGCCTGGTATCTCATGACGGCGATGACGCCACGCCTTGCCGGACCACACCCGACCGGCGAATTCGGCTTGCCGAGTGATCGACTCTCGAAGAGCGTCGATCCCGTTCCACGGGACGCCGCCTGGAATCTGGCGCGCACCCTCGCCGGAATCGCGTTGGCCAAACACTCACGGGTACGACGATCGATGGTCCCGCTGATCATGGCGTCAGTGTCGGCGAGCGCACTCATCGGCGTCTCCGTCGTGTCCGAGATCGCGGCATAGCCAAAGGGCATCGTGACGTGATGGAGTTAGATCAACACATGCCGTCATGGTCCAGGTTGATGGAGGCGCGGTTGACTGAGTCCCCCTGGCTGCCCGGCACACTGCTGGGCCGCCTCGACGAGCCCACTCGCCGCGCGTTCCTGGCGCTTGGGGTGCCGCGCACCGCGGCCGCCTCCCGGGTCATCCTCGAGGAAGGCGCTGAGGAGTCTCATGTCGTTCTGCTCCAGGACGCGCTTACCAAGGTCACCGTGGCGATGCCGGATGGGCGCCATGCCCTTCTGGACGTCCGGGTGTCCGGCGATCTCATCGGTGAGATCTCGGCGCTGAACGGCACGCCCCGGTCCGCAACCGTAACGACCTGCCGGCAGTCGACGGTCCGCATCATCCATCGCAATGACTTCCGCGCATTCCTGCGGGGGCACCCCATCGCGGCTATGGAGATCGCCGGCATCGTGGCGGATCGGCTGCGCCTCGCGAACCGTCGTCGCGTCGACTTCGCCTCCTACCCGGTGAAGGTCCGACTGGCCCGGGTTCTCTGGGAGATCGCAGCAGCCTACGGCCATCGGGAACGGGACGGCATCGTGGTGGACATCCAACTCACCCAGTCCGAGCTCGCCACCATGTGCGGAGCCGCGGAGATCACCTTGCAGAAGGCGCTGCGGGAGTTGCGTGCCTCCGAGGTGATCAGCACCGGCTACCGGCAGGTGATCGTTCGCGACTCCCCCGCGCTTCGGGCGTACGCCGACGTGCGGGAGTGACAGGTCACCCGGTGGCGGGTCATGGCGGTCTCTATCCAGTGGATTTCCGTAGTCCTTGATATATCCACCCGTTGGGCATCAGGATCTGGAGAAAGCCCTCTCGATCCTTCCGAAGCCCGCTGGAGGACCGTGATGTCCGCTTCCCCCCCGCCCTCGTCCGCCTCCGTCGTGATCATCGGCGGTGGCGTCATGGGATTGAGCACCGCCTACCATCTGGCGCGCGCCGGTGTGCGTGACGTCGTCGTGCTGGACCGGGACGCGTTCGGGTCCGGGTCGACGTGCAAGGCCGCGGGGGGTGTGCGCGCCCAGTTCTCCGATCCGGTGAACATCGCGCTCGGCGCCCGCAGCCTGGAGACGTTCGCCGACTTCCCGAACCGTTTCGGTCAGGAGATCGACTTCCAGCGGGTGGGTTACCTCTTCCTGCTCGACGACCCGGATGACGTCCGGGCGTTCGAGGCGAACGTCGCCCTCCAGAACGACCTGGGCATCCCGTCCCGGATGATCACCGCGGCGGAGGCGCACAGCCTCTCCCCGCTGATCTCCACCGAGGGGCTGATCGCCGCGGTCTACTCCCCCACCGACGGTCACTGCACGCCCGAATCGGTCGTTCTCGGTTATGCCACCGCGGCCCGCCGGTTCGGCGCGACCCTGATCCCGCACTGTGCCGTGACCGGTCTGGAGATCAAAGACGATCACACCTTCACGGTACGGTCGGAGGGCGGCTCGATCAGTGCGCCGGCGGTGGTCTGCACGGCCGGCCCCTGGTCCGCGCGGATCGGGGCGTGGGCGGGCGTGAACCTGCCGGTGACGCCGCTGCGACGGCAGATCCTGACCACCGCCCCGATGCCCGGCCTCGATCCGCTCACCCCGTTCACCATCGATTTCGGCAGCACGTTCTACTTCCACGGCGAGGGGCGCGGGCTGCTGCTCGGCATGTCCGATCCGGACGAGACGCCGGGCTTCAAGCTGGACCGTGACGACGCCTGGCTGCCCCGGCTGGGCGCGGCGATCGAGCGGCGCGCCCCGGAGCTGGCCGGTGTGGGCATCGCGAGCGGCTGGGCCGGCCTCTACGAGAACACCCCGGACCACAACGCGCTGATCGGGCGGGAGGGCAATTTCCTGTACGCCACCGGGTTCTCCGGGCACGGCTTCCTGATGGGGCCGGCCGTCGGTGAGGTGATGCGCGATCTGTACCTGCGCCGGACGCCGTTCGTCGACATCGGCGGACTGAGCGCCGACCGGTTCGTTGCGGCCGGGGCCCGACCGGAATTGAATATCGTCTAACTGAAACTGACGCCGAGGGGGCAACCACCGTGAGCAGTCTGCCGTCAGCCGAGGAGCTTCGCCGCCGAGCACGGGACGCCGCCGAGCGGTGCGGGGTGGACTGGATCCGTGGCGGCGGGGACCGCGCGGTGCGCTCGCCGATCAACGGGGAGGTGCTCACCGACGTACGGTGGCAATCGGGTCTTGACGGTGATGCCGCGGTGGCGCGAGCCGGTGATGCCTTCCGGGAGTGGCGGACCGTGCCCGCGCCGGAGCGTGGGGCTCTCGTGCGGCGGTTCGGCGAGCTGCTCCGGGAGCACAAGCAGGATCTGGCGACGCTTGTCAGCCTGGAGGTCGGGAAGATCCGCTCGGAGGCGCTCGGCGAGGTCCAGGAGATGATCGACATCTGCGAGTTCGCGGTGGGGCTGTCCCGGCAGCTCTACGGCCGCACGATCAGCTCGGAACGGCCCGGTCACCGGCTGATGGAGACGTGGCATCCGCTGGGCGTGGTCGGGGTGATCAGCGCGTTCAACTTCCCGGTGGCGGTCTGGTCGTGGAACACCGCGATCGCGCTGGTCTGCGGTGACCCGGTGGTGTGGAAACCGTCCGAGCTGGCACCGCTGAGCGCCCTCGCCTCGGCCGCGCTGCTGGACCGCGCGATCGCCGAGACCGGTGCCCCGGAGCACCTCAGCCAGGTGCTGATCGGCGGACCGGACGTCGGCGAGGCGCTCGTCACCAGCCCCGGGATCGCCCTGCTCAGCGCGACCGGCTCGACCCGGATGGGACGGGCCGTGGGTCCGCGCGTGGCCGAGCGGTTCGGCCGGTCGCTGCTGGAGCTCGGCGGCAACAACGCGGCGATCGTGACGCCGTCGGCGGACCTGGACCTGACCACCCGCGGGATCGTCTTCGCGGCTGCCGGGACGGCCGGGCAGCGCTGCACCACGCTGCGCCGGGCCATCGTCCACGAGAGCGTGGTCTCCGCCCTCGTCGAGCGGATCGCCGACGCCTACGCCAAGCTGCCGATCGGCTCGCCTCTCGACGAGGGGACCCTCGTCGGCCCGCTGATCTCCTCGTCGGCCTACGAGTCGATGCAGGACGCTCTGCTGGCGGCGCGGGAGCAGGGCGGGGAGATCATCGCCGGCGGCGGGCGCCGGCTGGCGGAGGAGGCGCCGGGTGCGTTCTACGTCGAGCCCGCCCTGGTACGGATGAGCGAGCAGTCCCCGATCGTCCGGCAGGAGACGTTCGCCCCGATCCTCTACGTGCTCCCCTACCGGACCCTCGACGAGGCGATCGCGCTCAACAACGACGTGCCGCAGGGCCTGTCGTCGAGCGTCTTCACCGGCTCGCTGACCGAGGCGGAGCGGTTCCTCGGCCCGGACGGCTCGGACTGCGGCATCGCCAACGTCAACATCGGCACCTCGGGCGCGGAGATCGGCGGGGCGTTCGGCGGGGAGAAGGAGACCGGTGGCGGGCGCGAGTCCGGCTCGGACGCGTGGCGCGCCTACATGCGGCGGGCCACCAACACGATCAACTTCTCCGGGTCGCTACCGCTCGCACAGGGCGTCGAATTCGACATTTAGCACTAACCTGACCAGGTGAACAGCGTTCAACTCCTGCTCATCGTCGGAGTCGGCATCGCGGTCACCGCGGTCGCCCGCAGGCACCGGATCGAACCGGGCTGGGTGATCGTGGTGCTCGCCGCCGGGGCGTCGTTCATCCCCGGCGTGCCCCGGCTGGAGCTGGAGAGCGAGTTCATCCTCGCGGTCGTGGTGCCGCCGCTGCTCTACTCGGCGACCCGGGGCGCGTCGCTGGCGTCGTTCGGCGCGAACCTGCGGGCCATCATCTACCTCGGCGTGGTGACGGTGGTGCTCACCGCCGGGGTGCTGGGCTGGCTCTCCTCGCTGCTGCTGCCGTCGATCGGGCTGGCCGCCGCGTTCGTGCTCGGTACCGTGCTCGCGCCGCCGGACACCATCACCACTGTCTCGCACGGCGACGAGATCGGCCTGCCGCAGCGGACCACCTCGATCCTCACCGGCGAGAGCCTGGTCAACGACGCGACGGCGCTCACGCTCTTCACGATCGCGATCGCCGCGGTGAACGGCGAGCACGCCACCTGGGGCGGCGGGTTCCTGGCGTTCCTGCGCAACGCGTCGATCGGCCTCGGCATCGGCGCCGCCTTCGCCATCGTCGCCATGATCATCCGCAAGCGGCTCGGCAACCCGACGCTGGAGACGGTGCTGGTGCTGCTGCTGCCGTTCACCGCGTTCCTGGTCGCCGAGGAGGCGCACGCGTCCGGCATCCTCGCGGTGGTCGCGGCGGCGTTCTGGATGAGCGTGAACCTCACCCTCGACCCGAAACACCAGTACCCGGGCGGATACCGGACACGGCTGCAGGAGGAGCAGGTCTGGAAGACGCTGGACTTCCTGCTCGAGACGTTCGTGTTCGCGTACATCGGGTTGCAGCTCAAATGGGTACTCGACGCCCCCGGTCTCGCCCGTACCCTGACTGCGGCAGGTGTCCTGCTGGTGGCCGCCATCGTGTTCCGGATGGTCGCCGTGTTCGTGCTGTTCGGGCGCTGGAGCCTGCGGCACCGGCGGCGCGAGCGGCGGGCCGCGCGGGACGTCTACTACCGGCAGATGCGCGAGGCCCGCAACGCCCGGCGCGGCGGCGAGCCGCTGCCCCCGCCCACGCTGAAGGAGAACGTGCTGGTCGGCTGGACCGGCATGCGCGGCATCCTCACGCTCGCCGCCGCGGCCGGCATCCCCGAGCACACCGCGTCCGGCGCTCCCTTTCCCGGCCGCGACGCGATCCAGGCGATCGCGCTGATCGTCACGCTCGGCACCCTGCTCATCCAGGGCACCACGATCGGCTGGCTGGCCCGCCGGCTGCGCTTCGACCTGACCGCCGAACGCGCCGCCGCCGACAGGATGCGCGAACGCGGCCACCGGATCGTCGCCGAGGCCGCCGCCGAGCCGGCCCCCGACGTGGACGCGTCGTTCGAGGCGCAGCGGCTCGCGCTCGGGCTGGCGGTGCGCAACCACGAGGTCACCGAGGAGGTGGCCCGGGAGCTGATCGAGGACCTGGACCTGCGCCAGGCCGCCCGGCACACCTAACCGATGTCCTCCCCGCTCCAGGGAGCGAAGGCGGGATCGTCCAGTGTGGTGCCGATGATGCTGAGCCGTTCCAGATGGGCCAGCTCGCCGAGCGCGCGGGAGTCGACGAGCTTCCCGGAATGAATGCTGAGTTCGACAAGCCTCGGCGCCCTCGCGAACCAGGCGGCGGAGACCTGCGCCGTGCGTTTCATGCCGAGCCACATCCGGCGCAGTTCGGGTTGGGGCCCGAGGACGGTCAGGTCGACGCCTTTCGGCCACTCCTCGACCTGCAGCGTTTCCAGCCTGGTCAGCTCGGCGACGCCCTCGAACCCCTTACGGTACGGGACCGCGAGAACGCGCAGCCGGGTGAGCTTGGACAGGCCTCGCAGATCGCGGACGTTCAAGCCGATCCCGAGTTCCTCCAGGCCGGCGATGTCGAACAGCGCGGACGGATCCTTGATCTTCGCGGCGCCGACCGACACCGACCGGAGCCCGGCGAGCGAGCGCAGGAACTCCAGGTCGGCGAAGGTGCGGGTCGGTGTCAGTCCGACGCCGTCGCAGCGGGCGGCGGCATATCGTTCGGCGGCTTCGTCGGTCCAGCCGTCCGGCCCCAGATCGAGGAGCCGGAAACCGTCCCGTTCGCGGATCGTGGTCGCCGGTCAGCCCTCGAAGCGGTCGAGGTCGACGTTGGCCAGGATCTCGCAGTCACAGTAGCCGCCGAGCTCCTCGAAACCGGCCAGCACCCGCTCGTCCTTGCCGTGCCCGGCGAGCCACTCCCGGGCGATCCGGTGGGAGTGGTCGCACACCTCGGCACCCAGCCGGTCGTCGAGGTGGTCCAGCAATGCCTCCAGCTCCTCATCGGTCAGCGCGATCTTCGCCCGTTCCCGCTGCCGCTCTTGCTCCAGGTACTGCTTCTTGAGCCGTTTCCCCTCGCCGGAAACCGCCATCCCGTCGCACTCCCCTCCCGCAGGCGCGGCGCCATCCTATATTCCTAGTGGATGGTTATCGATCCCTTCGACCGGGGCGGACTGCAGGACGCCGAAGCGGTTCTCCGCGCGCACGGCGTCGACGCCTACTTCCGCGCGGTGCAGGGCTGGACCGCCGACGGATGCGCGATCATCGACGGCCGGGAGGTGGTCCTGGCCGGCTCCAACGACTACCTCGGGCTTTCCCGGCACCCGCGGGTGATCGAGGCCGCGGCCGAGGCGCTCGCCCGGTACGGCGCGTCGGTGAGCGGGTCACGGCCCCTCAACGGCACGATCGACCTGCACGAACGCCTCGAGGAGCGGATCGCGGCGTTCCTCGGGCAGGAGTCCGCCGCGGTGGCGACCACGGGTTTCCAGGCGAACCTCGCGCTGGCCGCCGCGATGGGGCCCGGTGACGTGGCGTTCAGCGACGCCCGCAATCACGCCTCGCTGATCGACGGGCTGCGGCTCGGTGGCGGGACGGTCCGCTCGTACCGCCACACCGACCTCGGTCATCTGCGCCGGCGGCTGGACGCGGCGACCGAACCCGGCGGGCGGCTGATCGTCACGGACGGTGTCTTCTCGATGGAGGGCGACGTGGCGCCGCTGCGCGATCTGCGGGAACTGGCCGACGAGTACGGCGCGAAGCTCATCGTGGACAGTGCTCACGACCTGGGCGTTCTCGGTCAGCGGGGCGCCGGGCTGCACGAGGCGACGGGCTTGGAGGACCGGGTCGACCTGATCACGGCGACGTTCTCCAAGGCGCTCGGCTCGACCGGCGGCGTGATCGCCGGGCCGGCCGCCAACGTCCGCCGGCTGCGCTACAACGCCCGTGCGCTCGTCTTCTCCGCCGGTCTTCCGCCCGCCTCGGCGGCCGCGGCGCTCGCCGCCCTGGACGTGCTGATCGCCGAGCCGCACCGCCGGGAACGCCTGCACGAGCTGTCCCGTCTGCTGCACGACGGCCTGCGCGCGCTCGGCTTCGACACCCGGCCCTCGACCACCCCGATCGTGCCGGTGTCATTTCCGGACATGGCCGCCGCTGGCGCGTTCTGGGCCGGGCTCTGCGACGCCGGCGTGGTGGTCAACCTGGTCGGGCCGCCCGCCACCACGCGCGCGATGCTGCGTGTCACCCTCACCGCGGCGCACGACGCCGGCCACGCCGAACGCGTGATCAACGCTTTCGCCACAACCGCAGACCGATTGCGTACGCCCCGGGCACCGCACCCGGATCACCGGTTCGAGTCATGGTGACCGGTCGGAGGAGGGAGCGCGCCGACGTACCGCGTTAGGGTGTCCTCCTTGCTGACCGATGACCGGTTTTTGATCTTTATGGGGACCTGACCGATGGCAGGCCGTTACGCGCTTTTGATCGCCAACTACGACTATCAGGACGCCGGCCTGCGGAAACTCGTGGCGCCGCCGCACGACGCGGAATCCCTCGCCGCGGTGCTCGGTGATCCGGCCATCGCCGGCTTCCAGGTGACCACGCTCGTCAACGAGCCGAGCCACCGGGTCGGCCAGGCGATCGGCGAGTTCTACCACGAGCGGCACCACGACGACCTCGTGCTGCTCTACTTCAGCGGGCACGGGCTCAAGGACGACGCCGGCCACCTGCACCTCGCCATGGCGAACACCCGCCGCGACAACCTGCTCTTCACCGCGCTCTCCGCGGACCACGTGGACCAGGCGATGGAGTCCTGCCGGTCCCGGCGCAAGATCCTCATCCTGGACTGCTGCTACAGCGGCGCCTACCGGTCCGGGCAGCGCACCAAGGCCGGCGGCGACGTGCACACGCTGGAGAAGTTCCAGGGCCGGGGGCGCGCCGTCCTCACCGCCTCCGACTCGACGCAGTACTCCTTCGAGGGCGAGCAGGCGTACGGGGAAGGTGTTCGTTCGGTCTTCACCAAGCACCTGGTCGCCGGCCTGCGCGACGGCACCGCGGACCTCGACGGCGATGGTGACGTGACGCTCGACGAGTTGTACAGCTACGTCTACGACCGGGTGGTCGAGGAGGTGCCGCACCAGCAGCCGAAGAAACAGGAGGACATCCAGGGGCGGCTGGTGCTGGCCCGCAACGTGAACTGGACGCTGCCGGCCTATCTGAAACCGCTGCTGGAGAGCCAGCTGCCCGATATCCGGCTGAAGGCGGTGGAGGAACTCGGGCGGGTGCACCAGGCCGGCAACGGGGCCGTACGGCAGCGGATCCTCCAGGAGATGACGCGGCTCACCGAGGACGACAGCCGTAAGGTCTCCGCTGCCGCCAAGGCCTGGTTGGGGTCGTCTCCGATCCCCACGCCGGCGCCCGAACCCCCTCCACCAGCACCGCCGCGCCCCGCGCCCGCGCCTCCGCCCCCTACGCCTGCGCCGCCCCCTGCACCTGCGCCTGCTCCTGGACCTACTCCCGCGCCCGCGCCGTCGCCTCAGCCCGCGCCGTCACCCCGAGTCACCTCGCCACCCGCGGGTTTCCGCTTCTCCGCCGATCTTCTTGCGCCGGCCGGAGCCGTGTCGGCGGGGCTCGGGCTGGTGCTGCTGGTGGCGGGACTCGCCCTTCCCTGGACCCTGTACGACGACAAGAAGCCGCCGTTCTCCGCCCGCCAGGTGATGGGCGAACCGAGCCTCATCCTGTTCGGCCTCGCCCTCGCGGTGATCGCCTTCGTCCTGCCCACGCTCCGCGAACGAACCCATCGCGCCGGGCTCATCGTCGTCGCGCTGTTCGGGGCGATCTGCGTCGCCGTCATGACGTCGTGGTGCCTCTCCGGAGGCAGATCACTCATGGCACTGGCCACGACCTCGACAATCGGCGCCGACCTCGGCCTCTACCGGTTCCCGCTGGTGCTCACCCTCGCCGGGGTGGTTCTGCTCGTGCTCCCCTGCGGCCTTCCGGCCGCCCCCGTCTCCCTCCGGCAAAGATCAACCCCCACCACCATTCCGGTACGGGTCCTCGCCGCGCTCACCGCCCTGACCGCGATCATCGATCTGCTGGTGCTCGCGGCGCACGTCGGCGGGTCGCAGTGGTGGTTCACGGCCGTGAACCCGATCGCGTCCGAGACGGCGACGTTCGTCGTGCCCTGGCAGCACATGGTGATGAGCCTGGTGCTCGCGATCGTCGCCGTCGAACTGGTGCTGACCGGCGGCGTCCGGGAACCGCAGGCCCCGCACTGGTTCCGGCTGCTCGTGCTCTTCGCCGCCACGATGATCCTGGGCGAGGGCTCGGGTTACCTGTTCTGGCTGTGGGACCGCGGCTCCCCCGTGGTGCCCGGGCTCGCCGTCCTGCCGGTGATCCTCTACGCGATCGCCGCCGGGACCGCCTTCGCGGGCGAGCGGTGGGCGGCGTGGGACGGCCGGCACCGTGATCCGGTTCGGTCAGTGTGACGGTCCGGGGGGTGACCAACCGCCGTGTCCCGGCGGCCGCGCTGCGGCCTTGCGTGGCAGCGCGGTCGCGGGGACTGTCGGGGACTTCTTCTAACGCGTACTAAATGGAAGTTGAAATGCAGAAAGGGTGACCTGCGGGATCGAGAAGGACCCGCCACCGGTCGGGCTGGGGTTGGAATTCGGGCTTGGTGGCGCCGAGCGCGACAATGGCCGCCTCGCCGCTGTCGAGGTCGTCGACGCCGAGCTCGAGGTGGGACTGTTTCGGCACGTCAGGATTGGGCCAGGTGGGCGCGACATGCTTCTCCACCTTGACGAAGCCCAGGTGAGCCGACTGAATGAAGGCGAAAGTCTCGCTGGAGTAGGAGATTTCCGCGTCCAGCAGTCTGCTGTAGAAATCCGCGTGCGCCTGCGGGTCGTCGGAATCGAGCGAGACGCCGACGTATCGAGCCAGTGCCATGTGTTTCTTCCCTTCTTCGGTTCGAGGGGAAGTCTGGCGGTACATCACTGACACCTTCTGTCAGTCATGTATGGCAGTCTTCCGGCATGCGTGCCAGCCGGTTGTTGTCGGTAGTCCTCCTGTTGCAGGATCGTGGCCGGCTCACCGCGCAGCAATTGGCGGACGAGTTGGGCGTCTCGGTGCGAACCGTGTACCGGGACATCGAAGCCCTCGGCGAGGCCGGCGTTCCGGTCTACGCCGAGATGGGCGCCGGCGGCGGCTATCAGCTCGTTGATGGTTATCGGACACGCCTGACCGGCCTGACCCCCCAGGAAGCCGGTTCGATCTTCCTGGCCGGCGTCCCGTCCGCAGCCGCCGAACTGGGCCTCGGCGCCGTGCTGACCACCGCCGAGCTGAAGCTGCGGGCGGCGCTCCCCGCACGCCTCAACCGCAGCGTCGGCGAGATCAAGGACCGGTTCCACCTGGATCCGGCAGGCTGGTTCCGGGAGACCGAGACCAACCCCTACCTGTCCGATCTCGCCCGCGCCGTCTGGGAGCGGAGGCGAGCCCGGATGATGTACCGGCGATGGCGCGCCCCCCGCGAGGTGACCCGCGAGATCGAACCGCTGGGGATCGTCCTGAAGGCCGGAGTCTGGTACTTCGTGGCGAAGGTGTCGTCGTCGATCCGGACATATCGGGTTTCGACGATCCTGTCACTGGAGGTGTCGGAGGAGACCTTCGAGCGCCCCGCCGACTTCGACCTGGCAGCGACGTGGTCGGAGTGGGCGACCGATTTCGAGCAGCGCCTGCACAAGGATTCGGCGGTGGTGCGACTCTCCCCCGTAGCCCTGGACCGGATCCCCTATCTGATGAGCCGCGCGATGAACCGCGGAGTGTTCACGGGGCTGGGCCCGCCGGACCCGGACGGCTGGACCACCGTGACGCTCCCGATCGAGTCGGTGAAGCACGCGCATCCCGAGCTGCTGCGGCTGGGCGGTGACGTGGAGGTGCTGTCGCCGCCCGAGTTGAGGGGGTTGATGAGGGAGAGCGCGCGGGCGATGGTGGCGTTGTACGACCCTGCGTGAGGCGGGGTCGGGGGGCTTGCTAAGTTATTCGAGCAAGTCCGGGTGGCGGAATGGCAGACGCGCTAGCTTGAGGTGCTAGTGCCCTTTATCGGGCGTGGGGGTTCAAGTCCCCCCTCGGACACAAATCCGTAGCATCCATGCACAGCATGGGTGTTCATGGGGCCCATGATAGCCAGTAAGCGTTCATGGGCCATCCCAGTAGGCGTAACGAGTAAGGGCTCCCTCGTCGAGGGAGCCCTTACTCGTTACGCCCTTCAGTCACTCAACCAGCGGGTATACTCGAAAAGTGATCGCGATCACACCGCTCTTTCGCGTCATTCGTCGGCCCCTGGAACGGGCCCCACTGTTGGCATCAGGTGAGCGGGTGCGTGCACCGTTGATGCGATCAGGTCCTCTTCGGCAAGGGGATGCGGTTCGCCGGTGAGCACGGCGAGTGCTTGGGCGATTTCGTGCAGGGTGGCTTTGATGTAGGTGACGGTGGTGCCGATGTCACCGGCGTTGGTGTGTCCGGCGTAGGCGCGGGCGACTGCGTAGGAGAAGTGGCGTTCGACCCAGGTCAGGGTGGTGTGGCGTAGCCAGTGTGCGCTGACCTGCTGGGCGGCGACCCTGCGGGTGCCGAAAACCTCATCCGGCCTGTTCACACCCATCTCGATCACCGACGCGAGCCTGATCTGAAGGGCTGGTTCCAGTGACCGGACCTCGGTGAGGCTCGACGCAGCGCGCTTCGCGAGGATGATCGGTTGTGTTGCTGCGACTGGCCTACCTCGGTGTGACCAACGCCCTCGCGCTGCTGCGGCTGTTGCCGATGAGCGACCGCGACAAGGATGCCGAGATCCTCGCCTTGCGTCACCAGATCATGGTGCTCGAACGGCAACTCGGTGGCGAACGGGTCCGGTTCCACCCGGCCGACCGGGCCTGGCTGGCGGCCCTATTGCACCCGCTACCGCGAACGGTGCTGCACCACCTGCGGCTGCTGGTGCGTCCGGACACGGTGCTGCGCTGGCACCGTGAGCTGATCACCCGCCGACACGCCGCACGGTCCCGGCCCTGCCGGGCCGGACGGCCACGAACCCTCCGATCGATCCGCGCCCTGGTGCTGCGTCTGGCACACGAGAACAGCGGCTGGGGCTACCGGCGTATCCACGGCGAACTGCTCGTTCTCGGGGTGAAGGTCGCCGCCTCGACGGTGTGGGAGATCCTCCACGACGCCGGCGTCGACCCGGCACCCGAGCGCACGAACAGCACCTGGACGACGTTCCTACGCTCCCAAGCCCAGGCCCTGATCGCTGCGGACTTCTTCGAGACCGTGACACTGACCGGCGCCCGCCTCTACGTCCTCGCGGTGATCGAACACGCCACCCGAAGGGTCCGGATACTCGGCGCCACGCCCCGTCCCAGCGCCGCCTGGGTCACCCAGGCTGCCCGGAACCTGGTCATGGACCTCGAGGACACCGGCTGCCAGGTCAAGTACCTGATCCGTGATCGTGATGGCAAGTACCCGGCCCAGTTCGACGCCGTCCTCGCCGACGCCGGTATCGAGGTCGTGCTCACCGGCATCCGTATGCCCCGTATGAACTCGATCATGGAACGGTGGATCCAGTCCTGCCGTCACGAACTGCTCGACCGGACCCTGATCTGGAATCAGGCCCATCTGCTGCATGCGCTGCGCGAGTACGAACGCCACCACAATCAGCACCGGCCGCACCGAGGCATCGCGAACGCCCGACCCCTACGAGCACTACCCGACCCGACCACCGAACCAGCCGACCTCGCACGCCTGCGCATCCACCGAACTGATCGACTCGGCGGACTCCTCCACGAATACGAACATGCCGCCTGAACAGCACGGATGGCATTATCGGCACCCGCAGCCTCGCTCCCCTGCTACCCGCGGCGGCTCGCTCCCCTGCTGCCCGCGGCGGCTCGCCGCCGTTGCCTGCGGCCTCAGTCGTCGCTCACCACCCGCTGCCGGACGTGCCGGGGCGAACGAGGCCCGTCTCGTAGGCGACGATCACCGCTTGAACCCGGTCGCGCAGGTTCATCTTGGCGAGAATGCGCTTCACATGCGTCTTTACCGTGGACTCCTCCACGAACAGGTCGGAGGCGATCTCCGTGTTCGACAGCCCGCGGGCCACCCGCTCCAGAACGTCGCGTTCGCGGGCGGTCAGCTCGCGCAAGCGCTGAGCCATCGCCGGGTCGGGCGGCGCGGCGACGGCCATCCGGTCGATCACGGTGCGCGTGATCGCCGGCGACAAGAGCGACTCCCCAGCGGCGACGGTATGTATGGCCTCGATCAGCTGCTCCGGCCGTGTCCGTTTCAGCAGGAACCCGGAGGCGCCGGCGTTGAGCGCACCGAACACGTAGTCGTCGTCCTCGAACGTGGTCAGGATCAGCACCCGCGTCGCCGGCACGGTCGCGCTCAGCGTGCGGGTAGCGGCGATCCCGTCCTCGTGTGGCATCCGCACATCCATCAGCACGACGTCCGGCATGAGCTCCTGTCCGAACGTCACTGCCTCGCGCCCGTCCGCGGCCTCGCCCACCACGCTGATGGTGCTGTCGCTGGAGAGCACGGCACGCAACCCCGCCCGCATGAGGTCGTCATCGTCAACGACCAGAACCCTCACCACCGAATCGCTCATGTGGAGGCACCCCGCACAAACGGTGGGATGTACGGCAGGCGGGCGGTCAGCCGGAACATGTCGGGGCCGTCGGGACTGTCGGGTCCGTCCGCACCGGTCTCCAGGGTGCCGTCAAGAAGCGCGACACGCTCCCGCATGCCGACCAGCCCCATGCCGCCGCCAGGGCGGTGAATCATGCCGCCCGGATCGCGCACGTTGCTGACGGCAGCACCGCCGTCGCCCGCGAGACCGCGCAAGCTACCAGCCGAACCACCCGCGTCGCCCGCGAGACCGTGCAAGCTACCAGCCGAACCGCCCGCGTCGCCCGCGAGACCGCGCACGCTGCCGACTGATTCACCCGCGTCGCCGGTCAGATCGCGGACGCTGCCGACTGGATCGCGGGCGTTGCCGACCGGGTTGCGGACGACGATGTCGACGGTCGCCGGGCCGTAGGTCATCCGCACGTCAGCCGTGCCGGAGCCGTGGCGGGCGGCGTTGGTCAGCGCCTCCTGCAGGATTCGGTAGGCCGCCCAGGCCACCCCGCTGGGAAGCCAGCGCCGTTCACCTTCGACGCGGGCCGTCACCTGCAGACCACTCTCGCGATGCCGGTCGACCAGTTGTTCCAAGGCATCCGTGCCGGCCGGCGCGGGAAGGGCCGGCGCCGAACCGTGCCTCAGCGCACGCACCATGCGGTCGATGTCGGCGATGGTCGCGGCGGCCACTTCCTCGATCGTCCCGATGGCGTGGCGTGACCGCTCCGGATCCTGCTCGTGCAGCAGACGAGCCGCGCCGGCCTGAACCAGGATCACATTGATCGCGTGCCCTGCGGAGTCGTGCAGTTCGCGGGCGATGCGCGTGCGCTCCTCAGACGCGGCGAGCTGCCGTTGCAGCTCGATGTCGAGCTGGCGCAGCCGGGCGTGCACCTCAAGCTCCCGGATGCGCTCGCGACGCAGGCGGCTGCGATCACCGGCGATCCAGACCAGCCCGAACATGGCCGCCCAGGCGAACAGCCCGGACGACATCGCACTCACCGACTTCCCGTTCAGGGTCATCACCACGGTGGACACCGGCACGTAGGCGGCGACGGCCAGCCCCGCCATCAACCGCCGATGGGGCGTGAGCCCGCCGCCGACCGCCTCGGCGAGGACGAAGGTGGCGACCAGCGGACCGGGCGGGACGTCAAGCCCATAACCCAGCGCGAGCATCACCAGAGTGGACAGCGCGGTGACGCCCCACACCGTGGCGGGAAAGTGTCGCGCGAGGAGCAGCGGCAGGGCTGACGTGCAGACCAGCACGACGCCGAGCAGGTCGAGCGGACGGTAGCCGGGCTCGGCAGCGCCCAGCCCGCCCTCGCGCAGCATCACGAGGGTGAAGAGGCCGGCGGCCAGCATCACCACATCGCCGGCGGCTTCCTGGCCGCGCTGTCGCAGGTCCTCCCACATGCGCCCAGCGTACGGGCGGCAAGGCCGGGGCGAATCCCTCCGCGGGAGCATCCGGCCTCCCCCTGCGGGGGTACGAGAGAAGCCCTCCCCGGGGCGTTTCGCCGTAGTGCCGGCCGCCCATAGCGTCGCCCCCATCGCCTGCCGGCCGCGCTCGAACGCCGTGCAGCGACGCTCCATCACCTCGTACCACGCCGGCCCATCACCCGGCGCCCACCTCGTCACCGGAGGATCTGATGACCGTCACCGAAACCCACCGACGCAGCGTGTTCGAGCGGCTCGCCGGCTGGTCACAGCGACACCGGTGGACGGCGCTGCTGCTGTGGGTGCTGGTCCTGGCCGGAGTCACCGCCGGGGCGAGGCTCGCCGGCAGCGACTTCCGCAACGACTTCACGTTGCCCGGCGCCGAGTCTCAGCAGGCGCAGGATCTGCTCGCCGATCGCGCGCCGATCCGGGCCGGTGGTTCCCTCGACATCGTCGTCCGGGCCCCTGGCGGGATGTCCGAGCCTTCGACCCGCGAAGCGGTCGACGCCATGCTGACCCGCATTCGCGCGCTTCCCCACGTGGCCGAGGTGGTCAGCCCGTATCCGTCCGGCTCCTTCCCGCCGACGGCGATCTCCGCGGACGGCACGATCGGATATGCGACGGTCGCCCTCGACGTTCCCGCCGAGGCGATGCCGGCTGACGCCACCCGCAGGATCATCGAGACGGCCCGAGCCAGCGGTTCCGGGTCCGCCGATGAGGCGGCCGGCAGCAGTGGGCTGACGGTTGAGGTGGGCGGCGATCCAGCCCGGGCGGCCGAGGAGGCAGAGGGTGGCGCCGCCGAGGGCGCGGGTCTGCTCGCCGCGCTGGTGGTGCTCGTTCTGCTCTTCGGTTCGCTGCTCGCGGCCAGCCTGCCGATCATCATCGCGGTGTTCGCCGTCGGCAGCGCGATCGGGCTCGTCACGCTTGCCTCGCATGTCGCAACGGTCGCTGACTTCACCACTCCACTGCTGATCCTGGTCGGGTTGGGCGTGGGCATCGATTACGCGCTGCTGGTCTTCTCCCGGTTCCGGGGCGAGCTGACGGCCGGCGCCGATCGCAGCGCGGCCGTGCGGACCGCCCTGGACACGGCGGGACGAACCGTGTTCTTCGCCGGCACAACCGTGATCATCGCGCTGCTCGGGCTGGTGCTGCTCGGCCTCGGCGCATTGCAGGGAGTGGCGGTGGCGCTTGCCGTCACCGTGCTGGTCACGATGCTGGCGGCCCTGGTGCTTCTCCCCGCGTTGCTCGGGTTCTTCGGCGCGCGGCTGGAACGCACCATGGCGAAGCGGGCGGAGAAGGCAGCCCGCAGCGGCCGTGCCCCGCGCGACGAGGGGCGCCTCTGGCGCCGGTGGAGCAACGCGGTCGCGCGCCGGCCCTGGCCCGCGATCCTGCTGCCGCTCGTCGCGTTGATCGGGATGTCCGCGCCGGTGGTCGGCATGCGGCTCGGCTTCGCCGACGCCGGGAACGATGCCGAGAGCAAGACCAGCACCCGGGCCTACCACCTGCTGGCCGAGGGCTTCGGACCGGGCGTGAACGGACCGTTGGTGCTGGTGATAACCGGTGGGGGACAGCCGGTTCAGAGCGCGGCCCGGGCTGTCCAGCAGGCTGTCGCGGCCACGCCCGGTGTCGCCGGAACCATTGCGCCGATGGTCGCCTCCGGCGGCGACCTCGCGACCGTGATCGCCTTCCCGGAGTCGGCTCCTCAGGACGAGGCCACCCAGAATCTCGTGGACACGCTCCGCGGCGACGCGCTAGCCACGGTGGCCCGCGACCACGACGTGACGGTGTTGGTGGGCGGGCCGACCGCGGCAGTCATCGACGTCTCGGCAGCGATCGCCGACAGGTTGCCGCTCTTCATCGCGGTCGTGGTGGGCCTGTCCGCGCTGCTGTTGCTGGTCCTGTTCCGCTCGCTGCTGATCCCGGTGAAAGCCGCTGTGCTCAATCTGCTCAGCGTCGGCGCCGCCATGGGGTTGGTGACCTGGGTGTTCCAGCATGGCGCGTTCGGGGTGCCACCGGGGCCGATCGAGGCGTACGTGCCAGTCATGATCTTTGCGATCGTGTTCGGACTGTCGATGGACTACGAGGTGTTCCTGCTCGCCCGCATGCACGAGGAATGGGAGAAGACCCGGGACGCCGTCGGTGCGGTGCGGGAAGGGCTGGCTACGACGGGGAGGGTCGTCACGGCGGCTGCCGCGATCATGGTAGTGGTGTTCGGGGCTTTCCTTCTCTCGCCCGATCGGATGTTGCAGCAGTTCGGCCTCGGGCTGGCGGCGGCCGTGCTGATCGACGCCGTGGTCATCCGCTGCCTGTTGCTACCGGCTGTCATGCACGTGTTCGGAGCGCGGGCGTGGTGGTTGCCCGCAGGGCTGGCGCGACGACTCCCCCGGCTGGCATTGGAGCACCGGTGATGTTCGGGGAACTGCTCACCGGCAGGCTCGCCGTGTGGCGGCGGGGCCGGCCGGCCCGAGACGACGCAGAGGCCCGGAATCAGCCGAATAACCGGGCCTCGCCGCCATCGACCGTCGATGCCGAGTTAGTCGATGCCGAACTGGTAGACAGTCGTCGACCGGTACTCCTCCCCCGGCCGCAGCACGGTGGAGGGGAAGGAAGGCTGATTCGGCGAGTCCGGGAAGTGCTGGGTCTCCAGCGCGAATCCGTCGCCCTGGCGGTACGCGCGGCCGCCCGCCCCGGCGAACGAGCCGTCCAGGAAGTTGCCGGAGTAGAACTGCATGCCCGGCTCGGTGGTCAGCACGGTCAGCGTCCGCCCGCCGACCGGCTCGACGACCCGGGCCACCTCCCGCAGGCCGTCCTCGGAACCGCGCAGCACCCAGTTGTGGTCGTACCCTCCGGCGAGCAGCAACTGCTCCTCGGCGGCACGGATCCGGGCCCCGATGGCGACCGGCTCACGGAAGTCCATCGCGGTCCCCTCGACAGGCGCGACGGTTCCAGCGGGGATCAGGCCGGGGCCGACCGGCAGGAACCCGTCGGCGTGGATCTGCATGAGGTGGCCGTAAACGTCTCCGGAGCCCACGCCGGCCAGGTTGAAGTAGCTGTGGTTGGTCAGGTTGACCACGGTCGGCGCGTCGGTCACCGCCGCGTAATCGATGCGCAGAGCGTTGTCGCCGGCGAGGGTGTAGGTGACCGTCACCGACAGTTCTCCCGGGAACCCCTCGTCGCCGTCCGGGCTGACGTGGGTCAGTTCCAGGCCGTTCTCCACGGACCGGCAGGTCCAGGTCTTCTTGTCGAAACCGGACAACCCGCCGTGGAGGCTGTTCGGCCCGTCGTTCACCGGCACCTTCCACGTGGAGCCGTCGAGATCGAAGGTGCCCGAGGCGATCCGGTTCCCGAACCGCCCGATGATCGCGCCGAAGTATGGTCCCGGGTGATCGCGATAGCCCTGTGGATCGTCGAATCCCAGCGCGACGTTGGCGATCGTCCCGTCCCGATCCGGGACCTCGATCGACTGGACGATCCCGCCATAACCGAGGATCCGAACGCGCATGCCATTCGCGTTGGTCAATTCATACTGGTCGGCCGACATGCCGACGGATCTTACCGGTGCGGCGGTCAGCGGTCAGCCTGCCGGTGCTATCGGCAGCGGTCAGTCCGCTGGGGCGTTGTAGCGGTCCCGGACGAAGCGACCGAGGCGAGCCGCGAACTCCTCCACCGTGGCGGCTGCCGCGTGCCGGGAGTCCCAGACCACCACCAGCCGGATGCTGAGCCGGCGGCCGCCCAGGTCCACCGCCAGTGGGACCAGGCCGAACCGCGGGTCATCGGTCACCACCGCGACGCCCCGGCCGGCTGCGGCAAGCGCCTGCGCGACGGTCCCGTTGGCGGCCTCGGTCACCGAGCGCGAGCCACCACCCACGTCGGAACCGGTGTTCAGGCCGGCACCGATCGAGGCGACCGCGTGCTCCAGGGCCTGCCGGGCCGTGGACGCCGGCGGCAGCACGATCAGCGGCTCGGCGATCAACTCGGCGAGCGTCACCTCCTCGCGGTCCTGCCAGCGATGGCCGACCGGGACGTAGGCCCAGACCGGCAGCACCGCGAGCGGCTGCGACCGGTAGGGATCAGCGCCGCGGGCCGTGCCGATCGCCAGGTCCGCGCCGAGTCGCAGGGTCTCGGCGGCGGAGAGGCCGTCGGCGCCGAGCACGTCGGTGGTCGGGTCTTCTGCGGCCAGGGTGGCGATGAACGGCGCCACCACGTCGGTCAGCGTGACGGCGGGCGCTCCGATGGTGAGCCGTTCGAGCCGGCCGTTGCGGTGGAACGCGGCGGCGGCGCGCACCGCGTCCGCCCGGCCGAGCACGTCGCGGGCCAGCGGCAGCAGGGTGCGCCCTGCGGGCGACAGCGTGAAGCGGCGGCCGACCAGGTCGAACAGTTCGACGCCGAGTTCGCGTTCGAGTTGACGCAACTGCCGGGACAGGGACGGCTGGGTGACGTGCAGGCGGGTGGCCGCGCCACTGACCGTGCCGGCCTCGGCGATGGCCACGAAATACCGCAGGTGCCGCAGCTCCACCTATGCCTCCGAGGCATGAATATTCTGCTCATCGAGTGTTGGACGAGCATAGGTCAGGGAACCGAGACTTCAGGCGTGAACAAACGGCGCCTCGTCACCGAACTGCCCGGTCCTCGCTCCCGGGCGCTCATGGAACGCAAGACCTCGGCCGTCGCCGACGGTGTCGGCACCACGATGCCGGTCTTCGCCGCGAAGGCCGGTGGCGGCATCGTCGTCGACGTCGACGGCAACCAGCTCATCGACCTCGGCTCGGGCATCGCGGTCACCACCGTCGGCGCCAGCAATCCGCGCGTCGTGCGGGCCGTCACCGAGCAGGTCGAGGCGTTCACGCACACCTGCTTCATGGTCACGCCCTACGACGGATACGTCAGGGTCGCGGAGAAGCTCAACCAGCTCACCCCCGGCGACCACGACAAGCGGACCGCGCTGTTCAACTCGGGCGCCGAGGCCGTGGAGAACGCCGTCAAGATCGCTCGGGCGTACACCCGGCGGGACGCGGTCGTGGTGTTCGATCACGCCTACCACGGCCGCACCAACCTGACGCTCGCGATGACGGCGAAGAACAAGCCGTACAAGCACACGTTCGGCCCGTTCGCGCCGGAGGTCTACCGGGCGCCGGGCTCGTACCCGTACCGGGACGGCAATCTGGACGGTGCGGCCGCCGCCGCGCGTGCCGTCGACCAGATCGAGAAGCAGATCGGCGCGGAGAACCTGGCGGCGCTCGTGATCGAGCCGATCCAGGGCGAGGGAGGGTTCATCGAGCCGGCACCGGGCTTCCTGCCCGCCCTGGCGGCGTGGTGCCGGGCCAGCGGCGTGGTGTTCGTCGCCGACGAGGTGCAGACCGGCTTCGCGCGGACCGGTGACCTGTTCGCCTGTGAGCACGAGAACGTCGTACCCGATCTGATCGTGACCGCGAAGGGCATCGCCGGTGGCCTGCCGCTCTCCGCGGTGACCGGCCGGGCCGAGATCATGAACGCCGCGCACGAGGGTGGTCTGGGCGGCACCTACGGCGGCAACCCGATCGCCTGCGCCGCCGCGCTGGCCGCGATCGAGACCATCGAGGAGGACGGGCTCGGCGCCCGGGCGACCGAGATCGAAACCCTGATCAAGGAGCGCCTGTCACGCTTGGCGGTCCAAGACCTTCGATTGGCAGGGGTACGGGGTCGCGGCGCCATGATCGCGGTGGAGCTCGTCCGTGAGGGCAGCACCGAACCCGATCCGCGCCTCGCCCGCGACGTGGCCCGTTACGCCCACCGGCACGGTGTCATCGTGCTGACCTGCGGCACCTACGGCAACGTGCTGCGTTTCCTGCCCCCGCTGACCATCACCGACGAGCTGCTGAACGACGCGTTCGACGTTCTCGCCGACGCCCTGAACGCCACCGCCCCGAAAGCGGCCGCCCAGCAAGCCGACGCCCTGAAAGCCACCGCCCTCGAAGCAACTGCCCCGAAAGCCACCGCCCTCGAAGCCACCGCCCCGGAGGCCACCCGATGAGCACGTTCGACGTCGTCGACCCGGCAACTCTGGACGTCATCGCGTCCGTTCCGGATCAGGGCATCGCCGAGGCCCGCGCGGCCGTGGACGCCGCCCACTCCGCGTTCCCCGCATGGTCGCGGACCGCACCGCGCCGCCGCTCCGAGATCCTGCACGGGGCGTTCGAGCTGATGCTGCACAACCGCGAGGAGCTGGCCCGGCTGATCGCCACCGAGAACGGTAAGTCGCTCACCGACGCGGCCGGCGAGGTCACGTACGCGGCCGAGTTCTTCCGCTGGTTTGCCGAGGAGGCGGTCCGGCCCGGCGGCGACTACGGCGAAGCTCCGGCGGGCGGCGCCCGTACCCTCGTCGGTCACCGCCCGGTGGGCGTCGCCGCCCTGGTCACGCCCTGGAACTTCCCTGCCGCGATGATCACCCGCAAGATCGGCCCGGCGCTCGCGGCCGGCTGCACCGCTGTGGTGAAACCGGCCGCCGAGACCCCGCTGACCGCGCTCGCGATCGCTCGGCTTCTCACCGAGGCCGGCCTGCCGGACGGCGTGATCACCGTGGTCACCACCACCGACGCGGCGGGTGTGGTCGGCGCGTGGCTGGACGACGCGCGGGTTCGCAAGATTTCGTTCACCGGCAGCACCGCGGTCGGCCGGGTGCTGCTGCGGCACGCCGCCGATCGGGTGGTCAACTCGTCGATGGAGCTCGGCGGCAACGCGCCGTTCGTGGTCACCGAGGACGCCGACCTGGACGCCGCCGTGGCCGGCGCGATGATCGCCAAGTTCCGCAACGGCGGGCAGGCCTGCACGGCGGCCAACCGGTTCTTCGTGCACGCCGACGTCGCCGAGGAGTTCGTGGCCCGGTTCGGTGCGGCGGTCGAGAAGCTGAGCGTCGGCCCGGCCCGTGACGGGTCGGCGATCGGGCCACTGATCAGCGACAACGCGGTGCGCAGAGTCTCCCGTACCGTCGATGAATTGATTGCGGCCGGCGCCCGGATCACCCACCGTGCGCAGGTCCCGGACGCGGCCGGGCACTTCTATCCGCCGACGGTGCTTGTCGACGCGCCCGCCGTGCCGGAGGAGATCTTCGGGCCGGTCGCGCCGATCACCACGTGGACCGATGAGGCGGCGCTGCTCGACGAGATCAACGCGACCGAGTACGGGCTGGCCGCCTACGTCTTCTCCGGTGACCTGCGGCGTGCGATCCGGATCGGCGAGGCGATCGACGCCGGCATGGTGGGCATCAACCGGGGTCTGGTCTCCGATCCGTCGGCGCCGTTCGGCGGGGTGAAGCAGAGTGGGCTGGGGCGGGAGGGTGCCCGCGATGGGCTCCGCGAGTTCCAGGAGACCCAGTACCTCAGCGTTGAGTGGCCCGGCTGAGCGCGCTACCCGACCGCAACCACAAAGACATCAACAGAGTCCTGATGACGGCCGGTCCGCCGCCGAAGAAAGGAGCATTCCCCAGAAAAGTCTGCTTACAGGAAGGCCCGGAATTTGATGACCAGCGCTCGGCTCTGCGCCACCATTCTGGCTTCCTCCCTCACCCTCGGCACGATGTCCCTGGCGGCATCGGCGCCGGCGGCGGCCGTGGACGGCGCTGACACCACGCCGGTCACGGTCACCGCCGTGCCTACGCTGGCCAGCCGGATGGCCGCCGTGAAGGTCGCGAAGAGCATCAACTACTACCCGTCGGACGCGGGCTGGTCGGCGATGTGGACGAACTTCGACGCCACCACGATCGACAAGGACATGGCGCGCGCCGCCGAGCTCGGCGCCGACAACGTCCGGGTGATCGTCTTCCCGAACACGTTCGGCTACCCGACGCCGTCCGCCACCTACACCGAGCGGCTGCGCAAGTTCATCAGCGTCGCCGGCGCGCACGGCCTCACCGTGAAGCTCACCCTGTTCGACTGGTGGGCCGGGTACACCGACGCCGCGAACAGCGTCACCTGGGCCAAGACGGTGATCGCGCCGTACGCCGACGACCCGCAGGTCATCGCCGTCGAGCTGAAGAACGAGTTCCAGCCGGACGACACCGCCGCCGTCGCCTGGGTCCGCCAGGTGATCCCGGGGATCCGCGCGGCCGCGCCGACCATGCCGCTCACCCTCTCCGTCGACGCCGGCACCGGCGCGGCCGGCATGGCGAAGATCAAGTCGGCGCTGGTCACGACGCCGCTCGACTACTACGACTTCCACTTCTACGGGAACTCGGAACGGTCCCTCGCCGAGATCCGTAAGGCGCAGGCCGCCGTCGCGCCCTCCCCCGTGGTGATCGGCGAGACCGGGTCCAGCAGCGCCACCGGCACCGAGGGTGAGCAGGCCGCGTACTTCGCCCGGGTGTTCCGCGCCGCCAAGGAGGCCGGCGTCGGCTCGGTCGCGCCGTGGACGCTCAACGACTTCTCCGACAACGCCATCCCCAGCCACTCCAACGTTTCCACGATGCCGGCCCAGTACAAGTTCGGTCTCTACCGCGCCGACGGCACCGCCAAGCTAGCCGCCGACGTGGTCCGCACCGCGTGGACCACCGGCACCATGCCGAACAGCTACCTGAACCTGAGCTTCGAGGCGACCGCGAACAACTCGCCGTGGCGGCAGAACCAGCCCGCCGCCGGCGTCGCCGTGATCACCACCGACATGCCGCGCACCGGCCGCTACTCGGCGAAGTTCTCCGGCACCACGCGCACCACGGCCGGCCTTCCGTCGCTGGTCACCGCGCCGATCACGCCGGTGCAGCCGGGATATCGGTGGCGCGCGGAGTCGTATGCCCGGGGCATCAACGCCACGGGTACGACGGAGATGTCGCTGAGCTGGTTTGACGCCAACGGCAAGTGGCTGAGCCAGAGCGTCTCGAACCGCCTCCCCACGGGCAACACGACGTGGACGAAGCTGGTGATCGAGGCGGTGGCCCCGGAGGGCGCCGCGGGCGGCCAGCTGCACCTGAAGTCCGGGGACAATTCGGGCACGGTCTGGTTCGACGACGTAGCCATGTCCTGAGCGCGGCCCGGCGGGTCCGAGCCGTAGCCGGTGGCGGCTACCGGCGCTTGATCACATGCCTCAGCTACGGCCGGCCGGTCCGAGCCGTGCCTGAGCACGCCTATCCGGGCTTGATCACATGCCTCAGCTACGGCCGGCGGGTCCGGGCCGTAGCTGAGCACGCCTATCCGGGCTTGATCACATGGCTGGGCTACGGCTGGGCGGGCCGAGCCGTCGGGCGCGCATGATCGGTGCTGGACTGGCCGGGCGCGTCGGCCGGCTTCGGGCGGGCGGACCGGGCGGACGGGCCGGGCGGGCGGGCCCAGCGCGGTCGGCTTCGGGTGGGCGGGCCGGCTGGCCTCCGTCGTGGGGCTGGTGTCAGGTGGTGACCAGCGCGGCCTCGCGGGCTGCGGAGACCAGATGGTGCAGCGGCTGCGGGAGGCTTCGCCGGAACTGGTCGGACAGGCGGGCCCGGTCGCGCGGGTTCAGCGTGTCGAAGAGCAGCTGGTCGAGGCCTGTCGCGAGGAAGAGGCCGGCCACCATCAGGTCGGCGGTGTCGAGCGGCTCGTTGTAGGACAGTTTGGTGCGGATCCGGCCGGCCGGCTCGCCGGGGGTGCGCGGGTCGGTGAAGACCAGGGACGTGTTCGAGGTGAGCAGCCGCCGTTTCGTCTCGCGTCTGAGCACGCCGGTGATGGTCAGGCGATGTTCGACCACGTCGGTGGCGAAGCCGGCGGAGAGGTCCCGGATCCACTGCCGCACCTCGTGCGGACCGGGCGTCTCCACCAGACGCCGCAGCACCGCCGAGCTGGCCGGGTCGCCTGTCGGCTGCGAGTCGATCACCCGCAGCAGAAAGCCGGCCGCCGCCGGCCCAGAGCCGCCCGACAACGATGCGCCCGCCGAAAACCCGCCCGGCCCAGAGCCGCCCGCCGAAAACCCGCCCGGCAACGATGCGCCCGTCAAGGAGCCGGCTGCCGGCGACGGGACCAGCTGGAGGCGGCGCCAGAACAGCAACTCGCCGAGCAGCGTGGCGGCCAGCCCCACCCCCAGGACCGGCGGCGACAGCAGCGCCCGCCCGCCGATCCCGTCATGGGCGGCCAGGTAGAAGTCGTCGGCGGGAGGGAGCTGCTGCGGCGAGGTCATGAGCTCAGCCCTTAGGTAGTCAGCTGCGGAGAGCGCCGACGCTATCCGCGTAGGGTTGCCACGAGGTTAAGCCAAGGAGCGCGGACACCCCGGACACGAGGTCAAGCCAGGGAGCGCGGATACCCCCGGACACGAGGTCAAGCCAGGGAGCGCGGGTACCCCAGATACGGCTGCCGCCAACGATCAAAATCGGCCAGCTCGTCCTGCCACGAGCCGACGATGGACTCTACCGAGGCGCCCGCGTCGATCATCGTGCGCGGGCGGTCGGAGCCGAACAGCAGGTCGGCGAAGGGCGGCCGGCCGGGGTTGTCGTCCCGCCAGGCGAACCCGGGCAGCTTGCGCGCTTCGACGAGCATGGCCACGGCCGTACGGATCGGGTCGAACGCCGCCCGGTCTGTCACGTGCAGTTCGACACCGCCGCAGAGCCGGTCGGCGAACTTCCCGGTCACCGGCACGAAGTACGCCTCCCGCAGCGCCACCCCGGGCAGCTCGTGCTCCGCCACCCGGTCCCGCCAGCGATGATCGAGGTCGGGGCTGCCGCACAGCTCGAACGGCCGGGTCGTGCCCCGCCCCTCGGAGATCGACGTGACGCCCTCGAACAGGCACGTCCCGGGGTAGACCGCGGCCGTGTCCGGGGTGGGCATGTTCGGACTGGGCATCACCCACGGCACACCGGTGTCGGCGGCGAACAGGCCGCCGTGCCAGCCCTCGCACGGGACCACCTCCAGCCGGACCGGGGCCGGCAGGAACTCGCTGTTGTAGTAGCGGGCCAGCTCACCGACGGTCATCCCGTGCTGCTGGACGATCTCCTTCAACCCGACGCCGGAGGTGAAGCCGGGTTTGAGCATCGGCCCGAACGCGCGCCCGCCGATCGGATTCGGACGGTCCAGCACCACGTACCGTAATTTCAACGTCGCCGCGGCGGCCATCGAGTCGTGCAGCGTCCAGATGTAGGTGTAGAACCGCGCGCCGACGTCCTGGATGTCGAAGACCACGGTTCGGACGCCTGCCTCGGTGAACATCGCGACCCATTGGTCGTGGGTGGCGCGGTGGGCGTCGTACACCCGCAGGCCGGTCCGGGCGTCCACCCCGGAGCTGCCGCCGACCCGCTGTGAGCCGCGGAAACCGTGCTCCGGCCCGAAGATCCCGCCGATCGGCAGCCCGGCCGCGTGCAGCAGGTCGACCAGATGACGGTACTCCCGGTCGACGGCCGTGAGGTTGGCGACGACACCGAGCGGGCCATCGCGCAACACGTCCCAGTTGTCCGATGCGGCGATTTCCAGGCCGGTGCGCACCGCGACGTGAGCAGAGGCGGGCCGGGGATGAAGAACGGCCACCCCTGCTGCCGCGATCAGGGTCCGGCGTCGCATGCCGCCTCCGGCGATTTCCGAGGGTACGGGTCACCGCAAGCCATACCGGAGTCCGGCGGGAACCGCCCCCGATCCCACGGAAAGGCCCCCTCCCGATACCGGATCGGAAGGGGGCCCTTGCGGACGGATCAGCCCAGCGCGTAGGCCCGGATCACCGTCTGCTTCACCGTGTTGCCGGCCGAGTCCGCGGCGGAGGTCCGCAGCGAGACGAAGCCCTTGCCCGCGGGATGCCGGACCGTGGCGACCCGCTTGTCACCCGTCCCGCGCAGCGCGGCCTTCTTCCAGGTCCGCCCGTCGTCGTAGGACACGTCCACGGTCACCGACCGCACCGTGCCGACCGTGACGCCCGGCTGGTGCTCGACCTGGACCGGGATGTCGAAGGTGCGGCCGGCCGGCGCCGTGTTCGCCGCGTTCAGCGGCGGCGCGAACCGCACCGTGTGCAGCGGCAGCCGCCGGAACTCCTCGCCCGCGACGTGACCGGACGTGAACGTCCACTCGCCGCGGACCTCGGTCGACAGCCGGTGCGGCGCGCCGCGGGTGGCCGTCGCCTCCAGCCGGTAACCGGCCCGGCCGGCCGGGACCTCGAACTCGTTGCCCTCGCCGACCAGGGCGCCGTTGCGGTACAGCTTCACCTTCTCCTCGGCCAGGTAGGAGAGGCCGGGGTGCCCGGCGCCGTCACCGAACAGCGGCACGTAGGCGATCACCACATCGCCCTGCCGGCTCGCCCAGAGCGCGTCGAACGGCGGCTGGGTGACGTTCGGGCCGAACACCGCCCGGTTCCACTGCTGATGGTAGGTGCGACCGGCCCGGTACTTCTGGATGCCGCTGGTCGCCTCGTCGATCCACTCCGGGAAGCCGTCGCTGCCCGGGCGCTGCTGGTGGAACTCACCGCTCCAGCCGGCGTCCGGGTTGACGTACTCGGTGCGGCGGAACGGCAGGGTGAACGGCGCGAACGCCGCCCACGTGCCGCTCTCCTCGGAGTAGCGGGCCAGGTTCGCCTTGATGCCCTGGACCCCGGTCGCCTCGACGCCGTAGGACGACGTGATGGTCGCCAGTTCGGAGACCTTGGGCGCCTTGCGCAACCCGTCGAACATCCGGCCCTGCTTGAAGTACGCCAGGTCGGTCGTGTACGGGCTGTTCAGGGAGCTGCCCTCGGCGTCGAGCCGCGCGAACGAGCCGTTGGCCGAGGCGACGAAGAACGGCTTCGACACCCGGGACAGCGGGCCCGCGTACATCGTGCTGAAGTCCTCGCCGACCAGGCTCGCGCCGTAGCTTGCCAGGTCGGTGATCCACTCCGCGTTCACGGCGGCCAGCAGGGTGCCGGCGTCGCGCTGCGGCGGGGTCACCCGGACCGCCTTCGCGGTGCGGGCGTCGATCGTCAGCGTGCGGTCACGGTCGACGGTCAGCTCCGCCTCGGTGATCATGGTGGTGGTCTCCTCGCCCTGGTAGATCCAGGAGAAGAGGCCGTACCGGCCCTTCGGGACGCGCGCCACACTCGAGGTCGGAACCTCGGTGAAGCCGGGCTTGTCGAGTCCGGCGAGCACGACGACGCTGTCCTCGGCGGGCTGCCCGTCACGGCCGATGACACGCACCGTGAGGTTGTAACTCTCGACCTCCTTGATGACACCGAGCGCGGTCGTCACCCGTACCCCCGAAGTGGAAGTGGCGGTGAGAAGACCGCCCAGCTCGCCATCGGGAAGGTTTTGGCCGGTGCCGGCGGTGACGGTGGTGGACGCGGTGCCACCGGCCGGCACCGTGAGGCGGTCCGCCGCCACCGTGAAGGGCGCGCCCGAGACCGACAGTGAAAGATCGACAGCTGCGCTGCCGACATTACGATAAGTGACGGTACGGGTGATCGGCTGATCGTCGTCGTGCGGCCAGGCCTGGATGCCGAAGCTGACGCTGCCCTCGTCGACCGTGACCGTCTGGGTGATCTGCCGGGACACATCGATGCGACCGGCGCCCTGGTCGAACGCGTTCACGCCCTCGGTCGGCTTGGCCGAGCCGATCAGCGTGTTCTTGCGCAGCCGCGACGACCAGTCCGGGTGCTGCTGGACCAGCAGCGCGGCCGCTCCGGCGACGTGCGGCGTGGCCATCGACGTGCCGGAGAGCGTGGTGTACGCGTCACCGACCGGGTCACCGATCACCCCGTTCGCCGCCTTGGCCGCCACGATGTCGACGCCCGGCGCGGTCACGTCCGGCTTGAGCGCGCCGTCGCCGACCCGCGGGCCCTTGCTGGAGAAGTCGGCGATCTGGTCCTCCCGGTCCACCGCGCCGACCGTCAGCGCCGCGTCCGCGGACGACGGCGAGCCGATCGTGCCCCGGTCGAACGCGTTGCCCGCCGCGATCACGAACAGCGTGTCGTGCTGGGCGGTCAGGTCGTTGACCGCCTGCTCCAGCGGGTCGATCTCCGGCGTGTCCGTGCCACCGAGGCTGATGTTGACGACCGGGGCGCGCTCGGCCGCCCAGACCATGCCGGCCAGGATCGCCGAGTCCTCGCACCACTCCTGCTCGCACACCTTGCCGATGGCGAGCTTGGCGCCGGGCGCGACACCCCGGTACTTGCCGCCGGACGCGGCGCCGGTGCCGGCGATCGTCGAGGCGACGTGGGTGCCGTGGCCGACCTCGTCGTCCACGCTGGGCGCCGTGGTGAAGTTCTCGGCCGCGGCGATCTGCCCGGCGAAGTCCGGGTGGGACTGGTCGATGCCGGAGTCCAGCACCGCCACGGTCACCCCGGTGCCGTCGTACCCGGCCTGGTAGGCGGCGGGCGCGCCGATCTGCGGGACGCTGCGGTCCAGGTTCAGCTTGCGGCGGCCGTCCAGCCACACCTTCCGCACGCCCGGCTGCAGCGTGCGGGCGGTCTCCGGGCCGGTGGTCAGCGACGACCAGACGCTCGCGCGCCCGGCCAGGTCGGCCCGGACCGCCAGGGTGTCCAGCGCCGACAGGTCGCGGGTGACCCGCGCCTCCCCCGCGGAAAGCGCGGAGCGGGCGCGCGACGCGCCGGCATCGGGGTACGAGACGAGCAGCGGAAGCTGGTCGTCCTTCACCACCGCGGCCAGCTCGGTGACGTCGAAGAGCCGACTGTCGAGGCGGCCCTCCCGGAGCAGGCTCTGCGCGTCGGACGGGATCACGTAACGGTGGCCGTCGGAGGTCCAGCTCGCGAACGTGATCCGCTCCCGGCCGGGTCCGGCGTCGACCGTGGCGGTCGTGCCGTTCACGGTGACGCGGTCGCCGGTGATCAGGGTGACTGCTTCGGCCGTACCCGATGGGGTGGGCCGTTGGGATTGGGATTGGGGTTGGGATTGGGGTTGGGCCGCGGCTGACGCCGGCGCTGCGAACAGGCCGAGCGCGAGGAGGGAACTTGTCAGTAAGGCGGGCACTCTTCGATGCATGCTTTGCCTCCCGTGCCGGGACCACCCCGGCTCGGGATCGACAATTGCAGATGGATGCAATCATCTTCGTCGACGTCGCACCGGTGCGGCCCTCCCCGCCCGGCGCAATCGTCTAGTCTCGCCGCGGGGCAGATCGGCGCACGCCGCGGAGAAGGGCGCATGACCATTACAGACGTGACTACGGCCGAGGTCCGCGGCGAGCCCCGGTGGCGCGCAGCGGTCCGGGACGCGATCCCGGCCATCGGCATCTACATCTTCCTGCGCCTGATCAGCCTCGAGGTCATGTCGGTGCTGGCGCGCTACAGCTACGCGCAGGACCCCACCAAGCAGGTCTATCCGGACGGGTCGACCAACCAGTGGCGCGGCTACACGTCGTCGCTGGACGCGCTCGTCTCCTGGGACGCCCGGTGGTACACGATGATCGCCGGGCAGGGCATCGGCGGCCCGCTCGGCGCGGTCGATGCCAGCGGCGTGCCCTACGAGCACCGGCTGATGTTCTTCCCGCTCTACCCGTGGCTCGCCCGGCCGCTCGCCCAGCTGCCGTTCGTCTCCCCGGTCGCCGCCTGCATGGTCATCTCGCTGATCTCGGCGATCGCGGCAGCCTGGGGGCTCTACCTGATCGGCCGGCACGTCCACGATCACCGGGTCGGGATCATGCTGGCCGCCGCGTGGGCGGTCGCCCCCGCCGCGATGACCCAGAACGGCGCGTTCAGCGAGTCGCTCTTCACCGCGCTCGCCGCCTGGGCGCTGTGGGCGGTGCTCACCGAGCGCTGGGTGCTCGCCGGGGCACTGGCCGGCCTCAGCGGCCTGAGCCGGCCCACCGCCGCCGCGCTGATCGGCGTCGTCGGCCTGGCCGCGCTGATCGCGGCGATCCGGCGGCGCGGTGGCTGGCGGCCGTACGCGGCGATGCTGCTCGCCCCGGCCGGCCTGCTCGGCTACGTGGGCTACGCGAGTCACCGCCTCGGTGGCGTCGACAGGTACTTCGACATCCACGAGAACACGTTCGGCGCGTGGTGGGACTACGGCACGTCGACGTCGAAGGTGGTCTGGGACGTGATGCTCGGCAACAGCGAGGACGCCGGCAAACCGATCCGGGTCCTCAACGTGCTGATCCTCTTCGGCTTCCTGATCCTGCTCGCGATGCTCTTCGCGAACCGGGTGCCGTGGGTGCTCAGCGTCTACGCGCTCGCCACCCTGGTGCTGGCGGCCGGCTCGCACGCGCACATCTCGATGATGGGCCGGCACCTGCTGCCCGCTTTCACGGTGCTGCTGGTGCCGGCCGTGGCGCTGGCGAGGACATCGACCCGGAACATGGTGATGCTGCTCGGGTCGCTGGCAGTGCTCTCCGGCTGGTACGCCGGGTGGCTGCCGTTCATCTCCGGTCAGGCTATTTGACGGCGGTTCTGCCCGCCCGCCGGGCGGCGTCGATCACCGGGTCGGTCTCGTCGTCGAACTGGCCGATCACCTGCTCCAGCAGGTCCTCCAGGGTGACCAGGCCGGTCACCCCGGCGGGTTCGGTGACCAGCGCGAGCTGGCTGCGGCGCTGGCGCATCGTCGCGATCGCGTTGACCACACTGGTCTCCGCGGGCAGCGACAGCGGTGTGGACATCAGCGATCCCGCCGTGGCCGGGCTGCCGGAACTGGTCGCCTTCGCGGCCTCCCGGACGTGCACCACGCCGACGATCGCACCGGACCCGTCGGTCACCGCGAGCCGGGACCGGCCGCTCTCGATGCTGCGCAGCTCGATCGCCCGGGCGTCGGCGCCGGCATCGACCGACACGATCCGGCCGGTCGGCACCATCACCTGGCGCAGCTCGGTGGACTGCACCGCCAGCATCGCGGTGAGCAACTCGTGCTCGGCGTCCGCGATCGTGCCGTGCTCCTTCGAGGTCTCCAGCAGCATCCGCAGCTGTTCCGGGTTGTGCACCTGGGCCAGCTCGTCCTGCGGGGTCACCTTGACCAGGCGCAGACACGCGTTCGCCAGCCCGTTCAGACCGGCCAGCACCGGGCGCAGGACCGTGGTGAACCCGACGAACGGGATCGCCAGCAGCTGCGCCGAGCTCTCCGGGTGGCTGATCGCCCACGATTTCGGGGCCATCTCGCCGATCACCACGTGCAGGAAGCCGACCAGGGCGACGGCCAGGACGAACGCGATGCCGTACGCCACGCCCTCCGGCAGCCCGACCGTGGTGAGGACCGGTTCGAGCAGGTGGGCGACGGTCGGCTTGGCGAGCGCGCCGAGGCCCAGCGTGCACAGGGTGATGCCGAGCTGGGCGCCGGCCAGCATCATCGACAGGCTCCGGGTGCCGGCCAGCGCCACCCGGGCGCCGCGGGAACCCTCGCCGGCCGCCTGTTCCAGCCGGTGCCGTTTCGCGGCGACCAGGGCGAACTCGGCGGCCACGAAGAAGCCGTTGAACGCGAGCAGCAGGAAGGAGACGATCAGTGCCCAGGTCGTGCTCATGCGGACACCTCTTCCCGGACGCTCAGGCTGATCCGGTCGGGGACGTGCCGGCGCACCGCGAGAACGGTCAGCCGGGCCACGCCCTGCGGTTGCGGGTTGCCGTCCTCGTCGACCAGCGCGGGCAGCTCGACGTCGATCTGCTCCAGCGCCGACGGCAGGTGGCCGAGGCGGGCCAGGATCAGGCCGGACACCGTGTCGTACTGGTCGTCGGTGGGCAGCCGGACACCCGTGGCCTCGGCGATCTCGTCGACCCGGGCGCGGCCCGGGACCGTCCAGGAGCCGTCACCGTCGCGTTCGATGATGGGTTCCGGCAGGTCGTCCTCGTCGTGGATCTCGCCGACCAGCTCCTCGGCGACGTCCTCCAGGGTGATGATCCCGGCGAAGCCGCCGTACTCGTCGACGACGATCGCCATCTGCCGGTGCGCCGACTTGAGCCGGTCCAGGACGACCGGCAGCCGGGACGACTCGGGCAGCGCGATCGGCTCGGTGGCCAGGTCGCGGACCGGGGTGGTGGCCCGGGCCGACGGCTCCAGGGTGACCACGTCCGCGATGGCGACCACGCCGATCACGTCGTCGACGTCGTCACCGATCACCGGGAACCGGGAGTGCCCGGTGTCCAGCAGCTCCACCACCCGCGAGGCGGGCTCGGAGGCGTGGATCGTGGTGACGTCCACGCGCGGACGCATCGCCTCCGCCGCGGTCCGGGTCCGGAAGTCCAGCCCGTGGTCGAGCAACTGGGCGGCCCGCGGGTCGAGCGTGCCCTGGCTGCCGGCGGTCGCGATGATCCGGTCCAGGTCCTCCGAGGTGGCGCCCTGCGGCAGCTCCTCGATCGGCTCGATGCCGACCGCGCGCAACAGCCGGTTCGCGGTGGCGTCGAAGACCCGGATCAGCGGGCCGACCACGGTCAGGTAGATCAGCGTGGACCTCGACAGCGCCCGGGCCAGGGTCTCCGGTTTGGCGATCGCCAGGTTCTTCGGGGCCAGCTCGCCGAGCACCATCTGCACCACTGTCGCGAAGAGCAGCGCGAACACCATCGAGATGCTGGTGCTCACCGACTCCGGGACGCCCGTGGCGCCGAGCAGCTCGGCCGTGCCCTCACCGAGGAACGGCTCGGCCACGTAACCGGCGAGCAGCGCGGTGACGGTGATACCGACCTGGGAGCCGGAGAGGACGAACGAGAGACGCTGGGTGACCCGCAGGGCCCGCTCGGCGGCGGCGTCCCCGTCGTCGGCCATCGCCCGCAGCCGCTCCCGGTCCACGGCCACGTAGGCGAACTCCTGCGCCACGAAATAGCCGGTTGCCGCGGTGAGCAGCACAATCGTCAGAACACCGAGAAAAATCAGCACCGGGTCATCCCCGGCCTCGTACTACAGCCTTCTTCACTCACAAAACGGAAATTACCAACGCTCGCTGAGGGTTCGCTGGGAGCGACGCCGCGAGTGTGACGCCGCTCCCAGCCATGATCAGTTCAGACCGGACTCGATGGCCTCGATGATGCGGGGCCGCAGCTCGGCTGCCTCGATCACCGCGTCCACCGAGCCGACCTCGACCGCCCGCTGGATGCTGTGCACCCGGTCGAACTCGGCGGCCACCTCGTTGAGCTTCTCCGCCCGCACCGAGGTCCGCAGCCCGTCCAGCTCGGCGAGCAGGGTGCTGCGCTCGGTGCCGGAGACCGCCGCGGCCCGCGCCTCCAGGTCACGCACCCGGGGATCGGCGGCGGTCCGCGCGTTCACGTCGCCGGCGAACACCACGGCCGCGGCCGGGGCGCCGCCCAGCACCGAGGCGAACGAGCCGTTCACCGCGAGCACCGTCATGTTCTCGTTCAGGGCCTTCGAGAAGACCACGAACGCGCCGCCGTGGTAGCGGGAGATCACGCAGAAGACGATCGGGCCGCGGAAGTTGACGATCGCCCGGCCGATCTCCGCGCCGTACTCCAGCTGCAGCTTGCGCATCGACTCCGGGGAGCCGTCGAAGCCGGAGAGGTTGGCGAGGACCACCAGCGGCCGGTTGCCGGACGCCGCGTTGATCGCCCGGGCCGCCTTCTTCGACGAGCGCGGGAACAGCGTCCCGGCCGTGTACGTGTCCGGGCCGTCGGTGGGCGGGAAGCCCCGCCGGGTCACCGAACGCGACTCGATGCCGAGCAGGCACACCGGGATGCCACCGAGGTGCACGTCCTGGACGACCGCCGTCTCCGCGTCGGCCATCCCGGCCCACCGCTCCAGGACCGGGTGGTCCTGGTCGGCGAGGGCGCGCATGACCGTACGGATGTCGAAGGGCTTCTTGCGGTCGGGGTTGGCCGTGGCCGAGAAGATGTCGCCGACCGTGGTGAAGTCGCTGCCGGCCAGGGTGTGCGGGAAGTCCCGCACGTCCCGGTCGACCGGGTCGGTGGTGGCGACCCGGCGCGGCCCGCTCTCCCCCGGTGCGATGTAGGTGTGGTCGTAGTGCGACATCAGCACGCCGGCGGCCGCGACCAGGTCGGGCGCCCAGTACTGCGCCTGACCGTTCGGGCCCATCACCCGGTCGTACCCGCCGATGCCGAAGTTGTCCTCGGCGGAGACGCCACCGGAGAAGTCCAGCGACTGCTTGCCGGTGAGCACCATCGCCGACTCCGGCGTCATCACCAGGATGCCCTTGGTGTGCATGAGCATCGTGGCCTCGGCGTTCCAGTACGGCTGGGCACCCACGTTGATGCCGGCCACCACGATGTTGATCTCACCGCCGGCCTGGGTGAACTCGACGATCCGGCGCAGCGCGGCGGCCACCCAGTCCATGTTCTCGGTGCCGGTGTCCATCGCGATCCGGGCGCCCGAGGAGAGCGCGTACCACTCCAGCGGCACGTTCATCGTCGACGCCAGGTCGAGCGCGGCGATCACCCGGCGGCACTCCGGCTCGCTCAGCGACCCGAGCGCCTTGGTGGGGTCGCCGAGCAGCAGCACCCGGGTGACGCCCTCCTGGTGGCGCAGGGTCGGCGTGGTCACCACACCGGCGACGATGGCAGCGGAGTTACGGCCCTTCGGCCGGTCCACCGGGACCAGCGCCGAGTTCTCGTCCAGGTCGTGCTCGACGAACTGGCCGAGCATCCCGGTCAGCTCGTACGGGTAGACGGTGTTCCGCGCCGCCGCCCGCTGCACCTTCTGCTGGTAGTCGTCGAGCGGCTCGAGCGGCTCGACCGGCGGCTCGCCGACCGAGAACTCCGGACGGCCGGTCGGGCCGAACGCGATCCGCAGGGCGATCTTCTGCAGCGCGCCGTCGACCCGCTGCCGTCCGATGAAGAGGATCTCCTGCATGCCCGCGCCGACCGCGGTGGGCGCCACCCGCTGAGCGATCATCGTGAGCTCGGCGACGGTCAGCTCGATCGCCGGCCACACGTAGACGACCAGCTGGTTGCCCTTGAACGCCGCCTTCGCCGGACGCCGCGACTGCGCCCGCCGGATCGAGTCGAGGCAGCTGGCCACCACGTCCTCCGCGGTCGGCAGCGCGACCAGGCGGCCCTCGTGGTCGCGGAACTCGGTGAGGTCACGGACCTGGGCGAGCGCGACCAGCCGCTGGTCGGCCGGGTTCTCCCGGGCCACGGCCTGGAAGAGGTGCACCTCCTCGTCCACCGAGGGCAGCCGGGTCAGGTCGAACTTGGAGAACCGCTCCAGCTGGAGCCGGTGCGCGATGTACGGGTGCAGCCCGCGGATCAGCCGCTCCTCCTCCATCCCGGTCGCCGACGGCCGGAACGTGAAGTGGTGGTGCCCGGTGGCGCCGTGCCGGCCGGCCACCGCGATCGTCACGCGGCGCACCTGCTCCGGCAGCATCGTCGCGCTGACCGCGCTGTGCAGCGCGGTCGCCATCTCGTCGACGTCCGCCGGCTGGTCGTCCCAGCTCAGGTAGATGTCGGCGTCCACCGCGCCGCCCCGGGCCAGCTCGGCGAGACCGGCGAGCGCGCCGCTCAGCCGCTCGTGGGCCACCGCGGTCGAGGCCACCCGCAGGTCGGTGCGCTCGGCCACGACGAACGAGCAGCCGGCGATCGCCCGGCTGGTGACGCCGGTCAGGCCCTTGTTGCCGTAGTACCGGCGGGTCAGCACCTCGAGCATGACCGCGTTGTCCAGCTCGGGGCGGGCCAGCCGCTGGCCGAGCAGCCGCATCAGCGGCTCGGTGCTGCGGACCATCGCGGCGATCCGCTCGGCGCGGTCCGGCGCGTCCGGAGTGGTGTCCAGGTGACGCAGGTGCTTGCGGATCCCGGCGTAGACCAGGGCCCGGTTGCGGCGCAGCAGCGGCTGGCCGAACCAGGCGAACACCACGCCGCGGGCCAGGTCGGCGAGGACCGGGAAGCGGATCTGGGTCGCCGAGATGACCCGCTCCAGGGCGAGGCCGGCCGGCTCGTGCGACACGTCGTCCGGCGGCGGCTCCTGCAGCCAGTTGCGCAGCAGCGCGGCGACCACTGCCGCGTCGCCGGCCGCCCGCTGCTGGGCCAGGAAGATCCGGAACACCGCCGCCTCCAGCTGCGGCGTGCGGTCCAGCTCGGTGACGCCGTAGTGGCCGAACACCTTGCCGAGCCGCGCCTTGAACGTCTCCGGCAGGCCGGCTCGTTCCACGTCCAGGCTCTGCAGGTACGTGTGGAAGTACTCCCGCGGGCTGTGCACCAGGGAGTCGCCGCCGCTCTCGTCACCGGCCGGCCGGTTGCGGCTCAGCTCGGCGAGGTCGGCGAATGTCTCCAGCAGCTCGATCTCCTCGGCCAGCGGCCGGGCGCCGCTCGCGGCGGCAGCCGTGCGCGCGGCGAGGTACTCGTCGAGCACCCGCCGGTTGTCGTGCGGGTCCACGTCGAAGCCGAGCAGCAGGCTGCGCAGGTCACGCTGGCCCCGGGCGGCCCGCTCGCGGGCGGAGACCTCGTCGGGCTCGGCGGGCAGGTCCAGCTCGGCGGCCTCGACGATTTCGGCGACCTCGGCCTCCTCGCCGGCGATCGGCTCCAGGCGCAGCAGCGGCGCGCCCGCGTCGACCTTGCTGCCGACCGAGACGACGAGCTCCTTGAGACGGGCCTTGAACGGCGCGCGGAGCACCGCCTCCATCTTCATGGCTTCCAGGACGAGCACCGGGGCGCCCGCCTCCACCTCGTCGCCGACCTCGAGCGGGGTGGCCACGACCAGCGCCGGCATCGGGGAGCGCAGCACGCCGCCCTCGTCCCGGCTGATCCGGTGCGTGACGCCGTCGACCTCGACCACGTGCGTGGACTTGTGGGTGCCGGTGAGCAGCCGGTACCGCACGCCGTTGACCCGGATCTGCCCGGTGTGCCGGTCGAACCGGTCCAGCTGGACGTCCGCGACCCGCGACTCGGCGCCGGACTCGATGCCGACCCGGAACCGCTGCGGGCCGACCCGGGCCACCCGCACCCGGTACGTGGCGCCGCGCAGCTTGAGGTCGAGCGGACGGCCGCTCTCGTGCTGCACCTGCGGGCGGCCGCCGAACGCGGTGGAGAGCAGCCGCTGCTGCTCGGCCTGCTCCTCCTCCTGATAGACCTCGATGGCGGCGGCGGTCAGCGCGACCGCGGAGTGCCGGTTGGAGACCAGCCGGCCCTCGCCGCGGACCCGGTCGATCCAGCCGGTGTCGGCGCTCGCGTCGATCACCTCGGGCTGGTGCAGCAGGTCGAGCACGAAGCTCTTGTTGGTGGCGCCGCCCTCGATCACGACCATCGTCTCGGTCATGGCGCGGCGGAGACGGCCGAGGGCCTCGTCACGGTCCCGCCCGTACGCGATGATCTTGGCAATCATCGAGTCGAAGTCGGCGGCGATGGTGTCGCCCTCGCTCACGCCGGTGTCCACCCGGATGCCCGGGCCGGCCGGCAGGTCGAGGCGCGCGATCCGGCCGGGGGCCGGGGCGAAGTCGCGGTCCGGGTCCTCGGCGTTCAGCCGGGCCTCGATGGCGTGCCCGCGCTCGACCGGCGGCTCACCCTGCAGCCGGTTGCCGGACGCGACCCACAGCTGCGCCTTGACCAGGTCGAACCCGGTGGTCGCCTCGGTGATCGGGTGTTCCACCTGGAGCCGGGTGTTGACCTCCAGGAAGGCGAGCAGGTCGTCGCCGGGGTGGTAGAGGAACTCCACGGTCGCCGCGCCGCGGTAGCCGACCGCGACGGCGAGCCGCTCGGCGGACGCCTTCAGCTCGGCGGCCCGCTCCGGCTTGAGCACCGGCGACGACGACTCCTCGATGACCTTCTGGTTGCGCCGCTGCACCGAGCAGTCGCGCACACCGAGCGCCCACGCGGTGCCCTGACCGTCCGCGATCACCTGGACCTCGACGTGCCGGGCGCCGGTGACCAGGCGCTCCAGGAACACGACGCCGCTGCCGAACGCGCGGGCCGCCTCCTGGCTGGTCCGCTCGTAGACGTCGGTCAGCTCGTCGGCGCTGCGCACCACGCGGATGCCACGGCCGCCGCCACCAGCGGTCGCCTTCAGCATCAGCGGGTACCCGATCCGCTCGGCGGCCTCCTTCGCCGCCTCCAGGGTGGCGACCTCGCCGCGGCTCCACGGCGCCACCGGGACGCCGACCTCCTCGGCGATCAGCTTGGAGCCGATCTTGTCGCCGAGCTTGCGCATCGCCTCCGGGCTGGGACCGATGAACGTCACGCCGACCCGCTCGCACAGCTCGGCGAAGGCCGGGTCCTCGGCCACGAAGCCCCAGCCGACCCAGGCGGCGTCCGCGCCGGTCTCGACGAGCGCGCGCTCCAGCACCTTCAGATCGAGGTACGGCCGGGCGGCGGCGGGCCCCAGGTCGTAGGCGACGTCGGCCTCACGCACGAAGGTGGCGTGCCGGTCGACGTCGGTGTACAGCGCGACGGTTTCGATCGGAGTCCCGGTCTCCGCGGCCACATCTCTGGCCGCGTGGATGAGGCGCATGGCGGCCTCACCCCGGTTGACGATCACGATACGACGGAACACCGAATCGAACCCTTTCTCTACCAGGCCTGGTCGCAGACGACCGGTCCGGACTGTAGTAAACCGTGCCCACCGGGAAGCCCTCGAAAAACTTGCCTACTGAGCAGTAGGGCGGTGCGGGAAGGTGTCCCGGCCAACTGAACTAACGACTGTCCTCCGGTCCTGACTCTATTAGTCACGAGACGTTTCATCGACAGTCGTGTCATCGCCCCATTGACAAGGCAGGGAGCTGCTCATAGCGTCAACGAAATCGTTTTCGGGATTTTCTGAAGCTCGAGGTGAGCGCGGCATGATCCACGGCCCCGTCGTCCCCACTGCCCGCGCTCTGGGCAAGCTGCGGCCGCTCCCGGCCGACACGGTGCGCCTCGACACCGGCGGACTCCTGGGTGACTGGCAGGCCCTCTTCTCCGGGTCCGCGGCCCCCGCCCCCCATCCACGGGAGGACCGTCCCGGGGTCGAAGCCGCGCTCACCGGATTGTTCCGGGAGACGGGGGATCGGGCGTACCTGGAGAGGGCCTGTCAGCTTGTGGAGAGCCGTGGCCACGGAACGCTCGGCGAAACCGAGTTCGGGCCCGCCCACCACCAGGACCACGTGCCGCTGCGCTCGGCGACCGAGGTTGCCGGTCACGTGGTGTGGCAGCTCGCCCTGCTCGCCGGCGCCGTCGACATCGCCGTCGAGACCCACGATCACGAGCTGCTCGCCGCGGCCGAACGGCTCTACGACTCCGCCCTCACCACCCGCACCTACATCACCGGCGGGCAGGGATCCCGGCACCGCGACCAGGCCTACGGCGACCCCTACGAACTGCCACCCGACCGGGCGTACGCGGAGACCTGCGCCTCCGTCGCCAGTTTCCAGCTCGCATGGCGGCTCCTGCTCGCCACCGGCGACGTCCGGTACGCCGACGAGATGGAACGCGTGCTGCTCAACGGCATCGCGGCGGGCGTCAGCGCGGACGGCACCGCGTTCTTCACCGCCAACCCGCTGCAGGCCCGCACCGGCCTCACCCGCCAACCCCCACAGCCCGGCGCCTGCTGCCCCTCCGCAGTCTCCGCACTGATGGCCTCGCTGCCCGGCCACGTCGCCACCGGCGACAATTCCGGGATCCAACTACATCTGTACGGGTCGGGAGCGCTGCGTTCGGCGGACCGCGCGATCGACGTCTCCACCCGGTACCCGTGGGACGAACAGATCACCGTCACCGTCACGGAGTCGTCGGGTGAGCCCTGGACGCTCGCCCTGCGCGCCCCCGCCTGGTGCGCCGACCTGCGCCTCACCGTCAACGGGACACCCGCACCGGCCCGCCGGCTGGTCGAGAAAGGCTACCTGCGGCTGCACCGCACCTGGCACCCCGGCGACCAGATCACCCTGACCCTCGCCATGCCGGCCCGCCGGGTCGCCGCCCACCCGCGCGTCGACGCCACCCGGGGAGCGGCGGCGCTGGTCCGCGGGCCCCTCGTCTACTGCCTGGAGCAGGCCGATCTGCCGGTGTCCGGGAAACTCGCGGGCGCGACCGTGGACGACGTGGAGCTGGATCCGTCGGCGCCGCTGGCGGTGGCGTACCACACCGGGGGCATCTCGCCGGTCACGTTGCAGGCGCCGGTCCGATTCCATCCGCCGGTGGCGGAGGCGCCCCTGTACCGGACCCTGCCGGTGGGGGCGGCGGCCCCGGCGGCGGCGGTCACGGGGGTGGCGACGGCCATTCCGTACTACCTGTGGGCCAATCGGGGGCCCGGCCCCATGCGGGTGTGGTTGCCATTGGCGCCGCGCCACCTCTGACAGCCCCAGCGGGAGCATGTCCGCTGCTCGTTCGCCGTTCGCCGCTCGTCGCTCGTCGCTCGCCGCTCGTCGTTCGCTGGTCCGGCCGGTCCGGCTGGTCCGGCTGGCGCTCAGTGCTGCCCAACACCCCGCTGACAGCACTGGTAACCAGCTCGCCTCGCCCAGCTGGTTACCAGTGCTGCCGCGCGCCCGTTTTGTCCGCACTGAGCGCCGGCCGGCCTCGGCGTTTCCAAGATCTGCGAGCCCGGAGCCGCAACCCCGGCGCTACTACCGCACCAACACACACCGTCACGATCATGGCCACTGACCCGCTCCTGAGGCCGTGCCACCCCGCGCATCCCCGGCATCGGGACTGCTCGCATCGACGGCAACAAACCTGCAACTAATTTGGCGCGGATGTTTCTTGCGGGTTAATCGACACCCCTCTATCGTCGCCAGGAAAGCGCTTTCCTGCACCTCAAAAACATCCCCAAGCCAAGTGAGGCATGCATGAAACGAGCACTAGCGATCAGCACCGGCGCGGGCCTGGCAGCCGCGATAGCCCTGGCACTCCCCCTGCACCAGGCCAGCGCCGCGGCCGTCGGCAGCGCCACCGGCTTCGCGGCCGCGAACGGTGGAACCACCGGCGGCAACGGCGGCACGACGGTACGCGCCACCACCGGCACCGCCATCCACACCGCCCTCTGCAACCGGGCCAGCGCCAGCACCCCGATCACCATCGAGGTCGAGGGCACGATCAACCACGGGAACACCGCGAAGGTCTCCGGCGACAGCTGCAACACCGCCGCCGGGGTGATCGAGCTCAAGCAGATCAGCAACGTCACGATCATCGGGGTGGGCAGCGGGGCGGTCTTCGACCAGCTCGGGATCCACATCCGGGACTCCAGCAACATCATCATCCAGAACGTGACGGTCCGGAACGTGAAGAAGTCCGGCTCGCCCACCTCCAACGGCGGCGACGCGATCGGCATGGAGAGCACGGTCCGCAACGTCTGGGTGGACCACGTCACGCTTGAGGCGTCGGGCGGCGAGTCGGAGGGCTTCGACGGCCTGTTCGACATGAAGAACGACGTGGAGTACGTGACCCTCTCCTACAGCGTGCTGCGCAACTCCGGCCGCGGCGGGCTGATCGGTTCGAGCGAGACCGACACCGGGAGCGGCAACATCACGTTCCACCACAACAAGTACGAGAACATCGACTCCCGTACGCCGTTGCTGCGCGGCGGCGTGGCGCACATCTACAACAACCACTACGTGAGCCTGAACGAGTCGGGCATCAACTCCCGCGCCGGCGCGAAAGCCCGGGTGGACAACAACTACTTCGAGGACTCGAAGGACGTGCTCGGCACGTTCTACACCGATCAGGCCGGGTACTGGCAGGTCAGCGGCAACATCTTCGATAACGTGACCTGGTCGGCGCCGGGTGAGGACAACAACCCGGCCGGCCCGAACGTCACCTCGAACACCAGCGTGAGCGTCCCCTACTCGTTCAGCCTGGACAACGCGTCGTGCGTACCGTCGGTGGTGTCCTTGACCGCGGGCGCGAACAAGGGCATCAAGACGTCGACGGGTACGTGCAGCACCACCTCGCAGCCGTCCAGCCCGCCGCCGAGCAGTCCCGGCCCGAGTTCCCCGGCCCCGAGCAGTCCCGCCCCGAGTTCCCCGGCGCCCAGCAGCCCCGCGCCGAGCCAGCCCACCGGCACGAACCTCAGCATCGGCGCCGGCTCGGACGGTTCCAGCAAGGCGAGCGGCACGAGCTACGGCAACGTCCGCGACGGCAACCTCGGCACCTACTGGTCACCGGCCGGCACCACCGGCGACATCTCGATCAAGTGGGGCTCCGCCACCACGGTTTCCAGGGTCAACATCCGCCTGGCCTCGGGCAGCGGCACGATCGGCGGCTACCAGGTACTCAACGGCGCCACCGGCGCGGTCCTGGCGAGCGGCAGCGGCGCCGGCGTGATCAGCTTCGCCGCCACGTCCCTCACCAAGATCACCTTCAAGATCAACAGCGCATCGGGTACGCCCCGAGTAACCGAGTTCGAGACATACGCCTCCTGACACACAGCGGAAGGAAGCCGCCCCGGCGCGACCGGGGCGGCTTCGGCGTGAGCAGTCGAAAGAACGCGTCAGACCACGATGTTCCACTGCTGGCAGGCGTTGCCGAGCGACGCCCACTGCCGCACCGCCACCCCGTCACCCGCACCGCAGTTGGTCACGTCGAGGACCAGCCCGTTCCCCCGGTTGGCGATCAGGTAACCACCGTTGATCGGGGTGAGGCTCCACTCCTGGCAGGCGTTCCCGAGCGAGGCCCACAGGTTCAGCGCCGTCCCGTTGGCCGCCCCGCAGTTCACCGAGTCGAGCACCGTCCCGCTGTTCACGTTGGTGATCCGGTAGTAGTTGCTCGTCGTCTTCGTGAATGTCCACTGCTGACAGGCGTTGCCGAGCGAGCTCCACTGCTGGATCGCGGTCCCGTTCGCCACCCCGCAGTTCTGCGCGTCGAGCACCTTGCCGCTGGCCTGGTTGACCAGCCGGTACCGGGTGCCGCCGGCCGGGAACGACACCGAGCCGCCCGGGTCGCCGGCGGGCGCGGTCAGCGCGGTGGAGAGCTTGTCCGGGGTGCCGAGGTTCGGCGTGCCGTCGGAGTTCCAGTTGACCTTCTTGATCCGGGTGGTGCGGGTCGCGCCGCACCCCTGCGCGGTGGTCTCGTTCGCGTGGTAGGCCATCCACGTCTCGGACCCGTCCGGCGAGGTGAAGAACGAGTGGTGGCCGGGCCCGTAGACGCTGTTCGCGTCGCTGCGCTGGAAGAGCGGGGTGGACTTCTTCGTCCAGGACGACGCGGCGAGCGGGTTGCCGCCGGTCAGCGTCAGCATCCCGATCTTGTAGTCCGGGGTGTTGCAGGAGCTCGCCGAGAAGGTGAGGTACGTCTTGCCGTTGCGGTGCAGGACGTACGGGCCCTCCTCGGTGTTGCCGCCGACCTTCTCCCAGTCGTACGTCGGGTAGGAGATCCGGGTCCCGTACGCGGAGACCGTCCACGGGTTGCTCATCGGCGCGATGAAGAGGCTCTGCAGATCGCCCACCCACGACGAGTAGAGGAAGTAGTTCGACCCGTTGATCGTCGCGACGCTGCCGTCGATCGCCCAGCCGTTGTTCGCCTGCACGTTGAGCTGCCCCTTGAACGTGTAGGGCCCCATCGGGTCGGTGCCGGCGCTCTCCAGCACGAACGACCGCTGGCCGTCGCAGCAGGCCGTGGCGCCGGCCGAGTAGTAGAGGTACCAGCGGGTCCCGTTGGGGCCGCTGAGCTTGTGCATCGACGGCGCCCAGACGTTGCAGCAGCTGGCCGCGGCCGTTCCGGTGTAGACGACCGACTCGGTGGCGCCGGGGAGCGCGACCACCGACTTGGCCCGCTTGATGACGACCTGCGAGTTCCAGGTGGTGGCGGCCACGTAGTAGTAGCCGTTGTCGTAGCCCATCCACGGGTCGGCGCCGTACGGGGCGGAGGCGACCGGGTTGGTGAAGGTGACGGCGGCCTGACTCGGCTGCGGTTTGAGGACGACCGCGGTGAGGGCCGCGGCGACCATGAGGACTACGACGAGTCCGGCCCGGAGGCGACGGGGTATCGCGAGGGACATGGGGGATGTTCCTTCCACGAAACGGAGGACGGTTGCTCGTAACATCCCAGAAAGAATCGAAAAATGTTAGCGCTCGCTCACGCCTCGAACTTGAAACTTATCTTTCAGTTGGCAGCGTGAACATCGAAGATCAGCGTGATCAGCAGCATCACCGGCAGGCACCCGACCGTGGACAGGAAGATCGCGTCCCGGATCAGGACCAGGCCGGCGGAGAACCGCTGCGCGTAGAGGTAGATGTTCTGCGCGGTAGGCAGCGTCGCCAGGATCGTCACCGTGTAGGCCGCGTCCGCCGACAGCCCGAGCGCCAGCGCGAGCAGGGCCGCGACGGCCGGCATCACGAGCAGTTTCAGGGTGACGGCGACGACCGTGGGCAGCCGGTCCGGGCCGGGCGCGAGGACCCGGCGGCCGGACAGCGACATGCCGAACGCGATCAGGACGACCGGCACCGCGGCGTTCCCGACCGTGATGATCGGATCCAGCAGCGCGCTCGGTACCCGTACCCCGGTGAGGTTGAGGAACGCACCCAGGGTGACCGCGACGACCAGCGGATTCGCCGCGGGTGCGAGAAGGGAACGCCGGGACGTCGCGCTCTCCAGGAGCATCAGCGCCAGCGGAGTGATGATCAACAACTGCAGGAACACGATGGGTACGACGAGAGACGCGTCCCCGAGAACGTAGGTCGCCACCGGGATGCCGATGTAGTTCGCGTTCGTGTAGCCACCGGCGAGCGCGCCCAGGATGCGCGTGCCGCGGTCACGCCGGAGGAAGATCAGCGCGAAGATCGTGAAACACACGACCGCAGCCAGCGTGGATACCAGCAGCGGGCCGCTGACCAGGAGATGCAGGTCGGCGTCGAGAGTGCCGGCGAAGAGCAGGCAGGGCGCCAGGGCCGTGTACGCGATCCGCCCGAGCACCGCCTCCGCGTTCTCCGGAAGACTCCCCCATCGCCGCAGCGCCCAGCCGATCGTGACGATGACGGCGAGAAGGAGGAAGCCGGACAGCGCGTTGACCACGAAGGCACGGTGTCACGATCGGGCTCAGGCCGCAGCGGCCGGAATCTCACTCTCCCGCCCGGCCTCGCGCGCCTGCTCGTGCAGCCGCCGGGTGAGCTGCTCGCCCTCCACGTCGACGTTCGGCATCACCCGGTCCAGCCAGCGCGGCAGCCACCAGGCCGACCGCCCGAACAGCGACAACACGGCCGGCACGATCGTCATCCGGACCAGGAACGCGTCAACGGCCACACCGAAGGCCAGCGCGAAACCGAGCGACTTGATGATCGTGTCGGCGGCCAGGATGAAGCCGGCGAAGACGCTCATCATGATCAGGGCTGCGGCGGTGACCACCCGCGCGCCGTGCTTCATGCCGCTGATCACGGCGTCGTCCGGTGACGCGCCGTGCACGAAGTCCTCCCTGGTCCGGGTCACGAGGAAGACCTCGTAGTCCATCGCCAGGCCGAACAGGATCCCGATCAGGAAGATCGGCATGATGCTGACCAGCGGCCCGGTCGACTCCAGCCCGATCAGCCCGGCCAGGTGGCCCTTCTGGAAGACCGCGACGAGCGCCCCGAACGCCGCCGCGATCGACAGCAGGAACCCGATCGTCGCCTTGAGCGGCACCAGGATGCTCCGGAACACCAGCATGAGCAGCACAAAGGCAAGACCCACAACAATTGCCAGGTACGGGACCAGCGCGTTCGTCAGTTTCTCGGAGACGTCGATGTTGACGGCGGTGGCACCGGTCACCGCCATCGTCGCGCCGGTCAGCGAGTGAGCCCGGATGTCGTGCACCAGGTCCTTCGTCGCTTCGCTCGTCGCGGAGCTGCCCGGGATGACCGTGAGCATCGCGGTGTCCCCGGCCTGGTTGGCGACCGGGTCGCTGACCGTCACCACGTCCTCGATGCCGCCGATCAGCTGCTGCGCCTGGATGGCGGCGCTCCGCGCGGCCCCGGTGGCCGCCTCGATCACCACGATCAGCGGGCCGTTGAACCCGGCGCCGAACCCCTCGGCCAGCTGGTCGTACGCCTTGCGCTGGGTGGAGTCCTCGGCCGCGGTGCTGTCGTCGGGGAGCGCGAGCCGCAGGTCCAGCGCGGGCAGCGCCACCGCCCCGATCAGCACGAGCGAGCCGATCAGCGCGATCCACCGGTGCCGGAGCACGTTGCGCGCCCAGCGCTCGCCGAACGGCACCTTCGCGTGGTGCTCGACGGCGGCCGGGTCGGCCCGGTGCTTGCGCGGCAGGATCCGGTTGCCGGCGAACCCGAGCACCGCCGGGACCAGGCTCAACGTGATGACCACGGCGACCGCGACGGTCCCGGCCGCGGCCACGCCCATCGCGGTGAGGAACGGTATGCCGGTCACGCTCAGCGCGACCAGCGCGATGATCACGGTGAGGCCGGCGAAGACCACCGCGGAACCGGCCGTGCCGACCGCCCGCCCGGCCGCCTCCACGCCGCCGCGGCCCACCGCTATCTCGTGGCGGTACCGGGAGACCACGAACAGCGCATAGTCGATGCCGACCGCGAGGCCGAGCATCGTGGCGAGCGCCGAGGTGGAGCTGGAGAGGTCGAAGAAGCCGGTGGCGATCTGGATGCCGAGCATCCCGACGCCCACCCCGACCATCGCGGTGACCAGCGGCAGACCCGCCGCGACGAGCGAGCCGAACGTGATGACCAGGACGAACGCGGCCACGATGATGCCGATCGCCTCGGCCGCGTGGCTCTCGGTGACGGTCCTGGTGACCTCGCCGGAGAACTCCACGCCGATGCCGCTCTGCCGGGCCGTCTCCCCCGCCGCCAGGAGCTTCTCCCGGTCGGCGATGCTCACGTCGGTGGCCGGAACATCATAGCCGACCGTGACGTACGCGCTCTGCTTGTCCTGGCTGTAGACGGGGTCGGCGACGGTCGCCAGCTCCTTCAGCGCGGCCACCGCCGGTGCGAGCCGGTCGGCCGTCAACGCCGTGGAGGAGGTGAACACCACCTTCGCCGAGGCGTTGTCGTCGCCCGTGCCGAACTTCGCCGCCAGCACCTCCATGGCCCGCGACGACTCGGTGCCCGGAATGGAGAACGCGCTGGTGGTGGGCCCGGACAGGGTGGCCGCTCCGACCGCGAACGCGATGAGCAGCAGCACCCAGGCCGCGAGCGTCAGCCTGCGCCGGCGATAGGAGAACCGGCCCAGCCGATACAACAGGGTCGCCACGAACAACCGATCGGCACCCGAACGGAACTACTGAGCACGGTCTCGCACAAGGCGCAGCATCTCGTCCACGGAACCCGCCGGGTCGGTGATCGGGAACTGGACCGCGCGGATCGTCGCGGCCGGGTCGACGAGCAGCGTGAGCCGCTTGAGCCGGTCCACCCCGGCCGCCCGGAAGGTGGGCAGCAGCAGACCGGCCGCGAACCTCTGGTCCTGGTCCGAGAGCAGCGGGAACGGCAGGCCGGCGTGCTCGGCGAACGCCGCGAGCTGGTCCGGCCGCTGGGTGCTCACGCCGCGGACCCGGACCCCGGCCGCGGCGAAGTCGTCCGCGCGGGCCGCGTAGGTCGTCGACTCCAGCGTGCAACCGGCCGCGCCGGGGATCTCCGTCCAGTACGGCGGGTAGCCCTGCGCGCCCGGCACGAACGCGCCCGGGAAGCAGTAGAGCACCGTCCAGCCGTCGGCGAAGTCGCGCGTGTTCTCCGGCAGGGCGCGGCCGACCAGCGCGTGCACCCGGCGGGACTCGGCGGACCCGGCGTCGGCGGTCGCGGTGAGCGTGCCGTCGCCCATCACGTGCCGGTCACCCCACTCCTGCAGCGCGATCAGCACCGGCAGCAGCCCCTCGCCTTTCGGGGTGAGCAGGTAGTCGTGGCGCGGCGGGCGGTCGGTGTAGCGGCGCCGGTGCAGCACGCCCGCCTCGACCAGCTCACCAAGGCGCTCGGTGAGCGCGCGACGGCTCATCCCGAGGGCCCGCTGCAGGGCGTCGAAGCGGGTCACGCCACCGGCGATGTCGCGTACCAGGAGGAAGGTCCACCAATCCCCCAGTACGCCCACCGCCTGCGCGATACCACAGTCCGCGTTCGCGAGGTCGACCCGTTTCACGACTACGACTATAGTGCGTTCCATTATGGAACTCACTGCGTTCTGGCGCTGGTGGACCGCGGGCACGACGAGCGGGCTCGGAACGGCCGTCGGCGGGGTGGCGCTGCCGCTGACCGCGCTGACCGTCCTGCACGCGTCGGCGTTCGAGATGGGGCTGATCTCGGCGGCGGGGTATCTCGCGTACCTGGTGATCAGCCTCCCCGCCGGGGTGATCGTGCAGCGCCTGCCGGTGCGCGGCATCCAGGTCGGCGCGGACCTGGTCCGCGCCGTGGCGGTGACCTCGATCCCGCTCGCCTGGTGGCTCGACGCGCTCACCGTGGCCCAGCTGGTCGGGGTGGCCCTGGTGATGGGGTTCGCGGACGTGCTGTTCGCGGTCGCGAACCAGACGTTCCTGCCGGCGATCGTCCCGGCCGAGCAGCTACAGGCCCGCAACAGCCTGACCTCGGGCACGCACGCCGCGACGGAACTGGGTGGGCCGTCGCTGGGCGGGTTCGCGGTGCAGATCCTGGGCGCGGTGCCGACGCTGCTGGTCGACGCGGTGAGTTACCTGATCTCGGCAGCGTTCCTGCGCACGCTGCCCGCCCGGCCCGTCGACGCAGGCAGCCGCTCGCCGATGTTCTCCCAGATCCGCGAGGGCTGGCACTACGTGGCCCGGCACCCGGTGATGGCGCCCGGCATGTGGGCGGCCACCGCCGTCAACTTCGTCAACGGCGCGCACCACGCGCTGTTCGCGTTCTACCTGGTCCGTGACCTGCACGCGGCACCCGTGCTGGTCGGCGTGCTGCTCGCCGCCGACGGCCTCGGCTCGCTGATCGGCGCCGCGCTGACCACCCGGTTCACCGGCCGCTTCGGCACCGCCCGCGGGTTGATCATCGCCGGTTTCACGGGGGTGGCCGGCGCCCTGCTGATCCCCGCGGGCGGCTATCTCGCCTTCGCCGCCGGCACCCTGATCTTCGCCGGCTCGGTGGTGGTGCTGAGCGTGACCACCCGGACCTATCGGATGATCGTCAGCCCGCCCGAGCTGCTCTCCCGGGTGATCGCCACGGTCCGGTTCGTCTCGTGGGGAGCGATCCCGATCGGCGGCCTGCTCGCCGGCGCCCTCGCCGGCCTGATCGGCACCCGGGCCACCCTCTTCGGGTTCGGGCTGGTCACGCTCTGCGCCCCGCTGTTCTGGCTGTTCTCCCCGGTACGCCGGGAGCGTGACCTGCCACTGCCCGGCTCGTCAGCGAGCGTCGTCCAGGGTCCGGTCGTGCCGCAGTGACGTCCGTGCGGTCTCCTTGGACGCCAGCACCGCGACGATGGTGAGCACCGACGCCACCGTCATGTAGATCGCCACCGCCGTCGTGTTCGGCGTGTCCACGTCGCCGAGCAGACGCAACGCGATGATCGGGGCGAGCGCGCCGGCCAGGATCGAGGCGAGCTGGTAGCCCACCGAGGCGCCGGTGTACCGCACCGACGTGCCGAACAGCTCGGAGAAGAAGGCGGCCTGCGGGGCGTACATCAGCGCGTGCAGCACCAGCCCGACCAGGATCGCCAGGATGATCAGCGGCTCGGACCGGGTGTCCACCAGATCGAAGAAGAAGAACATCCAGATCGCCAGCCCCGCCGCGCCGGTCAGGTAGAGCGGCCGGCGGCCCACCCGGTCGGACAGCCCGCCGATCAGCGGGATGATCACGAACTGGACAGCCGAACCGATCAGCAGCGCGGTGAGGATCATGCTCTTGTCCGAGGCGCTTCCCGCGTACGTGGTGAGGTAGGTGATCGAAATGACCGTGACCAGGTAGTACCCGATGTTCTCGGCGAGCCGCATGCCCATCGCCAGCAGGATCTCCCGCGGATAGCGGCGGATCACCTCGAGCAGCGGCTGGTGGTTCTCCTTCTTGGCGGCCAGCTGCTCCTGGGCCTGCCGGAAGACCGGCGACTCCTCCACGGTCAGCCGCACCCAGAGCCCGACCAGCACCAGCACCGCGCTGAGCAGGAACGGGATCCGCCAGCCCCAGGACTCGAACGCCTCCTGGGACTGGACCAGCGCGAGCACCCAGAGCACGCCCGTGGCGAGCAGGTTGCCGAGCGCCACCCCGGCCTGCGGCCAGGACGACCAGAAGCCGCGCCGCGCGTCGTCGCCGTGCTCGGCGGCCATCAGCACCGCGCCGCCCCACTCCCCGCCGACCGCGAAGCCCTGCAACAGCCGGCAGGTGAGCAGCAGGATCGGGGCGGCGATGCCGATCGAGGCGTACGTCGGGAGCAACCCGATCGCCACGGTGGCCAGACCCATCAGCATCAGCGAGACGACGAGCATCTTCTTGCGGCCCAGCCGATCGCCGAAGTGTCCGAAGACGACACCGCCGAGCGGGCGGGCCACGAAGCCGAGCGCGTAGGTGCCGAACGCCAGCAGCGTGCCGGTGACCGGATCCGACTGGGGGAAGAACAGGGTGCCGAAGACCAGGGCGGCCGCCGAGCCGTAGAGGAAGAAGTCGTACCACTCCACGGCGGTGCCGACCAGGGAGGCGAAGACGACCTTGACGATGGGGGCACGCCGGGCGTCGGTTTCGGTCGTGGCGGTGGTGGACATGCTGCTCCTCTCGGGTGCGCCAGGTGTTAACGGGACGTTACGGCGGAGAGGATCGCCGAGCCCATGGAGCGAGTCCACACATTGCGTCGCACCGATATGTGGACTCGCCCCTCAGCGTCAGCGCCGGGGTGCGCTCCGGCCGGTCCAGGCTTCGAGCTCGGCGAACCCGCCGACGAAGGACGGGAGCATCGGCCGCAGGACGGCCGGGGCGATCGGGACCAGGCCGTCGGTGTGCGTGCCTCCGGCGACGCGGCTGTAGTGGTGCAGGCCGCCGCGACCGGCAGCGGTGACCATCCGGTGATAGACGTCGCCGTACGTGGCCGGCGGGGTCAGGACGTCGAGGGTGCCCTGGATGCTGACGAGCGGACGCTTGATCCGCCCGGTGAGGGCGACCCGGGCGACGGCGCGGTGGACCGACGCGGGCCGGGCGGCCAGGTCGTAGTCGGTGTCGCAGCCGGCTCCGGTGCCTTCGGCGCAGAACGGGGTGCCGGCCTCGGTGTTGCCGTCATAGCCGGGGTCGAGCTCCTCGCGGATCACCCGCTGCAGGAAGTCCCACTGGTTCTTGTGGTGGTGACCCCAGAGCGCCTCGGAACCCGCGGGATAGCCCGCGGCGATCATCTCGGCGTGGGCCGAGGCGTCGCCGGCGACGTGACGCGGGTAGGCACGCAACGCCGGCGGGAGCGTCGTCAGCATGCTGGTGTCGCGGGTGAAGATGAGGGCGTTCCAGTCCAGACCACCGGTGTAGAGGTCGGGGCGGTTCTCCAGCTGCCAGCGCACCAGGTAGCCGCCGGCGGAGAGCCCGGCCGCGTACGTGGTGCGCGGGGCCCGGCCGTAGTGGCGCGCCGCCGCCTTCTTCGCGGCGACGGTGAGCTGGGTTACCCGCCGGTGCCACTCCATGATGGCGTCGCCGGGGCGGCGGCCGTCCTGGTAGATCTGCGCGCCGGTGTTGCCCTTGTCCGTGGCGGCGTAGGCGTAGCCCTTGGCGAGGACCTGGTCGCTGATGATCCGGTCGTTGGCGAACTGCTCCCGGGTGGACGGCGGTCCCGCGACCACGAGTCCGCCGTTCCAGCGGGCCGGCAGCCGCAGGACGAACTGGCTGTCATGGTGCCAGCCGTGATTCGTGTTGGTGGTGGAGTCGTCGGGGAAGTAACCGTCCACCTGGGTTCCCGGCACACCGGAGGGCGTGACCGTGCCGGGCGCCTCGAGGCCGGCCCAGTCCGCCGGGTCGGTGTGACCGGAGGGCACCGTGCCGGTGGTGGTCAGGTCCGCCAGGCACGAGGTGACGGCGTGTTCGGCCCCCGGCACCCGGACGTCCGCGCAGCCCGCGGGATGAGCGGCGGCGGGCGCCGGGGACAGGACGGCGAGAAGGAGTGGGGCGAGGGCGAGACTTCGGCGCATGTGGACCTGCTTTCCATCGAAAGGCGACGCCGGAAAATCTAGGAGCCACAGGTCACCCGGGATAAGTGAGAGACGGCCCGCACGGCGGCAGCCATCGGGCACATGACCTTCGGCCAAACCTCGGGCCGACGGCTGCCGGGCCCGCCGGTGCCCGCATATGCTGCGCCGGTGACACAGCCGGTTACCTGGATCCCGCCCGTTCTTTACGGCTCGGTGCTGGCCGGCGGGGTCTACTACAGCGCGGTCGGCCCGGGCTTCACCTGGCGGACCGCCGGGTTCGCGGGTCTGCTCGTCGCGCTCACCGTCCTGGACACGCGCCGCCGCCCGATCCCGCCGGTCCCGCTGCTGGTGCTCCGGATCCTGCTGCTTGTCGCGGTGACGGCGCTGGACCCGTCCGGCCTGTCCCGCGTGCTGTTCGTGCTGGTGCCGTTCCTGGCCTACTTCGCCTTCGGACGGACCGCCGCGCTGGTGCTGGGCGCCGGCTGCGTCGCGGCGGTGGCGGGCGCCTTCACGCTGTGGGTGCCCGGCTGGCAGGTCCGCGCCGAGTACATCTCGGACCTGCTGATGTTCGCCCTGGGCACGGTCCTCGCGATCGCCATGGCCGCGGTCGCCACCGGCGAGCAACGTGCCCGGCTGCAGCTCGCGGGCACCCTCGAGCAGGTCGCCGACCTGTCGGCGGCGCACGAACGCAACCGGCTCGCCCGCGAGATCCACGACAGCCTCGGGCATCACCTGACGGCCATCGGGGTCCAGCTGGAGAAGGCCGAGGCGTTCGCGTCCCTCGACCGCGCGACGTCCGCGCAGGCGGTGGCGAACGCCCGCTGGTCGGCGGACCGGGCCCTGGTGGAGGTCCGGACCTCGGTCCGGGCGCTCGCTTCGGAGACCGGGCCGGTGGAGCTGTCGCAGTCCCTGGCCGATCTCGTCCATCGCCTCGACGGCGCGGCGGGCCGGGTCACGCTGACCGTCACCGGCCGGGAGCGACGGCCGCTGCTGGTGCTCTACCGTGCCGCCCAGGAGGGTCTGACGAACGCCTGCCGCCACTCCGGCGCCGCCCACATCGGACTCTCCGTCGCCTACGACGACCGGGGAGCATCCCTGACGGTCAGCGACGACGGCCGGGGATTCGACCCGGATGGCGAGGGGTTCGGCCTGTCCGGGCTCCGCGAACGGGTCCGGCTGGCCGGCGGCGCCGTCGCCGTGGACAGTTCGCCGGCAGGCACCCGACTCACCGTGGAGGTCCCCTGGTGACCGTGACAGTCTTCGTCGTCGACGACCAGGACCTCGTCCGCGAGGGCATCACGGCCCTGCTCGGCCTGCAGCCCGGCATCGAGGTGGCCGGCAGCGCCCGGGACGGGGCGGAGGCCGTCGCGGTCGTGCCCGGCTGCCGGCCCGACGTGGTCCTGATGGACGTGCGGATGCCCGAGATGGACGGCGTCGCGGCGACCGCCGCGCTGCGCCGGCTGCTGCCCACCTGCAAGATCGTCATGCTGACGACCTTCGACGACGACGAGTACGTCACCCGCGCGCTGAAGGCGGGCGCGATCGGTTACCTGCTCAAGAACCTGCCCGTGGCCGAACTCGCCCAGGCGGTCCGTCTGGCGCACGCCGGCGTCGCCCAGTTCGACTCCGCGGTCGTGGGTCGCCTCGCTGCGGCCCTGCCCGCGGCCGATGTCCTCACGCCGCGCGAGACCGAGGTGCTGCGGCTCATCTCGGTGGGCGCGAGCAACAAGGAGATCGCCTCCCGGCTGTACCTGAGCGAGGGCACCGTCAAGAACCACATCTCGCGCATCCTGAGCCGGCTCGGCCTCCGCGATCGTACGCAGGCTGCCCTCTACGCCAAGGACAACGATCTGCTCTGACCGGCCCGCCCAGCGTAAATGGACCGCGAGAACAACGCCGAACGGCGGCCTACTGAACCAGTAGGCCGCCGTCCGAAAATCTGAAACTCAGAGCGCGCGAATGTTTTCGGCCTGCAGGCCCTTCTGGCCCTGCGCGACGTCGAATTCCACCCGCTGGTTCTCCTCGAGGCTGCGGAAGCCGCTCGCCGAGATCGCCGAGAAATGGGCGAAGACGTCGGCGCCGCCGCCGTCCTGGGTGATGAAGCCGAAGCCCTTGTCGCCGTTGAACCACTTCACGGTACCTGTAGCCATGTCTGCTCCTTCGCAGGATGTTGGAGGCCGCTCGATGCGGCCTCGCACGCCACCGCGTTGATCACCCGCGTCGGAACCGACACGCAAAAAACGAAAAAGCGCCCGCTGGATCGTAAAATCCATCAGGCGCCGAAAACGTCTACGGAAATCAAAACTGCAACTCCGCAACCGTACCACAGAAATTCGCCCCGAATCCGATTCAGCCGTTTCCGACGGGCGCCGCACGCCGCGATCTCCGGGGCCGGTCAGCGAGGATGGGTCGGTGGACGTCGAGTCGGTTCTGGTGTTTGTCCTCGCCGCTGTCGGTGTGATCGCGGTGGTGCGGTGGGTCGCGGGCCGGACCGGGCTGCCCGCCGCCGCGCTGTTGCCGATCGTCGGCATCGGGTACACCCTGCTGCCCGGCCCCGACATCGTCCTCGAGCCGGACATCATCCTGACCCTGGTCCTGCCGCCGCTGCTGTACAGCGCCGCCCTGGACTCGTCGATGCTCGCGATCCGCCGCAACGTGCGTACGGTGGTGAGCCTGTCCGTCGTTCTGGTCCTGCTCACCGCGCTGCTGATCGGTCTGGGATTCGCCTGGTGGGTCCCCGGGGCGACCTTGGCCGCCGGCGTCGCGGTCGGCGCGGCCGTCGCACCACCTGACCCCGTGGCCGCGCTGGCCGTCGGGCGCCGGGTGGGGCTCCCGCCGCGAATCATCACCGTGATCCAGGGTGAGGGGCTGCTCAACGACGCCACCGCTCTCACCATCCTGAGCGTCGCGGTGGCCGCGGCCAGCGGCGACACGTTCTCCGCAACCAGCGCGCTGGGGCAGTTCGTGATCGACGCCACCGGAGGAGCCGCCGTCGGTGCGCTTGTCGCTCTCGTGGTGCGTCTGCTGTCCCGGCCGCTCAGCGCGGATCCGATGCTGGCGAACGCCGTCTCGCTCGCCACACCGTTCGTCGCCTATCTCCTCGGCGAGCGGGCACACGTCTCCGGCGTGCTGGCGGTGGTGGTCGCCGGCCTGATCGTCGGGCATCACACGCCACGGTCGACCTCGGGCGCGGGACGGCTGCAGACCAGCGCGGTCTGGCGGCTGGTCGACTTCCTTCTTGAAGGGCTGGTCTTCCTGCTGATCGGTCAGCAGCTACCGGAGGTCATCGGTGGGCTCGGTGGATACGACACCGGCACCGTCGTCGTCGCGGTCGGCGTCACCGTGGGTACGGTGCTGCTGCTGCGGCCGCTGTGGCTGCTGCTGACCCTGGTCCTGCCCGGCGCGCTGCAGACCCGGCGGCGCGGAGGCGGCATGGACGGGGAACGGCCCGCACGATGGACAGCGCGGGAAGTCGTCGTTCTCAGCTGGGCCGGCACCCGAGGAGTGATCAGCCTCGCGGCGATCTTCACTCTGCCGCTGGTCACCGAGACCGGCGCCCGGTTCCCGGCCCGGGATCTGCTGCTGTTCTGCACCTTCGTCGTCGTCCTCGTCACCCTCGTCGGTCAAGGCCTCACGTTCGCCCCGATCGTCCGGATGCTCGGGCTGCGAGCGGACGACAACGATCAGGCGCGGCTCCGCAACGAGGCCCGGTCGGCATCCGTCGAGGCAGCCCTCGTCGCACTCGACGACCTGGAGGAACAGGAGCACGACGACATCGGCGCTCCGGTGATCGAAACGATGCGCCAGCAGCTGCGTGCCAGGCTGAACCGTTACCAGCAGCGGCTCGTGCTCCTGCGGGAGAACGACGACTCGGCCGATCCGCCGATCTCACCGCTGTACGAGGCGGCGCTCCACGTACGCCGGGTCGCGCTCGATGCCCAACGCGACGAGCTTCTGCGCTGGCGCGACGCCGGACGGTTACCCGACGAAGGGCTCCGCGTCCTGGAGCGCGAACTCGATCACGAGGAACGACTGCTGCCCGGCCGGCCGACCCGCCGGTGATCCCAGGTGCGAACGAGGGCCCCGGCGCAGAAGCCGGCCCGCCGGCGATCCGGGCGCGAACGAGGGCCCCGACGCAGAAGCCGGCCCGCGGTGATCCGGGCGCGAACGAGGGCCCCGGCGCAGAACGCGCCGGGGCCCAGGGTTACGGGTTCGATACACCATTCACCGGCAGTTTCGCCGGGTTCTCGTTTCCGCACCGCGCCGCCGTCAGCGACAGCGGGGGCGAGGATCGCATAAGCGTGACCGGAGACCACCTCACTTTCGATGGGACCACGGTGTCCGCCACAGAACTGGTACTACGCTCTGACAGCGGGCGATCCAACGGCGTCAAACCCTCCCTTTCCTCTGCTTCCACTTTCGGTGTTGCCACCCGCCGGTGTCGGAGCCCCACGCGACTTCATGGCCCCGCACACGTGCGACGGATCCTCTTGCCTCAGGCGGAGCCCTGGATGTGCGTCAGCCCCACCTGCGATGCCCTGACCTGGAATTACGTCAAGGTCTTGTCGTGCTGTGTCTTACCGTGCTGCGCGCGGCGATGTGTTTCCGCCGCTGGTGCCGAGCGAGCCACGAGAATTTCCGGGCCCTGCTTGACGCTCGGCTTGTCACGTCTGCGTCTTTAAAAGATCTCCCTCGCGAACAGCAGTAACTTTAGCCAGCCTCCCCAAGAATGTCTAGTCTCCAGGGACCAGATTTTCTCGGCGTCACCCATACGATTTCATGGCCGCCCGCTGTGCAGCCGGTGCAGCCGCAGCGCCAGCTGCAGGTCGAGCACCCGCCTCGGCTGATGCCAGTCCTCCCCCAGCAGCTGCCCGACCCGCTCCAGCCGCTGCGTCACCGTGTTGACGTGCACGTGCAGCCCCTCCGCCGCCTTCGCAAGCCCTCCACCAGCATCGAAGTACGCCTCCAGGGTCCGCACCAGCGCCGTCCCGCGCCGCTCGTCGTACTCGATGACCGGCCCGGCGACCCGTTTCACGAACCCCGCGACATCGCGGCCCTCACCGAGCAGCAGGCCGACATATCCCAGATCGGCCGCCCCGGCGCCGCTGCCGGCCCGGCCGAGGGCGAAGAGGGCGTCCAGGCACTGCCCGGCCTCACGGTAGGCGGACGCGACGGCGGAGGCTCCGCGCGCCGGTCCGGCGCCGCCGGCGGTGACGGCCTCCCCGAGGGTCCGGGTCAACTCGCGCGCCACCAGCCGGGCGGCGACGGCCGGGTCGTCGCCGGGAAGCAGCAGCGCCAGCCGGCCCTCCCGCATGACCGCCAGCCCGTGCCGGCCCGCCGCGAACGTCCGGGCCCACGACAGCGCCCGCTGACGCAACCCGTCCCCCGCGACGACCAGCACGAACGGCGCGTCCACGTCGAGGCCGAGCCGGGCCGCCCGGGAGCGGGCCGCCTCGGGTTCGGCCACCGGGCGGCTGATCAGGTCGTCGAGCAGGTCGCCGCGGACCTGCGCCTCGGCGTCGGCGACCGTGCGCCGGAACAGCAGCAGCAGCGCGGTGACCTGCGCGGCACGCTCCAGGATCCGCTGGTCGGCGCCGGTCAGCGGACGGTCCGGGCGGAACAGCAGCGCCCCGAGATTGTCCGCCCCGGCGACAACCGCGGCGATCACGAGAGCGTCCCGCCGTACACTCCGTCCCTCGGATCGGGAAGCGGCCAGCGCCTCGCTGAGCTCGACCACCGCCGGGTCCGGCGGCTCCGCGGAGGAGCCCGGCGTCTGCGCGGTGGCGACCGTGCGGCCCTGCGCGTCGATCACCACGAGTGCGCCGGGAAGGACGCCGACCAGGTCGGCGGCGACGTCGTCCACTCCCCCGCCGCGCAGCACGACAGCCGTCATCCGGTCGTGGGCGTCGGCCGCGCGTTCCACCGATTCGCTGTGCGCCTGGATCACCGCGTTCGCGGCGGAGAGCTCAGCGAGCGCGGTCTGCGTCTCGCTGAGCAGCCGGGCCGTGTCGAGCGCGACGGCGGCGTGCGCGGCCAGCGACGACAGCAGCGCCACCTCCTCACGGGCGAACGGCCGCTCGGCCCGGTTCGCCGCGAACAGCACGCCGATCACCGCGGACCCCAGACGCAGGGGTACGCCGAGAATCGCGATCAGCCCCTCCTCGGCGACCCCTTCGTCGATCTCGGCGGTGTGCTCGAACCGGGGATCGGTCGGGTAGTTCGCGGTCGCGTACGGGGTCCCGGTGAGCGCCACCAACCCGCCCAGCCCGGCCCCGGACGGCAACCTGAGCTGCTGGAAGCTGGCCGCCACCGACCCGTCGGTGATCCGCATGTAGGTGTCGCCGTGCTGGTCGTCGTTGAGCGTCAGATAGGACACGTCGACGCCGAGCAGCGTGCGAACCCGGTGCACGATGGCCCGCAGCACCGCGTCCACGTCGCGCAGCCCGGCCAGGTCGCCGGCGGTGTCGTAGAGCGCGGACAGTTCCTCCTCGCGCCGCCGCCGGCGTTCCAGCAGCGCGCGGACGCGCAACGCCCGCAGTTTCGCCTGCTCAAGGTCCTCGATCCTCTCCGCCGGCGCGCCCGCGGCCCGGGCTGCCACCACCGGGCGCTCGAACTCGATCAGGGCGGCTTCCCGGGCCAGCAGGTCAAGGTATTCGTGCATGTCAGTGCGCGGTCCAGCCGCCGTCGATCGGGATCGACGCGCCGGTGATCAGGTCGGCGGACGGCGTACACAGGTAGGCGACCAGCTCGGCCACCTCCTCGGGCGCGATCAGGCGCTTGATCGCGGCCCGCTCCAGCATGATCTCCTCGATCACCTGGTCCTCCGGGATGCCGTGCATCCGGGCCTGGTCGGCGATCTGCTTGTCGACGAGCGGCGTGCGCACGAACGCGGGCTCCACGCAGTTCGAGGTGACGCCGTGCGGCGCGCCCTCCAGCGCGGTCGTCTTCGACAGGCCCTCCAGTCCGTGCTTGGCGGTGACGTAGGCGGCCTTGAACGGCGACGCGATCAGCCCGTGCACCGAGGAGATGTTGACGATGCGGCCCCAGTGGCGGGCGTACATGTGCGGCAGCACCCTGCGGACCAGCCGGAACGGCGCCTCCACCATGACCCGTTGCAGGTAGGCGAACTTCTCCGGCGGGAAGTCCGGCAGCGCCGACACGTGCTGCAGGCCCGCGTTGTTGACCAGCACGTCCACGTCGCCGCGCACGCCGTCGGCGGCGTCCGGCCGGGACAGGTCCGCGACCACCGGTCGCCCGCCGACGGCCGCCGCGACCTCCGTGGCGGCGACGTCGTCCACGTCCGCCACCAGCACTGTCGCGCCGGCCTCGGCCAGCCGGACCGCGCAGGCCCGCCCGATGCCGCTGCCCGCTCCGGTGACCAGGGCGACCCGGCCGTCGAGATCGAGGTTGACCACCATGGCGTCACCCTACGAGCGGATAGGCCGATCACCATATGTGTGCGGACGCCACGCCGGGCCGCCCGGACATGTGGCGCCCGGACATGCGCGGTTGAATGGGGGCATGACTCGATACGCAGTGCTGCTGCGCGGCATCAACGTGGGCCGCAACCGCCGGATCGCGATGGCGGACCTGCGCGAGCTGCTCACCGGGGCCGGATATGCGAACGTCGCCACCCTGCTCCAGAGTGGCAACGCGGTGCTGGACACAGATCAGTCCGCGGCTGAGCTGGGACCGGCGCTGGAGCGATTGATCGAGGAGCGGTTCGGTTTCCCGGTCGGTGTGATCCTGCGCAGTCAGGATGAGTTGGCCCGGATCGTCGCGTTGAATCCGCTCAAGTCGGTCGCGACGGACGGCTCACGTTATTTCGTGTCTTTTGCTGGTGTGGAGGGTTCGGGGGCGATCCCCGAGGTCGACAGCGCGGACCAATGCGTGGTCGATGGCGCCGAGACCTATCTCTGGTGCCCCGACGGGATGCGCGACAGCCCGCTGATCAAGGCGCTCACGAAGGTCAAGAACCCGCCGCCCTCCACGATCCGCAACTGGAACACCGTCGAGAAACTGCTGACCCTGATGTCCTGACCGCACGCGATCCCTAAGCCGGCACCGGCGGCGAGCCCGTCGCGGATCGTGGAATCGACGAGGCGAGCCGGCTCAGAGGGCCCGTCTGATCCGGGACTTCAGCGCCCGGCGCGCCAGCGGACCCAGCTCGTCCACCACCTCGACCAGCACCGCGAGCTGGTCCAGCGCCTCGAACGCCCGCTGCGCCCCGTCCCGATCGATGCCCTCATAGAGCTCGATCCCGACGAACGCCGCCGCCACCGCACGCGCCAGACCGGGGATGTCGGCGACCTCAGCGACCGGCGACCCCGCCAGCAGCCTGGTCAGCACCGCCTCGATCTCGTCGGTCCAGAGCTGCAGCGCGGCACCGGTCGGCCCGGCCAGCCGGTCACCGGTCTGCGCCGCGGCAAGCAGCTGCGCGAGCACCGACACGTTGCCCTGTGCCAGCTCAGCGGCGTGCAACTCGCGGCCGACCTGGAGCAGTTCGCGCAGTGAGCCGACGGCCGCGAACCGGTCCGCGAACGCCCCCACGCGCTGCCGGGTGGCCTGCTCGCAGGCGGCGCCGAGCAGCTCGTCGACGGATCCGTAGTGGTAGAAGACGAGCGCCTGGTTCACCCCGGCCGCCGCCGCGATCGTGCGGGCCGACGCCCCGGCCACCCCGTGGTCACGCAGCGCGGTCAGCGCGCCGTCGAGCAGGCGTTGTTTCGTGTCGCTCATCGCGCGCCATTCTTCCCCACCGCCCGATGGGGCGGCGCGATCAGGGCGTCCACCACCAGCTGCGCGAGGCGGTCCAGGCCGGGGAGCAGCAAAAACCAGCTTGGGTACGCGTAGAGCAGGCCACAGTGTTCCATCCCGCGGGCGACCGCTCCCACACCCGAGGCGACGTGCCCGTCGTCGGCTTCGTAGCGCGCCCGCCACAGGTCCGGCCCGGCCGGTTCGATGGTCAGGCCCGCCGGTGACTGCCGGAGCAGCAGGTCACGGACGCCCGCGCAGGGTCCGCAGTCGTCGTCGAGCCAGAGCCGGGCCGGCACCGCGCTGGGGGCGGGACGGGTCCGGGGCCACCAGTCGTGCACCTCACGTCGATAGACGCGCCACCTGTCCCCGTACCTCAATTGCAGGTCCTGCCGCTCGGAAGCCGCCGCCAAGCCCGCCGCGAACGCCGTCGCGCTCAGCGCGGCGGCGGCGAGAGCGACGCTGCGGGTGACCACCGCCAGCCAGAGGAGCAGGAGCACACCGCTGACCTGCATCGGGTTGGCGAGGTACGCGTAGACGCCGCTCGTGACAAGCCGTTGCGGCGGATCCCACGGGAACGGTGTCCCGCCGCCGCGCACCGCGAACTCCCGGACCGCGGCGAGCGCCGGCGCCGCGAGGGCCAGGGTCACCTGCCCGACCAGGAACAACTCTGTCCCGGAGAGCCCCAGGAGGTGTTCCCAGCCGCCGTCGCCGAGGCTGAACGCGACGCTCGGGATGAGCCAGAGCAGCAGCACCGCGAAAAGCCCCACCTGCAGCAGTACGCGCGGGATCAGCCGTCGCCGATCGTCGGTCCAGCAGCCCAGCAGCTGGGCCGGGAGCGCGACCGTGACCAGGCCTGACGCTTCGCCGAGCAGCCAGTGCGGACCGAGCGCGACGAGTGGCTCGAGCGCCGGCATGGCGACCGCGTCGATCCAGAGGAGCAGGCCGAGCGCGACCGGCAGCGCAACGATCCGCCGCAGCAGCACCGGAACCGGCCCCCAGAGCGCCGCCCAGCCCAGCCACAGATCGACCGGGAAACCCCGGTACGCGCCGTCGACCCGCGCGAACGTCCACCACCCGGCAGCGGCGGCGACCTCGTGCAGCACGGCGAGGCCGGTCGCCGACGCGAGGAACGCGAGCACCGCGCCCACCCGTCGCGGCGTGCAGCGGGCCGCGGCGAGCACCGCCGCCACGGGAATCAGCAGGACCAGGTAGCGGGCCAGGATCATGGCAGGTTCAGCATGTTCAGGAAGTGCTCGGCGCCGGCGTGCATGAACCGGTCCTGGAGCGGCCCGAAGTACCAGAACGGGTCGAGCCCGCGCCGGTAGCCGATCCGGAGCGTGACCTCGCTGCCGCCGTGCTCGCCGGGCTGCCAGCTCAGCGTGGCGTCGCGCATGCCGACCCAGCGACCGGTGATCGACGAGTCCTCGACGACCGCGAAGGTGATCTCGCTCGGCCCGGCGGCGACGACCTCGGTGACGATCTGCCCGCCGGGGCCGTGCGAGCTGCCGTGATAGCCGAACATCCAGCCGTCGCCGGGCGTCAGGCCGCTGCCGTGCACGTGCTCCGGTGTCGGCACGCCGAGCAGCCGCAACGCGAACGGCCGTGCGTCCTGCGGCTGCGGCCCGGCGGCGAGCAGGGCGGGCAGCGCGGCCGGGTCGACCTGTGCCTCGCGGCTGACCTGCACGGACTGGTCGGGATGAACCCGCCAATCCGGCTGCACGCCCTCGACGCCGGTGAGCAGCAGCGGCAGCGGGAGCAGCACGGTCAGCCTCCGGGAGCCGCCGCCCATCCGGACCAGCGCGGTGATGCCGTGGGCGAGCAGGTAGACCAGCGGCGCGGCGAGCACGACGCAGATCGCGCCCTCGTGCGCCGCCACCGCCGCCAGCAGCAGGCCGATGGTGGTCAGCCGGAAGACCCGGCCGTGCGTGCTCCGGCCCGGCTGCAGCGCGAGACCGGCCGCCAGTACGGTCGGCAGCACGACGAACAGCAGCGCGCTGTCGGCCCGCCCGGACCGCTGGACCACCACGAAGAACACCACGCCGAACAGCACGATGAGCCCGGCCAGGATCAGATTCGCCGGCCGTGTCCGTACCCGTTCCACCCTCAACCTCCCCCCGTTTTGAGCACTCGCTCAAGTCGTACCGTAGCGGGTTTTGAGCGACTGCTCAAGCGTGGGGGCGATCCCCCTGAGGGAGGACCCGAGATCCTCATCGAGGGTGACGACGCCTCGGATCCGTCCCGGATAACTTCCTGAGTCGGAGGGGCGACTGTCCCTGGTGGACGGGACGCCTGATCGGCTTGGATCGCCTCAACAGCCGGATTCATGGGGGTAGACATGCACGACCTGGTACGCCGCGCCCGCGAGCTGACGCCGTCCCTGCAGGCCCGGGCCGCCGAGCTGGACTCCGCCCGGCAACTGCCGGCCGATCTGGTCGCCGAGCTGAAAGCGGCGGGCTTCTTCCGGATGTTCGTGCCCCGGTCCCACGGTGGTCACGAGGCCGACCTGCGCACCGGCATGGCGGTCCTGGAGCAGCTCGCCACCGCCGAGCCCGCCGTCGGCTGGACCGTGATGATCGGCTCCGAGACGCCGCAGCTGCTCGCGTGCCTGGACCGGGAGACCTTCGACAAGATGTACTCGTCCGGCCCCGACGTGATCGTGGCCGGTGGCTTCAGCCCGCAGGGCACGGCCACGCCCACCCCGGACGGCTACCTGGTCGACGGCCGCTGGGCGTTCGGCAGCGGCAGCACCCACGCCGACTGGATCTTCGGGAACTGCCTGCTCACCCCGATCGGCGAGCCGCCGCAGACCCGCTCCGCGCTGGTCCCCGCCTCGCAGGCCCGGATCATCGACACCTGGCAGGTGCTGGGCCTGCTCGGCACCGGCTCGCACGACGTCGAGATCAGCGGCGTGCACGTGCCGGCCGAGCACACGTTCGACCTGTTCGCCGGCGTCCCGTCGATCCCCGGCCCGGCGTTCGTGGCACCGCTCATGCACTTCGTCCTGCACCTCGGCGCCGTCGCGACAGGCATCGCCCAGGGCGCGCTGGACGCCACGACGGCCCTGGCCGCCGGCGGCAAGCAGCGGCTCTACGCGAAGACCCGCCTGGCCGACACCCAGCTCTTCCAGGTCCAGCTGGGCCGCGCCGACCTCACCCTGCGCGCCGCCCGTGCCCTGCTCGCGACGACGGCCGGCGAGCTGTGGGAGCTCTGCTCCACCGACCCGGCCGGCCTCGCCGCGATCGGCCCGCGCGTCTCCGCAACCCTGACCTGGGTCACCGACGCGGCATTGTCCGTCGTGGACACCTGCTACCGCGCGGGCGGCGGCCAGGCGGCGCGGGACACCTCACCGATCCAGCGGCGCTTCCGCGACATGCACACGTTCAGCCAGCACGCGGCCGCGGCGGAGGGGTGGCTCGGAGGGTACGGTGCAGCGCTGCTCGGCAACCCGGGAGGCCTCGCCTACTGACCCGAGCCTACTGACCCGAGACACCACCGGCGACGCGCGAAGCCGGCAGGCGGCCTACCGGCGTTTCTCTTCCGGCAGCAGCACGTGGAGAATCGGGCCGCTGCCGGCGTCGCCCGGGTTCACCATGATCGCCACCGCCCGGTCGTCGTTGCTCCACACCCGCGCGTGACGGTCCGACAAGTCGGTCGCCCCATCCAGGGTGTGACGGGGATATTGATATCTGTCGTCAACTGTCCAGTCGGGGCCGAGCGCCACCTCGTAGTGTTCCTCGATCGACTCCCACGTGGTGTCCGGAGGCAAGCGGTACCACGTACTGAGTTCCCACGGAGGCTCGTAGTTCTCCCGCAGCCAGGGGACCAGGTCGATGTACGCGTTGTAGAAGCGCCTGTTCTCCTCGCGGGTCATGGGGTCCAGAGCGATGTCCTCCACTCCGATCGCCCCGGGCGGTGCGGGTGGTTGCGGCAAGGGGTCGGCCGAGCAGGCGGAGACCATCAGCACCAGCGCGGCACAGGCCAGGACACGCACGGCGCGAGCGCGGATCAGCAGCGCGGACTGCGACATCGGCATCATCGGATTCGACAGTAGAACGGGGATGCACACGACAGGTGCGCCGTGGACGCTCCCGACGTCGATGTTTCTCACGACCGCCGGTTGAGATGAGGGAACGGCTCGTCCGGTTCGGTGACGCCGAGTGCACGGCACAGAGGTGCCCAGCCCTCGCGGGGAGTCCGTCGCCCAACCGATCCAACGCCGTCGCGGCGCCTAAACGCCCGCCGCCGATATTTCAGCCGTGGGCGGTTCCCCAAACTCTCCGATGTGCCAGGACGCCAGGTATGCGCGCTTCACCAACGACAGAAAGGCGTAATACTGCGCCGCCAAGTTCAGCAGCGGCTATTTGGGGATGCCGGTCCAGCGGATCACCAAAGCTGATTGGCAAACATTCCGCGATGTGAAAGATTGGACGGATAATTCGTCGAGTGACAGCAAGGCGAGGACTATTGGGGGATGGCTCAGCTTTCCTTGTTTCCCACCCGGCATCTTCGGGATCGGACGCTGCGCCGCAATTATTCTCCGGCGGCCGAGGAGTTCCGGCGCGAGCACGAGCGACACCGCTCATGGGGCCTCGCGCAACGCCACGCGCGGCGCCTGCGCCAGTTACGAGAAGCGGAGGAGCATGCCGAGGCTCGCGTCTGCCCGTCGCCGGGGACTCCGCGAATCGGTCACGAAACGCCGCTCAGCGACGCGAGTCAGCCCAGCACGGAGTCACGTGACCGGGAGGAGGGTGAGCCCTTCGCACCGAAGCCCTCGCGTGCTGCCATCGAGGGCGTGACAAGTGCAGCTCACGTCCCTGACAAGGACGGCAACCGAGAGAGCGCAATCGTGACGGCAGAGCTCGCGCCGCCTCGCCCCCGGCGCAGTGAACCGGGTGATCGCCACAATCGCCGCCGACAGGGGAGAGTTGCGCGCGTCCAGCGGAGTCCGGCCCACCGCCTCACTGGCTGGAGTCCGCATTCCAGGCCACCGAAATGGGCGCGTGGCAACTACAATTCACCCTTCCCCGCCTCTGAATACCGTGTCAGACTATGTAAAAATCGGAACAATGACGAGCGATCGCCTCCGCGAAAAATGCACGACATTCGGCAGAGTCGATCCAGCGACGGCTCGGTATCGGGCTCGCGGAAGGTATCCCGTTTGCTGCCTCACCCACTGCTGATGTAGCTACACCCCCTACGGGTGTAGCCGATATGGCGGTGTGCCGAGTTCAGTCGATCAGCGGCACGTCCTGTCGTCGATGACGTGCGTGCGCAAATCACCAAGAGCGTGGCGGGAGGGCGGCGCGCCGCTGGCGGGAAGGCCGCGTGAGGGCGGCGCGAGAAACCGTGCGGGGCGAGCGGCGCGAGAAACGGTGCGGGGCGAGCGGCGCGAGAAACGGCCGGGAAGGGCGACGCCACGGCCGAGGAAGCAGCGCGGAATGGCCACCGTGGGGGCGGCGCGGGAAAGGCGGCGCGCCACTGGCGGTTGGCGCGCCGCCGGGCGGGACGGCGCGGCCGATGGGGGAAGGCGCGCCGCCCGGGGTCGGGCGGTGAGACGGCACGGCCGGTGAGGAGGCGCGCCGCCCACGGGTCAGGCGGGTGAGACGGCACGACCGGTAAGGGAAGCGCGCCGCCCACGGGTCAGGCGGGTGGGGCGGCGCGGTCGGTGAGGGAAGCGCGCCGCCCGGGGTCAGGCCTCGGGGCGGAGGATCGTGGCGGCCAGGCCTCGAGCGTGGTCCGTCCAGGGCTCGGGGCGCATCGTGGCCGGGTTCAGGCGCACGTTCACGCGGCGGCCCTCGGCGAAGACCGTGGTGGCGTCCGTGGAGATGACCCGGAAGCCGTATGCGGCGCTGGTCGTGCCGATCGTGTCGAGCCAGAAGTGGATGGTGATGTCGCCGGTGCCGAGGACCGGGCGGTGGAAGGTGATGCCGTATTCGCGGACCACGTTGAAGGCGTCCGGCGTGGTGGGGCGCCCGCCGGAGAAGGAGACGCCGCGCTCGGCCCACCAGAGGGAGACGGCGCGCTCGACCAGGACCGCGTACCGCGAGTTGTGCAGCATGCCCATGGCGTCGAGGTCGTCGAAGTGGACCGGGATGTGCACCGTGGCGCCGTAGGACACGGAGGGGGCGGCGGCGGGTTCGGTCACGGTGGTCATGGCAGCTCCGGAAGGATCGTGGGATTCGTGGTGATCGAGCGCAGGTGGTCCAGCAGCGCCTGGCGGGCCTGCCGGAACGTCGGTCCGGTCCCGAGCACCGGCGCCTGCATCACGGCGCAGACCCCGAGGGATTCGGTGTGGTAGGCCAGGCTGTCCGGGCTCACGCCGGCGCGCACCTCGCCGAGGGTGAGCGCGTCGGTGGCGGTCCTGGTCAGGAACGCCATCCAGTCGCGCAACTCGGCGGCGAGACGGTCGCGGATCACGCCGGGACGGGCGTTGAACTCGAAGTGCGCGTTGGCGAAGAAGCAGCCGCCGGGCAGCACCCCGGACTCGTAGAACGCGAGCCGGCTGTCGTGCGCCGCCCAGAGCCGCCGGACCCCGGCGGGCTGGTCTCGGGCCGGCGCGACGACCAGGTCGGTCCACTGCGCGCGGGCGTGGTCGATCACGGCGAGTTGCAGGGCTTCCTTGGACCGCCAGTGCGCGAAAAGGCCGGACTTGCTGACCCCGAGCGCGTCGGCGACCTGGCTGAGTGACAGCCCGTCGAGCCCGTTGACGGTGGCGAGCAGCAGCGCCTGGTCGAGCACGGCGGCACGGGTCCGCTCGCCTCGCACCAGCCGGCCGTCCTGCGTCATGACCCCACGCTACAAAACGACCGACCGTTCGTAAATATAACGACGGTCACGCCAGGAGGGACGTGATCACGGCGTATTCGCGCGCCGTGACGAACGACGGGTTCGACCCCTGCGGCTGCCGGAGCACCTCGAGATCAGCCAAAACCCCATGGGAACGGATCACCGACCGCGGGATCCACGCGTCCGGCGGGGCGATGGTCAGGTCCAGCGGCACTTCCCAGCCGTCACCGTCACGCCGGGCCGGGCCGGTCAGCCGCCCAGCTCCCCAGATGCCGTACGCGATGTCGCGCCGCCGGCTGCCGCTACCCCAGAAGAGCACCGGCTGCCCGGCCCGCATCAGGCCGAGCCGATAGCTGGGCTGCACGCACCACCGCTCGACGTGCGGCTCGACCGAGAATCGTCCGCGCAGGTCGACGTGGTCCGCGTTCCCCTTGAGCAGCCAAGCCCCAAGATCTTCAACAGCGACGGTACGGGGTGAGCTCACCCGCTCCGGATACCCAGAAAGGCCGGCGCACGATCACGCCGGCCTCCCTTCGGATGAAACTCAGACCGCGTTGCAGATGCCGGTCATCTCGTCGCGCGCCACGACCTTGATGCGCTTACGCCCGTGCGGCTCACCCAGGGTCACCTCGTGGGCGTCCAGCTTCTGCCAGCCCTCCCAGTCGGTGATCTCCAGGCCGCGCCCGCGCAGGTACTCGAGGACACCCTCGTGCGTGGGGTCGACCGGCGCCGGCAGCTTCTCGACGTCCTCGAGCAGGCTCTGCACGGTCTCGTTGGCGTCACCCTTGGTGTGGCCGATGAGGCCGACCGGGCCGCGCTTGATCCAGCCGGTCGTGTACATGCCGGGGATGTGCTCGCCGTCGAGGTCGAGGATCCGGCCGGCCTGGTGCGGGATGGTGCCGGTCTTGGTGTCGAACGGCAGGTCCGGCAGCGCGGTGCTGAGGTAGCCGACGGCCCGGTAGACGGCCTGGACCGGCCAGTCGGTGAACTCGCCGGTGCCGCGGACCCAGCCGTCGCCGGTCAGCTCCTGGGTCTCGGTCCGCAGGCCGACGACCTTGCCGTCCTCGCCGAGCACCTCGACCGGGGCCTGCAGGAAGTACAGGTGCAGGCGGCGCGGGCGGTCCCGCGGGTCGCGCACGGCCCAGTTCTGCAGGATGTCCACGCACATCTTGACGTGCCGGGTCTGCCGCATCGCCTCGAGGCTGCCCTCGTCGAACTCGATGCCCTCGGGGTGGATGATCACCTCGACGTTCGGCGAGTGGTCGAGTTCGCGCAGCTCCTGCGGGGTGAACTTGACCTGGGCCGGGCCGCGCCGGGAGAACAGGTGCACGTCGGTGACCGGGCTGGCCTTCAGTCCCTGGTAGACGTTCTCCGGGATCTCGGTGACCAGCAGCTCGTCGGCCGTCTTCGCGAGGATCCGGGCCACGTCGATGGCGACGTTTCCGGCGCCGATGACGGCGACCTCCTTGGCCTCCAGCGGCCACTCGCGCGGCACGTCGGGGTGCCCGTTGTACCAGGACGCGAAGTCGGCGGCGCCGAAGCTGCCCTGCAGGTCGATGCCGGGGATGTCGAGGGCGCGGTCCTTCTCGGCGCCGGTCGCGATGACCGTCGCGTCGTAGAAGCGGCTGAGCTCCTCGGGCTTGACGTCGGTGCCGTACGCGACGTTGCCGATGAACCGGATCCGCTCGTTGTTCAGGATCCGGGTGAGAGCGTTGACGATCTCCTTGATCCGCGGGTGGTCAGGCGCGACGCCGTACCGGATCAGGCCGTAGGGGGTGGGCAGCTTGTCGAAAATGTCGACGGTGACCGTTTCCGAAGCCTTGATCAAGTGGTCGGCCGCATAGATACCGGCCGGGCCGGCACCGATGACGGCAACCCGCAGGGGGCGATCCATAGATAAATCCCTCACTCGCGCTCTCGCCGATGATCAAAGGAAACGGCAAGACTCTAAAACTTGAACCTAGGTTGAGATCAAGTCGATCTCACGGTCCCGAACCGGCCCATTACCGGACAGAATGGCCGAACTCACTCACCAGCGGAGTAAGGTTAGGCTGACCGAACTCCCTGGTGAGAGCGTCGAAACGAGCGGGCTTGTCCGCACCGAAGCGACTCACGGCGACCACGAATGTGTCACTGGTCACGAATGACGGCGGCGTCGATTTGCTGTGGAATTTGTCCGCATACATCACGAGTCGTTCCTCGGCGGATTCGGCCAGGTAGTCCGCCACCGGCAACGGCAGCCCCTGCGCTGTCACGTCCGCGGCGGTGATCCCGACACCGGTGTGGTGCGAGCAGAACCGGCTGAGCACCTCCGGCAGACCGAGGTCGCGCGCCAGCTCCTCGCCGAGCACCCCGTGCCTGACGTAGGGGTCGTCCGCAGCCAGCCGGTACACCCCGATGTCGTGCAACAGGCACCCGGCCCGCACCAGATCCCCATCGAGGTCCGGGGGCATGAGCTGCGAGGCGATCGACCAGACGATCCGGCAGTGCGTCCAGACCGACGCGAACGCCTCCCGGCTCGGCGCGGCCTCGCGGTGCATGGCACGGATCTGTGTCTCGGTCGGAATCACCGCAGTGACGATGCCACGTCGGTCAGAACGGTCAGGAAGGTGGTCAGGGCCGGCGTCTGCGGCCCCTCCCGGGTGACCACGAAGAGGCGCCGGCCCAGGCTCTGCTCGGCCACGTCCCGGACCGCCACCGCCGGGTCCCCGGCGGGCAGTGTCAGCTCGGGCAGCAGCGCCACCGCGCCGGCCCGCCGGACCAGCTCCAGCTGCACCTCCGCGTCGTAGCAGAGGTGCCGCAGGTCCGGGTCGAAGCCGCCGAGCGCGCGACAGGTGCCGACGACCATGGCGTGGTGGCCGGTGCCCGCGCTGGTCGCGACCCAGACCTCGGCACGCAGCGCGGCGATCGGCACCGGGCCGCCCGGGGCGGCGAGCGGGTGGGCCGCCGGGAGCACCAGTTTCAGCTCCTCGGCGTGCAGCACCGCGAACCGCAGGCCGGCCGGGCGCGGGCGGGGATGGCCGTCGTACTCGTCGCTGATCAGCAGGTCGATCGCGCCGAGGCGCAGCTCGGGCAGGGCCGCCTCGAGCTCCAGTTCGAAGACCTCGGCACGGATCCCGGGGAAGGCGGCCGCGACCCGGGACACCGCGGGAACCAGCAGGCGGCGCGCGGCTGACTGGAGTCCACTGGCGCGCACGGTACCCCGTACCTCATCGGTGTGGGCCGCGAGATCCGCCGCTGCCGCGTCGGCGGCAGCGAGAAGGACACCCGCGTGGCTCGCCAGGATCCGCCCCGCGTCGGTGAGGCGCACGCCGCGGCCCGCTTTCTCCAGCAGCCGGGCGCCGACCTCCTTCTCCAGGAGCGCGAGCTGTTGCGAGACGGCGGACGGGCTGTAGCCGAGGGCCGTCGCGACCGCGCCGAGCGTGCCGCGCACCTCGAACTCACGGAGAAAGCGCAGGCGACGCAGCTCCATGCACAAATCCTAAACAATCAGCTCCAGGAATCGTCACTGGACGTGACGAATCAGCGGGCCGAAGCTTGCCCTCATGGGTCCCACTCTCTGCCTGCTCTCCGCGGTCTGTTTCGGCGCGCTCGGCGTCTTCGGCAAGCTCGCGTTCGAGGCGGGCGTCTCGCCGGACACCCTGCTCCTGGTCCGTTTCGGTCTGGCCGCGCTGCTGCTGGCCTCGTTCCCCCTCCTCCGCCGCCGGCCCGAGGTCAGGACCAAGACCCCCGGGACGCTTCTGGCCGCGGCACTCGGCCTGGGTGCCCTCGGGTACGCGGCCCAGGCGACCCTGTATTTCGAGGCCCTGCAGCGGATGGACGCCTCGCTGCTGTCCCTGGTCTTCTATCTGTATCCCCTGCTGGTGACGGTGACCGCGGTGGCCCTGGGCCGGGACCGGCTGACCGGCGGCAAGGTGGTCGCGCTGCTCGCCGCGTCGGCCGGGGTGCTGCTGGTGCTGCTCGGCGCGGGCGGCGTGGCGATCGACGGCACCGGGGTGGCCCTGGCGTTCGGGTCGGCGCTGACCTACACCGGCTACATCCTGTGCTCGGACCGGGTCGTGCGACGGATGCCGCCGGTCCGGCTGACCACCCTGGTGCTGACCGGCGCGGCCGCCGCGCTCGCGGTCCGGGCACTGGTCGCCGGCGGGGTCGGTCTCGATTTCCGGGCGGACGGCTGGTTGTGGCTGACCGGCATCGTGCTGGTCTCCACAGTGCTGCCGATCGTCGCGTTCTTCGCCGGTCTACGCCGGACCGGCCCCTCGACCGCGGCCATCCTCTCCACCGCCGAGCCGGTGGTGACGACCGCGCTGGCGGCCGCCCTGCTCGGTGAGACCCTGACGATCACGCAGCTCACGGGCGGTCTGCTGGTGCTCTCGTCGGTCGTTATCCTCCAAAGGAGAACTGGCCGTATCGCGCGGCCCGCCGGTTCACTATCATCAGCGCGATTCTCGAAGTGGGAACCACGCTGGATGGCCTATGGGACGATGACGGGTGGCGCAGAGTACGGAATCCGTCACAAAACCCAACCGAAACCATTCCGGCGCAAAATCAGTTAACGACTGCGCAGGCCGGTCGCGAGACCCTGAACCTGATATGACCTGGAGATATCGTGAACACCGAAGTCGCGACCCCGGACAACATGGTCGGGCCGCTGGCCGTCATCAATGAGACTCCGCTACGGGAGATCCGGGCCGAGCACGCCAGCCGCGTGGTCCGCCGGATCGTCGACAAGGAGTCCCTTCTCAAACGGCTGGATGTGGCCGCCTTCCAGTCCGCACACTGATGCCCGCCCGGGCGGGCGATGAGGCCGGCGGGGCGCATCCGCTGAGCCAGTTCGTTCTGAAGGTCCACGGCCGGTGCGACCTGAAGTGCGACCATTGCTACGTCTATGAGCACGCCGACCAGAGCTGGATGACCAAGGCCCGGGCCATGTCGGCCGACGTCGCCCGGGCCGCGGCCCGCCGGATCGCCGAGCACGCGGCCCGGTGGGAGCTGCCCCGCGTCCGGGTCGTCGTGCACGGTGGTGAGCCCCTGCTCCTCGGGCCGGCCGGGCTCGACCGGCTGATCACCGAGATCCGGACGCCGATCGAGAAGGTCACCCGGCTCTCGCTGACCATGCAGACGAACGGCGTGCGCTTCAACCCGGCGACCGGTGACGTGCTCAAGCGCCACGGTGTCCGGGTCGGGGTCTCGCTCGACGGCGACCGCGAGGCCAACGACCGGCACCGGAGATTCGCGAACGGCGCGGGCAGCTTCGACCAGGTCCAGGCCGCGCTCGCCCTGCTGCGCACCCCGGCCTACCGCGAGCTCTACGCCGGGCTGCTCTGCACGATCGACATCCGCAACTCCCCGGACCGGGTCTACGAGGCGCTCCTGGCCGAGCGGCCCCCCGCCGTCGACTTCCTGCTCCCCCACGCCACCTGGGAGAACCCGCCGCCGCGCCCGGACGGCGACCCCACGCCGTACGCGACCTGGCTCTCCGTGATCCACCGCCGCTGGCTGGCCGACGGCCGCCCGATGCGGATCCGGCTCTTCGACGGCCTGCACTCCACCGCGCGGGGCGGGCGGAGCGGCAGCGAGCAGCTCGGTGCCGACACCGTCGACATGGTGGTGATCGAGACCGGCGGCGAGTACGAGCAGGCCGACTCGGTGAAGACCGCGTACGACGGCGCGCCCGCGACCGGCCTCAGCGTGCTCACCCACCCCGTCGACGAGGTCTCCCGGCTGCGCCCGATCGCGGTCCGGCAGCGGGGCGTCGCCGGCCTCAACGAGATCTGCCGGTCCTGCCCGGTCGTCCAGCAGTGCGCCGGCGGCCTCTACGCCCACCGGTTCCGCGCCGGCCACGGCTTCGACAACCCGTCGGTGTACTGCGCGGACCTGCGCGTCCTGATCGACCGGACCAACGAGGAGACCCGGATGCACCAGGCTGACGCGAAACCCGGGGAGACCGGACCGGCCGACGTGATCGACCAGATCGCGTCCGGCTTCGGCGACGAGGCGACCATCGCCTGGCTGACCGGGCAGCAGCACGCGGTCACCCGGGCACTGGTCGTCGCCGCGGTCGAGCAGCACGGCGAGACGGCCGGCTGGCGGGCGCTCACCGAGCTGGAGGAGGGGCACGCCGGCGCGGTCCGGCACGTGCTCGCGCATCCGTACGTGCGGGCCTGGGCGGTCGGCATGCTGCGGACCGGCGACGCCGCCGGGCTGCCGTACCTGGGTGGGCTCGCCGCCGCGGCGGCCGTGCACGCGAGCGTGCCGGTGGAGACCGACGTCCGGATCGAGCAGGGCGTGGTCACGCTGCCCACGGTCGGCACGCTGTACTGGCCGGAGCCGGTCACCGCGCCCGCCCGGATCGCCGCCGACCCGGGCAAGCTGCGGCTCACCGGACCGGACGGGGTGGTGCTCACCGTCGACCTGTCCCAGCCCGGTTCGACCGCGCACTGGCAACCGGCCCGGCACATCGCGCGGGACGGCTGGAGCGTCCGGATCGAGGACGGGGACCCGGCCCGGGACTGCCACGGGTGGACCCCGGCGGCGCGGCTGGACGACCAGGCCGTGGCGCAGTGGCGGGACTCGCTGACCGCGGCCTGGCGCCTGATCGACGTGGAGTTGCCGGAGTACGCCCCGGCCCTGCGCGCCGGACTGAAAGTGATCATGCCGTTGGAGCCGGATCCGGCCGGGCGGCAACGGGCCTCCACGGCGATGGACGCGTTCGGTTCGCTCTCCGCCGTGCCGGTCGGGCCGGCCGAGCTCGCGGTCCTGCTGGTGCACGAGTTCCAGCACGCCAAGCTGGGCGCACTGCTCGACCTGTACGACCTGCACGACCCGGACTCGGACGCCCGGATCACGGTCGGCTGGAAGACCGAGAGCCGGCCGGTCGAGGCCGCGCTGCAGGGCGTCTACGCGCACGCCGCGGTGGCCGACGTCTGGCGCCGCCGGGTCGGCCACGACCCCCGCGCCCCCGAGCTGTACGCGATGTACCACCGGTGGACCGTCGACGCCGTCGCCGCGCTGCGCGAGACCGGCGCGCTGACCCCGCTGGGCGCCGCGTTCGTCGACCGGATGGCCGCGACGATCCGGTCCTGGGACTCATGACCGGCCCGGTCGTGACCCGCGCCGCCCTGGTCGCCGACCTGATCGCGCTCGGGGTGGGCAAGGACACGCCGGCCGGCGGCGCCCTGCTGGTGCACTGCTCGATGCGCCGGATCGGCTGGATCGAGGGCGGCCCGGCCACCCTGCTCGCCGCGCTGCGCGAGGTGTGCGGCCCGGGCACCACGATCGTGGTGCCGGCCCAGACCCCGAACAACTCGCTGACCAGCCCGGTGTACCGCGCGGCCACGGCCGGTCTGAGCGACGCCGACCGGGACCGCTATGTGGCGGCGATGCCCGGCTTCGACCCGGACACCACCCCGTCGTACGGCGTCGGCGGCTTCGCCGAGCACGTCCGGGCGCATCCGGGCGCGCTGCGCAGCCGGCACCCGCAGACCTCGTTCGCCGCGCTCGGGCCGGCCGCCGCGGGGATCGTGGCGGTGCACGACCTGGACTGCCATCTGGGCGAGCGGTCCCCGCTGGGCGCGCTCTACCGGGGCGACACCTCGATCCTGCTGCTCGGCGTCGGCGTCGAGAAGTGCACCGCGCTGCACCTCGCCGAATACCGGGCCGCGGACCGGTTCCCGCGGCCTGGCGCGATCATGGAGTACTCCTGCTTCGTGACCGAGAATGATCGGCGCGAGCTGCGGCGGTTCGCGGCGCTCAAGCTCGACGACGGCGATTTCGGCACGGCCGGGAAGGATCTCCTCCGGCACTCCTGGGCGACCACCGGACAGGTGGGTGACGCCACCGCTCACCTGTTCCCGCTGGTGCCGGCGGTGGACGCGGCGCAGGAGTGGTTCTCCACCCATCGTCATTGATCCGTCTTTATCTCGCCATTTCCGATATCGACACGCGTCGGTGACACAGTGGAATCGGAGCATTACGCTGAACTCCGGATCGTGACGAGATCAGGGATCGGAGCAGACGTTGCGCGCTGAGAGAACCCCGCCCGCCCTCCGGGCACCTGACCGGGTCTCGACCGTTGTCAGCGCCTGACTACTACTTCGCGCTGATCCATGCGCGCACGTCGATACCCAACCAGTGGGTCGAAGGCTTCTACCACCAGCTCGACCTGGAGGTGCGGCGCCGCGCCGACCCACCGCACGGCCTGCGCCGCGGATCCCTCTACTACCCCACCGCCGGCGACGCCCGGTGGGCGCTGGAAGCCGGCATCCCGTCGGTACGCGTCCTCGTCCCGCTCTACAGCCGCGAGTTCCTGCACGAGCCGCCGCCCGACTTCGGTGACCGGCTGTACCAGCCCGGCGACCCGGCCACCATGCCGTTCGTGCACCCGGTGCTCTGGGAACCGCACCTGCCGGCCCGCCGGGTGAACGGCCTCGCCCAGGCCACCTCGCTGGGCACGGCGGTCCAGGAGTACGGCGACTACGGGATGGTCGCGATCTGCCGGCTCAGCGCGTACACCGAAGAGTTGCGGCAGCTCATCGAGGAACTCGCGGACCGGCTGGTGACCGCGGCCGAGAACCCGGACCAGGTGCCGCCCTGGCTGCGGACCCGGCCGGAGCTGCCGATGCCGGCCCGGCGGTCGCCGGCCGCGCGGTTCCAGATCACCGTGGTCCGGCCGCGCGGGCGCGGGGTCGACTGGTCGCCGTTCGGCACCGACGTCGGCTGGGTGACCGACCGGGCCCGGGACGCCGCCCAGCGGCTGTCGCTGCTGCCCGAGATCGTGCTCGGCCCGGCCGCGCCCGGATCGGTCAACGGGTTCCACGACACCGCGGGCGTGCTGCTGCTCGACGCGGCGGTGCTCGACGACCCGCCGTCCCGGCTGATCGCCGAGGGGATGCTGCGGGACATGCCGTCCTGGATGACGGTGGTGATGGTGATGGTGATCCGGCCGGACGGCGACGACCGGTCGCACGAGCTGGTCGCCCAGGCGCGGGCGATGACGCGCAACGGTGTGCAGATCGCCCGGGATGCCCGGGAGTTCCAGCGGGCCATCGACGAGGCGGTCATCAAGGCCCGCCGGAACTTCCTTCGCAGCAGGCGTTCGAGAGGACCATGGGGGGACTTGCCATGAGCGAGCTTGCGAGCGGATCAGCCGGCTCAGCCGCCACCGAGGCGTCGGCGCCACAGCGCGGCGGAGGTGCCGGCACCTCCCGAGGGCGTAACGGACAGGTCATCACGTTCTACTCGTACAAGGGTGGCACCGGCCGGACCATGGCCCTCGCCAACGTCGCCTGGATCCTGGCCGCGAACGGGTACCGGGTCCTCGCCGTCGACTGGGACCTGGAGTCGCCGGGCCTGCACCGGTACTTCGCGCCGTTCATGGGCCCGCGGTTCCTGGCCAGCACCGGCGGTGTGGTCGACATGATCAACCGGTACGAGTGGGAGTCGTCCGAGGAGCACTGGGACCCGGCCCGGCTCCCCGGGTACGCCAGCGTCCAGCAGCACTCCTTCTCGCTGGACTGGAGCCACTTCCCGGCCGGCGGCACCCTGGACTTCCTCTCCGCCGGCCAGCAGAACCCGAACTACGACGGCGGGCTCAGCCAGATCAAGTGGGACGAGTTCTACGAGGAGCGGGGCGGCGGCCAGTTCTTCGACGCGATGCGCGCCGACATGAAGGACCGGTACGACTTCACCCTGATCGACAGCCGGACCGGGCACAGCGACATCGCCGGCATCTGCACCGGCCAGCTGCCGGACGTGCTGGTCGACTGCTTCACCTTCAGCGACCAGGGCATCGAGGGCGCGGCCCGGATGGCCCGGCAGCTCGACAGCCCCCGTGACATCCGGGTGCTGCCGGTGCCGATGCGGGTCGACCCGGCCGAGAAGCGCAAGGCCGAGACCGGGCGGACGGTCGCGATGCGGGAGTTCGCCGACCTGCCGCGCGGCCTCGACGAGGCGCGCCGGCGGGCGTACTGGCACGGCGTCGAGGTGCCGTACCAGGCGTATTACGCGTACGAGGAGACGCTGGCGACGTTCGGCGACGCGCCCGGCGCCAACGGGACGCTGCTCAGCGCGTACGAGGCCCTGGCCTCGCACATCACCGAGGGCCTGGTCAAGGCGCTGCCGCCGCTGAACCCGGTCCTCCGCCAGCAGGTCGTCACCCGGTTCGAGCGCAAGCCGTTCTCCGAGGCCGACGCCGTGCTGCTCTCCGGGTCCGGCCTCGACCAGGTGTGGCTGGAGTGGGTGGAGCACCTGCTGCGCGCGGCCGGGCTGCGGGTGGTGCACGCCGCCGGGGAGACCGGCGAGAAGGACCAGATGCCCGACGCCCAGCATCTGAAGATCATCTCCCGGGCCGAGGGCACCGATTACTTCACCGGCACGCCGGGCGCGTTCACCCCGGACCCGGGCCTGCGGGCCGTCTACACGGCCGACATCACGCCGTGGCGGAGCATCCCCAACACCAGCTCGGCCTTCATCGCCGGGCTGGACGGCGCGGCCGCGGCCGAGGAGATTCTCAAGCTCATCGGCCGGCCCGCCGGCGACCTCGACGTGGTGCTGGCCGGTGCGCCACGGTACCCCGGCGAGGAACCGGATCTGGTGGTCAACCTGCCGGCCCGCAACGCCCGCTTCACCGGCCGCGAGGCCGGGCTGCGGGACCTGCGCGGGCGGCTGCGCTCCGGGGCGGCGGTGGTGCTGTACGGCACCCAGGCGGTCGCTCTGCAGGGCATGGGAGGCGTCGGCAAGACGCAGATGGCGCTGGAGTACGCCCACCGCTACCGCACCGCGTACGACGTGGTGGCGTGGCTGAAGGCGGACAGCGAGGAGAACCTGCAGAACGCCCTGCGCGAGCTCGGCGGGCGGATGCGCCTGCAGTCCGAGCAGTCCGGCCGGGAGTTCGCCCGGGCGGTGGTGCAGGAACTCGGCCGGGACAAGCGGCGGTACCTGCTGATCCTGGACAACGCGGAGGAGCCGGACGCGATCGTCGAGTACCTGCCGCACGGTTCCGCGCATGTCCTGATCACGTCGCGGAACATGTCCTGGGGCGACCAGACCCAGCCGGTGCAGGTCGACGTGTTCACCCGGGCCGAGAGCATCGACCACCTGATGCAGCGGGTCCGGGGCATCGAGGAGCACGACGCCGGGCTGGTCGCGGAGCAGCTCGACGACCTGCCGATCGCGATCGCCGCGGCCGCCGCGCTGCTCGACGAGTCGAACACCCCGGTCGAGCAGTACCTCGAGCAGATCCAGGCCGAGGGCCCGAGCGCCGCGCTGGTCGACACGACCGGGCGGCCGATCGCCCGGACCTGGGACCTGTCGCTGAACCGGCTGCGCGAGCGGGACCGGGCCGCGTACCGGCTCTTCCAGCTGTGCAGCGTGCTGGCCCCGGAGATATCGCTCGACCTGGTCTACAGCGACCAGATGGCGGAGTTCCTGAAGCCGCACAACCCGGCCGTCTCCGAGCGGATGCTGCGCGGCGCGCTGGTCCAGCAGATCAACCGGCTGGCGCTGCTACGGCTGGACCAGCGGCCCAGCTCGCCGGGCAGCAGCGACCGCAGCGGCCAGATCCTGATCCACCAGGTGGTGCAGGACGCGGTCCGGGACCGGATGACCGAACAGGAGCGGGCCGAGGCCCGGCGCCAGGTGCACCAGGTGCTGGCCAAGGCCCGGCCCGAGGGCGAGGTCGAGGACGCCGAGCACTGGCCCCGGTTCCGGATGATCTGGCCGCACCTGGACGCGTCCGACGCGGTGAACAGCACCGACGAGGCCGTCCGCCAGCTGATGATCGACCGCATCCGGTACTACTACGTGCAGGCCGACCTGGTCACCGGCCGCAACCGGGCCGAGCGGGTGGCCCGGATCTGGGAGGAGCAGCTCGAGCGGACGACCGACCCGGAGCAGGCGGACGTGCTGCGCCAGCAGTTGCTCCAGCTGCGGTTCAACCTGGCCAACCTGCTCCGCGACCTGGGCGAGTTCCAGGCCTCGCTGGAGGTCGACGAGCAGGTGCTGGCCGAGCAGGAGCGCCTGCTCGGCCCGAGCCACCCGCACACCCTGATGACCCGGGGCAGCTACGCGGCCGACCTGCGCGGTCTGGGCCGGTACCCGGAGGCCCTGGACATCGACATCGACACGTACCGGTCCTGGCAGGACCAGTACGGCGACAACTTCCCCCGCACCCTGGCCGCGCAGAACAACCTGGCCGTCTCGTACCGGCTGATGGGCCGGTTCAAGCTGGCCGGGCAGCACGACGAGGAGGCGTGGCTGCGGCGCCGGGAGGTCAACGGCGAGACCAACCTCTGGACCCTCGGCACGGCCGCCTGCCTGGCCCGGGACTGGCGCGACGCCGGCGACTTCGAGCGGTCAGCGGCCCTGCTCAAGCAGACCCTCGACGATCTGGTGGAGACCCGCGGCCCGGACTCCCGGTCGTCGCTCACCACCAAGTCCAACTACGCGGTCTCGCTGCGCAGCATCGGGCGGATCCCGGAGGCGCTGCAACTGCACAACGAGGCGTACGACCGGCTCCTGCTGCTGTTCGGCGACGAGAACCCGGAGACGGTCAGCTGCCGGTTCAGCCGCGCGCTGACCCTGCACAGCGCGAACGAGGGCGACAAGGCGGTGGCCGAGCTCCTGGAGATCCACAACTTCTGGACGCGCAAACTCGGCGACCGGCACCCGTACACCCTGGTCTGCCGCAACGACCTGGCCATCGCCGAACGCCGGCTCGGTGACCTGGAGAAGGCCCGGGCGTGGATCCGGCCGACGGTGCCGGAACTGATCGAGGTGCTGCGACCGGATCATCCGTACACGCTGTCCGCGCAGATGAACCTGGCGATCTGCGAGGCCGAGCCGTCCGAGGGTGGCGCCGGGCCGGAGGCGGCACGCGAGATGCTGCTGTCGATCGCCGCCGACATCCGCAACGTGTTCGGACCGGACCACCCCAACACGTTCCGGCACGAGGCGAACCTCGCCCTGGTCGAGGAGGCGCTCGACCTGGAGTCGGCCGACGAGCGGCTGGCCGCGCTGCGCGAGCGGGTGGTCCTCCGGCTCGGCGCGGTCCATCCGATCGTCAGTGGCCTGGACCGGCGCCGCTACCTGTACCGGATCATCGACCCACACCAGTTCTAGGAACGGGCGCCCATGCGGAACCGGGAGAACCCCGAGAGCACCATCCCTTCCCTGATCTCCTCGGCCTGGCGGACCGCGCCGCCGGTACTGCGCCGGTTCGCGTACTGGCTGTGGGGTCTCGGCCTGCTCGCGGTGATCCTGGCGATCATCGCGGACATCCAGGACCGGTGGGGCGGCCTGCAGTTCGTCACGAACATCCTGGCCGAGCTGACCTGTGGGCTGTTCGCGCTGCCGCTCGCCCTGGTGATCATTACGAGGCTGACCGATTACCAGGTCAAGGAGCTGGAGCGGACCCGGCTGGACGCCCGGTACGACGCCGCGCTGAAACAGCTCACCGAGTCGGTCCGGATCACCAGCGAGTACGTCGAGGAGCTGGTCGAGGAGGTGAGCGCGTCGACGAACACGTTCGTGGAGGCGGCCAAGGTGGTGAACGGCCGGCTCCTCGACCCGGAGCAGGCCCAGAAGTCGGCCAAGCTGCTGCAGGCGCTGATGGACAGTCACCAGTGGTTGTTCTACGAGCGGGTGGTGACGCCGCTGCGGATCGAAGGCAACCATCTGCGCACGCTGCTCAGCGAGCGGGTCCGCAACGGCGAGCCGACCACCGAGTCGGCCCGGTTCGAGCGGATCTGGAACGAGCTGGAGTCCGCCCTCCGGCACCAGCGGCAGATCATGACCACCGGGCACCAGGAGCTGGGCCGGGGTGTGCCCAACCCGAACCGGGTGGCCCGCCTGCGCGAGGTCGCCATCGTCCACCTGCACAGCGTCGACCACCTGCTGCAACTCTGCCGTGAACTGGAGGCGTTCGCCGGGTCGGCCGGGCCGCTGCCGCCCGGGCGCACCGACCCGTGGGTGAACGGCGTCAGGCCGCCAGCCACTTGAGGATCCGGGGCAGCACCTCCATGGCGCCGAAGTGAGCCGCGTCGTGCTGAACGTGCACCTCGGATCGAGGGATCCGCTGGGCCAGCCACCGGCTGTGGCTGGCCGGCGAGAACGTGTCGTGCGCGCCGTGCCACAACCGGACCGGCGGCACGATGGTGTCGAGCGCGAAACCCCAGTCCCGGCGGAACGCCAGGATGTCGTCGAGCCAGCCGTACGGCCCGTCGCGCAGCGCGTCCGCGTAGCTCTTGGTCAGCAGGCGGCGGTAGTGCACGCTCTGCATGAACCGCAGGTCCGGCCCGGACATCTGGGTCCGCAGCGCCTCGATGAGACTCTTCGGGTCGGCGGCGGTCTGCTCGGCCAGCGCCCGCAGCTCGTGCATGGCCTCGGCGGTGCCGCGGTCGGCGGCCACGTGTTTGCTGGCGTTCTCGTCGGCCATCCCCTCGTACCAGTTCAGGTCGGCGGCGTCCCACGGCGCCAGCCCGACCAGCACGGCGGCCCGCTCGACCCGGTGCGGCAGCACGGCGGCGCAGGCCAGCGCGTGCGGGCCGCCACCGGAGCGGCCGACCACGGCGAACCGTTTCAGATCCAGCCCGTCGGCGATCGCCCGGACGTCGGAGGCGGCGTCGACGACCCGCCGGTTCGGCAGGCGGGTGGATCCGCCGTAACCCGGGCGGTCGTAACTGATCAGCCGGATGCCCTGCCGGTAGAGCACGCTGCTGCGGGGGCGCGGACCGGAGCCCGAGCCGGGCGTGCCGTGCAGCAGGAAGACCGGCCGCCCGTCCCCGGCGCCGGCCACCTGGACTGCGAGAACCCGGTCGCCGACACCCACCTCAAACCGAGTCACCAAGGCCTTCCTCATCCCCGAATGTCCGGCGGAGGACCCGCGCTCCATCGATGGTAATCGCCGCCGGACGCCCCGGACGCGTTACGCACGCGAATGAAGACCCAGCAGGGCGGCGTGTGCGTCCGGCGACCGGGCCGCCATCGCCAGCCAGGCCGCCGCCGCGGCCGGATCACGGCTGGTCAGGGCGGCCACCCCGCGGGACCGCAACGCCCCCAGCACGCCGCCCCGGACCGGGGTGTCGTTGGTCAGCAGGCTTCCGGCCAGCACCACCGGACCGGCCGGGCCCAGCTCGCCGAGCGTCGTGACCAGATGACCCACCGCCTCGTCCACGATGGAGACCGCGTGCGGGTCGGCCGCGCGGGCCCAGGCGCAGACCAGCGGGGCCAGCCCGGCGATCTCGGCGTGCGGCAGGCGCTGCGCCCAGTGGATCAGCCGGTCCCGGTCGGGGACGCCGGTCGCCGCGGCCACCGCGACGGCGAACTCCGATGACCAGGAGCGGACGGCGGCGCGCAGGGCGGCCAGACCGAGCCAGTGCCCCGAGCCCAGGTCACCGAGGAGCCAGCCGAGACCGTCGGTCACCCGTACACAAGAATGATCTTGAATTTCGGCCGCGACCGCTCCCGTCCCGGCGATCAGCACCGCACCGGAAGGCGCGTCGGTGCCGGCCGCGAACGCGGTGACCGCGTCGCCCACCACCCGCCACGGTCCGGTCAGCCCGGCCGCCGCCCAGGCCCGGTCGAGGGCCGTGGTGAACGCCGGATCGGCGCAGGCGGACGTGCCGGCCAGGCCGAGCACGCCGGCGGTGACCGCGCCCGGGTCCACTCCGGTCAGCGCCTCCCGGATCGCCGCCGCGATCGCCGGGACCGCGTCCGGGCCGGCCGAGACCGGGTTGCCGGGGCCGGCCCGGCCGCGGCCGATCACCCGGCCGGACAGGGTGGCGACGACCGCACGGGACGCGGTGCCGCCGGCGTCGACGCCCACAACGAGATCCATGCCACGGATCGAAACACGGAAATTCATTGTTGACTAGACATGTCGACGGTCGTAATTTTCATCAGCAACAGCAACTGATGAAAATGAGGTCCACACACATGTCGGGTGAGAGCGGCGGGCTGCTCGGACGGCTGCGCATCGAGGGTCCGCAGATGCCGGAGGCGCTGAGCCGGATCGCCGAGACGATCCTGGCCGACCCGGAGACGGCGGCGCACGCCAGCATCGTGGATCTCGCCGAGCGGTCCGGGACGTCGACGGCGACGGTCACCCGGTTCAGCCGCACGCTGGGGTTCAAGGGCTATGCGAGCCTGCGGGTCGCCGTCGCCACCGAGACCGGGCGCGCCGAGCAGGCCCGCTGGGAGACCGACATCAGCGGCGACATCGCGCCGTCAGACTCGCTCGACCAGGTGCTGAGCGTGGTCGCCGCGGCCGACACCCGGGCCATCCAGAACACCGCGGCCTCGGTGCGCACCGAAGATCTCGAGACGACTGCCGCCGCGATCGCCGGCGCCCAGCGCGTCGAGATCTTCGGCCTCGGCAGCAGCGGCACCGCGGCCCGCGAGATGGCGTTCCGCCTGGAGCGCATCCGGGTGCCGGTCTGGCACCGCCAGGACAGCCACACCGCGCTGACCAACGCGGCCCTGCTGCTCCCCGGCGACGTCGCGATCGGGTTGTCGCACTCCGGCCGCACCCGGGAGGTGATCGAGACCCTGGCCGAGGCCGCCGACCACGGCGCGCTCACCGTCGCGGTGACCAGCTTCAACCGGTCGCCGCTCGCCGAGGTCGCCGACGTCGTGTTCACCACGTCGGTGCTGGAGACCACGTTCCGGCTGGCCGCGCTCTCCGCCCTGCACTCGCAACTCCTGGTGCTGGACCTGATCTACGTGGCGGTGGCGCAGCGCACCTACGAGCGCACCGCCGACGCCCTGGAGCTCACGGTCCGGGCCGTGGACGCGCACCGGCTGCCCGAGAAGATGCCGAGCCGCAAACGAAGGGGATCATGAACTATCTCACCGCAATCGAGGAGCTGATCGACCGCGTCGGTCGTGGTCAGAGCGACCTCAAGGGCCGCGCCGCCGCGCTGCTCACCACGTCGATCATCAACGGCGGCGTGATCCAGGCGTTCGGCTGCGGCCACTCCGAGGCGCTCGCCATGGAGATCGCCGGGCGGGCCGGCGGCCTGGTCCCGACGAACCGGATCGCGCTGCGCGACATCGTCCTCTACGGCGGCGACCCGCTCGACGTGCTCGCCGGCCCGGCCGTGGAACGCGACACCGGGATCGCTCACCGGCTCTACGCGCTCGCCCCGGTCAAGCCGGACGACGCGTTCGTCATCGCCTCCAATTCCGGCATCAACGGCGCCGTCGTGGAGATGGCCCTGCTGGTCAAGGAGCACGGCCACCCGCTCATCGCGATCACGTCGGCGGCGCACTCGTCCGGCGTGGAGTCGCGGCATCCGAGCGGGCGCAAGCTCGGCGAGATCGCGGACGTGACGCTGGACAACGGGGCGCCCTACGGCGACGCCGCGTTGCCGCTGCCCGGTGGCGGGGCGGTCGGCGCGGTCTCGTCGATCACCGCCGCGCTGCTGGCGCAGCAGATCGTCATCGAGGTGGTGGACCGCCTGCTCGCGGCGGGTGTGACGCCGCCCGTCTACCTGTCGGACAACGTGCCCGGCGGTAAGGAACACAACGCGGAACTCGAGGCGCGGTACGCCGGGCGCATCCGGCGTACCGCATAGAAGGAGAGCCCAGCTGATGAACCCTTCCATCCGACGAAGAAGCATACTCACCACGGCCGGAACCGCCGCTCTCACCATTCCCCTGCTCGGCGGGTGCGTCACGTCGTCCGGGCCGCCCTCCTCCGGCGGCGACGCGCCGTCCGGCGCCAAGAGCGCCGACAACCCGCTGGGGGTCAAGGCCGACGCGCCGCTCGAGGTGGTCGTCTTCAAAGGGGGGTACGGCGACGAGTACGCCATCGCCGCGGAGTCCACGTACCAACAGCGCTATCCGGCCGCCGAGATCGACCACAAGGGCCTGCAGAAGGTCGGCGAGGCCATGCAGCCGCGATTCGTCGCCGGTGACCCACCGGACGTCGTCGACAACACCGGCGCGGGCCGGCTCGACATCGCCACCCTGGTCGCCGCGAAGCAGCTCACCGACCTGTCGGAACTGCTCGACGCGCCCGCTTTCGATCAGAGTGGCAAGTCCGTGCGCGACACCCTGCTGCCCGGCGTCGTGGCGGACGGCACGTTCGGTGGCAGCACGGTCGCGCTGAACTTCACCTACACGGTCTGGGGTCTCTGGTACTCCAAGGCCCTCTTCGCGGAGCGCGGCTGGACCTATCCCTCGTCCTGGGCGGAGATGATCACGCTCTGCGCGGAGATCCGGAAGTCCGGCGTCGCGCCCTGGACCTACCAGGGCAAGTACCCGGAGTACATCAACGACCCGCTACTCACGATGGCCGCCAAGATCGGCGGGCTGGACCTGGTGAAGGCCGTCGACAACCTCGCCCCGGACGCCTGGAAGCAGCCCGGACTCACCGAGGCCGCCACCGCGTTCGCCGAACTGGCCGGCAAGGGCTACGTCATGTCCGGCTCGGAGGCGCTGTCGCACACCGAGGCGCAGGCCGCGTGGTGTCAGCGGAAGGCCGCCTTCATCCCCTGCGGCTCATGGCTGGAGGCGGAGCAGAAATCGGTCACGCCGGCCGGTTTCGACATGGTGATGGGCGTCGTGCCGGCGTCCGGGGCGCTCCCCGCGACAGCGGTACAGGCGGCGAGCAGCGAATCGTTCCTGGTCCCGTCCGCCGCGCAGAATCCCGCGGGCGGAATGGAATACCTGCGGATCCTTTTCAGCAGAGGATCGGCCGCCTCCTTCGCCGCCGCGAACTCCACCCTTCCGGCCGTCGCCGGCGCCACCGACGGATTGACGCTCTCCAGCGGATTGGGATCGGTGCGCGACGCCGTCCAGGCCGCCGGCGGCGACGCTTTCAACTACCGATTCCGTACGTGGTACGCCCCGCTCGCGAAAGCCGTCGACGACGCCACCGGAGAGCTCGTCAATCGGCGGATCAGCGTCGCCGACTGGTCCACCCGGATCCAGAAGGCGTCGGACTCGCTCGCCAAGGACTCCACCGTCGTCAAGTACACCCGCTGATGCGACACGGCCGGTGGCGGTTCCTGCTCGCCGCGCTCGGGCCGGCGCTGGCCCTGCACGTCGTGTTCGTGCTCTCCCCGTACGCCCAGGCCTTCTACCTGTCCCTCACCGACTGGACCGGGGTGGCCGGCGCGGCGCACTACGTCGGGGTGGACAACTTCGTCCGCCTCGGCGGCGACGGACTCTTCCTCGACGCGGTACGCAACAACGCCGTGATGCTGCTCGTCGTGCCGGCCGCCACCATCGCCGTCGGGCTGTTCCTGGCGAACATGCTGTCGACGCGGAAGGGTTCGACGGCGTACCAGATCGTCTATTTCTTTCCGCAGATGCTGTCGCTGGTGATCATCGCGGTGTTGTGGGGTTTCGTCTACAACCCGAACACCGGGCTGCTCAACTCCGGGCTGCGCGCGCTGGGCCTGTCGTCGGTGGCGCGCAGCTGGCTCGCCGAGCCGTCGCTCGCGCTGCCCGCGGTCATGGCGGTGATCGTCTGGTCGTCGGTCGGGTTCTACGTGGTGCTGTTCCGCGCCGCGATCGACGGGATCCCCCGCGAGCTGTTCGAGGCGGCGAGGCTGGACGGCGCCGGGGAATGGGCGACGTTCCGCGGGGTCACGCTGCCGCTGGTCCGGGAAAGCGTGCAGGTCGCCTTCGTCTACCTCGGCATCGTGGCCCTCGACGGGTTCGTGCTGGTCCAGGTGATGACCGTCGGGCCGGGCGGTCCCGACGGGGCGACCGAGGTGGTCGGGTTGTCGCTGTACCGGACCGCGTTCACCTACGGGAAGTTCGGCTATGCCACCGCCATGGGGGTGGCGCTGTTCTTCGCGGCGCTGACCTTCGCGGTGCTGGCCCTGCGGTGGGGGCGTGATCGTGAACCGGCGTAACCCGTTGGCGCACCTGGCGATGTTCTCGTGGGCCGTGGTCACCGCGTTGCCGCTGATCTGGGCGGTGGTCAGCTCGCTGAAGACCGACGAGGAGATCCTCAACTCGCCGTGGGCGCCGCCGTCCTCGCCGCGCTTCGACAACTGGGCACGGGCGTGGACCGCGGCGAGCATCGGGCGGTACTTCCTGAACAGCATGATCGTGGTCGGCGGCGCTCTGGTGCTGACCATGCTGCTCGGCTCGCTCGTCGCCTACGCGCTGGCCCGGTACCCGTTCCGGGGCAACCGGATCGTCTACCACACGTTCGTCGCGGCCATGTTCTTCCCGGTCTTCCTTGCCCTGGTGCCGCTCTTCTTCGTGGTACGCCAGCTGGGGCTGCTCGGCACGTACCCCGGTCTGATCCTGGTCTACAGCGCCTACGCCGTGCCGTTCACCGTCTTCTTCCTGCACGCGTTCTTCCGCACCCTGCCCGGCGAGGTCGCCGAAGCGGCGTTCCTCGACGGCTGCTCCCACGGCGCGGTCTTCTTCCGCGTCATGCTCCCGCTCGCCCGGCCCGGTCTCGTCGCGGTCGGCATCTTCAATTTCCTCGGGCTCTGGAACCAATACCTGCTCCCCCTGGTTCTCAACCCCGACCCGGACCGGTACGTCCTGGCGCAGGGTCTGGCCGCCCTGTCGGTCAGCCAGGGCTACCGCAGCGACTGGAGTGGCCTGTTCGCCGGCATGACCATCGCGATGCTGCCGGTGCTCGTCGCCTACGTCGCGTTCCAAAGGCACATCCGCGCCGGAATGACCGCCGGAGCGGTCCGGTAACCCCCTCCTCTCGTTGGGAGTCCCCCATGTCCAGACGCCTCCTCACCGGCCTAGTCGTATCCGCTTTATCGGCTCTCGGGCTGGTTGCCGTCAGTGGCGGCAGCGCCGCCGCCGCTGACTGCGGGTACCTTTTCGACGACTTCCACTACACCTCCTCGTCCGATCCGGCGCTCACCGCCCACGGGTGGACGCCGCGCAGCTACCAGGGTGGACCCGGTGTGCCGGGCGCCACCTGGTCACCTTCCGCGATCACCTTTCCGGACTCCGCCGGGCAGCGGGTCATGCAGTTGACCGCCTCCACCGACGGGACGGCGGCCGGGACCAGTCACGCCGAGCTCTACTCGACACAGAAGCGGTACCTCGAAGGCACCTATGCGAGCCGGGTGCGGTTCACCGACGCGCCGGTCAGCGGGAACGACGGTGACCACATCAACCAGACGTTCTTCACGATCAGCCCGCTGAACGGGGACCTCGATCCGACGTACTCCGAATTGGATGTCTCGGAATATCTCCCGAACGGCGGGTGGGGCGAAACCGGGCCGATCAACTACCAGACGACCTGGTACACGTATCGCAACGACCCCTGGTACGCCGACAACCTGCACTCCTCCCAGCGATCCAGCCTGGACGGGTGGCACGATCTGGTCGCCCAGGTGGCGAACGGTCACGTCGTCTACTGGATCGACGGGGTGCAGGTCGGTGACCACGGCGGAAAGTACTTCCCGCGGCAGACCATGACGATCAACTGGAACCTGTGGTTCATCGACACCGCCGCGCACACGGGCGGGATGTCCACCTATGTCGAGCAGGTGGACTGGGTGCTGTTCGCCAAGAACCAGGTGCTGTCGCCGTCACAGGTGAGCGCGCAGACGGCGTCGTATCGGGCGCAAGGGAGCGTCTTCACGGACACCGTGGGGTCGTCGGGGCCCTGCGTGAATCCGTCCCCGTCGCCGTCCGTCAGTTCTTCCTCCCCGTCTGCTGACTGTTCCAGTGTGGCCCTGTGGCAGTTCGCCACGGCGTACCCGGGTGGAAGTGTCGTGAAGCACGAGAAGAGCGCCAACGGTGATCCGTCGGGGCCGGCCTCGGGTCAGGGCGTCCACCTGTGGAAGGCGCGGTGGTGGACCCAGGGGTCCGAACCGGGCTGGACCGAGCAGTGGCAGGACCTGGGGCGCTGCTGAGTTACCGGCGGGGCGCGTGCTCGGCGCGCCCCGCCTCCTACATCCGATCCAGGCGCATCGTGGTCCCGCTCGCCGGTGGGTTGATCATGGCGCTCGCGTACTCGGAACCGCCGTACTTCGCGGTGAACGCCCGGTCGACCGCCTCCTCCAGCGCCGGGTCCGCCACCGGCGTGAAACGGACCGCGTGCTCGTCGCCGTCCACCACGACCGAGCCCGTCCCGTACCGCTGCGCCCGCCGATACCAGACGCCGGCCGCGCCCTTCCACGACCGGACATAGAGGTCGTCACCCACGGCAACCACCCAGATGGGTACGCGCACCGGCGCCCGCCCCGGCGCGGGCACCACCACGTCGATCTCATGGCTGTCAGCTACCCATGGCATGCCCCCGATTCTGACACCCGGACGCGCCGCCTGCCGGAGCCCGGCTGCCCCCCTTCCGCCCCACCCCGCGCCGATCCCCGCTCAGCCCGCCCCCGCCCGCGCCGCACCCCGCCACACCCGCGGCCCTGCTCAGCCCGCCCACTGCCCGCGCCGCACCCCGCCACGCGCCGCCGCACCCGCGGCCGTGCTCAGCCCGCCCATCGCCCGCTTCTCCGCGCGCCCCACCGCGCCGTGGATCGTGGAAAGGTGCGCCGGCCGGCTCTCAGTGCACCCCCCTGAGAGCCACCTCAACCGTTCAAACGACGCGTCAAACGGGTGCGCGATTTGATGAGTTCGTACCCGGGAGAGACCCGGGGCCGAAGGAGCGAGTCCCGATGCCGTTGTTCATGGACATTCACCACGTCGAGGGCGGCGTGCGAGCCGCCGATGTCGCCGCCGCGCACGAGAAGGACCTGGCGACGCAGGCCCCGTACGGTGTGAACTATCTGAAGTACTGGGTCGACGAGGACGCCGGGAAGATCTTCTGCCTGGTGGAGGCGCCCGACGCGGAGGCGGCCAACACCGTGCACGCCAAGGCGCACGGCCTGGTCGCGGACGAGATCTATCCGATCAGCGCGGAAGGCTGACACGACGCGTGGCTCTCACGGTGCACCTGCTGGGCCGGCCCCGGGTCGAGGGGTCCGGGACGGTCTACCAGGTGCGCAGCCGCAAGAGCTGGGCCCTGCTGGCCTGTCTGCTCCTCGACGACCGGCCGCGGACACGTGCCCGGCTGGCCGGGCTGCTCTACCCGGAGGCGCAGGATCCGCTGCGGGCGCTGCGCTGGGGGCTCACCGAGATCCGGCGCTGCCTCGGGGTGCCGGTGGATGGTGACCCGGTGGCGCTGCGGCTGCCGGAGGACGCGGTCGTCGACGTTCACGTGCTGCGCCACGGCTCGTGGGCGTCGGCGATCCGGCTGCCGGGCCTCGACGCTGAGCTGCTCGACGGTGTCGGTGTGCGGGGCTCGCCGGTGTTCGAGTCGTGGCTGCTCTCGGAACGTGCCCGGGTCGCCGCCGCTGCCGAGGCGATCCTGCACGAGGCCGCTCTGGGCAAGCTCGCCGAGGGTGACCTGAACACCGCCCGTGACCTGGCCTTGCGGGCGGCCGCGATGAATCCGCTCGACGAGAACCATCAGGCGCTGGTGATCCGGCTGTACCGGCTGGCCGGCGACGACGCGGCCGCCCGGCGGCAGTTCACGGCGGTCACCGCGCTGTTCCGCGAGGAGCTCGGTGTCGCGCCGGGCGTAGCGATCGAGCAGGCCATGCAGGAGACCCGCGTCAGCAGGGCGCGCGCCGAGCAGGAGCCGGCGGACCAGGTGTCGGTCGAGTCCATCGACGCGATCGTGGAGTCCGGCGCCGCGGCGGTGGCGGCCGGGGCCGTGGAGGCCGGGATCCGTTCGTTGCGGGCATCGGTGGGGCTGGCTGATCGCTCCGGGTCCGCGCGGCTGCGGCTGAGTTCGCGGCTGCGCCTGGCCGAGGCGTTGATCCACTCGTTGCGCGGCATGGACGAGGAGGGTCTGGCGACCCTCCACGAGGCGGATCGGCTTGCGCTCACCGATCACGACCGGGCCGCGTCGGCGCAGGCCAGGGCCGAGATGGGGTACGTCGATTTCCTGCGCGCCCGCTACGACCGTGCCGAGCACTGGCTGTCCGGGGCTCTCACCGCCGCCGCGGGCTCACCGGCGATCACCGCTCGGATCACTACCTATCTCGGTGCCGTCCACAGCGATCGCGCCGACTACGCGCAGGCCCGTGACCTGCTGGAACGGGCGGTGAGCCTGGCCCGCTCCGCGGACGATCCACGGACCGAGGCCTACGCGTTGTCGATGCTGGGACGCGTACATCTGCTTCTGCATGATCTGCGACCCGCGGCCGCGTACCTGGAGGAATCGGCCCGGACCGCCCAGAGTGACCACTGGCTGGCGTTTCTCCCCTGGCCGCAGGCGCTCCGCGGCGAGGTCCACCTGGCCGCCGGTGACGTGGAGGCCGCCGCCGGGGTGCTGCGGCAGGCGTTCGCGCGCGCCTGCCAGCTCGGTGACCCGTGCTGGGAGGGGATCGCGGCGCGCTCGCTGGCCCTGGTCGCCGAGGCGCGCGGCGCGACCGAGCAAGCGTTCGCGCTGCTCAGCGACGCGCGCACCCGGTCGAACCGGCTGGCTGACCCCTACGTCTGGCTGGACGCGCACATCCTCGACGCGCAGTGCGGGCTCGGGGTGCGGCACGGCCATCGGGACACACCGGCATGGATCGACGCCTTAAGGCGTCTGGCGGCGCGGTCCGGGATGCAGGAGATGAGGGTACGGGCGATCCGGCACGGTGCCGCCCTCGGCAACCCGGCCGACCGGGCGGCAGCCGCTCTGCTGGCCGGTTAGCGCTCCGCGAGGTATGACCGATCAGCACTCCGCGAAGTACGGCCGATCAGCGCTCCGCGAAGTACTCGTAGGGGGCGACCGACACCCCTTCGCAGACGATCCGCGGGTCGTCGTCGAGGGCCTCCGGATCCAGGTCACGGGCGCTGCGAGAGCCCATCGAGAAGAGCGCGAAGCCCGGCTCGAAGCGGTAACCGGCGTCGGTCAGCTCGTATCGGTGCCCGCGCTCGGCCAGTTCGGCCACCACGTCGTCGAGGAAGCGGAAGGTCAGCTGGACGCCGTCGAACCAGGCCTCCTCGCCTCCGTCGCCGGTGTAGGCGACCTCCACCAATTCGACGGTGTCGACGTCGCTGTAGGAGAGCACCAGCATCGGCGTGGTCTCGTAGATCGCCCGGTCGAGCCGGCCGGGGTGGACGGGTGTGCCGAGTTTGCACTCGACGACTTCCCTGCTCTCGCCTATGCGCACCAGCGGCGTGCCGCGTCCCGGCAGAATCTCCATCCCCGCATCATCCCACCAGCCGCGCGGCGAACGCGGTGACGGCCCGGTCCGGATCGACACCGGCGTCGATGGACGTGGTCAGCATGTCGAGGAGCAGGCCGTCCAGGGCGTAGTGCAGCAGGGCGATCTCGAACGGGCCGCCGGGCAGGCCGGTCGTCGCGTGGAAGGCCACGTCGTCCCGGTATCCCTGGCGCAGCGTCTCGCCGAGGATCGCGGCGAGGCCGGGCCTGCGGGCGGCCTCCAGCCGTAACTCGATGAGCGCGCGGGTCAGGTCCGGCTCGCGGGTGGTCCGCTCCACGATGTAGCGCAGATAGTCGGCGAAGAGCTCCGGGCTGGGCGCACGGTCGCTCATCGTGGCGACGACGGCCGGGTCCGGCGCGAACCGCTCCATGATGCGCTCGCCGAGCGCGCCGAGCAGCGCGTCCCTGGAACGGAAGTAGTTGGAGGCGGTGCCGACGGGTACGCCGGCCTCGGTGTCAACGGCTCGGTGGGTCAGTCCGCGGGCGCCGGCCTCGGCGAGCACCCGCAGTCCGGCGTCGGCGAGCGCGCGGCGCCGGTCGGGATTCCTGGGCATGGCGATCAGGGTAGCAGCGACCACTACAGGTGCTGTAGTTTGAACCACGACAGCCGTAGTGGTCTGCGAAGAGGAGATCAAATGCGAAAACTCGTGTACTTCGTCGCCAGCACCATCGACGGTTTCATCGCCGCGCCGGACGGGTCGTGGGACTTTTTCGTGCTGGAGGACGACGTCCCGGCGTTCATGCGGGAGCACTACCCGGAGACCCTGCCCACCCATGTCCGCGCCGCGATGGGCGTCGACGCGCCGAACCGGGTCTTCGACACCGTGCTGATGGGCCGGGGCACCTACCAGCCGGGGGCCGCCGCCGGGTTCACCAACCCATATGCGCACCTGCGCCAGATCATCTTCTCGCGGAGCATGACCACGTCGCCGGACCCGGCGGTGGAGGTCGTCGCCGGCGATCCGCGGGCGTTCGTGGCCAAGCTGAAGGAGGAGCCGGGCCGCGACATCTGGTTGTGCGGCGGTGGCAGCCTGGCCGGCGAGCTGATGCCGCTGGTCGACGAGCTGATCATCAAGCTGAACCCGGTCGTGGCCGGCGCCGGCGTCCCGCTCACCGCGACCGGTTTCGACCCGCACGGCTTCACGCTGACCGGAACCACCCCGCTGCCGAGCGGCGTCGTGGTCCTGAGCTACCGAGCCGGTCGGTAAGACAGTTACGGCCGGTCGGCGGCGCCGGCCTCGCCCAGGCGCACCGGGCCGTCGAGAGCGGTGGGCCAGGCCATGAGCTGGACCGCCGCCTTCCGGGTGCGGGCGGCGACGCGACGCCGAGCAGCTCGGCTGTGCGGGCGAGCAAGGACTTGCCCGGCCCGCAGGGGCTACGGATCCCGCTCAACCGCCCGCGCGGCGTCCTCCAGGGTGTGTGCCGCGGCAGCGGCAAGGCCACGGCAGCGGCAAGGCCACGGCTGGCACACCGACCGGGCCGGTGTACGACCTGAGTCGTACCCGCCGGTTCATCACCGAGGTGGACGCCGGTGCCGGTTGCGATCTCTACCGTTGCGGTTGTCACTGATTCTCCGGTCACCGGGAGCCGCCCATGTCATCGCCACCCCTGCTCGCCGCCGGCGACGGGAGCAGCGCGTATACGCCGGCCGGCCTGCTGCGCGCGCTGCCCCGCGGGCGGGGTCTGCTGACGGATCTGCTGGTCTCCGGTTCGGTGGCCGCCCTCTCCACGTGGTGGTGGCACCAGTTCCGTGTCGGCGGTCTGGTCTTCGGGCTGCTCGCGGGGCTGGCGCTGATGTGGCGGCGCACGCATCCACTCGCGGTCGCCGCCGCCGTGGCGGCGCTGACCGCTACCGCCGCGCCCATCGAGGTGAACGGGTCGAAACTGCACGACGGCATGCAGCTGATCACGGTCGCCATCGCGATGTACTCGGTCATCGTGCACGCGGCGACGCTGCGGCGGGCGGGCTCGCGACGTGGTTTTTCTCGTCCGTCCTGCTGCCGTGGCAGTACGGGCCGCCGTTCCCCCTCGTCGAGCTCGCGCACAATTTCGGGCTGATCGTCGGCTACGGGGCCGTAGTGTGGGCGGTCGCCCTCAGCGTGCGGTACTTCCGGCAGATGCGGACGAACGCGTCGGAGCGCCGGGTCAGCGCCGAACGGGAACGCGGGCACATGGCTCGGATCACGGTCGCCGAGGAACGGGCCCGGATCGCCCGGGAGCTGCACGACATCGTCGCCCACTCACTGACGGTGATCGTTCTGCAGGCCAATGGCGCGGCGTACGCCTTCGACCGCGACTCGGAACGTGCCCGCGAGGCGTTGCGCACCATCGGCGCCACCGGCAGCGACGCCCTGGAGGAGATCCGGCAGCTGGTCGAGCTGCTGAGGGCCGACGACGACAGCCCGTCCGACCGGATGCCGGTGGCCTTGGACCAGCTCGAGACGGTGGTGCAGCGGGCCCGCGACGCCGGTCTGACGGCCGAGCTGGTCGTGCGCGGCACACCGCCTGACGTACCCGGCGGGGTGGCGCTCGCCGTCTGCCGGATCGTGCAGGAGTCGCTGACGAACACGGTGAAGCACGCCGGCCCGGACCCGTCGGCCACCGTCACCGTCGATTATCGGGACGACGCCATCGACGTCGAGGTGACGGACTCCGGCCACGGCGGTGAGCCCGCTCTCCCGGGTGGGCACGGCCTCGTCGGCATGCGGGAGCGCGTCGCCCTGTACGGCGGGACCTTCGCAGCCGGGCCGGGACCGGACGGTGGCTGGCGCGTGCACGCCGGCATTCCGGTCGGCACGGCCGTCCGGGCGGTGACCACAGAATGATCAGGGTCGTTCTCGTCGACGATCAGCACCTGGTCCGGGCCGGTTTCCGGATGGTGCTGGATTACCAGGACGACATGACAGTGGTGGGCGAGGCCGGCGACGGCGCGGAGGCGCTGCGCCTGCTGCGTACGACCGAGGCCGACGTCGTCGTGATGGACCTGCGGATGCCGGTGCTCGACGGGATCGCCGCGACCGGGCGGATCTGTGAGGCCGGCCCGACGCTCCGGGTGCTGGTGCTGACCACGTTCGACACCGACGAGGAGGCGTTCGCCTCGCTGCGGGCCGGCGCCAGCGGTTTCCTGCTCAAGAGCTCGCCGCCGGACGACCTGCTGAACGCGATCCGGGTGGTGGCCGGCGGCGACGCGGTCGTCGCGCCCCGGGTGACCCGCAAGCTGCTGGACCGCTTCGCCGGCCGGCTCGTCGCGGGCGGGCCGGACGCGTCCGCCCCGCCCGATCTCACCGACCGTGAGCGGGAGGTGCTGCTGCTGGTGGCGCAGGGGCTGTCGAACCTCGAGATCGGCTCCCGGCTGCAGGTCGCTGAGGCGACCGTGAAGACCCACGTCGGCCGGATCCTGGCGAAGCTCGGCCTGCGCGACCGGGTGCAGGCGGTGGTCTTCGCCTACGAGTCGGGGCTGGTCCGGCCCGGCGGCTCGTAGGAGTCATCGACGCAGCTGGATCAGCGGGCCGGGCCGACGCGGTCGAGGAACTCCTCGACCTGCCGTCGCAGGTGTTCCGGAGCGGCCTGCCAGACCTGAAACCGCATCAGCTCGCGCAGCTTGACCGCTTTTACCTCGTCCGGGGCATTGTTGCGCAGCTGCAGGTGGAGCCACATGTGGTCCAGCTGCTCCGGAAAGTCCCAGTAATTCCCGGCGCCGAACTCGGGAGCTTGCGGCCCGGGATCCGGCATGACGAAGACCTCGTCGGCGGTCATCGGCGGGTCGACGCTGATGATGCGGAGGCCGAACCGCTTCACCAGCGCCCGCAGCTGCGCCCGATATTCCTCGACCGTCTCGTCGGTCGCCAGTTCGTCCTCGGACAGCAGCATGAAGACCCAGCCGATTTCCGCGCGATGGCCGAGGTCGAGGACCAGGCGGATGCCGTCGCTGCCGTCGCGGAATCCATGCGCGATGCTCATCCGCGCGCCGGGTCCCTCGGTCAGCGGCACCCGGTCGAGATGCAGCGTGTCGATCACCTGCTGGAGCTGGTCGGGGGTGAGTTCGCCGTCGCAGTGCACGCTCAACGCGGGCCAGAGCATGACGCCTGTTCCTTCCTGTCAGGGCCGGTTGCGTGATCAGCTTAAGAGGACGGAGCCAGCCGGAAGGGGTTGGTCCACGCCCGATTCCCCTCCGCGTCCTCGACTGTCACCCGGCACCACCCCCGCCGGAACATCGCCACCGGCAGAGACCCCTCGGTCAACGACAAACCCTCGATCAGCTGTACGCCCGGATCACCCCCCGTGACCATCACCTTGCGCGCGGCCGAGCAGCTCACGTGCACCGCACCGTCACCGACCCGGACATCGTGGATCTCGGGTCCGGTGCTGGAGTAGTAGTGGCCGGCTTTCAGCGCTGCCAGCAGCGCCTCCGGGGTCAGCTCCTCGGCACGCACCTGCACCCAGGCCCGGCAGCCCGGCGGGTCCTGCGGCTGGAAGTGCGCGTCGTCGGCGGCGTACGCGGTGAGCCGGTGCCCCCGGTTGACCAGCACGTCGGTCAGATGCCAGCTGTCGCCCCGGTCCTCCCGGACGGACAGCGCGTTGTAGGCCTCGACCGCGTGCGCCGCGTCCAGGCGCTCGGCGTCCACGGCGGTGAGCAGGGACGCGGCGGGGTGCGCGATGCCGATGAACGCCCCGGCGTCCCGCGCCCGGCGGGTCAGGGCGACGTCGCTCTCCTCCGGCCCCGGGGGCGCGAAGCCGAGCGGCAGCCCGACCGCGAGGATGTGCCACTCGGCGGAGAACTCGGTGCGCGGCGGATGCAGTTCGGCGCCGATCAGCGTGGTGAAGCCGGGGACGCGCAGCGACCGGGTGTCGGTGAGCGGAAACCCGTACCGCTCCCGGAAGTGGTCGGTGATCGCCAGGAAGTCGTAGCCGGCGTCCCGGTAGCGGCGGGCCACCTCCTCCGGCGGCAGCGCGCCGTCGGAGCGGTCCGAGTGGGTGTGCAGGTTCCCGCGCCAGAAGCGGCCGGGCCGGTGAAAGGGTAGAGCGTCCACCGGCCCCACTCTGCCATCGCGGCCCGCTGTCAGCTCTGCCCGGACGGGCGCGGGGCGTAACCCGGCGGCTGCTGCGGCGGCGGCAACAACGGCTCCAACGGTACGACCGGGCGGGTCACCGGCTTCTCCGCCGTCACCTCGACCTCCTCGCCGTAGAGCAGGATCGGCAGCGTGGCGCCCTCGCCGTCGCGCAGGCTGACCCGCGCGGTCGTGTGGTCGGCCTCGACCAGCAGACGCACACCGCTGTGCCGCAGGTTGAAGCGCAACCGGGTGATGCCGGACGGCAGCCGGGGCGCGAGATCGGGCACCGACGAGTGCGAGCGCAGGCCGCCGAAGCCTTCGACGATCGCCGACCAGGCGCCGGCCAGCGACGCGATGTGCAGGCCGTCGCGGGTGTTGCCGTGCAGGTCCCGCAGGTCGACCACGGCGGCTTCCCAGGCGTAGTCGTGCGCCAGCTCCAGGTGGCCGACGTCGGCGCACATCACCGCCTGGGTGCAGGCGGAGAGCGACGAGTCCCGTACCGTGATCCGCTCGTAGTAGTCGACGTTGCGGGCCTTCTGCTCGGGCGTGAAGTCGCCGCCGCACCAGTGCATGGCGAGCACCAGGTCGGCCTGCTTGCACACCTGACGGCGGTAGAGCTGGAAGTACGGCGCCTGCATCATCAGCGGCTCGTGCGAACCCGACTCGGGGAAGTGCCACGGCGCGTACCGGGTGAAGCCCTCCGACTGCGGGTGCACGCCGAGCCGCTCGTCGTACGGGATGTGCACCGCGTTCGCCGCGGCCAGCCATGCCTCCGGCTCGTCCGGCGCGACGCCGAGACGCTCGGCGAGAGACGGGTCGCGGGTGCACGCGTCGGCGGCGGCGCGCATGTTCCGGGCGGCCATCAGGTTCGTGAAGACGTTGTCGTCGGCGACCGCGCTGTACTCGTCCGGGCCGGTCACACCGTCGACGTGCCAGGCGCCGGACGCGTCGTGGTGGCCGTGCGACGCCCACAGCCGCGCGGTCTCCACCAGGATCTCCGGGCCGAAGTCCAGCTCGGTTCCGGTGATCAGGCGGTACTCCTCGACGGCGCGGGCCACGACCGCGTTGAGGTGCAGCGCGGCGGTGCCGGCCGGCCAGTACGCCGAGCACTCCGCGCCGCCGATGGTCCGCCACGGGTAGGCCGCGCCGGACAGGCCCAGGGTCGCCGCGCGGTCCCGGGCGTGCGGCAGGATCGAGTGCCGCCAGCGCAGCGCGTCCGCGGCGGCCCGGGGCGCGGTGTACATCAGCAGCGGCAGCACGAACCCCTCGGTGTCCCAGAACGCGTGCCCGTCGTACCCGGGACCGGTCAGGCCCTTGCCGGGGATCGGGCGGCCCTCGGCGCGGGCGCCGGCCTGCAGCACGTGGAACAGTCCGAATCGGACAGCCTGCTGGAGTGTCGGGTCACCCTCGATCTCCACGTCGGCGGCGTCCCAGAAGTCGTCGAGGTACTCCCGCTGCTCCGCGACGAGGCCGTCCCAGCCGGCGTAGCGTGCCGTGTTCAGCGACGCGGCGACCTGGTCCCGGAGGGCCTCGGTGGAGCGGGACGTGCTCCACCCGTACCCCAGGAATTTGATGATGCGCAGACGCCCGCCGGGCGGCAGGAGGGTGACCACCGTGGTGCGCGCCCAATCGGGGCGGACGTCGGTCTCCTCCTGGTAACCGGAGGGGCAGTCGATCACGTGATCCATGCCGGCGGCCAGCAGGAGTCCGCTGGACCGGGTGCGGTGCAGCAGCACCGCGCCGTGCTGCTCACGATCCTGCTCGACGGCGATCAGGGGGTTCTTGAGGGCGGCGGCGACGCGCGGGTCGTCGGAGACCTTCGCCTGCTCCTCGTTGGCGGCGAGCCCGGACTGCACGGTGATCCGGACCTGCCGGTCGACGGCCTCCACCTCGTAGCAGATCGCGGCGACCGCCCGCTGGGTGAACGAAACCAGTCGCCGGCTGGTGATCCGCACCCGGCGGCCGGCCGGTGACTCCCAGTCGACGTTGCGGCGCAGCATGCCGGCGCGCAGGTCGAGGACGCGCTCGTGGGAGTGCAGCACGCCGCTGCCGACGTTGAACTGCTCGTCGTCGACCATCAACCTGATCAGCTTGCCGTCGGTCACGTTGACGACGGTCTGTCCCTGTTCGGGATAGCCGAAACCACCCTCCGGGTACGGCAGCGGACGATCCTCGTAGAACGAGTTCAGGTACGTTCCGGCGATCCCGTGCGGCTCACCCTCGTCGAGGTTGCCGCGCATGCCGAGGTACCCGTTGGCGAGGGCGAGCACCGACTCGGTCTGTGCGAGGAGGCTGGTGTCGAGCCGGGTCTCGCGCACCGCCCAGGGCTCGGCGGGGCAGATGTCTTGGCTGATCACAGCAGGGCAATTACCGCAGCCCGGCCCCCGGGAAACTGGCAGTTTGCTGAGTTAGGCAGGATGCTCGGGTGCGGAGCTACCTGATTCCCGCGATTGCGGCGACCGTGGTCCTGGCCGGAGGCGGGCTGATCTATGTCGGCGCCGGCTCGTCCGGGGACGACCCGGCGACCATCGCGTCGTCGCCGTCGCCCACCGGCCCGAGCGCCGAGGAGCTGGCGGCGGCCGAGCAGGCCAAGCGGGTCAAACAGCTGGACGCGGCGCTGAAGAAGGTGGCGACCGGTGGCGCGGAGTTCTCGGTCGCGGTCCTCGATGCGAAGACCGGCCAGACGTACGCGTACCGCGGCGCCACGACATACGACACCGCCAGCATCGTGAAGGCGGACATCCTCGCCTGCATGCTGCTCAAGGCCCAGGACGCGGATCGCGAGCCGAGCCCCAAGGAGATGAAGCTGGCGAAGCCGATGATCGAGCTCAGCGACAACAACGCCACGACGTCGCTGTTCCAGCGAATCGGCGGGAAGGCGGCGGTCACCAAGTGCAACAAGCGGCTCGGCCTGACCGCCACCACGATCGACGTGCACTGGGGCCTGACCCGGACCACCGCCGCCGACCAGGTGAAGCTGCTGACCGCCCTCGACTCCCCCGAGGGGCCGCTCGACGAGGAGTCGCAGCAGACCGCTTTCGATCTGATGGCCGGGGTCGACGAGCAGCAGGACTGGGGTGTGCCGAGCATCGCGAAAGCCGGCGAGACGGCGACGGTGAAGAACGGCTGGGACACCCGGGACGCGGACGGCGGCAAGTGGGTGGTCAACACGATCGGCCGGGTCACGTCGGACGACGTCGACGTGTCGGTGGCGGTGCTCTCGCACGACAACGCGTCGCAGGAGAAGGGCATAGCTTTGGTGGAGAAGGTCGCCAAATTAACCAGAAAGTACCTTGAATACTGAGTCAGCGGCGCTTGCGGTGGACCCTCTCGCCGCGCAGCCGGTCACGCCAGGCCTGCAGGTGCTTCATGTTCGGCTGGCCGATGTTCTCGTCCGGCGGGTAGATGGTCATCCGCTCGGCCTCGATCTCCCGCTCGACGTAGACGAGGGCCTGTTCCGGGTCGCCGTTGCGCTCCAGGGCGAGCGCAAGGGCGTACCAGGTCTCGCGCAGGTCCTCGATCCGGGCCGGTTGCAGCGCCTCCAGCTCGGGGAGCATCTCGGCGTACACCTGGACCGCCTCCTCCAGGTCCCGTTGTCCCGCAGCAGGTAACCCACCTCACGCCGTACCAGAAGGGTGTCCTTGTGGGTGGGCCCCAGCACCCGGCGCATGTCGTCGCTGAGCGCCCGCGCCTCGGCGATCGCCGCGGGCCGCCCGGCCGCCTCGGCGGTGATCTGAACCAGCTCCCGGCGGGCGGCCAGGGTGTCCGGGTGGTCGGCGCCGTACTCCGCCGCGCGGCCGGCCACCTCCTCCTCGGCGAGCCGGCGCGCCGCGGCAGGGTCGCCCTCCTTCCGCAGCCACCACCGCAGCTTCTGCCGGGCCTGCACGGTGTCCGGATGCCACCGGCCCAGCGCGCTGGTCAGGTACTGGATCCCCTGCTCGGCCCGGTCGCCGGCCATCGACTCCGGCCGTTCCCAGGGCGCGAACCCGCGCAGCGTCGACCGGCGTCGCATGAGCTCTCGGATTCCCATCCGGTGACTCCTTGATCTAGACGGTGACGAAAACAAGCGCGATGCCGTACGCCGTTATCGCGCCCGCCGGGGCCGGATCGGTCACCCGCTCATCGTCACATTCCGATGCCGCCCTGTATACGAACTAGCTTTCGAAGAGGTGCTGGAGGCCGATCACGTCGAAGACCCGGCGCACGATCCCCAGCGCCCCGGCGAGCCGGAACCCGATCCCGGCCGCCTCGGCGGCGAGGTACCCCTCCAGGATCGCGCTGACCGCCTCGGAGTCGATGAACCGCACTCCGCGCAGGTCGACGACGAGCCGCGCTTCGTCGGGCGCCGCGTCCTCGACCGCGGCCAGCAGGGACTCACGGATCTCGTCGCGAGCTCCGATGTCCAGGTCTCCGGTGAGCGCGACAGTGATCACGCCGGGGGCCGGCGACCGCAAGATCGTGAAGTAATCGTCCGGCACAATAATTGTCTACCAGCAAATAATGCGGTCCGCATCCGGCGCACGAGCGACGCCCGGCCCGCGCCGGACGCCCCCCTACCGTAGGACTCAGCTCTCCGACGCCCACAACAGGGCACGTCCGAGCTGGGACTGCAGGCCCTTCGCGTGCAGCCGCCAGATCGGGTCGGTCCCGATCAGGACGACGCCGTTGCCGGCCGCTGTGGTGCTTCGCACGATCGCCGCCTGCCCGGCCGCCCGGTCCTGGCCGCCGGTGCCGTCCGCGGCCGGCGCCCACCAGCCCGCCAGCAGCGGATCAGCGGCATAGGACTGCTCCACCGTCACGTCGGCGCCGAGCCCGGTGTACCAGACCGGCTGCGCGATGAACGAGTGCGGAATCGCGCCGGAGGTGACCGGCCCCCCGGTGTTCACCACGTTCATCACGCCGCTGGCCAGGCTCGGTCCGGAGTGCGCGGTGACGCTGATCAGCCCGGCCGCGGCGCCGAACGCGGGACCGGCGGTGTCCACGCCGACCACACCACCACCCCGTCCGAGGTACGCGTCGAGCGCCGCCCGGTTCTCGGCGGTCAGCGTCGCCGGGTTCAGCGTGCTCGCCACCAGCAGCACGTCGACGTCAGCGGTCAGGGTCGCAGCGAGCGTCGCCGGAGTGACCGCGCGGGCCTCGAAGCCGGTGTCCGCGAGCGTGTCCCGGACCTCGACCCCGCCGACGTACCCGACCACGACCTCGTCGAGCAGCGTGCCGGACCAGCGCTTCGGCGCCCGCTCGATGGTGACGTCGTGCTCGGCCACCTCGGCCGCGACCAACCGGCGGTAGGACTGCGGGACGACCACCGAGCCGTCGGCCAGCCGGTAGACCCGCGCGCCGGCGTCCAGCAGGTCGTTGACCGCGCGCAGGTCGGTCGCGTCCTGGATGTTCAGCCGGTAGTCGGTGCGCCCGGACGGCAGATCACCGCGGACCACCCCGTCGTAGACCCGGCGCAGCGTCACCCAGGGCAGCTCGTTCCACAACGTGTCCACGGTCGCGCCCCAGGTCAGACCCTGACTCCAGCCCGCCGGACCGGCATAGAGGTCGGAAACCCGGTCGGTGATGTCGGCGCCCGGCTCCAGCAGCGAGTTCACGATCCCGCGTTTCGGCTGGTGAAGATCAACAACATAGGACCCCACCGGGTACGTCTTTCCGCCCGCCCGGAAATTCGACCCCGCCCGCCAGACCCGGCCGCCGCTGCCGATCAGCAGGTCGACGAGTCGCGCCGCGGCGGCTTCGGAGTGCTGGCGGTCACCGGCCGGGATCACGTAGGAGCGGGGGAACTCGGTGCGGTAGTCGTCCTCCGGCCCCCAGCCGGGCACGTACCCGTCCGGGATGTCCCGCAGCGGCTCACCGGCCCAGCCCCGGCGGTACACCTCGGCCTGGTCGAAGATCAGCTGGTTGCGGTTCGCCTGGATGTACTCCAGCGACTTCGCGATCGCCACCTCGTGCACGTCGGTGTTGATCCCGGAGCGCCGCAGCTTCTCGGCCGGAGTGAGGTTGCCGCGCGGGTTCAGCGGCGCCTCGATGGTGTACGGGATGCTCGACTGCAGCAGCGAGAACGACGGCACGTAGATCGGCGGGAAGTCGTCCCAGACGCCCGGCTCGTCGTCGCGGAACGGGATCCGGGCGGACTGCGTCTCCGGGTACCCGAGATCCTTGAGCCCCTGCTCGATGCCGAGCGCGTTCGGCAGCGCGTGCTTGATGAACAGGTCGTACTCGTTGTTGACGTTGTGCGGCGGCGTGCTCGGGTGCAGCAGCGTCGGGCTGACGTACCCGTGCAGGTCCAGCGTGATGATCGGCTTGACGTCGACCGCGAGCTCGCGGATCAGGTTCGTCTCGGGCTGGCTCACGATGGTCAGGTCGCGGTTCAGGTCGTACCCGTTGCCGTTGGCCCGCGTCCCGGCAACGCGCCCGTCCGGGTTGGACGTGATGTTGAAGACCAGCCGGTTGCGTCGCAGGAGCGTGGCGATCGCCGGATCGGTGCTGGTGGCGTACTCCTCGATGACCCGCAACGCGGCGTCGGTGCCCTCCCACTCGTTGCCGTGGATGTTGGCGTTGACGAAGAGCGGCGTCTTGTAGTCGCGCAGCAGCTGCCGGTCGGTGCGGGCACGGACCGGGTCGTCCTCGATCCGGCGCTTCCAGCGTTCCTGCCGCTGCGCCTCGGCACGCGACTCGGGCGCGGTCACGGTCACCACGTACAGGTCGTAGCCGCCGGCCGACTTCCCGGCCACCCGCGCGGAGACCCGCTTGCTCGCCTTCTGCAGGGCGTTGAGCTTGGGCGCGATCTCGTCGTAGGGGATCACGCCGATCGGGATCGACGCGTCGTCCGGGTCGTCCGGCCAGACCGGGAGCACGTTCTGGCGCGGGTACCCCGCGATGTCGCCGACCGGGGTGGCCGTCGGCGGCACAGCGGGCAGGGCGTCGGCGTGAGCGGGAGCGTTCCAGGCGGTGACGAGGAGGACGGCGGCCGCGGTGGAGGCGGCGAGTCTTCGCAACATGCTGGCGATCGTCGATCCTTACAACCAGGACAGTCAATGTCCGTAAGCGCACATTGCCTATCGGTCTAATAGGTTTTAAGATCCACCGGTCAGCGCGCGCAGGCCGGCCGCGGTGAGCACCCCGATCAGCACGGCGAGCAGCAGCGGAACCTTCGCCAGGCGGGCGCCGACCACGGCGGCGAGGGCGGCGAGGACGACCCAGTCCACGTCGGCCCAGCGCCGTCCCAGCATCTCCACGACGATCAGCCCGGCGAGCAGAGCGGGCGCGAGAAGCGCGATCACGCCGACGCTCCACCACGGCAGCTCCCGGTCCCCGAGGAGGGCCGGCCCGGCCGCTTTCACAGCGAAACTCCCCGCCGCCACCGCGACGATCGCCAGCCACAACGTCACGGCCGCCCCTCCCCCGGAGAAACGCCATCTCCCCCACTCCTCGCCCCGCCCTCCACGCTCGCCGCCCGCCCGCCCTCCACGCTCGCCGCGGCACGGCCCTCCTGCGAGCGCGCGGCGGGTGTCCGGCTGCGCAGCCCGACGAGCGCGCCCGCCGTGGCGCCGACCAGCGCGACACCGGCCGGCACCCACCAGAGCAGCCCGGCCGCCACCGCCCCGCCGATCCCCGCCGCGAACAGCGCCCCATGAGCAAGTCCCGGCCCGCCTGACGCCGCTCCCGACCCGCCTGACGCCGCTCCCGGCCCGCCGCGGCTCGACGCCGAGCCGCCGCCGTCCGGCGCCGCCGCGCGGCTTCGGTTCGCTCGGTGGGCCCGGTGCTCGGCGCGGAGCTCGTCCAGGAGCAGGACCAGGAAGAACGCCGAGAACACCACGTCCAGACCGAGCCGCTCGACCAGGCCGGGTGAGGGCGCGGCGAGCACCCCGAGGACCGTGCCGGCCACCCACGCCGGCCACTGCACGATCGTCGCGCCGAACAACCGCCGGCGGTCGAACCGGCCGCCGCCCAGGTGCGCGGCCACCCACGAGCCGTCCACGACGGCCTGCCCCTGGAGAGCCCGCCGGAACCGCCCGCCGGACAGGCTCGGACCGACCGCGAGCCCCATCGGCAGGAACCGCCCGTTGATCAGCAGCGCCGCGCCGATCGCCGGCCCGATTCCCCCGCCGCCGGCCAGGGCCGCGAGCAGCGCGAACTGCGCCGAACCGGAGAAGATGAGCACGGAGGCCACGATCGCGGCGAGTGGGCTCCAGCCCTGGTCATGAGCCGTGGCCCCGAACGTGATCGCCAGCACGAACCCCGCAGCGGCCAGGCCGGCGCCGACCCGCATCCCTCCGACGAAACGCTGTCGCGCGGTATCCACTCCCCCGACCGTACTGTGAGCGCCGGGATCCGCATCCCGGGACGGGAGCCGCCCGGCCGGCCGGTCTCATCGGGGCCGGCGCATCTCACCCCTGGTGGATGAGGCGGACCGGGCGAAAGCGCTCCTAGCGTCCTGGCATGGACGCGCTGCTGGGATCACTGACCGAAACCGAACTGGCCCTGGTCCGCGAGACCGATCCGGATCGGATCGCCACGCTGGACGAGGACGCCCTGATCGAGCTGCACAACCGGGTGCGGCGAGCGCGGAACAAGTACGTGAAGGCGTACCGGCGACGGGCCGCCGACCGGGTCGGGGAGGCCGGCGGCCGGGGCAAGGCACACGCGCAGAACGCCCGGCGCCGGGCGAAGGCCGAGGTGTTCGAGGGACTGCTCGCGGCGGTGAGCCAGCAGCTCGCGGTGCTGGCGAGGGCGAGCGCCGAGGCGTACGAGGTGGAGCGATTGAAGGCCGAACCGCCGCCGCCGGCACCGAAACCGCGGCAGAAGCCGCAAAAGGCGAAGCAGAAGAAGGTCGCCCCGCAGCGCACCGACAAGCGCCCGAACTCCCCCGACCTGCGCAAACGCGCCGCGTCGACCCGAGCGACGAACGCCCGGCAGCAGGCCCGCAAGGACAAACGCTCCTGAGCCGCCCACGCCGGGGGCCGGTCACCGTCTTGACGAGACAGTGACCGGCCCCTATTTTTGTCGCAAAGATTTTCAGAAAGTTTCACTCCTGTTGCAGCAAGACATCCCCCATCCCCCGCAGGAGATCCCCCATGACCCGTCGCCGCAGCCGTCTCACCACCGCCCTCGCCGCCACCACCCTGGCCGTCGGACTCGGCGGGTTCGGCCTCAGCTCGATCATCACCGGCCCGGACGCGCTCGCCGCGCCGCCCGGCAGCAAGGACGTCACCGCCGTGATGTTCGAGTGGTCGTTCGCCTCGGTCGCCCGTGAGTGCACCAACCGTCTCGGCCCGCTCGGATACGGATACGTCCAGGTCTCGCCCCCGCAGGAGCACATTCAGGGCAGCCAGTGGTGGACGTCGTACCAGCCGGTCTCGTACCGGATCGCCGGTCGCCTGGGTGACCGGAACGCGTTCGCCTCCATGGTCAGCACCTGTCACGCCGCGGGCGTGAAGGTCGTCGCCGACACCGTGATCAACCACATGAGCGCGGGTTCCGGAACCGGCACCGGCGGGACCGGCTACAGCAAGTACAACTACCCCGGCTACTACTCCGACGCCGACTTCCACTCCTGCCGGACCGCGATCAGCGACTACACCAACCGCTCCAACGTCCAGGACTGCGAGCTGGTCAACCTCTCCGACCTGAACACCGGCAGCGACTACGTGCGCGGCAAGATCGCCGGCTACATGAACGACCTCGCGTCGCTCGGCGTGGACGGCTTCCGGATCGACGCGGCGAAACACATGTCCGCTTCCGATCTGTCCGGCATCAAGGCGAAGCTGAGCAACACCGGCGCGTACTGGAAGCAGGAGGTCATCTTCGGGGCCGGCGAGGCGGTCCAGCCGACGGAGTACACCGGCACCGGCGACGTCCAGGAGTTCCGCTACGCCCGCGACCTCAAGCGGATCTTCCTGAGCGAGAACCTCGCCTACCTGTCGAACTTCGGCGCCTCGTGGGGCTACCTGCCGAGCAACCAGGCAGCAGTCTTCGTCGACAACCACGACACCGAGCGCGGCGGCGACACGCTGAGTTACAAGAACGGCTCCGCGTACACGCTTGCCCAGGTGTTCGCGCTCGCCTGGCCCTACGGCGCACCCGACGTCAACTCCGGTTACGAGTTCAGCGACCACGACGCGGGACCGCCGAACGGCGGCACGGTCAACGCCTGTTACAGCGACGGATGGAAATGTCAGCACGCCTGGCGGCAGATCGGCAACATGGTCGGCTTCCGCAACGGGGTCTCCGGAACGGCCGTCACCAACTGGTGGAGCAACGGCGGCGACCAGATCGCTTTCGGACGCGGCAGCAAGGGCTATGTCGCGATCAACCACGAGGGCAACTCGCTGACGCGTACCTTCCAGACCTCGCTGCCGGCCGGGACCTACTGCGACGTGCAGCACGGCGACCCGGTTGCCGGCGGCGGGTGCACCGGAACCACGTACACGGTCAACACATCGGGCCAGTTCACGGCGACGATCCCGGCCGGTGAGGCGGTGGCGCTCTACGTCGGGGCGACAGGTGGCGTCACGCCCACCACCGGCACCACCACGAATCCCCCGGCCGGCTCCGGCGCGAGCTTTGGCGTGACCGCGACGACCACTCTCGGACAGAACATCTTCGTGGTCGGCAACCAGGCCGCGCTCGGCAACTGGGCCCCGGCGAGCGCCGTCGCGCTCTCCTCGGCGTCCTACCCGGTCTGGAAGGGCACGGTCACGCTACCGGCGGGCACCAGCTTCGAGTACAAGTACCTGCGCAAGAACGCCGACGGCAGCGTCACGTGGGAGTCCGGCGGCAACCGCACGGCGACCGTCCCGGCAAGCGGTTCGGTCACCCTCAGCGACACCTGGCGCAACTGACCCATCCGGTACGGGAACCGGGACCGGCGGCTGCCCATACCCGCCGGTCCCGGTTCCCGCCGATGCCGTGGTGCCCGGCCGTTACTGTGCACGCATGGTGTTACCAGCCGTGGCCGCCCTGCTCGCGACCTCGTTCATCCCCGTGGCGGCGGCCGCGGAATCACCGCGGACCGTGTGCCGCATCACCGACGACCGGCTCAACGAGATCTCCGGGCTGGTCGCTGACGGTGACGGATACGTGGTGGTCAACGACGGCGCGGACGACCCGGACGGGCGGCGCATCTTCTTCCTGAACAAGCGGTGCAAGGTGACGCGTACCGTCGCCTATCCGTCCCGGCCCCGCGACACCGAGGATCTGGCGCGCGCCGCGGACGGGACGATCTGGGTCGGGGACATCGGCGACAACGGCAACAGCCGGGAGACGATCGGGCTGTGGCGGCTCGCCCCCGGCGCGCGGAAACCGGCACTGTTCCGGCTCTCCTATCCGGACGGCGCCCGCGACGCCGAGGCGCTGCTCGTCTCCGGCGACGGCACCCCCGTGGTGATCACCAAGGACCCGGTGACGGCCGGGGTCTATGTGCCGGCGGAGCCGCTGCGGGCCGATGGGACGACGCCGATGAAGCGTGCAGGTGACGTGCCCATCCCGGTGACGGCGACGAGCAACCCGTTCGGCTTCGCCGGCCGTCTGGTGATCACGGGAGCCGCGGCCAGTCCGGATGGAACACGGGTGGCACTCCGTACGTACAGTGACGCATTTGAATTTGAAGTCACTGAGGGTGACGTGGTGAAGGCCCTGACAGGTGGCAGCGCCCGGACCACCGCCCTGCCGGACGAGCCGCAGGGCGAGTCGATCGCCTACAGCGCTGACGGATCCGCGCTGCTCACCGTCTCCGAGGGGCGGGATGTGCCGATCCTGAGCTATCCACTATCGACGCCGGCGTCGGCTCCGTCGATCGCGCCGTCACCGTCGCCGTCACCCTCGGTTGCGCCTTCAGCTGCCGCCCCCTCGCCGGTCGCCGCCAGCTTCCCCGTCGGCGCCGTTGCGGCCGGCCTCGCGATGATCGTCGCCGGCGGGGTCACGGGTCTGCTCATCGCGCGGCGGCGACGCTCGTGATCACTCGTTGTGCAGGCGGATGTCGTCAACCTTGACGTCGACGTTGCTCACGTGAAGCCCGTAGTTCTCCACCGCCTCGATCACCGCGGTCCGCACGGCGGCGGTCACCTCGGCCACCACCTCGCCCGCCGCAATCACCAGCACCACCGTGATGTCCACGTCGAGACCGTTCACCCGGGCCGAGACGCCGCGCGTGGCGTCGCCGACCTTGTCCAGGCCGATCCCGTCGAGCACCCGGTTGAAGAACCGCGCCACGTCACCGCCGAGCTCCGCCACACCGGGCACCGACCGGGCCGCCGCCGACGCGAGCTTCTCGACCACCTCACGCTCGAAGTGCGTCTGCCCGCGGTAGGCCGCGACCTCCACGACCTCCGCGCCTCCGCGCTGCGGCGGAACGGCCGGGACCACGGCAGGCAGAAAAATCTCCTGGGTACGGTCCGCGCGAAACTCGCCGTCGTCGTTCATGAACGTCCCTAACCTGGTGCCGGCCGAAGCGACGTGAGCCTACTAGATCCATTTCGGCCCGTAGTGGGTGTAGAAAGTGATCGTGATGACTGCGGCCGTGTTCCTCGTCGCCCTCTGCCTCCGGCCGGCGATCACGGCGGTCGGGCCGCTGTTGCCGCAGATCAGCGTCGACGAGCATCTCGGTGAGGCCGCGCAGGGCCTGCTCGGCGCGCTGCCGCTGCTCGCGTTCGCACTGGTGTCACCCCAGGTGCATCGGCTGGCCCGCCGACTGGGTACGGAACGCGCGGTGCTCGTCGCACTGCTGGTCCTCGCTGCCGGGGGAGTCGTCCGGTCGTACGCCGGAGATGGTGGGCTCTGGGTCGGCACCGTCGTGATCGGCTGCGCCATCGCGGTCGGGAACGTGCTCGTCCCGGTGATCGTGAAACGGGACTACGCCGCGAACGTCTCACGGGCCACCGGCTACTACACCGCGTGCATCACCCTCGCCGCCGCAACCGCTTCCGCCCTCGCCGTGCCGATCGCCGGGCTGGCCTCCTGGCGGTTGGCGCTGAGCGTGTGGTCGCTGCTCGCCCTGCTGATAGCGGCAATCTGGCTACCCCGCACCCGCCCCCGCACAGCGGCGGCGAGGGCGGCGGCGACGGGCCCGGCAGGGGCAGGCGCGGGGCAGGCGGGCGCGGCGGAGGCAGGCGCGGCAGGGGCGGACAGCGCTGCGGCGGAGGCGGGCGCGGCGGCTTTGGCCGGCGTCAGCGTCTGGCGGCAGCCGCGCGCCTGGCTGATCACGGCCTTCATGGGCCTGCAATCGACGACGTTCTACGTGCTCGTCACCTGGCTGCCCACCGTCGAGATCGACGGTGGCGTCTCCGAACGAACCGCCGGCCTGCACCTCTTCCTCTTCCAGGGCATGGGCATCATCGGCGGCCTGACCATCCCGTTCCTGCTCCGCCACCCCCGTCACCGCTCCCTCGGCGCGGTCGTGGCAAGCCTCCCGGTCCTGCTGGCGATCATCGGCCTGCTCACCGCGCCGGCCCTGGCCGTCCTGTGGGCGGCGATAGCCGGACTGGGCCAGGGCGCAGCCCTGGTCACCGCCCTCACACTGATCAGCCTGGGCGGCCGGGACCACGCCGAAACCACCCGACTGTCCGGAATGGCCCAGTCACTCGGCTACCTCCTGGCAGCCTCGGGCCCCTTCCTGGCCGGCCTCCTGGCCGAACAGACGGGCAACTGGACGGCGTCCCTGTTCCTGGTGGCAGCATTCGCCCTACTGCAGATCACCGCAGGCGCGGCAGCCGCCCACACCCGTGTGCCCCGCAGCCCCCAGCTTTAGCTCCCACCCCTTTACGACACCCGGGCGAGCAGCGACTCCACCTCAGGAGCGGTCACGTTGGCGCCGAACAACTCGGTGCCGGGCTCCATGCGTACCCCCGAGGGAAGAGACCCGGCAATCACCGCGTCGAAACCGAGGGAATCGACCAATGCCGCGGTAGCGGCGAGGTCGTCCGCCGAATCCCCCGCGATGGCGATGGCTTTGCGACCGGGCGAGCCCGCCGGACGCGCCTCCGCCTCGAGATCGTGATAGCCCATGTGGTTGAACCCCTTGACCACCCGGGATTCCGGCAGGAACGCCTGCACCAGCTCGCTGGAGGATCCCAGATCGTCGCGGATCCCGTCGACCTCCCACCAGTAGTTCATCGCGTCCACGACCAGTTTTCCGCGCAGTTCCGCAACCGGCACCGACTGGTATTTCCCGAGCGGCAGGGCGAGCACCACGATGTCCGCCCCGGCCGCCGCCTCGACGGCGGAAACGGCGCGCGCGCCCGGGATCAGCACCTCGACGATCAGGCGAATCTTCGCCGGATCGCCGGATCCGGCCACCAGCACGTCATAGCCGGCGGCCACGGCCAGCCGCGCCAGCACGGTGCCGAGTTTTCCCGCACCGAGAATGCCTATCGTGGCCATTACGCCATCATCTCCCGCACCATCGGAGCGACCTTCGCGCCGAACAATTCCACCGCGCGCATCCGGGCACTGGCCGGCTGCGCTCCCGCGGTGTAGATGAGATCAAAGCGTCCGACGCCGAGCGCACCCGCACCCCGCGCAATCTTGCGGGCGACGGTTTCCGGGGAGCCGATGTAGAGCGATCCGTGCTCGACCTCGGCGTCGAACTCGGCTTTGCGCAGCGGCGGCCATCCGCGCAGCGCGCCGATCCGGTCCCGCTGCACCTTGTAGTGCGGGTAGAAGATCTCCTTGGCCTGCTCGTCGGTGTCGGCGATGAAGCCCGGCGAGTGCATGCCGACCGGATGCGCGACGGTGCCGAGCTGCTCGGCGGCACGCTGGTACAGGTCGATGTACGGCGCGAACCGCTCCGGCTGCCCGCCGATGATCGCGAGCATGAGCGGCAGTCCGTGCCGGGCGGTGCGGACCACCGACTGGGGTGAGCCGCCGACGCCCACCCACGTGGAGAGCCGGCCGGATTCGGTCTTGGGGAACACGTCGGCGTCCACCAGCGCCGGACGGGTCTGACCGTTCCAGGTCACCGGCTGCTCGTCCAGGAGCTTGACGAACAGGTCGAGTTTCTCCTCGAAGAGGACTTCGTACTGGCTCATGTCGTAGCCGAACAGCGGGAACGACTCGGTGAACGAACCGCGGCCGAGGATCACTTCGGCGCGGCCGCCGGAGATCGCGTCGACGGTGGCGAAGCGCTGGAAGACGCGCACCGGGTCGTCGGAGCTGAGCACCGTCACGCCGGAGGCGAGTGTGATCCGCGAGGTGCGGGCGGCGATGCCGGCGAGGACGGTCTCCGGCGTGGAGATCGAGTATTCCGGCCGGTGGTGTTCGCCGAGGGCTATCGCGTCCACGCCGAGTTCGTCGGCGAGGACCGCCTCGTCGACGACCTGCCGGATCGCGGCGGCGTGGGTGACGAGCGCGCCGGAGTCGTCCTGCGGCACGTCGCCGAAGGTGTCGAGTCCGAGAATCATCACTGCCTCCAGGTAATTGATATGTCAATCAAGGTGATGGACACGTCAACTACTGCTGGCGATGGTTCATTCCCGGATGTGAGCCGGCCGGCCCCGCGGGACCGGCCGGCCACCGGAGGGATCAGAAGATCAGACCCGGCACTGCCACGTCGTGGCGTCGTAGAAGTTCGCGAAACGGTCCAACCGCGCATACCCATGGGTCAGCTCGGCACAGGCAGCCGGCACATCGATGTCGTAGTAGGTCGGCCCGGCCCGGCCGTACCGCACACAGTGCCAGTCGTAGACCGTCGTCCCGAGCAGTGCGGACCCGCTGTACCCCTTGCCGGTGCAGTACTTCTCGAAGTCCGGCGTGACCACGTCCGGCTGCACCGCCCAGCACGACACCGACGTCGGGTCGTAGAAGTCGTCGATCCGGTCGACCACGTGCTCGTTGCCGTACTGCCAGCGGCAGGCCGCGTCGAACGCCAGGTCACCCTGTCGTCCGCCGGCGACGCAGTGCCAGTCGTACGCGGTCGTGCCGGTGAGCGCCGCATCGGCGTACCCGATGGAACGGCAGTAGGCGCCGATGTCGAGTCCGCCGAGCTGGGTCGGCGGAGGCGGTGAGGCGCTGGCCGGGGTGGTCACGGCGAGCACGCCGGCGAGGCCGACGAGCATCGCGAGCAAGAACTTGCTGATCAGACGCATAGCACTCCTGAACCACGAATGCGGATTTGTCGCCCGAGGAATCTCAAACGAACCTCAAAGGCACGCATAGCCTAAAGTGAATCCGTCGAATTGCAAGGACTTGCAAGGTGTGAATCAACTTGCAGACGTGTGACGCGGAGATGACTGAGGCCCATGGATCTCCCGATGCAGGCGTTCCATCCGCTCGTCGAGCCGCGCCGCGTCCTCGGCCGCCGCGGTCAGCTCGTCCCGCAGCCGCGCCGGCACCTGCGGGCTGTGCTTGTAATAGATCTTGTGCTCGAGACTGGCCCAGAAGTCCATGGCCACGGTCCGCAGCTGCACCTCGACCGGCACCGACACCACGCGCTCCGACATGAAGACCGGGATCTCCACGAGCAGATGCAGGCTGCGGTACCCGTTCGGCTTCGGCTTCGCGATGTAGTCCTTGGTCTGCGTGAGATCCACATCCGGCTGCCGGGTCAGCATCTCGGCGACCGTGTAGACGTCCGAGACGAACCCGCACACCACCCGGATGCCGGCGATGTCGCGGATCCGCTGACGCAAGTCCGCGTACGTGAGCGGGCAGCCGATGCGCTGTGCTTTCGCGGCGATGCTCGTCGGCGTCTTGAGCCGGGGCCGGATGTGCTCGATCGGGTTGCCGGTCCCCCGATGCGCCAGCTCCTCCGCCAGGATCTCCAGCTTCGTCCTGATCTCCGCGAGCCCGAACCGATAGACCATCAGGAAATGATCTAGATCGGTCATGTGCTCATGAAGCACTTCGGGCACCGGACCGGCGCCACGCGGCACTAAATGCCCGTCGTCTGCTCCCGGACGCGAGGTCGCCACCTCGGTGAACCTATCGTTTCCGGCTGCTCGCGGCGCACGTTTGCCTCCACCCGCTGACCCGCCCAGGTTCCGGCGAGCACCAGCACGATTCCGGCCAGCACGATCGGGCCGAGCCGCTCGCCGCCCAGTCCCACCCCGATCAGGACCGCCCACACCGGCTCGGTGCCGAGCAGCAGCGACGCGCGAGCCGCCGAGGTGCGCCGGATGGCCCACAGCTGCACGAGGAACGCAAAGACGCTGCATCCGAGCGCAAGAAAAACCACACCCCACCAATCACTTCCCCGGTACGCGTGGACAGCCGTCCCCAGAGCAGGCCCGGCCGCCACCGTGAACAGCACCGCCCCGACGACCGTCTGCACCGTGGTCAGCGTGACGGTGTCGTAGTCGCGGCCACGGGCGAGATGCCCGGAGAGCGTCACGTGCCCCGCCCGCACCACCGCCGCGGCCAGGATCAACGCGTCGCCGGCCGACGGAGCGCGCAGTCCCGGGCCGGCGACCAGCAGCACCACTCCCCCGACGGCCACCGCCGCCGCGAGGAAGAACGCCGGTGGCAGCCAGCGGCGGCTGACGACGCCTTCGAGCATGGGCGTGAGCAGGATCGTCAGGCTGATCAGCACACCGGCGTTGGTGGCGGAGGTGTGCGCCACCCCGTACGTCTCCAGGGCAAGAACCGAAGCTTGCGTGAGTCCCAGAAGCACGCCCACCGCGATCTCCGGCCGGTTCGGCCGGCGCGGGCGTCGGACCGCGAGCACCGGCAGCATGGCGAGCGCGGAGATCAGGTAACGCAGGGCGAGCAGGCTCAGCACCCCACCGGCCACGGTCAGGCCCTTGGCGGTCAGGTAACTGCTGCCCCAGACGACCGCGACGGCCAGGAGCGGGAGGTCGATCAGCACACCTGGCAGCGTGCGGCACATGACGATGAAGACCAAGGGGCACATTCTCAACGGATGGTGTAGTCATGCCTAATGGATCTGCACCACCTGCGCCTGCTGCGCGAGCTCGGTGACCGCGGCAGCGTGGCCGCCGTCGCCGAGGCCCTGCACATCACTCCGTCAGCGGTGTCCCAGCAGCTCAAGGTCCTGCAGCGATCCGCGCGGGTGCCGCTGACCGAACGCCGCGGCCGCCGCCTCGTGCTGACCGGCGCGGGGCGGGCCCTCGCCACCGCGGCCGTGGAGATCTGGAGCGCGCTGGATCGGGCCGACCGGGTCGTGGACGCGTACCTGGAGGATCCGGCCGTGCCGGTGAGCGTCGCGGCGTTCCACAGCGCGGCCCTCGCCTGGTTCCCCGCGCTGATCGCCGCGGACCTGAACGTCCGCTGCTCGGACGAGGACGTCGCGCACGCCGACTTCCCGGCGCTGGTGGCCGATTACGACCTGGTGATCGCGCACCGGCTGCCGTCCAGCCCGCCCTGGCCGGCCGACCGGGTGACGGTGGTGCCGCTGGTCCACGAGCCGCTGTACGTGGCGCTGCCGGCCGCCCATCCGCTCGCCGGCCGGCCCCGCGTGACCGCTGCCGACGTGGGCGGCGAACCGTGGATCAGCGTGCACGACGGCTTCCCGCTGCACGGTGTGCTCACCGCGATCGCGGCGCTGGCCGGTCGGCCGCTGACCATCGTGCACCGGATCAACGAGTTCACCGTGGCCGCCGCGATGGTCGCGGCCGGCGCCGGGCTGGCGCTGCTGCCCGGATACACCAGCGTGCCCGATCCGCGGCTGGTGCTGCGCCCGCTCGCGGACCTGCGGGCGGGCCGGGACATCGACGTGCTGACCAGGCCGGAGACGCTGCACCGGGTGCCGGTCCGGGCCGTCCTCGGAAAGCTGAGGACTTTGTCCTCTGCTCCGCGGGACCCGGACCGCACGACGATGAGGGAGACCGCAGAGGAGGAGTCATGCGAACCCCGACCATCGTCGTCGGCACGGACGGCGCCGCTTCCGGCAACGAAGCGGTCCGGTGGGCCGCCCGGGAAGCCGTCCGCCGCGACCTGACACTGCAGGTCGTCCACGTCCTCGACTGGGACGGCGGCACCTCGGCCCTGGCCGAGTTCGCCGGGAACAACTTCGCGCTGGCCCGCGAGCTCGCCGACATCGTGGCCGCCGCCGGAGTCGCCACCGCGCACGACGCCGCCCCGGAGGTCGAGGCCGAGCCGCTCACGCTCGTCGGGCGTCCGGCCGCCCGACTGCTCGCCGCCGCCGAGCGCGCCGAACTGCTGGTGGTCGGCACCCACCGCCGCAACCGGCTCGCCGGTTTGATCTTCGGCTCGGTCAGCCGCCGGGTGGCGCGGCACGCCCCCTGCCCGGTGCGGGTCGTCGAAGGATCCCCGAACGGGGACAGCGTCGTTACGAGGCGGTCAATTCGCGGCGGGACGTGACGCCGAGCTTCGCGAAGATCTTGCGCAGGTGCCACTCGACCGTTCGCGGGCTCAGGAACAGGGCCGACCCGATCTCCGGGTTCGTCCGGCCGGCCGCGGCCAGCCGCGCGATCTGGGTCTCCTGGGCGGTCAGTTCCTCGCGTACCCCGGCAATCCGCCGGCGCACCGTCTCACCCGTCGCCAGAAGCTCCCGGCCGGCGCGGTCGGCGAAGCCGTCCGCGCCGATGGCCGTCAATGTCTCATGCGCCGCGCGCAGCTGGTCGCGCGCGTCGCCGCGCCGGTTCTCACGCCGCAGCCATTCGCCGTAGAGCAGCCGCGCCCGAGCCTCCTGCACGGTGAGGCGGGTCGCGGCGAGCGCGTCCACGGCGTCCCGGTAGTGCTGTTCGGAACCGGACGTGAGCGCGTCCGCCAAGGCCTGGGTGCCACGCGCCCACGGCGTGCTGACCGCCCCCGTGCGCGCGGCGAGCCGGTCCCTGGCCTGCGCGGCAAGACCTTCTTCCCCGGTACGGGCCGCCGCCTCCACCATCTCGAGCAGCGCCCACTGCGTGACGGCGAAGTCGTCGAACTCGGTCGCCACCCGTGCCGCCGCGAGCGCCTCCGGATAGTTACCCAGCCCGTTGTGCAGCACCGCCCGGCTGTACTCGGCGACCCCGAGCAGCCACCCGGCGCCCCCGGCCCGGGCATCCGCGGTGAGCGCGCCGATCAGCTCGAGAGCCGGCTCGGCGCGACCCCGATGCGCCGCCAGGATCACCGCGGTGGCCGGATGCGGTGACGGCCCGGTGGCCTGCGCGAGCGCGCCCGCCTCATCGAGCAGCCCGGCCGCGTCGGCGAACCGGCCGGCGTAGGTGAGCGCGGTCGCCCGGAAGGTCAGCGCGGTGGGCAGCAGCGACAAGGTTCCCTCGGCCCGCGCCCGGCTGATCGCCCGCTCGGTCCGGTCCAGGAACGCGGCGTCGTCCCAGATCTCGTTGACCACCATGCCGGTGAGCCAGAGCAGGTCGAGGTCGCGGTCCTCCCCGATGGCGCCGGCGGCCCGGATCAGCAGCGGCGCGGCTTCGGCGATGCCGTCACGATGCCAGGTGATCAGGCCGCTGAGCAGCCGGCCGGCCGGTTCGTCGCCGGCCGGAACACCTGTCGCCGCCGCGACCGCTCGAGGCAGTGCGTCCCCGCCGAGCCGGCCGGCGTTGACGGCCGCACCGATCGCGGTCAGGTAGGTCTCCCGGGCCGCGGCCGGATCCCATGCGGTCAGCCGCGCGGCGGCGTCGAGCAGCGGCGGGATCGCGGCGCTGCCGGTGTGCTGGGCGAACGCGACACGGGCCCGCAGCCGTTCGGCCGTGGCCTGCTGCATCGGGTCGAGCGGCCCCAGTTCGGCGGCGGCGAGCAGCGCGCCCACCTGGGCGAAGGCCCCGGACGCGAATCGGGCCTGCGCGGCGGCGAGGGTACGGGCGGACCGCGCCACCGGATCGAGGGTGAGCTGCGCGGCCCGTTCCAGGAAGGACGCCGCCGCGGCCCGGCCACCGCGCGCGAGAGCCCGGCTCGCGGAGCGTTCCAGCTCGGCGGCGACATCCGCGTCCGGGCCGGCGGTGGCGTGCGCCCGATGCCATGCGTGCCGATCCGGTTCCTGATCAGCGTCGGTCACGTCGGCGAGAGCCTGGTGCACGGCCCGCAGGTCGGCCGGATCGGCGGCCCGCCAGGCGGCCGAGCGCACCAGCGGGTGCCGGAACCGGGCCCGCGCACCGAGTTCGATCAGCCCGGCCGCCTCGGCGGGTTCGGCCGCACCGGGCCCGACACCGAGCCGGTCGAGCGCGCGCCAGAGCAGCACCACGTTGCCGACCGGCTCGACCGCGGCGGTCAGCAGCAGCCGCCGGGTGTCGTCCGGCAGCGCGGCGATCCGGCGTCCGAAGCTTTTCTCCACCCGGGACACCAGCGACGAGGAGGAGCCGCCGAACCCGAACGTCAGCTCTGCGGCGGACAACTCGCGAGGCAGTTCCAGCAGGGCCAGCGGGTTGCCCCGGGTCTCCGCGATGATCCGGTCACGCACCTGGGTGTCGACGAGACCGGGCAGCACCGCGTCGAGCAGCGCCCGGGCGTCCGCGTCGGGCAGCCCGTCGACCTGCAGCTCCGGCAATCCGGTGAACAGCTGCCCGTCGGCCGGGCGGGCCGCGAGGACCAGCGCGACCGACTCGGCGTCGAGCCGGCGGGCCACGAACGTGAGGATCACCTCGGACATCCGGTCCAGCCACTGCGCGTCGTCGACCACCACGACCAGCGGACGCTCGGACGCCGCCTCGGCGAGGAGGCCGAGCACCGCGAGCCCGACGATCAGGGCCTCCGGCGGCTGGCCGGCGCTGAGCCCGAACGCGGTGGCGAGCGCCGCGCGCTGCGGTTCCGGCAGCCGGTCGAGGTGCTCCAGCAGCGGGGCACAGAGTTGCTGGAGCGCCGAGTAGGCCAGCTCCGTCTCCGGCTCGACCCCGGCGGCCCGAACGACCCGACCGGCCGACGGCCGCCCGGCCAGGTAGTCCAGCAGCGCGGTCTTGCCCGCGCCGGCCTCACCGCGGAGCACCAGCACGCGGCTGTGTCCGGCTCGTACGTCCCGCAGCAACCGGTCGAGCGTCTCCCGCTCCCGGCGCCGCCCCCGCAGCTCGTTTTCCGCGTGCACGTGGTCGGAGGTTACACGGGCTGTCCCTCGGTCAGGCGACCGTCCGCGAGCCGCAGCCAGCGGCTCACCCCGATTTCCGCGAGGAACCGGTCGTCATGGCTGACCACCACGAAGGCCCCCTGGTACGCCGTGAGCGCCGCCTCCAGCTGACCGACGCTGACCAGGTCGAGGTTGTTGGTCGGCTCGTCGAGCAGCAGCAACTGCGGCGCCGGTTCGGCGTAGAGGATGCAGGCCAGCGTGGCTCGCAGCCGCTCGCCGCCGGAGAGCACCCGGACCGGCAGGTGGGCGCGGGCGCCCCGGAACAGGAAACGGGCCAGCAGGTTCATCCGTTCCGCGTCGGGCAGGTTCGGCGCGAACGCCGCGAGATTCGCAGCGATCGTCCGGTCCTCGTCGAGCAGGTCGAGCCGCTGCGACAGGTACGCGGTCCGCGGACCGTCCTTGATCAGGCGCAGCAGCGTCGACTTGCCGGCGCCGTTCGGGCCGGTCAGCGCGATCCGCTCCGGCCCGCGGATGTGCAGGTCGACGTCGGAGAAGATGGTCCGGCCCCGGTAGGAAGCCTGCAACCGCTCGCCGGAGAAGATCGTGCGCCCGACCGGCAGGTTCGTCCCCGGCAGCTCGATCGCGATCCGGTCGTCCTGCCGGGCGGCGCGACCGGCCGCGTCGGCACGGGCCTGCGCCTCGGCGACCCGGGACGCGTGCACGTCGTTGGTCTTGGCCGCGGAGACCTGCGCGTCGCGTTTGAGCCCACCGGCGACGATCCGGGCGAGGCCGGCGTCGGCGAGGTTGCGGGACGCCGTGGAGGCCCGCTTGGCGGCACGCTCCCGAGCCTGCTGCATCTCGCGTTTCTGCCGCTTGAGGTCCTGCTCGGCGTTGCGGACCTGCCGTTCGGCGACCTCGCGTCCGGCGTCCAGCGCCTGCTCGTACTCGCTGTACGTCCCGCCGTACCAGCGGATCTCCCCGGCGTCGAGAGCGGCGATCCGGTCCACCTCGTCGAGCAGCGCCCGGTCGTGGCTGACCAGCAGCAGGCAGCCGCCCCACGAGCGCAGCACCGCGGTGAGCCGGTCCCGTGCCTCGGAGTCCAGGTTGTTGGTCGGCTCGTCGAGCAGCAGCACGTCGGGCCGTTTCAGCAGCTGGGCGGCGAGACCGAGGGAGACCACCTGGCCGCCGCTGAGGGTGCCGAGCCGCCGGTCCAGCGCGACGTCACCGAGGCCGAGCCGGTCGAGCTCGGCCCGGCTGCGTTCCTCGATGTCCCAGTCGTTGCCGATGGTGGTGAAGTGTTCCTCGCTCGCGTCGCCGCCCTCGATGGCGTGCAGCGCGGCCAGGATCCGGTCCGCGCCGAGCACCTGGGCGACGGTCTGGTCACCCGCGAACGGCAGGTGCTGCGGCAGATAGCCGAGTACGCCACGAACCGAGACGCTGCCGGCTGCCGGGCGCAGTTGCCCGGCGATCAGCTTGAGCAGCGTGGACTTGCCGGCGCCGTTAGCGGCCACCAGGCCGGTACGCCCGCCGGGCACGGAGAAGGACAGATCCTGGAAGACCGGGGTGTCGTCCGGCCAGGAAAAGGACAGGTGGGAGCACACGACGAATGCGTCAGACATGGAAAGGCCCTCGGAAAGAGATCAGGTGATGGGTACGACAAAGGGGGCCGCGCGCACTCGGCGGCCGCGTCGGGTCATCTACCCGGAGATGTCGAGGTCACCTTCCATGCCATCCACCTTAGCGCCGTCCCGACGTTTCCTCGGCGGCCAGCGCGTCGAAGAACTTCAGCCAGATCTCACTGCGGGTCGGGAACGCCGGAACCGCGTGCCGCAACCGCCGGATCGGCACCTCACCGACGATCGCGATGGTGGCCGCCTGCAGGAAGTCCGCCACGTCCGCCCCGGTGATCGTCACCCCGGCCAGCACGTCCCGATCCACGTCGATCACGAATCGGGCGGTCCCGCCGATGCCACCCGCGAACGCCCCGCCCGCGTTGCCGTCCGTCGGCACGTCGATCACCCGCGTCCGGTGCGAGGTCGCCGTCGAGGGGACCCCCACCGCCGCCACCTGCGGTTCCGTGAAGATCACGCGCGGTGCGCCGGGACCGTCGGCGAGATGGTCGACGGCCAGATCGTCACCGAGGACGTCGGAGGCGGCGATCCGCGCCTGATATTTCGCCATGTGGGTGAAGAGCGCCCGCCCGTTCAGGTCGCCGATCGCGTAGAGCCAGTCCGCCCCCGGCACCCGCATCCGCTCGTCCACACCGATCGCGCCCCGCGCGGCGATCCCGAGCTCCTCCAGCCCCAGGCCGGCGCTCTGCGGGGTCCGGCCGGCCGCGACCAGGACCTCACTCGCGCTCACCGTCGCGCCATCGCTGAGCGTGACGATCACTTCCTTCCCGGTACGGCTGACCGCTACCGCCCGCACCCCCGCCCGCACGTCCGCACCCTGATCCCGCAGAGACGCGCTGACCTGCTCGCCGGCGAAAACCTCCTCGCGCGGCAGCACCCGCCCGATCAGCGTCACCCGGGAGCCGAGTGACGTGTAGGCCTGCGCCATCTCCACGCCCACCACGCCCGCCCCGATGATGACCAGCGACTCCGGGATCTCCTGCGCGGTGACCGCTTCCCGGTTGGTCCACGGTTTCGCCTCGGCGAGCCCGTCGATCGCCGGCAGCGCGGCCCGCGTGCCGCCGGCCAGGATCACCGCCCGCCGAGCCTCCAGGACCTCCTCCCCCGCGCCGTCGTGCGAGGCGCCGGCCGGCGGGGTGACCGCGACGGCCGACTGGGTGACCGCGACGGCCGACTGGGTGACCGCGACGGCTGGCGGGGTGACCGCGCCGGCTGGCGGGGTGACCGCGACGCGGCGCTCGCCGATCAGGCGGCCGTGGCCCCGGACCAGCTCGATGCCGCGCTCCTCCAGCCAGGGCACCTGGCCCGCGTCGTCGAGATGCCCGATCAGCTCGTCGCGGTAGGCGAGGACCGCCGGGACGTCCAGTCTCGCGCCCACCACGCCGGGCGTACGGTTCGCCTGTGCAGCGAGCTCACCGGGCCGGAGCAGGGCCTTGGACGGGATGCAGGCGTAGAACGAGCACTCCCCGCCCACCTTGTCCGCCTCCACGATCGCCACGTTGAGACCGGCCTGGGCCAGGTATCCGGCCGCGACCTCGCCGCCCGGCCCCGCACCGATCACCACCACATCGAAAGTTCGCATGGCCCCCATCGTTCCTCCTGCCGACATCCCGGTGCGCTCCTGCGGTCGATCAGGCGCCGAGACCGGCGGCCTTCGCCATGTAGGCGGCGTACCACGCCGGCCAGTTCTCGTCGACCTTGCCACCGAGATCCTCGGCCTCGTGCTTACCGTGCGCGGCCGCGGCGTCCCGCAGGGCCTGCTCGACCTCGGCGACCGAGCCGTAGACCACGTGATTGATCCGGCCCGCCCTGCGAACGGTGACCTCCTGCAGGACGAACTCGTTGCCGTCCGGGTCGCGCAACGCCAGGAACGAGCCGTAGGACTGCCGGTCCGGGTGCGGGCCGGCGACCCGCGCCGTGGCGCCGGCGTGGTGGAACACCCCACCCGCGTCGTGGAAGATCTCGCTGACCTCGACGCCCTTGGCGATCAGGTCCTTGCGGGCCGCCTCGATGTCGTCGACGACCAGGTGCACGCCTTTCGACGAGCCGGGCGCCTCGTCGGTGATCCCCGACCCGATGATGATCGAGGCGGACGAGCCGGGCGGGGTGAAGTGCACGACCCGGAAGCCCTCCGGACCGGCGAAGTCCACATCCTCCCGGAAGCCGAGCCGGCCGTAGAACTCCTTGGCCCGGTCGACGTCCGACACCGGCAGCACCACGATCTCGAGCTTGTAGTCCACCATCGCCCTGTTCCTCTCACTGTCCCGATGCCCGGCGGCATCTGTCCTAGAGACTGGCTCGCCGGGCACCGGTCTCGCCCCAGGGTGACCCCCTGGCCGACCCACGTGCCTCCGGCTCCCAGGCCACGTGCACCGCTCGCCTCAGGCGATCTGCACCCCCTCGGCGAAGCGGATCGCCTCGGCGCGGGTCAGCGGCAGCTGCTCGGGATCCCAGCTGATCGCCAGCACCTTGCCACCGCCCCGATCGATCTCGAGCCGGCCGCCCTCCGGATAGAACGCCGCCGGCCGCCCGCCGACCGTCAGCAGCTCGGGACCGGCCTCCTCGGTCGGCTCGAACGGCTCCTCGACGACGTCGGCGCAGAGCCCGGTGGGCTGCCGCTCCGCGGCCACCGTCTCCGGTGTCGCCACGCACAGGCTCGCCCCGCCCTGACTCACCCCACCCTGATCCGGCACGGCGCTCTGGTGCTGCAGGGTCAGCCCGGGCGGCACCACCGCGAGCGTCACCGGTGCCGGACCGGCCGGCACGCTGCCCGCGCCGAGATGGCGGGCGAATTTCAGCACCTCCTGCTCGTCACGCTCGCCCCAGCTGAGCACCTGCGCCCAGTCGCCGTCGGCCGTCCGCCAGCGCACCCCGACGAACTGCTCCCCCGCCTGCGAGCCGTCGTAGATCGAGGCGGTCCGCACGGTCGCCTCCCGCCCGCCGACGTCGGCGTCGTGGTCCTCCTCGCCCTCGGTCTCCCACGAGGGCACGATCGGGCCGATCTCCGCCTCCAGGATCGACGAGCCCCGCTCGTAGTGCAGCAGCACGTTCGCGCCCATCACCGTCACGGACGGCTCGCCGACACCGGGCGGCAGCCAGCCCGGCTTGCGCGGGAAGGCCGGCTCGGGCCACGACGGCCAGGCCCAGTCGACAGCCGGCGAACCAGTGGGCGCGGTCGGCGCGGTGGCCGGCGGGGTGGGCATGGCGCGGTCGGCACGGTTCGCCAGGATCACCGGCACGGACGCGACGGCGGTGAGCGCCACGGCCGCCGCCCCACCGGCCAGCGCCACCCGGCGACGCCGGTCCCGGCGCACACCGGCGCTCACGTTGTGCCACAGGTCGGGCTGGGGCACGGTCTCCGCGGCGTGGTCGCGCAGCGTGACCCTCAGGTCGTCCTCCAGGCTCATGACGGTGCTCCCTCCTTCTTCTCGGTGGCCGGACCGGCTCTCTCGGCGGTCAGCTCGGCTCGCAGCCTCGCCAGGCCACGCCCGGCGTGGACCCGGACCGTGACCGGCGAACAGCGCAACACCTCGGCGATCTGCTTGTCGTCGAGGTCCTCGTAGTAGCGCAGCACCAGAACCGCCCGCTGGGTCCGGCTCAGCAGGCCGAGCCGCGTCCACAGGTCGTCGCGCAGCGCCTGCTCGGCGGCGAGATCGCCGGGGATCGGTCTCTCCTCGGCGACCGCGCCGGGTCGCTCCCGGTTGGACATCTGCCGCAGCCAGCTCACGTGGGACCGCACCAGGGCGGTGCGCAGATAGCGATCGGGCTGGTCCGCCTCGATGCGGGACCATCTCCGGTACGCCTTGACCAGCACCTCCTGCACGAGATCCTCGCCGTGATGCCGGTCGCCGCAGAGCAGATAGGCGAACCGGCGCAACGCGTCGCCACGTGCCGTCACGAATTCCTCGAAGCCGCTTCGCATGAATTCCCCCTCACCATGAAAGACGCGGCGAGCGACCGGACATGTTTACAAGTCACAGTCGGAGGAGTAGGAAAGGCAGGCTCAAGATCCCGTACGGGGGAACCATGTCTTTGATCCTCTGCGAGAGTCTGGTCCGGATCTATCAGACCGGCTCGATCGAGGTGCAGGCCTTACAAGGTCTCGATCTGTCGGTCGACGCCGGCGAGATGATCGCCGTGGTCGGCGCGTCCGGCTCCGGCAAGTCCACGCTGCTCTCCATCCTCGCCGGCATCGACGCGCCGACCGCCGGCCGGGCGCACGTCGACGAGTGGGATCTGCTGGCGATGTCCCGCGCCGACCGGGTGCGCTATCGACGGCAGACGGTCGGGTTCGTCCGGCAGCAGACGGCGAGCAACCTGGTCCCGTACCTGTCGGCTCGTCAGGTGATCGACCTTCCGATGGCCGCCGCCGGAACGCCGAAGCGGGCCCGGCGCGAACGCGCCGGTGAACTGCTGGAGACGCTGGGTATCACCGACTGCGCGGACCGGCGTCCGGCGCAGATGTCCGGCGGGCAGCAGCAGCGGGTGGCCATCGCGGTGGCGCTCGCCAACCGGCCGCGGGTGCTGCTCGCCGACGAGCCGACCGGCGAACTGGACACCACCACCTCGGCTCAGGTCTTCGAGGCGTTGCGGCAGGTCAACCGCGAGCTCGGCGTCACCGTCGTGGTGGTCACCCACGATCCGGCGGTGAGCGGGCAGGTGGAGCGGACGGTCGCGATCCGGGACGGCCGGACCAGCTCCGAGGTGCTGCGGCGCACCGCCACCGCGGAGAACGGCGACACGCACGTGATCGCCGAGGAGTACGCGGTGATGGACCGGGCCGGCCGCGTGCAGATCCCCCGTGAGTACCGCGAGGCCCTGGCCCTGACCAAACGCGTCCGCCTCGCTCTCGAGGCCGACCACATCACGATGTCACCGGCAGAAAAAGATGCTTAGAGTACGGAACATCGACCGCACCTTCGGCTCCGGAGCGACTGCGGTCCACGCCCTCAAGGACGTCTCGTTCGACGTCGAGCCCGGCACCATGGCCGCCCTCGTCGGCCGCTCGGGTTCCGGCAAGACCACCCTGCTCAACGTGATCGGCGGCCTGGACCGCCCGGACGCCGGCCAGGTGCACGTGGACGGCACCGAGGTGACGGCGCTCGACGAGGACGGCCTGTCGCTGCTGCGCCGGGAGAAGGTCTCCTACGTGTTCCAGACGTTCGGCCTGATCCCGGTGCTCTCCGCCGCCGAGAACGTGGGCGCGCCGCTGCGGCTGGCCCGCACCCCGGCCGCCGAGCGGGAGAAACGCGTGGCCCTGCTGCTCGACCTGGTCGGGCTCGGTGACCACGCCGGGCAGCGGCCCGGCGAGCTCTCCGGCGGCCAGCAGCAGCGGGTCGCGATCGCCCGTGCGCTGGCCGGCTCGCCGCGGCTGCTCATCGCCGACGAGCCGACCGGCCAGCTCGACGCGGAGACCGGCCGGTCGGTGATGGCGCTGCTGCGCGGCGTCGTGGAGTCCGAGGGCGTCACCGCGCTGGTCTCCACGCACGATCCGGTCATGATGGCGCTCGCCGACCGGGTGATCCGGATCAACGACGGGCGGATCGTGGAGTGCTGACCCTGCTGACCCGGCGTGCGCGGGCGCAGTGGCAGCTCCTCGCCACCCTGGTCGCCGTCGTGACGCTCGGCGCCACCCTGCTCGGGACCTGCGCGCTGCTCGTCACCCGGACCGCCGACCGGGCGCTGGAGGTGGCCGCTTCCGGGACTTCTGCTGCGGACGCCGCCGTGACCGCGTACACCGTGACCATCGCCGACGAGGACGCGGCCGAGGTCGCGGCGGACACGCGGGCGCTGCTCACCGAGTCGCTCGCGCCGTTCCCGATCCGCACCACGGGCCGCGCCTCCAGCGTCCTGCGATCCCTGCCGCAGGGCGCCGGATACCTCTCCGCCGTCGAGGACCTGCCGTCCACCGCCGAGCTCAGCTCCGGGCGCTGGCCGGCCGCACCGGGCGAGGCCGCGGTGCTGGAGACCACCGCGCGCCAGCTCGGCCTTCAACCAGGGACCCGGGTACGCCTCGGTGCCGAACTGGGCCGTGCCCCCGCCCCGCCGACCGCCGTCACGGTGGTCGGGATCGTGCGACCGCTCGCCGGATCGGGCTGGGACCGTGACCCGCTCGGTGGCGCCGGCTTCAACCTCGCCTACCGGGACGCCAGCTCGCTGCGCGACTCCCGGGCGTTCGGTCCGTTCCTGGTCGGCTGGGACGAGCTGCTCACCGGCGGTTCCGCCCTGGACCGGCTGGAGATCACCGCGTACCCGGACCTGTCCGCTCCGCGCCTGGCCGACCTCGACGCGGTCACCTCGACCGTGCTCGGCGCGGATCGCCGGCTGGCCCGCGACCTCGGCGATCGGGTGCAGATCGAACGGATCGCCTCCCGGCTGCCGTCGGTGCTGGCCGCGGCCCGCCACCAGCAACAGGTCACGAACGCCGCGGTGCTGTCCGTGGCGGTGCTCGGCGGACTGCTCACCGCTGTCGCCCTCGCCCTGGCCGGCCGGCTCACCACCGATCTGCGCTCCGGCGAGAGCGCCCTGCTGTCGTCGTTCGGCGCCGGGCGGGGGCAGCTGGCCCGGCTCGCCGCGGTCGAGGGCGCCGCGCTGGCGCTGCTCGCCGCCGCGATCGCGATCCCGGCGTCGTCGCTGCTGCACGCGGCGCTGACCCACCTGCCGCCGCTCTCCGGCGCGGGCCTGGCGTCCGCGCCGATGGGCACCGCTGCTCAGGTTCTCGCGGTGGCCCTCGGCGCGGTGGTGCTCGCCGTGATGATGGTGGTCGCCGGTCTGCGGCCCGCGCCGGCGACCGCCGAACGCACCCGCCGTGACCTGCTGGCCCGGTCCGGCGCTGACCTGCTGCTCGTCGCGCTCGGGGTGGCGGGCTGGTGGCAGCTGCGCGCCCAGCCGGCCGGCGACTCCGCCGGTCCGGACGCCGTGCGGGTCCTCGCGCCCACGTTGCTGCTGGTCGCGGGCGCGGCCCTGGCGCTGCGCCTGGCCCCGCCCGCGCTGGCGCTCGCCGACCGGGCGGCCCGCCGGGCGAACAGCCTGCCGCTGCCCCTCGCCGCGTTCGAGGCGGCGCGCCGGCCGCAGGCCACCGCCGCGGGCCTGCTGGTCACCCTGGCCTGCGCGGCCGGCACCTTCGGCGTCGCGCTCGACGCCACCTGGGAACGCTCGCAGCGGGATCAGGCCACGCTCGCCGTCGGCACCGACCTGTCGCTGACGCTCGGCCGTCCACCGGCCGCCGGTGAGGGCGCCACGGTCGCCGGCGCCACCGGCGGAACCGTCAGCCCGGCCACCGACCGGGGCGTCGCCGTCGGTCAGTGGCTGGGTGGCAGCGGCGACGCGCCCCGGCTGGTCGCGGTCGACACCGCCCGGGCCGGCGCGCTGCTGCGCGGACGCCTGGACGACGGCCGGACCTGGGCCGATGTGGGCGCCCGGATCGCCGCACCGGCGCCCGCCGCGGGCCTGCCGGTCACCGGCACGCTCACCCTGACCGGCACGGCGACCGGCGGCGCCCGGCTCACCGTGACGCCGGAACTGCTCTTCGAGGACGCGACCGGCCTGCGGACCACGTGCGCCGGCGGCGAGTCCCCGCTGGACGGCAGGCCGCACCGGCTGGTCGCGTGCGTTCCACCTCCGGGGGTACGCGTGGTCGCGGTCGCCCTGCCGGTCACCGGCGACTCGATCACCTGGGACGCGACGACCACCAGCGACATCGCCGTGACCCTGGCGATCCCCGGAACCGAGCGGGCCGCCGCCTGGACCGCCACCTCCGCGGCGCCCTCACCGGAGCAGCTCACCGGCCCGGCCGTCGCCTCCACCGGCACCGGGCTCACCCTGACCGGGACCGTCCTGCTCGGCGGTCCGCCGGAAGCCGCCCGCAAGCTCGTGGCCACCGCGTTCGCTGATCCCGGACCGGTGCCGGTCGCGGTCTCGGCCGGCTTCGCCGGCGATTTGGGGGTACGGCCGGGCGGCCGCCTCGACCTCACCATCGGCCTCTCCGCCGTGCCCGTGACGATCGCCGACGTGGTGCCCGCCGTGCCGTCCGCCCCCGGTGGCGCGGCGATGCTCGCCGACCTGGACACCCTGTCCCGTGCCCTCGCCGTCCGCGGCGACTTCGCGTCACCGGTGGACGCCTGGTGGGTCGGCGACCCGGTCCGCACCGACCTGAGCAGCCTGCACCTCGGCGAGGTCGTCACCCGGGCCGGTGAGACCGCGCGGCTCACCGGCGGCCCGGTGCCGGCCGGGTTCCCGGCGGTGCTTCGGCTGCTCGTCCCCGCCGCCGCGTTGCTGCTGCTCGCCGGGGTGATCCTGCACGTCACGTGCGACCTGCAGAACCGCGCTCTCGAGGTCGCCCGGCTGCGCGGGCTCGGGATGACCCGGCGGGAGATCCGGCGGACGCTCGTCGGCCAGCACGCGGTGGTGCTGCTGCCACTGTGGGCGGCCGGCGGGGTCGTCGGCGCGCTCGCCACGTGGATCGTGGCGCCGCTGCTGGTCCGGTCGGAGAGCGGTGCTTCCCCCGTACCCGATGTGGTTGCGGTCTGGCCCTGGCCGGCGCAAGCCGGTCTCCTCCTCGCGTTGCTGGCCGCGTGCCTGCTCGCCGTGACCGCCGTGGTCCTCGTGCAGTCCCGCCGCGCCGACGCCGCCCACCTGCGAGTCGCCTCATGAAGCTGCCCCTTCCGCACTGGCCCAGCGTCCGCGGGCGGGCCCGCGCGGACGCCGTTCCGCTGCTGCTCACCGCCGTCGTCGTCACGGTCGTCGCCGCGCTGTCCAGCGCCGTGCCGGTGCTGCTGCGGTCCACCGCCGACGAGGCCGTGCAGGACGCGGTACGCCGGGCCGGCAGCACCGCCGACGTCACCGCCACCGCCCGCTGGGAGGAGCCCGACGACGGGCAGAACGGCCGCATCCGGATGCCGCGCCTCGCCGACGACGTCACCGCCCTGCGCGAGCGAGCGCTCGGCGAGCTCGGGGCTGACCTGCGCGGCGCCCTCCTCCCGCCGGTCGCCGGCCTGATCAGCCCCACCCTGAAGATCACCGACGGCAGCGTGCTGCGGACCCTGCGGCTCGCCTACCTGTCCGCCGCCGACGGGCCCGCCGTCACCTGGACCGCAGGTCAGGCACCCGGCCCGACCGCCGAGGGCTTCGCCGAGATGCCGTACTTCGACGGTCCGCCCTGGACCGTCGGGATCGGCCTCTCCGAGACCGTCGCCGCCCAGCTCGGCGTCCGGCCCGGCGACCACATCCCGCTCGCCGACGAGTTCGGTGACAAGAAGGACGTGCTGGTCAGCGGCGTGTACCGGCCCGCCGACCCGGCCGACCCGGCGTGGCGCATCGCGCCCTGGCTGCTCGAGCCCCGGTCCGGCGCCGACGGGATCGGCAGCACCCGGTTCGGCGCACTGCTCTCCGCCGACTCGCTGCCCGACGCCCGGCTCGCGTTCAAGCCCGACGAGATGCGGCGCACGGTCTGGTTCAGCCCCGACCCCGACGTGCTGACCTGGCAGTCCGCCGAACGGATCACCGCCACCGCTGTCGCGCTCAAGGCCACCTCCGCGTCGTCCAGCGCGTTCGACGCCAGCTCGACGTGGAACACCCAGCTCGACGCGGTGCTGCGCGACGTCCGCGCTCAGATCGACGCCGCCACCGCGCAGGCGTCCGTGCTGCTCATCGCGGTGCTCACGGTCGCCGTCCTGGTGTTGCTGCTGGCCGCGGCCCTGCTCGTCCGGCGTCGTGCCGGCGCGCTGGCCGTGGCCCGGCAACGGGGCGCCGGGCTGCCGGTCCTGGCTCTCGAACTGGTCGTGGAATCGGCCGCTGTGACGGTCGTGGCGGCGGCTGCGGGCGTGGGCCTCGCCCGTACCCTCGTCTCGTCCTTCTGGGTCTCGCCGTGGGTCGTGCCGGTGATCGTCGCGGGAGTGCTGGCGGCGCCGGTGCTCGGGGTTGTCGCTGCTGGACGGGCTACGCGTGATCGGCGGGCGCCTGCCAACCGGAGCGCGCGGCGGCAGCTGGTGCGGACCGTTCAGTTGCGGCGGATCGCCGGGGAGCTGGCTGTGGTGGCGGTCGCGGCGGGTGCCTTCGCCGCACTTCATCAGCGTGGGGTGGCGCCGGGTGGGGCGGTGGCGCTTCCGGCGGCCGCGCCCGCGCTCGGGGTGCTGGTGGGTGCGCTGGTCCTGCTGCGGGTCATGCCGGCGGTGACCGGGGTGGTGCTGCGATGGGCGCTGCGGTCGCGGAGGCCGCTGGCGGTGTTCGGGGCGGCCCGGGCGGCGGATGGTGGTGGGCGGGCGTTGCCGCTGGTCGCTGTCGTGGGGGCGGCGGGGCTGGCGGTGTTCGGCGGGGTCGTCGCGGGGACCGTGGACGAAGGCTTACGGGACGGTTCGTGGCGGAGTGTGGGGGCGGATGCCCGGATCGATCTCGCGGTGGAGGGGGCTGCCAGAGATGTTGCCGGGAAGGTGGCGGGGCAGGACGGGGTTTCGCATGTCGCGGCGGGATGGGTCAGTGATGGGGTGCGGGTTGTCACCGATGAGGTGACCGCGGTGCCGCGGCTCGTGGCGGTGGATGCCGCGGCCTTCCGGGAATTGGTGGGGAATACGCCGCTTCCGGACGGGGCGTTGTTGGGACCGTTGGTGACGGCGGGTGTTCCGTCGCCGCAGCCGTCGTCTTCGTCGGGGCAGCCGTCGGCCTCCCCATCGCCGCAATCGTCGCGGACGCCCGGCGACATTTCGAATATTTCGTCTTTGCCGGTTCCGGCGTTGGTGCTGTCCGCTGACGGGAGCCTGCAACCCGGCATGAAGCTCCAGCTTCTGCGTGAGGACTTCCCCGCTGTGCCGCTGACCGCCGTCGGCCCCGCCCCCGCGATCGGCGGCGCGGCCGACGTGGTGGTGGTCGACGCCGGTGCGCTCGCCGCGGCGGGCATGCCCGCCGACCCGAACACGATCTGGCTGACCGGACCGGGCGCCGCACGAGCGGCCGCGTCCACCGGGATAGCCGCCGACGTGGTGACCCGCACCGACGTGCTTCGGGAACGCCGGGACGCACCCCTGGTGTCCGGCCTGCGGCACCTGGCGTGGGCTTCGACGGGGGTACTGCTCGCGCTCGGCGTTCTGGGCTTCGCCTTGAGCGCCGCGGCAACCGCCCCGGAGCGCTGGCAGACCCTCACCCGTCTGCGCACGATCGGTCTGCGCCCGCGCGACGCCCGCACGGTCGCCACCGCCGAGTTGCTCCCACTGGCGGTGCTCGCCGCGATCGCCGGTCCGGCGCTCGGGGTGCTGGTCGCGTGGGTGACGCTGGGTCCGCTGGCGCTGCGCTTGCTGACCGGGCAGTCAGCCGACCCGCTCCCGTCCCTGCCGTGGACCGTGCTGGGCGCGGTGGCGGGGGCGTTCGTGCTGGTGGCGCTCGTGATCCCGCCGGTGGAGTCCATGATCCGCCGTCGTCAGCGGTTGAGCGAGGTCCTCCGCGTCGGCACACCGTGAGTCCCGGCCGCGAGCCGGAGCGGGCGCAGGCAATCCGGGCGGTTTGACCTGCACGAACGACGGCTCGCGACCCTCAGCCGTAGCCGGCGCATCCTAAACGGCCGCACAACCTGCACGGACTACGGCTGGGTGGTGCCTGCCGTCGCTCACGGGACCACGACGGGGAACAGCGCGCGCAGGCCGGACCACGGAGGGTGCACCGCTCCCGCCGTACTCACATGGGATTGATCTGCACCGGGATTCCGTTGAGGACGCTGTTGCCGGACAAGGGGTCCATCACCAGCTCGTCGGTCAGGATGTTGGAGTTCACGCCGGGATTCTCGGCGGCCACCGACAGCCGCACGCCGGGCAGATCATGGCCCCAGCCGTGCGGCAGGCTCACCACGCCCGGCATCACCCGATCATCGACCTCGACCCGCGCCGACAGCGCCCCCGCCCGCGACACCACCCGCGCCGGCTCTCCGTCGACCAGCTCCAGCCGGGACGCGTCCGACGGGTGGACCTGCAGCGTGCACCGGTCGCGGCCCTTCACCAGCGCGGGCACGTTGTGCATCCAGCTGTTGTTGGAGCGCAGGTGCCGGCGCCCGATCAGGACGAGCTGCTCACGGTCCCGGTCCAGGGCGCCGAGAAGCCGTGCCGTCTCGGCGGCCAGCGGCGGAGCGCACAGCTCGACCATGCCGCTCGGCGTCCGCAGAGCGTCCGGGAGACGCGGCTGCAACGGTCCCAGATCGATGCCGTGCGGGTGCTCCTTGAGGTTCTGCAGCGTGAGGCCGCCGGGCCGTGCGCCGAATTGATCACCGTACGCCCCCGCGCGCACCGCCACGTCCAGGAGGCGCTCGGCCGGACCGTCGCCGGCGATCAGTTCCCGGGCCGCGGCGACGCCGGTCCGGGTGAGCGCCTGGTCGAGGAGGTACTCGTGGACGACGGCCGGGTCCCCGTCGCCCTGACCGGTGACGATGCGCAGCAGCCGGGCCAGGATGTCGCACTCGTCCAGGCCGTCGGGATCGGGCGGGAGCACCGGCGGCGAATAGGCGGCGAAGTTGCGCACCGCGAACCCGAGGAACGCGAAGTCGTAGTGGCCCTTGCGCATCGCGTCCAGCGGCGGCAGAACCACGTCGGCGTGGCGGGTGGTCTCATTCAGGTACGGGTCGACGCTCACCATGAAGCCGAGTCCCCCGAGAGCCCGGCCGAGCCGCCCGCTGTTCGGCGTGGACAGCACCGGGTTCCCGGCGACGGTGAGCAGCGCCCGGACCTGCCCGTCCCCCGGCGTCTCGATCTCGTCGGCCAGGGTGGCGATCGGCAGCTCGCCCTTGACCTCGGGGAAGCCGCGCACCCGGCTGTGCCACCGCCCGACCGTGAAGCCGGTGCGCTTGCCCGGCTTGCCGGAGAGGTGGGCCGCGAGCGGGAACATCACGCCGCCGGGCCGATCCAGGTTGCCGGTCAGCACGTTGAGCACGTCGATGAGCCAGCTGGCCAGGGTTCCGAATTCGACGGTGCAGGTGCCGATCCGGCCGTACACCGCCGCCCGGTCCGCGGCCGCGAGCTGCCGTGCCAGGTCCCGGATCCGCTCGGCCGGCACGCCGCAGGCGGCGGTCACCTTCTCCGGGGCGAAGTCGGCGGCCAGCTCCCGGACCTGCTCCACGCCTGTCACGAGTCCGGCCAGGTCGCGCAGGTCGGTCAGGTTCTCGTCGAAGAGTGTGTGGACCATGCCGAAGAGCAGGTACGCGTCGGTGCCGGGCCGGATGAACAGGTGCTCGTCGGCGTGCTCGGCGGTGCGGGTGCGGCGCGGGTCGACCACGACGAAACGGCCACCGCGGGCCTGGATCGCCTTGAGCCGGCCGGGGAAGTCGGCAGCCGTCGCGAGGCTGCCGTTGGACTCCCACGGGTTGGCGCCGAGGATCAGCAGGAAGTCGGTGCGATCGAGATCGGGCACCGGGATCGTGAGCGGGTTGCCGAACAGGTAGCCGCAGGAGACGTGTTTCGGCATCTGGTCGACGGTGCTCGCGGAGAAGACGTTACGGGTGCCCGTGGCCTTGAGCAGCGGTGTCACGTACAGCCCGCCGGCCATCGTGTGCGCGTTCGGGTTGCCGAGGTAGACGGCGAGCGCGTTGCGCCCGTACCCCTCGATGATCGGCCGCAGGCCGGCCTCGACCGCGGCGAACGCCTCGTCCCAGCTCACCTCGACGTGCCGGCCGTCGCGGCGCACGAGGGGGCGGCGCAGGCGGTCCGGGTCGCTGCTGAGCTGGCCGAACGTGGCGCCTTTCGGGCAGATGAAGCCGTGGCTGAACACGTGCTCCCGGTCGCCGCGAGCCGCGACGACCTGATCGTCGTCGGTCACGGTGAGTTCCAGGCCACAGGCGGCCTCGCAGAGCGGGCAGGTTCGATACGCGGTGCGCATGGCAGGACACCAGCCTTCCGGTTACTGGCCGGTATCCTGCCACGAAACGTCCAAGATCGGGGCGATCAGGCAGCGGCGCAGGTGACCGCCGGGACGGTGTTGCTGCCGGTCCACGAGCCGAGGAAGCCGAACGACGTGGTGGTACCGGCGGCGAGTTTGCCGTTCCAGGCGGCGTTGCGTGCGGTCACGGTCGTACCGCTGGATGTCACGTCGGCGCTCCAGGCGTTGCTGACCTTCTGGCCGTTGGCGAAGGACCAGGTGACGGTCCAGGTGTTGATCGCGGCGATGCCGGCGGTCACCTTGATCTCGCCCTGGAAACCGCCCGACCACTGTCCGGTGATCGCGTAGGTGGCCGTGCACCCCTGACCGCCAGGCGACGAGGGCGAAGGGGACGAGGGCGAAGGAGACGGCGACGAGGGCGAGGGAGACGACGACGGCGAGGAGGTCGACGGTGACGGCTGCACGCCGCCGAAGATCGAGGCCTCGCGGGCGGTGGCCTTGATCCCGTTCGGGCCGTTGAAGATCCGCTCACCCCAGGTCGACAGTTGATCCGGGTCAAAGCCGATCGCCATGTCCAGGATCGGGTCCGTGTTGCCGGCCCAGGACCAGCCCAGATATCCGAGATCGCGGGCGGCCGCCTCGGCGAGCAGCGTCTCGTGGTCGACCTGTGACGAGTCGAAACGCCAGCCGAACTCGCCGATTATCAGCGGCCAGCCGTTGTTCTTGAATGTATTCAGATAGTCAACAATTGACGCGGCCGTGTTGAACACCGCATACATGTGTATCGACAGAATCAAGTTGTGCTGGACGTCGGCGTCAAGCACCGTCTGCGCGTTGTTCCGCATCGTGTACTGCCAGTCCTGGCCCCAGTTCGGCGCGTCGACCATCAACAGGTGCTGGAAGCCGTTGCTGCGCATCTTCTTGACCGCGTCGACAGTCGCGGCGGTCCACTGCCCCGGGTTGGTGTTGCCGATCGGCTCGTTGCCGATGTTGATGACGACGTAGTCCTCTTGACCGGTCAGCACGCTCTTCAAGCCGATCCAGTAGTCCACGGCTTGATCCAGGGTGTACGCGGCGGCGTCCTCCCCGTACCCGGTGGTGTCGTGATTCTCCAGAACGCAGATCAACCTGTTCGCCTTGCACAGGTTGATCACGTTCTGCACGTCGGCGGCGCTGTTCGCCGTCCATCGACCACCGCTCAACACGACCCGCACGGTGTTGGCACCGGCCGCCTTGATGTCGGCGAACGAGTTCGTCTGATTCGCATACCAGGTGTGCATGTGGTTGACGCCGCGCATGACGAACTTCTGCCCGTTCGCCTCGACGATGTCAGTTCCACTGATGTGCAGGCCGGTGGCCGCATAGGCCGGTGCGACGAAGAACAGCACCGACGCGAGAGCCGCGAGCACCGCGGCGGCCAGAGATTTTTTCATGATCCACCTTCGGGGGAAAGGGGAAGGTCTGGGAGCGCTCCCAATCTGGGGACCGACCCATTGACTCATGCCGTTTACTGATTGGCAACAACGAGGAGGGCGATCGAAATGAACCCACGCGACCGCTTCGCCGAGATCCGCGCCGACGGCGGCAAGGCGACCCCGGACGAACTGGACCAGCTCTGGGCAGCGCTCCCGGCCGTCCGGCCCGAGGACATCCTCGGCTCCTGGCAGGGCAGTGAGTTCGTCAGCGGCCACCCGTTCGAGGGGCAGCTCGCCACGATCCGCTGGCACGGCAAGACGTTCACCTCGCTCACCGACGTGACCCCGATCGTCTGCCTCGACGACGAGGGCAACCGGTACGCCAACCAGGAGTGGTCCCGCGGCGGCGCCAGCCTCTGGACCGTGGAGTTCCGCGGGGAGCCGACCGCCACGATGATCTACGACCGGCGGCCCATCCTCGACCACTTCAAGCGGATCGACGAGAACACCCTGCTCGGCGTGATGAACGGCAAGGGCGTGCTGTCCGAGGACGGAAGGCACTACTACTTCATCCTCACGAAAGAGGCCGAAGCGAGAGAGTCCGAGGCGAAAGAAGCCGAAACGAAAGAAGCCGCATGAGGATCACGGCCGCCCTGGTCACCACCCCCGGCGGACCCTTCACCCTGCACGACGTGGACATCGACAAGCCCCGCCCGGACGAGATCCTGGTCCGGATCACCGCGGCCGGGATCTGCCACACCGACCTGACGATGCGGCGCGCCTGGTCGCCGAAGCGGCTCCCGATGGTCTTCGGGCACGAGGGCGCCGGTATCGTCGAGGCGGTCGGCGACGACGTCGCCACGGTCGTCCCGGGTGATCAGGTGTGCCTGAGTTTCCGCAGCTGCGGGGAATGCCCGGAGTGCGGGGACGGGCATCGGGCGTACTGCCGGCGCAGTGATCTGAACACGCGTGGCGGCCGGCCTGACGCGATCACGTCGGAGCACGGCCCGGTGTTCGGGGACTTCTTCGGGCAGTCCAGCTTCGCGACGTACGCGCTCGCCCACGAGAGCAACACCGTCAAGATCCCGGCGGACTTCCCGGCCGCCCTGGCCGCGCCGCTCGGCTGTGGCGTGCAGACCGGGGCCGGCACGGTGCTCAACGTGCTGGACACCGGTCCGGCCGACACGCTTGTCATCTTCGGCGCGGGCGGTGTCGGCCTGAGCGCGGTGATGGCGGCCGCGGCGCAGGGCGGCACGGTCGTCGCGGTCGACCCGATCCCCGCCCGGCGGCAGCTGGCCCGGGATCTGGGTGCCGCCGAGGCCCTCGATCCGGCCACCCCGGACCTGGTCAAGGCGCTGCGGGCGCTCACGAACGGCGGCGCGCACCAGGCGATCGACACGACCGGGCGCAGCGGCGTGATCCAGCAGGCGATCGCGGCGCTGCGCCGCCGGGGCACGCTCGCGCTGGTCGGCATGGGTGGGAGCGCCGAGTTCGACATCATGACGGTGATGACGAACGGGATCCGGATCCGCGGCGTGATCGAGGGCGACGCCGACCCGGCGGCCTTCATCCCGAAACTGATCGCCATGCGGCTGCCCCTCGAGAAGATCGTCACTGAGTACCCGTTCGCCGAGATCGAGACCGCCGCCCAGGACGCCGTCGCCGGCCGCACCATCAAACCGGTGCTCAAGATCTGGGACTAAGTTAATCGGAATTCACGCGCCATCTGCACAACAAGACCGCAAGCCGAGGGCGAAGTTAGCGAGGAGCCACGATCAAAGGCCCCACCACGGTACGGGTGAAACACCGCACCTGGTCGTCATCATCAAGATCGACATGACTGTCCGGGGTGATCAGGAAGCTCAGCGCGAGCCGCGCCACCACCTCCGCCACCAATCGGGTGTCCACGGTCGCCGGGATCAGCCCGTCCCGCTGGTCGTGACCGAGCTGACCGGCGACGAAATCCCGGATCGCGCCGAGCACCGGCCCGCCCCCGGTGGTCAGCATCGAGACGACCGCCTCCGGATCGGCGGCTAGCAGCCCGGCGACCAGCCGATTGCCCCGCGCGGCCCGCAGCGACGCCACGAAGCCCTCGACGAGCCGCCCCTCCCCGGTGGCCTGCCCGGCCACCACCCGGCGGAACTCGGCGACGTAATCCCGCAGCTCACCGAGGAGCAATTCCTCGACAAGGGCGGTCTTGGTGGCGAACCGCCGGTACACCGTGATCCGGGAGATCCCGGCTCGCCGGGCCACATCGTCCATGCTGGACCGCCGGATGCCGCGGGCGCGGAACTGCTCGGCCGCGGCGATCAAAATCCTTTCCCGGTACGGGTCGTCGTGCTCTCCCGGACCCGGGTCACGCCGAGCGGCCTCCTTCAACGCCCGGCTCAGCAGCGGTTCCGGCGAGGTGCTCATCGCCACGCGGGCGGTCAACCACGACGCAGGTGCTCGGCCGGGAAATCGGCCGGAGTGGGCGGCGGCCCCATTTCGGAGATGCGCACGCTGTCCGGGTATCCGGGGTAGGTGCGATTGCGCGGCGAATGGGCGAGCCTGCTGACCCGGCGCGGCGGCAGGAAACGCTCGCCTGCCGCTTTCGCCCGGAGGCTGGCCTCGGCCACCGCCGTGAGCCAGCGGGGCGCCGGTTCGAATCCGAACGCGCGCAGCATCCGGTCGTCGAGCAGGCTGCGGACACCGACCCGTGCGGCCGGGCGCAGCACCGGCGGGAACCAGCCGGCGAACAGGTCGACGGTGTGTTCGCCGATCTGCCGGTTGGTGTCGGAGTACGTGAAGTGCTGCTCCTCGTACGCCGCTTTGAACGCCTTGAACGCATCGAACGCCGGCGGGATCTCCCGGATGCCCATCCGCTTGCCGACTTCGGAGTAGTAGTGGAACGCGGCGAGCCGTTCGTTGTCGTGCAGCGGACGCCAGCCGTAACGGTCGAGCCAGTCGATCGGGTCGTAGATGAAGGTGGAGAGCACGTAGAGCATGTCGTCGTTGCTTATCGCATAGCGGCCGTGCGCGCGGTTGACGACTTTCAGCGACTCCTTGCCGCGCGGCGAGTCATAACCGTGCGCCGCCATTTCGGCCATCAGCAGGGCGGTGTCGTCGTAGCGTTTCTGCGGCCGGTCCCGGAACTCCCCGGTCGCGGCGAGCAGCGCGGAGATACTCGGCACGCAGTACGTGCGGAACAGTGCGAATTCCAGCGCCCGGGTGTAGTCCCACGGGAAGTCGAGGCCGGACGATATCTGGTAGATCTCCAGATGGTCGCGTTCCGGGTCGAGCGCGGCGATACGGTGTGCGTTCTCGTAGCGACGCGACATGTCACACCCCTTATTTGATATTTGATATGGTGATGCCGTGGCGATTCCTGCTGAGCGGCCCCAATTGTCCGAGGAGGTCGCTGCCACCCTGCGCGGCCGGATCATGTCCGGTGACCTGCGTCCCGGCGCTCGGATCCGGCTCGAAGAGGTCGCCGCGCAGCTCGGCGTCAGCATCACCCCGGTGCGCGAGGCCCTGCTGACGCTGCGCGGCGAGGACATGGTCGAACTCGAACCCCGCAAAGGGTACGTGGTCTCCCCGCTCTCCAAACAGGACGTGATCGACCTGTTCCAGTTGCAGGGGAACATCGCCGGCGAGCTGGCCGCCCGGGTCGCCGAGCGGATCACCGGACCGCAGCTCACCGAGATCACGCTGGCGGATCGGGCGCTCGCCCGCGCCGCCCGGGCCCGCCGCACCGGCGACATCGAGCGGCTCGAGTTCGAGTTCCACCGGTCGATCAACCTGGTGGCGCAGGCCCGGAAGCTGAGCTGGTTCCTGCACGTGGCGACCCGGTACACGCCGGCCCGCTTCTACGCCGCCGACCCGGCCTGGCGTGACGGCATGCGCGACGACCACGAGGCTCTGCTCGCGGCGTTCGGCGCGCACGACGCCGCGACCGCCCGGGCCGTGATGACCCGGCACTTCACCGACGGCGCCGAGCTGCTGGTCAAGCACCTCGACGAGCTCGGCATCTGGGCATAGCCACCTACTTACGGGCGTGCCGGAACCGGAACAGCTTGCGGGCCCGGTCGAGCGCGTGCGGGTCACGGTCGAGACGCATCAGGTCGATCAGCGGCGCGAACCGGCGCCACGTCACGGACTGCGCCCGGCTGAACTCGCGGAGACCGTCGGCGCCGTGGATCCGGCCGAACCCGGAGTCGCCGACCCCGCCGAACGGCAACGCCGGCACACCGGCGAAGCCGAGCACCGAGTTGATCGAGACAGCGCCGGTGCGCAGGCGGCGGGCCAGCCCGGCCGCACGCTTCTGGTCCTTCGAGAAGATCGAGGCGGCCAGGCCGTACTTCGAGTTGTTGGTCAGCCGGATCGCCTCGTCCAGGTCGGCGACCGGGTTGACCACGAGCGTCGGCCCGAACGTCTCCTCGGTGACCGCCGCGCTCTCCTCCGGCACCTCGGCGAGCAGCACCGGCGAGATGTAGGGCTCGCGGACCGACTCGACCCCGCCGACCACCGCGCGCCCACCGGCGGCGAGCGCGTCGGTCACGTGCGCCCGCACGATCTCCGGCTGCTCCGGGGTGGTCATCGGCCCGTACGCCTGCTCCTGCTTGATCTGCCCGGTGATCGCGGTCAGACGCTTGAGGAAGTCCTGGTAGACGGGACGCTCCACATAGACCCGCTCGACTCCGGCACAGGTCTGCCCGGCGTTGCCGAAGCCACCGAAGGCGGCTGACCGGGCGGCCGCGTCCAGATCCGCGTCGGCGGCGACGATCATCGCGTCCTTGCCGCCGCCCTCGACCACGATCGGCGTGAGCGTCCGCGCGCAGGCGGCCATGACCAGCCGTGCGGTGGCCGCCGAGCCGGTGAACGCGATCTTGTCGACGCCGCTCTCGCAGAGCGCCGCGCCGGTCGTCCCGTCACCCGTCACGACCTGCAGCACCGCGTGCTCCGGCACGGCCCGCGCCCAGGCTGCGGCGAGCCAGACGCCCACGCCCGGGGTGTGCTCGCTGGGCTTGAAGACCACCGCGTTGCCGGCGGCGAGCGCGTAGGAGACCGAGCCGAGCGGGGTGTAGACCGGATAGTTCCACGGGCCGATCACGCCGATCACGCCGAGCGGCCGGTACTCCAGGGCAGCGGTCTGGTCGGCGGAGAGCAGCCCGCTCGGCACCTTGCGCCGGCGCAGCACCTTGCCGGCGTTGCGAGCCGCCCAGTCCAGGTGCTCGACCGCGAGCATCACCTCGAGCAGCGCGTCGCCGAGCGGTTTGCCGGTCTCGGCGCGGATCAGCTCGGCCAGCTCGTCGGAGCCGGCCGCGATCGCGCGTTTCCAGGCGAGCAACCGGTCGCGGCGGCCGTGGGGGTCGAGCCCGGCCCACCACGCGGCGGCGATCCGGGCCTCGGCGACGGCCGCGTCGACCGTCTTGGCATCGGCTATGTCGTACTCCCCCAGCACCTCGGCTGTCGCGGGGGAAAGGGAACGCAGGGTGGCCATCGTCGTGCCTCCGACCGCAGATTTGATATTTGATATGTTACGTTCGGTGTCAATCCCCCGGTGCTACCTGCGGGAATATACATAAGGGGTTGAGATGGCAATCGATCTAACCTATGAGCAGCGCGCTTTCACCGAGGCTGTCGCCGAGTTCGCCAAGAGGGAGGCAGGCACCCGGGAGCAGCGCGACGCGCTCACCGACGGCGGCCGTCACGCTCATCATCAGGGCATCTATCAGCAGATGGCCGACCTGGGGTGGATCGAGGGCGCCATCGAGAGCATGAGCGACACCGTTCTCTTCCTCGAGCAGATCGGGTACGGGATGCTGCCCGTCGGCGGTTTCCCGGTCTCCGCGATCGTGGCCGCCGCGATCGAACGCTCCGGCTCCGAGGAGCAGAAGAAGACGGTGCTCGGCGGGTTCACGACCGGCCGGTCGTACTCGATCGCCATGTCCGAGCCGGAGGCCGGGTCCGACGTCGCCAACCTGTCCTGCCGGGCGGTCGCCGACGACGACGGCTACGTGATCGACGGGCAGAAGACCTGGATCTCCAACGCGCACTTCGCCGACGCCATCCTGCTCGTCGCCCGGACCGGCGGCGCCCCCGGCGACCACGACGGGCTGACCATGCTGCTGGTGCCGGCGGACACGCCCGGCCTGCGGATCAGCGGCATCGACACGATGGGCGGCAAGGAGGTCAACGACCTCTACTTCACCGATTGCCGGGTGCCCGCCGACGCCGTGGTCGGGACGGCCGGCAAGGGCTGGTGGCAGCTGATGGCCGGGCTCAACGTGGAACGGCTCATCCTCGCGGGTCTGATGCTGGGCACCGCGCGGCGGGCGTTCGACGACACCCTGGCGTACATCAAGGAACGTAAGCAGTTCGGCCGCCCGATCGGGAGCTTCCAGGTGCTCCGGCACCGGATCGCCGACCTGGCCACCGAGATCGAGTGCTGCCGGCTGCTGGTGCACCGCACCGCCGAGCTGGTCGACCGGAACCCGCAGCAGGTGCTGCCCCGGGAGAGCTCGATGGTGAAGCTGAAGGTCACCGAGGTGGCGCGGGAGACGGCGCTCGCCGGGATGCAGATGATGGGCGGGTACGGGTACGCCACCGAGTACGACATGGAACGTCACGTCCGCTCCACGCTGGTCTCCACGATCTACGGCGGGACCAGCGAGATCCAGCGGGACATCATCGGCAAGACCTACGGCCTCTAGCCTTCGAACAGGCGACTGACGAGGAACAACACGATCGCGACGGCGAAGTTCGACAACAGGGCCGTGACCAGGCCGAACCACCCCCGGTCACGGTCGGCGGACGTCTCCTCGGCGTTCGCCCACGGCCGGTCCCGGAACAGCCAGAGCACCAGCCCCAGCCCGTAGGGCACGAACAGCAGCATCCACCACCAGTACCAGCGGGTCCCGCGCACCGGCGCCGGTCCGGCGATCACCAGGACCGCGCCGGTCAGGGCCAGCACGATGCTGATCCCCTGGAGCCGGCCGCGCCAGGAGATCAGATCGCCGGCCGGGGGCCGGTCGAGCTTGCCGGCGAGCTCCACCACGTCAGCCCGGCGCCGATCAGCCACAGGACCAGGAGCAGAACCCGCGCCACCCGCCAGACCGTCGTCACCCGATGATCGTGTCAAACCTCCGCCAGCTGCGTGCTGACGTCACCGTGGGCGGCGCGCACCCAGCCTTTCCGCGCCAGCCGCAGATGGAGGGTACGCATCAGAGCGTCCCGCCTCTCCCCCGGCATCTCCCGGCCTCCGGCATGCTCCGCGATCACCGCGAGCGGCGTCACGTCGTCGAGATCCTGGACCCGCGGCGGCACCCCGCGCTGACGTGCCCGCCGCAGACCCGCCTGAGTCGTCAGCACGGTGAGCGGCTCGCCGCCCAGCTCCCGCGTGAGGTACTCCCGATCCGTACCGTCGGCGACCTTGTTGCCGACCACGGCCAGCAGGTCGGCCACACCGGCGGCCGCGGCCAGCTCCCGGTAGCGCCGGGCCACCGACACCGACTCCGGGGTCGGCTCGGCCACCACCACGATCACGTCGAACTGGGCGTGCAGGGAGTTGGCGAAAGCATCCGTGCCGGCCACCATGTCGCACACCACCCAGTCGCCGGCGTCGAGGCTGAGGTGGGAGAGCAGGTTCTCCAGGATCGCCAGGTGCCCGTGATAGCAGCCGGAGCCGATGTCCTGCGGCTCATAGGTGCCGACGTGCAGGACGTGCGTGCCGTCGTCGAGCCGGGTGGCGTGCCCGGCCAGGACAGGGTCGGCGGCGTCGAGCGTGACCAGGTTCGATCCTGGGCCGGGCGGGGTGGTGGCGACGAAGTGCTCGACGCCGTCCACGCGCGGGTTGTCGCCGAGCAGGTGGGTGCGGACGCGGCGCACGTTGTCCGGGTGCGACAGCGCGGCGCCGGCCGTTGTCGTGACCCCGAGCAGCGCGGCCAGATGAACGTTGACGTCGGCGTCGACCGCCAGGACGCGGTGCCCGGAGGCCCGCAGGTATCCGACGAAGAGGGCGGCGAGGGTGCTCTTGCCGCTGCCACCCTTCCCAGTGAATGCGATTTTCATTTCCAACAGGGTACGGGCGGGAGCGTCCCGCGCAATGACCGCCACCCCCGGGTCCCCCATCCGGGCGCCCGCCAGCCCGCTCCCGCGCACCGCCCGTGCGCCCGCCGTGCGCCCGCCCGTGCGCTCACCCACTCGCCTGCCCGCTCGCCCGTCAGCCATCCCGCCCGAGCCGTAGCTCAAGCCGGTGATCAAGCCGCTTGACCTGCGACGGCTACGGCTCGCATCGCCTGAGCGCGATCCGTAGCCGTCGGGCCGCCTTCCGAGCGAGACAGCAGCACACCGAAGCGGGTGCCGACCCGGACGAGGCCACACCGAAGCGACTCGCGTGCTCCCATCCCCGCCCAAGCAGGGACGAGAGCACACGATGGCGTTGCGTGTGCCCTTACCCCGGCTGACGACCCTGCCGTGAAGCTAGTTGTTATAGTAGAATGCAAACATGTTGTTCCGCGTAGACGTAGCGGCCAGTGAACCGCTTGCTGATCAGATCGCTGCTCAGGTGCGTGGCGGGATCATGCGCGGTGAGCTGAGCGCCGGGGAGCGCCTGCCCGCCGCCCGGGAGTTGGCCGAGGTTCTCGACGTCAATCTGCACACGGTGCTGAGGGCGTATGGGCAGTTGCGCGACGAGGAGCTGATCGAGCTGCGCCGGGGCCGCGGGGCGGTCGTGCGCGGGGACGCGGACGGCGCCCGGTTGCGGCTGGCCGAGCTGGCCCGGCAGTTCGTGCGGGAGGCGCGGCGGCAGGGGCTCGGCGAGACGGAGATGGTGGAGATAGTGGCGAAGGAGGCGCGACCGTGAGAAGACTGCAGGCTGCTGCGGCGGTGATCTGGCTGCCGGTGGTGGTGACGGCCGTGACCGGGATCTGGCGGGACGAACTGCCAGCCCGGATCGCCACCCATTGGAGCGGCTCGGGCCCGGCAGACGGGTTCAGCTCGACGACCGGATTCTGGACGACGATGCTGATCATCGGCGTCCTGGCCGGCGTGGCCGGTCTGATCGCCGCCGCCATGGCCGCGACGGCAACCCGCCACGCAAGCCAGCCGGCACAGGGCGGCGACCCGGCGCAGAACGCGGGCTCGGGCGGCAACCCGGGGTCGGCGGGCGTCGCGGGACAGGACGGGGATCCGGCGCGGGATGTGCGGCGGATTGCGGTCGGGCGCGGGCTGCTGGTCGGTGCCGGCGCGGTTGCCGGTGGGTCGGCCGGAGTCTGGGTGTCCACCGCCACCGCGACTCTCGCTGATCCGGTCGACCCGCGGCTGGGCTGGCGATTCGCCTACCTGTTCCTCGGTATGGCGTGGGCCCTCGTCGTGTGGCTGATCCTGGGGAAGGCGCCGCGGATCGACGTGCCCGCCGAGCCGCCGGTTGACGCGCTGCTGCTGGCGCCGACCGAGCGGGCCGCGTTCAGCACCACGCTGCGATCGCCGTTGCTGATCGGTTCGACGCTGCTGGCCGCCGCCGCGCTCACCGCCGGTGCGGTGCTCGGCGCGCCCGGGCTGTGGTTCGTGGTGCCGGTGCCGCTGGTGCTGGCGTTCGCGCTCGGCCGGGTGCGGGTCACCGCGGACCGGCGTGGGCTGCGCGTGGTCACCGGCGTCGGGGTGACGGTCAAGCATGTCGCGCTGGCGGACATCGTCAGCGCGGAGGCCGCCGAGATCAACCCGATGGAGTGGGGCGGCTGGGGGTACCGGGTGATGCCGGGTCGCAGCGCACTGGTCCTGCGCGGCGGGCCCGGGCTGGTGGTGAACCTGCACGACGGCCGCCGGTTCGCGGTGACACTCGACGACCCCCGCACACCGGCCGCCCTGCTGAACGGCCTGCACGCGAAAGCCGCCGACTGACCGACTCGCACGACAGACGCCCGCAACTGACCGGCCCGCCAGCGCACGCTGCGGGCCGGTTCTCGCAGGCGGAAACAGCTGACCGAGCGGCAAACACAGCGCCAACTGAAGCCGCCTTGACAACATCCTGAAAACGATTCCAGACTGGCCCAACCGATCGATCGTCATCGAATGATCAGGGGGTCAGCCATGGCGGCGACCATCAAGGACGTGGCCCGGCTCGCCGGCGTCTCGCAGTCCTCGGTCTGCCGGGCGCTGGCCAAACCCGAGCAGGTCCGCCCGGAGACACGGGAGCGGGTCGAACGCGCCGCCCGAGATCTCGGCTACTACCCGAACCGGGCGGCCCGCGGCCTGATCACCGGGCGGACCGCCAACATCGGCGTCGTCCTGCCGGACCTGGCTAACCCGTTCTTCCCCAGCGTGGTGAAGGCGATCCAGACCCAGGCCCGGCTCTTCGACTATGCCGTCTTCCTGAGCGACACCGACGAGGACCCGGCCGTCGAGACGTCCCTGATCAGGGCGCTCGCCAAGCAGGTCGACGGCTTTCTGCTCTGCTCGCCGCGGGCCGGCGACGAGGAACTGCGGGCCTGCGACCGGGAGTTGCAGACCCCGATCGTCGTGCTGAACCGGCGGGTCAGCCCGTTCCCGTCGGTCACCGCGGACAGCGCCGACGGGATGCGCCAGGCGGTCGGTCACCTGCACGCCCTGGGACACCGCCGGATCGCGTACGTGGCCGGCCCCCGCACGTCCTGGTCTAACCGTGACCGCCTGCGCGGCCTGCGATCAGCCACCTCCTCGTACGACATGGACCTGATCGAGGCCGGGAACGTCGCGCCCACGGTCGACGGCGGCGCGGCCGTCGCCGACTTGGTCGCCGCGTCGCCGGCCACCGCCGTGATCGCCTACAACGACCTGGTTGCGCTCGGGCTGCTCAACCGGTTCCGGGCCCGGGAGATCGCGGTCCCCGGGCGGATCAGCGTCGTGGGCTTCGACGACATCCTGCTGGCCGGGCTGGTCACCCCGGCGCTGACCACCGTGGCGATCGCCAAGGAGCAGATCGGCCGGGCCGGTGTCGAGCTGCTGCTGGATCTGCTGGGTGGCCGCAGCCCTGTCAACAAGAGAACCCCGACTCAGCTCATCGTGCGGGCGTCCACCGGACCCGTACCCCAATAAGGGTTTTGAAGCGATCAAAGGAGACGTCGTGAAAGGGAAGGTCACTCTCAGTATTGCCGCTCTCACGCTCGCTCTGACGGCCTGCAGCCCGCCCGAGTCCGGCGGGGGCGCCACCGGCACCGACGGACCCGTGCCCGAGAAGCCCGGCAAGGCGGTGACCCTGAACGTCCTGGACGTAGCCGGGAACCTGCAGCTGACGCAGGGCATGATCGACGAATTTGTATCCAAGAACGGCGATGTGATCGAGAAGGTCACGTACACCAAGGCGACCGCGCCCGAGCTGGTCGGCAAGATCAAGGCACAGCAGGACGCGAACCGGGTCGACATCGATCTGGTGCTGACCGGCGTCGACGGCCTCGCGGCCGGAATCGATCAGGGCTTGTGGCTGCCTCTGCTGCCCACCCACGCGAACCGGCTGACCGGCATGGCCGCCTATCTGCCCGGCGCCGAGGCGATGCAGAAGCTGGCCGGCGACAACGGCGTCACCATCACCTACTACCCGTCCGGGCCGCTGATCGAATATCTGCCGAAGAACGTGCCGAACCCGCCGAAGACAGCGCAGGAGCTGCTCGATTACGCGAAGGCGAATCCGGGCGCGGTGCAATACGCCCGCCCGTCGAACTCCGGTCCGGGCCGCACGTTCCTGATGGGCCTGCCCTATCTGCTGGGGGACAGCGACCCGAAGGATCCGGAGAACGGCTGGGACAAGACCTGGCAGTTCCTCAAGGAGCTTGACGCACAGATCACGCTCTATCCGTCGAGCACCAGCGAGACGATGAAGAACCTGGCCAACGGCTCCGCGAAAATCATCCTGACGACGACCGGCTGGGACATCAATCCGCGGGTGCTCGGCACCGTGCCCAAGGAAGCCAAGATCGGCACGCTGGAGGGCTTCCACTGGGTGACCGACGCGCACTACGCGGTCGTGCCGAAGGGCGTCTCCACCGACAAGCAGGCCGCCGTGCTGTCGCTGCTGACCTCGATGCTCACCCCGGAACAGCAGGCCAAGGCGTATGACAAGGGATACTTCTTCCCCGGCCCGGCGATCAAGGACGTGCCGCTGACGATGGCGCCGCAGGATAGCCAGCAGGCGATCAACGAGTACGGCCGGCCGGAGTACGCCGACCTGATCGCGAACAATCCGCTGGAAGTGCCGCTGGACGCGAAGGCGCTGGTCGCGGCGTTCGACAGGTGGGACCGGGAGGTCGGCGGCTCGAAGGTGAAGAAGTGACCCGCTTCGATCGGCTGCGGCTCGACGGCGTGACCCGGCGGTTCGGCGACGCGGACGCGCTCAGCGACCTGACCTTGGAGATCCAGCGGGGCGAGTTCATCGCCCTGCTGGGCCCTTCCGGCTGCGGCAAATCGACGGCCCTGAATTGTCTGGCCGGATTGCTGCCGCTGACGGCCGGCAGCATCTGGCGCGACGAGATCCGGCTCGACACGCTGCCACCGGAACGCCGCGGATTCGGGATGGTCTTCCAGAACTACGCGCTGTTCCCGCACATGTCCGTACAGAAAAATGTGTCCTTCGGTCTGCAGATGCACGGGGTGAATCGCACCGAGGCACGCCGCCGGACCACCGACGCGATCCGCCTGGTGCATCTGGAGGAACACGCGACGAAACTGCCCGGCCAGCTCTCCGGCGGCCAGCAGCAACGCGTCGCGATCGCCCGCGCCGTCGTGATCGAGCCGTCGCTGGTGCTGATGGACGAGCCACTCTCCAATCTGGACGCCAAACTGCGCCTGGAAATGCGCACCGAGATCCGCCGGCTGCACCAATCACTCGGCCTCACCACGGTTTACGTCACGCACGATCAGGAGGAGGCGCTGTCCCTTTCTGATCGCCTGGTCGTGCTCCGTGACGGCCGCGTGCAGCAGATCGGCACGCCGGAGGAAGTGCACACGCGCCCCGCGAACCGGCACGTCGCCGACTTCATGGGCTACCGCAACCTCCTGCCTGGGTCATTCGCCTCCGGCAAGATCAACATCCTGGGGGTACGGGTGACCGGCACGCCCGTGGGACACCTGCCGGACGGCACCCCCGCCGTGGCGGCCATCCGTCCCGAGGACGTCAGCCTCGACGGTGACCTGGAGGCCACCGTCGACGTGGTCGAATACCAGGGCCGCGAGTTCACCGTCGAGGCGCGCACCGCCGACGGACTCGTGCTGCACCTGCGCACCGGGCGGCGGCTCGCCGTCGGGGACCCCGTGAAGATCGGCTTCCCGGCGGACCGTCTGCTGATCTTCCCCGGGGGACCGTCGTGACCGCCGCGACGGTAGCCGTCCGGCACCGGCTCGCCGACCGCGGCGTCGACCGGCAGATGCTGCTGCTCGTGCCGGCCACGGTGTTCGTGGTGGCGCTGTTCATCTATCCGTTCGCGTACGGCATAGCGGTGTCCCTGCAACCCGCAGAGGGCGGCGTGCTCGCCGCCTACCAGGCATTCTTCGCCGACGCGTACCAGCGCGACACGATCGTCACGACGCTGATGATCGCGCTGCCGGCCGCGGTGCTCAACGTCGCCGCGTCGGTGCCGATCGCCTACCGGATGCGCGGACGATTCCGCGGCAAACGGGTGGTCACCACGATCCTGGTCGTGCCGATCACGCTGGGGACCGTTCTGACCGCGGAGGGCCTGCTCAACTTCCTCGGGCCGGCCGGATGGCTGAACCGGTTCCTGATGACGACCGGGCTGACCGACGCGCCGGTGCGGCTCACCAACAATTACTGGGGCGTGTTCCTCTCGCTGGTCATCACGGGATTCCCGTTCGCGTTTCTGCTGGTCCTGTCGTACCTGTCGGGAATTGACCCTTCGCTCGAGCGAGCCGCCGCGACACTCGGCGCCGGCTGGCGCCAGCGGTTCTTCCGGATCACGCTGCCCCTGCTCGCGCCAGGGCTGGCGACGACGTTCTGCCTGACGTTCGTGCTCGCGTTCAGCGTGTTCCCGTCGGCGATCCTGGTCGGCGACCCGACCGGCAGCACGCGGGTCATCTCGATCGCGGCGTACGAGGCGGCGTACGTCCGATACGACTACGCCGGGGCGTCGGCCGCCGCGATCATCATGGGCGCCGTCGAGCTCGCCGTGATCGCCGTCGTGCTGGGGTTGCGGGGACTGCTCTACACCGGTTCGACGGCAGGAGGAAAGGGATGAAGCGTTCCATCGTGGCCTCCCCCGCCGCCTGGCTGGTCTGGGGCGCCGTGATCATCTTCTTCATCGGGCTGGCCGGCGTGATCGGATCCGTGGTGGTCAACTCGTTCGGGGTGCGCTGGTTCGACTCGTGGCTGCCCGAGGAGTACACCACCGGCTGGTACGGCCAGGCGTGGGACGAGTTCACCCTGTTGCCGGTACTGACCGTCACGTTGATCGTCTGCCTGCTGGTGGCCGGCATCTCGGTGCTGGTCGGGGTGCCCGCTGCCTATGTGCTGGCCCGGCGCTCGTTTCCGGGCAGCCGCGCGCTCTACCTGCTGTTCCTGTTGCCGATTCTGATGCCGCCCATCACGTACGGCATCCCGCTCGCGACGGTGCTGTACAAGTACGGGCTGGCCGGTCACCTGTCCGGCGTGGTGCTCGCCAATCTGGTGCCGTCGATCCCGTTCGTGATCCTCACGATGACGCCGTTCATCGAGCAGATCGACCCGGCGGTGGAGCGGGCCGCGCGGATGTGCGGCGCGCGTACCCGGCATGTGTTCACGCGGATCCTCGCTCCACTGTTGATTCCCGGGATTCTCGCGTCGTGCATTCTCGTGGTGGTTCGCACCGTCGGGATGTTCGAGTTGACGTTCTTGACGGCGGGACCGGACTCGCAGACGCTCGTCGTGGCGCTGTTCTACTCAATGTCGGCGGCGGGGATCCGGGCGCAGCAATCCGTTGACGCGATGGCAGTCATATACAGCCTGATGATGCTGACGTTGCTGGTGCTTGCCTTGCGCTTCGTCAACCCCACTCAACTCGTTGCACGCGTGAAAGAAGATCAATATTGACCACCATCAAGTCAACTCACATCAACACGAGCTCTCGTGGCGTCAACATTGTCAATGCACGCGTCATCGTCACCTGTCCCGGCCGCAACTTCGTCACGCTCAAGATTGAGACGGCCGACGGGTTGACGGGCGTCGGCGACGCCACGTTGAACGGACGTGAGCTGGCCGTCGCCGCCTATTTGACCGAACACGTCGTGCCCATGTTGATCGGTCGTGACGCCACCCGGATCGAGGACATCTGGCAATTCCTGTACAAGGGCGCCTACTGGCGTCGCGGCCCCGTCACGATGACCGCCATCGCGGCCGTCGACACCGCGTTGTGGGACATCAAAGGCAAGATCGCCGGGTTGCCCGTCTATCAACTGCTGGGCGGCCGATCCCGCGAAGGCGTGACCGTTTACGGCCATGCCAACGCGCCCGACGTGGAAAGCGTCCTCTCCGAGATCGCGTCGTACGTCGATCTCGGATATCGCGCCGTGCGCGTGCAGACCGGCATTCCCGGATTGGAGTCCACCTACGGCGTCGGCGGCGACAAGATGTTCTACGAGCCGGCCGACGCCGCGCTGCCGACCGAGAACATCTGGTCGACCGAGCACTACCTCACCCACGTACCCAAAATGTTTGCCGAGGTCCGAGCGGAATTCGGGCCGACGCTGCGCCTGCTGCACGACGTCCACCACCGCCTCACACCACTGGAGGCGGCGCGTCTCGGGCGCTCGCTGGAGCCCTACGCGCTGACCTGGATGGAAGACCCGGTACCGGCCGAGCTGCAGGAGGGCTTCCGCCTGATCCGCCAGCACACCACGACACCGATAGCGGTCGGCGAGGTCTTCAACTCGATCTGGGACTGTCAGGAACTGATCACATCCCAGCTGATCGACTACATCCGGACCACCGTCGTGCACGCCGGCGGCATCACCCACCTGCGCCGCATCTTCGACCTGGCCGCGCTCTACCACGTCCGCAGCGGCTCCCACGGCGCGACGGACCTCTCCCCCGTCTGCATGGCGGCGGCCCTGCACGTGGACATCGCGATCCCCAACTTCGGCCTGCAGGAGTACATGCGCCACACCCCGGAGACCGACGAGGTGTTCCCGCACGGGTATTGGTTCGAGGGCGGCTACCTGCACCCGTCCGAGGAGCCGGGCCTGGGCGTCGACATCGACGAGGAGAAGGCGGCGCGGTATCCGTACCGGCCGGCGTCGCTGCCGGTCAACCGCCTCCAGGACGGAACGATGCACAGCTGGTAGCACCCACATGGGACACTCCAGGTCATGGCGGCGACAGGGTTGGAGCCCGGCGTCATCCGGGCAGTGTCCAAGGCCGGCCAGTCCGCATTCGGCTGGGCGACGGAGAAAAGACGCAAGAAGCGGGTACGCGCCTCGAGTCTCGCCCTGACGAACGCCGCCGTCGCCAACGACGTGCTCGCCGAGCTCGACGATGAGCAAACGGCCGAGCTGGCCCGGTTCCTCGACAGCCCCGACTTCGAGGAGATCGCACTACAGGTGGTACTGGCCCGGCTGCTCGACGATGTGAAAGCCGACGAGACGCGGGCCGCGGTACGCGAACAGATCTTGAGCAGTCTCAAACACCTGCTTCGACCTGAACCGCACCAGGGCACCGCCCAGGCCGACGTGCTCTTCGACGCGTTGCTGGCCGCCGCCGAGCAGCTCCCGCCGGCTCAGGTGGAGAGTGGCCGTAAAGGCGACGCCATCACCGCGGCCACGCTGGCGCACCTCACCGCCTCGGCAGTAGCCGGTTCACGGTTGCTGCAGACGCTCCCCGGCCTCGTCGAAGCCCGGGCCATGGCGACGAACCTCCGGCGACAGGTCGCTGCCATGCACAACGGCATGTACCTGCCGCACATCGGCGTCAATCGCAAGGTGCCGTACGCGGATCTCTATGTCCCGGCGCCGATGATCCCAGCGGGGGCGGAGGGGATCGACTCCAGGAACAAATACCTGGAACCGGATACCCTGCTGCGTCCGTCGCGGCGCTTCGTCGTCCTCGGCTCCCCCGGCGCGGGCAAGTCGACGTTGCTTTCCAAAGTCGCACATGACGTGGCCACCGATCAGGTCGGCGACTTCGCCGGCAAGGTCCCGCTGCTGCTGACACTCCGGCACTTCGAGGGAGCGTTTCGTGCCGGCAACAAAACGCTTGTCGACTACCTGGAGGCGATCTGCCGGGATCCTTACAACGTCGAGCCCTCACCGCGCGCGCTGGAATACCTGCTTCGGAGTGGACGAGCGCTGGTTCTCCTGGACGGGCTGGACGAGCTGGTCGATCAAGCTCTGCGTACGCGAGTGGTCCGGCTGGTCGAGGGGTTCGCCCATCAGTTCCCGCTCACACCGATCATCGTGACCGCACGAGTCGTCGGTTACGAGACCGCACCTCTCGACGCGGCCCTCTTCGATACCGTCTCGCTGACCGAGTTCGGCATGTCGCAGGTCGAGGATTACGCGCGGCGCTGGTTCAAGCTCGACGAGGCGACGCCTGAGACACAGCGTGAGCCGCTGGCCGAGAGCTTTCTCGCGGAGAGCGGCAGTCATGCGAGCGAACTGCGCCGCAACCCTCTGCTGCTGGCACTGCTCTGCGCGATGTACTCCTCCGAGCACTACATTCCCCGCAATGTCTCGCAGGTCTACGAACGATGCGCGGTCATGCTCTTCGAACGATGGGACTCGATGCGGGGAATCAGGATGCCCCTCCAGTTCCGAGGTCGTGTCAGAAGCGCCGTTCAATATCTCGCCTGGCTTCAGCTGAACAACTCCAACGAGACAGCGCTCCCGGAGTCCCGGATCGTTCAGGAGCTGACCGAGTACCTGGAACGCAAGAATCTCGATCCGGACGACGCACGTGCCACCGCCCAGAATTTCCTGGACTTCTGCACCGACCGATCCTGGATCCTCACCGATGTGGGCAGCGACACCTACGGATTCACTCATCGCACGTTCATGGAGTACTTCGCCGCGGAGCACATCGTGCGGGCACACCGAAGTTCGGCAGAGATCTGGAAGATCCTCGCGCCGAAGATCACGGAAGGCGCGTGGGACGTTGTCGGTCAGGTCGCCGTTCAACTGTATGACCGCAATGTCGAGGACGGCGCGGACGAGATGTTACGCCTGATCCTCGATGACCCGGACAACGACAACGTGGACTCCCGGAGCCAGCTTCTCGCTTTCGCCGCCCGCACGCTGAATCACGTGACCCCGACACCACCCACCGCGAGCGCCATCGGCGCCAAGGCCATGAGCGCTTATCTGGCCCGACCGCGGTCGGAGAGGGAGAGCCTCCTGCCGCCGCCGGGACTCTGGGACTCGTCGCGCTGGGACCTCCCGCTTCAGGAGTCCATGAATGTCGGGCTGCAGGAGAACGTCGCGCCGGTAGCGGCAGGCATCGCCCCGCTGGCCCAGGCTGCGATCGATGCGGGAAACCGGGCCGTCTGCTACCTGGTGGACGACTGGAGTTCCCAGGGACAGAGACCGGTCGAACTGGCGGTCACGGCGGCAGTTCGGCTGGAGTTCCCGCACGAATTCTCCGCCAGTGACTACTTCCGCTTCGTCAACCACCGCCCGCTCGCTCTGGTGGGCCCCATGATTGCTGCACCGCTGGCGCCCCACGACCAGCGCATTCGCGATCTCATCGCGGTCGAGCCGCCGTGGTTCGATGCCCAGGAGTGGAACCAGGCGCTCCAGTCCGCCTACGACCAGCGGAATTTCATGGAGCTCCTGCAATCCCGGCTGGCCGACGAGAACCACTACACAGCGGTGCTGCTGTTGCCTTACCTCGAGTCGTTCGCCGAGAAAGGTCACCCGCCTCTGGACGGCGGCACCAATTTCATCGCCAGCCTGATATCGGCGCGGCGCGGGCGGAGGGTTCCCAAGTTCGGTCAGACGCCGGCAACCGACACGGTGGCCGTATTCCTCACGCGGTGGGCGCTAGGGGAGTTCAGCGTGATCGGCTAGCTCCGGCGGGTGGACCACCGCGAAGCGCTCGAAGAGGACCTCCTCGGTGTCCTCGTCGAACGTCACCCCGGCGGCCTCGCAGACGCGGCCGAAATAAGCGCGGTGGGCGTCGAGCCACCCATCCCGGGTACGGTCGTTCTCGCCCTCCGCGTACGCGAAGTCCTCCGTAACGCTGTTGAACGGACCGAGCCGCAGCTCGACCGTGCGCAGGATGACCCGGGGCTGCCCGGTGCCGTCGCAGACGATCCAGTGGATGCCGATCCGGGGCATCGGCTCCTCCGCGAACTGGCGCACCAGCGACGCCGTGGCCCGCTTACGGCCGTCGGTCACCAGGGCGAGCAGGGCGTCCGCCAGCGTCGCCGAGTCGCCGAAGCGTTCGACCGTGTATTCGCCGGTCAGGCCGGACGCCGTCCAGAAGCGGGCGGCGGCGGAGGTGTCCATCGGGCGCATGCGGGCGATCTTGCCAGCCGGGCGACGGGCGGCGCGACTCATATGTGAGTCATCCGGAAAGGATGAACCGCCGTCGATGAACCAGCTCTAGCGTCCAGTTCTGTGACAGCGACCGAGACGACGACCACTCAGAAGCTCACTTTGCTGACGATGACCTCGATGGTCGTCGGCGGCATGGTGGGTGCCGGTGTGTTCTCGCTGCCACGCCGGTTCGCCGAGGAGACAGGCGTCATCGGGGCGCTGATCGCGTGGACGATCGCGGGCGCCGGCATGCTGATGCTCGCGTTCGTGTTCCAGACCCTCGCGCTACGGAAGCCGGATCTCGACGCGGGTGTCTACGCGTACGCGAAAGCGGGTTTCGGCGAATATCTGGGGTTCTTCTCGGCGTTCGGCTACTGGGCCAGCGCCTGCGTCGGCAACGTCACCTACTGGGTGCTGATCATGTCGACGCTGGGCGCCGTGGTCCCGGCGTTCGGCGACGGGGACACACTGCTCGCGGTGCTGTGCTCGACGGCCGGGATCTGGCTCTTCTTCACGCTGGTGCAGCGTGGCGTCAGGGACGCGGCGGTACTGAATCGGATCGTGACGATCGCCAAGGTCGTACCCATCATCGTGTTTGTTCTTCTGGCCCTTTTTGCTCTTGATCCGGCGGTGTTCGCGGACAACCTGCGCGGCGGCATCGGGTACGGATCCCTGTTCGAGCAGGTCAAGGGCACGATGCTGGTGACCGTTTTCGTGTTCCTCGGTGTCGAGGGCGCGAGTGTCTACTCCCGGCACGCGGCACGGCGGCAGGATGTCGGCCGCGCCACGGTCCTCGGTTTCCTCAGTGTGTTCGCCGTCTTCGCGTCGGTGACCATCGTGTCGTACGGGATCCTCCCGGCCCGCGAGATCGCGCTGCTGCGCCAGCCGTCGATGGGCGGGGTTCTGGAGGCCGCCGTGGGCAGCGGGGGCATGGTGTTCGTCAGCGTCGGCCTGGTCGTCTCGGTGCTCGGCGCCTACCTGGCGTGGACGCTGATGGCCGCCGAGGTGCTGTACGTGGCGGCCAAGGACGACGATATGCCCCGGTTCCTGGGACGCACCCGGCGCGGCGACGTGCCGTTCAACGCCCTGCTGCTGACCAGCATCCTGGTCCAGGTCGTCCTGGTCGTCACGTATTTCAGCGAGGACGCGTTCAACTTCGCGCTGGACCTGACGAGCGCGCTGAGCCTGATCCCGTTCCTGCTGGCGGCCGGGTACGCGCTCCGGATCGCCGGGCGGGGACGGGAGAGGGTCGTCGCCCTGCTCGCCGTCGTCTACACGATCTTCCTGCTGGTCGCGGCCGGCCCGAAGTTCCTGCTCGTCTCGTTCATCGTCTACGCCCCGGCCACGCTGCTGTTCGTCAAGGCCCGCCGGGAGCAGGGCCGCCGGCTCTTCACCGGCCATGAGCTCGTCATCCTCGCCGTCTCCGTGGCCGGCGCCGTCGCCGGCATCACCGCGCTCGCCGCGGGCTGGATTTCCATCTGAGAGGGGCTCGTTCATGACCACCAACCTCGGCGTCCACTCCGAAGTCGGCCGGCTCCGCAAGGTCCTGGTCTGCTCCCCCGGTCTGGCGCACCGCCGGCTCACCCCCACCAACGCCGACGACCTGCTCTTCGACGACGTGATGTGGGTGGAGAACGCCCAGCGCGACCATCTCGACTTCGTCAACAAGCTGCGTGGCCGGGGCGTCGAGGTGGTGGAGCTGCACGAACTGCTCGCCGAGACCGTGACGATACCGGAGGCGCGGGCCTGGCTACTCGACCGCAAGATCGTCGCGAACGAGGTGGGTCTCGGGCTGGTCGCCGACACCCGGGCGTTCCTGGACGAGCTGGCGCCGCGGGACCTCGCCGAGTTCCTGATCGGCGGGCTCGCCACCAGCGACCTGCCGGCCGACTTCCGATCCGGGTACGTGGCGCTGGCCCGGGAGGCGACCGGCGCCCGCGAGTACCTGATGCCGCCACTGCCGAACACGCTCTACACCCGGGACACCACGTGCTGGCTCTACGGCGGGGTGACGCTCAACCCGCTCTACTGGCCGGCCCGGCACGACGAGACACTGCTGATGAAGGCGATCTACCAGTTCCACCCGGACTTCCGGGACGCCACGGTCTGGTGGGGCGACCCGGAGCAGGACTGGGGACTCGCGACGTTCGAGGGCGGCGACGTCATGCCGGTCGGCAACGGGGTCGTGCTGGTCGGCATGAGCGAGCGCACCTCACGGCAGGCGATCACGCAGGTCGCGGCGGCGCTGTTCGAGAAGGGCGCCGCCGAACGGGTGGTCGTCGCCGGGATGCCGAAACTACGCGCGGCGATGCACCTCGACACCGTCTTCACCTTCGCCGACCGGGACATCGTCACGCTCTATCCGAACATCATGGACGGCGTGCACACGTTCTCGCTCTACCCGGGCTCCGGCAAGGGCCCCGAGGTGGTCGACGAGGGCGGCCGCAAGTTCACCGAGGTCGTCGCCGAGTCGCTCGGGCTCAAGTCGCTGCGGGTCATCGAAACCGGCGGAGATGTGTACGCCTCCGAACGCCAGCAGTGGGACAGCGGCAACAACGCCGTGGCGGTCGAACCGGGTGTGGTCTTCACCTACGACCGGAACACCACCACGAACACGCTGCTGCGGCGCGCCGGCGTGGAGGTCATCACGATCGTCGGCGCGGAACTGGGCCGCGGCCGCGGCGGCGGGCACTGCATGACCTGCCCGCTGATCCGCGACGCCGTCGAATTCTGATGTCCTTCACGTACGAGGCGCTGGTCTTCTTCCTGGCCCTGTTCGCCCTCTACAGCCCGGTCGCGGCGCTCTCGTCCTACCTGCCGTACGTCCGCGGCCACACCCACGGTCAGCAACTGCGGCTGGCGCTGGGGCTGGCGCTCAACGCGTTCGGCTTCGTGCTGATCGCGGTCTGGGTGGGTGAGCCGCTGCTGGAGCTGCTGGGGATCAGCACGGCGGCGCTGACCGCGACAGGTGGCATCGCGCTGATCCTGGCGGCGGTGCCGCTGATGCGGGGGACCACTCCCCCGGCAGAACCGGCATCACCGGCCGGCGAGACGGAGGCTTCCACCCGGAAGAATCCGCTTTTCACCCCACTGACTTTTCCGCTCACCGTCGGCGGCACCACGTTCGCGTTCGGCGTCGCGGCCTCCGCGGACGCCGGTGACGTCCAGGGCCGGCTGTGGCTGACCGTGGCGGCCCTCGCCTACGGGATCGTGACCGGGGTGACGCTCTACCTCTCCGGGCACGTCGAGCGGCGGATCTCCCCGGAGACCGCGGCGATCCTGGACCGGGTGGCCGGCATCCTGCTGACCAGCATCGCGGTGATCCTGCTCGCGAACGGCTTCACCGACCTCGTGACGGCGCGACTGGGCATCTGAAGGTTAGGGGTTCGAGTCCCTTCCGGCGCACTTCTTGAAAATGCCGTGACCTGCGGAGACGTGGGTCACGGTATTCTTGTTTCCCATTCTGGGCCTGCGGAAATCCCGTTACCTGGGACGTGGTGATCCTGTGGTGATCGGTTGTTCTGGATTGGCCCGTCTGCCCTGGTGTTGACCAGGGCTTTTGCGTCCGGACGCATCTAGGGTCGCGTTGGCGTCCTGCCGGTCCCGCCGGAGTCATGCCGCATGGCTGGCGGTCGGGCAAGCCCGCTTGAGCTGTGGCGTTGCCTGGTGAGCCGGACCGTGAGGCGATCACCTTCGCCGGTGTGGCAAGCGGTCGATGCGCGTCCGATTCGGAGTTGCCGAATTCATTGAGCGGCGCCCTTACTCGGTGCCGGGTGAGCCGCGCTTCGGACGCTGATTCGCCCTGGATGCGGACGCTTCGCGGTGCACTACCAATCGCACTTGATCTATGTTGCGGTTCACGCGATGGTTCGTGCACCAGCCGGGGCTGAGCTGACCGGCTGGCACCGTGGCGAATGGGTCGTAGGCAGGCCTTCGCTATGGCAGCGCCGCCGGGCTCCTCGTTACGAGGAGTCCGGCGCGTGGCACCGCCCGGGAGTGAGTGTTAGTTGGTCGGGGCGGTGTTGCTGGTTCGGAGTCGATACGTGGACCACTTCGACGTCCAGGCCGCGAGGTCATGCATCCATGCTGCGGTTGATCCGGCCGACTTGGACGCCCACTTCTCCGCGTTCTTCGTCGCGAAGTAACCCAGGACCCCTGGATCCGCCGACTGCCATGCGGGATGGCGCGCCAGCCACTGTTCGGCCTGCTCCGGCGTGTGGCCGGCGCTGATCAGCCACGGCATGAGCATGGCCAGCTCAACCCACGGTGCCGCCTTGGCAGCCATCGCCCAGTCGACGATCTGCAGGCCATGCGGCGTGACGATCAGGTTGGCCGGGCAAAGGTCGGTGTGAACGAGCGTGTCGCCGTTCATCGTCGGGTGCTCGAACCCGAGACGCGCCTTCGGGCTGAACAACGGCACGTCGGGTGTCGGCGTCTCGCCGAGCACCGTCAGTGCCTGACCGAGAAGGTCGAGGTCGGGGCTTCCCGGTGAGAGATCGGCGTGCGGGCCTTCGCAGTGCTCGTAGCCCACCACCAGCCAGTCGGCAGCTTCGAAATGCCACAGGACTGCGGGCGAGAGAGGCCCGCTGATGGCCTCACTCACCCGCAGCTCGAAGCGCAGTGACCGGACACCGAAATCGGTGCTGGCTGCCTTGACGAACACCCGACCGTTGGTCCCGGTGACGGTTGCGGCTATCTCCGCGTGGTCTCCGGTGGTGGCGGGTGTGACGTGAGTTCCGCCGACGCGGTCGGCTATCTCTGTCTTAACGGCCTCGGGCAACGCGGTCCAGTCAATGCGCATCGATCAGGTAGCCCTCTCAGATCCCCGGGTTCGGCGGGCAGCAGGACTTCGCCTCGCCGTCCCAGAACTCGGGGTCGATGTAGTAGCCGGTCGCCTTGAGCGCCTGGTGGGTGTACTCCATCGAGGAGCCGTCCGCCATGCCCTCGGTCAGGATCGGCACGTGGTGCACGAAGTCTCCCGCGATCTGCTGGCAGGCGGAGGCGTACGGCTCGGTGTGTTGCAGGGACACGTGCCAGGCAGCGTCGACCGGTTCGGTCGGGACGACTCGGTACGAGCGACCGTCGGGCAGCAGCCGGCCAAAGTCGGGGTTGGAAGCACTGGCCTATGCCACTTCAGTGCGGTGTGGCATAGGCCAGTTGCGGTGTGCAACGACCGATTGACTGGCCGTTGTCGGGAGTGGGTCCGGAAGCTCAGGCCACCGGGTATGTCGTCTCGAACGCCCAGCGTCCCGGCGGGTAGACAGCTTCGGTGAACTCGAGGGGCCGGTCTTCACCGTCGTAGACCACATGGCGGACGAGTAGGACCGCTGACGGCTCGGGCAGGCGCAGATGCTCGCGTTCGGCTGCGGCCGCCAGGCGAGAGCTCATCTCGTCCCTGGCGTAACGAATCCGGCGACCGGTCGTCTTTTCCACGTAGGCCGTGGTGCCGGCGCGGATCCGTTCCCGGATCAACAGATTCGGTGCCTGTTCGCCGAGTGAGCCCGCGTACCAGGCGGTGGACAGCTCGACGGGTTCATCATCGGCGTGAATCAACCGCTGACGGCGTATGACCTGGGCGCCGGCGTCGATACCGAGCGCCGCGGCAACGTCATCGGGGGCGGCGTCGTAGTCGGCGGCAAGGATCGTTGCGCGTTCGTTCGCGGGATAGATCTTTCCGGTGTCCCGTGCCCGGGAGTACCGTTCCCGCGCCAGGCGGTTGGGCCTCATGCGGTCACGCACGAACGTGCCCGACCCCTGTCGGCTCTCGACGAAGCCCTGCTGGCGCAGCGCCTCCAGAGCTCGTGCGGCGGTCGGCCGGGCAACCGTCCACTCGGCGGAGATCTGCCGCTCGGAAGGCACCTCGTCGCCGGGCGTCAGATCACCGCGCAGGATCTGATCGCGTACGTAGTTGGCGATCTGCATGTACTTGGGCAGGACCCGCTGGATCTCAGGCAACTCGCAACCTTCTGTGCTGGCATAGCCCACTGGCCACCACGATCAGTATGTCATCGATAAGCTGATTCGATGGGGACCCTCCTGGTCGCCGCTGGCGGAGGCGGCGACGCCATCGCGGCAGCGGCCCTGTCGGCACTGATCCCGGACAAGGCCGTGGGAATCGCGACGATGGCCTGGGACCGGTTGCTCATCGACCCTCTGCCCGGCCCGCGAAGCGCAGCCGACTTCGCGCGGCTGGAAAGCCGTCGAGGCTGGTGGCAGGTCACATCCCACAGTCGGCCCATCGCCCCAGCCGGATCCACATTGCCACGTCTGGCCGGTGAGCTGCCGTTGCCATTGGCATTGCTGGATCCGTCCCGCGGCGCCCAAGGCATGCGAGAACAGATCGAGAGCGCGGCGCGGGACCTGCACGCTGATCACATCCTTCTGGTCGACGTCGGCGGAGATCTCCTCGGGCAGCCGGATGACCCAGGTCTGCGAAGCCCTTTCGCCGACGCGTTGACGGCCGCCAGTTGCCTGTCGCTCCCAGCCGAGGCGTGGGTAGCCGGGCCTGGCCTCGACGGCGAACTGACCGAGAACCTCGTATGGCAACGCGCCGCGAGCCACGCAACGGTGCACACCCTCGAGCCCGAGATCTGGAAGCCCTACCTGCCCATCCTGCACTGGCACCCCACCGAAGCCACGGCCCTGCTCGCCTCCGCGGCCCTCGGCCTGCGCGGAACGGTCGAGATACGAGACGCCGGACTACCCGTACCCCTCACCGACCGAAGCCCCACCGCTCTCGATCTCGACCTGGCCGCCGTCGCCGACATCAACCCGCTTCTTCCCATCCTGGCCGGCACCACCTCCCTCGCTGCCGCGGAGCGGCTCGCCGTGCGAACCATGGGAACCACCGAACTCGAAGCCGAACGAGCCAAAGCGGCCAGGCCCCGACGCCATCAGCCTCCCGCCGCCGATACCCTCGCGGCGCTGCCGGACTGGGAGCGGGCGGCCCGGCGCCGAGGCGTCGACTTCGTCACCTACCGACGACTGGCGGAAGCACTGGGACACATCGAGGTCGCGGCGCTCAGGACGTTGCTCACCACACACCATCCCACCGGTGACACTGGCTTGCTGTGGAGAGTCGAAGACCGCGGGTGTGAAGCCGCAAGGACCGACGGCGCGGAAGCCAAGCCGACGTTGCTTAACTGAGGTCGCGTCGAGTATTCGCGGCTAGCGTGCGTTCATGAGGGTGGAGCCGAAGCGAGCCAGCGAATGGACTATCCACGGTGAGCGTGTCATCGACGACACGAGGCGCGCGGTGCGACCGAGAGCAAACTCGACCGAACTCATGCGTGCACCACCGTGCACGGCACTCGGAATGCCCCTTATGGTGCTGCGGCCCCGGCAACCTGACCGTGATTCCATCGGCCAGACGAGAAGCTAGCGCGGCAGTTGCTCTCAGTGAAGGATCAACTACTCAAAGCTTCTGTATTGCCTCTTGTCGATTTACAGTGTCGGCATGGCTTCTCGCACGGTCGGCAAGCTGGCTCGCGCCATGATCGTTTCGCCGGACCAGATGAATCTCCTCGGTGAGCCAGCGGATCTTCTGCGTTCTGCGCTGCAGCCCGGCTTCCGAGACGAACGCTACAAGCGACTATGGAGGCTGTCTCGTACGCGCGAGCAGTCAGGCTTCGTCTACGGGCATCTTGGGTTCGAAAGCCAGTCTGAAGCTGACCTTTGGGCCGATGATGAGCAGGAATTCGAGCCGGCCGAAGTGCCGAATGGCGCGGCTTCCCCGTTCGTGATCCGGCTGAAGGACCTGACCATGGTCTTCCAGACGCGTCGCCAGGACATCCGCGTTGCATCTTTCATAAGTGCGTTTCAGGCGATGCTTCGCACCATCGACAGCAATAAACAGTGGAGACTCGAGCCGCTCACCGGAAAGATATCCTTTCATGATTGGCGGCGAGAGATGGAGAAGATTAGTCGGGTTCGCTTCAAGATTAAGAAAGAGGATCCGCGGCCTTCCGATGGTGGATTGGTCAGTCTGATGCTGCAATGCAAGCCCGATCTGGGCGCGCTTGAACTCCGAGCCAAAGATGGGATCGAGGTCAGCGGTGACCTGATGCGTGAGCTACTGCAACATGCAGAGTCGGGGTACGGCGAGCTGGTGGCTGTCGGCCGTAGGAAAGATAACGCTGCATCCGAGAGGATCTGGGTCAGCACACTGGAGGGCGAGAGCGTCGTATCAGAGGTCCCGATCGATCCTGAGACTGGAGGAGCCACGTTCGAGACTCTCATAGCCGAACTCGGACACGTCGAACGGCCAGACTGACACTGGTCTCGCTATATCTGAACAAACCGTATCGGGTCCTGCAGGAGTTGGAACCGGTGCAAACGAGGGTGGAGTGATATGAAGCCGATAGAACCAAGGGTCCAGCCAAGAAGCAGCGCCTAGGTGGCGAAGCCACGCCCAAGGCTTCTGCCACTATGGTGCTGATCGCAACCAAGAATAACTTTGGATTCATTACCGCATGGCCTCGCGGTGGATTTACCAATTACGAGGCAGTTGGCTTGGACCTTAAATCCAATTCGATAGCACAAGTACCCCGAGAGGCCTGATCCACCGTTGATCGCATGTCGTCCTGGCGCCGCGTTTACGCTGTCCGTTCGGCGAAACAGGCTTCTCAGCCTGGCCTGACCGGTCGCGTTCCGGGCGCGTTTTACGGAGGGTGATGGCCTTGAGTGGTGATCCGTGGGTGATCGGATGTCGGCGACCGTTCCAGTACGGGCGCGACTAGATCAGCACGTTCGAGCGGCGACGAACGATTGCCAAGGCGTCCACTTCGTGCACTCGGCCGCGACCAGCGGAACGTGAAGGCACTCTGAGCTGCTGAGACGTCTTCAGGTAGGCCTTGGGATTGACGAGCAACAGAGTGTACTTGTGACCACTAGTCATTGACTACGGATTAGAAGGTCAGAGGGCTCGAGTCCCTTCGGGGGAGCAACGATCAAGGCTGTGACCCGCGGAAATAAGGGCAACAGCCTTTCCTTCCCATGATGGGCGGCGGGGGCGGCCTTGCCTCTACCGGATCTTTTGTACGCGGGTGGTGTCGGGGCCGAGGATGGTGCCGTCGGCGCTGGTCGGCACGATCTCCGGCACCGGGCTGCCGTACTGGTCGACAAGGGTGGAGTGGGTCTCGCCGGGGGCGAAGGCGTGGCGCTCCCCCCACTGTCGCAGGGTGAGGATGACTGCGAAGAGGTCGCGGCCGGCATCGGTGAGCACGTATTCCTGGCGGCGGCCCGATGGTGCGGTGCGCTGGGTGAGAAGCCCGTAGGCGCGAAGTTTGCCGAGGCGGTCGGTCAGGATGTTGCGGGCGATGCCGGTGCGTCGCTGGAACTCGGTGAATGATCGGGCCCCGTCTATCGCGTCGCGGATGACGAGAAGGCTCCATTTGTCGCCGACGAGGTCAAGTGTGCGAGCCACGGGACAGTCGGGGTCGGTCCAGTCGGGATTCGGGACGCCAGGTGTGGATCGTGACATGACACCTCGATTGGTTGCGGTTCGAAACCATCATGCCGTACGGTGAATTAGTTGCAATCTGCTACTGATCGGGGTGCGATGGCTGTGTGGCGGAGTTTCCTGCTCGCGGTGGTGTGTGGCGTGTCCGTGGCGAGCGTCTATGCCGCGCAGCCGATTCTTGAGCCGATGGGTCGCGATCTCGGTGTGCCGGCTGCCTTCACCGGATGGATCGTGGCGATCAGCCAGGTCAGCTATCTGGCCGGGCTGATGCTGCTGGTGCCGCTGGGTGATGTGGTGGACAGGCGCCGGCTCATCGCCGTGCACCTGACGCTCATCGCGGTGGGCACATCATTGACGGCCTCGGCGTCGGCCGCATGGGCGGCGTTCGCGGGCCTCGCGACGGCTGGTTTGTTCGCGGTCGTGGTGCAGACCACCGTGGCCTACGCCGCGTCGGTCTCGCCGCCTGCTGAACGCGGACGAAACATCGGTGTCGTGACCTCAGGAGTTGTCGTCGGCATCATGGGCGCGCGGGTCGTCACCGGCATGCTCGCCGAGGCGTGGGGCTGGCACAGCGTCTATGCGGTGCTGGCCGTGCTGTCTCTGGCGCTTGCAGCCCTCGTCCTCGTCGTATTGCCGCCGGAGGAGCGACGCAACCGGCCGGTCGGCTACGGGCGGGCCGTCGTCGCACTCGGCGGGATGTTCGGGCAGCGCTTCTTCCTGATGCGCGGGCTCGTCGCGTTCTTCGTGTTCGCCTCGTTCGGAGCTCTGTGGAGCGGTATGTCTCTGCCGTTGGCGGGCGCACCGTGGCAGCTCGGTGAGAGTCAGATCGGCCTGTTCGGCATCGTCGGGCTCGCGGGCGCACTCGGCGCGGCACGCGCGGGGCGGTGGGCGGACGCGGGACGGACGGGGCAGGTGATCGGCCTTTCGCTCGCGCTACTGCTCCTCTCGTGGGCAGCGATCGCGCAACTGCCGAACTCACTGTGGCTGCTCACGGCCGGAATCCTGGTTCTCGACTTCGCGGTCCAGGCCGTACATGTGAGCAACCAGCACGTGATAGCTACCGCGTATCCGGATCGGACCAGCAGCGTGCTCGGGAGCTACATGGTCTTCTATTCGCTCGGCTCGGCACTCGGCGCGGCCGCAACCACGATCGTGTTCACCGCCACGGGCTGGACCGCCTCCAGTCTCCTCGGGGCGGGATTCGCGGCCTGCGCGCTGGCCGTCTGGACCGTCATCGCGAAGGATCAGCAGTGCCGACCCGGACCGGTGGTGCGCGGCTCCACCCGACCGGCGCGGGTTCTCTAGGCTCGGCTCATGGCAGCGCGCAGCATCGTGACCACCCGGGACTGGGATGCGGGGGCCGGTCGGCTCACCCGGCACGAGCGGGTGGAGTTCTCCGGGCTCGACCTCTGTGAGACCGATCTGCAGGGGGTGGAGTTCGACGGCTGCACGTTTCGGGACGCGCGTTTCAACTGCTCACAGCAGGCCGACGTGGCGTACCTGAACTGCACGTTCGTGAACTGCAACTTCTTCGACGCGACGCTGGCGAACTGCAAGACGGTCGGCAGCCACTTCGAACGCTGCACCTTCGACATCACCACGGTCGACGGCGGGGACTGGTCGTTCACCAGCCTGATCCGCGCCGACCTGAGCAGCGCCACCCTGACCGGCGTGCGGATGCGCGAGGCGGACCTGACCGGCGCGAAGCTCACCGACGGCATCGTCCGGGACTGCGACCTCTCCGGCGCCACCCTGACCGCCGCCGACCTGACCGGCTGTGACCTGCGTGGATCCGACCTCTCCGCGCTGAATCCCACGGAGACCGCGATCCGCAACGCGGTCATCACCGTCGAGCAGGCGGTCACCGTCGCGATGTCGCTGGGCCTGCAGATCCGCGACTGACCGCCGGCCCGGCTAGGCGATCGCCATCTCCAGTGCCGGGGTGCTGACCGGGGCGATGTGGCGCAGCAGCGAGCGGGCCGCCGCCACCACCAGGGCGCGGTCGTGGGTGATCGCGAAGTCGAAGCGCCGCGCGGAGTCCATGCACTCGTCGCCGAGGTCGCGGGCGACCAGGGCGGCCGCGCGGTGCGGGCCGACGACTATCACGTTCCATTCGCCGCGCAGCCGGTCGTCGCCGAGGCACGCTCCGCGGACGCCGGGCACCGGCTCGGCGGGCAGGCCGATGCCGAGCGCGGCGACGAGCGGGCTGTGCTTCGCGATCCGACGGAAGCGGGTGGCGGTCGCCGGTGTGAAGTGCCGCGCCTCCTGGAAGCACGCGAGAAGGACCGGCGGCTCGTCGCCGCCGGCGAGTGCCTCCAGGTGCCGGCTGAGGGGCATGAGCTGCGATTTCGAGGTACGGGTGACGGGCCGCTGCGCCGCGACGATCTCGAACGGCGTCTGATCCGCCGCGATGGGCGTCGCCAGCAGCCGCAGCGGCCGGACGGACGGGGACAGCGACGGGCGGGCCGGCAGCGGCGCGGGCCGGCCGAAGTGCCAGCCCTGGCCCACGGTGGCCCCCATGGTGCGCGCGGCCGCCAGGTGCCGGGTCGTCTCGATGCCCTCGGCCAGCACCGTGGCACCGCTGGCCTCGGCGTACGCGTAGACCGCGGCCACCACTTGCGCGGTCTTCGGGTCGTCCGGCGCCTGCAGCAGGCCCATGTCGAGTTTCACCACGTCGGGGTGGACGAACGGCAGCATCGCGAGCGACATCGGGTCCGCGCCGACGTCGTCGAGAGCAACGCCCCAGCCCGCGGCCCGGCAGCTCTCCACGGCCGACAGCAGGCCGGACGGGTCCTCGGCGATGGCCCGCTCGGTCATCTCGGTGACCACCCGCAGCCGGCGCTGCGCCTGCTCGACCACCGGTTCCAGGTCGGCCGGGCAGCCGGCCCGCCAGGCGGTCGGCTCCATGTTGACGAAAAGCGTCAGCTCGGTGCCGAGGTCCGCGTCGAGGGCGGCCCGGTACGCCGCGGCACGGCAGATCCAGTCCAGTTCGGACTCCCGTCCGGCCGCGCGGGCGGCGGCGAACAGGGCAGCCGGGCTCTCCCACGGCGTGCCGGCCGGGCCACGGCTCAGCGCCTCGTAGCCGAGGACCCGGCCGGTGGCCAGGTCGATCAAGGGCTGGAAGACGGGCGTTACGGCACGCCTGTCGAGCACGGCGTGAATATCAGGCGCAGTATGAACGGCGGGCACGATCGCCTTGATCGGCAACCGCACCGGCCTGTTGAGGACTTCGTCAGAGCCGGTCCTGGCGCGGCGCCGGGGACTCCCGGCCGGTGCCCGCCTTGAAGCGGACCGCCTTGTGGGTGCCGTCACAGAACGGCTTGATGGCGGAACGCCCGCAGCGGCACAGGGCGACCGTGCCCCGGCCGGGGTCGATCGGCTGGCCGTCGGGCGTACGCAACTCGAAGTCTCCGCGCACGATCAGCGGTCCGTCTTCGTACGGGACGATGGAGGCGCTCACGGTACGGCAATGCCCGTTCGAGGAGGACCGAAACTGATCGTTTCAACCGGTCCGGGCGGGGAAGCCAGTGGCCCATGAAACTTCCGTCCGCACGCGGGCCGGTGTCGGCCGCGTTGATCGACGTCCTGACCGGGCGGAGCGTCACGCTGCCGTCCCGCCCGGCCCTGGACGACTCCGATGATCTGCACCTGACGCTCTTCATCTGCTACGAGCTGGCCTACCGCGGGTGGGACGGCGTGGACGACACCTGGGAGTGGGACCCCGCGATGCTGCGGCTGCGGGCCCTCGCCGAACAGCGATTCATGGCCGCGCTGCACGACGTGGCAGGCCCGCCGGAGCCGGTCGACCCGGCCACCGTGCCGTCCCGGCTGCGGGAACTCGCCGACGCCGACATCGGCCCCTCGCTCTCCGGGTATCTGCGCGGCCGGGCGACGTACGAGCAGTTCCGCGAGTTCGTCATGCACCGGTCGGTCTACCACCTGCGCGAGGCCGACCCGCACACCTGGGCGATCCCCCGGCTCGGCGGCGACGCGAAGGCGGCGCTGATCGAGATCCAGCTCGACGAGTACGGCGGTGGCCGGACCGCGCGGATGCACCAGGAGCTGTTCAAGAAGACGATGAACTGGTTCGAGCTGGACACCACGTACGGCGCGTACGTGGACCAGGCGACCACGCCGACGCTGGCGAACAACAACCTGATGTCGCTGTTCGGGCTGCACCGCCGGAACCGCGGAATGATCATCGGGCATCTGGCCGCGTACGAGATGACGTCGACCCAGCCGAACCGGGCGTACGGCAACGGGCTGCGCCGGCTCGGCGGCGACCCGGACGCGACCGCCTTCTACGACGAGCACGTGGAGGCCGACGCGGTGCACGAGCAGATCGCGGCGCACGACATGGCCGGGTCGTTCGCCCGGGCCGAACCGGAGCTGGCGGGAGACGTGCTGTTCGGCGCCCGGTGCGCGCTGATCCTGGACGCTCTGTGGGCGCGGGACCTGCTCGCCTCGTGGGATGAGGGGCAGTCCTCCGGCCGTACCCGGGAAATGCCGGAAGCGAAGGTCCTGGCCGCATGAACGCACTGCTTCAGCTCGGCAAGGAGCTCAAAGCCGCCGGCTACCGCTTCACCACCGTGACCCCGGCCACCCATGAGCGGGTCAACCGCCGGGCGGAGAACGCCCGCGCCCGTGACCTGCACGGCGTCTTCGGCTGGAGCCGCCCGTTCGGCCCGGACGTGCTGCCGGAGCGGATCGTGGAGCTGATGGACGCCGCCGGGGTGCTGGACCGCCGCGGCGACGAGTGGCACAGCCTGGTCCGTTTCTCGTCCTACGACGGCGAGCTGTTCGTGCACTCGGCCTTCCCGACCGAGGCCGAGGACTCGGTGTTCTTCGGGCCGGACACCTATCGGATGGCCGACGCGGCGTCCGCGCGGGTGGAGTCCCGGGAGTCGCCGGTCCGGCGGGCCGTGGACATCGGCACCGGGACCGGCGCCGGGGCGATCGCGGTGGCGAAACGCTGCCCCGAGGCCGAGGTGTTCGCCGTCGACATCAACGACCGGGCACTGGAGTACACCGCCGTCAACGCCGCGCTGGCCGGCGTCGGCAACGTCCGGCCGGTGCACAGCGACCTGCTCAGCGACGTGGACGGCACGTTCGACCTGGTCGTCACGAACCCCCCGTTCATGATCGATCCGGCCGGGCGGGCGTACCGCGACGGTGGCACGAACGGGTACGAGCTATCCCTGCGGATCATCGATCAGGCGGCGCCGCGGCTCGCGCCCGGCGGAGAGCTCGTCCTGTTCACCGGTACCGGGATCGTCGACGGCCATGACCCGTTCCGGGAGGCCGCCGCCGAGCATCTGGCCGGCTCGGGACTCACCGTCGGTTACCGGGAAGTGGATCCGGACGTCTACGGTGAAGAACTGGACGGGCCCGCTTATGCACATGCCGAGCGGATCGCCGTCGTGCTCCTGACCGCACGCGCCGAGGGCTCGGCCGACATACTGGAGCAGCGTCAGAACCCCGGTTGAGCCCATTCAGGAGATCTTGCATGACCGAGTCCGGCTTCGCCGACCTGCAGCTGCGCCCGGAGTTGCTGAGGGCACTCAGCGACCTCGGGTACGAGGAGCCCACGCCGATCCAGGCGGAAGCCATCCCGCCCCTGCTCGACGGCCGTGACGTGCTCGGACAGGCGGCGACGGGCACCGGCAAGACGGCCGCGTTCGCGCTGCCGGTGCTGCAGCGCCTGGCCGGCGTCACCTCGCCCACACCCGCGGCGCTCGTCCTGGTGCCGACCCGAGAGCTCGCCATGCAGGTCTCCCAAGCCTTCCATCGGTACGCCCGGGACCTCGGCACCCGGGTCGTCCCGATCTACGGCGGGCAGCCGATCGGACGACAGCTGCAGGCCCTCGAGCGCGGCGTCGACGTGGTGGTCGCCACACCGGGCCGTGCTCTCGACCACATCTCCCGGGGCACGCTCGACCTGAGCGGCGTCCGCACGGTGGTCCTCGACGAGGCCGACGAGATGCTCGACATGGGCTTCGCCGAGGACATCGAGGCGATCCTCGAGGAGACCGCCGAGGAACGGCAGACGGTGCTCTTCTCCGCGACGATGCCGGGACGGATCGACGCCATCGCGCGGCGGCACCTGCGGGAGCCGGTCCGGATCCAGATGGGCCGTGCCGAGCCGGAGCCCGGTGAGGCGCCGCTGGTCCGGCAGAGCGCCTACGTGGTGGCCCGCGCGCACAAACCCGCCGCTCTCGGCCGGGTGCTGGACGTCGAGGCGCCCACCGCGGCGATCGTCTTCTGCCGTACCCGGGAAGAGGTCGACCAGCTCACCGAGACGCTGAACGGGCGCGGCCAGCGGGCCGAGGCGCTGCACGGCGGGATGAGCCAGGAGCACCGCGACCGGGTCGTCAACCGGCTCCGCGACGGCCGGGCCGACCTGCTGGTCGCCACCGACGTGGCGGCCCGCGGCCTGGACATCGACCGGCTCAGCCACGTGGTCAACTACAGCCTGCCGGCGGCGCCGGAGACGTACGTGCACCGCATCGGCCGGGTCGGCCGCGCCGGCCGCGAGGGCACCGCGATCACCCTGGTCGAGCCGCGCGAGCACCGGATGGTCAAGGCGGTGGAGCGCACCACCGGGCAGCGGATCCACCTGCAGAAGGTGCCGACCGTCGCCGACCTGCGCACCCGGCGGCTCGAGCTGACCCGCGCCGCGCTGCAGGAGACCCTGCTCACCGACGACCTGGAGCGGTTCCGGGTGGTGCTGGAGACGCTCACCGACGAGTTCGACGTGATGGAGGTCGCGCTCGCCGCGGTGAAGCTGGCTCACGAGCTGAACGGCGGGGACCTCGACGACGAGCAGGACATCCCGGAGACGGCGCTGCGGCCGGAGCGGGATCCGCGCCGGGACAACGCCCGTCCGGCGGGTCGTGGCGGGCGCAACAACGGGCCCACCGCCCGGCTGTTCATCAACTCGGGACGCAGCAACCGGATCCGGCCGCAGGATCTGGTCGGCGCGATCACCGGCGAGACGCGGCTGAGTGGGCGGGACATCGGGGCGATCGAGATCGCCGACCGGTTCTCGCTGGTGGAGGTCCCGGCGGATGCGGCCGAAGAGGTGATCACGGCGCTGCGTCAGGCGTCGATCCGCGGTCGTAAGGTGCTGGCGCGCCGCGACCGCGACCGCCGCCCCTGACGCGACCGCCGCCCCTGACGCGACCGCCGCCCCTGACGCGACGGCGCGGCTGCGGCGGGCGTCCGGCGGGCGGCGGTCTCAGCGGTCTCAGCGGGCGGGGGCGAGCGTGGGGACGTCGTGGAGGGCGGTGTCGGGGTGGGGCGGTGTCTTCACCCGGAACGCGGCGAGCGCCGCCACCAGGCAGGCCGCCGCCCCGGCCAGCAGTGCCGCCCTCGGGCCGCCCCAGCCGCTGATCCAGCCGGTCAGGACGCTGCCGATCGGGGTGGTGCCGATGTACACGAAGACCCAGAGCGCCATGACCCGGCCGCGGTACTCCGGCGCGGTGTGCAACTGGATCGTGGTGGACGCCAGGGTGGTGAACGCGAACGCCGCCGCCCCGGTGACCAGCAGCGCGATCGAGGCGGTGAGGACGCCCGGCGACAGCGCGACCGCGGCCATCGCGAGGCCGAAGACGAACGCGGTACGGACCAGGTAGACCCGGCGCGGATGCTTGATCAGCCCGATTCCGAGCGAGCCGGCGATCGAGCCGACGCTGAGGACCGTGGAGAGCAGGCCGTAGGTGCCGCCGTCGCCGTGGAACGTCTGCTTGGCGAGCACCGGCAGCACCACCGAGAAGTTGAACGCGAGCAGGCCGATCAACGACATCATGGCGAGGGGTACGAGCACCTGTTCACGGCCCCGGGCGTACCGGATGGCGTCGGCCACTCCCCCGGCCTTCGCGGTGCGCCGCGCCACGCCGAGCGGCTTGATCACCAGCAGCGCCGCGATCACCGCGAGGTAGGAGATCGCGTTCACCAGGAAGCACGGGATCACGCCGACCGCCACGATCAGCACGCCGGCCAGGGCCGGGCCGACCACCCGGGCGGTGTTCATCACGACGCCGTTGAGGCTGACCGCGCTGGACAGGTCCTCCGGCGGCACCAGCGAACCCACGAACGCCTGCCGGGCCGGCGAGTCGACGATCCCGACGACGCCGCCCAGCACGCTCACCGCGACGACCAGCGGAACCTCGGCGTGCCCCGAGGTGGCGAGCACCCAGAGCACTGCCGCGAGCAGGCCGTTGAGCGCCTGTGTGACGATCAGCAGGCGGCGCAGGTCGAACCGGTCGGCGATGTTGCCGCCCCACGGCCCGAACAGCAGCGGCGGCAGACCGCCGACCGCCAGGACCAGGCCGAGCGCGGACGCCGAACCGGTCAATTGCAGAACCAGCCATCCCACCGCGGTCTGCTGCAGGAAGGTGCCGCTGGCGGAGGCCACCTGCCCGGCGAAATACCACCGGAACGGTACGGACCTCAGCGCCCGGAAACTGTTACCCCGTGAACCCATGACGCGGCTGTACCCGGCCGCGCCACCTGTTGATCAAAAGGTGACCGAGCGCTCAGCCGGTGACCAGCGACTCGTACAGGTTGGTGACCTCGAGCACCATCCGGACCATCGGGCCGGGCTCGCGGACGCGCAGCGTGATGCCCTTCGCGTCGGCGGCGCGGCGGGCGGCGACCAGCACGCCCAGCGCCGACGAGTCCAGGAACGTGACCGCGCTCATGTCGACGTCGAGCCGCGCGCAGTCACGCCGGTCGACCATCTGCTGAAGGACCTGCCGCAGCACCGCGGCGTTCGCCACGTCCAGGTCCCCTTCCGGGGAGAGCACGAGCGTGTCGTCCTCGCGGGCGATCGTCCAGTCCATCGACGCCATCCTTCATTGATCGGCAGGCGGGCGCTGGTTACCCGGTTGAGTGATCTGTGAAACGGATTTCAGGGAGTTCACAGGCGAATGTGGACCCTGATGGTCGTGCCGTCCGGGCGGGCGTGGATGCGGACCAGGTCACAGAGCTCGTGCGCCAGGATCAGCCCGCGGCCGCCCTCGGTCCGCGCCGCCGGCGGGATCCGGCCGGCCAGCGGGTCGGCCAGGTGACCGTGGTCGTCGATCTGGCAGACTAGCAGGCCCGGCTCCGGCCAGACGCTGATCCGGCCGCCGGATCCGGTGTGCCGCAGCGTGTTCTCGGCCAGCTCGTTCGCCGCGAGCGTCAGGTCGTCGGCGCGGTCCGCGGAGAGGCCGGCGGCCAGCGCGCGGGCCGAGACGAACCGGCGGATCGCGGCGAGGTCGGAGGGCTCGGTGTAGTGCCAGACGCCCGCCCGGTCCGGCACGTCGGGCAGCGGCTGGTTGAAGTTCTCCGCGGTGCGGTAGGGATCCCCGTACCACGGGCTGGGCCGGCGCGAGCCACCGACGATCATCACCGGATGGGTACGCCACGCGTCGTGCAGCCGGGGGCGGTCCAGCCCGGAGGCGTCGTAGGGGCAGAGGATCGCGGCGTCCCGGCCGGCGAACACCGCGTTGATCATCGCTTCGTGAGCGGCGCACGCCGGGTATTCCACATCGGAGCGGCCCGGCCAGATCGGCTCGCCGATGATCGACACCCGCCGGCCGGCGTACTGTGCGGCGAACGCGAGCAGGACCCCGGGGATGATCCGGCCGGGGTTGCGCCCGTCGGCCGCCATGTCGGCGAAGGTGATCGCGGCGCCGAGGTCGGCGAGGGCCTCGCGGAGCACGCTCAAATTGGGGCCGGGGACCGCGACCAGCACCGGGTCGCCGGCGGCGACCGCCGACCGGGCGAAACCGGTCGTGCCGCGCAGGTACTCCTGGCGGGTCGTGTAGAGCAGACCGGGGTGGTCGAACTGTGCCAGCTCCGTGATCATGCCAGCTCCGTGATCATGCCAGCTCCGTGATCATGTCGTCGCTCCGTCGACGGCGAGCAGCCGCTGCACGGCCGGTGCGGCGCCGACCACCCGCATCCGGTCCGGCTCGGCGGCCGCGACCCGGGTGAGCAGGCGCGCGGCGGCCGGGTCCAGGAACGTGACGCCGGAGACGTCGACGGTCAGCGGCTGGTCCCCGGGCTCGGTATCGGCCACCAGATTCTCCATGATCGCGAGCAGTGCGTGCCGGTTCGACAGGTCGGCCTCGCCCTGCAGGCGGATGCCGCGCGGATCGATCGTACGCAGTGCGCGCAGCAGCGGCACCGAGCGGGGATCGGTGCCGCCGCCCATGGTCGCCGGGTGCGACCAGGTGACCTGCCGCAGGTCGGCGTCGCGGAACAGCCGCCGGTCGTAGACGCACATCGCCATCGCGAACCCGTCGGCGAAGACCCGGTTCACATTCGCCTCGTACCACCCCAGGCGGTCACCGCCGGGAACCGGGGCGCTCGCCCAGGACATGTCGCCGATGGCCCGCAAGCCGGTGAAACCGTCCGCTCGCGCCGCGGCGGAGGCGACCCGCCAGCCCTCGATCGTGGCCTCCGGCTCGAACGCGCCGCCGGCCAGATAGGTCGCCTCGGGCGTCGCCATCCGCAGGGCGCCGGACGCGACGGCGGGCGCGAGCCCGGCCTCGATCGCCGGCTCGGCGGGACCGAAATACAGCGTGCGGTGGCCGTCGCGCAGGCCGCCCCGGATGAACGTGACCAGGCTGCGCAGCCTGCTCTCGTCGTCCTCGACCACGACACAGACGTGGTCGACCGGGCGCAAGCGGTCGAGCGCACTGGTCTCGATCATCAGGCCCCCTAATTCGGCCCGAGTCTACCCCGGCGAATCGGAGGAAATCGGCAGGTCACCCGTTCCGCAGCGCTCCCCCGGCGCTCCATTCTAGAGGGATCTTGGAGTACATGAACATTTTACGGATCGGGACGGAACTCACTGACCAGCGGAAACGATTGTGCATTCGGGCGAAAGTGGAGGATCCTTCGCTGGCGAAGATCAAGTCACGACGCTACGGTTTGCACGCACGTCGGCGAGGTGGAGAAGACTGCCCGCCGGTCGGTGCTTTCTGCTGCCCAGATTGGATGAACGTTGGCGCCAACACCGGCCGCCCAGTCGACCGCAACCCCGGGGCGCACGCGACGCCAGCAGTCGATCAAACGACGCGTCGTACGACTCGTCATGGTCCCCAGTGTCGTGGCGCTGCTGATCTGGTTCGCCTCCTCCGGGTACCTGATCTTCCAGGGCTTCTACAACCGCGCGGTCGCGATCTCGGTCCGTGACGTGTCGATCCCGGCCGTCTCGGCGCTCTCCTCGGTCCAGCAGGAGCGGCGGCTCAGCGTGGCGTACCTGGCCCGCCCGTCGACGAATCTGAACGCCCTGCTGGAGCAGCGCCGGACCACCGACGACCAGCTCACGAAACTGCGCGCGGTCGCCGACGACGCGCTCGGCGCCGCGCCCGACTCGATCAAGAGCCAGTGGGCGACGCTCGTCGGGTACCTCGATCAGATCCCCAGCCAGCGCAGCGCCATCGACGCCCGGTCCACCACGTCGGGCCGCGCCTACGACTTCTACAACGAGCTGCTCGACGCGGCGACCGAGATGTTCGACACCCAGGCCCGGATCACGCCGGACTCGACGGCGGCGCTCGGCGGTGTCACGTCCACCGAGCTGTTCCGCGCCAGCGACATGATGTCGCGCGCCGCGTCGACCATGGACGGCGCGTTCGCCGCGAAGGCGCTCGGCCGCTCCGACTACCTGGAGTTCGTCCGGCTGGTCAGCGCGTACCAGGCGGAGCTGGACGAGATCCGCAGCGAGCTGGAGCCGACCGTCCGGGACCGGCTGCAGACCATGGAGGCGAGCAGCGCCTGGCAGAACCTGACGGCCGCCGAGTCGTCGATCATCGCGAGCGGCCCCTGGAAGAAAGGTGTGCCGTCCGGGGTCTCGATGAACCGGGACCGCTGGGCCATGGTGACCTCGACGGTTGCCGCCAGCCTGGTGGACCTGACCATCGACGAGGCCGACCAGGTCTCCGCCCGTACCCTGCGCACCGGTAACAACCAGCTGCTCACCGCGCTGATCGGCAGCCTCGTGGCGCTCGCCATCGCGATCGGCGTCATCATCTGGGCGCTGCGCTCGTCCGCGGTGCTCGTCGACCGTGCCCTGTCGACCCGCCTGTCCCGTCTCGGCGCCGACGCCGGCACGCTCGTCGACACCCGGCTGCCGGCCGTCATGGACCGGCTGCGCCGCCGCGAGACCGTCGACCTGCGCACCGAGTTCGCCGCCACCGACTACGGCAGCGACGAGATCGGCCAGGTCGCCGACGTCATCCACCGCTCGCTCGCGGTCGCTGCGGAGGCCGCCGTCGACGAGGCGAAGGCCCGCGCCGCCGGTACCGCGATGCTCATGGGTGTGGCCCGCCGCCCGCAGCGCCCGCTCCAGCGCGGCCTCAAGGTGATCGAGGACCTGCAGGGCCAGATCGGTGACGAGAAACTGCTGACCCACCTCTTCGACATCCACCACCAGCTCAACCAGACCCGGCGCTTCCTGGAGAACCTGGTCATCCTTGCCGGCGGGCAGATCGGCCGCCGGTTCTCCAAGCCGGTGCCGCTGCGCCGGGTGCTGCTCGCGTCGTTCGCCGAGGCCCGCGACTACCAGCGGATCAACCTGCGCGGCGCGACCGACGTGGCGCTCGTCGGGTACGCGGTGGCCGAGGTCATCCACCTGATGGCGGAGCTGCTGGACAACGCGCTCGCGTTCTCCCCGCCCGGCACCACGGTCTGGGTCACCTCCAACCGGGCACAGCACGGCGTCGCCGTGGAGATCGAGGACGCCGGCGTCGGGATGAGCCAGGAGGCGATCGACCGGGCGAACACGCTGCTCGCCACCGCGCCGACGCCCGAGGTGACCGAGCTGAAGGACGGCTCGCAGGTCGGCCTCTACGTGGTCGCCGAGCTCGCCAAACGCGAGGGCCTCCAGGTCAGCCTGCGGCGATCGGCGTACGGCGGGCTGCTCGCGATCGTGCTGCTCCCGGAGCGCCTGCTGATCAGCAACAGCGAGCCGGGCGAGGACACCGGTGCCATCACCACGGCGGCCGTGGTCGCGCCGGCCGTGCCGCCGGCCCGTGAGGAGACCGCGCCGGTGACCGCCCGCGCAGCCGTCGCCGTGCTGGAGCCCGCTCCGGCGGCACCCGTCGCGGCCCCGGCCCGGGCAGCCGCTCCGGCCACGCCGCGCTCCGCCCGTACCCCATCGAATGCGGCGCAACCAGGCACCAAGCCGCCGCTGCCGCAGCGGCGCCCCCAGCAGCACCTCGCGCCCGGTCTGCGGGACGCGCCGGCCGAGGTGACCGAGACGGACGAGCCGGCACCCGCGCCCCGCTCGCCGGAGGACGTGCGCAACCGGTTCGCGCGCTATCAGCGCGGCTGGGCGGAAGGCCAGAACGCGTCCGACGGGCCGAACCCCGGCCATGAGACAGCAGCTGAGACAGAACCCACCCCTGAGCAAGGCAGGAACGCATGACGCACCCGGCATCTTCCATCGATCTACCCTGGATGTTGGACGACCTCGTCGAGGTCCCGCAGGTCGTCTCCGTGGTCGTGCTCTCCACCGACGGCCTGATCGTCCAGAAGTCGACGTCCATGCACCAGGACCTCGCGGAGATCCTCGCGGCCGGCGCGTCGTCGATGTACAGCGTCGCCGCCGGGACCGGGCGCCACTTCAAGAGCGGCCCGGTCCAGCAGGTCGTCATCGAGTTCGGCGAGCACACCCTGTTCATCGCGGCGGCCGGGCAGAACGCGCGGCTGGCGGTCCTCTGCGAGCAGGACGTCGACATGGGCATGGTCGCCTACGAGGTGAGCCGTCTGGTGACCCGGATCGGCGACTACCTGAGCGCGCCCGCCCGCAGTAATGACGGGTGAGGCCTGGGACGGCGACGACGAGACCGCGGCCGGGCGGTTCGTCCCGTTGTACATCCTCGTCAACGGACGGACCACCCCCCGCGACAGCAACCTGGACCTGGCCACCCAGGTGATCGCGGCGCCGGTCGACGCGAGCCGGCTGGAACCCGAGTACCTGCAGATCCTCCAGCGATGCGGCTCCTGGATCTCGATCGCGGAGATCGGCGCTTACCTGCACATCCCGCTGACCATCGTGAAGGTGATGGTCGACGTGCTGCTGGAACAGGGATACCTGGACAGCGGCGCGCCGGCCCAGCACAAAGTCGTCGACATGCGGCTGCTCAACGCGGTCCTCGCCGGTCTCGAACGGCTCTGATCCCTTTTACTCTTATTTGAGGTCACAGTGAATCGCACATCGGTCAAGATCGTCGTAGCGGGCGGCTTCGGCACCGGGAAGACGACCTTGGTCAGCTCGGTCAGCGAGATTCCGCCGCTGACCACGGAGGAACTGCTCACCCAGGCCAGCGTCGGCATCGATGACGTGACGGGTGTGGAGTCGAAGACGCACACCACGGTGGCGCTGGACTTCGGACGGATCACGATAAGTCCGGATGTTGTGCTTTATTTGTTCGGGACGCCGGGGCAGGATCGTTTCTGGTTCATGTGGGACGAGCTGGCGCAGGGCGCGGTCGGTGCGATCGTGCTGGTGGACACGCGGCGGCTGGACACCAGTTTCCCGGCCATCGACTATTTCGAGAGCCGGGGGATTCCGTTCGTGGCGGCGGTCAACCGGTTCTTCGGGGAGTGCGCCTACACCGATGAGGAGATCCGGTCGGCGCTGGAATTGGCGCCGGGGAATCCGCTGGTCTGGTTGGACGCCCGCGATCGGGCTTCGAGCAAGCTGGCGCTGATTTCGCTGGTCCGGCATGCGATGTCGCGGTTGCCGCAGGCCGCCTGAGGGCCGGTTCACGCCGCGTCGCCCGGCGCCGCGTCGGGTCAGGTCGCGTCGGGTCGGGTCGCGGACGTGACCTCGGGTCGCGCCGGGTCGCGGACGTGACCTCGGGTCGCGCCGGGTCGCGGACGTGACCTCGGGTCGCGCCGGGTCGCGGACGTGACCTCGGGTCGCGCCGGGTCGCGGACGTGACCTCGGGTCGCGTCGCGCCGGGTCGCGCCGGGTCGCCGGTCCCATCAGGCGAGCGGCCTGCCCCGAGCCGTAGCCGGCGCAGGCCAAAACGCCGCGAAACCTGCGCCGGCTACGGCCGGCACTCGCGAGCCGTAGTGCGCGCAGGTAAAACGGCCGCGCAACCTGCGCCGGCTACGGCTGGCGCTCGGGCAATGCCACTCAGGCTACGTTGATCTCCCGTTCGGGTGGTGAATGACAGGGCGGCTCACGGTGGGCTCGTGCGTGGGTGGCGGCCCACGGTGGGCTCGTGCGTGGGTGGCGGCTCACGATGTGGCTCTGTCGCGAGGGCGGCGGCACACCGACGTTCACGCCGGCCGCGATGAGGTCGCACCGAAACGGTTCGTGTGCTTCCATCCCGGCCCTGGCGTTGATGAAACGCCACACAAGCGTTGCGTGCGACCGGATCCCCGTGGCACGGGCGATGCGTGTGACCTCGTCCCCGTGGCACGGGCGTTGCGTGTGACCTCATCCCCGTGGCACGGGCGTTGCGTGTGACCTCGTCCCTGCGGCGGGGCGTTGCGTGTGGCCTCGTCCACGTCAGCGGACGTGACCGCGCCGGGACGTCCCGGGCCGGGCCCCGCGACTGCGGCGCGGCCGGTCGATGCGACGGTCCGCGGCGCTCCACCCGGGCAAGCGGAGCAGCACGTCATCGAATGATCAATTCAGCTAAGGCCGGGCGGGCCGTAGCTCCAGCAGGCTAGAAGGCGGTTGTGACCTGCTGGGGCTACGGCTCGGCTCGGGAGCGGGTGGATCTTGGAGAGTGCCCTCCGGGATCACGGTGGCCGGTGTGCAGTCCACACGAGCGCGCGCTGCGCCGGCTGGGGATTCGGGGGGCGCGCGGGCGCCGGCTGGGGATTCGGGGGGCGCGCGGGCGCCGTCTGGGGGTTCGGGGGGCGCGGGCGCCGTCTGGGGGTTCGGGGCGCGCGCGGGTGCCGCCGGAACGGTCAGGCGGGCAGCGGCTGGGTCATCCTGATGTGGTTGCCGAACGGGTCTCGGAAGCCACAGTCGATGCCATAGGGGCGCTCGGTCGGCTCCTCGGTGAACTCGACACCTCGGGAACGCAGCGTCTCATACGTCTTGCGGCAATCATCCGTCGCCAGGATCAGGGTTCCGCCGGCGGCGCCCTTGGTGACCAACTCACGGAGTTGATCGGCGGTCTCCGGGGACATCGACGGGCCGCCGGGAAGGCTCAGCAGGATCTGCCGGTCCGGACGGCCCGGTACGTTGATCGTCAGCCAGCGCATGAAGCCCAGGTCAGCGTCCGTATGGATCTCCAGCCCCAGCGTGCCGACGTAGAAGTCGACTGCCTCGTTCTGGTCGAGCACGAAGATCTGTGAGTGCGTGATCGCGGTGAACATGGGCGGAACGCTACCGGCCGGTCGGTGCGGAAACTTATCCGAAACTGCTCAGTTCGGGCGGGTCCAGGCCATCGTGAAGCAGACCGGCACGCCGGACGGCTGGGCAGTTCGACGGTAGTCACGCGGCGAGCTGCCGACTATTTCCCGGAAGGTACGGCTGAAGGTCCCCGTACTGCTGAATCCGACCTTGTAGCAGATGCCGGTGATGGGCTCCTCTGTCGATCGGAGCAGGAACATGGCCCGCTCCACCCGGCGCCGCTGCAGATACCGATGCGGCGTCTCACCGAACGTGGCCCGGAAGACGCGCGTGAAATGGGCCGGCGACACATGCGCGATCCGCGCCAGCGCCGGCACATCCATCGGCTCCGCATAGGCCCGGTCCATGGCGTCCCGGGCCCGCAGCATCCGCCGGTTGCTCTCCTCCGCCGCCCGACTCACCGCACCACGCTAACGGATGCCCCTCGCCAGCCCGAGGGCGGCGAGGGCAGGCAAGGGACGGGAAGTAAGCCACCCTCAGAGGGGCGCCAACCGCACCTTGAAGTGCCTCAGCAACGCCGGCGCCGACGTGATCCGATATCCCCGGATCCGCTCCGGGTCCTTCGCGATCCCCCCGAGCACCGCCGCCACGTACTCGAAATGCTCCATGGTGTAGACCCGCCGCGGAATCGCTAGCCGCACCAGCTCGAACGGCGCCGGCTTCACCACCCGATACGACTCGTCGAGCTCCCCCAGGTACAACGACCCCAGCTCCGCCGACCGGATGCCGCCGTCGAGATACATCTGGCACCCGAGCGAATGCCCCGGGAACTCCGACGGGCTGAGGTGCGGCAGCAGGCGCCCCGCGTTCAGGTACAGCGCATGGATCCCGGCCGGCTCCACGATCGACGCCCCGGCGTCCTTGATCATGCGGGCGAAGCGGGCCGTCTGCGCCGCCCGGGAGGACAGGTAGAGCGGGTCCACCACCTCGCGCAGCCCCACCGCGAGACGCTCAAGATCACGACCGGAGAGGCCACCGTACGTGGAGAAGCCTTCCGTGGCGATCAGATTGGCCTCGCACTGGGCGAAGAGCGCGTCGTCCCGCAGCCCGATCAACCCGCCGATCCCGGTGAGCCCGTCCTTCTTGAGGCTGATCAGGCAACCGTCGGCGAGCTGGAACGCCCGGGTCGCGATCTGCCGCGGCGACCAGCCCTGATAGCCGGGCTCACGCTGCTGGACGAGCCACGCGTTCTCCGCGAACCGGGCCGCGTCCAGGAAGAACGGCACCCGGTACCGCTGGCAGAGCGCCCGCACCGCCTCCAGGTTGGCCATCGACACCGGCTGCGCGCCGAGCCCGTTGTTGGTGATCGTCATGAGGACCAGCCCGACGTCGGCGGGTCCGGCGAGCGCCTCTTCCAGGCGTACCAGATCGATGTTGCCCTTGAAGGGCTCGGTGCTGTCGAGGTCGAACGCCTCGGCGACCGGAAGGTCGACCGGCGTGCCGCCGGCGATCTCCACGTTGGCGTGCGTGGTGTCGAAGTGGGTGTTGCTGACGCAGATCTGTCCCGGCTTGAGCAGGCTGGAGAAGAGCACCCGCTCACCGGCGCGGCCCTGGTGCACCGGGAGCAGGTAGGGGTACCCGGTCAGGTCCGCGGCCTCCTCGCGGAAGCGGAACCAGGACCGGGCGCCGGCGTACGACTCGTCGCCCTGCGCCGCCGCCGCCTCCTGCGCGGACGACGTGGCGCCGGTGCCGGAGTCGGAGAGCAGGTCCACGGTGATCTGGTCGGACCGCAGGTTGAACGGGTTGTACCCGGCCGCCTCGATAGCGTCCCGGCGCGCAGACGGCGACAGGAACGCGATCGGCTCGACCACCTTGATCCGGTACGGCGGTGGCAGCGGGATCTGGTCAGCGGACAAGGGAGACTCCTTCGAATACCTGATAGGCCTCGGACGACAGATAGACCGTCATGCCCGGTCGCGGTGGGCCGAGCCGCAGCGAGACGTGCGCGATCAGACCGACGCCGCTCTCCAGCGGCCGGGACGTCACCGCGGAGATCGCCTTGTCGAGCATGGCCGGGTCGAACCGGTAGCGTTCGAGCAGCGGCAGCACCCGCTCCCGCGCCTCCTGGTCGTCGCCGACGTAACTGCGGATCGGCACGTAGACGCTGTATCCGTTGGGCCGGTCGGCGCCCTGCGTGATCGTGTAGCTGCCCACCAGCGGCCGGCCGGTGAACCGCTCGGCGCGCCCGGCCAGCTCGCAGAACTCGGCGACCTGCGCGGGGTCCACGCCGTCGACGACCGAGGCGGCGCGGGCCACGTCCTCCGCGCGCGCGTCGTGGTGCGAGAGATAGAGCTTCACCCGGGCCTGCGGCCCGTCCTGAAGATCAAGAGCAAAGAACGTCAGCCGATCTTTGCGGGCCAGCTCACCCGGGCGCACGGCCAGGCTCACCATCTTCTGGTACGCGGGACCGAGGCCGAGCCGATCGAGCGCCTGCTCCACGACGCGGGGTGAGTTCTCCGGCCCGGTCAGCTCCGGGTTGAAGTAGACCTTGAACTCGGGCGGCCGGCCGTTGCGGAACACCAGGGACAGCCAGAGCACGAAGTCGCCCTGCGGGTGCTCGGTGGCGAACAGGTCACGGACCGCGTCGAGGCGGCTGGTCGACAGGCCGTACCGCGCGGACTGGGCGCGCAGGAATTCGTAGGTGGCAAGGGCGTTCGCCGGCACACCCGGAGTCGCGCCGAACGCTTCCGCGAGAATGCGCAGGGCCGGCGGCTCGCTCTCGTTGTAAGCGATGGAGAACTCGATCGGGGTGTGGTCGTCGGAGACGTCCGAGGGCCAGGCCGGTGGCGCGTTCAACGGACGGGAACCGTGCCGGCCGAGCAACTCGGAAAGGAGCTGGACCGGTGTCGCGGGGTCCATCCCGACGACGTCGCAGAGTCGGCGCAACTGACCGCCGAGGTGATCTAAAACAGTCAAGTCCTGCATCGCGACCCCTGTTGTCCGGCAGCCGCCGCCGCCATGGCCGTCCGGCCCCCACGGCCGGCCATCCCTGTTTTTACTGCCACCAATCGTTATTTGGATCATGCCGTTTAGTCGAGTGCGACATAGATCACAGTGGACAGCAGTGACCGTCCGCAATGCTTGACGCGCATTTACCTCGCCCTGTCGAGCCTCACCGAAAAGAAGGTGAGGAGCTCTCACGATGCACGGAGCGTACTCGATAGATGATCTTCCACGGAAGCCCGGAGGTAACGAATACGTTGGGGCGCAACGTGACAGAACCGGTCACGCTCCACAGTGCCTAACGACTACTCTCCGTGCCTGGCGGAACGTCGCCGGGATGGGTAATGTGCTGTTCCACTCCGCAAGAACAGGTAAAACGCGTGGAACATGTCATTCTGCTCAACGAATCCGGTGCGGCCATTGGCGTCGCGGACAAACAAACTGTCCACACCGATTCGACGCCGCTTCACCTCGCGTTCTCCTGTTACATATTCGATTCCGCCGGCCGCTTTCTGGTTTCCCAGCGCGCATTGAGCAAGAAGACCTGGCCGGGCATCTGGACCAACAGCGTCTGCGGCCACCCGGCACAGGGCGAGCCGATCGCCGACGCCGTGCGCCGACGCGCCTCGTTCGAGCTCGGACTCACCCTGGACGAGGTCCGGCTCGTGCTGCCGGCCTTCCGCTATCGGGCCGAACTGGACGGCGTCGTGGAGAACGAGATGTGCCCGGTCTTCTACGCCACGGTCACCGCGGAGCCGGCGCCGAACCCGGACGAGGTGGAGGCGGTCCGCTGGATGCCCTGGGACACCTTCCGCGCCGAGGCCCGCGACGATGCCTACTCCCCCTGGTGCCAGTTGCAGATCGCGGAGTTGAGCGCCCTGGGCGAGACGCCCGCGCGGTGGCAGGCCGGCGACCCGGCTCAGTTGCCGCCGGCGGCCCGCACCGCCGCACGGTGAGACATTGACACTCGTGGTGTGATCGTTAACATAGACGAAACACGAGATCGAAGGGATCCCCCCGATGCCCTGGAAACTCGTCCGTCTGCTCTCCGTCGCGGCGCTCGCCACGTTCGCTGCGCTCGTCGCCGTCCACGCCGCGGGCCAGCCACTCACCCTCTGAGCTGTTAACGCTCGCTCCCCCGGAGGCTCACCATGAGACTTCTGACGGCCCTCCTCGCGCTGATGCTCGGCGCCCTCCTCGCCCCGCAACCCGCCTCGGCGGCCACCACCCTGATCTACTCCACCTTCAAGGGCGACGGCGCCGCCGACCAGGAACTCTGGATCTACCAGTCCACGAACGGTGGCACCTCGTACAGCGTCCTGTCGGACACCAACTTCCGCGGACCGACAGGTGTGCTGCGCGACCCGAGCATCCTCAAGCACAACGGGCGCTACTACATCGCGTACACGGTGCAGTCCTGGACCACCAACTCCACCTACTTCGCCATCGCGACGAGCACCAACCTGACGTCCTGGTCCACCGTCGCCAGCGTCCCGGCCGGCATCGCGGGCGCGAACTACACCTGGGCGCCGGAGTTCTACGTCGAGAACGGCGTCGTGCGGATCATCACGAGCGTGGCGTCCACCGCGTGCGCGTGGTGCTTCCGCCCGTACGTCTACACCGCCCAGAACACCGCCCTGACCAGCTGGAGCGGTCCGTCACAGATGTGGGGCCTGGGCACCAACCACATCGACACGTTCGTGGTGAAGTCCGGCAGCACCTGGCACGCGTTCACCAAGAACGAGACCACCAAGTACATCGAGCACTGGACCACCACGGCCAACCTCTACGAGGGCTGGATCAACCGAGGCACGCTCTGGAGCGCAGGCTACGAGGGCCCGTCGCTGGTCCGGCTCGACGACGGCCGCTGGCGGATCTACGTCGACAAGTACACCAACGGCGGGGTCTGGACGGCGACCAGCTCCGACCTGAACACCTGGACCGGCCTCTCCGCGGTCGGCTGCTCCGGCTGCCGGCACGGGACGGCGACCGTCAAATAGAACAGGCTATCGGCGTACCTGTTCCGGGAGCTTACTGACCGACCGCTCGCCGAGCTGCCGTTCCAGCGCCTCCAGCGCGGACCGCAGCTCGGCGAGGCTGTGCTCCACCGACGCCTGATCCGGGTTGATCGGCTCCGGCTTCACCCGCGCCGCCCGTTCCGCCTCGTGCGCCTCCTGCAGCGCGGTCAGCACCAGGCCGACCAGCAGGTTGGTGAGCAGATAGCAGGCCGCCACCATGTACGACACGTAGTAGAGGACGGCCCACTCGGTGATCTCCCGGCCGGCCTGCAGCGTGTCGGTGATCCCGTCCAGTGACAGCAGCAGGAACAGCGTGAGCATCGCCTGGCCGACCGTGCCGTACCGCTCCGGGTAGGCGGCGCCGAACATCATCCAGCCGAGGATCGCGTAGCCGTACAGCAGCAGCGCGGTGATCAACAGGAAGCTGCCGAGGCCGGGCAGGCTGTGCCGGATCCCGATCAAGATCACCCGCAGGCTCGGGAACAGCCGGAACGTGCGAACGATCCGGGCGAGCCGCAGCAGGCGGAACAGCGTCACGTTCTCCCGGACGCCGGGCAGCAGCGGCGCCACGATCACGGCCAGGTCGAACAGGTTCCAGCCGTCGGCGAAGAAGCCGGCCGGGCGACGGGCGTGCATGCCGAAACGGACGAGCAGTTCGGCGGCGAAGAGCGCGACGCAGGCGTACTCGATGAGGTGCAGAAGCGGACCGACTGCCGTGACCACCGCGGGGTAGGTCTCCAGCCCCAGCGCCACCGCGTTGATCATGATGACCGCGAAGGAGGCCAGGTTGAACCAGGGCGCGCTGACCAGCATCGCGCAGCGGGAGGCGACGTGCGAGCGGAACATGGACGGCAGGGTCTCCTCGGTGGCGCGATGATCCGGACACACCCTATGAGCCGGGCATCAAACGGCCAAGGGTGGCGCGGGTGCGTCACGCTGGAGTGGTGATTCGCTTGATCCTCAACGTGCTCTGGTTCATCTTCTTCGGTTGGGCGCTCGCACTGGCCTACCTGCTGGCCGCCTTGATCTCCTTCATCCTGATCATCACGATCCCGTTCGGCGTCGCGTCGCTGCGGCTGGCGATCTACTCGGCGTGGCCGTTCGGCCGGACGATCGTCGACGACCCCGGCGCCGGCATCGCGTCCGGTCTCGCGAACATCGTGTGGCTCATCCTGTTCGGCTGGTGGATCGCCCTGGCCCACATCGCGGCCGGCATCGCCCAGTGCGTGACGATCATCGGCATCCCATTCGGCATCGCGAACTTCAAGCTGGTCCCGGCCGCCCTCTGGCCCCTCGGCCGCGACATCGTCGACGTCCCGTAGAAAAACGCCTGCGCGGCCACAGCACAGCACGGCCCGGCCGCAGCACGGCGCGGCCACAGAACGGCGCGGCCACAGAACGGCGGGCTACAGCACGGCGCGGCCGCACCACAGCGCGCCGACGCACAACTCACGCACCGAGTTCGCGGATCTTGGAAACGCGGCTGCCGGCTGGCGCTCAGCGCGGACAAAACGGGCGCTCGACAGCACTGCTAACCAGCCGGGCGAGGCGAGCTGGTTCACAGTGCTGTCAGCGAGGCCTCGGACAGCACTGAGCGCCAGCCGGACCGGCTGGTTCCCAGCGCGAGCTCGGCGACACGGGCGCGGGGTCGGCGACACGGGCGCGGGGTCGGCTCCTCCGATGCGGAGGATGCGGAGCGGCCGGAGATGCACGTACGGTTACCGGTGGGTGAACGGAGCGTTCGCCTGCGACGAGGGGAGGCCGGCCGTGGCGAAGAAGTCGAAGAAGGACAAGAAGAAGAAGGACAAGAAGTCCAAGAAGAAGTGACGCACCTCGGGCGGTCCGCCGATCGGGCCGCCCGCGGGGTCATCCGGGCAGGGGGCGGCGGCCGGCGAAGCCCAGGTCTGCTCGGTGGTACCAGGTGATCTCCGGGTCGCCCTCCAGCCAGCAGAGCAGCACCGGCACCCCGTCCAGGTCGGCCGGGAAGTCGACGAGCAGCGGCGCGACGCCCTTGAGCTCGGCGCCGGTCTCCTGCACCTCGGTCATCAGCTCGTTCAGCCGGGCCTCGGCGGCCTTTCGCTCCGGCAGGCCGCCCAGATCGGTGGGCTCGCCACCGGGTGTGAGCGCGGCGGAGAGTTCGACCAGGTCGGCGCGGACGGTCACGATCTCGTCGAGCACCGGCCGCAGCCGCTTCAGCTCGTCACGGGCCTCCGGCAGCGTGAACAACCCCATGGCTGCAGAGTCTGCCAAACGCACCACAAGCGGCCACGGTGGGTACGCCGTGGCCGGCGGTTGCGCAGGGGCCGGCGCGACGGTGGCCGCGGCCGATCAGAAACGGACTCGACGATCGCCGTTCCCGTGAGACGGGACGTTATCGACCAGCTGCTACAACGCGGTAGATCACGGAGTGACCATCACATGATGTTATGACCCCTGGGATATCGCGATGGCGCCCGTCGGGCAGACCGCCGCCGCTTCGGTCACCACTTTCCGGTGCGCCTCCGCGGGTTCCGCCTCGAGCAGGACCACGATCCCGTCGTCCTCGTCCTGGTCGAAGACCGCCGGTGCGAGCAGCACGCACTGCCCCGCGCCGCAGCAGAGTTCCCGGTCGACGACGACCCGCAGCTCAGTCATGGAAGCCGGTCACCATGACCCGTTCCAGGCCACCGATCATCAGGCCCTCCCGCCGCGGCAGGTCCGCGGCGGGCCCGGCCAGGCGCAACCCGGGGATCCGGTCCAGCAGGGCGGTGAGAGCGATCTGCAGTTCGGTACGGGCCAGCGCCTGCCCGATGCACGAGTGCGGCCCGGCCCCGAACGCCAGGTGCGGGTTGGGCGATCGGGTCAGGTCCAGTTCGGCGGCCGCGTCGAACGCCGTCTCGTCCCGGTTCGCCGCCGCCATGCTGTTGATCACGGTGCTGCCCGCGGCCAGTTTCACGCCGCTCACCTCGATCTCCTCGGTGATGTACCGGGGCATCCCGAAGCCCGGGTTGGCGTCGAAGCGCAGCGCCTCCTCCACCGCCGTACGCACCAGGTCCGGCTCGGTGCGGTACCCGGCGCGCAGCCGTTCCCAGCGGGACCGGTCGGCCAGCAGCATCGCGACCATCTTGCCGATCATGTTGGCGGTGGTCTCGTGCCCGGCGATCAGCAGGCCCTGCGCGGTGCCGATCAGCTCCAGCGGGGTCAGCTCGTCGTCGTCCATCCCGACCAGGTCGCTGATCAGGTCCTCGCCGGGGTTCGCGCGCTTGGCCTCGATGTGCGACCAGAGGTACTCGCCGAACTCCAGTTGCCCCTCGTCGATCTCCTTCTGCGTGTACCGGGTCAGGCTGAGCATGGTGTCCGACCAGTAGGCGAACCGGTCGCGGTCGGAGTCCGGCACACCGAGCAGGTCGCAGATCACCCAGACCGGGATCGGGAACGCGTACGCGCTGACCAGGTCGGCTTCGGTCCGGGTGAGCATGTCGTCGATCAGCTGGTTCGCCATCGCGGCGATCCGCGGCTGCATCGCGGCCATCCGTTTCGCGGTGAAGTAGCGGCCGACCAGCCGCCGCCACCGCTGATGCGCGGCGCCGGCCGACGAGATGCTGTTCTGCTCGGTGCCGAAGACCCCGCCGGACTCCTGCGCGGTGACCCGGGCCGCGCCGTCGGCGTCGAGCTGCCGAGAGAACCGGGGGTCGCTGAGCACCTGCCGCACGTCGGCGTACCGGGTGAGCAGCAGCGCCTGGTCGCCGCTCGCCAGCCGGATCTCGGCCACCGGGCAACCGGTCCGGAGCCGTTCCCACTCGGGCGGCGGGTCCAGGGCCGTGGGCTGCGGAAACGGGTACTCCGGCAGGTCGGCGTCCATGAATGACCCTCCCCCAAGCAGCGACTCACGTCAATGTATGACGACCCGGCGACGGCGTCCAGAGGCGTCAGGAACGCAGCGCCGCCGGCTCGGGTGCGGCGTGCACCAGGTCCCGCCCGTTGTTCTTTGCGGCGTAGAGAGCCTCGTCGGCCCGCTCGAGCAGGGACTCCGCCGACTCCTCGCCGTCCCAGACCGCGTACCCGATGCTGCATGTCTCCGCTCCCGGCGTCGCGAGCCGGACCCGTTCCAGAAGGTCGAAGGCCGACAGGCCGGAGCAGGACGGCAGCGCGATCACGAACTCCTCGCCACCCCAGCGGGCGATCATGTCGTCGCCGCCCAGCTCGGCCGCGAACGCCAGCGCGGCCCGTTGCAGCAGCTCGTCGCCGGCCAGATGGCCGTGGGTGTCGTTGTAGCGCTTGAACCGGTCCAGGTCCACGATCGCCACGACCAGCGGGCGGCCGCGGGTGAACAGCGTCGCGAGCCGCTCCTGCCACGCCCGCCGGTTGGGCAGGCCGGTCAGCGTGTCGGTGAAGGCCATCTGCTCGAGGCGGCGCAGCAGCCGCTCGTGTTCCAGGGCGAGCGCCGTCTCGTCGGCGAGCATCGCGACGGCCCGGGCCCGGTGGTCGCTGACCGAGTCGACGCGACGGCTCCAGCCGACCACGAGCACGGCCAGCACCGCCCCGTCGGCGATCACCGGCTGCCACATCATCGACCGGCCGTCGACGAGCGCGAGCAGGGCCGGCGAGACGCGCGGGTCCTGGGTCGCGTCGGCGAGGAAGACCGGCTCGCCGCCGGTGAAGACGCGAGCCGTCATCGAGGTGCCGTCGAGCGGGATGCGGGTGCCGAGCACCTGGGCGCCGAGAGCGCCGGTCACCACGAGCTCGCGGGAGCGGGCCGGTTCCATCAGGCTGACGCTGTCCGCCTCGGCCAGCTCACGGACCGCCCCGATGATCGTGCTGCGGGCGTCCTCGCCGGTGCGGATCCGCCGGGCGGCGGCCGAGACCGCGGCGAGCAGCCGGTCGGAGTCGCGGACCGCGGCCTCGGCCAGGCGCCGATCGGTGACGTCCTGCAGCTGGATCAGCACCCAGCCGGCGCTGCGGCCGACGCTGGACCAGACCCAGCGGACCGTGCCGTCGGGGCGCTCGAACCGCCGCTCGGGAAGCGGCGACGCGCTCCCGGCGAACGGCTCGCTGCTGGAGCCGATCAGATCCTGCTCGGTGCGCCCGACGAGATCACAGAACGCCTGGTTGGCGGCGACTATCACGTCCCGCTCGTCGGCGATGGCGACCCCGGACGGCGACGCGTGGAAGAGGCTGCCGAACCGGTCGGCGACCGCCGAGATCTCATCGCGGGCGATCCGCAGCTCGCGTTCCCGGCGGCGGAGCGCCTCGTGCAGGATCGCGGCGACGAGCGCGGCGATGAAGAGTTGCACCGCCCAGTACCCGAGATCGTCGCCGCGCAGCGCCGGCTCCCCGATCACGGCGGCCACCCAGCCCAGGCACCCGAGGACCGTCGCGGCCACGAACGTGCGCCGGCGTCGCATCGCGACCGCGACGCCGACCAGGGTGATCATCAGCGTGGTCGTGTAATGGCTCTCCCGGCTGATCGCCACCTGCGCCACGCCGCCGAGCACCGGCACGTATCCGAGGTGGTCGGTCCAGGTCCGCCGCCCCCAGCGCGCGGGCATGGGGACGGTGGCGACGGCGAGCAGCGCGGCGGTCAGGGCGGCGAGCAGGGTGGTGGCGATCCGGGCGTACCCGTCGAGCATGAGGTAGTTGGTGACCGCGAGCACCACGTAGAAGGTGGCGAAGGCTCCCCGCATCCATCGCGTGCCCTCGCCGTTCCGGTGCTCACCAGCGCCCAAGGCCATCCTCCTCGCCCCCAACGCTTGTCGGTAATTATCGGGCGAAACTGAACTGAACCGTCATATCACCTGGCGCTCGTCAGCTCGGGGACGCGCCCGAGGGAGACCCCGAAGTGTTCCCGGTACGCCGTGAGCAGTTCCTCGTCCGATTCCAGCGCGGCCTCCTCCCGGACCCCTCCGGTCGTGACGATCAGCGTGCGGCCACTGATCGAGATCCGCCCCTCGCCCGTCAGCCGCGAGCAGACCGGCCCCTTCCGGAAGTGCGAGTCCGGCCAGGTCTGCTGGTACCAGCAGGTCGCCGTGAAGTCGTCGAGCGTCCGCGGCCGCCGCTCCAGGCGGTACTGCGGCTCACCGTCCCGGAGCACGTCGACGTCGCCCTCGCCGGTCTCCGTGAGAGTGAAGACCCCGCCGGGGTCACTCTGGTCGATTCCGGTCACCCAGCGCAGTGGGTACGCACCATGGTCGCCGAACCCGACATCCACGAGGTGACTGCCGTCGACCAGCAGGGCCAGGTGATCGAAGGGAGGCCCGAGGCGCTCGCCGCCGAACACCCGGGCGGCCAGCCGGTCGACGGTGTGTCCCAGCTCCTCCAGCAGGAGCGCGAACAGCCCGTTGAGCTCGTAACAGAAGCCGCCCCGCCGCCGCCGGACGATCTTGTCGAAGAGATCGTCCGGGGCGAGCGAGATCGGTTCGCCGAGGTGGATGGCGAGGTTCTCGAACGGCACCGTCTCCAGGTGCGCGCGGTGCAGCTCACGCAGCGTGGGCTCGGGCCGCCCGATCCGGTCCAGATATGCGGTCACGTCCATGCCGGACAGCATCCGCCCTCAACATCACTTGAGGTCAAGGGTCCGCAGCGAGCCGTACGTCTCCCTGTAGACGCGCGGGCCGACGATCGGCATCAGCGGGTTGCGCAGCCAGGTGGGCAGCCCGGCGGCACGGGAGAAACGGTCGGTGGCGGTCTGCACGTGGGTGACCCGGTCACGGCGCTTCGCCTCGTACCGCGCCCCCACCGTGTCCCACTCGCCGCCGGCCAGCAGGCCGGACAGGACAAGCGCGTCCTCGACGGCGAGCGCCGCGCCCTGCGCCCAGACCGGCGCGGTGGCGTGCGCGGCGTCCCCGATCAGCGCGCACCGGCCGGAGGCCCAGGACGCGGCGCGCACCTCCTCGATCGGCGAGTGGTAGAGCGTGGCGGGGTCCTTCTCGATGCTGGCGAGCACCGCGCGGACCGGGTCGGGGAAGTCGCCGAACGTCTCGTGCAGCCAGGACGGCTCGGCGCCGATCGGGCCGCCACGGACGCCCGACGCGTAGCCGTACACCTCGTGCTCGTCGACCGGGAGCAGCAGGAACGCGCCACCGTCGCCGGACCAGACGGTCCAGCAGTCGACGCCCGGGTTGGGCGCCATGAACCGCCAGCTGGCGGCGCTGAGCAGGGACTGCCGGGTGCTCGCGGCGCCGAACAGACTGGTGCGGACCACCGACCGGACGCCGTCAGCACCGGCGATGAAGCCGTACCGCTGGCTGGTGTCGTCGGCGAAGACGGCCTCGGCGCCGCCCGGCGCCTGGCGAACGCTCTCGACCGCGCCGGGCGCGTGCCGCGGAACGTCCAGGCCGTCCGCGAGCAGGGCCAGAAGATCCTTCCTTCGTACGCATCGGGGCCGCGCCTCGGGCCCCCAGAAGTCGTCTTCGTCGACGGCGAAGAGCACCCGGTCGCGGGCCGACCGGTACTCCCGCCGCCGCGTCGGCCGGCCCAGTTTCTGCAGCCCTTCGCCGACGCCGAGGGCGGTCAGTGCGGTGATCGCGTTGCCCGGCAGGTTGATGGCGAGCCCACCGGTCTCGGAGCCGCCGCGTTCGGCGATCTCCACGGGAACGTCGCGCTCGCGCAGCGCACGGGCCAGGGCCAGCCCGGCGATGCCACCGCCGACGACAAGAACGGAATTGTCCATTTTGTAGATTCTAGGCGAATACTCCCGCGTGCTTCTGTCAGATCGTGGCCGGACGGGCCCGATAGGCGAGGACCAGGAGCAGTTCGAACCTTGCGGCCGGGTCCTCGAGGTCGTCCCCGAGCAGGTCGCGCAGCCGGTTCAGCCGGTAACTGACGGTCTGCGGATGGACGAACAACTCGGCGGCCACGGCCGTACGGGATCCCCAATGGCGCAACCAACTCTCCAGAGTGACCAGAAGCTGCTCGCGCTGCCCGGCCCGCAGACCGGCCAGCGGCGCGAGGCGGCGCGCCGAGAGCACCGCGAGAGCGCCGGTCTCGCCGCGCAGCGCCAGCGCCGCGAAGTGGTCCTCGGCGAAGATCGGCTCACCGCCGGGCTTCATCAGTTCGGCAGTACGCTCGGCGAGTCGCACCGCCTCCGGTGTCTCGGCCCAGCCCAGCGCCGGGCCGACCACAGCCTCCCGCCCGCGCAGCGCCTCGGTGAGCGCGGCCCGCTCGGCACGCGGACCGGCGCGCAGCAGCAGCACCGCGTCCCGGCCGCGCTCGGCGACCACGCCCTCGGCGCCGAACCGAAACCGGGCGTCGCGCGCCTGATCAAGTGGCAGCAGGACGGGCACCACCAGGTCCAGGCTGGGCCAGCCGATCCCGGCGGCCGTCTCGCGGACCAGGTCGGGTGACGCGCCGCCGCGCAGCAGCAGATCGGCCACCTGGCGGCGGCGCCGGTCACCTTCACCGGCCTGCTCGCGCAGCTGCCGGGCCAGGCCGTCGGTGCAGGCCGCGGCGAGCTCGTCGACGTACGCGCTGGACGCGTCGGCCAGGTCGATCAGCTCCTCGACGGTGACCGGGCGCAGCGCGGCGAGGGACTCGGACGCGGTGCGCAGCATCAGCCGGGCGGCGGTGCGCAGCGCGCCGAGCAGCACCTCGGGCCCGCGGTTCTCCCGCGCCTCGGCGGCGCCGAGCGCCACGAACACCTCGCGGATCCGCGGCGACAGCGCCGGCTCGGCGGTGCCGGCCAGGTCGAGGAACCGGTCCAGCGCCACCTGCACCGCGGTACGCACATCCCGCTCGAACTTCGCGCCGCCCTCACCGGTGAACGCGGTGGCCGCCCCCGCGGCGATCGCCTCCACCGTCGCGGGCAGCCGGGAACGCATCGCGGGCGGCAGATCGGCCGGAAGACGTTGCCAAGGCGTTTCCATCCGTGGATTTTGTCACCTCGTGACAAAGGAACGGTCCCATCTTGCTGGTTCGGGGACGGTGAACTGTGCTGTCGTCGCGAGCACCATGGTGCTGGTCACACCCCATCAGGATCGGACGCCGCCCGTGAAACACCAGCTGTCCCGCCGCCACGTGGTCGACATGTGCCGGACGATGCTCGAACGCGGTTACCTCAAGGCGACCGAGGGCAACGTCTCGGTCCGCATCCCGGGTCACGAGCTCTACGCGGTCACGCCGAGCAACTATGACTACGACAAGATGCGCGACGAGGACATCTGCATCGTCGACTTCAACGGCAAACACGTGCCGGACGCCGGTGGCGCGGGTGGTCTGGTGCCGTCGATCGAGTGCGGGATGCACGCCAACATCTACCGCTCACGCCCGGATGTGAACGCGATCGTCCACACCCATCAGCCGTACGCGTCGGCGCTCGCGTTCCTGCGCAAGCCGATCCCGGCGCTCACCGACGAGCAGGTGCGCTTCCTCGGCCGCGAGGTGGCGATCATCGACTACGCGCCGTCGGGCACCGGATTCCTCGCGAAGAACGTACAGAAGAAGGTGGTGAGCGGCGACAACGCGTTCATCATCGCGAACCACGGCGTGGTGGCGCTCGGCACCGACCCGGACCGTGCGGTGTTCAACATGGCGCTGCTGGAGAAGGTGTCGATCGCCTATCTGATGGCGCTGACGTCGGAGGCCGGGAAGGTCTACACGATCCCGGCGACGATCCGGGAGATCGCCTTCGGGAAGCTGAAGAAGGACGAGAAGCGGATCGCGGCGCAGATCGTGGACGCGGTGGAGCCGGTCCGGGTGCCTTCCGACGAGGTTCTCCCCAGCGTTTCCGAGATCGCCGAGGTCCCGCAGAAACCCGAGGACCTTGGATACTCGATCAGCGAGTACCTCGACGTCGACGACACCATGCGCCGGCTCAAGGCGCTCGTCGCCCAGCCGCTGCGCGGGCTGCGGCACGACGCGCTGCTCGACACGCTGAACTACTTCGAGACCAAGTGCACGGCCAGTAAGGAGATCACCGAGCGGGCCAAGAAGCGCATCCCCGGCGGCGTGCAGCACAACCTGGCGTTCAACTACCCGTTCCCGCTCGCGATCGACAAGGCCGAGGGCGCCCACCTGGTCGACCGGGACGGCAACGTCTACATCGACTTCCTGCAGGCCGGCGGCCCGACGATCCTGGGCAGCAACTACGGCCCGGTCAACGAGCAGGTCGCCGCGGTGGTCAGCCAGAGCGGTCCGGTGACCGGCCTCTTCCACGAGTACGAGTTGAAGCTCGCCGAGATCATCAACAGGTACATGCCACACATCGAGATGTACCGCTCGCTGGGATCCGGCACCGAAGCGGTGATGGCCGCGGTGCGGGCGGCCCGTGCGCACACCGGCAAGAAGATGGTCATCAAGGTCGGCGGGGCCTACCACGGCTGGTCGGACACCGTGGTCTACGGGCTGCGGGTGCCCGGCAGCTTCCGGATGAACGCCAAGGGCATCCCGTGGGGCGCGACCGAGCGTACCCGGGAGGCCTTTCCCCATGATCTGGGAACGCTCAAGCGCAAGCTGATCGAGAACCGGGTACGCGGCGGCACCGCCGCCGTGATCGTCGAACCGCTCGGGCCGGAGTCCGGCACGCGGCCGGTGCCCTACGAGTACAACGCGGCGGTCCGGAAACTCTGCGACGAGTTCGGGGCGATGCTGATCTTCGACGAGGTCGTCACCGGGTTCCGGACCGGTCTCGGCGGGGCCGCCGGATACTTCGGGGTCACCCCGGACCTGACCGTTTTTGGTAAGGCGGTCTCCGGCGGGTACCCGATGGCCGGCGGGGTCGGCGGCCGGGCCGACGTGATGAGCGTCTTCGGCTCCGGGCTGGACGGCAAGAGCGGCGCGCACATCCAGGTCGGCGGCACGCTGTCGGCGAACCCGCTCTCCTGCGCGGCCGGGTACTTCGCGATCCAGGAGATGGCCCGCACCAACGCCCCGGTGATCGCCGGGCGGGCCGGTGACCGGCTCACCCGCGGGCTGCAGCGGCTCATCGACAAGTACGGGCTGCCGTACGTCGCGTACAACCAGGGTTCGATCGTGCATCTGGAGTGCAGCGGCGTGATGCTGCTCGACATGCGCAACCCGGTGAAGCTGCTCAAGGAGAACAAGGGCCGCAAGACGCTGATGGAGCAGATGGGCGCCGCGTACGCCGCGCACGGCATCATCACGCTCGCCGGGTCCCGGATGTACACCTCGATGGCCGACACCGACGAGGTCATCGACGACGCCCTGGCGCGTTTCGACCAGGTCTTCGCTCTGGTCGAGGGGGTGTAAGTGGCCGTACCGCCGCAGGTCCTCGCGATCGACCTCGGAACCTCGGGGATGAAGGCCGCCCTGGTCGCCGCCGACGGGACGGTCACCGGCTGGGCCGAACGCCCGGTGCCGCTGCGGGTGCTGCCCGGCGGCGGCGCCGAACAGGACCCCGTCGCCTGGTGGGACGCGCTCGCCGAGGTGGTCGCCGACCTGGGCCGGGACCACCCGGAGCACCTGCGCGCGGTCACCACCATCTGCTCGTCCACGCAGGGCGAGGGAACGATCGCGGTCGACGCCGCCGGCCGGCCGCTGACCCCGTGTGTGACCTGGCTGGACATGCGCGGGGCGGCGCATCTGCGGCGTCAGTTCGGCGGTTTCCCGTCGTACCAGGGAATGTCGGTCTTCTCGCTTCTGCGCTGGTTGCGGCTGACCGGCGGCATGCCGTCGGTGACCGGCAAGGATCCCGCGGCGCACATGCTGTTCATTCGCGACGAAATGCCGGCGATCTATGCGAGGACCGCGTCTTTCCTGAACGTCCTCGACTGGATAAACCTCAAGCTCACCGGGCGCACGGTGGCGACCGTCGATTCGATTCTCACCTCGTGGGTCACCGACAACCGCAAAGCCGGCGACATCCGGTACGCGCCGTCACTCGTCGCCGCCAGCGGGATCGACCGGGACAAGTTCCCGCCGATCGTGAAATGCACCGAGGTGATCGGGACGCTCGCCCCCGGCGCCGCCGATCACCTCGGGTTACCGTTGTCGGTGCAGGTCGTCGCGGGCGCCATCGACAACACCGCGGCAGCCGTGGGCGCCGGAACGGTCCGCGACGACGAGCCGCATCTCTACCTGGGCACGTCATCCTGGATCGCGGCCCACGTGAAACGCAAGAAGACCGATGTGGCCGCCGGAATCGCGTCCATTCCGTGCGCGATTCCGGACCGCTATCTGATGACGGCGCTGCAGGCCACCGCCGGCGCGAACCTCACCTGGCTGCGGGACAAAATCGTCGAGTTCGACGACCCGATCGTCAGCGCGGGTCACGTGAGCCGTGACGAGGGGACGATTTTCGACGCGTTCGACAAGATAATTCCGTCGGTTCCGGCCGGGGCCGGCGGGGTGCTCTACATGCCGTGGCTCTATGGGGAGCGGGCACCTGTCGACGATCCGCATCTGCGGGCCGGATTCCTCAACATCTCGCTGGAGACCACCCGATCGGATCTGCTGCGGGCGGTGTTCGAGGGGGTGGCGCTCAATACGCGGTGGATGACGGGGGCGGTGAACCGGTTCCTCGGGGCACCGATGAGTTCGCTGGTGATCACGGGTGGGGCGGCTCGGTCGTCGTCGTGGTGTCAGATCTTCGCTGATGTGCTGGGCATGGAGATCCGGCGGGATCCGCGGCCGGTGGTGGTGAACGCGCGGGGCGCAGGATGGATCGGGGCGGTCGGGGCTGGGATGATCAAGTTTTCCGACATTTCGGGTTTGTCAGCAAATAATGAGGTTTTTCAGCCGGGGTCGGATCGTGGTCGTTACGACGAGATCTTCGAGATCTACAAGTGCCTGCACAAGCAGTTGGCCCCGGTCTACAAACGCCTCAATCAGCCCACTTCCTGAGCAGTCCCACCGCCCTCGAGCCGTAGCCCAGCGCGGCTACCCGGGCTTGATCACATGCCTGAGCTACGGCCCGGGAGGGTGGCGGACTCACCGTGGGCGTCCAACTCACGCGGAAACGGCGCTCACCGCCCGCCGAGATAGCCCCCGGCCGCCTCAGACCCGGCCGAGGACGTTGTGGATCTCCTTGACCAGCGGCTCCGAGACCACCGGCTCCCACGCCGTGAACAGGGCAGTGAAATACGCCCGGTTGCGCTCCAGGATGCCGGGATTCTGGTGCAGCACGTCCAGTTCGTTCACCAGACTCAGGTCGACGAACTCGGTGAGCCGGTCGGCCTCCAGCGTCCGCACCGTCCCGGTGAACCGATCGGTCACCTCACCGGCCCGCGGCAGCGTCAGCCAGGTGCGGTCGCGGTCGCACGAACCGTACAGATAGACCAGCTCCTCGGCCTCATCCCCGACGAGCCCCCGCAACTCGTCGCGCTGTTGCCAGAAGAGCAGGGCCAGATCGAAACCGTCGGTGCCGTACGCCGCGTGGGTCAGGCCGGCCGCCTGCACCTCGGGCCGGTGACCGACTTCGGACAGGTGCTCGGAGACTCGGCAAAGGTGCTGGTAGAGCGTCCCTCCCGGGTGCCGGACAGTGTCCGTTCCGCGCTCCTGCAGCCATGCCCGCACATCGACGTCATCGCTCATGTCCCATCACCCTAGGTGGAGGGATGTCGATTCGTCACCCCGCTCGGTGAGCGATTCGTCACAGCGAGTGTCGGATTCAAGCGCCGGGCGCACCGCCGCGGCGATCTCCAGGGCGGCCCGCTTCGGGTCACCGCCCCACCGCGACGGGAACGCGTCGATCAGCTGCCAGCCGGCCCGGTGCAGCGCCGCCTGCCGGGCCAGGTGCTCGGGATGGACGCCGCAGATCACGCCGGCGAACCGTTCCGGCGAACCCGCGACGAGATCGATGCGCCACGGCCCGACGGCGTATCCGGCGCGTACCGGCACACCGATCCGCTGCAACTCAGCGGCGAGCGAACCCGCCCAACCGGCGATGGAGGGCGATTCCTGGCGGCTCGCAGCGAGGTCTCGCAGGTCGACCGCGCCTTCGAGCCCGGCGCGCTCAGGCGGCCCGGCTGCCCACTCCAGGTACTCCCCCAGCAGACCGTCCGCCCCGCTCAGCGCGCTCACCACCACCATCCTGCGGCGCGCCCGCGTGATCATCACGTTGAACAGCTGCGGATCCGTGACGAATCGCCGCCGGCCCACCGCGTCGGCGTCGGCCAGGCCGAGCGACACCACGACCGCGTCCGCTTCGCTGCCCTGGAACGCGTGGACGGTTCCCACCCGTACCCTCAGATCCTCGATCTTCTCCGCCGGAAACGCCGTGAGCAGCGCCGACTCGAGCGCCTCCGCCTGCGCGCGGAAGGGGCTGATCACGCCGATCCCGCGGTGCCCGGCGTCGGCGAGCTCACCCACGGCACGCACCGCCGCCGCGATCTCGTCGTCGGCCCGGACCACCTCGATCGCGTCGTCGGCGTCGGCGGCCGGATTGCGCGTCATCACCGCGACCCGATCCCCGTAGAACCGGTGCGCCGAGAACCCGATCAGGTGCGGCACGCTGCGGTAGTGCGAGGACAGCCAGGTCACCGGCGCCTCCCCGGCGGCCAGGTCGTAGGTGCTCACCCGCCGCACGTCGAGCCGCTCGTCCGCGCCGTGCCGGGACAGCACCTCGGCGACGTCCACGTCACTGACGAACGACACGAACCGCAACTGCCGCGGATCACCCACCACGAGCGCGCGGCGGGCCCGGGCCAGCACCGGAGCGGCGCGGATCTGGTCCACGTGCGACGCCTCGTCGATCACCACGAGGTCGAAGAGCCCGGGCTCCGGCGGCAGCAGATCCTCGACGTCGGCGACCGTTCCGATCCACAGCGGAAGCGCGCGGACCAGCGGCCGGGCGTCCAGCTGGGCGAGCAGCTCACGGCGGCGGTTCCGGCCGGCCCGCAACGCTCCGGCCAGCGCACCCGCGGCCCGCCGAGCGTCCCGGTCCCACCGTTTCACGCTCCGGGCCGCGTCCCGCATCGCGTCACCCACCGCTTCCCGCAGCGCATCCTCGGCGGCGTGCAGGGCGGCCCAGTGCGACTCCAGCCGGGTGCCGCCGGTAGCGGCGAGACGGCCCGCGGCACGCTGCGCGGCGGCTGCGGCAAGAGCTTCGGTCACCCTTTCCCGTGGTACGCCTTTGCGAAGGCCGTTCCCGGGTACGTCTCCTCGCGTCCCGTCGTCCTGCTGCGTTCCGTCGTTCTGCTGCGTCCCGTCGAGGGCGTCGCGAGGAAGCCCGAGCATCCGCAGTGCTTGCCGGCGGGCGGCGCGGGCCCTCCGGCGCGACCACCATCCGCCGGTGATCTCGGTGGCGAGCAGCTCCGCGACGATCACCGGGTCGACGTCCTCGCGGAAGGCGCCCGGCACATCGGCGGCCAACTCCGGGAGCAGAGGTTCATAATCGGTCAGCTCGGCGGCGCGGCGTTCCTGCCGGAGAGCTTCGGTGAGGGCGGTGCGCTCGGACCGTACCCCCGCAATCGCGGCCTCGACCCGCGCCTGGCCGGCGCGTAACCGCTCGGCGCTCGCACCCTGTTCCGCGCCCGCCGTCAGCTCCGCCTCGAGATCGGCACGGCCGGCCGCGTCGCCGAACAGCACCGGCGCCGGCCCCGGATAACGGCTCAGCAGCCCGGCGAGAACCTCAGCGGCATGCGGCGACTGCGTCGCGACGAGCACGGATCCACCTCGGTGCACCACTTCCAGCGCGGCCGCGACGACGGTGTGGCTCTTGCCGCTGCCGGGCGGACCGGAGACCACGGTGATCGGCGCGGTACGGGCCCGGGCGACGACGCGGCCCTGGTCGTCGCTGAGCGGGAGTGGCGACAGGACAGGGTCGTCGTCGTGCCCGATGTCCGCCGAGCCACCGTCGGCATACATCGCGGCCAGCGCCGTTCCGGTCAGGTCACGGCCCGCCCAGCTGCGCAGACTGTCGCTGAGCCCGACGCCGAACACGTCTCGGGCCACGTAGAGCGCGGCCGCCGCCACCAGCACCAGCCGGTCCTTCGGCAGCCGGTGACCCGCATCGGTCACCGTCTCGAACGGCAGACCCGTCGCCTCAGCCGCCGCGCGGAGCCAGGCCCGGCTACCGATCGCGTCCAGCCAGCCGGGCGCGGCGAGACCCGGCGCGGCTTCCATGGCGGCGGCCAGGTCCCGGTCCTCGATCAGCGGGGTGATCTCCAGGTCGCCGGCCGGCGCGATCCGATAGCCGCCGAGAGCGCGCTCGAGCCGGACCGGCTGGCTGAGCAGGGGAACCCGGATCTTCCTGGTTCGGCCGTCGATCAGGTGCGTGCCGGCGAGGAAGCCCCAGCCGCGGTGCAGGATCCGCTCCTCCCGGTGCAGCGCGTCGAGCGCCGCGAGCCGATCGACGGCGGCCTTGCGGGGCGCCTTCTCCGCGGCGTCGAGCCAGACCAGCGCCTGCGACCCCCGGGTGACGTCCAGCGTCCGCTCGGCAGCGGCGGGCGCCAGCTCGGCAAGAACGGAGAGGACGGTGGACGGTCGCATGGCGCCCGAGGTTACCGCCCCGGTTCACGCCCCCGATCAGCTGGCGCGACGCGGGTCCCGCTGATGCCGCTGGTGCCGCTGGGACACCGTTTTTCACAGCTTCATGTCGTGGCGTCCCCTTCCCGCGAACGTGGCACGTTCGGCTCTCCGGGATACCGGCCGGCGTGATCCCCCCGATGTGACGAGGCGCGCGGATTGGAACTCGATCTCTTGGGTACGAGGACTACGTCCCGTTTCGCCTGATCGAGGAGGTCAGATGACTGCCGTCGCCAACCCGGCCACCGTTGAGGAATGCCTGCGCCTGGGTGCCGGATTCTCCCAGGGTGACCGGAATTGGATCGCCGAGTTGTTCAGCACGCTGGACGCCCGGCTCGCCGGATTCCACGCGGACGCCACGGACCTGGAGCTGTCGGTGAAGGACCGCGGCGCACGTGGGCAACACGTCTCGCTGATCTGCCGGATCGCCGGCCGGGAGGAGATCGTCACGACGTCCTCCGAGGAGGACCTGCACGCGGCCGTCATGGACGCCCGCGACGACCTGCGCCGCCGCCTCAACGACTCCAAGAGCAAGCAGGAGCCGCGGCACAACCGTCACCTGCGCGATGTTCCGCAGCCGGTGATGGACGGCGACCTCGAGGTCTGAATTCCGCTAGCCGACGGGCCGCCGGACAGTGTTTGCTTCCGGCATGAGTCTGCTGTCCGAGCGGTCCGTCCGCGTCCCGAGCAGTGCGGTCGCCGCGGCGAGCGTCACGGTCGTCCTCTGGGCGTCCGCCTTCGTCGGCATCCGCGCCGCGGCCCCGCACTTCGCACCGGGCTCGCTCGCGCTCGGCCGGCTGCTGACCGGCGCGATCGTCTTGTTGATCTTTCTTGCGCTGCGGCGGCAGGGCCTGCCGCCGCGGGCCGCGTGGCCGGGCATCGCGATCTCCGGCGTGCTCTGGTTCGGCTGCTACATGGTCGCGCTGAACTGGGGTGAGGAGCTCGTCGACGCGGGCACCGCGGCGCTCGTCGTCAACGTCGGCCCGGCCATCATGGCGCTGCTCGCGGGCGTGTTCCTCGGCGAGGGCTTCCCGCCGCGGCTGCTCGCCGGGATCGCCGTCTCGTTCGCCGGCACGGTCGTCGTCGGACTGTCGATGTCCGGCGGCGGGCACTCCCCCGTGCTCGGTGTGCTGCTCTGCCTGGTCGCCGCGATCACGTACGCGGCGGGCGTCGTCGCCCAGAAACCCGCGCTGCGGCACGCGTCCGCGCTGCAGGCCACCACGTTCGGCGCTGTGATCGGCGCGCTCGCGTGCCTGCCGTTCGCCGGCCAGCTCGTCGCGGACGTGCGCGCGGCGCCGCTGAGCGCCACGCTCAACGTGATCTATCTGGGCGTCTTCCCGACCGCCATCGCATTCACCACCTGGGCGTACGCGCTGGCCCGCACGACCGCCGGCAAGATGGGCTCGACGACGTACGCGGTGCCCGCCGTCGTGGTCGTGCTGTCCTGGCTGCTGCTCGGCGAGGTGCCCGGCTGGATCACCCTGGCCGGCGGCGTCCTCTGCCTGGCCGGCGTCGCGGTGTCCCGCGGCACGAAACTGGGGTTCGGCCGACGAGCCTGATCTCTTTAGGATGACCGGGTGATTCTTGGCCGCCGATCGGAGATCAGCACGCTCGCCGATCTGCTCGGCGGCGCCGTGGCCGGTGACGGCGGCGCGCTGGTGCTGCGCGGCGAGGCCGGGATCGGCAAGTCGACGCTGCTCAGCCATGCCGCCGATCTCGCCGGCGCCGGTGGCCTGCGGGTGCTCGGGACGGCCGGGGTGCAGGCCGAGGTGCACATCCCGTACGCGGGTCTGCATCGCCTCCTGCGTGCCGTGCCGGACCTGGCCGGGACCGCCGTGACGATCCTCGGCTCGCCGGACACGCTGCCGTTCCGCGCGGCGGCGGCCCTGCTCGACGTCGTGAACGCGCACGACACCCCGGTCCTGATCACGGTCGAGGACCTGCAGTGGCTGGACGAGGCGAGCTGGGAGACGCTCGCGTTCGCCGCGCGGCGGCTCGGCGCCGACCGCGCGGCGATGGTCCTGACCGCCCGTGACGGCCGGGACGTGAGCCGGCGGCTGGCGAGCGCGGGCCTCCCCGAGGTACGCCTGGAGCCGCTGGACGCGAGTGACGCGGCGGAGCTGCTGCGCCGGGTGGCGCCGGACCTCGCGCCGTCCGTCGCCGATCAGGTGCTGGAGGCGGCGCAGGGCAACCCGCTCGGCGTCGTCGAGCTCGGCGAGGCGGCCGCCCGGTCCGGCCCGTCCGTGCTGCTGCCGAACCGGGTGCCGCTGAGCGAGCGCCTGGAACGCACGTTCTCCGGGCTGGTCGCCGAGCTGCCGCCGGTGACCCGGTCACTGTTGCTGGTCATGGCGCTGGACGACGGCGACGACCTGGACGAGATCGTGCGCGCCTGCCGTCTCGTGGAGCCCCGCACGGTCCGCCACGAGGACATCGACCCGGCCGTCGCGACCCGTCTGGTGCAGATGGACGACCGGCTGCGGGTGCGGTTCCGGCACCCGCTGCTCCGCTCCGCGCTCTCCCAGTCGGTGACGCTGATGCAGCGCCGGCGGGTGCACGCGGCGCTCGCCGAGATCCTCGCGAACCATCCGGAACGCGGCCTCTGGCACCGGGCGGCCGCCGCGAACGGTCCCGACGAGGAACTGGCCCGGGAGCTGACCGAAACCGCGTTCCAGGCCGGTCGGCGGCAGGTCGCCGGCATCGCGATGACTGCTTTCGAGCAGGCGGCACGCCTCAGTGAGGACCCCGCGGCCCGCGGCAGCCGGCTGCTCGCCGCCGTGGACATGGCGTCCGAGCAGGGCGACGACGTGGCGAACAGCAGGCTGCTCGGGGAGATCCGGCCGCACGAGCTGGCCCCGGCCGACCGCGCGGCGTACGAGTTCCTGCTGGAGATGCTGCACGGCAACCGCTGGTCCGGCAGCGACCGGCTGACCACCCTGGCCGCGGCGATCGAGGCGCAGGTCGCGGCCGGCGACACCGGGCGGGCCGCGAACCTGCTCGACATGATCGCCCTGCGCACCTACTTCGCCGAGCCCGACCCGGCCGTCGTGGCGCGACTCGTGGCCGCTGTTGATCAGGCGATGACGGTGTCGGACGACCCGCTGCTCCCGGCGCAGCTCGCGCTGATCGCGCCGATCAGCCGCGGTGCGGACTGCCGCCGCCGGCTCCGGGAACTGCTGGTCTCCGCCGGGACCGACCCGTACACCACCTATCAGCTCGGCCTGGGCGCCGGCACGACGGGTGACCTGCCGATGGCGAGCGAGTTCAACGCGGCGGCGGTGGTCGGGCTGCGCGCGCAGGGCCGCCTCGGCGTCCTCTATCGAGCGCAGATCATCCAGGCGTCGCACGCGATCTACCTCGGTGACGTCCGCACCGCCCTGCCGGTGCTGCCCGAGGGCGAGGCGTTCGCCGTCCGGGGCGGCCACCGCAACTGGGTGCCGACCGCGTGGACCGTCGCCGGGGCGGCCGCGGCGCTGAGCGGCGACCTCGCCGAGGCGGAGAGGCGGGCGGCCGCCACCGAGGCGGTGCTGCTGCCGCTCGGCCGCAATCCGCTGCTGGCCGGCGTCCGCCAGATCCGCGGTCTCGCGGCGCTCGCGGCCGGCCGCCCGGCGGAGGCGTTCGCCGAGCTGCGCCGGGTCTTCGACCCCGCGGACGACTCCTGCCACCTCGGCACCGGGCTGTTCCTCGTCGGGCATCTGGCCGAGGCGGCGGCCGGTTGCGGTGCCACCACCGGGCTGCGCCGGATCGTCGAGGAGCTGGTCCCGATCGCCGAGGAGTCCGGGCATCCGGCGCTGCTGGCCGGGCTCGGGTACGCGCACGCCGTGCTCGCCGACAGCGCCGAGGCGTGGGAGAAGGCGGTCGGCGAGGATCTGACCGGCTGGGCCTTCGAGCAGGCACGGCGGCAGCACGCGTACGGGACCTGGTTGCGCCGCCGTCGCCGGCCCGCTGACTCCCGGCCGTTCCTGCGGGCGGCTGCCGCGACGTTCGACGCGCTGGGCGCGACGGCGTGGGCCGACCGTTCCCGGGCCGAGCTGCGCGCCTCCGGCGAGTCGTTGCGCAAGCCGTCCGACGCCACCACCGGTCTGACCCCGCAGGAGACGCAGATCGCGCGGCTGGCCGCCGAGGGGCTGAGCAACCAGGAGATCGGCGAGCGGCTGTTCCTGTCGCCGCGGACGGTGAGCACCCATCTCTCCCGGATCTACCCGAAACTGGGCATCCGGTCGCGTGCCGAGCTGGCCCGGGCGTTGCGGAATACATAGTTCTACGTACGCGAGCGTCGCACCGCTTTTCCTAGGTTTCAGGTATGCCTTTGGGGAAGCGGCTCCGTCAGGCTCGGCAGACCGCCGGGCTGACCATGGAACAGCTGTCGGAGTCGTCCGGCGTCAGCGTCCGGGCGATCAGCGACCTGGAACGGGGACACATCCGGGCGCCGCAGCCGCGGACGCTCACCGCGCTGTCGGTCGCTCTCGGCATGACCGCCGCCGAGCACGAGCGGCTCGCCGGCGATGCGCGCGCGCTGCGGATGCACACCGCCGGCGCCCGCCCGCGCCTGGGCGAGCCGCCCCGGGCGGTGACCGATTTCGTCGGCCGGGCGTCGGAACTCGACCTGGTCCGGCGGGTTGCCTCGGCCGTCGGACGGCCCGGCCCGGTGCCGATCGTGCTGGTGCACGGGGAGCCCGGCATCGGCAAGACCGCGCTGGCGGTCCGCTCCGCCGAGCTGCTGCGGGACGGCTTCCCGGACGGCTGTCTCCACCTGGACCTGCGCGGCGTCGACCCGGAGCCGCCGGACGCCGGCGAAGTGGCCGGTCTGCTGCTGCGGGCCCTCGCGGTGAACCCGCGCCGGATCGCCGCCGGCGTCGGCGAGCGGTGCAGCCAGCTGCGCGCGATCCTGCGGGACCGGCGCTGCCTGCTGGTGCTCGACAACGTCGCGGACGAGGCGCAGCTGCGCCCGCTGCTGCCCGGTGCCGGGCCCGGACTGGTCCTGGTGACCAGCCGCCGGATGCTGGGCGGCCTGGAGGGCGTGCTGCGGATCGCGCTCGCGCCGTTTGCGCCGGCCGAGTCCGCCGCGCTGCTGCGGGCCATCGCCGGGCAGGCCGCCGATCCGGCCGCGGCCGGCGACGTGGCCGCGCTGGCCCGGCTCTGCGGCCATCTCCCGCTGGCCCTGCGGATCGCCGGCACCCGGCTGGCGAACCGGCCGGCCTGGACCGTCGGCACCCTGGTGGCGCGGCTCGCCGACGCCGACCGGCGGCTCGCGAACCTGCACACCGGCGACACCGGGGTGGCGGCCGCGTTCGCGCTGTCGCACGCGCAGCTCTCCCGGGAGGGCCGGGCGCTGTTCCGGCGGCTCGCGCACGTCCCGGAGGCCGGCTTCACCGCGCCCCTCGCCGGGGTGCTGGCCGGATACGACCCGGACGACGCGTCGGACCGGCTCGACGAGCTGGTCGAGCTGGGGCTGCTCCAGCACGAGGGCGCCGACCGGTACCGATTCCACGACCTGATCAGGCTGTTCGCCCGGGAGCGGCTCGTGGTCGAGGAGCCGGCCGGGAGCCGGGCCGCGACCCGGGAACGGATGGTTCGCTGGCTCGCGGCGAGCTGACCGAAGTTCTGCAGGTCGTCTCGCATGGCCCCGGACACCCGGCGTTGATTGCATTTCCAGTGCGGCCACTCCGGCCGTACCAGGGAAAGGTTTTTGATCTTTATGTCTTCTCCCGTTTCCCGGCGAGCCGTCCTGGGCACCGCGGCGGTGGTCGCCGCCGGCGCCGCTGTCGCCACCTCCGGTTCACCCGCTGCCGCGCACGGCAAGGGACCGAAGCCGACGATCGTGCTGGTGCACGGCGCGTTCGCGGACGCCACCGGCTGGTCCGACGTGATCAAGCGACTGACCGCGGACGGATACACCGTCCTCGCCCCGGCGAACCCGCTGCGCAGCGTCACCGGCGACGCCGCGTACCTGGCGAGCTTCCTGTCCACGATCAGCGGGCCGATCGTGCTGGTGGGGCACTCCTACGGCGGTTTCGTGATCACCAACGCGGCGCTCGGCAACCCGAACGTGAAGGCGCTCGTCTACATCGCCGCGTTCGCGCCGGCCGTCGGCGACGACGTGGCCCACCTGACCGCGCGGTTCCCCGGCACCCTGCTGGACCCGGCGACCGCGATCGATTTCCGGCCGGTGGACGGCGGCTACGACGGTTACGTCAAGAAGGACGTGTTCCGGGCCATCTTCGCCGGTGACCTGCCGCGCTCCACCACCGATGTCATGTGGGCGACCCAGCGGCCCGGTCACTCCTCCACCCTGCAAACCGCGTCCGGCGAGCCGGCCTGGCAGACGATCCCGTCGTTCTACCTGGTCGCCCGCGAGGACAAGCTGATCCCGCCGGCCGTGCAGCGGTTCATGGCCCACCGGGCCGGCGCGCACACCGTCGAGGTGAAGGCCTCGCACGTCGCGATGATCTCCCAGCCCCGCGTCACCGCCGACTTGATCCGGAAGGCAGCCCGATGAGCTTCGTGACGACGTCCGACGGCACGCGGATCTTCTACAAGGACTGGGGCGCCGGCCGCCCGGTCGTGCTCAGCCACGGCTGGCCGCTCAACTCGGACAGCTGGGAGGCGCAGCAGCTGTTCCTCGCCGACAACGGGTACCGGGTCATCGCGCACGACCGCCGCGGGCACGGCAGGTCGACGCAGACGTGGCACGGCAACGAGATGGACACGTACGCCGATGATCTCGCCTCCCTGATCGACGCTCTCGATCTCAGCGAGGTGACGCTCGTCGGTTTCTCCACCGGTGGCGGGGAAATCACCCGGTACATCGGGCGGCACGGCACCGCCCGGGTCGCGCAGGCCGTGCTGGTCTCGGCCGTGCCGCCGCTGATGGTGCTCCGCGACGACAACCCGGGCGGCGTGCCGATCGAGGTCTTCGACGGCATCCGCGCCGGTTCGCTCGCCGACCGGTCGCAGCTCTACCGCGATCTCGCCGCCGGGCCGTTCTTCAACGGGGCCGCCTCGGAGGGGATTCAGCGGGCGTTCTGGCTTCAGTCGATGGCCGCCGGGCACCGCAACGCGTACGAGTCGATCGCCGCGTTCTCGGCCACCGACTTCCGCGACGACCTCGCGAAGTTCGACGTGCCCACGCTCGTGATCCACGGCGACGCCGACCAGATCGTGCCGTTCGAGGTCGGCGGCAAGGCGTCGGCGGCGCTGGTCAAGGACTCCCAGCTGATCGTCTACCCGGACGCGCCGCACGGCATCACCGACACCCACAAGGAGCAGCTCGGCAACGACCTGCTCACCTTCCTGAACGGATACGTGGCATGAGCGAGCTTGCGAGCGAATCAGTCAGCTCAGGAGAAAACTCAGGCCGACGCCGGAGCGCAGCGGAGGGGGCGGCATGAGCACGATCGTTCTGATCCACGGCCTCTGGGTGACCCCGCGCAGCTGGGAGCAGTGGATCCCGTACCTGGAGGCGAAGGGGCACACCGTCGTCGCGCCCGCCTACCCCGGCTTCGAGGTCGAGGTGGAGGCGCTGCGGGCGGATCCGTCGGTGATCGCGTCGCTGACCGTGCCGGAGACCGTCGCCCATCTGGAGAAGGTGATCACGGATCTGCCGGAGAAACCGATCCTGATCGGGCACTCCTTCGGCGGGACGCTCACCCAGCTGCTGCTCGACCGGGGACACGGCCGGGCCGGCGTGGTGATCGACTCGGCGCCGCCGGAGGGCATCCGGGTCACCCCGCCGTCGCAGCTCAAGTCACTCTTCCCGATCCTGGGCCACCCGGGCACCCGTCATGAGGCGGCCGGTTTCACCGCGGAGCAGTTCCACTACGCGTTCACCAACACGCTCCCGGAAAACCGGGCGTTCGCGGTCTACGAGCGGTACGCCATCCCCGCGCCCGGCAGCTGGGTCTGGTCCTACGGGCTGATCGCCAACTTCAAGCCGGGCAAGCAGGAGACCTGGGTCGACTTCCACAACGCGAACCGGGCGCCGCTGCTCTTCATCGGCGGCGGCCGGGACCACATCATGCCGCCTGCGGTGAACAAGTCGAACGCCCAGCACTACAAGGCGCCCGGAACGATCACCGAGTACCACGAGTTCCCCGACAGGTCGCACTGGACCTGCGGGGAACCGGGCTGGGAGGCGGTCGCCGACTACGCTCTCGACTGGGCGCAACGCCACTGATCGTTTTCCGGGACACCGCCATGGGTACGCTCCCAAACCGTGATGGCTCTCCTGCTCGACATCGCGAACATCCTGGGTGGCCTGCTCCTGGCGGTGCCGCTGGTCCGCGGCCTGCCGAAGATCGGCGAGCCGCTGGGCCGGTTCACTGACCGGATCGCGCCCTGGGCCTGGCTGGTCGGCGTCCTCGCCCTCGTCGCCGGCGGTTACTACCTGATCGTCCACCTGGTCTCCGGCCCGCAGCTGTTCCACTTCGAGGTGGTCGGCATCGCGGTCGGCGTGATCCTGCTCTGGGACCGCCTCACCGGCCGCCGGGCGCTGACCGCGGGCGGCGAGAACCCGGCCGGACCTGGGGTGCTGTCCGGCCGGGCTCTGGTGCTCGCCGTCTTCGGCGTGATCGCCGTCCTCGTCGGCCTGCAGGGGCTCTTCACCCCGAACTGAGTCAGCCCAGGACGGGGATGTCGTTGCCGCCGCCGTACTGGTGGCTGCCGACGAGCTGCTTACCGGTCTTCACGCTCTTCACGTGCCACTGACCGTTGCCCTTACGGAACACCGCGATGTCAGCCGCACCATCACCGTCGTAGTCAGCCGGCGCCGGAATGTCACTCGGGTCACCGCCATACGCGTGACTCGCCAGGATCTGCGTCCCCTTGGCATAACTCGCGATGTGCCACTGACCATTACCCTTGCGATACACACCGAAATCGCCGTACCCGTCACCGTCGAAATCACCGGTCACCGGGATGTCACTCGGGTCACCACCGTACGAATACTGCGCCAGCAACTGCTTCTTGTTCTTCGGGTCGTACACGTGCCACTGACCGGCACCCTTACGGTAAACACCGATCTCATCAACACCATCACCGTTGAGATCAGTCACCACCGGCTCGTCACTCGGGTCACCACCGTAAGCAAAACTCGCCAGGATCTGCGTGTTCTTCGCGTAACTCGCGATGTGCCACTGACCATTACCCTTGCGGTACACACCGAAATCGCCGTACCCGTCACCGTCGAAATCACCGGTCACCGGGATGTCACTCGGGTCACCACCGTACGAATACTGCGCCAGCAACTGCTTCTTGTTCTTCTGATCGAAGACATGCCACTGACCGACACCCTTACGATAAACACCGACCTCCGCGACACCATCACCATTCAAATCAGTCGACACCGGAACATCACTCGGATCACCACCATACGGATGACTCGCCAAAATCTGCGTCGTCGCCGTCAAACCCTTGACATTCCAGAACCCGTTCGTCGTCCGATACAACGCCAGATCCGCCTTACCATCACCATCAAAATCACCCCGCGTGTCCTCCCGCTCCGCGGCCTGGCCGGCGAGCGCGGCAAGCCCGCTGAGCGAGCCGTTGAACACGTCGCGGTCCACGTTGCCACTGACGCCGGAGACCGAGCCCTTGCTGGTGTACTGCCAGAACGTCCACTTGCTCCAGCCGGACGGCAGCGCGCCGGGCGCGTCGGAGTAGGCGGAGTGGAACAGCGGCAACGACCCGAACGCGGTGGTGTTGCCGGTGCACGGGTTCCACCAGTTCGGGTTCGTGTAGATCACCGGGTTGACGCCGGTCCGGGCCTTCACCTGATTCGTGAACGCGCGGATCCAGTTCACCATCTCGGCCGTGCTCAGCCCGTAACAGGGTGACGGAGCGCCGGAGCCCTCCCACGGCCACTCGATGTCCAGCATCGGCGGCAGCGTGCGCCCGTCCTTGGTGTACTTCGCGTTGTCGATGAAGAAGTTCGCCTCGGCGACGCCGGTGTTCCGGTCCGGGCGGGCGAAGTGGTAGGCGCCGGCGTACAGGCCCGCGCCCTTGGCGCCGGCGTTGTTCGCGGCGAACGAGGAGTCGACGAAGTGGGTGCCCTCGGTGGCCTTGGCGTAGGAGAACTTCTCGCCGGCCGCGCCGACCGAGGACCAGGCGATCGAGCCCTGGTGGTGGGAGATGTCGATGCCGCGGACGCTGTAGTCGCCCGGCGCGGCGGCGGCTGCCACGGCGTTCGTGGTGACGGCCTGGTCGTAGGGGACGCCGTACCCGGCGTGGGCCTGGCCGTCACCGGGGGTGTCGGCGGCAGCCGCCGGCGTGGCCGAGCCGGCGAGAAGGGCGAGGGCGAGAGCGGACGATATGACGAGAGGACGCATGACGGACTCCAGGAGGAAAAGTGGCGCCGCCACGGCGGGGGTCTGCCGCGGCGGCGCCGGAACGGGGGTCAGCCCAGGACGGGGATGTCGTTGCCGCCGCCGTACTGGTGGCTGCCGACGAGCTGCTTACCGGTCTTCACGCTCTTCACGTGCCACTGACCGTTGCCCTTACGGAACACCGCGATGTCAGCCGCACCGTCACCGTCGTAGTCAGCCGGCGCCGGAATGTCACTCGGGTCACCGCCATACGCGTGACTCGCCAGGATCTGCGTCCCCTTGGCATAACTCGCGATGTGCCACTGACCATTACCCTTGCGATACACACCGAAATCGCCGTACCCGTCACCGTCGAAATCACCGGTCACCGGGATGTCACTCGGGTCACCACCGTACGAATACTGCGCCAGCAACTGCTTCTTGTTCTTCGGGTCGTACACGTGCCACTGACCGGCACCCTTACGGTAAACACCGATCTCATCAACACCATCACCGTTGAGATCAGTCACCACCGGCTCGTCACTCGGGTCACCACCGTAAGCAAAACTCGCCAGGATCTGCGTGTTCTTCGCGTAACTCGCGATGTGCCACTGACCATTACCCTTGCGGTACACACCGAAATCGCCGTACCCGTCACCGTCGAAATCACCGGTCACCGGGATGTCACTCGGGTCACCACCGTACGAATACTGCGCCAGCAACTGCTTCTTGTTCTTCTGATCGAAGACATGCCACTGACCGACACCCTTACGATAAACACCGACCTCCGCGACACCATCACCATTCAAATCAGTCGACACCGGAACATCACTCGGATCACCACCATACGGATGACTCGCCAAAATCTGCGTCGTCGCCGTCAAACCCTTGACATTCCAGAACCCGTTCGTCGTCCGATACAACGCCAGATCCGCCTTACCATCACCATCAAAATCACCCCGCGTGTCCTCCCGCTCCGCGGCGCTGTCGACGATGTTCTTGTATCGGATGCCGCTGAAGTTCTCGGTCACGTACGACCAGCTCAGCCGGCTGTACTCGGTCTTGCGTCCGTAGTCGCGCTCGGCGTAGTTCCAGACACCGGCGGTCGGGTCGCCGGTGTTCTCCCACTTCGCGAACAGCTCGATGTGGCCGGACTTGAGGATGGCGTCGCCCGGCTTCAGCGCCGTCAGCGCGATGTTCGTCTTCAGGCTGGTGTCCGCGAAGTCACCGGTGTTGAAGTCCCACCCGTCCGACTTCTTCTTCAGGTGCCACGCCATGGAGACGAAGCCGGAGCAGTCCGGACGGTACGAGTGACCGTCCCCGTCCGAGATCGCGTCCGACTGATTCTGGCTGTACCAGGTGTCGCCGCGGTCGTACCAGTACTTGGCCCGGGCGAGCACCTCGGCACGGCTGATCGTGCCGCCGAGCTCGCTGGCCGCTGCCGCGGGCTGGGCGCCGGCGACGACCGTGCCCGCCGTCAGGGCGAAGGCCATCGATGCGACGAGTCCGAGTTTGGTGCGCATGGAACTCCTTGTCATAAGAGGGGTGTGCTCGCGTCAGGCGGTCGGCGCCGTGGCGCTGAAGGGCGTTGCGTTGATCTGGCCGAACTGACAGACCGGTCCGGCGGAGTACGGGATCTCGATGCCGACGTTGTCCGGCGGCGCGTAGACGGTGAGGATCGTGGCCGCGCGCTGGCAGTCACCGGTCGTGGGCTCGTCGGGACCGGCCACGGTGCTCCAGACGAGGGTCGACCAGGCGGCGGCGCCGGGTGTGAGGGTCAGCGGCTTCTTCGTGCCGAGGCGCTCGGTCCCGGTGGAGACCGGGTCGTCGGCGCCGTCGAGCAGCTGCAGGTCGGGGTGGCCGTTGAGGGCGCACGGCTGGCTGGACTTGTTGACGACGCTCAGGTACGCGGTGCGCTTGCCCTTGGCCGGCGCCGTGGTGCGCAGCTGCGCGGTGAGGGAGATGCCGGAGCACGGCGCGGTGGCCGGGTCGGCCCCCTCGGTGGCGGGCTTGGGCTTCGTCGTCGCGGCGGGCGTGGTGCTCGCCGGCGCGGCACCATCGGATTTATCGTTTTTGTCGGTCGCTGAGCCACCGGTGCCACCGGCCGTGCCGGGCGGGACCGCTGCGGCCTGACCAGCGCCGCCCGGAGCAACACCGGCCTGACCAGCGCCGGCTTGCGGGGCGCCGGCCTGACCAGCGCCGGCCTGAGCAACGCCGGCTTGACCAGCGCCGGCCGCGTCCGGGACCGGGGCGGCCCCGCCGACCGGGGCGCCGGCCTGGCCGGCCGGCGCGGCGACCGGCAGCGCCGCCTCGCCGAGGTCGTCCGGCGCTCCGCATCCGGCCAGGACACCGGCCGTCAGAATGATGGTCGCCACAGTGGCGCGCAGGTTCTTCACCGAGAGTTCTCCTCGAGGACCACTTCGGGCAGGGGGACATTGCGAATGGAGTAGTTGGCGAATCCCAGGCGTTCCAGCACGCCCCGGATGCAGCTGTTCGTTCGCGCGGTTTCCGCAGCCACGGTGAATATTCCGACAGCGATGAAGCCCGTTCGGATCCGCACCGAGACGTGTTCGATCTCCGACTCTGCGGCAAATGCCGCCCGAATCGAACTAATCATTTCTTCCGCATCGTTTCCGGTGATGGCCTCGCCTGCGGCGGCAATGCTCGCCAGCGTCAGCCGCATCGGTTCAGTCCCAGATGAGGCTCCCCTTGGAGTCCACGCTGACCGGGGATTTCTCGGCGGCGCTCGACGATCCGGCGTCGTTCTGCGAAGCAATTCCGACGGAGAAGAGAATCGCCGCGAGAGCAGAAATCAGAACACGAGCAGACATGGTGGACCCCCGTTTACAATGACTGGTGAGATTTCGAATGCCGTACCGTTGTGTCGTCCGGTGTGGCGTTCTGGAATCATTCTGCGAGCCACCGGGAGCGGGCGGAAGGGTCAGCGCCTGGCCGGAACCGTCCATGGACCGATCCGGCCACCGGCAGCCCCCGCCGGCGGATCCACCAAGGTCATTGCGGGATCGGATTCGGCTGTGGGAGCATCCTCGAACTACCTCATCTAGGTCGCTGCGGGGGCTCGATCTGATGCTGGCCACATTGGGCTTGACAGCGACATCGGAGTCGGTTTACCGGTGTCTCCTTCTAGAGACGGGCTGGGGAGTCGCCGATCTGGCCGGCCACCTCGGCATCACCGAAGCGGACGTGCGCGAGGCCCTGGACTGCCTGTTCGACCTCGCCCTTCTCCGTGAGTCGACGGACGATCCGGGCGGGATCCACGTGGTGGATCCGGATGTCGCCCTGGGGCAGGCGCTCGCCAAACAGCAGGCCGAGGTGGCCCGCCGCCAGCAGGAGGTCGCCGAGAACCAGGCGGCACTCGCCCGGCTGATCGACGACTTCAGCCAGAGCCGGCGGCAGAGCTCCACCAGCACGACCGAGCTGCTCGGCATCGAGGCCGTGCAGGACCGCCTGGAACGGCTGTCCCGCGAGACGGCGTTCGAGGTCCTGACGCTGATGCCCGGTGGCGCCCAGTCGCCCGCCGCGCTGGAGCGGGCCCGGCGCAACGACGGCCGCCTGCTCGAGCGGCAGGTGCGGATCCGGACCATCGGGCTGGACAGCATCCGCAACGACCCGGGCACGATGGCCCACGCCCGCTTCCTCACCGACAGCGGGGCCGAGTTCCGTACCTCGGCGGTCCTGCCTCCCCGGATGATCCTCGTCGACCGTCGCGCCGCGCTGGTGCCGATCGATGCGACGGACACCCGCAAGGGCGCGCTCCTCGTCAGCGGCTCCGGGCTGATCGCCGCCATGCTCGCCCTGTTCGAGCAGGTGTGGGACATCGCCACACCGCTGGGCGCCGCGCGCGACCCGGATCGCGAGGGCCTGAGCGCACAGGAGCGGGCGCTGCTGCAACTGCTCGCCCAGGGCCTCACCGACGAGGCCGCGGCCACCCGGCTCGGCGTCTCCCACCGGACCGCCCGGCGGATGATGGCCGACCTGATGGAACGCCTGGACGCCCGCAGCCGCTTCGAGGCGGGGTTGAAGGCCGCCCAGCGCGGCTGGCTGTAATCAGCATCGGTCAGTGATGGCCACCTCATCCACGGGATACTTAACCGACCAGTCGGTACAGTTTCGGCATGACACTGACCGCCGCGCCTACCTATTCGAAGGCTCGCCGCTGGTCCGCCCTGGGCGTGCTCTCCGCGGCGGTCCTGCTGCTCTCGATCGACGGGACGGTGCTCGCGCTCGCGGTGCCGTCCCTGACCGAGAGCCTCTCCCCCACCGCCGAGCAGATCATCTGGATCGGCGACATCTACTCGCTGGCCCTGGCCGGCCTGCTCGCGCTGATGGGCAACCTCGCCGACCGGATCGGCCGCAAACGCATCCTGCTCACCGGTTCGGTACTGTTCGGCCTGGTCTCGCTGCTCGCCGCGTTCGCGACGAGCGCGGAACAGCTGATCGCCGCCCGCCTGGTGCTCGGCGTCGCCGGCGCCACGCTGATGCCGTCCACGCTCTCGCTGATCCGCAACCTGTTCACCGACGCCTCCGAGCGCACCCGGGCGATCGCCGTCTGGTCGGCCGCGTTCGGCGCCGGCTCCGCGGCCGGCCCGATGATCGGCGGTTTCCTGCTGGAGCACTTCTGGTGGGGTTCGGTCTTCCTGATCAACGTGCCGGTCATGGTCGTGGTGGTCGTTTCCGGTCTCTGGCTGCTTCCCGAGTCCAAGGACCCCAGTCCCGGGCGGTTCGACTGGCCGTCCGCGCTGCTGTCGATGCTGACGATGGCGCCGATCGTCTACGCGATCACCCACATGTCCGTGTCCTCGCTGCCGGTCGCGGCCGTCGGCCTGCTCGCCGGCTGGCTCTTCGTGCGTCGCCAGCGCACCCTGGACAACCCGATGATCGACGTCGCCCTGTTCCGCAGCCCGGCGTTCTCCGGCGCGGTCGCGGCCAACGTCATCTCCATCTTCGCGCTGGTCGGCCTGCTCTTCTTCTTCTCGCAGTACCTCCAGTTCGCCCGCGGCTTCACCCCGCTGCAGGCCGGCCTCGCCGAACTGCCCGCGACGATCGCCTCGATCGTGGTGGTCGCGCTGGTCGGCGTCGCGATCACCCGCCTCGGCCGGGGCCGCGCGATCGCCGTCTCCCTCGCGGTCGCTGCCGCGGGTCTCGCTCTCGTCGCGCCTGCGGCGAGCTCCCCCTGGTACGGGTGGCTAGCGCTCTGCCTCGTGCCGGTGGGACTCGGGGTGGGCCTGTCGATGACCCTCGCCGGCGACGCGATCATCTCGGCCGCGCCGCCGCGGAAGGCGGGTTCCGTCTCCGCGGTCACCGAGACGGCGAACGAGCTCGGCGTGGTGCTCGGCATCGCGGTGCTGGGCTCGCTGCTCACCTCGGTCTACCGGTCCACGCTGGCGCTGCCCGCGTCGGCGCCGCCGGAGGCCTCCGACTCGCTCGGCACGGCCCTGCGGGTGCTCGATCCGTCGCTCGCCCAGGTCGCGAAGGACGCGTTCGTGACGGCGATGCAGACGACGTCGCTCGTCGCGGCCGGGTTCACCGCGGTCGCGGCCGTGGTGGCGTGGCGTCTGATCCCGTCCCGTTAGGCTCTGGCCTCATGGGTCGAACAGCGGGCCGGTCACCCGAGGACACCCGGCGGGTGATCCTCGAATCGGCGGGCGAGGTCATCCGTACCCGGGGGTTGAACGCCTCGCTCGACGACATCGCCCGGCACGCCGGCGTCTCCAAGGGCGGCCTGATCTACCACTTCGCCAGCAAGGACGAGTTGGTGCTCGCGCTCGCCCGCACCCTGCTGGCCCGCTTCCGCGACCACCTCGCGGCCCGCCTCGACCCGGCCGACGACGCGCCGGGCCGGTTCACCCGGGCCTACATCCGCGCGCTGCTCGCCCCGATCGAGGACGAGGTGGCGGCACGCCGGGAGATGGCCCTGACCAGCCAGCTCTCCACGGTTCCGGCCGTGGCGGAGCTGGTGGCGGCGGACACCGCCGAGCTCAACGCCGAGCTCGCCGCCGACGGGCTCCCGGCGGACGTGCTCACGCTCGTCACCGCCGCAGCCGACGGGGTGAGCGTCGCGCCGATGTGGGGCGGCCCGATCGCCACCCCCGAGCACCGTGAGCTGGAGAAACGCCTGATCCAGCTGACCCGGTGGCCGGAGCTGTGGCAGTCCGTCCCCTGGCCGGATCAGGCCACCTCCCGCCGCCCGTAACGGGTGGCCAGCGGGCCCGCGGTGAGGCCGTGCGCGACCACGCTGAGCAGGACGGCCAGCGCACCCGCGTAGGCGAGGAGCGCCAGCGCCAGCACGGCCGGCCCGGCGAAACTCTCCTGTGCCCAGCCGCGGCGTCCCGCCGTACGCAGAAGGATGCCGCCGCCGGCTCCCGCGGCCGCACCCACCGCCGTGCCGCCCACCAGCTGCACCAGCGCACCCAGCTCGCTGCCGCTGTGCCCCTCGGCGGCCGCCGCGCCGGCCAGCGCGAGCATCACCACCGGCGTGACGATGCCGTCGTTCAGGCCGCTCTCCACGTTCAGGACCCGCCGGATCCGCGCCGGCACCACCGGATTGGTGACCACCACCGCGCCGAGCGCCGCGTCAGTGGGCGCCAGCGCGGCCCCCACCAGCAACGCCAGCCACGGGTCCGGCAGACCGAGCAGCCACCACGCCGCGAACCCGCCCGCCGCCACCGTCAGCGGCAGTCCCACCCCGAGCAGCCGCCCGAACACGCCCGCGTCGTGGCGCAGCTCTCGCAGCCCCACCCGGGACGCGTCGGAGAAGAGCACCCACGCCAGCGTGGCCTCGGTGAGCGCGGTGACGGTGGCCGTCGCGGGCCGCAGTCCCGGCGCGGCAACCGTCCCGAGCACGACACCGACCGCCACGAAAACCATCGGCGCGGTCACCGAGAGCCGCTCCAGGCGCCCGGAGAACACACCCCACGCGAACACCGCGGCGGTGACCAGGACAAGCGCGCCGAAGACCACAGCCGATCCGACCACGTTCCCGACCCCGCCGAACCACCCCCGCAGGGTGACCACCGGCCGCCGAACGATCCCGGCCGTCCTCGTCACACCTTCAGAAGCTGCATCTCATGAAGCGCGATCGACGCGTCGCGAGTCACCAGCGGCCTCGAAGTCGGCGCTGATCTGGGCGTTCGTCTGCGGAGAGTCCCAGTCAACGGTCAGGTCGAGCTGGCCTGCCAGAGAGGCGACGGCGGTGCGGTTCATCCGGCGCACCGGGATGACGCGCGCTCCAGGGCCGCCGGCCCGGACGACTTCCTCACCGCGCTCCCGCCGCTCCGCCGACATGAGTTCACCATCGCAGTTGGCTCGCCGGATCGTCCAGCGGACCGCCGTGGTGGCGGCAACCGAGTGGTAACCGATGCGCACCGGCCCGGTGATCCGGCCCGCCCGCGCCGGGCCGAACAGAACAGCGCAACCGCGAAACACCTACGAAAGGGACCGCTCTTGCGCACCGTTCTTCGCCGCTTCGCCCTGGCCGTCGTCCTCGCCCCGGCCGCCATCGGCGCCGCCACGATGATCGCCGGACCCGCCGAAGCCGCACCGGCGAAGACGTCCGAGACCGCCCTGCAAACCGAAATCAACCGCCTCATCAACATCGAGCGCACCGACCACGGCTGCGACGCCCTCACCGTCGACGCGAAGCTCACCACCGCCGCCCGCGCCCACAGCGCCTGGATGGCCCGCACCGGCAGCTTCTCGCACACCGGCAAATCCGGCTCGAACTTCGTCGCCCGCACCAAGGCCGCCGGCTACACCAAACCCTCCGCCGAGAACATCGCCTACGGCTACCGCACCGCCGCCCAGGTCGTCAACGGCTGGATGCACTCCCCCGGCCACCGCACCAACATCCTCAACTGCACGTCCAAGACCGTCGGCGTCGGCGCCGTCTACAGCGACAACGGCACCCCCTACTACACCCAGGACTTCGGTTACTGAGGACCAACTGAATCGAACAGACCAGCGATGTCCCAGCCGCTCCCCCTGCGGCTGGGGCATCGCCGTTCTCACCCGGGCAACGCGTCCCAGACGACCGTGTCCCACGCGCGCCGCAGCAACCCCACCAGCTCGTCGGTGCCGGGGAAGACGGCGTCGTCGATCGACGCGATCGGCTGCCCCGGGCAGTGTGAGTTGGTGGCGGCCGCACCCCGCAGACCCGCCAGGTCACCGCGGGTCAGGTCGCGTTCCTCGGACCGGATCCCCAGGTCCCGCAGCGCGAGTCGCAGCACCTGCTGCGTGATCCCGTCGAGTTTCGGTCCGGCCGGCCACACCACCGTGTCCCCGTCGAGGAAGACCGCGTTCCATACCGAGCCCTCCAGGATCCGGCCGTCGCGGCTCGCGAAGACCACGTCGTCGAAGCCGTCCCGCTGCGCGGCCCGCAGGTGGTACGTCAACCCCATCGTCGCCATGTGCTTGACGTGCGGCAGCTCCCGCTCGTAGACCGTCGACCGGACGCGCAACGGTGGACGGGCGGCATCCGGCACCGGGTCGGAGATCGAGACCATCACGTGCGTACCGCCGAAATCCCGGTGCGGCAGAACCGCGACCCGCGCGGAAGCGTCGGGGCGCCCGGACATCGCGTGGCTGATCAGACCCGGCACCCGGGTCGCATCGAAGGGTGCCGACGGGAAAAGAGTGTCCGATCCGGACCGCAGCCGGCTCAGGTGGAACGCCAGTCCGGCGACGGCGCCGCCACGGACCTGCATCGAGGTGTAGTGGCCGTAGTTCCAGGTCGCTGCCCGGTGCACGACCTCCAGGTCGGCCGGGCCGCCGTCAGTCTCCACAATCGTCACCGTGTCATCCTGGCACCATGGGGTAAAGACACTGGTCATGGCACTACCCATCGAGGACTACGCGATCATCGCGGACACTCACACGTCCGCCCTGGTGGGACGCAACGGGTCGATCGACTGGCTGTGCGTGCCGCGGTTCGACTCGGGCGCCATCTTCGCGGCCCTGCTCGGCGAGCCGGAGAACGGGCACTGGACCATCGCGCCGGCCGGCGAGTGCGGGGTGACCCGGCGCTATCGCGACGACACGCTGGTGCTGGAGACCGAGTTCGAGACGGACGGCGGCGTGGTCCGGCTGATCGACTTCATGCCGCCGCGCACGGAGTCGCCGTCCGTGGTGCGGATCGTGGAGGGTGTGCGCGGCGAGGTCGCGATGAGCATGCTGCTGCGGCTGCGCTTCGATTACGGCCACGTGGTGCCGTGGGTCTATCGCGAGCGGGACCACCTGGTCGCGGTCGCCGGCCCGGACGCGGCCTGGCTGCACACCCCGGTGCCGACGCACGGTGAGAACCTGGCAACGAAAGCCGATTTCACGGTACGGGCCGGCGACCGCATCCCGTTCACCCTGACCTGGCGGCCGTCCCACCTGCCGATGCCGGAACCGGTCGACCCGGTCCACCAGCTCGGTGTCACCGAGGGGTACTGGCGTGGCTGGGTGTCGGCGTGCACCTACGAGGGCGAGTGGCGCGACGCCGTCGTACGCTCACTGCTGACGTTGAAAGCCCTCACCTACGCTCCCACCGGCGGCATCGTCGCCGCCGCGACCACCAGCCTTCCGGAGAAACTCGGCGGGGTGCGCAACTGGGACTACCGGTTCTGCTGGCTGCGCGATGCCACGATCACCCTGCAGTCGCTGCTCTACTCAGGATTCCAGAGCGAGGCGACGGCCTGGCGCAAATGGCTGCTCCGGGCGATCGCCGGCAACCCCGCAGAGCTTCAGATCATGTACGGGGTAGCCGGCGAGCGCCGCCTCGACGAGTACCAGGCGACCTGGCTGACCGGATACGACGGCAACCCGGTCCGGATCGGCAACGCGGCAGCCGAGCAGTTCCAGCTCGACGTCTACGGCGAGGTGATGGACGCCCTGCATCAGGGCCGCCGTGCCGGTCTGAAGGCCGACGACCCGGCCTGGGGCCTGCAGGTGAAGCTGATGGAGTTCGTCGAGGAGCACTGGCGTGATCCGGACGAGGGAATCTGGGAGGTCCGCGGCGGTCCCCGGCAGTTCGTGCACTCGAAACTGATGGCCTGGGTGGCGGCCGACCGCGCGGTCAAGGCGGTCGAGGAGTTCGATCTGGACGGTCCGGCCGACAGGTGGACGCGGCTGCGCGAGGAGATCCGCGCCGACATCCTGGAGAAGGGGTACGACACGCGGCGCAAGACGTTCACCCAGTTCTACGGGTCGGACGAGCTGGACGCCGCGCTGCTGATGGTGCCGCTGGTCGGGTTCCTGCCGGCCGACGACGAGCGGGTGGCCGGCACGGTCGCCGCCATCGAGGAGAACCTGCTGGTCGACGGTTTCGTACAGCGGTACACCCAGCATCCGGAGTCCGACGTGGACGGCCTGCCACCGGGCGAGGGCGCGTTCCTGGCCTGCACGTTCTGGCTGGCGGACAACTACGCGCTGATGGGCCGGCACGACGAGGCCCGGGAGACGTTCGCGCGGCTGCTGGCGCTGCGCAACGACGTGGGCCTGCTCTCCGAGGAGTACGACACCGAGGCGGGCCGGCTGGTCGGCAACTTCCCGCAGGCGTTCAGTCACGTGCCGCTGATCGACACCGCCCGCACGCTGACCAGCGCGACGGCGCCGACCGAGGCCCGGGTGAAAGAGGGCCTGCGCTGAGAGGTCAGTAGCGGAACGCCCCGACCAGGCCGGTCAGCTCGTCGGCCAGGCGGGACAGGTTGGCGGCGGCCTGCTGGGTGGTGCGCGCGCCCTCCGCCGTGGACGCCGCCACCGACGCCACCCCGTTGATGGTCTGCGCCACCTCACCGCTGCTGGCCGCCGCGTCGGTGACGGTCCGGCTCATCTCCGCGGTCGTCGCCGTCTGCTCCTCGACCGCCGAGGCGATGGTCGTCGTGTAGTCCCCGATCTGCGCGATCACCTCGGCGATCTCGCTGATCGCGGTGGCCGCCGACCCGCTGGAGGCCTGGATCGCGGTGATCCGCGCGGTGATCTGCTCGGTGGCCGACGCGGTCTGCTGTGCGAGCTCCTTCACCTCACCGGCCACCACCGCGAAGCCCTTGCCCAGCTCACCGGCGCGGGCCGCCTCGATCGTGGCGTTCAGCGCGAGCAGGTTCGTCTGCTCGGCGATGGACGTGATCAGCTGGACCACCTCACCGATCTCGGTGCTCGCCACGCCCAGCTCGGCGACCTGGCTGTTGGTGCGCTCGGCGATCGAGACGGCCTGCGCCGCGACCTGCGCGGCCTGGGTGGCGTTGCTGGAGATCTCGGCGATCGAGGCGCTCATCTCCTCGGCGCCCGCGGCGAGGGCCTGCACGCCGGAATTGACCTGATGGCTGGCGTCGCTGGCGGCGACCGCCTGGTGGGACGCGTTGGTGGCGCCGGTCTCCAGGCGGGCGCTGACGTCGGTGAGCTCCTGTGCCGCGGTGGAGAGCGTGCCGGTGGACCCGGCGATGCCCCGGATCGTGGTGGCGACCTTCTCCACGAATCTGTTGAACGCGTTCGCGAGCTGCCCGGCCTCGTCGTCGCGAGCCGCGGTGACCCGCTGGGTCAGGTCGCCGTCGCCGTCGGCGATCTCGGCCATCCGGTCCCGGAGGCGATCGATCGGCCGGACGATGTTGCGGGCCAGGACGGACGCGACGATCCCGGCGATCAGCACCGCCGCGCAGGCCAGCGCGATGCTGATCCACTTGGTGGTGTTGGCAGCGGACAGCACCGTCGCGGTCGGCACGGACACCACCAGCGACCAGGTGTCGCTGTCGCCGATGGCGAGCGGGGCGGCGATCCGCAGGGTCTCCTCGCCGTCGACCTCGGTGACGCTCCGGCTGGTGGCGCCGGCCTGGGTCGCGGCGGTGGCGAGCGCGGTCAGGTCGTCCGGCGCGGCCGCGCCGGCCTCGCCGCCGCCGCCTGCGACCAGCAGCCCACCGGTGCTGATCAGAGTCGCCTTCCCGGTGCCGAACGGGGTGATCCCGCCGACCAGCTCCTGGAGCGTGGCCAGCGACATGTCGATGCCGGCGACGCCCTGGACGGCGCCGTCCACCTCGACCGGCGCGGCGACCGAGGTGATCAGAGTCTGCACGCCGCCCACGTCGTAGAGGTACGGCTCGACCACCTTCTCCTTGCCGGTCTGCTTGGCGATCACGTAGTAGTCACCGGCGCCCGCCTGGGTGTACCCGGTCAGCGCGGTCACCTTGATCGTGGAGCCGTCGCGGTACCAGTACGGCACGAACCGCCCGGTCGCGTCGTGCCCGCTGGCCGTCGCGTTGCGGTACCGCCGGTCCCGCCCGTCGAACCCGTTCGCCTCGAACCCCACCCACGTGGCCAGATAGTCCTCGTGGCCTTCCAGGATCGCGCGCAGCTCGGCGTTGGCGAGCTGCCGGGTGGCGTCGTTCTCCGCCGCCGCGCTCATCGCCTGTGCCATGTCGCGGGCGGTGCCGAGCCCGGCGAGCAGCACCTCCTGGATCTGGGCGCCGCTCTCCAGCGCGACCTCGTCCGCGTAGGCGAACCCGGATTCCCGCGCCTCGCTCGCGTTGCGGCTGGTGATGTAGGTGACCACCACCAGCATCGACAGCACCAGCATCAGCACCATCGCGGCGATGACACGGACCTTGATGGTGATCTGCGAATAGCGCACCGACGAGCCCCCTCCGATGGTGCGAAACCCACTACACCAGCCTGATCGGCACGCGACGACTCCGGCTGAGGGACCAGGTCCTCATCGCGTCAGCGTGAACGGGATGAGCACGGTCGGACCGCCCCCGGTCCCGTAGGCGGCGCCCCGCAGCGTCCGCTCGTCGACCCAGCTCACCGCGATCGCCGGTTCCTGCTTGAGATCGGGGCTCACGTCCACGCCGGTGCTGTCGGAGAGCACGCCGTCCGCGGCGTTCATGACGGTGACCTGCAACGAGTCGCCGTCGCGGTAACTCACGGCGATCTCCGACGTGTCGGGGGACAGCCGCAGCCCGACGATCCGCGCACATGTCGCGTTCCCGGCCAGGTCGTGCCCGGTCAGCTCGGCGCCGGTCGCGACGTCGAAGACGAAGAGGACGCACGGGCTCTCCTGCCGGACGATCACGAGCCGGTTGCCGACCAGGTCGGCGGCCGCGATCCGGCCGTCGAAGAGACCGGTGACGCCCAGCTGCCCCGGCGTCACGCGCACCTGCTCCGCGCCGGTCGCCAAGTCGTGTTCCACCAGACCGGCGGGACGCCACAGGTACGCGTACCGCTCGGTGGCGCTGAGAAGCGCGACCGGCTCGCCCGGCTTGCGGACGTCCCGGCTCTGCAGCACCCGCCCGTCCGGGCCGGTCACCACCAGATTGATCTTGAGACCTTCGACGTCCGGTCCGTCCTCGCGCTGCACGCCGGGCAGGGTGTCGTCCGGCCCGAGGGCCACGATCCTGCCGTCGGCGAGCCCGACGAACCGATCCCACCCGTCGGCGTCGGCGACCTCGTGGGTGATCAGCCGCCAGGTGCCGTCCACGGTCATCTCACCGACCCGGGTGGCGCCGCTGAGCGTGGTGTCGGTGAGCGTGGTGTCGGTGTTGCTGGTCTCGAAGGTCTGGTAGGTGCCGTTCGCGCCGTCCAGCATCAGCCGCTGCGCACCGGCCGGGCCGGGCGCCACGGTCGGCGGCTGATCCGGTGAGGTGGTCGCGGCCGGCGGGCTCACCGTACGGTCCGGGCCGCGGTCCACCGTCACCCCGATCCCGGCGACCGCGAGCACGGCCACCGCCGCGGCGAACGTGCCGGCCGTCCGGCGGCGGCGCTGCCGGCGGGCGATGCGGGGCAGGTCGGCGAAGTCGCCACCGTAACCGGGCATGGCCCCGGCCGCCTCGCGGACCAGCGTGTCGACGTCCTGCGGGATGCGGTCCGTCCGGTCCATGGTCAGGCCTCCTCGGTCAGGTCGCGGCGCAGGTCGGCGAGCGCGCGGGACAGCCGGCTCTTCACGGTTCCCTCGGTGAGCCGCAGCGCCTCGGCGGTCTCGGCGGTGCTCAGGTCCAGCAGGATCCGGCAGGTCACCACGGCCCGCTGCGGGCGCGGCAGCCGGTCCAGCGCCTCGCGGGCCAGCACCGCGTTCTCCGCGACGCCGCCCTGCGCCGGCTCCGGCCGTTCCGACGGCGGCCGCTCCCGGCGCACCTTGCGCCACCATGAGGTGGCCCAGTTGAGGCCGACCCGGAAGACCCAGCCGGCCGGGTTCTCCAGGGCGCCCACCGTCGGCCAGCGGGTGTAGGCGCGGGCCATCGCCTCGGCGACCGCCTCGCCGGCCAGGTCGTCCCGCCGCAGGGTCACCGCGAGAGCGCGGTAGATGCGGTCCACATTGGCGCGGTAGAACGCCTCGAAGTCCTCCGCGGGCGGTCCGCCGTCCCGCGTGACCGTCACCCCGTCGATCGCTGCTCCCGTCGAAGCCGTCATGCTCGATACACGCGCGACCCGGCGGAACGGTTCCCGGGTATTTTCGCGGGTGTGGATGCATCCTTGCAGAACTCGACGAGCCCGGGCCTGACGATCGCGGCCGCCCAGCCGGCGACGGCGGCGTTCGACGTGGCAGGCAACGCGGTGGCGCACGCGGCGTCGATCCGGGCCGCGAACGCCCGGGTCGTGGTCTTCCCGGAGATGTCACTGACCGGGTACGAGCTGACCGCGCCCCTGATCGCCCCGGACGACCCGCGCCTGGCCCCGATCGTCGAGGCGTGCGCCGCGACCGGCACGCTCGCCCTGGTCGGCGCGCCCACCCCCGGCCCGTGGATCGGCGTGCTCGCGATCGACGGCTCGGGCGCGCGGATCGCCTACGGCAAGACCTATCTGCACGGCACCGAGGCGGACCGGTTCGCGCCGGGCGAGCCCGCCGTGGTCGAGGTCGACGGGTGGCGGCTCGGGGTCGCGGTCTGCCGGGACACCGGGATCCCGGAGCACGCGGCGCGGACCGCGAAGCTGGGCATCGACGGGTACGTGGCGGGCGTGGTCCACCAGGACCACGAGGCACACGTGCACGGTGAGCGGGCCCGGCGGGTCGCGGCGGAGCACGGGGTGTGGGTGGTGACCGCCGCTTTCGCGGGAGCCACGGGCGGGGGCTTCGACCGTACGTCGGGAAGGTCGGGAATTTGGGACGCTCGGGGGGAACTCGTCGCCGCGGCGGGACCCGACCCGGACGACGTCGCGGTCTTCACTTTCGATCGGGTCTGATCGCGGCGACGGCGAGCTCCACGATGCCGTCGGCGTAATCGTCGGTGAGCGGGCCGGTGCGCAGCAGCCAGCGGTGGTAGAGCGGGCCGAAGAGCAGCTCCACCGCCTGATCGAGGTCGACGCCGTCGCGGACCTGACCGGCGTCCCGGCCGGCGCGTAACCGATCCTTGACCGCGTCCAGCTGCGGGCGCAGCAGCTGGTCGCGGACCTGGACGCCGAGGCTCTCGTCGCCGAGCGTCTCGATGGTGATCGCCCGGGTGGTGGCGGAGAGTTTCGGGTCGGCGAACTCGGCGACCGTCGCCCGCATGACCGTGCGCAGGTCGGCCGCCAGATCGCCGGTGTCCGGCAGGGCGACCGCCTCGGCCGCCGCCATCGCGTCGACCAGCGCTTCCAGGATGATCGCGCCCTTCTTCCGCCACCAGCGGTAGATGGTCTGCTTGCCGACGCCCGCGCGGGCCGCGATGGCCTCGATCGTGAGGTCGGCGTAGCCGGTTTCGCCCAGCAGGTCGAGGGCGGCGGTGAGGATGGCCCGGCGGGAGCGCTCGTTGCGGCGGGCGGGGTCTGCGGTCATGGGTGGCATCGTACAGCAGAACGAGACGCAACGTCTCGTCTTGCTTTCGTTGTTACGAGACGATACGGTTCGTCTCGCCAGTTCGAGCGCCACTGAGGAGAACGCCTTGCCGCACATCGCCGTCGTCAGCATCCCGGCACACGGTCACGTCAACCCGAGCCTGGAGATCGTCCGCACCCTGGTCGAGCGGGGTCACCGGGTCACGTACGCCAACGCCCCCTCGTTCGCCGAGGTCATCGAGTCCACCGGGGCCACCCTGAAGCCCTACGAATCCACCCTGCCCACCACCGAGGAGTCCTGGAGCGGCGATCCGATCGAGCAGCTCACGATCTTCCTGGACGACGCGATCGCGATGCTCCCGCAACTGCGCGCCGCGTACGACGACGACCGCCCCGACCTGTTCCTCTACGACATCGCCGGCGCGCCGGCCCGGCTGCTCGCCGAGGAGTGGGGCATCCCGGCGATCCAGCTCTCCCCCACGTTCGTCGCCTGGGACGGCTACGAGGCGGAGATGGCGCCGGTCGTCGAGACGATGCGGGCCGACCCGCGGGGCGCCGCCTACTACCGGCGGTTCACCGAGTGGCTCACCGCGAACGGCTCGGCGGTGACCGACAGCATGGCGTGGCAGGGCCGGCCGGCGCGCGGCCTCGCCCTCATCCCGCGTGCCCTGCAGCCGAACGCCGACCGGGTGGACCCGACGGTCTACGACTTCGTCGGCCCGATCTTCGGCGACCGCGCGCACCAGGGCGGCTGGACCCGTCCCGCCGCCGCGCTCGGCAAGAAGGTCCTGCTCGTCTCGCTGGGCTCCGCGTTCACCGAGCACCCGGAGTTCTACCGGCGCTGCGTCACGGCCTTCGGCGACCTGCCCGGCTGGCACACCGTGCTGCAGATCGGCAAGCACGTCGACCCGGCGGTTCTCGGCGCGGTGCCGGAGAGCATCGAGGTGCACCCGTGGGTGCCACAGCTGGCGATCCTGGAGCAGGCGGACGTCTTCCTCACCCACGCCGGGATGGGCGGCAGCAGCGAGGGACTCTGGGCCGGGACCCCGATGATCGCCGCGCCGCAGGCCGCCGACCAGTTCGCGAACGCCGAACAGCTCGCCGCCATCGGCGTCGCCACCGTCATCGACTCGGCCACGGTCACCGCCGGCGAACTGCGAGCCGCCCTGCTTGCCCTGGTCAGCGGTCCGGCGCCGGCGCGGAGTGCGGAGATCAAGGCCGAGGTACGGGCCAACGGTGGCGCCATCCGGGCAGCAACCCTGATCGAGGCGGCGATCTGACCGTTTCGCGAGGTTCACCAGATGAGCTGAGCCAATGTAGTGCGGCTTGCCATAGTGTGTGGCACACACTATCGTTTCAGCCATGACAATGGATGCGACGCTCTCCACTCACCTGCAGGAGTTGCGCCGCGGCACGGTCGTCGTCGCGAGCCTCACCGTCCTCCGGGAGCCGGGATACGGGTACTCGCTGCTCGAAACACTGAGCGCGGCCGGTTTCGAGGTGGAGGCGAACACGCTCTACCCCCTGCTGCGGCGCCTGGAGTCCCAGGGCCTGCTGACCAGTTCGTGGAACACCGACGAAGCCCGCCCGCGCAAGTTCTACCGCACCACCGAGCAGGGCGACGCCATCGCGTCCGCGCTGCGCGACGAGTGGGCGCGGCTCGACAAGGCAGTGACCGATCTCGAAACCCCCGGGAGCCACCAGTGACCACGCTCATCGACCGTTACGTCTTCACCGTCCTGCGCCGCGTCCCGGAGCAGCAGCGCACCGACATCGACCGTGAACTGCGCACATCCATCGAGGACGCGGTCGAGGCCCGGGTGGCCGGTGGTTCGCTGCCGGAGGCGGCGGTCGAGCAGACGCTGCTCGAGCTCGGCGATCCCGACCGGCTCGCCGATGGGTACGCGGACCGCCGGCAGTACCTGATCGGACCGGAGTTCTTCGACGTGTGGCGCAGGCTGCTCACCGTGCTGCTGGCGACGGTGCTGCCGATCGTCGTCGCGGTCACCACCACGATCAAGCTCCTGGAGGACGCGTCGATCGGCACAGCGATCGGCACAGCGGTCACCACCGTGATCACCGTCGGCGCGCACATGGCCTTCTGGGTCACCCTGGTCTTCGCGATCATGGAGCGCACCGGCCTGGGCCGCTCCGAGCTGCCGCGCCGCGAATGGAACCTCGGCGACCTCCCGAAGTACGAGCCGCGGGCCACCACGATCAGCGAACTCGCGGCCGGCATCGCGTGGCCGGTCCTGCTGATCGTCGCCCTGGTCCTGCAGCAGTTCACATTCACCGAGGTGCCCGTCCTCAACCCGGACAACTGGAGCTTCTGGTGGCCGTACCTGATCGTGGTCTTGATCCTCGAGGCGCTGTACGCGGTGTGGCTGTTCCGCAAGGAGACCTGGAACCACCTGGTCACGCTGGTGAACGCGCTGCTCGCGGTCCTGTTCACGGCACCGGTGGTGTGGCTGCTGAGCACCGACCGCTTCTTCAACCCGGAGTGGCTGTCCACATTGGATATGGGCTCGGTGTCGGACCCGGGGTCGTGGCTGACCGGCATCGCGATCGCGATCGCGGTGATCGGCTCGGTGTACGACGTGATCGACGTGGCGATCCGGGCGCAGCGCAGCCGCCGGGGCGTCCCGACGCGGGTCCCGGGCACCGGGGCTGAGTACACCAATCCGATCTGATTCTGATCGCGTCGGAGCGCCCGTCCCCTGGTGGGGGCGGGCGCTGCGGCGTGTCCGTCGTCCGCGCGTGCCGCCCTGACAGCGGCCCACGGTGAGCCCTGGCCGCCGCGGTGGCTCATCGTGAGCCCGCACCACTGTGCGGGCTCACGGTGAGCTCCCATCGCCGCGCCCCACCGTGAGCCCGCACCACCGCCCCGGCCCACCGTGAGCCCGCACCACCGTGCCGCCCCACCGTGAGCCCGCACCACCGCACCGCCCCACCGTGAGCCCTGCCACCGCGCCGACAGTGTGGACCGGCCGGTCCGGCCGGTCCACAGTGCTGTACGAGACACCGCTGACAGCACTGGTAACCAGCTCATCTCGCCCGGCTGGTTCACAGTGCTGACCCTGCTGGTTTATTCGGTGGTTAGGCGGCGAGGGTGAAGTTGAGGCGTTGGAGGTGGGTGGTGCGGGTGCGGTTGAGGGGTTTGCCGGTCCAGTAGTGGTCGAGGCGGATGATGTTGATGGCGGTGGCGGCGAGGGTGTGTTCGAGGGTGGTTTTGGGCAGGCCGCGGTAGCGGGCGGTGCGGATGCCGGTGACGTGGGTGGTTTGGCGGATGGTGCCTTCGATGCCGGCGCGGGTGTGGTAGCGGGTTTTCCATTCGCTGGTGTTCTGCTGGGTGCGGTGGGTGGTGGCGGCTTCGTGCAGGTCGCGGGGTTGCAGGCCGATTTTGCGGCGGTCGCTGGTGCGCGGACGGGTAGCCGGAGTCGACCAGGTGTTCGGCGGGGGTCAGGTTCTTGTCGGCGAGTTGCTGGTGGATGGTGGCGGTCATCGCGTTGTCGGCGGTGCTGGCTGCGGTGGTGACCACGTTGGTGATCAGGTTCGGGTGGTCCCCGCGTCCGGTGCTGCCGCTGGCGGTGCGGGGTTCGGGTGGGTCGCAGGTTTCGGTGAGGTGGACTTTGTATCCGGTCCAGGCCTTACCGCGTTTGGTGGCGTAACGGGCGTCGTGTTCATACGGCGAGGCGATCCGGTCTCTGGCCGGCGGGACACCGTCCCCGCTGGGGGCGGGGTCCCGCCGTCGCACCTCCCGCCGGCCGCTGCTGTCGGTGTCGCCGCAGAACTGCTGGATCCAGATCCGGCGTAACGCCTGGACCGCGGGGATCTCGGCCAGCCAGGGCGGGGCGTCCGGCTGGTGCACGGCATCGAGCAGGTGATAGCCGTCGCGGCCGTACTGCAGCAGCAGTTCGTCGCGTCGGGTCTGGCTGGCCGGTAGCCGCAGATTGTCGATCCGGGCGCCGTAAACGTCGAGCCAGGACGCGTCGATCACCGTGGTCAGCCAGTCCGGCGCCGCGGCGGACAACGCTTCCAACGCGGCCCGCACCGTTTCCCCGGCCAGCTCCAGACGGTTGAGCCGGCGGATCGCCGCGAGCACATGCGTGGAATCGGTGCGCTGCCGACCGGCGGCCTTGACCAGCTTCAACGCGGCCAGCCGCTGCAACAACGCGTCCAGCGCCAGACTGCTCAGCTCACCATCGACCAGCCTCGCCCGGAACTCACTGAGCACACTGGCATCGAACCCCGGATCGTCCAACTCCAAACCCAGCGCGTATTTCCAGGTGATCCGGTCCCGGACCGCCTCAGCGGCCTGCCGATCGGTGAGATCCTCCGCGAACTGCAACACACTGACGATCATCAACTGCGCCGGAGAAATCCCCGGCCGTCCCCGCACCCCGAACACAGCCGTGAACCGGCCGTCCTCATACACCTGACCCAACTCATCACGGATCCGCGTCGCCAGATTCCCCTTCCGAAACGCCGCCCGCGCCATCCGCGCAGTCTGCTTCGGAACCTCAGGCCACGGCCTTGGCTGCATCGACATGACCACATAACTCCATCGACGGCCATAGGTAACGGGCACGCCCACCGAATAAGCCATCAGGGTCAGTGCTGCCGGCCGCCCGGATTGTCCGCACTGAGCACCAGCCGGCCTCGGCGATTCCAAGATCTGCGAGCTCCGGAACCGCCAGACGCAACCCCGGGACCACCGGACGCAACCCGGGAACCGCAAGAAACAAGCAGACCCGCGGGTGACCAACCGGAAATGGGAGGCCCGGAACGGGAGGGATCCCCTACCATCCGGGCGTGCTGATCCGGGAGAAGACCGACGCCGACTACGACGCCACGCTTGAGCTGCTCCTCCGGGTGCACGCCCGCGACGGCTACCCCATGAGGATCACCCCCGACGCCGTGCCGGGCTTTCTCCGCTCCGGGCACCCGGTCGCCGCCTGGGTCGCCGAGGACGCCGGTCGGATCGTCGGGCACGTCGCCCTGCACTGCCCGCCGGAGGATCCGACCCTCACGGTGGCGTCGCGGGCCACCGGTCTTCCCGTGGAGCGGCTCGCGCTGGTGGCCCGGCTGTTCGTCGCGCCGGAGCTGCGCCGCTCCGGGCTGGGCCGGCGACTGCTGCGGCACGCCGCCGCCCACGCACCCGCGCGGGACCGCCGGGCGGTGCTCGACGTGGGGCAGGAGCTGCGTTCGGCGGTGGCGCTCTACGAGGCCGAGGGCTGGGATCGCGTCGGTGAGCTGCACGAACCGCTCGACGACGACACGATGCTGCACCTCTGGGTCTACGTGAGCCCGTCACCCGCGCACTGACCGGCTCCCCGCAGCCACGTATCCCGCGCACTGACGGGAAGCGACGTGACCCTTCGTCACCCGCGTACCGACGGGGTGTGGTGCCAGGAGCGCCACAGCGCGGCGTACGGCCCGCCCGCCGCGACCAGCTCGTCATGGGTGCCGAGCTCGATGATCCGGCCGTCGTCCATCACCGCTACCCGGTCGGCGTCATGCGCGGTCTGCAAACGGTGGGCGATCGCGATCACCGTACGCTCGTGCAACACCGCCGCCAGGGCCCGTTCCGCGGTCCGCGCGGCGGTCGGGTCGAGCAGCGCGGTGGCCTCGTCGAGGATCACCGTGTGCGGGTCGGCCAGCAGCACCCGGGCCAGGGCCAGCTGCTGCGCCTGCGCGCCGTCGAGCGGGTGCTCCCCCAGGTCCCGGTCGAGGTCGTCGGCCCAGTCCGCGCCGACGGTGGCGAGCGCCTGCCGCAACCGGTCGTCGGGGGCGGCCACCATCAGGTTGGCGCGCAGCGACTCGCGGAAGACGTGGTGCTCCTGGGTGACCAGGACGACCTGGCGGCGCAGCTGGTCGGGCGGCAGATCGGCGATCGGCACCCCGCCGACCGTCACCGAGCCGGCGGACGGCCGGTCGACCCCGGCCAGCAGCCGGCCCAGGGTGGATTTGCCGGCGCCGGAGAGTCCGACGACGGCGAGCCGCTCGCCGGGCCGCACGGTGAGGTCGACGTCGTGCAGCACGTCCCGGCCGGTCTCGTAGGCGTATCGCACCCCACGGACCTCGATCCGGTCATCGCGGGGCGGCATGACGGCAACGGGTGCGCCCGTCTGCGGAGCGGGGATCGACCCCAATCCTTCGATCCTGGCGAACGACGCGATGCTGCTCTGCAACTGTTCGACCCAGAGCAGGATGGTGTCCAGCGGGTTCACCAGCTGCCGCAGATAGAGCACGGTGGCCGCGACCACACCCAGCGTGACCCGCCCGTCGATGTAGAACAGGCCGCCGATCAGCAGCGTCAGCACGGTCGGCACCACGTACGACGCCTCGACCAGCGGAAAGAAGACGGTGCGCAGGGCGAGCGTGGCGAGCCGGGTGCGGCGGGTCTCGGTGATCGCGGCGGCGCCCGCGTCGAGGCGCTGGCGCGCCAGGCCGAACGCCTCGACGGTCCGGGCCCCCGAGGTGGTGGCCGACAGCTCCTCGGCCAGCCGGGAGTTCGCCGCGCCCTCGGCGAGGTACGCGTCCCGTGCCCGGCTCAGGTACCACCGCACGCAGAACCAGATGCCGGAGAGCCCGAGCAGGCCGGAGAACCCCAGCAGCGGGTCGATCGCCAGCACCGCGACCAGGATGAACACCACCTGGACGAAGCCGATGAACACCTTCGGCAGGACGTCGCGCAGCGTGGTGGCGACCGCGTCGACGTCGGTGCTGCCGCGGGCGGCCAGGTCGCCGGACGGGACCCGCTCGACGACGGACGCGGGCAGGTCGAGTGCCCGCCGCAGGAATCCCTCCCGGATCCGGGCCGCGGTGCGCTCCCCGAACCGGTAGCCGATGCCGAGCGCGACCCGGGCCAGCAGCGTCTGCAGGACCGCGCAGGCCAGCACACCAAGGGCGAGCCGGTCCACCGCCGCGACGCCACCACCCGCCGAGACGGTGTCGATCACCCGGCCGAGCAGCCACGGCGCGCCCAGCCCGGCGAGGGCCGCCAGCGAGCTGAACGAGATCAGCGCGGCGACCGCGGGACGGTCGGCGGCGAGCAGCCGCAGCGCGGCCCGGCCCACTTCGCGGTTCCCGGCGATCGGCAGCACCGTGCTCACAGCGCCTCCCCGAAGGCCCGCGTGACGAGCGCCCGGTACCCCGGTGACCCGGTGAGCAGCTGCTGATGCGTGCCGCTGGCCTCGACCCGCCCGCCGACCAGGTAGTGCACCCGGTCGGCGCGGTCGAGCAGCACCGGCGAGGTGGTGGCGAGCACCGTACCCCGGCCGGACCGGGCGGCGGTGAGCCGTTCCGCGATCGCCGCCTCGGTGTGCGCGTCGACCGCCGACGTGGGCTCGACCGCGAGAAGCATCTCCGGGTCGGCGTGCAGCGCGCGGGCCAGCCGCAGCCGCTGCCGCTGGCCGCCGGAGAGGTTGCGCCCGTCCCACTCCACCTCCCGGCCGAGGTCGCCGGCGATGTCGGTGGCGGCCGCCGCGGCGATCGCGGCCCGGACCCGCGTGTCGTCCGGCTCGGACGGGCCGGCCACGACCGTCCGCAGGGAGCCGGCGAAGAGGCTCGCGTCGTTCTCGGCGACCAGGAGACGGGAGCGCACCGACGGCAGCGCGAACGTGTCGAGACGGCGGTCCCCGCAGGTCGCCCGGGTCGTCCCGTACCGGCCCAGACGGTCGATCACGGCGATCGCGTCGGACGGCCGGTCGGCCACCAGCGCGGTGAGCCGCCCGGGCTCGGCGGACACGCCGGACTCCGGGTCGTGCAGCACGTCCGCGGCGGTCAGCGGCGCGCCGGCCGGGTCGTCCACGGGCAGCCGCAGGAACTCGGTGACCCGCCGCGCGGCCACCAGCCCGTGCGTGACGTCGAATCCACAGAAGATCAGGACGTTCACCGGCACGGCCAGCATCGCCGTGTACCCGTACACCGCGATCAGCTCACCCACGGTGAGCTCGCCCATGGCCGTGAGCCGCGCGGCCAGCCACGTCACCACCCCCAGGAAGATCAGCGGGAGGCCGTCGCCGAGCGCGCCGATCCATCCGGCCGGCCGCCCCACCCGGTACCCCAGGTCCCGGACCCGCGCCGACTCCCGCCGGTAGCGGTCGAGATGGGTGTCCTTCCCGCCGAGGCCGTTGAGGATCCGCAGGCCACCGAGGACGTCGACGAGCCGCGCGGTCAGCTCGCCCTGGGCGAGCCGGTACCGCGACCCGGCCCGCTGGGTGCGTCCGAGCAGCGGCCCGACGACCACCACGAGCACCGGCATCCCGACGAGCACCACCACGGCCAGCGTCGGTGACGTGCCGAAGAGCAGCGTCGCCACGGTCAGGAACGCCACCGTCGCGGCCACCCCGACCCCGCCGACGTTCATCGCCCGGCCGATCGTCCACACGTCGGAGATGCCGATCGTCACCACCTCGCCCGCGGTGACCCGGCGCGGCAACGCCGAACCGAGCCGGGTCGCGTGCTCCAGCACCAGGTCCGCGGTGATCAGCGCGGCCTGCAGCCGCAGCTTGGTCATCGTCCGGTGCCGCATGATGCCGAGCCCGGCCGTGGCCAGACCCAGGACCAGGACCGCCGCGACCCAACCGATCAGCGCGCTCAGGCTGCGCGGCGCGAGGCCGCGATCCACGGCCTGCGAGATGAGGTACGGGGTGAGCGCCAGCGTGGCGAACCAGACCGACCCGTACATCGCCCCGAGCGCGACACGTCTGCGGCATCGTCTCGCCAGCCACCAGAGATATCGTCCCGGTCCGCGCGCATCCACGACAATGATGCTGCTACACGGCCCCTGGGGCCTGTCACCCCATTTTGTGTGGGTCGCGTCGCAGCGTGGGTAGGGTCGGGAGCATGACTTCTGCGACCGATCTGCACGGCGCGCCGCATGTCGCGCGGTACCTGGAGACCGACGGGGAGGACGGGTTCTACTGGCGCAACGGCACCACGATCCTGATTCTCTTCACCACGGGACGTAAGTCCGGCGAGGAGCGTTCGCACGCCCTGATCTTCCGCGAGCACGGCAACGCGTACCTGGTGGTGGCGTCGAAGGGCGGCACCGACGCGCCGCCGGCCTGGTTCGTGAACCTGCAGGCCGACCCGTCGGTCGAGGTCCAGATCAAGGGCGAGCGGTTCCGGGCCACCGCCCGGGTCGCCACGAGTGCGGAGAAACCGGAGATGTGGGCGAAGATGACCGAGGTCTGGCCCGACTACGACGAGTACCAGAAGAAGACCGACCGGGAGATCCCGGTCGTGGTCCTGGAACGCGCCTGAGATCACCCCCCGGGCGCCGTTGGTAGGGTGCCGGTGTGATCCGGGTGTTGATCGCCGACGACGAGGCGCTGATCCGCGCCGGTGTCCGGATGGTCCTCGAGACGGCCGGCGACATCGAGGTCGTCGCCGAGGTGGCGAACGGCGCGGACGCCGTCGAGCGGACGCGCCGGCACCTCGTCGACGTGGCGTTGCTGGACATCCGGATGCCGGTGATGGACGGCCTGGCCGCCGCCGAGCGGATCGCCGCGGCCGGCCGGACCAGGGCCATCGTGCTGACCACGTTCGGCGAGCAGGAGTACGTCGCGCGCGCCCTGCGCGGCGGCGTGACGGGTTTCCTGCTCAAGGACACCCCGCCGGACGACTTGATCCGCGCGGTCCGGGGCGCCGCCGCCGGCGAGGCGATCCTGTCGCCGCGGATCACCCGGCACGTGATCGAGACGTACGTGGTGGACCACCGGGATCCCGCCGGCGACGCCCGCCGCCGGGTCGCCACGCTGACCGCCCGCGAGCGGGAGGTGCTCGCGCTGCTCGGCGACGGCTCGTCGAACGCGGACATCGCCAGGGCCCTGATGATCAGCGAGGGCACCGCGAAAGCGCACGTCAGCCGGATCCTGACCGGCCTGGGCTGCGCCAACCGGGTGCAGGCCGCGATCCTCGCGCACGAGGCGGGCCTGCTGCGCCCGGCGTGATCGGCGGTCACGGCACGGCGATCGTGTCCTTGCGCAGCAGCGTGCCGTCCGTGAAGCAGAACCGGTAGACGCTCTCGAACCCGGCTGCCAGCACGTGATCGCACGTCGCGCCGCCGGGCACGTCCGGGCCGTGTCCCTCGACCGCCTCGCGGGCGACCATGGTGTCACCGCCGGTCAGCTCACGGACCTGGTCCTGCGGGTCGCCGGGCCGGATGTCCTGATAGGTCTGCGCCGTGATGGTCCGCTGGAAGAGGTGGTAGACGCCCAGCCCGAGGCCGCCGCAGAGCACGACGCCGGCCCCGGCGGCGACGAGGGCGACCTTCGTGGTGGTTTTCGACATGGGTGGTGTGCTCCTTCGTGCTGCCTCCGGTGAGCACCCAGCTTCCGTGCCCGGTGCGGCGCCGGGCATCTGCCGATCTTCCAGAGCCACCCGGTCGATCGTCGGGTCCGGGGCCGCCGGTCCGGGGTGTCGCGGCAGCGTGACGCCGACCAGGAAGACATCGGCGTCGGTGTCGGCGCCCGCGGTGAGCGTGCCGCCGGCCAGCCGGACCCGTTCCCGCAGACCGGTGAGGCCGAGCCCGCTGCCGGGGACGGGCACGGCCGGTGGGCGCAGGTCGTTACGGACCTCGAGGCCGACCCGGTCCGGGCCGGCCGTCACGGTCACCGTCGTGGTCGCGCCCGGCGCGTGCTTGTGCACGTTCGCCAGGGCCTCCCGGACGATCCGGTGCACGGCACGGCGTACGCCCGGATCCGCCTCCGCGAGATCGTCACCCGCCCAGCTCAGGGAGATCGGCACGCCGGCGTCGCGGGATTCGCCGACCAGGCGCGTCACGTCCACACGGGTGCCCACGCCGGAGTCCGTGCCGTCGGGCGCAGCGCTGCCGTCCAGCCGCAGGATGCCGAGGACGGCACGCAACTCGTCGAGGGCGGTTCGCGACGTGACCCGCAGCAGATCGGCCTGTTCGCTGACCTCCGGCGCCGACTGCCGGGTCCGCACCTCCAGCGCGCCCGCGTGCAGGACGATCAGGCTGAGCCGGTGCCCGAGCAGATCGTGCATCTCGCCGGCGATCCGGGCGCGCTCGCGCATCCGGGCCCGGGACTCGCCGAGCAGGTTCGCCCGTTCCAGCAACCGGTTGCGCTCGTGCAGGGCCTCCACGGTCCGGTCCCGCTGCCCGTGGAACATGCCTGTGACGCCCGGCAGGCCGGCCGCGAGGGCGATCGCGAGGAACTCGACCGCCGCGCCGGCGGGGGTGAACCGGTCCTGCCCGAGCAGCGCCGCCAGACTCGCCACGATCTGCACGAGTCCCGCCGTGGCCAGCGCGGCGCCGGCCCGGCGGGTGTCGCGCACCTGCCGCCCGGCGGTGTAAGCAAGCAGCACGCTGACCGGCCAGGGCAGCACGAGCAGGGCCGGGCCGGGCGCGAAGGAGGCCGCGACGCCGAGCGCCGCGCCGATTGCCAGCGAGGCGATCGGGTACGCGTAGCGGGTCAGCAGCACCACGGCCGCCAGCACGATCCCGGCGGCGGTGAGCGGCGTGCCCGCGAAGACGACGGCCACCGGCAGCATCGCGGCGGCCACCGCGAGCCGCCGGCCGAGAACCCACCGGCCCCGCCCGGCGAGGGCCCGCCAGACCGTGCTCAGCCCCGCCCGGAGCCGATGATCAGCACTGTGATGTCCGGCCACGGGTAGTTCTCCTGCAGGTCGGTGGGGGGTGGGCGCATGAGCTCGACCCGCACGGTCCGTGGCCACCAGCGGGCCTGCTCCTCCCAGCGGCAGCTGATCACGCGCTTGCCGGTGTCGGCGCAGTCACCGCGCTGCCGCCAGCCGTCGAGCTGACCGGCCACCACCGCGACCACCTGGTCCGGCGTGGTGGCCGGCGGCATCGCGTAGACGCCGACCGCCGGCTTGCCCCGGTCACTGTCCAGGATGCGGTAGACGTCGGCGGTCTCGTTGTCGACGACGGACTCGTAACCGCCCTCGGGCAGCCGCTCGGTCGCCCCGGCGGGCGGGACGATCACGACGGAGTCGCCGGCGGCCAGCCACCGTACCCCCGTGATGGTGGCAAGCGTGAGCAGGCAGCCTGCCGTGACCACCGCGACGGCGGTGCGCCACGCGCGTCGATCGCATCGCACGGCGCGAGTGTAGGAGGCCTCAGCCAGCGAGCTCGCGGGAGCGCACCGCCGCGGCGCCCGCGGACGCGCCGAGCCGCAGGGACTCGTCCAGGCCGGCGCCGCGCAGATGACCGGCGAGGACGCCGGCGAAGAACGCGTCCCCGGCGCCGTTGGTGTCCACGATCTCGTCGACCCGTTCGGCCGGGACGTGCACCGGATCGCCGCCCGGGGTCAGCGCCATCGCGCCCTCCGCGCCGAACGTGCAGACCACCAGGCGGGCGCCGGCGTCGATCCGCTCGCGCATGAAGACCACCGGGTCGGGCAGGCGGTCGCCGCTCGCGAAGATCACGTCGGCGGTGTCGGCGAACTCACGCTGGAACTCGCTCTCACCGTCCCAGTCGTGCAGGTCGCACCAGATCTGCTTCCCCGCCTCGCGGGCCGCGCGCAGGACCGGGCGACTGAATTCGGCCAGGTCGGCGACGACCACGTCCACGTCCGTCAGCGGCGGCACGGTCATCGGCCCGGCGGGCGACGGCAGGTTCAGGTAGATCGACAGCCGCTGACCGGTTCCGTCCATCAGGTTGGTGTGCCGCTCGGAGCCGCCGGCGCTCGCCGTGACCACCAGGTCGACGCCCGCCAGGGCCGTCCTGATGCGACGGCCGGCCTCGTCGTCGCCGAGCACCGTCGCCAGCGTCACCGGCACGCCGAGCCGGGTCAGGTTCAGCGCCTTCCCCGCCGAGGTGCCGCCGACCGCCTCGTGGTGCCACTCCGCGAAGACGGTGTGCGGCTCCGGGCGCGGCAGGCTCGCCACGTGGATCATCAGGTTCCAGGAGACCGGGCCGGCAATCAGGACACGCTGCATCTCAGAGAGCGTACGGTGACCGGAAAAGCGCCTGGGGATCGACCGTCGCCCGGATCCAGCGGAGCCGGGAGAAGTTCGCGCCGTAATAGCGGGGCAGGCTCGCCGGGCTGGGCTCCAGATAGTTGACGTAGCGTCCGGCGGACCAGCGGCTCATCGCCCGGTGACCGGATTCGATCCAGGCGTAACCGTCGCTCTCGCTGCCGCTCCCGCTCTCCGCCGGCAGCACCAGCCACTGCAGCATGGTGTGCGCGCCCCGCCAGGGGAACGCGGTGGCCTCCGGCGCGACCCGGGCCGGCGCGCCGGTCAGCCGCTTGAACTTGGCGATGCCCGGTTTACGCTCACGCGCCCGGCGCTCGACGATGGCGAGCAGGGCCGTGATCGCCGGACCGGGCAGCACGGAACGGAAGATCTCGCTGCCGGCCAGCTGGGTGGACCGCTCGGCGCACCCCGCGCCGTCCGCGCACCCGGCCCGGTCGTGCACCACGTCGAGGTGCGGGCGCCGCTCCAGTTTCGCGTCGGCGGGCTCGATCCCGGTGGCCCGGGCGATCTCCGCGGCCTCGGCGGCCGGGTCGCCCTCCAGGACGACCCCGGAGATGCGTACGCTCAGTCGCCCCCGCGCGTCCGAGGCGAACTGGCAGGTCGACCAGGTCTCGTCGGGCGCGACCGAGAGGCGTGCCTGCCAGCCGGCCGCGACACGTGCCGCGTCCCGCCACGGATAGGTCAGCACGAACGACCCGACCGAGGTGGCCCGGTGGGTACGCATCCGCCAGCCGGTGACCACCCCGAACTGACCGCCCCCGCCGCCGCGCAGCGCCCAGAACAGATCCCGGTCCCGCTCGGCGTCCACGGTCCGGCGGCTGCCGTCCGCGGTCACCACCTCCGCCGCGGTGACCGCGTCGCAGGTCAGCCCGTACCTGCCGGACGCCATGCCGATCCCGCCGCCCAGCGTGATCCCGCTGATCCCGACCGACCCGCACGAGCCGGACGGGATCGCCCGGCCCGCCGCGCCGAGCCGGTTGTAGACGTCGATGAGCCGCGCGCCGCCGCCGATCGCGGCGGTCTGGCTGCCCCAGTCGTACCGGATCCCGGCGAGGCCGCGCAGGTCCAGCACGATCCCGGCGGAGGCGGTGGACGCCCCGACGTAGGAGTGCCCGCCGCCCCGGGTCACCACCGGGACGTGCTCGCGCCGGGCGAAACGGATCACCTCGGCGACGTCGGCGGCGTGCGCGCAGCGGGCCACGGCCGGCGGCCGGATGCGGTCGAACCGCGGGTCGGCCAGTTGCCGGGCGCTGTCGTATCCGGCGGTGCCGGGCAGCGCGACCGTGCCGTCGAGCGAGGCGGCGAGCGCCGTCCAGTTCGGTGTGGCCCGGCGTCCGATCGTGGGTGTGACCCGGGGGCGAGCCGAGGCTGAGTCGGATCCGGCCGCGGCGATGGCGGATCCGGTGAGGGCAGCGGCCCCGGCCCCGAGAACTGCTCGGCGTGACAGCATCGCCATATGGTGCCATATGCCGCTAAATACCCCAGGCATTTCGTGTCACACGGCGCTTGTTATGCAACGAATTGCATAGCAGGATGGGGACGTGGCATTGGAGCACGCGATTCTCGTCTCGCTGCTCGAACAGCCCGGGTCCGGCTATGAGCTGGCCCGGCGGTTCGAGCGGTCGATCGGGCGGTTCTGGACCGCCACCCACCAGCAGATCTATCGCGTCCTCAAGCGGATGGAGTCGGACGGCCTCGTCGACGCCGAGGAGATCGGGCAGGACGGGCGGCCCGACAAGCGGGCTTATTCGGTCACTGCGATCGGGCGCTCGACGCTCGTCGACTGGCTCCGCGAGCCGGTGCAGCCGGAGGCCGTCCGGCACGACCTCGCCGTCAAGATCCGGGGCGCGGCGTTCGACGACGAGGCCGGGCGGACCGCGCTGATCGCCGAGGTCGTGCGGTACCGGATCGAGCACGAGACCACGCTGAACCGGTACCTGACCGGCGAGAGACGCGACTTCCCGGACGAGACCGCGCTCGACACCGGGCAACGACTGCAACACGTGGTGCTGCGGGGCGGGATCGCCTACGAGCGGATGCTGCTCGACTGGCTCGACGACGTCCTCACGACACTGCGCCATCTGTAGAGAGGGAAACCGTGCTGTTCAACCCGCACACCTATGACCCGGCGCACTTCGACCCGGAGACCCGGCGCCTGTTGCGCGCCACCATCGACTTCTTCGAGGAGCGCGGCAAGAAGGCGCTGCTCGACACGTACATCGATCGGGCCTGGTATGCCGATTTCCTGGAGTTCTCGGCCGAGACGGGACTTTTCGCGACGTTCCTGACCCCGGCCACCGATGGCGACGACACCCGGTGGGACACCGCCCGCAACGTGGCCCTCAGCGAGATCCTCGGCTTCTACGGCCTCAACTACTGGTACACGTGGCAGGTGACCGTTCTCGGTCTCGGCCCGGTCTGGCAGAGCGCCAACGCCGACGCCCGCAAGCGCGCCGCCGAGCTGCTCGACGAGGGGCACGTGATGGCGTTCGGGCTCTCCGAGCGCAGCCACGGCGCGGACATCTACGCCACCGACATGATCCTCACCCCGGACGGCGACGGCGGCTTCCGGGCGAGCGGCAGCAAGTACTACATCGGCAACGGCAACGTCGCCGGGCTGGTCTCCGTCTTCGGCCGCCGGGCCGACGTCGAGGGCCCCGAGGGGTACGTGTTCTTCGCCGCCGACAGCCGCCACCCGAACTATCACCTGGTCAAGAACGTGGTGAACTCGCAGATGTTCGTCAGCGAGTTCCGCCTGGAGGACTATCCGGTGCGGCCGCAGGACGTGCTGCACACCGGCAAGGCCGCGTTCGACGCCGCGCTCAACACGGTCAACGTCGGCAAGTTCAACCTGTGCACCGCCGCCATCGGCATCAGCGAACACGCCATGTACGAGGCGGTCACCCACGCACACCAGCGGATCCTGTACGGCAAGCCGGTCACCGCGTTCCCGCACGTGCGACGGGAGCTGACCGACGCGTACGCCCGGCTCGTCGCGATGAAGCTCTTCGCCGACCGGTCCGTCGACTACTTCCGCTCGGCCGGCCCGGACGACCGCCGTTACCTGCTCTTCAACCCGATGACCAAGATGAAGGTCACCACCGAGGGCGAGAAGGTCATCGACCTGCTCTGGGACGTGATCGCCGCGAAGGGCTTCGAGGCGGACACCTATTTCGACAAGGCCGCCAAGGACATCCGGGGACTCCCGAAGCTCGAGGGCACGGTCCACGTGAACCTCGCGCTGATCCTCAAGTTCATGCCGAACTACCTGTTCAACCCGGCCTCGTTCGCACCGGTGCCGACCCGGCTGGACGCCGCCGACGACGAGTTCCTGTTCCGGCAGGGCCCGGCGCGCGGCCTCGGGCAGATCCGGTTCCACGACTGGCGGCAGGTCTACGACGCGCACGCGGAGATCCCCAACGTGGCCCGGTTCCGGCAGCAGGCCGACGGCCTCTGCGACCTGCTGCGCGAGCACGCGCCCGACGCCGACCAGCAGGGCGACCTGGACTTCCTGCTCGCCGTCGGGCAGCTGTTCGCGCTCGTCGTCTACGGCCAGCTCATCCTCGAGCAGGCCGGCCTCACCGAGGCCGGCACCGACATCATCGACGAGATCTTCGGGATCCTGGTCCGGGACTTCTCCGGGTACGCGACCGAGCTGCACGGCAAGTCGGCGACCACCGAGGAGCAGGCCGCCTGGGCGCTGTCCCAGGTGCTCCGCCCGGTCACCGACCCCGCCCGCACCGAGCGGGTCTGGGATCAGGTGGTGGCGCTCGTCGGCGCGTACGAGATGAAGCCCTAAAGAAAAGACGTGGCGCCCGGGGCTCGGATGGCCCCGGGCACCGTCTCAGACCTGGCCGTCCGGCGCGCTGGTCAGGTCCATCAGCTGCTGCTGGACGTGGTTGGTCAGCGCTTCCTGGTAGCTCTGGGCGAGCTGCGCCAGCCGGTCGATCTCGTCGAGCAGGGCGGACCGCTTCTCGGCGATCCCGTCCATCGCCTCGGCGTGGTTGCGCCGGGCGTCGCTCTCGATCGTGCTGGCCTTCAGCTGAGCGTCGCTCATCAGCTGCTCGGCCTTGTTCTGCGCGTTCGTCAGCAGCGTGTCGGACTCGCGCTGCGCGTCGCGCATGTGCTCGTCGGCGGTGCGCTGCGCCATCATCAGCACCCGCGAATTGCGATCGTCGTCACCGGCCGGAACCAGCGCCTGGCTCTGGCTGGACGCCTCGGCGCGGGCGCGCTCCAGCTGCGACTGCATGCTGCGCGCGTTCTGCTCGGCGCGGGCCCGCGCCTCCTGCAGACGCTCGAGCTGGGCGGCCAGCTCGGCGAACTCGTTGTTGAGCACCATCGTCGAGGCCGCGCTGGGTGGGGCGCCGCCGCCACGCTGAGCCTGGTCACGCAGTGCGCCGTTCTCCTCGAGCAGGCGGATCAGCTCCTGCTCCACCTCGTCCAGGAACGCGTCAACCTCCTCCTCGTCGTAGCCCCGCTTGCCGATCGGCGGCTTCTTGAAGGCGACATTGTGAATATCAGCTGGAGTGAGCGGCATCGTGCTCCTTGGCTCCCATCAGTTGCGGTCGTGCGGCCCGAAATCCTACGTGATCACGCGAGGTCGCCGGCTGCGCGATCGAGCGTACGCGCCACCGGCCGGTGTTGCCCTCCCCTGTGCGCTCAGCGCCAGAAGACGGCAACCGCCGCATTCACCACTGTCAGTGTGATGATGCCCATGAAGTGACCCTTGTTGACCTGCTCCCGCTTCCGCGGGATGAAGACCATGATGAAGATGAGCACCGCGATCAGCAGCTTGACGCCGAGCTTGATCGGGTCCGGCTCGTTGTCGCCGCCACCACGCAGCGGCGCCGCGAGTCCCAGGCCGCTGACCAGCTGGATGATCGCGCCCCAGAGCACCGGCTTGCTGATCCGGTACGTGCCGGAGACCAGCTGGGCCACGGCGCCGCCGAGCAGCAGCGCGAAACCGACGAGGTGAATGAAGAGGAGAACCAACCGGAGTGCTTCCACGGCCGCCAAGCTTGCCAGGACAGGTCCTGGCCGATCACCCCGGGTCCCCCGCCCGGTAGCGTCAGAGCTGATCAACAACTGTAGGAGAACGGCAATGACGAGATACGTCGCGATCGGCGACAGCTTCACCGAGGGGCTGGGCGACACGCTGCCCGACGGCAGCGAACGGGGCTGGGCCGATCTGGTCGCCGCCGGCATCGCGGCGGGCGAGGGCAAACCGATCTCGTACGCCAACCTGGCGATCCGTGGCCGGCTGCTGGAGCCGATCGTCACCCAGCAGCTCGACGCGGCCCTGTCGCTGGACCCGCTGCCGACGCTGCTGTCGCTCAACGGCGGCGGCAACGACATGATGCGTCCGGGCGGCGACCTGAAACGGCTCGTCGACCTGACCGAGCAGGCGGTCCGGCGCTGCCTCGACGCCGGGGTGCGGGTGCTGCTGCTCAGCGGCGCCGACCCCTCCGGCCACCTGCCGTTCGGCAGCCGGATGCGACCCAAGGGCGAGGCGCTGACCACGGCGGTGGCCCCGTTCGCGCAGAAGTACGACCTCACGTTCGTGGACATGTTCCACGACCAGGAGATCCAGAAGCCGCACTACTGGTCGGTGGACCGGCTCCACCTCAACGCCAACGGCCACCGCCGGGTGGCGAGCGTGGTGCTCGACGCGCTGGGCTTCCCGACCGAGGCCCACGTGGTCGCCCCCGACCCGGCCGGCACGAAGAGCCTCGCGGCCGAGGTCCGGTACTACCGCGAGCACGTCCTGCCGTGGATCAACCGCCGCCTGCGGGGCCAGTCCTCCGGCGACAACCGAACCGGCAAATACGTCACCTGGACCCCGTTCCCCGCCTGAACCCCACTCCCGGCCCCACCGAGCCGTAGCCCAGACACGTGATCAAGCGCTTTGACCTGCGCCGGCTACGGCTCGGCTCTGCTGGGGCTGGATCACCGAGGGCCCGCGCGACACGAGAGCCGCGCGGGCGTCACGTCACGCCATCGGGAGGATCCGGGCGATCTTCACCTTGGTGCTCGAACCGCCGGCGGCCGGATACGCGGCGCTGCCGTCGGCGTACCCCTTGAAGGCCTGATAGGCGTGATCCTTCACCGCCACGCTCACCGTGCCGCCGAGCGCCTTGCCACTACCCGAGTCGAACGCCCGCACCGCCATCCCCGACCCGGACTGCCAGACCAGCAGCATTTTCCCGCTGCCGTAACCGACCAGATGCGGATGCGCCGCCGACACCCCCGGCTTGACCGTGCTGGTCGCCTTGCCGGTGGTGAACTTCTCCAGCCGCACCGAGCCGCCCTGGCTCCACGCCGCCCAGTACCCCTTGTTCTTCGCGAGCACCACGTCCCCGTTGAAGAGGCTGCCGTCGCAGGTCCCGGCCGCGACCGTCCGGTACGGGTCCGGCTGCGCGATCCGGCACTCGTTGTCGGTGGCGCAGACCGTCACGAACTTCTTCGCCCGCGGGTCCCAGACGATCCGGGACGTCCACGCGTGGCTGCACCCGACCGCGAACGCGTCCTTGTGCCCGCCGACCAGCTTGCCGCCGGCGCTCACCACCTGCATCCGGTCGCCCTCGTGCACGTCGACGCAGCTGCCGTTCTTGACCGTGATCGCGACGCCGAAGTACGCCGCCCAGTTCGTGCCGTCGGTGGCGAGCCGGCCGTGGTGCTGGTACCACCAGATGAAGCGGGCGCCGTCGTCGTACCCCTGCCGGCCGCCGGTCAGGTTGGTGACCTGCCGTTCCCAGACCAGCTTGCCGGAGTTGTCGAACCGGACCATGTGCATGGTGTTGCACGGACTGGACTCGCCGCCGCAGAGCGGGCCGTCGCCGCAGGTGCCCTTGCGGGTCAGCAGCAGCACGCCGCCGGTGGCGTCGGCGGCCACGTCCTGCAGGTCGATGCCGGTGAAGCTGGTGGGTGTGCCGGTCAGTTTGTCGTCGCAGCCCAGCCGGCCGAGGTTGATCTTGCCGTTGGTGCCCGTCCAGGCGATCCACGAGGTGCCGTCGGGCCGGGCGGCAATCGCCATCGGCAGCTTTTCGGTGTCGCCCTCGGAGCCGTATCCGATGACCGCGTTCGGCAATTTCACCTCGGTCACCTTCGCTTTGGGGGCGCTGCCGGCCGGGCGTGCGCATTTCCCTGCTGCCACGGCGGCGGACGCCCCGGGGGTCGCCGACGGGCTGGTGCCGGCCGACGCGCTCGCGGCGGCGCCCGACGCGGTGGGCAGACCCGGCGCGACGGAACCGCCCGGTGACGCGTTCGCGCTGGCCACAGCCGCCAGCGCTGGATCGGCCGAGGTCTCCGGCGCGACCGTGCCGGACGCCTGCGGGCCACTCGTGGAGCACGCTCCCAACGCCAGCAGGGCAACCGCCGACGCGATCAGGCGGCGGCTCCGACCGTACCTTTGCATGTTTTTCCTTGCCTTTTTAAGACGCCCATAATCAAAACTTAAAAAATGCGCTCGGCAATCGCCGGAAATGCGCACGACGACCTTACCGATCACGCTCGGGAAAGCAAACGGCTCGACAGACCCTTGCAGCGCAAGGTACCTTGTGGACGTGAGCGACGATGCGGCACTGACCACCGCCCTGCGCCGGGGCACCATCGAGTTCTGTGTGCTCGCCCTGCTCGACAAGCGCGAGCTCTACGGCGTCGAGCTGGTGCGGCAGCTCAGCGCCGGGCTGGGCATGACCACGAGCGAGGGCACGATGTACCCGTTGCTCTCCCGCCTGCGGCGGGCCGGCCGGATCGCCACCACCTGGCGTGAGGCCCCGGCCGGCCCGCCACGGCGCTACTACACCCTCACCCCCGACGGCGAGGCCGCCCTCGCCCACTTCCGCACCGAGTGGGTCAGCTTCCGCACCGGCGTCGATCGCATCCTCGGAACGGAGCAGCCATGACGCAGACCGACAACCTCGTCGCCGACTATCTCGCTCGGGTGGAGCGTGCCGCCGCCGGCCTGCGGCCGGACCGCCGGGAGGAGCTGCTGCGCGACCTGCGGGAGCACATCGCCGTCGAGCGCGCCGAGAGCGGCGACGATTCCGAGACCCATGTGCGTACGGTGCTGGAGCGCCTCGGCGACCCGGAGGCGATCGCCGCGGCGGCCGACACACCCACCGGCAGCATCCCGGTCCCCGGCTCCCCCACTCCGGGCCATGCCGCCTATGGACATGCCGTCCACGGACATGCCGCCGCGCGCCCGGCACCGACCCGTAGGGGGAACACCTGGGTCTGGGTCCTCGCCGGGTCGCTGGTCGTGCTCGTCCTGCTGGTCTGCGCCGGGAGCGCCCTCTTCCTGGCCCGCAGCGACAGCGGGCCGGCCCCGGCCGAAGCGCCCGCCCCGGTCCAGACCACACCGTTCGGATGATCATATGGCGGCCTCTTTCCGGGTTTGTCACGGATCCACGGCACCCGGGCGCTGGGGAGAATTGACGGGTCTCGGCACTCGGCCCCGGGGAGGCCCGTCATGAGATCCATCCGTCCTGCGCTCGCCGTCGCGGCGGCCGGTCTGCTGCTCGCCACGGCGGCGTGCGGCGCCGGCCCGGCCACCGAGCCCGCCGCCGCGCCACCGGCCGGGTCCGCCACACCCGTCACCGTGCCGGGCGCCGCCTCACACGCCGGGCACAGCGCGGGCGCCGCGGCCCCGCCCCCGTCGCCGCTGCGGCAGGGTGAGCGGTTCGTCGACGTCGGGCTGGCCACGCCGTACACGCCGGCCGCGCCGAACGGCGGCACCGACGAGTACCGGTGCTTCCTGGTGGACCCGCAGCTGACCGAGACCGCCTATCTGACCGGCAGCCGCTTCCTGCCGCAGAACGCGGCGATCGTGCACCACGCGATCTTCTACCGGGTCGACCCGGAGCAGGCCGGGGAGGCGGCGAAGGTGGACGCCGCGGCCGACGGCGAGGGCTGGACCTGCTTCGGCGACTCCGGCGTGCAGGGGCAGACCGCGTGGGTGGCGCACTGGGCGCCCGGCGCGGGCGAGACGCTGATGCCGGACGGTTTCGGGTTCACGATGCCGCCGGGCAGCAAATTGATCATGCAGGTGCACTACAACCTGCTCAACACCAGCGGGAGCGATCAGTCCGGCATGCAGATGCGGCTGGCCGGCGGTGACGCGGGGCTCAAGCCGCTGGAGACGGCGCTGGCGCAGGCGCCGATCGAGCTGCCGTGCGAGCCCGGCGCGAGCGGTCCGCTCTGCGACCGGGACGCCGCGGTCGCCGACGTGGCGAAACGGTTCGGCGCGGAGTCGGCCGAGATGGTCCGGATGCTCAACCAGTGGTGCAACGGCGGGGCCGCGCCCAAGGCGGGCAACACCCAGCACTGCGACCAGCCGGTCGAGCAGGCCGGCACGATCTACATGGCCGCCGGGCACATGCACCTGCTCGGCCGATCGATCAAGGTCGAGCTCAACCCGGGCACCGCGAAGGCGCGGACCGTGCTTGACGTTCCCGCCTACGACTTCGACAACCAGGCCCTCGTACCCCTGAAGGAGCCGATGAAGGTCGCCAAGGGTGACGTGGTCCGGGTGACCTGCACGCACGACGCGCAGCTGCGCAGGCAGCTGCCGCAGCTCAAGACGCTGCCGTCGCGGTATGTGGTGTGGGGCGAGGGGACCAGCGACGAGATGTGCCTCGGCATCATGGTGATGGCACCGGGTTAGGATCCGCCGCCGAAGTGGGTACATGAAAATCATGACCGAGTACGGCATCCACGCCTCCCACGAGCAGATTCCGCCCGGTGACCTCCTGCAGGCGGTGATCGCCGCCGAGCGGGCCGGCTTCGACGCCGCGATGTGCTCCGACCATTTCTCCCCGTGGAGCGCCCGCCAGGGCCAGTCCGGTTTCGCCTGGTCCTGGCTGGGCGCCGCGCTGCAGGCCACGAACCTGTCGTTCGGGGTGGTGAACGCGCCCGGGCACCGCTACCACCCGGCGATCATCGCGCAGGCGATCGGCACGCTCGCCTCGATGTATCCGGGGCGGTTCTGGGCCGCGCTGGGCAGCGGGGAGTACAGCAACGAGCACGTCGTCGGCGGCGCCTGGCCCCGCAAGGACGTCCGCAACGCCCGGCTGCTGGAGAGCGTCGGCGTGATCCGCGACCTGCTGGCCGGCGAGGAGGTGTCCCGGGACGGCCTGATCACCGTGGACCGGGCGCGGCTGTGGACCCGCCCGCAGACGCCGCCGCCGCTGATCGGCGCGGCGGTCAGCGTGGAGACCGCCCGGTGGTGCGCGTCCTGGGCGGACGGCCTGGTCACGGTGAACGCCCCGGAGGAGCGGCTGCGGGAGATGATCTCGGCGTACCGGGACGCCGGTGGCCGCGGGCCGGTCTGCCTGCAGGTGCACCTCTCCTGGGCGCCGACCGAGGCGGAGGCCGAGGAGATCGCCCACGACCAGTGGCGCAGCAACATCTTCACGCCGCCGGTCTGCTGGGACATGGCCACCGCCGAGGAGTTCGACGTGGTGTCGGCCGAGGTGACGGTCGAGCAGGTGCGCCAGGTCGTGAACATCTCGGCGGACCTGGAGCGGCACGTCGCGTGGCTGCACGGCTACGCTGACCTGGGCTTCGACCGGATCTACCTGCACCACGTCGGGCAGGATCTGGGCCCGTTCGTGGAGACCTTCGGCGCAAAGGTGCTGCCCCGGCTGCGCTGATTCCCGGCGACCCTGAGCAACAGGACGCGCACTCTGCGTCGGGAAAACGCCCCGAAACGGTTGACCAGGACATCGATCACCGTTAAACAATGCGGGTGGACCCGTTCGAGAATGTGGAACTCGGCGCCACCGGCGTCACGGTCACCCGGCTCGGCATGGGTCTGGCCCCGATCGGCGGGCTCTTCGCCCCGGTCGGCGACGAGGCGGCGGTCGCGGCGATCGACGAGGCGTGGCGGCTCGGTGTGCGGTTCTTCGACACCGCGCCGCTGTACGGCGCCGGCCTCTCCGAACGGCGGGCCGGCGCCGCCCTGCGCAAGCGGGAGCGGGCCAAGTACACGATCGCCACCAAGGCGGGACGGCGGATCCGCGCCGGCGAGCCCGGCGGGCAGCCCGGCATCTGGGCCGAGCCGACCGGCGACGGCGTGGAGTTCGACTTCTCCCGTGCGGGGATCCGGTCCTCGTACCGGGAAAGCCTGGAAAGGCTCGGCCTGGACCGGACCGACGTCCTTCACCTGCACGACCCGGACGACCACCATGCCGAGGCGGTGAGCTGCGCGCTCCCGGAACTCGCCGAACTGCGCCGGGAGGGCGCCGTCGGAGCGGTCTCCGCGGGCATGAACCAGTCCCGGATGCTGACCGATCTGGCCCGGACCGGCCTTCTCGACAGCGTCCTGCTGGCGGGCCGCTACTCGCTGCTCGACCAGTCCGGCCTCGCCGATCTGCTGCCGGAGTGCGAACGGCGCGGCATCTCGGTGATCGTCGGCGGCGTCTACAACTCCGGGGTGCTCGCCGACCCCTGGGGCCGGACGACGTACGACTACCGGCCCGCCTCGTCGCGGGTGGTGGCCCGCGCCCGGGCGATGGCCCGGCTCTGCAACCGGCACGGCGTGCCCCTGCGCGCGGCCGCCCTGCAGTTCCCGCTCGCCCACCCGGCGGTCGCGTCGGTGCTGGTCGGGATGCGCTCGGCCGCGGAGGCGTCGGACGCGGTGGCGATGGCGCGGCTGCCGATCCCCGGCGCCCTCTGGCGCGACCTGTCCGACGCCTGGCTGCTCGACCCGGAAATCCCCGTCCCCTGACCGGGGCCGCCCGGCCGCGAACGCCCCCACCTCGAGGCCGGCGACGTCGTAAAGATCGAAATCGCCGGCCTCGGCAGGCAGAGCAGCGTCGTCAAGGGCTAGGCGAAAGCGGTCACCCGTACCACGGCTCCCGGCTCGGCCAGGGGGATCACGTTGCCCTCCACGCGAGCGCCGTCGATCTCCAGGTGGGTGACGCGCCCCGCCCCCACCACCCTGATCTGGTACGTCGTGCCACGGAACCGCCGGGTCGCCTCGAAACCCGTCCAGCCCTCGGGCAGCACCGGGTCGACCCGCAGTCCGGTGAACTCGGGCCGGATGCCCAGGATCCACTGGGTGATAGCCACGAAGTTCCAGGCGGCGGTGCCGGAGAGCCAGGAGTTCTTGGCCTCACCGTGCGTCGGCGCGTCCTTGCCGGCGATCATCTGGGCGTAGACGTACGGCTCGCAGCGGTGCACCTCGCTGATCGCCTCCCGCGCCGACGGGTTGAGCCGCCGGTAGTAGTCGAACGCGCGGTCGCCGTTGCCGGTCATCGCCTCGGCGATCATGATCCACGGGTTGGTGTGGCAGAAGATGCCGGCGTTCTCCTTGTACCCGGGCGGATACGAGGAGATCTCCCCGAGCTCGATGCGATACCCCGAGTACGCGGGCTGCTGCAGCACGATCCCGTGCGGCGTGGCGAGCCGTTCCGCCACGCTGTCCAGGGCCTTCACCGCCAGGCCGTCGTCCAGGCCGACGCCGCCGAGCACGCAGATGCCCTGCGGCTCGATGAAGATCTGCCCCTCGTCGTTCTCGCCGGAGCCGATCACGTTGCCGTGGAAGTCGTACGCGCGCCGGAACCAGGCGCCGTCCCACCCGTGCTCGGCGACCGTGCCCGCCATCTTCTCGGCGGCCACCCGGTACTTCTCGCCGTCCCCGCCGTGCAGCGCCGCGATCCCGGCCATCTCCTTGGCGGCCAGCACGAACAGCCCGCCGATGAAGACCGACTCGGCGACCCCGCCGTGCGCGTTCTCGGTGGTCTGGAACGGCTCGCCCGGGGTGTCGGAGAAGCAGTTCAGGTTGAGGCAGTCGTTCCAGTCGGCCCGGCCGATCAGCGGCAGCCCGTGCGGGCCGAGCCGGTCCAGGGTGTACCGCAACGACCGGCGCAGGTGCTCGACGAGCGGGACCTCGCTGCCCGGCGCGTTGTCGAACGGCACCGGCTGGTCGAGGATGGCCGTGTCACCGGTCTCCTTCAGGTACGCGCCGACGCCGAGGACCAGCCACAGCGGGTCGTCGTTGAAGCCCTCGCCGATGTCGTTGTTGCCGCGCTTGGTGAGCGGCTGGTACTGGTGGTACGCCCCGCCGGTCTCCTTCTGGGTCGCGGCGATGTCCAGGATCCGCTGCCGGGCGCGCTCCGGGACCATGTGCACGAAACCGAGCAGGTCCTGGTTGGAGTCGCGGAACCCCATGCCGCGGCCGATGCCGGACTCGTAGAGCGACGCGGACCGGCTCATGTTGAAGGTGACCAGGCACTGGTACGCGTTCCAGACGTTCACCATCCGATCGGTGTCCCCGTCCGGGGTCCGTACCTGGATCTTCTCGAGCAGGTCGTCCCAGTACGCGCGCAGCCCGGCGAATCCCTGCTCGACCGTCTCCGGCCGCAGCCACCGCTCGATCACCGGCCGTACCCCGGTCTTGTTCAGCGTCTGCGAGCCGGGCGGGTCGAACTTCGCGTCCTTCGGGTTCTCCGCGTAACCCAGCACGAAGTTCACTTCCCGGGTCTCGCCGGGTGCGAGGGCCAGCCGCACGTGGTGGCTGCCGATCGGCTGCCAGCCGTGCGCGATCGAGTCGCCGGCCACGCCGTTCTCCACGGCCGCCGGCCGGTCGTACCCCCGGTAGGCGCCGAGGAACGCGTCGCGCGACGTGTCGAACCCGGCGAGCTCCTCGGAGCAGGCGAAGTAGGCGAAGTGGTCGCGCCGCTCCCGGTACTCGGTCTTGTGGTAGATCACGCCGTCGGCCACCTCGACCTGGCCGATCGAGTAGTTGCGCTGGAAGTTCGTGGCGTCGTCCTGCGCGTCCCAGAGGCAGAACTCCACCGAAGAGAAGAGCGACAGCGCGGCCGCGGTGTCGCGGTCGTTGGTCACCCGCACCCGCCACACCTCGAGGGTCTCCCCCAGCGGCGCGAAGTAGAGGGTCTCGGCGCGGATCCCGCCCCGGCTCGAGGCGATCTTCGTGTAGGACAGGCCGTGCCGGCACTCGTACCCGGTCAGTTCCCGCTCGGGGGTGGGCTGCCAGGACGGTGACCAGTAGTCGCCGGTCTCGTCGTCACGGACGTAGACGTAGCGGCCGCCGACGTCCAGTGGAGCGTTGTTGTACCGGTAGCGGGTGAGCCGGCGCAGTTTGGCGTCGCGATAGAACGAGTACCCACCGGCGGTGTTGGAGATGATGCCGAAGTAGGCATCGGTGCCGAGGTAATTGATCCACGGCAATGGCGTGTCCGGCCGGTCGATCACGTATTCGCGCTGGTCGTCGTCGAAGTGCCCGTAACGCAACAGGTCCTCCTGCGGAGTCGGGTCGGAAGTTGTGGGAGCGCTCCCAGCCCGCTCATTTTACCGTGCTGTAACCCTTTGGAGAACGCGCTTCATCGATAACGGTCGCGGCCCGGCGGGAAAGCTTCCGTCCACCGGCCCCAGCAGGGCAAGCTCGTACCCATGAGCGGCACCGACCTCGCGAAGCTCGAAGCGGATCGCCACACTTCTTCTTCGACATCGGCAACGGCAACCTGCTGGCCTTCTTCGACCTGCCCGGCCTGGACCTCGGCCCATACGCGGAGGTGCTCGGCGGCCTGCACCACATGGCCATCTCGGTCGACCCCGCCCGCTGGGACGAACTGGTGGCACGACTCGCCGAGGCCGGGGTGGAGCACGCCGTCCACAGCGGCGTCTCGGTCTACTTCACCGACCCCGACGGGGCCCGCATCGAGCTGATCGCGGACCCCCTCGGCGAGATGTACGGCACGAAGGTCCTCTAGGAAGCGCGCACCGCGGTCACGCCGCGGGTGAAGAGCCGCAGCGGGATCGCCTCGGCCATCGCCTGCATCCCGGCGTCGTTCGGGTGCAGGTGATCGCCGCTGTCGAAGGCCGGCAGCATCCGCAGCGGCTGCGCCGGATCCCGCACCGCCCGGTCGAAGTCGATCACCGCGTCCCACTCGCCGCCGGACCGGATCCACCTGTTCACCGCCTGGCGCTTCGCCTCGTTCGCGGCGCTGTAGTAGCCGGGGATCGTGGTGTCCGCGAACGGCGTCAGCGTCGCGCCGTAGATCAGCAGGCCCCGCTCGTGCGCCCGGGCGATCATCTGCCGGTACCCGCCGATCAGCTCCTCGACGGTGACCGCCTCGGAGACCGGCGACGTCGATCCGGGCTGGCCGATGTCGTTGATGCCGAGCAGCACCACCACGTACCGGACGCCCGGCTGCGCCGCCACGTCCCGGTCGAACCGGCTCAGCGCGCTGTCGCCGAAGAGCGGGCCGATCCCGGCGAACGAGGTGTCCGGCAGCGTGTTGCCGTCGTGCAGGATCCGGTTGCCGCCGATGCCCTTGTTCAGCACGCCGAGGTGCCGCAGCGACCGGTCGGCCTGCAGCCGCCGCGCCAGCAAGTCCGGCCAGCGGTGGTTCGCGTCCACCGTGGTGATCGCGCCGTCGGTGATCGAGTCACCGAACGCCACCACCGCGCCGGACCGGGCCGGAGCCGCCACGCTCACCCCGGACAGGAAGTGCCAGGACGTCGTCTCGGTCGCCCCGGTCAGCGCGGCCGCCCGGGTGACGTTGCCGGCGGCGACGAAGTTGCGCTGGTACGCCGAGCCGTGCACCGTCGACGCGGGCGTGCGGCCGGGCAGGTAGATGCTGATCACCAGGTCGGAGAGCGCCGGCACCCGGAGGCGCACCGGGTCGCTCACCGCGGGCGCGCCGGGCGGGATCGAGACCGACGACCGGCCGCCGAAACTCAGCGCCCGGTCGGTGCCCGGCACGATCTCCGAGCCGGTGGCCCCGGCCGGGCGGCGGGCGACCCGCGCCTCGCCGACCACGAGCGGCGCGGCGCCGTACTCGTTCGACAGCCGGACCCGCAGCTCGCTGCCGGCGGTGCTGACGCGCACGATCTGCCGCAGCGTCTGATCCTGGAAGACGGTCGCGGGCTGCGGCGGCAGCGCCGGCCCGGTCACCGCAGTGCCCCAGGTGCCCACCCAGGCCGAGCCGCTCCCGCCGGCGCCGCCACCGCCCGCGCCGGCCGGGCCGGTGAGGGCCGCCGTCGTGACCACCGCAGCAACGAGCAGGGTGCTGAGCCGCCGCATCGAGCCCACCTCCAAGACGTGGATGACCACCGCCAGAGGATCGTTTTCAGCGACGATTGTCAATACATCAGCGCCGCGCGGCGTCGGCTCCGCGCGGCGCTGTGATGGTCAGAAACGGACGGGTCAGGCCGCCGGCGGCGCACCGCTCGGCGGCGTCCCACCCGGACCGTCGCCACCCGGTGCCCCCGAGGGCGGCGTGCCACCCGGGCCACCCGACGGCGGGGTCCCGCCACCGCCGGGACCGCCGCCAGCGGCCGGCGCCGCGCCCGCGGCAGGCGTCGTCCGGGTGTCCACGCCCACCGACAGGGACACCGTGTAACCGCTGCTCACGTCCCCGGTCACGGTTCCCAGCTGACTCTTGCCGTTGTCGTCGCCGAACACGTTGTCGCTGTCCAGCGTGACCTGCGCCAGGTTCGTGACCGACGCCTCGTACCCGGACTGCTTGTAGACCGTGTCGCAGGTGTCCTTCGGCAGCGCCACCTGCGAGGTCGCGATGGCCTTCGTCGAGTCGGTGATGTCCGCCTGACCCGGGTAGACCTCGAAGTGCACGTGCGGCCACCGGCCGGTGTAGCAGGCCGGGAAGATGCTGGTGAACGTCACCTTCCCGGAGTCGTCGGCGACCTGCACGCCGCGCAGATAGTTCTCCCCGGTGAGCCCGTCGGAGTACATCGAGTACCCGCCGGACCGGTCACAGTGCCACACGTAGACGGCCACCCCGGCGAACGCCGGCCCGCCGTTCGCCAGGTCCTTGATCTGCAGCTCGAGGGTCATCGGTACGCCTTCGGCAGTGGTCGTCGAATCGCCGAAGCTGGACCGGATGTCACTGCGGACGATTCCGCTCTGCTCCAGGACGTCCGGCCCGTTCGACCCGTCGCCGGGGTACGGCCCGGCCGTCTCGTCCGGGATCTCCCCGGACGAGGTGCTCGACGACGACGCCGGAGAGGCGGAATCCGACGACTCGGTGCCGCACGCCGCGAGCCCGAAGGCAGCCGCGCCGACACCGAACGCGCGCAGGACCTGCCGGCGACCCAGCAGCGTGCCGAGGTCGAAGCCGAGGCCCTGGTCGAACACCTCCTCGTCCGGATTCGGAAGACGACGCCCCTGATACGTTGAACTCACGTTTCCTCCGCAATGTGCCGATTGCCTGGCACCATGCAAACAGCGGAGTCTATGAATGCCCTGTGCCGCCCGTGTCGGACCGGCATGAGAGGAGGCGCAGCTTTCCTCCAGGAAACCCCATTACGCTCCGACCTGCGAGCCCCGGACACGCCTGCGACGGCGGGTGGAAGGCTGCGACGAACCTGGCACGAACGGGGAGATGACGCATGAGGCGACGGCGTTACCTGAGCTGGCTGCTGCCCGCGAGCATCCTCGCCCTCACCCTGGGCGTCGTCGGGGGCATCGCGTGGCTGACGAGCCGGCTCGTCGACGCCGAGGAGATCGGCGACGGCCACATCACGGCCGGCCGGCCCTGCACCGCGACAGTCCGATCAGTCACGGTCACCAACGTGACCTTCGACAACGACAACGTCTACCAGGTCGACCTGCACGTGCAGCCCGACGACGGCTCACCCGGCTACGACGCGACAGTGCGCGACACGCTCACCTCCGCGCAGGCCGCCGCCGTCCACCCCGGCGCCACGTTCCGCTGCGTCACCGACCACGACGACCCCACCAACATCGAAGTCGTCTGGATCGAATGACCACAGATCACAGGGCCAGGCCGGCGTACGCGTTGAGCGCCGGCTGCCCGCCCAGGTGCGCGTAGAGCACGGTGGAATCCCGGCCGATCTCACCCCGGCCGACCAGATCGATCAGACCCGCCATCGACTTGCCCTCATAGACCGGATCGGTCACCATCCCCTCGGTCCGGGCCGCCAGCCGCATCGCGTCCAGTGTCGTGTCGTCCGGAATCCCGTACACCCCGGCGTGGTACCGCTCGTCCAGAACGATCTCGTCCTCGGTCAGCTCCCGCTCCACCCCGATCAGCGACGCCGTCGCCCGGGCGATCCGGGCCACCTGCTCCCGGGTCTCCGCCGGTTTCGCCGACCCATCGATCCCGATCACCCGGCGCGGACGCCCACCGGCCGCCGCGAACCCGGCGATCATGCCGGCCTGCGTGCTCCCGGTCACCGAGCACACGACGATCGTGTCGAAGAAGACGCCCAGCTCACGCTCCTGCTCGATCACCTCGTAGGCCCAGTTCGCGAACCCCAGCCCGCCGAGCCGGTGATCCGACGCGCCGGCCGGGATCGCGTACGGCGTACCCCCGGAGGCCTTGACGTCGGCGATCGCCGCGTCCCAGCTCTCCTTGAAGCCGATGCCGAACCCGGCCCGCACCAGCCGGACGTCCGCGCCGGCGAGCCGGCTGATCAGGATGTTGCCGACCTTGTCGTAGACGCTGTCCGGCCAGTCCACCCAGCTCTCCTGCACCAGCACACACTTCAGCCCGGTGGCGGCCGCGACCGCCGCGACCTGCCGGGTGTGGTTCGACTGCACGCCGCCGATCGAGACGAGCGTGTCGGCGCCCTGCGCGAGCGCGTCCGCCACCAGATATTCCAGTTTGCGGGTCTTGTTGCCGCCGTAGGCGATGCCGGAGTTGCAGTCCTCCCGCTTCGCCCAGACGGCGGCGCCGCCGAGGTGCGCGGTCAACCGATCCAGGCGGTGCACCGGCGACGGGCCGAACAGCAGCGGACGACGGGGAAAATCGGCGAGAGGCAAGACGACTCCTAAAGGTTGACGCTGTGGTGCAGGTGACCCCAGATCTCGGCGTTGACCGCGATCGCCCGTGCCGCGTCACGCGCGGCCAGGGCGTCGATCAGCTCGTCGTGCAGACGCACCGAACGGGACGCTTGCGGAGAGGTGAAGAGGAGACGCTCGGCACGGCGTACCAGCGGGGTGTAACGCTCGGCGGTGGCCGCGGCCGCCGCATTGCCGCAACCGTGCAGCGGGATCGCGTGCACGTCGTCGTCGGCCGCCAGAGCCGCCTCCACATCACCCGCGGCCACCGCCGCGGCGAACCGCGCGTTGGCTTCGCGCATCCGTTCCAGCTGGTCAGTGGTCATTCTTCGAGCGATTGACTGTACGGCGAGAGCGTGCATCGCCCCGACCACGGCGGCCGCGTCCTCGACCTCCTTGGGCACCACCTCGGTGACCCGGGTGTAGCTCTGCGGCTTCGTCTCGACCAGCCCGTCCGCGGCGAGCCGGGCCAGCGCGTCCCGGATCGGCGCCCGCGACAGCCCCAGTTGCTCGGCGAGGTCGTCGGGTTTCAGCGCGAGGCCGGGCGCCAGCGTCCCGTCGACGATGGCGCCGCGCAGACGCCCGTAGGCCGCGTCCCGCAGCAGATGCCGTCCCACACTCTCCACAAATTGAAATGTTAGATACCAGCGTGCGATCGGGGCAACCCTCCAGGCGTGCGGAGCCCGGGCCCGCTTCGCCAGCGCAAGCGGTTACTGCCGTGCCCGGGTTCTGCACGCGAGACCAGCACTGAACGCCGGCCGGTCCGGCCGGTCGTCAGTGTGGTCGCGCTCAGCGCCAGCCGGCCCGCGAAGTTCCACGATCCACGGCCGGGCACGCATGCCCGCGCAGCGTGTGGAGTTGGGGTGTAGCCGAGCGGCAGTTACCGCAGCCCCGTCGGCCTTAGCGTCCTAGGAATCTAGGTTGATGCCCGGAACCCGCCGCCGCCCGGAACCCGCCGCCGCCCGGAACACGCTGCCGCCCGGAACACGCTGCCGCCCGGGACAGGCCGCAGTCCGAGCCGCAGCTGCTCGGGACCGGCCGCCGCCCGGGACAAGCCGCGGCCCGGGACCGGCTGCTGCTCAGAGCAAGTCGGCCAGCAGCTTCTCGGGGCGCAGCGCGTCATAGGTGCGCCCCTCCCCCGTACCGAAAGTGATCGTTGCTTTTGCCGGGTCGTCGACAAGCGTCGCCCCGCGCGAATACACGTGGGTCAGCGCCAGCTCCGCGATCGTCACCTTCGTCCGGCGGCGGCCCGCGACCGCCGCGACCAGCAGCGCCACGTCCCGGCCGTCCTGCTCGACCCGGGCGCGCGGCGCCGAGTTCAGGTAGACGTCCACATAGAGCACCTCGCCACTCTCCAGGTCGAGCAGCATCGGCACGGCGTAGCGCTTCCGGCCGGTCAGCGGGAACGCGTTCGCCACCGTCGCCGGGTCGAACACCCGGTTGCGGCTGGTCGCGTCGTTGCGCAGCATCCACCCGGTGTACGCCTCGGCGAGCGCCTCGAACGTCGGACCGGCATAACGGAAGATCACCGGCACGAGGTAGCGCCAGCCGCGCTTGCGACCGATCCCGATCGCCCGGGACATGTCGATGTCGAGGAACTCCTCGGCCCCGTTCTCAGCGGACGTGAGGTCACCGGAGTGCGTCATCACCCCGTTGCCGAGGTTCGTCCAGGAGACCTGGTCGACGATCTGGAACCGCTCGTCCAGCGCCACGCACGACAGGTCCAGGTCGCTGCGCTCGCCCGCTTCGCGCCAGTGCACGAACAGCCGCACCACCGCGGCGTCACCGACCGGCAGCCGGCTGCCGCGCTCCACCTGGACCAGGCCCTGCGCGGTGGCCCGTAGCTGGTCCGGCAGCAGCAGCCGGTCCAGGCCCGGCTCGATCCAGACGGTCTCGCCGGACCAGTCGCCCTTCGCCACGACCCGCGCGTCCACCGTGCCGTCGATCGCCGCGAGCAGCGCCGCGCGGAAGTCCTTCGGCACGGCGAGGTGGCCCGGCTCGCGCACGATCGGCAGTGCCGAGCCGTCCTTGCCGAAAACCACACGGGGGTACGTGCGTCCGTTGTCAGCCAGCTGGGCCCGGGCGGCCAGCAGGACCCGCAGCGGGATCCGCTCGCCGGCTTCGGCGATCGCGTCGACAAGCGCGGCCCGTTCGGCCTCGTCCTCCGCCAGGGAGGCCAGCCGGCGCAGGCTCCGGCCGAGCAGACCGGGCGCCTCGGCAGCGGCGAGACGCACCGCGGCCGCGTGGTCACGGGCAAGCGTCCGCTCGAACCGGGACGGGAACGCCGTGTAGTCGTGGCGGGTCTCCCGCAGCAGCGCGAACGTGTCACGCACCCGAGGCGCGCGGAACTCACCGACGTGCAGCCCACGGTCGATCGCCAGCCACAGGCCGCGACGGCGGAAGACGTCACCGAGCCGGTCGCTCGCCTCGAGCGTGTTGATCACGACGCGGCGGTCCGCGCGGGTCAGGCGCGGGAACGTGATCGGCTCGGCCAGGCTGACGTCGCCGCCGGTCAGCGCCGCGAACAGGCGCAGCAGGTCGTCCGGCGTGGCGCCGGTGTACGGCAGCCGCGGCCGGTCGAGCGCCCAGAGCAGCTCGAACAGCAGCGTGCGGTTCTCCCGGAACCGGACGTCGCCGACCTCGATGCCGTCCGCGCCGAGCAGGTTCACCAGCACGCCGAGGTCGTTGCGCACGTCCTCGCGCAGCGACGCCGCGCTGGTGAAGCAGTCCCGCATCCAGGTGGTCAGCCGCTCCTCCAGCTCCGGTCGCTCGACCAGGCGTACGGTGATCCACTCGATGCGGCTGTCCCGGGGCAGCATCGCCTGCGCACGCCGGTCAGCCTCGGCCCGGGCCTCGTCCTGCGGGATCGAGGAGGCCGGCCACCAGCCGAAACGGCTGAAGTCGAGGGCGTCCTCCCAGTCTTCGTCGCCGGTGCGGAGACGGACCCGCGCCATGACGAAGCGGAACGCCGCGTCGTCGAACTGCGGCAGCCGCTCCGGGAAGCCACGGAACAGCGGGGCGTACGTACCCTTGTCGCCGCGCTTGGCCCGGATGTGCGCAATCAGCTCGCGGTGCGGCCCGGCCAGCCCGTCGGTGATCTCCTCCGGGTTGGCGAACCGCACGCCGGCGTGCGCGAACTCGGCGAGCAGCGGCGCGGAGACCGCGGGGGTGGTGACGCCCCTCGGCGTCACGACCAGTCCCAGGCGGTCGAATCCGATACGTTCCAGCGCGTCCATGTGCACCCCCGCTCGCAAAGAATGGAAATCGGCGCCGCGATGCGACGCCGACAATGAGGGAAGTGCCCGGGCGTTTTCATTGAGAGTGAGTGTCGAAGTATGCCCGGGCTAGGCCTCTGCACCAGAGACTACGGATCCGATCTGGACGGGGCATCCCCATTTCCCGCCGGTGGCGGCTCGGTCAGAGGACTTTGTCGATCTTGCGCAGGGCACGCTTGGTGAACTTCTTCAGGTCGTCGCGCTCGGGCTCCTCCGCGCCGACCAGGGTCACCGTCAGATAGACCTCGTCGGCCGCGACCACGGCCATCTTCCCGGGTACGGAGATCTCCACCGAACCGTCCTTGACCGTGGCCACGAAGTCGATCGCCTGGGAGTCGTCGCCCAGCTTCGGGAACTTCTTCAGCGGCGACATCGTCAGCGTCAGCGACGTGGTGGTGATCGTGGGGCAGCGTTTCAGCATGTCCCGGGTGTCGTCGACGAGCCCGCGGGCCCTCTTCCCGCCGGTGCCCGCGATGGTCTGCAGGAGCATCGCTCCTTCGGCGTCCTGGATGAACGCCGCGTACTCGAGGCTGACCTCGCCCCCGGCCCGGCCACCGACCGGCGGCTGACCCTTCACCGGCGGCTGGTCCTTCACCGGCGGCTGGCCTTTGACAGGGGGCGGGCCGGCCGGATCGGGCTTGCCCTTCGGCGGGCCGGCCACGTCCTTGAGCGGCGGCGACTCCGGCATCGTGCACGGATCCCCGCCCTTCGTACCCGGCTCCAGCGCCCCCGGCAGCGCGTCGTCCATCAGATCCCCGTCGAAGGCGGCCCACCCCTTCCCCAGATCCTTCTCGGTCAGCAGCGCCTCGGCGAGGTGCGCGGCCGCCGGATCCGGCGGTGGCGGAACCGCGACGGCCGGCACCGGCACGGCGACCGACGGCGGCGGCGCGGCAGCCGCCGGGCTCGTCAAGGGCGCGGTCATCGGCGCGGCGAGACCGGCGGCGAGCGACGCGGCCACGGCAACCCGTTTCGTCCTGTTCTTCAGAATTCTCATGGGCCTCACCCTAAGCGGGCGTTTCCCGGCATTCCGGAGAATCCGCAGGCTCATGGGCGCCGCACAGGGAACCGACAAGAGCCGCCCAGAACCGCGCCCCACCATCGATGACATGGTGATTCTGCTGCTTCTGCTTCTGGTGGGCGCCGGCATCGGGGCCCTGATCGCGGGCAACCGCCGTGGCGGCGCGGCGCGCGGGGACGAGGTCCTCGCCGACGGCCGCGCCGACGCCTACCGCTGGTACGAACGACTCGGCGGCCAGCTGCTCAACCTGCGCGACGACGGGCACCTGGCCCGGCAGGCGCTCGTCGACGCGACCGAACGGCACCAGGCCGCCGGCGCCCAGCTCAGCCAGGCCCGGACGGTGACCCAGTACCGCCTGGCCCGGGAGAGCGCCCTGGAGGGCCTCGCCTACGTGCGGGCCGCCCGGGTCGCCCTCGGCCTGGACCCCGGCCCGGAGCTGCCCCGGCCGGAGTCGGCGGCGGGCGCCGGGGCGATCACCGAGGAGCACGAGCTCGGCGGGTACCGGGTCGGGCCGCGCCCGTCGTCGGCCACGCCCTACTACTACCCCGGCGGCTATCAGAACGGCCGTCCCATGCCGGCCGGCTGGTACTCGACACCCTGGTGGAAGACGGCGCTGGCGGCGGGCGCGGGCACGATCGGCGGCATGCTGCTGCTCGACTCGCTGTTCTCTCTCGGACACCACCACGGCGGCCCGGGCCCGGAGATGTTCGACGGGGACTTCTTCTAGGTGATCAGGGCGCGCAGCGCGGCGACGTCCTTCACCCGCTCGGCCCGGGTCGCGGCCAGCGGCGACACCAGCAACGTCGTCACTCCGGCGGCCGCCAGCTCGTCGATCCGGCGCCGCACCTCGTCCGGGCGCCCCACCAGCGACGTCGCCGCCACGAGATCGTCCGGCACCGCGGCCGCCGCCTCCGCCTTCCGTCCGCTCAGGAACAGCTCCTGGATCAGCGACGCCTCACGCGCGTACCCGTACCGTTTGATGAGGTCGTTGGAGAAGTTGCGCCCCCGGGCACCCATCCCGCCGAGATAGAGCGCGAGCGATGCGCGGTGCGCGCTGAGCAGCGCGGGTGTCGCTTCCGCGAGAGCAAAGGGTACGGGGACGGAGACGTCCAGTGGCCCCAGCGAGGGGTCACGCCGCGCGAGTCCGTCGGCGAGCGCGTCGCCGAACACCCGGCCGGCCGCGCGCGGATCGAAGAAGAGCGCCTGCCACCCCTCGGCGATCTCCGCGGCCAGCGCCACGTTGCGCGGCCCCATCGCGGCCAGCAGCACCGGGATCCTCGGCCGCACCGGCCGGTTGATCAGCTTGAGCGGTTTGCCGAACTCCCCCGGCAGCGGCACCCGATAGTGGTCGCCCTCGAAGACCAGCGTCTCCCGCCGCCACACCCGGCGACAGATTTCAACGACTTCCCTGGTACGGGCGATCGGAGCGTCATACCGTACCCCGTGAAATCCCTCGATCACTTGGGGACCTGACGCACCCAGTCCGAGCGCGAACCGCCCGCCGGAGACGTAGTCGATGCCGGCCGCGGTCATCGCCGTGAGCGTCGGGGTCCGCGTGTAGAGCTGCATCACCCCGGAGGCGAGCCCCATGCGCCGTGTCCGGGCCGCCAGAAAGCCCAGCTGGCTGACCGCGTCGAAGCTGTACGCCTCGGGAACCACGACCAGCTCGGCCCCGGCCTCCTCGCACTCGACGACCTCGTCGACCGCGTCGGCGAACCCCTGTCCGCTGTAGCCGATCTGGATGCCCAGTCGCATCAGAAGTCCAGTCGCATCAGAAGTCCAGTCGCATCAGAAGTCCGGTCGCATCAGTCGTGGACGATCACTTGGCGGATCAGCTCGCCGCTGCCGAGCGACGCCAGTGCGTCACCCACCTGATCGAGCCGCAGCCGCCTGCTGATCATGCCCTCGATGTCGAGACGACCGGCCCGCCACAGCGCCAGCAGCCGCCCGAAGTCGTGGGGCGGGTCCGCCGACCCGTACAGGGAAGGAATGATGGTCTTGCCCTCGAAGAGGAGCTCGAACGGGCTGAGCTCGATGAACTGGTCGGCCCGCCCGGCACCGACCACGACCACCGAACCGCCCCGGCGGCAGGCCGTCCACGCGGTGCGCAGCGTCTGCGGCACGGCCACCACGTCGAACGCGTAGTCGAAGCCCTCGCCGCCGGTGACCTCGGTGGACAGATCGGAGAGGCCGTCCGGGCCGCAGCTGTGGGTGGCGCCGAACCGCCGGGCCGTCTCGTGCCGCGCGGCCACCGTGTCCACCGCGACGATCACGGCCGCGCCGGCCACCCGCGCGCCCTGCACCGCGGCGATGCCGACTCCCCCGCACCCGATCACCACGACGGTGTCGCCGGGCCGCACCCGCGCCGTGTTGATCACCGCGCCGACGCCCGTCGTGACACCGCAGCCGATCAGCGCGGCCACCTCGTAGGGCACGTCATCGCCGATCCGCACGGCGCCGGCCCGCGGCACCACCATCTCCTCGGCGAACGCGCCGCAACCGGCCATCCCGAAGATCGGCAGCTCCCCGGCGGTGAAGCGGGGCATCACGTAGCCGGCCATCACGTGTGTCATGCAGAGATAGGTCTCGCCGCGCCGGCAGTGCGAACAAACACCGCAGGAGGGCAGCCAGTTCACCGCGACCCGGTCGCCGGGCGCCAGGTCGTCCACCCCGTCGCCGACCTCGAGGACGTCACCGGCCGCCTCGTGCCCGAGCACGGCCGGCACCGGCTGCGGCAGCGTGCCGTTCAACGCGGACAGGTCGGAGTGGCAGACGCCGGAGGCGCGCACCCGCAGGCGCACCTCACCGGGGCCGGGCCCGACGACCGCCACGTCGTCGCGGATGTCGAGCTTCTCGTCCCCGATCGTGTGCAGAACCGCCGCGCGCATCCCGGCACCCCCTCAAAATGAGAACGCGTTCTACGCTAACCATACGGGGTGTACCAAGCAAGCGTTTGGGCAGCACGCATAATGGCCCGGTGACGACTCCGAGAAATTCCGAGCGGCGGACACACCTGGTCCAGCTCGCCGGCGACCTGTTCGCCGAGAAGGGCTTCCGGGCCACCACCGTCCGGGAGATCGCGGACGCGGCGGGCATCCTCTCCGGCAGCCTCTACCACCACTTCGACTCCAAGGAGTCGATCGGCGACGAGCTGCTCAGCGCGTTCCTCGACGACGTCCTGGCCGGCTACCGCGCGGCCGCCGCCGAACCGGACCCGCGACGCGCCATCGAACAGATCGTGCGCTCCAGCACCGCCACCCTGAGCCGCCACCGGGCGGCACTGACCATGCTGCAGAACGACTGGACGTACTTCAGCGCCCAGCCCCGCTTCGCCTACCTGCGGACCGCCATGAAGGAGATCGAACAGACCTGGATCGACCAGCTCGACCGGGGCCGGGAAAGCGGCCTGTTCCGAGCCGACCTGGACACCCGGCTGACCTACCGCCTGCTCCGCGACATCCTCTGGATCCCCACGTCATGGGCCCAGTCCAAGAACGCCTGGACCGACGACCAGATAGTCGACGGCCTGCTGCGGCTACTCTTCGACGGCATCACCGCGCGTTAGAAGGTTTCCCGGGGTTCCCGGAGCGCTGACGGTCGCGTCGCCGTGAGACCGGTCCTCAGTTGCCGGGCGGCGCGCCCGCCTCCGGTCGCCGAACTCACTCCGGGCGCCGCACCTCGACCCGCTACGAACGCTCTTCCGTCCCCGACCCCTCCTGCCACGCCGCCGTCGCGAACCCCCGCTCACGGCCAACCCACTCCCGTCGCGAACCCCGCCCACCGCTGCCCGTCGTGAACCCCCGCCCACCGGCTGCCGTCGCGAACCCCCGCCCACCGCTGCCCGTCCCGAACTCCCGCCCACCGCGTGCCGTCGCGAACCCCTCTCGTCACGAATCCCCACCCGCCGCGGATCTTGGAGCGTTCGGTGCCGGCTGGCGCTCAGTGTCGCCGGGACGGGCGCGGAAGAGCACTGAGCGCCAGCCGGCACAGCACTCACGACCAGCCGGACCGGCCGGTCGCCAGAGCTCCGACGCCTCCTCGCGCCCCGCGAGCCCGCCCTGCCAGAGCCCAGCGAGACGCCCGTGAGCGCCCAGCGCGACGCCCTGTGAGCGCCTTGACTGCCCGGCTAGGGTATGAACCAAGCAAGCGTTTGGTCACTTCACCTTCGGGAGGCGCGATGGGGCGGCTCGACGGCAAGGTTGCGCTGATCACCGGCGGGGCGCGGGGCATGGGCAAGGCGCACGCCCGGCACTTCACCACCGAGGGCGCCCGCGTCGTGATCGGCGACGTCCTGGAGGAGAAGGGACAGCGCGTCGCCGCGGAGATCGGCGGCGTCTTCGTGCGGCACGACGTGACCAGCGCCGACGACTGGGCGGCCGCGGTCGCCGCCGCGACCAGCGCCTACGGCCGGATCGACGTGCTGGTCAACAACGCCGGGATCCTCCGGCACGCCCCGGTCACCGAGATGGATCCGGACGAGTTCCGGCACGTGCTCGACGTTAACCTGGTCGGCTCCTGGCTGGGGATCCGCGCGGTCGTCCCGGTGATGCGCGACGCCGGCGGCGGCTCGATCGTGAACATCTCGTCGATCGAGGGGATCGCCGGGGCGGCCGGCCTCTCCGCGTACAGCGCCAGCAAGTTCGGGGTGCGCGGGCTGACCCGGTCGGCGGCGCAGGAGCTCGGGCCGGTCGGCATCCGGGTCAATTCGGTGCACCCGGGCGGCGTGATGACGTCGATGGCTCTCGCGGCCGCGCAGACCATGACCGGTGTGGACGGCAGCGGGTTCCTCAAGGCGCTGCCGATCGCCCGGTTCGCGGAGCCGGTGGAGATCTCCCGGCTCGTCGCGTTCCTCGCCTCGGACGACGCGTCCTACACCACCGGCGCGGAGTTCCTGGCGGACGGCGGGCTGCTCAGCGGGCCGGGGTACTGAGATGACCACCAGGACGGCCATCGTGACGGGCGCCGGGCAGGGGCTCGGCGCGGCCGAGGCGACGGCTCTCGCCGCGGCCGGCTATCGCGTGGTGCTCAACGACCTGCCGGGACCGGCGCTGGACGCGACGGTGGAGCGGATCCGGGACAGCGGGGGCGAGGCGGTCGCCTGTCCCGGCGACGTCGCCGAGTGGTCGACCGCCGAGTCCCTGGTGACGACCGCGGTCGAGCGGTTCGGCGGGCTCGACGTGCTGGTCAACAACGCCGGCGTGCTCCGCGACCGGATGGTCTTCGCGATGAGCGAGCAGGAGTGGGACACGGTGATCCGGGTGCACCTCCGCGGGCACTTCGTGACGACCCGGCTCGCCACCGCGTACTGGCGAGAAAAAACCAAGAAGAACGGCTTCCCCGCGTACGCCCGGATCGTCAACACCGCGTCGGAGGCCTTCCTTCTCGGCTCGGCGGGGCAGGCCAACTACGCGGCGGCCAAGGGCGGGATCGTCGCTCTGACGCTCGCCACCGCGCGGGGATGCGCGCGCTACGGCGTCCGGGCGAACGTCATCTGCCCCCGCGCGCGCACCGCGATGACGAGCGAGCTGATGGGCCCGCCGCCGGAGGGCCCCGATCCGCTCGACCCGGGACACGTCACCCCGCTGGTGCTGCACCTGGCCGGTCCGGCCGGTGAGCGGATCACCGGTGAGGTGTTCGTGGTGCACGGTGACGTGGTCGCGGTGCTCGGGCCGCCGACCGTGCGGGCCAGCTTCCACGCCGCGACCGGCGACTGGACCGCGCACGAGTTGGACGCCGCGCTCAGCACGGTCTTCACGGCGGACCCGCCGCAGCCGGGCTTCGTGTGCGAGGAGACATTACCGTTGGCCGATACGACCTTCGGTGAGGAGTCCCGGTGAAGCAGCGCGAGACGGTGACGATGAGCGGCGACGAGGTGACCGGGCTGCTGTCGCGGGCACGGAAGATGCAGCTCGCCACAATCAACCCGGACGGGACACCGCACCTCGTCACGATGTTCTTCGGGCTGGCCGGCGACGGCGGGATCGCGTTCTGGACCTACCGGTCGTCGCAGAAGGCGCTGAACCTGGCCCGCGATCCGCGCGTGACGTGCCTGGTCGAGGACGGTGAGGACTACTTCGAGCTGCGCGGCGTGCAGGTGTCCGGGGTGGTGCGCCGGATCGACGACCTGCCGGGGGTGACCGAGGTCGGCCGGCTGATCGCGGATCGGATGCCGGATGTGCCACGGGACGCGCTCGACGCGTACGTGGCGCATGCGGCCCGCAAGCGTGCCGCCTACGTCGTGGAACCGCTCCGGGTCGTCAGCTGGGACCATCGCAAGCTGCTCGACTAACCTGATCTCCCATGTCTGCTGGAACCCAGGCCGGGCGGCCGCGCGACCCGGAGGTCGACGAGCGGATCACCCGGGCCGCCGCCGAGCTGTTCGGCGCGCACGGCTGGTCGGGCTTCTCGGTAGACGCGGTGGCCCGGCGCGCCGGCGTCGGCAAGGCCTCGATCTATCTGCGCTGGCCGAACAAGGAGGCGCTGCTGGTCGCGGCCCTGGCCGGCCGCCTGTCCGGGGTGAAGGACATCGACACCGGTTCGGTCCGTGACGACCTGGTGGCCCTGGCCCGCCAGGTGCTGAACGCGTTCCTCGGCGAGGACGGCGGCGCGCTGCTGCGGCTGACCGTCGAGGCGGCGAGCGTCCCGGCCGGTCAGGAGCATCTGGACCGGTTCCTGCAGTCGCAGGCCGCCGCGGCGCGCGCGATCGTGCGCCGTGGCATCGAGCGCGGCCAGCTCGGCCCGGACACCAGCGTGACCCTGCTGCTCGACACGATCAGCGGGGGCGCGCTCAACCACGCTCTGGTGGCGCCGGCCCGGCTGCGCGATCAGGTGGCGGCCGGCGCCGACAGGTACGCCGAGGAACTCGTCGACTTCGTGCTCAGATCGGTTACCTGAGCTGAGAGCTCAGATCCGGCTACCTGAGCTGAGGGCTCAGATCGGCCGCCTGAGGGCTCGGATCAGTGACGTGACCGTCCGCCGAGCGGGTCAGCCGCCCGGTGGACACCAGCAGCTCCACGTGCGCCGCGGTCTCCGCCACCGCGCCCACCTTCATCGGCCCGATCCGCTCCCAGGGCCGGGACCAGGTCAGCGCCGCGGCCACCTCCCAGATCGTCGGCGCGCCGAGCCGCCGCACGGTCGCCACGATCTCCTCGCACCGCTCGTGGTGGTGTGCGGTCAGCGCGGCGCAGCGGTCCGCGATTCCCCGGAACCGGTGCTCGTGACCGGGCAGCGCCTCGCAGTCGTCGAAGGCGGACACCTTGGCGAGCGAGTCCAGGTATTGCCCCAGCGGGTCGGAATCGCTGAACGTCAGCCCGATGTTGGGGCTGATCCGGGGCAGCACGTGGTCGCCGGTGAGCAGCAGCTGCGCGTCCGGTTCCAGCAGGCAGAGGTGGCCGGGGGTGTGCCCGGGCGTCCAGATCGCCCGCAGTGTGCGGCCGGGCAGCGGGATCAGGTCGCCGTCCTCCAGCAGGACGTCGGCATCGGCGAACCCGGCGAAGTGCCGGTCGGCCTCGCTGCCGAACGTGCTGAGCAGCCGGCCCGCCTCGGCCTCCGGCACGTTGAAGGCGCGCATCCACCCGCCGAGGGCGCGGCTCGGCGCGGTCTCCCGGTTGCGCAGCATCGAGGCCTGCTCGGCCGGGTGCATGGCCACCCAGGCGCCGGACGCGTCGCGCAGCCGGGCGGTCAGCCCGTGGTGGTCCGGGTGGACGTGGGTGAGCACCACGCCCGTCACGTCGGCGGGTGTGGCGCCGGCGAACTCCAGCCCGGCGACCAGGGCGTCCCAGCCGGTGTCGCTGTCCCAGCCCGGGTCGACCACGACCAGGCCGTGGTCGCCGGGGACCAGGTACGACAGCGTGTAGCGCAGCGGGTTGTCCGGGATCGGGACGGCCACCGACACGAGCCCACCGGGCAGCTTCTCCACGTCAACCCACCTTCCTAGACGACTGTCGTCTAGGAAGGTGAGGTTACATCATCTCGTCGGTCGTCGGGATCAGCACGGTCTTGAGCTCGGTGTACGCCTCGATCGACGTGCGCCCGCCCTCCCGGCCCAGCCCGGACTGCCCGAATCCGCCGAAGGCCACATGCGGCTCCAGCTGGTATCCGTTGATCCCGACGGTTCCGGCGCGCACCGCCTTGGCCAGCCGCATCGCCCGCTTCACGTCACCGGTCCAGACCGTGGCGGCCAGCCCGTACGTCGTGTCGTTCGCCAGCCGCACGGCCTCCTCCTCGTCGGTGAACGGCACGACCGCCAGCACCGGCCCGAAGATCTCCTCGCGCGCGATCGTGGCGTCGTTGCTGACATCGGCGAACACCGTCGGCATCACGAAGTTGCCGGCCGCCAGCTCCCCGTCCGGCCGCCCGCCGCCGACCACGAGCCGGCCGCCCTCGGCCTGTCCCCGCTCGATGTAGCCGAGGACCCGGTTCATCTGCCGCTCGTTGATCAGCGGGGACGCGGTGGTCTCCGGATGGAACGGGTCGCCGTAGTTGACCAGCGCGGCCATCCCCTCGGTGACCGCCAGGAAGTCGTCGTAGACGTCACGGTGGACCAGCGCGCGGGTGTGCGCCACGCACGCCTGACCGGAGAGGCCCAGGGTCACCGTGCCCATCGTGGTGGCCGCGGCCGCGTAGACGTCGGCGTCCGGGAAGACCAGCGACGGGCTCTTGCCGCCCAGCTCCAGGCTGGTCCGCTTCATCCCGGTCGACGCGGCGGCTAGCACCCGCTGCCCGACGGCCCGGCTGCCGGTGAAGGTGATCTTGTCGACCAGCGGGTGGTTGATCAGGGCGTCGCCGGTCGGCTCGCCGGGCCCGGTCACCACGTTGAGCACACCCTCCGGCAGGCCGGCCGCCTCGACGATCCGGGCCAGGCGCAGGGCGGCGAACGTCGCGTACTCACTCGGCTTGAGCACCACCGTGCAGCCGGCCGCGAGAGCCGGGGCGAGCTTCTGGGCGGCCAGCAGCAGCGGGCCGTTCCACGGGATGACCGCGGCCACCACGCCGACCGGCTCGCGCAGGGTGAGCACCAGGTGGTCGCCGCCCTGATAGCCGGGGAGCGTCTCGCCGCCGAGCTTGTCGACCCAGCCGGCGTGGTGCTCGAAGACGTCCGCCACGCACTCGATCGACATCGCGTAGGTCTCGCCGAAGCTGATCGGCACCCCGTTGTCCAGCGACTGCGTCGACTGCAGGCCGACGGCGTCGGCGCGGATCGCGTCGGCGATCCGGCGCAGCACCCGGATGCGTTCCTTCGCACGGGTACGCGGCCACGGCCCCTCGTCGAAGGCGCGGCGCGCCGCCCGGACCGCCGCGTCCACGTCCCCGGCGGTGGCCACCGCGAACGCGCCGACCTCCTCGCCGGTGGCCGGATGCGGGTGGACCCAGGTGCGCCCGTCGGCGGCCGGGCGCCAGGCTCCGCCGATCAGCAGCTCGCCCGTGGAGATGCCGAGTTCGTCGCGCTTGGACTTGATCGAGAGAACCACCGCGCACCCCTAACTGGAACGTGTTCTATTTCTCGGGAATGTACGCCCCGGGCCGCAGCTCCGCCAGATACGCCGGCCACTCGCCACCGCCGTGCACCGCGAGCGCCGCCCCGCTCACGTAACCGGCCAGCGGCGACGCCAGCAGCAGACAGGCGCCGGCCACGTCCTCGGGCGCGGCGGCCCGGCCCAGCGGGATCGTCCCGGCGGCCGTGGCGTCGTCCCCGACCGGACCGACGATGAGGCTGTTCACCCGTACCCTCGGACCCCACTCGACCGCGAGCGACGCGGCAAGATGGAGCAGACCGGCTTTGGCGGCGCCGTAGGCGGCGGTCCCCGGAGAGGGCCGGATCCCGCTCACGCTGCTGATCATCAGGATCACCCCACCACCGGGCTGGCCGCGCATCGCCGTGTTCGCCGCCTGCGCCACGTGCAGCGGCGCGACCAGGTTCAGATCGATGACCGCGGCGTGCAGCCGGGGCGAGGCGACGTCGGCGAAGACCTGCGGGCTGCCACCGGCGTTGTTGACGACCACGTCGAGCCGCCCGTGCCGACGCACCGCCTCGGCGATCAGCGCGGCCGCCTGATAGGGGTCGCGCACGTCGGCCCGGAAGAAGTCCTCGGTCGCGTCCGGCTGGGCGCGGCCGCAGACCAGGACCCGCGCGCCGGCGGCACGGAACGCGCGGGCGATGGCGGCGCCGAGGCCGCGGGTGCCGCCGGTGACGACCACCGAGCGGCCGGTGAAATCGAGGGCGTCCATGAGGATCGATCCTAGCTACCCGAGCAAGCGCTAGGTTACGCTCGCCGCCATGGGCGTGCGGCTGCACAGCGGCGCTGTCGCTGAGGTGATCATCGAGTTCCCACCGGTCAACGCGCTGCCGGCGGAGGGCTGGCACACGCTCGCCCGCGCGCTCGGCACGGCCGCCGCCGATCCCCGGACCCGGGCCGTGGTGCTCGCGGCCGACGGGCGTGGCTTCTGCGCGGGCGTCGACATCAAGGAGATGCAGCGCACCGAGGGTCACGAGGCGCTGCTCGCGGCGAACCGGGGGTGCGCGGCAGCGTTCGCCGCCGTCTACGAGTGCCCGGTTCCGGTCATCGCGGCGGTGCACGGGTTCTGCCTCGGCGGCGGGGTGGGCCTGGCCGGCAACGCCGACCTGGTGATCGCCTCCGACGACGCGGTGTTCGGCCTGCCCGAAGTCGATCGGGGCGCGCTCGGCGCGGCCACCCATCTGGCCCGGCTCGTCCCGCACCAGCTGATGCGGACCATGGTCTACACGTGCCGGACGGTGCCGGCGCGGGACCTGGTGCGGTTCGGGACGGTGCTGGAGGTGGTGCCGGACAGAGGGCTGCGCGCGGCGGCGCGGCGGGTGGCGGCGGAGATCGCGGCCAAGGACCCGGTCGTGATCAGGGCGGCCAAGGCGTCGCTCAACGGGATCGATCCGATGGACGTGAAGCGGTCCTACCGGTTCGAGCAGGGCTTCACCTTCGAGCTGAATCTGAACGGCGCCGGCGACCGGGCGCGGCAGCGGTTCGTGGAGGGCAGATGAGCGTCGCGACGCTGACCGAGATGGTGGACGAGATCCGGGACGGGATGACCGTCGGGATCGGCGGGTGGGGGTCGCGGCGCAAGCCGATGGCGCTGGTCCGGGCGCTGCTCCGGGCCGGGCGGCGCGATCTCACGGTCGTCACCTACGGCGGGCCGGACGTGGGCCTGCTGACGGCGTCGGGGTGTGCGCGCCGGATCGTCACGGGTTTCGTCTCGCTCGACAGCATCCCCCTGGAACCACATTTCGCCCACGCCCGCCAGAACGGGAATGTCGCCCTGACCGAATATGACGAGGGGATGCTCTACTGGGGCCTGCTGGCGGCCGCCAACCGGCTCCCGTTCCTGCCCATCCGCGCCGGGCTCGGCTCCGACGTGATGCGAGTGAATCCGCAGCTTCGCACGGTCCGATCCCCCTACGGAGACGATCTGCTCGTCGCGATGCCCGCTCTCGACCTGGATGTCGCCATGATCCACCTCAACCTCGCGGACGACGGCGGCAACGGACGCTACCTGGGCCCCGACCCCTATTTCGACGACCTCTTCTGCCAAGCGGCGAAACGCCGCTTCCTCACCTGCGAGCGCATCGTCCCCACCACGGAACTGGTCGGTGCCGGTCCCCCGCAGACCCTCCTCACCAACCGTTCCATGATCGACGCTGTGGCCGAGACCCCGCACGGCGCGCACTTCACCAGCTGCGTCCCCGACTACGGGCGGGACGAGGAGTTCCAGCGCGAGTACGCGACCACCGACTGGGACACGTTCCGGGCCCGCTACCTCGACGGTGACGAGAGCGACTACCAGAAGGCGATCCGCCGATGACCACCCGTGCGGAGATCTGCGTGACCGCCTGCGCGGAGGCCTGGCGGGGCGACGGCGCGATCCTGGCGAGCTTCGCCGGGACCGTCCCCGGGCTCGGCGCCCGCCTCGCTCAGCTCACGTTCGCCCCCGACCTGCTGGTCACCGACGGGGAGGCGACGCTGCTGCGGGACGACGCGGTCGAGGGCTGGCTGCCGTACCGGCAGGTCTTCGCCATGGTCGCGGCCGGAACCCGGCACGTCATGATGGGCGCCAGCCAGCTGGACCGGCACGGCAACTCCAACATCTCCTGCATCGGCGACTGGGAGCGACCGAAGCGCCAGCTCCTCGGCGTGCGCGGCGCGCCCGGCAACACGATCGGTCACACCACCAGTTACTGGGTGCCCCGGCACAGCCCCCGCGTCTTCGTCGAACACGTCGACATGGTCTCCGGCATCGGTGGGGACCGGGGCGCGCACGAGATCCGCGTCGTCGTCACCGACCTCGCCGTCCTCGACTTCGCCACGCCGGATCACACGATGCGGCTGCGCTCCACCCACCCTGGCGTCACCGTCCGGCAGGTCGTCGACGCGACAGGCTTCCCCCTGGTCGTTTCCGGTCAGGTGCCGCAGACCCGGATGCCCACGGCCGAGGAGCTCGCTCTGATCCGCGACCACCTCGACCCCGACGGCCGGCGGGACCGATGAGGACCGCGCTCACCGATCTGCTCGGCTGCCGGCACCCGATCGTGCAGACCGGGATGGGATACGTCGCCGGGGCCGGGCTGGTCTCGGCGGTCGGCAACGCCGGCGGTTTCGGCATCGTCGCCTCCGCGACCATGGCCCTGGAAACCCTGCGGGACACCATCCGGGAGATCCGCGCACGCTCCGATGCGCCCTTCGGGGTCAACGTACGGTCGGACGCCCCCGACGCGAGAGACCGGATCGACCTGCTGATCAGCGAGAAGGTGCGTCTCGCCTCGTTCGCCCTCGCGCCCGACCGCGACCTGATCCGCCGCTGCGCCGACAACGGGGTGCTGACCATGCCCTCGGTCGGCGCCCGCCGGCACGCCGAGAAGGTGGCCGCCTGGGGCGCCGACGCGGTGCTCGTGCAGGGCGGCGAGGGCGGCGGCCACACCGGTCCGGTGCCGACCACGCTGCTGTTGCCGCAGGTCGTCGACGCGGTGGACATCCCGGTCGTGGCGGCCGGCGGCTTCTTCGACGGTCGCGGGCTGGTCGCGGCACTCGCCTACGGCGCGGCCGGCATCGCGATGGGCACCCGGTTCCTGCTCACCACGGACAGCCCGGTCGACCTCGCGGTGAAACAGCTCTATCTGGACGCCGGCGTGACGGACACGGTCGTCACCACCGAGGTGGACGGGGTGCCGCATCGGGTGCTGCTCACCCCGTACATCCGAGGGCTGGAAAGATCGGGGAGGGTGAGCGCGCTGCTGCGCGCGACCAGGCACGCGGTCGCGTTCCGCCGCCTCGCAGGGCTCAGCTGGCCGGAACTGATCAGGGCGGGCCGCAGTGCTCGGCACGGGCGCGAGATGGGCTGGGCGCAAACCCTGCGGGCCGCGAGCACACCGGTCCTCCTGCGCACCGCGATGGTCGAAGGCCATCCCGAGTACGGGGTGATGTCCGCCGGCCAGGTGACCGGAGTGATCGACGACCTGCCGTCCTGCGCAGCCCTGATCACCCGGATCATGACCGAGGCGGAGACCGTCCTGAACCGTCTCCCTAGAGACGCTCGATGATTGTCACGTTGGCCTGGCCGCCGCCCTCGCACATCGTGACGAGTCCGTAGCGGCCGTCCCGGCGCTCCAGTTCGTGCAGGACGCCGACCAGCAGCCGCGCCCCCGTCGCGCCGAGCGGGTGTCCGAGAGCGATCGCCCCGCCGTTGACGTTGACCCGGTCCGGATCGGCGCCTGTCTCGCGCAGCCAGGCGAGCGCGACGCTGGCGAACGCCTCGTTGACCTCGAACACCGAGATGTCTGATATGTCGAGCCGGGCCCGCCGGAGCGCGTGGGCGGTCGCCGCGATCGGCGCGGTCAGCATGAGCACCGGATCGTCGCCGCGCGCGGAGAGGTGCTTGATCCGGGCTCGCGGCCGCAATCCGTGCTCTGCCATTCCCCGCGCGCTGGCGACCAGCAGCGCTGCCGCACCGTCCGCGATCTGGCTGGAGGTGGCCGCCGTGGTGACGCCGCCGTCCCGGAGCGGTTTCAACCCGGCCATCCCGGCTCGATCCGTGTCCCGTCGCGGGCACTCGTCGTCGCGGGTGTCCGCGATTTCATTTTTGAAACGGCCGCTGTCGATCGCGGTGATCGCCCGATGATGGCTCTTCAGCGCGTACTCCTCCAGCTCCGACCGGGTCAAACCCCACTTCGCGGCGATCTCGTCCGCGCTGCGGAACTGGGAGATCTCCGCCGTCCCGTACCGCTCCGCCCAGCCCGCCGACCCCCGGTAGGGACCGTCCGCGCCCATCGCGCTGCCGATCGGCACCCGGCTCATGCTCTGCACCCCGCCCGCCACCACCAGGTCCGCGCTCCCGCTGGCGACCGCCTGCGCCGCGAAGTGCACCGCCTGCTGGCCCGACCCGCACTGCCGGTCCACCGTGACACCGGGAACGTGTTCCGGGAGACCGGCCGCGAGCCACGCCGTCCGCGCGATGTCACCGGACTGCGGACCCAGCGTGTCGACACAGCCGAGGATCACGTCGTCGACCGCTGCCGGATCCGCGCCGGACCGCTCGAGCAGCGCCGTGATGACCGAACCCGCCAGGTCAGCGGGGTGCGCCGCGGCGAGGATGCCGCCACGCCTGCCGACCGGGCTGCGCACCGCCCCGACCAGAAACGCGTCCACTGTTGACGCCTCCCCACTCGCTGGGTCTACTGGTAGAACGCGTTCTAATCTAGCGGTTGCGGGGTGGCTCGTGCACGTCGGATACACACCGGAGCAGGAGAAGCTCCGCCTCTCGTTACGGTCCTACTTCGCCGAACTCATGACGCCCTCGCTGCGGCAGTCGCTCGACGACCCGGAAGGCGAGTACGGCGACGGCGCCGCCTACCGGGAGGTGGTCCGGCAACTGGGCCGCGACGGCTGGCTCTCGCTGGACAGGCTGTCCCGGATGGAGCAGCTGATCTTCACCGACGAGGCGGCGCTGGCCGGGGTCCCGGTGCCGTTCCTGACGCTCTACACCGTGGCGCCGACCATCGCGCGGCACGGCACCGCCGTACAGAAGGAAGATCTTCTGCCCCGGATCGCGGCAGGTGAGGCGCACTTCTCGATCGGGTACTCCGAGCCCGAGGCCGGCACCGATCTGGCGTCGCTGCGCACCCGGGCGGTCCGGAACGGCGACTCCTACGTGATCAACGGACAGAAGATGTGGACCAGCCTGATCCGCTACGCCGACTACGTCTGGCTCGCCTGCCGCACCGACCCGGACGCGCCCCGCCACCGCGGCCTGTCGATTCTGATCGTGCCCACCGACGCGCCCGGCTTCTCCTGGACGCCGGTCCGGACGGTGGCCGGGCCGACCACCAGCGCCACCTACTACTCGGACGTGCGGGTTCCGGCATCCGCGCTGGTCGGCGAGGAGAACCAGGGCTGGCGGCTGATCACCGACCAGCTCAACCACGAACGGGTCGCGCTGACCTCCGCGGCACCGCTGCAACGCTCACTGGCGGAGGTTCTGGCCTGGGCGAAAGCGAACGGCGTGACCGAAAGGGAGTGGGTCCGGCTGCACCTCGCGCGGGTGCACGCCAAGGTCGAGGTGCTGAAGCTCTTCAACTGGCGGGTGGCGTCCGGGACGCTCTCCCCGGTCGACGCGTCGGCCGGCAAGGTCTACGGCACCGAGCTCGCCATCGAGGCATACCGCCTGCTCCGGGAAGTGGTGAGCGCGGCGGGGACCGTGCCCGACGAGGCCGTGACCGGGCGCATCGAGCGCATGTGCCGCTCGTCCCTGATCCTGACGTTCGGCGGCGGCGCCAACGAGGTGCAGCGCGACATCATCGCGGCCGCCGCCCTCGGCCTGCCGGTCCGGCGATAGGAGCATCGATGGACTTCACGCTTCCCGACTCGGCCCGCGAGGCCGCGGCGCTCGCCCACGATCTCGCGACCTCCGGCCGCGATCTTCTCAAAGAGGCCCACGACGCCGGGTACGGGGTGATCGAGCGCACCGCCATTCTGATCGAACTCGGTCGTCAGGCCGCCGACGTCCCGATTCCCGCCGACCCCCTCAGCGCGGGCGCCTACCAGCTCGGCGTCGTCGAGAAGGCCCTCGAGATGACCGCCGCCCACGCCCGTGAGCGGGTGCAGTTCGGCCGGCCGATCGGCTCGTTCCAGGCCGTCTCGCAGCGGCTCGCCGACGCGTACATCGACGTCGAGGCGCTCCGGGTGGCGCTCTGGCAGGCCGTCTGGTGCTCCGCGAACGACCCGCCGGCGACCGCTGAGATCGCCACCGCCGCGTTCTGGGCGGCCGAGGCCGGCCATCGCGTGCTGCACACCGCGGTGCACGTGCACGGCGGGACCGGACTCGACCTCGACTATCCACTGCACCGGTACTTCCTCGCCGCCGAGCAGCACGAGTTCCGATCCGGCGGGGCGACCGCGCACCTGCTCACCCTGGGGACGGTTCTGACATGAAGTTCACGCTCGGCGTCGCCCTGAGCCCGATCGACCAGCTCACCGCACTGGCCGCCACCGCCGAGGAGTGCGGGTTCTCGTCGATCGCGCTGCCCGACTCGATCTTCTACTCCGAGCAGACCGAGGGGTCGTACCCGTACACGCCGGACGGCCGCCGTTTCTGGGACGCCGACACACCGTGGGCCGACCCGCTGATCGCCGCGGCCGCGATGGGCGCCGTCACCAGCCGGATCCACTTCTACACCCAGGTGCTGAAACTCGATCCGCGTAACCCGGTGCTGCTGGCCCGGCAGGTCGGATCGGTGGCGAACCTGACCGGCAACCGCTTCGGGCTGGGAGTCGGGCTCGGCTGGTCGCCGGAGGAGTCACACTGGTGCGGCGCGCCGTTCCGCGACCGGGGCGCCCGCGCCGACGAGGCGATCGACGTGCTCAAACTGATCCTCGGGGGCGGCATGGTGTCGTACCACGGGAAGCATTTCTCGTTCGAGAAACTGCAGATGAGCCCGGCGCCGAGCGCACCCGTGCCGATCTACGTGGGCGGGCACACCGAGCCGGCGCTGCGCCGCGCCGCCCGGGTCGGCGACGGCTGGTCGTCAGCGATGATGCGCCTCTCCGAACTGACCACGGTGATCGACCGGCTCGCGACCCTGCGCGCCGCAGCCGGCCGCGCCGACCGCCCCTTCGAGATCCAGGCCGTCTGCGTCGACCAGTTCGGGCTGGCGGGCTATCGCCGGCAGGCCGAAGCCGGCGTCACCGACGCGATAGTGGTCCCGTGGGTCTCGGCGGGCTTCGACGCTCCCCTGCGGGTCAAGCAGGACGCGCTGCGCCGCTTCGCCGACGAGGTGATCAGCAAGCTGTGACCACCCACCGGGTTTCCGTTCGCGTGCGCTCGCCGCCTCGATGTGGGTAACGCGAGCCGGGCGGCCCCTGCGCCGGCTACTGCGTGCTCGGCTCGAAAGCGCGGTCCACCTCGTCCGGGGTCAGGCCGTAGGTCTTCAGGTCGTAGACGTGCGCCGGTCTCCGCGTACCCCGCAGGCTCTCCGCGTGGGAAGCCCGCATGGCCGCCCGGGCCGCGCCGCTCAGCTCCAGGCCGAGGCGCGCGTAGATCGCGTCGACCGTGTCGAGCGGGGCGCGGACGAAATCCTCGTAACGGACGTCGATGAAACGGGACGGGTCGTGGCATTTGCGGGAGGCCGCGAAACGGTGCAGGCCGCGGGACCACAGGGTGAGCTGATCCGTTCCGAGGACCCGCCCGGAGAAGACCGTCGACCAGCCGTCGGAGGCGACCGCGTTGAGGCTGCAGACCGAGGCGATCACGCTGCGCGGGTCGCGATGGGTCTGGATTATCGTGGCGTCCGGATAGACGGCGAGCAGCGCGTCCAGCGCGAACAGATGGCTCGGATTCTTCAGCACCCAGCGCCGGCCCGGGTCGTTTCCGCCGATCAGTTCCAGATTGCGGCGGTGACGGCGATAGGCGCCGGTCCAGTCGGTCGCGGCCAGCCAGGACGAATACGACGGGATGTGCGCCGTGCACTCGAACGACACCGAGGTCATCGACTGGCAGAGCAACCGCCAGCATTCCTCCACCTCGTCCGGCCCGAGATGGTGCACACCGTCGAATGCGGAATGGGCCCGATAGGCGTCGCGCAGCATGGCGTAGACCGGATGCGCATCCCACGTCTTCCGCGGCGGGCGCGGTTGCGGGACCTCGGTCAGCCACAGTTCGAGGCCCTGATGGTCCGGGTCGGCGGCGAGCAGCCGGTGCAATGCCGTGGTTCCGGTGCGCGGCAGGCCGGTCACGAATATCGGCCGGGTCACCGGCGCCGCCGCCGGATATCGCCGCCACGCCGCCTCGCTGAGGAGCCGGGAGACCAGGGCACCGCGCAACAACCGCCGGGTCTGTTTGCTTCCGGCGGGCGTCAGACCCGCTTCTTCCCGGTACGCGGAAAGCAGCCTCCCCAGGCCTTCCCGATAGGACGGCTCGCCGAAGTCGTCGAGTCCGGTCATCCGGGTCGCGGACGCATGCAGATCGTCCATGGTGCCGACATCAGTGCGATCGGTGTCAGTCAATGGTGAAACTCCCCGCAGTTCACGTCGAGGCATTGCCCGGTGATGCCACGGGCCAGATCCGACGCGAGAAAGAGAGCCGCGTCGGCGACCTCGCCCGGCTCCGGCAATCGCCGCAGATCGGTCATCGCCGCCGTCTCGTCGTAGATCTGCTGAGCCGGCACCTCCCGTTGCGCGGCGAGATAGTCGAACCAGGCCCGCAACGTGTCCGCCCAGATCCAGCCGGGCGCCACCGAATTGACCCGCACCCCCGCCGGCCCGAGTTCACTCGCCAGATTCTGGGTGGCGGCGAGCAGGGCGGCCTTCGCGATTTTGTACGGCCCGAACGGTTTCCGGGAGTGCCGCAGCACCGCCGAATTGACCACCACGATCGAGCCGCGGGATGCGGCGAGGGACGGCGTGAACGCGCGGATCGTGCGCAGCGCCGCCACCACGTTGGCGTCGAACGACGCGGACAGGTCCGGCAGGTCCACGTGCGTGAGGCTGCGCATCGGCGGCATCGAGAACGCGTTGTGCACCAGCACGTCGACCCTGCCGAACTCGTCGGTCGCCGCGGCGGCCAGCCGTTCCGTGTCCACGGAATCGCCGAGGTCGACCGGGACGACGAGAGCCCGCCCGATCTTTTCCGCCACCTCTTTCAGAAACGAGGCGGTGCGGGCCGCCAGCACCACCTCGGCGCCGTATCCGGCGGCCCGCAGCGCGATCTCCTGACCCAGTCCCGGACCGACTCCGGCGACCACCACGACCTTTCCGGCGAGCACGACGTCACCCCAGCATGCGCTCGGCGGTGGCGGCCTGCCGGGCGGCGATCCGCGCCCGCCATTCCCCGGCGCTGATCGGCTCGAAATAGGGCAACTGTTCGGCGAGGTCGTCGACGGCGATGATGTCGACGCGGGGCCCGTCCTCGGCGGTCAGCGGCCGGGACAATCGCTGCCAGCGCAATTGCACGTATCCGCGCCGGTGCCCGGTCCGTTCCAGCCAGTTCGCCACGCCCGGATCGCGTTCGCTGATGACGAATCGCATCATGCCGTCCGGGTCGATCCGCGCCTGGTCCCGGGTGAGGCTGGTCTGGTGGTTGACGTAGTCCAGCGACACGTACCACATGCTGCCCAGCTGAATTCCCTGATAGGGGGCATCCGAGGCGGGAACCGTCACCACCATGGCCTGCGAATCGTCCAGGTCGTAATGCCCCACCGACGAGAACTGCGTGGAAAGCCCGCCCGGAGTGGACCGCGGCGTGGTGAGCGTGTTCACCGGCAGTCCCAGGTAGAAACGTTCGGCGAAAGCGAGGAAGGTGCGCAACCGGCTGATCAGGATCTTGCCGGCTACCCCGTACCGTTTGGTGACCCTGTCGAGGGTGACCGGCGGCGGCGCGGAACCGACCCGGTCGGCTCGGGCGATGCGCAGCGTTCCGGGTCGTTCGGTGGACCAGTCGCTGAAGACTTCGCGGACCACCAGCATCGCCGCTTTCGGCGCCGGGGCGAGCCGCAACGTGTACGACCCGTCGGCGCCGATCTCCAGTTCCCGGTCGTCGAATGCGGCCAGGCTGCCGGGCACGTCAACCGGTGAATAGTCGCCGTCGAGGATCTGGAAACTGAGGTCGGCTGTGGACCCGCGCACGCCGGTGACGACGTATTCGGCGTCGTCGCGCAGCCACGCGTGGAAATAGAGGGTGTCCGGGTTGTCGAGGCCCATTTTCGTGTAGGGACCCGTCGACCGTACGAAATAGGGATGGTCCCGCTCGTAGGCCCAGGCCATCTGCAGCGCACCCCGGATGCTGCCGGCCAGATAGTCGTAGCCCTCGGCGAGGTCGCGCTCGCCGCTCACGTGCGGCGCGCTGGTGATGATCTGCTCGGCGGTGCGGATCGCGTCCGCCAACGGCTTCGTCAACACGTGCTCGACACTAGAACTCGTTCTAACTTCTGGCAATGTACGCAGTTCATTCTGCGATAACGTGTTCCACGTGGACTCGATGCGCGCCTATCGGATGACCGGCTGGGGTGAGCCCCCGCAGACGACCACCGTCCCGGTCCCCGCGCCCGGCCCCGGGCAGATTCTGATCAGGGTGGCCGGCTGCGGACTGTGCCGTTCGGACCTCACGATGCGCCGGATCCCGCAGTCCGCGGGCACGGCGATGGGCTGGCAGATGCCGTTCACTCTCGGACACGAGACAGCCGGGCACGTCGCCGCGCTGGGCGCCGGCGCGGAGGGCTTCACGGTGGGCGAGGCAGTCGCGCTGGTCTCCCCCACGTCCTGCGGCACCTGCGACTTCTGCGTGCGCGGCCGGGACAGCGACTGCGCCGCCGGGCTGACCGGCCGGGGGTACGGGCGTGACGGCGGCCTGGCCTCGTTCGTGCTCGTTCCCGGTCGCCGTGACCTCTTGCGGCTCGGCGACCTCGACCCGCGCACGGCCGGCCCGCTCACCGACGCGGGCGCCACCGCCTACCACGCCGTCCGCCGGGCGCTGCCCCGGATCAGCCCGGGCGGAACCGTCGTGGTGATCGGCGCCGGCGGTCTCGGCGCGTTCGCCGTGCAGTTCCTGCGGGCGCTCACCGCCGCCTCGGTGATCGCGGTCGACCCGCTGCCGGCCCGGCGCGCCTACGCCACGTCGGTCGGCGCACACGCGGCCGAGGTGTCGACGCCCCGGCTCGCCGCGGACGCGGTCCTCGATTTCGCCGGCACCGACGAGACGATCACCGCGGGTGTGGCGGCCGTCCGGCCCGGCGGCGCCTACGGCCTGATCGGCTCGGCCGGCGGCACGTTGCGCCGCCCGTGGTTCGGCAACCTGCCCCGCGACGGCGAGGTCTTCACGTTCCAGGGCTCCACGATCGCCGACGCCCGGGAGGTGATCGCGCTGGCCCGGGCCGGTCTGATCCGTAACGAGGTCGAGGAGTTCGGCTTCGACGAGATCGGCACGGCCTACGAGCGGCTCGCCGGCGGCACCCTGGCCGGCCGGGCCGTGGTCACCGTGGACTGACCGGAGGGCCGTAGAGAGGTAGCTCCCGCAGCGCTGGGTTGAACTTCGTCTCGATCGAGGCGCGTCGCTGTTCCGGCACGGCCGTCAGGATCGCGGTCCGGTCATCCTTGGCGAGGCGGGCCAGGCCTGGGAGGAAGAGCGCAGCACGCCGCTGCGGAGGCCGGGAGAGGCGACGGACCCGCAGTCTGCCGTCAGCGGCACCGGGTCCGAGAACATGAGGGTCGCGTTCACACTGGGCGCTGCCCGCCGGGCGTGCGACGCGTCGGAAAGAGGGTGGTGGTCGCTCGCGACGCGACCACCACCCGTGCAGTGCCACTCAGCTTGAGTTGACGACCGGGGTGAGCTCCGGCTGTTCGTCGCGGGGTGCGGGATTCGGTCAGCCTGTGACGGTGGCTGGCCGGCGCAGGCACAACGGCCGCGAATCCTGCGCCGGCTACGGCTGGCACTCGCGGAACGCCACTCGGGCCACGTTGATCTCCCGTTCAGGTGGTGAGCGGCAGGGTGGCTCACGGTGGGCCCGTGCGTGGGTGGCGGCTCACGGTGGGCCCGTGCACGGGCGGCGACTCACGGTGGGCCCGTGCACGGGCGGCGACTCACGGTGGGCCCGTGCACGGGCGGCGACTCACGGTGGGCCCGTGCACGGGCGGCGACTCACGGTGGGCCCGTGCACGGGCGGCGACTCACGGTGGGCCCGTGCGTGGGGTGGCGGCGCACCGACATTCACGCTGGCCGCGATGAGGTCGCACCGAAACGGTTCGTGTGCTTCCATCCCGCCCTGGCCTTGATGAAACGCCACGCAGTCGTTGCGTGTGACCTCATCCACGCCGCTCCACTCCGTCAAACGAAGCAGCACGTCATCGGAAATTTGTCCGATCCGCGGATGACAACTGTTCAGGGCATCCGTGGCGGCGGGCATTCGCCACCCTCATGGAACCGATCCCGGTGATCAGGAAGCTGCTGTCCTGACGGTCTCGCTGAATTGGGTGTTGTGCAGTTCCTGGTAGCGACCGCCGGCCGCGAGCAGCTCGGTGTGCGTGCCGCGTTCGATCACGCGACCGTCTTCGATCACCAGGATCTGGTCGGCGGCGCGGACCGTGGACAACCGGTGCGCGATCACCACCGCGGTCCGGCCGTCGAGCGCCTCGCCGAGCGCCTCCTGCACCGCCAGCTCGGACGTCGAGTCGAGGTGCGCGGTCGCCTCGTCCAGCACCACCACCCGGGGTTTCGCCAGCAGCAGCCGCGCGATGGTGAGACGCTGACGCTCCCCGCCGGAGAGCCGGTAGCCGCGTTCACCGACCACCGTGTCCAGGCCGTCCGGCAGCGATCGCACCAGGTCGTCGATGCGGGCCCGGCGCAGCGCGTCCCACAACTCGTCCTCGGTCGCCTCCGGGCGGGCCAGCAGCAGATTGGCGCGCACCGACTCGTGGAACAGGTGACCGTCCTGGGTGACCATGCCGAGCGTCTCGCGCAGCGACGCCGCGGTCAGATCCTTCACGTCCACGCCGGCCAGCCGGACCGCGCCGTAACCGGCGTCGTAGAGCCGGGGCAGCAGCGACGCCATCGTGGACTTCCCGGCGCCGGACGAGCCGACCAGAGCGACCATCTGACCCGGTTCGGCCCGGAACGACACCTCGTGCAGCACCTCCACCCCACCGCGGGTGTCGAGCGTCGCCACCTCCTCCAGCGAGGCGAGCGAGACCTTGTCGGCGGACGGGTACGCGAACCGCACGTTGTCGAATTCCACCGACACTGGCCCGTCTGGAACTGATCGGGCGTCGGGCTTCTCCTCGATCAGCGGCTTCAGGTCCAGCACCTCGAACACCCGCTCGAAGCTGACCAGCGCGCTCATCATCTCGACCCTCGCGCTCGCCAGCGAGGTGAGCGGCGCGTAGAGCCTGGTCAGCAGGATGGCGAGCGCCACCACCGCGCCCGGTTCCAGCCGGCCGCGCAGCGCGTAGAAGCCGCCCAGGCCGTAGACCAGCGCGATCGCCACCCCGGAGACCGAGACCAGCGCGGTCAGGAACACCCACTGCGCCATCGCCGTGCGCACCCCGATGTCACGGACCCGGCGGGCCCGGGCGGCGAATTCCGCGGATTCCGCGCCGGGCCGCCCGTACAGTTTCACCAGCGTCGCGCCGGGCGCCGAGAAACGCTCGGTCATCTGCGTGTTCATGGCGGCGTTGTGCGTGGCCGCCTCCCGTTCCAGACCGGCGAGCCGCCGTCCCATCCGCCGGGCCGGCAGCACGAAAATCGGCAGCAGCACCAGCGACAACAGCGTGATCTGCCAGGAGATGCCGAGCATCACGATCAGCGTCAGAATCAGCCCGACCAGATTGCCGACCACGCCGGAAAGCGTGTCGCTGAACGCCCGCTGCGCCCCGATCACGTCATTGTTGAGCCGGCTCACCAGCGCGCCCGTGCGGGTCCGGGTGAAAAACGCCACCGGCATCTTCTGCACGTGATCGAAAACGGCCGTGCGCAGGTCGAGAATCAGCCCCTCACCGATCCCCGCGGAAAGCCACCGCTGCACCAGCCCCAGTCCCGATTCGGCAAGCGCGCACACGCCGATCGCCACCGCCAGACCGATGACGAGATCGACGTTCTCGCCGTCGACAATCGCGTCCACCACCCGCCCGGCAAGCACCGGAGTGGCAACGGCGAGCACCGCCGTCACCACGCTCACTAAAAGGAATCCGGCCAGTGCGCGCCGGTGCGGCCGCGCGAATCCCGCGATCCGCCGCAGCGTGGCCCGCGAGAACGGCCGCTTGTCGTCCTGCCGATGCATGGCGTGGTACATCGAGTTCCACGCCGCCATCTCCATGCTCATGTCGCCTCCCCCTCACAGGGAGGTTTGCACCTGAACGTAGGTAGAGGTCAAGGCGTTTTCAGTGTCGTATCAACCGGAGCCGGGAAATCACCGCTTATTGATCTCCGTTTGGCTTTGGGGTCACCGTGGGGTCACCGGCCTGTTCCGGTGGGCGTTTCACCGCCCCCGAAAGGGGTCGCCTGGTGATGCCCGTACGCCTCGCGCAGCAGTTCGTCGGCGCGCCGCTGGGCGAAGCGCTGCTGCTCGTCGAGCAGCTGCCTGACGAGAGCCTTCTTGCGGTCTTCGGGAAGGTTGGCGCCGATGAGTCGCAGGATCGGGTCGTCGGGCAGATCGTCATCGGTGGCGCGGGCGGCCTGCTCAGCTGGCGGTGTACTGGCTGCGATGCGGGGTTCGCCGCCGTCGAGGATGGCGGCGATGCTGCCGGCCGCCCACTGCAGGTCGTGTTCAAGGGCGTTGAGGGTGGCGGCGTGGTAGCCGGTCTTGCGGGCGGTTTCGATGTCGCCGAGGGTGCGGGCTTTGAGCCGGGTGACGGTGAGGAAGGCCTGCCGTGTGGGGTAGCCGAGTTGGATACGTCGGCGGATGACGTGGTGTGCGAGTTGTTCCCAGTCGGCGGGCATGCCCTCATTAAACAGGCACGGATCGGCAACATCGAGCAAGGGCCTGGTCATGTCATCACTCCCCCAACAGAACGGCGACATCTCGACGTTAGTCGATGAACGACGTCCGGCGGGGCGAACTTCGGCAACTTAGGCACGAAGATGCCGAACAGTGCTTGAAAACTTGCCAATCCGCGCCTACTGTTGCCGACATGCCTACTTACTCCGACGGCGACACCATCCGCCGCCTCCGTGAGGAGCAGGGCCTCAACCTGACCCAGTTCGCCGAACGCGTCGGTAAAGACCGCGGCTACGTATCGCGCATCGAGAACGGCCTCGCGAACGGGTCCCCTGCCACGCGGCTCGCTATGGCCCGCGTCCTCAACGTTCCGCTCACCCGCATCACCTTCCAGGCACCCCGGAACACCGTGTCGAAGGTCGCCGCATGAAAGAGACCTGGACGTTCGACGAGGTCACCGACTTCTACGCCCTCATGCTGTCCAACCTGCGCATCAGCGGAGCCACCCCCGACGGGGCCACCCCCATCGACAAGGTCGCCGAGCGCTGCGGAGTCTCCTCCATCAGCCTGCTGCGGGACTGCCGGGCCGACAAGGTGGAGCACGTCAACTACGGCACGGCCCGGTGCATGACCCCGCTGCAGGTCTCCAAGTTCCTCACCCAGTACAGCCGCGGCGGCGAACTCGGCAGCCCGGCCGTCACGCCCGAGGTCGATGAGATGGCCGCCGCCCGCGAGTCCTCCGCGAAGGCTCAAAGCCGGCGCGGCACGAAGAAGGCCGCGGCATGATGTTCTCGCCGCAGGACTGCCCTCCAACTCTCACGGACGGCACCGGCTACGTGTACGTCCTCGCCTTCTCCAACAGCACGATCAAGGTCGGGATGACGACGTCGCCGAAGACCCGCCTTACCGTGCACGTCTACAACAGCTCCCGGTTCGGCGTCGCCCTCACCGACTGGTGGCTGTCGCCAGCGCACTCCGGCTACCAGTTCACCGAACGTGCGGTGATTGCCCTCGCTCAGGCCCTGTCGCCTACTGGCCGGGCAATGAAGAAGACGCACGAATATTTCGAGGGCGTCGACTTTGCAAAGCTCGTCGAGCTCTGCGGTGAACTTGAACTCGGTGAAGGCACCGGCCCGTTTGTTAACAGTCTCCGCGCGAACGGTCTTCGCCGGCGAACCGCGGGATATCAGGTGGTGCGCCACGAGGAACCCGCCCTGCCAGCTTCGCGACCAACCGGCTCGCCCAGCCAATTCGGTCGGCTCATCGCCGATGCCAGAACCGCCAGAGGCCTGTCGCAGGATCAAGTTGCACAGGCAACCGGGGTGTCGCGGGCGTCGTTGACGCGCTGGGAGAACGGGAAAACCGATAACCCCGGCAGTGAGCAGGTCCGCGTCCTGTGCCTGTACCTCGGCATTCCCCTGCTGGAGGCCGTGATCGCGCTCGGCTACCTCGCCGAGGCCGACCTCACAGGGGTGACCCCATGAGCCCGGCCACGATCACCCCACTGCCTGGCGGTCAGGCGCTGTTCGTGTGGCGCGGTATCGAGCACACATTCGACGACGTGTTCGCCGCCCTGGCGGAGGCGGATCGCCGTGGCATTCCGGTGGAGCGGGTCGAGGTGGAGGCGTTCGCGCCTACCCCGGTCGTGGTCGTCGCGACGAGCCCGGCGCTCACCAGTTCCTGAGACACGAAAACGGCCCCCAATGCCCTGGGAGCCGTCCGCTTTCTGCACCTCACTCCGAGATGAGGCGTTATGACTGTCGATACTATCCGCCCGCCAGTGGTTGCGGGCAGTAAACCCGGCAATACTGGCACACTCGCCGCGCCCGGCTGCGCGTACTGCTCCGACCCGGCCTGCCCCGGCACGCTCGACTGCTACCGGGACTGGGCGGGCTCCGAAACCGGATGGCGTGAGATCGCGCTGAAGCGTCCCCGGTGGGTCCTCGCCAACGGTCAAGCGGTCGCATGATGGCCCCGCTGAAAATCGGTGGCCAATGCGAGGGTTACGCCGGCATATTCCTGGCCCTGTCGGAGCTGCTGCCGGTTGAGCACGCCTGGTACGCCGAGGTCGATCCTGGTGCATCGAAGGTGCTCGCCCACCACTACCCAGATGTGCCGAACCACGGCGACATCACCGCGTACGACTGGGCGACAGCCGAGCCGGTGGACATCTTCACCTCGGGCTTCCCCTGTCAAGGCTTCAGTCACGCCGGCCGACGTCGTGGCTCGGAGGACGAGCGGCATTTGTGGCCGACCGGCGTGCTGCCCGCTGTCAGGGACCTAATGCCGCCGCTGGCTGTCTTCGAGAACGTGCAGGGCCTGCTGACGATCGAGCAGGGCCAGGTGTTCGGGTCCATCCTCGCCGACCTGGACAAGCTGGGCTACACGGTGTCGTGGACGACGGTGGGTGCCTGCAAGGTGGGTGCGTGTCACCATCGGCACAGGGTTTTCATCGCCGCCACCCTGGCCGAGGCGCGCCGGCCGATGTCGGACCCGGTCGCGCACCGCCGTCCCGGTGCGCTGTCGGGTGGCTGGGCTCCCGCGCAGGACGTGCTGTTCGGTGATTTCGAGGCGCTGCGCTGGCCCGCTGCCGGGTTCACGCAGGGCGGCACGGCATGGGAGATGCCCGCCGATACGTGCGGCGCTAACGACCACATCCTGCCGACGCCGAAGGCTTCCGACACGGGCACGCCTGGCCGGCGCGCTTCGGAGGGGTGGCGTCCGCCGCTGTCGGAGGTGCTGTTGAACCTGCTTCCGACACCGCGGGTGTCGGACACGAACGGGGCCGGGCAGCATGGCGACGGCGGTCCTGAGATCAGGACCGCCGTCGCCATGCTGCCCACGCCAACCGCCACCCCGTACGGCAACAACCAGTCCCCCTCGCAGGGTGCGGCGATACGACCCTCACTCGATGCCCTGGCACCGATGCTGCCGACCCCTCGCGCATCCGACGGCGAGAAGGGTGGCCCGAACCAGCGCGGCTCGTCCGGTGACGTGATGCTTCCGGCGGCGGTGCAGCCGGAACGCTTCGGGAAGTACGCCGCAGCGGTCCGCCGGCACGAGCTCGCCTACGGCTTGTCGGCCCCTGATCCGACGGAGCCCGGCCGGAACGGCAAGCCGCGCCTCTCCCCCGCATTCCCGGAGTTCATGCAAGGCTTGCCGCCTGGCTGGCTCACGGATGTCGTTGAGCGCAAGGACGCCCTGAAGCTGGCCGGTAACGGCGTGAACCCCCGGCAGTGCGCGTACGCCCTGCAGCTGCTGCCGACGTTCCGGGCCGCTGTTCGTGAGCTGACGGCCGAAGTGCAGGTGGCCGCATGAATCTGCGCGCGTGGCGTCGTGCCCGCCGGATCCGTAAGGCCGACCGTGATGTGCAGCCGTACCCGGCGCCGGTGATGTCGGCGTGGCTGGACGAGCTGCGTGAGATGCGGGCGGCGAGGGCCGACCGGTGATCGCCGTGCTGCTGGCCCTGTGGGCTGGGCTGCTGCTGTCGTTCCTGATCCGTACCCGCTGGGCGTACCGCCGCGGGTTGCTGGCGGGCCAACGGCAGGCCGAGCTTACGCATGGCTGGTATCAGCCGGTTCCTGCTGGCCGGAATCCCGCAACGGTGCCGGACAGGAAGCGCCGCCGATCTCCGGATCGCAAGGCCGCACGTGAGCCGAAGCCGCTCGACCGCCCGGTCTTCCACATCACGCACTGACCGCCACTGCCGGTCTCCCCTCCCCCACTCCCCGCGTCCTTATCCGCTCCCTACCTGAGGAGCTGCAATGCCTTCTGAGATCGAGGATCGGCCGTACATCGGCCGGCACCGCCTGCACGGTGAGGACACCGCTGATCTGCGGGCGCACACGCTCGCCGACTTCCACACCGAGACGCGGCGGATCGTGCTGCCGTGGACCCCAGCCCGCGTGGTCATGGTGGGTCCACGGTGAGCGCGGCCGTGTTCTGGGATGCCCCGGAGACGATGACGACCGCTGATCTGATCAGCCTGGCCCGGCATGAGTGGGGTGACCTGCTCCTGGCGGTCGGCTCGATGCTGGGCTGGCTGGCGCTGTTCGCCGTAATCGCGTGGGCGCTGTCCTGGATGCGCGACGATGAGGTGGTGCCCGCCGACGACGACGCCGACCTGGCCGCGATCGCCGATGCGGTGGCCGAGGAGCACCCCACTGGCAGTGTGGTGGTGCAGGACGGCCCGGACGTGCTGCTGCGGCCGGCGCGTCCGGTGAACGAGCGGCGCGATAGCCGCTGGCCTACCAAGAACGCTAACCGCGGCGACTACTTCGACGAGGCTTCTCGGCGTGCGAACGAGGCGAACGCCGAGTGGATCACTGAGCAGCGGCAGTCCGAGCTTGGTCGGCAGCTTGTCGACAGCACCGAGCAGTTCCTGAAGGCGCAGGCCGCCCGTCAGGCCCGCTGGGATGCGGCGACCACGCAGGAGATCAAGCGCGGTGATCCCGGTGAGTGACTGGCAGCTGTTCGGCGCCGGTGTTGTCGCCCTGATCGTGGTGGCTGCGGTGTGGCTGATGATCCGGCATTGGCGGCGCACGTGGGAGGCGCGTCTGGCCGTGTTGACCGCGTGGGAGGACGAGACGGCCCGGCACGTGCCCAGTCTGGTGCCCGCTCAGCGTCAGCCGGTGGATCCGTTCTGGGCCGAGTTCATCGAGACGCAGCGGGACGGTGAGGACCGGTGACCGCGCACGCCGAGGTGGCGGCGATGCTGGCCGTGCTCACCGCGGAACCTGTGTGGCGGTTCCTGCCGGAGGGTGAGCGCCGGCATCTGCTGACGCCGGGTTCGGCGGTCGCGGCGTGCGGTCACCGGCCGTGGGCTCCGTGGGAATGGCTGGGCGCTTCGCAGGCTCAGGCAGCTGAGATGGCAAAGCTGCCGCACTGCCGCTCGTGTGTGCGCATGTCGGGCTGCCAGCACGTGGCCTGCCGGACGCGGCGTGAGGTGGAGATGCCGTGGTCGTGGCGGCAGGCGTCGTGAAGTCAGCTTTCGGTGGGCGGTACCCAGCCATCGCGTTCATTCGCTTCGCTGACCACTCGACTGACGTACTCCCGCGTCCATCCGACGCGCCTGCCGATCTCAGCCATCGTCAGGTTGGTGCTTTTGGACAGCACTTCGCGGCCGAGTTCGACGACCACGGTCTTCAGCTCGACGCTCAGGGCAGCGAGTTGCTTCTCAACTTTGTCGTACCGGTTGACGACTTCGTCGAGCTTCTGGCTGGTGGGCGTCTCTTTGTAAGCCCTGGCGCGGCGCGGCATAGGCCGGATTGTCGCATGTCCTGGATCACGGCTGGCGTTCGTGACCACACATCTCTTTTGGGGCGCGACTTGACTACGTGAACTCATAGCGTGATGCTACATCACGAACTGAGGTACACTTGGTGCAAGCTTCCGGCTCTCGCCGTTGAAGGAGTTTCTGCATGACTTCCAGCACCATTCAGGCCACCCTGACCACCGCAAACACCGTCGACCTGATCGACGTCCTGCGTGCCCCGCTCGCCGTGACGTGCCCGAAGTGCCAGACCCGGCCCGGCCACGAATGCCAGTCAACGGGCGGCGGCAACTTCGCATACGTGCCCACGCACAAGGCCCGCACCGACCGGGTGAAGGACTGGCCTGAGACGTTCGCCGCTGAGGCCGGCCGCCTCGTCAAGTCGGGGCTGCGGGCCACCTACGAGGCGCGGGCCGCCGCCGATTGGAGCCGGTTCGAGGCTGCCGCCGCCCCGGTCCCGGCCGCGAAGCCGGTCACGCCGAAGGGCGTCCGCCTGTCGGAAGCGCAGGCCGAGGAGATCGAACGGTATGTGCTGTCGGGCGGCTACGGCTCGGTGTCGACCGCCCATTTCCACGGCGATGCCGCGCACAGGCAGACCGTGAACGCGCTCGAAGCGAAAGGCATCGTCGAGTTCGTCGAGACGGCCGATCACGGCTACAGCCGGTCGATGAAGCTGACCGAGTTCGGCTGGCAGGTGTACCACCAGCACCGTCTGATCATCAAACGGTTGACGGATGAGCAGGTCGCCGAGCAGGTGGCGCGGGCCGAGTCCGGGCGCTGCCTGGAATGTGGTGCCCAGCCCGGTGTGACCGCCGGCTGCGACCTGTGCGACCTGGAGCGGTTCTCGGCTGCTCAGGACGCGCGCCGGGGCGGTGAAGCCGCATGACCATCAACGAGCACATCCAGCTGTTCAAGCGCGGCTTCCTCACCGTCCCCGCAGTCCGGCTCACTGAGGACAACTGGCCCGTCGTGTTCGAGTGGGCGGACTCGAAGCCGTTCTTCAGCCCCGCGCCCGCTGACGGCGAGCCGATGCCGATCACCGGTCTGACGGTGTTCGAGCCGACCGGCCGGAACAAGGCCAGCTGGGGTGACTGGATCTACCGGACCCCCGCCGGCGACTTCCGCACCTACCCGGACGCCCAGTTCCGGGAGCTGTTCCAGCCGGTCGACGGCAAGGAGGGCGGTTCGTGGTGAGCCTCGACCTGAACGCGATCAGCGCCGAGTTCCTGACGGTGTGCTGCTCCTGCGACCTCGGCGTACCGAGCGCCTGTGTCTGCACGGAACGCGACTACCGGCCCGTGATGCTCGAACTCGTCCAGGAGATCGAACGGCTCCGCGCGGTGATGGCCGACTTCAGCAAACAGCTCGGCAAGCGTTCCGACTACTGCGGAGACACCGCCGACCACGACGCAATGGTGAGGTTCGCCCGCGAGCTGCGGGAGGCGAGCCGTGCCGATCAGTGAGGCTGCCGCCGAGATCTTCCGCCGGGACCTGCCGTTCCACTCCGTCGAGGAGTCCGACGACGGCCGCTGGTACATCATCGACGGCCAGCGGCTCATGTCCGTCACCACCGCGTTCAACGCCATCGCGAAACGCGGCCTGATCCCGTGGGCCGCCGGCCTCACCGCCGAGCAGGCATTCGCGGACCTGCCGATGCTGGTGTCCGCGTCACGGCGCCCGCTGTGCGACAACACCTGGTCCCGCTGCCACCACGACGGCAACGAGTCGTGCGAGAAGTGCCCGTGCCGGGTGTGCCGGCTGTGCGTACAGAAGTGGCTCGCCGACCGGCACGAAAGGGAATCCGCGCGACGCGCCGATGAGGGCACCCGAGTCCACGACGTCGCCGAGTGGTGGTCGTTCCACGGCGTCATCCGCGACCACGACACCGACATCGCCCCGTACGTGAAGTCGTTCGTCGAATACACCGAGGACTACGGGCTCACCCCCGACGATGTCCTCCTTGCCGAAGCACTGCTCATCCACCGGGACATCGGTGCGGCCGGGCAGACCGACGGCGTCACCCGCTACCACGCCGAACGCACCGAAGCGGCGGCGAAGCTGGTGTCGCGGATCCTCACCAAACGCGGTGAGCCGGTGTCGTGGAAGCAGGCGGCGAAACGGAAGCTGACCGTCGACCTGATCGACGACTACAAGACGCGTGAGGACGACAAGCCGAAGTTCTACCCAGAGAACGCGCTACAGCTGTCCGGGTACCGGCACTTCCCGACGATCCGGGTCAAGAACTCGGATGAGGAAGCCCCGATGATCCCGGTCGACGGCGGCGTCATCATCCAGCTTCGTCCCGACGGGTACGCGCTCCGCCCGGTTCTGTGTGACCAGGGCGTGTACGAGCGCGGGTTCCTGCCCGCCCTGAACCTGTACCGCTGGCTGACCGAAGAAGGCCCTGCCTCCGTGTCCAGCCACACCTTCGTCCTCCCGGAGACGCTGGCCGCCCGCGCCCGCAAGGCCGCGAAAGAGCAGGCCACCGCCCAGTCCACTCCCCCGGCAGCGTGAGGAGACCACCCATGCCCATCAAGCAGCTTCAGGCCCGTCTGACCCAGGTCGGTGTGATCCGGCTCGGTCAGCAGCTCATCTCGAAGAAGAGTGGCAAGCCGTTCCCCAGCAAGCTGGAGACGTTGCGGTTCACGTCCCCGTCGAAGCCGCTCATCGACGCGGTGGCTGCCGCGTACGGCGGCGAGGTGAAGAAGTGGGACTCCCCGACCGGCGTGCAGTGGGAGGTCATCACCGGGGCGAAGGAGATCCCGGTGCTGGTGCCGCCGCAGCGCATCGATCCGAACCTGGAGCACTGGGGTAACGGGTTCCGGGACCGCATGTGTGACGGCGACGTCGAGAAGATCCGTCAGCAGCCGTGCCACTGTGCCGCCGCGCAACTCGCCGGCCGTCCGTTCGGCCCGCGTGACATCTGCAAGCCGACGACGCGGATGGCGCTGATGCTCGCCGATATCCCGTCGCTCGGCACCTGGAAGCTTGAGAGCCACGGCTGGAACGCCGCCGCAGAGCTGCCCACCTTGGCCGCGTCGATCGAGTCGGCGCCGCAGCCGATCCCGGCCCGGCTGGAGGTTCAGAAGCGGGAGAAGAAGGACTTCGACCCGTCGAAGGGTGACGGCGAGCAGGTCGAGTCGAAGGTGTTCATGGTGCCGGTGCTGCACTTCGACTGGCTGACCCCGGCGCAGGCGTTCGGCGGTGAACTCGGCGCGGCGGCGCGGGCAGCGCTCGGCGCGGCGGCGACGCAGCGGCACGCCATCGAAGCCGCCAAGGTTGAGTCGACCCGACGCAAGTTCACGGCGGACGAGTACATCGCGATGGCCGACGACACCAAGAACGTTGAGCAGGTGCGGGCACTGTGGAAAGACGCCAAGGACGACGAGGCGCTCACCGACGAGGTGAAGGCCGCGCTGAACGCGAAGGCCGCCGAGTTCGCGCCGAAACCCGAGCCAACTCCCCCGCCCAAACCGCAGCCCGAACCGGAGCAGCCGCCCGTGGACGAGGTGGTGGACGCCGAGGTGATCCCCGACCCCGACGAGGTGTGGGCGCAGATCCAGGGCGTGGCCGGCGAGAACGGCTGGAACGCCGAGCAGCTTGAGCAGCATGTCGTCGCGCACCTGGGCAAGCCGTCTACCGTCGCCGACGGGCTGGAGCTCACCCGATTCCTTGACGCGGTCAAGGCTGGGGAGGTCGCATGAGCGACGACCTGACGCCTGCTCAGATCGAGGCGAAGCTGCGAAGGCTCGTCAACGATCTGACGCTGGCCCAGTCGAGTCTTCGCGCGGCCCGCGATGCCGAGGTGGACGCCAAGCACGCGTTCGAGTCGGCCCGGCGGAAGGCGCTGCTGTCCGACGACTGCCCGAAGGTGACCCGCGGCGGCTACACGACGGCGGAGCGGGATGCGTGGGTTGCTGAGCAGGCCGCCGTCCTGGAGCGCACGTTTGATCTGGCGGAGGCGAACCGGAAGGCCGCCGAGGACTACCTGCGGACGCTCCGCGACCAGTCCATGATCGTGATGGCTCTCGGTAAATCGGTGCAGAGCGCCTTCTCGCTGGCGGGCGTGTCGTGAAGCGCACCGCGATCGCCCGCCGCACTCCCCTGCGGTCAGGGACTCCGCTGGCCCGCACCTCGTCGCTGGCACCGAAGCACACCCGGCAGACGGCGAAGCCGAAGCGCCAGCCGCCGGGAGTCCCGGCGCGGGTGCGCGCCGCTCTCAAGCAGCGTTCCTGTGGCGTGTGCGAAATCCAGGCTCCGGGCTGCGATGGCCGGGCCGTGGACCCGAGTCACCGGATCACGACGGGCATGGGTGGCCGGCACGGTGCGGCAGCCGCCCGGCATCACGTCCTGTCAAACCTGCTGCACGCCTGCCGCGGCTGCCATTCGGGGGCGCTCCATGCGATGCCTGCTGCCGCGTACTGGCGCGGCTGGATGCTCCACAGCCACGAAGACCCCACCTCTGTGCCGGTGCTGTACCGCGGCGTGTGGTCGCTGCTGACCGACGCCGGAGACGTGACCCCCACCAACCAGACCACCGCCGAGGAGGCGTGATGACCACGACCACTGACCTGTTCGACCTTGAGATGGCGGCATCACGCGCCCGCCAACGCGTGGAGTCCGCCGCCCTGGACTCGATCTCCGCAAGCCACTACTACCGGGACGAGGAACGGCACGCTGACGCGGCGGCCGAGTACGCGGGTGAGCAGCTGGCGCTGGCCGCCCGTGACCTGGTCCGTGCGATCGAAGCCCTGCCGCCCCAGCGCCAGCCGATCGGCTGGGACGCCACGGTTGTGCCGTCGTGAGCACCCTGCAGACAGTGGCTCTCGCCGAGTGGCGGGTCGCGTTCGTCATGGCAGCCGGGCAGTCCCGGCGCATGTTCCTCTTCACGATCCCCGCCGTGGACGAGGAGTCGGCGCTGGCCGGTGCCCACCTGATCGCGGACGGCATCAACGAGGCGTCCGGGCACGTGTGGAAGCTGACCTCGGAGTTCTCGGCGGAGGTGCAGTCGTGAGCGATCTGACCACCGACTTCGACGAGCGGGATGCCGCAGCCGAGGTGGCGTTCCTGAACGGCGCGTTCGACCTGCCTGCGGCGGCGACCCCGGATGACCTGCGGGACGCGTACGGCGACCACGACGCGGACTACGAGCGGGACGGTGCTCGGTGAGCCACTACGCCGCTGGCCGCCGGTTCGAGTGGGCGTGCCGTGACGACCTCGCCGACAACGGCTACATCGTCATCCGGGCCGCCGGGTCGAAAGGCGACGCCAAAGTCGACCTGATCGCCATCAAGCCCGGCCAGTTGCTGTTCATCCAATGCAAGTCCACCGCCGGGGCGCTCGGCCCGGCCGAATGGGACCGTCTCGTCGAGGTGTCGGCGATGGTCGGCGCCATTCCGGTTCTCGCCGCAAAAGGTGGGCGGGGGCAGGGCATCCAGTACACCCGGCTGCTCGGGCCGAAGAAGCCGCGGGCGCGGGTGCAGGACGTGAAGCCTTTCCTCCTTGACGAGGTTGGAGCGGCAGCGTGACCGCCACCGTGACCCCGCTCCCTGTGCGTGCTCCCGAGGCACCGGCGGATGTGCCGAGTAAGTGCGAGGGCAAGGGTGCGGCTGGTGTTCCTGACCGGCCTTGCCCGGAGCCGGGGAGCCTGCTGCGCTGCCAGCTGTGCCCTGACTCGCCTAACTACTGGCGGCGTGGAACCGGCACGGAGGTGGCCGCGTGACCAGCACTCTCGCCTCGAAGCCCGTGAAGCTTCGTACGATCTGCCGCCGGCACACCCGCTACGTTGCGGGCTGCGAAGGCTGCCGGGAGGTGGCGGCCACCCAGAAGCGCGCCCGGACTCGGCAGGTCGCCTACGGCACCTGGCAAGGGATCGTTGACGCCACACCTATCCGGCGGCACCTGCAGACGCTGCTCGACGCGGGGCTCAGCCGCCGAGACATCGCCCGCGCCGCCCGCGTCAGCCGCAATGCCGTCGATCTGGTTGTCAGTGGCCGGCAAGCTTCCGCTCAGGCGGCAACCGCGCACGCCTTACTCGCTGTTGTCGCCGCGCCGTCCGCAGCTACGCGTGTCAGTTCGCTGGGGGTGTCACGGCGACTGCAGGCGTTGATGGCGATCGGGTGGAGTGCTGCGGCGGTCGCCGGCCGGCTAGACACGAACCTGCAGCAGGTGTGTAAGTGGCGGTACCGGTATCAAGACCGCATTGCCTACCGCCATCACGAAGCCATCTGCCGCTTGTACCGAGAGCTGGAGTGCCGGCCCGGCCCGTCAGAGAAAGCACAAGTGCACGCGCGCACGCTCGGCTACGCCCCGCCGATCTGCTGGGACGACGACGGCGACCTTGACGACCCGCGGGCACGGCCGAAGGGGTTCAGTGCCTTCCGCAGGGCTACGGGGGCGGCGGCATGACGGCCTGTTCCCGACACGAAACTCCTGGCGTTGCCGGATGCGCCGGCTGCCAGCAGGTGTGGCGTGTCTACGACCGTCGGCGCCGGGCTGCTATCGCGGACGGAAGCTGGCTACCGAAGGCAGACCCGCAACTGGTCCGCGAGCACGTCGCTCGCCTTCAGGCCGCTGGGATGACGCTGGACGACATCGCGGCCGCGGCGAGGGTGAACGTCAGCACGTTGAAGCGGCTGCGGCACCGCAGCTGGCTTGCGGGGGCGACCGCTGCGGAGATCCTGGCTGTGGTTGTCGACAGCATGGAGCCCGTCGCTCCGGGTGACGACCTGGACGAGGTCGTGGTGGAGCGGGTTCTTGCTGGTGACCGCGTCGATTTGACGGATGCGGAACTGGTCGCGGTGTTCCAGGCGGCCCGCGCCAGGCGGATTCCGATCTCGCGGCTGAGCAATGGACTCGGCGTCAACTATTTGGCTGCTCAGCGAATGGCCCGCGGTGAAATGCCAGCGCGCATGGCTGCTCGGGCTCGGCGCGCAACCCACCGGAGGGTCGCATGACCAGCCCCGACCCTGCCGTGCATCTGGTCTCCGACCCTGACTCTGAGGAGGTGGCATGACCGCCGCCGTCGCATCACTGCTCACCAAGACACAGCGCCGCGTCCTCGAGGCGATCCGCTCGTACGCCACGGCGAACGGGTTCTCGCCGACGTTCCGTGACATCTCCGAAGCGACGGGCCTGTCGGTGTCGGCGGTCTCGTACCAGGTGGGCCGGTTGAGCGAGATGGGTTGGATTCGCCGGGCGGAGAACACGCCGCGCGCCTTGGTCGTGCTGGATCCGGTGGACGGAACGGATCGGTGAGTCACGCCCACCCGGTCACGGAGCAGCTGACCGATCTGCGCCGGGCTGCCGGTATCGACCGCAGGGTGCTGGCCGGCCGGATCGGTGTGCGCACCCAGCTGCTGCTCCAGTGGGAGGCCGGGGTGTACGCGCCGGGCATGGACAGCCTGTTGGGGTGGGCGGGCGGGCTGCGCAGCGTGGTGGCCGTGCACCCGCATTCCGGCCTGCCGATCCTGGATGTGGACCCGGTGGGGGCGCTCACGGCGGTCCGGCAGCGCCGCAGGCTGTCGCAGGCGGAGGTCGCTGAGGCGGCCGGGTTCACCCAGCCGCAGCTGTCGCTGTGGGAGCGGCGCCGGCATCAGCCGGGGCTGCGGGCGCTCGCGGACTGGGCGGCTGCGGTCGGCTGTGATCTGGTGCTGGTGCCCGCTCTGGTTGGGGTGGCTGCCTGATGCTGCCGGACGGTTTCGAGTGGGCGGTGCCGGGTGCCCGCGGCGACGTGTGGTGTGTGCGCCGGGCTGGTGCGCGGCTGATGCTGTGCGGCTGGCCGTTGACGCCGGGCAAAGGCCAGGACGGGTTTGTGCCGGTGATTCAGCCGGCCGACCCGCCTGCCGAGGCCCACGGCCGCTGTGTGGCACTGCTGGCAGGACTGCATGGCGTGTGCCCGGTGTGCGGTGGTGACATCGCGACCGAGGACGGCCGAATCGTGGCGCACGGGGCGTGGGTGCGCACGGTGGACGGGGTGGAACGGTCCGAGACGCCGTGTTCGGGCGCTGGTGAGCTGCCGGACGGTGAGCGGTGAGGTCAGCTCGGCGGCTTGCGCGGTCCTTTGCGGGTGGGCGTAGCGGTGGGCGCAGGCTCACTGTCGGCGAGCGCGGGCCGATGCTCTCGGATCCAGGCTTCGATGTCGGCGATGCGCCAGACCTTGCCCATTTGGATTTCGTCGTAGGGCGCGGGGAAGTCGGGTTTGGCGATCAGTTGCTGGACACGCTGGCGGGAGACGCCGAGTCGGTCGCCGATCTCACCCGCTCCCACGAAGTGCCGCGTCTTGAATGGTTTCGGCTCAACGCCGCCATGTTTGCGTCGATACGCGGTGTGGCCCAGTGCGTGGGCACGAGAGGTGCCAGCGATGTTGTACCTGGGCGCTTCTGTGCGGATGGCTTGGGTTTCTTGCCGGGCCGCTTCGGCGCGCGTACCGAACCATTCAACCTGGGTGCGCGTGGGGTCGATCTCGGCACGCCAGGGCTTCTTGCGGAGATGGGCCTTGATGCGCGTGAAGCCGTCGCCCATGCCCACATAGAGCAACCCACCTTCGGTCGAGAACAGCCGATAAACCGCAGTGGGGAGCAGATCTCCGTCGGACATCGACTACCGCGCAATCTTCAGGGTCGTGGTTTCGCCCGACTTCCACCGGACATAGGCCGCGCAGATGCGCCGGACGTGCTCACGGGTGTAGCCGGTCTGCTCAACGACGGCAGCCTGCCGCTCGCCGTTCTCAACGATGGCGCGGCCGATCGCCTTGAACAACTCCTGCCGCCGCTCGTCGAGGACGCTTTCGGCGCGCTTAAAGGAGCGCAGCGCGTCGGCCAATTGTTTGTCCGTCACGGACAAATTCTGACAGACACGGAGGTGGCCTACACCCGGTGGCACGAACAGCTGACTTGTCATGCCACACAGTGTAGGCCACACTGGTGTGGCATCCAATCCCCGAACCGAGGAGGCCAAGTGCCCAAACACGCTGACAGTGATCCGGTGAAGGTTGGCTACTCCAGCAGCCGCGACGCCCAGTTCAACAGCCGCAACGGCGCCGACGAGCTCGGCTACACGTGGGGTGAATGGCGCGCCATGTCGCGCGACCAGCAAGCCGATGCGCTCACCGAGTACGTCTTCACGCTCGTGGACGTGTGGGTTGAGGAGGACGAGAGCTGATGACCATCAACCTTCCCGCCATCGTCACGATCCCCGCCCACCCGTTCGAGCCCGCCAAGCGCGCCAGTGACGCCGGTCTGATCGCCGACCCCCGGTGCGGCTACCACCACCGGCTCAGCGACGACGAGAGCGTCTGGTGCGCGTTCGGACCGGGCCACCCGGTACACGGCGGCCAGGACACGCAGGTCCGGGTCCGGGAGTGGACCGACGAGGAGATCGAGCGGGACAACCGATGATTCTTGACCTGGACGCCGTCCGCACCCGCCACGACGGATACCTCGCGTCCCACGATCATCCGCACGCCTTCCCTTGCTGCTCAGCGCACGCCAGCGCCGGCGACGTCCCTGCCCTGCTCGCCGAGGTGGAGCGTCTGCGTCGCATCGAGGCTGCCGTGCGCGCCATCGAGTCCGCCGACGACCCGTACGACGAGGCCGTGGCCCGCAATGCACTCCACGCCGCACTGAAGGAGGAGACCCGATGAACTTCGACGCGCTCGACCCCGGCCCTTCCCTGCGGGATGGCGACACCTCCGCTGCTGAAGCGCGTCAGGACCACGACATCACCACCGCCATGCGCGTCCTGCACGACAACGGCGTACCCGCCTGGCAGTACGCCGAATACCTGGCGGCGCGGCGTTCCGACGAACTGCGCAGCAACGGAGAGGAGCCGTTCTGATGACCGACACGACCTGGCCCCCGCCGTGGACGTTGAAGCCCGCCCACAGCGACCCGGAGATCATCCGCGAGTACGGCGAGGATGAGCAGCCGCTCCCCGAATTCGTGCACTGGGCGATCGGCTGGGGGTTCGCCCTCAACGCCGGGCCGTGCGACCACGAAGACGACCACAGCCCGCTCACGATCAGCGCGCATTTCGGTGACGACGACCTGGCGCGCGGCTTCGTCAAACGCGAGGTTAGCCCGGCGCAGTTGCGGGAGTTCGCCCGGCTGCTGCTCAACGTAGCTGCTGCGCACGAGCAGCGGACGGCGGTGGCGTGATGACCGACTCCGCGTTCGTCACCGTCGGACCGTGGCGTATCCGCCGGGCCGTGACCGGTGCCAACGACGCCGTTATCTCGTATCGGACAGACGACAAATACAAGGTCATCACCCTTGAAACCAACGCCGATCTCGCGTTGCTACGTGACGCCATCACCGAATACCTGACCGCCACGGAGGTGGCCCGATGACCATCGCTATCAGCCCGGCCCTGCTGGCCCTGCACGACTGGGACGAACTCATCTTCGGCGGCTTCATCTGCCTGCACTGCACCCCGGACGACGCCGAGTTCCCGGAAGAAAACGTGGGCTGGCCGTGCGCGACTCTCCAAGAAGCCGGGATGACGGACGAGATGGCCGAGCAGGTCATCAAGAACGACCGCGAGCGGATCCGTGTCGGCCACTTCAACGACGCGGTGCCGGTCGGTACGCCCGTCCGCTACTGGACCGGCGTCCGGCAGGGCGAGGGCAAGGTGTCTCGCACGCGGACGCCGGCCGAGCTGCTGAGCGGGCACACCGCTGTCGTGTGGGTTGAGGGTGAAGGGTCGTGCATCGCCCTGTCGCACATCTGTACTTTGAGCGCGGCGGAGGCCACCCGATGACCGCGATCACGCTCGACACCCTGACCGACGATGACCACGCCGAGATCCAGCGGCGGCTCGCCGCCTACGCCGAATGCGGCTGGCAGCCCGTGGACAGCGTCCGCGAGTTCGCGCCCGGTGTGCGGATCCGGCACGTCGGCCAGCAGTACCCGCAGGCGTACCGGTACGGGACGGGCGTCATCGTCACCGTCCTGCAGAACCGGCGCGAGGACATCGAACTGGTCGTGGCGTACGACGAGCCGCGCATCCCCGGCTGCCCACGGGTGACGGTGCTCGGTGACTACCACGTTGACCTCGGACCGTTCGCGGCGGTGGCGTGATGCTGACAGCCCAGACCGTCCACGACACACTCGTCCGGGCCGCCCTGGACCAAGCCGCCGCCGCTGGCTGCACCAAATGCGTGCCTAACGTGTGCGGCGACCACTTCAACCCCGGCATCGAGGAGGCCGGCTGGAACGCTGTCGCTGAACGCATGGACCGGTGGGGTGCGAACGGTTACGCCGGTGACTGGCAGGACGCGCAGTACGACGACCCGGCGGTGGCATGATGCGCATCTTCCCCGGATGGCGCGAGGCCGGCGCGGCGATGCGCTGGGCTCGCCGCCAGGACGGTGTGCAGCACACCGTCCGCCAGTTCCCGCTCCCTGGCAACCCGCGCGGCTACACCGTCCACTCGTGGCTGGCCGAGGCCGCGGACATGTCGGTGACGATCGGGCACGACTCGACCGATGCCGACTTCACCGCGCGCAACAGTGACGCCCGCCGCGACGAGATCGGCATGAGTGCGGCCGAGACGCTGGACTACCTTGCGCAGCTCGGGATTGTGCCGCTCTCCGTCGCCGAGGCGGTGACCTCGTGAGCACGACAGTCGCTCGCACCGCCCGCAAGCCGCACTACTGCTTCAGCTGCCAGTGGCGGGCCAATGACGGTGACACACGAGTCATCGCGCCCGGTCACCGCTACCTGCGGCAGGTGGCCTTCCCTGGCGACGAGGGACATGAGGAAGGCACCCGGCCAGCGGTGCTGAACCAGTGCATCGCCTGCGCCTGCGAGGTGGACGACGGTGCACACCTCGACGCCCGAGCGTGCGGCACCTGGTGCTGCGGTACGACGCCCTGCGCACTGCCGTTCGAGAAGGGCTCGCCGGGCCACGAGCACCAGTGCCGGGAGTGCGTCCGGCTGGCGGTGGACGCGTGAGCTACGGGACCGACTTCTATCCGGCACCGAGCGTTTTGCACGGCCCGCTCACCGCCCGAGAGGTTCAGGTACTTCGACTGGTTGCCGCCGGGAGCACCAACATTGAGATCGGCCGGCACCTGTACATCGGTTCGGAGACCGTCAGAACGCACGTAAAGCGGATCATGCGCAAACTCGGCGCCCGCGACCGTGCACACGCTGTCGCGAACGCTTTCCGCGCCGGGCTGCTCACGTGAAGCCGCGAGACCACGCCGCGGCCCAGCCGTTCACCCCCTGCACGAGACGAGGAGCTTTCATGACCCCCATCGACCGGCTCAACCGGGCCACCGAACTCGCACCCACCCCTGGCACCCGTGACGCTGACCGCGCCGATTGGATCCGGCACTACGCCGCCCAGGCCTTCGCCGCGCATGCCGCGTTCCGGGACCAGGCCGGGCAGGGCGGCGCCGACCTCGGCTACCTGGCGCTCATCGGCGACGCGTCCCTCTCCGCCGCAGTCGCCCTGTCGTACGCGGGCGGCGACCAGACCACCGTGCTGTGGGATCTCAGCTACGACGGCGGCGCCCTCAACGGCGAGCCGACCGAGTGGCTGGTCAAGGTTCTGGACCGGTTGGGCATCAACCCGGCCGACATCGACGACCGGTACCGGGCCGGCGACTTCCGGACACCGAGCAGGGCGGTGGCGTGATGGCCGAGTTCCCGTGGCGGGCGCTAGTGAGGGGCGTGACTGCTGCCGAGCGCGAACACCGGAGTCGCGCCGACACCTTGTGGCGCGACCACGACGTCATCAGCGCGGTCCGTGAACGCGGCATCGCCGACGGACTCAGCATCGCCCGAGAGCACCACGCCCAGGTAGTTGCCCAAGCACGGGCTGGCGAGCTCGGCCCGGACCCATACGACGGCGCCATGCACTCCGTCTGGCTACACGGCGACTGGCGGTGGCTGACCCGCAACATGACCACCGAGGAACGCGAAGCCGCCGCAGATGCAGTGCAGCGGCACAGCAACCTGCTCAACGACGGCGACGGGGCCGGCGAACTGACCAGCCTGCGGTGGTGGGCGGAGTGAGCGGCAAGCATCCGTACTGGCCGGACCTCACCGATGACGAAGGCGACGCCCTCGCCGAGTGGTTCGACGACACCTGCGGCGACTGCTTGGAGGGCCGCTGCCACTGGGGCGGCAGATCGTCTGAACTGTCGATCGAAGCTGCGAAGCGGGGCGTCGAGTTCGAGAGCTATCCGCCGTACGGGACCTGCGGCTGCGCGCGGCACGCCAACAGCGTCCTGGCCCGGCCGTTCGACCAGGCGCACGACACGGCGGTGGCAACGGCGCTCGCCTGGCGGGCCGCGAAGGAGTCCGGACAGGTCGAGCTGAGCGGGGACGACTCGTGAGCGGGATCGACGTGGACCGACTGCCGCCCACCCAGTACCTGATCCTCGACGTCCTCGCCGCCCGGTACCGGGTTGGCGAGCAGTGGTGGACGTTCCCGTCCAGCGCCGGCCCGGCGCTCCGCTCCCTGGAGCAGGCCGGGCTGGTGGTGCTGACGAACGGCATCGTGGAGCACAGCGTGCGGGCCCGGCTCACCGCGGCCGGGAAGACCGCTGTGGTCGACAGCCGGTATCAGGCGCCGAATGGCGGCATTGACCGGCTGCGGACGGCACTTGAGGTGATCGCCGAGTTCGCGGGGCCGCGCGCTGACCTGGTGATCGGAATGGATTCGATCGCCGACACGGCGCGGCGGGCGCTGGACGGGGCGACGTCGTGAGCGGGATCGCCGGCCGCACCTACCTGGAACGCGGCGAGCCCGTGGTGGTGATCTGCGGCTGGGGTCCGGGTGGCGGTCCGCGGAACGTGTGGATCCGTCGGGCGGACGGCAGTGAGGTTGTCCGGCCGTTCCGAGGGCTCCGGAAATTGCCTCAATTTGCCGATCAGTAACGCACTGTTTTTAGTCCGCCACAGCGCATAAAAAATGCTCGGGATCAATCCCGAAAGGAGGCGCGGGAAGGCCGTGGAATCGAACGCCTGGACTAGAATAAAAAGACGCGCGGCCAGGTGCTGGAACACCATGACCGCGCTTGCAAGATTCGTTCCGCAGCGACCGGAAGGAACCTGCCATGTTGAAGCTTAAGGCTGAAGTCTACGGCACAACGGGCAAAACCGCCGCATCAATCGCCCGGCGCGGCGATGCCGAGCCAGCCATCACCTTATTGGCGGCGGATTGATGACCCGCAACTACGCGAACATCTCGACCGCCATCTGGCGCAACGAAGGCTTCCGCAACCTGTCCCGGCAGGCCCAGCATATGTACCTGCTACTGACCTCCCAGCCAGACATCAGCGCGGCCGGCGTCTTGTCGCTGAACGCCAAGCGCTGGTCTACACGGACCCATGGCGCGACCACTGCTGAGGTTGTCGAAGCCCTGAACGAACTCCAGGAGCATCGGTTCATTGCGTTCGACACTGACACCGAGGAGCTGCTGGTCCGATCGTTCGTCCGATGGGACGGCGGGTACGGCAACATCAAGCGGCGCCCGGTTATCCTGCGCGCCGCCAGTGAGGTTGAGTCCGAGCTTCTTCGGCAGTGGCTGGCTGGCGAATTCCGGCGACTTGATCTCCCGACTGATGGTCTAGCTGTCGGCGATAGGGATGGCGATAGCCTATCCGGACCGGAGGGCGCCGCATCCTGTGACGACATTGACGACGGGCTGTTTCCGCAGGAAAATAGGCTATCCGGTGCGGCATCGCCTCCGGACGGGGTTGTGGTTACTAAAGCTTTAGTAGTAGATCCCCCAACCCACAACCCGCATACCCCGGCGCAAGCGCCCGCCGCAGCGAAGCCGCGGCCAGAAAACGGCACCCGACTCCGCGAAGACTGGGACCAGACGGAGGAATGCCGACGAGGACGGGAGTGGGCATCCAAGGACTACCCGAACGTCAACCTCGATGAAGAGGTTCGGAAGTTCATGAACCACTGGCTGTCCAAACCCGGCAAGAACGCCACGAAACGCGACTGGTACCGCACCTTCCAAAACTGGATCATGGAGGCCAATCGCCGCCTGTCCAGGTACGGCCAGACCAACGGGCAGGGCGGACGCTTTGCGAACGGCATGAACCGCGAGCCATCCGCAGGCGCCAAGGCCATTCCCGTCGGCGAGCGCTGCGAACGTCACCCCCGCTTCCCTGCCTCCACCTGCGGCCCATGCCGGTCGGAAGGGCTTATCTCGCGAAAGGCGGACTCTGCAGCATGACCATCCCCGCTCAAGCCTCCCCCGGCCGTCATCTACATGCCGTCGAGGATGTCGACTGGTCAAAGCACCCCATGTCCGATGCCGCCGCCGAACAGGCCGTCCTCGGCATGATGATGACCTCCGCCAAGGCCATCGACGAGGTGGTTGACCACGTTGCCGCCCGCGACTTCGCCGACCCGCGGCACATCACCCTGTTCCACACCCTGATCCTCATGTGGGCCGACAACACCCCCAGCGACCCCACCCTCGTCGCTCGGCAACTCGACGAAGACGACGAACTCGAACATGTCGGCGGGGTGCCCTACCTGCACACCCTCACCGAGAAGATCCCCACCACGACCGGCAGCCCCCGCTACCACGCCCGGATCGTCGCTGACTGGGCGAAACGGCGCCGCGTTCGCGAAGCCGGCCTGCGCATCGTGCACACCTCGCAGACGCTGTCCAAGCCCGTCGACGAAGTCATCGACGTCGCGCAGGCCGAAATCCATGAGGCAACCGTCTCGCAGAAACCCGGCAACCTGCAGCGCTACGCCGACTTCCACGACGCCGAACTCGACCACCTGGAGAAACTGATGAACGGTGAAGTCCGCCGCGGCATGTCCACCGGCCTCGGAGTCCTCGACGACCTGATCGGCGGGTTCCTGCCCGGCCAGCTCGTCATCCCCGCCGGCCGCCCCGGCATGGGCAAATCGACGGCAGGGCTCGGGTTCGCGATCGCCGCCGCCCGCCGTGGCAACCCCGCCCTCGTGTTCAGCCTGGAGATGTCCCGGCGCGAACTCACCTGGCGGCTGCTGTCCGCTGTCGGCGGCATCGACCTGTCCGCGTTCACGTCAGGCCGAATGACCCCGGACCAGCTGGACAAAGCCAAGCGGGCATCCAAGGAAGTCGCCGGCTGGCCACTGCTGATCGACGACCAGTCGAACACCGTCAACGACATCCGCACCGCCGCCCGCCGCTTCCGGCAGCAGGCCGGATCCCTCGGCGTGGTGTTCGTCGACTACCTGCAGCGGATGCGGTCCACGCAGAAACACGACCGCCGGGACCTCGAGGTCGGCCGGAACGCCGCCGACTTGAAAACCCTCGGCCAGGAACTCGAAGCGACGATGGTGGTTCCGGCGCAGCTCAACCGCGGACCGGAGTCCCGCACCGACAAGCGGCCGCAGCTGTCGGACATGAGGGATTCGGGCGAAATCGAGCAGGAAGCCGACATCGTGATCCTGCTGCACCGCGAGGACTACTACGACAAGGAACACGAACGCGCTGGTGAAGCCGACTTCATCGTGGCGAAGCACCGCAACGGCCCGACGGACACGGTGACTGTGGCAGCCCAGTTGCACCTGTCCCGGTTCGCTGACTTCACCGGCCCGGACCAGGGTTTCTGATGTCCGTGCTGAACGTCCACAACGCGGAGATTCACACTGCCACCGTGGAGCTGAGCACTCTGACGATCGACGGCCGTCAGGTGACACAGGCAGTGTTTAAGCAGCTCCCCAGCCGTGACCTGATCAGCGACTCCGGTCACCTCAACGGCACCCCGTGGGGCTGGGTCAACTACCATCCCGACAAGTGCGGCACCGACCAGCAGCACCTTCACGTGGTCTGGCAGGCCGGCAAGGTGCTGTACCGGGCGTTGGTCGACCTCGACCCGACGTTCCCGCGGTGGATCGACACCGACGCGGCTTCGGCCTGGCTGGACGCGAAGGTCCGTGAAGGTGCGGCGGGCACGTTGACCGGCTGGGAGCCGATGAAGGCGGAGTTCCTCCGCACCGTTGCCGGCATCCCGGTGCGCGTGGCGATGAGCCACGAGGCGCAGATGGTCACGCTGGTACGCCAGCGACTCGAAGAGGTGCGCCGGGACATCGACGTCCATGGTCGGGCCCACTTGGTGCAGGCCCCCGCCGATCGCCGCGACTCTCGTACCGGGCTGACCGGCCGGGCTGCGGCGATGGCGGCAGCTCGTGCGGCGGCACGCCGGATTCCGGCCGGTGAGGCGGTGCCCCTTCTTGAGGATGCGTTGGAGAAGGCGCTGACGACGTTGCCCACAACGCCGCTGGCCGAGGCCGAAGCCCAGTTGCAGGTTGAGGTCGAAGCTGAGGCCGCCCGCCGCAAACGGCACGGCGACGTTCGTGCGGATCTCGCCGAACTGCCGCAGTTGTTCATCGCCACTGGTTGACCTGACGTTGGCGGGCAGCGGAACGCCGGTAACGCTCCGCTGCCCTGCCGCCCATCCTGCACCACAACCTCGGAAGGAACGCCACATGCAAGCCAACAACCATCAGAACAGCCCGCCCAAGCGCCTCACATGGGGCGCCTGCGCTTGCGGCTGCCCCGCCGACCGGCACGACGCCGTGATCGTGCGACCCATCTGCATCGACCCCGGTAATCGCGTTCTGTTCGAAGGCACCCTCGGCGCATGCACGAACTGTGGGTGCTCGCTGTACCAGTCGCTGCGCCAAGCCATGAATGCCGCTGAGGGGTTAATCCGGTGACCGCCGACCACGAGAACATCGCCGCCGCCCGAGCCATGTTCGCCGAGGCCCGTGACAACCTGGCCGACGCCCTCGCCGAGGAGTGCCCTGGCCCGCACCGTCTCGTCCAGCGCCGCGACGGCCTGCCTGCCTGGTGCGAGGCGTGTGGCTACACCGAGGACGGCGACCGCATCCAGGAACAGCCGTGACCGTCGAGCAACTGCGTATCGAAATCGCGAAGGCCCTGGTCCGTGCGGGCGGTGACGAGGCTGGCGACCTGTTCGAGTGGCATCCCTGCACCGGTGTGGCCGCCTGCAAGGCTGCACGAACACCACCGGGGCCGTGCGCGTGTTCTGGCGTGCCGTACCTGTCCGATGTTGCGTGGGGCGAACTCGCGCCCGTCCTACGCCGGATGCAGCGAGGAGCCGCCGCGTGAGCGACTTCGTGCTGGCTGGCACTGGTTCCCGCAGCCTCCGCACCGCCCCGCGTGGCCTGCAGGTGGAGGCGATGCACCTGTGCACCGAGAGGGTCGCTCAGCGGGTCCTGGAGCACGGTTCCCGGCTGGTCGTGATGTCGGGCATGGCCGAGGGCTTCGATGAGCTCCTGGCGCGTGTGGCACTGCGGCAAGGTGTGCGGCTGTGGTGCGTGATCCCGTCGAAGTCTTACCTGCGGCACTACTGGGGCCGGAATTCGCTGCTCGAACGGGACCGGCTCGCCGAGGCGGGGGAGATAGTCGGGCAGGCGTGGAAGGTGACGTATGTGGCGGAGCAGATCCTCGGCACCACCGCGCTGAAGGTCGACGGGCTGCACATCAACTTTCACCGGAATCTGTTCATGACCGACGCCGCGGACGACTTCGTGGTGTGGGATCCGACCAGCGCCGGCACCGCCCACTGCGTGAAAGCGATCCGGCAGGCCGGGAAGTGGCGCGACGACATGGTGATCGGCCCGGAATCGCTCAGCCGTGCCGACATGCTGCCGATCGGTATCGTTAGCGGGACGCCCGCGCCGCCGGAAGCCATGGACCGCTCAAGGTGATGTCCACCCCCGGGCGCCCTCGCGCTCACCCTTCGGGCGTCGCAACCTGCCACCTGGCAGATTCTCGTGTCACACTCTCGCCGTGACCCCAGATCTTCCCTGGCTCAAGTCATCCCGCTGCGGAACCAGCACCTGCGTTGAGGTGGCCCGCGACGGCGACCGGATCCTCCTCCGCGACTCGAAGAATCCCGACGTGGCGCCGCTCGCGTTCACCGAGGAGGAGTGGCGGGCCTTCGCCGCCGGTGTCGAGGCCGGGGAGTTCCGGTTCTGATGGTCTGCCGACCCTGGCCCGCCAGCTGGCGCCGAACCCCCGCCGACTTCGACGACCCATGGGCTGACGTCTGGCCCTGAGACGGAAACGGCACCGGAGGGCAAGTCCGGTGCCGTGCATTCCCGAAGATGACCACCACGTGATCCACCCGGCACGGTACCTGAACCAGCGACCGGAATGGATCACCCGCATGAACGACACCGTGACGTCGGCTGACACGCCGACCGCCGGCTTCTGCCACAGCCTGGCCCGCTGCCCCGGCTGGAACCCCGCCACCCGGCTCGCCGCCGAAACCAGCGACCCGTTCTGCACCGCCTGCCTCGACCGGGCGCACCGCGACATCCGCGGCCTCGTCTACGACTACGTGGACCTCGCCCAGTTGCACGAAGCGTCCCTGTCACAGGCACCCAGCGAACACACCTCCGGCGGCGGCCACGAAAGCCCGATGCTGCTCGCCGGCCACGTCGAAGCACTGCAGGCCGAGATCGTGCACGCAGCCACCACCTGGGAAGGCGAACTACGGGCTGCGCACGCCCTCAACCACGGCATGCTCCTCCCCCAACCCGCATGGGCCACCACCCGCAGCCACCCGCTCCCCCAGCCACGCCTGCGCGGCGGCGCCGCCCTGCAACGCGCCATCAACCTCATCGCCCCACGGCTACGGCACCTGTCCCGGCTGGCAGCCACCGTCGTCCACCCGGCCGGCATCGAAGACGAACCCGCCGACAGGTACGGGTGGGAGGCCGTGCAGCACCTGCAGCGCCTCCACAGCCGGGCGCGAGCCACCCTGGGCCGCACCACCCGAACCTTCTACGTGCCCGGCGAATGCTGGGCCTGCGACGCCCGGCCCGTCCGCGACCTCCCCGGACCCCTATGGCGGTCCGAACCCACCCACGACGGCGACCCCATGGACGTCCACTGCGAGGCTTGCGGCGCCGTCCGCCCGTACGCCGACTACGAGCACTACCAGCAGCACTTGATGTGGCCCGGCCAAGACAGCGACCAGCTGGTGCAGGTGGCTGCATGAACCCGGCCTACAACAACCAGCCACGCCGCGGCCGGTGGCCCAACCCCGCCGACACCGCCCTCGACCGCGCCCGCCGCGTCGCCGGCATGTACAGGGCACGGCTCCGCGCCCTCGACGTGGACGCCTGTGACGAACTCGACGCGACCGCCGCGGCGTTCGGCGAAGACTGGATGCTCGACAAGCCGGACATCGTCGACCCGGACCGGGAACTCACCACCGCCCAGGCCGCCGAGCTCATCAACGTGCCCGTGCAACGCATCCGGAACTGGGCGTGCCTCGACCACCCCGAACAGCCCGGCGAACCCCTGCTACCCCGGTTCAAGATGCGCGGCCGGGAACGCACCTACCTCGCCGGGCAAGTCCTCGCCGCAGCAGCAACCATGCGGCGCAGGCAAAACACGCCGGGCTGAAACTTGCCGCGACCTGTCCCGGCTGGTATGCATACAGCCAGCACCACTGTCTTCACAGCCCGCCAGAGCCTTCCCGGTTCGGCGGGCTTTTCGCATGTCCGGGGAACGGAGCCGGGATGCGCCGCCGAGTGTGGATCCACCGCAGCGCCACCGCCGCCTGCGTCCTACTTGCGATCCCCGCACTGCTGTGGTGGTCCGACAGTGTCCTCTTCGTGATCCTGCTCAGCCTCGCCACCCAAGCCTGGACATCCTGGGGTGCCGCAGAGGCCGCCGAAGCCGGAGACGACCACAACGTCTGTGACCGCCTCGACCGCATCGAACAACTCCTGCAGCAGCGAGGTGACGGTGATCCCGGCTGACCCGGACGAGATGCCGTTCAGCCTGGACTGGCTCGCCGACGCGTACCTGCTGCGCGGCGCCGACGTGTGCGACCGCGGACATCTTGTGATCAACGGGAATTCTCACTGGGCTCCGCTGTCACTGTCGCGGGACCTGCGCGCCCTGATCTGCCGGCTCGTCACCGACCACACCGGCCCCGCATAGGGAGGCCGCATGCGCACCCGGATTCGCCGATACCTCGGCATCACCAACCTGGAGGACACCATGGCTACCGCCGCAGAGCAGCTCACCGAACTGAAGAACGCGTTCGTCGACTTCCGGGACGACGTCAACGCCAAGCTCGACCAGCTCGCCGCCGCTCAGGGCAACCTGACCCCGGACGCGCAGACCGTGTTCGACGAGCTGAAGCAGGCTGTTGCGGACGCCGACGCGCAGGTCGGTGACGCCGACGGCTCCGACGTGCCGACCGAACCTGTCGAGGACGAGGCCGGCCGCTGAGAACGTGGCCCGCAGACCCCAACCTGCGGGCCACCCCAGCAACACACAGTCACCGAAGAGCCGAGATCCTCGGGCCGACACCATCCGCCAGTAACACTGCGTAGATATGCGGGGTGAATGTGTGCCGCCCCGCATCCCCGACGATAAACGCGCCGCGATCCTCGCCGACATCAAAGCCGGCACCAAGAGCCGCGCCCAGATCGGCCGAGACCACGGCGTAAGCGCCCCCACCGTCGGCAAACTCGCCAACGAAGCCGGCATCAAGGACGCGTTCTCCCGGACACAGACCGAAAACGCCACCCGTGCGGTCGTAGCGGACAACCGCTCCCGGCGGGCGCAGATCGCTTCTGACCTGCTCGACGACGTGGCCCGTTTCCGGGAACGCGCCTGGTCGAAGTACACGTACTACGAGCGCGGCAGCGACGGCCCCGAACTCGTCACCCTTGACCTGCCTCCGCTGAAGGAGGCGAAAGAGGCGTACGTGGCGATCGGTATCAGCCTGCAGCGGCACGCTGAACTTGAGAAGTTGGACGCCGACCGCGGCGACGAGGGCGCCCGCTCGATGCTGGGTGATCTGGCGGAGGCGATCGGGCAGGCCGCGCGGGAAGCGAGCCAGTGAATCTCGACCACCTGCCGATGTCCCGCAAGCAGGTGCTGTCGATCGCCGCGTCGTTTGATGCCCGCGTGACCCTGTGGTCGGGTGCGGTGCGCAGCGGGAAGACCATCGGGTCGCTGGTGGCGTTCCTGATCCACCTGTCGCGGGCGCCGCAGACAGGGCTGGTGCTGATTTGCGGGCGCACGCTGCAGACGATCGAACGCAACATTCTCGAACCGATGCAGGACCCGGCGCTGTTCGGGCCGATCGCCGACCACGTGCATCACACCCGCGGCGCGCCCACCGCAACCATCCTCGGCCGCACCGTGCATCTGATCGGTGCGTCGGATGCCCGCGCGGAGGGTCGGCTGCGTGGCCTCACGGCCTGCCTGGCGTTGCTTGATGAGGCGACCCTGGTGCCGGAGGGCTTCTTCTCGCAGATGCTGGCCCGCCTGTCGGTGCCAGGTGCGAAAGCTTTGCTGACGACGAACCCGGACGGGCCCGGCCACTGGCTGCGGAAGAACTTCATCCTCCGCGCCGGCGAACTGGACCTGGCGCACTTCCACTTCACCCTCGACGACAACCCGGCCCTCACCCCGGAGTACGTGGCGGCGATCAAAGCCGAGAACGTCGGAGTCTTCTACCGGCGGTTCGTGCTCGGCGAGTGGTGCATGGCCGAAGGCGCCATCTACGACATGTGGGACGCCGACCGGTACGTCATCGACGAGGTCCCGCCGATCTGGCGGTGGCTCGGTGTCGGTATCGACTACGGCACGTCGAACGCGTTCTCGGCGCTGCTGGTCGGCATGGACGCCTCGCAAACCCTGTACGTGGCGTCGGAGTTCCGGTACGACGCGAAGCTGACCTTGCGCCAGTTGACCGACGCGGAGTATTCGCTGCGGCTGCGTACCTGGCTTGCCGGGTGCGGTGTGCAGCCCGAGTCGGTGGTTGTGGACCCGTCGGCGGCTTCGTTCATGCAGCAGTTGCAGCGCGACGGCATCTCCCCCACACCGGCCGACAACGCGGTGCTCGATGGGATCCGCACGGTGTCGTCGGTGATGGCGGCCGGCAAGTTGCGGGTGCACCGTTCGTGTAAGGCGCTGCTGGACGAGTTGCCGTCGTATTCGTGGGATCCGAAGCTCGCCAAGCAGGGCGTGGATGCCCCGATCAAGGATGCGGATCACAGCGTGGATGCGCTGAGGTACATCGTGCGGACGACTGAGGGCGCGTGGCGCCGGCCGAACGGCATCCAGTACCCCCGCCGCGTGCAAGCGCCCGGTGAAGTTGATCTGATGAGCGCGGCGATGTGATTGAGGTGGTGGTCCCGTGACCGCCCCGACCAGCACGCGTGGCTACGTCGACCCGTACCGCCTCGGCAACGACAGCTACGCGTCGCTGTACCTGGACGTTCTCGAGCACGTCCCGGATCTGACGTTCCCGCTGAGCATCCCGGTGTATTCGAAGATGCGCCGCGACCCGAAGCTGTCCAGCATTCAGCAGGGATGGATTCTGAACCTGCTGCGCGCCCAGTGGCAGCTGGACCCGGCGGGCTGCCGCCCCCCGGTGGTCGCGGCGGTCGCTGACGGCCTCGGCCTGCCTATCAAGGGCCGGGACGAGACGCCCGGTCCTGCCCGTTTGCGCGGGGTGTCGTGGGGTGACCACTTGCGGTCGGTGTTCCGCATGGTGCCGTTCGGGTTCTCCGCGTTCGAACTCGAAGCCGACGTGTCGGACGGTACGGCGCGGCTGGCCGGGTTGTGGGAGCGCCCGCAGTGGACGATCTCCCACATCCACACCGACGGGAAAACCGGCCTGCTGACCGGCGCCACCCAGGACGGCCTGGCGAACCTGCACACGCCGCAGATGCCGGCGAATAACCTGGCCTGGTACGCGCGTGAGCGTGAGGGCTCGAACTGGGCGGGCACGTCCCTCCTTCGTCCTTCATATGCTTCGTGGCTGATCAAGGAGGAGGTTCGGCGGGCGTTCGCCGTCGCCAACGTCCGCTGGTCCGCCGGCGTCCCCGTCCTCGAAGCGCTGCCCGGCACGAACCCGACGCAGGCGCAGATGGGTGAGGCCGCCGAAGTTGCGCAGGCCGCCCGCGCCGGCATCTCCGCCGGTGCTGCGACCCCGCCCGGCTTCGTCATGAAAATCCTCGGGATCACCGGCAGCCTGCCACCTACGCAGGAGTTCCTGCGCTGGCTCGATCAGCAGTGCGCCGCGTCGGCGTTGATGAACGCGTTCGAGCTCGGCGAAACCCCGCACGGCTCCCGCGCCACCGCCAGTGTGTTCGTCGACGCCCTGCTCCTCGCCCTCGAAGCTGAGGCCGAGTTCGTTGCCGACGTCGCCACCCGGCAGATCGCCGCGCGGATCGTCGACTGGAATTGGGGCGAAGACGAACCCGTCCCCCGCATCGTGGTGTCCGGCGTCGGCTCCCGCCGGGAAGTCACGGCCGAAGCGCTGCAGATGCTGCTTGCCTCCGGGGGGCTCGCGGCGGACCCTGCCCTTGAGGCGTGGATCCGCCGCGAGTGGCGGCTCCCGGAACGCGAGGGCATGGCGAAACCGAAGGCCACGGCGCCGGGTGTGGACCTGCCGAAGGACGACAATCCTGAGCTGGAATCCGACGTCGGCAAGGTTGCTGCTGCGGCCCGGCCCCGGTCGCCGCGTCGGCGGAAGCAGAACCAGCCGTCCCTGTTCGGTGACGACGAAGACGCGGCGGCCCGCATCCAGCAGCAGTGGGATGCGGTCAAGGCTCGCCTGTTGCGGCGCTGGCCGAAACTCGCCGCACCGATGGTTGCCGAGCTGGCCGATCAGGCGCGTGCGGCTGTCGACGTCGGGGACCTGGCGCTGCTCGGCCAACTGCAGGTTTCAGCAGGTGTGGTCGCCGCGCTTGCGGTGCCGCTGCGCAAGTCGGGCACCGACCTCGCCGCGGACGCCGCCGCAGGGGTGGTGGCGGAAGCCGCCGCGCAGGGCACCGACATCACCGCACCGGACCAGCCCGGCGCGGACCGCGTCGTTCAGCACGCGGACGCGGTTGCCCGGATCATCGCCGCCGGGTACGCGTCCGGAGCCGCCCGAACCGGGCTGCAGCTCGCCGGCGTCGGCCCGCAGGAGGTACGGGACGAAGTTGAACGGCACCTCACCGAGCTCGGTACGTCGGTGAATGGGCTGGTCGGCGACAACATCGGCTCGCTGCTATCGGCCGGCCAGTTTGCTGGCCGCCTGGCTGTCCTTGAAGAACATCCAGCCCGGTCCTACCGCTCGAACGAAACCCTGGACCGAGCGACCTGCAGCCCCTGCCGGGAAGTGAGCAAGCAGTCGTACGTGACCTTGCGGGATGCGCTTGTCGACTATCCGGGCGGCGGTTCGTTCCGCGCCTGCGACGGACGAGGCCGTTGCAGAGGCTTTGTGCAACCCGTGTGGTGAGAAGCCCCGGCCAGCGCTGCGGCAAGCCGACCGGGTTACACCACTCCTAGAAAGCCGCACGCGGAGGCGGACTCGAACCGGACCTCCCGCCCTGTGGTTCAGCGGGCGTGCTTCCACTTCACGCCGACTTTAGCCGGTACACCACGACCCGACTTCCGAAAGGAGGCCGGTGTGGAGTTCCAGAAGCCCAGCGTCGGCCGCATTGTGCACTACGTTTCCCACGGCAGCCCTGTCCGCCCGGATGGGACCCAGGCGTTCAAGTCGGAGTGCCGCGCGGCGGTCATCACCGCCGTCAAGAACGACACAACGGTCGATCTGTTCGTGATGAACCCGACGGGTGTTTTCCTCAACCAGGACTGCTACTACACCGGCGAGGGTGGCGGCGCGAACAACGAGGCCGGGCCCGGCAATTGGCCGGGTGGCACGTGGCACTGGCCGGAACGGGTCTGAGGCGGTGAGCGATGCCTGATATCGAACTCGCCCGCCGTGAAGGCGTTGAACTGGTCAAGACCGGCAACTGGGCCACCATGTCCGGGTCGTGGAACCCGACACCTGAAGATCTGGCCGCCGCCGTCGAAGCACAGTCCTGCCCCGCTGTCGAGAAGCCTGTCATCAAGCTCGGCCACATCGACAAGCGTTTCGACGGCGAACCGGCGATGGGCTACTTCGAGAACCTTCGCCTCACCGACGGCGGCCACACCCTCGTCGGCGACCAGGTGACCCTGCCGTGGCTGCATTCTGTGCAGGCCGCCGCCTACCCGTCCCGGTCGATCGAGGGCAACTACAACCACACCTGCGGAAGCGGCCACAAGCACAAGTTCGTCCTGACCGCCGTGGCACTGCTCGGCGTCACCCCGCCCGCGGTGAAGACGATCCGCCGGCTCAACGACCTACCTGCGATGCTCGGTGTTGCCGCCGCCGATGCTGTGGTTCCGGACGGCGCGGAGCATGTGCAGGTCACGATCCTCGCCGCCGAGGCCGTCGAGCACACGGGCGCGATGGTCGCCCTGATCCCCACCGCTGAGGACGCCGAACGGATCGCCGTCAACGGCGGCGAACCCGCTGACGCCTTGCACGTCACCCTCGCCTACCTCGGTGAGGCCGCCGACCTCGGTGTGCAGGGCCAGCAGGACGTCATCGACGCGGTATCCACCGCCGCGAACGGGCTGCCCGTCATCGGCGCCGACCTGTTCTCGGTCAACGTGTTCAACCCCGGCAATGCGGAACCCGACCGGGACACCTGCCTCGTATGGGGCCTGTCCGGTGACCTCCTCGACGCCGTCCACACCCTCGTGTCCGAGGCGCTGTGGTCGGTGCCGATGCCCGAACAGCACCGGCCGTGGCACGCCCACATGACAGCCGCCTACACCAGCGACCTGACCCAGGTCGGGAAGCTGGCAGAGAAGGTCGGCCCGGTCCGGTTCGACCGGCTGCGGCTGGCGTTCGCCGGCGAACGCGTCGACATCCCGCTGATCAGCGAACCCGACGACCTCGACAGCGAGCCCGTCGCCGCAGCGGCCGGTGACGACGACCAGTTGAAGCGGTACTGGCTGGGTGAAGGCCTGAAGCGGTGGGCGGGCGCGAAGCATCCGTGGACCACCCTGTACCGGCTGATCGCCAAGCACGTCGGGAACCCCGGCAAAGCGAAACGGATCGCCTCCGACTGGTACCGCGAGCACTTCGGGCACACGCCGAACCAGAAGGTCAAAGCATCCGAGCCCGCCGCTCCCTCGCCGGACGATCCGGCGCCCATTCTCCCGGCCGCCGAGCCGGAGCACGTTAACCCCGAACCGAAGGAGGAGGACCCTGTGTCCACCACCGATCTGAGCGCACACCGCTCGCGGCTCGGCCTGTCCGACGACGCCGACCAGGATGCCGTGCTCACGGCGTACGCGGCGCGGCTGACCGAGGCCGAGAACATCACCCCCGAACCGACGCCGGAGATGGTTGCCGCGTCGGCTGCCGCTACCGAGAAGGCGCAGAAGGCCGAACAGGAGAAGACGGAGCTCGCCAAGGAAGTCCAGGTTCTGGCGTCCCAGGTGAAGACGATGTCGGACGAGCTCGCCTCGGCGAAGGCCGAGCAGGCTGCCACCGTCAAGGCCAGTGTGATCGACGCTGCGGTCAAGGACGGCAAGATCAAGCCCGCTGACAAGGCGCAGTGGGAAACCGACTACGACGAGGCGCCCGGCGCGATCACCCGCGTTCTCGCGTCCATCGCCCCCGGCACCGCTGTTCCGGTCGCCGCGTCCGGCACGGCCGGCGGCCCGGAACCGACCGGTGGCGCGTCATTCGACGACGCCGAGTACGCCCGCCTGTTCGGCGAGAAGGCAGGTGCCTGATGGCTGACTACGCCCCGCTGTACATGCCCGGTGACGCGATCACCGGCGTCACCTCAGGAGCCGTCACCGGCGGCCGGCAGCTGATGGTGTCCGGGAACGGCACCGTCGCGCACGCCGCCGCCGACTCGAACGCAGTCGTCGGCACCGCCGCCCACGACGCCGGATCCGGCACGAACGTCACCTACCACGGCCGCGGCCAGGTCCACATCTCCGTCGCGTCCGGTGCGATCACCGCCGCCGCGCGGGTGAACGCCGCCGCGAACGGCACCGTCGCCTCGGCGGCGGCCGGGCTCGGCAACATCGGCATCGCCATGACCACCGCCGCAGACGGCGCCCTGGTCACCTGGATGGAGTGCTGACCAGCATCCCGACCGCCCGGCACAACTGAATAGCACCACCTCACCAGACCTTTCCCCGGCGCCCTGCGTGCGGGGTTTTTCATGCCCAACGCAGGGCGAAAGGGGACAGGCTGATGCCTCTCCAGACCTATCCGCCGGCCCCGGCAACTCTGTCGGGTGACCTGCTCACCATCAACCGGCTACTCGCCAACCCGGCACTGATCGAGCGCCGCCTGAAGGCGCTCGATGACATCGGGTTCATCGCCGACGAGCTGCTGCCGGCCCGGTTCCGTACCAGCGGCGGCGCCGTCCAGTACGAGATCAACGACCAGCCGCTGTTCACCAACCGCAGCGTCACCGCAGTCGGTCCGGGCAGCGAGTACCCGCGGGCGCTGCCGCAGTCCGGCACGGCCGCCCTCGCCGCCGTGTCGAAGTGGGGTCAGGCGACCGAGCTCACCGACGAGCGCATCAAGCGGTCGATCCCGATGGGCAACGCCGTCGACTGGGCGCTGCGGGTGCTGTCGAACACCGTCACCCAGAAGATCGACCGGCTGGCGATTGCCGCGTTCGCGTCGGCGGTCACCGACACCCTGACGGCGTCGGACTGGACCGGCACCACGCCGAAGATGCTCCTCGACGTCGAGAAGGGCAAGGCGCGGGTCGCCGGCCGGGAGATGGGCTACCGGGCAGACACGATCCTGATCACCGACGCGAAGTACGCGTACCTGGCGTCCGACGACAAGATCGCCACGCTGCGGAAGCGGGAGACGACCGACAACCCGGTGTACGGCGGTGTCATCGACCGGATCGCCGGCCTGAAGGTGCTCACCACGCCGATCGCGAACATGCCCGGCGGCACCGACGACGTGTGGGTGTTCGACTCCCGCGCGATCGGCGGTATGGCCGATGAGGCGAACCTCGACCCCGGCTACGCGACCGCCGAGAACGGCATCCAGGTCCAGACCCGTCGGGTGCCCGAACGCGACGTGTGGCACATGTGGGGCCGGCGCATCACCGTCCCGGTCATCACCGACCCGCTCGCCGGTGTGAAGCTGACCGGCACCGGGACCGCCTGATGGGCGCCCGCTACCAGGTGATCGCCGAGTGCGCGCACGTGCCGGTCACCGATCACAGCGGAGTCACCGCCACGCACCTGCTGTACAAGGGTGCGTTCCTGCCCGACGGCGTGGACCCGAAGCGGCTGGAGTTCCTGCTCGAGGGCGGGTTTGTGGCGGAGCCGGGTGAGGAGCCGATCGCCCCGAACGCGTCCGTGCCGCAGGACCCGGCCCGCGGCCTGGACTCGGTGACGACGGAGAGCCTTCAGGGCAAGCCGGCCCAGGAGCCGGGCACGCCTGCCTCTGACGTGTCGGCCGAGGTGGCTTCTGCGGTTCGCGCCGAGAGTGGCATCGACAAGGCCGCAGAGTCGCCGCGGGAAGCGTCGAACGCCAGCGAGGTGGACGCCAAGCGGGCCGCCGCCAAGGCGAAGCTGGCCGAGCTCGGCGGCAAGGCCCCGGATGGCCGGGCGTCCCAGGCGGTGTGGGTCGAGTACCTGGTCTCTCGCGGGAGCCGGTACGAGGACGTTCAGTCCGTGGACAAGGCCGACCTGATCAAGCTGGCCGAGCAGCAGAAATCCTGAACCCGCGGGCCGGTCTCTGGGACGGGTGGCCGGCCCGCGCCTCAAGCGTCCGTGCAGTCCTCGGCGGGTGACTCTCCCGCAGCGACGAATCCCCAGATTTTTGTGAAGACGGGGCCATCCGCCGTGAACGAGGCGTCAGGAGGGTCTTCGGCGGACAGCGCGCCGTTGTCGTCTCTGCGCCAGCCGCGGCCCTCGCTGTCAACGAAGTGCACCGCCCTCGGGATGAAGAAGGTGTCGTCGCCGCGAGTTCGGAGAGGAACCCGCAAGATTTTGCAGGGCGGCACGTCCGGTCCGGATATCCCGCTTCGCTCCGATGTGGGTTTGACGCCGGACTCACCTGCAGTGATCAGGGAAATTTCGATGACCACCCCGCGTACGGGGGTGGGTGTGCGGTTCTGCAGCATCAGCACGGTCTCGTTGGGGCCGTGGAGGATAGTCGAGCTGCCCTCCGTCCACCACGCAACCCGGTCTGCGTACCGGCGTTCGTTGCGTGCCTCGGTGATCGAGTTGACGTCCCGCTGATCGAGGTAGGTCATGCCGGCGACTGCCATGGCGGCGACGGCGATGGTGAGGCTCAGCCATTCCACCCAGCGGGACCGTTCCCCCGCGGGCTCGGGCGGTGCCATGTGAACGGTGATTGCGGGCCGTTGTGCCCGCGCTTTCTGCAGCTTGTCCGCCAACGCGCTGCCCTCCGGTCGGGTTTCCGAGTGTAGGGACTGCCACCAAGGGGGTTGCCGTGTCGAATCCGTACCGTGACCGGCTGTTGGGCATCGGGATTATCTCCCGCCGGTCCGGCTCGACCGTCCGGGAAGGCCGCCAGCATCCGGAGACCGGGGTGCCGTGGAAGGCCACCACCGACGAGGCCGGGACCACCACCACTGAACACGCCAAGGGCGACCGCGTTGATGCGACGGTTCGGCCCGCCACTGTCCGCGCCGTCCGGGTGAGGAGAACCAATGACCGGCAATAACCCGCAGTCCTATCAGGATGCGGTGGTCCAAGCCCAGGCGCTGATTCGCGCCGGGCGGCTTGCCGACCCCGACGAACACTTCCCGTACAAGCACGAGGCGGTAACCGCGCTGGTTGCGGAGAACCCGCCGGCGGGGCCGAACGGGGACGACTCGAAGCGCGTGTCGGACTACATGAGCCAGCGCATCGCGGACGCCAGTGAGCAGTACATCGCCGCGCAGGCCGCTTACCTCGGTGACCCCGGCGATGGCACCCTCGCCGCCTACCAGGCCGCGACGGACGCGCTCATCTCAGCTCGGAAGGCGCATCGGCGGCAGCGCGGCGGCGCCATGTTCATTGCTGGACAGGGGGCCTGACCGTGGCGATCACCGCATCCGGGTGGTTCACCCAGAACATGGTCGACGAGTTCGACGCCACCAACGTCGGCTTGGACCTCACCCTGGCCACCCACAAGATCGCGCTGCTGTCTGATGCCAGCACACCGGCCTTCGACACCAACACGTCGTGGGCGAACCTGTCCGCGAACGAGGTGTCCGGCACGGGCTGGGCGGCCGGCGGGGTACTGCTGTCCGCCGCTGCTGCGGGTGGCACGAGCACGGCGCCCACCCTCACCATCTCGCCTGCGGGCACGATGATGTGGGACATGAACGATGTCAGCGTTTCTGGGACCACCCTGTCGAACGCGATGGCCGCCGTGATCTACGCGGATGCGCTGACGTCCCCGACCGCTGACGCCCTGATCCTGCTGGTCGACTTCATCACGGCCGCATCGACGTCGGCGGGGACTTTCGGGATCGCTTGGAGTGCGTCGGGCGTGGCCACGGTCGACTGGACGCCCTAGCCGATGCCCGAATGGATCAACCGGACGGTGGGCATCGCGAATCGCACCCCTGGCGTCAACGACGCGACGATCAACTTCACGCCCGCTGCGGCAGGCGGTCTCCTGGTTGTGGTGTCGGGTGGCCCGATCGTCCAGTCGTGGCCGGGCGCGTGGACGGAACGTCTGCAGCCGGTCAACAACACTGAGCTCAGCGTCGCCACGAAGACGGCGACGGCTGGTGAGTCGTCGGTGGTGGTGACTCGGTCGAACGGCAACTACCCACTGGCCTGGTTGGTGTACGAGTTCCCGGCTGGTTCCGCGTGGGGCGTGGGCACGTCGGCGGCCGGCACGAACACTGCGCCCACCCTGTCGGGGATCACGGTCGGCCAGTCGGTGTTCGCCGCGATCTCCGGTGTGGTCGCCGCAAACGATCCCACCCCCGCCTACAACTCGACGTGGACGACACCCTCCGTGGAGGACTACGACGCGACGGTGCCGGGTGACACGGTCACTGACGGCGCGTACGTGTCGGTCGCCTACGTCGACGCGTACGGCTCGACGTCGCTGACTCCGGCGGGCACGTACGGGGCGAGCTCCTCGCGTGAGTGGGCGGTCTGGTCAATCACCGTTCCAGCCGGCGACACGACCGCGCCGACGGTCCCGACCGGGTTGCAGGTGACAGCGATCGGTGCGACCACCGCCACGGTGTCGTGGACGGCGTCGACGGATGCGGTCGGGGTGACCGGCTACGAGGTTGAGGTCACCGGACCCTAAGGGGGCGGCGTGGCGACCTGGACCGTTCCCGTCGGCAACGTCACGAGCACGCCGGTCACCGGACTCACGCCGGGCGGCTCCTACACGGTGCGGGTGCGAGCCAGGGATGCGGCCGGGAACTGGTCGGCGTACAGCTCCACGGTGACGTTCACTGCGGCGGTGGCCCCGGCAACGGTGGCGGCCACCGCGAGCATCCCCACGCCGACGGTGTCCACCTCTGGCAACGCCTCGCGTTCACCTGGCACGGTGGCGGCCACGGTGTCGATTCCGGCGCCGACCGTCGGGGCCAGCGCCTCGCGCACCCCAGCAACGGTTGCTGCGGTCGCGTCTATCCCGGCCCCTGTGGCTGGGAACGTCCGCACGTTCACGACTGCGAGCACCAGCCAGTCGGTGACCGGCCTGACCGCGTCGTCCGGCTACTCGGCGCGGGTTCGGGCGCGAGACGCGGCGGGCAACTGGTCGGCGTGGTCGGCTCCGGTTGCGTTCTCGACGTCCGGCTCCGGCCTGGTCTCCCCCGCCACTGTCACGGCGGTCGCCAGCATCCCGGCTCCTGCCGTGGGTGGTGTCCCGCCGACCGTCAGCAACGGCCTGGCGCGTCCAGTGATCGCAGGACAGTCGGTGCTGCTCGACGTGCCGGCTACCCCGCCGGGCGGGCAGTCGATTTCGGGCTGGTCGTGGGAGGTCATCTCCGGGGCCGGGTCGCTCGCGAACGCCAACACCGCGATGCCCCTGTACACCGCGCCTGCGGGATCAGGCGTGGCGACAGTCCGGGCCACGGTGTCGGCGACGCACGGCGGCTCGACGACAGCAACGGTCACGGTCGCGTACGGGCCGACGATCGTGGCGGCGGAGAACCTGCTTACGGGCACGCCGCGCGCCACCTGGGATCTGGTGTCGCCGAACCTAGGTGGGCACCCGGATTTGCAGGGTTTCTGCGACGGCCTGAGCATCGACAAGACCGAGACCGCCCAGTTCAAAATCGGCTCGGTGAGTGCCGACTGGTCGGGCGAGATTTTCAGGCTCGGCTGGTACGGCGGCGACGGCGCACGAAGCTACGGCACCATCACCCCCACGTCGGGGCAGCTCGCCGCGAGCAAGACACAGCCGGCCCCGGCCAACGCGGACCCGTCCACGACGCTCATCTCAGCGGACTGCTCGGGCTGGGCGACCACGCTCACGTGGACGCCACCGGCCTGGGCGCCGAGCGGAATCTACATCCTGCGGCTGGCCCGCACGGGTGGTGGCGCATCGCACGTGATGTGCATCGTCCGGGACGACGCCCGCCAGGCCGACCTGATGCTGATGCCCAGCGACTCAACGTGGCTGGCCTACAACGCGTGGGGCGGACTCGGCAGCGGCCAGTACGGCGGCAACTCGCTGTACACGGGCACGCTCGTCGACCAGTACAACTCGGACTGCGCGCGGTTCGTCAGCTGGAACCGCCCCATGGTCAACAGGGGCGCCGCCGACGCCGGCCGCAGCTACGGGCAGGTCAAATGGTCGAACCTGTTCACCGCCGAGTACCCGATGATCAGGTTTTTGGAGCGGAACGGGCACGACCTCAAGTACTACGGCTGCATCGACGCCAGCGCAGACCCGACCGGCCTGCACCTGCGCGGTAACGGCAGCACACACGGCGGCGTATCGGTGGCGGTTGCGGTTGGCCACAACGAGTACTGGAGCGACAAGATGCGCTCCGGGTGGGAAGCCGCCCGCGACGCCGGGGTGTCGCTGTTTTTCTCCAGCGGCAATGACGTGTTCTGGCGGACCGTCGGCTCAGTGCCGGACAGCCAGGGCCGCCCGCGCGTGCAGGAGTGCCAGAAGTCGACCATCCAGGGACGTGGCAGCACCCGCCCGGAGTGGACTGGCGCGTGGCGTGACCCGGACGGCACCGGCAAGGGCGGCAACGCCCCGGAGAACACGCTGCTCGGGTCGATCTTCTGCGTGAACGGGCCAAACTTCAAAAGCCTGGTCGCACCCGTCGCTGGCGGGTACACGGCACAGCCGTTCTGGCGTCACACGTCGGTGGCCGAACTGTCCAGCGGGTCATGGTCGTCGCCCGCTGAGGTGCTCGGTTTCGAGTGGAACTGCTGGGGACCGCTCGGAGTGAGCACCACCGCCGCGAACTACATGGCACCCGCCCACCCCCGCGCCAGATACCTTTCGGACGTCACCTACTCGGTGGCGTTCGGGCAGTTGCTGGTGGACGCCGGCGATGTCTACGACCAGGCGGGCACGGCAACACACAGGTTGTCGGTCTACCCCGGCGGCAGCGGGGCGCTCGTGTTCTCGGCGGGCACGGTCAACTACGCGCTGGCGCTGGACTCGGCGAATACCTGGCAGGTCGGCAGCGACAACACCTCACTGGTGCTGCAGCAGGCCACGATCAACATGCTGGTCGACATGGGCGCGCCACCCAGCACGCTCATGTCCGGGTTGGTTCAGCCGACCCCGGTGGACTGGTACGACGACGTCACGCCCGGCACCGTGCAGGCCGTCGCGTCGATCCCGACGCCCACGGTCATCGCATCGTCGTCGGCCAGCCGCAGCCCGAGCACGGTTGCCGCGGTCGCGGCCATCCCCAGCCCGACGGTGCAGGTCACCTCGAGTGTCACCCGGTCACCCGCGACCGTCGCTGCGGTTGCCGCGATCCCCGCACCCACTGTTCAGGCCGGGACGAGCGCCACCCGCTCCCCCGCCACAGTGGGTGCGGTCACGGCAATCCCGGCACCAGCAGTGCAGGCCACCTCGATCGCCACCCGCACACCGGCAACAGTTATCGCATCCACCGCGATCCCCACCCCGGCCGTGTCGGCGGGCTCAACCACCACGGTTTCGCCGGCAACGGTGCAGGCTGCGGCGGCAATCCCGGCGCCGTCGGTGCGTACCGAAACGGTCGTCACTCTGACCACGGTGGCGGGTGTCGCGGCGATCGCGAGCCCCACGGTGATCGGTCAGGCGGACCGGACGGTCAGCCCGGCCACGGTTATGGCGGTCGCGAGTATTCCGACACCGCTCGTGCGGACCGGGGTGTTCGTCACCCCCGGCCGGTACCGCTCGGGCAGTAACAGGTCCCGTCTCTCTGGTGGGCTCACCCACCGCACCTGAAAGAGGTGACCAGGTGTCGGATCTGTCCGTCGGTGACGTCGACCAGCCGTACCTCGATGTCACCCCCGCCGGGGTGGACACGACGGGGACGCTGACGGTGCACCGGCCCGACGGCACCAGCAGCGGCGTGCCAGTCACTCCAGGCCCGCTCGGCGCCGACCCGGACACTGGCGAACCGACCCGGCGACTCACCGCTGATCCGGTGGTGTTTGATCAACCCCGCAGGTGGGTGCTGTCCTGGCAAGTGATGGGCACAGGTGTCGGTGCCGAAGACATCGAGATCTGGGTGGTTCCGTCGCCGGCTGCAGGCGGCCCGGAGTGGACACCGTCCCGGACACGGGTCGCCACATACGTGCCCCACCGCACCCTCGCACGGTCACTCACGTCAGTGGTGAACAGCCAGGACATCTACCAGTTCACGTTCGACCACACCACCACACCGTCAGGGGTGGCCGTGGACGCGCTGATCGTTGACGCGGTCGCTTGGGTTGCTGCCCGCGTCTCACCGATGCGCGACAGCATGCACGACCTGGCCCGCGCCGTCGCTGCACTGCTGGCCGCCGCCTGGGTGGAACGCAGCTGGCCCAACGACGCCGCGTCGCTGCAGCGGGCCAACGACATGGAACGCCGGGCTGACGCCATGCTCGGTGATCTCGCCGATGCCAACAATGCCGCCGGGGGCACCTCGGACTACGGTATCGAAATTGTTGCGCCCACCTGGAGTTTCCCGACCGCCGACCCGCGTTACGACGACCCCCGCTACTGGTAGCTGCGCGCCAAGCTTCACATTCTGCTTCACACCGTCTTCGCAACTTGGAACCGGGGGTGCGAAGTGGGCAGTGTCCGCGTTACGTTCCGGCCGAACACCCGTGGTATCCGTGAGGCCGGCCGCTCGAATTCGATCTACCGTGAACTGGAGCGCCGCGCCGACCGGGTCATCGATCTGGCGCTCGAGATTTACGAGCCTCATAAGGTCAGCGGCGACTACGGCCGGGCCTTCCGCACCGAGCGCACCCGCATCAGGGGTATGGCTGCCGTGCAAGTCGTCAATGACGACCCGAAGGCGCTGATCCTGGAGCACGGCACCCAGCCGCACGTCATCGAACCGAAGAACGCGCAAGCCCTTCACTGGCCGGGCGCACGGCACCCAGTGAAACGGGTCAACCATCCCGGCACGCCCGCCTTGCACATCATGCGGCGAGCGCTGCGGGCGGCGGGTCGCTGATGCCTGACTACGCCGACGCTGAAATACTCATCGGGCACTGGCTCCAAGACCAGATCGGCAGTACCAACAAGGTGTGGATGGACCCCACCCTCCCCCGGAACTGGCAGTTCGAAGCCCCGCTGATTCACGTACAGCGGGCCGCTGACGAAGGTGACACCCAGCTCACCTTGGACACGGCGCTCCTCGACATTGACATTTACGGTGCCGTCGCCGACAACTGCCGGGCGCTGGGCGAGCAGATCCGCACGCTGATGCGCTTCCACCTTCCGCACCACACGTTCACCAACGGCATCTTCGTGACCGGTGTGGAGACCGTGGCGGCCCCGTGCTGGCTGCCGTTCCGTGACTCCGGCGGCAGTAACCGGTCGGCGATTTCGGCGACGGTTGCTCGCCGCGGCGCGGCTTACCGCGTGATCCTGCACGGCGTCATCTGAAACCTGCTCATCCCTACCCGGCGTGCCCCGCCGGGCTTTCGTCATGCCCGGAGGTAGCTCATGGCTCGCACGCCGCTCACCATCGTCGAATCGTCGAAGGCTGGTACCGCCCTCCCGGCGGGCACCGCGGCGGATGTGGCGAACGGCAACAGTGTCGCCTCGGACGGCAAGTCCGTGATCGTGATCGCCACGAACGCAAACGTGTCGACGCCGCGGAACGTGACCATCACGCCGACTGCCACCGTCGACGGTCTTGCCGCGGCGACCCGCACGGTCGCGCTGCCGGCGAACACGGCGAAGGTGCTCGGCCCGTACGAGCTGGCGAACTACTCCGACACGCTGCAGATCTCTGGTGACAACGCGGACGTGAAGTTCCAGGTCATTCGCGTCCCTGGCATCTGATCCCCCTTCCTTCCGCTTCGCCCCTTCCCGGCGACCGCCGGGCCTTCACCATGCAAGGAGATGACCCATGGCGGTCGACGTCACCAAGATCCGCGCCTATCAGAACGGGCTCGTCGCGGTCTCCGGGTTCGGAGTGACGAACCCGGTCCTGCCGACCGACCCGACCACCGCGATCAACTCGGCGGTCTACAAAGAGGTCGGCGCGCTCACCGACGAAGGCCTCACTGATGCCACGTCGCAGGACTCGACGGACATCTTCATGTGGCAGGGCAACGCGCTCGCCGCGTCGATCCCCGGCGAGTTCGTGAAGACGTTCGCGTTCGCCGCGATGGAAACGAACCTGACGACGCTGGGCATCCAGTACGCCGGTTCCACCATCACGCAGACCGCATACGGTGTGTCCATCGCCGAGAAGCCGCCGGTCAAGGATGTGCGGACGTGGATCCTGCACGGCATCTCCGACGCTGGCAAAGCGCAGCGCATCGTCGTGCCGCTCGGTCAGGTGTCGGAGCGCGGTGACGTCGTCTGGTCGTCGACTGAGGTGACCGTCTACGGCTGGACGATCAAGGCGTTCCCGGACGCCAACGGCAACGTCGCCTACCGCTATCTGCTGGACAGCTCCCTCGCCGCCTAACCCATGATCGACGTCGCCGGTCCGATGCGGGGGCCGGCGACGTCCCCTTTCCCGCAACCCGCATACCCGCAGAAGGAGTCCCCGCATGACCAGTGTTGAGATCGCCTACCGGCCCGGCGACGGCGGCTATCGTGCCGTCGTCGACGGTCGTCCCCTCGACATCGCCGCGTATGTCGCCGATCCCGGTGATGGCGGCAAAGTGATGGTGTCGCTGATCGTCGCAGCGGATGCGCTGCAGGTGGGCATCCCGCCACGACAGCTGGCACCCGAGCGCCGCAACCAGCCGCCGATGACAACGTGGGGCAACCCTGACCTGCCGGATCCGAGGGCGAACGTGCCTGGCTGGCAGCCCACACCGTCTGCCGCGGAGGCCGGGCGTGCTCACACCGGCGAGCACCGGGCCCTCGGCAACGGGAGGCCCGCATGACCGGCAAGCGTGCCCGCGCCGCCCGCGTCGCCCCTGCCGGACAGGCGCAACAGCAGCCGGCCAAGGGCGACACCGTTCCCGTCGAAACCCGCCTGCAGCGGCTCGGCCTGATCCCCGAGTCCGCCCCGACTGCGCCTGGTTCCGGGCAGGGGGCGGCCGAGTGACCGCCGAGTTCGCCCCGCCGCCCGGCCAGGGCTATGACCTGCAGAAGGTCCACACCGAGCAGAATCCGGAGTTCTGGTTCCGGTGGGCGGACCGCTGGTGGATGCTGCCGAACATTCACCTGCTGGACTTCGACACCCACATCGATGTGCTCAGCTTCGGCAGCAAGTTTGCGAACATCAGCGACGACGCGACCGAAGCCGACATCGCGGTCCTCAAGGAGCACGTGTCCGCCCTGTTCGCGAAACTCCTCGACGAAGGCCGGGCCGGTCAGGGCGCCGACTTCATCAAGGTGAAGCGTCCGCTGAATGTCCTCCTCGATCTGATCGACCAGTGGAAAAGCCACTCGGGTTCCGACGAGGGGGAAGCCTCGGCCTCCGCCGGCTCCTCGAAGAGCACGGGGAGGCCATCGAAGCGGACCTCCACCGCTACTACCAAATCCGGCTCGCGGACGCGCTCTACGGTCCCCGCCAGGAAGGCCGCTACTCCCCGCGGGAACTCCTAGTCCGGATCAAATCGCTGCCACCGGAGTCGGCACTGCACCGCAAAATGCGGGGGCCGATGGGTGCGTGGGGGGTCACCGAGTTCCTGCTGCGGCGCATCGACCACCAGCTTGCCGGCGCGAACTGGCAGCGGTCGGGTGGCAAGGGAGCTAAGCCGAAGCCGGTCGAACTGCCGCAGCAGCAGCGCACGCCGAAGCAGAAACCGGTCGGTGCGGACGTGGCACAACGGCTGCGGAATCTTGGGCTGATCCCGCCGGGTGACACCACGACCTGAGTCGGGCCGGGGGTGTCATGACCTCCCCGGTGTCCAGCGGCGAAGTCAGCGTCGAGATCATCGCCGATGCGCGGCGGCTCGCCAAAGACCTAAAAGACAAGGTCGAGGCCGCGTTCCGGGACCTTGACCCGGCCCGCGCGATCCGGGACGCCATCACCCAGTCCGGGCCGGTACAGGTCCCGGTCACTGCCGACACAAACGGCGTCCAGGGACTTGGGCAGAGGCTACGGGCCGCCGTGTCCTCGGCGGTGCAGGGCGTCAAGGCGAGCGTGCCGGTGGATGCGGACACGTCCCGGCTACCGGAGCAGGTCCGTGCCGCGGCGGCGCGCGCCGGTCAGGGCGCCGATGTTCACGTGGACGTCGAAGTTGACGTTGACACGGACAAGCCGTCGCGGGCGCTGTCGGGTATTGGCCGGATGTTGTCCGGCGCCATCCCCGGCGTGTCTGCGCTGAAGGGCGCGTTCAACGGCCTCGGTGACGCGATCTCGCGGGGTGCCGGTCAGGCCGTGCAGCTCGGCAGCAGCCTGTCCGGCGCGCTGTCATCAGCGTCCGGGCCCGTCGGAATCATCGTCGGGCTGGTCGCTGGCGCTGTCGCGGCGATGGCCGCGCTGTCCGCCGCGGCTGTGGCTGCGGTGCCGGCTATCACGGCGGTGGCGGGTGCTGCTGCGGCGATTCCCGGTGCGCTGGCCGGTGTCGGTGCGGTGATCGGCACTCTCGGGCTGGGGTTCAAGGGCATCGGGGAGGCGTTCAAGGACACCGGTGGGGGCGGTGGAGGCGGCGGGGGTGCGGTCAACCAGGCCCGGCAGATCGCCGCAGCAGCCCGGCAGGTGGAGGCCGCCCGGCGGGGTATCGCCGCCGCAAATCGGCAGGTCGAGGCCTCCGAGCGGTCGCTGGCTGCGGCGGAACGCAACTATGCCGAGGCGCAGCTGCGGGTGGTGGAGGCGCAGAAGCGGGTCACCGACGCGCAGAAGGCCATCAACCAGGCGCGTAAGGACGCGGCGGAGAACATCGAAGACCTCAACCGGGCGTTGCGGGGCGCGCAACTGTCGGAGAAGGAGGCCGCGCTCGGCGTTACTGACGCCCTGCGGGAGCTCGAGGCCGCCAGGGTGACCGGCAATCTGCCGGACATTCAGCGCGCTGAGCTCGCCTATCAGCGCGCCCAGTTGGCGCTCGAAGAGGCGAAGGACACTGCTGGGGATCTCGGTGAGGCCACCGACGAAGCGAACCGGAAAGGCGTGGAGGGGTCCGACGAGGTTCAGGACGCCTACCGAGATCAGGAAGAAGCTCTCAAGGGTGTCCGGGACGCCCAGCTCGGGGTCATCGACGCCCAGGACTCCCTCGCGTCGGCGCAGGACGGGGTCAAAGCGGCCCTCGACGGCGTCAAGTCCGCAACCGATGGCCTGAAGTCGGCGCAGGATTCTCTTGCCCAGTCGCAGCAGAAGGTCGCCTCGGGCGGCGGCGGGGTGGCGAAGGAGGTCACCAAGCTGGCACCGGCCGCGCAGAAGTTCGTCAACGCGATCAAGGCGTTGAAGCCCGCGTTCGACGATCTGCGGCTGGACGTGCAGCAGCGCCTGTTCCAGGGCTTGGACCGCACGGTCACGAACCTCGGGAACGCCTGGATCCCGCGGCTGAAGACGACGCTCGGCGCGTACGCGGACACGTTCAACGGCTTCTTCAAGGATCTCGGCTCGCAGCTGTCCACGACCGAGTTCATGGACAACATCCAGGCCGCGGCGGAGGGTTTCCGGCAAGGCCTGGAGCCGCTGCTCGACGCGGTCGCGAACAAGCTGGTTCCGGCGTTCGGGCGGCTAGCGAAGGCGTCGGCGCCGTTCCTGAAGGAGCTCGGCGAGGGCCTGGCCGAGATCGTTACCCGGTTCTCGGATTGGGTGGAGCAGGGCGAACGGTCCGGCGGCCTTGAGGACTTCTTCGAGCGGGCTAGCCAGGCTTTGCGGGAGATCTTCGCGATCGGTAACACGGTCGCTTCGATCATCGGCTCCATCTTCGAGATCATCACCGGGTCGCAGGCGACAAACCCCGGCGAGTCCCCGCTGGAGAAGTTCCGGATCGGCTTGCAGAAGGTCGCCGACTACCTGGCGAACCCGCAGAACCAGCAGAAGATCCAAGACTTCATCGGCAAGGTGCAGGCGGCGATCTCGGAGGGCATCGAACTCGGCAACAAGATCACTGGCCTGTATGAGCAGATCCGGTCCGCGTTCTCGTCCGACGAGTCCGAAAGCCTCGGCGCGGACATCGCGGCGGGGATCGTCACCGGTTTCCTCGCCGGGATCGTCGCGCAAGGCCCGATCGTCAAGGCCGTGGTGAAGGCGGCGTTCAACGGCGTTATCAGCGCGGTCAAGAACCTGTTCGGGATCAAGTCCCCGAGCACCGTGTTCGCCAGCATCGGCGCCGACGTGGTGCGCGGCTTCCTGAACGGGATCTCCAATCTGCTGGGGTCGCTGCGCAGCCGAGCCGAGCAGCTGAAGACGACCGTCACGAACGCTGTCGCGGGCGCCGGGTCGTGGCTGGCCGGCACCGGCCGCAACGCGGTCGGCGGGCTCATGTCGGGGATCTCCAACCGGCTCGGCGACCTGCGCTCGAGGGCCGGACAGCTCCGCAGCCAGGTCACCGGGGCGGTGTCGAACGCCAGCTCGTGGCTAGTGTCCGCCGGCCGCAACGTGGTCCGCGGCCTGTGGAACGGCATCGCCGAACTGTCGTCGTGGCTGTGGAACCGGGTGGCGAACTTCGCGCAGAACTATGTCACCAACGCCATCCAAGCGGCACTCGGCATCAACTCGCCGTCGAAAGAGGCAGCGAAGCTGGGCCGCGGTGTACCGGAGGGCCTTGCCCTGGGAATCGACGCCGACGCCGGCCTGGTGCAGGCGGCAGCCGAACGTCTGGCCGCGTCCGCGTTGCCGCAGATTGATGACGCGGCGATGGGGCTCGGGTTCGACGCGGATGCGGCGATCACCCGCAGCCTCGCGGTGGCGGATTCCCGCACTCTCGAGGCCCGCTGGGTGTCGGGGGCCACCGGGGATCAAGTCCTGGACGCCTTCCGCAACCTGATCAAGTTCTCGTATCGGGGTGACCCGCAGTTGGCGTTCGGTAGCTAACCCCCTCGGCTTTCAGTTCTGACCGCCTGACATCGCTGGGAGCATGCGATGGTGAGGAGGAACGGAGCGCCCTTCCGCCCGCGAAGCTTTCGGGCGCCCCGCCTCAACGGGGTCTCGCCGGTTGTTAGTAGCCGGCGGGACCCTCTCCGTTGATGGTGTGGAACATCCGCACCATCGCCGTGGCGAACCTCATCACCACGACCGACGCCTCAGTGTTGAGACGCCACCGATTGCCTTGAGGGGTCGTTTGCGGCGCCGTCTTCCGTTGGCGTCGCGCAGCCTCGCGCTTTCGGTGTTTCGCAGGGCCGGTGCGGTGCTTCCGCATCGCGCCTCCTCGTGTAGTCCTCCTGCCTGGAGGGCCCTCCTGCCTGGAGGGTGAGGCTGGAGCGCTTCTCGTCTCCAGCGCTGACAGGCGAGTAGTCGCTCGGGTGCCGCCCCGACCTGGACATAGTTGTACAGCCGCCTGGTGGACCTCTCGCGCATAACCGCCCTTTCTTGGCCCTGCCAGAGAGGTACTCCGCTCCGTCGCGGATAGCGAGACGTGGTCTTCTGAGCAGCTGGCGGGACATGGGGCAGCACAGGAAAACGTGCAGGTCATTGCGGCATTCGAGGGGAATCCATGCGTGCAGCTGGGATCTAAAGGAGTCACTACTGCGTCATGAAGACGCCCACTGTTAAAGCCTGATGTTCGTAGCCTCTGGCTCGAATTGCAGCCGGTGGGTCATGGCGTGCCGGAACGGACCAACGGGGGTGGGCCAGAGCGCCGATCCGCTGCTCTGGACCTATTTCATGGATCAGTCTCCGGCTCCTGGCAGTAAGGGGGCGGGCTGGTGACATCCCCGACCGGCGAGTTCCCCGGCAGCGCCGACCTGGAAATAACCGCCAGCGCGGCGTTCGGTGCCGACCTGACCGCCGACCCGGACACGTGGACGTGGACGGACCTGTCCGACCGGCTGCTCCCGACACCGATCACCATCCAGTGGGGTGTGATCGTCGGCGGGTCCAGCAGCCGGTCGGCGTCCGCAACCGTGCACCTGCTCAACGACGACGGCCAGCTGACCGCGCTGCATCCCGGCTCGCAGTGGTGGCCGTACGTGGACGCCGGCACCCCGTTCAAACTGGAAGTGCGCACCAAGCCGGGTCCGATCGTGTTGCACACGTTCACCGGCACCCCGCAAACCAACTCAATCGGACCCGCCGACGTCGGGCCGACAATGTGGTCGTATTCGAGCCCCGCCGCGATGAGCACCAACGGCACCCAAGGGCAGATCACGTTCACCGCGAAAGACGTGATCCGCCGGGCGCGGGCGGTGGTGCCGCACCGCGACATCGACGCCACCATCGACGTCGCGGTTCCCGCCATTCCGGTCGGCAACGCGGTCGGCGCCGGCATCTACTTCCGGGGCACCGCCGCGAACACCAACCTGTGGGCGGCCCTCGACTTCGGCACCGGCGGCACCATCGGGCTACGGCTGCGGCACAACACGTCGGATCTGGCTGCCGCGAGCCAGCCGGGCCTCACCTACGCGGCCGGGCAGATGATCCGGCTGCGGCTCCTCGTCGTCGGCGAACGGGTACGGATGCGCGCCTGGGCGGCATCCGGCACCGAACCTTCCGACTGGCCGATCGACTACACGGTGACCGTGCAGACCGGGCGGCAGGACTACCTGGGCTTCCAGGCCTGGATTTTCGCGTCAACCACGAACGCGCTGCCGTACGTGTTCACCGTCGACAACTTCCGGGTGGAGCAGCCCAAATACTCGCGGTTCGAAGGCTACATCGCCGACGTCCGCACCACCTTCCTGCCGCTTGCTGACGGCTCGGCGCACAGCGTCGCCCAGATCGAACTGGGCGGGGTCGGCACCCGGTTGGAAGGCAAGGACGCACCCGAGTGGTCACCGCTGCGCCGCGCCCTGCAGAAAGGCGCGGTGGAGCCGGTTGCCTACTGGCCGCTCGAAGACGCTGAACGGTCCACGCAGGCCGCGTCCGCCCTGGAAGGGCAACCACCGCTGCTGCCCACCGGCCCCGTCGTGTTCGATGCCAGCACCGGTGTTCCCGACGACGCCGAACTGGCGAACTACGGCACCAAAAACCTGGTGTCCCTGGCAGCCGGTGCCCGCCTGGCCGGGTCGGTCACCAACCTCGTCACCTCTAATGCGTGGACGGTCACCGTCTCCGTCAACCAGTTCACCCAAGCCGTCCTACCAGCAACCAGCGAAATCCGGCTGCTGGAATGGTCAACGACCGGCACCTGGGACCGGTGGGCGTTGATCTCCACCAACACGCCCGGCCACATCGTCCGCGCCTACAACACGCAGGCCGGCACCAACACCACCGTCGCCGTCGCGAACCACAACTTCGTCGGCTGGATGTTCATCGACGTCGTCATGGTCCAAGACGGCGGCAACATCGACGTCGACATCCTGCTCAATGCGAACACGTGGGGCAGCGGCACGGTTGCCGGCACCCTCGGCTCCGTACTCGGGCCGATCTCCTTGAACCCGGACCGGGCGAACGTCACCGCCTCCACCAACCAGGCGGGCCTGAAGTTCATCATGGGTCACCTGCTGGTGCGCAACACGGACAGTTCGGGGCTGCCGTTCAAGGTCGACGAGTACGGCCAGTACCGTGCGGACCGCGGCTGGTGGGGCGAACCCGCCCACAAGCGGGCTGGGCGGCTGTCCGCTGAGGAACGGGTGCCGTTCGAGGTGACCGCCACTCCCCCGGCAGACGGCATCACCCAGCTCAACACTCAGCAGCCTGGCACTTTCGTGGACTTGGTCAAGGCGGCGGCAGAGGCCGAGTCCGGGGCCATCCTGCACGAAGACGCGTTCGGGTACACGATGGTGCCGCGGGCGGCCCGCTACAACCCGGACCCGACAATGGTGATCGACCTCGGCACGTACGCCCGGTCCGCGGGCACCGACCCCGCCCAAGTGCTGGTGCCAGTCCTCAACTCGCGGGCCCCGAACTACTGGACGGTTGAGCGGACCGGTGGGTCGTCGGCGACCTGGGGAGCGGACACCACTTACCGGCAGCGGCGCGGCACCATCCCCGGCAAGGCCACGCTGGATCTGCTGTCGGACACCCAGCTCGGCGATCACGCCCGCTGGCGCGTCCACCTGACCGCGGACGCGCAAGGCGCCACCTATCCGGCCGCCAGCATTGACCTGGCCGCCAACCCCGACCTGATCGACGACTGGCTGCTGTGCCGGCCCGGTTCCCGCATTCAGCGCCTCAACCAGCCGACGATCGCCGGGGTCGACACCATCGACCAGGTTATCGTCGGCGGATCCGAGACCCTCGCGCCACGGTCGTGGGCTGCCTCGGTGGACACGGATCCAGCTGAGCCGTGGCGGGTCGCGGTCGTCGACGACCCTGGTTCGCTGCTGGACTCACTGTCGAGCACCCTCAACGCGGCACTGAACGCCTCGGCCACCACGTTCGTCATCAAAACGGTGAGCCGGATGGAGACATGGGCGACCGCGGGCGGCTACGACCTGGACATCGACGGTGAAGTCATCGGTGTCCCCGCAGCCGGCATGTCCGCCCCGACCGGCACTGGACCCTACCTGCAAACCGTCACCGGTGCGGTCAGGTCCAAAAACAATGTCAACAAACCCCATGTGGGCGGGGCGCGAGTATCGCTCGCCGACCCGGCATATGTGGCCCTGTAGGAGGTGGCATGCCAGCCGGCCAAGTCCTCTCGGCGGCCCTACTTGCGCGCCGCGTTAACACTGCGAAACTCACCGCCGACAGTGCCACGTTCACCGCCGAAACGTCGGTTCTCACCGTCGCTGGGGTGCTGGTCGCCGGCTGGACGTACGCGATTGTCGCTGACGTCCGCCTGTCGATCAGTACCGGCACCTTCCCGGTGAATGAAACGAACCAACTGCGGATCCGCGAAGACGGCGTGAGCGGCACCCAGCTCAACATCGGCCAGTACGCGATCCTGTCGAACTCCGGTGTCGGCTTCACCTGCCGCATCCACGCGGAATACACGGCCGTTGCGTCCGGGTCGAAGACGTTCGCCCTGACCTCGCAACGCAACTCGGGCTCCGCGAACCATCAGGTCCGCGGCTCCGCAGCCGCCCCCGGATTTTTGTTCATCGAACTGCTGTCGAGCTAGGAGACCCGCATGCAGCTTGACCCCGCAGTCCTCCTGGGCCAGATCCAGCAGGACTATCCCATCGAATTTAAACTGGCCGAGCAGGCGGCGATCATCGCCATGCAGCAACGCGAAATCGACCGGCTCACCGCGCTCGCCCAGGCCGCCCAGCCCGCCTTCAACGGGTTCGAAGAGCACCGTGAGTAGCGGCGGCGACTTCATCGGCATCGGCCCGCGCCCGCTGCCCACCGACACCGCGTTCTACCCGTGCGTCATCTGCGGCACCGCGATCCCCGACAAGGGGCGCAGCATCCACGACCAGTGGCACGCCGACACCGCCGACGCAGTCATCGACACCGCCCGGCGGGTGGAGCGGATGGAGGCGGCCTGATGGTCATGCACCCGCGCACACACTCCCGCGGCGCTCCGCCGGACTTCACACTCCCCCGGCCCAACCCGAACCCGCAGCGGATGACGGACGCCCTGTGGTGGCTGGTCTGCATGCGCGAGGCGCTGGAGCCGGAGAAGTCGGAGAACGGCGGCACGCTGGCCCTGAAGCCGGGCTACCACTCGTACGGCTCGCGGCTTCCGGATCACGGGCTCGGCGATAGTCGTACCGACCATTCGATCCGGCGGGCACCCGACCGGACAGGACCGTGGTGGAAGAACTTCACCTCGGCACACGACTGGACGTTCCGCGACGCCCAGCGCGGCGACTACCGCACGATCTCGCTGTACACCAAGCGCCTGATCACTGCGATGCGGGACCCGGACGATCTGCGCCCGGACGACGTCTACGCGTACACCCTCGGGCAGATCGACAACGACCGTGTCATCGAGGGCTACAACGAGTACCGCGACGACGACGAGACCAGCGGCGACACCACGCACACCTGGCACCGGCACGACTCGTTCCGCCGCGCCATCGTCGGTTCCTTCCCGCACATGTGGAAGGCCCTGACGATCGACATGGGCTGGACGTACGTCGAATGGCAGCAATCCATCGCCCCGCAGCAACAGGAGGATGACACCATGACCAAGGACGAGTTCCTGACGCTGCTCAAGGACACCGACGTCAAAGCCGCACTCGCCGCCGCCGTGTTCCGCACCGACGGCGTGCTCGGCGCCCCGGCCGGGTCGAAGAACCCGGACAACTCACCGAACACCCACTGGTCGGCGGAGTCATACATCGCGAACATCTACAACGCGACGATCGCGGCCCGCGGCTACGCCGGCAACGCGCAGGCAGGGATCGCCGCGGTCGCGAAGCTCGACTTCGTGGACGAGAAGGCGCTCGCGGCGGCTCTCGCGCCGACGGTTGCCGCCGCAGTGATCGGGATGCTGCCCGCCGACCGGGACGACATCAGCGCCGACGAACTGCAGTCCGCGGTCACCGGGGCGCTGCGCGAGATGCTCGCCGCCTGATGCCGAACCGGTTCCTGCGCCCAATTCAGGTGGTGACCGGCCGGCACCCGTTCGAGGTGATGACCCTCGCTGCTGCCGCGCTGGCCGGGGTCACGCTCCTCACCATGCAGTTGTCGCCGCGTTCGGTGGCGTCCGCGCTGCATCCGGTGGTGCAGCAGATCTGGACGTACGAGCTGCTGATCGGCGGCGTTGTCGGTCTTACCGGGGTGTTCTGGCCGGGCACCCTGTACGCCAGCCTCAAGCTGGAGTCGATCGGGGTATTCGTCCTCGCCGCCGCCACCACCATGTACACGATCGCCCTCGTCACCGTGTCCGGGTCACAGGCCATCACCGCCGGAAGCTTCATCGGCGCCATCGCGGTCGCGTCGTGGGCGCGGGTGGCGCAGATCGTCCGGGACATCGGCCGGGCCACCAAAGCGGCCCGTACCGGTACCACCGCTGAGGTGACGTTGCTCGCCGAGGAGAAGTAGCCGTGGACGCCACGCAGATCGTCACGGCGGTCATCGGTGTGCTCGGCGGCATCGGCGGGCTCGGGGCACTGGTCGGATCGGTGTTCCAGCGCCGCAAAATCCGGGCCGAGGCTGCAGATGTGCTCACTGATACGGCGCTCACCCTGGTGGAGCCGCTGCAGGAGCGGGTCAAGGAGGTGACTAAGGAGGCGAAGGAGGCCCGCGAGGAGGCCCGGCAGGCACGGGAGGAGATGGCCGATCTGAGGACCAGCCTCGCTGAGCTGATGGGTTTGATGCGGCGCTGGCGGGCGGCGGTGCTGTCGCCGCATGTGTCGCGGGAGACGCTGATGGAGATGGTCCGCACCGACGAGGTGGGGTCATCGAACGGCAGGGCGAACGCAGAATGAGGTTTGGCCGGGGAAGCTCGGTCCAGCTTCCCCCACGTGTTGAATGGTCACCGTACCGCGCCGCGGCGAAGTTTAAGTTGCCACTCCGACCGAAGCGGGTCGGCCACCTTACGGATACTCCTCGACGGTGTAGCTGCCCCGCACCAGGCGGATGGCGTGAATCTCGTCCCAGGTCCATGACACGGGACCAGCTGCGGCGATGAACGACAAACCGTCTCCCAGCCGGTTGACGTAGCGATTCATCGTTTCCATCACGGCTGTTGCTGGCACCTTGTCAATGTTTGTTGAGGCTCCGTCAGTGGTTTCAACGCACAGTCGGAAGACGTCGCTCATCTCTGCACCTTCCCCGCTCGGCAGGCCTGCCACACCAGCTAGTGTGTTTGGTCAGCAGCTCGGTTGGAAGAGATGCGGTCCGTCAACCCAGCTTCCCGCGAGAATGTGCCTTCGGGGATGGGCGCCAGCCGTGGGTTCGGATCGGCAACCGCCATGTCTCTTGACTGATGCCTATGCTGGTCTCATGACATCTAGGCTCAAGCTGATGGGCGCCCACGAGATCCGCGCCCGACTCGGCAACATCAGCCGGCAGCGCGTCTACGCCCTCACCAGCCACCCGAAGTTCCCCGCGCCCGTCGCCGAGCTCGGCCAGGGCAAAGTGTGGCTGGCTGCAGACGTCGAAAGGTGGATCAAAGAACGGCGGCCGGGGCAAGACGGCAGCTGAGCCAGCCACGATCGAGGGATCCGCCTTGCGGTGGCACCCCACCATCGCAGACATGGGATTCACAGACTCGACACGGTCGCGTCTCCCCAGAGACGTCAGCATCAACGTCGCCGCCAACCTCATCGCCACCGCCGTCATCGTAAGCGGGGCTGTGATGCTGGGCCTGGTGCCACGGACTCCGGTCGCGATCACATGGCTGATCGCCATGGCCTGTACGACTCTGTTCACGGTCTACGTCGGGCGTATTCCCGACCGGCACTTGACGCACAAAGAACTCCGCATCTCGGCTGCCCTGGCGTCCACGACCCTCGTTGCGCTGGCCGCAGTGCTATTGACCACCGGGATCACGGAAGACTCCGCCTGGAGCATCTTCCTTGCAGGGCTAACCCTGATTGCGTACTTCGCAACGGCCGTGGTGACCGTGCAACTTCTCACCAAGGCGCGGCGGCGACTACGCCGCATCCCAGGCATGCACTGGATCGAAACGTCGGGCCAGGAAAGATTCGAGCCGGTTCCGTTCTGGGTATTTGCCAAGGATCGGGCCGCGGACGTGAGAGTTCTTATCCGCGCCTGGCTACATCGGCCATAGCCGGGGCTCATTCTGCCGGAACCGCTGCTGGCCCTGCGAAGCCTCAAACCACAGCGCGACTAGGAGCTCGTGCCGGCGGAGCCCGTACTCGTCTGCAACGTTCTCGCCGAGCCAGTACGCGTCCGCGATCAGCCCGGTGGTGACGCCGCGCATGCTGGGCTGCCCCCGGTTGTGCGCCGGCGACACGGTGACCTGCGGGCTGTTCACGCTTCGACGGTAGCGGCCACCTCAGTCCATGGTTCGCCGCGCAGCATCCAGCCGTCGATCAGCTCGCACGCGCTGCGCGGGTCCCCGTACAGTCGGGCCTCCGGTTTCTCCGAATGCCAGGCCACCCAGCGCCCATCCTCGGCCTGGCCGAGCCGGATCTCCGCCGTGCCGCGCCGCCAACACCGATCCCAGGTGACGGGGCCGAGCCGTTCGAGGGCGATGCGCTCCACGCTCATGACCGCAGGTTAGCCGTCGGTGCCCCTTTGAACTTCAACCCCTCACCGGCAACAAGCCGAGCGGTTTCTCCATCCACGTCGGCAGGTCCGGGAAGTAGTGCTGCACGGCGTACTTGTAGCTGAGGTTGTCGACTCGCGCATATGAGTTTCCTTCCCGGAAGACTCCGGGACTTTCCCGCTTGAACTGGCCGATCGCTCCTCGTCGCGCCTCTCGGTAGATCCTTGCCCGGCGGCGTTCGAGGTCGAGCAAAGCTTTCGCCAGCACCTCTTTCGGCATGCGGTCGACGAGTGCATACGTCTCGTCCAACGTCGGCTTCTGGTCGTTCATTCGCGTCGCCGCGTCAGCGGCGGCAGCGAGCGAAGCGAGCGACGTGGAATGTTCGTTGGAACCTCTTTGAAGATCCGTATTCGTGACCGTGTCCGTGTACGTCTTATTAGTAACGGACCAATCCTCCGACGTCTGGTTCTCCGACGTTCCGGGCAGCCGAGGTTCCGGAATTCCGACGTTCCGGTTTTTGGTACGTCGGTCCGAGGCTTCGGGGCTGCCGGGTACATCGCTGACGACCATCTCCGTCGTCCACCTGCCGTGCTCGTCGTGGCCGCGCCGGTAGGTGACGTATCCGAGGTCGGCGAGTTCTTTCATGGCGGTACGCATGGCGAGTCGGCCTTCACTGGCCGATCCTTCGCGGCGTGCCTGCGCTACCAGCTTGTCAACACTGGTCTCCCAGCCGTCGGGGTACGAGAGCAGTTCAAGCAGCAGGCCCCGCGCGCGCCAACTCAGACGGTGGTCTCGGGCGGCGGCATTGGCGACCGGCACCCATCCCTCGTCGGGCATGACGCGGATTACCTTCATGCGAACACCTGCCCGTTGATCGCACAGACGTTCTCAGGGCATGGCAGAATAGGGTGCATCGTGGGTCGCCTCCTAGCGGCGATCAAGAGCCCGGCCGGAGTTGGTAGCTCCGCGTCCGGGCTCGCCTTTTGTGCCCCTTGATTATCTCACGGCGAATTGATCAACGTGGCTGCTAGGCGGCCCGTTTCGATGCTCGCCCAGAGGCATGCGGTCAGGCCGCGCCGGACTCGATCTCCACAGGCTGGAGCGTGTCGAAAGTGTCGCCCAGGATCCGCTGCACCGTGCTGATCCCGGCTCTGTCATGGACCACGGTCGCGCCGTGCCACACCCGGAACCACTGACCGCGGCCCTCTTTGACGACCTCAACCCGCCAGTAGCCGTCGGCTGTCCGCATCGCCCCGATGATCCGCTCGGCCATCCATCGACGCTAAGCCCGCCACCCTGCGGGCGCACCCCCTGACCAGGAACTACAGGCCTGTAGTTCCGCACACCCTCACCCCGCAGGAGACACCCATGGACTCGATCGTCTTCCCCACCCTGCCCACCTACCTGTTCGAGGCCTCCCCCGCCGGGCTGCTTTCCCTCGCGCTGACGGTGATCCTGCCGCTGCTCGCCGGCCTGCTCATGAAGTCGTCCTGGTCGGCGTTCACCAAAGGCCTCGTCCTCCTGGCGTTGTCCGCGGTGAAGGCGTTCCTCGAGGCCGCGCTCGGCGCCACCCAGACCGGGGAGTCGTTCGACGCGTGGCAGGTCGGCTACGGCATCGCCGTGAACTTCGGCATCGCCGTCGCGGTCTACTTCGGCTTGCTCCGCGACACCGCCGTGCAACGCGCCGCGATCAACTCCGGCGTGAAGGACCGCCGCGCCACCGTCAGGTAGCGCGCCTGTCCTACTCTCCAAGATCGTGTCGGGTGGCATGCCCTGGCGAAGTCACATTTGCCGCCACCCGACGCACAAGAGCCCCACCTCGTGTCACCGCCTTACTAGGCGGCCACGAGGTGGGGCTCTCTTTGCGTTCGTCAATATCGACGTCAACCAGCACCACAACTTCCGCCGTGTTATCAACGCCGATATTGACGAACCAATGGCGAGCCGCCACCACCCCAGCGATCACACAGGGGTCATTTGCCGAGTCCTTCAGTTCGACTCGCTCACCCGCTTCCGGCAACTCACCTGGACTGATATAGCGGGTGATGCTGCGGCCAGACCTCCCATGACGAAACATGACATTGAAAAGGGTTTTCATCTGACCGCCCTCACCGATCAGTCATACAGCTACTTGTGCTCGGCGGCCTGGAGAAGCCGAGTCAGTCCGTCCCTCAGCGCCGCCGCATCGGCGAGGCTGATATCCACGGTCACCCCGGTCATGTGGGCGCAGTTCACGGACACCCAGGCCGGGCCGTGAGCGGTCGCGGTCAACCGGACGGTGACCTGAACCCGATCGGACAGCACACCGGGCCGGGCACTGCCGACCCGCACAATCGCCGAACGGTGCCGGGGCAGGATCGCGTCGACCTCGTCACGTAGGCACCAGGCCGGATGGTCATCGGGCGTCCGGGTCACCAGGCGCTCCCGAGCAGTGCGATCGAGCCGGCACCGATGAGCAGCATCAGCCACACCACACCGGTTTCGGTGCGGGAGCCGGTGCGGAATCGCATCCACCTCGGGGTGCCGACGTTCGTCCACCGGCAGCCCCGGATCGGGATCGGCCACCACAGCGGGACTGCCGAGAACGTGAGGCCGTCGCCGAGGATATGGGCGAGCCAGCCCCAGAACACGGCGAGGCCGATCCACCACAGGCCGTCAGCGGGAAGCGCGCTGTTCGCCATCGCGGCGACCAGCCCGGCCACCATCACCGCCCCGACAGCGGCGGCGAGGCGGTGGGCTCCTTTGCCGAGACGCCGGAACCGGCCGGGCAGGATCATGTCACCGATCCGCGCCCGCGTCCTCGACGACAGCGCGGAGTGGGCGGCCAGCCACACGGCGATCGCGATGACCCACAGGGCGGCACCCCGGCCGACCCACAGGCACAGGTTCGCGGCGACCAAGCCGGCGAACGCGGCACCGGCAGCAGTGTGCGTGACAGCCCGGTGCCCGCCCCGGTCGGGGACGGTGGAGCAGTGCGCGCAGGACGCGGTGCGCAGGGCGGCGGCGCTGCGGCTGACTCCGGTGGCGAGACCGCGGGTGGCCCAGCCGAGGGTGTGCGCGATCGTGGACTGCGGATGGTCAACGTCCGGCGCGAGGGCGAACCCGGTGGAGATCGCGGCACCGAACAGCACGGTGGCCGGGTCGAGGGACACCCCGGCTACGGTCAGCGCGGCGCTGCCGGCGAGCCAACCGACGGCGCCGGACAGAGCATGCGACTTCCCCATCACTGCGCGCTCACCCCTTCAGGTTCGCCGCAGCGTGCAAGTGTGCTTACACTGCGCGCATGGTCACGGTGAAGTTCATCGACGCCGACAACCACCAGAAGGTGCTGCTCGACAGCATCAAGCTGCCGTTCGAACCGCGGCCAGGTGTGCGAGTCGAGGTGTGGGACAAGTTCATTGATCGCAAGGTGGGCTTCTTCGAGAAACGGAACTGCCGCATCCTCATGCTTGTCGACGTGTACCAGTACGAGATCTCCACCGAGGAACCCGAACGGTCCGGGATCGTCTACTTGGCCCGCGAGATCAAGGACTAGCTCACGCATCGGTGGACACCAGCCGGTACTTGCCGTGCCCGTCACGTTCCACCCGGCCGAACTCGTCCATCAACTCGTCCAGCAGGTTGTGGACCTGCCGCTGCCCAATGCCGGTGGCTTCCGCGATCGGCTTCGGCGAGCAGATGCCAACCTTCAGCGCGTCCAGCACCTTGCGGTGACTGTCATGCATCTGCCGCGCCTGGACCTGCTCGGTGACCGGGTTCCATACCGGGAATGACGCCACCTGCTCCGCCTCGATCGGCGTGACCTGTTCGGCGCCGTCGCCACCCTTCGCCGCCGCGAAGATCCGGTCGAGGGGGTTGGTCATGCCGCGGCCTTCCCGGCGCTCTTTGATCCGGCGGCGGGTTTCCTCCTTCGCCATCTCCGCGAGCTGGTGCCGCATCAGATAGGCCATCCCGGCGGTATTGGCGTCGCCGTCGGGCAGCGACCGCCATCGGATCTTCGACGGCCATTCTTTGCGGAGCCGGTCGGTGAGGAAGTAGGCCCGGAACGGGGCGGTGCGGGCACCTTCCTCTGGGTCGATGAGCAGGGCGTAGCCGGGCATCACCGGGAACTGCGACGGATCGTCGTCGACCTTGAACACCTGGCGGGCGTTCGCGTCCTTCGACCGCATCATCACACCGTTGCCCATGAGCAGGTTGGAACGCAGCATCTCCGCGTTGTTGCCGGCCCCACCGAACGCGCCGAGCGTGGACTCCTGGGACGCGAGGATCGCTTGGACACCAACCTTCTGTCCTTCGCGGGCCACGGTCATCGCCATGTACTGGATGACCACCCAGTCTTCAGCGTTCTCGATCTTCGACATGGGTTTGTGGCACTCATCCAGGATGAGTAGCAGTCCAGGTCGGTCAGCGGTGGGTTCGAACCCGATCGTGTCGTCGTACTCGCCGTCCTCGTCCGGGTCGTCCTCCACGCTGTTTTCGTCCTGGCGCAGCTCGACGATCAACATGGCGCACGCAAACATCTGCTTGATCTGCTCGTGGGTGCGTGCCGAGAAATCGGCGCAGCGCATCAGTGTCGGCGACGACGAACCACCCTGCCCGTCGCCGTACCACACCACCGTCGGATGGGTCTGCGAGTCGGCGATAGGCATCACGATCGACTCGATGAGGCGGGACTTACCGGCGCCGGCACCGCCCTGGATGTAACCGCCGACCATGCGGTCCTTGGTGTACACCTTCCACCGGGCGTGGCCCTCACCGTCGATGAACGGGCCCATGTCGACGTAGCCGTCCCGGAACGTCTGCGGGCCCGGCCATTCCTGGTCGTCGCGGACCTGCGGCTTCGTGACCACGGTCAGCTGGACGGCGGGTTCCTCAAGAACAGGGTGGCGTTCGGCGATGACGTCCTGCTCGACGGTCAGGCCGAGGCCGCCGCGGATCAGCACCATCGCCGACATGAGCGCGGCGATGGACTGCTTGCCGGGGACCAGCCGCAGCGCGAACCGCCACCCGGCTTTCACCTGCTCCGGCGACTCCAATTTCGAGCCGGGCAGTTGTCCGCCGGGGCAACCGATGTATTCGTCCCAGCGGGCCACGTACCGGTTGACGCCGGGCTTCAGCGGGTCCGGCAGCGGGGCAGGCATCACCGGGCCGCGGTTGGGAATCCGCACCTTGCGCAGGTAGTGCAGGGAAAGAGCGGTGCCAATGGCGGCGAGCAACCCGACCGCGTTCCAGGACACGCCGATGGCGGTGGTAGTGATCAGCCACACCCCGCAGGTGGTGACGAACGCCAGGCCGCGGTGCAGGCTCTTGCGGTCGTCGAGGCGCCGGCGCATCTGGTGTGCGGCGACCACGGCGATGACCACACAGGCGGCGGCCGTGCCGCCGAGGATCTCCGCGTCGGCGGCGGTGGCGTCCTTCGCCGCGTGCAGGGCCGTCGCGGCGAGCACGAGCAGGCCCATGCCGGCAAACGGGGCGACCTGCTTCTGCACCCCGGCCGTGTACCTGTGCGCGGTCTGCGCGTGGCGGCGTGCCGTCTGCGCGTGCAGCCGGGCACGTTCGATCTTCTCGCGGGTGGTGAGCGGGGCAGCCTGCCGGGCCGGCTGCTGCGGTTTCTGCTGGGTCGGCATCGCTGCCTCCGTTCCTCAGATCTCGGGGCCCCGCCCATGGTGGGCGGGGCCAACCTGGTTACTCGTTGGTGTTGGCGTGCTTGTTCGCCGCGTTCGGGTTGTTCAGGTACGCCTCGTGCAGGGGCAGGTTGTGCGCGGCAATCTGTGCCGCCGCCTCCGCCCAGGCGGCGCCGGCGGCACCGGACGCTTCCTGCGCGTCCCGGACCTTCTGCTGGTGGTCGTCGCCGACCTCCATGCGGCTCAGGGAACCGATGAACCCTTCGCCAGAGCCGAGCGTCTGATGCTGCGCGGCGATCTGCTCCATGCGGGTCACCGCAGAGCGGATCCCGGTGATCTCACTGGCGGGCCGGGCGCCCGCAGCGGACTGCTGAACGGTCACGGTGTTCTCCTCGGTCACGGCGTTCACTCCGCCATCTGGGCGTGCTTGTCGGCGGCGTCCGGCGCGGACGCGTAGCCCTGCCGAACCGCGGCGTTACCGTCGTCGATCGTCGTGGCGGCGTCGGCGTACAGGTCCGCCGCGTTGTTGCTGGCGGCAATGGCCTGCTGCACCAGCGCCAGGTCGGTGGCACCGACGTGGAAACCCGCGAGGGTGGCGATCATCGCCTCGTTGTCGGCGTGCTGCCGGTGCGCGGCGGCCATCTGCTGCAGGTAGTGGACGGCGGACGGGATGCCGGTGACTTCACCGGAATGCTCGGGCATGGATGCTCCCTCTTCTCGGGCTGGTACGGGCGTCTTGGCCGTCTGCTGCGTGTCGACGGCCGGGGTGTTGCGAAGGTGCTTGGCGACGATCTCGTCGTAGATGCGGGCCGTGCCCGGATCGGTGCGGCGCAGTTCGCGTAGCTGCGGCGTCTCGTAGGGGCAAATCGTTGACCCGTTGGCGTCGTGGAGCAGTTCCGTGCTGCGTTTGCGGGCGACGACAAGCCGGCCGGGCAGCCCACAGCGGTCGCATTTGCCGTGACGTTCACTGCCGGCCGGCAGATCGGTGGTGTCGCAGCGCGGGCAGAAGCCGCCGCGCAGCTGGTTCATCGACGGGACGGTCGGGCCGTCGCATTTGCTGCACCGAGGACAGCGCTGCAGGGCAGAGGCGGGCCTGGGTGGGCGGGCGGCGACCTGGGCGCCACAGTGCTGGCATCGCACTGACGCCCCCATGTCAGCGATCGCCGGGTGCACCGGGATCCGGGTGCGGCAGTTGGTGCAGGCAATGGTGTCGCCGGCCGCGGGACGGGTGTGCCGGCACGGCCAGTGGGCGCCGTGCCGCCACACTGTGCCGTCGAGGCGGACCACGCCCTGGCAGTGCTCGCACATGCCGTGCGGGACCTGCATGGTGCACTTTTCGCACCAGCCCGACGGGGTGATCGTGGCAGTCGTGCCGCAGCGCGGGCACCGGTCGAAGGGCATCGGGTTGCGGCGTGCCGCTTCCTGCGCATCCGACAGGAACCGCAGCAGCGGATCCTCCGGCGCGGCCGGAGCGGCAGTGTTGCTGTCGGAGGAGCCAGACGGTTTTGCGGCTTTCGGGCAGGTCGAGCCGGGCGGGTGTTTCCAGCCACCGTCGGGCAGCTGGACGCCGCATTCGTCGCAGGTGCTGACCGGCCCGTCGGCGACAGCCGGCTCCGGGTCAGCGCTCGCGGCGGAAGGCGGCGGACTGCCGGGCTCGTCCCGGCGGGTCAGACCGGGAATCGACCACTTCCAACCGCCCAGTTGTTCCGTCAACGACGGCTTGCTCGGCGGCGGGGTGCCGTTCTTCTTCGCCTCCGCAAGCTGCTTCTTGTGGGCGGCGCGCTGCTCGCGGTGCTTCTCCCCCAGGTCTTCCCACATCGCCAGCCACCGCTGCCGGGCGTACGCCAGCGACCCGTACGGGCGCACCTTCGCCGATTCCGGTGCCTTCCCGGCGGCTTTCTGCCGGTTCAGCCAGGCGTCGACCAGGCGGGCCGTCGGGGGCAGTTCACCGCGTTTCGCGTACTCGGCGTCGACCTTCGTGGCACGAATGTTCGTGGTGATCGCCGCCGACATCAGCAGCACCGCGCCGATAAGCGGGTTCGCTAGGAACACCAGGCCGGAGACGAGCCACATCAGCGGCCACCCCCACCACCGCGGCCAGCAGCGGACGCCTGCTTCTGCAGGACCCGCTTGCCGATGATGACGGCGGTTGCCATGAGCGCCACCGACAGCCAGCCCGCGCCGACGTTGCCGACCCACGGGGCGATCTGCCCGCCGACACCGGCCTGCAGCGCATCCGACCAGTCCCGGACCCGCAGGGCGAGGGTGCTGTCGGTGCCCTGGGCGAGGATCGGGGCCATGAACCCGAAGGTCACGGCTGCCTGGTTCGGGGTGAGGTCGTTGATGATGTCGATGGCCCACACGATGAACCCGATGAACAGGGTGAGCGGGATCAGCCAGTCACCGGGCATCAGGTTGAACACCCAGCGGATGGCGCCGCCCGGCCACGCGTTCGCGGCGTAGGCGCCGGCGACGATGCCGAGGGCCTGGGCCGCCCAGCCGAGGATGTAGATGGAGATCTGCTGGGCTTTCTGTACGCCTTCGCGTTCGGCGACGAGATTACGTCCGGCCATGATCGAGGGGTCCTTTCTAGAGGAGGATCTGGCCGACGAGGTGCGCGGCCGGGTAGATGAGGTGGTCGACCAGCCAGATGCCGGGGCCGGTCATGGCGGCGAGTTTGATGCCGCCGAGGTGGAGCAGGAGGCGGCCGGGTCGCTGGGCGACCCATTCGCGGTAGCGGGTGGTGTACGTGTACGGCACGGCGACGCCGTATCCGTAGATGACGCCGGCGGTGCGCAGCGGCCCGCTGGTTTGGGCGGTCCACGGCGCGGTGCGGGCGTAGGCGGCCAGTTCCGCCATCGAGGCCGGCTGGTCGGTGTGAATCGCGGGCGGCGTCCAGTAGTCGCGGGAGCGGGCTACAGCGGCCCGCCAGCCTGCAATCTGCAACGGCCCGGCACCCGGATTCGCGTCATCCGAAACGATCTGGCCTGCGGAAACGTGTCCGGAGGGGGTGTTCTCCTCCGTTGCAGTTTCAGGTTGCAGAGTGTCCGGGTTCGGCACAGCCCGCAGGTGCGGGCGGGGGTCCGCCGGGCGCGACGGCGCACCCGTGGGACGCACCCGCGGCGCGGGCCCGTAGGCGGTGGCAGCGTCGGTCACGGCGGTCTCCTTCAATAGTTTGGGCTGGTCAGAGCAGGTTTTGGGTGCCGAGGGACAGGAGCAGCCCGGCGAGCAGGAACGCGGTGACCAGGTAAAACAAGAACCGCAGGGCCTGCGCGGCAGGGCTACGGCGGACCGTGAACCGGCCCTCGATCACGTTGCTGCGCTGGGCGGGAGCGTTCGCGGGCCGGCGCATCGCGACCTCACGCGGCATGGTCGTCATCGCGGGTCTCCAGTCAGCGGGTTGCGGGTGGCGTACAGGTCGTAGGCGATGACGGCCAGCGCGGCGAGCACGGTGCCGGCGAACGCCAGAACGAAGGTCATGAGGTCTCCTCGATGAGAGTCGGACGGCGGCCGTTCGGCTCACCGGTGTGGCTGCGGTAGGGGCGTACCGGTTGGCGGCGGCTCACTCACCGACCGCCTTACTGCCGGTCGCCTTCTCGGTGGCAGCGGTAAGCCAAAGGCCGATGAGCTTCGGCGCCCTGTTGAGGCCCACACCGGTCAGGGTGCGGACCGCGTTCTTCGACCACTCATGGTTCGGGTCGGCGTGGGCGGTAAGCATCATCTGAACTGCGTCTTCGTCGCTCAGCTCGGCCTTACCGGTGGCTGCGGATCGGGTTCCGCCGGCGGCCCGGTTGCGGTAGGCGGTAAGGCTTACCGTCTTGGTTTCCGCGCGGGCGGCGGTGAGGGCTTCCCGGTGCTTCTCCCGGAGCCGACGCACTGTCTCGTCGTGCTCGGCGGTAAGGGTGTTCCGCTGGTCGGTGAGAGCTTGCCGCAGCGACGCGATCTCGTTCTCGTACCGCTGACCGGTGAGGGCCAGTTCGGTCTTGGTGCTGTCAGCGTGCTGGCCGATTGCCGTAAGCCGTTCAGCAAGCGATTCAATCTCGGCACGTGCGGCGGTTAGCTCCGCGGTGCGGGCCCGCAGGGCTCCTTCGGTTTCGGCGAGGTGAGTGCGCCGGTCGGCGTCGGACTGTTCCGCTGCCGCAAGCGCGCGGGCTTTCGTCTCGATCGCCGTCGAGACCTTCCGCTGGAAGTAGCTGGCGGCTTCGACGACGAAGAACAGGAGCGCCGGCCCGGCGGTGTGAACGCCGACACCAACCCAGTCGGGGCCGTTCACGGCGATCCAGCTGGACGCGGTTTGCAGTGCCCAGGTGATGCCGCCGGACACCCAGCGCAGGGTGCCTACCCATCCGGCTTTGACGCCGAGCTGGGCGAGGACGGGTGTGGCGATGAGGCCGACGACGAGGGCGCCGTCGGCGGCGAGGGACAGCATCCAGGCGACCCCGGCGGGGATGCCGTGGGCGGTGGCGAGCCCGTAGACGATCGGCGTCCCGTAGATCATGACGAAGATCGCGACGAACCAGGCGACCCAGCCGACTTGCTGGGTGCGCTTCTTGAGGCGTTCGAGGTCTTCGGCGAGGTGCTGGCGGCTGTTCATGCCGTCACCGCCGGCCCGGCAACCGCCGGCTGGGCGCGCTCCATCCACCCTTCCGCCTCCGCTGTGGTGGTGCTGGCGGGGGTGGGGAGGGTGTCGGGGCGCAGAGCGGCAACCGTCGTGGGCATAGGTGGAACAGTAACACGCCTGGCGAGGGATACCTAGAGAATCCCGCGTCAGGGATGTAGTCTCGTGTCCATGACCATCACCACCAATACGCGCACCAGCGCAAACATCAGCCCTCCACCGGCGGAAGACCCTGCCGAACTTCTTCCGCCGCCTGCGATCCGCAAGCTGCTACGCCGCAGCCAGGGACTCACTCAAGAACAAGCCGCCGCCGAGTTCGGCGTCACGGACGGCTCGATGAGCAACTGGGAGAACAATCGGCCCGGCCCCCGCAACATGCGGCCCTACCTGCTCCGGCTTCTGCAGTGGGCCGACGAAGCCCGCGCAATGGGGTTTTCGATCACCTGGCCTGCCCCTGCGCCAGCCGAACCCCAGAAATGACAAGGGCCGCGGTGCTCAATCACCACGGCCCTCGACGCGCACTAACTCGTACGCAGGAGTCTCCATGACGGTAACTGATGGCACCCCGCAGCGGGAGTCTCCGCCAGAACCCGACGCCGACCGCGTCGCCCAGGCGCTTCGGACCCAGGACAGCTTCGATCGCGCGCAAGCCGCGTGGCTGATCCACGCCGCCTTCCAGTCGGGGTACGAACTCGGCATCACAGAGGCCGGCGGCTTCCACGCCGGCTATCGGGCGCGCGTGGACGAAGAGAACGCAACCTGGCCTCCGCCGAAGGTGTTCACGCTGGGCCGCTGGTACGACCAAGCCGCCGAGCGTGCGGAGGCTGATGCCGCTGCACGACTTCCACGGCCCGGCGACTTCCGGGGTCGCGACACCCCACCTGCGCAGGTGGCCGCGTGACCTACGACCCCACCGCAGTCCACTGGGACAACGAGCTTCTCAACGAAAGCGCACCTCCGGCCGACGAACCGGTGCCGGTCACCCCCGAGCGCACCGCTCCTGTGATGCGCGGCGTTCTCACGGCCGCCGAGGCGGACCGGATCGACAACGTGCGCGAGCACTTCTGGAAGAGCAGGCCGATCCTCACCCATATCCAGCAGTTCGCCCGCGCTCGACTCGTCGCACCGTGGGCCACCTTGGGCGCCGTTCTTGCACACGTAGTCGCTGCGACCCCGCCTCGAATCCAACTCCCAGCAATCGTCGGCACCGAAGCATCGCTGAACCTGTTCATCGGCCTCGTCGGCGCGGCAGGAGCAGCCAAGGGCGCCTCGGAGAAAGTCGCCAAGCAAGCCGTGGACCTCGACCAGCGGGTTGCCCCGGTGTACCCGCTGGGTTCCGGCGAGGGCATTGCCCACATGTTCATGCGCAACGTCAAAGGCGAGATCGAGATGGTGAACGCCAACGCCATCGTCACCATTCAGGAGATCGACACCCTTGCCTCGCTCAAGGGCCGCCAATCCTCCACCATCATGCCGCAGCTGCGGCAGGCCGCCATGGGTGAGCAACTCGGGTTCTTCTACGTGGACGAGACGAAACGGCTCATGGTGCCGGAGCATTCGTACCGGCTGTGCCTGCTGGCGGGCATTCAGCCAAAGCGGTCTGGGGTGCTACTCAACGACGACGAGATCGACGGCGGCACGCCGCAGCGGTTCGTGTGGCTGTCCTGCGACGACCCGGACGCCCCGGACGACGATGTGGAGGAGCCCACCCCAGTTGTGTGGCAGGCGCCGAACTGGACCGAGCTGCCGTTCACCGGGCACGGGCGCAACGAGCGTAAGGTCATGCCGATCTGCGAAGCCGCCCGCGAAACCATCATCGCCGCCCGCAAGGCCCGCCGACGCGGTGACGGCGACGCCTTGGACGGGCACGCGTTGCTCACTCGCGAGAAGGTCGCGGCAGCCCTGGCAATCCTCGACGGGCGAACCAGCATCCTCGACGAGGACTGGGAATTGTCGGGCGCGGTCATGGCCGAGTCCGATGATCAGCGGGGCCGTTGTCAACGGGCGCTGCAGGAGGTTGGCCGCGACCAAAACCGGCGTACCGGTGAAGCCGAAGCGCAACGCACGCTGGTCGTCGAAGAGCGGGTTGAGGCTGAGCGGCTGAGGCGGGCTGTCGACCGGGTGCGGCGCTACATCCGCGTTGCGGGCAACGAGGGTGTCTCGGGTGCGAAGCTGCGGGGCAAGCTCGGGGCGCTCGGCTCTCTTATGGATCAGGCGGTTGACGTACTGGAGGTCGCCGGTGAGATCCGCGTCGAAGGCATCGCGTACCGCGGCCAGAGCGGACACAAATACTTTTCACGTTAAGGGGTCTAGGGGTCTCGGTTTGAGACCCCTCAGCCAAAAAACCTCAAGATCGCGTTTGCGTTTCCCCAGGTAAACAACAAATTCATCGTTACGTATAGGGCCCCAGGTTGCGGTAGGGGTCTCAACGCGAGACCCCTGAGACCCCTTAGCGGGGCACACGCGAGACCCCTCACTGGCATCCCCTCGACGCGCCTTTGACCTTGGATGAACGGAGTACGACATGACCGACTGGACCACGATCGACTTCAAGCCCGCACCCCACGGATGGCGCGCGGTCTACGTCTTCGAGGACCAGCAGACGAACGAACCAGCCTGGACTGCCAACCCGGTTGCCGGCTGGCTGATCCAGCGCGATGAACGCGGCAACGTTCGCGTGATTGCGGCCGTCACGCCGGCCGACTACGGCGGCGAGGTCGAGGAGGTCAGCGCGTCGACCAACCTATGGCGCGTTCTTGGCCCCAAGCAGTCGGACCCGACGGCGGAAGAGTTGGCAACCGAACTCGAACATCAGAAGTGGCTCAACACCCAACGCGCCGGAACCCGCACCGAGGCCAATTAGACCGTCTGATCACAACCCCGCTATTTGCAGATGGAGGAAACATGCCCCACCCTCACGAGTCCTCGATCCGACACACCCTGAGTAATCACATCGATACCTTTCGTGTTGACGGCGGCGCGAACGGGGGCACGCAGATGACCACCTCAACGATCAACCGACCCCCCAATCAGCCAGACGACCAATGGGTGGGTGGCCTGCAAAGCGGAACGATTCGATCTCACCGTGAGCAGTACCGTGCACCGATGACTTCGAGCGCCAACTCCGTCATCAAAGCCATAGACGCACGACGCCCTGACCAGACCGAAGCCCGCAAACAGCTGCTGCTGTTCTTCTGCCAAGGCCACTACCTTGCCGGCACAGGCGCCCCACTGTTCGCCGAGCCGATCTTCGCCACCCCGACCGGGGTGCACGTCGATGTCGACACCGACGAGGCGCCGCTGAATAACCGGCAACTCGGGTTCATCGGCTACACCCTGCACCGGTACGCCGACATGAGCGACGCCGACCTGCTGTCCCTGGTGCAGATCTCCAGCGCCTGGCAGCTGGCTAGCCGCCACGACGATGACCCCCGCATCGAGTGGACGTGGTTGACCGACTGGTTCCGGCGCCCCGCCGAACGCCAGAGCTCACCCACCGCGGGCGAAGCAGAGGACTTCGCCGCCCGGCGGAAGGCGCACACCGGGGGCTGATCCCGCCCGAAGGAGCACGCATGCCCGACTGGCCCGACAAATGGCGGCTGGACAACTTCCCGGAGGCGGTGCGCGACTGGAGGAACTGCACACTGCCTCCCCCGGAGGTAATTGCGGAAGTCGAGCGCTGGCACTACAGCCGCCAGGACGCCCCGTACGCCGACACCGACCCGTTCCTCAACGAGGAGGGTCCGTTCGAAGACTGGTTCGGGGTCCGCGCCAGGGTCTTCGACCTGTATCGGCTGCCTGTGCACGTCGACGGGCGCCCTGTCGTCGCCTACTACGAGGTGCGGGAGGACGAGCACTGCGTCGTGTTCTTGCACTTCGGGGTGTTGTAGGCAGGCAGCCGATACCGCTTGGCAAGGGATGCGGTCTACCCTGGGACCATGGAACAGGACACCAGTTCGAAGCTCAGCTCGGACGAGGTTTTCGAGCGGATGGGCATGACCGTCACCGACGAGGGCAAAGCCCGCGCCCGGCGCCGACGGCTCGAGTCTGCGGCCGCCCATCGCGACCCTGACGGCAATGCCGCGTTCCTGGCGAGCCTGCGCACCCGGACCGCATGACCCAGCCGCGTGACGTCTGCCTGGTGTTCGACACCACCGCGGTCACGTCGTGGGTGCGCGGTTCCCTCGCGGTGGGTGAGACCCTCGCCGAGATCGACGACGAGGGCGGCGCGGTCCTGATCCCGCTGTGGTGCCTGGTGCAGGCTGGCGACCAGACCGGGATGGTCGACCGGGAGCGCCTGGATCTGCTGCTGAAGCATCCGGCGACGTTCCTGATCGTTGACGACGGGGAGGACTGGGATTCGCTGGTGGCGTTGCAGCAGATGACCGGCGCCCATGATCGGGCGTCAGCGGCGCTGATGGCGCTGCACATGGACGTTGACGTGATGACGTCCAAACCGCATTGGTATGCGAGCGTGAAGAACGGCCAGAAAACGCTGCTGATCGAGGACTGACCGGAGCCGATCGTGCCGCACCGCGTGGGGTGCGGGCCGCCGCTAGTCGAGCTGACCTCCGGCGTCCGCTACCGCCGCTGGGTCGACGCGCACGGGTCCTCCGGACCGTACCGCGGTGTGGACGGCCCGGATGGCGTAGGCGACGAGCTCGGGCGCTTCATGTTGCATCTGGTGTCCGGAGTTGTCGGCGACCAGCAGCGGGCAGCGTAGGTCGCGGGCGAGCAGGCGCTGGCTGACCTGCCACAGGTCTTCGACGGCGGGGTGGGGTGGCGGGTTTTCGCCGTCCCACCGGCCGTGGGTGCGAGTCAGAACCAGCGCGGGCACGTCGGGGGTTGGTGCGGACAGGATTTCAACCTGGCCGGTGACCACGTCGATTTCGGTGGCGTCCGAGCCGTCCCCGTCGAGTTTCGGGTCGGCGCTGGGGTGTAGGTGGAACTGCGGGATGCTGCCGTCGACGATGACCAGCCCTGCCGCCCGGTCCGGGTGGGCGGCGACGAACGCGCGGGCAATGAGTGCCCCGAACGAGTGCCCGACCAGCACGACCGCACCGGCCACGTGCTGGTCGTCGAGGAGCTGGGCGAGTTCGGCGGCGAACACGCTGTGCGGCAGTGCCGGGTTCGGTGCCGGCCGCGGCGGTGTGTCACCGGTGCCGGGCCGGTCGTAGGTGACGACTTCAAGACCGGCGAGGTGCGGCAGCAGGGGTTTCCAGATGTCGGCGCCGCAACCCATCTGCGCGATGAGCACGATCGGCGGTCCACTGCCCTCGTTTCTGCGGAAGGTCATGCCGCGAGCCTCCTGAGCGCTTCCCTGATCAGATTGCTGGCTTCCTTGCCAGCCGCCGATGCCTCTGCGAGGCGGCCCATCGCCTCGATGTGACCGGCAAGCCGCACATCGGCGAGGTCGTCTAGCCCTTCAAGGCCGTCGGTGTAGCCAGCGCCGTCTACGAGACCGAACCCGTAGGGCGGCGGAACGATGCCGGGCTGGCGGAGTGGCAGGACTCGCAGGTCGACGTTCGGCAGCCGCGCCAGGTCGAGGACCCGCTCCAGTTGGATGCGCATGCCAGCCACCGGAAGGACCGCCCATTGCAGGGCCGGTTCGGCGATGACGATCTCGAATGTGCGGCTGGGTTCGTACAGGTACTGCGATGAGGCCGCGAGTGCGGCAGCTGCCTGCGTTGGGCTGTCGGTGATGCCCCGTAGCCGGCCTGCAGCCTCAAGAACGGCAGCCGCGTACTCAGGGATTTGCATCGGCCGGGGCAGGTAGGTGGCGTCGAACAACCTGACGTGGCTGCTCTTGGCGAGCAGCGCGTTAAGGCGTTGCTGGCTGGCGGCCTGCCCGAACCGGCTCACCCGCGCCGAACTGCGAACCTGCGGCTTCTCGGCCAGCTTCGCCACGAGTTCGTCGGCGACCCGCTTTGGCTGTCCGGCGGCCGCGACGATGGCTCGAATGTCGTCGGCGGTCGGTTCCTGCTGGGCGAGTTCGAGCTTTGACAGCTTCGACGTGCGCATGCCGGCCGCTTCGGCGATCACCGTTCCTCTGGTGTTGCCGCGCAGCGCACGGAGGCGGGTGGCGATGCCGTCGGGTGCGAGGAGCCACTGCTGCAGGTCGGGGTTGTTCATGCGGGTCCCTGGTCTCATCGGGCCCGGTGTCAAGCCCGGAGTCTAGGATCGCATGATTGCTAGGGATCCCGCACCAGGGCATTGTGAGCGGCGGTAACGCTGCCCTTACCCGCGGGGAATGTCGCTGAGGTGCAGGATGGTGGCGTCGTCGCTGCGTTTGTTGCGCGGCCAACGCTGCCCGTCGGGGTCTTTGGCCTCGGCTTCGCGGACTCTCCGGAGGAGTTCCGTTGGCCCTTGGTCGCGCAGCGATTCAACGAACTCGTTCCAGTTCATCAGCCCAAACGGATCGACGATCCGGGCGGCGCCGTCGGTCAGGACGACGAGGTCTTCGATGGTGCGTAGCGGCACCGCGCCGGTGATGGCATGCTCTGCCGCGGTCGGGTCGTTGGCTGCCACCCAGTAGCCGCCGGGCCGGTTCCGGGCGGCGAGTTCGGCCCGTTTCATGCGCAGCAGCGCTTCGGCTTGCTCGTCGCTGCCGATGGCAAGGTTCGCGAGTTCGGTTCGTACGCGGCGGGCGGTGGCGCTGACCCGGCTGTCGGTGATGACCTGCCGCCCGCCTTCGCGCGTGGCGAGGCAGATGGAGATGTCACTGAGGACGAGGTATTCGAGTTCGTTGCCGTGGATGCGGATGATGCCGACAGCGGCGGACGGTGTGCCGGGATGGTTGAGGTCGCATTGCGGATGCAGGCTGGCAACACGGTCTATGGCGGACGCGAGGCATCCGGCGAGGTTCGCGGCGCGGACGGCTGCATTGGCGACGATGGCGGCGCCGAGCTGGTGCGCGAACCAGGCGACACCGTGAACGCAGCCGGTGTCGGTGCGGGCGGTGGCGCCGTCGAGGACGACAGCAAGGCCCGGTGAGACGAGCGCCCAGTCTTCGTTGGGCTTGTCGGGGTTGCCGGGCTCGGTGGCGAGCATTGCGCGCACGTCAGTCGTCCTCACGCTTCTTCAACGAGGCGTCCCGGTTTGGTGGCGCCGGCACGGCTGGTTTCACTATGCCGCACCGTCTTGCCGGTAGATCGGGGACAGGCGTTCGCTGCCAGTGATTTGTCGTGTCTCGGGATCGAACTCGCAGCGGATGACCATGGAGAAGCGGCGGCCCTTGGTTTCCTTGTGCAGGTCAGCAAGGTTGTGTTCGATGAAGTGCGCGGCGCCCGCTGTGCCGATGGCGTGGATGCCTGCCATGTAGAGGAACGTGCCTTTGCCGTCGGGTCGGGGAAGCCGGCCGATGTAGGCGATGTCAGCGTTGCGGCCGCCGTCGCTCGGCGAGCGATGCACGGTCCGAGTCTGTAGTTCGACGAGGTGCCACCCGTCCGCATCTTTGGCGAACTGAATGTTGTTGTCGGACTCGAGGAGCTGCTGTACGAGCGGCGACAGCCGGGGTCCGCAGGCGACGATCAGGTTGGGCCGGTTCAGTTTGACGAACCCAGGCGGCGGCACTACTTCGTAGTCGGCTTTGAGGCCGAGAGTGCGGGCAAGCTCCGCCAACCGCTCGTAGGCGGCCATCGCTTCGGCGGACACCACGGCGCCGGGCTTGTCTTTCCCTGCCTCATGCTTGCCGCCGAGGGCGATGGTGACGCTGCCCGTGCCGAGGAATGCCCGTTCGGCGCGTGTGCCGGCGGACAGGAGCTGGGAGACACGCCCGCGGGTGACGCCGAGCATGTCGGCGAGCTGGGTTTGGGTCATGTCGCCGGCGAGGAGTTCTTCGAGGGCGTCTCGGCGCATGCGTGACAGTTCGCCGATGGCCGCCTGGTAGTCCTCGATGAGGGCGTGGGCGGCTGTGGCCCGCTGGCGCGGGTCTTCGATGTTGGCGAGGGTGCCGGGGTCTTCCATGCGCCGGGTGTCTCCGTCCGTGTAAGGGGCGGGCTCAGTGTAGTCACGTTTATACCTACAAACGCTAGGCGCGATACCCCACTAAACGATATTGGCCAGAATCCTTGACGCCGCCAAGGGGCTGTGATGTGCTGAGTTAGCCCCCTAAACAAGCCGAAGCGCAAGGGTCTAAACGCCCAGCGCAGGGGAGCAACGGAACCAATAAGGCGGCCCCCAGGCAACGGCGACTGCAACGCCAGCCCAGGGGCCTACGGAGCACCCACTCCACCGCTAAGAGAAGGAAGGCGTCTCCATGTCGCATGGTAACGACGTCGTAGTGACCGCACCTCCGTCGACCCCCTGCATCCATCCGTGGTGTGGCGGCCTGTACTGCGCCGCCGCCGACAACGGCGAACGGTTCCACCTCGGGGTCCTGTCCGCCGAGGGCGGCCCCGACGAGTTCATCGGTGTCGACGTGGTTCGTCACGACGCCGCGGATGGCACGTCCGAGGGAACCCTCGTCGACATCACGTACACCGACCACCGGCAGGGCGGACTCGCCCAGCGTTCGGTCACTCTCTCGCCGGCTGCGGCTCTCCGCCACGGTCTGGCTGTTGTTCGCGCCGCGCTTTTTGCGCTTGCCCGCCGCTGACTGCGGCACCTTTCCGAAGCTCCCGGCCGGGCAAGCAGGCGCGATCGGTTCCCCTGCCCCGGCCGGAATACCTCCCAGGAGGCATCCCGTGCACACCGCACAACTCCGCGCTCCCGCCGACTACGAACTGAGCCCCGCCGAGGCGGAGCAGCTTCTCAGGTCGATCGGCCCGGTCCACGCCCTCGTCATCGACGCCCTCAACCCGGACGGTTCCGTCCGTGACCAGACGGCGTTCGACCAGCTGGCGGCGATCGAGGTCGACGAGCTCGACGACCGGACGGCCCGAGACGTGGACCTGATGCTCGCCCACTACGGCATCGAGGTGGCGTCGTGAACACCGACCTCGGTGCCCTTCTCGGCCGCATCCACGCCGCCACCGGTGCCGCATACCTGATCGCCACCGACGGTTTCGACTACCACCCCGGCAACGAACTCGACGACCTGGCCGCAGCACTCGGCTACAGCACCACCCACACCCCCAGCGGCGGCGGGTACGCCACCGTGTTCGTCACAGATCCCGACCAGGCGCGGTGGCGCATCAACTACCGGCACCAGGTCCGGCTGCGGATCCTGACCCGCGCCGGCGCTGACCCCGCCGACATCGCTGTTCTCCGAGACAAGCTCGGGGTCGACGCCGGTGATGACAGCCTCGCCGAGCAGATCGACGCCTACAACGAGCAGGCCCGGCAGCGGTGGCTGGACGAGGCCGCCCGGCAGCGGGCCGCAGAGATCGTGAACGCCCGCGAAGACGAGCGCCGCAAGGTGCTCGAGGAAATTCGCGCCGCGAGCGGTGACGTCTGATGACCACCAACGCGAAGCGGTTCACGACCGCCGTCGACTCCCTGCGACAGGCCGGTATCGCCGTCAACGTGGACCGGTCCGGTTCCAGCATCGTCGGCGAAGACGACCTGAACTCGCACCTCAAGCACGCCGCCGGTAACCCGCGCTGGGTGGGTGCCTGCCCCGGCTCCGACGAGCTCGGCGGTGTGGTGTCCGACGACGAGCACGTGTTCCTGCACCGCGAAACCCGGCGCCCCGTGGACGTCGTGTACTTCGCGTTCAACCACCGGCACCCCGACCTCGCCGATCTGCTGGTCGACGCGTTCACCACGAACGGTTTGCACGCCACCTGGGACCGCCGCTACGGCAGCGTGATCCTGCACCTCGATGAGGCCATCCGATGACCATGCTCTGCATTTTCGATCTGATGCTGATCGAGGCCGCCGACGCAGGTGGCCTGGCCTACGGGCACTTGGTGCCCGCCGAGTCGATGTTCCTGCTGCGCGGCCGTCCGGTCGACGAGGACACCCGGATCCGGATCGGCGCGCTCATGCGTAACGGCTACCTGGCGGGCGGGATGCCCGGCAAGGACGGGCCGGTCGAGGCCACCGACCGGGGCCGGCAGGCACTGCGATGACCTCCCCCGCTGTCGCCACCGATGACGTCCTGCTGGACCTGTGGCTGGACGTCCACGACGACGACACACCCGACGACCTGACCGCCGTGCTGACGGTCGATACCCGGATCGCGGTTGGTGTCGCCACCTACGAACCCCGTAACGACCTTGACGAGGAGTGCCTGTGATGTCCACGCCCACGCTCGCCCCGCCGACCGGCGGCTTCGACGACTTCGAGTTCGAGGCGATGGTCGCCGGCTTAAACGGTCAGGCCCGCCGCAGCCGGCCGTCGCGAAAGGTCGCCGACGACGAAGCCATCCGGCAGTCGCTTGGTATCTACCGGCACCGCACCACCGAACGGAGGGACTGACCATGCAGATCGTTGCTCGGATCGTGCACGACAGCACCGAGACCACGCTGACCGGCGGCGTCGGTGAGCAGCTCGCCGAGTTCTTCACCCGCAAACGCGACGAGTGGGTGTCGGGTCGCCGCCACGGGGACATCGAGTTCAACGCCGACCAGGGCCGGACCCGGGTTTCTTTCGAAGCGATCACCGCTTTCGACGTAGAGGTGACGCCGTGAGCGTCAAAACGTTCGCCTACCGGTTCCTCGGCGAGGAGTGGCATCGCGGCGAGTTCGACTCCGGGGTGACTGCCGAGCGGTTCGGTGAGGAACTGTTCCGGCTGGAACCGAACCAGCCCACCGACGAGATCTTCGTGTGGGAGGGCCGTGACACCGACCGTGCCCCGGACGCTGTCGTACGGCAGGTGGCGTGATGATCGCGTACGCGTACAAGCTGATCCACGACGGCACGGCCGCGACGGTCGGCTGTGACTTCACCGGCCGGTTCGCCAGCGCTGATGATTTCGCTCGGGCGTTCGCCGCGCTGCCGCATCCGAAACCGGTCCACGAGATCTGGGTGTGGAACGGCGAGGACCGTGACGGGGACCCGGACGTGATCGTGCGGCGCCGCAACCGTCAGACGGTGACGTCATGACCGCCCTGACCGCGCTGGTGGCCCGGCTGCTGCACCGATCGACCGGTAACCCGTGGGACACGTCGCGGGCCGCCGCGTACGAGAAAGCCTGGCGCGATGAGGTTCCCGCCTGGGTTGAGGGTCACCCGATGGGCCGGTACGCGCAGGGGGTGCGGTGATGGACCTCGACCGTCAGATCACGGACGCCCGCGAGCATCTGCCCCACCTGGAAGACGCCGCCCGCGCCTCACACCTGCTGCACCTCGCTGACCTGTACGACGAGTCGGCCGCGGAGCCTGGCAGCGAATGTGCCCGGCTCGACACCGACGTCGCCGAAATTGTGCGGCTGATCGCGGACGCCGAGTTCGTGGCCACCGGACACCTGTCACGGCGCCACTGCACCGCAACTCGGTGGGAGCCGCTGCTCGGCCCCGTCCTGGACCGCATGGCAGCCACCCCGGACGTGTACGCCCGCCAAGACCTGCTCACCGAGCTGGCCACTTTGGTGCCCGACGCCGAGGTGCGGAACATCCTCGATCGGCTGCCGTTCGCGCCGTCGCAGAAGAACATCGCCGGCCTGGCTCGGGCGCTGCGGACGGCCTGGCATGAGCGGAGGACCGCGTAATGGCAGACCTCGACCTGATTCCGGTGTCGGAGTTCCCCGACGACGAACACGCGATCTGCCCGTGCGGCGGCCTGATGTCGTTCAACGCCAAGACGGGGCAGCTGGAATGCGACGACTGCCTGACCGCCGCCGACGACGCTGCGGTGATCCTGGCGGAGGTGCGGTCATGACCGTCACCTGGGACGTGATGCACGCCGAGGCTCTGTTCGTCTCCGACCTGCAGCCGTCGGATCACCCGTCCGCCCGTGAGGTGCAGGTCGAAGTGATGACGGCGATCCTGCGGCACGGCGTGGATGGTTGCGCCGATCTGCTCGCTCAGGAGTACGGCGAACACCACGAGCAGGCCGCCCAGCGGATGCGCTGGTGCCTGGACACCGTCGCTGACGCCTACCAGCCGGCCGCGGTGTGACCGGCTCCCACGGCCACGAGCATCCGAACCCTTCCCGGAGGGCGGCTTCCCCGGTGCTCGTGGTCTTGGTGGCCGGTCACACCCCCGGCGAAAGGAAGACCGCATGATCCGCATCCATTTGGTCGACGGCAGCCACGTCGACACCAACGAGTACGACATCGGCCGTGCCACCGCCGATGTCACGGCCGGCGTCGACCTGGAACTCAGCATCCCGCAACGCATCGCCGGGCTCGCCGAGCCAATGCCGTCAACACTGATCGGCGCCGCCCAGGTCGACCGGATCGAGGCGCTGTCGTGAACGCCCGAACTCTGACCCTGACCGCCGCCGACCTGGCGCAGATCCGCCACGGCGCCGCCCTGCAGATCATCGACTCGGACGGCCGCCCGGTTCTGGTGACGACCGCGCACGTGCCCGAGCCTTCGGGACGCCGGCCGCAGCTGCTGCTGTCGTCCACCGACCTGGACCTGATCGAGTCCCCGGAAGGTTTGGGCTGCGCCGACACGGAACGCAGGACTGGCTGGACGGTGCGGATGGCGGAGGTGACCGCGTGAGCGGCATCGTGGGCCGTGACCCGGTCGGCAAGACGATCGTGGAGGAGTTCGCCGCGAATCACCCGGACTGGTCGGACGAGCAGATCTGCGACCGCATCAACCGGGAGTACACGGAGCCGGTCATCACCGTCGCCGAGGTCACCCAGTGGCGGCCGGAGGTGACGTCGTGACGGGCGCATGGCGGCAGGTCTTCACCGCCGACGATCCGCGCGGCCCGTGGCCCGCCAGGAAGATCGTGCAGGCGGTCGAGCAGCTGCGGGAGTGGTCGGCGTCGTCCGACGAGTGGGCGGAACTCTGCGACCTGCAGTACCGGATCAGCGACGTGCCGACCGGCGACGAGCAGGCCGCGTGCTATCGGATGGCGAAGCTTCTGGACTCGCACGCCGACCGGATGGAGCGGTCGCGGCTGGTGCGGGCGTTCACGACGTTCACGCCGGAGTCGCTGCGTGCCGATGCCGCCGAGTTCCGGGCCGGCCGTAACCCGTACGCCGGGCCGGGCGGTGCATGAGGTGACCGACCTGCAGCCGCTGCTGTCCCGTGACCGCTACTCCGATGAGGAGTGGGAGTACGCGTCGTCGGGCCGCTGCGACCGGGAAACCGATTTGGGCATGCATCCGCGGATCGTGCGATGCGGTGAGCCGTCGTCACCCGCCTCGTTCTACCGCTGGTGTGTCGAGCATGACGAGGAAGCCCGCGACGACGACCCCGACGCGTACGGGCGCTAACAAACAGAGCGGCGGGCTCGCAGCCGTGGAAAGCCGAGCCCGCCCCTGATCCCTGAGGAGGAATCGTGAACCAGCGTAAGCGACGGTGGCGTCAGCCAGAGTGCGAGATCCCCGCTGAGACGCTGAAGGGCCTGCTCGGCGAGTCCGAGTGTAAGCGCGACGATCGGCGGGCCGGCTGATGGCTGCCACGTTCGCCGACGCCCTGGAAGTCCACCACTACGACGACACCGTCACCCGCTACGAGCACGTCACGTACTGCCTGTGGCCGGGCGGGGTGACCGTCTACCGGGACGGTGAGCAGATCGCCCGGCATGACGATGTGCTGGACACGCGGGCGTCACGGCTGGCGGCGGTCTGATGGCCCGCGTGCTGGTGGTGTCGGATGACGAGGCCACGGTGGTGCCGATCGTGGTGGTCGGCGACAACGAGGACTACGTGCAGGGTGAGTGCCCGTGCGGTGAGGTCATCTCCGACCGCGGGCAGTTCGAAGACACCGTCCAGGCCACTGTCATCCACGTGGACCAACGGCACTGAACAGGCACCCCGCTCGGATACTCGGCCGGCGGGGTGTCTTCGTGTCTGGCTACTTGCGACGTTTCTTGGTCGCAGCGTTCCCGCCGAGTTTTGCGGGCGGTACGTCGTCGGGCCGGAATTTGCGGACGTGGGCACCGGATCGACCCACGAGGGTTGCGATCTCGCCGGGGGGCACGTTTTCCCGCCAGGCCCGCACGATGAGGTCGCGTTCTTCTTGTTCATTGGCTGAGGCGGCGGCGGCGATTTCGGCGCGTCGTGCAGCGTTCGCGGCTAGTTGTTCTCGCACGTCGCCTGTCATATGCACACCATAGCGCAACGGCATTGCGCATTAACAGAGTGTCGGATACGGTGGAACGAACAGCGTTGCGCATCGCCATAGCGCAACATCATTTCTTCGGCCCTGATCAGGGAGTCACCCGTGACGCGCCAAACCTCCGAAGTCCTCGCCCGGCTGCCGCTGTCGACGTCCAACCGGCAGGCCCGGTGGCTCGTGAAGCAGATCGAAGACGGCGACCTCGACATCAACCCGCCCTACCAGCGCGGTGCCGTCTGGACCGAGGATCAGCAAGTCGCCCTCATGCGGTCGCTACTGTCCGGCGTTCCCGTTCCGACGCTCATCGTCAACGACCGGCACGGGCAGCACTGGACCGACACTGCCACCTACGACCGTCACAGCGGCAACGCCCCCTCCTACGCGGTCGTGGACGGCAAGCAACGCCTGCTCTGCCTGAAGGCCTGGTTCGACGGCGAACTCGCCATCCCGGCGTCGTGGATCGAACCCGAGTGCATCGACCACACCGAAGACACCTCGGACGGCCCCTACGTGCGGTCCACAGGGCTCAACGACTACGGGCGGCGTGCAACCGGTGAACGCATCCTCCTGCCGGTCGGCGAGGCAATGGCCGTATCACTGCGCGAGGAAGCCGAGATCTACCTGCTGGTCAACGGCGGCGGCACTCCGCAGTCGGACGCCGACATGGACAACGCCCGTCGCATCGCAGAGGAGATCTGATGCCCCACAGCGAGCAGACCACCGCCGTCCTCACCGCGAACGAGCCGCCGAACGGCACTGTGCTTGTCGTAGAGAACGGCGACACGGCGAGAGTCATCAAGCGGGATGACGGCCTTGCGTACGCCTGTTACCGGAGCGAACCCGGAGGCCATGTCTGGTTCAACCTGGCTGATTCCGACGGCGATCCGCTGACGCTGCACAACCACATCCAGTACGCGACCGCCGTGTACGCGCTCGGCGAGAAGCTGGCGGAGTTCCGGTGAGCGACTCGTTTGCGGAGGAGATCCGCACGTACCTCGACAACGTCTCCCCTGCCGAGACCGCCGATGAGACCCGTGCCGCCGTCCTCGCGGTCGTCGACAAGTGCGAGCAGCTGCGTGCCGAGCCCGCCCTGCGTCGCGACATGAACGAGCGTTTCGCCGACGAGTTCGAGCAGACGATTGCCCGCGCCCTCGGGATCGAGGTCGACCGGTGAGCCAGCTCCTCGCCGAGCGGATCCGCCACCATCTGACGCCGCCCGGCCACTGGCCTGGCCCTGGCGCAACCGCTGCCGTGCTTGCCGTTCTCGACGTGTGCGAGCAGATGCGGCCGATCCGGGTCGGTCCGTCCGATGAGCCCGTCGGCCACTACTTCGCCGACGGGCTGGAGCAGACCATCGCCCGTGCCGTCGGGATCGAGGTCGACCGGTGACCGCAGCCGACCTGTCCGAGTTCACCGAAACCGCCGAGGGCCTCGTCGAGAACGGCCCGTGGGTGCTGATCCCCCACCCGTCGCTGCGGGACCTGGTCGGCCGGTATGTGGCCGATGCGGTTGCGGAACTCGCCGCTGCTGTCGGCGATGACCAGGCCGAGGCTGCCGCACGTGAGGTGCGCGGCCCCGGCCGACTCCCCACCACTTTCTGATCAAGGAGCATCCATGCCGATCACCATTGACCTGACCGCCAGCAGCAACCGGTCCGCGCGCCTCACGATGACGGCGTGGGAGGCGTTCCACGGCAAGGACAGCATCGCTGACCTGCTGGTCCGTCTCGACGAGGGCATCCACACCCCCGGCGCGCCCTTCGTCATCACCACCGACAACGGCGAGAGCAGCGCCCCGATCGCCGACATCACGAGCGTGACGATCGCGTGGATCCGATGACCGCCCTGACCGACGACGACCTGTACGCCGAGACCGTCACCGCGATCCGCCGCGCCGCCCAGGGCGAGGCGAACGGCGGCGATGACGCCTCCTACAACCATGCGATGGACATGCTCGCCGAGTCCCAGCGCCGCCTCATCAACGCCGGCCACGACAAGTGGTGCGCGTCCGGCATCTACGACCGGGCGTTCGTGGAGGCGTCCGGGATCAGCAAGGACACCGACTGCTCGTGCGGGAAGGACGCGTGATGACGACCCAGGAAGAGTTCGACGAGGCCTACGCCCTCGACCAGGACGACTGGTCGGATCCGATCCCGGACGGCGCCCGGCATGCCATGCCCGGCCTGGAAGGACCCGTGCCGTGCTGCGGCCGGGACCCGGACCGTCTGCCGCACGGCGACTGGATGACCTCAGACCCTGAGCGGGTCACCTGCACCGGGCCTGAGACGGCGTCGTGAGCGCCCTCGACATCACCCGCGAGGCCGTGTACGCCGCGATCCGCGACGACCTGGGCTGCCGCACGGTCGACGACCTTGCTGAGCGGTTCCACGTCCTGTCGGGTTCGGCGACGTTGCGCACCGTCCTCGACGAGTTGAAGGCAACCGGCCGCATCGTCGAGTACAAGGACGGCCGACTGTCCGGGCCGGGCATCTTCACCCAGCCGGCGCTCGGCGAGGAACCGTCGTGAGCAGCGAGAGTCTGCGCCGCCAGGACGCTTCCGGGCACATGCCGCTCGGCGTGTTCACCCCCGACGGGCAGCTGGTGGCCCTGGTCCCCGCTGGCGCCGACTACCAGAGCGACCAGGGCCGTTCCGGGCTGCTGGCCGCCGCTGCCGCCGAGATCGGTGTGGCCGCCGGGTCCCTGGAGATCCTGGCGTGCTGCCACCTGCACCCCACATCTGCCGCAGTCGACTGCCTCGACTGCGAGCCCGTCACTGCGGCGCCGTGCGGCACCTGCGGGCTGAAGTCGTGGGACGCGCCTGACCTTGAGCCCGGCGAGTTCGTGTGCGCCTGCAACGAGCCCATCGACGAGGAGACCTGATGACCACCCAGTACGTGATCGTGCACCGCCGTGACACCGGCCGCACCGTCGAGGAGCAAGTGCACGACATCCACCCCGACAGCGACCTGACCGCTGCCACTGAGCACGCGGCCGAGCTTCAGTACAACGCCAACCATGTCTACGGCCGGACTCGCGACACCTACCGGGTGGCGCGGCTGGCCTACATCGACGAGGAGGGGTGAGCGTGGAAATGACCTGGGTCCCCGACTACAGCCCTCACGAGTGCGTGCCGACGCAGGACGCCTACGACGCCACGGTGCGGGCTCTGGAAAAACACCGTGAACGCGCGGACCGGGCGGAAGCCGAACTCGCCGCGATCCGGGACCTCGCCTTCCGGGGCGCCGGCTCCCCCGCTGACGCTCTCAACACCATCCACCAGCGCGCCAGCCGCGCCCTGAACGAGGAGAACGACCGATGAATACCTACGTTGACCACTCCATCGCCGACCTGGCTCGTGGCCGCCACGGAGACACGGTGTCCACTACGGGCATCGTGTCACGCATCGAACCAAAAGAGACCGACCACGGCACGAAGTGGGCGACCGCGGTGCTGACCGACAGCACCGGGAGTATCAGCCTCAACATCTACGACGAGTACGAGCAGCACGAGCACCTGCTGGCCAGCGATGGCGTGCTGCGTGTCTCGGGCTTCCTGATGTGGAACCCGGACTACGTGTTCGAACTGAACGTGCAGGAGGTGGCCCGATGACCGTCACCGACTTCCGCATCCCCGCCCCGCGCCAGGCTGTCCACGACGAAGCGACCGCCACCCCGGAGTCGCTGAGCCTGACCAATCTGCGGGCGCTGCTCGACGACCCGGCACTGGCCGGGTATCACGACGACATCCGGGACTCGATCGCCCGGCTCCAAGCCACCACGATCGAGGCGTGACATGACCGACGAGATGCAGGCCGTGGACCTCGGCGAGATCGTGCACGTGCTGCGACTGGCCCGCGACGGCTGGCCAGAAGGCTGCGAGTGGGAAACGGACGCATTCGCGTACTCCGCATTCAACGGGTTCTTCTCCGGCGGCGAAGAAGTCGGCCTCACCGACGTTGGTCGGGCGTTCCTCGCCAAAGTTGGCGCGCTGTACCCCGAGCGGACGGTGTGACCGTGGTCCGGAAGAAGTGGCGCACCGTGTACCCCGGCGACTTCGATGCTCGTGACAAGGAGAAGACGGCATGACAGGCCAGCCCGAGTGGAAGATCGAACAGCCGCCCGTCGAAGACATGATGTTCCCGGTGCGCTGCATGCACTGCCACGGCGTGTACAGCCTGACGCACGTACAGGTCACCGGCCGCTTCACTGACTGCTCGGTGTGGACGGCGCCGTGCTGCGGCATGCGTGGCATCGATGACCGGCCGTGGGTACGCGACCGCCACTACCAGGAGATCAGCCGGGAGGAAGCAACGTCGGGCGGCGACTACTACGACATCTTCGGGATGCGGCACCGCGGAGGTGGGCGGTGACCGGCCTGCGCGTGCATACGGTCCTGGACGCCACCCTGCCCGCCGCGATTGCCCTGCCGTCGCAGACCCGGCTGTGGGTGGTGGCGATGGGTGACGTGCTGGCAGGTGCGCGGTGAGTTGTGGGGTCTTCAAAGTGTTCTCAGACGGTTCGATCAGCGAGATCGGTCGAGACGGCGGAGCCTGGACTTACCCATCAGTGCCCGGCCTGTTCGGCGATCTGATTAGGGCGGGCTATCCCCTGTTCGGCGACCCGCGCGACGACCCGTATTGGGGGTACATCGATTTGCGGGTGGATGACGACCAGGTGATCGTGCACACCGATGAGGCACCGCCGCATGAACACGACATGGGCGCGGCTGGCGAACTGTTCCTGGCCTGGTTCCGGCAGAACGCCGAGGACAGGCCGTGAGCCGCCCTTACCGGCTGCTCGGGCGGGCGCTCGTTTCCCTTGCTGTGCTCGTGGTGGCGCTGGTCGCGGTCCTGGCCGCCGGTCTTGCCCTGCTGGACGTGTTCGGGCTGGCCGAGGTGGAGGTGAGGCTGCGATGACCCGCGAACCGCTCGCCGCCCTCTGTGCCCGGCTGTACGGGACGCTCACCGATGAGCAGCCCACCATGGCCGACGACTACACGGACCTCGTCCTGGAAACGGTGACCGACGCCCTGTATCCGCATGAGGTGGGCGCCTACCCGGAGCTGTTGGCCGCGTTCGTCGAGGCGGAGCGCATCGACCTGGCGACGGTCATCGCCGAGTACGGTCCGGCCAGCAGCTTCCGGCATGTCGCCTGGGGCGACCATCCGTACCAGCTTGTCCACTCGCCCGCGATCGTTGCGGTGTGTGAGCGGCTGTCGAACGTGCCGATGCGGTTCCAGGCGCTGTGGGATGAACAGTGGGAATCCAACGCTGCGCTCGAAGACCTGGAAGGGCTGTGGCCGTGACCGAGTCTGCCCCTGACGAGCGGTATGTCGTCGACTACACCTGCGGCTGCCAGATCGAGGTCGATCTGATCGGTGAGCGCGGTCAGAAGACGGTGCGGCAGTTGCGGGATGATGCTCAGCGGCTGCACCGGCAGCGGCATCTGCTTGATCCGGCGGCGCAGGCCCCGGCGTTCCGGCCTCCGGCGTAAGCTCACCCCCTTAGCCGATCTTGGGGAGGGTGGCTGTGCAGCAAGCCGAAGTACTCGACGTGATGAAGGGCCTGTTCGAGGCTGCCCAGCATCCCGATATCGCCGAGGTGTACACGTACGGTGCCGGCACCAAAGAGTCACCAGGCGGGGTCGCGGTGAAGGACGTCCGCGGCGGGAAGATGTTCCTGGTGGCATCACCGTGGAAAGGCGAAACCCCGGTCGACGCACCCGAGATCCTGCCCCCTCCGCGACAGGGCGTGCAGCGCATTTCCACCCTTGCGATCCGGCTCCTCGACGCTGCGAAACCCGCCCTCTTCCAGGCGTGGCGGCTGGTCGCGCTGCCCGACCTCGGCCCCACCGATGCCCGCAGCGTCACTCCTGCCGGCGTCAGCATCAAATGCGCGGACGGCACTACGGTCCTGCTGCGCGCCATGTCGGGTGGTTCGCAGACCGGGGATCCGGCGGAAGATCTGCACCCGGACTGGCAGATCCCGGCGGGCATCGTCGTCTGACGTCGGAGCGCACGAAGCCCCAGCCTGCATCGGCTGGGGCTTTCTTCGTCAGCTGGCCTTTTTGGCTTCGCGGAGCAGTTCGTAGACGACTTGCTGGTGGACGCCGATGTCGGCGGCGATGTCGGCGACGGTGCGGCCGGTGGCGCGTTCCTGGGCGATGCGTCGGGCGCGGGCTTGCCGCCAGGTGCTCATCTGCTGGCGGTGGTGTTCGACCTGTTGGCGGGCGAGTTGGTCGGCTTCGGCGATGGGGAGGTTGGGGAGAGCGGCGGTCACTCATAAAGGGTACCCCCTAGACAAAATTAAGGGGTACCCCATAAACTTGGTGTCACCAGGGAGGACGACACGAAAGGACACCAACAATGACCACGATCACCGCCGAGCAGGCCGCCATCCAGATCAAGCAGGCCTACGCCACCGAGATGCGGCAGCGCGGCGAACAGTCCGGCTGGGTCACCGTCGTCGCCCTCATGAACCGCCTCGACCTGACCGTCGAGCAGATGGCCGCCGGCGCCCGCCACCTGGCCCGGCAAGGCGGCTGGGCGGTCGCCCCGACCAGCAACCAGAAGACGCTCACCGACCTGGACCGGGCGTGCGCGCTGTGGATCGGCGGCCAGTGGAAGCACGTGATCAGCGCGAACTGAAGACGGTGGGGCGTGCCGTCCCAGGTGGCGACGCTTCGTCCCGTCGTGCAGGGTGATGGCATGGCAGCCCTGACTCCGTCCCATTTCGATACGCTTGTCGGCCCGTGCCTGCGAGGGGCCAAAGATTTGGCCTCGTTGGCGGACGGGTTCCGGCAGGCGGGTTCCGACGATGAGCGCCGGGCTCTCTTGCAGCAGGCGCAGAAGGTGGCTGAGCAGTTGTCGCGTTTCGCTGAGGACGCCAAGGAGGAGTTGGCCCGGTCAACGGTGTGACGGTTAGAGCTGCACCCGGCATGATCATCATGTAGCCTGCTAGTTAGAACGGGTGTTCGAGCCGACCGCGAACCGGCTCGAATAAGCGCAGGTGGCATGCCCCTTCCCCGGCAGCCGAAGCAACGGCACGGGGAGCGACATGGGCAAGACGTGGAACGGCAGTGGGCGCATCAGCGGCAAAGCCGACGCGCTCGCCGCCCTGCAACGCGTCAACGAAACCGCCCGCAGCCGCGGGAACCTCGCCCTCGTCCCGCAGCCCGTCACCACTGGCGACCAAGCCAGCGTCCAGGGCGACGTCACCGGCGTCCTGCCCTGCGATTTCAGGCTTCAGCCGCTCCTCCCCTGGCCCGGCGGGCTACGCAAAGGTGCGACGGTCGCTGCGGTCGGCTCCACGAGCCTGCTGATGCTGCTGCTCGCCGGTGCCATGCGCGACACCGGGTCGTGGGGTGCTGTCGTCGGCGCACCCATGTTCGGTGGCCAGGCCGCTGCGGAGGCCGGCATCCCAGTCGACCGGCTCGCCCTGGTGCCGGAGCCCGGCCCGGACTGGCCGCAGATCGTGTCCGCGCTCATCGACGGCGTGGACGTAGTCGCCGTCCAGCCGCCGCCCGGCGCCGCCGAAGGGGTGCTGAAGTCGCTCTCGGCTCGTGCCAGGCAGAAGGGCTGTGTGCTGTTGCCGACGAAGCCGTGGGCGGGCGCCGAACTCACCCTCGATGTCACCGGCCGCCACTGGCACGGACTCGGCAACGGGCGAGGCCGGCTACGGCACTGCGAGCTCGACGTGCAGGCGACCGGACGAGGCCGGGCCGTCCGCCCCAAGAGGGCCACCATCACGGTTGCTGGGGAGCCGATCCCGCCGATCGTGGTCCCACCCGCGCCGCCGCGGCCCGTCGAACCCGTCGTTGCAGACACCGGGCGGTGGGCGCACCTCGAGCCCTCCCCGCTACCTGCCGACCCGTGGGCTGGGCTGACACGAACGAGCTATACGGCGCCGAACAGGTCCCGACGCGATCGAAGCGCAGGCAACGTGACCACATGATCGTGTTGTCCGAGCAACACCACGAGCCCCAAATCGCGCTGGATGCACTCGCCCGGGTCTTGCAAGCCCTACGGGACCAAGGGATCCGCTCCTACCTTCCCTACCTGGACCACTGGCGCACCCAGGGCGGCACGGGCGGCTGGGCGATGGACTGGCAGAACGGCGCCTACGCCGACGAGATCGCCATGCGGCTTCTGGGACTTAGCCTGTACGACGACCGCGGCGAACACGACGAGTACCTGTTCGGCAAGGTGACAGCAGCTGGCGCATTCAGCCAGACCAGAGCGGACCTCTTCGTGTGCGGCGTTCACTTCTCACTGCGAGCACTCGACCCAATCGGGTACGACGCAACGCACGAACGCATCTGGGGAACGGCGGGCCGCTTGGCGGCCGCTTTCGCCACCCATTGATCGGAGAGGTGGCGGCTCGCCGCTGGGGGACGTCCAGCCGCCGAGCAAGCCGCCGGAGGTCACTGCGGCCCGGCTGGCGGGCCCGGCGTTGACCAGCCCACCTCAGGGCGCGGAGTCCCTCGCCGGATTCGGCGGCGTACGCGAGCCGGCCTCGCGGCGCGACGTTCGTACGAGTCGAACCAGACAGTTGGTTCACCGCCCAGCATCTGACGCACCTCCTCCACCGTGGCCGGTTGGACCAGCAGACGCCGCTCAAGGCCAGGGCGGTAGGCAGCCTTGTTCACCGCCTTTTCGATTCGTTCCAGGGGCGGGACGGCGGAGAGCGGCGTTGCAGGATTCCACGGGTGGACCTCCCGAATCAGCAGCCGCTTCCAGTCGTCGTCAGTGTCGAAGCGGATCAGAAGGTGCTGCTGCAGGCGGACCTCGCAGACCCCGGTGATCGGATCGACTTTCGGTGGGTCGAAGGCGAGGTAGGTGCCCCAGCCTGCAGCGCGGCCGAGAAGGGTGAGGTGTTCGGTGCCTTGTTGGTTGAGACGGATGTGCAGGTCGACGAGGGATGGCATGAGTGGGCTCCCCGTGTCCGTTGTAGATCAGCACGGTAGCTAGCAGCAGCGATCGGCGGCTATGGCCCGCGCGCACGACCGTCGATCATGCAGACGGTGGAGGCCTTTGCGGAAACCCATACATCGATGGGCCGAACAGATGAGCCGGATCGGACGAACGTCAACCGAACAGCCGATCTATCGTCTCCGCTCATGGCTCTCGCTGCACTGATCGTCAGCATCCTCGCCCTCGTCGTTGCCGGGGTCACCGCTCGCTACAACAAGCAAAACGCCGACGCTGCCGACAAGTCCTCGCTCGCAGCCGACCGGTCCGCTGACGCGGCCAAGGAGTCAGCGGAGCATGCCAAGAGCTCCGCGGAATCGGCTGCCGCGGTCGCTCGAACCGAAGCAGAACGCGAACACCGTGACCTACGCCCGACTGAGCCTGACATCACGGCATCGCTCACCACAGCAACGAACCCCAGAGGCGGACATGAGGATCGCTTTTTGGAGTTCGTCTTGCCTCGCACCTACCGGATATCAGGTGACGCCATCACCGGCGGTTCCCGTTCGCCGTTGAGCTTTTCACCGGTTGCGGAGGGCGGGAAGACCATCAAGGTCCAGTTGGACAAGAGTGTCGGACCGCGCGTGGACGCGGTGCACATTCGATTCTGGCCGCCGGTGCCAGGGGATCCGGGTGAGCGGTGGCATTGCCCGTGCGACAGGGATGCGACGGAGGGCGGGGATCCACACTGGTCCTGGTACATCGAGGTGCCGGAGCCGCATGAGGTGTGGGTCTTCCGTGCCTGATCAGCTGATCATTACTGCTGGCCGGGCAGCAGAAAGCCGCCGTGTGCCTCGCTGCACGGCGGCTGGTCGGGGCGGATGCCAAAGACTGATGCTCAAGTCTTGAGCAGAGAAGCCGGCGCCTCCATGCTGGTGCGGGTCTCAGGCATCACGTGTTCTCCTCGTTCTCGGCCAGCCAACGCTCGCCGGCCTCGGTGAGCTGCCACGAGCTAGGCGCGTACATGGACGCATGCTCGGGCCGTCCCAGCACGATGAGACCAACTTGTCGCAGCCATTCCACCGTGGCGTTGACCTTCTTCGAGCCGCCCGTAGCGGGCCGCCACACGTCCTCATCGGGCTCGCGCCCCCAGTTTCGGCGGTGCTTCACCTCGCCGTCGGCAACGGCCCGCAGGACGGCGGCACGGGTGGGCGTGAGCGTGATCTCGGGCATCAGTGGATCCTCTTCATAGCCTGAACAGTTGCGCCCGGGATCCGCCGGATCGGTTCCTCGTCCCAGAAGTAGATGATGATGTCGCCGTTCACGTCCTCGGTGATGTCGTGGACGACTCGATAGCCGTACGGGCTATGGACTTGGTCACCGGGCTCGAGATTGGCCAGCAGGATGGGTCGGGCGGCGGCGTAACGCAGATCCGTCATGGCGGTCTCCTTCGGCTCTTGGTCAGTGTGTCGGTGCGCTGTCTCTGGTGGAATGGGGCTCACAGGCCGCCGTGCGTTCGCGGGTGGCCTGGTCGGGTTCTGCCGGATGCTGCTGCCCTCCGATCCGCCGGCCGATGTGCCGCCACGACGGGCCGCCTGCCGGTTCGATCCGGCCACCGCACCCAGCGCACGTGCCGACAATGCGGGTGTCGGCCTGGTTCACGACTCGCCCTTGCAGCACGCGGCCGGCATCAGCAGCCGCCGTGCGGCTTTCGCGATCAGCCCGTAGTAGGTGTCGTGCCGCACCAGCACCCGGTTCGGGGTGCGGGCCAGCCACGACCGGTCGCCGTCGGATTCGAGCGTCACCACGGTGGTGCCGTCCTCACGGTCGAGGCGCCGCGAGCGCAGGATCAGGCCGTGGCAGACGTCGTCGCGGAAGATCCAGCGGGTGTCGTCGCAGGCGTGGTAGACGACCACGTCCCCGGTCTCATCGAGGACACTGTTACGCCGCCGGTACGGGTCGCAGTGAGCATGCCCGCACAGGGCGGTCTTCGAGGTGATCACGACGACGGTGTTGCCGGTCACGGATACTCCTCGGTGGTGAAGTGACCACGGACCACGCGGATGGCGTGCACCTGCTCCCACGGCCAGAACGCGGCACCGCTGCCGGACACGGAGTGGATGCCGTCGCCGTCACGCTCGGCGTAGCGGCGCATCAGGTCGGTGACCTGTTCGGCGGTAATGTCGTCGTAGTTGGTGCAGACTCGGCCGCCGTCGGTTTCGATGCCGACCCGGAAGACGTCACTCATGCCGGCACCTCCGCAACAGCGTCCGGGCTGCTCTCGTCGGCATACCCGAACCACACGTGCACCTGGTCGGCGTAGTCCGGGTTGGTGCGGGCGGCTTTCCGGTCTGCGTACTGCTGGGCGGTCAGGTTGGTGGTGTCGTAGCCGGTGAAGCCCGGCTTGCCGTCGCGGTAGTAGCGGAACGTCGCGATGCTCATGACGCCACCTGGCAGGCGACGTCCGGGATGTCACCGGTGGCGTGCCCGGCCCACGCCTCGGCGAGGGTGTCGTACTTACCGAGCAGGTCATAGCCGCCCCACTGGCCGCCGAGGGTGGCAACATCCACAGGTTTCGCGTCGGGCCAGCGTTCGAGATGCTCCGCGGTCCACGTGTGGAGGTGCTCGGTGATGGTGGCGGCCTGGTCGGTGCGGGTGTCCCGGATCCGGTACTCGTGCTGGTGCATGCCGTCGGACTCGGTGACGCAACGGGCAATGAAGTGGCGGGTCACGACGCCTCCTCGGCGTATCGGGTGGCGTAGGTGGCGACCGTCTTGGCTCCGAAGCAGCGTCGGCACACCCGCGGCGGGGCGATCCGAGCTGCGGTGAGGGCGACGATCAGCGCTTCGAGGCCGTCCAGGTCGTCGAGTTCGGCGAGGCGTTCGACGATCGGGTTTCCGCTGCCGCACGAAGGCATGTGGGTCAGGGCACCGGACGCGAACTCGAAGTGGACTTTGCGGTTCCCGGTGGTGGCGAGGTAGGCGAGGCTCATGCTGTTACCTCCAGGTCGATGGCCGCACCTTCGGTGCAGTCGTTGCCGGGGCACGGCTTGCCGCCGTGCAGGGTGCGGGAGCCGGTCAGCCGTGACGGCGGAATGCAGCACAGGATCACGTCCGCTCCGGTCCGCTTGAGCCGCAGCAGGCGGGGGTTGTCGGGGCAGGTGCCGATGAGCCAACCGCGCAGGCCGCCGTACAGGCCTTCGGTCAACTCGACGCCGTGCCAGGTGCGCAGGACAATCGGGGCGGTGGTCCGGGCCAGTCGGTGAGCGGCACGGCGAGCGGTGGTGTTCACGCCAACACCTCTCCGGTGCGCACGTCGTAGGCCGGAACGTTGGGGTGGTTGCACTTACGGATCCAGCCGTTGTCGTCCATCGGCAGGCTGCCGTACTGGTTGCAGTCGCGGCACACCTGCGGCCGGAGGGCGTCGATGGCGTCCTGCATCTGCGGATTCAGAACCTTGCAGATGCGCTGGGCGTCGGAGTAGTCGGCGGTCTCGGCCGCTGCCTTCAGCGCGGTGTACGCCTCGTGGGCTTTCCGGGCGGTGGCCTTGTAGGTCCGGAGGTTCATGCCGCCACCCCGCTCTGCTGCCCGATGGCGGCCCACCCGCGTGCGTTGAGCCGCACGCTGGCGATGATCTGGGTGCCGGGCCGGTAGACGGCGCTCGCCTGGTCGGCGAGGCCGCGCTGGATGAGGCCGTCGAGCAGGGTCCACGGCTGGCCGGGCCCACAGGTGACGACACCGTTGCGGTGGCGGCGCATCCGGTCGAGCATCGCCGCGGTGGGCGGCTGCACGTGCACACGGGTCCGGGTGGGCCGGACCTTGCGCGGGTGGCGGAGCCGGTACCACTCGTCGCCGTACGCCTTGGTCATGCTGCGGGCGGTCGCGGTCTGCTGGGCGGCGAGATCGGCGGCAGCATCGGCGTCACGCTGCGCGAAGTCGGCGGCCAGGTCGTCGAGCATGTCCTGCTCGGCCTGGTCGGCGACCGCTGCGGCGCTGGTCCACTGGCCGGCGAGGTCTTCGATGATCGCGGCGGGGGTGCCCTTCGCGGCCTCGTCGATCAGGAACCGCAGGTAGGCGCGGCCCTCACCGATCGGCATGGCCCGGTTGAGGATCGGGTGGTTGGCGAAGGTGAAGCTGACGTGGTCGGTGAACAGCTGGACGAGGACCACGAACAGCAGCACGCCGTGGGCGTCGGTGATGTTCATGTACGTGGAATCGCCTGCCTTGAGCTTGGTGTTCATGTTTCGGGCTACCTCCCGATTGGGCTCCTTCGGTGCGCCAACACCTCGGAGCAGGTTTTCCGTGTCGCTTGGGAACATTATTTCCCCCAAGCCGATTGCGTGTCAAGTGGGAACGCGTATACGATCGTCCCAGTAATCATGAACCGGCCAAGGATGGGACAGATGGACACACAAAACCGCTACCCTCGCCGGGTGGCACGCCAGAAGTGGACCCCGCCGACACCCGAGGTCCAGCAACACATCGAGGACGTAGTAGCGCTCTACCAGGAGAAACAAGAAGCAGAGCGCCGCTACAAGGAAGCACTCGCGAAGCTCACCGACGCGGCCGGCGACGCAGTGCCGATCGCCCACATCGCTGATCGCCTCGACGTAGAGCGGAAGACCGTCTACCGGCACCTCGGCAGGTCCATGACCTGACTTCCTGGCCCGAAACGCAAAGCGGGCCAGGCGGGGATTGGCGTCCCCGTGATCCTGGCCCTGACGGAGAGGTAGCTCCGCTAGTGCAGCACGATAGCTTCAGCCTGCCGTCGAACGGCAGTACGACTCCCGATCTTGAACGGGTGGTCGAGGCACTCAACACCCAAGACACATTCGACCGCGCCCAGGTGGCATGGCTGATGTCGCAAGCCATGCGCTGGGGTTACGAGAACCGGATCGCGGAGGAGAACGCCGCCTACCCGCCGGAGCCTGTCTTCATCTTGGGCCGCTGGTTCGACCAGGCCACAGAGCGGGCCAGGGCCGACGCCACCGCCCGGTGGCCCCGCCCCGGCGACTTCCGCGGGCATGCCTCGAAGCAGCAGGTGGCCGCGTGAAGAACGCCGCCAACATGCCGCCGATCGACTGGACCGACGTCGACCAGCAGCACATCCCCCTCCCCCGCCCGGACGCCCCACCGGAGGAGCGCGCCCTCCACGACCAGCGGATCGCCGCCGCGCTCTACCGCGAAACCCAGTGGGAGTACATTCGGCAGGCCGCCCGCGAGGCAGCCCGCGAGCAACTGGCACAGGAGAAACTCGCCGAGCAGCGAGCCAACGCCGCCAACGCCGACCGCACCTACACCGGAGGGTCGTGGCTGCTCGACGTGCCCGACGAGACACCGACGATCTGGGGCAGCGGCAGCGAAGTGCTGTGGGCGCGCGGCGAATCTTTGATGATCACCGGGCCGCAGGGTGTCGGGAAGACCACCCTCGCCAGCCAGGTACTCAAAGGCTGCCTGTCGCTGCAAGACGAAGTCCTCGGCTACCCGATCGAAGGCTTCGAAGGCCGCATCCTCTACCTCGCGATGGACCGCCCGCAGCAGGCACGCCGCAACCTGGCCCGCCTGTTCGCCGGGATGGACGAACACCGCGAATACCTCGACGAGATGCTGCGCGTGGTCGAGGGCCCGCCGCCGGCTGACTTCGCGCAGTCACCGGAGACGCTGCGACAGATGTGCGATCACCACGGTGCCGCCGTGGTGGTCATCGACAGCATGAAGGACGCCGCGATCGGCCTGTCCAAGGACGAGGTGGGTGCCGGGTACAACCGGGCGCGGCAGATCGCGTTGACGGCCGGGCATCAGCTGGTGGAGCTGCACCACACCGTGAAGTCGGGGCCGGACGGCGGCAAACCGAACAACATCAACGGCGTGTACGGGTCGACGTGGCTGACCTCCGGTGCCGGGTCGGTGGTGATGTTGTGGGGTGAGCCTGGCGATCCGGAGGTCGAGTTCATCCACCTGAAGCAGCCCGCCGATGTGGTCGGCCCGTTCAAGGTCGAGCACAACAACCGGACGGGCGTGTCCACGCGGGTGTACGAGGAAAGCAAGGATCTGCTGGCTTTGGTGCGCCGCTGCCGGTCGATGGGGTTGTCGGCGAAGGACGCGGCGATCGTGTTGTTCGACCTCGACATCGCGGCGAAGGTGGCGACGAAGGACATCAACAAGGCGCGGCGCCGGCTGGACAAGTATGTCGAGGACGGCTTGTTGTTCCGTCGCGAGCCGGACGGTCAGGGGGCGGGCCAGGAGGTGCGCTGGTTCCCGGTGGAGTCGCGGCTGGACGTTCCTGGCGAGGCCGCGTGATGTCCGTTTCGGTGCGGTTTGGAAGTTACGTTTTAAGTTACGCGACGCTTTTTCATCTTCAAGTTACGGCCGAAGTTACGCGATCTAGGGAAGCCGTAACTTCGCAGGTCAGGAAGATACGCGGCAAGTTACGCCAAGTTCCGCGCCAGGGTCTCGCCGAGAAGTTACGCACGGACCCCTCTCTATAAGAGGGGTCCGCGTAACTTCGGCAGACCCCCAACAAGATCAAACCCAGCGCGAGTGAAGGCAGCGGCACCACCGACTGCACACCCCCGATGCGCCTTTGACTTTGGAGACGCCTTGCCCCCTACAGCAGCCAACCAGCAGCGGACCATCGCATACGTCGGGCCAGAAACCTCGGCACCCGACCTGCTCAATCCCGACCCGCTTGCCCAGGTGCTCTACCGGTTCTACGACGCCCACGGCATCCTGCTGTACATCGGGATCACGGGCGATGCCGCCGCCCGCTGGTCGAACCACTCCCGGAAGAAGCCGTGGTGGCCGCTCGTGCGGCGTATCGAGATCGAGCCGTACGCCACCCGCACCGAGGTTGAGGTTACGGAGAAGGCGGCGATCCTGGCCGAACGGCCCATGTGCAACGTCATCCACAACCGGCAGCGGATGCAACCCACCGACCCGCAGCACTTCATCGATGCCTGCAACCGGTGTGGCATGGTCGGCGCCGGGTTCGGCTCACATCCGGCGGTTGAGCTGGACTGGACTGCAGATGGGGTGGACTCGCTGCACCGTTGCCCAGCCGATCACCAGTGGACGTGCTCGTGGGGTAACCAGGTCTGCGCCTACGAGGACTGCGCGTGCTCGTGGTGTTTGATCATTACCAACCGCCTTGCCGTAACGAAAGGAACAACGTGACCACTGTTCCGCAGCACTACCCGCTGTTTGTCATCTATTTGGGCGCGAACGGCAAGGACTGCCGCGTATTTCCGGGCGTCTTTGCCGTTACTGGCTGGAGGCAGCGGCCCGACGGAGATCGCGGTGAGCCACTCGTCGTGGCCTTAGCGGATGCCGAAGACCCAGGAGATGAAGCCTTCACGCGTCGGTTTTTTCACAGCTACGAGGCTGCGTCTGCATACATTGCTGAGGAGCTGGCGACCCCGCCCCATCCTGCCGGGCACTGATATCCGGCTGAACTAGCGTTTGGACGGCGGTCGGCCCTTCGCTTTAGGTGGGGGCCGGAACCGTTCGAGCTCGGCGAGTCGGCGCGGGTCGTCGAGTAGCCACAGCAGTGCCGCGTGCAGCGCATCGCCGAGTGTCCAGCCGCGAGCGCCGAGCGCTTCGACCGCCGCATCCTTGTCGCCCTGGCTGGGCCGGACACTGACGGTGGGATCGCGATGGCGGTCTGGCACCTGATCAGCATGGCATGTGGACTCCATTTTCACCCTCTCTGAGCAGGCATGACCTTGGCCTCAACAGCTAGAATAAGTGGACTCCACTTAATGACGAAAGGACGTCGAGATGCCCACGTACACGTTCGAGGAGCTGAAGCGGTCGCAGACGTTCAAACTGAAGTGCGCCTGCGGCAAGCGCTTCCAGCGCACCATCGCCGAGACCCAAACCGTGAACCCGTTCAACAAGAACCAGGACGGCACCGTCAAGACCCGCACCGAGGTGTGGCAGTCCGTCGGCGAGAAGCTGCGCGAAGCCATCGACCGGTTCACGCCCACCTGCCCCGCCGGCCACCCCGCCGACGACGTGACCATCGTGTCGCAGTGGGGCAGCTTCCAGTGATCCGAGAAGACCGGTTCCTGCTGTCCCGCAGGCCCTACGCGGTGGACCTCGGCAGCTTGCATGTCCGGGAGATCGGCGAGGGTTACACCACCTCCACGGTCAGTGCCATCTGGTTCCGTCGCCGCCGTGGCGAGACCGTCGCGGTTTATGGCCACCTGTGGGACCACCAGAACCCGCCCGCCCGGTCGGCCATCGAATTCCTGGAGCGCCACGATGACGGTCGCTACGGGGGCCGTGCGGAAGCTCGCTGGGACGGCTCGACGCTCTGGGCGCCGGAAACGCCGGTCGAGGTGGCCTCGCTGCGTCACGCAAACTCTCCTCCGGGCGCTAGACAACTACCCCGCAGTGCCGGACGGATACGACGGCTGGTGGACCTTCCCGCGCTGACCAGTTCGAACCGTTCCGGCAGCTAGGCCAAGCCTCCTAACCGAAAGGACCCGCCATGAGCTACCTCAACCCGCACACCCACCGCCTCGACTACAACAAAACCCTCGCCGACATGACCGCCGAGATCCGCACCAACAACATCGAGAAAGGCTGGCGGTCCGCGGCCGGCGGCCCCGGCGACAACACGTGGGGTGACTACGTTGCCCTGCTCCACACGGAGATCTCCGAAGCACTGGAGGCGTACCGCGACTGGAAACTCGACGACGCCACCGGCCGCAACACCGCGAAGCCGGACAAGCCTGAGGGCGTCGGCTCTGAGTTCGCCGACATCCTGATCCGGCTCCTCGACATGTGCGACATCTTCGGGATCACGCCGTTCGACATGGACGCCGAACTCGCCGACGTGTCCCCCATCCCCACCACAGCGGTGTCGTTCGGTGACCACATGGCGTGGCTCCACGAGAAAGCCGCGGCCATCAACGTCACCTGGAAGACCAGGGATGATCTGGCCTGCAACATGCTGCGTGCCCTGGTGACCGTCGCCGGCAAGTTCGGCGTCGACATGACGTTCGAGTACGAGCGCAAGATCGCCTACAACCGGAGCCGCAGCTTCCAGCACGGCGGACGCAGCCTGACCGGAACCGGCGCATGACCGCCATCACGGGCGTCACCGAGATCTGGTGCAACGGGCCCGACGTCTACCGCGACCGCCCTTGCCGGTCCATGGAATCCAGCGCCACTCAGACCGCCAGCGACCTACGCGACAGCCTCGCCGAACGCGGTTGGCAGACCATCCGCACCGGCGACCTCGTCATCGACCGCTGCCCGGACTGCGGCAACGGCACCGCCTAACCCGAAAGGACCGCCATGACCACCACCTGGACGCCGCCCCCATCGGTCAGCCTGTCGTCGAATGACATTCGAACCGTGATGGCCGGCCTCACCGACCCGGACCACCGTGACGCCGCCCTCGCGTTCATCGACACGCTCGTCGACGACGGCCTCGTCTACGTCATCGCCTGCGAGATCGCTTACCGCCGCCGGGAGCCCCGCCCGCCCGTGGGCGGCAACTATCTGGCGTTCATCCGCGACCGAGTCTGAAGGGACCCCGCCATGCCCCAGCCCATCACCCAGATCCCAGCCACCGAGCACCCCGCTGACTTCTACGAGGAAAGCCGATGACCGCGAAAATCCGCACCAACGACCGCGTCACCCTCGCCGATGATCCCACCGTCTACACCGTGTACGACATCAGTAGGGGCGGCGAGCAGGTCAACGTGACCGCCGAGGGGCAGCCTCAGTGCCCGTGCGGCTGCGGTAAGTGGGTGGACACCGCAGACATTGTCACGGTGAACGGCGAAGTGATCGCATGACCGGCGATCAGGCCGGGCCCGCCCGGTTCGCCTACCCACACTCGCGCAACGACTGCGATGCGTGCCGCGAGCGCGACGCCGACGGCGAACTCCGCGACAACCCGGCGCGGGCATCCCGGCTGTGCCGAACCTGCATCGGCAACCACATTGCGTGGGCTCTGGTCTCCTACGACAAGCCGGTCACGATCTACCCGCTTACCAACGACCAGCGCGGTTATGGCCCGAACCTAGACAGCGGTCCAGGCGTCCGCGACCAGGACAGACCGGATGCCGGTTCCATGCCCACCGAGGGGACGTCATGACCACCCCCGCACCCCACACGCCCGCACCCGCGCCGACTACACGCCCGGCCGGATCAGGCGCCACTGACCGGAAGGGCGAGATCATGTCCCAGGGCTACATCAAATGTTCCTGCGACCGCTACGAGCCCGGAACCGACGGCATCTGCCTCGACCGGGAGTGCGGGCACGACGCCCACCAGCACGTCGCCGACGTCGGTCCGCACGAACAGTGTTTAGCGCAGGAGGGCGACGAGGCCGGCTGCTACCTGCCGTTCGAAGACGCCGAGCCGAGCGCCAAGGACGCGACGCCGTGAACGCCCGCACCTGGCACATGGGCGACAACGAACCCGAAGACCTACCGCGCATCGTCGATGCCTACGGCGACACCTGGTGGGTCAGCGCCAGCGATCGTTCCGAGAAGAACCGCAACGGCTGGCGGTCCGCTCACCTTGCCTTCTCCGAGCCGTCGAAGACGTGGTGGTGGCTGAGCATGTATCGCGGCCCACTCACCGAGGAGACGCCGTGATCGAGCCTCGCGTGGACGTCACCGCCCGCCTGGCCGCCGACGGCTACGAGATCGACCAGTGGGGTGGGGCGACACCGCCGCAAATCCTGGAAAGCGAGATCCGCCCGTGACCGAGGTCGAACGCAACGCCCTGATCGCGTTGGTGAAGTGGGCTCAGTCCATGCCCGTCGGCATCGGACACGAACACGAACACCTCTCCGACGCCTACGACGCACTGGAGCATTGCATCATCTTCGAGGTCGGCCCCATCGACCCGCAGGTCCGCGCCGCCTACTTCGCGCCGCACGTCGAGCAGAACCCGCCGACCGCGGAGGGCCAGCCGTGACCCGAGACGAGCACCTGGCGCAGATGTACATCACCGGCACCCACAACCGGCTCAAGCAGCCCACCGCCCTGACCGTGCTGTGCGCCTCCTGCGGCACCGAACACCACACCGACAGCATCAGCGTCGCCGCTGTTATCGCGACCGCGACCGCCCACATCAGTAAGGAGGCGTCGTGACCGAGCCCAGCAAAATCCTCCTGTCCGGCATCGTCGGCTCCACCGCCTACGGTCTCGCCGGCCCCGACTCCGACATCGACCGCCTCGGTGTGTTCGCCGCACCCACCGCCGACTTTCACGGCCTCGACTTCCCGCAAGAGTCAGTGGTGTCGAGCAAGCCAGACATCACCCTCCACGAAGCCCGGAAATACGCCAGCCTCGCCCTCAGCGGGAACCCCACCGTCTCCGAGCTGATGTGGCTGCCCGACAACCTGTACGAGACCCGGCATCCGCTCGGTGACGAACTGATCGGCATCCGGCAGGCCTTCCTGTCCGCCAAGCGAACCCGCGACGCCTACCTCGGCTACGCCACGCAGCAGTTCAAGCGGCTTGAAGCCCGCGGCGACGGCTCGTTCAGCGCCGACACCCGCAAGCGCACCGCGAAGCACGCCAGGCACCTGCTGAGACTCTGTAGCCAAGGGCTCGAGCTGTTCAGCACCGGTCAGCTTCGGATCCGTCTCGACGATCCGCAGCGGTACCTGGACTTCGGTGAACGAGTGGCCGACGGCGACATCGACCACGCCCGGCGGGTGATGGCTGGCTACGAGGCGGCATTCGACGAGAAGCCGAGTGTGCTGCCGGACGAGCCGAACAGGGCTGTCGTGGAAGCGTGGCTGCGCCGGGTCCGCGCCGCCTTCTACGAGGTGCAGCGGTGACCTGCACCCACCCGCAGGCCGGCCCGCCGTTGAACGCCCGCTGGTATTGCATGTACTGCGGTGCCTGGCAGGAAACCGTGCTCGCCGAGTCCAGCATGCGTGACCAGCTCACCGCCATGCTCGAGCTCGACGCCCACCTCGAGGACTGGGCCATCCCGAACCCGCCACCGCAGTGGCCGTCATGACCGCCGCACGCTACTGGCGTCACCTCCGCGGAAACGACCTCGTCGACGCCCAGCTCGCCGCCCGCTGGTACGTCCACGCCGACGACACGATCGGTGGGTGGGTAGTCATGCCCGCCGACCTGCCACCCTCATCGGGTGTGCCGGCCGTCGCATCGTTCCTTGCAGAGGCGACCGCTCGGTACATCGCCGAGCTGCATAACGCCAATCTTTTACAGGCCCGCAACGAGGGTTTACGCAGTTGCGGACGATGGGCAGAATCAGACTCCGCCATCGGACACCTAGCACAAGGGAACCCGCATGCCTGACCAGTGGGAATACCGGACCTACGGGGTACACGTCGCCGATGCCCACAACGCTGCCAGCTACCCCGGCTATCCGGCAAGTTTCGACGCCTGGGTAGCCGGCTTGAACACTCTTGGCTCCCAGGGCTGGGAAGCGGTTGGCCCTGTTGATATCCACGGGCTCAGCCGGTCAGCGATGCCCATGTCCGCCCTGCTCCTCAAGCGGCGCATTATCTGACGCGCCGGGCGACATCCTTCAACACCTCGGTTCTGCGGCGCCGGGCGACGCCACCTTGTCGCGAAGGCCGGCGCCGGTGGAGGTGCAGCGTCCTGGGTTCACACCGACGCACGAGGTGCTGAACTACGACGGGAAGCCAGGTTCCGAGCCGCCGGCTAAGTGAGTACCGGGTTGTGTGGGTCGTTCTGTGGCACCGTTCCCCCAATGCGTGCCACAGAACTGCCGAGGGCGGCGCAGTGACCGAATCCGAACGAGACGGGTGAATAACTCACGTACCGGCTGAGCAGGGCTAACGCTCCACAATGCACGGTTGCGAGCATGACCAGGAACGCCTACCGTCCGAATACGGCTGATCACCAACCGAACGTAGGATAAGTACAGACGTACTATCAGCCGCCCGAGACGATCTACCCAGTCGGACGTTGCGGCACGAAACGCCACGATCATCGATCAAGGTGAGACAAGGCCGTAACCAAGGCGGACGATCACGGTTGCCAATACGGAGGCACTTTCACATCCAGAGGCACTGGGGAGGCCCACGCACCATGCATGACCTCGAAGGAACCACACGCGACCTCAGAGACCTCGGCGTCCCCCACCCCGCCGAAAAAGGCCTACCCAAAGCCGACACCGAAGACCAGGCCCGCGCCTACGGGGCAACCCAGCGCCGCCGCGGCACCGTCATCCTCGTCGGCACCGTCATCGTCACCCTCGGCGGCGCCGTCCTCGCCGAGGAATACACCTGGGACAGCGGCGCCGCGCAGATGCTCGCCACCCTCGCGATCCTGAGCATCACCGTCTACGCCGGCTGCCTGATCGTGCTCGGCGGCATCGAGAAGATGCTCCGCCCGGTCCGCACTCACATGCGGCTGGCGATGTCGAGGGCGACGCAGAACGCCGAGCTCGGCGGGATGAACGCGCAACTGATCGCCGACCTGGTGGAAGCTCAGGAGGCGATGAATCAGCGGCTCGCCGCGATGGAGAAGACGGTCGCTGCGGTGCCGGAATACGAGCAGATCTTCAGGGACGGCTACCAGTTCGGCCGCAGCAGCGCGGGTCTGGCCGACCTGGACCAGCTGCCCGGCGTCGGCCCGAATGAGATCGACCGGTACCGCCGGCACAACTGAAACGTCTCATCGGCAGGGTGGGATAGCCCGGTAGCCCGCTATCCCGATAGTCCACTCCGGACGGCCTCATAAAGTCACCGGATGATCAAAGCGCAGGGCGGTGAGCCAACCCACCGGGACATCGCCGCCGACCTGCGCGAAGACATCCGCAGGGGACGCATCCAGCCCGGCGAACTTCTGCCCTCTGAAACCAGGCTGCACCAGCAGTACGGTGTCTCCAGGCTGACCGCACGCGCCGCCGTGAACCTGCTACGTGCGGAAGGCCTCGCCGAACTGAGACGGGGGCGCGGAGTGGTCGTACGGGAACCAGCTGAGGTGGAATACGTGACCCCGGCGGCCGGCGCGACGGTGGCCGCCCGGATGCCGACTCCCGAGGAAGTAGAAGAGTTCGCCATCCCGCCCGGCACGCCGGTCTTCGCCGTCACCGACGGCGACGACGTGACCGTCTACCCCGCCGACCGGTGGCGGTTACGGCTGCCCAGCTAGGCAACCAGCGTCAACGCCGGCCGGGCCGGGAACAGCAACGCCGACGCCGCCTCCAACTCCTCCACCTCACCGAGGTCCCACAGGTGCGCGTAGATGTTCATCGTGGTGGAGTGCTGCGAATGCCCCAGCCGCACCTGAACCTTCTTCGAATTCCAACCGGACTGCAGCAGCGCCGACCCGTGCGTGTGCCGCAGATCGTGGATCCGCGGGTGACGTTGCAGCCGGCCAGAGCAGGCACAGTCGGACACGTCCTTGACGCCCCACGACGGGATGCGGCCCGGACCCCGGCGGGCCGGTAGCGGCGGCGGGTGTTCCGGGCAGCGCTGTGCCCCCGCCACCGCCTGCCACCAGTAGCGGCGGAACGTCGACGGCGGCCACACCCCACCGGACGGCGACGGGAACACCAGATCGGCCATCCGCTTCCCGGCGATATGCGTGTGCAGGATCGCCGCGGTGTCCTTGTCCACCGGAACGGCCCGGATCCCGGCGTCCGATTTCGGTTTCCCGATCTCGCCGCTGTCCTTCAACGTGCGCCGTACCTGCACCACCGTCTGGCTGCGGTTCGTGGTGATGTGCTGCTTCTGCAGCACGAGTAGCTCACCGAGCCGCAGACCGGTGCCGAGGAACACTTTCAGCATGTCGGTGATCCGCGGATCGCAGTTGGCGAGGATCGCCTCGATCTCGAACGGTTCGAGGAACATGCCGTCGAATTTCGCTGGGCTCGGCAGACCGTGATGGGTCACTTTCGCCCCGGCTGGTTTCGCCGCCGGATTCACGGGCACCCATGTGCGGTTTGCGGCGCCGAGGCAGGCGTGCACGATCCGGTACGCCTTGCGAATGGTGTTCGCTGACAGCGGCTCGTCGGTGTGCCCGTTACGGTTTCCGCGCGTGGACCGCCGGTTGTTCAGCCAGTGCACCCAGTCGGTGATCGTGTCTTCGGTGATGTCGGTCAGCCGCAGGTGCCCGAGTTTGGGCATGGCGCGGGCTTTCAACTCCCACCGGTATTTCTTGACGGTGTCGGGCTGGATTTCGCCGTTCTTGGCCCGCTGGGTGAGCCACATTTCGGTCCAGGCGCGGAAGGTGGGCACGACGGCGTCTTCGGTGACGTCTTTGCCGAGGACTGCTTGGTAGACCTCGTCGCGGGTGATGTTGTGCTGGCGGGACTCGACGAGCTGTTTGGCGGCTGCGGCGAACTTGTCGCGGGCCTTCGGGGGCCCGGAGAAGGTGCAGGACTGCCGGGCGCCGTCTCGGCCGCCACCGAGTCGCCAGTTGACGCGGACCGACTTCCCGCGTGGTTCCAAGACCGCCATGTCCGGACTGTAGTAAAGGCGGGGACCCCGTGGGGTCACCGCGAGGTTCGGCAGAGTTGCTCGAAGTCGCGTCAGGTTCGGCCCGGTAACTCTCTGACCTGGGCGTTTAAGTGAAAGCGCTGGTCACGGCAGAGGAATGTCGGGAACATCGAGTTCCACGCCGCCATCTCCATGCTCATGTCAGTCCCTCCCGGACACGAACCTCCCACTTCACGCGGGGTTGAGGTCAAGCGATTTCCAACCGGCGTTCCGGTACGCGCACAACCGTCCCGCAAAACCCGCCCCGTTCCCCGGCCCGCCACCCCTGACGCCCCTTCCGCCGGCGCATCCCGCCGCCGGCCCCGGCACCCCCACCAGCCAGGCGCGCCCTCACCTGGCCGGCCACCCATCGACAGGCCGGACATACCGGATCTGCTCCCGGCGGGATGACTCTCTCCGAAGCCCTCGAACCTCACACGCGCGAGGCCGCCCACCGGCGACCGAGACGGCGCGCCGGGGCCGCGGGGTCGCCCCGGACTGCGGGAAAATGTGTGGGACGGCATGGGAATCCACGCGTGCAAATGACGCACGTCACCGGCATAAAAGCAGATTCGTGCTACCGTCACCGGACGAACTCGATATTTTCTCGTGATCGTGCAGAGCGCGCCCCCGGACATTTCTCTGATCTTCTCGGGCTTCGCGCTCTCCCTGATAGTCCCGCCTGTGACGGGTCGACTGGTTCAGCGGGTCGTCGCAGGCGGGTGCAGGGTTCGGTTGATTTCCTGCGGTTCGCGGGAAACGAGCAACCGCGATTTAACACGTGCGAAACAGGCGCCCGCAGAAACGCGGACGCCTGTTTTTCTCACGCCATCTTGCCGAGCCGGGCAAGGGTCTCGTCCGCTTCGGTGACCAGATCGGCGAGGACCGCGGCGACCGGGCGGACCTCGTTCATCCGGCCGACGATCTGCCCCACCGGCATCGGCACGACCGTGGGGTCACCGGACTCCATCAGGCGGTCGTGCGCCCCGGAGACCAGCAGGTTCTGCAGGGGCATCGGCAGCGGGCTCGGCGCCGACTCGTCCGCCCACGCCTCGGTCCAGCGGTTGCGCAGCAGCCGGGCCGGCTTGCCCGTGTAGATCCGGGTCCGGACCGTGTCGCTGGACCGCGCGTCCAGCAGCGCCTGCCGCAGCGCCTCCGTCGTCTGGTACTCCGCGGTGCCCAGCCAGACCGAGCCCATCCACACGCCACGGGCGCCGAGGGCGAGAGCCGCCGCGATCTGCCGGCCGCTGCCGATCCCGCCGGCCGCGAGCACCGGCACGTCCGCGCCGACCGCGTCGACGACCTCCGGGACCAGCACCATGCTGGCGATCTCCCCGGTGTGCCCGCCCGCTTCGTAGCCCTGCGCCACCACGATGTCGACCCCGCCGGCCAGGTGGCTGCGCGCGTGATCGGCGCGTCCGGCGAGGGCGGCCACGGCCAGGCCGTGCGCATGGGCCCGGGCGATCACGTCCGGCGGCGGCGGGCCCAGGGCGTTGGCGATCAGGCGCGGCCGGTGGGTCAGGGCCACGTCGACATGGGTACGGGCCACCGAGTGCAGCCACCCGAGAACGCCCGCCCGCCGGGGCTCGTCGACGCCGAGCGGTGGCACGCCGAGGCGCAGCAGGGTCCGCTCGACGAAGTCGCGATGCCCGTCCGGGATGAGCTTGCCGAGGTCCGCCGGGGTGCCCTCGGTCGGCACCCGACCGGGCATGACGACGTCGACGCCGTAGGGGCGGCCGCCCACCTCGGAGTCCAGCCAGGTCAGGACACGGTCGAGCTCGTCGCCGTCGTTGAACCGGACGCAGCCCAGCACGCCGAGCCCGCCGGCCCGGCTGATCGCCGCGACGACCTGCTCGGACGGGCTGAAGCCGACGATCGGGACGTCGATGCCGAGGAGGTCGCAGAGGTCAGTCCGCACGTGTCGGCTCCCCGCTGTGCGAGCGGGCGTATTCATGCGCCCACCGGTAGTCGGCCTTACCGCTGATGGTCCGCTGGATCCGGTCGACGAGCCACACGTCGCGGGGCACCTTGTACCCGGCGATCCGTCGTCTGACGTGACTCTCGAGTTCGTCGAGCTTCACCCGTACCCCCGGGCGGGGTTGGACGAGGGCGACCACCCGCTGGCCGAGCCGATCGTCGGAAGCGCCGATGACGAGGGCGTCGAAGACGCCCGGATGCGCCTTGAGAGCACCCTCCACCTCCTCGGGGAAGACCTTCTCGCCGCCGGTGTTGACGCAGGTGTTGCCGCGGCCGAGCAGCGTGATCGTGCCGTCGGACTCGATCCGCGCGAAGTCGCCGGGTATCGCGTAGCGCTTGCCGTCGACCTCGGTGAGCAGGGCGCGGGTCTTCTCCGGGTCCTTGTAGTAGCCGAGCGGGACGTGCCCGCCCCGGGCGAGGCGGCCGATCACGCCGGGTGGCGCCTTGCGGCCGTGCTCGTCGATGACGATGGTGTCCGGTCCGGGCATCACGCGAGGGCCGTCGACCGCGCCGCCGTCGACGTCGGCGACGATCCCGATGCCCGCGAACCCGGTCTCCGAGGAGCCGATCGCGTCGGTGACCATGACGTTCGGGAACGTCTCCATGTACTGCCGTTTCACCGACGGTGAGAAGAGCGCGGCGCTCGACGAGACCGAGACGAGCGACGAGCTGTCGTAGTCGCCGCTCAGGTACGCCTCGATGATCGGCCGGGCCATCGCGTCGCCGATCAGCACGACGACGTTGACCCGGCGGCGCTCGATGGTGCGCCACACCTCGTCCGGGTCGAAGTGCGGCAGGACCACCACGGTGTCACCGCAGAAGAGGGCGGCGAGGGTGGCCCACTGCGCGTTGCCGTGGATCAGCGGCGCCAGGCAGAGCCGGGTCAGCGGGGGCATCTCCCGCTTGCTCTGCGCCCACTCGTCGTCGAGCGGCACGCCGGACATGAAGTCGATGCCGCCGCCGAGCACCCGCCAGACGTCCTCGTGCCGCCAGATCACGCCTTTCGGGTAGCCGGTGGTCCCGCCGGTGTAGAGCAGGTAGACGTCGTCGCCGGACCGTTCGCCGAAGTCCCGCTCCGGACTCTCGTGCGCGAAGCCGGTGACACCCAGCTGCACGATGACGCCCGGCGCGTCCACGTTCGCCACCCGCGCGGCGTACTCCGGGTCGTGGATCAGCGCGGTGAGCTCGGCGTCCGCGAAGAGATACTGCAACTCGTTCTCGACGTACCGGTAGTTGACGTTGACGACCACGGCACGGAGCTTGTACACGGCGACCATGGCCACCACGGCCTCGATCGAGTTGCCCGCGTAAAGACCGACGTGGGCGCCCTTGCCCACTCCTTGACGGTGCAGGAAATGGGCCAGACGGTTGGCGGTCGCCTCCAGCTCGGCGTAGGACAGCTCACGCTCGCCGCAGGCCACCGCGACGCGATCGGGAAAGGCGTCGACCGCGTGCTCGATCAGGTCCGCTATATTGGCCGCCATCACCAGAAAGTAGAACCTGTTATCGTTCTGGAGCAAGCCCAAGTTGCCAGGTAGGAGATGCGACGTGGACGCCCTTGTCGAGCAGCGCGGACCGATACTGATCGTCACGATGAACCGGCCGCAGGTGCGCAACGCGCTCTCCGCCGAGATGATGGCCGTGATGCGCGACGCCTGGGACCGGATCGACGGCGACCCGGCGATCCGCGTCGCGATCCTCACCGGGGCGGGCGGCGCGTTCTGCGCCGGGGCCGACCTGCGGGCGATGACGTCGGCGCATCCGGGCGATTCGTTCGACGGCGCGGACCTGTCCCGGATCGACGCCCTGCTGAAGGGCCGGCGGCTCACGAAACCCCTGATCGCCGCCGTGGAGGGGCCGGCCGTCGCGGGCGGCACCGAGATCCTGCAGGCCACCGACATCCGGGTGGCCGCACAGAGCGCCCGGTTCGGCGTCTCCGAGGCGCGCTGGGGACTGTTCCCGCTGGGTGGGTCCGCGGTGCGGCTGCCGCGGCAACTGCCGTACACGATCGCGGTGGAACTGCTGCTCACCGGCCGGCACATCACCGCGGCCGAGGCGCTCGCCGCCGGTCTCATCGGGCACGTGGTGCCGGACGGGACGGCCCTCGACACGGCGCTGGAGATCGCCGGCACGATCGCGGCGAACGGCCCGCTCGCCGTGCAGGCCATCCTGCGCACCGTCCGGGAGACCGAAGGGCTGCCGGAGAGCGAGGCGTTCGCCATCGAGTCGAAGATCGGGATGCAGGTCTTCACCAGCGACGACGCCCGCGAAGGGCCGCGGGCGTTCATCGAGAAACGTCCACCGGAGTTCCACGGCCGATAAATCGGTTGCCGAGGTGCATGCGGATCGGTTGGGTGGGGCGGTGACCGACTTGGATCCCCTCATCCGACCGGACCGCTATCCCCGAACGTCCGCCTACGACCCCGCCTGGCTGGTCGGGTTCCCATCAGCTGCCGTTCGAGGAGGAGTCGTTCGGTGCACACCGCCCCGCCCCGCACCGCACCGCCGCGCTCGTGCCACAGCCGAGCCGTAGCGCGCACAGGCAAAACCGGTGCCGGACCGGCGTGAGCTACGGCTGTGGCGACCAGCGCACGCCAACCGCTTCCGCGTGCGCTCACCGCCCCGGAACATGTCGGATTTGTCGGGCTGTCCGCGCCGGCCGAACCCGGACTTCACACGCTCAGCGACGATCACCGGCTGCGTGGGGAACCAGGGTGCGGATCGTGCCCGAACTCCACACGCAGCGAGGGTGCGGGTCAGATCTGGCGGGTTCGGCCCTGCCAGTACGGGTCACGGAGCAGCCTCTTGTAGAGCTTGCCGTTCGGATCGCGGGGCAATTCATCCACATAGTCCACGGTTCGCGGGATCTTGAAGCGCGCCACCCTCCCCGCCAGGAAGTCGAGCAGTTCGGCGGTCAGTGCGGAACCCGGCGAGGCGCCCTCCGCCGGCTGCACGACGGCCTTGATCTCCTCCCCCCACTCCTCGTGCGGGATACCGAAGACCGCCACGTCGGCCACCGCCGGGTGGACCGACAGCTCGTTCTCGATCTCGGCGGGGTAGACGTTCACGCCGCCGGTGATGATGACGTCGCTGGCCCGGTCGCAGAGGTACAGGTAACCGTCCTCGTCGAGGTATCCGATGTCGCCGACGGTGAACATGCGGTCCCGCCAGGAGGCCCGGGTCTTCTCCGCGTCGCCGTGGTACTCGAACGTCGCGTCGCCCATCTGCAGGTACACCTTCCCGGGCGTCCCGGGGTCGGCGTCCTTGCCGTCGTCGTCGAGCACCCGCACCCGTGACCCGGGCCAGGCCCGGCCGACGGATCCGGGACGGGACAGCCACTCCGCCGCCGTGATCAGGGTGCCGCCGCCCTCCGAGGCCGCGTAGTACTCGATCACCACGGGACCCCACCAGTCGAGCATCGCCTGCTTGACCGGTTGCGGACACGGCGCGGCGCCGTGAATCATCGCGCGCATCGAGGAGACGTCGGTGCCGACATCACCGAGTGCCAGCAGCCGACGGAACTGTGTCGGCACCATGTGGCTGTGCGTGACACGGTGATCGGCCACCAGACGGAGGAACGTGGCGGCGTCCCAGTGGTCCATCACCACGACCGTGTGCCCGAGCTGCACCGAGATCACGGCGAAGTTCATCACGGCCGTGTGATAGAGCGGTGAGCAGCACAGATGCACGTGATCGTCGAACGGTCGCAGGCCGAACAGGCCGAAGAACCAGAGCGAGACCGGCGGCACGTCGTCGGGGTCGAGGCCGGGCAGGGGACGCCTGACCCCTTTCGGTCGTCCGGAGGTGCCCGATGTGTAGACCATGAGCGCTCCGACCGTACGCGGGCCGGGTCTTCCTGATCCGCCGGCGCCCAGCGTGCCGAGTGGCAGAAAGCCCGGGATGTCCCCGACGGCGATTCGGGCGGCGGCCGGAAGGCCGGCCTCGTCGGCCGCCGCCACCGCGGCGGAGGCGAAGCGCGAGCTCGCGACGAACGCTTTCGCTCCGCTGTCACGGAGGATGTAGGCCAGCTCGGGGGCGGTGAGATGCCAGTTCAGCGGTACGACGTGCAGCCCGATCTGCACCGACGCGAAATAGCTGATCAGGATGTCGGCGCCGTTCGGCAGCAGCAACGCGATGGTGTCGCCGGCCTCGAGACCGGCGTCGCGCAGGCCGCGCCCGATCCGGTCGGCTTCGGCGGCCAGTTCGCCGTAGCTGATGGCGCGGCCGCTCGGATCCACGATCGCCACGAACGCGGGCGACTCCTGGGCGATGTTCCACATCCCGATCCCGGTCATGCCGCGACTCTATAACTCGTTCCATCGCTCGAAAAGCCGCCAGCAAGCATGCTTGCCGGGCAAAGTTGGAACGTGTTTCACTCAACGGCGTGGAAGCGCCGATGACGATCGCCTTCGATTACACCCGCTCGCTGGGGCCGGTGCTGGGCCGGTTCATGGCGGGGCTGCGCGACGGCCGGGTGCTCGGCGGCCGGACCTCCGACGGACGCGTGCACGTGCCGCCGCTGGAGTTCGACCCGATCACGCACGAGCCGGTGACCGAGCTGGTCGAGGTGGCGCCGACGGGCACGGTGGTCAGCTGGACGTGGAACGCGCGCCCGCTCGAGGGCCAGCCCCTGGACCGCCCTTTCGCCTGGGCGCTGATCAGGCTCGACGGCGCCGACACCACCCTGCTGCACGCGGTGGACGCCGCGGCGCCTTCCACGATCAAGACCGGTGCACGGGTACGGGTCCGCTGGGCTCCCGTGCGAGCCGGCCACATCACCGACATCGCGTGCTTCGAGCCGGGCGAGGCCGAGCGTCAGGAGACTCCCGAACCGGGACCACCTGTCGAGATCATGACCACGCCGATCCGGCTGCACTACCGGCACACCACCTCCGACGAGGAGGACGCCTACCTGCGGGCGCTCGCCGAGGGCCGGTTGATCGGGCAGCGCTGCCCGGCCTGTCGCAAGGTCTACGTCCCGCCCCGCGTCTGCCCGGCCGACGGCGTGGCGCCCGGCGAGGTCGTCGCAGTCGCCGACCGGGGAACCGTCACCACGTTCTGCGTGGTGAACGTGCCGTTCGCCGGGCAGCGGCTGCCACCGCCGTACGTCGTGGCCCAGGTCCTGCTGGACGGCGCGGACATCCCGATCCCGCACCTGATCCTGGGGCTGGACGCCGCGAGCGTGCGGATGGGGATGCGGGTCGTCGCGGTCTGGCGGGACCGCTCGGCGTGGACGTTCACCCCGGAGAACATCGCGCACTTCGAGCCGGCCGACGAGCCGGACGCGCCCTACGAGAGTTACGCGGAGCACCAATGAGCGAGCTTGCGAGCGAATCGGCCGGCTCAGTCATGAACTCATGTCGACGCCGGAGCGAAGCGGAGGGGGCGACATGAGCGAGCTTGCGAGCGAATCGGCCGGCTCAGTCATGAACTCATGTCGACGCCGGAGCGAAGCGGAGGGGGCGACATGAGCGAGGTTGCCGTCATCGGGTTCGCCGCCTCGGACCGGTCGGTCACCACGAGCGGGGTGGAGACCCTGGTCCCGGTCTTCGAGCAGGCCCTGGACCGGGCCGGCCTCGGCCGCCGGGAGGTCGACTTCTGGTGCTCCGGCTCGTCGGACTATCTGGCCGGGCGGGCGTTCTCGTTCGTCAACGCGGTGGACGCGATCGGGGCGGTGCCGCCGATCGCCGAGTCGCACGTGGAGATGGACGCGGCGTGGGCACTCTACGAGGCGTACCTGAAGATCCTGGCCGGCGAGGCGGAGACCGCGCTGGTGTACGGGTTCGGCAAGGCCACGGCCGGCGACGTGCACCGTGTTCTGGCACTCCAGCTCGATCCGTACACGGTCGCGCCGCTGTGGCCGGACGCGGTGAGTGTGGCGGCGCTGCAGGCGCGGATCGGGATCGCCGCCGGACTGTTCACCGAACGGGACATGGCCGAGGTGGCGGCGCGGGATTCCGGCGGGAGCGCCGAGGAGCTGCTCGGTCACCCGTACCTGGCGGACCCGCTGCGTGCCCACGACGTGGCGCGGGTGACGGACGGCGCCGCGGCCGTCGTGCTGGCCGGCGGCGAGCGTGCGAGCCGGCACCGGGAGAGACCCGCGTGGATCACCGGGATCGCGCACCGGATCGACCCGCAGGGACTCGGCGAGCGGGATCTGACGACGGTCCCCTCGGCGTCCGCGGCGGCCCGCGACGCGGGACTGGATCACGACGTGGACGTGGTGGCCCTGCACGCGCCGTTCACGCATCAGGAGTTGCTGCTGCGGCACGCGCTCGGCATCACGGGGAGTTCCCGGTTCATCGGGACCGACGGCGACGCGATGTTCTCGGCCGGGCTGTCCCGGATCGGCGCTGCCGCTGAGGAGATCATGTCGGGCCGGGCGGAGCGGGCCGCGGCGCACGCCACCAGCGGACCGGCGTTGCAGCAGAACCTGATCTGCGTGCTCGGGAGGGACCGATGAGACGCGCGGCCGTGCTCGGCGCGGGGCAGACCCACCACCGCACCCGCCGCACCGACGTCTCGATGGCCGGTCTCTGCCGGGAGGCGATCGACCGCGCCCTCGCCGACGCGGAGACCGACTGGTCGCAGATCGACGCCGTCGTGCTCGGCAAGGCGCCCGACCTCTTCGAGGGCGTGATGATGCCCGAGCTGTTCCTCGCCGACGCGATCGGCGCGGCCGGGAAACCGCTGCTCCGGGTGCACACGGCCGGTTCGGTCGGCGGCGCGACGGCGATCGTCGCGACCAGCCTGATCCGGGCCGGCGTGCACCGGCGGGTGCTCGCGGTGGCGTTCGAGAAGCAGTCCGAGTCGAACGCGATGTGGGCGCTGTCGGTCCAGCCGCCGTTCACCGCGCCGATCGGGGCCGGTGCGGGCGGGTACTTCGCGCCGCACATCAGGTCCTACATCCGGCGTTTCGGCGTGCCGGGGCACGTCGGGGCGATGGTCGCCGTCAAGGACCGGCGGAACGGCGCGCTCAACCCGTACGCCCATCTGCGGCAACCGGACATCACCCTGGAATCGGTGCAGGCCTCGCCGATGCTCTGGGACCCGATCCGCTACGACGAGACGTGTCCGTCATCGGACGGCGCGTGCGCGGTGGTGCTCGGCGACCAGGAGGCGGCCGAGGCGTCGTCCCGGCAGGTCGCCTGGATCCGGGCCACCGCGATGCGCACCGAGCCGACCTTCTACTCCGGCAAGGACCACGTGAACCCGCAGGCCGGCGCGGAAGCCGCGCAAGCGCTGTGGACGGCGGCCGGGATCACCGATCCGCTCGACGAGGTGGACGTCGCCGAGATCTACGTGCCGTTCTCCTGGTTCGAGCCGATGTGGCTGGAGAACCTCGGCTTTGCCGGTCCGGGCCAGGGCTGGAAGCTCACCGAGTCCGGCGAGACCCGGATCGGCGGCCGGCTGCCCGTCAACCCCTCCGGCGGGGTGCTCTGCTCCAACCCGATCGGCGCGTCCGGCCTGCTGCGGTTCGCCGAGTCGGCGATGCAGGTGATGGGCCGGGCGGGCGAACACCAGGTGGCGGACGCCGCTACGGCGCTCGGTCACGCGTACGGGGGCGGATCGCAGTTCTTCTCGATGTGGGTCGTAGGGAGACACCCGTGAACATCACCCATCGCAGCGTGACCCGCCGTGACGTATTGCGGATCGGCGCCCTCGCGGCGGCCGGCACGCTGCCCGCCCTCCCGGCGCTGCAGGGAAGGACCGCGCTGGTGATCGGGAGTGGTTTCGGTGGGGCCGTCGCGGCCTGGCGGCTCGCTCAGGCAGGAATGGTCGTGACCGTTCTTGAACGGGGACGACGGTGGACTGTGGACGGCTCCGGGACGACGTTCTGCACGATCAGCAACCCGGACTGGCGATGTGCGTGGTTCGGTGACCGGCCGCCGCTCGGCCTGGACACCAGCAAGCCCATCGAGCGCCGGGCCGGCCTCATCCAGAAACACGTCGGCGACGGCATCCAGGTGATGTGCGGGGCCGGTGTGGGCGGCGGCTCCCTGGTGATCGGCATGTTCCTGCCCCAGCCCCGCCGCGCCGACTGGGAGAAGGTCTACCCCGCCGAGCTGCCGTACTCCGAGTTCGAGCAGACCTACTGGCCCCGAGCCCGGCAGAGTCTCGGCGCCGCGCCCATCCCTTCGGACATCCAGAACCATCCGCAGTACGTCGGAGCGAGGAGCTGGCTGCAATACCTGTCGGAGTTCGGCCGCGCCGCCGTGCCGGTGCCCTTCGGCGTGAACTGGGATGTGATCCGCGACGAGCTGGCCGGTCGGGTGGTCAAGTGCCACGCGATCGGCGAGGGCCCGTTCGGCAGCAACTCGGGCGCCAAGAACAGCGTGGACCACAACTACCTGAAGTGGGCCGAGGCGACCGGCAGGGTCTCCGTGCTGCCGCTGCACGAGGTCACGTCCCTGCGCGAGGTGTCCGGTTCTGATCGCATCGAGGCGACCGCGCGGCAGATCGACGAGACCGGGGCGGTGCTGGCCACCAAGACGTTCGCCGCCGACTACCTGTTCCTCGCGGCCGGATCGCTGAACACGACATCGCTGCTGCTCGGCTCCCGGGCGCGCGGCGGGCTGCCCCGGCTCACCGGCACCGAGGTCGGCAAGGGCTGGGGCAACAACGGCGACTTCCTGGTGGCCCGGCTCAACCTGCGCAAGCCGGTCGGCAGCGCGCAGGGCGGGCCGGGGAACGTCAAGTTCTACGACGACTCGAACCCGTACGCGCCCGCGGCGATGGCGTGGGAGTCGGCGCCGATGCCGTCCTGGCTGCCGAACACCACGGCGCACCTGATCACCAGCCTGGTGAGTGAGCGCGGGGAGATCCGCTACGACGCGGCGACCGGCGGCGGCAAGGTCTACTGGCCGTACGCGGAGATGGAGACGGCGGCGGACCGGGCCGGCCGGGACCTCGCGACCCGGCTCTGGTGGGCCACCGAGGGCAGCCGGGGCAGCCTGCTGACCGGGCTGCCCTCCTACGACCGCAACACCGGGATGGGACTGGGCTCGCGGAACACCTATCACCCGCTCGGCGGCCTGGTGATGGGCCGGGCCACCGACTTCGGCGGCAAGGTCGCCGGGTACGAGAACCTGTACTGCGTGGACGGCGCTCTGCTGCCCGGCTCGGCGGCGCTCGCGAACCCGGCGCTGACCATCACGGCGAACGCGGAACGCTGCCTCGACCGGTTCCTGGCCGCCCACGCCTAACGCATTTCTGCAACAAACCTGCAAATCGAATTCATTGACTGCCTTATATCGGCGGTGAGAGATTTCTGTCGTTCCCCTCTCACCGCCGGACCCATCCCCACCTGCGGATATCCTTTGGCGCCATTGTTCGGCGGTGTCCATTCTCGGTCAGGAGAAAGAATGACACCAACCCGACGGCTCATTCTGGCGGGCGGGCTCGCCGCGGCGGTGACCGCCGGCCTGGTCGCCACGGTGGCCAGCGCCGAAGCGGCGACCGTGTTCAGCGCCGACTTCGAGTCCGGCAGCACGTCCGGCTGGTCGAAATCGGGCGGCACGTGGTCGGTGATCAGCGACGGCTCGCGGGTGCTCCAGCAGAGCGACACGGGCAGCGAGCGGGCCCGCCAGTTCGCCGGGTCGACCGCCTGGACCAACTACGCGGTGCAGGCCCGGGTCAAGGCGACCGCGTTCGCGTCGAGCGCCGGCGTGGTGGCGCTGACCGCGCGGGCCGCCGGATCGACGAAGATGTACCGGCTGTCGCTGACCGGGTCCAACCAGGTGCGCCTGGAGACCATGAACGGCAGCGCAGTGACGGTGCTGGGCTCGCTCGCCCAGAGCATCTCGACGAGCACGTTCTACACGCTGCGGCTGTCGGTCACCGGCAGCACGGTCAGCGGCTCGGTCAACGGGACGAGCGTGGGCTCGGTCTCCGACAGCACGATCGCGGCGGGCCGGATCGGGCTGCTCACCGAGCACGCGGCCGGCCGGTTCGACGACATCGTGGTGGACGACGCGACGGGGACGCCGCCCTCCTCCCCCACGCCGTCGTCACCCACGCCCTCGTCCGCGTCCCCGTCGCCGTCGGTGTCCTCGTCACCGCCGCCCACGTCACCGCCGCCGTCACCGTCGGGCGCGCTCTACGTCGCCCCGAACGGGACCGACGGCGCGGCCGGGACGGTCACCAGCCCCACCACGTTGACCTCGGCGATCGGCCGGATCGCGGCGGGCGGCACGATCTACCTGCGGGGCGGGACCTACGCGTACGCGCAGACGGTCACCATCCCGGCCGGGAACAACGGCACGCCGGGCGCGCTCAAGACGCTCACCGCGTACCCCGGGGAAGTGCCGATCCTGAATTTCGCCGCGCAGAGCGAGGACCCGGCGAACCGCGGGCTCGCCGTGAACGGCAACTACTGGCACGTCCAGCGGATCGTCGTCGAGCGGGCCGGCGACAACGGCATCTTCGTCGGCGGCAGCAACAACATCTTCGAGCGCACGATCACCCGCTTCAACCGGGACACCGGCCTGCAGCTGTCCCGGATGCTGTCGACCACCCCGAACAGCCAGTGGCCCGCGAACAACCTGGTGCTCAGCGCCGAGTCGCACGACAACGCCGACTCCGACGGTGAGGACGCGGACGGTTTCGCCGCGAAGCTGACCGTCGGCTCGGGCAACGTCTTCCGGTACGCGGTGTCGCACAACAACATCGACGACGGCTGGGACCTCTACACGAAAACGGACACCGGCCCGATCGGCGTGGTCACCATCGAGGACTCGCTGGCCTACGACAACGGCACGCTGAGCAACGGCGGGCAGGCCGGCAACGGCGACCGGAACGGGTACAAGCTCGGCGGCGAGGACATCGGGGTCAACCACGTGGTGCGCCGCAGCATCGCCTACCAGAACGGCAAGCACGGGTTCACCTACAACAGCAACCCGGGCTCGATGACGATCTCGAACAACCTGAGCGTCGACAACGCCCAGCGCAACTTCAACTTCGACGCCGGCAGCTCGGTGTTCCGCAACAACACGTCCTGCCGCAGCGGCAGCGGGACGAACGACCGGATCATCGGGAACTCGGACGGCTCGAACCAGTTCTGGTCCGGGACGAACGGGTCGCGGTGCTCGGCGTACACGGGGGCGCTCGCCTGGTCCTACGCGGGCGACGGCACCCTGGTCGTGACCATCGGCGGCAACCGGGTCACGCTGTAAGAAAGAACCGAACCGCCAGGTCCGGCGACGCGTTCCCCGCGCATAGGATCTCGACGATCCACAATCGACGACTCGGGGGACTGCAGATTGGGAACCTTCACGCACCGCATCACGGCGGGGCTGGTGCTGCCGGCCGCGCTGGTCGCCACGGCGATCGGCGCGCCGGCAGCACACGCCGCGGCCGGTGACGGCGACGGCATCGCGGCGCGCAAGCGGGCCGCGGCAGCCGGCACGATTCCGCTCCCGGACGCTGCGGCGACCGCCCGGCGGCACGCCCCGGCTCCGGCCGGCTCCACCGTGGACCTGATCGTCGGGCTGACCGGCGACGCCGTCAGCGCGAAAAAGGTCGGCGGGTTCAGCGCGCGGAGCAACACCGCGCTCGCCCGGATCGGCGTGCGTACCGTCAGCGTGCCGAGGGCGGAGGCCGCCGAGGCCGCCGCCAAGCTGCGAACCACACCCGGCGTCGCGTACGTCGAGGAGGATGCGACCGTCACGGCGGACGCGGTCACGCCGAACGACCCGCAGTATCCGAGGCAGACCGACCTGCGGCAGATCGGCGTGCCGGACGCGTGGAGCAGCACCACCGGCTCCGGCATCACGGTGGCGGTGATCGACAGTGGCGTCACGCCGTTCGACGATCTCTCCGGCCGGGTTCTGTCCGGCTATGACTTCGTCAACGGCGACGACGAGCCGATCGACGACGACGGCCACGGCACCGCTGTCGCGTCGCTGATCGCCGGCCGGGGCAACGACGGGCAGGGCATGGCCGGCCTCTGCTGGTCCTGCAGCATCCTGCCGGTCAAGGTGCTGGACCACAGAGGCGACGGCTTGCAGAGCACCGTCGCGTCCGGTGTGATCTACGCGGCCGACCTGGGGGCGAAGATCATCAACATGTCGCTCGGTGGTCCCGGCGACGTCCGGGCCCTGCGCGACGCCGTGGCGTACGCGCAGCGCAAGGGTGCCCTGGTGGTCGCGTCGGCGGGCAACGATGCGGTCTCCACGCCGCAGTACCCGGCTGCCTACCCCGGCGTGCTGAGCATCGGCGGCACGGCCCCGGACGGCGAGTGGGCGCTGTACGAGACCGAGGAAGGCGAGATCGTCGGCTCCAACTTCGGTGCCGGCTGGGTGGACGTCGCGGCGCCGTTCTGCACCTGGGCGGCCGAACTGTCCGGGCTGAGCACCGCGGATCCCGCCGACGACTACGACGATTTCTGCGGCACGTCGGCGTCCGCCCCGCTGGTCGCCGGTGTGCTCGCGCTGGAGAAGTCGAAGCACCCGAGGGCCAGCAACGCGGCGCTGACCTACAGCCTGACCCGCACCGCGCGGCAGAGCGTGCAGTACAAGTTCACCCAGTTCGGCGAGATCCGCGCCGGACGGGCCGTGGCGAGCGTCGACACGGCCGCCCCGCGGATCACCGGCGCCGCCCCCGCGCAGAACAAGCGGTTCCGCGGCGCGGTCACGGTCACCGCGACCGGGGTGTCGGACAGCGGGACGGGCCTGTCGCACGCGCTGCTCTACGCCAACGGCAGGTATGTGGGCCGGGACAACACGGCGCCGTACGCGCTGCGTTACAGCAGCGGCACGTTCAACGGCAACGTCAACCTGCAGTGGCGGGTGTACGACAAGGCCGGCAACTACGGCGTCTACAACCGGCGGATCATCGCCGACAACAAGGCGCCGGCCGCGAAGATCACCAGTGCGCCGAAGAACGGCAAGAAGGTCAAGGGCACGGTGACCCTCAAGGCCGCGGCCAGCGACGCGAGCGGCGTCGCCCGGGTCGAGCTGATCATCAACGGCAAGGTGGTCGCGAAGGACTACAAGGCCGGCTACGCCTTCAAGATCAAGGTCAAGAAGTACGGCAAGAAGCTCAAGGTGCAGGTCCGCGCCGTCGACAAGGTGGGCAACACCAGGACGACGGCCGCGCGTACCTGGAAGCGCTGAGTCAGCACTGAGAAAGGCCCGCTCCGTGACCGGGGCGGGCCTTTCTCATGCCCCTCTCTTCGCGCGACGACCGGCACCGCGCCGTCAGTCTCTCCGGAGGGCGTCGTCCAGCGCAGCGATCTGATCCGACACCGGGCCGAGCGTGAGGACGCCGCTCGCCGCGCCGGCCCATTCGGCGGATGCCGGGAGCAGGGCCTCCCGGGCTCGCGCCATCGCCGGCACGTCGGCGGCGGCGATCGCGGCCCGGGCGTACAGGCACCACAGCGCTTCGGCGAGCAGGTCGGCCGGCGGGTCCGGAATGCCGGCCGGCCCGGTGCTGCGGGGGTCGAGGACGAGCCGCGCCCACGGCTCGTACGGCCCCCGGCGTGCGTCGCCGGCCGGGTCGTGCGGTGACGTCAGGGGCAGTCCGCGCCGCAGTCGCGTGCCGAGCAACACCAGCGGGAGCAGCCCGTCCCGCATTCCCGGCATCCCGGCCCGATCCAGCCGGGCCGCCGCAGCCCGGTAGGCCGGCTCCGGGTCCGGGGTCTCCTCCGCCACGTCCGCGCGCAGTGCCCGGTACCACTCGGTGAAGACCCCGGCCAGCGGCAACTCGTGACGCTGCGCCAACCGGTCCGCGGCGTCCGCGTGCCGGTCCGCGGCGTCGAACGCCACCACCGCGCAGCCCGCCTGCATCCGGATCAGGTGACCGAGCACCTCCGCGGTGACCAGCCCGTGCCTGCTCGCCAGCGCGACGAGTTCGGCGCCGACGGCGTCCCGGCGGGCCGCTCCCCCGGTCCGCCGGAAGCTCTGCATGAACACCCCGTTCAGCGCGAACGCCAGCAACGCGGGATCGTCGAGTCCCCGGGCCATCCGCTCGGCCTGCCGGGCACAGTCAAGCGGACGCGGATCGTGCGTGCCCCGCGACTCCACCGCGATCGTCGCGAGCAGCCGGGTCCGGGCCGGCTCGTGCCCGGCCCGCGGCAGGACGGCCAGGGCCCGCTCCGCCGCCGCGACCGCCGCTGCGCGCTGCTCACGGGCGATCTCCAGGCCGCCGGGGCCGGTGACCGCGAGATTGCGCAGCAACCCCACCGCGGATTCGAGCCGCACCCGCGATCCGCCGGACAGCACCCGGTCGTAGGCCGAGGCGGCCCGCGCCCAGACGGCCTCCGCCGTCCCCTCCCCGCCGCCCGTCGGCGAGGACGGCGGGTCGAGGGCCGGATCCTGCTGGAGGATCGCGGTCTCCAAGGTTCGCAGCGCCGCGCCCGGATCCACCCCGAGCTGGCCGGCCAGCAGCTCACGGGCCCGCCGCAGCACCGCGAGCGCGTCGCCCTGCCGGCCCGCCCGGTACAGCGCCAGGGCCAGCAGCCGCCACCCGTTCTCCCGCCACGGATGTGCGGTGACGTGCTCGTCCAGGTCCGGCACGGCCTCGGCGGCGCGGCCCAGATCGAGCCGGGCCTGGGCGCGGCGTTCGACCGCCTGCAGACGGAGCTCGGTCAGCCGGGAACGGTCGGCGCGGGGCCACGCGGCGTCCGGGAAGTCGGCGTACGCCGGACCCCGCCACCACGACAGCGCCTCGTCGAGAGCACCGAGGGCGACGCCGGGCGCCATCGTCGCAGCCGCGGTCACCACCTGCTCGAACCGCCAGGCGTCCACGTCGCCGGGGTCGGCGAGCAACGCGTACCCCTGGCCCCGGGTGACCAGAAGAACCGGCGGGGTGCGCGGCAATCGGCCGGGCTCGACGGCCCGGCGCAGGGCGGCGACGAAGGTGCGCACCGCGGCCACCGGACCGTCCGGAGGCACCACCCAGAGATCGTCGACGAGGGAGCTGACCGGGACCACCCGGCGTCGCGCCACCAGCAGCCGGCCCAGCACGGCGCGGTGCATCGGGCCTTTCAGGGCGATCGGCTCGCCCCGCGCGTCCTCGGCGGTCACCGGGCCCAGCACACCGAATCGGATCCGCCCCACCACGATCACGCTACCGCGCCGCTCGGCTCGGGATGCCGTGTCGTGCTGCTGCACGGCTTCCCGAGCTGAGGTGGCGTCACGTCGCCGCCGGCCTGGCCGGGGAGATCCGCGCCCTGCTGACCCGCTGACGCGGGGCCGCTCACGCCGGAGCCGCCCGGCCGGGGCCGCTGTCAGTCGACGGCGGTGGCCTCCAGCTCGACCAGCTGGCCGGGGATCGCCAGCCGGGTCACCCCGAGCATCGTGGTGGCCGGCGCGACCCCGGCCGCGGCCAGCCGCCCGGCGAGGACCCCGTAGTGCGGGAACAACCCGTCGACGTCGGTGGTGTAGACGGTGAGCCGGACCAGGTTGGCCAGGGACATCCCGGCCTCGCCGAGCACGGCCTCCAGGTTGCCGAGGCTCAGCGCCAGCTGCGCTGCCATGTCGCCGTCGTGCTGGGGCTTGCCGTCGTCGCTCATCGCGGTCTGCCCCGAGCAGTAGAGGGTGCGGGTCTGCCCGGAGACCAGCTCGCCCTGGTGGAAGCCCAGCTCGATCGACCAGGGCCACGGGTTGATCGCCGTACGTTTCACTGTCATGCCGTTCAGGCTGCCGGGAAAACACGACATCCTCTGTCAGGTATCCCGATAGAGTTCGCCGATGCGCGCCGATCGACTGGTCTCGCTGGTTCTGCTGTTGCGCCGCCGTGGCCGGATGACCGCTGACGCGCTGGCCCGCGAGCTGGAGGTGTCGGCCCGTACCGTGCTGCGCGACATCGAGGCGCTCTCGGCCGCCGGCGTCCCGGTCTACGCCGAGCGCGGGCGGCACGGCGGGTTCGGGCTGCTGCCCGGCTTCCGGACCGAGCTCACCGGGCTCAGCCACGACGAGGCGCTCGCCCTGCTGGCCAGTGGTTCGGCGGGCGGCGAACGGGTGTTCGGCCTCGGATCGGCGCACGCCTCGGCGATGCGCAAGGTGATCGACGCGCTGCCGGACAGTCAGCGGGACGCCGCACAGCGCTTCCTCGTCGAACCGGAGACCGACCTGCTCTCCCGCCGCCGGGTCGTCGAGGAGGTGCCGGGCGCCGCCATGGCCGAGGTGCGGCGCGCGGTGCTGGCCGGCAACCGGCTGCGCCTCCACTACGCGGCCGCCGGGCGGCCCGCACGGTGGCGGACGGTCGATCCGATCGGGCTGGTCACCGTCCGGGACCGCGGATATCTGCTGGCCACCCGGGCGGGCGAGGACCGCACCTACCGGCTGTCCCGGGTGCTGGCCGCCGAGGCTCTGGGCGAGCCGGCACAGCGGCCGGACCGGGTCGACCTGGATCGGATGTGGCGGGATCGCTGCGCCGCGTTCCTGTCCGGCGACCACATCGCGGTGCTGGTCCGGGTGCGGCAGGCGCGCCGGGAGGAGTTGCTGACCACGGCGGTGGCGGTCCGCGCCGAGGAGCCCGGCGCTGGCGGCCGGCTGCGGCTGGAGGTGACCTATCAGGACATCCGGCATGCCGTGTGGGCGCTGTGGCAGCTCGGCACGGACGCGGAGGTCCTGGATCCCCCGTCGCTGCGCGCGGCCCTGCACGACCGTGCCGCAGCGATGGCAAGGCTCTACTCAGCGGTACCGGACTCAACGGTGCCGGACTCAGCGGTACCGGACCGGCAGATGCTTGATGCCGTTGATCCAGCCGGACCGCAGCCGGGCCGGTGAGCCGGCGAGCGTGATGCCCGGCATCTGGTCGGCGATCGCGTTGAAGATGAGGTCGATCTCCAGGCGGGCCAGGTTCGCGCCGAGGCAGAAGTGCGCGCCGCTGCCACCGAAACCGAGGTGCGGGTTGGGGCTGCGGGTGATGTCGAAGGTGTGCGGGTCGGTGAAGACGTTCTCGTCGTAGTTCGCCGAGCCGTAGAACATCGCGACCCGCTGGCCCGCGCGGATCGACTGGCCGTTCAGCACGGTGTCGTGTTTGGCGGTGCGCTGGAAGGCGTTGATCGGGCTGCCCCAGCGGACCACCTCGTCGACGGCGGTCCGCGGGCGGGTCGAGCGGTAGAGCTCCCACTGCTCCGGATGCTCCATGAACGCCAGCATGCCGTGGGAGATCGCGTTACGGGTGGTCTCGTTGCCGGCCACCGCGAGCATCAGCACGAAGAAGCCGAACTCGTCGCTGGAGAGATGCTCGCCGCCGATCTCCGCGTTGACGAGCGTCGTCACGATGTCGTCGCGGGGGCAGGTCTTGCGGTCCTCGGCCATCGTCATCGCGTAGCCGAGCAGGGACGTGGCCGGCTCGATCGGGTCGGAGCCGTCGCTGAACTCCGGGTCGTCCTGCCCGATCATCGCGTTGGACCAGTTGAAGACGTCGTGCCGGTCCTCCTGCGGCACCCCGAGCAGTTCGGCGATCGCCTGCAGCGGCAGCTCGCAGGCGATCTCGTTGACGAAGTCGCCGGCGTCCGCGGCGGAGCTGACGATCTGCGCGGCCCGCTCCTGCAGGGCGGCACGCAGGCTGGTGACGGCTCGCGGCGTGAACCCGCGGGACACGATGGCGCGGTGCTGGGTGTGCTGCGGCGGGTCCATGTTCAGCAGGATGTAGCGCTGCATCTCCAGCCGGTCCTGCGTCATGTCCGCGCCGAACCGGACGATCGCGGTCTTCTCCCGGCTGGAGAACGTGTCGCTGTCCCGGGACACGGTCATCACGTCGGCATGCCGGGTCACGGCCCAGTAACCGTCGTCGTCGAACCCGGCGCTCCCCCGCTCCTGCGGCACCCAGCAGACCGGCGCGTGCGCGCGGGCGTCGGCGAACTCCTCCTGCGGGATGCCGTGGACGTAGACGTCCGGGTCGGTGAAGTCGATTCTGGTGCGCGGCTCGGCCATCATGCCTCCAGCAACAGGTTCTACCGATTCAAACACGAGGCGCGTACCGGATGGTAGGTTCCAGACGAGAACACGTTCTATGGCGGAGGTCAACGTGGGCGTACCGGTGATCGTCGATGCCGTTCGCACGCCGATCGGCCGCCGGGGCGGCTGGCTGGCCGGGGTGCACCCGGCCGAGTTGCTGGGCGCGGTGCAGAAAGAGCTCGTCGACCGGAACACCACGACGGCGGAGCAGGTCATCGGCGGCTGCGTCACTCAGGGCGGCGAGCAGTCGAACAACATCACCCGCACCGCGTGGCTGCACGCCGGGCTGCCGCACGACACGGGCTGCACCACGATCGACGCCCAGTGCGGCTCCGCCCAGCAGGCCGCCCACCTCGTCGCCGGCCTGATCGCCGCCGACGCGATCACCGTCGGGATGGCCTGCGGCGTGGAGTCGATGAGCCGGGTGCCGCTGGGCGCCAACCGCGGCGACGCCGGCTCGCCGCGCCCGGAGAGCTGGGACGTCGACCTGCCCAATCAGTACGTGGCGGCCGAGCGGATCGCCGACCGCCGCGGGCTGACCCGGGCGGACCTGGACCGGTTCGGCGTGCTGTCACAGGCGAACGCGGCCCGCGCCTGGGCCGAGGGCCGGTTCGACCGCGAGGTGATCCCGGTCGCCGGCGTCGAGCGTGACCAGGGCCTGCGGGAGACCACGATGGAGGGTCTGAGCGGGCTCAGGCCGGTGCTTCCGGACGGCCGGCACACGGCGGGCACCAGCTCGCAGATCTCGGACGGCGCGGCAGCCGTCCTGCTCATGGACGCCGATCGCGCCCGTGAGCTGGGTCTCCGGCCGAGGGCGCGGATCGTCGCGCAGTGCCTGGTCGGCGCAGAGCCCTATTACCACTTGGACGGGCCGGTCGCCGCCACCGAGCGGGTCCTGTCCCGGGCCGGGATGAAGATCGACGACGTCGACCTGTTCGAGGTGAACGAGGCGTTCGCCAGCGTGGTGCTCTCCTGGCTCGCGGCGCACCGCGCGGACGAGGCCCGGGTCAACGTCAACGGCGGCGCGATCGCGCTGGGCCATCCGGTCGGCAGCACCGGCGCCCGGCTGATCACCACCGCCCTGCACGAACTGGAACGTTCGGGGGGTCGTACCGCTCTGATCACGATGTGCGCGGGCGGCGCGATGTCCACGGCGAGCATTCTCGAACGGCTGTGACGCAGAGCAGGATGAGGAGAGTCGAATGTTGGTGAATCTGCTGGTGGCCACGGCGGCCGCCGTCATTCTCGCGGTGGTCGGGGTGACCGCGGTCGTCGCCGCGGTCAACCCGAGTGCCGGCGAGGTCGCGTCCCGGATCGACCCGCTGGCGCCGCCGGACTTCTACGGGGTCCGCTGAGCCGGGGCCGGTTCCGGTTCCGCCGCGTGCGCCGGGGTCCGCCTGCCGGTCCCCGGCGCGCCGCGTGTCAGCAGGAAGCCGCCGATCATCAGTGCCAGCCCGATCAGCACCAGGATGATCGGAACCCAGAAACCCAGGAGCATCAATTGGGTACGGCCACCGGCCGCCTGATCGTGCAGGGCGGCGAGCGTGTCCTGGTCGTACTGCAGGTCCGCGTCGAAGATGACGATCGGCGCGCCGCTGTCCGGCACGAGCTCCCGGTGCTGCTGCTCGCGGTACCCGACGATCGCGCCGGTCTTCGGCTCCACCCAGAGCGTGCGGGCCGCCCGGTAGTTGACGGTCCCGGTGGTGGCCCCCGGCGCGAGGAACGCCATCAACCCGGCCAGCGACGTCGGGTCCATGTCCACCGCCTGCTGCGGGATCTGCTGCTCGAACCGGTACGTCGGCAGGCCGTTGAAGTTCTCCTCCGCCGTGTACTCCATCGGCAGCGCCCGGTGCAGCGCCGAGTCCCAGTACTGGTACGTCTTCTTCTCCGTCCCGAACGGGAAGAGGTAGAGCTGGCCCTCGAAGTCGACGTTGCCGGCCAGGCAGGCGACGCCCGGGTTCTCACTGTGGCACTGGCCCTCCCAGTCGACCGCCGCCCCGGACCTCCGGTCGAGCGCGACCCGGCTCTCCGCGCGGTTGATCGCCTCGCCCGTGTCGGCCCGGTCGGTCGCGTGGAACACATTCCAGATCAGGGTCTCGTCGGCGAGGTCGCCGGTGAGATCGGCGGCCGCCCGGAAGTCCGGCGTGATCCCGGTCCGTGACCGCAGGCCGGCCTGCTCCACGGTGACCTGACCGTCCTTCGCCTGAGCGAAGGTGGCGCTGTCATCGGCCACCACCACGTCCGGTGGGATCAGGTCGAGGGGAACCTTCTTCTGCGAGGGGACGATGATCCAGGCGAGGCCGCCGGCCAGGAGCAGGCAGAGAACCCCGAGTCCGAAGAGTGTCACACCGGTGAGTCGCCGCGTCATCGCGTCCTCCCTGGAAGTAGAACGCGTTACAATCTACTGCTCCGTAACTTAAAGCGGAACCCTACGGATGCTGGCTGCTCACCGAGATGACCTCGCCGGTGAGGTACGACGCGTAGTCACTGGCCAGAAAGGCCACCACGGTCGCCACCTCCCAAGGCAGCGCGGCCCGCCCGAACGCCTCCCGCCCGGCCAGCTCGTCCAGCTCGGGGCGGCTCATCACGCGCTCCAGGAACGGATGCTCGGCCAGGCTCGGCGCCACCGCGTTGACCCGGATCCCGTGCGCCGCCGCCTCCAGCGCCGCGCACCTGGTGAACGCCATCACCCCGGCCTTGGCCGCCGCGTAGTGCGCCTGCCCGGCCTGCGCCCGCCAGCCGAGCACCGACGCGTTGTTGACGATCGCGCCACCGGTCCCCTGCTCGATCATCCGGCGCAGCGCGGCCCGGGTGCAGCGGAACGTGCCGGTGAGCGTCACGTCGAGGACCCGCGCCCACTCCTCGTCGGCCATCTCGGCGACCGGCCGGTTGCCGCCCAGCCCGGCGTTGTTGACCAGCACGTCGATCCGCCCGAACCGCCCGGCCGCCGCGTCGATCAGCTCGCGCACCGCGGCCTCGTCGGTGACGTCGCAGGGCACCTGCCACACCCGCCCCGGACGGCTCCGGTCGTACCGCTCGAAGGCCTCGCCGAGGCGGCGCTCGTGACTGTCGCTCAGCACCACGCGGGCGCCCTCGTCGAGGCAACGCTCGGCGACGGCCGACCCGATTCCGGCGCCGGCGGCCGCCGTGACGACCACGACCTTGCCCTCCAGAAGACCGCGCCCGGCCGGACGCTCCGGGTGCCCGCGCCCGGCCGGAGGCTCCAGGCCGCCGCGCCCGGCGGCGGCCCGTGTCACCGGCGGTCTCCGCGTGGCAGGCCGAGCACCCGCTCGGCCACGATCCCGCGCTGGATCTCGTTGGATCCGCCGTAGATGGTGTCGGCCCGGCTGAACAGGAACAACCGCTGCCAGCGCTCGGTGTCGGCGACCGGCGCCCCGCACGCCAGCACCTCCATCGCCAGCTCGCCGAGGCCCTGCCGCCACCGGGTCCAGAGCAGTTTCACCACCGACGGATTCGCCTGCGGCGGCGTGTCCAGCGACAGCGTGCGCAGCGTGTGCGACCGCAGCACGGTGAGGTCGACGGACGCCCGCGCGAGCCGGGAGCGCAGGTGCGGATCGGCCGCCGCGCCGTTGCCGCGGGCGAGCGCGACCAGATCGTCCAGGTCACGCTGGAAGCCGATCTGCTGGCCGACGGTGGCCGCCCCGCGCTCGTAGGCCAGGGTCGCCATCGCCACCTTCCACCCCTCGCCGGGCCGGCCCACGACCAGGTCACGGGAGGTGCGGGCGTCGTCGAAGAACACCTCGTTGAACTCGCTGTCGCCGGTGAGCTGCCGGATCGGGCGGACCGTCACGCCCGGCTGCCGCATCGGCACGAGCAGGTAGGACAGACCGCGATGCCGGGGACCGCCCTGGTCCGGCGGGGACGTCCGGGCCAGCACGAAACACCAGTCGGCCACGTGCGCCAGCGACGTCCACACCTTCTGCCCGGTGAGCACCCACGTGTCGCCGTCGAGCCGGGCCCGCGTGGTGACACCGGCCAGGTCGGAACCGGCGCCGGGCTCGGAGTAACCCTGGCACCAGAGCTCGTCGACCGATGCCAGCGCGGGCAGGAACCGGCGCTGCTGCTCCGGCGAGCCCAGCTCCATCAGGGTCGGCCCGACCATGGTGGTGCCGATGTGGTCGACCCGGCTCGGCGCGCCGCTCCGCGCGTACTCCTCATGGAAGATCACCTGTTGGGCGAGCGACGCGCCGCGCCCGCCGTGCCCCACCGGCCAGGCCAACGTGGTCCAGCCGGCCGCGGCGAGCCGCCGGGCGAACGCGAGGCGCTGCGGGAACGCCTCGTTCTCCCGGCCGGGTCCGCCCACGCCGCGCACCTCGTCGGTGAGGTTGTCGGCGAGCCACTCCCTGATCTCACGACGGAACGCCTCGTCGCCGGCCACTGGCGTCACCTCCCGGAGCGCGCGTAGTCTTCACACCCTAGGCGACCAAGCACTTGCTTGGTAAGGGAGGCCGGATGGACGACACCATCCCGGCGGCGTTGGACCGGGCGGCGCGCGATTTCCGGACGGCTCCGGCGCTCGCCGACGCGGACGCCGGCCGGTGGACCTTCGCGGAGCTGCGCGACGAGGCGCTCACCGTGGCCCGCGCGTTCGCCGCCTCCGGGATCGAGGCCGGCGACCGGGTGGCGATCTGGGCGCCGAACACCGCGCACTGGGTGCTCGCCGCCCTCGGCGCGAGCTGCGCGGGCGCGACGCTGGTGCCGGTCAACACGCGGTACACGGCGGTCGAGGCCGCGGACGTGCTGCACCGCAGCGATGCCCGGGCGCTGATCGTCTCCGGCCCGTTCCTGGGCGCCGACCGGCTCGCCGACCTGCGGGCGACGGGCGTCGCGCTGCCGCCACTGGTGGTCACCCTGCCGGATTGGGCGAGCTTCCTGCGGCGCGCGCCGGGCGTCCCGCTCGCGGCCGCCGAGACAAGAGCAGCGGGGGTACGGCCGGACGACCTCAGTGACATCCTCTTCACCTCCGGCACGACCGGCCGCAGCAAGGGCGCCATGAGCGCACACCGCCAGGCCCTCGGGGTGGCATCCGCGTGGGCCGGCATCGCGGGTCTCACCAGCGACGACAACTATCTGGTGATCAACCCGTTCTTCCACAGTTTCGGCTGGAAGGCGGGGATCCTCGCCTGCCTGGTCACCGGCGCGACGATCGTGCCGCAGGCGGTCTTCGACGTGCCCCGCGCCTGCGAGCTGATCGCCCGGGAGCGGATCACCGTGCTGCCCGGCGCGCCCACCCTCTACATCGGCCTGCTCGACCACCCGTCGCGCGCCGGCCACGACCTGTCGAGCCTGCGGCTGGTCGTCACCGGCGCCGCCACGGTGCCGCCCGCGCTCATCACGCGGATCCGCACCGAGCTGGGCGCCGGGACGGTGCTCACGGCGTACGGGCTGACCGAGGCGGTGGTGGCGACGATGTGCCGGCCGGGTGACGACGACCGGACCGTGGCGACCACGTCGGGGCGGGCCGCGGCCGGGATGGAGGTGCGGATCGGCGACGAGGACGGCGAGATCCTGCTGCGCGGGCCGAACGTGATGCTCGGTTACCTCGACGACCCGGCGGCCACGGCCGAGGCGATCGACGCCGGCGGGTGGCTGCACACCGGGGACGTCGGGCGGCTCGACGACCGGGGCTACCTGACCATCACCGATCGGCTCAAGGACATGTACATCAGTGGCGGCTTCAACGTGTACCCGGCCGAGGTGGAACGGGTCCTCGCCGGGATGCCCGCGGTCGCCGAGACGGCCGTCGTGGGGGTGCCGGACGAGCGGCTCGGTGAGGTGGGGCGGGCCTACGTCGTACCCCGGCCGGGGTTTGATCTGCATCCGGCCGACGTGATCACTTTCTGCCGGAGCCGGCTCGCCGGGTACAAGGTGCCGCGGAGTGTGGAACTGCGGGCGGAACTGCCGCACAACGCTTCCGGCAAGGTTCTCAAATTCCAGTTACGGGAGGCGTCGTGACGGTTCTCTACGAGACGCGCGGTCCCATCGCATTGGTCACGATGAATCGTCCTCGATATCGGAACGCGCAGAACTCGGCGATGACCTACGCGCTCGACGACGCGTTCACCCGGGCCGTCGACGACGCGGATGTGGCGGTGATCGTGCTGGCCGGCGCGGGCGACCATTTCTCGGCCGGCCACGACATCGGCACTCCGGAACGCGACGCCGACACCGCGTTCCCGCGCCGCGCGGTGTCCTGGTGGGACCACACCGGCCGGACCGGCGCGGACCGGCGGTTCGCCCGGGAGATGGAGGTCTATCTGGGCATGTGCCGGCGCTGGCGGGAGATCCCCAAACCGTCGATCGCGATGGTGCAGGGCGCCTGCGTGGCGGGCGGGCTGATGCTGGCCTGGGTCTGCGACCTGATCGTGGCGGCCGAGGACGCGTTCTTCGCCGACCCGGTGCTGCGGATGGGGATCCCGGGGGTGGAGTACTTCGCGCACCCCTGGGCGCTCGGTCCCCGGATGGCTCGGGAGGCGCTCTTCACGGGTGATCGTTTCGGGGCACGGCGCGCCTACGAGGTCGGCATGGTCAACCGGGTGGTGCCGCGCGAGGAGCTCGAGGCGGAGACGTTCGCGCTGGCCGGGCGGATCGCCGAGATGCCGCCGTTCGGGCTGGCGCTGGCGAAACGGGCGATCAATCTCTGCGAGGACCAGATGGGGATGCGGGCCGGCATGGACGCGGTCTTCGGCCTGCACCACCTCGCCCACGCGCACAACGCGGAGACCAGCGACGACCCGCTCGCCGGAATGGACGCGGCGGCCATGAAAAAGGCCGCCCGGTGAACCTGGACCTGGATTCCGCGGCCGTCTCCTTCCGCGACGAGACCCGGGACTGGCTGACCCGTCACGTGCCGTCCGAGCCGTTGCCGAGCGTGGACATCCCGGAGGGCGCGGCGGCACACCGGGAATGGGAGAGGCTGCTTTTCGACGCCGGGCTGGCCGCGGTCTCCTGGCCTGTCGCGTATGGCGGGCGGGCCGCTCCACCGCTGCACGCGCTTCTGTTCGACGAGGAGTACCACGAGGCTTCCGCGCCGATCCGGATCGGTCAGAACGGACTTTTCCTGCTGGCGCCCACGCTGCTGGCGCACGGCACGCCGGAACAGTGCGCCCGGGTGCTGCCGCCGATGGCGCGTGGCGAGACGGTGTGGGCGCAGGCGTGGTCCGAGCCGGAGGCGGGCAGCGATCTCGCGGCGATCCGGTCCCGCGCGGTCCGGGTCGACGGCGGGTGGTCGGTGTCCGGGCAGAAGACGTGGAGCTCGCGGGCGGCCGTCGCGGATCGGGCGTTCGGGCTGTTCCGCAGCTCACCCGAGCCCCATCGCGGCCTTACCTACCTGATGGTCGACCTGCGGTCCCCCGGCGTCACGGTGCGGCCGATCCGGCAGCTGGACGGCCACTCCGGCTTCGCGGAGATCTTCCTGGACGACGTGTTCGTGCCGGACGCTGACGTGATCGGCGCGCCCGGGGACGGCTGGCGGGTGGCGATGAGCACCGCCGGTCACGAGCGGGGGCTCACCCTGCGTGGTCCAGGACGGTTCACGGCGGCCGCCGAGCGGCTCGTGCGGTTGTGGCAGGCGGAGGGTTCGGAGTGCGCCCTGCGGGACCGGGTGGCCGACTCGTGGATCGCGGCGCGGGCGTACCGGATGGGGGCCTATCTGTCCCTCGACCGGCCCCTGCCACCGAGCGCTACCAAGATCTTCTGGTCGGAGACCGACATCGCGCTGCACGAGACCGCGCTGGAGGTGCTCGGGCCGCGGGCCGAGGCGGATCCGGACTGGACGAGCGGGTACCTGTTCGCCCTGGCCGGCGCGATCTATGCCGGGACCAACGAGATCCAGCGCGACATCCTCGCGCAGCGGGTCCTCGGGCTCCCCCGGGACGCGGGTCCGCGATGAGGCTCGCGCCGTCGGCGGAGGAGGCCGCGTTCGCGGCGTCGCTGCATGAGGCGCTCGGTGCCGCGAGAGCGATGTCTGGGGCGGCGTCGGCGGCGCCTTTTGGAGCGCCTTCCGGGGCGCCTTCCGCGTGGTGGCGGCTCGGGGCCCTTGGCGTCACCGGGTTGGCCGTGCCGGAACGGTTCGGCGGGGCCGGCGCGCCCGCGAGCGCGCTCGTGGTGGCGGCCGAGGAACTGGGGCATCACGCCGTGCCGGGTCCGGTCGCCGCATCGATCGCCGCGGTGCCGGTGCTGCTGGCCGAGGGCGGCGACCTCGGCGCGAAATGGCTGCCGGAGCTGGCCGCGGGCCGGGTCGCCGCAGCCCTCACCGCGCCGCCGTGGCTGCCTCTCGAGCCGGACGCGGCGGCGGCGTGGATGCCGGAGGCCGCCGCTGCGGGGGCGGCCGGGATCGTGGTGCGTGTGGAACCCGGCGTGGTGCGGCTGGGGGCGGCGGACTCGGCCGGTGACGTCGTCGCCGAAGGGCCGGCGGTCGCGCCTCTCGTGGCGCGGGCACTGAATCTCGGCGCGCTGGTCTGTGCGGCGCAACTGCTCGGGCTGGGGCGGGCGATGCTGGAGGCGTCGGTCGCCTACGCGAAGGCGCGGGAGCAGTTCGGCGGGCCGATCGGGCGGTTCCAGGCCGTTCAGCACCGGCTGGCCGACGTGGCGGTGGGGCTGGAGTTCGCCCGGCCGCTGCTCTACGCGGCGGCCGCCGTATGCGAGGAGCCCAGTGCCGGGACCACGGCGGCCGCCGTCGTGGCGGAGCCCGGCATCGGGAACGCGGATCGGGACGTGTCGGCCGCGAAGGTCGCCTGCGGGGAGGCGGCCCATCGGGCGGCCCGGGCGGCGCTGCAGATCCACGGCGCGCTCGGCTACACCCGCGAGCACGGACTGGAACGGTGGCTGACCGCGACGCGCGTGCTGAGACTCGCGTGGGGGACCCCCGCGCAGCACCGGGAGCGAATCATGGCGGAACTGGCGAGGGAGACATGACCGAGGAACATGCGGCGTTGCGGGCGGCGGTCCGCGGGCTGCTCGCGGAGTACCCGGCACGGCGGACGATCGAGGGTGACGGCGGGTTCGACACCGCACTCTGGCATCGGCTCGGTAAGGAGATCGGTGTCGCCGGGCTGATGGTGCCACCGGAGTACGGCGGCGCCGGCGCGACGCTGCACGAGTCGATCATCGTGCTGGAGGAGCTGGGACGGGCGCTGACACCGGCGCCGATGCTCGGGGCGCTGCTCGGGACGCAGGCTCTCCTGGCGACAGGCAACGAGCAGGCGTGCGCCAGGTGGCTGCCCCCGATCTGCGCGGGCGACCTGATCGTGGCCGTGACCTGGGACGGCGTGCTGATCGACGCCTCGATCGCCGACATCCTGCTGGTGATCTCGGGTGATCGCCTCTACGCGGTGGACCCGGCGGCGGTGTCGTTGCGGACGACGGACTCGCTGGATCTGACCCGGCAGCTGAGCGAGATCACCCTAACCGACATTTCTGAAATATCGGAGATCGGCCCGGCGGAGCCTCTTCACGATCTCGCCTGCGTGGCCCTCAGCGCCGAACAGGTCGGAACCGCCGCCCGCGCCCTGGAACTGACCGTCGAGTACGCGAAGAACCGGGTCCAGTTCGGACGCCCGATCGGGGCGTTCCAGGCCCTGCAGCACCGGATGGCCGAGGCGCACGTCCGCGTCGAGGCCGCCCGCTCGGCCTGCTGGACCGCGGCCGACGCCCTGGTGACCGGCTCCCCGGACGCCGGCCGGCTCGCCGCCGTCGCGAAGGTGTGGTGCTCGGAGACGGTCCGCGCGGTCACCGCCGAGATGGTCCAGGTGCACGGCGGGATCGCCATCACCTGGGAGCACGACGCCCACCTCTACCTGCGCCGGGCCTGGTCCTCAGCCCAGCTCTTCGGCTCCCCCCAGCACCACCTCGACCGTCTGGCCGACGCCCTCCTGAGGTGAGATCAGCCGCGCAGCGGCCCTTTCTTATTGATCACGGTGAGGTCGATCTCGATCTCGAAGGGATATGCCAGGCTCAGACGATCGTGGAAGATTCCGACCGGAACATATTTGGCCGTGGTCGGATCGAGCTCGTAGGCGTAGACGACCATTCGGCCTGCGGCATCCTCCACACGCCAGAAATACTTGATGCCCGCCTCGGCATAAAGCGTCGGTTTCCTCCGGCGATCACGCTCTTCCGAGTCGGGTGAAACCACCTCGACGGCCAGCACCACCGCGTCCGCCGGGTACCACGTGGCGTCAAGATCGATCTCGGCGTCCGCATGCGCCACCAGCAGGTCCGGCTCCGGCCGCTGACGTGCGCCCAGCACCACGGACATCTCCCGGCTGACCACGAACCGGTCAGCCGGCGCAAGCCGGGTCAACGCGTTCTCCAGAAGGCGCAGGGCCATCATGTGAAAGCGTTTCTGCGGGCTCACGACCACAAGGCTTCCGTCGATGAGTTCGGTATGTGACGGGAGACCGGGAATCCGATCGAGATCATCAGCGAAATATCCCTCGTCGGGAGGTCGGTGCCATGTGTCGGCCAACTCGGCGCTCATGAACCTACCCTTTCCGGGAGGGCACTTCGGTCACCCGGAAGCTTACCCGAATTCCGATTCGCCTCAGATCCAGTCGTTGTGGCGGGGCCAGGACAGCAGGGTGTCGACCACCTCGGGTGGCTCGTGCGGGGAGACCGCCACCGTCGCCGTGTAACGGCCTCGGTGGAAGAGCAGCGGCGCGGCGTCCCGGCAGGCGCCCAGGGCCGTCACCTCGCCCACCACGATGTCGTGGTCGCCGCCCGGGTGCACCGCGTCGATCCGGCAGTCCGCCCAGGTCAGCGCCCCGGTCAGCAGCGGCGCGCCGGAGGGGGCCGGCTCCCAGGACAGCTCGGCGAAGCGGTCCGCGGCGGAGACGCCGAAGAGGCGGGACACGTCGCGCTGGTCGTGGGCGAGGACGTTGACGGCGAAGAAGCCCGCCTTCTGGATGCGCCGGCCCGTCACCGAGGCGGACCGGACGCAGAACAGGACCAGCGGCGGGTCCAGGGAGAGCGGCGCGAACGATTGGCAGGCGAACCCGGCGGCGCCCGCACCGTCGGCCGTCGTGACGACGGTGACGCCGGTGCAGAAGTGGCCGAAGACCCGGCGGAAGCGGCGTGAGTCGACCGTCAATGCCCGCCGCCGCCGGAGAAGCGGTGACCCCAGACGCTGTGCGCGGTGGTCTGCCGGGCCACCCAGGTACGGTCGTCGACGGTCAAGCCTCCGGTCCCGTACTCGATGTCGAAGCCACTCGGCGTGCGCACGTAGAACGAGATCATCCGGTCGTTGGCGTGCCGGCCCAGTGTCGAGATCATCGGCGCCTTGTGCTTGCCGCAGCGGTCGATCGCGCGCCCGACGTCGTCGATCGACTCCGTCTCGACCATCAGGTGGATCATGCCGCTCGGCGCCGGGATGGGCGCGAGGGCGACGCTGTGATGGCGCGGGCCGCAGCCGAGGAAGCGCATCCAGAGCGGGTCGCCACCGGGCGGCAGGCCGATCATCTCGGGGTGCAGCCGCATCGAGTCGCGCAGCCGGAACCCGAGCACCTCGGTGTAGAACCGCAGCACCGCCGCGTCGTCGGTGGCCGGCAGCACGACGTGGCCCATCCCCTGGTCGCCGGTGACGAACCGGGCCGGTCCGGAGTAGGGGCGGGCGTCCAGGGCGGCGCCGCAGAAGAACTCGAGCCGGTTCCCGGACGGGTCGTCGACGGTGACCGCTTCGGACACCCGGCGATCGGATAGATCATCGAGAGGCTTGACGGAGACCCCGGCGTTTTCCACGATCGCCACGAGCCGGGCGAGGGCGGCCGGATCGGCCACCTCCCAGCCGGACGACACCAGCCGGTCCCGGTCGCCCGGCGTCACCACGATGCGCGCCGGCAGGTCGTCCATCCGCAGGTAGACGGAGTCCTCGGCGGGACCGCGCCCCGCCGCCATGCCGAGCACCCTCGTGCCGAACTCCTGCCACGCGGACACGTCGGCGCTCTCCACCCGCAGGTAGCCGAGCGATCTGATCAGACTCACGGGGCCTCCCCGGAACCGGTAAGGAAGTCGATGGCCAGCCGGTGGAACTCGTCGGATTTCTCGAGATGCGCCCAGTGCCCGCAGCCGCCGAAGACGTGCAGCCGGGCGTTGCGCAGCAGCTTCAGCGCGACGAGCGCGCCGTCGAGCGGGTTGACCCGGTCCTCCCGGCCCCAGACCAGCAGCACCTCGTGCCGCAGCCGGTGCGCCTCCCGCCAGAGCAGCCCCTCCTCGAAGGTGGCCGGGTCCGCGAACGAGGCGCCCATCGACCGCATGGCGCTGAGCGCGGCCGGCGCGACGGCCGCCTGATAGCGCTGCTCGATCAGCTCCCGCGTGATCAGCGAGGGGTCGAAGACGAGCGTGCGCAGGAACGCGGCGATCCGCTCGCGGCTGGGATCGCGACCGAAAGCGCCCAGCCGTTTCACGCCCTCGGTGGGGTCGGCGGCGAAGACGTTGAGGCTCAGGCCGCCGGGACCCATCAGCAGCAGCCGCCGGGCCCGGCCGGGGAAGTTCAGGGCGAAGCGGACGGCCGTGCCGCCGCCGAGCGAGTTGCCGACCAGGTCGACCCGCTCGATGCCCAGCTTGTCCAGGAGCTCCGCCAGACCCTGGGCGGCGACCGTGAAGTATTGCCCGGTGATCGGCTCGTCGACCGAGCCGCCGTAACCCGGCTGGTCGACCGCCAGCACGTCGAAGTGCGGGGCGAGGGCTTCCACCGTACCGGTGAAATTGCTCTTGGCGGACGCGCCGGGACCGCCGCCGTGCAGAAGGACCACCGGGGGTCCCGACCCCGCTCGGTGAAAGGCCAGCGTCATCTCACACCATCGCGTCGTTGAGCGGCAGGCCGAACTCGCCGCGACCGAACATGGACAGCGCCCGCTCCGGGTCGTTGATCGCGTGCACCCGGCCGGCGTGGGCGTCGCGCCAGAACCGTTGGATCGGGGTGCCGACCGCGAGCGCGCGGCCGCCGGAGTTCTCGAAGAGGCGGTCGACGGCACGGATGGCGAGTTCGGTACCGCGTACCTGATCGCGCCTGATGCGCAAGCGCAACGGCATCGGAAGTCGCGTCCCGGCGGTGACCAGATCCATCAGCTCGCGCATGTTGTTCGCACACGCGAGCCAGGAGGAATCGATGTCGCTCGACGCCTCGGCGACCCGGACCTGGGAGTGCGGGTCCTCGGCGGCACGGACGCCGACATAGGACACGCGGACGCGCTCGCGGGTGTAGTCCACGTGCGCGCGGTAGGCGCCGGTCGCCATCCCGATCAGCGGGGTGGTGATCGCGTAGGAGAAGAGCGACGCGTAGGGGATCTTGTAGAGCGGGCCGGGGTTCTGCTCCTGGCCGGGGCAGCGGCAGCGTGAGGTGTCGTTGAAGCTCAGTGATCGATGCTCGGGGACGAACGCGTCGTCGACCACGATGTCGTTGCTGCCGGTGCCGCGCAGGCCGACCGTGTGCCAGACGTCCTCGATCGTGTAGTCGCTGATCGGCAGCAGGAACGTGCGGAAATCGGCGGGCGTGCCGTCGTCGCGGGGCGGGACGATGCCGCCGAGCAGCACCCAGGTCGCGTGATCACAACCGGACGAGAAGCTCCACCGGCCGCTCACCCGGAAGCCACCCTCGACCGCCGTGATCTTGCCGGTCGGCGCGTAGGAGGACGACATCCGGACGCTGGGATCCTGCCCCCAGACGTCCTGCTGCGCCCGGTCCGGGAAGAGGCCGAGCTGCCAGTTGTGCACCCCGATCACCGAGGCGACCCAGCCGGTCGAGCCGCACGCGGAGGCGATCTCGCGGATCGCGGTGAGGAAGGTGAGCGGGTGCGCCTCGAAGCCGTCGAAACGGGACGGTTGCAGGAGGCGGAACAGACCGGTCTCGGCGAGCGATTTCACGATCTCCGGATCGAGGGCGCGACGGTCCTCGGTCTCCTGCGCTCGCTCCCGCAGAACCGGTAACAGTTCACGCACTCCGTCGAGGACCGCGTCCATGAGATCCCTCCAGGTGTTTGGCTCTATTCCGGCGCGACGCCTATAGTAGAACACGTTCTACCTACCCGACCAGATCTCCGGAGGTCGACGGCATGCAACCTCGCTTGATCGACGCGGGAAGCGCTCCGGCCCGGTTCGCGCGCGGCTGGCACTGCCTGGGCCTGGCCGAGGGGTTCCGCGACGGGCAGCCGCACGCGATCGAGGCGTTCGGCACGAAACTCGTGGTCTTCGCCGACTCGTCCGGCACGCTGAACGTGCTCGACGGTTACTGCCGGCACATGGGCGGCGACCTCACGATGGGGACGATCAAGGGCGACACCATCGCCTGCCCGTTCCACGACTGGCGGTGGCGCGGCGACGGACGCTGCGACGCGGTCCCCTACGCGCACCGGGTCCCGCTGCGCGCCCGGACCCGATCGTGGACCACCTGCGAACAGAACCGGCAGCTCTTCGTCTGGAACGATCCGCAGGGCAATCCGCCGCCGCCCGAGGTGGCGATTCCGCGCATCGAGGGCGCCTTCTCCGACGAGTGGAGCACGTGGACCTGGGACTCGGTGCGGATCGACGGCGCGAACTGCCGCGAGGTCATCGACAACGTGGTCGACATGGCGCACTTCTTCTACATCCACTTCGCCTTTCCGACATTCTTCAAGAACGTCATGGAGGGCCACGTGGCGGCGCAGTTCCTGAACACCCGGCCGCGGCCCGACGTGCCGACCTCGGCCAGCCAGTCGGGAGAGTCCACGCTGCGGTCCGAGGCCGCCTACTACGGCCCGTCCTACATGATCGACTATCTCTACAACACCTGGCACGGCATCGAGGTCGAATCGGTGCTGATCAACTGCCATTACCCGGTCACGCCGACGTCGTTCGTGCTGCAGTGGGGCGTCATCATGAAAAGCCTGCCCGGCCTCACCACCGAGCAGGCCGCGAAAGCCGCCGCCAAATTCTCCAAGAGCATCGGGGTCGGTTTCCTGCAGGACGTGGAGATCTGGCAGAACAAGACGCGGATCGACAATCCCCTGCTCTGCGCGGAGGACGGGCCGGTCTATCAGTTACGCCGGTGGTACGAGCAGTTCTACGTCGACGTCGAGGACATCACCGACGACATGACGGCGCGCTACGAATTCGAGGTGGACACCACCCGGGCCGTCGAGACGTGGGAGGCCGAGGTGGCCGCCAATCAGGCCCGGGCCGCGCAGGCCTCATGAGCGCCCTTTCCGAGCGGGATTCCTACCTGGCGGGCGGGCTCTCCGAGATCGCCTGTGATCGATGCGATGCTATCGTCCGGGCCGGCAAACGGAGCGCGATGCAGACAAGCGTGCAATGGCCCGGGAGCGGCTGCGCCTTCCTGAGCGACATCGCCGGCGAGCGGCCGACCGCGCTCGTGCCGACATGCCCCGATCTGCGGGACACCATCGAACAGGCGGTGCGGGACGGGCGGATCGAGGTGAATTGATGCGGTTGCCGGTTCGCAACGTCGTCCGGGAAACGGTCGATGCCGTTTCCGTGGAGTTCGACGCGTCGTTCGCTTATCTACCCGGGCAGTATCTGACGGTCCGGACACCCGTCGGGTCACGGTGTTACTCGCTGGCCACCTCGCCCCTCTCCGGAGAAAAGCCGAAGATCGTGGTCAAACGGGTGCGCGGCGGGGCGGTGTCGAACTGGATCTGCGACCACGTGCGCCCCGGTGACCAGCTGGAATGCGCCGGACCGGCCGGCACGTTCACCCCGGCGTCCCTCGACGACAACCTGCTCCTGCTCGCCGGCGGCTCCGGAATCACCCCGATCATGGGCATCATCCTGGCCCTGCGCGGCGACGCCGCCCTGATCTACGCGAACCGCGACGCCGACGCGATCATCTTCCGGAACGAGCTGGACGGCCTGCTCCCGGTCACCCATTGGCTCGACAACGAACGCGGCCTTCCCACCGCCGACGGATTGGCGGCACTCATCTCCGGCTACCGCGATCGCGAGGCGTTCGTCTGCGGCCCCGAACCATTCGTCGCGGTCGCCGAGAAAGCGCTGCAAACCGCCGGCTTCCCCGACTCCCGGATCCGCGTCGAACGTTTCGAACTCGACGCGGTCTCCACCATCGACGCCACCGCGGAGGTCTCCATCGACGGCCGGACCCACGTCATCGCGTGGCCCGCCGGGAAACGACTCCTCGACGTCATCATCGACGCCGGGCTCAATCCGCCGTACTCCTGCCGGCAGGGCCAATGCGGCGCCTGCGCGGTCCGTATGACGAGCGGCGAGGTCGATCTGCTCAACAACGAGATCCTCGAGGAGGAGGATTTCGCGGAGGGCTACATCCTGGCGTGCCAGGCGATTCCGCGGACGAACTCCATCTCCATAACCTATTTCTGAGGGTACGGGGTTTCGCCGTCCCCGGAAGCATGCGAACCCGTCCCCTGAGGGGCCGCGCGGGCCGGGTGCGGGGGCGGGGCCGTTCGGCGGCTTTCGCTACGGGTGCCCGCTCGCGCTGCGGTCGTCCGCGGGTGGAGCCGTGTCACCTACGTGGGGGTAGCGCACACGTCACCACAGCACTGACGGCCGGCCGGTCCGGCCGGTCCGGCTGGCTGCCAGTGTCGTCGCCGGGACACTACGAACCAGCCGGCCGCCAGAGTCGTCCCCGCCGCGCTCCGAACCAGCCGGACCAGCCGGCCGCCAGAGTCGCCACCACAGCACCCCGAACCAGCCGGACCAGCCGGTCACCAGAGTCGCCACCACTGCACTCCGCACCAGCCGGACCGGCCGGCTGCCAGTGTTGGCGGGCGCCCGCTTGGCGAGCGCTACTCCTCAGCCCAGCCGTCCGGGGGCGTCGGCGGTCATGTCGCGGGCTGCGATGTATCCGAACGTCATCGCGGGACCCAGCGTCGCCCCCGCCCCCGCATACCCCCGCCCCATCACCGTCGCCGACGTGTTTCCGGCCGCGTACAGCCCCGCGATCGGCGCCCCGTCATCGCGCAGCACCCGGGCCCGCTCGTCGGTGCGCAGGCCGCCCTTCGTGCCCAGATCGCCCGGCACCAGGGAGAACGCGTAGAACGGCGCCTTCCGCAGCGCACCCAGGCACGGGTTCGGGCGCTGGCGCGGATCACCGTAGTACCTGTCGTACGCCGACTCGCCCCGCCCGAAGTCCGCGTCCCGCCCCCGCGCCGCGAACCCGTTGAACCTCTCGACCGTCGCCCGCAGCTCTCCCGCCGGCACGCCGATCCCGCCGGCCAGGGCCTCGATCGAGTCGGCGCGGTGGGCGATCCCGGCGTCGAACCAGCGGCGGGGCAGCGGGGTACGCGGGGCGCGGCCGGCGAAAACGTACCTGTCGCGGTAGCTCTGGTCGGTGATCAGCCAGCACGGCAGGTGGGCCGGCGGGCCGAGCATCGCGTGGACGGCGTCGACGTAGGGCGCGGACTCGTTGACGAAACGGCTACCGCTGCTGTCGACGATCAGGCTGCCGGGCAGGTTGCGTTCGGCGAGGCAGAAGTACGGCCCTCTGGTCAGCGGCAGCGACGGCCCCCACCACGCCTCGTCCATCAGGTCGAGCGCGGCGCCGAGCCGCTGCCCCGCCTCGATGCCGTCGCCGGTGTTGCCGGCCGCGCCGACGGTCCACGCGGTGCCGACTCCCTGGAACTGCCGGCGCATCCGCTCGTTCTGCTCGAAGCCGCCGCTCGCCAGGACGACGCCGCGCCGGGCCCACACGTCGACGTCGCCGCAGCGGATGCCGGCCACCCGATCGTTGTCGGTCAGCAGGTCTGTCATGGGTGTGTCGAGCCGGACCGGGACGCCGCTGGCGCGCAGACCGGCCCGCAGTCCGGCCGCGAGCGCCTGGCCCATGGTGAGCCGCCGGCGTCTGCGGAGCCGGTCGACGGCGGTGACCACGGCGAGCCGGCCGGCCGTGGAGATCGAGCGCGGATGCCGCAGCCCCAGTGACAGCCAGCGGAAATCGACGGCGGTGACGGCCATGCCGTTGGGGGCGGCGAGGTAGGGCGGTGCGAGATCGGGGAGGTCCGGTCCGGCTGCGCGGGCGTCCAGCGGGCGCGGTTCGATGGTACGGCCCCGCGCGAGCCCACCGGGCGCCTCCGGATGGTAGTCGGGGTAACCGGGCACCCAGGCGAACTCCAGGGGTGTGCAGGAACGGACAAGCGCCAGCATCTCCGGCCCGCACGCGAGGAACGCCTTCTGTCGTGTCACCGGCACCTCGGAACCGGCCACGTGCGCGAGGTAGGTCGCGGCGTCGTCGGTCCCGCCCAGCACCGCGTTGCCGGGGAGCCACAGCCCGCCACCGGACCGCGCCGTCGAACCGCCGAAGACCGACTCCTTCTCCACCACGATCGCGGACAGTCCGTGCCGGGCCGCGGTGAGTGCCGCGGTCATCCCGGCGGCGCCGCTGCCGACCACGACGACATCGAATTCTTCCACTAGAACAGGTTATAGTTATCGCGCTCTGGAGCGCCATGGAGCGCCTTGAAAAGCCATGGAGCAGAGCTGACCATACTGATACCTGTTTCAGGAGTGGACCGTGTGGGACGTCGTCGTGGTGGGCTTCGGCGCGGCCGGGGCGTGCGCCGCGATCGAGGCCGCCGAGGCCGGTGCACGGGTCCTGGTGATCGACAGGTTCGGTGGCGGCGGCGCGACGGCGATCTCCGGCGGGGTGATCTACGCCGGCGGCGGGACCCGCTTCCAGCACCAAGCCAAGATCAAGGACAACCCCCGCCTCATGTACGAGTATCTCCGCACCGAAACCCGCGACGCCGTCTCGCCGGTGACCCTGCGGCGGTTCTGTGAGCAGAGCGCGGAGATGCTGGACTGGCTGACCCGCCACGGCGTCCCGTTCGGCTCGTCGGTCTGCCCGGTCAAGACGTCCTATCCGACGAACCGGCATTACCTCTACGTCTCCGGGAGCGAGGATCCGCCCGTACCCCGTGGTCATCGCACACGCGCGAGAGGCACCTCCGGGCATGCGCTGCACCGGGCCCTGGCCGAGGCGGTCCGCGCAGCGGGCGCCGAGGTTCACACGCAGACCCGCGCGATCCGGCTGACCGGCGGCGGCGTCGAGTGCCGCACGCTGACCGGCTGGCCGCGGCTGGCACACCGGGTGCTGCACCGCTTGTCCGTGAAACCCGGCCTCTACCTGCCCGGACTCGGCCGCGTCCTGCATCGGCAGGTCATCCGCATCGAGGACCGCCATTCCGCGTCCCGGACGATTCCGGCCCGTGCGGTGGTGCTCGCCGCCGGCGGTTTCGTCTTCAACCGGGAGATGATGCGCGAGCACGCGCCGGCCTACCGTCGCGGGCTGCGGCTCGGCACGCCCGGCGACGACGGTTCGGGGATCCGGCTCGGCGTCCAGGCGGGCGGGGTCACCGCGCATCTGGACCGGGTCACGCTGTGGCGGTTCCTCACCCCGCCCTCGGCGCTGGCCGGTGGCCTGCTGGTGGACCGCGACGGGCGGCGGATCTGTGCCGAGTGGCGGTACGGCGCGGCCATCGGGGACGCGGTGCTGCGCCGTCCCGGCGGGCGGGCGTGGCTGCTGGTGGACGCGCAGCTGCTGGCCGCGGCGCGGCGGCAGGTGTGGCGGGAGACGCTGTGGTTCCAACGGTGGCAGGCCTGGTGGATGCTGGGGCCGGCCGGGCCGAGGATGGGCCGGGTGAGCGCGTCCGATGTGGAGGGCGTGGCACGCCGGGCCGGCGTGGATCCGGCCGGGCTGGCGGCGACCGTGCGCGACGCCGGCCGTGGCGGGCGGGGACCCTGGTCACTGATCGACGTCTCGATCGGGGCGCGCGGGCTGCCGGCGCCGATGCTGACGCTGGGTGGGCTGGCGGTGAACGAGGAGACCGGCGAGCTGGCGGTGAGCGAGTCAGCGGGCGAGCCCGCGATCGGCGCGGCGGCGAACGCCGGGAATGAGCGGAAAGTCGCCGTCTATGCGGCGGGGCGGAATGCGGCGGGCATCTGCTCGGGCGCCTATGTGAGCGGGCTGTCGCTCGCCGACTGTGTCTTCTCGGGACGGCGGGCCGGGCGTCATTCGGCCGCTTTCGCACTCGGAGGTGCCGATGCTCAGCGACGATGACTGCGCGCGAATCGCCGACACGTTGTGGGCGGCGGAGCGCGACCGCGCGCCGATTCCCCCGATCACCCGGGAACGGCCGGATCTGACGGCCGACGATGCGTACCGGATCCAGCTTTTGAACATCGGGCGTCGCGCGGAACCGATCGTCGGGCACAAGGTCGGCCTCTCCTCGGCGGCGATGCAGCAGATGATGGGCGTCGACGAGCCCGATTACGGCCACCTGCTGGCGGACATGCGATTGCGCGAGGACGAACCGGCCGACGCCCGCCGGTACTGCTATCCACGCGCCGAGATCGAGGTCGCGTTTCTGCTCGGCGCGGATCTGCCCGGTGCGGATTGCACGGAAGAGGACGTGCTGGAGGCGACCGAGGCGTTCGCGCCCTCGATCGAACTCATCGACAGCCGGATCGAGGATTGGCGGATCGGGCTCGCCGACACGATCGCGGACAACGCCTCCTCGGCCGGATTCGTGGTGGGCGCTGACCGCGTACCGCCGAAAACTCTTGATCCTCGGGGAATCGACGCCGAACTCTCCCGGAACGGGGAGGTCGTCGCGGCCGGGCGTTCCGATGCCGTTCTCGGGAATCCGGTGACGGCGGTGGCCTGGCTGGCGCGGACGGTGGCGCGTTTCGGGGTACGCCTGCGCGCCGGCCACCTGATTCTCCCCGGCGCCTGTGCGCGGGCCGTCGACGTGCGGCCCGGTGACCGATTCGTCGCCGAGTTCACAGGGCTCGGCGCGGTCCGGTTGACATTTCGCGAGGAGAACTGATGCTGACCGCCGCGATAGTCGGCTCCGGGAACATCGGCACCGACCTGATGTACAAACTGCTGCGATCCCCCGTCGTCTCGCCACAGTGGATGGCCGGGATCGATCCGTCGAGCCCCGGTCTGAAACGGGCCGCCGGCAACGGATTGGAGACCGGAATCGGTGGCGCGGAATGGCTGCTCACCCGCGATCCGCTGCCCGACGTGGTGTTCGAGGCGACGTCGGCGTCCGTGCACCGGGCCCATGCCCCGCTCTATGCCGCGGCCGGAATCCGGGCGATCGATCTGACGCCGGCCGCTGTCGGACCGGCCGTCGTCCCGTCGGTGAATCTCGGCGGGCACCGCGACGCCGCCAATCTGAATCTGACCACCTGCGGCGGGCAGGCGACCATTCCGATGGTCGCCGCGGTGTCCCGGGTGACACCTGTCTCCTACGCCGAGATCGTCGCCTCGGTGGCGTCGCGATCGGCCGGTCCCGGCACACGGGCGAACATCGACGAATTCACCCGGACCACCGGTCGCGGACTCGAGACGATCGGCGGCGCGGCCAAAGGAAAGGCCATCATCGTGCTGAATCCGGCCGAGCCGCCACTGATGATGCGGGACACCGTGTTCTGTGCCGTCACGCCGGACGCGGACCGGGACGCCGTCATCACCTCGGTCACCGACATGGCCGCCGACGTGGCCCGATCCGTGCCGGGATATCGGCTGCTGGACGAGCCGCAGTTCGACCTGGTCGGCGACGTCCTGCGGGTCGGCGTGTTCCTCGAGATCGAGGGCAGCGGGGACTATCTGCCGCCGTATGCCGGGAACCTGGACATCATGACCGCCGCCGCCACGCGGGTCGCCGAGGAGCTGGTGAGATGACCGCCGGGATCAGGATCACCGATTCGACGCTGCGCGACGGCTCGCACGCCAAACGGCACCGGTTCACGGCTGTCGAGGTGCGCGACATCGTGACCGCTCTGGACGCCGCCGGGATCCCGGTGATCGAGGTGGCCCACGGCGACGGGCTGGGCGGATCGTCGTTCACCTACGGCCTCAGCCACACGCCGGAGCAGGAGCTGATCAGGGTGGCGGTCGGCGCCGCCACCCGCGCGAGGATCGCCTTCCTGATGCTGCCCGGCGTCGGCGTGATCGACGACATCCGGGCGGCCGCCGGCAACGGCGCGAGCGTCTGCCGGATCGCCACACACTGCACCGAGGCCGACATCGCCGTCCAGCACTTCGGTCTCGCCCGTGACCTGGGCCTGGAGACCGTCGGCTTCCTGATGATGGCCCACTCGACACCGCCCGACGCGCTCGCCCGGCAGGCGCGGATCATGGCGGACGCCGGCTGCCAGTGCGTCTACGTGGTCGACTCGGCCGGCGCGCTGGTGCTGGACCAGGTCGGCGACCGGGTGTCGGCGCTCGTCGCGGAACTCGGCGACGACGCGCAGGTCGGCTTCCACGGCCACGAGAACCTCGGCCTCGGCGTGGCGAACTCGATCCTGGCCGTGCGGGCCGGCGCCCGGCAGATCGACGGAAGCACCCGGCGGTTCGGGGCGGGCGCCGGGAACACGCCGGTGGAGGCGCTGGTCGGCGTCTGCGACAAGCTCGGCATCCCCACCGGAGTCGACTTCTTCGCGATCGTCGACGCCGCCGAGGACGTGGTCCGCCCGGCGATGCCGGACGAGTGCCGGCTCGACCGGATGGCCCTGATCATGGGGTACGCCGGGGTCTACTCGAGTTTCCTGCTGCACGCGTACGCGCTGGCCGACCGCTATCAGGTCTCCGGCGCGGAGATCCTGGTCCGGGCCGGCGAGCGGCGACTGGTCGGCGGCCAGGAGGACCAGCTCATCGGCATCGCCCGCGAGCTGGCCTCGCGAACCTGACCGCTCCGGCGTTCAGATCGCCGGGCCGCCGCTGCTGCCCTGAGCCTCCCGGGCGTCCAGCAGCTCGTCCCAGTGGTCCGCGGTCCACGCGCACGCGGCGTTCAGCGGGCCGAGGATGCTGCGGCCCAGCGCGGTCAGCTGATAGGCCGGCGCCGGCACGGTGACCCGCTCGACCAGGCCGTCGCGTTCCAGTAGCCGCAGCGACTTGGTCAGTGCCTTCGCGGTGACGCCGCGGATCGGCACGCGCAGCTCGGAGAAGCGGCGCGGGCCCTGCTCCAGGCAGCGGATCACCATGCCGGACCACTTGTCGCCGATCCGGATCGGGGACAGCGCCGACGGGCAGACCGGATCGAACATGTCGGGATCCATGACGGTCACGGTAATCGGTATCCGATCGGAAACCGGGTCCCCGGATACGGTCCGCCCATGAGTGAGATCGCGATTTTCGGGGCGGGCGGCCGGGCCGGGCGAGCGCTGGCGGACGAGGCGCTGCGGCGCGGACACCGGGTCACCGCGGTGGTGCGCGACCCTCGACGGTACGCCGGACCCGCACCCGTGGCAGCCGGCGACGTGACCGATCCGGGTGATGTGGCAGCCGGACACGATGTGGTGATCAGTGCCGTCTTCGACCCGTCGGCTGAGCCCCGGGCGTTCTACACGGCGGCGGCCTGGGCGCTGCTCAGGATCGGCGCCCGCCGTCTCGTCGTGGCGGGTCTCGCGTCGGTGCTGCCGACCGCGGACGGAACCCTGCTGATGGACACGCCCGGATATCCGCAGGAGTACCGGGAGTTCTGCACGGCCCACGCGGCGGGGGCCGAGGTGCTGCGCGGATCAGGATCGGACTGGCTGGTCGTCAGCCCGGCCGGCGACTTCGACCACGGCGGCGGGCGGACCGGCCGCTATCGGGTCGTGCCGGCCGACGCGGCGAGCCGGATCTCGTACCCGGATTTCGCGGTCGCCGTGCTCGACGAGATCGAGCATCCGGCGCACCACCGGGTCCACATCGGCGTCGAAGGCCCCGCGTGAGCGGGGCCGGGTCTTGTGCGATTCATGTCCGTTCCCGGTCCTCGGAGGTAGGAGAGATCAGCCGGCGGCGACCCGGTCGGTGAACGCGGCCAGGTTGGTCATCGCCCGGGCGATCCGCTCCTGCAGGGTGAGCGTCTCCTCCCGGCGGACCAGCCGCATCTTCGGCTGCCGCTTGCCCCGCAGATAAAGCGAGCAGGCCAGATCCGAGCAGATGTACTCGCCCACGGTGTTGCCCCGCCGCCCGGCCGGACCGGCGAGCGGGGCCACGAACAGCCCCACCCCGGACGACGCGTGGTCGGTCAGGCAGATCCGGCACATGCTGGACCGCATCGCGGACACCTTGACGGCCTCCGGTCGCCGGAGCACGATCCCGGCGGGTTTCTCCTCGCCCGGCACCACGAGCAGCGCCCGCTGCGGCGCGCCCGGATCCGTCCAGCCGAGGAAGTCGATGTCGTCCCAGGGCACGGCCCCGTCGGCGAACCCGGCCGGCAACTTGATCCGGCCGGCCTCGCCCTTGCTGCAGTTGATGAAGGAGTCCCTGATCTCCTTCTCGTCGAGCTCTCGCATGGCCGCGAACCTAGCCCAGCCCCGGTCCCCTGACGAACGATTTCTACCCACTGCGCAAGATGAGGCCGCTGGTGGGGACTCCGGTTCCGGCCGTGACCAGGATCGGGCCGTCTCCGGGGATCTGGTTGGCTGCTGTGCCCCGGATCTGGCGGACCGCCTCGGTGATGCCGTTCATGCCGTGGATGTAGGCCTCGCCCAGCTGCCCGCCGTGCGGGTTCACCGGCAGCCGGCCGTCGAGTTCGATCGCGCCGTCGGCGAGGAAATGGCGCGCCTCGCCACGGCCGCAGAAACCCAATTCCTCCAACTGCATCATCACGTACGGGGTGAAGTGGTCGTACAACACGGCGGCTCGCACGTCCGCCGGTCCGAGCCCGCTCTGCTCCCACAGCTGGCACCCCACCACGCTCATCTCCGGCAGCGCCGCCACCTCCGAGCGGTAGTAGCTGGTCATCACGAACTGATCGGGACCGCTCCCCTGCGCCGCCGCGGCGATCACGGCGGGCCGGGCGGACAGGTCACGGGCGCGCGACAGCGACGTCACGACCAGGGCCACCGCGCCGTCGCTCTCCTGGCAGCAGTCGAGCAGCCGCAGCGGCTCGGCGATCCATCGGGAGGCTCGGTGCTCGTCCAGGGTGATCGGCCGGCCGGCGAACCACGCGGCCGGGTTGGTGGCCGCGTGCCGCCGCATCGCCACGGCGACCCGGCCGAAGTCGTCGGTGGTGGCGCCGTAGTCGTGCAGGTAGCGCCGGGCCACCATGGCGATCATCGCGGCCGGGGTGGCGAGGCCCATCGGGTAGTGCCAGCCGGCGTCGGGGTCCGGCGGGGTGACGGGCCGGCCGAACCGGCGGCCGGACCGCTCGTTCAGGGCGCGGTAGCAGACCACCACGTCGGCGAGCCCGGCGTCGACCGCGAGGACGGCCTGCTGGACGACGGCGCAGGCGGCGCCTCCCCCGTACCCGATCCGGCTCAGGAAGCGCAACTCGCCGATGCCCAGCTCGCGCGCGACGGCGATCTCGGGATTGTTGTCCATCCCGAACGTGACCAGGCCGGCGACGTCGCCGGGCCGCAGGCCGGCGTCGTCGAGCGCGGCACGGACCGCCTCGACCGCGAGGCGCAGTTCGCTGCGGCCGGAGTCCTTGGAGAACTCGGTGGCCCCGATGCCGGCGATCGCGCAGGTGGAGGGGATCACGACGCCACCGTGACCGTTCCGGTGACGTGCGCGCCGGCCGCGGTCCGCCCGGCGACGGCGATCTTTTCAGGGGAGACGACCGTTCCGGTGAAGGTGAGCGTGTCACCGGCGAAACAGGGCGTGCCGAGCCGGATCGCGATGCCCCGCACGTCGGCGTCCGGCAACTGGTCGGTGACGTAGCGCTGGACCAGCCCGGTGGTGGTCAGGATGTTGAGGAAGATGTCCTTGCCGCCCCGGCGCACGGCCGCGTCCCGGTCGTGGTGGACGTCCTGGAAGTCGCGGGTCGCCAGCGCCGTGCTGATGATCAGCGTCGGGGTGACCGGCAGCTCCCATGGATCGAGTTGGGGCAGGTCGGGACGCCACACCGGCAGGCCCCGGTCGAAGAAGACCCGCACCGGCTCACCGATCGTCACCGGCCGGGGAGAGCGCACCTCGCCGACCATCCGGACGCCTTCGGCCAGGTCGATCAGGCCGACCGTGAACGGGGCCCGGCGGCCCGGGACCGGCGGATGGTGGTGCACCACGAAGCTGTGCACGGTTCCGAGGCCTGCCGCCACCGTGTGCTCCTGCTTGAGGGCGCCGCAGCGCGGGCAGGCCGGCCCCGGCGGGTGGCGCAATGAACCGCACTCGCCGCAGCGCTGGATGCGCAGCTCACCGGCGTCGGCCCCGGCCCAGAAGAAGGCGTTGTCCGCCGTCACGACGGGCCGGAGCGGGTCATCACGGGCGACCCGCGGAGTGGACGTCTCGCGGTATTTCAGGATCCGGAACGTCATCGACGCGACCGGCTCCGCACCACTGAACCATGTCGACCGCGTGGTCACGAACCACCCCTCCCCCAGGGCTGTCCGCTTCGGACCCACCACGGACTCCAGCCGGCTGCGGACCGAGATCTCCTCGCCCACGCGCGGGTACCGGTGATAGACCTGTTCAGAATCGGTCGCGACCACGTGGGGAAAGCCGGCGTCGTCGAGCGCCGAGGACATCGCCTGCAACGGATCGGTCTCCCCGGGCGACAGCCCTCGCATCGTCCAGACCTGGATCATCGCGGGCGGCGCGACCAGGTCCCGCTCGTACCGCGGTGAGGTGTCGCCGATCGCCTCCAGCCAGTTCCGGATCATCGGCAGGTTGACCGGATCGCGGCCACGGCGGGGCGCCGTCTCGCCCGCCGCCAGCAGGGTGGAGACCAGCTCGTCCATCTCGGTCACCTCGGCACTCGGGGCAGGCCGAGGCCCGCGCTCGCGATGATCTCCCGCTGCACCTCGTTCACGCCGCCGCCGAAGGTCAGCACGAGGTTCCGCTGGTTCTGCAGGTCCAGCCACTCCAGCAGGTCCGGGTCGCCGCCGAACCGGGCCACCAGCTCGGCCAGCTCGGCACCGAGGCTCAGCAGCCGCTCGGAGGCGAAGACCTTGGTGGCGGACGCGTCGGCCGGGTTCGGCTCGCCGCCGGCGATCTGCGCGTTGAGAAGCTCGTTGACACGTCTCGCGGCGAAACACCGGCTGAGCGCGCGGCGGACCTCCGGGTGGGTCACGGCGCCCGTCGCGTACGCCCAGTCTCGCACCCGGTCGAAGAGCGCGCCCAGACGCCCGGCCGGACCGAGCATGACCCGCTCGTGGTTGAGCTGCGCGGTGATCAGCCGCCAGCCCTCGTTCTCCGCGCCGACCCGCATCGCCACCGGCACCCGCACGTCGTCCAGGTGCACCGCGTTGACGTGGTGCGCGCCGTCGCAGGTGATCAGCGGCGTCCACGAGTATCCGGGGTCGGCGGTGTCGACGATCAGGATGGAGAGCCCGTGGTGCTTCGGCGCGTCCGGCGCGGTCCGGCAGGCCAGCCAGAGGAAGTCCGCGTCGTGCGCGCCGGTGGTGAACGTCTTCTCTCCGCTGACCAGGTAGAACTCGCCGTCCCGGACGGCGCGGGTGCGCAGCGACGCCAGGTCGGTCCCGGCCTCCGGCTCGGTGTAGCCGATCGCGAAGTGCAGGTCTCCGGCCAGGATCGGCGGCAGGAACCGTCGCCGCTGCTCGTCGCTGCCGTGCGCGAGCAGCGTGGGCGCCACCGTCTGCAGCGTGACCGCGGGCAGCGGCACGTCGGCGCGTGCCGCCTCGTTCACGAAGATCTGCTGCTCGACCGGCCCGAGACCGCGCCCGCCGAACTCGACCGGGAAGCCGAGCCCGAGCCACCCGTCGCGACCCAGGCGGGACACCAGGTCACGGTGGGCGCGTCCGTGCCGTTCGCGGGCCAGCGCTGCGCGCTGATCCCGGGTCAGGAGCTTTCCGAGGTACGCCCGGAGCTCGTCCCGCAGCGCGCGTTGCCGGTCAGTCAGGTCGAGGAACACAGCGCTCCCCCAGGGTGGACAGGGCCTGCTCGGCACCGCCGAGGAACCGGACCAGGTCGCGGATCAGCGTGGTGTGCCGGTGCAACGGGTAATCGATCATCAGCCCGAGCCCGCCGTGCAGGTGGTGACAGGCGCGGAGCGCGGGGGGTGCCTCGGCGGTGAGCCACTGGGCCGCGACCGCGAGATCGTCGCCCGCCTGCCGCCCGTTTCCGGCCCGCCCGTCGCCGGCCCGCCCGTCTCCCGTCCGCCCGTCTCCCATCCGCCCGTCGCCGGCCCGCTCCGCGTCCAGCCACCAGCACGCGGAGAGGACGGCCAGGTGCAGGGTGCGGCTCGCGATGTAGACGTCGGCGATCTGCTGGGCGACGGCCTGGAACGTGGCGAGCGGGCGGCCGAACTGCTCACGGGTGCGGATGTGGCGCGCGGTCAGGTCGAGCGCTCCGGCCAGGGCGCCGGCGCCGAGCGCGCACGCCGCGGCGACGGTCAGTGGGTGCGGTGCGGGGCGGGACGTGGCTTCCCACCGTACCCAATCGGGGTGTTGATCTTTGGGGTCCTCGATGGTCAGGGACGTCCCGTCGATCCGGAGGGCGGGAAGGGCCGCCGCCCCCCGGCCGATCTCGACGAGCACCAGCGCGGTCTCCAGGACGCCCAGCCCGGCACCACCCTCGCGCTCCGGCGCACCGAGCGTGAGCAGACCGGCCTGGCCCAGCCCTTTCCAGAGCCGCTCCGGAGTGCCCGCGCCGGCCACCACCTCGGCCGCGAGCCGGCTGATCGCCTGCTGCGTCTCGTCCGGGTGGAAATCCATAGCGGAATTAGAACACGTTTCAGTTTGAACGCGCCACCGATGGGTGACACAGGACCGCAACGCGCCGTTGCTAGGCTTGATTCACCGGCGAGGGGGAGAGATGGCGACAGCGAGAACGAGTACCACCGATGCCGAGCAGGGATCGGCTGCTCAGCGTGATCGCCGGCGGCGGATCCTGGAGGCCACGCTGGCGCTGGCGTCCAAGGGCGGCTACGACGCCGTCCAGATGCGCACCGTGGCGGAACGGGCCGAGGTCGCGCTCGGCACGCTCTACCGTTACTTCCCCTCGAAGATCCATCTGCTCGTCTCCGCGCTGGCGCTGGAGCTCGAGGCGATCCAGGACAAGCTGAGCCGCAAGCCGATCCCCGGCGACACGCCCTACGACCGCACGCTCTACGTGCTCAACCGGGTGACCGGCGCCCTGCAGCGCGACCCGATGCTGGCCGAGGCGATGACCCGGGCCTTCATGTTCGCCGACCCGTCGGCCAGCGCCGAGGTCAACGCGGTGGCCCGGCTCATGGAGGAGATGTTCACCCGGGCCATGCACGACGGCGAGCCGACCGCCGACGACCGCGCCAAGGCCCGGGTGATCGGTGATGTCTGGCTGTCCAACCTGGTGGCCTGGGTGACCCGCCGCGCGTCGGCGAACGACGTGGTCAACCACCTCGAGCTGGCGACCCGGCTGCTACTCCACTAGACCCGTCAGCTTGTCCAGGGCCTGCTTCGCGGCAGGCCCGGCCTGCTTCTCCAGCATCGCGGCCATCGGCCCGTTCAGCGCCGGTCCGAGGAACTCCATGTCGTAGGTGATCTGGGTGCCGCCCTCGGCGGGCGTGAGCTCGAAGCGGTTCTTCGCCTTCACGCCCATCGGGCCGTCGCCGGCCTGCTCCAGGGTCGTCCCGTCCGCGGTGACCACCTTCCACGCCATGTCCGCGGGCATGCCCATCAGCTTCACCTTCTGCTTGTACTGCGCGCCCTCGGTGAGGGTCGCCGGCACGTCGCCGGTGAAGCCCTGATGCATGGCGTTCCACTCGGGTGTCCGGGCCGGATCCGCCAGCACCTGCCAGATCTGCTCGGGGCTGGCCTTCGTCACGGTGGACACACTGACCTTGGGCATTCTGTTCCTCCTCGGGGTTAGGAATTGCTCGCCAGGTCTTTCCCGGCCACGTAACCGAAGGTCATCGCGGGGCCGAGGGTCGAGCCGGCGCCGGCGTAACTGCGGCCCATCACCGCCGCCGACGCGTTGCCCGCGGCGTAGAGGCCGGGGATCGGCTCGCCGCCGGTCGTCAGCACCCGGGACCGGGCGTCGGTGACCAGGCCACCCTTCGTGCCGAGGTCACCGGGGACGATCTTGAAGGCGTAGAACGGCGGCAGCCAGATCGGGGCGAGGCACGGGCTGGGCCGGTTCGTCGGGTCCGCGAAATACGCGTCGTAGACGCTGTCACCACGGTGGAAATCGGTGTCGCGGCCGGCGCGTGCCTGCGCGTTGAACCTGTCGACGGTGGCCCGCAGCGCGCCCGCCGGCACGCCGATCTTGGCGGCCAGCCCGGCGAGCGTCCAGTCCTTGACCAGGGCGCCGCTGTCGTACCACGCCTGCGGGTAGGGCAGCAGCGGCGCGGTCTCCTTGAAGAGGTACCGGTTCCGGTACTCCTGGTCGGTGATCATCCAGGCCGGGAAGTGGTCGCCGTCGTACATCACGTGGACCACGTCGCTGTACGGCGCCGCCTCGTTCACGAACCGCCTGCCGGTGCCGTCGACGAAGACGGTGCCCGGCAGCGTCCGCTCGGAGAGGCAGAAGTACGGCCCCTCGGGCAGCGGGATCATCGGGCCCCACCAGGCGTCGTCCATCAGGGCCAGCCCGGCGCCGGCCCGCTCGCCGGCCTCGATGCCGTCACCGGTGTTGGACGCCGCGCCGACCGTCCAGTCCACCCCGATCGGCTCCCGCTGGAACTGCTTGCGCATCCGCTCGTTGTGCTCGAACCCGCCACTGCCGATCATCACGCCGCGCCGGGCCCGGATCACCGTCTCCCGGTTGCCGACCAGGGCGATCACGCCGGCCACCCGGCCGTTCTCGACGAACAGGTCGACCAGCGGGGTGCTCAGCCGGACCGGCACATCGGCGGCGAGCAGGCCGGCCCGCAGACCGCCGGCCAGGGCCTGGCCCATGGTGACCGGCTTCTTGCCCTGCGCGGCGAGCTGGAGGTATCGCAGGACCATTTCACTCGCGACCGCGAGACCACGCGGGTGCCGGGCGATCAGGGCCAGCCACCGGTAGTCGACGGTGTAGACGACCGTACCGTCCGGGCTGGGGATGTAGGACGGGTTGAGGTTCCTCATCTCGTCGCCGAGGATGTTCGCGTCGAGCGCCTCCGGCTCGATCGACCGGCCGGCCGGCATCCCGCCGGGCAGCTCCGGATAGTAGTCGGAGTAGCCCTCCATCCAGCGGAACCGCAGCGGCGACCACTGCTGGAGGAACGCGATCGCCTGGGGGCCGGCGGCGAGGAACGCCCGCCGCTTGGCCGCCGGCACCTCCGGGCCGACCACCGCCGCCATGTAGGTGTCCGCCTTCGCGAACGAGTCCGGCACTCCCGCCGTCAGCAGCACGTCGTTGGCCGGGACCCAGATGCCGGCGCCGGACCGGGCCGCCGAGCCGCCGAAGACCGCCGCCTTCTCCAGGACGACCGTGCTCAGTCCACTGCGAGCGGTGGTGAGCGCGGCCGTCATGCCTGCCGCACCGGCGCCGACAACGATCACGTCGAATTCCACGGGCACCCCCTCCGGATAACTAGAACAGGTTATAGCAGTGTGAGAAGATTCACTAGCTGCGCGGGTGCGTGCGGTGTCCTCGTTGGTAGAACCTGATTCTGTTCGGCAACCGCCGCCCGGCGCCCGAGGAGACGATGTGACCGACAGCGTTCAATCCGTCGACCGGCTGACGGCCCGGCGGGAGGCGATCGCCGATCTCGGCGACGCGCTCCGCGAGCTGATCGAGCACGCGACCGCCACCGAGGCGCCCGCCGAGGAGCTGATCCGGGCCGCCGAGCTGGTCCGGCAGGCCGCCGCGCCGCTCGGCGAGCGGATCCGCGACCGCAGCCAGCTCGCCGCCGCCGACGACCTGCTCGGCGGCGTACGGATGTACAACCCGGTCATCGGCTCCGGCAGCGCGATCGCCCCGCCGGTGCGCATCGAGGCAGCCGGCGGGGTCGCGACCGGCGCCTGCACGCTCGGGCTCGCCTATGAGGGCCCGCCGATGTACGCGCACGGCGGCGTCAGCGCGATGCTCCTCGACCAGATGCTCGGTCACGCGGTGACGACGTCGGGCAACCCGGGGATGACGGTGCGGCTCGACACGTCGTATCGCAGGCCGGTCCCGCTGCACACTCCCCTGCGCCTGACCGCAGAGGTCACCCAGGTCGACGGCCGGCGGGTGACCGCCATCGGCGCCATCGCGACGGCCGAGACGCCGGACGACGCCCTGGTCACCGCGACCGGGCTGTTCGTGGCGCTCCGGGCCGACCAGGCGCAGCGCCTCTTCGGCCCGGTGATGAGAAACAGACGACCCGCCTGACCCGTCGTTGTCCGGGCCCCTTGTCGTTCAACCGGTTCGGCGGCCCTCCTTGTGATGGGCCGGCCGCTGGTGAACCCGGCCGGTGATCAGGATGAGTCCACGTCGTGCCGGGCAGCGGGCTGCCGGTTGCGGGAGCCGGGCGGTCGATAGGCGCCAGTTGCACCCACCCTCACCGGATGACGCCCGATCACCGTCGACCAGACCAGAGGTGAGCCCCGAATGCACGGATCTGCCGATGTGAGTGCGTTGCGGCACGTGGCTGAATCCGGCGGCCGCCAGCAATGTGCGGCTTGAGGTGCTTGCTTGCCTTCCCGATAATAATCGGGTGCAAGCTGATGAGGCCCAGACCCGTGAACTGCTGCAGACGCACGATGATCCAGGCCATATGGAGTTCCCCGCACATTTCGACCACGAGCGGGCTGCGACACGATTCTCGCAGCTTGAGTCCGGCCTCCGCACCGCCTTCGGCGCGTGCTACTCCAGCGCCGGTCAGGACAGCAGCTTTCACGGCGACATCGAGGTGCCAGCCGCTGTCACGTCTGGCGGTCTGATGCTCAGGGTCCGGATCAGCAACTTCGGCGACCTCGCCGCCGCTTCCTCGGAAGAAGCCCTCTACTGCGACGATGCCGAACTCGCTGAACTGCTGCACCCTGCCGACGCTGCTCGCGTTTACGGAGCGCTGGATTATCTAGGCTACATCGCTCTACGGCTGGACCCCTTGGAGGAAATGTACAACGGCGCCAGCGCATTCCTGCGTGAGCGAGGGGCACCGTGGTGGGATCGCTACTTCGACTATTTGTGACGTTTGGTCAGCGTCGACATCGCGCACTGACATGCCGCAGATAACGCGTGGTCCTGGCTTTTCGCAATCCGCACCGGCTCGATCGCCAGCACGCCCCGTAGTCGCCATTGATGACGCAGCGGACTGGTCGCGGGGACGCCAGGGGGGACCAGAGGTTGCCCGCCAAGCTGATCGGACGTGCTCTTGTGCCGAGGATTCGATATGCGTTGCGCGGTTGAATGCTCGGGAGCGAAGATCAACTTCATGACGTTTCGAAAGGGCCGATGAGCCGGGTCGAGCCTCCGCAGGTCAGGCTTGAGGGTGTACGGATGGCGCTCGCGGCGATGCGGGAGTGGCGGGCCGCGCCCGCCCGGGTGACGCCGGTCCTGACCCCGCTGCTGCGTGACGAATCCTCCGCCGTACGGTCGGCGGCGCTGCACGCGCTGGCGGCTTCGCTGACCGCGTCCCGTCTGGCCGCCGACGATCTCGCGTCGTTGCTGGATGACGCACGACCGGCTGGACCGCATCGTGGCCTCCCCACATCGAGCGGGAATCGGTCTCGGTGACGACGACGGCGAGATGCGGGCGGACGAGACGCTGCTCGCCGCCACCATCGCCGCCCGTCAGCGGATTGCGGCTGACTGAGCCGGGATGGTGGGCGGCCGGCGCACAGCATCGCTGGCGGCGAAGCGGAGAGCTACGGGGTCGCGGCGGCGGGGCCGAGGTCGAACTCGTTGCCCTCCGGGTCGCGCATGGTGATCCAGTGCCAGCCGAACGCCTGGTGCTCGTCGATGCGGCTGGCGCCGAGCGTGAGCAGCCGGTCGACCTCGCTCTGCCAGTTCGGCACCGGGCGGGCGGTGAGGTCGAAGTGCAGCCGGTTCTTGGTGTGCTTCGGCTCGGGGACCTTGATGAACATCAGAGCCGGGGCGCTGCCGCTGGTCGCGGCGCCGTGACCGATGGTGGCGAATTCGGCGGTGGCGCCCGGGTCGACCGGGCGGTCCAACGCCTGCGACCAGAACACGGCCAGCTTCTGCGCGTCAGCGCAATCGATCACGATCTGGGCGATCGACAGGGACATGTGGTGCTCCTTCACAACGAGAGGGACGACGGGGTGACGGGCCAGCACACCTCGGTCCGCAGCCGGGCCGGGTCGTCGGTGTCGGCCGATGTGACCAGGTAGAGCTCGCGGACCGGCCCGGAGGCGCCGACACCGCGTTCGAGCACCTGACGGCCCAGGACGCCGTAGGTCTGGTCCAGATCGCGACACGGTCCGGCGTGGACGGCGACCGCCAGCGCTTGCGCGGGAAGCACACCCCACCGCACCCCGCCGCCGTCCGGGCGCGCGACGCGCTCGCCGTCCGGGGGCGCGGCGACCGGCAGGAACGCCGTCACCGGGCCGCCGGCCTGGAACCACTCGAAGGCGTACAGAGCCCCGGCGGGCCCGGCCGGCGTCAGGCCCCACCGGCCCGCCACCTCGTACAGCAGCGGGTAGGCCATCGCGCACCACGGGGTGAGGCTGTCCTGGTCGACGTCCCCATCGATCATCAGGCACTGTTCCTCGCCGGCCTGCCGGAACGTCAGCTCGCCGGCGGAACTGCCGGTCAGCAGCGCCCGCAGGGAGCCCACCGCCGCCGCGGTCGCGGTCAGCTCCTGCCGCAGGACGTCGAGATGGGCGGCGATCATCGCATCCCGCGCCGCCGGATCGGCCGCCGACACCACCCGCCGGACGCCGTCCACCGGCATCCGGACCTCCCGCAGCCGACGCACCAGCTGAGCCGGCTCCACCTGCTCCGCGGTGTAGTAGCGGTAGCTCGTCGACGGATCGATCCAGGCCGGTTCGAGCACGCCGACGTCGTGATAATGCCGCAACGCCTTGACCGTCAGATGGGTCAGCCGGGCAAACTCCCCGACCGTCAGTAACTCTGCCACCCGGACAGCCTGCACCCTCCGGTAAGGGGAGGGTCAACCAGCGGCACGTGTCCTCAGCCGCGGCCGCACGGGTTCCAGCCGTCGGCGCCGCGCAGGGCGGCGTCCACCGTGTACGCGGCCGCCTCCTCCCGGGTCAGCTGCGGCCGGTCGGGGGTGACCGTCGCGCCCGGCCCGGTGTTGCGGTACTCGGCGAAGCGGGCCTCCTCCCACGGCCACGTGCCGAAGTCGGTCCACGGCGCGGCCGGGATGTGCGCGCCGATCCAGGACTCCCGGATGATCGTCTGCCCGATCGCCTCGGGGTCCTGGCTGGGGTGCCACGGACGGCCCAGGAAGACGGATCCGGGCGGGGCGTCCGAGGTGAAGCGGGAACGGTGGAAGAGCAGGCCGTACGGGTTGGTGCGGTCGGTGCTGGGCGCGGTCACGTAACCGGCGGGCGTGCTCGCCCGGTTCAGCGAGTGGATGTGGCAGCGGTCGAAGACGGCGGTGGCCCGGCCGAAGATGAAGTCGACGTCGCCCTCGACGTAGCAGTCCCGGAAGTACGCCCGCGCGATCACCCCGGCCGCCGAGCTGTTCACATAGAGGGTGTCCTGGTTGCCGAGGAACCGGACCCGGTCGAAGACCAGCCGGTCGGCGCGGGTCAGCACCGCGACCGCCTGCCGGTTGGTGATCTCCGGGTGGGCGGCCTCGTCGAAGAGGTTCGCGAAGGTCAGGCGCGTGACCCGCAGGCCGGCGCCGTCCACGGTGACCGAGGCGCTGCCCGAGGTTCCCCAGGTGCCGCCGTCCGGTTTCGGGGTGCCGTTGGCCCGGTCGTCGGCGATCACCACGTCGGCGGGTGAGCGCCCGAGCCCGCGCAGTTCGATCATCGGCTTGCCGGCCGGGATGATCACCTGACCGAGGTACGTTCCGGGGCGTACCCCGATGATCGCGGGCTCGCCGGCCGGGACCGCGTCGATCGCGGCCTGCACGCTGGTGTGGTCGCCGGTGCCGTCCGCCGCCACGGTCAGCCGCAGCCGCCGGGGAGCCGGAATCGCCGCGGCGGCGGGAATCGCCAGGAACATCCGTCTGCGCATGCTCGACCTCCGGCTCTCTCTGCGGGAAAGGGCTTTCCCAGCAGCGCACGGTAGGACTGCAACTAAATTCATGTCAATGGATGTGCTGGGCGAGCAGCTGGTGCACCTCGTTCAGCAGGGTCTTCGAGTCGAACGGCTTGTGGATCAGCGGCGCGTCCGGCGGCATGGCCTGCCCGCCCGGCGCCGGGCCGCTGGTGTACCCGGACATGAACAGCACCGGCAGGTCCGGCCGCTGGGCGCGCAGCTCGGCGGCGAGCTGCGTGCCCGACATCCCCGGCATGATCACGTCGCTGAGCAGCATGTCGAAACGCAGGTCGTCCTCGCGGCACATCCGCAGCGCCTCGGCCGGATTCGCGGCGGCCGCCACCTCGTACCCGGCCTTGCGCAGCAGGCGGCAGACGATGTCGCGGACCGCCTCCTCGTCCTCGACCACGAACACCCGCCGGCCCCGGCCCGGACGGGCCGGTGGAGGCAGCTCCACCATGCCGGTCCCGGGCGTCAGCGCGACGCCGGCCGGCAACCGGACCCGCAACGTGGTGCCGCGGCCCGGCTGTGACTCCAGGCTGATCGTGCCGCCCGCGTCGGTCACCACGCCGTACGCCGTGGCCAGCCCCAGCCCGGTGCCGCTGCCCCGCCCGCGGGTCGTGAAGAACGGCTCGAACGCCCGGGCCAGCACCTCCGGCGTCATCCCGCACCCGGTGTCGACGACCGCGAGGCTGACCTGTGCCGCGCCGTCGCCGGCCCGTTCCAGCGAGGTGGCGATGGTGAGCCGGCCGCCGTCCGGCATCGCGGCGCGCGAGTTCAGCACCGCGTTCATCAGGACCTGCTCCAGCTTGCTGCGGTCCATCACGATCGGCGGCAGGTCCGGCGCCAGCTCGGTGGTGAACTCGATGTCCTCGCCTAGGGTGCGGCCCAGCATCCGCTGCAGATCCTCGGCGACCGCGTTCAGGTCGAGGGTCTCCGGCCGGGACGGCTCGGAACGGCTGAAGATGAGCAGCTGCCGGGTGAGCGCGCTGCCCCGGTTCGCGGCCTGCTTGATCCCGGCCGCGTCGGCGTACCCGGGATGGTCCTCGCCCAGCTCCTCGGCGAGCATGTCGGCATACCCGGAGATCACCGCGAGGATGTTGTTGAAGTCGTGCGCGATCCCGCCGGCGAGCTGGCCCAGCGAGTCGAGCCGTTCCGCCTGGCGCAGCTGCTGTTCCAGCTCGGAGCGCTCCCGCTCGGCGGCGATCCGCTCGGTGACGTCCCGCATGATGCCCTCGACCGCGACCACCCGGCCGGCGTCGTCGGTGACGGTGCTGGCCCGCTGCTCGATGAAGACCATCCCGCCGTCGGCCCGGCAGAGCCGGAACGTGATGGTACGGGTCCGCGGCGCCTGCCAGGACTGCTCGAAGAGCGGCCGGTCCTCGGGCAGCACACACTCCATGATCAGCTCGGGCCGCGCGTAGAACTCCTCGGCCGGTCGCCCCGTGATCGACTCCACGGCCCGGCTCAAATACTCCATGCCCGGTTCGGGTTCCAGCCGGTACCGGAAGATGATGTCCTGGGCGTGCTCGGCGAGCAGCCGGAACCGTTCCTCGCTGTGGCGCAGCGCCGCCTCGGCCCGGCTGCGCTTGGTGATGTCGGTGGAGATGCCGGCCACCGCGTACGCCCGGCCGTCCCCGTCGATCAGCGGAAACTTCGCGGTGATGTACGTGCGTGGGCCGTCCTCCCCCGGCGCCTCCTCCTCCATCTGCACCGGGACGCCGCCGGCCAGCGCCTCGAGATCGTTCTGCCGGAACTTGTCAGCGATGTCCCGGGGAAACAGATCATGGTCGGTGAGCCCCATGATGTCCTCGCGGCGCAAGCCGAACAGGCGCTCGTACTCGCGGTTGACCAGCAGATAACGGCCGTCCGCGTCGCGCATGTAGATCACCGCGGAGGTGTGGTCGATCAGTGCCATGAGCTGGTCGCGGCCGATCTCCGGCAGCGGCGCCCTCATCCCTGCCTCACCATGCCCCCGCTCAGCCGGTCAGCTCGACCACGACGGGCCGGACCGCTCCCCGTGCGGACCGTACCTCCGAAATTGGTCCGATATCTGCTTTTTCGGCGGTTATCACGGGGCGGAAGGGGGCAAGGACGTGGTCCTGCCGGGCCCGGGTGAGGCGTTCCAGGAACGTTTCCGTCATCCCGGTCGTGCCGGCCCGGTTGGACACCAGCTCCTTGTCGCCGAGACCGGCCCGGTCGCGCAGCCGCTGCGGCTTGAACAGGAACTTCTTGCTCAGCATCAGATGCGCCCCGGCGGCACGGGCGTGCATCACCAGCAGCCGGTACCAGTCGACGATCGCCGGGTGGTGCGCCACGAGACGGCGCAGATCGCCCTCGTCGGCCAGGCGCAGGCTCTGCTCGTCGGCGCCCACCGCGGCGAGCAGCCGCTGCGGCAGCGTCGGGCCGTCCATCAGCTCGGCGAGCTCGGCGCGCTCGGCGGCGAGCAGCGCCGGGAAGAGCCGGCGGGCCTGCTGGTCGTAGTCGTCCACCGCGATGCCGAGCAGGAAGTCCCGCTTCAGCGCCTCCGGGTCCAGCGCGCCGCTGGGCGGGATGTCACCGAGCGTCCAGTGCGCGGCGAACTGGCGGAACACGTCCATGAAGTGCTCGGCCGGCATGGTCTGCTCGGGCGGCAGCGCCGCGAACTCCACCATCAGCCGGCGGAGCGCGTCCAGCAGGACGGTCGCGAGGCGTACCCGATGGCGGGCGTCCGCACAGATCAGGCCGACCCGGTCCGAGGTGAGCGGGCAGAGCAGCTCGTTCACCGCCAGCTCGACCGCCTCACCCTGCTTGACCAGCAGGAAGAAGCGCTCCTCGCCGGGTGATCCGGTGTAGCTGCGGATCCGGCCGTCGTCGAAGACACCGGGCAGGGTGGCGAGCGTCTCGTCGCCCAGCCGCACCTTGATGGTCCCGACGTTCCAGCGCACCAGCGAGGCGAAACTGTCCCGGTCGTAGTGCCCGGTCCCGGTGTGCTCGGCCAGCGCCGTGAAGTAGGTGCGGAAGGGGATCCGCTCGGGGCCGGCGACCACGCCCTCGAAGGCGTCCTCGGGATGCCGGATGCCACCGGCGATGTGCTCCTGCCAGTGGCGGGCCACCGAGGCACCGACGAAACCGAGGTTCACCAGGAGCTGCTGCGCCTGGTACGGGGTCAGCTGGGCCACGTCGGGCAGCTGGTCCAGAACGTGTTCGTGCAGGTCGTCGAGCAGCAGCTCGGTCGGGGCGTGGTCTTGCAGGATCGCTCGGTTCAGGCGGGGCAGCTCGTGCAGCACCCAGGCGCCGATCTGTTCCGGAAACATCCGATGCAACACCTCCTACCGTTCTGTTCGGCGTGGTGGCAGAACGGGTTAAGTGAGCACTGTCACTGCGAAATGACGTTTCCCGCTAAATCGGAAATATAGCTATAAAGTATGCGCATTGACCGCCATGCATACAGTGGCGCGGGCGTGCACTCTGACGACAGGGAGAACGTTCGATGACCGAGCAGATGACCCGCCGTACGCTGCTGACCGCCACCGCCGCCACCCTCGCCGCGCCCGCCCTGACGCCCGCAGCCGCCTCCGCGGCGCCCCGGGTTCCGTCCGCGGTCCGCGAGCTGGAGGACCGGATCCGCGAAGCGATGGAGCTCTACGCCGTACCCGGCGTGGCGTTCGGCCTCCGGTACCGGGGCCGCGAGTACGTCCGCGGCTTCGGCGTGACGAGCACCGCCGACCCGTCCCCGGTCGACGGCGACACCACCGTCTTCCGTGTCGCCTCCACCACCAAGACCTTCACCGGCACCGCCGCGATGCGCCTGGTCGAACGCGGCCGGCTCGGCCTGGACCGCCGGGTCCGCGCCTACCTGCCCGGCTTCCGCACCAGCGACCCCGCCGCATCGGCCCGGGTCACCGTCCGCCAGCTGCTCAACCACAGCGCCGGCTGGCTCGGCGACTACCTGCTCGACACCGGCAGCGACGACGCGGCCCTCGCCCGGTACGTCGCCGAGATGCACCGGGTGCCGCAGCTCACCCCGCCCGGCGAGGTGTTCTCCTACAACAACGCGGCGATCTCGGTGGCCGGCCGGGTGATCGAGGTCGTGACCGGGCGGACCTACGAGCAGGCCGTCGAGGACCTGCTGCTGGAGCCGCTCGGGCTGCGGCGCAGTGGATTCGACATCACGCGGATCCCGGGCGCACGCATGGCCGTACCCCATGTGATCGATGAGGCCGGGAACCTCGTCGCGCAACCGGAACGATGGAGCGTGCCCCGCAGCGTGAACCCTGCCGGTGGCCTGATCTCCAGCGCCCGGGACCAGCTGCGCTGGGCGCGGTTCCACCTCGGCGACGGCGGCCGGCTGCTCAGCCGCCGCTCGCTGCACGCCATGCGGTCCAACCCCGGACCGGGCGGGACGCTCTTCGTGGAACTCGACGGGGTCGGCGTCACCTGGATGCTGCGCCCGACCGCCGAAGGGCCGACGGTGGTCCAGCACGGCGGTGACTGGGACGGCCAGCACTCCGGTTTCCTGATGGTGCCGGAACGCGACTTCGCGCTCACCGTGCTGACCAACTCGGACACCGGTCCGGCGCTGCTCGACGACCTCTTCATCGGGGACTGGGCGCTGAGCCGTTTCGCCGGCGTGCACAACCTGCCGGCGGTCGTCCGCCCGGTCACGGACCTCTCCGGCTATGAGGGCTCGTACACCCTCCAGCAGATCGGGTTCGACGGCGAACTCGTCTCGCTCGTGCTCGAGATCGTCGCCGACCGCGGCCGGCTCAGCGTCCGCGTCGACGGGGTCGAGCAGATGGCGCTCGGGTTCTACCGCAGGGACTACGCGGTGGTCCATCTGCCGGACGGCACGCCCACCACCCAGCGCGTCAACTTCGTCCGGGGCCGCGACGGGGAGGTCGACTGGCTGCGCTTCGGCGGCCGCCTGCTGCGCCGGGGCGGGGTCGCTCCGCTGCGCACCAGCGGCACCCTGCCGTTCCGCCTCAACCCCTGGATCTGACGGGTACGGGGTTCGGTAGGCACCCAGCGTGACCGCACCGAGCGCCGGCTGGTCCGGCCGGCGCTCAGTGCTGGTGCAGGTGCACTCGGAACCAGCCGGACCGGCTGGTGGTGAGGGCAGTCGCAGTCGCGCTCACCACCGGCCGGACCGGCCGGCGCTCAGCGCGATCGCAGCAACACTGCGCACCAGCCGGACCGGCCGGCGCGCAGTGCGTTCGGCCTGCGTGGGGAAATCGGGCGCGCTCCGCGCCTCAACTCAACACGCGGGGGGCTGCTGGCGGCGCTGCAGGCGGCGCTGCTCGATGCGGCGCCACCTGTCGTACACCTCGGCCGCCGCCTCCCGGGGCTCGGCTGCCCGCCCGGCCTGCCACTGGCGAGGCAGGAACGACTCCGCGCCCAGCCAGAGCAGCTCACTCATCGGCACCGTCCCGCCGTGCAGCCGCATCAGCTCAGCGGCGACCTCCGTGGCGTGCTCGCTGCGCCGCCACATCTCCACCGCCGAGCTGCCGTTCAGCAACGCGTCGTGATCGTCCGGGTGCAGTTCCATGAGGCCCTCCGTCATGCTCGCCCGGCATGCTCAGCTGGCCACGAAACCGCAGGTCAACACGCCGGAGGGGCAAGAATCCGCGCCCGGCGGCCCGGTGTCAAGCCGGGCCCGCGAAGATCACGGCGAGACCGGATTTCCGGGCGACAATCAGTCGCGGCGGAACGCCTTCTCCAGGTCTTCCTCGGGCAGCGAGCGGGACTTGAACGTGGTGGTGCCGGTGTCGAGCAGCTCGCGGGCGGCGTCGCGCAACGCGCCGTACGCCACCCAGGCCAGCCCGCCGCCGAGCGAGACCCGGCGGACGCCCAGTTCCGCCAGCTCGGGGACGCTGAGCCCGCCGGCCAGGGCGAGCACGTTGACCGGCGCGTCCACGGACTGCACCACCCGGGCGATGTCCTCGGCCGCACGCAGGCCGGGCGCGTAGACCACGTCGGCGCCGGCCTCCCGGTACGCCCGCAGCCGGGTGATCGTGTCGTCGAGGTCGTCGTGCCCGTACAGGTGGTTCTCGGCGCGGGCGGTGAGCACGATGCCGTGCCGGGCGGCGGCCCGGGCGGCTGCGGCGACCCGCTCGGCGCCGGTGTCCAGGGGTTCGATCCGGCCGGCTGCCGGGTCGTAGTCCTCGATCGAGATGCCGGCGGCGCCGGCGGCGGCGAGCAGGTCGACGGTTTCGGCGATGCCGTCGGTGGTGTCGGCGAAGCAGCGTTCGGCGTCGACGTTCACCGGGATCCGCACGGCGGCGGTCAGCGCCGCCACGTGCGTGACGAGCTCGTCGCGGGTGACCTGCTGGTCGAGTTTGCCGAGCGAGGCGGCCAGCCCGGAGGATGTGGTCGCGAGCGCCGGGAAGCCGTAGCTCTCCAGGAGCCGGGCGGAGCCGACGTCCCACGGGTTGGGGATGATGAAGGTGCCCGACTTATGCAACTCATGGAAGCTGGTCATATGGTCCACGGTAGGCTCCGCGGCCTCACCGAGCGCGACGGGGAGCAGCTCCGCACGCCGGAGAACCTGGCCCGCTGCACGCCGCCAACGGCCACCACGATCAGTCAGTAGACGTCCCGGACGTACCGCTTCTCCGCCGCCAGCTGCTTCAGATAGGCGGTCGCCGCCTCCGGCGTGAGGCGGCCGTGGTTGACGGCGATGTCGTGCAGCGCCTGGTCCACGTCGCGGGCCATCCGGCTGGCGTCGCCGCAGACGTAGAGGTGGGCGCCGTCGCGCAGCCACGTCCAGAGCTGGGCGCCGTGCTCCCGCATCCGGTCCTGGACGTAGATCTTGGTGCGCTGGTCCCGGGAGAAGGCCAGGTCGAGTCGGCTGAGCGTGCCCGCCCGGTGCAGGGCGGTGAGCTCCTCCTCGTAGTAGAAATCGGTCGCCCGCCGCTGCTCGCCGAAGAACAGCCAGTTCGCGCCGGTCGCGCCGGTCGCCCGGCGCTCCTCCAGGAAGCCCAGAAAGGGCGCGACCCCGGTGCCCGGACCCACCATGATCATCGGTACGGATGGATCAGCGGGCGGCCGGAAGTGCGGCGCACGCTGCACGAACACCGGGATTTCGGCACCGTCGGGAGCGTCCGCCAGGTGGGTGGAGCAGACGCCCTTGCGACGCCCGTACCGAACCACGGAGACAGTCAGGCTGACCGCGGACGGGTCGACGAGCGGCGTCGAGCTGATCGAATACAGTCGCGGCTGCAGGCGCTTGAGCACGCCGAGCCACTCCTGCGCGGTGGCCTTGACCGGGTGCTCGGCGAGCAGGTCCGGGGCCTGTCTGCCCCACGCCCACTTGGCCAGCTCACCCTTGTTGTCCGGGCGCAGCAGGGTCTTCAGGTGCGCGGCGCCGGTGCGCTCGGCGGTGAACCGCAGCAGGTCGCTGGTGATCCGGGTGATGTCGAGGTGCCGGGACAGCGCCTCGGCCAGCGGCATCGTCCCGAGCTTGTCGATCTCGACGTCGGCGGCGCCGTCCAGGCCGGTCAGGGACAGCCACTCGGTGACCAGATCCGGGCAGTTGACGGGCCACACGCCGAGGGCGTCACCGGCCTGGTACTCCAGCCGCCCCTCGGTCTCGAACGTGAACCGCCGCACCTCCTTCGCCGAGCCGGGGAGGCTGAGCAGGCGATTCCCGGTGAGCGTGGTGGTCAGCGGGGACGACTTGGTCGGCACGACGGGCGGCGGCGCGGTCAGCGCGGCCGCGACCGCCTCCAGCCAACCGGTCGCGGTGTCCTCGAAATCGGGCTCGCAGTCGACTCGCGGCGCCAGCCGGACGGCGCCCAGCTCGGCCAGGCGCTCGTCCAGGCGCCGGCCGTGCCCGCAGAAGTCGTCGTAACTGGAGTCACCGAACGCCAGCACCGCGTACCGGCGTCCGTCGAGCCGGGGCGCGGCGTCCCCGGCCAGCGACTGCCAGAACGCGGCGCCGTTGTCCGGCGCGTCACCGTCGCCGAACGTGCTGGTCACCAGCAGCAGGTCAGCGCCGGGTTCGAGCAGCTCGGCGGCGTCCGAGTCCATCCCGAGCACGCTGATCCGCCGCCCGGTCGTGGCCAGCCGCGCCGCCAGCCCGCGCGCGAACTCCTCGGCGTTGCCGGTCTGCGACGCCCACAGGATCTGCAGCCGTCCCGTCTCCGACGCCTTCTCCGATTCAAGGGCCTTCCCGAGTACGGGGGAAGCAGCAGCCATCAGCCCGTTCACCCACATGGCCGTCCCGCGGTCGAACGGCGCGTTCTCCGGCAGGACCGGCGGCAGCGCCCGTCCGGCCGGCACGCCCGCCAGGAACCCGGCGAGGTAGCGCTTCTGGTCGTCGCCGAGCACCGGCGGCGCCGGGTCCAGGCCGAGCATCTCGTGCAGCCCGGCCGGGACGATCTCCGCGGCGAGGACGGCCGGTCCGGAAGGGACGACCGGCGCCGGTGAGGCGACCTTGGTGAGCGCGACCGCGCAGACCTTGAGCTCGGGCTGGAACGAGAGCGGGTCGACCGCGTCGCTGGTCACGGCGTTGACGCTGACGTATTCGCCGAACAGGTCGTTCCAGTGGATCGGCGCGAAGCAGGTGCCGGGCGCGACCCGGTCGGTGAGCACGGCCGGCAGCACGGCCCGGCCGCGGCGGGAGGCGATCTCCACCTGGTCGCCCTCGGCGATGCCGAACCACTCGGCGTCGTCCGGGTGGATCTCGACGAACGGGTTCGGGTTGAGCCGGGTCAGCTTGGCGATCTTCCCGGTCTTGGTCATCGTGTGCCACTGGTGCTGGAGGCGGCCGGTGTTCAGCACGAACGGGAAGTCGTCGTCGGGCATCTCGGCCGGGTCCAGGTGCGGCCGGGCGTGGAAAACCGCGCGGCCGTCCGGGGTGGCGAACCGCAGGCCACGGTCGGCGTCGAGGTAGCGGATCGGGTTGCGGGCGGGTCCGCCCTGCGCGGCCGGCCACTGCACGGGACCGTCGTTCAGGCGCTCGTAGGTGACGCCGCTCAGGTCGTACCCGGTCTGGGGGTTGTGGAAGGTTTTGATCTCCTCCAGGATCTCCGCGGCGCCGGTGTAGGTGAACGCCTCGGCATAGCCCATCTCGGCGGCGACCCGGGCGATCAGCTGCCAGTCGGGCAGCGCCTCACCGGGCGCCTGGGCGACCGGGTGGACGAGCGTGAGCGTACGCTCGGAATTGATCATGATGCCGTCGGTCTCCGACCACATCGCCGCCGGCAGGGCGATGTCGGCGTAGGCGTTCGTCTCGGTCTCCACGAACGCGTCCTGAGTGATCACCAGTTCGGCCTGTTCGAGGCCTTCGATCACGGTCCGCCGGTTGCCGACCGAGGCGACCGGGTTGGTGCAGATGATCCAGCAGGCCTTGATCCGGCCCTCGGACATCTGCTCGAACATGTCGATCGTGCCCTTGCCGACCTCGGTTCGCAGCGTCCCGGCCGGCACGTCCCAGACCCGCTCGGTGAACTCCCGGTCGGCCGGGACCAGCACCGACCGCTGACCGGGCAGACCCGGTCCCATGTAGCCCATCTCCCGGCCGCCCATCGCGTTCGGCTGGCCGGTGAGCGAGAACGGGCCGCTGCCGGTGCGGCAGATCGCGCCGGTGGCGAGGTGCAGGTTGACTATCGCGTTGGTGTTCCAGGTCCCGTGGGTGCTCTGGTTGAGTCCCATGGTCCACAGGGTCACGAAGTTCGCGGTCCCGCCGATCCACGCCGCGGCGGTCCGGATGTCCTGCTCGGCGAGGCCGGTCAGCTCCGCGACCCGGTCCGGCGGATAGTCCGCGAGCAGGCCGGGCATGGCCTCCCAGCCCGTCGTGTACGCGTCGATGAACTCCTGGTTCTTCGGCACCAGATGCAGCAGCCCGTTGAGGAACGCCAGGTCGGCGCCGGGCCGGATCTGCAGGAAGAGGTCGGCCTTCTCGGCGGTGGCGGTCCGGCGCGGGTCGACGACGATCAGCTTGGCGCCGGCCTTGACCCGTTCCATCATCCGCAGGAAGAGGATCGGGTGGCAGTCCGCCATGTTCGAGCCGATCACCAGGAAGACGTCGGCGTGGTCCAGGTCGTCGTAGGAGCCGGGCGGGCCGTCCGAGCCGAGCGAGAGCTTGTACCCGGTGCCGGCGCTGGCCATGCAGAGACGCGAGTTCGACTCGATGTTGTTCGTCCCGATGAAGCCCTTCACCAGCTTGTTCGCCAGGTACTGGGCCTCCAGGGTCATCTGGCCGGAGACGTACATGGCGAACGCGTCCGGGCCGTGCTCGTCGATGATCGCCCGGAGCCGGCGCGCGGTCTCCGTGATCGCCGCGTCCACCCCGATCGCCTGGGCGCCGGCGCCGCGCCGGGGCCGGATCAGCCCCGTGTCCAGCCGGCCCGGCGCGGCGAGCAGTTCGACGCTGGTGGCACCCTTGGTGCAGAGACGCCCGGCGTTCGCCGGGTGGGCCTTGTCGCCGGCGGCCTTGACGACGCGGCCACCGGCAACGTCGAGGACGATGCCGCAGCCGACGCCGCAATACCCGCACACGGTTCTCACCTGCGTCACATCGGCGGCCACGCGCTCCCCTTTCGCCAACCCGACAGCTCACGCTAGGAAGCCGTGGTTTCCGGGCCGTCAACGGAAACGTGCGCCCCGGATTACCCGGAGGTCACTACCGGCGGGACCGGGTTGTGAGCCGGACCCGGCTCACTACCCGGCGGGATCGGTTTGTGAGCCGGACCCGGCTGCGGACAGCGAACGGCCCGTGCCGTCTCATCGACGGCACGGGCCGGAGCGTCTCGCCGGCGCCGGTTCTACCCCTCGGCGCGGTGGCTGCCCGCCGTGGCCGGCTTGCCGTCGTCGTCCAGGTCGTCGTGACCGCCGCTGCCCTGCGCCGGAACTCCGGCCGTGGACGCGCCCCGGCCGCCGCGCAGCGCGACGAGGACGCCCGCCACGGCCAGGATCAGGCCGAGCAGACCGAGGCCGAGCGGGCCCCAGAGACCGACCAGGTTCAGCTTCTTCCGGTTGTCCTCGGCCGCCTTCACCGAGCGGTTAACCGTGTCGTCGGTGTAGGTGAAGTCGGCGTCGAGCAGGGTGACCTCCTGGCCGTTGTTGCCGCGGAGGATCTTGTTCTGCTCCTCGGAGACCCGGATGAACTGGCCGGTGACCGGCTCGACCCAGACCGTCCGGGTGTTGCTGTAAACCACCTCGGCGGTGGTCGCGGTGTCGCCGAGCAACTGGTCGACCAACAGGCTCAGCTGGGTCGGGTCGAGCTGCTGACGCCCGTCCACGATCTGCTGGGTGAACTGGTAGGTCTCCAGGCCACCGATCTCCTCGGTCTTCACGAACTCGGCCGGCTTCGCCTCACGGATATCCCGGTCGTAGATCGGGTAGGCCTTCTTCTCGGTTCCGAAGGGGAACTTGTACATGTGGCCGGAGTACTCGATCTTCTCCTGGTTGCCGGTGTCGAGCCAGGCGCCGTCCCACGGCACCGCCGCGCCGGTCTCCCGGTCCACCGCGAGCCGCGTGCTGTACGCGCTGACCCGCTCGCTGTTGAGGCTGGTGTTGACCACGTCCTGGCCGGCGAGCCAGACGAGCGCGCTGCCGTCGAGGTCACCCTCGAGGCCTGCGGTCTCCTTCGCGTCCGGCTGCACGGTCACCGTCGAACGGAGATTACCGGTGTTGATCTTTGCGGCGCCGCTGGTGACCTGGAGGAAGGTCGCGTTCTGCGCCTCCGCGACCGACTGGGTCGGCTCCATGTCGTACGGCAACTGAGCCGCCCGGGGCGCCACCACGAACGCCAGGCCGAGGGCGAAAACTATAGCCAGGACGCCGAGACCAAACAGCGCGGTGCCGAGGACGCGGGACCTCATTGTGCCTCCACGAGGTAAAAAGCGGGTTTCGGCAGGCGTTTCGGCTTGCCAGATTGCGGAAGGTTACTACTGAGTCACATCGGTGCGCGAGACCTGAACCAGATCTTCCTGAACGTCAGCTAAAACTGGTTCGCCCGTGCGTCGCAGCACGACCGTGAAGTTCCACGTGAGCGTCTCCCGCAGCAGAGGCACCCTGGCCACCCACTGTGCCCACCGCGGGTGGTACCGCGGCAGGACATCGACCACCGTCAGCTCGCCGTTGCGCCGGGCCGCGCGGGCCCAGCGCATCGTCCGCGCCGCGCTGATCGGGAAGAGCGACTCCATGTACCGGTTCTTCGGCTCCCGGCCGTTCTTGCGGACGAACCGCCGTCGCGCCCAGTCCCCGCCGAGCAGGTGCCAGAAGGGTCCGGTCTCGTGCCCGCCGTGCGGCGACAGCCACGGCGTGAACGACACGAACACCGTGCCGCCCGGCTTGGTCACCCGGACCAGCTCGTCGAGCAGAGCCTCCGGATCGGGTACGTGTTCGAGCACGTTGGACGAGTAGGCGACGTCGACCGACCCGGTACGGATCGGCAGTGCCGTGCCACTCCCCCGGATCATGCCGCTCACCTCGGCGCCGGCCGCCGCGAAGTCGCCGACCGCCGGGTCCAGCCCGACATACCGCGCGCCGGCCTTCTCGAACTCGGTCGAGAAGTAGCCCGGCCCGCCGCCCACGTCCAGCACCAGGGCGCCGTCCAGGTCGGTGTAGGAGCCGAGCTGGCGTACCGAGTCGACGGCCAGCTCCGAGTAGAACCGGTCCGGGTCGGTCTGCTCCACCAGGAACGCCCGGAAGAGCCCCACCGACCGGTCCAACGTCGCCCGGTGCGCGTCCACCGGCGCCTCCTCGTCGATGTCGCCGTCCGCCGCACCGTCCATGGGCTCCGGATCGGGTCGCCGGCGGCTCGAGGTGGGCGCCGCGGTGGCCGCGACCGCGGCGATCGCCGCGAGCATGGCCAGCTGCACCGCCGCGTCGTACGCCCACTCCTGTCCGTGGCCGAGCAGTCGCCCGCTGACCGCGATCAGCAGGCCGGCCACCGCCGCGGCGAAGGCGAGACCGGACAGGGCGCGTGGCCAGAGCTGGCGCACGATCAGCGCGCCGAGCAGGAACGTCACCCCGGCCGCGCCGCCGATCGCGAACACCAGCGCCAGCAGCGGGACCAGCATCCACCACTGCCCGCCCGGCACCGCGCGGAAGATCCGGGCCGGTGGCCCGCTGACCGGCGCCACCCGCCGGCGCACCGGCGCCGCCGCGGCCAGGACCACCAGCAGGACACACGCCGCGCCGGCCGCGAGACCGGTCCGGTACGGCCCGTCCGGGGTGAACCGCAGGCTCACCAGTCCCCCGGAGCCGGCCGGCAGGACGAACGCCTGCTGCCAGCCGTCCACCCGGACCGCCCGCAGCTCCCGGCCGTCCAGGGTGGCCGTCCAGCCCGCGTTCCGGTTCTCCGGGATCACCAGCAGCGAGGCCTCGCCGGCCCCGGCCATCACCTGACGGTCGGTCGCCTCCCAGCGGACCACCGAGACGGTACGCGTCGTGGCCGCCGGAGCGGCCGTCCCGGCGCCGTCCCGGACGAGCGTCGCCGACTCCGCGACATAGGCCGCCGAGGGCACCGTCCGCAGCCGGTGCTCACCGGCGGTGAGCTGCACGTTCTGGCTGGCGAAGTCGTCGCAGATCCGGACCGGGAGCCGGTTGCCGGCCCGCACGTCGCCGAGCGTGCCGGAGACCGCGGTCGGGTAGGACACCCCGTCCAGCACGACCGACGGGCCGGTGCCGCAGCGGGCCAGCAGCGGCGTGCTGCCGGTGGCGGGTTTCATCAGGTCCTTGAGAGCGGGGATCTCCACCTCGGAGACGCCGGCCGGCGCCGGCCAGTCGCCCCGCGGGTCCGCCACCACCGCCCAGGTACCGACGATCGAGATCTCCAGGCGCTTCGTGGTGACCGGCGGGATCCGCACCCAGCCCTCGGCCTCCACCTTCAGGACCGATTCCTTGCCGCCGGCCCGCACCAGCACCTGGGTGGCCGCCGCGGTGGTCGGCGAATCCGGCGTGTCCAGCCGGAACCTGTCGATCCGGCGGGACTTGTCCCAGGAGAGCGTCAGCGTGGGCGTCGGGTCGTTCGGCTCGGCCAGCCAGGTGGTCGACGGGTCGCCGTCCACCGCCGCGTGCGCGCCGGCCGTGACGTCGCCGGTCAGCGTCGTGGACGCCGAGGCGGTCACGTCCCGGTCCAGCGGCAGCGTGCCACCGGTCCGCGGGCGGGCGGTCAGCCGCAGGTCGTACGTGGCGTTCACCGGGGTGGCGAAGAACCGGTCGACGCCGAGCGGCTCCTCACCGGCACGGGCGAGGAACTGGTCGCAGCGGATCACGCCGTCGTCCGCGTAGCAGGCGCCCCGGTCCTGGGTGGCGCGCTCGAACACGTACGCCGGAGCGGTCTTCGTGCCGGTGTCGGCCGGCACCCGCAGGCCGCGCTCCGCGCTGACGCCGGGAATGCCCAGCTCGCGCAGCGCGACGCCGCCGTCGTAGCCCTCCCGCAGCGCCAGCACGGTGACCCGGACGCTGGTGGTGAGGCCGGGCAGCGTGGAGAGCTTGTGCGCGCCGGCGGTGGCCGGCACCGGACGGTCCACGATGCCCTGATCGGTGGTGATCCGCACGTAGGAGACCGGCGCCGCGGTCCGCAGGTCCTCGGAGAAGTCGACGGTCACCTCGGTGATCCGCTGCGCGGTCTCCAGCTGGACCTCGATCCACTGCCCGCTGCCGGGCTGGATCGGGTCGGAACGCCATGCCGTCGACGTGTCGCCGTCGAGCGCCGCGAACGGCAGCGCGGAGGAGTCGCTGGCCCCGATCGAGTCGGCGAAGCTCGCGCTGCTGGACGCGTCGACGGCCCGGATGCCCTGGTAGGCCGCGACCGTCTGGTGCCCGTCGGCGTCGAACGGGAGCAGGTCGCTGCGGACCCGCCCCTGCCGTGTCTTCTCGTCCTCGGTGAGCGTCTGGCTCGTGTTGTCGCGCATCCGGCCGATGTTCAGCTCGCGCCGGCGCAGCCCGTCGGTGACGATCGGCTGGCCCGCCGCCTCCGGTATCGCGAGCTCGCCGTCCTGGTCACCGGCGAGAACCGCCGGCTGGGCCGGGTCGATCAGGCCCTCTTCGAGCACGCCGAGCAGCGACTCCGGTCCGCCGCTGACCACCGGCACGCCGGCGATCGCGGTCGCCGACACGGCCGGCACGTCCCGGTCGACCTTGAAGATCTCGATGGCCGGCACCGCGACGCCGGCGTCGGCCGGGCTGGGCGCCGCGCCACCGGCGCCGACCCGCGGGCCGAACGTGGCGGCCTCGACCAGGCCGGGCGAGTTCGTGATCGCCTGGCGGACCACGGTGATCGGCGGCGCGCCGGAGACCGTGCGGTCCAGGTCGTGCCGGACCATCAGGTACTGGTAGCCGGAGCGGGCCAGGAAGTCGGCGAGGGCCGGTGACCCGCGCCCCTGCGCGAGGACCGCCTCGACGGTGTCCATCACCCGGATGTTGCCCTCGGAGCCGAGCGGGATCTGGTTGCGGGTCGACCAGGGCGACTCGGCGAGCGGCTGGATCGGCTCGTCGACCGTGCGGCCCCAGGTGTTCTGGGAGAAGCCGGAGCCGGGCACGACGAGGGTGCGGTCCTGAGCGTCCTGGTCGGCGAGCCAGGTGGTGGCCTGGCTCCAGTAGGACGGCACCGAGGACCAGCCGGGTCCGGGCCGCAGCAGCAGCGTCCAGGCCGGCGCGGCCGCGGCGATCAGCAGCACGGCGACCACCGGCGCGGCCGGGACGCGGATCCGCCAGCGGGGCAGGACCGGGGCGTGGCTCGCCGCGTACGCCAGACCCAGCGCGATCGGCAGGCGCAGCACCGGTTCGAACTTGTGCACGTTGCGCAGCGGGGCGAGCGGGCCGTCGAGCAGCTCCCGGACCAGCGGGGCGAACGGGCTGTCCAGGGTGCCGACGTACCCCATGGTGAGCAGGGCCAGGCCGGTCAGCGCGCCGATCACCAGGAAACGTTTCTCCGGCAGCCCGCGCAGCCCGAGCCCGAGCAGCCCGAGCGCCGCGACCAGCGCGGTCACCACCATCAGCGCCGGGTTGTCGATCAAGCTCCAGCCGGCCGGCCACCACGGCTCGCCCTGCACGATGTAGCCGACCCACTGGTTGGTGCCGCGGGTGGCCTGGAAGAGCGAGGTGACGGCGGTCGTGGTCGCCGACGACTCGATGAAGTCCAGGAACGGCAGGCTGTACTGGCCGAACAGCAGCAGCGGAATGATCCACCACAGCGTCGTGAGCAGGACGAACCCGGCCCACCAGGCCATCAGCACGAAAAGCTGCCGGTCCCAGCGGCGGGTCAGCAGCCAGAGGCCGGGCAGCACCAGCGCCATCACCACGGCTGCCGCGTTGATCCCGCCCATGAAGAGCACTGCCAGGGCGCTGAGCGCGGCGGCCCGGCGGGGCGAGGCGAACCGGCGGGCCGTGACCAGCGGGAGCAGCACCCACGGCAGGGCGGCGACCGGCAGCATCTCCGAGGAGAGCACGCCGACCTCGGTGAGCATCCGCGGCGCCACCGCGTACGCGAACGCGCCGACCACCCGGCCGGCGTCGTTGCCGATCCGCAGGGCGCGGGCCAGCAGCAGCACGCCGAAGTACGCGGCGAGGAACAGCGCCGCGCACCAGAGCCGCTGGGTGATCCAGGCCGGGATGCCGAGGGCGTCGCCGACGGCGAAGAACGGGGCCATCGGGAACAGGTAGCCGTACGCCTGCTGCTGCAGCTCGCCCGAGGTGGCCCACGGGTTCCACAGGTGCAGGGCCCGGGCCATGAACCCGATCGGGTTCTCCACCAGGTCGAGCTTGGTGTCGAAGGTGGTCTGGCCGGGCCGCTGGATGAAGGCGGCCACGACGAGCAGCAGCGCGCCGGCCGGGACCCAGAAGGAACTGCGGGCATTGTCGAACGTGGTCCGCGCCCGGAGGACAGCGGTCATCGGCGGCACTCCGGGGGCAGGCAGCTGAATTCGGCGAGCGCAGTGTAGAAGATCTGGCGGATTCCGGAAGGCTTGTCGGTGAGCGCGACCTGGCCGTTGGTGGCCTTGGCGATCGCGTTCAGCTCGGCCGGGTCGATCTCCGGTCCGACGCCGATGAACAGGATCGGCACCGGACGCTTGCGGTCGTAGAGGTCACCCAGCTGGGCGAGCAGCTTGGCGCGGCTCGTCCCGCTGGCGTTGTCGTCGGAGCCGTCGGTCAGGATCAGCACCATGTTGATCCGGCCGGGCGTCCAGTTCCGGGTGGCGTCCCGGTAGGCGGCGAGTGTCGTGTCGTAGAGCCCGGTCTGGCCGTTCGGCTTGGCCTTCATCCGGCCGAGTTCGCTGAGGATCTCCTCGCGCCGGGGGCCGATCGGTCCGACCGGGACGACCTCCCGGTAGTCCCGCTTGCCGACCAGGTCGGTGGAGAACTCCCAGACGCCCAGCTCGGTCGTGTCCAGCAGCAGCTTCGCACCGTCCCGGGCGGCTTTCACGGTGGCCGACATCCGGGTGTCCGCGGAGCCCGGCACGGCCGCCTCCATCGAGCCGGAGACGTCGAAGACCGCGAGCATCCGGGCGCTGATGTGCACGCCGCCCCACGCGTTGAGCAGGTCCTCGGCGTCCGCCTCGGCGGGCAGGGCGGCGGGTGGGTACTCCTTGTTCCGGACCTTGGTGGCGGCCGGGACCTCGGCCGGCGGCGCGCCGTCCGGCGTACGCAACCCGTGACCCGTGATCGCCTCGACGCCGTCCGCGGCGAGCAGCGCGCGCAGCAGCACGGTGGACATCTCGCGCGCCTCGGTGCTCGCGGTGAGCACGGCGAACGGGTAGTCCGGGCCGGGCAGGGCGGACGGCGGGTAGACCGCGATCTGCCGCTTGCCGTCCAGGCCGGCCTGCAGCACCTGCTGCTCGGTGCTGACCACGGCGGACTCGTCCTTGCCCGGGCCGGCCGGATCGGGCACGGCCTCACCGGCGAGCGAGACCGTGCCCGGCGACAGCCGCCGCATGATCGCCGCGGTGCCGGCCGCCTTCGAGCCGGCGAGCTGACGGAACCCGACCAGCGCGCCGAACCCGATCGGGCTGGTCGCCGGGTCGGGAAGCGCCACGTCGACCGGGAGCTTCGACCCGCCGACCAGCGCCTTCCAGCTCAGCGCGACGTCTTTCCCGGTGAGCCGGGACGCCGATTTCTCGGCGAGCGAGAGCACCACCGGGGTGGTGGCCACCGAGACGCCCTCGGCCGGGACCGAGAAGGCGCCGGTGGCGCGGGCCCGGCGCAGCCAGAGTGTCGACTCCGGCAGCCAGACGTCCGGCGCGGCCTCGGCCGTCGCGGTGGTGTCGGCGCTCGACGCGGCGAGACTGGCCGGCGACGGACCGGCCGACGCCGGGGAGGCCGCGTCCGGGGCGGTCCGGGCCAGAGCCCGCAGCACCTCGGCCGACTCACGGCCCTCGACCAGGATCTCCAGGCACCGCTGCCGGCCCGCGACCTGCGCGGCTATCTCGCGGATCGGCGGAACCACGCTCGGCGCCGCGGCCACCCGCAACGTCGTGCGTTCGACACAACCGCTCACGTTCCGGGTGCGGTCCAGGTAGGTGGCTCCCGACCAGCCCGCCAGCACCGTTATCAGCGCGATGCTCAGCAACGCGACTGGCCAGAACTCCGGACGCGCCCGGAGGCTGCCATCGGCCACGCATACCCTCCCGTTGTTACGCAAGCGTTGCGGTCTTCCGCGAGGCTGCCCTAGTGTGACGCGATCGCGAATCGTACTCGCTAGTAAGGGTGGCAGAGTAGACCATGACGCGTGTCTGTGGTGCTCACGTTCTGTTCCTGAACTGGCGGGACACCGGCCATCCCGAGGGCGGTGGGTCGGAGGTCTACCTGGAACGGGTGGCCGCCGAACTCATCGGTAACGGTCACCGCGTCACGATGCTGTGCCAGGCGTACGGAACGGCGCCGGCCGAGGAGACGAACGCCGACGGCGTACGGATCCTGCGGCGCGGCGGGCGGCACACGGTCTACCTTCGTGCCGCTCTCGTGTACCTGCTCGGCGTCCTCGGGTTCGGTCCGCTGGCCCGTCGGCGGCTCGGCCGTCCCGACGTGATCGTCGACGTCTGCAACGGCATGCCGTTCCTCAGCCGGCTCTACGCGCGGCGGCCGGTGATCGCGCTGGTTCACCACGTGCACCGGGAGCAGTGGCCGGTGGTCTTCGGCCCATGGGTGGCCCGGATCGGCTGGTGGATCGAGTCCCGCCTCGCGGTGCGCGTCTACCGGGGCTGCCAGTACGTCACGGTCTCCGAGACGAGCCGCAACGAGCTGGCCGACCTCGGCGTGGACCCGCGCCGGATCGCGATCGTCCACAACGGCACGCCCGAGGTGTCCGGGGTGCCGGTGGCGCGTACCCCGTACCCCAGCCTGGTCGTTCTCGGACGTCTGGTGCCGCACAAGCGGGTGGAGTACGCCCTGCGCGCCACCGCCGTGCTCGCCACCGAAATGCCCGATCTGCAACTTGTGGTGGCCGGGCAGGGCTGGTGGGACGAGCCGCTGCACGCGCTCGCCGAGGATCTCTGCATCACCGAGCGGGTGGAGTTCACCGGGTTCGTGACCGAGGAGCGCAAGCACGCGCTGCTCGGGCGCGCGTGGCTGCTGCTGCAGCCCTCGCTCAAGGAGGGCTGGGGGCTGACCATCGTGGAGGCCGGCGCGCGGGGCACGCCCTCGGTCGCGTTCCGCTCCGCGGGTGGCGTCGCCGACGCGATGTCCGACGGGGAGACCGGGGTGCTGGTGGCGGACGAGTACGAGTTCTTCAAGGTGGTGCGGTCGCTGCTGAAGGACGCCGCCAGGCGGAACGCGATGGGCGCCAACGCCGCGACGTATGCCCAGCGATTCACCTGGGAGAAAGCCGGTCAGGCCTTCTCACAGGTGATCGCCGGGCAGCTCGACGCCGAACATCCGGCGCTGACGGATCAGCGCTGGCCGTAAATGGCCTCGGCCGGGTTGGTGTTGTCCGTCTCGCTGGCGACATGATCGGCGGACGGGCTCACCGCCCCGAGAGTGGCGGCCACGCCGACACCACCGAGGGCACCTCCGGCCAGGGCCGCGATGAGGAACGTGGCCAACTTGACGATCATTCTTCCTCCCCGGACTCATGGTTGGGCGGACCGTACCACGATCTACTACGCATACGCAGTAGTGCAAACGCAGCGAAGATCACCACTGCGAGATAGAGCAGATGCGCAGCCAGAGCGGGTGCTCGGCGCTCGGTGGACGACGCCCTCGGCGCGGGCGGAACGGCCGGATTCTCCCAAAGCTGGAGGTACTGGCCGCTGTAGACGAGACGCAATCCAGCGACGGGAGATCCGCTCGTGCCGGTGCGGACCAGCACCCACCGGACACCCAGCTCGGCGGCCGGGCGGCCGGCCGCGAGCAGCCGCTGGGCCAGCGCCGCGCGCGGGCTCTCACCGTCCACGGTGACCGTGCCGACCCGCAGAGCGTCGTTCATCAGGACCGGGGCGTCCAGGTACCGCGGCGCCGGGTCACGGATCACCACGTTGCGGTTCCAGGACGCCCGCTGATAGCCCTCGAACGGCAGCGACAGCACCTCGCCGGGCGCCGCGTCCACCCGGGCCGCGACCTCGTCGAAGTCCACCGGGTACGGCACCGGCCGCAGCGCGCCCAGACCGCCGAACGCGAGATCCGGCATCGCCACCACCGGCAGCAGCACGGCGCTGACCAGCAACACCCGCCCGGCGCCCGGCTCGAACCGCCGGGACATCCGCTTGGCCAGCCACTCCGCGCCGAGGGCGAACCCCAGAGCCAGCACCAGCGCGTACGGGATGAGGAACTTCTGCCCGTCCCGCAGCAGACCGGCGCCCGGCACGTGGACGACCAGCCAGCGCAGCAGGCCGGCGGCCGGCGTCGCGCCCGCCACGGCCAGCACGAACCCGCCACCGGCCAGGACGAACAGCCGGACCGCGTCGCCGCGCCAGCGCTGCCACAACACTCGTAGTCCGATCGTCGCGCCGGCCAGGAGCACGACCGTGACCAGCGGGGCCAGCACCGAGGTGCGGCTGCCCGGCACGGTCTGCGCGTTCCACACGCCGCCGGTGCCGGCCAGCGCCGTCCAGGTGCCGGCCCAGTTCTCCGCACGGGCGGCGAACTGGGCCACGCCCTCCGGGTCCGAGCTGCCACCGGCGGCGCTGGTCAGGGCGGCCACGATCCAGGGCGCGTTGAGAGCGGCGACGGCAGCCAGCGCGACGGCCGTGGCCGGGGACCGCGGCGGTTTTCCCGGCAGCTCTTCCGGCGGCTTTCCCGGGGCGCGGGGGTGCAGGGGCAGCAGAACCGCGACGGTGACCAGCGCGATCAGGCCGCCGGTCGGGGTCACCGCCGCGGGCGCGGCCGCGAGCACCAGCCGGGGCAGCGCGCCGGGACGGCCCGCGCGCAGGTCCCGCACGGCGAGCACCAGCCAGGGCATCGCCGCGTACGCGAAGAGCAGCGCCCACTGGCCGAGGAGCAGCCGTTCCGCCAGGAAGGGCGTCCACGCGTACCCGAAAGAAGCGACCGCCCGGGTGAGGGCGCGCCCGGACGGCACCAGCCGGGCGGCGCCGAGCGCCGCCAGATAGACCAGCGCCACCAGACAGATCCGTTGCAGCAGCCAGCCCGGCACGGCCAGGTTCGCGAGCGACACCAGGGCGTCCAGCGGCACCGCCCGCGGCAGGGCGTCGGCCGGGGCGATCATCTCCCAGCTCAGCGGCTGCCGTGGCACGAAGACCATGTCGTAGCGCAGCACGTAGCCGGGGAGCGCCAGCGGCGCCAGCACCACGGCGGTGATACCCGCCGCGACCAGGTGCGGCGCCGGGAGCGTTCGACGCACTAGCCGGCCGGCGCCGGGACGATGTCCCCGACCAGGACCTCATCGGTGCAGAGCGAAGCCGTCCGGTCGTGCACCGTCACGTCGACCGAGGCACCGCCGCCGTGCGCGAGCAGGAACACCGCGTTCAGGCCGCGGTGCACGTCGAACGGGACGACCAGGCCGTCACCGATGCGTGCCGTCGCGCTCGTGTCGTTGCGCGCCAGGTAGGCGATGCGCACCACGTGCCAATACTCGTCGACGGACGAGTCCAGCGGGATCCGAACCGTCGACCCGGCGAGGTGGTACCCGCAGCCGGACCGCGGACCCGGCAGCGACCGGCTGCCCCGCACCCAGGCCGGGCGGACGTTGCCCTCCTCGTCGAAGACGCTGAGCTGGCGGGCCTGCGTCACGAAATCAGGGCCGTTCTCCAGGGGCGCGAAGAACTTCGACTGCTTGTTGTACGGCGCCGACAGCCGCCCCACCACGCCGTCCGGAACCGTCTGGTCCATGAAGACCGTGCCGGCCGGCGCCGCCTCCAGCCCGGCCCGCGCGTTCGCCAGGTAGTCCCGGCCCTGCTTGATCGCCCAGGCGTCGCCGAAGCCGGTGCCGCTGATCCCGGCACTGACCAGGAACGCGGCGAGACCGCCGGCGAGCAGCGGGACCGCGAGCCGGCCGGTGAGGACCACTCGCGGCGGGGACACCGGTTTCGCCACCGCGTCGATCTGCCGCAGGCCGCAGAGCGCTGCGCCGACCGCGATCGCCGCGACCACGGCCACGTCGGCGAGATAGCGCGGCACCGCGCCGGCCACGCCGCTGTAGACCGATCCGAGCCGGGTCGCGCCGAGCAGCCCGGCCACGATCGCGGTGTAGGAGAGCAGGAGCAGCCAGGCGCGTACCGCCGCGAAGCCCCGCAGCCACACGGTGAACGCCACGAAGAGCGCCACCACGCCGAGGGCGATCCACCGGGCGAGCACGCTGGGCGCCGTGATCGGAGCGCCGTCACCCGCGCCGAGCCAGGACCACGGCCCGCCCGCCATGCCGGGCAGCAGGGTGTGCCCGAACATCTGCACCACGAAGGTGATCACCTCGTCCACCGAGGCCGGGCGGCGCAGCGACGACGTGGACCGGACCAGGTAGAACGCCAGGAACAGCAGCGAGATGAAGGTCAGCACCGCCCACGACGGCCACCAGCGCCGGATCGTCTGCACGACCGCGCGCACCGGGCCGCCCGGGGCGTAGAGGAAGAGGGCGACGAGGAAGACCAGCGCGACGGTGAGGATCGCCTTCTCGAAGAAGAGCAGCCCCAGCAGCACGGAGAGGGCGAGCGTCACGAGGTGCTTGCGGGCACCGGTGCGCATGTACTTCACCTGCGCGCCCACGGCCAGGATCATCGCCAGCTGCATCGGCAGCATGTTGATCCCGACCGCCCACCACGAGCTGGCCTCCAGCGTCAGCGGACTGAAGAGAAACACCGCCAGGGGAACGAGCAGAGCCCACCCCGGAACCAGCATCAACCGCAGCAGCCGGTAGAACGCGATGCTCACGACGGCCTGCGCGGTGATCAGCAGCGCGAGGTACGGCCCGTAGCTGAACCCGCCGATCGCGTTGGTCAGCCAGGTGACCAGATGACCGGCCGGCATCAGGTGGTTGTTGAAGAGGTCGAACAGGTAGTCCGGCCCGAGCGCCTTCTCCTCGGCCATCGAGATGAGCGGGAAATCGTCGTAGGACAGGTAGCCGCGGCGTGCGATCAGGGCACGCGCGACCACGCTGACGACGATGAGCGCGACGGCGGCAGCCACGACGACGTCGACCTGGACGGTCCGTGTCGGGCGGTCCTCCGGCGACGCCGCAGGGTTCGGAACCGGAGTATCTGGGGCCATGGGCACGACAGCAGGGTGCCACAACGACCGGCGTTATCGACAGGCCGCTTGATCACCTCAATCGGGATTGTTCGCCACCAACCGCAACGGGCCTGGACCCGAATGTTTCTCGCCAGTAACCTGCACGAGCCAACTCCAGGGATTGCGGGGCGTTATGACACATACAGGCGACTCAACCGTCGATGTCTGTGTAGTGGGCGGCTGCGGCCGGGTCGGCCTGCCGCTGGGCATCGCGCTGGCCGCACGAGGTCTGTCCGTCGTCCTCTACGACATCAACCCGGCCGCTGTCGACCGGGTCAACGCGGGTGAGCTGCCGTTCGCCGAGGAGGGCGCGGCCGAGCCGCTGGCCGAGTCGATCGCCGCCGGCCGGCTGCGGGCCAGCACCGACCCGGCGAGCATGGGACTCGCCGACGCGCTGGTCGTGGTCGTCGGCACGCCCGTCGACGAGCACCTCAACCCCGACCTGGGCGCGGTGCCGCGGGCCATCGAGCGCGGCGTCGAGCACCTGCGCGACGGGCAGCTGATCGTCCTGCGCAGCACGGTCTACCCCGGTGTCACGGCGCTGACCGAGAAACTGCTGACCCGCAAGGGACTGACCGTCGATGTGGCGTTCTGTCCGGAACGGATCGCCGAGGGCAAGGCGATGACCGAGCTCTTCGCTCTGCCACAGATCGTCGCCGCCCGTACCCCCGAAGCTCTTGATCGCGCCGAGGCGCTGTTCCGGCACCTCACCACGTCGATCGTGCGGCTCGAGCCCGAAGAGGCCGAACTCGCGAAGCTCTACACCAACACCTGGCGGTACCTGAAGTTCGCGGCCGCCAACCAGTTCTGGATGATGGCGAACGACTTCGGTCTGGACTACGCGCGGATCCGGCACGCGGTCACCGTCGACTACCCGCGCGCCGCCGACCTGCCGATGCCCGGGTTCGCGGCCGGGCCGTGCCTGCTCAAGGACACCATGCAGCTGGCCGCGTTCAACCGGAACAACTTCGTCCTCGGCCACTCCGCCATGCTGATCAGCGAGGGGCTTCCTCTCTACCTGGTGTCCCGTCTCGAGGACCGGTTCCCGCTCGCCGATCTCAAGGTCGGCATCCTCGGCATGGCGTTCAAGGGCGGCAGCGACGACATCCGCGACAGCCTCGCCTACAAGCTGCGCAAACTGCTCACCCTCAAGGCGCAGGAGACGCTCTGCACCGACCCCTACGTGCTGGACGACCGGTTCCTGCCGCTCGACGAGGTGCTGAAGCGGGCCGACCTGCTGGTCATCGCCGCGCCGCACGCCGATTACGCCGACCTCGACGTCGACAAGCCCGTGATCGACATCTGGGGCCTGACCGGACAGGGGGTTCTGGTGTGAAACCGCGGGTGTCGGTCGTCATCCCGGTCTACAACGAGGGTGAAGGCGTGGTGTCGCACCTCGAACGCATCCTGCGTGACGTGCTGCTCCCCGCCGAGATCCTGGTCGTGCACGACATGCCGGAGGACACCACGGTGCCGTACGCGCAGGAGCTGGCGCGCCGCGACCCCCGGGTGCGGACCGTGCTCAACACGTACGGGCGCGGGCCGGCCAACGCGATCCGGTTCGGCATCGACTCCGCCGCCGCGCCGGTCGCCGTGGTGACCATGGCCGACGGCTGCGACGACCCGCGGCAGATCGACGAACTGGCCCGGCTCGTCGAGCGGGGAGTCGTCGTCGCGGCGGCCTCCCGGTACATGCCCGGCGGGCAGCAGGTCGGCGGTCCGCGGTTCAAGCGGCTGGCGTCGCGGTGGGCCGGGCGCACCCTCTACACCTTCGCGCGGGTCGGCACCCGGGACGCCACGAACAGCTTCAAGGCGTACGACACCGAGTTCGTCCGCGAAGTCGGCATCGAATCGCGCACCGGCTTCGAGATCGGGATCGAGCTCAGCGCCAAGGCCACCCGGCTCGGCCGGATGGTCGCCGAGATCCCCACCATCTGGCTCGACCGCCAGCTCGGTGAGTCGCATTTCGACCTCGGCCGGTTCATGCCCAGCTACCTGCGCTGGTACTTCTTCGCCTTCGGCCGCCGGATGACACTCGAGCAGCTCGCCGCCCGCCGCCCGGCCGCCGACTCAGTAACGGTATGACAACCCGGGTCGCGACCGGCCGGCAGATCGGGGTCTCCGGCGTAGCGGTCGCGGTGGCCGGCGCGCTGACCAGCGCACTCGGATACCTCGTACCGGTGATCGGCGCTCGTGGCCTGGACGCCGCCGACCTCGGCGCGCTCGCCACCGTGCTCGCGATCGCCGCGATCGTGAGCGTTCCCGGCACCGGGCTGCAGATCGCCGTCGCCGTGCACCGGGCCCGCCACCCCGGCGCGGTCGCCGGACCCGCGGGCTGGCTCACCGCAGCGGTCTGCGCCGGCGTGGTCGCCCTGATCACGCCGATCGCCGCTCCCCTGCTCGACCTGCCGCCGACGCTCGTCCTGCTGCTCGCCGTGCAGACCTTCACGGTCGTCGCGGCCGGCCGGTGGCTCGGCGAACTACAGGGCGCCGGGCGGTTCCTGCGGCTCGCCGCCGGCATGGTGGTCCTCGCCGCCGGACGGTACGGGGGACTGATCGCCGGCCTGCTCCTCGGCGCCGGCCTGGTCACGTCGATGATGATCGGGGCGGCGGTCTCGCTGCTCATCCCCGTGGTGCTGGCGCTGCTCACCCCGCCGGGCTCGGCGCAGGCCGCCGGTCTGAGCCGGAAGATCATCACTGCCTGCTCGGCGACGCTCGCCATGCTGATCGTGTCGTACGCCGACCTGATCCTCGCCCGGCACGTGCTGCCCGCCGCGGCGTCCGGCGCGTACGCGGTCGGCACCGTACTCACCAAAGGCGCGCTCTGGGCCCCGCAGGTGGTCACCGTGCTGGCCCTCCCCCGGCTCGCCCAGGGCAGCCGGCGCGCCCTCACGATCGCCGTCACGCTCGTCGCCGGTTGCGGCGCCGTGCTGATCCTCGCCTCGGCGGTCGCCGGTGAGCTCGCGTTCCGCCTGGCCGGTGGCCCCGACTACACCCATCTCGCCGAGTACGCGCCCGTCTTCGCCGCCACCGGCGCCTGTTACGCGCTGGTGTTCGTGCTGGTCAACGCGCAGGTCGCGGCCGGCGCCCGGTGGCCCTCGGCGGCACTGTGGGCGGCCACCGCCGTCCTCGTGGTGACCGCCGAATGGCTCGTGCCGCACACCCTCGCGGCGATCATGTGGTGCGCGCTCGGCGCCGCCGTCCTCGCCCTGGCCGGAACAGCTGCCGCCACAGTGCACCGTCAGCGCGCATTGGCCGCCGCGGTTCCCTAGGGTGATCACATGGGCCCCACTCTGAGCGCCAGGAAGTCACGCCACGCGCTGCGCACGTCGGCCTTCATCTCGCTGCAGCTGCTCGTCGTGCTGCTGATGGCGTGGGTCGTGCTGCGGCTGCTCGGCGACGCGTGGTCGATCATCTGGCCGCTCGTCGTCGCACTCCTACTGACCACACTCACCTGGCCGCCGGTACGGTTCCTGCGCCGGCACAGGTGGCCACCGGCGCTCGCCGCCTCACTCGTCACCATCCTCTTCCTGCTGATCGCCGCGGGCACGCTCGTCGGCATCATCGTCCCGGTCGCCTCCGAGTCCGGCACCCTCGCCACCGGGGTGGCCGACGGCATCCAGACCGTCCGCGACTGGGCGGCCGGACCGCCGCTGAACATCGGCGACGACCAGGTCAACTCCGCGCTCGACACCGCCATCGACCGGCTGCAGAACAGCATCGGCGACATCGCCACGGCCACCCTCACCGGCGTCAACACCGTCGTGGACGGGGTGGTCACCACCGTACTGGCGCTGTTCCTGATGTTCTTCTTCCTCAAGGACGGACCGCGATTCCTGCCCTGGCTCTCCCGCCAGCTGCCGGGCCGCCTCGCCACCGACGTCCCGGCGATCGCCGAGCGCAGCTGGACCACGCTCGGCTCGTTCGTCCGCTCCCAGGCGTTCGTCGGCCTGCTCGACGCCGTGTTCATCGGCATCGGCCTCTGGATCGTCGGCGTCCCGCTGGTCCTGCCCCTCGCGGTGCTCACGTTCGTGTCGGCGTTCGTGCCGATCGTCGGCGCGCTGTTCGCCGGGTTCGTGGCCGTCCTGATCGCGCTGGTCTCCAACGGGTGGACGGACGCGCTGATCGTGCTCGCCATCATCATCGCGGTGCAGCAGCTCGAGGGAAACGTCTTCCAGCCGATGATCCAGAGCCGGGGGCTGGGCCTGCATGCCGGGGTGGTGCTGCTGGCGGTGACGCTGGGCAGCAGCCTGTACGGGATCGTGGGGGCGCTGCTGGCCGTGCCGGTGGCGGCCATCGTGGCGGTGATCTGGTCTTACATGCGGGAGCAGTTGAGCGATCCGTCGATCGCGCCTCCCGGCGACGGCGATCCGGGTCCTGCACCGGACCGCGTGTCGAGCCCGGGCCCGGCCGCTCCGGCCGCTTCGGCCGCTCCAGCCGCTCCGGCCGCTCCAGCCGCTCCGGCCGCTCCAGCCGCTCCGGCCGCTCCAGCCGCGGATCCGGCCGGTCCGGCCGCGGACCCGGCCTGAGGTCACGCGAGCGTTGCTCGAATGAGCGACGGGCTGGCTCTCAGTGTCGTCGACCGGCGTCGTCGGCAGCACTGAGAGCCAGCTCAGCTCACCCGGCTGGTCACCAGTGCTGCCCGGCGCCCGTTTTGGGAACACTGAGCGCCAGCCGGCATCTTCCCTTCCAAGGTCTGCCACCTGTGACGCGGGTCACTTAATGCCCATAACGCCCCGGCTGCCCCACTCTTTCGTAAGCCTGGACGTTTGTGTGGAAAATTGTCTCCGTCGCGCTGCTTGTCCTGTTTCCCGCGGTTCCCTCGCCGGCTGCCGCTGAGCCCGCCGCTCACATCGTCCAGCCCGGCGACACACTGTGGGGCGTCGCGGAGAAGTACGGCGCTCGCGTCTCCGACCTGCGCGCCTGGAACGCTCTCGGCTCCTATGACACGCTGCGGGCCGACGGCATGCTCCGGCTGGACACGCCCCGGGCGCCGCTCCCGGAATTCCGGACCCGCGCCGAGACGGTCACCGAGAAAGAGGCCAACGGGAGCGTCGGCCGGAAGTGCCCGGTGCCGCCGGCCGAGCTCCGGCGGATCTGGGTGCGCTACATCGACTTCCAGGGCCGGGTCCACAACGGCAGCCTGATCATGCACGAGACCCTGGTGGCCGCGACCCAGCGGGCGTTCGCGCAGCTCTACCGCTGGCGGTTCCCGATCATGGTGATGCAGCCGGCCTCGGTGAACACGCCCGGCCTGACCGACAGATCAGTGCTGACCAGTGGCTACGAGTGCCGGTTCGTCGCGGGCACGACCAAGTGGTCTCAGCACTCCTACGGCCGGGCCGTCGACGTGAACCCCCGCCAGAACCCGATGATCCGAGGCGACTACCTGGACCCGCCGAACACGGAGAGGTGGCTGGCGCGCGAGAACTACTGGCCCGGCATGGTCCACGAGAACGGCGCCGTCGAGGCCTTCACCGCGAACGGGTTCGCCTGGGGCGGACGGTGGAAGTCGCTCAAGGACTACATGCACTTCAGCACCACGAACCTGTGATCAGAAGAGGTACAGCTCGGGCGAGAGGGCCAACCCGACGGCCTGGTCCTCAGAAAGGACGGGCTCGGGGCGAGTAGCGACGGGCGCGCCGCCGTCCACTGCCTGGCGATCGGTGTTCGAGGCCTGCACGTAGATCTCGCTCCAGCCCCGGTAGACCCGGACGACGATGTCCCGCGGCGCGTCGGCGGGAGTGCCGTCGGCCTCGGTGCCGACCAGGACGGTCTCGCCGTGCGGTCCGCTCCGGACGGTGCACCGCGACACGGTTTCGCGCCGGCACTCGTCCTCCGCGGTGGCTGCCGCCGACGGATCGGCGACCCCGACGGTGACCGTCAGATCGCCGGTACCCTCCCGGTCCCGGATCAGGGCGAGCGCGTCCACCCGGTTGCCCCACGGCGGTTCGCCGCCGTGGCTGAAACCGACAAGCGGGCCGACCGGCACGCCCGGCACCGGGGCGTAGCGCGCGTCCGGGAGCAGGCGCGGCAGTGCTTCGCCGAGATGGCAGGTCAGCGAGGTGGCCGCCCATTCCACCAGCTCCGGGGAGAGTGGCCGGTCCGCCGCGATCGCCCCGGACGGGCGTGCCCCGGGGCGGCCCAGGCAGGCGCCGGCGGCGGCGAACTCGGGATCGGTGGAGCCGCCGCCGGAGACGACGGCCACGCCCGCCCCGGCCAGGGCCGCCACCAGCGCGGCCCCGGCGACGCCGGCCAGCCGGCGGTTGCGGCGTGACCGGCGGCCGGCGTTCAGGACCGTTCCGGCGGTGAGGCCCATCGCGGGCTCGTCCTCGGTCACGTACGTCTTCAGTGCTTCTCGCACGTCCGCTTCCTGCATCGCCTACTCCTTGACAAGCGCGGCGTCGCGCATGGATTGGATGGCCCGGGCGGTCTGGCTCTTCACCGTGCCCTCGGAGATGCCGAGCAGGGTGGCCACCTCGGCGACCGGCAGATCCTCGAGATAGCGCAGCACCACCGCGGCCCGTTGCCGCGGGGCGAGAGCGGCCAGCGCGCGGCGCACGACAAGCCCGTCGGCGGGGTCGGCGCCGCCCGCTGCCCGCTCCGGCGGGTCGGCCGTCAGCGACTCGCGCCGCCGGGCACGCCGGTGCGACAGGAACGCGTTGACGAGCGCCTGCCGGGCGTAGGCGTCCACTGTCTCGTCACGGATGGCGGGCCAGCGCCGGTACAGCCGTACGAAGGTCTGCTGCACCAGATCCTCGGCGGTGTGCCAGTCACCGCTCAGCGAGTAGGCCAGCCGGCGTAACGGTTGTGCTCGTGCGCGGAAATAGTCGACGAACTGGTCTTCCCAGTCGGCTGCGCCCACCACGCCCCCTTTTCAACGGCTCACCCCATCTACTCCGCGGAGGGCCGGAAGGTTGCATGTCTAGGCCGTGATGACGCGGTTGCGGCCGGCCTCCTTGGCTCGGTACAGGGCGTGGTCGGCCCGGGCCAGCAGCTCGTCCAGGCTCGCATCGCCGGGTTCCAGGCGCGCCAGCCCCACGCTTATCGTCACCCGGACCGGGCCGGCCTGGGTCGGCACCGGGGCTGCCGAGACCGCCTCCCGGACCCGCTCGGCCAGCGCCTCGGCCTGACCGTCGTGATCGGGGAGGACCATGGCGAACTCCTCGCCGCCGTAACGGCCCAGCACGTCGGACGAGCGCAACTTCTCCCTGACCCGGGCGGCCACCGTGCGGATCACCTCGTCACCCACGCCATGACCGTACGTATCGTTGATGTTCTTGAATTTGTCTATGTCGAGCATCGCGGCGGCCAGCTGGCGCTCGTGGCGCACCGCGGTGTTCACCAGGGCGCCGGCGATGGCGTAGAAGTGGCGGCGGTTGTGCTGGCCGGTGAGTTCGTCGGTGGTGGCCAGCTCCTGCACGCGGCTGAAGAGGCGGGCGTTCTCGTAGGCGGTCATCCCCTGTGTGGCGAGGGCCGCGGCGACCTGGCGGCTGGTGTCGTCCAGGCCCGCGCCACCGAGCAGGATCATCCCGGCCGGGGCGTCACGGCCACGCAGCGGTACGGCAAGGACCGGCAGATCCCCCATCATCGACGAATCACCTATGAAAGAGATGTCCGAGGCGTCCACGGAGACCGAGGAACCCACGAGGTCCGGTGACACTCCTTCCACCGCCAGCACGTCACCAGCCGGGCCGATCAGCACCGCCGCGTCCGCCCCCAGCTGGGAGTACAGCGTCACGCACAACTGCCGCAGCACCCGGTCCGGTTCCAGGATCGCGGTCAGCTCGGCCAGGCTGGCCCGCAGCATCTCCGCCATCGCCTGCTGCTCCCGCGCCGCCTGCACCGCCGAGTGCAGCTGCGCCGCCCGGGCCGTCTCCAGCGACACCGCGACATGGCTGCTCACCGCGGTCAGCACCGCCACGTCGTCGTCGGTGAAGATGCCCCGCGCCAGCCGGCTGTCCAGGTAGACCACGGCGATCAACCGGCCCTTGAACTGCACCGGCGCGACCAGGATGCTCCGCAGGCCGTGCACGACGGCGCTGCGCGAGCCGAGCGCCGCGCCCTCGTCGGTGCCGGTGACCACGAGCGGCTCACCGGACTCCGCGACCCGCCGGACAAGCGTCGCGCCGTAGGCGATGTCCTCGTCGAGATCACCCGAGGCGTCCCGCCCGGCATACCGGACCGGCTCGCCGGAATCCACCAGGAAGAACAGCGCTCGCTCCGCGCCCAGGATCCGCAGCATCTCGTCGAGCGCGACCTGGGCGAGCTGCTGCGGGTCGAGGATCGTCGCCGCCGCCGAGCCGATCTGCTGGAGCGCGTCGAGGTGCCGGTTGCGGCCGCTCGGGCGGCGGTCCGCGACGGTACGGCGGTGCGTGCCGGCGCCCTCGTCCACACCGAATTCGGTACGCGTCTGCCGGCGCCGCTGCTCCCACCCGTGCTGGGCGGCCACCGCGAGGGCGTACCGCGCCTGGCGCTCGGCCTCGTTCGCCATGCCGAGGGCCCGCATGGCGCGGGCCCGGATCCGGAACACCTCGTACTGGATGAACGGCGCGTCCAGCCCGCGCAGCCGCTGCTCGGCCTCGTCGGCAACCTTCAGGCAGCGCTGATGGTCGCCGGACGCGTAGAACAGCGAGGCGCGGGTGCTGAGGTGGACCGCGCGCAGCAGCGGCGTCCCCCCGACCTCGCCCAGCTCCGCGACGGCCGCTCGGGCCGCCCGCAGCCGCTCGGATCGGTCGGTGTCCGACGCGTACCGCAGCTGGATCAGCCGGGCTTGCGCCTGATAGACGTAGACCCACCGGTGCTGCGGCATCAGGTCCGAGGCGCGCAGCCGCAGCGCATGGAACTCGGCGAGCACCTCTTCCAGCTGGACGCCGACCTCACCCTGTTCGAGCAGGAAACAGCAGGCCGCAGTGAGCATGTTGGCGCGCTGCACCGGGGTTCCGGTGCCGTCCGGGAACGCCTCGCGGAGCCGTTTCAGCGCCGCGCCGGCCTCACCGAACCGGCTCTGACCGGACGGGATCATCACGCTGAGCATGCCGAGCGACGTGCCGAGCGCCTGGTCGGAGTCGCCGAGGTGGCGCAGGGCACGGTCGTACTCCCGCTCGGCCTCGTCGACGTAGCCGCGCAGCAGCAGCCGCAGGCCCACGGTGGCGTACCCGGGAATGGTCTGTGCCGGCGAGTACCAGCGGGAGTACCGGGCGATCACCCTCTCCCAGGCGGTGCCGTCGTCGTAGCCGCCGAAGAGCAGCGCGCAGCCGCGCAGCCACTCGACGTAGGCGGTGAGCGCCGGATCGCCCAGTTCGGCGGCGACCCGGCCGGCCCGGCGCAGGCAGCGCTCGCTGGTGCCGCGCAGGTGCACGACCGCTGTCACGTAACCGATCAGCGAGTACACGCGGACGTACTCCGGGCTGGGACCGAGACGGTTCACGGCGTACACCGCCCGGAGAGCGAGCGTGCCCGCCTCGCGCAACCTGAGGCCGATGGCTGCGGCATAGCCGCCGGCGTCCAGGACGGCGGTGAGCGCGGCGAGCGATTCCCGCCGGCGGCCCCGTGCGGTGCCGAAACCGATGTGGGTACGGCGGACGAACCCCCCGCCGAACGCGACGCACAACGCCGCGACGAGCGCGAGCAGTCCCGCGCCCGGCAGCGGCCGGCGCAGCTCACCCAGTGCGGCGCGGGTCGCGTCGAGCGCCCGGGCGTCGTCCCAGAGCGTGTGATGCAGCTCGATGCGGGTGGTGAGCAGCCGGGCCCGCCGCAGCCGGTCCGGTTCGGCGGCGAGCGCCCGGTCCAGCGTCGCGGCGGCTTCGCCGTAGCGACCGGCCCGCAGATAGGCCTGAGCGAGCGGGTGCAGCAGCTCGAAGCCGGCCGCCGGGTCACCGGCGACCGCCTCGGCGAGGTAGTCGACGGCCTCGGCCGGCGCCTGGTCGGTCAAAGCCCGCAACCCGGCCGCGGCCACGCTGCGCAGCCGGTCGGCGGCCGGGGCCGCGTCACCGGCGCCGCGGTAGTGCCGGGCCACCACGTACGCGTGTCCCTCGTCCCGCAGGCCCTCCGGCAGCCGTTCCAGCGCCCGGGCCATCGCGGCGTGCCGTTTGCGCAGCTCAGCGGCGTCGATCCGGCCGATGAGCAGGTCCCGCAGCTGCGGGTGGACGAAGGCGTAGCGCCCGCCGGGACGCGGCTCCAGCACGTGCCGGTCCACGCCGGCGGCCAGCGCGGCCACCACCCGGTCCGGCTCGCCCAGGTCGATCAGCGGCTCCGGCCGGAACCGGACTCCGGCGACGGCGGCCATGGTCAGGCAGTCGAGCACCTCGGCGGGCTGCCGGGCGAGCCGGGCCGCGAGCAGGTCACGCACGTCGGCGACGGGCGGCAGCGCGTCCGCGCCGACCATGTCCAGCCGCCACTCGCCCCAGAACGGGCTGACCAGGCCCACGTCGACCAGCCGGAGCAGGTAGCTGACCACGGCGAGCGGTGTCCCGTCGGTGCGGGCCACGACGTGCTGAGCCAGCTCGTCGGGGACCCGGGCGCCGGGCAGCCGAGAGGCGATCAGCGACGCCACGTCGGCCGGGCCGAGCGGCGCGCATGTCACCTCGAACGAGCCGGCCGGGATCGGGACGGCGGTCGTGAGCAGCAGCAGGACGGGGAGGGACGGCAGCTCCTCGACCAGCTTGACGAGCAGCTGCCGGGTGCCGGAGTCGATGTCGTCGGCGTCGTCGATGGCGATCAGCAGGCCGCCGGAGCGGGTGGCGAGCTCCCCGACGAACGCCACGGCGGCGGCCAGCACGTGCTCGCCCTCGCCCTCGTCGGTCTCGCCGAGGAACTGCCCGAGCAGCGCGGGACCGGCGGCCGCGTACGCCTCGTCGATCAGCTGTTCCGCCTCCGGCATCCGGCGGGCCGTCTCCAGCCAGCCGCCGATGGCCTCGCGGGCGACCGCGAGCGGGGTGGCCTCGCCGGGGCGGCCGGTGGCGCGCAGCACCGGGACACCGTCGGTGGTGGCCCAGCCGGCGACCTCGGCGATCAATCGGGTACGCCCGGAGCCCGCCCCGCCACGGATCACCGCGACCCCGCCCTGCCCCTGCCGGGCCAGCTCCCACCGGCGGCGCAGACGGTCCGCCTCGGCGTCCCGGCCGACCAGCGGCCACCCGCTGACGGCCGGCTGCTCGGCCGCCGCGCCGCCCGGGCATCCGCGCAGGTCGGCGAGGAGCGCGGCGGCGTCCGGATAGCGGTCGTCCGGGTCCTTCGCGAGCAGCCGTCCGATGACCGCGACCAGGGCCGGGTCGGCGCCGGCCCGCAGCGCCGTCAGGTCCGGCACCGGGGCGGTCAGGTGCAGCCGGAGCAGCTCACCGACGTCGTCGGCCTCGAACGGGAGCCGGCCGGAGAGGCATTCGAAGAGCACCACGCCGAGCGAGTACAGGTCGGAACGGCCGTCGACCGGGCGCTTCAGCATCCCGGACTGCTCGGGTGACGCGTACAGGAAGGTGCCGGCCGCCTCGTCGTCGCGGGCCTGGCGGCCGAGCTGCGCCAGACCGAAGTCGATCAGCTTGGGCGGGCGGTCGCCGGAGACCATGATGTTGCCCGGCTTGATGTCGCGGTGCACCAGGCCGAGCCGGTGCGCGGCGGCCAGGCCACGGGCCAGGTGCGCGGCGATCCCGACAACCCGCTCCTGGCTGAGCACGCCCCCGGCGATCAGGTCGGCGAGGGTGCCGCCGGGAATCTCCTCGAGCACCAGCGCGGGCATGCCGTCGAGGTCGCCGGTCGCGTGCACGCGCACCACGGCGGCGTCGTCGATGCAGGCCAGCAGGGCCGCTTCGCGGTTGAAGTCGGCGCGGATCGCGGGGTAGGCGTCAGGGGTGGCGAGAGGACGTTTGACCGCGTACCACCGGTCGCCCCGCCGGGCCCGGTGCACCATCGTGAACGCGCCCCGGCCCAGTTCCTCCCCGACGACCAGGTCGGTCAGGCCTATCTCCGTCACCTATACACTCACTCCGCATCCGCCGGGTCGCTCTGCTGATCGGCCGGAGACAGGCAGACCTGAATCACAGCGTCGCGGCAAGCTGCTGCAACGCCTCTTTCGCCCCGGTGGTCAGCGGCTCGCCGTGACCCGGCAGGATCGCCTTCACGTCGAGCGTCGCCAGCTTCTTCACCGAGGCCGCGGCCGCCACCATGTCGGTGGTGTACTGCGGGTTCGCCCCGGTCAACTGTCCCATGTTGTTCAGCGCGTCACCGGTCACCAGCACACCCGTCGCCGGCTCGAAGATCGAGATGTGGCCGGGGGTGTGCCCCGGCGTGGCGACGATCCGCAGGCCGAAGATCTCGTCGCCGTCCTTGAGGCCCTTCAGCGGCTTGCTCGCGGTGATCGCCTCGACCTCGCCGTCACCGGTGTAGATGGTGCCGCTGATCGCCGGGGCGACGCCAGCCAGGCCACCGGCGTGGTCCTGGTGCCGATGCGTGACGATCACGTGTTTCACCGCGTCCCAGCCGGAGCCGGCGGCTTTCAGACCGGCCTCGATGTCGGCCGGCGAGCTGGACGTGCCGGTGTCCACGATCGCGACCTCGCTGCCGCGGACCAGCAGATAGACGGAGACGAACGAGAGGTTGACCCGCTGCCAGTCACCGGTCACGACGTTTCCGGCACCGGCCGATGGCGTGGCCGAGGCGGCGCGGGACGGGGACGGGGACGCGGGGTCGGACGAACACCCGGTCACCGTGTTGAGGACCGCCACCCCGAACACACCGGAGCTGCCCGTGAGAACGAACCTTCGGCTGAGCCTGAAGTCACCCATCACCCCTCAATACCCGCTCCGGGGACGCAGCGCCATGGCAGCAGACAGAACTCGACCATCTTGAGTTGATGCGACGGCTCGGCGAGCTCGGAGTCGGTCACCGCGTGGACCTGCTGCGCGACCGCGATCGTCAGCACCACGTTGATCACCTCGTCGACCGGGGTCTCCGGGACCATCGTCCGATCCTCGATCGCCTCCTCCAGGTGCCGCCGCAGCATCGCCCGCCACTCGTCGACCACGTCGGCCTGCGTCTCGCCGATCCGCTTGTTCGCGGCGAGCCGACCCCAGAAGCCGACCACGACGTACGCCTCGTCGACGGTCCGCTTCTCCAGCGGCAGGATCTCCCGCAGCATCGCCAGGAACGCGTCGAGCCCGCGCAGCGACGCGGTGGCCGCCACGATCCGTTCCGTGGTGAGGTCGCTTATCCGCTGGTAGGCCCCGGCGGCCACGGCGTCGAACCCGTCGAAGTAGTGCCAGAGCGCGCCGGTGCCGACGTGCAGCTCGGCCGCGACGGCCCGGCTCGTCGCCGCGGGCAGCCCGTCGCGGGCGACCACCGTCAGGTACGCCTCGACGATCTCAGAGCGCCGCTTGTCGTGATCAACGATTTTGGGCACTTTCCACCTCCGTTGCGCCGATCGCGCCCCCGTGAAGTGTTACGCACCCGACAGCCTCAGGGACAGACGGGGGCCGTCACGGCGTGCATGCTCTCCGATACGGGGAGGAGGATCGATGGTGGTGCGTGTTCCGACCGGCGAGGACCAGCGTCTCGCCGATCATGTGGTGCGTCTGGTCGGCGATCTGACGGCGGCGGTGACCCGGCAGCGGGATCCGCTGACGGTGACCCGGCGTCCCGATCCCGGCGGCGGTCATGCCGTCGTGGTGCCCGCTCTCGACGACCTCCTGCACCGCGTCCGCGACCTGTGGTGGCAGCGCCTCGACCCGGCCGACCGCCTCGCCGTCCACACCGCCGCCATCCACCGCGACCCGCGTCCCACCCCGCTCGGCGAGGTGATCACCGCCTGCCGGCTGGCCGCGGACTGCGGTCACCCGGTCACGGTTCCCGAGTTCACGTCGATGACCAGCGGTTCGGTCAAGCCCGGCCCGCGCGGAACCTGGCAGGCCGAGGTCGGCACCCGGCCCTACGGCATCGGGCACATCGGTGAGTACGGCAGCATCCGGGCAGCCAACGCCGCCGTCTGGGACACCATCGAGGCCAACCGGGAGATCCTCCGCGATCGTCTCCGGGCCGCCTCGCCGACGCTCGCCGCGGTCGCCGCGCGCGGCTGGGAGGAGCCGGACGTCAGCGTCTGGGCCACCGCCGACCAGCGCGACCACGACGATCCGGCCCTGGTCACCATGCATCAGATCGCCCACCGCACCGGCGTCCGACCGGCCGAGGCGGACCGCTGGCGCGCCGCCCACGCCGCCTTCCCGCAACCCGAGCCGGGCACCTCCGTCTGGTACTGGCCCCTCGTCGAACGCTGGCTCGCCGACACCGGCCACCTGCCCGACCCGATCCCCGACGACCGCCCCACGCTTCCCAGGGACGAATCTTTCTAGGGTACGGGCGGCACCTCCCCCAACCGCAGCCGACGACTCCCGTGGCACGCCGCCCCTGACGCCCCTTCCGCCGGCGCCCTCCGCCGCCGGGCCCGGCGTGCCCGCGCGCGCCGCCGCCGCGCCCGGAGTGCCCGCGCGCAGTAGGCTCGCCAGGTGAACCCCTGGATCGACTACGCCATCTGGTGGCACGTCTACCCGCTCGGCTTCACCGGAGCCCCGCGCGAGAGCACCCTCACCGGCGCCGGTGACGGCAGCGGCAGCGGCCACCACGGCTTCGGCGGCGGCAGCGGCCATGACGGCTTCGGCGGCGGCGAGCACCGGCTTTCCAAGATCGTCGACTGGCTCGACTATCTGCTGGAACTCGGCGCCAACGGCCTCCAGCTGGGCCCGATCTTCGCCTCCGAGACACACGGATACGACACGGTCGACCACTTCCGGATCGATCCGCGCCTCGGCGACGACGACGACTTCGACAAGCTGATCGCGGCGGCCCGCGAGCGCGGCATCCGGGTCCTGCTCGACGGCGTCTTCAACCACGTCGGCCGCGGCTTCCACGCCCCCGCGCACTGGCTCACCGGCGCGGCCTTCGAGGGCCACGGCTCACTGCTCGAACTGAACCACGCCGAGCCGGAGGTCGCCGACCACGTGGTCCGGGTGATGAACCACTGGCTGGACCGCGGGGCGTCCGGGTGGCGGCTGGACGCTGCTTACGCCGTACCCCCGCAATTTTGGCGTGATGTGCTGGCGCGGGTGCGCCCGGCGCATCCCGACGCATGGTTCGCCGGTGAGGTGATCCATGGGGACTACCCGGGTTATCTGGCCGCGAGCACCCTCGACGGGATCACGCAGTACGAGATCTGGAAAGCGATCTGGAGCAGCCTCAACGACCGGAACCTGTGGGAGCTGGCCTGGGCCGTGAAACGGCATCAGGAGGTGCTCGCGGCGGGCATGCCGATGACGTTCGTCGGCAACCACGACGTCACCCGGATCGCCAGCCGGCTCACCGACGAACGGCACCTCGCGCATGCGCTCGTGGTGCTGTTCACGCTGGGTGGGACGCCGAGCATCTACTACGGCGACGAACAGGCGTACCGCGGCGTGAAGGAGGACCGCGCGGGCGGCGACGACGACGTGCGACCGGTCTTCCCGGCGAGTCCGGCGGAGTTCTCGGCGCTCGGCCGCCCGGTCTTCGAGCTGCACCAGCGCCTGATCGGTATCAGACGCCGGCACGCCTGGCTGGCCCACGCCCGCACCGAGGTCGGCGAGCTGACGAACACCACCATGGCGCTGACGTCGACCGACGGCACGAACCGTCTCACCGCCCTGCTGAACATCGGCGACGAGCCCCACACGTTCCCCGCCGGAACCGTCCCGCCGCACGACTGGATGATCGTCGAGTGATCTACGCCGTGCTCGTCTACGCCCTAGCCGTCCCCGTGGTGACCACCTGGCTGGCCGGCGACCAGACAAACCCGCAGGCCAAGCTGCTGGAGTCGGAGGGCGTACCGCTGGACTACGTGATCCGTCCCCTCGGCCTCTCCGCCGGCCAGCAGACCACGGCCGGCGTCGTGGCGGCACTGCTCGCGGCCGCTGCCCTGACCGTGGTGATCCGCGCAATCGTCCGGCGGCAGGCGGACGTGCTCTGGTGGATGGTCCTGCTGCGCCCACCTGCGCCGGGGTGATCCTGGGCCTGACCTGGTCCACCCTGACCGCGGGCACCATCGGCGCGAACATCGGCGCCGGCCTGGCAACGATCTTCTTCCTGCCGTTCGCCGCGTGCATGCTGATCCTGGCAGCCCTGGCCGGCGTGGCAATCCACAAACGACGCGCTCGCCGCCCCGTCCCCACCGGACCCAGTCCCGCAGCCGGCCCCGCCGCCGCCACGCCCGGTCCCAGCACCCCATAGCCCCGCCGCCGCCACTGCCGCCGCGCCCGCCATGCCCCGCAGCCCTCGGCCAGCCACCGCCCGCCATGCCCCGCAGCCCCCGGCCAGCCACCGCCCGCCCGGCCCCCGGCTACGGCCCGGACCCGCCGGCCGTAGACAGCGCAGGTCATCCGGCCCGGGAACCTGCCTCAGCTACGGCCCGGACCCGCGAGCCGTAGACAGCGCAGGCTATTCGAGCCGGGAACCTGCCTCAGCTACGGCCCGCACCCGCCAGCCGTAGACAACGCAGGTTTTTCGGGCGGGGAACCTGCGTGGGCTACGGCTCGCGCCTGGCTGCGCGGGACGGCCGGCGTGGGACGGACGGGCTCGGCCGGGGACGGACGGGCTCGGCCGGGGACGGACGGGCTCGGCCGGGGACGGACGGGCTCGGCCGGGGACGGAGAGGTTCGGCTGGGGACGATCAAAAAAGGTAACGGGCGGGTCAGGCTCGAGAGGGCAGGGGTGGCAGCGGAATCGCCACCGGGACCGTCGTCACGGCGCGGTAATGGGCCAGCAACTCATCGCCGATCGCTGACCAGCTTCGGCCACGGACCGACTCCCGGCCGGCCTCGCCCATCGCGCGGCGCAGCGACGGGTCCCCGGCCAGCGACGCGATCGCCCCGGTGAAGCCGGCGGTCTCGTGCGGCGGCACCAGATAGCCCGTCCGGCCGTGGGTGACCAGATCAAGCGGGCCACCGGCGGCCGGGGCGACGACGGGCAGGCCGCTCGCCATCGCCTCCTGGACGGCCTGGCCGAACGTCTCGTACGGGCCGGTGTGCGCGAACACGTCCAGGCTCGCGTAGATGCGGGCCAGCTGGCTGCCGTGCCGGGCGCCGAGGAAGAGCGCGCCCGGGAGGGCCCGGCGCAGGGACGCCGCGGCGGGGCCGTCACCGACGACGATCACCCGGACGCCGGGGAGGCGGGACGCGCCGGCCAGCAGTTCCACCTCCTTCTCGGCGGCGAGGCGGCCGACGAAGCCGACGAGCACCTCGCCGCCGGGGGCGAGGGCCCGGCGGATCGCGGCGCTGCGCCGGGACGGGTGGAAACGTACGTCGTCGACGCCGCGCCGCCACAGGTGCAGCCGGCGGACGCCGTGCGCCTGCAGCGCGGTGACGGATTCGGTGGAGGGCGCGAGGGTGCGGGTCGCCGCGTTGTGCACGGTGCGGATCCACCGCCACGCCATGCGTTCGGTGAGCCGTACCCGGTAGGCGCGGGCGTACGCGGCGACGTCCGTCTGGTAGACCGCGACCGACGGCAGCCCGAGCGTCTTCGCGCTGGCCTGCGCCCACGCCCCGAGAACGAACGGGCTGGCCAGGTGCACCACGTCGGGGTCGTGTGCCCGGATCGCGGCGTGCAGGGCGGGCGCGGGCAGCCCGAGCCGCAGCTGCGGATACCCGGGCATCGGCAGGGAGCGGACGCGCACCACCGGGTACGGCAGGTCGCCGACGGCCCGGCTGCCGGCGGGCGGTGAGGGGGCGACGACCATCGGCTCATGACCGGAGCGCACCAGGTGCTCGGCCATCCGCGCGACCGAGTTGGCGACACCGTTGACGTCGGGAAGGAACGACTCTGTAGCGAGCACGACGCGCATGCCCACAGCGAAGATTCAGCCGCGATCGGCCGGGCAACAACCTCATGACCACGAGCGGAACGCCCGATCAAATGTGCATCAGGTCGGTCACCGTCACGCGCCGGACCAGCCTTCTCGCCGTTTCTCCGTTGACACTCACCGATGCGGGATGGCCGAGGCAGCGGCACGTCGTAGCGCTCGGCGGTCACTCGCGCGACGGTGCGGCGAGGGAGCAGTCCTGCCCGTCCCGGTTCACGCCCGTGTCACGGCGAGCAGGACGGCGGCGACCCCCTGGAGGACGGCGAGGACCACGGCGAGCAGCGTGATCGAGTAGCCGTAGAGGGCGCCGGCGAGGACACCGCCGCCGAGCGCGGCCGCGCCCTGGATCGCCGCGAAGACGCCGTAGGCGGTGGCCCGTCGCGGCGCGGCGACCAGGTCGGCGACCAGGGCCTTGACGGTGGAGTCCTGCACGCCGACGGCGGCGCCCCAGAGCAGCGTGCCGGCCACGATCGCGGGCATGCTGCCGGCGAACGCGAGGGCGGGCATCGCGGCGGCGAGCGCCGGCAGGGCGTACAGGACCCGGGGTCCCCAGCGGTCGTAGAGGTGGCCGCTGAGCAGGGCCGCGACGGCGCCGGCGGCCATCGCGGCGGCGTAGAGCAGTGGCACGGTGGCGAGCGGGAGACCGCCGGATTCGCTGGCGTGGTACGAGATCAGCCCGAACGTGACAAGTCCCGCGGTGGAGGCGGCCATCGCGAGGGCGAAGAGGTAGAACCGGCGGGGCAGGCGCCCGGAGACGATGGCCGTGTCCCGGCCGTCGGGGGCGGGGAACCGCGGGCGCAGCCAGAACAGCAGCGCCATCGCGAGAGCGCCCGGGATCGCCAGCGCGGCCAGCGCCGCCGGCAGCGTGAACGCCGCCACCAGGGCCGCCACCAGCAGCGGACCGGCGAACGCGCCGATCTGGTCGAGCGCCTTGTGCACCGCGAAGCCGCGACCCCGCCCGACCTGCCCGGCGGCCTCGGCGAGCAGCGCGGACTTCGCCGGTGACCGGATCGCCTTGCCGACCCGTTCGGCCACGATCAGCAGACCGGCCACCGCGAGGCCGGCGCCACCGAGGGCCGGGGCGACAGCCAGCAGCGGTACGCAGAGAGCTGTCAGCCCGTACCCGGCGATGGTGAGGGTCCAGTAGCGCGCGGTCCGGTCCGCGAGGGGGCCGGAGACCAGCCGCAGCAGCAGGGCGGCGGCCTCCCCGGCCCCGGTGATCAGGCCGACGACCAGGGCGGACGCGCCGAGCGTGCCGAGCAGCGGCCCGGTGATCGAGCGCGCGCCCTCGTAGACCATGTCGGCGGCGAGACTGACCAGGCCGAACGCGGTGATCGCCCGCCACGGAGACATCGGAGCAGTCTATGAGGCGTGGTTTCGCAAGGGTCTAGCTGTGTCGGCGGAAGTGCGGCCAATGGAAGTGGAAGGCGGCTCGGTGGTGGCCGTGGCCGCGCCCGTGGCGCGCCGGCGGCGGCAGCAACGCGATGCTGCTGACCAAAAGACAGACCATCACCACCGTGCCGACCAGGATGTCGAGCAACATGCGGAACCTCCTCGGTACCGCTCGCTAGCTGGGACAACGGTCTTGGCTACACGGTCGCGCGCCGGATCGGGCCCGTCAACCGGATTCGCGGAACCGGGTGGTTGGCATGTCGCTCGGGCCCGATTCTGCCTAGGGTGGGCGGTGAGGGGAGTACCTCCAGCGAAGCGTGGCGGTCATCACGGGCACCCCTGTGTGCCCCCGTGCGCTGCCCGCCGATTGCCGGCGGGTGAGGGAGACCTCGGACGATGACGCATGTCCGAGGAGGCTCTTTTGTCGTCGCTGTCCACCATTGCTTCCCCGCAGCTCTGGGCGATCACCATCGTCGTGCTGCTGGCGCTGCTGGCCGCCGATTTCGCGATCACCCACCGCCCGCACGACGTGGCGATGCGCGAGGCGGTCGGCTGGTCACTCTTCTATCTCGCGCTTCCGGGCGCGTTCGGGGTCCTTCTCTGGCAGGTGTACGGGCGGAAGCCGGCCGTCGAGTTCTACACCGGGTGGGTCGTCGAGAAATCGCTGTCGGTCGACAACCTGTTCGTCTTCATGCTGCTGCTCGCCGCGTTCGCGGTGCCGGCGCAGCTGGCCCAGCGGGTGCTGCTCTACGGCATCGTCGGCGCGCTGGTCCTGCGGGCGATCTTCATCGCGGCCGGCGCTGCGGTCCTGCAGACCGGCACCTGGGCGTTCCTGCTCTTCGGCGCGGCGCTGCTGCTCACCGCCGCGAAGGTGATGCGGGACGCGGTCCGTGACGAGGAGTACCACGTCGACATCGACTCGATGCGCAGCGTCAGGCTGCTCCGCCGGATGATGCCGGTGACCCGCGACTACCACGGTGGCCGCCTGACCGTACGCCTGGACGGCCGCCGCACCCTGACCCCGCTGGCCCTCGTGGTGGTGGCCGTCTTCGTGACCGACCTGGTCTTCGCCGTCGACTCGGTGCCCGCCGTCTACGGGGTGACCGAGGATCCGTACCTGGTCTTCGCCACCAACGCGTTCGCCCTGCTCGGCCTGCGGGCGCTCTACTTCGTGCTGCGCAACGCGCTGGGCAAGCTGCGGCACCTGGACTACGGGCTCGCGGTGATCCTCGCGTTCATCGGCGTGAAGCTGGTGCTGCACTGGGCGCACAAGGTCTGGCCGCAGGTGCCGGACATCCCCACCGAGCTCTCCCTCGTGGTGATCGCCCTGGCCCTCACCACGGTGACCGTGACCAGCCTGGTGGCGAACCGCCGGGAGGCCGTCAGGACACCGGCGCCGCCGTCTCCTCGCTGAACCGGCGCCGGATCCGCTCCACCGCCCTGCCCACCGTCGCCACCTGCGGGCGGGCGTGCGCGAACGAGGCGACGGCCGCGTCGAGATCGCCGGCCCGGGCGTCGTCCTCCAGCCGCCCGCAGGCCAGCGTCGCGGCGCCGACGCCGAGGTTCGCCATGATGCCCTTCAGCTGGTGTGCCTCGGAGCGCAGCTGCGCGGCGTCGTCGAAGGCGAGCGCGTGCGCGATCCGGTCGAGGTGCTCGGGGATCTTCCCGGCGAGCGCGCCGAGCAGGCCGTCCAGCGCGGTGGCCGTCGCCACCGGGTCCGGCCCGCGCAGCTGGTCCAGCCGTTTGTCGATCTCGTCGATCACCGTGCCGACGTCCTGGGCCGGCAGCCGGCTGGTCCAGCGGTCCAGTACCCGGGCCACGTCGCCCGGCACGAGCGGCTTCGCGATGTGCGCGTCCATGCCGGCCGCGAGGCAGCGGGCCCGGTCCTCGGCGAGGGCGCTCGCGGTCAGCGCGATGATCGGCACGTGCCGGCCCTCCGGCTCGCGGCGGCGGATCTCCGCGGTGGCCGCGTACCCGTCCATCTCCGGCATCAGGCAGTCCATGAAGATCGCCCGGTACTCCCGGCGGGTCGCGAGCGCCACCGCCTCCAGGCCGTTGACGGCGACGTCCGCGCTGTAGCCGAGGTTGGCGAGCACGCCGAGCGCGACCGTCCGGTTGATGTCGTTGTCCTCCACGAGCAGCAGGTGCCCGCGGCCGGTCGGCGTCTCCCCCGCGGCGCCGGCGGCCGGTTCCCCGGTGTCGCCGGTGAGGACACCGACCAGGGCGTCGTAGAGCTGGGACTGCCGCAGCGGCTTGGCGAACGCCGCCGAGAAGCTCTCCGGGTCGGGTTCGCCGGGCAGGTGGTGCGCCTCGTCGGCGAGCAGGATCATCTTCGGTGGCGGGCACCCGGGCGGCGCGATGGCGAATCCGGCCAGGTCCAGGCCGTCCGCCTCGGCCGTGCCGATGTCGACGATGACCAGGTCGATCGGACGCCCGGCCGCGGCGGCCTCCCGCAGGGCGGTCTGGGCGCCGGGTACGTCACTGGCCGTCCCCGCCCGCATCGACCAGCCGGTGAGCTGGTCGGTGAGCACGTTCCGGTCCTGCTCGTCGCGGTCCACGATGAGCACCCGCAGGCCGTCCAGCGAGTGCCGCTCGGTGAGATCCAGATCGTCCCGGGCGGTCCGCAGCGTGACGGTGAACCAGAACATGCTGCCGTGGCCGGGCTCGCTCTCCACGCCGATGCTGCCGCCCATCAGCTCCACCAGGTCCCGGCTGATCGCCAGGCCGAGCCCGGTGCCGCCGAACCGGCGGGTGGTGCCCGCGTCGGCCTGGGTGAACGCCTCGAAGAGTTCCTCCTGCCGCTCACCGTCGATGCCGATGCCGGTGTCGCGGACCTCGAAGCGGATCGGCACCGCGTCCGGCCCGGTGCTCTGTCCCTCGTCGAGCGCCGCGGTGACGGTGACCCGCCCCTCGGTGGTGAACTTGACCGCGTTGCCGGCCAGGTTGAGCAGCACCTGGCGCAGCTTGGTCGGGTCGCCGCAGACCGTCTCCGGCAGCCGCGGGTCGCAGACGCCGCCGACCGTGACCGCGTCCCGCGTGCCGGGCGGCGCGACGAGCGACACCACGTCGTCGATGAGCCGGCCGATCTGGAAGTTCGCCTCCTCCAGCAGCACCTTGCCGGCCTCCAGTTTGGAGAAGTCGAGCACGTCGTTGATCACGGCGAGCAGGGTGGTTCCGGCGGCGCTGATGCCCTCGGCGTACCGCCGCTGTTTCTCGTCGAGGTCGGAGCCGAGCAGCAGCCCGGTCAGCCCGATCACGCCGTTCATCGGGGTGCGGATCTCGTGGCTCATCGACGCCAGGAACTGCGACTTCAGCCGGGCCGTCTCGATCGCCTGGTCGCGGGCCTCGGCGAGGGCCTGCTCGGTCTGCCGGCGGGCGGTGATGTCGCGGACGAAGCCGTGGAAGTGCACTCCGCCGTCGTGGCCGATGCGCCACATGGTCAGCTCGACCGGGATCTCGTGGCCGTCCCGGTGGGTGGCGGCCATCTCGGTGGGCCGGTCGAGCAGCCAGTCCCACTGGCCGTCGAGCAGCCGGCGCAGCGCGGGCCGGTACCGCACCGGCAGGACGGTGTCGGTCACGTTCCGGCCGATGATCGCGTCGCGGCCCCAGCCGAAGACGTGCTCGGCCTGCCGGTTCCACTCCGAGATCAGGCCGTCGTCGTCCATCGTGAAGAACGGGTCGCTGGCCGCCCCCATGATCGTTTCGAGCTGCTCGCGTTCCAGCCGCAGGCGCTGCTCGGCACGGACCCGGGCGGTGATGTCGTGCGCGACGGTGGACACCCCGATCACCGAGTCGTCGGTGTCGCGCATCGGCGCCATGCTGAGCGAGACCTCGATGATCGAGCCGTCCTTGCGCTGCCGGCGTGTCTCGAACCGGCTCAGCGCCTCGCCGGCGAAGACCCGCGCCAGCAGCTCCCGCTCCTCGTGCTGCCGGTCCGGCGGCAGCAGCCGGGTCACGTCGTTGCCGACCATCTCCTCCGCGGTGTACCCGTAGAGCCGTTCCGCGCCCGGGTTCCAGGTCCGGATCGTCCCGTCCAGCGCCTTGCTGACGATCGCGTCCTGGGACGCCTCGACGATCGCGGCGAGACGGGCGTTGATCTCGGATTGGAGGCGGCGCTCGCTGGCCGCCTGCCGGGTGGCCCGGTTCTGCTCGGAGACCTCGGTGCTCACCCCGAAGATCGCGTACGGGCGGTTCCGCCGGTCCCGGAGCGCGTACAGGGTGGTGACGTACCGGCGGACGCGCTCGAAGTCGACGACCTCGTCCTCGAAGGCGAGCGGGCCGTCGGCGGCGAGCACCATCCGGTCGCGCCGGCGGTACTCGGTGAGCTTCTCGGGCGGGTGCACCTCGTGGTCGTACCGGCCGGCGGCGACTCCGGCGGGGACCTGGTGCAGGCGTTCGTACGCGCCGCTGACCAGGCGGTACCGGCCGTTGACGGTCTTCACGAACGCGGGCGTGGCGGTCTGCTCGAGGATCGCCGCGAGGTAGAAGTACTGGTCGAGACGGCGGCCCGCACGGCGCAGCAGCTCACCGCCGATGGTCACGCCGGCGCCGGCCAGTCCGCCGGCGATCAGCCCGTACCGGACCCAGGCGGCCTTGCGCACGACGCTTCTCCCCTCGATTCAGAGTCAACCTACATGCGAATAAATTCTGCTTTAGCCTTATTACGGACAAACACCACATCGTAAGGGGTACGCCGTGGCGACAGTGATGGTCGTCGACGACGTGGCTGCCAACCGGGACATCGTCCGGATGCTCCTCGGGTACCGCGGTCACGACGTCATCGAGGCGCGGGACGGGGCCGACGCGCTCCGGCTGGCCCACGTCCACCACCCCGACGTCGTGGTCTCCGACGTGCTGATGCCCGGCATCGACGGGCTGGAGCTGGTGCATCGGCTCCGCTCCGACCCGGACCGGCTGGCCGCTCAGGCGCCGGTCATCTTCTACACCGCCAATTACCTGGAACCGGAGACCCGGCCGATCGCCGAGGCCTGCGGGGTGAGCCAGGTCGTGCTGCGCTCGCAGGACCCGCACACGCTGCTGGAGGCGATCGACACCGCCCTGGCGCAGGGCCCGGTCCTGATCGACGTGCCGCCCGCCGCCGACGAGGAGTTCGCCCAGGCCCACCTGCACGCGGTCAACGCCAAACTGATCGAGAAGGTCCGCGCCCTGCACGACACCGAACGGCGGTTCGAGGCGATGGCCGTCGCCTCCCCGGTCGGCATCTGCATCCTGGACACGCACGGCACCGCCGACTACATCAACGAGCGGTTCACCGAGATCATGCAGATGCCGCAGGAGAGCCTGCTCGGCCAGGGCTGGCTGGACTGCCTCGACGACTCCGCGCAGGACGCCGCGCTCAGCCTGTTGCACGGCGCCGGCGAGACCGCGGAGCTGCGCTTCGATCACCGGATCTCCTGGCCGGACGGGACCACCCGGCGGTTGCGGCTGCACCTGCGGCAGATCCACGACGACGATGACGGGCGGCTCGCCGGCGGCGTGCTGATGGTCGACGACGTCACCGACCTGGTCTCCGCCGAGGAACGGCTCCGCGAAGAGATCATGCGCCGGCAGGAGGACTCCCGGCATCGCGACGCCGAACGCCTGGACAGCCTGCGCCGGATGGCCGGCGGGACCGCGCACGACTTCAACAACATCCTCGGTGCGATCCTCGGCTACACGAACCTCGCCATCGAGACCATCAACGACGGGCTGGAGGACGGCACCGTCCCGGCCGAGACCGCCGAGTCGCTGCTCGGCGACCTGCAGCACGTCGTGAAGGGCGGCGAACGGGCCAAGGGGCTCACCCAGCAACTGCTCGCGTTCGGCCGGCGGGAGATCATCCAACCGGCCCCGATCAACCTGAACGCGCTGCTGCGCGACGACACCCCGTCACTGCGCGAGACCGCCGGCGACGCCGAGCTGATCCTCGATCTCGACCCCGCGCTCCCGGACGTCAAGGCCGACCCGGCCCAGATCAGCCAGGCGCTGCGCAGCCTGGTCCGCAACAGCGCCGAGGCGATGCCGTCCGGCGGAACCGTCACCGTCACCACGTCGGCGCAGGACGACATGGTCACGGTGAGCCTCACCGACACCGGCGCCGGCATGCCGCAGCACGTCCTGGACCGCGCGTTCGAGCCGTTCTTCAGCACCAAACCGGCAGGCAGCACCGCCGGCCTCGGCCTCTCCACCGCGCACGGGATCATCAGTCAGGCCGGCGGCCAGCTCACCCTGCGCTCGCAGGAGGGCCGGGGCACCACCGCCACCTTCACCCTGCCCGCGCTGATCACCGAGACGCCGGCGCCGCCGCCGTCGCCCACCGGCACGGACGAGACCGGCGGCGAGACCCTGCTGCTGGTCGACGACGAGGCGGCGGTCCTGCAGGTCTCGGCCCGGATCCTCTCCAGCGCCGGGTACGACGTGCTCACCGCGAACGACGCCGGTGAGGCCCTGCGCATCCTGGAACAGCACCCCGGGCACGTGTCCGCCCTGGTCACCGACGTGGTGATGCCCGGCATGAACGGCCGGCAGCTGGCCAAGGTCGCCGCGATGCGCCAGCCCAGCCTCTCGATCGTCTTCGTCTCCGGTTTCGCCGAGTCACTGATCGACGAGAACGGCAACAACCTGGAGCCCGGATCCACCATCCTGGCCAAGCCGTTCGACCGGGAAGCCCTGGTCAGCACGGTACGGGGCGCGTTGAACGCCACTGCGCACAGGTGACCCACAGGTTGTCGCCAGCGAGCCTCCCCTAGCATCCTTGGCCCGGCGGCCGAGCGGTCGCCGCCCGAGCGGCGAGGAGGACCCCGGTGAGCACAGCAGGTGAGCCCCGGCCCGCGGTGGACGACGCGCTGACCGTGCGGCTGCCGGCGCAGCCCACCGGCTCGCACGACGTCCTCGACAGCTCCGACCCGGCGCCCCCGCCGGCTCCCGGGACGCGGCGCACGGGCCGCCGCGCGCTGATCACCGGCGCCGCGGTGCTGGTCCTTGCGGCCGGCGCCGGCACCGCCGTGACCTGGGCCTACCGCGGGGAGGTGCCGCTCGGTGTCACGGTTCTCGGCGCGGAGCTGGGCGGTCTGAGCCGTACCGAAGCGGCCGCCGAGCTCCGCACCCACCTGGCCGCCGACGCCCGGCTCAGCCAGCCGGTCACCGTGCGGGTCGAGGATCGCCAGGCCAGCGTGAAGCCGGCCGACGTCGGCCTGGTCGTCGACGTCGACGCCACCGTGGCCGCCGCGGCGCAGGGCAGCCCGTCCCCGTTCGGCGAGCGCGCGGTGCCGCCGGTCGTCGCTGTCGACCCGGACCTGCTGGACGCGGCCCTGCGCACGTCGCTCGGCACGATCGGCGAGCCGATGACGAAACCGGCAGTGGTCTTCGACGGCGTGAAACCGCGGGCCGTGCACCCAGAGGCCGGCCGCGGCCTCGACCCGGCCCGGACCGCCGCCACGATCCGGGACAGCTGGCCGGCCAGCCGCGCGGTCACCGTCCCGCTGGTCGAGGTGCACCCGGTCACCACCGCCGCCGAGGTGGACCAGCTGGTGACCGATCTGGCCGAGCCGGCTGTCTCCGGGCCGCTCACCATCACCGCGGACTCCGGCACCGTGACGGTTCCGCCGTCCGCCATCGCGAAGAGCCTGGTCCTGACGTCGGACAAGACCGGGAGGATCGAGCCCCGCGTCGACGCGAAGAAGCTGCGGGCCGCCGTGAAGAAGCCGCTCGCCAAGGTCGAGAAGAAGGCGAAGGACGCCCGGTTCAGCCTCAAGGGAGGCAAGCCGTCGATCGTCGGCGGCGCCGACGGGACCGCTGTCGACCTGGCCGCGATGGCGCCGGAGATCCTCACCGCGCTGCGCAGCACCACCGAGCGGACGATCGCCGCGACCGTGACCCGCGCGGAACCCGAACTCACCGCCGCCGAGCTGGGCGAACTCGGCGTCAAGGAGAAGGTCTCGACGTTCACCACCAAGTTCACCGGCGGGCTCTCCTCCCCGCGCAGCCAGAACATCGTGCAGGCCGCGAAGCAGGTGGAGGGCACGCTGGTGCTGCCCGGCGAGACGTTCTCGCTGAACAAGCACACCGGCGAGCGCGGCTACCAGCAGGGTTACCAGGACGCCCCGGTGATCCTCGGCGGCAAGCTGACCCCGGGCGTCGGCGGCGGCGTCTCCCAGTTCACCACGACGCTCTTCAACGCCACGTACTACGCCGGCCTCAAGGACGTCGAGCACAAGCCGCACTCGTACTACTTCGACAGGTACCCGGCCGTCATCGAGTCCACGATCTTCTATCCGGACCTGGACTTCAAATTCAAGAACGACAGCCCGTACGGGGTCCTGCTCGACACCGCCTGGACCAGAAACAGCATCACCGTGTCGGTCTGGAGCACCAAGGTGTGGGACAAGGTGTCCACCGAGTGGAGCAGGCGGCGCAACATCACGTCGCCGCGGACGATCACCCTGCCGGCCGGTCCGAGCTGCATCGCCACGGGCGGCCTGCCCGGCTTCACCCAGGACGCGTACCGGCTGTTCGAGCGGGACGGCAAGGTCGTCAAGCGGGAGAAGTTCACCTGGAAATACGACGCCGAGCCGAACTACATCTGCGGCGGCGCGGACGACTCGGCGGGCTGACCCGGCGCGCCGGATCAGCCCGTACCCGATGATCAGATCTTGGTGGCGGAGACGACCAGGTTGAAGCCGGTGTCGGCGGCGACGATCGGATCCGCGAACCCGGCCGCGGCGAGCAGGTCCAGCCGCGGGGACGGGCCGCCGAGCGTGCCCAGGCCGTAGGCGCCGGGCTGGCCGAGCGAGGTCGGGGTGCAGAGGGCGGTCGACGAGGCGTACCCGATGCGGGTGATCGGCATCCCGATCGTGCTGGTCCAGTCGTCGGCCGACCACGGCTCGACCGCCACCACGATGCCGCCAGGGTTCAGCGCCGCGTGCGCGGCCCGCAGCGCGGCGACCGGGTCGCCCATGTCGTGCAGCGCGTCGAAGAAGACCACCACGTCGAACCGGCCGTGCCCGTCCAGCGCGGCCGAGTCCGCCACGTGGAAGGACACGTTCGGCGGGCTGCCCGCCTCGATGGCCCGGGCCCGCGCGGTCGCGACCGACGGCTCGTGCAGATCGAACCCGGCGACCGTGGACGCCGGCCAGGTGCGGCCGATCAGCAGACTGGCGAACCCGTGCCCGCAACCGACGTCCGCGATCCGGGCGCCCGCCTCCAGCTTCGCCACCAGACCGGGTACGGCCGGGAACCACGCCTGGGCGAGCTGGTTCACGTACGCGGTCCGGAAGTACCGCTCGATGCCGTGGTAGGTGCACCCCGGCACCTCGTCGCCGCTCAGCCCGCCGGTGCCCCGGAACGCCTGCTCCAGGTTCTCCAGCGACTGGAAGTACCCGGCGATGATCTCACCGGCCGCGACCAGGTAGGCCGGCGAGTCCACCACGGACAGCGCCAGCGCGTGCTCGAACGGCAGCTCGTAGGTGTCCCCGTCGACCGTCAGGTACCCGGAGACAGCCTGCTGGCGGAGCCATTCGGTGACCAGCCTCGGATGCAGGCCGGTCCGCTGGGCCAGCTCGGCGGCGGTGACCGGGCCGGCGCCGGTCAGCGCCCGGTAGAGGCCGAGGCGGTCGCCGAGAACGGTCATCGCGGTGGTCGCCGCGCCGGCGAAGTCGGTGATCAGCTGCCCGGCGAAGGCCTCCACGCGGGCCTCGTCGACGGTCGGTGTCTGCTGTGTGTCTGTCGTCATGACCTCACGATGCGCGGCGGCGCTTGCTGATGCCTTGCTGATCCCATACCAGCCCCTGTCGCCAGTCTCTGGAGGCAGAACCGGACCGGATCGTGGATCGTCACGGGCGCCGGGCCGCGCAGCCGGGCCAGCCGTTCCCGGTCCGGGCCCATCACCGCCGGCGCGAACGGGTCCGCGTCCGCCGCCGCCACCAGCGCGGCGGCCGCCTCCGGATCACCCAGGGCGGCGAGCAGCTCGGCGACGAGCCGCGCCATCGTCCACACCTGGGCGGTCATGTTCGCGTTGCGGACCGCCACGATCGTCTCCCGGCAGGCGGTGACGGCCTCGTCGTGCCGGCCCAGCCGGATCAGCACGGCGGCCCGCGCCACCCGCGCCACGTTGCCGCCGTAGACCTGGTTCACCCGGTCGTTCGCGGCGATCGACAGGTCGTACCAGGCGAGCGCCCCCGCCGGGTCACGGGCGGCGATCAGCTCACCGCGGGTGAACGGGACGAAACCGTCCAGACCGTCGGTGTTCAGGTGCTCGGCGTACCGGTCCAGCCAGGCCAGGCCGGTGTCCGGGTCACCGCCGTACACGTCCATCAGCGCCGCACAGCAGATCCCTGTCGCGCGGGCCCAGCGCGGCGCGCCCGGATCGGTCGCCATCCGCTCGGCGTCGGCGCGCACGTCCGCGGCCCGGCCCGCGAACATCGCGTTCGAGATCCGGACGACAAGCGCGCCCCAGCGCAGCGGATGATCGCCGGGCATCCGGTCGAGAACCGCGGTGAGCAGCCGGTCCGCCTCGGCGAGGTTGCCGCGCAGCCACTCCGCGTTGCCGGCGGCCAGACCACGCAGCACATCGCTCTCGGTCTCGACCCGGTCCGGTCTCCAGCCGGCCAGCTGCTCGGTGAGTCCCGGATCCGGCGCATCCGAGTTGATCACCGCGAGCAGCGCGGCCATCCGCGCACCGGCCTCCTCGTCGTGGCCGCCCATCCACTGCAGGGCCTCCTGCAGGTTCGCCACCTCGCGGCGCAGCGTGGGCGTGGTCCACGGATCCCGGTCCCGGCCGCGACGGACCAGCTCCCGCGCCAGGTCCGACATCCACCGGGCGTGCGCGGCGCGGGCCTGCCGCTCCCCGTCCGGTCCGAGATGACCGATGCCGACGTGCCGCACGGTCTCCAGCAGGCGGTACCGGGGCTGCTCCCCGCTGAGATCACAGGTCACCAGCGAGGCGTCGACCAGCTCCGCGAGCAGCGGCTCCGCGTCCTCCTGGAAGTAGGGCAGCGCGTCCAGGCCGAAGCCACCCCGGCACACCGCGAGGTGGTCCAGCAGGCGTTGCGCCGCCGGGTCCAGCAGACGGTACGACCATTCGACGGTCGCCGAGACCCCGGTGGCCCGATCGCCCCCACGAGCCGGATCGAGCACGTTGAGCCCCGCGCCCAGCCGGTCCCGCAGATGCGCGAGGCCGAACACCGCCTCCCGCCGGGCCGCCAGCTCCACCGCCAGCGGCAAGCCGTCGACCAGCTCGCAGATCTGGGCGGCCAGCTCACGCGTACGCGAATCGTCCCGGAAATCCGCACGCAGCAAGGCCGCGCGATCGCAGAAAAGCGCAACCCGGTCGGAAGCCGGCAGCGGGCCGATCCGGACGACCCGCTCCCCCGCCACATCCAGGCGCTGACGCGACGTGGCCAGCACCCGCACCTCCGGGCACCGGGCGATCAGCTCGCTGACCAGGACCCGGACCGCGTCGAGCAGATGCTCGCAGTTGTCCAGCACGAGCACCGACGGGCTCGCCCCGAGCCGCTCCGCCAGCGCCGTGACACCGCCTCGCGGCGCCGACCGCATGCCCAGCGCCCCGGCGACGGCGGCCGCGACATCCGCCGGAACCGAGCGTTCGGCCAGCTCCACGACGAGTTCCTCGCCGCTGAGCGCCTCGGTCATCAGCCGCGTCTTGCCCACCCCGCCCGGGCCGACCAGCGTGATCACCCGGTCGGTGCCGAGCGCCGCGCGGATCGCGGCGAGTTCCGCGGTGCGGCCGAAGAAACGGTTCGCGCTCCGCGTCCTCCGAGGCCGCTCCGGATCCTCTTCGAGGATCCGCCGCTGCATGTCGATCATGGCGGGTGAGGGATCCAGGCCGTGGTCCTCCGACAACCTTTCCCGGTACGCCCTGAGCACCGTCAACGCCTCCGCCGCCCGGCCGGTCGCGTGCAGGGCGCGCATGAGCAGCAGATGTGGCCGCTCACGCAGGGGTTCCGCGAGGGCCAGGGCCTCGATCTCGGGCAGCGCCTCGGCCGCCTGCCCCGCGTCGATCCGCCGGTCCAGGCACTCCTCGCGCAGGTGCCGGCGCCACTCGGTCAGCCGGGCCACATCGGGGGCGAACGCCAGCCGGTCGGCGATGTCCGCGAGCGGCTCCCCCCGCCACACGTCGAGCGCCCGGGCGAGCGTGGCGGCGGCCAGATCGGCGGGCTGGCGCCGAGCCACCCCGACAAGCCCTTCCACAACGTCAACGTCCAGCCCGCCCCCTCCCCGGCCCGCGTCGCCGGGCCTCTCGCCGGTCGCGTGATCCCCCACCCGGCCCGCGTCGTCGCGCCTCGCGCCGGTCGCGTGATCGTCGCTTTCCAGCGCGAGCCGGTAGCCGCCCGGGTCACGGCGGATCACGTCGCCGCCGGTGTGCCGCCGCAGCCGGGAGACATAACTGTGCAGATTGCCGACCGCGTTGTCCGGCGGCGCACCCTCCCAGAGCGCGTCGATCAGCTCAGCGACCGAAACCGGCCGGCCGCCGGCCAGCGCAAGCCGGGCGAGCAGAACACGCTGCGGCACACCGGTCAGCGGAACCGGGACACCGTCACGGGTCAGCTCCACCGGCCCCAGCACCCCCACCCGGATCCCCACCGCGCCATTCTCGCCGCCCACCAGCGCCGATGACCATCAGTTATCCACTCCCCGACACTGCCCGGTGCCCAGCCGTCCCTCCGACGTGGAGGCGAGCACACCGACGCCCGCGCTGACCGGGATGAGGGCGCACCGAAGCGATACGTGTGCTTACACCCCGGCCAGGGCGTCGATGAGGGCGCACGGAAGCGATACGTGTGCCCTCATCCCCCGAACGGCCGAGCCCACCACTGCCTGCCCGAGCACCCGGCGGCGCCAAGCACCCGGCGGGGCCGAGCACCCGGCGGGGCCGAGCCGTAGCCCAGCATGGCTATCCATGCTTGATCACATGTCTGAGCTACGGCCGAGACCGACGAGCCGTAGTCCAGACCGGCAGTCACCCCTTGATCACATGCCTGAGCTACGGCTCGCGGGCTCCAAACCTGCCTCAACTACGGCCCCGTGGCCCGGGAACCTGCGTGAGCTACGGCTCGGCGCCCCGGGAACCTGCTTGGGCTACGGCTCGGCGCCCCGGGAACCTGCTTGGGCTACGGCTCGGCGCGGACCGGTGGGCGGGCGCGGGAGGGTGCTCAGCTTGGGCGGATAGGGTCGGGCGGTGCGGACGAAGCAGCAGCTGACCGACGATATCCGGAGCGAGCGCCGCGCCGCGCTCGTGGTCAACGCGCGGTCGCGGCGAGGGCGGCAGTTCTACGACGACGCGCACGCTCGGCTGCAGGCGGCCGGGTTCAAGCTGCTCGGATCGTACGGCGTGGAGGGCGACCTCGAGCGGAGCCTGCAGCGGGCGATCGACCTGGGCCCCGATCTGCTGGTGGCCGGCGGTGGTGACGGGACGATCAGCACGGCGGGGCGGATGCTCGCGCACCGGGACATGGCGCTCGGTCTGCTGCCGCTCGGCACCACGAACAACTTTGCGCGGACGATCGGCATCCCGCCCGATCTGGACACGGCGATCACGACGATGACCGACGGCCTGGTGATCGATGTGGACCTGGGGATCGCCGGTGACATGCCGTTCACCAATCATGTCGGCGTCGGCCTCTCCGCCGAGGTGATGATCAACGCGCCGAGCCGGCTCAAGAGGGCGATCGGGCGGTTCGCCTATCCGATCACCGCGCTGGGCCTGCTGCGGAGGCACCGGCCGCTGCGGGCGACGGTGCACGCCGAGGGGCGCGAGATCGTCTTCACGACCCACCAGGTGTACGTGGCGAACGGTGGTTTCCACGCCGGCCGGCCGATCACCGCTGACGCGCATGCCGACGACCGGCTGCTGGTGGCCTATCCGGTGGGCGGGGCGACCCGGCGGGAGCTGCTGCGCGAGACGGCGCGTAATGCGTTGACGGGCCACCGCCGTACCCTCCATGAACGTCCTTTTCTCGCGGTCGGCGAGCTGTGGCTGGAGACGGACCGGCCGGCGGCGGTCGAGGTGGACGGTGAGCCCTGCGGGCGGACGCCGCTGCGGATCGCCCTCGACGCGAACGCGCTGCGGATCATGGCACCTCCGGGTACTGAAGATCACTGACACAGCATGTTGGGTTGCGCGAACGAACGGTCGCCCAGATATGGTGTCTCCCGCAGCTGGTTCGGCCCCGCGCGAGCGGACGCCGAGGCAAGAGGGAATCCGGTGGAAGTCCGGAACTGCCCCGCAGCGGTTAGTGGGAACGACCGCCGTCAACGAAGCACTGGACCGCGAGGTCTGGGAAGCGACGGCCAGTAGGAACGCGTAGGACGCCCACGAGTCCGAAGACCTGCCAGCGCGCCGCATGCCACCTGGCGCGCGGCGGTCGACGGTCGCGTGGGACGACCGACGCCGTGAGCCGGCCGCCGCGCGCGCCCGGTGGCGTCTCCCCGTGCCCGAGACCATGGGCTCGCGAGGAGAGAGCAATGCAGACCGAGCAGAAACTGCACACCGAGCAACGACGGCACACGATGCAGGTCCGCAAGCGCAACGGCGAGACCGAGCCGGTCGACGTCAACAAGATCGTCACGGCGGTCGAGCGCTGGGTCGCCGACCTGGACGAGGTCGACCCGCTGCGGGTCGCCACCAAGACCATCAGTGGGCTCTACGACGGTGCCACCACCGCTGAGCTGGACAAACTGTCGATCCAGACGGCCGCCGAGCTGATCGGCGAGGAGCCGCAGTACTCCCGGCTCGCCGCCCGGCTGCTCGCGGCGTTCGTCGAGCAGGAGGTCCGCGAGGAGGGCGTCGCCGGCTTCAGCGAGTCGATCCGACTGGGGCACCAGCAGGGTCTGATCAGCGATGAGACGGCCGCCTTCGTCGCGGAGCACGCGACCGTTCTCGATCAGGCGATCGACGACGCGAACAACCTGCGCTTCGAGTACTTCGGACTGCGCACCGTGGCCGACCGCTACCTGCTGCGGCACCCCACCAAGCGGACCGTCATCGAGACCCCGCAGCACTGGCTGCTCCGCGTCGCCTGCGGCCTCTCGGAGACCCCGGGCGAGGCGATCGGCTTCTACCGCCTGATGTCCAGCCTGGCCTATCTTCCCAGCTCACCGACGCTGTTCAACTCGGGAACCCGGCACACGCAGATGTCCAGCTGCTTCCTCGTGGACTCGCCCAAGGACGAGCTGGACTCGATCTACGAGCGGTACCACCAGGTCGCGAAGCTCTCCAAGTTCTCCGGCGGCATCGGTATCTCGTGGTCACGGGTCCGTGGCCGCGGCGCGCTGATCCGGGGCACGAACGGCAAGTCGAACGGCATCGTCCCGTTCCTGAAAACCCTTGACGCGGGTGTCGCGGCGGTCAATCAGGGCGGCCGGCGCAAGGGCGCGGCCTGCGTCTATCTGGAGCCGTGGCACCCGGACATCGAGGAATTCCTGGAATTGCGGGACAACACCGGCGAGGAGTCCCGGCGTACCCACAATCTGAATCTGGCGAACTGGATCCCGGACGAATTCATGCGCCGCGTCGAGGCCGACGAGGACTGGTCGCTGATCGATCCCTCGGACGCGCCGATGCTGCCGGACCTGTTCGGCGACGAGTTCACCGAGGCCTACCGGGCCGCCGAGAAGAACGCGGTCAAAACCATCAAGGCCCGCGATCTGTACGGGCGGATGATGCGCACCCTGGCGCAGACCGGAAACGGCTGGATGACGTTCAAGGATCCGTCCAACCGTCTCTCCAACCAGACCGGAGCGCCGGGCAACGTCATTCACCTGTCCAACCTGTGCACCGAGATCCTCGAGGTGAACAACGACGCCGAGACGGCGGTCTGCAATCTCGGCTCGGTCAATCTCGGCGCCCACGTCACCGCGGACGGGGTGGACTGGGAGAAGCTGCGGGAAACGGTGCGGACGGCCGTGGTCTTCCTGGACCGGGTCATCGACATCAACTATTACCCTGCGCAGCAGGCGGCCGCGTCGAATCCGCGCTGGCGGCCGGTCGGCCTGGGCCTGATGGGTCTGCAGGACGCGTTCTTCACGCTGCGGCTGCCGTTCGACTCGGCCGAGGCGCGGGAATTGTCGACCCGCGTGCAGGAGGAGATCTTCCTGACCGCGCTGGAATCGTCGGCCGCTCTCGCCGAGCGGTTCGGCCCGCATCCGGCCTATCCGGAGACCCGCGCGGCGAAGGGCGATCTGCATCCGTACCTGTGGGGTGCGGAACCGTCGCAGAATGCGCGCTGGGCCGCCGTGAAGGAGCGGATCGCCGCGCACGGCCTGCGGAACTCGCTGCTGGTCGCGATCGCGCCGACCGCCACCATCGCGTCGATCGCGGGCTGCTACGAGTGCATCGAGCCGCAGGTCAGCAACCTGTTCAAGCGCGAGACGATGTCCGGCGAATTCCTTCAGATCAACACCTATCTGGTACGGGAATTGAAGTCCCGCAATCTGTGGACCGCCGGAATCCGGGAGGCCATCAAACGCGCGGAAGGGTCGGTGCAGGGCATCGCCGAGCTCCCCGCCGACGTGCGGGAACTGTTCCGCACCGCCTGGGAACTCCCGCAGCGGGCGCTGATCGACCTGGCCGCCGCCCGGGCGCCCTACATCGACCAGTCGCAGTCGCTGAACCTCTTCATGGCCGCGCCCACCATCGGCAAGGTCTCGTCGATGTACCTGTACGCCTGGAAAGCCGGCCTGAAGACCTCGTACTACCTGCGGTCGCGCCCCGCGACCCGCATTCAGCAGGCGACCGTCTCGGTCGCACCAAGCGTCATCCCGGCGCTCACGCCCGCCGAAGTCTGCTCCCTGGAAAACCCCGAATCGTGTGAGGCCTGCCAGTAGCGAAGGTTATTCACGACGGCCAAGGCCGTCTGCCTCAACTCACCGAATTGCCACTCAAGGAAGGTCGTGAACAACCTCCGATGCTGCTCGACCCCGGAATGGACCTGACCCTGCGGCCGATGAAGTACCCGCACTTCTTCGACCGTTTCAAGGACGCCATCAAGAACACCTGGACCGTCGAGGAGGTCGACCTGCATTCCGACCTCGCCGACCTGGCCAAGCTGACGCCCGCCGAACAGCACCTGGTCTCCCGGCTCGTCGCGTTCTTCGCCACCGGCGACACGATCGTCGCGAACAATCTGGTGCTCAACCTCTACCAGCACGTCAACTCCCCGGAGGGCCGGCTCTACCTGTCCCGGCAATTGTTCGAGGAGGCCGTGCACGTCCAGTTCTATCTGAACCTGCTGGACACCTACGTGCCCGATCCGGACGAGCGGGCGGCGGCGTTCGCGGCCGTCGACAACATCCCGTCGATCGCCCGCAAGGCCGAATTCTGCTTCAAGTGGATCGACTCGGTCTTCGAACTGCGCGAGCTGAGGACGAAAGCGGATCGGCGGGCGTTCCTGCTCAACGTGATCTGCTTCGCCGCCTGCATCGAGGGGCTGTTCTTCTACGGCGCTTTCGCGTACGTCTACTTCCTGCGCTCCCGCGGCCTGCTGCAGGGACTCGCGTCCGGTACGAACTGGGTGTTCCGCGACGAGAGCATGCACATGGCGTTCGCGTTCGACGTGGTCGACCAGGTGCGCGCCGAGGAGCCGGACCTGTTCGACGCGGAGATGGAGCAGCAGGTCCGCGACATGCTCGCCGAGGCCGTGGAGTGCGAGGTCCAGTTCGCCGCCGACCTGCTCGAACAGGGCGTCAGCGGGATGTCGCTGGGTGACATGCGGGAGTACCTGCAGCACGTGGCGGACCGGCGGCTCGCGGCGCTCGGCATCGCGCCGATTTACGGCAGCACGAATCCGTTCGCCTTCATGGAGTTGCAGGACGTCCAGGAGCTGTCCAACTTCTTCGAGCGGCGGGTCTCGGCGTACCAGGTGGGTGTGACCGGATCCGTGAGCTTCGACGACGACTTCTAGTACTGCAACGGCACTTCACCTGAGTGGGTAGCCGCGGCGTTTGTAGTGGCTGAGGCGGGCTTGGTGTTGGCGTCGTCGTCGCCAGCGTGACCACCACCAGATGTGTTTGGGCTGGTGGTGGCGGACGAACAGTGCGGCGAGCAGGCGCCGGATCTCCGGTACCGTGTAGCCGATCATCATGTCGTCACCGGTGCTGTTTGCTGTTGCGCGGTCTGGGTCCGGGCGACGACGAGCCAGGCGTAAGCGGCCATCGACAAGGTGATGTGCGCGTACCAGGCCCGCCAGTCCCGGACCTGGTATTCGTCGAGGCCGGCCTGACCTTTGGCCTGCTGGAAGCATTCCTCAACGGCCCATCGGGTGCCGGCGATGCGGGCCAGGTCCATCAGCCGGGTCTTCCGCGGGCCGTAGCAGACGTAGTAGGCCAGCTCCCCGGTGTTCATGCTGCGCCGGGCGAGCAGCCAGTGCCCACGCCCGGGCCGCCAGCAGATGCGGATCGGGATCCGCGCCCACCAATACTCCCGCGGTCCGTGAGCCCCGGGACCGGCCGAGATCCGCGACCAGGCCCGGCCCGGCAGCGATGCGATCAGCTCGTCGACGCGGGCGCGGCCCATGCTGGTGGTGACCACGTCGTCGTTGCAGCGGGTCGCCACCACATGCGGCTGGTCGTGCTCTTCGAGCCAGACCCGCAACGCTTTCGACTGACCGTAGGCCTCGTCCATGGTCACCCACGCCGCCGCAACCCCCGCGGTGAACGCCCGCTGCAGCATCTGCCGGGCCATCTCAATCTTCGTGGCGAAGCCGACCTCGTCCGGGATCCCTGCCGCCCGGCAGCGATCCCGGTCATCGGTCCACGCCGCCGGCAGATACAACTGCCGGTCGATCAGCGCGTGCCCGCGCGTCGAGCGGTAGGCCAGGAAGACGCCGACCTGGCAGTTCTCGATCCGGCCGGCGGTTCCGGAGTACTGCCGGGCGACCCCGGCGGACTTCACGCCCTTCTTCAGGAACCCGGTGTCGTCGATGATCAGCACACCGTTCGGATCACCGAGGTGCTCGATCACGTAGTCCCGGACCTCGTCTCGGACGGCGTCGATGTCCCAGTCGGCCCACCGCAGCAGGCGTTGCATCCCGTCCGGTGACAGGTCACCGGCTTGCTCGGCGAGGGTCCAGCCGTTCTTACGATCGAGGCCGGCGACCAGCCCGGACAGATACTGCCGGGCCCGCCGCCGCGGCTCCGCGCGGGTGAACCGGTCCGCGAACCGGGCATGCAACCGGTCCAGTTCACTCGACCACTGATCAAACTCGATCGACGTCACACAACAGGCAACGAGCCGATCATCGATACGTATCGCCTGCTGAGTGCCGTTGCAGTACTAGGCGCTCGGGACACGGAAAACGCCCCGGGAGATCGGCTCCCGGGGCGTTCGCGTCGGCGGATCAGGCCGGGGTGGAGGCCTTCTCGTCCGGGGTCTCAGCGGCGGCCTCCGCCTCGGCGATGATCCGCTCGTCCTCCGCCTTGTGGCTGCGGTACTGGTTGATCGAGTAGACCAGGGCCGCGGCCCAGGCCAGGTAGATCACGGCGTAGAACGTGTAGCGGACCGGGTCGGAGGCGTCGATCCAGTCGCTGCGCAGCAGGGACCGGGTGTTGGTCAGGATGATCAGACCGCCGACCGCGGCGCCGAGCACCCGCGGCGGGATGTGCCGGACCAGCCAGGCGGCGATCGGCGCGGCGATCACGCCACCGATCAGCAGGGCGGCGACCCAGCCGTAGTCGATGTTCTCGTCGCCGAGGCCCCAGATGAAGCCGAGGCTCGCGGCGATCGCGATGAGGAACTCACTGGTGTCGATCGAACCGATCGTCTTGCGCGGCTCCAGCCGGCCGCTCGCCAGGATCGCCGGGGTGCCGACCGGGCCCCAGCCGCCGCCGCCCGTGGCGTCGACGAAGCCGGCCACCAGGCCCAGCGGGCCGAGGAACCGCTTGCGCAGCGGCTTGCCGAGGTGGCCCTGGGGCAGGCCCTGGAACGTGAAGCGCAGGAACACGTAGAGGCCGAGCGCCAGCAGGATGATCGCCATGAGCGGCGCCGCGGTCTCGGTCGACAGGTTGGAGAGGAACGTCGCGCCGGCGAACGCGCCGACGGCGCCCGGCACACCGATCTTCAGGACGACCTTCCAGTCGACGTTGCCGAACTTCCAGTGCGAGAAGCCGGAGACCAGCGTGGTGCCGATCTCGGCGAGGTGCACGGTGGCCGACGCGGCGGCCGGGTTGGTGCCGATCGCGAGCAGCAGCGTCGTGGAGGTGACGCCGTACGCCATGCCGAGGGAACCGTCGACGAGCTGAGCGCCCAGGCCGACGAGGGCCAGGAGGAGAAGTTTCTGCATGTCTCTACCGCCAGTGGTGGATGGGGTGGATACGTGCCCCGGGAGCATCGGCTGCCTTGCCGACCGAACCTGCATTTCCTATTTATTAGATCGGAGATTAGTTGCTCGAGTGGCTGACGGCAAGATGTGAGTCACGCAAGGTCGCGGTGTGAGGGGGATCATCAGTGGCAGACGCGGACGATGTGCGCCGCCTCGCGCTGGCGCTGCCCGGGGTCGTCGAGATCGACAGTGACGGCTTCGATTTCCGGGTGGGCAACAGGGGCTTCGTCTGGTCGTACCCGGAAAGAATGCCCGGAAAGCCGCGCCGGATCCGCACCGACGTGGCGGTCCTCTACGTGGGCGACGAGGCGGAGAAGCAGGCCCTGCTGCTCGGCGAGCCGGCGCTGTTCTTCACGACGCCCGGCTACGACGGACTGCCGCTGGTCATGCTGCGCCTGCCCGAGGTCTCGGCGGACCGCCTCGACGAGCTGATCACCGATGCCTGGCGGATGCGCGCACCCGAGGATCTCGCCGCTGACGAGACCTAAGTTACCTGTGGGTTGCCTGTGCGGGCCCTTTTTGATTAGGTGAGCCTTACCTTATCTGGGAAGGCTCACATGTCTCTGGAAGTAGACGGCGTCAAGAGCGCCGTGGAAATCACCGACCGTGTCGACCTGGAGGCGCTGGCCGACGTCTACCGGCGCGTGCACGCCGCCGACCTGCACCTGGTCGACCACAGCGACCCGTCGCTGGAGGACCGGCTGCGCTGGACCGCCGAGGCGCCCGGCTTCGAGGCCGCGGTCGGCTACGTCGACGGCGAGATCGTCGGAACCGTGATGGGCTGCCCGCTGCCGGCCGAGACGCTGTGGTGGCGCGACCTCACCGACGCGCAGGATCCGGAGCTCGCGGTCGAGTGGGAGGGGCGCACATTCGCGGTCTGCGAGGCGTTCGTGCTGCCCGAGTTCCGTAAGCACCGGCTCGGCGTACGGATGATGAACGACCTCCTCGAAAAGCGTTCCGAGGAGCGGGTCTGCCTCGCCGTCACGGAGACCAACACGCGGGTCTGGCACGCGCTGCAGCGGCTGCGCTTCCAGCACGTCGGTGACCTGGTGCCGTTCCCGGGCTGGCGCTCGCACCGGATGCTGGTCCGCGCCCTCCCGCTGAGCGCCTCCCGCTGACCCCACGCCCCGATCTTGGCGACTTCCGCATCGCCAAGATCGGGGAACGGTGGAGGCTAGGGCTTCGTGGCGGCCTTGCGGTAGGCCAGCAGGCCCAGCACCAGACCGGCCAGCCCGGCCACCAGACCGGCGATGCCCCAGGCGGTGCCGCTGCCGGAGTCGCTGTCGTCCGACTCGGCGGCCACCGGAGCCACCGCGACGGCCGACGGGGCGGTCCCGGTGGCCTCGGCGCCGGCGGCGGTGAGCTTCAGGACCGGCGCCGGGGACTCCGGCTCGGTGCCGTCGGTGGTGGGCTCGTCGATCCAGCGCACGATGTTGCCGTCCGAGTACGTCTGCAGCGCCTTGAACACCATCTGGTCGGTCTTCGGCAGCGGGCCGAGCGACACGTCGAACTCCTGGAACGTGCCCGGCTTGATCTCCGAGCCCTTCGCGGCGGTCCAGGTGATCTTCGAGACCGCCTCGGTGAGCGGGGCGCCGTGCACCTCGACCGGGGTGGCCAGCTTCGACTTCTCGGTGGTCGCGGTCCAGCCCGGCACCGGCTTGAGCGAGACCGAGCCGACCGGGGCGTCGGTCGGCAGGCTGACCTCGAGCTTCGTGGTCGACGCGGTGTCGCTCTCGTTCGGCACCCGGAACGACACCTTGGTGTAGCCGCCCTGGGTGGCGGTGCTCGGGTTGACTGTCACGTGCGCGGCGGCGGGGGACGCCACGGCCAGCACGAAGGCGGCCGCCACGGCGGAGACGGCGGCGGTACGGCGGAGATTCATCAGGGACCTTTCCGGCCTCACGGCGATGGACAGGGGGAAATTCACGCCTTACGGCGACGGATGACGACGAAACCGGCCAGTCCGGCGAAGATCAGGATCAGCACGCCGGCGACCCAGGCCAGGGTGGACGAGCCGCCGGAGTCCGACGCGGGAGCGGCGTCGGCGGGAAGCTGGGTGGGCGTGCCGTTGATGGTCAGCTGCGAGGAGTACGCGTCACTCTGTGGCGTCGCCGAGGGCTCCACGGTCTGCTCGATCACGTTCGGATCGTCGACGGTGAACTTGTAGGAGCCCTTCACGGTGTGCCCGTCCGTGGAGACGACCTGGTAGGCGACCGTGTAGACACCGTTGCCGAGCCCCTCGTCGAACGTCACCGTCCCGGTCGCGCCGTCGATCTTCGGCTCGGACGTGGCAACCTTCCGCTTCTCCGCGTCGGTGACCGTGATGACCGTGTACTCCGGGTTGAGCTTCTGCAGGAACTTCAGCTTCACGCTCTCCGGCGCCGAGGCCAGCGTCGCGTTCTTCGCCGGGTTCGCGTCGGTGAGCGCGTTGTGCGCCCACGCCGGGGCGCCGGGCAGGAGCACGGCCAGCATGGCGGCGAGCGCCATCACGATCCGGGGAACCCGCCCTCCGCGCAGCCGGGCGGTACGGCGGATCCGATAGGTGTCGTCCATTCGTTCAGCAGGTCCTTCTCAGCGTGTCGCTGGTGCATGGGCAAATACTGGCGCGCATCGGCTTCCTCAGACTCGGGGTCGACCGTTAGTCGCCGCTCGGCGGGCCGTGGTTCCCACGATTTTTTCACTCGCGCTCCCGCTGAGGATTCGCTGGGAACTTTCCTCCTGTCGGGGGCGACAAAGGCTTCGACGCCGATCCCCGCGCCACCGACCACGACGAGGACTGCCGATGGCCGTGTCACCCCCGCCCCAGCTCGAACTCGCCGATCCGCCCGCCGCCCGACCGGCCCGGCGCGCGTCCGGGTTCGGCGCGCTGCTGCTGCGCCTGCATTTCTACACCGGGATCCTGATCGCGCCCTTCCTGGTGGTGGTCGCCGTGACCGGCCTGCTCTACACGGTCACGCCACAACTCGACCAGATGCTGTACGGCGACAAGCTCACGGTCACCGCCGGGAACGCCACGGTCCCGCTCGCCGACCAGATCGCCACCGCACGCGCCGCGCACCCGGCCGGCACGCTCACCGCGATCCAGCCCGGATCCGGCTCGGACAGCACCCGCGTGGTCTTCTCGCTCCCGGACCTCGAGGAGAAGCAGCACACCGTCTACGTCGATCCGCACACCGGCACGGCTCTAGGTCAACTGACCACATGGTACGGGTCGACACCCGTCACCACCTGGCTCGACGACCTGCACCGTAACCTGCACCTCGGCGACCTCGGCCGGCACTACTCCGAGCTCGCGGCGAGCTGGTTGTGGGTGCTCGCGCTCGGCGGCCTCATCCTCTGGTGGCGCCGGCGCCGTTCCCTGCGCGGCGTCCTCACCCCGGACATGGCCGCGAAGAAGGGCGTCCGCCGGACCCGGGGCTGGCACGCCGCCACCGGAGTCTGGATCAGCGTCGGGCTGCTCGTGCTCTCCGCCACCGGTCTGACCTGGTCCCGGTACGCGGGCGGCAACTTCACCACGGCCCTGGACTCACTCGACGCGCACGCGCCGACACTCGACGTCGCCGCTGCCCCGGCGCTCGACGTCGCCGCCGCCCCGGCGCTCGGCGGCGCGGCCGCCCCGGCCGCGTCCGGTGGTCATCACGGTGGGTCTGCGGCTGTCGCTCTCGCCGACCCGGCCCAGGCCGACACCGTAGTGCGGGTCGCCCGGGACAACGGGCTCACCGGCACCGTCGAACTGACCGTCCCGGAGACCGCCACCGCGCCGTGGACGGTCGCCGGCATCGACAACGTGTGGCCGGTCGGCCTGGACCGGATCGCCGTCGACCCGGCGTCCGCGACCGTCGTGGCCCGCAGCGACTTCGCCGACTGGCCGGTGCTCGCCCAGCTCAGCAAGCTCGGGGTACAGGCGCACATGGGCGTGCTGTTCGGCGTGGTCAACCAGGTGCTGCTCGCGGCGCTCGCGGTCGGGTTGCTCTGCGTGATCCTCTGGGGCTACCGGATGTGGTGGCAGCGCCGTCCCACCCGGGCCGACCGGCGCCGCGCGATGGCCGGGGCCCCGCCGGCGCGGGGCGGGTGGCTGGGGCTTCCGGCCTGGGCGATCGTCGTGGGGGTGCCGGTGGTGTTCGCCGTGGGGTGGGCGATGCCGTTGCTCGGGGTGACGCTGGTGGCGTTCCTGCTGGTGGACGCCGTGGTGGGCGGGGTGCGCGACTCGCGCACGAGCTAGCCGGGTCCCGCGCGACAGCCGGGCCGCGCGACGGTGGCCAGTGCTGCCGGGCGCTGCGTGGCCGACGGGCGCGGGGCTGTCGGCGCGGGGCTGTCGGTGCGGGGCTGTCGGCGCGGGGCTGTCGGCGCCGGTTCGGCGGGAGTGCTGCGGGGACGGCTATGTGAGGGCTGCCAGGGCGGCGTGCCGGGCCTCTCGCCAGATCAGCCCGCACTCCCCGAAACCCGCCTCCCGAGCCGCCACCGCGTGCCACGCCACCCCCGCCGTGAACTCCGCCGGTGGCCGATCCCGGAACAGCTCGGCCCGCTCGGTGAGCAGCGGGCGCAGCGACGGCGACTCCCGGAGGGCGGCCCACCAGCGGGACCACGCGTCGGCCGCCCCCGCGGCCGCCCCCGCAGCTGACCCCGCGGCCGCCCCCGCGGCCGCCCCCGCAGCCGACCCCACGGCCGACCCCGGAGCCGAGCCTGCGGGTGGGATCAGGGCGTTCATCGCCGAGGGCAGGCCGTCGTCGGGCATCACGTCGGCGATGACGAGCAGGCCGCCGGGGGCCAGGATGTCGCGGGCCCGGCGGTACAGGTCACGGATCGGGGCGGCGTCCAGGTAGTGCACGGCCATCACGGCGGTGACCAGGTCGTATCCGGCTCCGGTCGCGGACGGCCAGGACGGGCAGGTCAGGTCGGCGCCGATGACGGACACCGAGTGGGGCAGGGCGGCGCGGGCCAGGGCGAGCAGGACCGGGTCCAGGTCGAGCAGGGTGATCCGGGCCGCGGGCCAGCGGGTGGACAGGCGTTCGGCGAATCGGCCGGGGCCGCCGCCCAGGTCGAGGACGCGGGCCGGTGGGCGGCCGAGGACGGCTTCGGTGGTGGTGGCGATGGCGCGTTCGAGGGAGTCGTGGCCGGGGAGGAAGCCGGCCATCGCCTCGTCCCAGCCGGCGCGCCTCGCCGCGACACCGACCGGATCCAGAAGCACGAAAGACGTTGTATCACGAAAAATGCGGGAAGCTCAGCGAAGACGGCGAAGGCAGTCCAGGAGACGGTCCACCTCTTCCGGGCTGTTGTAGACGTGGAAGCTCACCCGTACCGAAGAGGTTTTTTCGCCCTCGGGGGCCTGGCAGTGCTCGTCGGCGCGCACCAGCAATCCGTCGGCGGCCAGGATGAAGCCCAGGTCGTTGGAGTTGATCTCCCGGTGCCGGAAGGTGACGATCCCGTGCCGCTGCTGGACCGGGGAGTCGGCGCGCAGGCTGCGCTGACAGCCGAGCACCTCGTACTCCGGCATCGCGGACAGCCCCTCGGTGAGCCGGACGCCGAGCGCGCGGTTCCAGGCGGCGATCCGGGGCAGGCCGGCCTCGTCGAGCCAGTCCATCGCGGCGGCCAGGCTGATGATGCCGCTGGTGTTCGGTGAGCCGGCCCAGCCGGCGGGGGTGAGGGCCGGCCCGCGCCGGTTGCGGGACCAGATCGCCCCGGTGCCGGGCAGCGCCATCGCCTTGTGACCGGAGAAGACCACGAAGTCGACGTCGAGATCGGTGACCGAGAGCGGCAGGTGGCCGAAGCTCTGCGCGGCGTCGAGGCAGATCGGCACGTCCGGGGCGAGCGCGCGCAGCCGGTGCACGTTCATGTCGTTGCCGTAGACGTGGTGCACGTGGGTGGCGGCGATCAGCCGGGTCCGCGGCGACACCGTGATCTCCCGGTGGGCGTAGTCGTGCGCCGTGTCGTAGGGCAGCGGCAGCACCCGCGCCCCGGTCAGCGCGGCCGCCTCCTCCCAGGGCAGCAGGTTCGCGCTGTGGTCGGCGAACGGCACCAGGATCTCGTCGCCGGGCCGCAGCTGGGGCGCGAGCCAGTCCCGGGCCACGACCCGCAGCCCCTCGGTGGTCCCGCTGACGAAGTGCACACCCGACACGTCGGAGGAATCCGCGAGGAACTGCCGGAGCCGCGAGGACGCCGCGGCGATGCGTGCCGTCGTGCGGTTGGCCCACGGGTACGTCCCCCGAGCCGCGTTCGCATTGCCCGTGGTCAGGTAGTCCATCACCGCGTCGAGCACCGCCTGCGGTTTCTGCGATGTCGCGGCGCTGTCCAGATAGGCCACGTCCGGGTTCCCCGCGATCATCGGGAACTGGGCACGCAGAGCCTCGTGCCACGCCCGCGACTCCATCTCAGTCCCTGACCAGGGGCAGACCGGCGTCCCGCCACGCGATCACACCGCCGTCGAGCGACCGCACGGCGGGATGGCCCATCCGGGTGAGCAGGGCGGCGTACGCGGCCGACCGCTCCCCCACCGGGCAGACCAGCAGGACCGGCTGCCGGCGGCTGAACGGCAGACCTGCGGTGAGCATCGTGCCGAACACCTCGTCGCTGATGTTGATCGAGCCGTCGATGTGCAGCGCCTGGTAGGCGTGCGGACTGCGCAGGTCGACGACCAGGGCGCCGTCGGCCGCCGACGCGCTGACCGGGACCGCGGTCACCGCGTCGATCTCGGCGGCGGACACCGAGGAGACCGAGTTCGGGCGCGGCGGCCGGCCGAACAGGGCGGGCCGGCGTTCCCGCAGGTAACTGAGGTAGCTCTCGACCCGGTCGCAGACGATGAACACGGCGCTGCGACGCTCCCGCAAATCCCCGTCCACGGTACGCAGGTAACGCACCGCACCCTGATAGGCCCCGCCACCGGTCGGCCCGGCCAGCGTGCCGCACCGGCGTACCAGGGTGAGCAGCCCGTCGATGGCCTCGTCCGCACTGATCGTCTCGATGGTGTCGTAGACCTCCGGGTCGAAGAGGCCGACCTCGTGCACCTCGTCGATGGTCCGGATGCCGGGGATGAAGTCGCTCTTCGCGGCGACCAGGCCGACGATCGTGGAGTCGGCGCCGTGCGCCCGCAGCGCGCGGGCCACCCCGGTGGACGAGCCGGCGGTGCCGACACAGGCGATGAAGTAGTCCGGGGCCCGCCCGTCCAGGTCCTTGACGATCTCCTGGCCGGTGCCGGAGAAGTGCGCGTCGGCGTTGCGCTCGTTGAAGTACTGATCGGTGTGCACGAATCCGCCGGCGGTCTGCAGGGTGCGGTACATCCTGGTCAGCGGGTCGTCGGTGTCGGTCGGGTCGAGGCACTCGGACCGGCCGGGCAGCTCCTCGATCTCCGCGCCGAGCAGCAGCAACAGGTCCTTGATCTCGGGGATCTTCATCCGGTTGGTGACGCTCCGGAACGGCAGCCCGTGCATCCCGGCGATCAGGGCGAGCGCTTTCGCGGTGTTGCCGCTGGAGAGTTCGACGACCGTGTCGCCGCGCCGCACGGCGTCGTCGAGGAGCGGGCGGACCATGCTCCACGCGGCGCGGTCCTTCACCGAGCCGAACGGGTTGAGCAGCTCCATCTTGGCGTACAGGTCGATGTTGCGCAGGCCGTGCACGTCCGGGTCGATGCGCACCAGCGGGGTGTTGCCGATGGCCTCGGTGATGTCGCTGTAGATCATGGCGCCTCCGGCTCAGCGTGCCCTGGCTCATCTGGATGAACAGGCCAGTAGTTCTCGTCGAGGCGCCACTGCCACGTCCCACCGGCCCGGTAGACCGCGACCTTGCGGCCGGCCGGCTGGTGCAGCGCCTCGGTCGCGGTGAAGTCCATGAGGTATCCGGCGGCGTTCACGAACGCCAGCAGGTCACCGGGCTCCGGCACGCGCGGCAGGAACACCCTCCGGCGCGTGATCAGGTCCGACTCAAGGCACAGGTTCCCGAGCAGATGCACGCCGGCCGGGCGGTCCGCCGCCGGCTTCCTCGTGGGTACGAGGACCGGGTCCATGAGTACGCCGTGCTCCTCCAGCCCGATGTCGCGGGCGTTGCACCCGAGCCGTACCAGCGTGTCGTCACCGTCCCGGCGCACCTGCAGGACCTCGGCGACGACCAGGCCGCACTGGTCGAGCAGGGCCCGGCCGGGCTCGACGTCGAGGTCGTACATGTGGTCCAGCAGCAGCTCGCCGAGCGGCCGGCGCTGGCCGGGGGCGTCGGCGCCGAGCAGCCGGTCCAGGTAGTCCGCCCCGGCGACCGGGCGGTGCGCGGGGTAGAGGGCGAGCGATCCGCGCAGGGTGCCGGCCTCGGCGCGCAGACCGTACCCGTGGTCGTCCCAGGTCAGCGGCGGCCGGTTGCCGAGCACCGCCTGGGCCAGCTCGGAGGTGTAGCGCTCCCACTGCGCGCCGTCGGCCAGGTAGTTCACGCCGAAGCCGCCGCCGATGTCCAGCGACCAGGGCCGCAGCCCGCGCTGCCGGCACTCGTCGAGCGCCGCGAGGCAGCCCTCCAGCGCGACCGCCTTCTCCCGCACCTCGACGGTGTCCAGGTGGTACGCCACGCCGACCAGCTCGAGCCGCTCGGCGTGCTTCTCGACCAGCTCGAGGACGCCGGGCAGCGCGGTCACGGGCACCCCGAACCGGCTGCGCCGGCTCCGCACCCGTACCCCCGAGGTGGTGAAGCCGGACAGACGCACCATGATCCGCACGCGCGGCAGCCGGAAGGCTGCCACCAGGGACGCCAGCTCGTTCAGCTCGTCCGCCGAGTCGGCGTTGACGATCACGCCGGTGCGGGCGGCGAGCCAGAGGTACTCCCGGGTCTTCGGGCCGGTCGCCATGATCCGGTCGGGGGTGAAGCCGGCGGCGAGCGCGTGCTGGAGCTCGCCGGTCGAGGCGACGTCCACCCCCGCCTCGGTGGCGGCGACCTCCCGCAGCAGCGCGGACGAGCGGTTCGCCTTGTGCGCGAAGTAGATCCGGCCGCTCAGCCGATGCTTGCGGTAGGCGGCCCGGAAGGACGCGACATTTTCCGGTACGCGTTGCGGCAGCACCACGTTGAGCGGGGAGCCGAGACCGGCCACCAGCTGGGTGAGCAGTTCGCCGTCATCGAGAACGGATTGGGTGAGCGGATCGATTCTCGGTTTCAGGAACAGCATGGTGGCGACTCCCGGGGAGGGTTCTCCGGCGCGCTCCCAACGTAACCGACACCACCACTCTCCGCAAAAGAGTGAATACCGAGCGTTGTCTCACACCGTTCTCAGGTCGAGGGTGTGCCACACTGTCGCCTCCCGGTCCCCGGTCGACCACCAGAGCATCCCGTCCCGGCTCGCGGCCAGGTCGGCGGCGACCGTCAGGTGGACGGTGCGCCCGGCACGCACATCGTGGACGATCAGGCCCGCGGTGCCGGTCAGGTCGGAGTCCGGGCGCGGCTCGGAGAGCACCTCGAACCGGTCCAGCACCGCCACGTCGTTGACCGCGGCCTGGGTGCCCGGCCCGGCGATCCGGTGGCGCTGCGAGCCGTCCGGCCGCATCAGGTCGATCCGGGCCAGGCCGTCGCCGGACATCACCATCACCCGGCACCAGGCCGGGCTGCACATGGTCCACTCGGCGGCCCCGGCGGTAACCCGCTGCTCCGCGCCGGTCCTCATGTTGCGCAGCCGGATCTCGCCGGCCTGCCCGCCCACGTCGTCGGTGAGCCACGGCCAGGCCGAGAGCGCCCACTGGCCTTTCTCGACGGTGGTCCGGACCGCGCCGCCGGCCAGCGGGACCGAGCGGATCTCGGTGCTCGCGTCGCCGTCCGCGGCCGCCCAGTGCACCCGGCCCTCCGCCACCACCAGGTCGTACTGATTGCCGTAGAGCAGGATGTTGCCGGTGTCGGCGGTCAGCCGGCGCGGCACCGGCCCGCCGCGCGGCCGGGCGGTCCAGATCTCGGTGCGTCCGTCCTCCGCCGTCTCGGTCCAGAGCAGGTCCTGGCCGGCCATCGTGAGGTTGTCGAACCGGGCGTCCGCGGGCAGCCGGCGCAGCTCCCGCTCCCCCACCACCAGGCGGGTGTGCCCGCCGTCGTCCACGGTTCCGGCCGCGGTGGTGGCGTCCAGGAACAGCAGCGGCTCCAGGCCGAGGTCGCGCAGGTCGGCGCGGGCCGCGTGCGGCCAGGCCTGGGCGAGGGTGAGCCGGGACGCGGTCGCGGGCACGGCGGTCTCCTGCTCGGGCAGAGCGCCGGCGAGCAGGGCGGCGGCGGCCAGGAGCGCGACGGCCAGGCTGATCCGGGTACGGGTCACTCGTACTGCTGTTTCGGCGGGGTGATCGGCTGCCACTGTTCGACCTCGAGGTACGCGATGTCGGCCTGGTTGACCGGGTCCTTGGCCCGGCGGGTGCTGTGCCGGCCGGTGACCTGGATCCAGGTGCCGGACGGGACGTCGACGGCCGGCCCGCCGGTGAGCCCGATCTTGATCGGCCGGCCGTCGGCGGCGCAGCAGCTCACCACGATCCGGGCCAGCATCGGGCCGCCGTCCGGCCCGGCGCTGAGGAACCCGGTCAGCTGCACGCGGCGACCGGCCAGGCTGCGGGCGTCGTCGTAGATGCTGCGGGAGGCGTAGTCGAGCAGGCCCACCGGGACCGGGTCGCCCTCGGGCAGCGGGCCGTAGTCGGACTCGGCCGCGGCGGTCAGCGTGCCGGCCTGGCCGGCCGTGAACGCGCCGAGGGCCGGCGGGGCGACCAGCAGCAGGGCGATCACGGGGAGCAGGAGCAGCCAGCCGACCCCCGGCTCGTGATGCGCGTGCGCGTCCTGCCGATCGGGGCGCGGGCGATACTCGTACCAGAGGGTGAAGAGTGCGGTGGCCACGAGGAATGCGCCCGTCAGGAGAAGGAAGGGCCGCAGGCCCTCCTTGACGTAGCGCAGGTAGAGGTCGGTCGACGCGGCTTTCACTATCGCGCCGCCGAAGAGCAGCAGCACCACCGCCTGAGCCTGCCGATTCACAGCAGCACCCATCCGGTGGCGGTGCCGGCCAGCACGGCGAGCGCGAACGTGGCCGGGGCGAACCGGGAGGCGAACCCGCGGCCGAAGACGCCGGTCTGCATGGCGATCAGCTTGAGGTCGACCATCGGGCCGACCACCAGGAAGACCAGGCGGGACGTGAGCGAGAACTGGGACAGCGACGCGGCGACGAACGCGTCCGCCTCGCTGCAGATCGAGAGCAGCACCGCCAGCACCGCCAGGGCCAGCACCGACAGGACCGGATTGCCCGCGAGGGTCTGCAGCCAGGACTCCGGCACCACCACGTTGATCGTCGCGGCGGCCGCGGCGCCGATCACCAGGTAGCCGCCGGCATGCACCATGTCGTGCCGGCAGGCCGACCAGAACGCGGCGCCCTTGCCGTCGTGCTCGTGCCGCTGCGGCAGGCGGATCCAGTCGGTGCGGCCCAGCCGCAGCCACAGCCAGCCCATCAGCACCGCGACGGCGAGACTCGCCACGGCCCGGGCGAGCACCATCTCCGGGTTGCCGGGGAAGGCGACGGCGGTGGCGGTCAGCACGATCGGGTTGATCGCCGGGGAGGCGAGCAGGAACGCCAGCGCCGCGGCCGGGGTCACGCCGCGCCGGATCAGCGCGCCGGCGACCGGGACGCTGCCGCACTCGCAGCCGGGCAGCACCACCCCGGCGAGACCGGCGGCCGGGACCGCGAGGGCGGGACGGCGAGGCAGCGCGCGGGCCCAGAACGAGGCCGGCACGAACACCGCGATGACGGCCGAGAGCAGCACGCCGAAGACCAGGAACGGGACGGCCTGCACCAGCACCGAGACGAACACGGTGGTCCAGGTCTGCAGCCCCGGGCCGGCGATCAGGCCGGACAGCGGCCCGCGGAAGATCACCAGGAGGACCAGCAGGGCGGCGAGGACCTCGACCGAACCGATCCCCCGGCTGCCGTGCCGGGCCGGGGGATCCTTGACGAGGGTGTCGGTCACCGTGCGAAATCTACCGGGTGGGGTCCCGCCGGCACGGATCACGAACGGGTGATCAGGGACTGGCGGCCAGGAACAGGAACACCGCCAGGAGGCCGAGGTGCAGACCACCCTGGAGAATGTTCGCCCGGCCCGGCACCACGGTGAGCGTGCCGACCCCGAACGTCAGCACCAGCAGCACCATCTGGGTGCCGCCGAGGCCCAGCAGCAGCGGGCCGTCCAGCCAGATCATCGCGACGGCGATCGCCGGAATGGTGAGTCCGATGCTGGCCATGGCCGAACCGAGCGCCAGGTTGAGGCTGGTCTGGATCCGGTCGCGGGCCGCGGCGCGGACCGCGGCGATCGTCTCCGGCAGCAGCACCATCAGGGCGATCACCACGCCGACCACGGAGTGCGGCAGGCCGGCCGAGGCCACCCCGGACTCGATCGACGGCGAGATGCCCTTCGCCAGGCCGACCACCGACACCAGCGCGAGCAGCAGCAGACCGAGGCTGATCAGCGCGGTCCGCCCGCTCGGCGGCTCCACGTGCTCCTCCCCCTCGATCACCTCGCCCTCGGTGGTGATCGGCAGGAAGTAGTCCCGGTGCCGCCGGGTCTGCACCAGCACGAACAGCAGGTAGAGGCCGAGCGAGACGACCGCGGCGAAGCCGAGCTGGGCCGGCGAGAACTGTGGTCCCGGCCGGCTCGTGGTGAACGTGGGCAGCACCAGGCTCAGCGTGGCGATCGCCGCGACGGTGGCGAGCGCGCCGCCGGTGCCCTCCGGGTTGAAGACCGCGATCCGGCGGCGGATCGCGCCGACCAGCAGTGAGATGCCCAGGATGCCGTTCACCGTGATCATCACGGCGGCGAAGACGGTGTCCCGGGCCAGGGACTGGGACTTCTCGCCACCGCTGATCATCAGCGTGACGATCAGCGCCACCTCGATCACGGTGACCGCTACCGCGAGGATCAGCGACCCGTACGGCTCACCGACCCGGTGCGCGACGACCTCGGCGTGGTGCACGGCGGCCATGACCGCGCCACCGAGCAGCAGGGCCACGATCACCACCACCGGCGGCGGCAGGTCGCGGCCCCAGGTCAGCACGAGTGCGGCGACGGCGAGGATCGGCAAGGTGACGGTCCACTGGGACAGAATCTTCAGCTTCATCCGTCAACTCTGCCAAAGGATCAAGCTTTTTTGTCGCTGTGGCCGAGATCCCGGTCCGGGGCGATCCGGTCGCGGACCATCCGCTTCAGCAGCGGGATCTCCGGGAAACCGCCCTCGGCCTTGCGCGACCAGAGCGTCTCGCCGTCCAGCCGGACCTCGAAGACGCCGCCGATCCCGGGGATCAGCGCCACCTCGCCCAGGTCGGTGGCGAACGTGGTGAGCAGCTCCTGCGCGGTCCAGGCGGCCCGCAGCAGCCAGCGGCACTGCGTGCAGTATTCGATCTCCAGACGAGGTGTCACGCCGTTCAGTATCCCTGCGGCATGATCATGTGAGGAAACGTGAAACGTGAGGAGACGGTGTTGAGGCTCGGTTGGATCGCCGCCGGTGCGGCCCTGGTCGTTCTGTCCGGCTGTTCCGAGGCGGCTCCCGTGGTGGAGAGCGCGCCCGCGGCCGTCGACGCCCGGGACTATGTGGCGCTCGGCGACTCGTACGCGGCCGGCCTCGGCGGCGGGAACTACGCCGACACCAGCTGCCTGCAGAGCACCGACAAGTCGTACCCGCAGCTCTGGATCGACGCGAAGGGCACCGATGCGCTCGGCGAGACGGTGAACAAGGCGTGCAGCGGCGCGGTGATCAGCACCGTGACGAGCCAGCAGCTCACCGCCCTGACCGACCGGACCGGCTGGGTGACGCTGACCGTCGGCGGCAACGACGTCGGGTTCGTCGCCGGGCTGCAGCAGTGCGTCCTCGGCTCCGACCAGACCTGCGCCCAATCGGTGAAGAACGCCTCCGGCACGATGGAGTCGAACCTGCCGGGCGCGCTCGACAAGCTCTACACCCAGGTGCGCGCGAAGGCCCCGAACGCCAAGGTGTACGTGGTCGGCTACCCGCACCTGGTCGCCGACCCGGGCGCCGGGGTCGCCTGCGACTCGCTGAACGACGCCCGCCGCAAGGCCCTCAACGCGGCGTCCGACACGCTCTCCGAGGTGATCTCCACGGTGGTCGCCAAGCACCCCGGGTTCACCTACGTGGACGCGCGGGTGATCTTCGCGGGTCACGAGGCGTGCACCAAGGACCCGTGGATCCACGCGATCGCCGACGACATGTCCGAGTCGTTCCACCCGAACGCGGACGGTTATGCGGCGTACGCGAAGGTCCTGCACGGCGTGACGGGCTGACGACCGACATGAATGGCATCGAAACGCCTGGATAACTCTCGCGAGGTCGTGCATGGGCGGCCGGATCAGCGGTGACGACGCTCGTGTGACCGAGACACTTGTGATCCTGGCCCTCGTGGTCATCACCGCACTCGGCTTCGACTTCACCAACGGGTTCCACGACACGGCGAACGCCATGGCGACGTCGATCGCGACAGGTGCCCTGCGGCCGAAGGTAGCCGTGCTGCTCTCCGCGGTGCTCAACCTCGTCGGAGCGTTCCTCTCCGTCGAGGTGGCACTGACCGTGACGAACGCGGTCATCAACATCCAGGACTCCGACGGCGCCCCACGATCCGATCTGCTCGCCGGCGGCGGTACGGCACTGCTCGTCATCGTGCTGACCGGCGTCATCGGCGGCATCCTCTGGAATCTGCTCACCTGGCTGCTCGGCCTGCCGTCCAGCTCCTCGCACGCGCTGTTCGGCGGGCTGATCGGCGCGACCGTCGCCGGCCTCGGCTGGGCCGGCGTCAAGTGGACCGGCGACGGCAGCAAACTCGACGGCGTGGTCGGCAAGGTGATCCTGCCGGCGCTGATCTCACCGGTGATCGCCGGTGTCGTGGCCGGCGTCGGCACCTGGCTGATCTACCGGATCACCGTCGGGGTGGCCGCCCGCTTCACCGACAACGGGTTCCGCTGGGGACAGATCGGCAGCGCCTCGCTGGTCTCCCTCGCGCACGGCACCAACGACGCCCAGAAGACCATGGGGGTCATCACCCTGGCGTTGATCGCCGCCGGCGAGTGGTCCACCACCGACGACATTCCCTTCTGGGTACGGGTGAGCTGCGCGCTCGCCATCGCCCTGGGGACATACCTCGGTGGCTGGCGGATCATCCGTACCCTCGGGAAAGGCCTCGTCGAGATCGCGCCGCCGCAGGGTTTCGCGGCCGAGTCGGCGGCCGCCACCGTGATCCTGACCTCCAGCCACCTCGGGTTCGCGCTCTCCACCACGCAGGTGGCGACCGGATCGATCCTGGGCAGCGGGGTGGGCCGGCCGGGCGCCGCGGTCCGCTGGGGCGTCGCCGGGCGGATGGTGACCGCATGGCTGATCACCCTGCCGGCGGCCGGGCTGACCGGCGCTCTGATGTGGTTCGTCGCCGACCTGATCGGCGGGGTGGCCGGAGCGGTCACCGTGTTCCTGCTGATGCTGGCCGCGGCCGCATTCATGTGGCGGCTCTCGCGGCGCACGCCGATCGACCACAACAACGTCAACGACGAGTGGCAGGCCGCCCCGGCCCCCGCTCGCGCAGGGAATTGAGGTCGCCATGAACAACCTGACACTCGCCCTGGACGCCTCCTGGAAGGTGCTGCTCGCCGGCCTGTTGATCGGCGCCGGGCTCCCGGCGATCTTCGCGGTCGGTATCCGTGCCCTGGCGTCCCGCGCGCGGCCGGTCGGCTACGCCTGCTTCGGCGTGGTGCTGCTCGGCGTGGCGCTGGGCATCACGTTCATCGTGGCGACCGGGTTCGGCAAGGAGCTCAGCTTCGACCACGTCTACCCCACCCTGGTCAGCAAGGACTGAGCGATGGCCGAATCACGGAGCAACTTCCTGACCCGCGCGCTCGGCTGGCTGCGCGCCGGATACCCGGACGGCGTGCCGAAACAGGACTACGTGGTGCTGCTCGGGCTGCTGCGCCGCACGCTCACCGAGGACGAGATCCGGGGCATCGCCGCGGACCTCGCCGCCCAGGCCGTCGAGCCGATCACCGCGCGCGACATCGAGGAGATGGTGAGCAGCACCGTCCTGCAGGAGGCCACGCCGGAGGACGTGGTCCGGGTGTCCGCGCACCTGGCGGCCGGTGGATGGCCACTGGCCGACCCACCCGACGCCTGACCGTCGCCTGGTGTTGGCGCGCCGGACGCCTCGGCGCGCTTCGATGGGCCGTGCACCACGCCAACCACTACTACGGGCACTCGTACGCCCTGGCCCGGTACTGCGGCCTGACCCCCGGCGACGTCCCGCCCCGGATCCACGGCTATCTGCAGCACGGCTGGAACATCGGGGACGGGCTCGCGCCCGACCACGAGTACGTACCGGGGATCGGCTCGTTCGTCTGGAGCGAGCGGACCCGGCGGCGCGCCTGGTCGATGGGGCGCCGCCGGGTGCACGTCACCGGGGCGCCGATGGCCTACCTGCTGACGCTGTCTTCTGCGCCGGGCCCTCGTGACGGCACGATCTGGTACCCGTTCCACGGCTGGGAGGGTCAGCACGTCCAGGGCGACCACGACCGGCTGATCGCGGAGATCACCGAGACCGAGCCGGGGCCGGTGACGGTCTGCCTGTACTGGCAGGAATACCGCACCGCCGCGGTCCGCCGCCGCTACGAGCGGGCCGGGTTCCGGGTGATCTGCCACGGGTACCGGGGCGGCTGGTGGAAGGATCTCGACCCCGGCTTCCTCGACCGGCAGCTGGCCGAACTGCTCCGGCACCGGCGGGTCGCGTCGAACCGGCTGTGCAGCGCCGTCCTCTACGGCGCGCTGGCCGGCTGCGAGCCGGCCGTCTACGGCGACCCGATGCAGCTGCACGGCGAACGGGATCTGTTCGGCGGCCGCCCACGCATCCGCCGGCAGTGGGCCGAGCTGCACGGCAAAGAGGTCGACCCGGCGGTGGCGCACGCGATAGCCGTCGACGAGCTGGGCGCGGACCGGCTGCTGCCGCCGGCCGAGCTGCGCGCCCTGTTCCACTGGTCCTCGGCCTCGGCGGTGGCCGCGTGAAACCGCTCCTGCTCGGTGGCGAGATGCCCCACTGGTCAGATGGCTCCCCCTTCCCCGCCGGCGGCTCCCCCTCGGACCGCTCCCCCTCGGACCGCGGCCCGGCCGGCGGCTCCCCCTCGGACCGCGGTCCCGCCGGCGGTGACGCGCTGGCCGTGCTTGCGTCCGCCGCGCGGGGGCACACGCTGATCGTCGGCCCGCACGCGTCCCCGCTGATCGACGCGGTGCCGGCCGGGCGGGTCACGGTGCTGGTCCGCGGCGTGCCGGACGCCGAGGAACTCGCCGCCCGGTACGCGTCCCGGCCCGGCCTCGAGGTGTGCTGCGGCAGCCTGGAGAAACTCGCGGCGGTCCCGGCGTACGACACCGTGCTCGCCCTAGACGGCCTGGAACGGCTCACCTCCACCGAGAGTGACGGGCTGACCTGGGCGGACAGCCTCGCGGTGCTGCTCGCGGTGCTGCGGCCCGGTGGGCGGCTGGTCCTGGGCTGTGAGAACCCGGCGGGGTTGCACCGGCTGCTCGCCCTGCCGGCTGAGCCGGGTGACGAACAGTGGGGGGCGCCGGCCTTCGACGACCCGTCCCGGCCGGCGGGGGCCGCGGCGCTGCGGTCGGCTCTGGTCGCCGCGGGGCTGGAAGTGTCGGCAGAATACGCGGCTTATCCGGGGGTTCGGTCCCCGCAAGCCCTCGTCGGGGCGGCGGCGCTGGCCGATCCGGATCTGCGCGGGCTGCTGGCCGGGGTGGTGCGGCGGGCCTGGTCGCCGGATGAGCCCGTGCTGGCGGACCCGCGGCCGATCGCCGTGCAGCTGCTCACCAGTGAGCTGGCCGGCGAGCTCGCACCGGGCTGGTTCGTGGTGGCGACCCGCGGCGGACAGCTGTCCCTCCCCGAGGTGATCCTCACCGCCGATCCTGGTGTCGTCCGGGTGAGCCGCACGGCGCGGGGATGGCATCGAGGTGACCACGACCCGGCGGCCGTGCCGATGGGCCGCAACCTGATGGACGCGCTGCTCGTGGCTGCTCGGGGGCGGGACGTTCCGGCGATGCGGGCGCTGCTCACGGCCTGGCAGGGTGGCGACTTCGCGGGCATCCCCGCCGACGGGCTCGTCGTGGACTCCGATGGAGAGCTGCACGATCTCGGGCTCGGTGCGGCGGAGGAACCGCGGGTCGCGCTGGGCCGGTTCGCCGACGCGGCACCCGCGGACCTGGCCGAACTGATCACGGCGATGGCCGGTGCCGCCCCCGGATACGCGCCGGTCCGGCCGGGCGTGGGCGCGTTGCGCGAGGTGACGGCGGAGCGCGACCGTCTGGCGCGGGAGCTGGGCGAGGCGCAGGCCCGGCTCGACTGGTACGAGTCACGGCTCACCGCCCGCGACGCCGAACTCGTCCGCGCCCACCGGATCATCACGCTGCTGAAGGGCACGGTCCCCGGCCGGGCGGCGACGGCGGTGCGGGGCGCCCTGCGAACCGGAAAGCGAGCCGCCCGAACCGCCCTCCACCAGTTCCGCAAGCAGTAGAGGCCCGTCCCGGACCAGCACCGCCCCACCGCCGCGGACGAAAGCACACGCAGCACCACGCCGGCGTGGGTGAGGGCGCACGCAAGACCGCGTCGGCGTGGGTGAGGGCGCACGGAAGCCGTCTGTGTGCCGACATCGTCGCCCTGGCCGGGATGCGGGCACACCGAACCGCTGTGTGCGTCCTGAGCTTGCCGATCGTGGAACCCGAGCGCCCAGCCGTAGCCCCGGCATGTGATCAACCCCGGATAGCCGCTCCCCGCTACGGCTCGCCGGCCTCAGCCGTAGCCCAGACCGGTGATCAAGGTATCTACCTGGACCGGCCCGCCATCCTCACCGAGACCGGGGGAGCGGCGACACCGCCGACCCGGTGTTCCGTTCGGACACGGCCTGCGGTACTGAGTTCGGTTGCCGGGGCGTTCGCTAGTTGGCCGGGGGCGTTCGCTAGTTGGCCGGGGGCGTTCGCCTGTTGGTCGGGGGCTGTTTCCGCAACCCTCGCCTTCCGCACCTAGCGTCGGGCCTCATGTCGACCGAGCTGGATGTCAGCGTCGTCATCCCGACGTGCAACCGACCGCATCTCGCCACCCGTGCCGTCGCGTCCGCGCTGGGACAGACGCACCGCGCCCTCGAAGTGATCGTGGTCGTGGACGGCCCCGACGAGGAGACCGTCAAGGAGCTGTCCGGCATCGGCGACCCCCGGCTGCGTGTCGTGGTGCTCCCGGAACGTGGCCGGGCCCCGTACGCCCGCAATGTCGGCGTCCGCGAGGCCCGGGCCCGGTTCACCGCGTTCCTCGACGACGACGACGAATGGCTGCCCGCGAAGATCGCCACCCAGCTGGAGCTGGCCGGGCGGTCCGGCGCGGCGTACCCGGTCGTCGCCACCCGGCTGATCAACCGCACCCCGCGCGCCGACTCGGTGATGCCGCGCCGGCTGCCGTCGGACGGTGAGCCGCTCAGCGAGTACTTCACCGTGCGGCGGGGACTGTTCTACGGCGACGGGTTCATCCAGACTTCCACGATCATGGCGCCGACGGAGCTGATGCGCGCCGTGCCGTTCACCGTGGGGCTGCGCCGCCAGCAGGAACTCGACTGGACGCTGCGGGCGGTCCGCCACGACGGCGTCGAGCTGATCTACGCGGCGGAGCCGCTCGTGCTCTGGCACCAGGACGAGGATCGGCATCGGATCAGCCTGGAGATGCCGTACGAGCAGCAGCTCGCCTGGCTGCGCGCAAACCGGTCGCTGTTCACCCCGCGGGCGTACGCGGCGTTCGCGCTCAGCGTGCTCAGCTCGATGGCCGCGCCCGGCCGGGACCACAGGCACTTCCGTGAGCTGCTCGCCGAGGCTCGCGGCAACGGCCGGCCCGGTGCCCTCGACTACCTGACGCACCTGCAGATCTGGGCGCTGCCGCCGTCGCTGCGCCACCGGGTCCGCGACATGATCGTGAGTCGCCGGCATGTCGCCTGATCCCTCTCGTGTGGTGATCTGGCGCAGTGCCCTGCTCGCCGGGTCCGAGACGTTCGTCCGCGGGCAGGGTGACGCGCTGACCCGGTGGCGGCCCACGTACGTCGGCGCCACCCGTACCGCGTCGCCGCTGTCCCGCCCGGACGACGTGATCGCGTTTGGGGCGGATCGGCGGGCCTTCCTGCGCCTGCGCCTCACCGGCTCGTCACCCCGCCTCGACCGGGTTCTCGCCGCCCAGCGGCCGGACCTGGTCCACGCGCATTTCGGCGGGGACGGCTGGCTGGCCAGCGGCGCGGCGGCCCGCCTCGGCGTCCCGCTCGTCGTCACCGTGCACGGCCACGACGTCACCCGCCAGCCGGAGAGCCCGGGCGTGCGCGGCATCCGGTACCGGCAGAACCTGCGTACCGTGTTCCGGCGCGCCGCCCTGGTCGTCGCCGTCTCCGAGGTGATCAGGGAAAGAGCCATCGCCTGCGGCGCAGACCCCGATCGGGTACGCGTTCACTACACCGGCGTGCCTGTTCCGGTGTCCCCGCCCGTCGTCCCGAAACGGTGGGACGTCGCGTTCGTGGGCCGGTTCGTCCCGAAGAAGGGGGTGGACGACCTGCTCACCGCCCTGGCGTCGATACATTCGCCGCGGCCTCGGGCGTTGTTCATCGGGGACGGTCCGCTGGAGCCGTCGATGCGGGCGCGGGCCGAACAGCTGGGGCTGGACGCCACGTTCCTCGGCAGTCACCCGCCCCTCGTCGTGCAGCGCCACCTCGCCGAGTCCCGGATGCTGGTGGCGCCTTCCAAGATCGCGCCGGACGGGGACACCGAGGGGCTGCCCACGACGATCCTGGAAGCCGCCGCGCTGGGACTGCCGGTGGTGGCCACCCGGCACAGCGGTATCCCGGAGGCGGTGGTCGACGGGGAGACCGGGCTGCTTTGTGCGGAGGGGGATCCGGCCGGACTCGCGGCGGCGATCGGGCGGCTGCTCGGGGACGCGGCGCTGCGGCGGCGGATGGGGGCGCTGGGGCATCGGCGGGTGACGGATCGCTTCGACCTGAAGGAACAGACGCGGCGGCTGGAGGGGCTGTACGACGAGGCTGCGGCGTGGCGGGGCGTGGCGGTTTAACAGGGCGCGGCGGTTTGACGGGGCGTGGCGGTTTGACGGGGCGTGCGTGGGCAGCCGTCGCGGGAGGCGCCGGACGGCCTTGCGCCGCTGGCGTGGTCGCGCGGACTCCCGGGGACTGCGCTGGTGCGGTTGGGGGCGACCGGTTACGCGTACAAAGGAAAAAAGCTCGCCCGAAATGTACTTTTGATCCGGGGCGATCGAATGGAACAGGTGATGCTCGCGCCGGCCGAGGGGCTGACCGGCGCGGAGGCTGAGGTTCGGCGGCGGCGGGGTGAGGGCAACGCCGCGGTGCAGGGGGGCTCGCGGAGTTACGGCGAGATCCTGCGGACCAATGTCTTTTCGTTCTTCAATCTGATTCTGTTCGTGATCGGCGCCGCGCTGCTGGCACTGGAGCGGTACAGCGACGCGCTGGTCAGTGTCGGACTTGGTCTGATCAATGCGGTGATCAGCGCGGCGCAGGAGATTCGGGCCAAGCGGAAGCTTGACCGATTGCAACTGCTGGACCGGGCCGGGGTGATGGTGATCCGGGACGGTCAGGAGTTGGAGATCTCGCCGGAGCTGGTGGTGCGGGGCGACGTGCTGCGGGTCCGGCCCGGTGATCAGATCGTGGTGGACGGGCCGCTGCTCGACGGCGGGCGGCTGGAGGCTGACGAGTCGCTGCTGACCGGGGAGAGCGACCCGGTAGTCAAACACCCCGGTGATGAATTGCGGTCCGGGAGCCTGTGCGTGGCCGGGGGCGGGCATCAGCAGGCACGGGACGTGGGCGCGCACAGCTACGCGGGGCGGCTGACCGCCGAGGCGCGGCGCTCGACCACCGACAAGACGCCCTTGCAGCGGCGCATCGAGTTCATCGTGCGGCTGGTGATGGTGCTGGCCGCGCTGATGAGCGGGGCGATTCTGGCGCAGGCGGCGATCGAGGGGTTCAGCGTGCTGCGGGTCGTGCAGATCACCGCGGTGCTGTCCGGACTCGTACCCTATGGTCTGTTCTTTCTGATCGCGCTCGCCTACACCGCCGGGGCGGTCCGGATCGCCCGGCACGGCGCGCTGGTGCAGCAGGTCAACGCGGTCGAGTCGGTGAGCAACGTGGACGTGGTGTGCACCGACAAGACCGGCACGCTGACCACCGGGCAGCTCTCGCTCGAGGAGATCGTGCCGATCGGCGAGCACGAATACGCCGAGGTGGCGACGGCGCTCGGCAGTCTCGCCCACAACGCCACCACGCCGAACCTGACAGCGCTCGCCCTGGTCGCGGCACTGCCCGGCGATGTCTGGGAGGTGCGCGACGAGGTGCCGTTCTCGTCGTCGCTGCGCTGGTCGGGCCTGGTCACCGACGAGGGCACCTGGGTGCTCGGCGCGCCCGACGCGCTCGCGCCCCGCCTGCGCCAACCGTTTCCGGCGACGGAGGTCACCGAGCGCACCGGGCTGGGGTTGCGGGTGCTGCTGCTGGCCCGCGCCGAGAAGGACACCACCGGCCTCCGTGACGCCGAGGGGCATCCCGAGCTGCCGATGCTCGCGCCCGTCGCGCTCGTGGCGCTCGCCGACGAGCTGCGCGACGAGGTCGTGGAGACGGTGCGGCGGTTCGCCGACGAGGGCGTCTCGCTCAAGGTCCTGTCCGGGGACGACCCGCGTACGGTCGCCGCGATCGCCCGCCGTGCCGGAATCGACGCCGACGAGCCGGTGCCTGGCGCCGCCCTGGACGATCTCGACGACCCCGCGCTGGACGCCGTCGTCGCGCGCACCGCGGTCTTCGGCCGGGTGGCCCCCGAGCACAAGGAACGGATCGTCCGGTCACTGCGGCGGCAGGGGCATTACGTCGCGATGATCGGCGACGGGGTGAACGACGCGCGGGCGCTGAAACAGGCGCACATCGGCGTCGCGATGCGCAGCGGCAGCGCGGTGACCAAGGACGTCGCCGACATCGTGCTGGTCGAGGATTCGTTCGCGGCACTGCCGCCCGCCCAGCTGGAAGGGCGGAAAATCATCAACGGCATCGGCATTTCCCTGTACGTCTTCCTCGCTCGCGTGGTCAGCCAGGGCCTCGTTATTCTCACCGTCACGATGCTGGGTCTCGGCTTTCCCTATTCGCCGACGCAGGTGGGATTGACGATGTTCACGGTCGGCGTGCCGACGGTGTTCCTCACGTTCTGGGCGAAGCCGACCCGGCCCGATCCGTTCATGCTCCGGAATCTGGTGCGATTCGTCTTACCGGCCTCCATCGTGACCGCCACGTTCGGCGCGGCCGTCTACACGGCGCTCTACGAGATTGTGGTCGCCGGGTTCAGTTCGGGACGGCGCACCCCGCATCAGATCATCGACGAATTCGAGAGCTACACCGGCCTGACGTACGGGATCGACGCCGACTTCACGACCGCGGCGGCGACCATTCTTGCCCAGACCGGGCTGTCGACGTTCTTCTGTTTCGCCTCGTTCGGGCTGATCCTGTTCCTGGCGCCCCGATCGCGGTTCTTCGCCGCCTGGACGACGCCCACCAAGGACACCCGGCCGGCATTGCTGGTTCTGGGACTGTGCATCGTGTTCAGCGCGGTGCTCTTCATTCCGTTTCTCTGGCAGTATTTCGGCCTCACCGGCCCGTCGCGCCCGGTTTTCCTGGTCGTCGTTCCGGCACTTCTCTTCTGGTACGGGACCCTGACCGTCGTCCTGAGATACCGGGTCTTCGATCGGCTGCTCGGCCTCGAGGTTCATTGACCGCACCCGGCCGCACGTCTACCGTGACGGAACATCGTTTCCCTCAACGAAACGGGAGCCGTCGTGGTGAGCGTGCTGTTCGGACTGATCGCCGTCGCGGAGATCGCCCTGCTCGGCCTCGTGATCGCGCTGCGGCGGCGGCAACCGGACTGGACGCTGAGCCTGCTCGTCCTCGTCATCCTCGCGCTGATCTACGACAACGTGGTGGTGGCGATCGGCAGCACCCTCGGCGAGGGCTCGCTGCTCCGGTCCCTCTCCCTTCCCCGGTACGTCACCCACGCCCTGCTCGTACCACTGCTGATCATGGTGGCGGTGGGTCTGGGCCGCCACCACGGCGTGCGGTTCCTCGCCGGACGAGTCGTCCCGGCCGCGTTCGGCGCGCTGACGCTGCTGCTGATCGCGGCCGGCGCCTGGGCCGACATCGTCACGCTGGACCTGGAGCCGACCCGGTACGCCGACACGCTGCGCTACACGAACGCCGCCGCGAACGGGCCACCCGTCCCGGCCGTCATCGCGATCCTCGTGATGATCGGGATCGGCGTCGCGTTGCTGGTCCGCGCCCGCTGGCCGTGGCTGCTGGCCGGCGGGGTGGTGATGTTCGCGGCGGCGGGCGCCGGGGCGGCGGTGCTGTGGCTGAGCAACCTGGGTGAGCTGGTCCTGATCCTCACCGTGTGGCTGACGGCGGCACGGCCTCAGCCGCGGGAGGCGCTGATTGCTGCATGACCCACGCCCGCAGCGGATGCTCGACGGTGGCGATGACCTCCCAGCCGGCCCGGCGGTACATCTCGACGTTGCCCTGCGTGCTGGTCTCCAGGACGGCGGGCAGGCCGTCCTCGGCGGCGCGGCGCAGGCCGGCGGCCATCACGGCGTGACCCCAGCGGCGGCCGGTCCAGTCCGGGTGGGTGCCGAGGACGCCCAGGTACCAGTAGGGGTACGACGGGAGGGCGGCGTGGATGGCGTCGTCGTAGGCCCGCATCCGGGCGAACTCGGCAGGCGGCAGGGCGGCGGGCGCGAGAGTCTCCACGGTCGCGGCGCGCGTCTCCATGGTCGTGGCGTGAGTCTCCACGGTCGCGGCCGGAACGGACGGCGGCTCCCAGATCGCGGCCGAGTACCCATCCCCCGCCATCCAGATCGACTGACGGTGCACCCGCTTGTCGAAGAGGTGACCGAAGAAGGCGGCCGCGTACACCGGATAGGTCTCGTCGTCGGGGAAGAGGTGCCGGATCACGGGATCGGCGGTGAACGCGGCGACGAGCGAGCTGACGATCCGGTCCCGGTGCGCCGGCGTGGCAATGGAGATCACAAGTCCCGAGCGTAACGCTGCCTCCGGCCATCCTAGGAGGCTAGGCTCATAAATGCTGGTGGTCAGTTGCCCGGTTTGGATACGGTTTGATCGAGCCGCCGCACCGAGCCCGGCTGTGGTGGACCGGGTCTCGATGCGGCGGCTCGCAAAACACGCGCCCCGATCCGGCGGCTCGCAAAAAGGCGCGCCCCGATGCGGCGGCTCGCAAGAACACGCGCTCCCGATGCGGCGGCTCGCAAGAACACGCGCTCCCGATGCGGCGGCTCGCCGAAGCTCGCCAACGATCAATCCCGCGGGATCGTGTGCCCGTTCACCGCGAGCCACTGGTCGAAACTCTGCAGCCGCGGGTTCAGCTTCCGCACCGTCTCCAGATCACGCACACCGGTGAAGTACTCGTCGAACTCCGTGTAGTACTGCAGCATGTTCCCGGCCTCGTCCGCACCCGGGAATCCCAGCGCCCGATAGGCGTCATGACTCAGCGGGCGATACACGACCGGCTCCCCCACCGCGCGGCTCAAACCCGCCGCGATCTCCGCGCCGGTCAGGTGCTCACCGGCGATGTGCACCGTCTGCCCGACGTAATCATTTCCGGCCTTGAAGATCCCGTACGCGGTCCGCCCGATGTCCTCCACCGCGATCCCGGCGAGCCTGCTGTCACCCATCGGCAGGCTCAGCGTGAGCACCCCGCCGGCGTCGCGTGTGGCGCCCCACCCGCTGGCGAGGTTCTCCCAGTAGAACGTGGTCCGCAGGAACGTGACGGGCACCCCGGCCGCCCGGAACAGCTCGTCCGCCTCGGCCTTCGCGTCGAAGTGCGGGACGTTGTACCTCTCCTGCAGCACCGGCATCCGCTCGCCGGTCACCGGGATGTGGTCCCGGGTGTCCTCCAGCGTCGACCAGACCACGTGCTCGAGCCCGGCGCGACCGGCCGCGTCCGCCAGGTTGGTCGCCTCCACCAGCTCCTTCTCGGCGGACATGTGGGCCCAGAAGTTCGTCACGAAGTACCCGCCGTACGCCCCGGTGAACGCCCGCACCAGGCTCTCGGGGTCGTAGTTGTCCGCCTGCACCACCTCGGCGCCGAGCTTGACCAGTTCCTGCGCCGCCGGCGAGGTCACGTCGCGGGTCAGCGCCCGCACCGCGAACCCACCGTCCGGGTCGGCCAGGATCGCTCGGACCAGGCCACCACCCTGCGCACCGGTGGCTCCGACGACTGCGATGACCTTCTTCTCGCTCATCCGACTCACTCCCCTGGGTTTCACCACCGGACGTTGCGGCCGGTGCAACCGGGGCACTACATCGATAATTCCCGATGCGATGAGACGGCGGTCACGGTGATCGCTACCGGACAGCAACGTCAGGTGTACGGCGAAGCACCCGTCCCGGAGGAGGGTTCACCGGAGCACCTCGGACGACCGAAAGGATCATGGATGCCCCAGTCAGGCTACGAGGCGACCTCTCTCGACGTGCTGGTCGACTCACGCACCGAGACGGTCACCAACTTGCTGGCGAACAGCGCGCCCGTCCGGGACGAGCTCCAGGCGGTGGTCGCCGGCGTGGCGGCGCGGCTGAGCGTTCCGGTCGTGGCGCTGAACCTGGTACGCCCGGACGCCGTCCTGATCGCCGCCGCCACCGGCGTCAGCGGCTGGGTGGCGGAGACCGGCGGCGTGCCGGCCGGGTGGTCGATCTGCCCGCGCGTGGTCAATCCGGACAAGGCGCTGATCGTCGTCGACCTGCACGCCGAGCAGTGGGGTCCGTTCCGCTCGGCCGACCTCTACGGGACGGCCCGCTCGTACGCGGGTGTCCCGCTGCGCGTCGGCGGCACGGTCGTCGGCACGCTCTGCGCGTTCGCCCCCGAACCGGACTCGTTCGACGCCACCACCGTGGCCCTGCTGGAGGAGCACAGCCACCGTGCCGTGCGGCTGCTCGACCGCTGACACCGCTGACCTCCGCGTTCGCCGATCGCCCGTGACCCTTCCCGGTCGCGGGCGATCCCCGTTCACTACCAGAGGGATCCATGGGCACGCCTGAACCAGCCGGCCGATCCGGTGTGGAGTCGTTCCGTCACCGCGTCGAGTACGTCCTGCTCGCGGTGCTCGTCATCGCCGGCCTGATCGTCTGCGCCACCGACCTGCGCGGCGACATCGTGGCGCTGGTCAACGGTCTGACCACATAGTCTTCTCAGCCCGGTGCACGGCCTGCCGATACCGTCGTCGTGCCGACGCTGATGCTCGATCTCGAAGAGGCCCGTCTCGCCGCACTGCACGAGTACGCGCTTCTGGACTCCCCCGCCGACGCGGAGGTGACCGCCGTCGTCCGGATCGCCGCGACCATCGCGGACGTCCCGACGGCGACCCTGAACCTGATCGACGAGAGCCGGCAGTGCCAGCTCACCACCGTCGGTTTCGAGGGGTCCACCACCCGGCGATCCGACTCGATGTGCGCCATCGCGTTCCGCGGCGGCCGGATCGCGCACGTGCCGGACGCGAGCCGGCACCCGATCTACGCCGGCAACCCGTGGGTCGACGGCCGGATCGGCGCCGTGCGCTTCTACGCCTCGGTCCCGCTGGTCACCCCGTCCGGCTACGCCCTCGGCACGCTCTGCGTCTTCGACACCGAGGCGAAGTCGCTCACCGAGGCCCAGCTGGCCCGGCTCGAAGACCTGGCCGAGATCCTCGTCGGGCTCTTCGAACGCCGCCGGCAGACCCGGATCGCCGAGCAGGCGACCGCCGCGGCCGAACGCGACCGGCGGCGGCTGGAACTGGCACACGCCGAGCTACGCCGCTCCAACGAGGAGCTGGAGGGATTCGCGGCGGCGGTCAGCAACGATCTGGTCCGCCCGCTCGCCAGCACCAGCGGATACCTGGAGCTGATCGACCAGCTCTACGGCGACCGCCTGGACGAGCGCGCTGCGGGCTGGCTGGCCGGGGCGAGCGAGTCGATGGAACGGATGCGGCAGCTGGTCGAGGCGCTGCTCACCTACGCCAAGGCCGGCAACGCGCCCTGCGTGCGCTCCGCGGTCACCCTCGCCGAGGCCACCGCGGCGGCCACCGCCGACCTGCGCACGCTGATCGAGAGCCACGGCGCCGAGGTCCGGGTACGCGGCAACGTCGAGCTGAACGCCGACCCCACCCTGCTCCGGCAGCTGCTGCAGAACCTGATCGACAATGCGGTCACGTACCACCACCCGGAACGGGCACCGCGCGTCGAGATCGCCGGCCGGCACACCGACGGCGGCCATCTGATCACCGTGACCGACAACGGCGTCGGCATCCCGGCGACCGAGCGCGGCCGCGTCTTCGACATGTTCACGCAGGTGGACCCGGCCCGCCGCCGGGGACACGGCGTCGGGCTCTCCACCTGCCTGCGGATCGTCGAGCGCCACCACGGCACGATCGCGGTGGACGAGGCGCCGGACGGCGGAACGGTGATCAGCGTGTGGCTGCCCGGCGCGGTCGCCGCCCTCAGCCAGCGGCGTGACCGTGCCGCCAGTATCCGATGAAGTCCACACTCTGCTTCGGCACCTGGCGCTCGCCGACCAGGTGCCGGCGCGCGCCGGTGGCCAGGGACGATTCACCGACCAGGTACGCGTAGACCGTCCCGCCCGGCAGCTCCGTCTCCCGCAGCACGGCGAGCGCGCGCTGCCCCGGAACCCCGTCCGCGCCGTCCCGCGGCACCCAGACCAGCCGGACGCCCGCCGGCACCCGGAAGTCCTGCTTGTCCTCGATCGACGGCAACTCCACGATGGCGATCCCGCGCGCGTCGTCCGGCAGCGACTCGCAGATCCCGGCGACCGCCGGAAGCCCCGTCTCGTCGGCGACCATCAGCGTCCAGTCGTGCTCGCTCCGCGGGTTGTACCCACACCCCTGATCGAGCAGGCCGACCTGCTCACCGGGCTTCGCGTTCAGCGCGAACGAACTCGCCGGACCGCTGTGCCCGTCCGCGTCCACGTGCACCACGAAGTCGACGTCGAGCGCGCCCGGCCGGTGCGCGCGAACCGTGTAGTTCCGGACGAACGGGCGCTTCGGCTTCGCGGTCGCCAGGTACTGCGCGTACCAGAGGCCGGACGTGCGGGTCGGCAGCTTGAGCGAGTCCTGCCCGGGGCGCGCCAGGAAGAGCCGGAACCACTGGTCGTAGCCGAGCGGCGTGAACCGGTCCAGCCCCGCTCCGCCGAACGTCACCCGGACGACGTTCGGGGAGACCCGCGCGCTGCCGATCACCTCCAGCATCAGCACATGCGGATCGACCGGCTTACGAATCTTGAAGTTGGACATCGAACCTCCGGGGGCAGTCGGGAGGTTAGGGTAACCTAACTCAATGGGTCGAGTGCTCCTGCTGCGCGGGGCCCTGGCCGTACTCATGATTGCTCTTGTGATCTGGACCCTGCAGCGCAAGTTGATCTACTTCCCGGACCGCGCCGCACCACCCCTCGCCGTCGGCGCAAGCGCCGTCACCCTCCGCACCGACGACGGGCTGCGGCTGGGAGCATGGCTGGTCAGGCCCCCATTGGGTACGCCCGAACGACCACTCTCCGTGCTCGTTGCCCACGGCAACGGCGGCAACCGTGCGGGCCGGATGCCACTGGCCTCGGCACTCGCGGCGCTCGGCGTGACAGTGCTGCTGCTGGACTACCGCGGTTACGGCGGAAATCCGGGGCGGCCCAGTGAGGACGGGCTTCACCGGGACGCGGTCGCCGGGCGGGCGTTCCTCGACACCCTCGGCATGCCGGTCGTCTACTACGGGGAGAGCCTCGGGGCCGGGGTGGTCACGTCGCTCGCGGTGCGGCATCCCCCGGCGGGTCTGCTGCTGAGATCGCCGTTCACGTCACTGGCGGCGGCCGGGCGGGTGCACTACCCGTGGTTGCCGGTGGGGGCGCTGCTCCGTGACAGGTATCCGGTGGCGGACCAGATCTCCCAGGTGAGGGCACCTACGGTGGTGGTCTATGGGACTGCGGATTCGGTGGTGCCGGCCACGCAGAGCGCTGAGGTGGCACGGCGGGCGGGGCTGCTCGCGGGGGAGGTGGTCGTTCCCGGCGCCGACCACAACGACCGGACGCTGCTCGACGGCCCGGAGCTGATGGGTGCGGCGAAGTCTCTGATAAAGGCAGTGTCGTAGCGCGGCCGAGCCTTCCGACACGACAAGTCTGACAAGTCGGACAAGGTGGACAGCACTGCGCACCAGCTGGTCCGGCTGGTGCGTAGTGCTGTCGGCAATCCCTGATCATCAATTAGTGCCTGGTGATCCGGTGATCACGGATCGTCCAGCCGTTGCGGGGTGCGACGACGGACACCGGGGATTGCGGGCGTACCAGCTCGGTGCCCCACAGGTACGCGGCGCTGAGCCCGCCGATCGCCGTGCCCGGCGGGAGCAGCAGGGCGGCTGCGGCACCGGACCCGGTGTCGAGTGGCAGGTCACGGGGGGCGTGGACGCCGGGCAGCAGGCGTTGCCAGGTGGGACCGCGGAGCTGGCCCTTGGTGAGCGGGCCGGCGGCGGTCGCGGCGGAGCCTCGGAACGGCACGGTCAGCGGAGCGGGCATCCGGCCAAGGTGCCGCAAATCCGCGGCGCCCGGCCGAGCCCGTGGACAACTCCCGCAGCGCCACCGGCAAAGCAACCCACCCGCGCCACCCAAAAGCCCCGCCCACCCACAAGTTAGCCTGTCCTAACTTGTCGAAGTGGGGATCATGACGGACAGCCTTCTCCTACGTGCCATCAAACGTCACCGCGGCCGCCTGGCGGGCGGGATCGCCCTTCTCTGCCTGCACCAGGCCGCCGAGGCGATGGTTCCGGTGACGATCGGCATCGTCATCGACCGGGCGGTGGCGACCGGTGACGGCGGCGCGCTGCTGCTCTCCCTGGCCGGGCTGACGGTGCTCTTCACGATTCTGGCGGGCGCCTGGCGGTTCGGGTCGCGGCTCGGGTTCGGGGCGGCCGAGCGGGAGGCGCACCAGCTCCGGGTGGAGATCGCCGAGAAGGCGCTGGATCCGCGCGGGCAGAAGTCCGGACTGCGTGACGGTGAGCTGCTCAGCGTCGCGGCCGGGGACACCGAGCAGGCGGTGGAAGGGGTACGGGCGGTCGGGCTGGCCGCCGCGGCGTGCACCGCGCTGCTGGTGTCGGCGGTCGCGCTGATCGTGGTGAATCCTCCGCTCGGGGCGGGCGTGCTCGTCGCCGTACCCCTGGCGCTCTTTGCTCTGCAGCGGCTGGCGCCGCTGCTGACTCGCCGTAGTGACGCCCAGCAGGCGGCTCTTGCCGAGACGACCGCGCTGGCCGTCGATCTGGTGACCGGGCTGCGGGTGCTGCGCGGCATCGGGGCGCAGCATCACGCGGCCGGGCGGTATGCCGCAGCGAGTGGGCACACGCTGGCGCAGACGTTGCGGACGGCGAACACGAAGGGTCTGCACCTGGGTCTGACCACGGCGGTGAACGGGCTGCTGCTGGCCGCGATCACCGGGGTCGCCGGGTGGCTCGCGCTGCGCGGTGACATCACCATCGGTGAGCTGGTCGCGGTGGTGGGTCTGGCGCAGTTCATCGCCGAGCCGGTGCAGACGCTGGGCTGGTGCGTGCAGCTGTTCGCGACGGCACGGGCGTCGGCCGGCCGGGTGTCCCGGGTTCTCGGCGCGCCGCCGGCCATCCGGCCGGGCGACGCGGGCGTTCCGGCGCCGGCTCAGGAGCGGGTCGTCCTCTCCGGCATCGGGTACGGGGGTCTGGAGCACCTCAAGCTGACCGTCCGATCCGGGGAGATCGTCGGCCTGGTCGCCTATGACGCGCGGGACGCCGAAGCCCTGCTGGCCCTGCTGGCCGGTTCCGTGGCGCGGGAGGACTACCGGGGCACGATCCTGATCGACGGCGCCCCCGCCGAGACCTTGGACATCGCCGGGTCGCGCGGTGTGGTGCTCGTCGAGCCGCATCACGTCACGCTCTTCGAGGGGACGCTGCGGGCGAACCTCGGTGGCCGGCCGGACGCCGAGCTGACCGCGGCGATCCACGCGGCCGCCGCCGAGGACGTGCTGGTCGCCGCCGGCCTGGATCACGAGTTGCTGGAGCGGGGCGCGAACCTCTCCGGCGGCCAGCGGCAGCGGGTGGCGCTGGCCCGTGCCCTCGCCGCCGAGCCGCCGGTGCTGGTCCTGCACGATCCGACGACCGCCGTGGACGCGGTCACCGAGGCGCTGATCGCCGACCGGCTGGCGGCGACGCGGGGCCGGGACGCGCACGGCACCCTCGTGATCACCAGTAGTCCTGCGCTGCTGCGGGCCGCGGACCGGGTCGCGGTGCTGGACGGCGGCACGGTGGTCGCCGAGGGAACCCATGACGAGCTCGTCGCGGCCCAGCCGCGCTACCGGGAGATGGTGCTCCGATGAGCCGGATGCTGCTGCCCACCGCCACGCCGCGCGAGACGTGGGCGGCGACCCGGGCCGAGTTCGCCCGGCTGCCCGGCCTGACCGCGGCGGCCGTGGTGCTGCTGGTCGGCGCGTCGGCGACCGGCCTGGTCGCGCCGTGGGTGCTGGGCCGGCTGGTGGACGACGTGATCGCCGGGGCGGGCACCGGGCAGGTGCTCGGACGGGTCGCGGTGATCGCGGCGGCGGCGATCGTGGGCGGGCTGCTCACGGCGGCCGGCGCGGCGGTCTTCGCACGGCTCGGCGAGACCGTGCTGGCCCGGCTCCGGGAGCGGGTCGTGGACCGGGCGCTGCACCTGCCGTCGGCCACCCTGGAGCGGACCGGGACCGGGGACCTGGTGGCGCGTACCGGTGACGACGTCGCGGTGGTGGCGAACGCGATCACCGGGGGCGGCCCGATGTTCGTCGGCGCGCTGCTCTCCATCGTGCTCACCGCGGCCGGGCTGTTCGCCCTGGACTGGCGGCTCGGCCTGGCCGGTCTGGCGGCGGCCCCCGGGTACGCGCTGAGCCTGCGCTGGTACCTGCCCCGGTCGATGCCGTTCTACGTGAGGGAGCGGGTCGCCTCGTCGGAACGGGCGCAGGCGATGGCCGGCGCGTTGCAGGGCGCCGCGACGGTCCGGGCGTACCGCCGGGAGCGGGAGCAGACCGCGCTGATCGACCAGCGGTCGCGGGTCACCCGCGATCTGGCGCTGGACGTGTTCACGCTCTACACCCGGTTCAGCTCGCGGATCAACATGTCCGAGCTGATCGGTCTGTCGGCGGTCCTGATCGCCGGGTTCCTGCTGGTCGACAACGGGATGGCGACGGTCGGCGCGGCCACCTCGGCGGCGCTCTACTTCCACCGGCTGTTCAACCCGATCGGCCTGCTGCTGATGGAGGCGGACGTGGTGCTGCAGGCCGGGGCGAGCCTGTCCCGGCTGGTCGGGGTGGCGTCGCTGCCGGTGCCGGTGGAGAAGACGATCACGCCGCACACGTCGGGGCGGCTGACCGTGCGGGTGGCCAAGCACTCGTACTCCGACGGGCCGGTGGTCCTCTCCGGTGTCACGCTCACGCTGGAACCGGGCGAGCGGGTCGCCCTGGTCGGCGCGAGCGGCGCCGGCAAGACCACCCTCGCCGCCATCGCGGCCGGGATCATCGAGCCGTCGGACGGGTCGGTGGAGCTCGGGGGCGTACCCCTGAAGGATCTCGGGGAGCACGCCACCCGGCGGCGGATCGCCCTGATCAGCCAGGAGGTGCACGTCTTCGCCGGTCCGCTCGCCGACGACCTGCGGCTGGCCCGGCCGGGCGCGACCGACGCGGAGCTGGCTGCCGCGCTGGAGCGGACCGGCGCGACCTGGGCGCGGAGCCTGCCGGACGGGCTGGCGACCCATGTCGGTGAGGGCGGGCACCAGCTCACCGCCGCCCAGGCACAGCAACTGGCCCTGGCCCGGCTCGTCCTGGCCGGCCCGGAGGTCGCGGTGCTGGACGAGGCGACCGCCGAGGCGGGCAGTTCCGGCGCCCGTGACCTGGAACGGGCCGCGGCCGCCGCCACCGAGGGCCGGACCACCCTGATCGTGGCGCACCGGCTCACCCAGGCGGCCGCCGCGGACCGGATCCTGGTGCTGGACGACGGCCGGGTGGTCGAGGAGGGCAGCCACGCGGAGCTGCTCGCGGCCGGCGGCCGGTACGCCACGCTGTGGAGCGCGTGGCGCACGTCCTGACCCTCCGAGCTGATCCCGCATCGAGCTCATCCGCACCGAACGACAGAACCGTCAGAGCAGGCCGGACCGGCGGGCCCGGGTGATCGCCTCCCGCCGCCGGCTCGCGCCCAGTTTCCGGTAGATCGACCGCAGGTGCGCCTTGATCGTGTTGACCGAGACGCCCAGCTCCTCGGCGATCTCGTTGGCGGTCAGCACGGACGGCAGGAAGCGCAGCACGTCGAGCTCGCGTTCGGTCAGCGGTTCGAGCACCTGCTCGGCCCGGCGCAGGTGCTCGGCGCCGAGCGCCCGGAACGGCCGGGTGATCCCGGCCGGCTCGGCCAGCGCGACGGCCCGGGCCATCGCCGACGTGCACCGCGCCGTGTCGCCGCGCGCCTCGGCGGACCGGGCGAGCGCGATCCACGCGGAGACCGCGGAGAGCGGATCGGACCGCTCGGTCACCCGTCGCAGCAGGTCCTCCCCCTCGGACCGGTGGCCGGCCGCGAGGTGGGCCCGGCCCAGGATGAGGAGTTCGGCGGGGGACGCCCCGGGCACGTCGCCCAGCCGCTGCACCGCCCGTTCCGGCTGCCCGCCCAGCAGGTCTGTCTCGCTCTCGACGGCGTCCAGCCAGCGGTCGATCAGCGGCGCCCGCAGCGACGGCCCCACCTCGTCGCGGGCCTGGCGCAGTGCCGCGGCGGCCGCCCCGTGGTCGCCGCCGGCGATCGCGAGATGGGCCCGGACCAGCATCGACACCACGGCGAGCGTGGCCTCGGCGGGGTCGGTCTGCGAGTGCCGGGCGTTGCGGAGCACGGCCTGGGCCTCCACGAGGCGGTCCCGTTCCACCTCGACCAGGGCGAGCGCGAGGTATCCCCCGGTGACCTGAATCGTTCCCGTGGCGCCGAAGCGATCGGCCCGGTGGTAGGCCGCGCACGCCTGCTTCTCGGCCTCGCGCAGATCCCCGTCGAAGTACGCGATCAGCGCGAGATGGCTCTCCGCGTTGACCACGGTGAGCAGCATGCCGAGATCCTGGGCCACGGCGAGACCGCTGAGCAGGTAGCGCCGGGCCTCACCGACCCGCAGCGTCCACAGCAGGCCGACCCCCTTGTTGACCGTCGCGACCGCGCGGACCACCGCCGCGATCGGAACGGCCAGCCGCTCGGCCTCGGGCAGCCGGTCCAGGATGCCGTCGATCGCCGTCACCATGCCGGGCATGTCGCCGGTGACCCGCATCAGCGCGCTCGCCTCGATCAGGTCCACGATGGTGCCGATCACCACCTGCTCGTCCGGCGAGCGCTGGAGCAGCAGCTCCCGGGCCCGGGCGATCAGGCTCGGCAGCGCGCCCAGGTCGGTGTTGAAAAGCACCAGCAGGGCCGCGCAGACGACGAACTCCGGGGTGGTGGGCAGCAGCTCGGGCGGGATCCGCTGGAGCAGCGCGGCCAGCTCGGCCCGCTGGGGCGAGAGACTCAGGCCGGGCGCGATCGTGACGACGAGGTGGCTCAGGTACGCCCAGTCCTCCGCGTCGGCGGCGTGCCGCAGCGCTTCCAGGGGCATCCCGGCGCCGGCGTACCACCGGGCGGCCCGGGCGTGCAAAGCGGCCACCTCGTCCGGCGCCTCCCGCTCCAGCCGGCGGCGCAGCTCGGCCCGGAGCAGCCGGTGGTACCGGGCGCCGACCACCAGGCCGGTGGTCCGCTGCAGCGCCGGAAGGATGCGCCGGCCGGCGGCCCCGCCGGTCAGCGCGCCGGCGAGGTCCTCGGTCACCTCGTCGACGATGCTGGTCCGGGTCAGGAAGCGGCGGACGGCCGCGGTCTGCCCGGCGAGCACCTCCCGGGACAGGTAGTCACCGATCACCTCGCCGGGGTCGGCCGGGCCTGCCCCCGCGCCCAGCCGCAACGCCACCGGCCAGCCCTCGGCGAGCGCGGTGATCTCCTCGACCGGCAGGGCCGGCCGCAGCAGGCCGACCAGCGCGGCCGCCTCGCCGTCGTCGAACCGCAGGTCGGCGGCGCCGATCGGGTAGAGGCGGCCGGCCGCCCGCGGCACGTGCAGGGGCAGGTCCGGCTCGTTCCGGCTGAGCAGCACCAGCCGGAGCCCGGCCGGCTGCCGCCGGATCAGGGCGGCGAGCACCCGCAGGGCCGGCGAGCCGTCGATGGTGTGCAGGTCGTCGAGGATCAGCGGCACCGGACGGGTGAATCCCGCGGCCAGCCGGCGCAGGGCCGCCTCGTTCGCGACGAACCCGAACCGGCCCGGCACCGCGGCCGGCGGGAACACGGCGTTCAGCGCGGAGGCGACGCCCGCGCAGAACGCCGGAACCGTCGCGTGCCGGCGGCCCAGCGTCAGCCAGGCCACCCGGCGTGGCTGCCCGCCGGCCCAGCCGGCGACGAGTGTGGTCTTGCCCCAGCCGGGTCCGGCCTGGACGGTCGTGACCTGACGCTGCACCGCCTCGTCGAGGAGGGCGTGCAGGCGCGGGCGGATCAGGTGTGGCTCGGCTATGGCGGGCAGCTCCGTGGACTTCATTGTCACCCCGTGGTCGATCGGGGCGCGACTGCGTGAACCGGCTCTCGGTGGCGAGGGGCCCGGCCGTCACGCCAACGGCACAGGGTGCCATCCTCGCATCGAAGCAGGTCAAGCGCCGTCAGCAAGGCGACACAAGATCAATCAAGGTGATCGATCCCCCTCACGCGTAGTAGGGCTCGGTCGGCGGCGGGCGGCGGTTCGGCCCGGGCTGCGGCGGCTGTTGCGGGGGCAGCTGCGGCCGTGGCTGCGGCTGCAGCAGCGCGGCCAGGCCGTCCAGGATCGCGTCCACCTGCGGCCGCAGCATCCGCCAGTCCCGGCCGGCGGCGAGCGCCTCGTTCTCCGCGTCGATCGCCGGCGCCAGGTCGCGCAGCAGCACCGCGATCTGGCTGGAGCTCGCGTGCCGATCGCCGTCCGGGGCGTTCTGCGACAGCAGTCCCCATCGCGCCGAGAGGTCACGCAGGTCGTCGCGGACCGGCGGCCAGGACAGTCCCCGCTCGGCCGCGGTCCGGGCGGTCAGCACCGGCGGCAGCCGCACCCCGAGCAGGCTGCGCGTCTCGACGGCCAGGGCTCGGCCCTCGCCGTCCCACGCCGTCTCCCGGCGCGACCTGCCGATCAGCACCAACCCGATCACTCCCCCGATCGCCAGGAAGAGCAGCAGCCAGGGCCAGAAGCTCCCGGTGTCGTCGCTCTCCGAGACCGGCACGGCGGCCTGCGCCGACTGCGTCGCCTCGGCCGCCGGGGTGGTGGTCGCGGCAGGCGCCTCGGTCACTGTCCTTTCCGGGGTACGGGTCTGAGCCGGCTGAGTGGTCCTCACCGGCTCAGTGGTCTTCACCGGCTCGGTCGTCGTCACCGGCGCGGCTGTCTCCCTCGTCCGGGTCGGTCCGGTCGTCTCCTCGGGATCCTCCGTCGCCTCGGTGCGCGTCGCCTCGGTTCGCGTCGCCTCGGTTCGCGTCGGCTCGGCGGTCCTCGTCGCTGTTCGTTCCGGCCGGTCCACCGAGGGCAGCGCGGTCGGCAGCGACACCCCGTCACCGTCACCGCCCTCCCCGGTGCAGCCCGCCACGCCCATGGTCAGCGCCGCCACCAGGGCCAGCGCGAGTCCGCCCCTCACGCGACGATTCGCAGTTCGTGGCTGGTGTCGTTGAGACGGCGGCCGGCGTTCTCGGTGACCGTCACGATGTCCTCGATCCGTACCCCGAACCGCCCGCGCAGGTAGATCCCCGGCTCGATCGAGAAGCACATCCCCGGTACGAGCGGAAGCTGTTCACCCTCCACCATGTACGGCGGCTCGTGCGTCGTCAGCCCGATTCCGTGCCCGGTCCGGTGGATGAACTGCTCGCCGTACCCGCCGTCGGTGATCACTTGTCGCGCCGCCCGGTCGATGTCCTGGCAGGCGACGCCCGGCTGGACCGCCTCGAACGCGGTCTGCTGCGCCAGCCTGACCAGCTCGAAGACCTCACGCTCCGATGACGACGGCTCACCGACGTGGACGGTCCGGGTGGTGTCCGAGCCGTACCCGTCCTTGAGCCCGCCGAAGTCGAGCACCACCATGTCGCCGTCCTGGATCACCCGGTCGCCCATCTCGTGGTGCGGGTTCGCGCCGTTCGGCCCGGACCCGACCACGGTGAAGTCGACCTGCGAGTGCCCGTGCTCGCGCAGCAGCCGGGCCAGGTCGGTGCCGACCTCGCGCTCGGTGCGGCCGGCGAACCGTACCGTGACGATCTGCTCGTAGGCCGCGTCGGCGGCCGCGCCCGCCGCGGCGAGCCGGTCCACCTCGGCGGCGTCCTTGACCGCCCGCAGCATCGGCAGCGACCCGGTGATCGAGGTGTACCGGGTCTCCCGCAGCGCGTCCTGCAGCCCGAGCAGGTGCATGGCCCAGGCCGAGTCGGAGAGCGCGTACCGGCCCTGCGGGTCGAGCAGCCGGGCGGTGGCCGCGTACGGGTCGGAGCCGTCCGCCCAGTCGGTGATCGTCACCGCCGCGGCGCCCGGAGCGGCCTCGGCGTCCGGCCGTTCCAGCACCGGGACGATCAGGTGCGGGTCGTGATCGGCGTCGAGGACCAGCATGGTGATCCGCTCGGTGATCGCGGTGGGCTGGTACCCGAGGAAGTAGACCAGGTCGGGTCCGGGGGTCACCAGCACACCGGTGAGCCCGGCGTCGGCGGCCTGCGCCAGCGCCCGCTCCATGCGCCGGGTGAAGTCCTTGGCGGTGAACGTCATGTCTGTGGGCCTCCTGAGGCAGCCGTCTCTACCGGTCTCGTCGGGTCTCTACCGGTTCTCGTCGGGTCTCTACCGGTCTCGTCGGGTCTCTACTGGTCGCGTCGGGATGGTGTGGCTGACGCCGGCCGCGGCCGCCGCGCGGTGCGCCGCCGTGGTCTTCTCCGCCCGGTGCCGCCGCATCAGCACGATCAGCGCGACACCGGCCGCGGACATCACGGTGAGCAGCACGGACGCCCCGGCCAGCCCGGCCGCGAGGGCGTCGGCGGGCGACGCGCCGCCGTCGGCGCTGCTCGTGGTGACGCCGGTGGAGACGGTGGCGGCGCCCGCGACGGCGAGCGAGCCGCCGACGTACCGGGCCATGTTGGAGATGCCGGAGGCCTGGCCGACCTGGTCGGCGGGGACGGCCGAGGTGGAGGCGGACGAGGCGGGGCCGTTCGCCACGCCGAGGCCGACCGCGATCGCGATCATCGGGAGCACGAAGGCGGCGTACGACCAGGAAGCCGTCACGAAGGCCAGCCCGGCCGCGCCGGCGGCGGCCAGCGCGAAGCCCATCCCGACCGCGCGGGCCGGGCCGATCTTCATGGCGAACGGCGTGATCAGCGGCGTGACGGCGATCATCGCGGCGGCGGCCGGCAGCGTCGCGACACCCGCCACGAGCGGCGACATGGCGAACGTGGACGGATCCTGGAAGTAGAGGCTGAACAGGTACATCAGCGCGTTAAGCACGCCGGCGACCAGCAGGATCGCGATCGTCGAGCCGACCAGCACCCGGTTGCGCAGCAGGCGCAGGTCGACCAGGGGCGCGGCGGCCCGGCGCTCGGCGGTCGCGAAACCGAGCGCGCCGAGGACCGCGACCACCAGGCAGCCGATGGTCGGCAGCGAGAGCCAGCCCCAGTCGCCGCTCTTGCTCAGCGCGAGCACCAGCGGGACCAGGAAGACGGCGACGAGCACCGTGCCGAGCCAGTCGATGGACCGCGGCCGGTTCGGGTCGCGGGACTCGGTGACCGTCATCAGGGTGAGCGGGATGCAGGCCGCCGCGATCGCCGCGTCCAGCCAGAACAGGCCCTGCCAGCCGGTCGCGTCGACGAGCGCGCCACCGATCAGCGGACCGGCCGCCGCGCCGATCGCGGACGCGGCGCCCCACAGCGTGATCGCCTTCATCTGCGCCGCGCCGGACGAGGCCACCGAGAGCAGGCTCATCCCGCAGGCCAGGATCGTCGAGCCGGCCGCGCCCTGGATCATCCGGCCGCCGATCACCCCGGCCGCGCCGTCCGAGAGCGCGATCAGCACGCAGGACGCGACGAAGAGGACCAGGCCGCCCAGGAAGATCCGGCGACGGCCGAAGACGTCGCCGAGCGCGCCGGAGGTGACGATCACCGCGGCGCCCACCAGCATGTATCCGGTGACCGCCCACTGCAGCGTGTCGACCGGGACGCTGAGGTCCTCGCTGATCGCCGGGAGCAGGATGGTGACCGCCGAGGTGTTGGCGTTGACCACGAGCGCCGAGACGCAGGCGGCCAGCAGCACGCCGAGTCCCGCGGCGCGGTCGGTTCCGGTCGTCGACATGTCGGTCAGATTCCCGCCGGAGCCGCGCCGGAGCATCCCTCGCGCCGGGTGATTTCCTGCGGCGCGGTTCCGCCTACCGTGCATTCGCGGAGGTGGTGATGACGAAGCCGACGACCTCGGAGAAGGAGCTGCTCGAGTTCCTGCTCTACCTGGGCAGCGGGCTCACCGCCGCCGGCGAGGCGGTCACCCAGATCCAGGACCGGCTGCAACGGGTGGGTGCGGCGTACGGCGCTCCGCAGGCCCGGATCAGCGTCTTCCCGACTCTGCTGGTGGTGTCGCTGGAACCGGGCCGCCCGGCCACGCAGGAGCCGACCAAGCAGCTCTACGGCGGACTGCGGCTGGACCAGACGGCCGAGCTCTACCGGATCCTCTGGGCCGCCGAGCACGCCGAGCTCGACCCGGCCGAGGGCAGCCGCCGGATCCTCGCCCTGGTGAAGGCGCCACCCCGCTTCGGCCCGGCGGTCCGGGTGACCGGCCACGCCGTGCTCACCTCCGGCATCTGCCTGATCCTGCTGCCCACCTGGAACGACCTCGCGCTCTCCGCCCTCTTCGGCGTGCTCGTCGGTGTCTTCAAGCTGGCCGGCGTGCGATGGCCGGCGGCGCAGATGGTGATGCCCGTGGTCGCCGCGCTCACCGTCTCCTCGCTCACCTTCCTGATCGCCGGCTCCGGGTGGATCAACGCCGACCTGCGCGCCATGGTCGCCCCGCTCGTGACGTTCCTGCCCGGCGCGATGCTGACCATGGCCGTCGTCGAGCTCTCCGCCTACGAGATGATCACCGGGGCGAGCCGGCTGGTGGCGGGCATCATGCAGCTGCTCCTGCTCGCGTTCGGCATCCTCGGCGCCGCTCAGCTCGTCGGCGTGCCGCCGCCGACCGCGTTGGCCGATGTGCCGGCCAGCGCCCTCGGCTGGTGGGGGCCGTGGATCGGCCCGCTGATCGTCGGCCTCGGCAACTTCCTGATGCTGGCCGGGCCGCCGCGGACGTTCGGCTGGCTCTGCGTCGTGCTCTACGCGGGCTGGACCGGCCAGTATTTCGGCAACCTGGTGCTCGGCGGCTACCTCAGCGGCTTCATCGGCGCGGTCGCGCTGACCGTCGTGGCGTACATCGTGGAGCGCTTCCCCTCCGGGCCGCCGGCCCTGGTCTCGTTCCTGCCCGGGTTCTGGCTGCTGGTGCCCGGCGCGCTCACCCTGATCGGGATGACCGAGTACCTCGGGCAGGACACCGTGCGCGGCAGCGAGGACCTGCTCGGCGCGGTCAGCTCGATGCTCGCCGTCGCCCTCGGCGTGCTCTGCGGGCACCCGCTCTACCGCGGGCTGGCCCGGACGGTCCGGAAGGTCCGGCCGGCATGACGGCACCACCACCGAGGACGACCTGGTGGAGCTGCGTTATCACCCTCCCGGGGTGAGGACTGATCGGCCGCCGGGGCCCAGGCTGGTGGGTGTGCAGAGCCGACTCCGCCTCGGCGGCCACCCGGTGCAGCCGCTGCTGCTGATGTTTCCGCTCGGGCTCTTCGTGCAGGCGCTCCTCTTCGACCTGGCCAGCCTGCTCGGCGCACCGCCGCTGGCCGGGACGCTTGCCTTCTGGATCCTGGTCGGGGGTCTGGCCGGTGGCCTGATCGCCGCCCTGGCCGGCGGTGTCGACGCGTTCACCGCCCGCGGCCCGCAGGCCGCCCGGGAGGCCTTCCTCAGCCTGCTGCTGGACACCGGCGTGCTGATCTTCTTCGCGGTGCTCACCCTGATGCGGGTCCGCAGCCCGGACCGGCTGGCCGGTCCCGGCCTGCTCGCCATGGAGGTGCTCGGCCTGGCCGTCGCGGTCGTCGGCGGCTGCTACGGCGGCCGGATCATCGGGCCGAACCGCTCGCCGGGGATGAGGCGTCACGCATTCAGCAACGCTGATGATGCCGCCGGGACGAGATCCCGAACCGTGGAAACGGAGGCAGCGTGAGCGCAATGGACGTGCCCGCGAAACGACCGGCCGACGCGCCGGCCGCGGCGGCGGGCAAACCCCGATCGACCAAAGCGGTGGCGTACATCTCGTGGGTGGCGCTGGCGCTGATGACCACCAGTTCGGTGGCCAGTCTCCGGCCGGCGCCGACCATGGCGGTGTACGGGCTGGCCAGCATCTTCCTCTACGTCATACCGGCCGTCGTCTTCCTGCTGCCGACCGCTCTGGTCTCGGCGGAGCTGGCGTCCGGCTGGGAGGGCGGCGTCTTCAAGTGGGTCAGCGAGGGCATCTCCAAGCCGGCCGGTTTCTTCGCGGTCTGGTGCCAGTTCGCGATGACCATCTTCTACTACCCGAGTCTGCTCGGCTTCGTGGCGAGCACCCTGGCGTACGTGATCAACCCGGACCTGGCGTCCAGCGGCGTCTGGACCGCCATCGTGATCATGGTCTGTTACTGGACCGGCGTCTGGGTGTCGTCCCGCGGCACCAGCGGCGTGGCCGGACTGGCCAGCGGCGGCCTGATCATCGGAACCCTGATCCCCGGCGTGCTGCTGGTCATCCTCGGCGTCGCGTTCCTCGGCCAGGGCAACGAGTCGGCCGCGCCGATGACCGCGAGCAACCTGCTGCCGGCCTGGGCGGGCCTGTCCAGCCTGGTGCTGATCGTCAACAACTTCCTGTCGTACTCCGGCATGGAGATGAACGCGGTGCACGTCGGCTCGTTGAAGAACCCGGGACGTGAGTTCCCCCGCGCCATGTTCCTGGCGATGGGGCTGGTCCTGCTGATCTTCATCCTGCCGGCCCTGGCGATCAGCTGGGTGGTGCCGGCCGAGCAGCTGTCGCTGACCGCCGGCGTGATGCAGGCGTTCGACGCCGTGTTCGCCGCGTTCGGCTCGCAGTGGCTCACCCCGATCCTCGGGATCATGCTCGTCGCCGCGTCACTCGGCGGCATGCTCACCTGGCTGGCCGGTCCGTCCAAGGGCCTGCTGCTGATCTCGCGCCAGGAGGGTTACCTCCCGCCGTTCCTGCAGCGGCTGAACAAGCACGGCGTGCAGCAGAACATCCTGGTCACGCAGGGTCTGGTCACCACGCTGATCGCCCTGGCCTACGCGTTCATCCCGGACGTCTCCAGCGCGTACTGGATCTTCTCGGTGATCACCACGCAGGTCTACCTGATCATGTACCTGCTGATGTTCGTGGCCGCCGTCCGGCTGCGCCGCAAGCACCCCGACCACCCGCGCGGCTACCGCGCCCCGATGCTCACCGGCCTCTGCGGCGTCGGCTTCGCGGCATCCCTCGCGGCCCTGCTGATCGGGTTCGTCCCGCCCTCGCAGTTCGGCTCCGGCAGCGTCGGGCTCTATCTGGCGGTCGTCGCCGGCGGCGCGCTCGGGCTGGGCCTGCTCGTCCCGTACCTCTTCCTCCGCCTGCGCAAGCCGTCCTGGCGGACCGAGCCCTCCGCTTCCGAGGAGGCCGTCGCATGATCAAGAACAACACCGTCCTGTACGTCACGGCCGGCGTCCTGGTCCTGGTGCTCGCCGTGATCTCCCTGCTCACCTTCCACAGCGCCGAGGAGAACGCCGAGGCGACCGCACAGGCCGAACAGCTGCGGGAGGAGCTGCTGGCCGCCGGTATCGCGGCGCCCCCGGCAGACCAGATCGCCGCCGTGCTCGGCGACGACGGCGGGGCGGTCTGCCTCGACCCCGGCAACGCGCTGCGGCGGGGCATCCTGCTCCAGCAGCTGACCAACGGCGCCGCCGGACCGGGGCAGCGTCCGGTGATCGCCGACGCCAAGGTCGTACAGGGGCAGGTTCTGATCATGTCGATCTACTGCCCGGACACGCTGGCGGCGTTCCGGCAGGTGGTCGACGACCTCAAGTTCGCGAAGGTGGCCTCATGAGCCTCGAACACCGTGTCCAGGACCTGATGGGACGGGCCCGAACCGATCTCGGCGAGCTGGTGGCCATCCCCTCCGTCGCCGATCCCCGCCAATATCCGCCCGAGGAGTGCCTGAAGGCCGCGACCTGGGTGGTGGATCGGTTCGCCGAGGTCGGCTTCACCGGGCTGAGCCTGCGCGAGACCAGCGACGGCAGCAAGGCCGTGTACGGCGAGCGGCCGGCCGCCGGACCGGACGCGCCGACGGTGCTGCTCTACGCGCACTACGACGTGCAGCCGCCGCTCGACGACCAGGCCTGGCACACCCCGCCGTTCCAGCTGACCGAGGTGAACGGCCGCTGGTACGGCCGAGGCGCCGCGGACTGCAAGGGCAACATCGTCATGCACCTGACCGCGCTGCGCGCCCTCGGGAACGACGTGCCGGTCAACCTGAAACTGATCGTGGAGGGCTCCGAGGAGCAGGGCACCGGCGGCCTCGAGGACTTCGTCGAGCGCCACCCGGACCTGCTGCGCGCCGACGCCATCCTGGTCTGCGACACCGGCAACGCCGCGGTCGGCGTGCCGGCCGCGACGGTCACCCTGCGCGGCATGGTGAACCTGGTGGTGTCGGTGGAGGCGCTCGACGGCGAGCTGCACTCCGGCATGTTCGGCGGCGCCGCCCCGGACGCCCTGGCGGCGCTCGTCCAGATCCTGTCCACGCTGCGCGACCGGGCCGGCAACACCACGATCGCCGGGCTGGCGCACGACCAGACCTGGCACGGCGCGCCCTACCCGCCGGAACAGTTCCGCGCGGACATCGGCCTGGTCGACGGGGCCGGGCTGCTCGGTGACGGCACGGTCTCGGACATGCTCTGGGCCCGTCCGGCGGTCACCGTGCTCGGCATCGACTGCCCGCCGGTGGTCGGCTCGGCCGCGGCCATCCAGCCGCGCTCCCGGGCCCGGATCAACCTGCGGGTGCCGCCCGGCACGGACGCGGTCAAGGCGCAGGACGCGCTGATCGCGCACCTGCACGCGGCGGCGCCGTGGGGTGTGCGGGTGAGCGTCGAACCGGAGGCGCTGGGTCAGCCGTTCGAGGCGCGTACCGGGGGCCCGGCGTACCGGGCTCTCTCCGCGGCGATGCTGGAGGCGTTCGGCCGGGAGATGACCACTCTCGGTCAGGGCGGGTCGATCCCGCTCTGCAACGTGTTCGCCCGGACCTACCCGGACGCGGAGATCATCCTGATGGGCGTGGAGGAGCCGCTGGCTCTCATCCACGCCCCCAACGAGAGCGTCGATCCCGGTGAGATCGCCCGTCTGGCGCTCGCCGAGGCCCAGTTCTTGAAGCGGTACAGCCTCCAGCGATATCGCGGATAGGACGGGCATGGGAAGCGGGTCCGGCGTGGGGGCGCCGGACCCGCTTCTCGCTGCTTACTCGACAATCACAATCACGCGGTCACGGTACGGGCTCCGCGCAGTCCCGAGATCGCGCTGATGACCAGCAGCAGGCCGACGAAGACGACCGCCGTGGCGCCGATGAAGAGGAACGCGGACAGTCCGATGTTCGGCCAGACCAGGATCGCGATGCCGGCCAGCACCGTGACGATGCCGAGCCCGATCCGCCACCCGCCGCCGTCCCGGCCGGAGCCGAGCGACACGAAGATCTCGGCGAGACCGTCCAGCATCCAGCCGATCGCGACGAGCACCAGCATCAGCGCCAGCGAGGCCACGATGTTGCGCAGGCAGAGCAGGCCGACGATGGCGACCAGCAGGCTGAGCAGGATGCCGAGCACCCGGTAGAGCACCGGATGGTTCGGCGCGTAGAAGAGCAGCAGCAGCATCCGGGTCACGCCCATCAGCAGCAGGTTCAGGCCGAACAGGAAGCCGACCACCCGCAGGGTCGCCTCCGGCCAGGAGAACGCGACGATGCCCAGCACCACGGCTGCCACGCCGAGGACGAGCCGGGCCCAGTGCCAGGAACGCGAGTGGTCCATCACCGCACCTCCCGCCCGTGCACGGCGAGGCTGTAGATGACCAGCACGCAGGTGCCGATGATGATGATGCTCCAGGCCGGGTAGGCCGGCAGGAAGAGCAGGTTGCCGAGGGCGCTGATGCCGGCGATGCCGATGCCGATCACCCGCGCCCAGGTCCTGCCGTAGAAGACCCCGATCGCGGCCGCGATCGTGATCACGCCGAGCGCCAGGTGCGTCCAGCCCCACGCGGTGTAGTCCAGGGTCAGCCCCAGGCCGGAGCTGGTGGTCACGTAGTAGTCGTCCCGGGCGATCGCGACGATGCCCTGGATCGCCTGGAAGCCGCCGAGGATCAGCAGCATCATCCCGCTGAAGACGACGAGGCCGGGCCAGATCGTGGGTTCGGCCTCGGGGTGGGTCCGGGTATCCGACATCCGGTGCTCCTTTCGGTCAGACATCACTGTTCGGCCAGGCGTCGGGCCGCCGGACCGGCGCGCGTGGCAGGTCGTTGACGGCCGCGGCCAGATACGGCCCGACCAGGTCGATGCGCTCCGCCCGGCCCGTCGTCACCTCGATCAGGGCACCGTCGGCGAGCCGCAGCCGCACCGCGATCGAGCGCGAGCCGCACCGCCGGGCATCCGACCGGGACAGGTGGTGGACGCCGCTCACGGCGGCCCGCGCCGGCAGCCGGACGATCCGATGCAGGACCGGGCCGCGCCGGACCACCAGCGCCTCACCGGCCCAGTGCGCCAGGAGCCGCCGTGACCAGCGCGGACGCAGGCGGCGCCAGCCGGACGGCGGGGGCCCGCACGCGCGTACCCGGCAGGCGAACGCGCCGCCGTCGACGAAGGCCCGCCGGGCGCGCCGTTCCCGGCCGAACGCCACGGCCGTGAGGAGCAACAGGAGAAGGATCAGAGCGAACAGCACGGGCACTCCTCGGTCAGCACTCGTGGAACATGCTCATGGCGAGCCGGTTCCCGGCACGTCATCCCCGGTGAATGAACGTTTTCCGGCGTCCGCCTCACGCCAGTTCCGGGGCCGCCAGTTCTCCACCACCTTCGCCACCGCCGTGACGAGGAAGAGCTGGCCGATCAGCGCTTCGAGCACCGCGATGCTCTGCGCCGGATTGCCGGCCGGGACCAGATCCCCGTACCCGGTGGTGGTCATCGTGACGAAGCTGAAGAAGAGCGCCTGAGAGAGATCGGGGTCGCCCTCGGCGCCGAAGAGCGGGCCGGGCTGCAGAGCGGCGAGGCACTCGTAGGCGAACCCGAAGGACATTCCGATCAACAGGTACGCGGCGAGCGCCCCCATCACGGTCTGCTGGTCGACCCGATCGCGGCGGCCGAGATGCCGGACGATCGGATAGGGCGCCAGCAGGTAGAGGGCGCTGGCCGCCGAGAACGTCCAGCCGATCAGCGGAGACTGCTCGGCGAACACGTTGAGCACCGCCGTGACCAGCGCGAGCAGGAAGACCAGCGCGGCGGCCCGCCGGAAACCAGCCCGGGCGCCGGCGACCCGCAGCACGTGCCACACCGTGAAGCTCTGCACGAAGAGCAGCAGCGCCACCATCCACCGGTTCCCGGCGAGGAGCGCCAGCACGTAGGTCGCCAGGATCATCACCAGCACGGCGCCGTACCCGCCGCGCGCCGGAGGGTTCCTCAACGCCGCTCCTTACCGCAACGTGCCCGGTGGCGCGTCCGGATCCTCGTCCGCGGGGAGCCGGCGCACCTCGATGAGCCGCAGCCCCAGCCCGTGGATCCGGGAGATCAGGCCCACCACCGCCGACTGATCCGGCAGTGAGCCGTGCAGCACCGTCTCGGGCGGCTCCACACTCACTCTCAGATCGCGTAACTCCGCGAGGACCTCCTCGGGGATCACCCCGGAGACCCGCACCTGGTATGTCGCATCGGGCATGAGCTGCCCCCTCCCTTCGCCGGACTGCTCAACCGGTGAACTTGCCGCTGTTCCTGCGCTCGGCTTCCATCAGCGCGATCTCCTCGATGCCGGGCACCACGATCTCCGGATCCGGGGTGAAGTCCAGCTCCCGGTCGCGTCCCTTGTAGTCGACCGCGTTGAGGATGACCTTCATGGTGTTGAGACGGGCACGCTCCTTGTCGTTGGAGCGGACGATCAGCCAGGGGGCCGCCCGGGTGCCGGTCCGCTTGAGCATCTCGTACTTGTGCGTGGTGAAGTCGTCCCAGCGGTCCTGGGCCTGCAGGTCGATCTCGCTGAGCTTCCACTGCCGCAGCGGGTCGGTGCGGCGGCGCTCGAAGCGGGCGGCCTGCACCTCCCGCGTCACGCTGTAGTAGAGCTTGAGCAGAACCGTGCCCTGCCGGACCAGGTCCTTCTCGAACCCGGTGACCCCGAGCAGGAAGTCGCGGTACTCCTTCGCGCTGCAGAAGCCGAAGACCCGCTCGACCATCGCGCGGTTGTACCAGCTGCGGTCGAACAGGACGATCTCGCCGCCGGCCGGGAACTGCGCCACGTACCGCTGCAGGTACCACTGCGAGCGCTGCTCCTCGGTCGGCCGCCCGAGCGCGACGACCCGGTAATGCTTCTCGTTCATGAACCGGGTGACCCGCCGGATCGCGCCGCCCTTGCCGGCCGCGTCCCGCCCCTCGAAGAGGACGATCATCCGGAGGTTCTCGGCCTCGAGGTGCGCCTGCAGCTTCAGCAGTTCCACCTGCCAAGGACGCAGCCCACGTTCAGCCCTCTGACCCATCCGGTCCTCCTCGTTTCGCCGATGGTCACAGCCTGTTCCGCTTCACGTGACCGCGCGTCACCCCGCACGGATGAGGCCACCGCCCGCCGGTCGCGGATCAGAGGCCGACGATCCACCGGGAGCGCCCGGCCGCACCTCATCCCGCCGGAATGAGGCCGGGGCGGGGCGGCCGCACGAGGCTGGCGTCATGCAGCTCGCCGACCCCGTCGCCCCGGCCCAGCGCCGGCTGGCCCGCCTCGCGTTCCTCGCCGCCGCGGCGGCCGTCCTGCTCGTGCTCGCGGTCGCCGGCGTGCGAGCGAGCCTGTTGCTGATCCTGGTCGCCGTCATCGGCACGGTCGTCGCGCTCGCCGCCGCCTGGTGGTTCCTCACCCATCGCGGAGTGCTGCGCTGGCTCGCCGGGGTGGTCGTGGTGCTCGCGCCGCTGGTGGTCGCGGTGCTCTTCGCGCGGGCGAACCTGATCTGGGTGGTGGTGGTCTTCGGTCTGCTGTGGACGGCGGCGGTGACGGCCGGGCGGCGGGCATTGGCGTTGCCGCCCCCCGGGGACGGCGAACCGGGCCCGGCCGAGACGCCGGCGCCGCTCCGCCCGTACCTGATCATGAATCCTCGCTCGGGTGGCGGAAAGGTGGAACGGCACCGCCTGGCCGAGCGGGCCCGCGCGCTCGGCGCGCAGGTCTTCCTGCTGGACGGACCAGCGGTGGACGTGGCCGAGGTGGCCCGGCAGGCGGTGCGCGACGGCGCCGATCTGCTCGGCGTGGCCGGCGGCGACGGCACCCAGGCCCTGGTCGCGGGGATCGCGGCGGAGCACGGCGTACCGTTCCTGGTGATCTCCGCGGGCACCCGCAACCACTTCGCGCTGGACCTGGGGCTCGACCGGGAGGATCCGGCGGCCTGCCTGGACGCGCTCACCGACGGCGTCGAACTGCGGATCGACCTGGGCCTGATCGGCGACCGGACGTTCGTGAACAACGCGTCGTTCGGCGCCTACGCGTCCATCGTGCAGAGTCCGGCCTACCGGGACGACAAGATCGGGACCACGCTGGACCTGCTGCCACGGGCGCTGGCCGGCGCCGGCGACCGGCTCCGGCTCACCGTGGACGGCGCCACCGTGACCGGGCCGCAGGCCGTGCTGGTCAGCAACAACCCGTACGCGGCCGACGACATCGCCGGGCTGGGCCGCCGCCACCGGCTCGACGGCGGCGTCCTCGGCGTCCTGGCCGTGACCGTGCGCAACGCCGCCGACGCCGCCGGGCTGATCAGCGGGCGCGGGCGGGCCCGCTCGCTCACCGTCCGCAACACCGGCGAGGTGGTGATCGACGCCGACGGGCCGGCCGTGCCGGTCGGGATCGACGGCGAATCAGTAGTGCTGCCGACCCCGGTGCGCTGCGAGATCCGGCCCGGCGCCCTGCGGGTACGCGTGCCCCGCAACCGTCCCGGTGTTCCGCCGCCCCCGCCCGAGCTGGACTGGGCCCGGCTGCGTCACCTGGCCTTCGGCCGGTCCTCCTCCGAAGCGGGTCCTCAGCCGGCGCGGTGACCTTCCTACCGCACGGTGACCTTCCTACGGCGCGCTGTGGCCTTCATCCGGCCGGGGTGAAGTAACCGGGAACACACGGCGGCATCCTCGGCGGTATGACACGTAATCCCGGGATACTCACCGCGATCCTGGCGGCGGCCGTCCTCGGCACCGGCGGCTGTGCCGGCTCCGGCGCCGAGGCGAACGCCCCGGCCGTGTGCGAGAGCTTCGCGACCGTGCAGAACACGGTCACCCAGATCCGCAACGCCAACGTCTCGGAGAACGGGCTGGCGGCGGTCCGCCCGTACGTCACCGAGCTCCTCGAACAGCTCAACCAGCTCGTCCTCGACGCGCAGGCGCAGTTCAAGCCGCAGGCCGACCAGCTGCGCACCACCGTCGACCAGCTCTCCGCCAGTGTGGACAGCGCGCGGGCCGATCCGGGCGCCACCACGTTCTCCGCCGTGCGCAGCGCGATCACCGCGGTCGGTGACAGCGCCCGGGCCCTGCGCCAAGCGATCTCGGGGAGCTGCTGATGGAAGTCGAGGAGAGCCGCGCCACCGGCTGGGTCGCCCTGGTCCTCTTCGGCGGCATCATGATGGTCCTGCTCGGCAGCGTGCACCTGTTCGTCGGATCGGTGGCGCTGGCCGACCCCGAGGTGCTGGCCGGCACCCGCTCCCACCTGATCCTGCCGATCTCCCTGACCGCACTGGCCTGGGTGCACATGGCCATCGGCGCGCTCGCCGTGATCACCGGAGCCGCGCTGTTCCTGGGCCGGCTCTGGGCCCGGATCCTGGCGTTCCAGCTGGCGCTGCTCAGCGCCGTCGTCAACTTCCTGTTCCTCGCCGCGCATCCGATCTGGTCGGGCATCGGGCTGGTGCTGGCCGTCCTGGTGATGTGGGCGGTGGCGAGGCACGGCGCCGAGGTGGCGGACGCGCAGGGGAAGTGATCCTTCGCCGCCTCGACGATCTGCAACGGCGGCACACCGTCCTCGGCTTCGGCTGGGCGGTGATCCGCAAGTACCTCGACGATCGGGGCGCCCGGGAGGCCGCCCTGATCACCTACTACGGGTTCCTCAGTCTCTTCCCGACGCTGCTGCTCGGGGTGGCGATCGTGAGCCAGGTGCTGGCCCGCCGGCCCGAGATGCGGCAGGAGCTGGTGGCCGCGCTCGTCCCGCCGGCCCTGCAACCCGGCATCGAAGCCGGCATCGCGGAGATGTCGCAGTCGTCGGTCGCGCTTGTCGCCGGCGTGATCGGGCTGCTCTTCTCCGGGACCGGCGTGGTGTTCTCCGCCTACGAGACCCTGAACCACCTCGCCGGAGTCCCGTTCCGCGACCGCGGGATGATCTCCCGCTACCTCCGGGTCCTCGCCGGCCTGCTGGTCATCCTGGCCGGCCTGTTCGCCATGGCCGCCGCTGCCTGGCTCTCCCCGGCCGCTGCCCTGATCGGCTCCTGCCTCGCCGCCTTCCTGATGCTCCTGCTGGTGGCGAAACTCCTGCTGGTCCGCCCGGCGCCGGTCACGCAACTCTGCCCGGCCGCGGCGATCGGCGCCCTCGCCGTGACCGCGATGCTCGATCTGGGCGCGTCGGTGCTGCCTGAGCTGGTACGGCGGGCGGGGCGGGTCTACGGCGCCTTCGCCACGGTGGCCGGTGCCTTCACACTGCTGTACGTGGTGAGCAACGTGCTCGTGCTCGCCGCCGAGATCGCGGTGGTGCGGCATGCCCGATTGTGGCCGCGGGCCCTGGACACCGGACGGCCGACGCCTGCCGACGGGCGGGCGATGGCGTTGCTGGCGCGCGAGCAGGAGCGGGTCCCGGGAGACCGGGTGGTCCACACGTGGACCACCCCACCCTCCTGACCCCGCGGCGTGTGCACTTCAGGCGCGCTCATTGCCACGAACCGGGTTCGCCGAGGGTTGCGTCGGTGTCCTGTGGCCCCGGCTCGCAGATCTTGGAAACGCCGAAGGCCGGCCGGCGCTCAGCGCGGACAAAACGGACGGCCGGCAGCACTGCTGACCAGCCCCGGGCGAGACGAGCTGGTTAGCAGTGCTGTCGCCGGCGTGTCCGGACAACACTGTGAGCCAGCCGGTCCGGCCGGTCCACAGTGTCACCCGGCGGCTTGGCGCGGCTGGCGGCTCGTAGCGGCGCGGCTGCGCGCCCAGGTGGGAGGTTCGGTGTGGCTCCGCGCCCAGGTGGGAGGTTCGGTGCGGCTCCGCGCGCGAGTCGGCTCGGTGCGGGTCGGGGGCCGGCTCAAGCGCGGCGCGGCTCGGCGGTCGGGTCAGCCCCCAGGTCAGGGGTCGGGTCAGCGCCCGCTTCGGGGGCCGGTTCGGGGGTCGGGCCGGGAGTCGGAGGCTGCTTCGCCGGGGCGGTGCGGGGCAGGAACGACGCTGCGACCAGGCCTATCACCCCGGCGACGGCGACCGAGCACATCGCCCACAGGTACGCTCGCCCCGGCGCCGCCCCGTCCACCCCCGCGACGAGGATCGTTCCGGTCAGGGCCGCCCCCAGCGACGACCCCAGATTGGACACGCTCCGTGACAAGCCGGAGATCTCTCCCTGGAGCCGCTCCGGGAAGGCGGACTGCACCACGTTCACCGACGGGGTCAGCATCCCGCCCAGGCCGAGGCCGATCACGAAGAGCCCGGGAACCATTCCCCACACGCTGCCCGCCGTGCCACCCGCCGCGAGCAGCAGCGCGATGCCGGCGATCGTGATCAGGAAGCCGCCCATGATGAGGGTTCGCTGGGGGCGGAGCCGGGCCATCCGTTCCGCGCTGAGCGAGGAGATCAGCACGCCGACGGTCGTGGCCGTGAAGACCGCGCCGGTCTCGATCGCGTTGTACCCGCGGACCACCTGGAGGTATGTCGAGATCACGAAGGAGGAGCCCATCACCATGAGCCACTGGGTGTTCTGGGTGACCAGGCCCAGGTTGGAGGTGCGGTTGCGGAACAGCGCGGTGGAGAGCAGCGGTTCCCGGCCGGAGCGTTCCTTGGCCCGTACCGAAAGGAAGAACCAGGTCAGGACGAGCGCCCCGGCAGCCAGCAGAGCGATCATGGCGAGGACGTTGTTGTCGGCCAGCAGGATGCCGTTGACGATCAGGATGAGGCCGAGCGCGGAGAGCACCGCGCCGCCGGTGTCGAAGGGCTTGGACGTGTCGGCCGGCAGTGGATCCGTCACGGCCTTGCGGCTGAGCAGGACGATCAGCAGGCAGATCAGGGCCTGCAGCACGAACGCGGCCCGCCAGTGGATGACCGAGGCGACGAAGCCGCCGATCAGCGGGCCGGTCACCGCGCCAACCCCGCCCATCGCGCTGATCAGGCCGAACGCCCGGGCCCTGGCGGCGACGCCGGTGAACAGCAGCGTGGTGAGGATGTAGACCGGCGGGATCAGCAGCGCGGTGCCCACCCCCTCGAAGATCGAATACCCGATGATCAGCAGGGGGAGGTTCTGGGCGAGCGAGCTGAGCAGCGCGCCGGTGCCGAAGAGCAGCAGTCCGGCGATCAGGCACCACTTGCGGCCCAGCCGGTCGGTCAGCTTGCCGCCGGGGATCATCAGCGCGGCCATCACCAGCAGGAACAGCGTGATGGCCAGCTGCACGCCCTGAACCGTGGTGTTCAGGTCGTCGCCGATGTCGGTGATCATCACGTTCATGTTCGAGCCGGCGAAGCTGCAGATGAACTGGGCCAGCGCGAACGCGGTCAACGCCTGACGCAGTTGTGCCGGGAATCGTGCCATCGAACGACGCTCCTATCGTCTGGTGGTCCAGCGCGGGCCGACCTCGAGCCATTCGCGCTGCCAGGCCCGGGCCCGTTGCCGGTCGAGCAGCACCCGGCCGGCTTTGCCGAGGCCGCCGAGAAGCGCGGCCAGGCCGAGCACCACCGCGCCGGTGACCAGCACGGCGTGCACCATCGGGCTGCGGTCCAGCGGCGGGTCGCGCAGGTTCCCCCGGTCGTCCACCCACACCGGGGTACGGTCGCCGAGCCGGCTCTCCAGTTCGACCGGCAGCAGGCCGGTCCGCGGTGTGCCGTCGGGCGCGGTCCAGCGGGCCTGCGCGGTGCGCGGCACGGGTGTGCCGGTCTGGCTGGTGGGCTCGCTGACCAGTTCGGCCATCACCGCGAAGACATGGGTCTGCTCCCATTTCTCGGCGCGGACGCCGGCGAGGTAGTGGGACCGTCCGGCCCACCAGCCGAGCCCGGGCGCGGCGGCCAGGAACAGCATGACCAGAGTGAAGATCATCAGACTTTCGATGCGGTCGGAACGCCGTCGCAGCGGATTACCCATGGCGAGAAGCATGGTCACGCCGGGTGCCGCCGTCCCCATTCGCAGCGGGTGATTCATCCGTGCCGGACGAGGCCCGCACGCCCGCGACAGGCGAGGCTCAGCGGAGGGTAAACGGAGCGAAAGCAGAGAGAAAACGGGACGAAGGGAGCCGTATGGCCGGGACGAATCCACTTCGGGTCCGCGTCACCCGCGACACCGAGGAGGCGACCGCATCCGGCATCTACGGCCTGATCGTCGGCGCCGCCGTGCTCGTCGCCGCGCACCCGAAGAGCGCCGCCGCCGCCGTCGTCGCCGAGGTGGTCACGCTCACCATCTACTGGGCCGCCGAACGGTACGCCCGGATCGTCGCCGAACGCATCCACGAGGGTCACCGCCCGACCTGGCACACGGTCCGCCGGCAGCTGACCACCGGCTGGGAGATCGTCACCGCGTCCGCGTTGCCGCTGCTGGTCCTGGTGGTCGCCCGCCTGGTCGGCACCCGCCTGATCACCGCGGAGATCCTGTCGCTGGCCTGCACCACCCTGCTGCTCTGCCTGAGCGGCTGGCGGATGGGCGCGGGCGGCCGTCTCACCTCGCTGGAACGGCTGGTCTCCACCCTGGTGGCCGGCATGTTCGGCGTGGCCATGGTGGTGCTGAAAACCCAGCTCCACTAAGAACCGGGACGGGGCACGGTCACCACGCGGCCGGTCGTCCAGCCGTCGTCCACCAGGTACCGCTCCTGCACCACGACCTCACCCTCGTGCACGCTGATCAGGCTCCACGAGCAGCCGATCTCGTGCCGGGTCCGGCGGCTCACCGAGGTGCCCGCCACCACGAAGACCGGCCCGCCCGGCCACGGCACGCGCACGTCCGGCACGTGTGTGTGCCCGGCCAGGACCAGGTCGACCCGGGCCGCGCGGATCGCGTCGAGCAGCCGGGCCCGCCCGATCAGCCGGTCCGGGCCGGTGACCAGCGGCGGGTGGTGCAGCGCCAGCAGCCGCAGGTCGCCCGCGGGCGCGCCGCCGAGCACCCGGGTCACCAGGGCGGCCTGCCGGGCCGAGACCCGCCCGTTCTTCCAGCGCCACCGCGGCATCGACTGCAGACCCAGGGCGACCAGACCCGGGGCCGTGCGGTCCGGGTCCAGGTCCGTGCCCATCCAGGTCCGATAGCGATGGTACGGCCGGAGCACGCGCCGCCAGCTGACCAGCGGGACGTCGTGATTGCCGGTGACCGTCAGCAGCGGACCGGGCAGCCGGTCGAGCAGATGCCGGGCCCGGCGGAACTCCCCGGTGCGGGCCCGCATCGTGCTGTCCCCGGTCACCACGGTCAGCGCCGGCCCGGCCCGTGTCACGTCGTCCGCGATGCTCTCCACGGCCGCCCGATCGTGCGCGCCGAGGTGCAGGTCGGACAGGTGCGCCACGACCACGGGCCGGCCGCTCACCCGGCGTCGCGTTCGAGCGGGCAGGTCATGCACCGTGGTCCGCCCCGGCCGCGGCCGAGCTCGCCACCGGCGACGGTGATCACCTCGATGCCCTGACGCCGCAGGAACGTGTTGGTGGTGACGTTGCGCTCGTACCCGACGATCACGCCGGGCTCGATCGCGAGGAAGTTGTTGCCGTCGTCCCACTGCTCGCGCTGGGCGGCGCGGACGTCCTCGGTGGTCTCCAGGATCTGCAGCTTGCCGACGCCGACGGTCTCGGCGATCGCGGCGAACAGGTCGTCGTTGCGGACCACGCGCAGCCCGTCCGCGTCGTCGCCGGGCAGCACGGTCCAGGACCGCAGCGGGCTCCGCAGGTACGGGTAGAGCACGAACGTGTCCCGATCGACCATGGTGAGCACCGTGTCGAGGTGCATCGTCGCGGGCGAGCGCGGCAGCTCGACGACGATCACCCGGTTGGCGGCACCGGCCGTGAAGAGGCTGCGCGCGAGGTTCTCCGCGCCCATCGCGGTGGACCGCTCCCCCAGGCCGACCATCACCGCGCCGCCGCCGAGCACATGGATGTCGCCGCCCTCCAGCGTGGCCGGATGATGCGGGCGGTCGTCACCCCCGTACCAGATGGTGAAGTCGGACAGGGTGAACATCGGGTGGAAGCGGTAGACGGCGGCGCTGTGCACCGACTCGCGGAGCCGGGCCGGCATCGCCATCGGGTTGATGCTGACGCCGCCGTAGATCCAGGCCGAGTTGTCCCGCTGGAACAGGTGGTTGGGCAGCGGGTCGAGCACGAAGTCGTCGGCGCCGAGCAGCTCCCAGCGCAGGCTGTTCACGGTGAACCCGGCCAGCTCGTGCTTGAGCACCCCGCCGATCAGGTACTCGGCCAGCCGCTCGCTCTCGGCCTGCTCGGCGAGCCGGCGCAGCGGGCCGGCCAGGGTGGGCCCGACGGTGTCCTCGGTGAAGATCCGGTCCAGCACCCAGGCCCGCGCCCGCGGGATGTCCATCACGTCGGCGAGCAGCCGGCCGAAGTAGTGCACCTTGACTCCGCGCTCGCGCAGCACCTCGGCGAAGGCGTCGTGCTCGGCGCGTGCCCGGCGGGCCCACGGGATCCCGTCGAAGAGCAGCCCGCGGACGTTGTCCGGGGTGAGGCGGCTCAACTCGACACCGGGCCGGTGCAGGATCACCTGACGCAGCCGGCCGGTCTCGGAGTCCACGTGAAAGCCCATCAGGGCACGGCCGGCTCGAAGCGGCCGAGTTCGTCGTCGCCCTTCTGGATCACGCCGTAGCTGGACTCGGGCACCGGCTGCCAGGCGCCCTCCAGCTCCCCGAGTGGTTCGGAGACGACCAGCCGGGTCTCGTCGGAGAGCCGGGCCAGCTGCTTGTTCTCCGGGTACAGCTTGTGCAGCGCGGAGGTCGCGGTGCTGTAGAAGAGCGACCGGCTGTGCCCCTCGGTGGAGTACCTGACGCACCAGACCCGGTCGCCGTCGGTGGTGGCGACGGTCATCTGCAGCGGATCCGGCACCCCGTAGGCGCGGCCGACCGACTCGACCAGGCCCGCCATCCGCTCGATCGCGGCGATCGGCCGGTCCCGCAGGCCGAACGTGAGCGCCAGGTAGAACATCACCTCGGAGTCGGTGGAGCCGGTCATCGCCGGGTAGAGGTCCGGGTCGACCGCGAGGACCAGGTCCCGCTTGAGCCGGGCGAAGTCGCGGATCGCGCCGTTGTGCTGCCAGAGCCAATTCTGGTACCGGAACGGATGGCAGTTGGTCTGCTGCACCGCGGTGCCGGTGCTGGCCCGGATGTGCGCCAGGAAGAGCGGCGAGACCGTGGACCGGGCGACCTCCCGCAGGTTGGCGTCGCTCCACGCCGGGCCGACGCCGCGCATCAGGGCGGGCTCGGCCGGGCCGTCGACCGGGTACCAGCCGACCCCGAAGCCGTCACCGTTCGTCGTCTCCACGCCGAGCCGGGAGTGCATGCTCTGGTCGATCAGGGAGAAGCGTGGTTTGTAGAGCAGCTCCTCGAGCCGGATGGGAGTACCGGAATAGGCGAGCCAGCGGCACATCGGTCTTCCTCTCGCTACGGGGAATTCAGCGTCTCGCTCCGGCCGCCTCGCCGGGCTCACCCCGCACGGATGAGGGCGGGCGGCAGCCGGTCTCGGAGAGGGCGCGGCAGAGCAGCCGGTGCACCGCGTCCGCGCCGACCAGCTCCACCGGCACCCGCCAGGACCGGGGGTGGATCAGCACCGGCCGGTTCTGATCGCCGCCCAGCCCGCCGTGGCAGCCGATCAGGTCCTCGAACGCGGCGACCTCCTGCGACTCCGGATCCCAGCAGCTGTTGATCACCAGGTCGCCGGTGTTGGCCAGGCCGTCGTGGCGGATCAGGTCCTCGGCTGCGCGCGGGCCGAACCCGAGCAGCGGATCGAGTCCGTCGACGTGACCGTCGCGCAGCCGGCGGCGGCCGTTGCGGCCGAGCACCACGGCGCCGTGCTCGGCGGAGCGGACCATCACCCAGCCGACGCCCGGATGCTCGATCAGGCCGTCGAGCAGCTTCGGGTGCCGGTCGTCGATCTGCTCCAGCGTCACCCGGCCGGGCAGCCGGGCGAGGTAGACCAGGGACAGGTTGCCGGAGGACGCGACCACGATCTCCGGGGTATCCGGGACGGTCGCGGGCTGCGGGGGCGGTGCTTTGTCCGTACCGGAAAGGCCGGCGCGCAGAGCGTGCGCCCGTCCCTCCTGCTCGTCCTCCCGGGTCGCCACCACCTCGGCGTCGGTGGTGAGCTGCCCGATCACCTGCTCCAGGCGCAGGCCGAACCGCTGCTCGAAGGTGGCGCCCTGACTCTGCCCGTGGTCGGAGAGAACCACGAAGACGTACGGCCGGGGAGCGGCCGCCGCGACCTCCTCCAGCGTGGCGAGTACGCCGTCGATGCCCTCCAGCGAGGCGAGCGACTCCGGGCGGGCCGGTCCGGCGTGGTGCGCGATCTCGTCGTAGTCCACGAAGTCGCAGTAGATCGACGGCGCGCCGCGCATCATCTGCTCGGTGATGATCGCCAGGTTGAGGTGGCGCAGCAGCACGTTGGTGGCGCCGCGCAGGAACACGTAGGAGCCGCGCCGGCGCATCCGGGGACGCACGTCGCGCAGCCGCTGCCGGCGGGCCTGGTAGAGCTCCTTGACGATCTCGCCGACGGTGAGGATCAGGGAGCGGGTCAGGCCGTACGGGTCGATCAGGTACGCGGTGAGGTAGCGGGACGGTCCCGCCGAGCCGGCCGTGCTCATGGTCAGCAGCGACGTGGCGGCGTCACCGGAGAACACGTTGCTCACGCTCACCCCGCCGTCGGCCAGCAGGCCCCGGCCGTCGGAGCAGCGGGACTCGACGAGCGCGCTGTCCTTCGGGCGGTTCGTCACGACGAGACGGGCGGACGATTTCTCGTACCATCGGAAGGCCGGGATCTGGTCGCTCGCGCCGTGCAGAAGTCCCGCCTGGCTGGCCGGCGTCGTGGCCGGCAACTGGGCGTGCCACTCGGTGAGGGCGTGGCTGCCGGAGCGCAGCCACCGGCCGAGCGTCGGCAGGTTGCCCGCCTCGATCGCCCACCGGGCCAGTGGCGCCGACAACCCGTCGATCTGGATCATGACGACGCCGGGCGTCTCGGTGCGCGGGACCTTCTTCCGGAACCGCCGGTTGACCCGCAGCAGATGCTGGGTGGCCGGGCCGCTCTGTCCCGCGGTGACCGCCCAGAGTCCGATGCTCATCAGGACGGCGCCCAGCCAGGACGCCGCGAAGGCTCCCCAGAAACCGTCCACGTGCACGCCCGGCGCGAGCCAGAGCGCGGCCCAGACCAGCAGGGCCTGTGCCACCAGCCAGCCCGCCACCACGCCGGCCCAGCCGACGCGGGAGAGCAGACGGACCAGCAGCGGCCGCAGCAGTGCGCCGAGCAGTCCGAGGATGATCGCCGCGCCGAGAACCGCCCAGCCGTTCTCCGCGCTGATGCCGGGCATCAGAGCGACGGTGGCGCCCAGTGCCAGCGCGCTGAGGATGACGGTGACCACGATGGAGGGCATGCGCCTCAGTGTCGGCACGGTCCGCGGCCCTCACCCCATCCGTGCCGGATGATGCTTCGCCCCGGCCCGGTCGCCGACCATGGCGGGGTGACCGACCCCGATCGCCTCTTCACCCCCGGGAGCATCCTCGCCGCGGTGCCTCGCAGGCTGCGCCCGGGAGCGGAGCTGATCCTCGGCAACCGGGCCGGCGCCCTGCTGCTGCGCATCGCGAGCGAGTTGTTCCGGGTGCAGATCTTCGACCGGTCGATGACGCTCGCCGCGCAGGCGTTCACCTCGATCTTCCCGATCCTGATCATGTTCGGCGCGCTCTTCGGCCACCGGGCACGCGGCGAGCTGGACCGGGTGCTGCAGGTCCCGGACAGCAGCGCGAGGCTGATCGACGAGGCGCTCAGCGGCAGCCGCAGCGGGGCGTTCGGGGTGGTCGGCAGCCTCATCGTGATCGTCTCGGCGACCGGGCTGGCGCGCGCGCTGGCCCGCTCGTACCGGGCGATCTGGTCGGCGCCGGGCCGCCGGGGCGGCCCGGCCGCGACCGCCTGGCAGATCGGCGCCGTGCTGATGCTGGTGTTCTTCCTGGTCGCCATCCGGGTGCTCGGCTGGCTCACCGGCATGCTTCCGGCACCGCACGTCATCGGCGTCCTGGTCACGCTGCTGAGCGATTTCGTGCTGGCCGTGATGCTGCCCCGGATCCTGCTCGGCCCCGGGCTGCCGCGGAACCGGCTGCTGGTCTCCGCAGCGGTCTTCGGCGCCGCGATGGTCGGGGTCCGGGCGGTCGGCTCGGTCTACCTGCCCCGGGCGTTGCAGGCCAGCGCCGATCGGTACGGCACGATCGGGCTGGCCTTCACCTACATCGGCTGGCTCTACGTCATCTCGTTCTGCCTGCTGCTCTGCGCGGTGGCGGGAGCCGTCCTGACGTCGTCAGAGAAGTCCTGACTGACGGGCCAGCACCACCGCCTCGCGGCGCCGCCCGGCACCCAGCTTCCGGTAGATCGCCCGCATGTGCGCCTTGACCGTGTTCACCGAGATGCCCAGGTTCTCGGCGATCTCACCGGCGGTCAGCACGGTCGGCAGATACTGCAGGACCTCCAGCTCCCGCTCGCTCAGCGGCCCGGCTGCCGGGGTCGCGCCGGTCACCGGCAGCTCCCCGGTGATCTCCCCGAGCACGGAGTCCCGGGTCGAGCCGCGGGCCTCGCTGAGCCACTGCTGCCGTTCCGCGAGGACCAGCATGCGCGGGGAGCCGATCCGGCGGAACGGCTGGCGCAGCAGCTCCGGCTCGGCGTCGGCCAGGGCATGTGACAGCGCCTCACCGGCCCGGCCGCCGTGCCCCTGCGCGTCGGCGGCGAGCGCCGTGAGGATCCAGGCGGAGACGGCGGCAACCCGGTCCGAGCCGGCCCGGACCCGGGACAGCAGGGGCTCGGCCGCGGCCTCGTCGCCGGTGTCGTGGTGGGCGCGGGCCAGGCAGACCTGCTCGGCGGGGAGCAGCGCGGGCACGGGCGGGCGGTGCGCGTACCGGTTGATCACCTCGGCGGGCCGGCCGAGGGCCAGGTCGGCCTCGGACTCGCTGAGCGCGAGCAGCCGGTCCAGCAGCGGGGCGTCGAAGTGCGGCCCGGCGTCGACCCGCGCCCGGTGCAGCACGGCGCACGCCGGGAGCGGCTCCCTGCGGTCCAGCAGCAGCCGGGCCCGGACCACGGCGATCATCACGGCGGACGCCGCCTCCGGGCTGTCGCCGACCGCGTGCAGCCCGCGGCGCAGCGACTCCTCCGCGGCGGTCTCCCGGCCCCGGTCCGCCTCGATCAGGGCACGGGTCAGGTGCGCGAGCGCGACCGCCGGCCGGGTCCGCGCGTCGATCCGGCGGGCCAGGTCGATCGCGGCCGTCGCGTGCTCGTCAGCGGTGTTCAGCGCGCCCTGCAGGTGGACCAGCAGCGACAGGTGGGCCAGCGCGTCGATCTCCACGAGCGGGCTGCCGGCGGCACGGGCGGCGGAGGCGGCGGCCCAGAGGAACCGCTCGGCGTGGTCGAGACGGCCGGTCCAGAGCAGGCCGGCGCCCTTGTGACCGAGCATCATGGCCCGGTACTGCAGCCGCGCCGGCACCTCGTCCCAGCGCAGCGCGGTCAGGTCGTCGAGTGCCTGGGCGGAGAGCGCCACGAGTCCCGGCATGTCCCCCTGCCGGCGAGTCACCACGCCGCTCTCCAGGACGATCAGGGCCAGGTCGATCACGGCGCGGTACCGGGCGCCACGACCGGCCAGCAGCATCCGGGCCCGGGCGATACGCTGCGGCACCGCGGCGACGTCACCCTCCGCGAACGCGCGTAGCGCCGCGCAGAACACCAGTTCGGCGCTCTCGACGAGCCGCTGCACCGGGATCCGCCCGAGCACCGCCAGGAACTCCTCCCCGTCGGCCGAGGCGTAGAGCTGCAGCCCGCGGTCGACCACGAGCCGGGCCACGAAGGCCCAGTCGCCGCCGGCGGCCGCGTGATTGATCGCGGTCAGGCCGTTGCCGGTGGCGGCGTGCCACTGTGCGGCCAGCAGGTGCAGCTCGTGCACCCGTTCCGGCTCGACCGTGGCGAGCTGATGGCGCAGCGCGGACCGGAACATCCGGTGGTAGCGGAACCACCGGCCCATCCCGATCCGCTCCACGAACAGGTTCGCCTGGGCCAGCCGTTCCAAGGTGCGGTGGCCGTACCGCTGCCCGGTGAGCGCCTCGGCCAGCTCGCCGCAGATCCGGTCCGGCACGCTGGTGCGCAGCAGGAACTCGCGGAACTGCGGTGGCTGGGCGGCCAGCACCTCACGGACCAGGTAATCCTCGATAGCGGCGCCGGACGAGCCGGCCGGGTCCTCCAGGCCGAGCCCCAGCCCGGCACCCCATCCCTCGGCGTGCCGGACCCGGTCGGCCGCCTCCGCCGGGGACGGTCTGCGGCCCCGCAGCGCCATCAGCTGCTCCGCCTCCTCCACCCGGAAGGCGAGCGCCTCGGCGCCGATCTCGGTCAGGTCGCCGGAGGCCCGCAGCCGGTGCAGCGGCACGCCCGGCTCGGCCCGGCTGAGCAGCACGATCCGCAGCCGCTCGGGGAGTCGCTGCAGCATCCCGGCGAGGCCGTTCAGCACCCGCGGATCGGTCACCTCGTGCAGGCCGTCCAGGATCAGGACGGTCACCGCGGGAAGACCGGCCAGGCCGGTGAGCAGCCGGTTCGGGTAACCGGGGTCGTCGCCGGCGAGCGGACCCGCCTCGGGCAGTCCGCTCGCCCCGGCGGTGGTCAGCGCCAGGACCAGGTCGGACCAGAACGCCGACGGCTCGTTGTGCCGGCTCTCCAGCGTGAGCCAGGCGACCGGTCCGGAGATCGATCGGGTGTTCGCCCACGAGGCGGCCAGGGCGGTCTTGCCCCAGCCCGGCCCGGCGCAGATCACCGTGACCGGCCGGCGGACCCCCGCGTCCAGCACCTCGGTGAGACGCGGCCGCCACAGCACGCCCTGCGGGGCTCTCGGGCGGACGGGCCGCGCCTTATTGATCTTGATAGAAGGGGCATCCGTATGGTTGTCGGGCATATCTTCACCACCCCCGATCAGCACGGTGCGACCTCCGGCACCCCCTTCGCGGAGGAGACGCCCGCATTCCGTGCCTCGTTCGCCACGCTGTTCCGGTCCGCACACTGCCGGTCGGCCACCGGCACGCAGAAAACACGAAGCGTCACCTTCGCGGAGGTTCTATTGGGATGTAGAACCTGGAATGTGACCAAGGACTTCACGGAGAGTGATCAACCTGCGTTCCGCTCACCGCAACCGAAGCACAGAGCGCACGCACGCAGCAACCCTTAGTGTCAGTCCATTTCCTCAATCTGCAAGTTGCATGTTCAGCGACTGTGCCAGAAAATCCGCGCCCCGCTCTCGTCCGCTGCGAATGATGTGCGGCCCCGTCCCACCGGCTCTCCTGGTGGGACCACCCGGCTTCTGAGTAAAGGGGATCGCACGATGTCGAGCAGTTACGCGACCGAACGCCCGGCCGGCGCCGGAGCGGCGCCGGACACCACCGGCTGGATCGGCCTGGTGGTGTTCGCCGGGATCATGATGCTCATCCTGGGCGGCTTCCAGATGGCCGAGGGCTTCACCGCCCTGTACCGCGAAGAGGTGTACCTGGTCTCCGCGGACGGCCTCCTCTTCCAGCCGGACTACACCACCTGGGGCTGGGGTCATCTGATCTTCGGTCTGATCACGACGGCGACCGGCGCGGGTGTCCTGGCCGGACAGACCTGGGCCCGGGTCACCGGCATCGTCATCGCCGGCATCGGCGCCCTGATCCACTTCTCCTTCCTGGCCGCCGCGCCGGTCTGGTGCTCCATCCTGATCTGCATGGACGTCCTGGTCATCTACGCCCTCGCCGCGCACGGGCGGGACGTGCGGAGCAAGCCCTGAGTGATCGGCTCAGGGCTTGCCCGGATCAGGGCCGGCTCAGATCAGGTTCATCGCCCGGGCCCGGCGCACCGCCTCGTTGCGCCGGGACGCGGAGAGCTTGCGCAGGATGCTGCGCACGTGCGTCTTCACGGTGTTGACCGAGACGTAGAGCGACGCCGCGATCTCCTCGGTCGGCAGCATGGCGGCCATCCCCCGCAGCACGTCCAGCTCCCGCTTGCTCAGCGCCTCCACCACCACCGGCTCGGCGGCCGCGGCCGGGGCCGTGCCGGCGGGCATCGCACCCGGCGCCGCGCCCAGCGCCGCGAGCTGCACAGCCAGCCGCTCGTCGTCGCGCAGCAGCCGGCGCAACTGGCCCCAGGCCTGGTGCACCGGACGCCGGTGGCTCTCCGTACCGGCCACCCGCAGCGCCCGCCGCAGCGCCTCCCGGGCGCCGGTGGCATCCTCCGCCTGCGCCGCGAGCACGGCCAGCAGCAGCCAGGCGTCGAGGGCCACCGGGAGCGGGGCGCCCGCGGCGTCGGCGACGGTCCGGGCCACGTCGTGCGCGGCCCGGGTGTCACCCCGGTTCACCGCGAGGGTGGCCCGCACCACCGCCACGTCCGGGAGAGACCCGTCCGGGCAGCGCTCCAGCAGATCCGTCGCGTGGTCCGGGTGGCCCCCGGCGATCAGCAGCCGGACCTGGCCGAGCAGCGTCTCCCGGGTCAGCCACCGGGGCGCGATCCGGCCGTCGACGGCCTGTTCGGCGGCGCGCAGCGTGTTCACCGCGCTCCGGAGTTCGCCCCGGGTGTGCAGCCGGCGGGCCCGGACGATCGCGTAACCGAGCATCGCGGGCGCGGCCGAGGCCGGACCGCAGAGCGGCTGGGCCAGCCGCAGATGCCGGTCGGTGGCCTCGATGTCGTAGCGCTCCAGGGCCACCCAGGCGAGCGCCACCTCGGCGACGCCCGGCCGGTGCGCGCGGTCCAGCCCGGCCTCCGAGGCCAGCTCCAGGGCCTGCCGTGCGGCGGTCTCGGCCCGGCCCAGCCGCCCCCGGTACGCCTCGGCGAGCGCCAGCTGCCCGAGACAGTCGATCCGGATCGTCTCACAGCCGGGCAGGATGCTCGCGGCCACGTCGGAGAGCGCCTCCACGGCCGGCCCGACCGACCCCAGGTTGTTCAGCGCGGTGCCCTCCGCCGCCTTCAGCAGCACCCGCAGCTCCGGGTGACGGGCCAGGCGCTCGGGCGGCGCCACCGCTAGGAACGTCTCGGCGACCGCGACCAGCTCGCCGACCCGTTCCGGCTCCGGGCCGCCGGTCAGGATCAGGACCTGCACCAGGAAACCGGTCAGGGTGAGCCCGTCGCCGCAGGTGCTGCCGTTGACGGCGAGCAGTTTCCCGGCGTACGCCAGAAGCTCCGCCGCCCGGTCCGGCCGCCGGTCGCCGTAGGCGATCGCGGCCCGGACCATCACCGCCTCCGGCAGTTCCACGTGCTCCGGCATGGTGGCGAAGATCCCGCCGAGCCGTCCGGCGCTGCCCTCGATCACCAGCCGTCCCACCGCGTAGTCCTCGACCACCATGGCCGCCGCCGACGCCCAGTCGCCGGCCTGCGCCGCGTGCCCGACCGCTTCCACCAGGCGGCCCTGCTCGGCGAGCCAGGCCGCCGCCCGGATGTGCAGGGCCGGCACCTCGTCCGGCTCGGACCACTCCAGCTGCGCGCGCAGCAGCTCGGCGAAGAGCCGGTGGTACCGGTACAGCCCCGACCCCTCGGCGACCGGCTGGATGAACGCGTTCTCCTTGGTGAGCGTGGAGAGCAACCGGCTCGCGTCGGTGCGGTCGGTGACCGCGGCCGCGAGTTCCGGGGTGAACGTGTCCAGCACGCTCGTCTCCAGCAGGAAGCGCCGCACCTCCGGTGTCTGCGACCGCAGCACCTCGCCGACGAAGTACTCCGCGATGGTCGACTCGTCCCCCGAGATCGTGTCGACCATCCGCTTGGCGTCCGGGCTGCGCTGCAGCGCGCAGGCGCAGAGCCGGATCCCCGCGGTCCAGCCCTCGGTGTGCTCCAGCAGCCGGCTGATCTCCGCCGGGCCGAGCTCGACCCCGTGCGACGCCATCAGCTCGGCGGTCTCGGCGGCGCTGAACGCCAGGTCCGCCGTGCGCAGCTCGCGGAGCTGCCCGGCGAGCCGGTACCGGTAGAGCGGCAGCGGCGGGTCCCACCGGCCGGCCAGCACCACCCGCAGCTGCCGCGCGTGGCCGAGCAGGAAGTCCAGACCGGTGGCCCAGTCCCGGCCGGGCAGCTGGGAGACGCCGTCGAGGATCAGCACCACCGGGGTGGGCTGCTCGTCGATCGCCGCGGCGAGGCGGCCCAGGGCGGCCCGGCCCGCCGTGCCCCCCGGCACGGCGGGAACGGCCACCCCGGCCCGGCGCAACCCCTCCATCACGCAGGTCCAGAACGCCGGAAGGTCCTCGTCACCGGCCTCCACGCTGATCCAGGCGATCGGCCAGTCCACCGGATCGCTGTCCACCCAGGAGGCCAGCAGCTGCGTCTTGCCGCTGCCGGCCAGCCCGGTGACGAGCGTGACCGGGCCCTGCACCCCCTCGGTGACCCGGGCCAGCAGAGCGGGACGCGCGACCATGAAAGGCGGTGCCGCCGGCACCGCGAACGTGGAGTCCAGCAAGGAATTGTCCGCGTCGAGACCCGGCACCCCGTGCAGGTTTTCGATCAGTTCAGTGGACACGTCTTGTACCTCCGAGAGCCGACCCCATTCGATCTCCGGATACAGACTCGTCCGGGTGAACTCACCCGCGCATCGTCCGGATCGGATAATCGTGACCCTCGGTGCCCCGCCAGCTACTCCACGGTCAGGACGTGCGCTCCCCACGCCGGCAGATCGACGAAGAGGCCACTCGCGGCGAGCTCGTCCCCACCGCGCTCGAAGACCCGCCCGTCGAGCCGGTTGGTGAGCCGCCAGGCCTGCCCGGCGAGATCCGGGAAGGGGAGCACGACACGGCCCTGCGCGCTGCTCGCCCCGTAGTTGATCACGACGATGTGCCGCGGGCGGTCACCGTCGTGCCACGCCCAGGCCAGCAGGTCACGGCTCGTCGGGTTGTCGGCCCAGCCGTGGCAGTCGAGCAGCCGCCAGTCACCGGCACGGATCGGCGCGGCCAGCTCCAGCAACCGGTGGTAGAACTCCCGCAGGCCAAGATCGGCGGGCTCGTCGCGGTACCGGGCGAGGAACACCGGCAGGTGCGCCCGGCGGCCCTCGAACTGCCCGTCGTGCCAGAGGATCGCCCCCGGCAGCGTCGCCACCGCGATCGCCGCGGCCCGCCCCCGGCCGTCCGGCATGGTGGTGGCGGCCCGCGGCTCGTCGTGGTTCTCCAGGAACCGGATCAGCCGGTCCTGATAGTCCCGCCCGGCCGTGAGATGCTTGCGCACCGCGTCGGCGTCCTCGTGCACGAGCCGGTCGTAGAGCCGCTTGTCGTAACAGAAGTCGAACCCCTGCTGCTGCAGCGTCCACTCCATGTCCCAGTACGCCTCGGCGATCAGCACCAGGTCCGGGTTGACCGCGCGGACCCGCTCGACGATCGCCGGCCAGAACTCCAACTCCGGCGCCGGGCCCGCGAACCGCCCCCAGGTCCGCGCGAAGATCTCGTTGGTGAGCAGCATCGCCATGTCGCAGCGGACGCCGTCGCACTGCTCGCCGATGCCGATCAGCGCCGACGCGGTCGCCTCCCGCAGGCCCGGATCGAACGCGTTCAGCTGGGCCACGTCCGGCCAGGGCGGGAAGTACGGGTCACGGCCGTGCGCGAGCACCCGCCCGCCGGCCGGGAACCAGCCCGCCGGGTCGGCCGCGAGGTCCTCCGGCGTGCCCTGGATGAACCACTCCGGATGCTCGACCGTCGCCGGGTGGTCCGGGGCGGTGTGGTTCGGCACGTAGTCGAGGACCAGCCGCAGCCCGCGCCGGTTCAGCTCGGCCCGCGCCGCGGCCAGCCCGTCCGGGCCGCCGAGCCGGTCGTCCACCCGGTACCGGCGCACGCAGTACGGCGAGCCGACCACGTCCGCCGGGGTGAAGTCGGGCAGCGCCTCGTGGAACGCCACCTGCAGCTTCTCGTTCGCGTGGGCCAGGGCCAGGCCGGCCGGGCTGCGCTCCCAGACGCCCATCAGCCAGACCGCGTCCAGCCCGGTCGCGGCCACCTCGTCCCAGATCTCGCCCGGCACGTCGGCGAGCGTGACGGGACGGCCCAGCCGCCGGCCCAGGCCGGTCAGCCAGGGCCACGTGTCGATCTCGTAGATCGCCGGTGCGGCCGGCCACCCGCTCATCGTCGTTCCTCCGTGTCGATCACCGGGAGCGCGTGCAGCATCCCGGGCATCCCCTGGTCCAGCAGGTCCGTCCCGGCCAGGCCGGCGAACATGTTGGCGAAGACCGCGACCAGCCCGGTCCAGCCGGTCTGGTGCGACGCGCCGAGACCCGCGCCGTCGTCGCCGTGGAAGTACTCGTTGAAGAGGATCAGGTCACGCCAGTGCTCGGTGGCGAAGACCTCCTGGCCACCGTAACAGGGCCGCCCGCCGTCGGGCCGGGGCAGGAAGATCCGGGTCTGCCGGTCGGAGATCTCCCGGGCCACCTCGAACAGGTTCATCCGCACCCCGGAGCCGGTCGGGCACTCGACGGTGAAGTCGTCGCCGTACCCCAGGTAGAGGTTGAGTAGGGCGCGGATCATCAGGGTGTTGGCCGGCATCCAGATCGGCCCGCGCCAGTTCGAGTTGCCGCCGAACATCCCGCTGTGCGACTCGGCCGGCTCGTAGTCGACCGAGTACGTCCGATCGCCCACCCGGAACTCGAACGGGTGCTCGGCGTGGAAGCGCGAGACCGAGCGGATCCCGTACGGGCTGAGGAACTCCTCCTCGTCGAGCAGGCGGGCCAGGATCCGGCGCAGCTTGTTCTCCTCGAAGAGCGCGAGCAGACGCTTGCCCTGACGGCCCTCCTGCCGTCCGGCGGACACCACCGCGCTCACGCTGGGGTGCCGTTTCACGAAGTCCTGGATCCCCTCCATGAGCTGCGGATGACGGTCGATCAGCGCCGGGTCGTAGACGGTGGCCGCGGCGAGCGGCAGCAGACCGACGAGGGAGCGCACCCGCAGTCGCTGCGAGGTGCCGTCCGGCAGCCGGAGCAGGTCGTAGAAGAACCCGTCCTCGTCGTCCCACATGGTCGCGCTGCCGGTCTCGTGGTTCACCGCCACCGCGATCCAGGCGAAGTGCTCGAAGTACGCCTGCGCCTGCTCGACGTAGACCGGATCCTCGATCGACAGCTCCAGGGCGATGGTGAGCATGCTCTGGCAGTAGAGCGCCATCCACGCGGTGCCGTCCGCCTGGTCCAGGTGACCTCCGGTGGGCAGCGGCGCGCTGCGGTCGAACACGCCGATGTTGTCCAGGCCGAGGAAGCCACCCTGGAAGATGTTGTTGCCGTCGGCGTCCTTGCGGTTCACCCACCAGCTGAAGTTCCGGGACAGCTGGTGGAACATCGCCTCCAGCCAGTCGTGGTCGCCCGCGCCGTTGCGGGCCTTGTCGAGCTGGTAGACCAGGTGCGTTGCCCAGGCGTGCACCGGCGGGTTCACGTCGCTGAAGTTCCACTCGTACGCCGGGATCTGCCCGCTCGGGTGCAGGTACCGCCGGCTGAGCAGCAGTTCGAGCTGCTGCTTGGCGAAACCGAGGTCGACCAGGCTCAGGGCGATCGTGTGGAACGCCAGGTCCCAGGCCGCGAACCACGGGTACTCCCACTTGTCCGGCATCGAGATCACGTCGTGGCAGATCATGTGGAACCAGTCACCGTTGCGCAGGTCACGGGCCTGCAGCGGGTCCCGGCCGTGCTCGGTGAGCCACCGTTCCACGTCGTAGCCGAAGTACTGCTTGCTCCAGAGCATCCCGGCCACCGCCTGGCGGGACACCTGCCGCTCGGCGTCGCCGAGGGCGGGCGCGAAGCACGCGGCGTAGAACTCGTCCGCCTCGGCGATCCGCTGCGCGAACACCTCCTCGCCGATCGGTCCCGCCGGGGAGTCGGCGAACCGCAGCAGGACCGTCTCCGCGCCCCCGGCCGGCACCCTCAGGTCGATGTCGAAGGCCGCCTTGGTGCCCGTCCCGGCCGGGTTCACCGCGTCCTTGTCGCCGTCGACGACGTACCGGTGGAAGGCGTCCTTGCGGTAGGTCCCGTTGCTCTCGTTCTCGGTGAAGATCGGCTGGTGGTCGCCGTGCACGGAGAACCAGCGGGTGCCGATCCGCTCGTGCTCGGCCTCGATCACCGAGCGGCCGGCGGCCCGCAGGCTCGGACGCGGGCCCGGTGTCCCCCAGGACCAGGTGTTGCGGAACCAGATCGTCGGCAGCAGGCGCAGGCTCGCCTCCTCCGGCCCCCGGTTGTGCACGGTGATCCGGGCCAGGATCTCCTCCGGCCCGGCCTTCGCGTACTCCACGACCACGTCGAAGTAGCGGTCCTCGGCGAAGATCCCGGTGTCCAGCAGCTCGTACTCGAAGTCGTCACGGCCCCGGGCCCGGTTCGTGGCGACCAGGTCGTTGTAGGGGTACTCCCGCTGCGGATACTTGTAGACCATCTTCTGGTACGAGTGGGTCGGCGTCGCGTCGACGTAGAACCAGTACTCCTTGACGTCCTCGCCGCGGTTGCCCTCGCTGTTCGTCAGCCCGAAGTACCGTTCCTTGAGGATCGGGTCGTGGCCGTTCCACATCGCCAGCGCGATGCAGACGGACTGCTCGTCGTCGCAGAACCCGGCGATCCCGTCCTCACCCCAGCGGTAGGCACGGGAGCGCGCCTCGTCGTGACTGAGGAAGTGCCAGGCGTCCTGGTCCTTGCTGTAGTCCTCGCGGACCGTGCCCCACTGCCGCTCGCTGAGGTACGGTCCCCAGCGCCGCCAACCGGCGGCGGCGTGGTCGGCGTCGTGCAGGCGCCGCTGTTCGGCGCCGGAAGAACCGGAAGAAGAGGTGGCCATGCCTCCACCGTCGGCCCGGCCCTAGGTCGCGGGTTCCTCCGGGAGGGATGAAATCATGCGGTACGCCGCCACCGCCTCCTCGATCGTCGGGTAGAAGTGCGCCGGGTCGATCGTGCGGGTCAGCCCGTACCTGTCGATCTTGGTTCGGACCGGGCTCTTCATCTCCGCGAAGACCAGGGAGATCCCGGCCGCGTTCAGTTCTTCGTCGAGGTCCTCGAGCATGTCCGCGGCGGTGGTGTCGACGTCGGTGATCGGCTCGGCCGCCACCAGGATCCACCGCGGCGCCGGGTCGGCGTGTGCCAGCCGCCGGATCTCCTCACGGAACGTCCGGGCGTTCGCGAAGATCAGCGGCGCGTCGAAGCGGAACATCACCAGACCCGGGATCCGCTCGGCGCCCGGGTACTCGCGCAGGTCGTGGTACCCGTCCACGCCCTCGGCCCGGCCCAGCACCGCCTGGTACGGCCACCACACCCGGCGGAACACGTTGAGCACCGAGAGCGCCACCGCGACAGCGATGCCGGGCAGCACACCGAGCAGCGCGACACCGAGGAACGCCGCCACCGCCAGGCCGAACTCGATGCGCCGCTGCCGCCACAGCCGGCGCAGCCCGGCCGGGTCGGCCAGCGACAACGAGGCCGCGATCACCACGGCGGCCAGCATCGGCTGCGGAAGGTCCTTCAGCAGGCCCGGAACGAACACCAGCATCAGCGTGATCGCCCCCGCGCCGACCACGCCGGTGAGCTGGCTGCGGGCACCCGCGGTGAACGCCACCGCGGTCCGTGAACCGCTGGTGCTGACCGGAAAGCCCTGGAAGAGGCCGGCCGCCAGGTTCGCCGTGCCGATACCGATCATCTCCTGGTTGCCCCGCACCTCCTGGCCGGTGCGCTCGGCGAACGCCGACGCCGTGGAGATGGTGTCGGTCACCGAGACCAGCGTGATGCCGAGCGCGCCGGCCGCGAGCAGGCCCAGATCCGACCAGGACACGGTCGGGACGGTGAACGGCGGGAAACCCTGCGGCAGCGGTCCGACCACGTCGACGCCGTCGTCGGTGAGGCCCAGGACGACGACCGCCAGGATCCCGCCGGCCACCGCGATCAGGATGCCCGGGATCTTCGGCAGGAAGCGCCGCAGCAGCAGGATCACCAGCAGCCCACCGGCGCCGACCGCGAGGGCCGCGGGCACCGTCTCCCCGGCCGCGACCCCGCGGATGAACCCGGTGGTCTCCTCGATCAGCCCGTCGCCGTCCACCGAGAAGCCGAAGAGCTTCGGCAACTGGCCGATCAGGATCGTCAGCGCCAGGCCGTTGACGTAACCGAGCTGGGTGGGATGCGACAGCAGGTCGGCGATGAAGCCCAGTTTCAGCACGCCCGCCGCGGTCATGAAGACGCCGACCAGCAGGCCGAGCATCGAGGCGAGCGCGATCGCCTTGGCCGGGTCGCCGTCCGAGGCGACGATCGGCAGGATCACCGCGGCGATCATCGGGCCGAGCGAGGAGTCCGGTCCGAGCACCAGGACCCGGGACGGACCGAACACGGCGTAGCCGAGCAGGCAGAGGACCGAGGTGTAGAGCCCGGTGATCGCGGGCAGGCCGGCCAGCTCGGCGTACGCCATGCCCTGCGGGACCAGCAGCGTGGTCAGCACGATGCCGGCGATCACGTCCTTCGGCAGCCAGGCCGGTCGATAGGTGGACACGGCCTTCAAGCCCGGGACCCAGTCCGCCGCTGCCATGTGCGCTCCCTGACACGAGGGACGCCGCCCGGTCATCCGGGCGGCGTCCGGCCATGATCGAAGATTACTGCTGGGCACCACCGTGCAGGGCCTCCTGCAGGTCGGCCTCGGCCTCCTTGGACAGCGACGACTTGATCACGGTGCCGCCGTACCTGCTCAGCGCCTCGACCGCCTTGTCCGGGGTGACCGCCTCGACCACGAGGAACAGCGCGGACGTGCCGGGCTGCAGCTCCTCGCGGATCCGGTCCTGGAACTCCTTGCTGATCGCGTTCTTGGTGAGCTTGCCGGTCAGCGCGCCCAGGCCGGCGCCGATCGCCATGCCGAGAACCGGGATGAAGAAGAGCATCCCGAACAGCAGACCCCAGAACATGCCCCAGGTCGTGCCCCCGGCCACGGCGTGATGGTTCGTCGTGACGTGGAACTTGCCCTCGCGGTCCCGGATGATCACGGCGATCGCGTCCGGCTGGATGATCAGGTCCTTGGACAGGCGGTCGGCTTCCAGCGACGCCGCCGTCGCCGTGGTCTCGTCGGGGTACCCGATGGCGACCAGAGTTGACATGGAGTTTCTCCTCTCGTGCTGTGCCGCCGCGGCGCGGCACGGCGTCTGCGAACCAGTCAGCCACGGCACGCATCGGCTTCCCTCATTCCGGACGGATGACTTCTCCGGCCCCGCGGACTGATCCGTTTCACACCCCCGGGCCCGCCGCGGGCCGTTCATCCCCGGCGGGGGAGGCATCGGGTACGCCTTTGCGGCCACCGTCGGTCATCCGGTACCGGCACATCGAAGGAGCAGGTGATGGCTGAGCATTACGAGATCCGGGTACGCGGCTTTCTGGGCCCGCTGTTGCGGAAGGCCTTCGGCGACCTGCGCTGCCGCACCCTGCCGGCGCAGAGCACGATCCGCGGCCGGCTCACCGACCGAGACCTGGAACGGTTGCTCACCAGCCTGGACAGGTCCGGCCTCGACCTGGTCTGCCTGAGCCGTGTCACGCCCGGTTCATTCGCCACGGATGGCGTGCCCGCGGGTCCCGAGTCACACGATCGAGACTCCGCACCTTTGACGAGGAGATGAAGCATGACCGACACAGAATCCAAGCGGTCGTACGACGACCCGCCGTACAGCTCCCCCGCGCGCCCCCAGTCCACCGGGTGGGTCGGCATGGTGGTGTTCGCCGGCGTCATGCTGTTGATGCTCGGCGGGTTCCAGATCGTGGAGGGGCTCGTCGCGCTCTTCCGGGACGACTTCTTCGTGACCACCGACGCCGGTCTGATCATCCCGATGGACTTCAGCGCCTGGGGCTGGACCCACCTGATCATCGGCGCGGTCACCCTCGGCGCCGGCTTCGGCATCCTCTACGGACAGACCTGGGCCCGCGTCGTCGGTGTGATCATCGCGGTTCTGAGCGCCCTGGCGAACCTGGCGTTCCTCCCCGCGTACCCGATCTGGTCCACCATCGTGATCGCCCTGGACGTGCTCGTCATCTACGCGCTGACCGTGCACGGCCGTGAGGTCCGGTACTGACGCCCGCCCGGGCAGGGCCGTGCTGACTCAGGCGGTCCTGCCCCGTGGCGTCATCGTCCTGCTCGGCTCCGCCTGCCTCGTCGTGGTGGTGGGCGGCATGCGCGGCGTCGCCGACCTGATCGGGCCGGTCTTCCTGGCGCTGATGCTGACCGTGACGGTCAGCCCGATCACCGGCTGGCTGCGCCGGCACGGCGCCCCGGTCTGGGTCGCGGTGCTCGCCATGATCGTGGCGGTCAACACGATCCTGATCGCGCTGGGCGCGGCCCTGGCGGTCTCGATCGCCCAGCTGATCGACCTGATGCCGCAGTACGCGTCGCAGTTCGCCGATCTCCGCACGAGCCTGGTGAGCGGTCTCAGCGGGCTGGGGATCAGCACCGACCAGCTGCAGAAGGCGGTGGCCGGCGCCGACCCGAGCAACGTGGTCAAGGTGATCGAGAGTCTGCTCGGCGGGCTGGCCGGCACCCTGTCCAGCACGCTCTTCCTGCTCGCCTGCCTGCTCTTCATGTGCCTCGACGCGGTGTCCTTCCCGGACCGGCTCCAGGCCACCATGGCCGAACGGCCGCAGGTGGTCACCGCGTTCCGGTCGTTCTCCACCGGCACCCGGCGCTACCTGTGGGTGTCCACGGTCTTCGGCCTGATCGTCGCGGTGATCGACGCGCTCGCGCTCTGGGCGCTCGGAGTGCCGCTGCCGCTGCTCTGGGGCCTGCTCTCCTTCATCACCAACTACATCCCCAACATCGGCTTCGTGATCGGGGTCATCCCGCCCGCGCTGCTCGGCCTCCTGCAGGGCGGCCCGGAGCTGATGCTCACCGTGATCGCGCTCTACTGCGTGATCAACTTCGTCATCCAGTCGGTGATCCAGCCGAAGATCGTCGGCAACGCGGTCGGGCTCTCCGCCACTGTCTCGTTCCTCTCCCTGATCTTCTGGGCCTGGGTCCTCGGTGGGCTCGGCGCCCTGCTGGCGATCCCTCTGACCCTGCTGGCGAAGGGCCTGCTCGTCGACATCGACCCGGACACCCGCTGGGTGAACGTCCTTCTCTCCAGTGAGACGAAGCCAAGCCCCGAACCACCACCGACCAGACCCGCGAGGAGCACGTCATGACCACGTTCACGGTATGGAAGTTCGACGACCCGGACCGGGCCGAGCAGATGTCGCGGATCCTGCACGACGCCGCCGCCGACGGCCTCGTGAAGATCGTCGACTACACGGTCGTCACCTGGCCGGAAGGCGCCGAGAAGCCGGAGACCCACCACGAGCACGCGAGCTCGTTCCGGCACGCCGGCTGGGGCGCGTTCTGGGGCTTCATGATCGGCAGCCTGTTCCTGGTCCCGGTCGTCGGCGGTGTGCTGGGCGCCGGCGTCGGCGCGCTGGACAAGTCGCTGCAGGGCACCGGCATCGGCCGCGACGAGCTGGAACGCATCCGCACCCAGATCACCGAGGGGACGTCGGCGCTCTTCCTGGTCACCACCGACGGCAATCTGGACCGGCTCGGCGAACGCTTCCACGGCCTGCACAGCAAGCTGATCGCGACGAACCTGACGGAGGGCGAGGAGGAGATCCTGCTCCAGACGTTCGGGGATCACACGCGATGACCCGTACCCCCGAGAATCGCAACCCGGCGGCGCGCGCGGCAGCGGGCCGCGCCGCCCGCAAGCTCGCGCCGCTCACGGCGCACGCCGGCTGGAGCGCCGGCGGCGACCGGGCCGATCCGGTCGCGCTGCTCACCGCCGAGGAGGCGGACCGGCTCCCGGAGCTGCTGCCGATCCGGCACGCCCGGATGGCGGCGTCACCGCTGGCGTTCCTGCGCGGCTCGGCCGGGGTGATGGCCGCCGACCTCGCCGCCGCGCCGCACTCCGGGTTGATCACCCAGCTCTGCGGTGACGCCCACCTGTTCAACTTCGGCCTGTACGCCTCACCCGAGCGCCGCCTCGTCTTCGACCTCAACGACTTCGACGAGACCTTCCCGGGCCCCTTCGAGTGGGACGTGAAACGCCTCGTCACCAGCATCGCGATGGCCGGCCGGGCGAACGGTTTCCGGCGCCGGGACCGGGCCACGGCGGTCCGGTACGCGGCCCGCCGTTACCGGGAGGCGATGATCGATTTCGCCGCGATGCGCGAGCTGGACCTCTGGTACGCCCACGCCGACGTGGACGAGTTGCACGACCAGTTCGGCGACCAGCTCGGCAAGAGCCGCCTTGCCCGGCTCACCAAGGCCGGCGCGAAGGCGCGCACCCGGACCAGCCTGCAGGCGTACCGGAAACTGACGGCGGTGGTGGACGGCGAGCGCCGGATCGTCGCCGACCCGCCGCTGCTCGTGCCGGTCCAGGACCTCGTTCCCGACCTGGCCCGCAAGCAGCTGGAGAGTCAGATCCGGATCCTGCTCGACGGGTACCGGGACAGTCTCGCCGAGGACCGGCGCCGCCTGTTCGACGCGTTCGAGTTCGTCGACCTGGCCCGCAAGGTGGTCGGCGTGGGCAGCGTCGGCACCCGCTGCTGGATCGTGCTGCTGACCGGCCGGGACGACGAGGACCCGCTGCTGCTGCAGGTGAAGGAGGCCGGCCGCTCGGTCCTCGACCCCGGCGACGCGCCGCCCGACCAGCCGCAGGGACGCCGGGTGGTCACCGGGCAGCGGCTCATGCAGGCCGCCAGCGACATCTTCCTCGGCTGGCACACCGTCGAGGGCTTCGACGGCAAGACCCGCGACTTCTACGTGCGCCAGTTGCGCGACTGGAAGGGCGGGGCGGTGGTCGAGGAGATGGACGCGACCGGGATGCGGGTCTACGGCGGGCTCTGCGCGTGGACACTGGCCCGGGCGCACGCCCGCTGCGGGGACCGGATCGCGATCGCGGCGTACCTCGGTTCGAGCCCGAAGTTCGACGAGGCGCTGGCGGAGTTCGCCGAGCTCTACGCCGACCGGGCGGAGCGCGATCACGCCGCGTTCGCGGGGGCGGTCGAGCGCGGCGAGCTGGAGAGCCGGCCCGGCATCTGACAGTCGCCCCGCAGCGTGTGGAGTGCGGGCGCACTCCACACGCTGCGGGGCAACCACCGTCGCGTGTGGATGTCGGGTGCGCAGCACACCCGACATCCGCACGCTGCGTGGGTGTCAGCCGGGGATCGGCTCGGCCGGGGCGTCCGTGCGCCGGGCCAGCAGCGTCACCCCCGCCTCGAACACCACGAGCAGGATCACGATCACGAACAGCCCGGTCCACGACGACCAGATCAGCGCCGCCAGCACCGCCACGATCGCCCCGCCGATCCGGATCGGGTCGAGGTTGCGGGCCGCGAATCCCGGCCCGTGCGTCGTCACCGCACGCCCGCCGGCCGCCACGCCGTGCCAGGCGGCCACCGCGCCGCGCCGGGTCTGCCCGCGCAACCAGCGCGGGAACCGGCCGGGCCCGGCCAGGTACCCGATCAGCGCGAGCAGCACGCCGATCACGATCAGCTGGACGCCGCGCTCACGGAGCACGCTGAAGACCGTGGTGACGGTGGCGTCGACGCCGTCCCGGTAGACGCCCTCGGGGACGGCTTCCAGGATCTCCCGGCGGATCGCGCGCAGCACGACCGTGACCGCGACCGCGGCGATGACCAGCCAGACGCCGAGCTGGACCATGGTGCGCCGGCGCCCCGGCGAGATCGCGAAGGCCGCGAGCACCAGCAGAACGGTCAGAACGACAAATCCCACCAGATACCGCTTTGCGGCGACCACTGCCTGCTGGGCCTCGTACAACTGCCCCGCATCGTAGACAGTGAACTGCGCGAAGTTCGGCGGCAGCGTGACCCCCACCGCCTCCTCGATCCGCAACCGCAGGTTCGGCGGGATCTCCCCACTGCTCAGGTCCGGCAGCGTGATCTGCTTGCCGAACATCGTGGGCAGCTGCGCGCTCAACTCCCGCAACACCTGGTTGATCAGCGGCAACAGGTCGATCGGGACGCTGTCCGAGGTGGCCGTGACCACCTCGCTGCGCCCCTCCAGCACGGCCAGCGCCCGCTGGTGCAGCTGCTGGTTGAGCGACACCCAGATCGTCTCGAACCGGTCGCTGGCCAGCACCTTCTCCACCGTGTCGTGCACCTGTTCGCGCACCTGGCCGGCGATCGGCCCGGCCACGAACGCGGCCTGCGGCGGCAGCACCTCCCGCAGCCGCTGCTGCACGTCGACGACGGCGAACAGCTGGGTGGTGGCGTACTCCGCGACGGCCGCGTTGATCCGCGGATCCTCCGGCAGCGGCGCCACCGTCGCCACCCAGCGCTCGGTGTTCAGCGTGGTGCGCGCCGCCCACAGCCCCACCACGCTCGTCACCAGGCAGAACGCCGCCAGCACGACGAGCACGGCGGCGAGGCCCGAGCGGATGGTCCGGGCCATCGGCCGCCGCCGGGGGCGTGCGTCCAACTGGGCACGCAACGCGGCCACTTCCGCTTGCAGTCGCACGATCTCCGGATCATCCGGTACGGGGTACGCCCCCTCACCAACCGCAACCGGAGCCGCCCCCGAGCGCTCCGGTTCGTCCGGCTCGTCCGGACGCGCGAGATAGGACTCACCAGCCGGGACAGTCATCTGACCTCCTCGAGTCGCCGGCGGCGGAACACGCCGACAGCACAGCGCCGACCCTCCCGCGGCGGGTGTGCCGGCACCTCACCCGCCGCGGATGAACCCCGAAGTGGCACCGAGTTCATCCGCGGCGGGTGAGCCTGCCCCGCCCGGAGTCGAGCACGCTGAGGCAATGGCATTCGGCCCGCTCGAACTGATGGTGTTGTCCTTCCCCGCCGACCAACTCACCGCCGGTGTCCGCGCCACCCTGAACAGGCTGACCACGGCCGGGGAGATGCGGATCGTCGACGTGCTGGTGGTCCGCACCGACGCGGCGGGCGGCGCGTGCGCCGTGGAGCTCAGCGAGCTCCCCGGTCTGCACGGCGACCGGGTGCGACTGGCCCGGCTGGCAACCGGGCTGATCACCGAGTCGGACATCGACGAGGTCGCGGCGATGGTGGACGACCAGACGGACGCCCTCGCCGTGCTGCTGGAGCACCACTGGGTTCGTGATCTCGCGGGCCCGATCGCCGCGTCACGGGGAAACATCGTGGCGCTCACCCACATCCCGGGCGCGCCGGGACACGGCCGAATCCTGACCGGAACGACGATCTGAGGAGACTGTTGATGCCCGACGACCTGCAGGACATGGGTCCGATCGACTACCTGTGCGTGGAGTTCCCGGACGGGAGCCTCAAAGGAAACGCCTTCCCGCTGCTGCTCGACCTGGTGGACCGGCACATCATCCGGGTGCTCGACATCGCGTTCGTCCGCAAGAACCTGGACGGCACGGTGACCGCCATGGAGGGCCGGGACCTCGACTTCGAGGAGCTCGGCGCGTTCCACGGGGCGGCGTCCGGCATGCTCGGCGGCGACGACCTGCGCGAGGCCGGCGAGGTGCTGACGGCCGGCTCCGCCGCGGCCATCCTGGTCTACGAGAACACCTGGGCGGCTCCCCTCGCGATCACGCTGCGGCGCAACGGCGCCCAGCTGGTGGCGGGCGGCCGGATCCCGGTGCAAGCGTTGCTCGCAGCCCTCGACGAGACCGAGTCGGCGTTCGTGCCGGCCGTCTCCCAGCTCGGCGGGCGGTGATCGGCATGCCTGGTCTGCTGAGAGGTATCGCCCGTACCGCCGTGATCGCCGGCACCGCGACGGCCGTCTCCAACCGTGTCTCCCGCCGTCAGGCCGGCCGCTGGTCCCGCCAGGCCGAGGAGGAGGAGATGCGCCAGCAGTACGAGCAGCCGCAACAACCACAGCCCGCGCCACAGCCCCAATACGCGCAGCCGCAGTACGCTCCCCCGCCCGCCCCGGCACCGGACCCGATGGCCGCGAAGATCGAGCAGTTGCAGAAGCTCGGCGAGCTCAAGGAGCAGGGTGTGCTGACCGACGCCGAGTTCGACGCGCAGAAGAGCCGCATCCTCAACCAGTAGGGAACCGGCCTCGCGCCGGCCGTCGCAGCGCATGTCCGCGCGGCGGCCGGCGCGTCCGTGTGCCAGGAGTCCGTGTGCCAGGAGTCCGTGTGCCGGGAGTCAGCGGGCGATCCGGCCCATCGGGGCGGCTCCGCCCGTACCGGAACGAAGGTCTCTGACGACCGTGGTCCTCGCCAGTTTGTCGTGCAGGCCCTGGTGGCGGCGATCCACCAGCAGCCAGAGCGCGATGATCGGAAGGTAGGCCAGCAGCAGCCCCCGGACCAGCGCGGACACCCAGCCGATCGGCCGGCCGTCGACGCGGACCACGCGCAGGCCGAGCAGCGCCATGCCCGGTGTGCAGCCGGCCAGGTGCCAGAATAGCGCGCAGTACACGGCCATGAACGCGGGCAGCAGGATCAGGTAGGACGAGACGACGATCTGGCCGAGCTGCCGGGCCTCCGCGCCGATCACCGACGCGACCATGGAGAAGACGGTGGCCGAGCCGCCGGCCAGCAGGGCGATGAGGAACGCGTCCGCCGCGTACGCCATCGACCTGCTGACCAGCCCGCCATAACCGTTCACGACGATTCGGCGCCACCCCGGCGGGTCATCCGCAGGGTGAGCCGGTCCACCGCCGCGTCACCGGCCGCCGCCCCGCTGCGCACCCGGCCGACCATCTCGCCGACCACGGTGTCGCGCTGGCTGCGGACCAGGCCCTGTATCCGTTCCGGTTCCTTCTCCAGCATCCCCAGCATCCGGTCGGCCTGGACCTCGACGATCCGGTTCACCAGGGGGGACGTGGCGATCGCGGTCATCGCGGCGTCGATCGCGCCGCTCACCGCGCCCTGACCGCGCTGCCGCTCCGCCGCGCCCCGCAGTCGCAGCGCCTCCAGCTTCTCCCGGAGCTCGTCGGCGTGCGGTTGCAGGTTCACCTGCAGGTTCGACTGCAGGGTCTGGCGCGGCGTGGCCGCCCGGAACCGTTCCACGACCTCGGCGGTGCTCTCCCTGGCACGGAGCGCGGCGCCGAGCGCCACGTCGCCGAACCGCAGCAGTCCCAGCATGCTCATCGCGAATCCCTCACTCCGGTCGTGGTCCTCAGCGGTACTGCTGCGGGTAGGGGCGGGGCGCCTGCCGGGGTGGGATCAGGATGGTCGCCGAGCGGGCCACCCCGGAGATCAGCGAGCCGATCGCCACACCGAGCACGAGGTTGAGCCCGGCCGTGTAGAGCCGGGCGCCGAGGCTTGAGTCCGTGACGAACGGCGCCAGCATGGCGACCACCGTGCTCAGCCCGACCACCCAGCCGAAGAACCGCATCGGGCGCGGCGTCGTCAGGATCAGCGCGTGCACCACGCCGGTGGCGACCAGGGCGGCGATCGCGGCGCCGAGGGCGTACCAGCCGGTGCTCGCGTCACCCCACGTCCCCTGACCCTTCGGCGCCAGCACGTCGATGTCGAAGAGACCCCGGCCGAGCAGGATGCCGGCGATGGCGATCAGGGCCGCGACGGCGGCGGTCGCCCCGCCGCCGGCCCAGAGCTTCCCGCCGTTCACCGCGGGGCGCGGCGTCGGATCGAGCGGTGCGTTCATACCGGTCATGCCGTCCTCCGGGCGCTCGGGGATACCAGCCCCGAGCCTGGTTCCAGGAGCCCGCGGGCGCCTCATCCGGCGAGGATGAAAGCGTTCCGCCGGCATGGCGCCACGAGCGGGCCGGCCGTCCCCGCCGATGCTTCCCTGAACGATTCCGGGTTCCGGCCCGTACTGGACTGCGGCACGCCCAACTGAGGGAGGACACCGTGGCACGGACCGGAATCGACACGTCGATCCTGCACAAGGGAGCGCACAGTGCGTCCTACTTCGACCTGGCTCGCGCGGCCGGCGAGGGTGCGGAGATCGTCGACTTCTGCATTCCGTGCAACCCGTACTTCCCCACCCCGGAGATGTTCGACGAGCTGACCCGGGACCTGAAGAGCATCCTCAAGTACTACCCGAGCGACTCGGCCACGATCACGAAGAAGCTGGCCAGCGTGCTCGGCCTGCACCCGCAGACGGTGGCGATGGCGAACGGCTCCACCGAGCTGATCACCTGGATCGACCACCTGCTGGTCAAGGAGAGCCTGGCGATCCCGATCCCGACCTTCGGCCGGTGGACCGACCAGCCGCTGGAGACCGGCAAGCGGGTGGACATGTTCCCGCTGCAGGAGCGGGACGGCTTCCGCCTCGACCTCGAGGAATACGTCGAGTTCATCCGGGAGCGCAAGTCCCGGGTAGCGGTGATCTGCAACGTCAACAACCCGGACGGCAACTACCTGCCGCGCCGCGACGTGATCCGCTTCATGGACGCGCTCAGTGACCTGGACCTGGTGGTCGTCGACGAGTCGTTCATCGACTTCTCGGACGCCGAACGCTATCCCTCGGTCGGCCCGGACGCGGTGATCCGCCCGAACGCGGTGGTGCTGAAGAGCCTCGGCAAGAACTTCGGCCTGCACGGCATCCGCTTCGGATATCTGCTGGCCAACCCCGCGATCGCCGGCAAGATCGCCAAGATGCTGCCGAAGTGGAACCTCAACTCGCTGGCCGAGAAGGTCGTTCACATGATCTCCGACCACGAGATGGAGTACGAGGAGAGCCTGCGCCTGCTGAGCCGTGACCGCCGGTCGATGGCCCGCGAGCTGAGCCGGGTGCCGGGGCTGACCGTCTTCCCGTCGCAGGGCAACTTCTTCCTGGTGAAGCTGCCGACCGAGTGGTCCGGTGTGGCGCTGCGCGACTACCTGGTCGCGAACCACGGCATCATGACCCGTGAGTGCGGCAACAAGCTCGGCATGACCAGCCAGTTCATGCGTCTCGTGGTGCGCCCGAGCGCCGACGTGGACCGGCTGGTCGACGGGATGATGGAGTACGCGCAGCGATTCCACAACCGGTCGATCTACGACACCGAGCCGCTGGAGCAGGCCGGCCGGCGCTGGGCCGACACCGCGTACGAGGAGCAGGCGGACAACCTGGCGCCCTACCCGGGTCACCGCACCGGCGAGTACACCGCCCGCCGGGCCGCCGTGAGCTGACGCTCAGTTCGCCCCGGTTCCAGCCGATTGGTCCCTGGACACGTCGGTTCCGGGAGGACGGGGCGATGACCTATCGCAGGTCGCTGGCGCGCACCGGGATCTTCACGGTGGCGTACGCGATAGCGACCTACGCGGGCCGGGCCAGCATCCTGGACGACTCGCCGATCGGCCTGGTCTGGCCGGCCGCCGGAGTCGCCGTGATCTGGTTCTGCCGGCAGCGGCAGGCCCCGCTGCGGTGGCTGGACGCGCTGGCCCTCGCGGTCGTCACCGTCGTGGTGAACACCGGCACCGGCGCCGCGCCGGCCATGTCGGTGATCTTCGTGGCCACGAACCTCGCTCAGGCGTACGCCTTCACGCAGTTGATCGGCCGCTGGCGTCCCACCCTCTGGGGCGCCGGCGGCACCCAGCCGATGCGCAGCCCGCCGGATCTCTGGGCGCTGCTGGCCGCCGCCGCCGGCGCGACGCTGACCAGCGCGTTCTTCGGGCCGGGCCTGGTCTGGCTGGCGACGAACGACTACACCTGGACGGCGACGTCGGTGTGGTTGTCCCGCAACGTCGCGAGCATCCTGGTGGTCGGCGCGGTGGGCTTCTGCCTGGGTCCGGCGCTCTCCCGGGGCGCGGCAGCCTGGCGGGAGACCACCGATCGGGTACGGCACATGCGCCGCACCCGGATCGCGGAGTACATCGCGCTGGTGGTCTGTTCGACAGGCGCCTACCTGGCCGGCTTCGCCTACAGCCACGGCCTCCCGCTGGCGTTCCTGCTGATCGGCGTCACGGCCTGGGCCGGCACCCGGCTGGCGACCTCGTTCGTGGCGCTGCACAACCTGATGGCCGGGGTCATCGTGGTGCTCTTCACCCTCCACGGCACCGGGCCGTTCGCGGAGATCAGCAATCATGCCTCACGGGCCGTCGTCGCCCAGCTCTTCGTGTCGCTCACCGCGTTCATCGGTCTCGCCCTGGCGCTCGGCCGCGACGAGCGGAGCGCGCTCGTGGTCGAACTCGCCGCCGAGAAGGCCGAGCTGGCGAAGCAGCGGGAACAGGCCTCGCAGCGCGCCGAGCTGCTCCGGGCGATCATCGACTCGACCGCGGACGGCCTCGCCGTGGTGGACGAGGAGGGCCGGGTCACGCTGCGCAACCCGGCAGCCTCCCGGCTGCTCGGCGGGTACACGAGCCCGGCCGGGCAGCCCGCCCGGGCCTGCCATTCCGGCTTCCATCATCTGGACGGCACGCCACTCACCGACGAGGAGATGCCGCACGTCCGGGCGCTGGCCGGCGAGGTGCTGGAGGACGTCTACATCCTGATCCGCAATCCGGGCGTGCCGGAGGGCCGGGTGATAAGCGTCCGGGCCGCGACGCTCACCGACGGGACGGGACGGCGCAGCGCGGTGGTGCTCTTCCACGACGCGACGGCCGAGCGGCGGCACCGCGACGAGTTGACCAACTTCGCCGGGGTGGTCGCGCACGACCTGCTCAACCCGGTCACCACGATCGAGGGCTGGAGCGACTTCGCCGGCGAGGCGCTGGACCTGCTGCCGGACGGCCCGGAAGTGGCGGAGGCACGGGACGGCCTGACCCGGGTGCACCGGGCGGCCCAGCGGATGCGGGCGCTGATCGACGGGTTGCTCGCGTACACGACGGCACGGGACGCGACGGTGGCGACCGTACCCGTCGATCTGGGTCATGTGGTGACCGAGGTGACCGTGGCCCGGCTGGACGCGGCGATCGCGGCCGGGCTCCCGGTGCCCCGCTTCATCGTCGGCGACCTGCCCCGGGTGCAGGCCGACCCGGTGCTGATCCGGCAGTTGCTGGACAACCTGATCGGCAATGCGATCAAGTACACCGCGCCGGGGGTGACACCGGAGCTCACCATCACCGCGGAACCCGACCACGACCTGGTACGGGTGCGGATCGCGGACAACGGCATCGGCATCCCGGCCGGGCAGCACGACGCCATCTTCGGCAACTTCCACCGTGCCCACCGTGGCGCCACGTACGCCGGCACCGGTCTCGGCCTGGCGATCTGCAAACGGATCGTGGAGCGGCACGGCGGCACGATCGGCGCCGCCGACAACCCGGCCGGCGGATCGATCTTCACGTTCACCATCCCGCCCGGCCCCGGATCCGCTCAGTTCGACCTCCCCCGGGCCGAAGAGCAGTCGTGGAGGGAACCGCGCCGATGAGCCAAGATCCGGACGAACTCGCACGACTCGCCGCCCTCCGCTCCTACCAGGTCCTCGATCGTCCCCGTCCGGTGGTTCTCGACGACCTCACCAAGCTCGCGGCCGGCATGTTCGACACCCCGATCTCCGCGGTCTCGCTCGTCGACCGGGACCGGCAGTGGTTCGCCGGCCAGGTCGGCCTGGCCGAGGCGGAGACCCCGCTGGCCGTGTCGTTCTGCCGGCACGTGGTGCCGGCCCGGGCGCCGCTGATCGTGCCGGACGCCACCCGGGACAGCCGGTTCGCGGCGTACCCGAACGTCACCGGCGAGCCGGGCATCCGGTTCTACGCCGGCGCGCCGGTGATCGACGAGGAGGGCCACGTGCTCGGCGCCATGTGCGTGGTCGACACCGAGGCCCGCGAGATCAGCGACCGTCAGGTGGACAACCTGGTGACGTTCGCCCGGCAGGCCGCCGGTCACCTGTCCGCGGTCCGCGGCCGGCTGCGGGTGGCCGACCTCGGCGACGAGCTGGCCCGCGCGGCGCAGCGTGAGGACGAGCTGGTCGCCACGATCACCCACGAGCTGCGGACGCCCGTCGCGATCATCCAGGGCTACCTGGAGATCCTCGGCGACCAGGACGGCCTGGAGCAGTACCGCCGGCTGATCGACCCGATCCACCGCAACGGGCGGCGTCTCGTCGAGATGGTCGACCACATCCTGGCCGGCACCCGGCCGCCGGAGGCGCCGATCCCCGCGCCGGTCGAGACGGTCGACCTGAACACGGTGGTCGCGGCCGCCCTCAGCTCGTGCCGGTCGCTGATCACGCTGCGCGGCGACCCGGTGGACGTGGCCTCGTACGGGCCCGTGCTGGTCCGCGCCGACCTGGCCCGGCTCGCCCACGCGGTCGAGCAGCTGCTGCGTAACGCGCTGGCCTTCACCCCCGCGGACCGGCCCATCACGGTACGGGTGGAGAGCGCGCCCCGGCCGGCGATCGAGGTGCGCGACGGCGGGACGGGCATCCCGGAGGACGAGCTGCCCCTGGTCTTCGATCGTTTCCACCGCGGCCGGCACGCCCGGGAGCAGGCGGTGCCCGGTGTGGGTCTCGGGCTCACCATCGCCCGCAACATCGTGCAGGCCCATCGCGGCGAGCTGACCGTGCGGAACACCGCGGACGGCGTCTCCGCCCGGATCCGCCTGCCCGGCGCCCGCTGAAGGACCGGGCGGACAACCATTACGGTGAGAAGATGGATCGGCCCGGTGCGATGAAGGTCGGCGATGTCGTCGCGGAGATCGTCCGCCGGCTCGGCGAGCAGCAGCGGGTGGTCCCGGAGTACATCGTCCGCGATGCCGTCGAGGCCGCGCTGAGCCGCCGCTTCCCCGGCGCCACGCCGGCTCCCTCGGTCGTGCTGCCGGGCGAGATCGCCGGTGAGCTCATCGAGGGCTTCTGCGCCGGGGCGACGACGAGCGAGGACGACGCGGCCACCATGCCCGCCGTGCTCAGCGGCGACGAGACCGGCCGGTTGATCACGGCGCTCGGTCTGGCCGTACACGTGGCGGCCTTCAATCTGGACCGGGACCGCCTGCACGTCGCCCAGATCTTGAACGGCGCCGCGGCGGCCCTGGTGGCGCTCGGCGCCGCCGAGCGCGCCGCGCACGCCGACGGCACCTCCGCGGTGCTGCTCTCCCCCGCCACGCTGCGCACCGTGCGGACCACGGTGGCCGGCGTGCTGCAGGGCACCGAGAGCCGGGGCTGGCAGGCGCGGCATCTCGACCAGGATGCCACCAGCGCCCTGTTCACCGGGGTTCTCGCGATGCTGGGCGCGGTGCCCTAAGTCCTCCCGGATCGGGGCCGATCAGGTTGTTGTGGCCGCTACCAAGGACCCCGAACGCGTCGCGGCGGTCCACGCCACCGGCGTGCTGGACAGCCCCGAGCCGCCCGGCCTGCGCCGCCTGACCCGGCTCGCGTCCCGCCTGGTCGGCAGCCCCACGGCGCTGGTCTCCCTGGTCCTCGACGACCGGCAGGTCTTCGCCAGCCAGATCGGCCTGCCCGAGCCGTGGGCCGAGCGCGGGCAGACGCCGCTGTCGCACTCGTTCTGCCGGCACGTCGTCGACGACGACAGGCCGCTCGTGGTCAGCGACGCGCGGCTCAACGACCGGCTGAAGGACAACCTCGCGATCCCGGAGATCGGGGTGATCGCGTACGCCGGGATGCCGATCCGGGTCGACGGCCGGACGCTCGGCTCCTTCTGCGCCATCGACGGGCAGCCCCGCGAGTGGTCTCCCGACGACCTGGCCGTGCTGGAGGACCTGGCCGCGGCGGTGTCGACGGAGATCGCGCTGCTCCGGGCGGCCCGGCACGCCGAGGAGACGTCCGCGGTGGTCCGGCGGATCCTGGAGGTGTCGCAGGACGCGTACATCTCGATCGACGCGGCAGGTGTGGTGCTGGAGTGGAATCCCGCGGCCGAGATCCTCTTCGGCCGGTCCCGGGCGGAGGCGGTCGGCGCCGACCTGGCCGGGCTGATCATCCCGGCGGAGTTCCGGGACGCGCATCACTCCGGGCTGGCCCGGGTCCGCGCCACCGGGCAGTCCACCCTCGCCGGCAAACGCATCGAGCTCCCCGCGGTGGGCCGGGACGGCCGTCGCTTCCCGGTCGAGTTCACCGTGCAGTCCACCCGGCACGACGGGCGCGTGGTCTTCCACGCGTTCCTGCACGACATCAGCGAGCGCAGCGCCGCCGCGAGCCAGCTGCGCCGGCAGGCCGAGCTCATCGACGCGGCACCGGCCGCGATCATCGTGCGCACCCCGACCGGCAAGATCAATTTCTGGAACAACGGCGCCGAGCAGATGTACGGGTGGCCGGCCGCCGCCGCCGTCGGCCGGAACATCCACCGTCTTCTCGCCACCGTCTTCCCCGACGACGAGGCCGTGATCGAGCGGGCCCTGCACGAGGAGGGCCGCTGGGAGGGCCAGGTCACGCACCGCCGGGCCGACGGGCGGACGCTCACCGCGCTGAGCCGGCACGTGGTCCGCCCGGACGCCGGCGGGGCCGGCCCCGAGGTGATCGAGACGAACACCGACATCACCGAGCGCCGGCGGGCCGAGGAGCGCCTGGAGGCGAGCGAGCGGCAGTTCCGGACACAGTTCCACCAGTCCACCGTGGGACAGGCGATCGTCGGGCTGGACGGGGTGATCCGGCACGTCAACGAGGCGTACGCGCGGATGCTCGGGCACTCGCCGGAGGAGCTGATCGGCCGCCGCAACGAGGACTTCACGCACCCGGACGACCGCGCCGAGGGCGTTCTCATGACGGCCCGGCTCTTCGCCGAGGAGCAGGAGTCGTACGAGCGGACCAAACGGCTGATCCACGCCGACGGTCACTCGGTCGACGTGCACATCGGGGTCCGGCTGGTGCGTGACGCGGACGGCGCTCCCCTGCATCTGATCGGCGTCATCCAGGACATCACCGCCCGGCTGCGCGCGCAGCGGGAACGCGACGCGGCCCAGGCCGTGCTCGCCGAGCGCAACGCCCAGCTGGAACGGGCGAACAGCGAGCTGCAACGCGCCAACCTGCTCAAACTCGACCTCATGGGAATGCTGTCGCACGACATCGGCACGCCGCTGACCGCGATCCTCGGGTACGGCGAGATGCTGGTGGAGAGCGAGCTGCCGCAGCCCCTCGCGAAGCCCACCGAGAAGATCATGAACGCCGCGCACCGGATCGACGAGCTGCGGCTCAACGTGCTGTCGATGTGCATGCTGAGCGAGACCCGGCTGCACGCCGACCGGCACCCGGTCCGGCTGGCCGAGGCGCTGCAGGACGCGCTGGACGCCGCCGACCAGGTCGTCCCGCTGCACTGCCCGTCGCACGCGACGGTGCTTGTCAACCCGGCGCACCTGCGGCAGATCGTGGTCAACTTCCTGACCAACGCCCGCAAGTACGGCGGCGGGGCGACCGGGATCGAGGTGACCCCGGAGGCCGGGACGACCCGGATCGTGGTGCTCGACCGGGGACCCGGCGTGCCGGCGGAGCTGCGCGAGCACCTGTTCGAGCGCTACACCCGGGCCGGTGGCACCCAGACCTCCGGGCACGGGCTGGGCCTGCACATCGTCGCGAGCCTGGCCGAGGCGAACGGCGGCTCGGTCGACTACCAGCCCGGCGACCCGGTCGGGAGCGTCTTCAGCCTGACGCTGGAGAGCGCCTTCTAACGGGTGGGGGTCCGCGACGCCCACTGGGTCTCCAGCGTGCGCGCGTACGCCGACCGCCCGGCCGGCAGCGTGAACGACATCCGGGTCCCGCTGCCGTAGGGATTCACCATCGCCTCGATCGTCCCGCCGTGCCGTTCCACGATCCGCTTGCAGACGGCGAGCTCCATCCCGTTGCCCCGCTCGTCCCGGCCGCTGTGGAAGCTCGTGAAGACGTCCCGCCGCTGACTCGCCGACAGCCCGATGCCGTTGTCCAGGATGTCGATCCGCAGCATCCCGTTCGGCGCCGGCTGGCAGGAGACGCCGACGTAGGGCGCCACGCCCGGCGGCGCCGGCCCGAGCGCGTTGTCGATCAGGTTCTCCAGCAGCTGCCGGGTGAGCACCGGATCCGCCTCGACCGCCTCCATCTGCCCGATCTCGAAGTACGGCGGCGCCGAGCCGGTGCTCTCCGCGAGATCCCACCGGCTGTTCACGATGTCGCCGAGCATCAGGGACAGGTTCACCGTGGTCGGCATCAGCTTGCCGTCGCGGGCCGCGGTGTAGGCGAGCAGGCCGTTGAGGAACGTCCGCATCCGGGCCGCCGCCCGCTGGATCCGGCCGACCCGCTCGGCCGGCTGGTATCCGGCCAGCTCCTGCTCCAGGACCTCGGCCCAGCCCTCGATCGTGGTGAGCGGGTTGAGCAGGTCGTGCGCGACCCGCCCGGCGAACGACATCAGCTCGTCGCGGTGCCGCCGGTCCGCGGTGACGTCGTGGAAGACCACGACCACGTGCTGCGGGCCGTTCGGCCGCATGGCGATCCGGGCCACGTTGAACCGCACGATCCGGCCCTCCGGCACCGCGGCGTTGCGGACCAGCACGTCCATCGGCGGCACGTCCTGGCCGGCCAGGGCTCGCGCGTAGGGCAGGTCGGCGTCGGCGAGCGGGGCGCCGTCCGGGTGGAAGAAGCCGTGATCGCTGCCGAGCGCCACGCCGCCGCCGACCGTGCTGACGTTGCCGATCAGCCGTCCGGCCGCCGGGTTGCGCAGCACCAGCCGGCCGTTCTGGTCGAGGATGGCCAGACCCTCGGTCATCGAGTTGACGATCGTGGTCATCATCCCGGCCTTCTCGGTGGCCTCCTGCTCGGAGACCCGGAGCCGGGCGATCAGCCCGTCGCGCTCGTCGCGGCTGAGCGCCAGGGCGAGGCCGACCACGGCGAGGATGACCGTGTACATCTCGATCACCAGCAGCCGGGTGTCCGGGGCGGCGATCTCCGCGTACGGGCCCAGGCCCTGCTGCGTGAAGATCGCCGCGGCGCAGCCGAACAGCAGGTAGTGGCCGATCGCCAGAATCGTCGGCATCCGGATCGCGGCCCAGACGGTGAGCGGCAGCAGCGCGAACCCGATCGGCAGGCTGTGGTTGACGGTGAACGTGTAGTAGTACGCCCCGGCCGAGACGACGAGGATCGCGAGGCATTCCAGGGCGCGGTTGCGCGGCAGCGACGGCCGTTCCCGGCGGAACAGGTAACCGGCGTGCCGGACCGCGACCCCGAAGATCAGAACGCTGCCGACGTCGCGGACCACCCGGGCGGCGAAGACCAGGGCCGTGCCCTCCTCGCCCAGGCCCCGGCCGCCGAACAGGTCGGCACAGGACGCCACCGCGGCGGCGAGCGCCGCGGCCAGCAGCAGCCGCCAGAGGTCGGCGAGGCTGGCGACCGGGCGGCCGCCTTCGGGGCCGGTCCAGACGCCGGGCAGCAGCCGGGCGGCCGCCACCGCGAAGGCCGTCGCCGCCAGCATCGCCGCGACCGCGTGCACGGCCGAGGCCTGGACGCCGGCCCCGGCCACCAGCAGGCCGCCCAGGGTCAGCGCGCCCAGCAGGGCCACGTCGAGCCAGCGCCACCGCGACTCCCAGCGGATCAGCAGCCAGACCGCCGCCACACCGGCCGCCGGCCACACCACCGGCTCACCGGCCAGCATCGTCGCCCGGCCTGCCGGCAGGGCGAGCAGGTAGAGCGCCGCGAAGCCCGCCGTGCCGGGAACGGACATCCTCGTCACACCTGCCTGTTCGGCACGTCCGGCGGTTAACTGAATTGATATATCCATTTCGATATATAGATGGGATGCGGCTTCCCGCCTACGCTCTCCCCAAAGCCGAGTGACAAACGTCAATACCCCCCGGACGTTCGCCGGCAGGCGTGAGAGAGGAAGAACATGGCGATTCGACGGCACGGCCGCATCCTGGCCGCAGGTCTGTTCGCACTGGCAGCGGTCGCGGCGGCGACACCGGCGGAGGCCGCGGCGCCGGTGCTCGGACAGATCCGCCTGGCCGGCTCCGCTACCGCGGTGGACGGCAGCTACATCGTGGTCCTCAAGTCCGGCGCGCAGCAGTCGTCCCTGAGCAAGGCCTACGGCGCGTCCGTCAAGCGCAGCTTCGGCAAGGCGCTCAACGGGTTCGAGGCCGCCATGACCGAGACCCAGGCCAAGCGGCTCGCGGCCAACTCGAAGGTGGCGTACGTCGAGCAGAACCAGGTCGTCTCCCTGGCCGCCACCCAGACGAACGCGACCTGGGGCATCGACCGGATCGACCAGCGCGCGCTCCCGCTGAGCACCACCTACACGTACCCGGTGACCGCGTCGAACGTGACGGCCTACATCATCGACACCGGCATTCTCTACAGCCACAGCCAGTTCGGCGGCCGGGCCAGGGCCGGATACGACGCGGTCGGCAGCGGCGCGGTGGACTGCAACGGCCACGGCACGCACGTCGCGGGCACGGTCGGTGGCAGCACGTACGGCGTCGCGAAGGCCGTCAAGCTGGTCGGCGTCCGGGTGCTGAGCTGCTCCGGCAGCGGCACCACGGCCGGCGTCATCGCGGGCGTCAACTGGGTCACCTCCAACGCGGTCAAGCCCGCGGTCGCCAACATGAGCCTCGGCGGCGGCGTCAGCACCGCGCTGGACAACGCGGTCGCCAACTCGATCGCCTCCGGCATCACGTACGCGGTGGCGGCCGGCAACTCGAACACCAACGCGTCGAGCTCGTCGCCGGCCCGCGTCGCCTCGGCGATCACGGTGGGCGCCACGACCCGTACCGACGCCCGGGCCAGCTACTCCAACTACGGCAGCGTGCTGGACATCTTCGCGCCCGGCTCCTCGATCACGTCGGCCTGGTACACCAGCACCTCGGCCACCAACACGATCAGCGGCACCTCGATGGCCTCGCCGCACGTGGCCGGCGCGGCGGCGCTCGTGCTCTCCCGCAACCCGGGCTACACCCCGGCTCAGGTCTCCTCGTCGCTGATCAGCAGCGCCACCCCGAACGTGGTCACCAGCCCCGGCTCGGGATCGCCGAACCGCCTGCTCTTCGTCGCCCAGTAACGCAACCACCTGCTGAGACACGGGGAAGGGGCCGGGCCCCTTCCCCGTGTGACGAGATGACCAACCGGTTTGTGACAGCCGCCCCTGGTGATCATCGTCATCACTGTCGTACGGCATTTCCGTACCTGATCCGCGGTTCTATTAAGTGGATCAAGGAGCGTGAAATGATGACCGAGCAGGGACAGCACCGAGTCGTCATCGTCGGAGCCGGATTCGGCGGCAAGTACGCCGCCCGTGCGCTGCGCAGGGCAGACGCCCGGGTGACGATCCTGAACGGGACGAACCACCACGTGTTCGAGCCGCTCATCTACCAGGTCGCGACCGGCCTGCTCTCCCCCGGCGAGGTCGCCACCCCGGTCCGCGAGTTCTTCCGCGGCCAGCGCAACACCGAGGTGCTGCAGGGCTGGGTGACCGACGTCGACGTGCAGAGCCGCACGGTCACCGCGACCGGCGCGGACGGGACGCCCTACCAGGTGCCCTACGACACCCTCATCATGGCGGCCGGCGCCGGGCAGTCGTACTTCGGCAACGACCGGTTCGCCGAGTTCGCCCCCGGTCTCAAGAGCATCGACGACGCCGTCGAGCTGCGCGCCCGGATCTTCTCCGCGTTCGAGATGGCGGAGCTGGAGACCGACCCGGCCGCCGCCGAGCGCTGGCTCACGTTCGTCGTCGTGGGCGCCGGCCCGACCGGCGTGGAGCTGGCCGGCCAGCTCGCCGAGATCGCCCGCCGCACGCTGCCCGGCGAGTACCGCCGGATCGACCCGTCGAAGGCCCGGATCGTGCTGGTCGACGCGGTCGACCGGGTGCTGCCGACGTTCTCCGCGCAGTCCTCGGCCGCCGCCGAGAAGCGTCTGCGCCGGATCGGCGTGGAGGTCCGGCTCGGCACGAAGGTGGTCGACATCGACGCCACCGGCGTGACCGTCGAGACGTCCGCGGGCACCGAACGACTGGCGGCGATGACCAAGATCTGGAGCGCCGGCGTCGCGGCCGCCCCGCTGGCCCGCCGTCTCGCCGAGGCCACCGGCGCCCCGGCCGACCGCGCCGGCCGCATCCAGGTGAACCCGGACCTGACCGTCCCCGGCCACCCGGAGATCTTCGTGATCGGCGACCTGATGAGCCTCGATCGGCTGCCCGGCGTCGCCCAGGTCTCCATCCAGAGCGGCGGGTATGTCGGCCGGACCATCCGGGACCGGCTCGCGGGCAAGCCTGCGGGTAGGCCGTTCCACTACTTCGACAAGGGCAACATCGCCACCGTCGCCCGGTTCTCCGCGGTCGCCGACCTGCGCGGCCTGCGGCTGAGCGGGCTCGCCGGCTGGCTGCTCTGGCTCGGGGTGCACTGGGCGTACCTGCCGCGGGGACGCAACCGGGCGAGCTCGCTGATCCGCTGGGCGGTCGCCTTCCTGGGCCGGCGCCGGCCGGAGCGGGCGGTCACCAGCCGCCAGATCAACGCGCGGGCCGCTCTGGGACAGGCCACCGCCACCGAGGCCGCCGCCCCGCCGCCGGTCCCGGTCAGCTCCTGACGCTCGTCCGGGGCTGCTCTCAGCAGCCCCGGCCTCCCGGTCGATCAGGTAAGGGTGAGCCGGAAGCGACCGGGTACGGCGGCCCTCAGTGCGATGGTGGCCGTCATCGGTTGTGCCATCACCCTGGCCGTCTTCACCGCGCTGGTGCGGCGGGAGAACGCGGCGGCCGAGGTGCAGATGGACCGGCGTACCGCGGCGGCCGCCGAGGCGGTGCGCTCCGAGACGCGGCGCTACGTGGAGATCCTGCGCACCACGGCGGCCGCGGCCGGGGCGCAGGACACCCTGACCGCCACCGAGTACGGGCACATCGTCCAGCCGCTGAAGACCATGAAGCTGGCCGGCGCCACCGCGATCGTCCTGATCGTGCCGGCCACCGACGACGAGGTGGCCGAGGTCCAGCAACGGTGGCGGCGGCTCGGGTCGCCGGACCTCACCCTGACCCCGAAGGGCAACGGCGAGCACGCGTTCGTGGTGGCCGGCATCCCGCTGGACGGCACCCGCCCGCTCGGCGGCATCGACATGACCCAGGCCGTGGCGCCGGCCGACACGCTCGCCCAGGCGCGCCGCAGCGGCCAGCCGGCGGTCTCCGACACGTATCAGCTGCTCGTCGACCAGGACCTGCCCTCGGACCAGCGGCAGAACTCGTTCGTGATGGCCGCGCCGGTCTTCCGCGGCGCCGAGCAGCAGTTCCTCGGCTGGGTGATGCTCGGTGTACGCGGGCAGAACTTCATGGGCGACACCCTCCAGCACGCGGGACAGGGCCTGCTCGACCTGACACTGATGGCGGCCGGCACGGATCGGCGCGAGGTGACGGTCGCCGAACTGGGCGCCGCGTCGGAGGGCGAGCGCGACCTGGTCCGTACCGTCGACATCCCGGTCGCGGACAAGAGCTGGACGCTGCGGGTGAGCGCGCCGGCGGCCGGTCTGCCGGGCGCCCGCAGCGCGTTCCCGCTCTCCATGGCCCTCGGCGGCCTGGTGCTGACCGCCCTGCTCAGCACCCTGGTCTGGGTGCTCGCCAGCAGCCGGGACCGGGCCCGCGTCCGGGTCCGTGCGGCCACCGCCGAGCTGCGCGCCGGTGAGGCCGCGAGCCGCCGTCAGGCCGATCTGCTCGGTGCGGTCCTGGACGGGATCAGCGACGGCGTGGGCGTGGTCGGCCCGGACGGCAAGTTCCTGCTGCACAACCCGGCGGCGATCCGGATGCTCGGCAAGGGCAACCCGGAGGCCGGGGTGGAGTCCTGGCAGGGGCACTACGGGCTGTTCCAGGTGGACGGTGTCACCCCGTTCGACACCGAGCAGCTGCCGCTGGTCCGCGCGCTCGCCGGGCAGGACAGCGACCAGGTCGAGATGGTCATCCGGCACCCGGACCATCCCGAGGGCCGGGTGATCAGCGTGTCGGCCCGGCCGATCGAGACCACCACCGGGGAGCGCGGCGCGGTCGCGGTCTTCCACGACATCACCGAGCGCAAGCATGTCGAGACCGAGCTGCGCGGGTTCGCCGGAGTGGTGGCGCACGACCTGAAATCCCCGCTCACCGCGGTACGGGGGTTCGCCGAGCTGATCGGCGACGCCCTCGACGACCTGGAGGCCGGTGGCGGCGCGGACGCTCTCCAGCAGGCCCGCCGCAGCGCCGGCAAGGTGATCAGCGGGGCGGTCCGGATGGAACAGCTGATCAGCGAGCTGCTCGACTACGCCGCGGCCCGGGACGCCACGCTGCGACTCGACGAGGTGAACCTGCGCTCGCTGGTCGACGACGTGGTGACCGCCCGGACCGACCACCTGGACGGCCCGGATCTGCGCCCGGACATCTTCGTCGGCTCGCTGCCACCCGTGCAGGCCGACCCGGTTCTGCTCCGGCAGGTGATCGACAACCTGGTCGGCAACGCGATCAAGTACACCCCGCCCGGCCAGGCGCCCCGGATCGACATCACCGGCCGCCGGGAGCCGGACGGTGACGTGCGGGTCCAGGTCGCCGACCGGGGCATCGGCATCCCGGACGGGGAGCACGCCCTGGTCTTCGACAGTTTCCACCGGGCGAGCAACGGCGGAGCCCATCCGGGTACGGGGCTGGGGCTGGCCATCTGCCGCCGGATCGTGGAGCGGCATGGCGGCCGGATCGAGGCCGCGCCCAATCCCGGCGGCGGCACGATCTTCGCCTTCACCATCCCGGCGTCCGCGGAACACCGGGCACCGAGCCTGGTGGCCTCCGCGTGACTGTGGCGGGCGTCACAGCTGGCCGGTGAAGGGTTGAGGCCCGGTCAAGCGGGTAGGCCTCGGGGATGCCCGCTGACGAGCCCGGCACGATCATGGTGTTCGCACCGGTGCCCCAACTGACCGTCACCGTCGAGCAGCAGTCGGGCGAGCCCGAACTGCACGTCCACCCCGGCGGCCAGGGAGTCTGGCAGGCCCGGATGTGCGCCGGCCTGGGCGCGTCGGTCACCCTCTGCGCCGCCGTCGGCGGCGAGATCGGCGAGATCATCGCGCTTCTGCTGCAGAGCGAGCAGATCGAGGTACGCACGGTCCGCCGCTCCTCCGGCAGCGGATGGTACGTGCACGACAGGCGCGACGGCTCCCGTGACGAGGTGGCCCAGCACGCCGGCGAGGCGCTCGGACGGCACACCCTCGACGAGATCTACAACGTCACGCTGGCGGCCGGGATGCGTACCCGGGTCAGCATCCTCAGCGGCCCGGCGGCGCCCGGCGTGATCTCCTCCGACGTGTACCGCCGGCTCGCCGCCGACCTCGGCGCGAACGGCGCGACAGTCGTCGCCGACCTCTCCGGCGACCATCTGACAGCGGTCCTCGACGGCGGCGTCGACTTCCTCAAGGTCAGCCACGAGGAGCTGATGGACGCCGGCCGGGCCACCGGCGACAGCGTCGAAGAACTCGTCGACGCGGCCCGCGACCTGCGCAAACAGGGAGCCGGTTCGGTGCTGATCAGCCGGGCCGGTGAGCCTGGCATCGCCCTGATCGACGACGAGGAGCCGCTGCTCGTGGAGCTGCCCACGCTTCAGGTGGTCGACCACCGCGGCGCCGGCGACTCGATGACCGCCGGGGTGGCGACGGTGCTGGCCCGAGGCGGCAAGCCGCACGAGGCGGTCCGGACGGGCGCGGCGGCAGGCGCCCTCAACGTGACGCGGCACGGCCTCGGCACGGGTCGCAGCGAGGCGATAGCCGAGCTCACCAAACGCGTCCGCCTCACCCCGATCCACGGGTAGCGGGCGCCTTCAGCGCGCGCCCTGACCCGTTTCGCGCTCCCCCTTGATGCCGGCCGCCGACTCTCCGCGCCAGCCGGTCCGGCCGACGCGGATCGCTGCCCGGACAGCACTCCCCACCAGCCGGTCCGGCTGGCGCTGAGTGCTGGCGCGCGAGCCGATGGCAGCACTCAGCGCCAGCTCGTCCCGCTCGGCTGGCTGCCAGTGCTGCCGTATGTCCGTTTTGGGAACGTTGAGAACCAGCCGGCACCGGCGTTTCCAAGATCGACAACCGCTGGGCCGCCACCGGGCGCACGCCCAAGCTGACCGCGCACGCCACCTACCTCGCCGCGCACGCCACCCGCCTCGCCGCGAGCGCGAACGTGAGCGCGACAAAACGCACGAAACGCTATAAAAAGCTCAGGCGGATGCACCGGGCATCTCGTCATCATTCTCGATCACCAGGGCGGCGTGCTCACGAACAGCCTCCGCCGCGTAGAACGCGTCCTCATGCCGCGCCCACCGCGACCAATGCGGCGCATAAGTCTCCCCATCGCGCGCCAACGCCCGACGTTTGCGCAGCGCGGCGGGGCTTTCCAACCAGACGACCCCACACAGGTACGGCCTGACCACCGCCCCACCCGCACCCACCCCCTCAACCACGAGCCACTCGCCGTCCGGTACCGCGAAGTGACCGGCATACTCCCCCGCCGCCCAGTCCCACCGCCGCCAGGACGCGGGCCGGCCCTCGGCGAGGGGCCGCAGCACCCAGTCCCGCAGAGCGGTCACGCCCCGGTCCAGGCCGTCCCACCCGGCGTACAGGTCGTCCATCGAGATCAGTGGCGCGCCCAGCCGCTCACTCACGGCGCGGGCCAGGGTGGTCTTGCCGGATCCGGAACGGCCCTCGACCGCGATGACCCGACGGTCCCCGGCCGACGGCGGCTGCTGCCGGGCCCAGCCGACGACCCGGTCAACGGCGGCATCCCACGGTCCACTCATCCCGCCCGGCCCAGGTCGAGCGGCAGCGCCGGTTCCCCGCCATGCGGCAACGCCAGGTCCCGGCCAGGCGGCAGCGCCGGTTCCCCGCCATGCGGCAACGCCAGGTCCCGGCCAGGCGGCCGCGCCGGTTCCCGGTCAACCGGCAGCGCCAGGTCCCGGCCCGGCGGCAGCGTCCGGCCCGGGTCGAGCGGCAGCGCTGGGTCGGCCGACCACTCCTCCAGGGAACCGTCATAGATGGCGACGTCCTCCCGCCCGAGCGCACGCAGCGCCAGCCCGAGCGTGGTCGCCGAGATGCCGCCCTCCGCCCAGCCGGCCAGCCCGGGCGCCGAACGGTGGTCACCGTCCCGCGCGGGCTTGGCGAGTTCGACCGTCGCGTCGAGGATGACCACGGGAGTGTGCGTCGCCCGTACCCGAAGATCGGAAGGACCCACCAGGAAGCCTGTCATCGCGGCACCAGGCGGACCACGACCCACTTGGAGGTGGGTGTGCCGCTCTCCGCGGCCTGCGATTCCAGGGGTACGAGCGGATTCGTCTCCGGGTAGTAGGCGGCGACGCAGCCCTTGGGGGTGTCGTACTCGACCAGGCGGAAACGGTCGGCCCGCCGCTCCACCCCGTCGGAGAACTCCGAGATCAGGTCGACGATGTCACCGTCGGCGAAGCCGAGTTCGTCCAGGTCGGCGCGGCTGATGAAGACGACCCGCCGGCCCGCGTAGACGCCTCGATAGCGGTCGTCGAGGCCGTAGATCGTGGTGTTGAACTGGTCATGGCTGCGCAGGGTCTGCAGCACGAGCCGCCCGGGCGGAACCGTCATGACCTCGAGCGGGCTGACGGTGAACACCGCTTTGCCCTCAGGCGTCGGAAACGTCCGGGCGTCACGTGGCGGATGCGGCATCGTGAACCCGCCCTCGTCACGGATCTTGGCGGCATACCCGGCGCACCCCGGCACGACCCGCCCGATCCGCTCCCGGATCTGGTCGTAATCGGACGCGAACGCCTCCCACGGGATCCCGTGCCGATCGCCCAGTGTCGCCGCCGCGATGCCGCAGACGATGTCCACCTCGGAGCGCAGCAGCGGACCGGCGGGCGCGGACCGGCCCCGCGAGGCGTGCACCGCGGACATCGAGTCCTCCACGGTGATCCGCTGCTCCCGGCCGCCGGTGTGGTCCCGCTCGGTGCGGCCCAGCGTCGGCAGGATCAGCGCGGTGCGCCCGGCCTCGACGTGGCTGCGGTTCAGCTTCGTGGAGATCTGCACGGTCAGCGCGGCTCCGCGCATCGCCGCCGCGGTGACGGCAGTGTCCGGCATCGCCGCGACGAAGTTGCCGCCGAGCGCCACGAGCACCGACGCCCGGCCGTCCCGGAACGCCTTCACCGTGTCCACGGCGTCGAACCCGTGATGCCGCGGCGGCTCGAAGCCGAACTCGGCGCGGATCCCGTCCAGCAGCGCGGGCGGCGGCTTCTCCCAGATGCCCATGCTCCGGTCGCCCTGCACGTTGGAGTGCCCGCGGACCGGGCAGAGTCCGGCGCCCGGCTTGCCGATCATGCCCTGGAGCAGCGCGACGTTGACGAACTCCTTGATGGTGGCGACCGCGTTGCGGTGCTGGGTGATTCCCATCGCCCAGCAGTGCACGATCCGTTTCGCGTTCGCCAGCATGTCGGCGGCCTCGTCGATCTCGGCCCAGGGCAGGCCGGTGGCCGCTTCCACGGCGTCTCTGTCGATCTCGGAGAGATGCCGGGCCCAGGCCTCGAAACCGACGGTGCTGTTGTCGATGAACTCCCGGTCGGCCACGCCACGCCGCAGCAGCAGGTGCCCGATCGCCTGCCACAACGCCAGGTCGCCGTTGGATCGGATCCGGAGCAGCCGATCCGCCAGGACGGTGCCGTGACCGGCCATCCCCCGTACCCTCTGGGGGTTGTCGAAACGCCGGAGCCCGGCCTCCGGCAGCGGATTGATCGCGAGGATCTTCGCGCCGTCCCGCTTGGCGATCTCCAGGGCGGTGAGCATCCGGGGGTGGTTCGTTCCCGGGTTCTGCCCGGAGACCACGATCAGGTCGGCCCGGTGCAGGTCGTCCAGGGTGACCGAGCCCTTGCCGACGCCGATCGTGCGCAGCAGCGCCGTGCCGGTGGACTCGTGGCACAGGTTGGAGCAGTCCGGCAGGTTGTTGGTGCCGAACGCGCGGGCCAGGAGCTGATAGACGAACGCAGCCTCGTTGCTGGCCCGCCCGGATGTGTAGAAGGCCGCCTCATCCGGGCTGGGAAGTGCCGCCAGAAACGAGCCGGCCAGCGCGAACGCCTCGTCCCAGGAGATCGGCTCATAGTGCGTCGCGCCCTCGCGCCGGACCATCGGGTGGGTCAGCCGGCCCTGTTTCTCCAGCCAGTGATCGGTCTGCCCGGCCAGATCGGCGATCGAGTGCTCGGCGAAGAAGTCCGGACCGACCGTGGCCCGGTCGGCCTCCCAGGAGACCGCCTTCGCGCCGTTCTCACAGAACTCCGCGGCGTGCCGATGGCCCTGCGGGTCCGGCCAGGCGCAACTCATGCAGTCGAAACCGTCGTGCTGATTCAGCGTGCGCAGGTTGCGCACCGCGGCGCGCACACCCATCCGCTGTACGGCGTTGACCAGGCTCAGCCGCACGGCCGGGAGCCCCGCCGCGTGGTCCGCCGGAGCGCCGATCCGTAGCGAGGCGTCCTCGTCCGTCATGCGCCACAGTCTGCTGCCGTGAAGATCGACAAGCAAACAACCTCAGATCTCGCTCTGTCGCAGGCTGCTCAGCACACCCGCGGCCGGCCAGTCCTCCACCCGGTAACGGGACGGCGCGAGCAGCGGCTCCGGGCTCAGGCCGGCCTCCTGCTCGACGACCCGCCACGGCACCCGGAACTCCACTCCGGAGTCGGCCCGGGCGAACGCCACCGAATCGGCGCGCGGCAGCAGCGTGCTGACACCCTCGACCCAGGTGGCGATCGTCTCGGCCGGTCCGCCGTCCGGCGGCTCGACCGCGATCAGCTTGCCGACGTGGACGTCGACGCCGGCCTTCTCGTACTGCTCGGTCAGCCAGTCGGTCTGGTTGGAGTACTCGGTGAGCGCCAGCACCGCCTCGGCGCGCCGGGCCGGCAGGTAGTGCAGGTGACCCGGCGGCGGCGTGTACGGCACCACCGCGCCCCCGGGCGCCGTTACGTAGCCGACCGGGGACAGGTAGCGCACCGCGTCCTGGAAGGTCCGCTCCACCACCGCGTAGAGCTGGTCCGCCTCGTTCTCCGGCAGCGGGCTGAGGAGCAGCGTGTTGTTGTCCGGGGCGAAGGCCAGGACCGGCGTGCCCATCCGCTCGCCGACGTCGGCCAGCCAGCCGGAGGCGAGCAGCAGGGACGTGAAGTACCCGTCGCCGTCGTCGAGCATCCGGATCAGGCTCGGCCCGGACGGCCACGGCCGGCTCAGCGAGCGGCGGGCCAGCTCGGCCAGGTTCTCCCGGGCGGCGTCGAAGACCTCGTCGGCGGAGACGTGCCATTCGTCGAGACGGTCCGGGATCACGTACGCCATCGCGTCCGGGCTGTCGACGACCACGAGCTCCCGCAGGAACGGCATGGCGGGGCGGGACAGCGGCGGACGCATGCCGACCGGGCCGGCGGCCCCGAACGTCACCGGTCGGATCACGGGACGGAGCTTTCCCCGTACCGTCTCCCAGGTGTCCTCGGCCGGCGGCGAGGCCATCAGCCGGACCAGACGCTCCAGTCTCTCCCGGCGTTCCGCCGGGGTCGCGTCGGCGGTCTCCCGGAAGACGTTGGACAGGTAGAGATGGGCCGGACCCGCGTCGCCGGTGCGATGAATGGCGATCGCGAACTCCTCCGGCTGGTAGGTCGCGCGGTCCACCCCCGGGGTGTTGCGGGCCACCCGGAGGGCGAGCTGGGCGAACCGGCGCTGCGGTGAGCCGACGAACCTGTCCAGCAATCCCATTGGTGCACGGTAGCCTGCCGGGCCCTAGATCAAGCGGGCCGATGCTCGTCGACCAGCCGGGTGGCGATGTTGTTCAACGCCTGATCGATCAGGATCCGGTCGTCCGGATCGGTGCGCGCGATGTCGTCCAGGTTCGCGTCGAGCCACTGCCGCCACGCGTGCCGGACCCGCTCGAACTGCTCCTGACCGGCCTCGGTCAGGTGCACCTGATCCCCCTCCACCCGGGCATATCCGGCCTGCGCGAGATCGGTGAAGGTGGGTTCCAGCACTTCAGGGGGCATCCGGTGCTGACGGGCGATGGCCGGCAGCTCGGCGCGGCCCTTCGCGGTCACGTGCAGATGCGTCTGTCCGATCGCCCACGCCTGTGACGGATTGACGTCGGCGCCGGAGTCCGCCAACACCCGATCGAGCACGGTACGGTCGTCGCGCGCCCGCCGCATGGTGTCGCTGATCTGTCGCTCCAGTTGACCGACCCGGTCGTCCGTCGCCGGTGGCGAGAAACCCTCCCCGACGTCGGTCGCGGCGACCCGCGCGCTGTCCCGCAGCGGCACCTCCTTGAGCAGCCAGGCCACCACGAAGCCGAGCACCGCGACCGGGACCACCCACTGGAACACGTAGTTGATCGAGTCGGCGTAGGCCGCGATGATCGGCCCGGACTGCGCCGGGTCGAGCGCGTTCAGCGCCTCCGGGTTCTGCGCCACCGTGGCCGGGACACCGGTCTGCGCGAGCGCCTCGGCCAGCCGGTCCTCCAGCCGCCCGCTGTAGAGCGTGCCGAAGATCGCCGTTCCGAACGAACTTCCGAGGGTACGGAAGAAGGTCACGCCCGAGGTGGCCGTCCCCAGATCGGCGTACGGGACGGTGTTCTGCACGGCGATCGTGAGCACCTGCATGGACAACCCGATGCCGCAGCCCAGGATGAACATGTAGAGCGACTCCAGCCACGTGCTCGTCGACGCTCCCATGGTCGACATCAGATAGAGGCCGACCGACATCACGGCGCCGCCGGCGATCGGGAACATCTTGTACCGGCCGGTGCGGCTCACCATGTTGCCGGAGAGCATCGACATCAGGAACAGACCGGCCACCATCGGCAGGGTGCGCACCCCGGAGGCGGTCGCCGAGACGCCGTCCACGTACTGCAGGTAGGTGGGGAGGAACGTCATCGCGCCGAGCATCGCGAAGCCGACGATGAAGCTGAGCGTCGAGCAGACCGTGAAGACCGAGTTGCGGAACAGGCCCATCGGCAGCATCGGTTCGGTGGCACGCGACTCCACGACGACGAACGCCACGAAGAGGGCGATCGAGCCGGCGAACATCCCGATGATCGTGGGCGAGCTCCAGGCGTACTCGCTGCCGCCCCACTCCAGCGCCAGGATCATCGTGGTCGCGGCGGCGGCGATCAGGCCGATGCCGGCGTAGTCGATGACGGGACGGCCCTCGGACCGTACCGATGGAATGGTCTTGGCGGCCATCGCGATCACGATGATCGCGATCGGGACGTTGACGTAGAACGCCCAGCGCCAGCTCAGATGGTCGGTGAAGAGGCCACCGAGGGTCGGTCCGACGACCGTGGTGACGCCGAAGACCGCGCCGAGCGCGCCCTGATATTTTCCGCGTTCGCGCAGCGGGATGACGTCCGCGATCAGGGCCATCGCGGTCACCATCAGGCCGCCCGCGCCGATGCCCTGGACCACCCGCGCGGCGACAAGCATCAGCATGTCCTGCGCGACGCCGCAGAACGCCGAGCCGCCCACGAAGACCACCGCGCTGATCTGGAAGATCACCTTGCGGCCGAAGAGGTCGCCGAACTTGCCGGCCAGCACCGTGGCGATGGTCTCCGCCAACAGGTACGCGGTGACCACCCACGACATGTGCCCGGCGCCCCCGAGATCGGCCACGATCGTCGGCAGGGCGGTCGAGACGATCGTCTGGTCCAGGGCCGCCAGGAGCATCCCGAGCAGGATCGCGACGAAGACGACGTTGATCTGTCGCCGGCTCAGGACGGGCATGATCCTGATCCTCTTCCTTTCCCTTCCGGGCATTGGCCTTTTCGACGAAGTAAACTAAGTTGACTTCGCTTTGCGTTCGCTTTTATAGAGGGGATTCGAAATGGCGCTCACCGCGGGCAGCACGGTCGGAGAATGGCTGGACCACCCGGAGGGCGGACCGGCCATCCGGGCACTTCTCGGGCAGGGCGGCGACTTCGACGAGTCCCGTCTCGCCCCCGCCCGGGGCCTGCCGCTCCAGCAGCTCGTCGCCCTCAGCCAGGGCCAGATCCCGCAGGAGGCCGTCGACCAGCTCGTCATGGCCGTGAACGGGGGCTTCGCACCCGCCGAGGAGTCGTCCGGCGCCTGGCGTGAGCAGGTCACCGGCGGCCGCTTCGACGGCAAGACCGTGATCGTCACCGGCGCCGCCTCCGGCATCGGCCGGGCCACCGCGTCCCGCATCGTCCGCGAGGGCGGCCGGGTGATCGCCGTCGACATCACCGCCGACAAGCTCAAGGCGCTCGTCGACGACCTCGGCGACGCGGTCGTGCCGGTGGCCGGGGACATCACCGTCGACGCCGACATCGCCCGGATCGTCGAGGCCGCCGGCGACACGATCGACGGCCTCGCCAACGTGGCCGGCATCGTCGACGACTTCTCCCCCATCCACGAGACCGCCGACGCCATCTGGGACCGGGTCTTCGCGGTGAACGTGGACGGCGTCTTCAAACTGACCCGCGCCGTCATCCCGTCGATGCTCGCCGCCAAGCGCGGCTCCATCGTCAACGTGGCCTCCGAGGCGGCCCTGCGCGGCAGCGCGGCAGGCGTCGCCTACACCGCGTCCAAGCACGCCGTCGTCGGCATCACCAAGAACACCGCGTTCATGTACGGGGCCGACGGCATCCGGGTGAACGCGGTCGCACCGGGCGGCGTGGCGACCGGGATGGTCCCGCGCGACCAGTCCGAGTTCGGCATGGCCCGGACCGGCCCGCTGATCCGCACGATCCCGGGCGTGGCGATGCCGGAGCACTTGGCGGCGTCCATCACGTTCCTGCTCAGCGACGACGGCATCAACCTGAACGGCGTGATCCTCCCGTCCGACGGCGGCTGGTCGGTGCAGTAGTCCATCTGTGGATCGAGTCGCCCGCGCGGGCTCTGCCGGCGACCCCGAGCGCCGGCTGGGCCGGCCGGTCCGGCCGGCGCCCAGTGCAGTGCGGACAGCACCCACAACCAGCCGGTCCGGCTGGTGCTCAGTGTCGGCGCGGCGGCGGCCGACAGCACTGAGCGCCAGCTCGCCTTGCCCGGCTGGCTGCCAGTGCTGCCTGGTGTCCGTTTTGTGAACGCTGACAGCCAGCCGGCCTCGAGCTTTCCACGATCGACAGCCGCGGGATCGCGAGCCGTCAGCGCACAAAAGCCCACCGCGTGCACCGGCCGCCACCCCCGCGCGATCAGCGCACACGAACGGGCTTCCGTGTGCGCTGGCCGCCGCCCCCCGCGCGCGATGAGCGCCCACGAACGGCCTCCGTGTGCGCCGATCGCCCCGGGGAAAGCCTTCCGTTCACCGGCTGGTCCGGCTGGTCCGGCTGGTCCGGCTGGTGCTCAGCGCTGCCCTGCCGACGGAGTCAGTGCCGCTCGGTCAACACCTGCTGGAGCAGCGCGCCGTAGCGCACCACCAGTTCACGGGGTTCGGCGGCGACGAGCGCCTCGTCGCCGACCACCCACAGCACGTAGAGCAGCCCGCCCACGACCGCGGCCGCCAGACGCGCCCGGATGTCCGCGTCCGGACCGGCGAGCCGGGCCCGCACCGGGCCGACGAACATCTTCTCGTGGATGTCCTGCAACCGGGTCCTGATCTGCGGCTCGTTGCTGCCCCGGACCAGGGCCAGATAGACCCCGCGGATGTCGTCGTCGGCGAGCAGCACCTCGATGAAGCGCTCCCCGAACTGCTCCATCGGCACGTCGAACAGCGGCTCGTCGTCGATCGTCAGGTGCATGGTCTCCAGGAACAGCAGCTCCTTGGTGCCGAAGTGCCGGATCACCAGCGCCGGGTTGCTGCTCGCGAGGGCGGCGATGTCACGCACCGAGGTCCGGGCGAAACCGCGCTCCCGGAACAGGTGGGTCGCCGCCGTGCGGATCTCCTCGCGGGTCGCTTCACCCGTACGCCTGACCATATTCCGATCGTAAGCCGACTCCCACCTTGCCCCCGATGGGCCAGCCCCGGTGGAACGCGAGAACCGCTCACCTAAAGCGTGCTCAGCTAACCAGGACACGGCAAATCGGATAGAAAGGTACGACATGAGCAAGGCAAAACGGTGCCTGACCACGGCCGGCCTCGGAGTGCTGGCCGGCGCGACGATCGGGATGAGCGCGGCGCAGGCGTCCCCCGGGATTCCGCAGCCGGAGAAGCTCGACAGCGTCGCCGGGTACCAGGACACCAAGCTGGCGTGCGACGCCCTCAGCCGGATCGCCTCGCGCCTCGGCATGTGGGACGACAAGTTCGGCGACTGCGAGAAGCATCTCGGCGGGACACACCGGCTGTACGTGCTCTACATCGAGTACGAGAGTGGCATGCCGGACAAGCCCCATGACCAGGGCATGCCCTCCGATCACAACACCGGTACCGGCACCACGGACGCCGGCGCCCCCAGCGGCGGCGACACGAGCGGCGGAGCCACGAGCGGCGGCACCACGAGCGGCGGCGCGGACAACGGCGGCAGCGCCCCGGCCAGTGGCGGCGCCGACACGAGCGGCGGCACGAGCAGCGGCAGCGCAGACACCGGCGCAGGCGGCACCGCAACGACCGGAGCCGGGACCACTGACACCGGCACCGGCGCCGACACTGGCACCGGAACCGCAGGCGCAGGCACCACCGGCGCCAACACCGACACCGGAACAACCGGCACGGACACCACGGCTGGCACCGGAACGACCGGCACGGACACCGCAACTGGCGCCGGAACAACCGGCACAGACACGGCGGGCGGAACCGGAACAACCGCCACCGACACAGGAACCGGGACAACTGACACCGCCACCGGAACCACCGACACCGGCGCGACCGGAGCGGACACCGCCACCAGCACCACCGGCGCCGACACAGGGGCCGGATCGACCGACACCGCGACCGGAACAACCGGCACCAACACCGGCGCGACCGGTGCCGACACCGGAACAACCGGCACCGACACGGGCACGACCGGCGCGGACACCACAGCCGGCACCACCGACACGGGCACTGCGGCAACCGGCACGGACACCGGAACCACAGGCACCGACACCGGCGCCGGCGCAGCGGGCACCGACACCGGTGCGGGCATGACCAGCACCGAGACTGCCACGGGCACAGCCGGCACCGACACCACCGCGACCGGCACCGAAACCACCGGCGCTGACACCACGGCGACCGCCACCGAAACCACGGCGGCCACCACCGACACCAGCACCACCGGCGCCGAAACGACGACCGGCACCGAAACCACCAGCAGCCCCGAAACCGTCACCATCGTCACCGGAGTCACCAGCTGACCCCGCACCCCTCCGGCGGCCGGCCCCAACGCCCGGCCGCCGGAATCGGTACCGGCGAACCTCACCCGCCGGCCATGGCCCCCACCACCATGAACGGCTCCTCCCCTTTGATCACCCGATCCGGCAGCTCAGCGTCAGGCGACTCGTTCGACAGGTCCTCCTCGCAGGCGAAGAACCGCACCAACGCCCGCCGCCGCCCGCTCTCCCGATCCCGCATCGTGCCGAGCAGCATCGGGTACTCCCGCTCCACCGCGTCCAGCACGGTCCGCTGCGTCACCGCCCCGGAGACCTCGACCTGCACCTCCCGGCCGACGCTCGCGAGGGTGCGCAGGTGCGGCGGCAGAATCACCCTGATCACGGCAGCACCTGCACCTCGACGGAGAGCACCGGCGGCAGGTCACGGACGATCGGCCGCCAGCTGTCCCCGCTGTCCGACGACCCGTACACCTGACCGCCGCTGGTCCCGAAGTAGATGCCGCACTCGTCGAGCGTGTCGACCGCCATCGCGTCGCGGAGCACGTTGACGTAGCAGTTCTCCTGCGGCAGTCCGACGGTCAGCGGCTCCCACTGCTCGCCACCGGTGCGGCTGCGGTAGACCCGCAGCTTGCCGTCCATGACGTAGTGCAGTGAGTCGCTGGTGATCGGCACGACGTAGATCGTCTCGGGCTCGTGGGCGTGCACCGCGATCGGGAAGCCGAAGTCGGTGGGCAGGTTGCCGCTGACCTCGCGCCAGCTGCCGCCGGCGTCGTCGGTGCGCAGCACGTCCCAGTGTTTCTGCATGAAGAGCGTGTCCGGCCGGGACGGGTGCATGGCGAGCCGGTGCACGCAGTGGCCCACTTCGGCGTCCGGGTCGGCGATGCCCTCGGAGACCAGGCCCCGGTTGATCGGCTGCCAGCTGACGCCGCCGTCGTCGCTGCGGAACGCGCCGGCGGCCGAGATGGCCACGAAGATCCGGTCCTTGTTCACCGGGTCGAGGATGATCGTGTGCAGGCAGAGCCCACCGGCGCCGGGCTGCCATTTCGGTGCCGAGACATGGGTACGGAGTCCGGCCAGCTCCACCCATTTCTGGCCGCCGTCGGTGGACTTGTAGAGGGACGCGTCCTCGGCCCCGGCGTAGACGACGTCGGGGTCGGTGCGGGACGGCTCCAGGTGCCAGATGCGTTTGAACTCCCACGGGCGCGGTGTCCCGTCGTACCAGAGATGGTCTCCGACCGGCGGCTGATAGGTGAAGTCGTGGTCGACCTGCCGCCAGGTCGTCCCGCCGTCGTCGGAGCGATGGATGACCTGCCCGAACCAGCCCCCGGACGCCGACGCCCAGAGCCGGTCCGGGTCGGCGGGAGAGCCGTTCACGTGGTAGATCTCCCACCCCGCGAAGTGCGGCCCGCTCACCTCCCAGTCCTGCCGCTTGCCGTCGGATGTGAGGACGAAAGCGCCCTTGCGGGTGCCCACCAGCAATCGAACGCCGCTCATGTCTGCTCCCCTCGGTGTGCCGTATGACACATCCTGGCCCATCGCTGCGGACCTGTGGGGGTTGAAACGCATGTTCGACCGAACGAGTCGGGAAAGCCGAGGGAAGATCAGCCCTGGAGCGCCCGCGCCATCTCCGCCTGCTCGGCGAGGACCTCGTTCATCCGGGCCTGCACGCTGTCCATCATCCCGATCGTCTCGCTGGTGGTGTGGATGCCGGCCGCCACGGTCTCCGCGCTGGCCTGGATCCCGGCGATCTGCTCGGCGACCTTCTGAGTGGCCTCGGCGGTCTCCCGGGCGAGCTCCTTCACCTCGCCGGCGACGACGGCGAAGCCCTTGCCGCTCTCGCCGGCCCGGGCGGCCTCGATGGTGGCGTTGAGCGCGAGCAGGTTGGTCTGCTCGGCGATCGATTCAATGATCTTGATGACGTCGCCGATCGCGGCGGACGCCTGGCCGAGCGCGGCGACCTCGGCGGTCATCGCGGAGGCGCGGTCGACGGCCTGTTCGGCGACCGAGGTGGCGTCGCCGCTGGCGTTGCGCAGCCGTTCCACGGTGTCCAGCAGGGCGCGGGCGTTCGCCGCGGACCGTTCGGCGGCGCGCATCACGTCGAGCCGCTGGGAGACGAGCTGCTGCACGTTGCGCAGCGCGGCGGCCCGGGACGCGGACAGATCGATGTACTCGGTGGTGAAGAAGTCCATCGTGCCGATGATCCGGTCGCCGCTCATGATCGGGAAGCAGACGCCGGAGCGGACCCCGGCCCGTTGCGCCGCCGGCGCCCGCACGCAGTCGGTCAGCTCGGCCAGGTCGCGGACGAAGACCAGGTCGCGGGCCCGCCAGGCGCGGCCGGAGAGGCCGGTCCCCTCGGCGAACGTGGCGGCCAGCGTGACCCGGCGGAACTCGTCACCGGCCGAGCCGGATTCGATCTCGAACTTCAGCACGTTGGCGTCCGGGTCCACCTCCCAGTACGACCCGTACGCCCAGCCGAACGCGCTGCGCACGCTGTCCAGGGCCATCTTGATCGCGACCTGACTGTCGGTGGCCTCGCCGAGTTTCGTGACGACGGTGGTCACCGCGGTACGGTCGTCGGCCACCTGGCGCAGCTCGGCCGAGGCGACGGCGGCCGCCCGGGCCCGCTCGGCGATCCGGGCGATCGCGCTGAATTTGTCCCGCCGGTTCGCGTCCATGTGCAGCGGCGCCGGCGAGTAGTACTCGAGGACGGCGTGCACGTCGGCGCCCCGCGAGATCGGCAGTATGACCGCCCCGACCATGCCGGCCTGGAAGGCGGCCTGCGTGCGCCGGCACCCCACGCCGTCCTCGGGCGACTCGATGTAGATCGGCTGCCGGGTCCGGTACGCCTTGCCGACCATCCCGTCGTCGGCCGCCATGGTCCGCCCCGGCGTGAGCCCCCCGGACGCGGCCTGCAGCTGCGGGGTGATCCGGCCGGTCTCGTGGAACAGCCGCAACTGGCCGCCGTCGGGCACCCAGATCGCCCCGTACCCGAATCCGTAGGACTCGACGGTGCTGGCCACCGTGATCCGCCAGGCCGTGCTCTCGTCGATCGCGCTGTCCAGCGCCAGCATCAGCTCCTCGAGGGCCTCGACGTCTCGCGGCACCGGGCGCACGACCTCCGGGGCCGTCTGACGGGATCCGAACAACCGCACGTGAGCAGCCTACGGGCGGAAGCGATATCCCATGCCCGGTTCGGTGATCAGGTGTTGCGGCCGGGCCGGGTCGGTCTCCAGCTTGCGGCGCAGCCGGGCCATGTATTGCCGCAGGTAGTTCGTCTCGGTCTGGTACTGCGGTCCCCACACGTCGTGCAGCAGGTCCCGCTGGGTGATCAGTTTGCCGGGGTGCCGGACCAGGTGTTCCAGCAGCTGCCATTCGGTCGGGGTGAGCCGCACGTCGGGGGTGACCGAGCGTTCGGAGAGGTCCACGACGTGGGAGCCGATCCGCACGGTCGGCGAGGCGTCGACCGGCTGCGCCCGGCGGGCGACCGCCCGGATCCGGGCGAGCAGCTCGTCGACGCCGAACGGCTTGGTCACGTAGTCGTCCGCGCCGGCGTCGAGCGCCGCCACCTTGTCGGTGCTGTCGGCCCGCCCGGAGAGCACGATGATCGGCACCGTGGTCCAGCCGCGCAGGCCACCGATCACCTCGGTGCCCTCCATGTCGGGCAGGCCGAGGTCGAGAACCACCAGGTCGGGATGGTGGTGCGCGGCGAGGTGGAGTGCGGAGGCGCCGTCCCGGGCGGTGTCCACCTCGTACCCCCGGGCCTTGAGGTTGATCCGGAGGGCCCGGACGATCTGCGGCTCGTCGTCGACCACCAGGATCCGGGTCACGACGCGACCGCCGGCAGCGAAATGATCATGGTGAGGCCGCCTCCGGGCGTCTCGTCGGGAGTGAGGGTGCCGCCCATCGCCTCGGTGAGGCCTCGGGACAGCGCGAGGCCGAGACCCACGCCGGTGTGGTTGTCCCGGTCGCCGAGCCGCTGGAACGGCAGGAACACGTCGTCCCACCGGTCGGCGGGAATGCCGGGTCCATGGTCGATCACGCGCAGCTCCACCGTGTCACCGCGCGCGCTTCCGGTGATCATCGGCGGGGCGTCCGGCGGGCTGTAGCGCAGCGCGTTCGCGACCAGGTTCACCAGCACCCGTTCCAGCAGACCGGGATCGGCGCGGAGCAGGGGCAGGTCATCGGGCACACGCACGGTCACCGCACGCCCCTCAACCCCAAGATCATCAAGAGCCTGGGGTACGACCTCCTCCGCGCCCACCTCGATCGGGACCACCCCGAGTGCGCCCGCCTGCAGCCTGCTCATGTCCAGCAGGTTCGCGACGAGCCGGCCCAGCTTGTCGAGCGACTCGTCGGCGGTGGCGAGCAGCTCGGCCCGATCGTCGTCGTCGAACTCCACCTCGGAGCTGCGCAGCGAGGCGACAGCTGCTTTTGCGGACGCGAGGGGCGTACGCAAATCGTGGCTCACCGCCGCGAGCAGCGCGGTCCGCAGCTTGTTGGCCTCGGCGAGCGGCTTGGCGGTGGCCGCCTCGGCGGCCAGCCGCTCCTGACGCAGCGCGACAGCGGCCTGCGCCGCGAACGCCTCCACGATCCGCCGGTCGGCGGCCGCCAGCGGATGCCCCTTGAGCAGGATCACCAGGTCACCGTCGGCTTTCACGGTGTCGTCGGCGAGCTCCGGGCGCAGCACCGGCCGGCCCACCGCGGCGACCGTCTCCCCGCCCTCGCAGAGCGCCACCGACTCCAGCACGAACGTCTCCCGCAGCTGGCTCAGCAGCGCCATCAGCGGCCGCTCGCCGCGCAGCACACTGCCCGCCACGGTGGCGAGAGTCCGCGCCTCGGCGGAGGCCTGCGCGGCCTGCCGGGTGGTCCGGGCCGCGACGTCGACCACCCAGCTGACCGCGACCGCCACCAGCACGAAGATCGCCAGGGCCAGCAGGTTCTGCTCCTGCGCGATCAGGAACCGCCCGTACGGCGGGATGAAGTACCAGTTCAGCAGCAGCGACCCGCCGACCGCGGCGAGCAGGGCCGGCCAGAGTCCGCCGATCAGCGCCACGCCGACGACCACGACCAGGAACAGCAGGATCGCGGTGACGAGTTGCTGCTCCGGCACGGCGAGCAGGATCGCGGTGAGCGACGGCAGCCCGAGCATGACGACGAGGAATCCGGCGGCCCGCCGGCGGCGGGACAGCGCCGGCGTGGGTGTCCGCCACGCGCCGCGACCTATCCACTCCCAGAACTCCCCGCCCGCCACGTGTCGAACTTACGCCGCCCCATGATCAACTACCCGGTCCGGTAACGATCAGCACAGCCGGGCCACCGGAAGGGCCAGGACCATGGTCAGCCCGCCGCCGGGCGTCTCCCCCGGCGTCAGCGTGCCACCCATCGCCTCGGTCAGGCCCCGGGACAACGCGAGACCGAGACCCACGCCGGTGTGGTTGTCCCGGTCGCCGAGCCGCTGGAACGGCAGGAACACGTCGTCCCACCGATCCGCCGGAATACCCGGACCGTGATCGATCACCCGCAGCTCCACCATGTCCCCGTGGGTGCTCCCGGTGATCATCGGGGGCGCGTCCGGCGGGCTGTGGCGCAGCGCGTTCGCGACCAGGTTCACCAGCACCCGTTCCAGAAGTCCCGGGTCGGCCCGCAGCAGCGGGAGATCTTCCGGGACGCGCACGGCCACCTTCCGGCCCTCCGGGCCACAATCATCAAGAGCCCGGGGTACGACCTCCTCCGCGCCCACCTCGATCGGGACCACCCCGAGAGCGCCCGCCTGGAGCCGGCTCATGTCGAGCAGGTTCGCCACGAGCCGGTCCAGACGCTCCAGCGACTCGTCGGCGGTGGCGAGCAGCTCGGCCCGGTCCTCGTCGTCGAACTCCACCTCGGAGCTGCGCAGCGAGGCCACTGCTGCTTTCGCCGACGCGAGCGGCGTACGCAGATCGTGGCTCACCGCCGCGAGCAACGCGGTGCGCAACCGATCCGCCTCGGCCAGGGGTTTCGCGGTGGCCGCCTCGGCGGCCAGCCGCTCCTGACGCAGCGCCACGGCGGCCTGCGCCGCGAACGCCTCCACGATCCGCCGGTCGGACGCCTCCAGGGTGCGCCCGCGCAGCAGGATCATCAGGTCGCCGTCCGCCGTCACCTCGCCGTCGGCGGCGCCCGGCGAGACGCAGACCGGATCACCCACGGACGCGACGACGGTCCCGGTCCCGCCGGGCCCCTTCTCCACCAGCGTCACCGAGTCGAGCGCGAACGTCTCCCGCAACCGGTCGAGCAGCGCCGTCAGCGGCCGCTCGCCGCGCAGCACGCCGCCCGCCACGGCCGCCAGGGTCTGCGCCTCGGCGGACGCCCGCGCGGCCTGCCGGGTGGTCCGGGCCGCGGTGTCCACCACCCAGCTGACCGCCACCGCCACCAGCACGAAGATCGCCAGGGCCAGCAGGTTCTGCCCCTCGGCGATGGTGAACCGGCCGACCGGCGCGGTGAAGAACCAGTTCAGCAGCAGCGACCCGCCGACCGCCGCGAGCAGCGCCGGCCAGAGCCCGCCGATCAGCGCCACCCCGACGACCGCGACCAGGAACAGCAGGATGTCGTCGATCAGCGGCAGGGGCGGGCCGGCCTCCAGCGCGACGGTGAGCAGCGGCAGGCCGAGCAGCGCGACGCCGAACCCGATGATCCGCCGCTTCCGGGAGAGCGCGGGCGGCAGCGGCCCGCGGCGGCGACCGCGGCCGGCCAGCTCGTGCGTGACCAGGTGCACGTCGATCGAGCCGGACCGGGCGATCGTGGTGACGCCCACGCCCGCCGCGAAGAGCTGCGCGAACCGGCCCCGGCTGGACGCGCCGAGCACGATCTGGGTGGCGTTCACCCCGCGGGCGAAGTCGAGCAGCGCCCGCGGCACGTCCGCGCCGACGACCTGGTGGTACGTGCCGCCGAGGCTCTCCGCGAGCACCCGCTGCCGGGCCAGCTCGGCGGGGTTCGCGCCGGCCAGGCCGTCGCTGCGGGCCACGTGCACGGCGAGCAGGTCGGCGCCCTTGCTGCGCGCGGCGATCCGGGCTGCCCGGCGGATCAGCGTGTCCCCCTCCGGCCCGCCGGTCAGCGCGACCACCACCCGTTCCCGGGTCTCCCAGGTGGAGTCGATGTCGTGGTCGGCGCGGTACTGGCCGAGCTGCTGCTCCACCTTGTCGGCGAGCCAGAGCAGGGCCAGCTCGCGCAGGGCGGTGAGGTTCCCGGTACGGAAGTAGTTGCCGAGCGCCGCGTCGACCTTCTCCGGCCGGTAGATGTTGCCGTGCGCCATCCGCCGCCGCAGCGCCTCGGGCGTCATGTCGACGAGCTCGACCTGCTCGGCCGCGCGGACCACGGCGTCCGGCACGGTCTCCCGCTGCGGGACGCCGGTGATCCGGGCGACCACGTCGTTGAGCGACTCCAGGTGCTGGACGTTGACCGTGGTCAGCACGCTGATCCCGGCCTCCAGCAGCTCCCGGACGTCCTGCCAGCGCTTGGCGTGGCGCGAGCCCGGCACGTTGCTGTGCGCGAGCTCGTCCACCACGGCCAGCTCCGGCCGGCGGGCCAGCACCGCGTCCAGGTCCATCTCCGCGAAGGCGGCGCCGCGATAGGTCACCTCCCGGCGCGGCACCACCTCCAGGCCCGCGGTCATCGCGGTGGTGTGCTTGCGCCCGTGCGTCTCGACCAGCGCGATCACCACGTCGGTGCCGCGCTCGCCCCGCCGGTGCGCCTCCTCCAGCATCGTGTAGGTCTTGCCGACGCCGGGCGCCGCGCCCAGGTAGATCCGCAACTCGCCGCGAGCCATGACAGACAGCCTTCAGTCCTTTTCAGGGGCGGTGGTCGGGGTGGTTGGATGGGCGGTCCAATGCCAGATTCAATTTCAGTACGTTCACGACCGGCTGACCGAGAAAGCCCAGCGCTCGCCCGTCGGTGTTGTCAGTGATCAGTTGCCGGACGCGATCGAGGCTGATGCCCCTTTCGCGCGCCACGCGGGGCGCCTGGATCTCGGCGTACGCGGGGCTGATGTGGGGGTCGAGGCCGCTGCCACTGGCGGTGACCGCGTCCGCCGGGACTGCCGGTTCCGCCGGGGCGTCCCCGCGGATCGGCGTGATCACGCCGCCGAGCGCCCGGTAGTCGTCGCCCTCCCGGGCCGGCTCGACGACGACGCCCTGATATGTCGCGACGAACGGGACGCCGGTCTGGTTGACCGACACGACGCGGGTGATCGGCCCGGTGAAGCCGTCGCGGTGGAAGACCGCGAGCACCGCGCCCACCCCGTCGGCGGTGCAGAAGGGACGGCTGCCGTCGACACCCTCCAGCTTGCCGACGGCGAGGCTGCGGGCGCACACCTGGGTGAGCAGGCTCTGCCGATCCGGCGTGTCGACCACGTCCTCCGGCCCGAGGTTGCTGGCCCCGGTGGCGGTCGGATCGTAGCCGCCGGCGGACGGGCGGCTCTGGAAGTACCTGGTCACCGGGTTGCCGTCCGCGTCGGTGAACGATTGGCCGATCAGCGTCAGGTCCCCGGACCTGTCGGATATGCCGGGTATCTTGCCCACACCCACGAAGATCAACGGGTACGCGAGGCCCAGCAGGACGGTGAAGACGAGCAGCGCCCGCAGGGCCGCGAGGTGCTGGCTCAGCCACGAAGGCAGTCTCATAACGGATCAGATCCCCGGGATGAACTGGATGAACAGGTCGATGAGCTTGATGCCGAGGAACGGCGCGATCACGCCGCCGAGGCCGTAGACGAGCAGGTTCCGGCGCAGCAGCGCGCTCGCCGACGACGGCCGGTACCGCACGCCCCGCAGCGCGAGCGGGATCAGGAAGACGATCACGATGGCGTTGAAGACGACCGCGGACAGGATCGCCGAGCCCGGCGAGTGCAGCCGCATGATGTTGAGCGTGTCCAGGCCGGGATAGACCGCCGCGAACATGGCCGGGATGATCGCGAAGTACTTGGCGATGTCGTTGGCGATCGAGAAGGTGGTCAGCGCGCCGCGCGTGATCAGCAACTGCTTGCCGATCTCCACGATCTCGATCAGCTTGGTCGGGTCCGAGTCGAGGTCGACCATGTTGCCGGCCTCCTTCGCGGCCGACGTGCCGGTGTTCATCGCGACGCCGACGTCCGCCTGCGCGAGGGCCGGCGCGTCGTTGGTGCCGTCACCCGTCATCGCGACCAGGCGCCCGCCCTGCTGTTCCTTCTTGATCAGCGCGAGCTTGTCCTCCGGGGTCGCCTCGGCGAGGAAGTCGTCGACACCGGCCTCGGCGGCGATCGCGGCCGCGGTACGCGGGTTGTCGCCCGTGATCATCACGGTCCGGATGCCCATCCGGCGCATCTCGTCGAACCGCGCCCGCATCCCGGACTTGACCACGTCCTTCAGGTGGATGACGCCGAGGATCCGATCGTTCTCGGCCACCACGAGCGGGGTGCCGCCCTCGTCGCTGATCCGGTCGACGATCGCGTCGACCTCGGCGCTCGCCGTACCGGTCCACTTGATCACCGCAGCCGCGGCGCCCTTGCGGATCTGACGCCCGGCCACCCGCCCCTTGTCGGACTGAAGGCCGTCCCTGATGTCCACCCCGCTCATCCGGGTCTGCGCGGTGAACGGCACGAACGTCGCGTCCGCCATCAGCCCCGGCTCCCGCTCCCGGATACCGAAGAGCTCCTTCGCCAGCACCACCACCGACCGCCCTTCGGGCGTCTCATCAGCGAGGCTGGACAGTTGCGCCGCGTCGGCGAGATCCTTCGGATCAACCCCGTCGACGGGTACGAACTCAGCGGCCTGGCGGTTCCCCAGCGTGATCGTGCCGGTCTTGTCGAGCAGCAGCGTGCTCACGTCACCGGCCGCCTCCACGGCCCGCCCGCTCATGGCCAGCACGTTGCGCTGCACCAGACGGTCCATTCCGGCGATGCCGATCGCCGACAGCAGCGCGCCGATCGTGGTCGGAATCAGACAGACGAGCAGCGACACGAGCACGATCCCGGTGACGCCGTGCGCGTCGATCGCCGAGGTGTCCGGCGCCGCCGCCTGGTACGCCTTCGAGTAGATCGCCAGCGGCTGCAGCGTCACCACCCCGAGCAGGAAGATGATCGTCAGTGCCGCGAGCAGGATGTTCAGCGCGATCTCGTTCGGCGTCTTCTGCCGGTTCGCACCCTCCACCAGGGCGATCATCCGGTCCACGAAGCTCTCGCCGGGCCGCTGGGTGATCCGCACGACGATCCGGTCGCTGAGCACCTTGGTGCCGCCGGTGACGGCCGACCGGTCGCCGCCGGACTCCCGGATCACCGGCGCGGACTCGCCGGTGATCGCCGACTCGTCGACGCTGGCGATGCCCTCGATCACGTCACCGTCGCCGGGGATGATCTGACCGGCTTCGACCACCACCACGTCGCCCAGCTGGAGCTCGGTGGCGGCGACCTCCCGGCCGTCCGCCAGGAACGCGACGGTGTCCTGCTTGGCGGACCGCAGCGCGGCGGCCTGCGCCTTGCCCCGGCCCTCGGCGACCGCCTCGGCCAGGTTCGCGAACAGCACGGTGAGCCACAGCCAGACCGTGATCAGCCAGGCCAGCAGGCTGGGGTCGGCGATCGACAGCACGGTCGTGAAGACCGCGCCGACCTCGACCAGGAACATCACCGGGTTGCGCCACAGGGTGCGCGGGTCGAGCTTGCGCAGCGCGTCCGGCAGCGACCGGCGGAACTGCTTCGGGTCGATTCCGCCGGCGCGCACCGAGGTCTCGGCGGGAGCGGCGGCGGGTTTCTCCAGTACGGCGGTCATGACAGGCCCTCCGCGAGGGGTCCGAGAGCGAGAGCGGGAAGGAAGGTGAGCGCGACGAGCACGACGGTCACCCCGGCGACCATGCCGACGAAGAGCGGCTGGTGGGTGGGGAGCGTGCCCTCGGACTCGGGCGCCGGCTGCTGCTTCGCCAGGGATCCGGCCAGCGCCAGGACCAGGATCAGCGGCAGGAACCGGCCGAGCAGCATGGCGAGGCCGAGCGCGGTGTCCCACCAGCCGGTGTTCACCGTGATGCCGGCGAAGGCGGAGCCGTTGTTGTTGGCGGCGCTGGTGAACGCGTACAGGACCTCGGAGAGGCCGTGGGGTCCGCTGTTCAGCGCCGTCGCGTTGTTGCCGGTGGCGAACGCCGCCGCGGTCCCGGCGAGCACCACGATCGGTGTCACCAGGAAGTAGAGCGACGCCAGCTTCATCTCCCGGGCGCCGATCTTCTTGCCCAGGTACTCCGGGGTGCGGCCGACCATCAGGCCGGCGACGAAGACCGTGATCACGGCGAGGATCAGCATGCCGTAGAGGCCGGAGCCGACACCGCCGGGCGCGACCTCGCCGAGCATCATGTTGACCATCGGCATCATGCCGCCGAGCGACGTGTACGAGTCGTGGAACGAGTTGACCGCGCCGGTCGAGGTGAGCGTCGTGGCCGCCGCGAAGACAGCCGAGTTCGTCACCCCGTACCTGGTCTCCTTGCCCTCCATGGCCGCGCCCACCGCCTGCGGGACCGTACCGGCGCCGTGCGTCTCGAACCCCACGGTCAGCGCGATGCTGCCGAGCGCGAGGACGGCCATCACCGCGGCGATCGCGTAGCCCTGCCGGTTCTGGCCGACCATCCGGCCGAACACCCGCGGCAGGCTGAACGGGATCAGCAGGATCAGGAAGATCTCCAGCCAGTTGGTCCACGTCGTCGGGTTCTCGAACGGGTGCGCCGAGTTGGCGTTGTAGAAGCCGCCGCCGTTCGTGCCGAGCTCCTTGATCGCCTCCTGGGAGGCGACCGGCCCGCCGGTGATGTGCTGTGTCCCGCCGGTCAGCGTGCTGATCTCCGTACCCCCGGAAAGGTTCTGCACCATCCCGGCGATCATGAAAACGACTGTGGCGAGCACGCAGACCGGCAGCAGGATCCGCAGCGTGATCCGGGTCAAATCGACCCAGAAGTTGCCGAGCGTGGTCTTCTTCCGGGCCGCGATCCCCCGGATCAGCGCCACCGCGACCGCGATGCCGACCGCCGCCGAGACGAAGTTCTGCACGGCGAGCCCGGCCATCTGCGCCAGATGACCCATCGTGGACTCACCGGAGTACGCCTGCCAGTTCGTGTTCGTCACGAAACTGACCGCGGTGTTCCAGGCGATGTGGTCGGTCACGGCCGGCAGCCCGAGGGAGAGCCAGAGCGCGTCCTGCACGCGCAGGAAGAGGTAGAGGAAGAGCAGCGAGACGGCCGAGAACGCCAGCACCGACCGGGCGTAGACACCCCAGGTCTGCCCGGCGGCCGCGTCCACGCCGACAGTCCGGTAGACCGCCCTCTCCACCACGGTGTGCCGGGTGCCGGACACCACGCGGTACATGTAGTCGCCGAACGGCCGGTGCACCACGACGATCGCCGCGACCAGCGACAACACGAACATCCAGCCGGCCATCAGAACTTCTCCGGGAAGAGCAGGGCGGCGACCAGGAAGGCGGCCAGCACGACAGCCAGCACCAGGCCGACCAGATTGACGGCGCTCATCAGCGTTCGGCCGCCCGGATCAGCACGGTCAGGCCTGCGAACAGCGCCACCGTGAGAACGACGAACCCGAGATCAGCCACGGGGTAACTCCTGAGGAAAGGGTTTTTCGCTTACCCCGGAAGCAAATCTCGCCGCGCGTGGCGTGCACAGATCCGTTCACGCCGCGCAGACGCCCCGGGCCGCGTTATTCACACCCTGTTGACGCCGTACGCCACAGCCCACCCGTCCCGCCGCCCCACCCGAACCCCGATCGCCCACCCCGCTCAAGGTCCACCGTGTGCCCGAGCCCAGCCCGACCAGCGCGTCCCACCCGCCCTAAACGCCGGACAGGTGCAGCCCCGCCCACAACGCCGTAACCCCCGCCACCAGCCCCAGCGGCACCGTCACCGCGCCCAGCCGGACGAATTCCCCCGCCCGCGGCGCCGCGTCCCGCGTGTGCAGGATCCGCCGCCACAGCAGGGTCGCCAGCGACCCCACATACGTCAGGTTCGGTCCCACGTTCACGCCGATCAGCACCGCCAGCAGCAGCCCCGGCGACGACGACACGGCCGGCAGGAGCACCAGCGTGGCCGGCAGGTTGTTCAGCAGGTTCGCCAGTACGGCCGCGAGCACGGCCACGCCCAGCAACCCCAGCAGATCGTCGTGCTGCGGCACCAGGCGGTCCACCCACTCACCGAGCCCGTTGTCCCGGACCGCGAGCACCACCACCCCCAGACCCAGCACGAACGCGCAGAACGCCGGGTTCGCCTCGACCAGCAGAGCCCGCGCCGTGATCGAGCGCCGCCGCAGCAACGGCACGGCCAGCAGCACCGCCCCGCCGAACGCCACCCAGGCCGGCGAGACCCCGAGCGGTTGCAACGCGGCGAACCCGGCCAATGTCACCCCCAGGACCGCGAGGGCGTAGCGCGGCGCCGGTCCGGGCGGGGCTGGTTCCGCCGCCGGCGGTTCGGCCAGGTCCCGGGCGAAGAAGAACTGGAAGATCAGGTATTCGACCGCGATCACGGCGATCCAGGGTGCGGCCATCAGCGCCGCGAAGCCGGCGAAGGTCAGGCCGCTCGCCGCGAACGCCAGCAGGTTCGTCAGGTTGGAGACCGGCAGCAGCAGGGACGCCGAGTTCGCCAGGTGGTTGCAGGCGTAGGCGTGCGGGCGGGGGCGGACTCCGGCGCGGGCCGCCACCGCGAAGACCACCGGGGTGAGCAGCACGACGGTGGCGTCCAGGCTGAGCACGGCGGTGGTCAGCGCGGCAGCGCCGAAGACCGCGGTGAGCAGGCGGCGCGGCCGGCCCTTGCCGGAGCGGGCCACGATCGCCCCGGCGTAGCTGAACACGCCGTGTTTCTCCGCCGCGAACGCCAGGACCAGCACGGCTGCCAGGAATGCCACGGTCGGTGCGAGTTCCCGTACCTCATGGAGGGCCGCCGCCGGGGTGACCAGGCCGAGCACCACGGCCAGCAACGCCGCGGGAACCGCGGCAGCGGCCTCGGGAAGTCCCCGAGGCCGCGCCACCGCGAAAGCGAGCACCGCGCCGAGTAGCGCCAGCGAGATGATCATGGAGCGCAGCGTAAGGCGCGTGTCCCCGGACCGCGACCGGGGAGCGCGTCAGACGTGAGCGTCCTCCTCCTCCGCCGGCTTCTCCGCCAGCGGACGCAGGCGCAACCGGGTGATGGCCCGCCCTGTGATCTCCACGACCTCGGCGGCGTGGCCGTCGATGGTGACCGTCTCGCCCGGCTCGGTGGGGATGTGACCCAGCCGCGCGAGGACCAGGCCGGCGACAGTGGTGTAGTCGCCCGCGTCGAGCTCCTCGATGTCGACCCCGATGTCCGGCAGGTCGTGGATCGGGAACGTGCCGGGCAGCAGCATCGCCCCGTCGTCCTCCCGGATCACCGACTGCACGTCCCGGTCGGTCTCGTCGTAGATCTCGCCGACGACCTCCTCGACCAGGTCCTCCATGGTCACGATGCCGTCGATCGCGCCGCGCTCGTCCACCACCATGGCGAACTGCTGGTGCTGGGCGCGCAGCTGGCGCATCGCGTCGGACACCTTGAGGGTCTCCGGCAGGAACAGCGGGTTGAACATGTAGTCGCGGACCGGGCCGGACGCGCCGATCAGGTCACGCAGGTGGACCACGCCGAGCACGTCGTCGAGCCCCATCGGACCGGTCACCGGCGCCCGCGAGTGACCGCCTGCGACCAGCCGGTCCAGGGCCTCCACGGCGGGCGTGTCGGCCGGCAGGATGAGCACGTCGCGGCGGGGCACCAGGATCTCCCGCAGGATCCGGTCGGCGATCTCGAACGCGCCGCTGATGATGGTGCGCTGCTCGGCCGTGAAGTCCTGCTGCTGGGCGACCATGTCGCGGATCTCCTCGGTGCTGACCTCCTCACGACCCGCGTTCGGGTCGACGCCGGCCAGCTGCACCACCAGGTCGGTGGTCTTGCCGAGCAGCCAGATCACCGGGCGGCTCAGCGTCGCGATGACGTCGAGCGGCCGGGCGACGAGCATGGCCCAGCCCTCGGCGCGCTGCATGGCGATCCGCTTGGGCGCCAGCTCACCGACGACCAGGGTGAAGAAGGTCAGCACGATGGTGACGAGCACGATGGCCACCGACTCCGCGGCGGAGCCGAGGAAGCTCAGCGGGTCGATCAGCGGCTGGGCCAGCGAGACCGCGGCGGCCGCCGAGGCCAGGAAGCCGGCAAGCGTGATGCCGATCTGAATGGTGGCCAGGAACCGGTTCGGATCCCGCGCCAGTTTGGCGAGCGTCCTCCCGGTGCGTGACTGCTTCTCCAGCCTCTGCAGCTGGCCTTCGCGGAGCGAGATGAGTGCCATCTCGCTGCCGGAGAAAGCCGCGTTGAGCAGGACAAGCACTACGACGAGGACAACTTGCCAACCGTATCCGCCCACGGCGGAAATCAACTCCTTCGCTGTTGGAGATGCGAAGTTCCCAGGTTACCGGGTGAGCAGGTCCGCCGTTGCTGCCCTGCCCGCCCGGTACCCGAAGACCACCGCCGGAGCGATCGTCGAACCGGGTCCCGGATAGGTCCGGCCCATCACCGACGCCGTGGTGTTTCCCGCCGCGTAGAGCCCGGAAACCCCGACCACCGCGCCATACTCGTCGGTGAGCAGACCACCCTTCGTGCCGAGGTCGCCGGGGACCAGCTGGACCGCGGTGAACGGGCCCTTCGCGAGCGCGCCGAGGTTCGGGTTGGGCTTCACGGTCGGGTCGCCGTAATAGTTGTCGTAGACGGTCCGGCCCCGGCCGAAGTCGGCGTCCACGCCGCTGCGGGCGAAGGTGTTGAACCGCTCGACCGTGGCCCGCAGCCGGGCCGGCTCCATGCCGAGCAACCCGGCGAGATCCTCGATCGTGTCCGCGGAGCGCACGATGCCCGCCTCGCGCAGCTTCTTGGTGCCGGTCAGGAACGCGTTGAACAGGTAGCGCCGCCGGTGCCGCACGTCCAGGATCAGCCAGCTCGGGTTCGCCTTCTCCGCCTCCAGCATGGCGTGACCGAAGTCGATGTAGCTGGCGGACTCGTTGGTGTACCGGTCGCCGAGCTGGTTCACCACGATGCTGTACGGCATCGACCGCTCGGAGAGGACGAACTGGTGATGCCCGTCCGGCAGCGGCACCGACGCTCCCCACCAGGCGTCGTCCATGAGCTCCAGCCGCGCGCCCGCGTCGGCCGCGATCCGGATGACGTCACCGGTGTCGCCGTCGGCGGCGGAGCTGTAGCCGCTCACCCCGTGATACTTCTCCCGCCAGGCGGTATTACGGGCGAACCCGCCCGCCCCGAGGATCACCTTGGACGCCTTGATCCGCAGACTTCCGGCAACCGCCCCGGCCACCGCACCGTCCTCCACGATCAGCTCGGTCAGCGGCGTGTTGAGCAGCACCTCGGTCCCCTGGTTCCGCACGATCGTGAACAGGCTCGCCGTCAGCGCCGACCCGATCCCGAACAGCCGCTTCCCGCTGAGCAGCCCGAACAGCGCCCGGAAGACGAACCGGGCGCCACGCACGAATCCGCTCGGCGTCGACCAGGCCCGCGACAGCAGCCACACGTCGTCGGTCTTCAGCGGCGCCGGCATGCTGTCCCGCCCGCGGAACGTCGCGAACCAGTCACCCAGCTTCTTGGTGTCGAACGGCTCGACCTCGATGCCCCGCCCGACCATGCCGCCCGGCCGGTCCGGGTAGTAGTCCGGGTAGTCGTGCGAGGCGACCCATCGCACGCCCAGGCGGCTGAGCAGGGCGTACACCTCGGGAACCGTCTCCACGAAAGCCCTCCGGCGCTCCGGGGAACTGGCCGGCCCGGCGTCGCCGATCGCCGCCTCCATGTAGGTGAGCGCCTTCTCCACCGAGTCCTCGCCACGGATCAGCGGGTTCGTCGGCATCCACAGCCCGCCGCCGCTGAGCGCCGTGGTGCCGCCCCACTTGCCGGTGCTCTCCACGACGAGGACCTTCGCCCCCGCGTCGGCGGCGGCGATCGCGGCGGTCAGCCCGGCCGCACCGGTACCCACCACGAGCACATCGATCTCACGGTCAAACGCCACGTCGCATCTCCTAGCCGATCGGCTACTGCTGGTTGCTCGGCAACCTAGCCGCTCGGCTATCAGCAGACAAGATCTGGTTACGCTGTCGGGCATGCGCACCGCACGGGACCGGGTCGTGGCCGCAGCCTTGGAGCTCTTCGCCGAGCACGGCGTCAGCGGCACGTCGCTGCAGATGATCGCCGATCGGATGGGCGTCACGAAGGCGGCGGTCTACCACCAGTTCCCCACCAAGGAGGAGATCGTCCTGGCGGTCATCGACCCGATCATGGAGGGTCTGCAGCCGATCGCCACCGAGGCCGCCCGGCGCCGCACCACCGCCGCCCGCCGCCGTTACATCCTGGGCGCCGCCATCGACGAGATCGTCCGGCACCGCCGCCTGGCCGCCGTCCTCAGCTTCGACCCGGTCGTCACCCGCCTGGTCCGCCGCCACCCCGCCATGTCCACGATCACCCGGCTGGTCGACCTGCTCACCGGCCCCGACCCCTCCCCCGCCACCAGGGTCGACGTCCTCATGGTCGCCGGCGGCCTGGTGATGGCCGGCGCCGAGCCGTCCCTGTCCGACCTACCCGACGAAACCCTGAAAAACCACCTCTACCAGACCTCGCTGCGCACCCTCCGCACCAAACCGATCTAGTACGCGATCGGCAGCCCCCAGAAGCACCGATCCCGTCCCCGAGAAGCCCCGCGACCTCAGCGATCCCCCAGGCCGTCCGGCCCCTCTCGCGACACTGTGCACTAGCCGGCCCGCGAAGTTCCACGATCCGCGGCCGGCCGGCCGGGACTGACGGACGGGACGGGACGGGACGCCGCCGATGGCGACCGCGTCGCCGGTTCCGAGAATTCGACGATGGTGACATTCTCGTTACCGGCTAGTAACGTGACTCGTCGGTAGCAAAGGGGGTGCAGGTTGCTGTACGGAGCCCCGGCCACGCGTCGCCGTGACGCACAGCGCAACCGTGTGGCCATCCTCGAGGCCGCGAGCGAGGTCCTGACCCGCAGCGAGGGCTTCGCCCTGATGCCCGAGATCGCCCGCCGGGCCGGCGTAGGTCAGGCCACGCTCTACCGTCACTTCGCCGACCGGCACGCCCTGCTCGCCGGCGTGATCGGCCACCAGCTGGAGCGGCTGGAGACGCACGCGGCGCACACCGATTTCCGCCGCCTGCTCCGCGAGACCCTGCACTCCCTGATCACCCTGCGCGGCCTGGTCAGCCTGGCCCGCCGGCTCGATCCGGCGATGCAGGAGCGGTTCCTGCAGAGGGTCGTCGCCGCGTTCGCCGTGCCGCTGCGCCGGGCTCGCGAGTCCGGGCACGTCCGCGCCGACCTGGTCCCGGAGGATCTGGTGCTGCTCTTCGCGATGGTCCAGGCCGTCGCCGAGACGACGCGCGACGTGACGGCCGCCCGGGCCGCCGCGGACCGATCGGTCGACCTGGTGCTGGAGGGAGTGTTCCGCCCCGCCGCCTGACGAAGCGGGTCCCGCGGGTGACGAAGCATGCCGCCGCACCGCAGAGCGTGCCCGCCGGCCGCGGAGCAGGCTTGCCGGACGACGGAGCAGTCCCGGAAGGCGGGGAGCAGGCCCGCCGGGCGACACAGCAGGCCCGCCGGCGACAGAGCAGGCCACGGACCACGCGGACCCGTGGGACAGGACGGCGCGACCGCCCCGCTCAGGTTCACGCCGCCGCTGCCGACTAGGCGAGATGTGGCCCAGAACGCGATCAGCGCGGACGAGCGAGCCGAACTGGAACGGCTCCGCCAAGTCATCGCCACCGGCCCGACCGGACTCGTCTCGATCGACGAGGCCGGGCTGATCACGGTCTGGAATCCGGCCGCCACCCGCCTGCTCGGCTGGGAGACCGACGAGGTCGTCGGCAAGCCGCTCACCGAGACGCTGATCCCCGCCGAGCTGCGCGACGCGCACACCGCCGGAATGGCCCGCTACATGGCCACCGGCCGGCCGGCGGTGATCGGTCACCCGGTGAGCCTGCCGGCGCTGCACCGCGACGGGTCCCGCGTCGAGATCGAGCTGACCATCTGGCCGTCCTGGGTGCAGGGGCAGCGGCACTTCTACGCGTTCCTGCGGGACACCTCGGAGCAGCGGGCGGCTGCCGAGCGGGCGGCCCGGCGCACCGACGCGCTGCTCTCCACGATCGAGGCGCAGCGGGCCGTCACGCTCGCCACCCACGACCGGAACCTGGCCCTGCGGGTCGTCGCCGAGCAGGCCGTGACGGTCTTCCCGGCCGCCGACGGCGCCGCGGTCGAGCTGCTCCAGGGCGACGAGCTCGTCTACACGTCCGGCGCGGGCACCATGATCGAGTACGCCGGGTACCGCTTGCCCGTCGGCGGATCAGTCAGCGGCCTGGCCGTCCTCGATCGCAAGGCGACCTGCTCCGGGGACACCCGGGTAGATCCGCGAGCGGACCGCGACGCCTGCCGGCGGCTCCACGCACGGTCGCTCTGCGTCGCGCCGCTCTACTACGGCGACCACGTGATCGGCGTGCTCAAGGTGACGAGCGCGAAGCGGGACGCGTTCGACGACGACGACGTGCACCAACTGGAGCTGCTCGCCACCGGGCTGGCGTCAGCGCTCATGCACGCCGACGACTACGCCCGGCGGGTCCGGGCCTTGAAGGCGCTCGAGGCGAGCGAGACCCGGTTCCGGCTGACCTTCGAGAACTCGCCGCTCGGACTCGCCCTGTCCAGCGTCGACCCCGCCATGTTCGGCCGATATCTCCAGGTCAACCCCGCGATGACAGCGATCACCGGGTACACCGCCGAGGAGCTGACCCGGATGAGCTTCCGGGATCTGCAGCATCCGGACGACGGGCCGGCGACGGAGACCTCGCTGCGCCGGATGGTCGCCGAGGGCGTCGACACGATCCGGACCGAGAAGCGGTACCGGCACAAGGACGGGCGCACCATCTGGGTGGACGTCCGGATCGCGGTGGTCCGCGAGTCCGGTGGCGTGGCGTCCTACGTCGTGGTGCAGGCGGAGGACGTCACCGCGCAGCGCGCCGCCGACGCGCGTCTGCGTCAGCAGGCGAAACTGCTGGAGACGATCCCCGCCGCGATCATCGTGCGGGACATGGACGGCACCATCGAGTGGTGGAACTCCGGCGCCGCCACGCTGTACGGCTGGTCGCTCGACGCCGCCCGCGGCAAGCCCACGCACCGGCTGCTCGGCACTACGTTCCTCGGCGAGGGTTCGTTCGCCGAGCAGTCCGCGGCGCTCGCCGCCGACGGCCGCTGGGAGGGTCAGCTGCAGCATCTGACCGCCACCGGCCGTACGGTCACGGTGCTCAGCCGCCAGGTCGTCCACCAGTCCGACGGGCCGCCGCACGTCCTGGAGATCAACACCGACATCACCGCGGCGCGCGCCGCCGAGCAGGCCCTCGCGCTCAACGAGCAGCGGTTCCGGGCCCAGTTCACGCACTCCGCCGCCGGTCAGGCGATCCGTGCCCTCGACGGGACGCTGATCGCCGTGAACAAGGCGTTCGCCCGGATGCTCGGCCGCCGCCCGGAGGACCTGGTCGGCCGGATCGTCGACGAGGAGGTGATGACGCCGGAGGACAGGCGTGCCGCGCACCAGCAGATCGCCGCGCTCTTCGCCGGCGAGTTCGACTCGTACACGCAGGAGATCCAGGTCCGCCACGCCGACGGCCGGCTGGTCGACATCGAGTCCACGGTCTCGCTGGTCCGCGACGCCGACGGCCGCCCGAAGCACCTCATCCTGGTCTGCACCGACACGTCCGCGCGCCGTGCCGCGGAACGCGCCCGCGACCAGGCGGCCGCCACCCTGGCCGAGCGCAACGCCGAACTGGAGACCGCCAACGCCCTCAAGCTCGACATCATCGGCATGCTCGGGCACGAGATCAGCAACCCGCTGTCGGCGATCCTCGGCTACAGCGACCTGCTCGCCGACGACCTGCCGCCGGAGACCCCGCACGGCCGGTCGATCGCGATCATCAACCGGCACGCGCAGCGTCTCGACGACATCGTCCGCGAGATGATCGCCATGGTCACCATCGACACCGGCAACATCCACGCGGTACGGCAGAGGCTCTCGGTGCGCCACGAGCTGGAGCAGGTGCTCGAGGGGCCGGGCGTTCCCGTGGTCGGCGAGGACGCGGAGATCCTCTTCCACCCCGGCCACCTGCAGCAGATTCTGCTCAACCTGCTCTCCAACGCCGACAAGTACGCCGGTGGCGCCACCCGGATCCGTATCCACTCCGACGCCCGCCGGGTCTACCTGCGACTGGAGGACAGCGGCCCGGGCGTCCCCGAGGATTTCTGCCCGCGCCTCTTCGACCGTCTCGCCCGCGCCGACCGCGACGCCCGCACCGTCCGCGGAACCGGCCTGGGGCTCTACATCGTCCGCAGCCTGGCCCGCGCCAACAACGGCGACGTCCACCACGAGCCGAATCCCGCGGGCGGATCATTCTTCATCCTCGAAGCCGACCCCGCCGGGCCGGCGTGAGGCCCGCGGGATCACCGGCGCACGCCCCCGAGGCGCCGGCCGCATCGACGCCACCGCCGCAAGCCCCACCGCCGACGCCCCTGCCACCGGCGGCACAGCGGCAGGCGGCACGGCAGCAGGCGACACGGCAGCCGCCGGATTCACCGGGTCGGCCGCGATCGAGCGCCGCCGCAGCCGTCCCACCAGCATCGCCGCGATCATGACGGCGGCGACCGGCAGCGCGCTCCACCACCACCGCGTGCCGGGTTCGGGCGACTCGACGAACGCGGACCCCCGATACACCACCGGCCCACCGTCCACAGTCACCACCACGTCGCCTGCCCCGGACGGTGTCGGGAACCGCACCAGGTAACGCCCGGCCAGCACTTCCTCCACCTGGTCCAACGCCGGCGCCACCCCCGGATCACCGGCCGGCGCGAGGAATCCGCCGGTTCCGGCGGTCGCCGCCGCCCAATACGCTCCCCGGCCGACCACCACGAGAATCGCGCCGGCCTCCCGGAACCGGGCCGCCACGGATTCCGCCGGCAATTCACCCGCGTCCATGCCATCGGTGCAGAGCAGAACCACGTGGTGACCATTTCCGGCGTCCGGGAACTGCGTCAGCGCCAATGACAGCGACCGCTGCGTGTCGCGTTCCCCGCCGGCCCGGATCGTGCCGAGCGCCCGCACGATCCCGGACGGCCCGTCCTGCGGCGCGGCGACCACCGCGGCGGGCGCACGGTCGGCGACGACGGCGGCCCGGGCGCCGGCCGGCAGCCCGAGCGCGAACCGGGCGTCGGCGCTGAGCCAGCCGGGCAGAGCCGCTGCCCCGGCCGCCGAGGCGTCCACCACGAACGTCACCGCGAGCTGCGGGGAGAGCACCGGTTCGATACGGGCGGCCTGCCGGACGCCGTTCCACGTGACGGTGACCGCGCCGGGCCCGGCGGCACCGAGGTCCACGACGAGCGTCGTCGACGACTCATCGGCGAACACCCCGGCGACCGGAAGCGGAACAGGCGCCGGCGCCGCAGCCGAAAAAGGCGCCACGACTGAAAAAGGCGCCACGGCCGGAAGAGGTGCCGCGGCCGAAACAGGCGCCGCGGCCGAAAGAGGTGCCGCGGCCGGAAGAGGCGCCGAAGAAAAGGCCGGAGAAGGAGCCGGAACAGAAGCCGGAACAGACGCTGACGCAGCGGCCGCAGAAGACGCCGGAACGGCGGCGGGCAGGGCGAGCAGAACGACCGCCGCGAGGGCCGCGCATCGCCGTTCAGACCAGCTCGGCATAGACGATGACATTGTCCCGATAGCTCCCCCGGCCCTCGTCGAATTCACCACCACAGGTCACCAATCGCAGCGCCGCGTCGAGCGTCGGCGCATAGACGAGCGCGGTCGGGAACTCCTCTTTGGAGACACGTGACACCCCGCTGATCCGGAACGTCACAGTCGTCCCGTCGGCGCGATCCACCAGCACCGATGTCCCGGCCGCCACCCCGGCCAGGCGGGCGAAGACCCCCGGCCCGGATCGCGAGTCGACATGTCCGAGAACAACCGCGGGACCGGCCTGTCCGGGGCGTGGCCCGTCCGCGTACCAGCCGGCCACGCCGGGGTCCTCGGGCACCGCGATCGTCCCGTCGGCCTGCACCCCGAGCCGCTGCAGCGAGCTGCGCACGCCGAGCTCCGGAATCCGCAGCCGGACCGGTTCGGCGACGCGGGCGGTCCCGCTCTCCGACCGGAACCGGTCAGCCCGGACAGGTTCCCGCGCGATCACCGGCGGTGGTCCCTGCGCGCGCGGCGCCTCCGGCGCCACCACGATCACCAGCACACTGAGGTACGCGCAGACGCTCCCCCACCGCCACCGGGCACGCGAACCCGCGGCGATGCCGGCGGACCCCGCGCTATCCGCCAACGGCCAGCCCGCCGTACCCGGTCTGCGCCCCGCCCCGTGGCAGCGCGGCCGCGACCGTCTCCCCGAACGCGTCCGCCAGCTCCCGCGCGAGGTCGAACCCGTGCTCGTAGACGGCGTAGGCGATGTCGTGCGCCGTCGCGTAGTCCCGTGCCGCGAAGGCGTCCGCGTGCCGCAGCAGCATCCCGTCGTGCCCGGCGAACGCGGTGGCGAGCCGCGCGGACGTCAACCGGTCACCGGTGGCGGCGCTCAAGAACGCGGCGATTCTCCGCTCGTACCCCTGAAGCTCGTTCTTGGCCCGCGCCTGCGCGCTCCGGTCTCCCGCCGCGAGCGCCCCGCTGTAGGCCACGAGCGACTCGATGTGATCGCCCCAGATGTCGCCGAAGTCCCCGGCGACGTCCGCCCCGAACAGCGCCGACATCGCCGCCACCAGGTCCCGGGTGTTTCCGTTGATCATCGCGGCCGCCGCGTCGAAGTCCGGCGTGTTCGCCACCGCCGCCCGGGTCACGTGCTCGACCAGCACCACGTGCTCGGCCAGCACCCGGCCGAGCTGGGACCGCAGCCGCCACACCGGTTCGCGCAGCTCGGCGCGGTCGCGGGCCGGCAGCAGCCCGTCGGCGAGGACGAGCCCGACGTCGTAGAGGTGGCGGTAGGCCTCCCGGTAGATCCGGTCCGCCGTGGCGTAGTCCCCCGCCGCGTACGCGTCCGCCTGCTCGGTGAGGTGCTCGATGTGCGCGGCGAGCGCGTGGTGGACGGCCGGCGGGTCGAGCCGGCCGTCCGAGAGTCCGGCCAGGTATTCGCTCAGCCTCCGCTCGTAATCCACGAGCTCCACCCGGGCGTCCTCGCGGGTGGAGTCGTCGCGTCCGGCGACGGCGCTCGCGTAGGCGACCAGCTCCACCACGTGACCGGACCACAGAGGACCGAACTCGCCCACCATGTCCGATCCGAACAGCTGGCCCATCAGATCGGTCATGGCGTCCGTATTGCGGCCGAGCGCGGCATCCGCGGCCTGGACGAAGTCGTCGTCGCCGCGAAGCCGGCTGCGCATCGCGTCGGCGGCGAGCACCGAGTGCTGACCGAAGAGGGCCTGCAATCGCACTGCCAGGTCAGCAGCCGACTGTCTCACATGGTGGACGTGCACTGTTGAATTTTCCGTCAACGGGGGGTGTCCGCTCCGAACAGTGGAGCCACCGGTGAGCAGGGCGGCGCAAAAGATCGGGACGGCCAGCCGTTGCAGCATCCGCCCCGTTGCGCGCATGATCTCCCACCCCAGCCACTTCTCGCGATGCCCGACTTTGATTACAGTGAATAACCGGAAGATTGCCGAGGGTCACCTGGTGGCAGACCTTACGCCCGCCCATCACTTCAGTCGAGTGATAGCTATCATCACGCATCACCAGAAATCCGACAGTCGTACAACCACTTCCGTCCAGTAGCGTCGACAGCGCTCCTGTGAACGTCCACAACCGAGGGGACGGCATGGTTCCGGTGGGAGAGGTCGTCGCCGGCCGCTACCGCGTCGTCCGTCCGCTCGCGAACGGTGGGATGAGCCACGTCTGGCTCGCCACCGACGACCGGGCCGGTGTCCCGTTCCAGGTGGCCATCAAGCAGTGCACACTTCCCGAGGGCCTGACCCCGGCACAGCGCGACGTGATCCGCGAGTGGGTGTTTCCCGAGGCCCGGGCCGCTGCCCGGGTCCGCCATCCGAACCTGATCCACACCTTCGAGGTCTGCCCCGACGCGGCCGGCCCGTGGATCGTCATGGAGTACGTCCCGTCCCGCTCACTGCAGGAGATCATCGAGTCCGAGGGCCCGCTGCCACCGGCCCGGGTGGCCGGGATCGGGCTCGCCGTCCTGGCCGCGCTGGTCGCCGCGAACGACGCCGGCGTTCTGCACCAGGACGTCAAGCCGGGGAACGTTCTCATCGGCGACGACGGCCGGATCGTGCTGACCGATTTCGGTCCTGCGGTGACCACCGCCGGGATCAAGGCGCTCACCGACACCGGCGTGGTGCTCGGCTCCCCGAAATACATCGCGCCGGAGCGGCTCTTCGAGCACTCCTCGACCGTCGCGTCCGACCTGTGGTCACTCGGCGCCACGCTCTACCACGCGGTGGAGGGCCGCCCGCCGTACCAGCGGTCCAGCACGACCGAGGTGCTGCGCGCCCTCGCCGACACCGAACCGGACCCGCCCAGCCTGGCCGGCCCGCTCGCCCCGATCCTGGCCGGCCTGCTCCGCCGTGACCCGTCCACCCGGCTGAGCGTCACCGAGCTGGAGGCGCGGCTGCGCAAGGTGGCCGGGACGCGACGCCCCCGGTCCGGCACGCGCTGGTGGCCGCCGCGGTGGCTGCGCCGCGGCCTGCCCGAGCCCACCCACGAGCCGACCGCCGCCGAACGGGCCGCCGCCGTGAGCCCGCCCCCCACCGGAGACCCGGCGCCCGCCGCGACCCAGTCCCCCACCCCGGGCCCGGCGCCCGCCGTGACCCAGTCCCCCGCCCTGGACCCGGCGCCCGCCGTGACCCAGTCACCCACCGGAGACCCGGCGCTCGCCGACAGCCCCGGGCCGGCCGTGGCCGAGCGGCTCGGCCGGTCCGTCGACGAGCCGGCCGAGCCGTCCCGCCCCGCGCTGCGGCACCGCCTCTCCGCCGCCGTCGTGGTGATCCTTCTGCTGGCCCTGCTCACCACCGTCGCGGCGAGCACCCACCGGGACACCGGCAGCGCCCATTCCCCGCCGCCCTCGTCACCGGCCGCGACCGTGCTGCCCGAGGACTTCGGCTGGTGGACCGATCCGAGCGGCTTCCGGGTCGCGGTGCCGAACGGCTGGAAACCGAATCCGCTCGCCGACGGCGTGGTCTCGTTCGCCGACCCGCTCGGCGAGGCCAGCCTGCGGATCAGCCGATGGCAGGGCTCGACCCGCGACGTGGTGGCCGGCCTGCTCGCCGAGGAGCGGGACATCGCGTTCCCGGCGTACCGGCGGCTGCGGATCGAGGCGCTGCCGTCGGCCGGCGGCGCGGTCTGGGAGTACACGTTCGTGAGCCCCGACGCGGTGGTGATGCGGGGACTGCGCCGGGTGGTGGAGAGCGGCGCGGAGGCGTACCTGATCGAATGGCGCACCGCGCGGGACGCCTGGATCGGCGCCTTGCCTCAGCTCACCGTGGTGCTGTCCACCTTCAAAGGGTGATCGAGCAGCACCTCGCCTAGCTTGAGCAGCAGGTCATGCGCGGTGAACGGCTTCTCGATGAACGCGATGTCATCGTCCAGCACGTGCGTCGTGCCGAGCAGCCCGTTGCTGTACCCGGACATGTAGAGCACCGGCAGATCCGGCCGGGACTCGTGGACGATGTCGGCGAGCCGCCGGCCGGACGTCTCCGGCATGATCACGTCGGTCAGCATCGCGTCACAGTCGTGCTGCCGGAACAGCGCGAGCGCCTCGTCGGTGCCGGTCGCGGTCAGCACGTGGTAACCGCCGCCGGTCAGGATCCGGGCCACCACCCGGGCCAGCACCGGCTCGTCCTCGACGACCAGCACGGTACGGCCCCCGCCGCCGGCCGGTTCCGGGCGGAGCGTGACGGGCCCGGCCCGCTCCGGCACGGCCACCATCGGCAGGTAGATCCGGAAGGTCGTGCCGACACCGAGCTCGGAGTAGACGTTCAGGCTCCCGCCGGCCTCGGTGACGATTCCGTAGACGGTGGAGAGGCCGAGGCCCGTACCCTTGCCCTGGGGTTTGGTGGTGTAGAAGGGCTCGAAGATGCGCGCCGCGGTCTCCGGTGACATGCCCTCCCCGGTGTCGCTGACCAGCAGGCGGGCATAGGTTCCGGCGGGCAGCGGCGGCTGCATGTTGATCTCGTCGCCGTCCAGGGACGCCGCGTTCGCCTCCAGAACCAGGGTGCCGCCGTCGGGCATCGCGTCCCGCGCGTTGATCGCCAGATTGAGCAGGATCTGCTGGAGCTGCCCGGGATCGGCGTGCACGGTGATCGGCTCCTTCGACGGCACCGTGATCAGGTTGATGTGCTCGCCGATGGTGCGCCCGAGCATCGCCTGCACCTCGGCGAGGGCCGCGTTCAGGTCGACATCCTGCGGCTGGATGGTGTCGCCGCGGGTGAAGGTGAGCAGCTGCCGGGTCAGGTTGATGGCCCGGTCGGCGGCGTTGCGGACGTGCCGGAGGTCGGTCTCCAGCGCCGGGTTGCCGGCCGCCTCCTCCGCCGCGAAGTCGGTGTAGTTCACGATGATCGCGAGGATGTTGTTGAAGTCGTGCGCCACCCCGCCGGCCAGCTTGCCCAGCGCCTCCAGCCGTTGCGCCTGGTGGGTGCGCTCCTCGACGGCCCTCTGCCGTTCCGCCGCCGCCTTGGCCGCGGTCACGTCGCGGACCACGATCGCCGCCCCGGAGATCTCGCCGTGGTGGTCGTGGATCGGCGCCACGCTGAACGACGCCTCGACCGGGGTGCCGTCCTTCGCGTACCGCCGTGACTCGTAGTGGATGCCCCGCTCACCGCCGGCGATCCGCTGCGCGATGTCGTGCTGCTCGGCGAGCGCGGCCGGGTCGGCGAGCACCGTCACCGGCCTGCCGACGATCTCCTCGGCGGACCATCCGAAGATCCGTTCCGCGCCGGCGTTCCACGCCGTCACCACGCCGCCCAGCGACACCCCGATGATCCCGTCGGCGGTGTGCTCGACCACCGCTTCGAGCATCGCCCGCGCCGCCTGCTCCCGGGCGTCCGCCTCGGCGACCCGCTGCTCATCGCGCGGATCGGCGGAGGCCCCGGCGCCGCGCACGCGGGCCCGGCGCCGCCGGTGAACCGTCCAGTACCACACACCTGCCGCGCAGGTGAGGACGTTCCACCAGGCCAGCGCCCAGATCCAGACGAGCTGTTCCGGCATGGTCGTCTTATCGGACAAACCTCGCAAGGCCTGAGGGCCGAATGGACGTTCTTCCCCGCGGGACCGCACAATAAACCCCCTTTGATCAGCTGACGGCCGGCTGAGGAACGACGGACGGGGGTTGGCGCACCAGATGCGGGTCGGCATAACCGGGGTGGGCGCGCACCTGCCGGAGCACGAGGTCACCACCGCCGAGCTGCAGGAACGGGTGTCGGCGCGGCTCGGGCGCGGCCTCTTCGCCCGTCTCACCGGCATCGAGCGGCGGCGGATCGCGGCCGCCGACGAGTACGCCTCCACGCTCGCCCTGCACGCCGCCCGGGCCGCCCTCGCCGACGCCGATCTGGATCCGCTCGACGTCGACCTGCTGCTGTTCGCCTCGGCCAGCCGGGACATGGTCGAGCCGGCCACCGCGCACATCGTGCAGGCCGCGCTGGGCAGCCGGGCGCACGCGCTCGACGTCACGAACGCCTGCAACAGCTTCGTCAACGGCATCGACCTGGCCCGGTCGATGATCCTGGCCGGCCGGGCCCGGCGGGCCCTGGTGGTCACCGGCGAGACCCCGACCCGGGCGATGCGCCCGGCCACCGGCCTGGCCGACGCGCGCCGGTCGTTCGCCGGGTACACGTTCGGCGACGCCGGAGCGGCAGTCGTGGTGGAGCCGGTCGGCCGCGGCGGCATCCTGGACATCGACACCGAGACGCACTCCGAGCACTGGACGGCCGGCGGGATCCCGGGCGGCGGCTCCCGGCATCCGCGCGGGGACGAGCACACCTACTTCACCGGCGACGGGCACCGCCTGCGCAGCGTCTTCGAAAAGGTCGGCGCCGGCATCCTGGACCGGGTCCGCAGCCGCACCGGCCTGGAGCACGCCGATTACGCCAAGATCCTGGTCCACCAGGTGACGCTTCCCTACCTGGACCGATTCGTCGAGGTCACCGGCGTGCCACGGGACAAGCTGGAGATCACCGTGACCGGCCTGGGCAACATGGCCAGCGCCACCCTCGGTGTCCAGCTGGCCCGGATCCACCCCTCACTGGCCCCGGGCGACCGCGTGCTGTTCGTCGGGCTCGGCGGCGGCGTCAGCGTGATGACCATGGTCTGGGAGCGATCGTGAGCCTCTGGGTGGTCGTGCCCGCCTACAACGAGGCGGCCCGGATCAGCGCCACCCTCTACGCGCTCGCGGCGCAGACCGACACCGATTTCACGCTGCTGGTCGTCGACAACGGCTCGGCCGACGGCACGGCGGACGCGGTACGCGCGTTCCAGTCCTGCGCGCCGTTTCGGGTCCACGTGATCACCGAGCCGGAGAAGGGGGTCGGCAGCGCGGTCGACACCGGGTTCCGGCACGCCATCGCGGCCGGCGCGACCCGGATCGCGCGGACCGACGCGGACTGCCTGCCCCGGCCCGGATGGGTGGCCGCCGCCCGGGCCGCGCTGGACGGTGGCGCCGGCATGGTGTGCGGCCGGATCACCGCCCGCCGCGACGAGCACGGTCCGGCCGGGCGGGCCTTCTTCGCCGGGCTGGTCGGCCTCGCGGCGCTCTTCGGCCGGCTGCGCCCGGCACACCGGAGCAGCGGCTACCTGGCGCCGTACCGGATGCACGCCGGCAACAACATGGCGATCACCGCGGCGCTCTACGAGGAGTGCGGCGGGATGCCCCGGCGGCCCTCGCCGACCGACCGGCTGTTCCTGAACCGGGTCCGCAGCACCACGGCGTCGATCGTCCGCAGCCGGACCATGGTGGTGGAGAACTCGACCCGGCGGATCCGGGCCTACGGCGTGCTGCGGACCGCGAAGTGGTACCTCGACCGCGGCAGCGGCCCGCTCACCCCGGATCCGCGATGACCATCGACGAGCTGAACGCCGGTCTGCGTCCCGGCGACGACACCCCGGCGCTGATCACCGGGCGGGGCCGGGTGAGCCGTGGCGAGCTGGCCGAACTGCGTGATCGTTATGCGACATCGCTGCACGCGCGAGGGCTGCGGGCCGGCGACACCCTCGGGGTGGCGGTGCGACCCGGGCCGCGGGTTCTGGCGACGCTGCTGGCCGCGTACCGGATGGGTCTGCGGGTGGCGGTCCTGGACCCGCACGCCGGACCGGACGTGCTCACCGCGCGCCTGGCGCGCGCGAGGCCGAAACTGATCGTCGCGGACGCAGCCGCGCAAGCGGTCGCGTCGTGGGCGGCGCCGCTCGCCCGCCGCGCGGGGCTCGCCCTTCCGGACCTCACGTCGCTGGGGCCCACCGTGACCGTGGGGCGGCGCCTGCCCGGCAACGCGCCCGCGTTGGAGCTGGTGAAGGGCGCTCCGCCACCGGCTTACGAGGGCGACGGGGACGCGGTCATGATCTTCACGTCCGGGACGACGAGCAGCCCCCGAGCCGTCGTGCACACCCGCGCCGGTCTGGCCGCGGGGCTCGGCGCCGTGACCGAGCTGGTGCGCCCTCGTCCGCATCTGCCCATCCTCGGCGGGACGTTCTTCGTGATGCTGCCGGCGCTGGCGGCGGGGGCGCCGGTCGCGTTGCCGGCGCGGCGTGCGAGGGCGCTGGCGAAGCAGGTCCGGGAGCTGCGCCCGCAGGCGACATATCTGACACCGCCGCAGTTGCGGTCCGCGCTCGACGCCGGGGTTCCGCTCACCGGGCGGGTCTACAGTGGATCGGCGCCGGTCTCCGCGCAGCTGCTCAGCCGGGTCCGGGCGGCGGGGGCGGACGAGGCGTGGTGCGTTTACGCGCTGACCGAGGTCTTTCCCGCCGCTGCGGTCGAGGCGACCGAGAAGGCGGCGTTCGACGAGCCCGGTGACCTGGTCGGAGAGTTGCTGCCCGGCGTCCGCGCCCAGCTCCTGCCACCCGGCGCTTCCCCTTTTCCCCCGTCACCCGGCGTTTCTCCGCCGCCGACGTCTTCCCCCTCGTCGGCCGACCCTGCCGGCACCGGGCAGCTTCTGCTGGCCGGCTCCGGCGTGTGCGACCGCTACCTCGGGAACGAACCGCACGAATGGGTCGATACCGGCGACATAGCGCACCTCACCGGCCGCCGCGTGGTCCTCGCCGGACGCACCAAGGACATGATCCTGCGCCGCGCCGAGAACATCTATCCCGGCCTCTACGAACCCGCCCTCCACGTGCCCGGCGTCTCCCTCGCCGTGCTGGTCGGCATCCCCGCCGACGACGGCGACGAACACCTGGTAGCCCTGATCGAAATCAGTCCCGGCACCGACGAGTCATCGGTCCGCGCCGCCCTCCGCGAGCCCCTGCGCCGGATGGGCGCGGCCACCCCCGACCGCGTGATCTTCACGCCCGTTCCCCTGGCCGGCCGTTCCCGCAAACCCGACCGGGCCGCGGCGGCGCGGCTTGCCGCCGGCTTTCCCCCGGGGGTACGCGCATGAACTCCCCAACCGCACCCGAACCGTCGCGCCCCGTCCGGTTCGACCCCGCCGACGTGACGGAAGGCAGAGCGACCATGCGGTTCGCGGTCGTCATCCCCGCGTTCAACGAGTCCGCGTCGATCACCGGCGTGCTGGAGGCGCTCGCCGCCCAGTCCGACACACGCTTCCGCCTGGTGATCGCCGACAACGCGTCCACTGACGACACCACCGCGGTCGTGACTCGTTTCGCCGCCACGGCGCCGTTCCCGATCGACGTCGTCCCCGAACCCGTCCCCGGCGCCGGAACAGCCGCCGACACCGGATTCCGGCACGCCATCGCCACCGGCGCCACCCAGCTGGCCCGCACCGACGCCGACTGCCGGCCCGCACCGGACTGGGTGGCGACGGCACGGGCGTACCTGGACGGCGGAGCCGAAATGGTCTGCGGCCGCAGCGTCCCCCGCCGCGACGAGCACCCGTCGTGGGCCGAACGCACCCTCTATCCGGCGGCCGTCCGGCTGGCCGCCCTCTACGGCCGGTACCGCAGCGCGCACCGCTCCGCCGAGTTCCGCTCGCCGTACGTCCTGGTCCACGGCCACAATCTCGCGATGTCGTCGTGGCTCTACCTGAGCTGCGGCGGCACGGCACGGGAGGCACTGGAGGAGGGTTCCGAGGACGTGACGCTGCTGAACCGCGCCCGCCGCCACACCGACCGCATCGTCCGCGCCGAGGACCTGGTCGTCGAGTCGAGCCTGCGCAGGTTGCGGGCGTGGGGCCCGAAGCGCACCCTGCTCTGGCACTGGGACCGGCGCTGGCGTCCCGCCACACCGGCCGAGGTGCACATCCGATGACGGACCCGTCCCCTCCCCGGGCGCCTTCCCCCGCGTGCGGCCACGCGGCCGTGGATGCGACCGCGACTGCGGGCCGTGCCGGGATGCGCCGGGCGCGGCGGCGTGACCGGCGCGTCTACCTCACGAGCCATCCGGTGCTGTTCGCTCTGCTCGCCGCGACCCGACGCCGACCGGCTGTCCGCCTGGGCGGCACCGTCCTCGCCCACTCCCGGGCCGGCTACCTCGACGGCCTTCTCCGGGTACCCCTGGATCGCACCGCCGAGGGCACCACCGGCGGCGCCGCGGGCCGGCTGACCGGCGGCGGTCTGCTCTTCGACCAGGAGGGCGACGACCACCGTTCGTCGCGCCGCGGCCTGGCCGACGCCCTGAGCGCGGACGGCGTCGAGAAACTCCGTCCGATCTGGACGAGACTGCTGGCCGAGCGGATCGCCCCGCTGGCGGCCGGCCACCCGATCAACCTCGTCGACGTCGCCGCGGACCTGGCCGGCACGACGACGGCCACGATGCTGAACCTGGACGTCTCCGGCCGCGACCTGGCCGCGGCCGCACGCGACGCCGCAGCGGCCGGAGCCCGCGAACACCTCCCCGGCCCACGTCGGCCCGGCACCCGCAGAGCCGCCGCGGCGGCGGCCGCCCACCTCAACGACGTGATCTCGGCCGGCCACGGCGGTGCACCCGACCGGCGCGAGGACGACAGCGGGCTTGCCGCGATGCTCGCCGTCGCCGCGATCAACACCACGGTGGCGGCGCTGCCCCGCGCGGCGGCCTGGTGTGCCGACGCCGGGTTCTGGCCCTACGCGGAGACCGACCTCGACGCCCTGGTCACCGAACTGCTCCGGGCGACCACCCCGACACCGCTGCTCCCCCGGGTTGCCGCCGCTTCCGGCACGATCGCCGGCTGCCCGGTGCACGCCGGTGACCGTCTGATCCTGATCGCCCGGCACGCCGTGGACGCCCACCGCACCGACCCCGATCCCGTCGGGCCCGCACCACCCCAGGTGGCGCAGCTGGTCTTCGGCGCCGGACCGCACGCCTGCCCCGGCGCCCGCCTGGCCCGCGTCCAGATGGCCGACACCCTTGCCGCGCTCGCCCCGTACCGCCCGAAGGTGATCAGCGCCCGTCCGGACCGCCGAAGCGCCCTCCCCGGCTGGTCGTCGCTGATCCTGGCCCCCACTCGATGACGCTCCGGCCCTCTTTGCGTGGGCTCCGCGTCGCCGTGACCGGCGCCAGCGGCTTCTGCGGTGGTGTCGTCGCACGCGCGGCCGCCGCAGCCGGCGCCACGGTGGTCTGCCTGGGGCGGCGACCCGGTCCCGTCGGGGAGCACCGGTACTGGGACGCCACCCGTACCGCACCGGATCTGACCGGAACCGATCTCGTGCTGCACCTCGCGGCAGCGGTGGGTGACCCACCGCCCGGTCGCGCCGCCGAGGCGGCCTTCCACGCCGTGAACGTCGACGGCACCGCCCGTCTGCTGGCATCCGCCGGCGCACGAACGGTGGTATGGGTGAGCAGCGCGAGCGTCTACGCCCCGGTGGGCTCCGAACCCGTCCGCGAGGATCATCCGCTCGGCGGCCTGACCGCTTATGGTCGCACCAAGGCGGCCGGCGAACGTCTCGCGCTGCAGGCGGGCGCGGTGGTGCTGCGCCCGCGCGCCGTCTACGGCCCGGGCGACCCGCACCTGCTTCCCCGCCTGAGCCGAGCGGTTCGCGGCGGTCGCGCGCTGCTCCCCGGACCGGACATTCCGCTCAGTCTGACGGCCGTCGAGAACCTCGCCGACGCCTGCCTGACCGCCCGCGCCTGGAAACCGGGCGCCTACAACATCGCGGACGAGCCGGTCTACCGGCGCGACGCCATCGTCAGCGCGGCCTGCGGCGTCCCGGTCCAGCACCTGCCGATTCCGGCATTCCACGCGGCCGCCGCGGTGTCCGGCCTGGTCGCGCGCCTGACGCGGCGAGAGACGACCATTTCCCGGTACGCGGTGGAGCAGCTCACTACGAGCGTGGTGCTGAACACGGAGAAGGCCGGCGCGCAGGGGTGGGCCCCGTCCCGGACCTTCGCCGACTACCTGTCCACCCGCCCGTAGCGCGGGCTCGCGACGGGCGAGCCGGCTGTCCCGCGCCGGCGCGGGAGGACGGTGGCGCGGGAGGACGGTGGCGTGGGAGGACGGTGGCGTGGGAGGACGGTGGCGCGGGAGGACGGTGGCGCGGGAGGACGGTGGCGCGGGAGGACGGTGGCGTGGGAGGACGGTGGCGCGATGGGCGGCACGGTCAGCGCGCTGAGACGTACATTGCTCGGCGGGTGGAGTTGCGGGCCAGATCGATCGCTGTCCGGGCCAGCAGATTCGCGCCGTCGATCACCGCCTCGTCGGCAGCAGTCGTCCGCGCCGCCACCGTGAACTCGTGCGTGTGCGGCATCGCCTCGGCACCGCGCAGCGCGATCATCGGGTGGATCGACGGCACCACGTGACTGACATTGCCCATGTCGGTGGACGCGCTGTTCGCCCCCAGCGGCAGCACCACGGCGGTCCGCCCGAAGTCCGCGAGGTGGGCACCGTACGTCTCCATCAGCCACGGATCGTTGCGCAGGTCCGCGTAGTCCGGCCCGGCCTGCCGGAACGACACTTCCGCCCCGGTCGCCGTCGCCCCCGCCGTGAAGCAGTCCCGCACCCTCCGCCGCAGCGCGTCGAGCTGATCGATATCGGGCGCGCGCACCTCGTAGTCGAGCACGCTCACCTCCGGGATGATGTTGGTGACCGCGCCACCGCTGCGGACGAATCCGGCGATCCGGCTGCGGGGAGGCACCTGCTGCCGGAGCAGGCCGATCGCCACCTGCGCCACGGTCGCCGCGTCAGCGGCGTTCACACCGTCCCAGGGCGCGCCCGCCGCGTGCGCCGGCCGTCCGCGATAGGTCACCTCGAACCGCGTGCACGCCTGCGTGCTGTCCCGCACCCCGGCGGTGTCGATCGGCCCGGGATGCGCCATCATCGCGACGGTCACGTCATCGAACGCGCCGCGCTCCACCATCAACTGTTTCCCACCGCCGATCTCCTCGGCCGGAGTGCCGAGCAGCTTGACGCGGAACCCGTACCGATCGACGACGGCCTTGAGCCCGATCGCCGCGCCGGCCGCGATCGCGCAGATCACGTTGTGCCCGCAGCCATGACCGATTCCGGGCAGCGCGTCGTACTCCGCGCACAGTCCGACGGTCAGGTCGCCGTCGCCGTACTCCGCGGTGAGCGCGGTCGGCAACGCGCAGACGCCCTCGGTGACCTTGAACCCCGCTGACCGCATCAGCTCAGCGAGCTTGGCCGCCGAGGCGTGCTCAGCGAAGGCCACCTCCGGCTCGTCGTGGAGGCTGTGACTGAGAGCGACCAGCCGGTCCCGCCACTCGCCGACGGCTGCGCCCGCGACGCCGTACCACCTGCCCGCGCTCATCCGCGCTCCTCTCGCCGCAGAGGTATGTACCCCCGCTGCGGATCCGCCGCCTGTCCGATCACGGACAGGTTGCAGTGTGGCCACGCCCGCGTCCCGCCACCCGACCAGGAACCACCTCTGAGCTGCGCAAACATCACAGTCAAAAGATCACGACCCAGGGGTACGGGTAAGCCTCGTCACGCCGTCAACATAGTTGACGGGGGCCGTCAACAATGTTGACACTACGACGGTAACCATTGCTGTCCGAAAGCGCTTAGTCATGCCACGGCTCGCCACCCTGCCCCGCCAGCTCCTCTGGTTCATGCTGGTGGGTGCCCTCAGCACGGTGCTGCAGACCCTCGTCTACGTCGGCGTGCGCGGCATCGCCCCGGCGACGTGGGCCAGCTGGATCGCGCTCCTAGCGATCACGCCCCTGAACACCGAGGCGCACCGCCGGGTCACCTTCAACGTCACCACCTCGGCGATCGGCCGGCTGCACTGGGAAGCCGGCCTCACCTCGGTCGCCGTCTACCTGGCGAACCTGGTCGTCGCGCCATGGTTCACCGGCATCGCCGGGCCGCACCCGACCTCCCTGGAGGAGGCGCTGATCCTGGCCCTCACCGGGAGCCTGATCGGCGGCCTCCGCTACGTCCTGCTGCGCGGCTGGGTCTTCGCCCAGCATCGCCACCAGCCGAGGGACGCCGCAATTCCCCACGCCGCCGGCCGCGCGCCCCGGTCATCGAGCCCGCACCAGACCGACATTCCCGAAATTTCGGCAGAAGATGGCCAATCAGCCTCCGTCGCCGTCAAGCTGATCGGCGACGGCGCGACCGGCGGGTGTGAGCCTGCCCGGCGCCACCGACTGGGACTCAGGCTTCTCCGGCGACGGGGTCGTCACTGTCTAGCAGCCGCTGGATCGCGTCTCCGTACAGCGCGACGATCGCCGGCCGGTCGGCGCGGCTCAGCACCGGATCAGCGACCAGCCAGTACGCGTTGATCAGACCCGCGAACTGCGCCGCCACGAGACGGGCACGCAGTTCCGGGAAGGCGCCGCCGATCCGGTCGGCGAGCGGGGCGACGAAGACATCGTGCATCGACGACCGCAGCCGCTGCTTGATCTCGGGCCGATCAGAAGCGGTCAGCATCGCCCGGTAGATCCCAGCGACCGGGCGGTCCGACGCGTCCAGGACGAAGCGGACCAGCTCCCGCCCGATCGACTCGATCGGTCCGGCGAGGATCCGGGGCAGCTCGCTGGAGACCGAGACGGTGGCGAGGAAGAGGCCCTCTTTGGATCCGAAGTGGCGGATCACCAGCGCCGGGTCGCACCCGGCCGCCGCCGCGATGCCGCGCACCGTGGTGCCCGAGTAGCCGTCGCGGACGAACAACTCGGCCGCCGCCCGATGGATCGAGTCGCGGGACGGGATGTTCTGCGGCTGCACGATCCCAGTTTAGGTCGGCGCCCCAAATCCGCCGGATGGCCGCCCGGTCTAGTGATCATGGGCCGAACGACCCGGCCGGCCCGGAGAACCGGACCGGCCGAGTCGCATCACATCACCGCGGCGAAGCTGATCAGCTCCCCGAGACGCTCCGGCGCCGGCGGCCCAGCATCAGCGCCCCCACCCCGAACAGCACCAGCGCGGCTCCCCCGATCACCAGCACGGCCACGTTGGTGCCGGTCAGCGCGAGAGCTCCGCCACCCGTACCCCCGTTGGCCGGAAGGGGCTCGCCCAGGGCGACCGGCTTGACCGAAACCGACGGCGAAGCCGAGGCCGAGCCCGAAGGCGAAGCCGAGGCCGAGTCGGCCGGCGCCGAACCCTGCGGACCCTCGGAGGAAGAGCCCCCGGAAGAGGAGCCGCCCGAAGAAGACCCGCCGGAAGAAGACCCGCCAGAGGACGAGTCACCAGAGGACGAACCACCCGGCGAGGACGGCGAGGACCCCGGTCCGTGGTCGCCCCGGTCACGGTCATCGCCGTGGTCATCAGACGACGAGCCTCCGCCCGGCGCACAGGCGCTGACCGAAAGGTATCCGAGCGCCACATCGAGCAGACGCGCCTTGCCCACGGTCACCTCGACGCGCACCGTAGCCGCCTCAGCGCTGACGGTGCGCTTGCCGATGTCCGAAGTGGCCTCGCCGACGGAGACCCGTACCCCGATCCCGGACTTCTCGTGGTGCCCGCCGGGCAGGCTCAGCGAGCCGTCCACCCCGAGCGACAGGTCAGCGCCGGCGTCCTGCAGCACGTTGACCTGCTTGCCGCCGGAGCTGACCTTGAGCACGGCAGGCTTGTAGTCGACCCGGGACTTGTGCTGATCGGCGGCGGCGACCACCTCGAGCGTCGCCTGGTTGACCACCTTGATGCCGATCTCGTGCGGCGTGCCGGCGAAGAGGCTCAGGTCTCCCAGGGCAGCGCCGGCGCCGGCGCGCACGCCGACCTGACCGCCTTTGATCCGGACGAGATCCGTGGCGCTCTGCGTGGAGCCGCTCGGCCCGGCCCGCAGCAGGCTGGTCTTCCGGGACAGGTGCGTCGCGTCGTCGACGGCGTGCAGGACCGGTGCGCCGTGCTTGCCACCGAGAACGGACAGCCCGGCGAGCATCGTGGCCGAGCGGGTGAGCGGCCCGGTCTTGCCGCACCGGTACCCGTCCTCCCAGGTGGCCTCCGCCGTGGCGGTGCCCGACTTGACGACGCCGAGCCCCGCCACGCCGACGGTGGCGAGGTCGACGCTGGCCGGTCCCTTGCTCCGTGGCGCCGTGGCGATGGCGGACGCCTGCCCGGTGGAGATGCCGAGCAGTTTCGCGTCGGCGTACCGGGCGGTGGCGACGGCCTTGTGCAGCTTGGCGCCGCTGTCGGCCTCGCCGCGCGAGGAGCCGAGCCGGACATCGGCGAGCGCGGGCAGGTCACGGTGCAGCGGACCGGGGTCCAGCACGGCGATCTTGGCGAGGTCGGCCTGTGTGCGGGCGGTGAACGCGGCGGTCCGGCAGTCGGTCGTCACCGCCGCGGCGGGCACCGCCGGTACGACGAGTGCGGCCACGACGGCGGCTGTTGCGGTCTCCGCCGCGCGCCGTCGGCGGGGCAGCGGGATGGGGCGACGAGCGATCGGCATGTGTCTGCCTTCCGGGTGGGGAAGATGTCCGATCTCTCATCGCGATGCACCCTTTGTGAGCTACGGGAGGCTCATGGACAACTCACTATGAGCGCATACCGGCAAAAGGGATAGACCACCGCATCACCGTTCGAATCAACGATCCGATCGGTCCTCGGGATAGCTCGCGCCACCGGTGGATTCCTCGGTCAGCGGCCGAGCCCCACCCTCCGGCGGACCCGCTTCCGACTGCTTACCCGCGGCAAGCTGCGGGAACTTGAGGTCGAACGCCGGCCGCTCGGAACGGATCCGGGGCATCCGGTCGAAGTTGCGCAGCGGCGGCGGGCTCGAGGTCGCCCATTCGAGCGAGTTGCCGTAGCCCCACGGGTCGTCCGCGGTCGCCACCGGACCGGCCTTGTACGACTTCCACACGTTGTAGAGGAACGGCAGCGTGGCGATACCCAGGACGAACGCGCCGATCGTGGAGAACATGTTCAGGAACGTGAAGCCGTCGGACTCCAGATAGTCCGCATACCGCCGGGGCATGCCCTTGCTGCCCAGCCAGTGCTGCACCAGGAACGTCGCGTGGAAGCCGATGAAGGTCAGCCAGAAGTGAACCTTGGCGAGCCGCTCGTCGAGCATCCGGCCGAACATCTTCGGGAACCAGAAATAGATCCCGGAGAAGACCGCGAACACGATCGTCCCGAACAGCACGTAGTGGAAGTGGGCCACCACGAAGTAGCTGTCGTGCACATGGAAGTCGAGCGGCGGCGAGGCGAGCAGCACCCCGGTCAGGCCGCCGAGCAGGAACGTCACCATGAACCCGACGGCGAACAGCATCGGCGACTCGAAGGTGAGCTGCCCCCGCCACATGGTGCCGATCCAGACGAAGAACTTCATCCCGGTCGGGATCGCGATCAGGTAGCTGAGCAGGCTGAAGAACGGCAACAGTACCTGACCGGTGGCGAACATGTGGTGCGCCCAGACACTCATCGAGAGCATCGTGATCAGGACGGTCGCGGCGACAAGCGTCTTGTAGCCGAAGACCGGCTTGCGGCTGAAGACCGGGACGACCTCGGTGATGATGCCGAAGAACGGCAGCGCGATGATGTAGACCTCGGGATGGCCGAAGAACCAGAACAGGTGCTGCCAGAGCATCGGCCCGCCGGTGTTCACGTTGAAGACCTGCGCCCCGAGGACCCGGTCGGCGGCGAGCGCGAACAGCGTGGCGGCCAGGAACGGGAAGACCAGCACCACCAGCACGCTGGTGAGCAGGATGTTCCACGTCATGATCGGCATCCGGAACATGGTCATGCCGGGCGCCCGCAGGCAGATGATCGTGGTGATCATGTTGACCGCGCCGAGGATCGTCCCGAGGCCGGAGATGGCCAGGCCGACCACCCACATGTTGCCGCCCACGCCCGGCGAGTGCTGCCCGCCGCTCAGCGGCGTGTACGCCGTCCAGCCGAAGTCGGCCGCGCCGCCCGGCACCAGGAAACCGCCCACCGCGATCAGCCCGCCGAACAGGTAGAGCCAGTAGGCGAACGCGTTCAGCCGGGGGAACGCCACGTCGGGCGCGCCGATCTGGATCGGGACCACGAAGTTCGCGAACGCGAAGACGATCGGCGTCGCGAAGAGCAGCAGCATGATCGTGCCGTGCATGGTGAAGAGCTGGTTGTACTGCTCCGGGGAGAGCACCTGCATGCCGGGCCGGGCCAGCTCGGCACGCATGATCAGCGCCATCAGGCCGCCCACCACGAAATAGGCGAAGGACGTGACCAGGTACATGATCCCGATCTGCTTCGCGTCGGTGGTGCGGATGGTGCGAGCCAGCCAGGAACCCCGGATCTGACGCCGGACCGGCCACGGCCGGGTCTGCACGGGGCGAGGCGCAACAGCGGTCATCGAAAGCCCTCCCTGCCTGTTCCTACTCCCCGGCCCCCGCCTTGCCAACCCGCCCATATTCGGCGATATGGATCAACCCCCGCGCCGTGCACCATTCGCACAACCGCGCGACACTAAATGATCTTTCGATTGCACAACTTGTCCACTGTTTCGCGCTTCGGTTGTGCATCCTGCCCGCCGTGCGGACGCTATTCGCCATGATCGACCTGGATGGGACCGTCACCGTTGCCGAGTACCTCGGACTCCGCCTCCGTCACGCCGGAGTGGAGCACCTGTTCGGCGTACCCGGCGACTTCAACCTCAACCTCCTCGACGGCCTGGCATTCGTCGAAGGCCTGCGCTGGGTCGGTTCGCCCAACGAGCTGGGCGCGGGCTACGCGGCGGACGCCTATGCGCGGCGGCGCGGCCTGAGCGCGCTTTTCACCACGTACGGGGTGGGCGAGCTCTCGGCGATCAACGCGGTGGCCGGGAGCGCCGCCGAGGACTCGCCCGTCGTGCACGTCGTCGGCTCGCCGCGCACCACGACGGTGGCGGGCGGCGCGCTCGTGCATCACACCATCGCCGACGGGGATTTCCGGCACTTCGCCCGGGCGTACGCCGAAGTGACCGTCGCTCAAGCGATGGTGACCGCGACCGACGCGGGCGCGCAGATCGACCGGGTCCTGCTCGCCGCGCTCACCCACCGCAAGCCGGTCTACCTCAGCATCCCGCAGGACCTCGCGCTGCACCGGATCCCGGCGGCGCCCCTGCGCGAGCCCCTCACCCCCGCGTCCGATCCGGCCGCCGTCGAACGCTTCCGCACCGCGGTGCGCGATCTCCTCACCCCCGCGGTACGCCCGATCATGCTGGTGGGCCAGCTGGTCTCCCGGTACGGCCTGAGCACGCTCGTCACCGACATGACGACCCGCTCCGGCATCCCGGTCGCCGCTCAGCTCTCCGCGAAAGGCGTGATCGACGAGAGCGTCGAGGGGAACCTCGGGCTCTACGCGGGCAGCATGCTCGACGGCCCGGCGGCGTCGCTGATCGACTCAGCCGACGTGGTGCTGCACCTCGGCACGGCCCTGACCGCCGAGCTGACCGGCTTCTTCACCCACCGCCGCCCGGACGCCCGCACGGTCCAGCTGCTGTCGACGGCGGCGCTGGTGGGCACGACCCGCTTCGACAACGTCCTCTTCCCCGACGCGATGACCACCCTCGCCGAGGTCCTCACCACCTTCCCCGCGCCCGCCCGCCTCGCGGCGCCCACTACCCGCGCCGAGCCCACCGGCCTCGCCGCGTCCATCACCCCGCCGGCGCCCTCCGCTGTCGACCTCACCGCCTCCACCGCTACCGACCTCACCGCGCCCACCGCAGGCGACATTTCCGAAATGTCGCGCGTCCTGACGCAGGACGCCTTCTGGGCCGGGATGCAGGCCTGGCTCCCCGCCGGGCACGCTCTCGTGGCCGACACCGGCACCTCCTACTGGGGAGCGCTGGCACTCCGGCTGCCCGGCGACACCGTCTTCCTGGGCCAGCCCATCTGGAACTCGATCGGCTGGGCGCTCCCCGCCGTCCTCGGCCAGGGCCTCGCCGACCCGGACCGCCGGCCCGTCCTGGTGATCGGTGACGGCGCCGCGCAGATGACCATCCAGGAGCTGAGCACGATCGTCGCGGCCGGTCTGCGCCCGATCATCCTGCTGCTGAACAACCGCGGGTACACCATCGAGCGCGCGCTGCAGAGCCCGAACGCCGGTTACAACGACGTCGCCGACTGGAACTGGCGTGCCGTGGTGGCGGCCTTCGCCGGCCCGGACACCGATTATCACCACGCGGCCACCGGCACCGAGCTGGCCAAGGCGCTGACCGCAGCGTCCGAGTCGAACCGCCCGGTCTTCATCGAGGTGGAGCTGGACGCCTTCGACACCCCACCCCTGCTCCGCCGCCTCGCCGAACGAGCCACCGCCCCCAGCTGACCCCTCCGGCCTTTCGCCGCCCCTGCCCGGGCTGGAAAGGCCGCGCCGGCCCAGGCCGCGGGCCACGAAGCCGTGCCGGCCCAGGCCGCGGGCCACGAAGCCGCGCCGGCCCAGGCCGCGGGCCACGAAGCCGCGCCGGGCCAAGCCGCGGGTCGCGCGGCCGCGCCGGGCCAAGCCGCGGGTCGCGCGGCCGCGCCGGGTCAGAGGGCGAGTCGCGCGGCCGCGCCGGGTCAGGGGGCGAGCCGCCAATCCGGTGGGTCGGCGGGGTGGAGGCGGAGGTCGTCGACGGCGAAGGTGCGCACCGGGCCGGGCGGGGTGTGCGGTCCCTCGAAGCGGACCGTCACCCGGCCCAGCCCGCTGCCCCACACCCAGCCGGCCCCGTGCTCGTCGTGCAGCACGTCCTGGCCCGGCCGCCACACCGGAATCGGCGCCACACCCGTGGCGGGTGCAGCCACACCCACGGCGGGCGTGACCCCGGAAGCGGACCCATCGCCGGAAGTGGACTCATCGCCCGAAGCAGCCTCCGCATCACCGCCGGCGAGAGCCACCGCCGCCGCTCCAAGGTCCGGCTCGCCGGCCGCGCTCATCACGGGCTCGGGCGATGACGCCGGGCCCGCGAAGTGCTCAGGCGATGACGCCGGGCCCGCGAAGTGCTCGGGCAGCGACGTAAAGAAGCCGTCGAGCAGGCCCGTCGAGAAGAGGTCGTCCTGGGCGAAGTCCGCAAGCGTCGACACGCCCACCCCGAGCAGCCGCACCCCGCCCGACGTGTCGACCTCGGCCAGCAGGCGGCGGGCCATCTGGGCCACGAGGCGGCCGTCGTCGGTCGGCTGGTCGCGGGTGACCGCCCTGGTCACGGTCGTGAAGTCGGGATGGCGGACCTTGATGTTGACGGTCCGGCCGGTCAGGCCGCCGGCCTTGAGCCGGCCGGCCACCCGGGCGGCGAGCAGGTCGAGCTCCCGGTTGAGGCGGGCCGGGTCGGCCAGGTCGACGTCGAACGTCTCCTCGGCGGACACCGACTTGGCCTCCCGCTCGCTCACCACGGGACGGTTGTCCTCGGCGCGGGCCAGCCGGAACAGCCCGTTGCCGTGCGCCACGCCGAACCAGTCGACGAGGTCGTCGAGGGGGATTCTCGCGAGGTCGCCGACCGACCGTACCCCCGCGCGGTGAAGCCTTTGCTCGGTTGCCGGACCGACACCGCCCAGCGCACCCACCGGGAGGGGGTGCAGAACCGTGAGCTCCTCGCCGGGCGTGACCACCGTCAGGCCGTCGGGTTTGCGCAGCTCGGAGCCGATCTTGGCGAGCAGCTTGGAGGAGGCGGCGCCGATCGAGCCGGTGACGCCGCCGGTGGCGTCCGCGATGTCACGTTTGAGGCGGAGCCCCAGCTCGGTGACCCCATGGGGCGTCAGGTCGTGGTCGCCGGCGGTGAGATCGAGGTACGCCTCGTCGATGCTCACCTGCTCGACCAGCGGTGTCACCTCAGCGAGCAACGCCATCACCACCTGGCTGGTCCGCTTGTAGGCCGCGAAGCGGGGTGACAGGTACGCCGTACCCGGTGGGCAGCGTCTCCTGGCCTGCGCCATCGGCATGGCCGAACGCACGCCGAAGGCCCGTGCCTCGTAGGACGCGGTGGACACCACGCCTCGGCCCGCCACGCCGCCGACGACCACGGGTCTGCCCCGCAGCGACACCTTGTCGCGCTGCTCGACGGCGGCGAACATCGCGTCCAGGTCGACGTGCAGGATGCTCGGCTCGCCCCTCACGACCGCAGCCTATGCCGGGGGTACGACAACAACTGGGAACGCTCACATCGTCGTAGATGCGGGACGACCTGCGGGATAACGGTTTTCCCGGAAAAGCGAACTTTACAGCGCCGGAAATCCTGTGCCACGATACGGCTCGATCGAGCGATGTAACAGCGTGTGACCACACCGAGGCCGGGGACCAGCAGAGAAGAGCGGATCGTGACGGAGAGTCAGATTGCGACCGCGCCCGACAGTGATCTGGTCCGCGCCGCGCAGGGCGGCAGCGTCGGCGCCCTCGACCAGTTGATCACCGGGCACCTGCCGCTGATCTACAACATCATCGGCCGCGCGCTGAACGGGCACCCGGACGTCGACGACCTGGTGCAGGACACCATGCTCCAGGCCATTCGCAGTCTGCGCTCCCTCCGCGATCCTGACCGTTTTCGATCATGGTTGATCGCCATCGCGTACCGCCGGGTCCAGATGTATCTGCGCACCCGGAAGATGACCCTGGCCCGCCGCCACACAGAGCCGGTCGACGTGCCCGACCCGCTCGGCGACTTCGCCGAGCGGACCACCGCCGAGCTGGTCGTCGCCGACCAGCGCCGGGAGCTCGCCGAGGCCGGCCGCTGGCTCGAGGAGAGCGACCGGGAGCTGCTCGCGCTCTGGTGGCAGGAGGCCCGGGGCGATCTGAGCCGCGCCGAGCTGGCCGCCGCGCTCGCGGTGAAGCCGAAACACGCCGCGGTCCGGGTGCAGCGGATGAAGACGCAGCTCGACCTGGCCCGCGGCGTGGTCCGCGCGTTGCGAGCCCGTCCGATGTGCCCGGAGCTGGCGGACACCATCCGGTTCTGGGACGGCAGCACCGGCTCGCTGTGGCGCAAACGCCTGGCCCGGCACGTGCGCGACTGCCCGAAGTGCCACGTCCACCAGGCCGGCATGGTCTCGCCGGAGCGTCTGCTGCTCGGTGTCACGCTGCTGCCGGTGCCGGCCGCCCTCACCGCGGCGGTCCAGGGCGCCCTGCACGGCGGGGGCGCCGCGGTCCAGCCGGCCGCGCTCAGCATGGTCGCGAACGTCACCGCGCTGGTGCAGCAGAAGGCCCTGGTGATCGCGACCGCGGTGACCGTGGCGGCCGGTGGCGGCTTCGCCTACGCGGTCCTGCACGAGCCGGCCGAGCCGGACGCCCCGGTGGCGGTCGCGCCGCCCCCGTCCGCCCCGTCGGCGCAGGTCCCGGTCACGGTCCGGCCGTCCGCGGCGGCGAGCCCGAGTGCCTCCGCCGCGCCGTCCGCCTCGTCCTCGGCGAAGGCGAACCCGCCGGCCGCCACCCGGGCCGACATCTACGTGGCACCGGGCGGCGACGACGGCGGTGACGGCAGCATCGGTCGTCCGTTCGCGACGATCGGCAAGGCGGTCGCGGTGGTGAAGCCGGGGCAGACGATCGCGTTGCGGGGCGGCACGTACCGGCTGACGAGTCCGATAACGATTACTACGAGCGGTACTGCCGCGCAGCGGGTCACGCTCACCGGCTACCGCGGCGAGCGGCCGGTGATCGACGCGTCCGCGATCCCGGCCGGCAAGTGGGCGATCACCCAGGAGGCGTCCTACTGGACGGTCCGGGACCTGGAGATCTCCGGGGCGCCCGATCAGGCGTACGTCTGCCGCTCCTGTGTCGGTGGGGTCTTCCAGCGTCTCGTGATCCACGGCAGCGGGAGCGCCGGGCTGATGCTGCGCGACGCCGGCACGAGGGACAACCAGGTGCTGGACAGCGACTTCTACGACAACCGGGGTTCCGGCCTGGCCGTCCAGTTCGGCGACGGCGGCGGCAACCTGCTGCGCGGCAACCGGGCGTTCGCCAACGGCGGCGACGGCGTCAACCTGGGCGCCTTCAACGGCGCGGTCGGCGTCGAGTACACCTGGTCGTTCGGGAACGGCGCGAACGGCTTCGCGCTCGGCGGCGGCAGCCCTGCCGCCACCGGCGCGCACCGGGTCCGGCACAGCGCGTCCTGGGGCAACAACGGTCACGGCTTCGTCGACGAGGGCAGCGTCGCGGCGATCGAGCTGAGCAACAACACCGCGTTCCGCAACACCGGGCTCGGTTTCGCGATGACCACCGCGCCGGCCGTGCTGCGGCGCAACGTGGCGGCGGAGAACGATCAGGGCGAGGTCTCGCTGTCCTCGGGGGCCAAGGCGGACGGCAACAGCTGGCAGGAGCCGGGCACCTCGTTCGAGTCCACCGACCCGGGCGGCACCGACGGCGCACGGACGAGCTCCGGCGGCCTGCCCGCCACCGACTACCTGGTGACCGGAAACGGCAAGGGCGCCTCGATGTCCGGCTCCTAGACCGTCCAGTCCGGGTACGGATCCTCGGCCGGCTCCGGCATGGGCGCCCCCGCGGCGGTGGCCCGCAACAGCACCGAGGTGCCGTCGGCCGCCACGATCCGCAGCCCCCGGGGCGCCTTGCCCCGCGCGTCCGGCGGGCCGAGACCGTCCAGCGCCACCACGTGCCACTCGCTCAGCGCCGCGGGCCGGGCCGCGTCCAGCAACCGGGCGGTGAACACCGCGATCCGGTCCGCGCGGGCCGGCCACGGCAGCACGTCCGGCGTCGGCAGGACGTTCTCCCCCGGCCAGATCGCACCCCACAGGTACGCTTCCGCGCCGCTCGTGTACCGCACCCGGACGCCCGCCGGGGACGGTCCGCCGGCCACCGCGTCGGCGCCGTACCGGGTGACCGCCGCGATCTCCGGGTGACCACTCCCGGTCAGCAGCCGTTCGATGACGTCGAGCACCTCGCCGAGTCGCACCGGCCGCCTCCGATCGTGTCCGGGCCCGCGGCCAGTCAACGACGGCGCGGCGGACCCGGATCGCCCACTGTGTGCGTTTCGGAGAGTGGCGGAGCAGAGTCATGCTGTAGTGGCGCCCGTGATCCCGTACTGAACCGGTTTGGGAACGGCGATCAGGCGGGAACACCGAGGGCGTACAACACCCCACCCGAGGAGCTTGCAGTGGAAGTGACCGGCTTCTTCACCGCCATCATCATCGGACTCATCATCGGCGCGCTCGGCCGGCTGGTGCTGCCCGGCAAGCAGAACATCTCGATCTGGCTCACGCTGGCGATCGGCGTGGTCGCCGCCCTGATCGGCACGTTCCTCGCCGCCGCGATCGGCGTCGACGACACCCGTGGCGTCGACTGGATCGAGCTGGCGCTGCAGGTCGGCCTCGCCGCGCTCGGCGTGTCGCTGGTCGCGGGCCTCCGTGCACGCCGCTGACACCGGCAAACCGTGCCGGGCCAGCACATCAGCCGGCCCGGCACGGTAGGTTCACGGACATGGCCCGGGTGCGTGCGGCTCTTTACCTCGATTTCGACAACGTGTTCAGCGGCCTGATCAAACAGGACCCGGACGTGGCCATCAGGTTCGCCAAGGAGCCGGCCGCCTGGCTGGCCCGGCTGACCGCGTCACTCACCGTGGACGGACCACGCCGCTGGCTGGTGGTCCGCTGCTACATGAACCCGGGCGGCTGGGTGCCGAACCCGGACCCCGAGGCCGGCCAGCCCCGCCTCTACTACTCCCAGTTCCGCCCGTTCTTCGTCAACGCCGGCTTCGAGGTGATCGACTGCCCGAGGCTCACGCACACGAAGAACGCCGCGGACATCCGGATGGTGGTGGACGCGGTCGACGCCCTGGCCGATCCGGTGGTCTACGAGGAATTCGTGATCGCGTCCGGCGACTCGGACATGACACCGCTGCTGGTCCGGCTGCGACGGTCCGACCGGCGTACCACGATCGTCTCGCCGTCGGACGCCGCCGAGGCGTTCGTCGCCGTCGCCGACCGTCTGATCACCAGCCAGGAGCTGCTCGAACTGGTGCAGGGCGAGCCGGTGGAGACCGACGAGGAGCCGCCGGAGGGCAGCTCGGGCGCGGAGGTCGCCGAGACGCCGGTCTCCTACGAGCAGTTCCGCGACCTGGTCCGCTGGCGTTACGACGCCGCCACCGCCCCGCTCAACCTCGCCTCGCTCGCCCACGACCTGCGCCGCCAGCTGGGCCCGAGCGTCGACGAGACGAACTGGTTCGGGTTCGGCGGGTTCGTCCGGGGCCTGGAGAGCCTGGGCCTCGCGCACGCCAAGTTCTCCAACCACTTCGTCTGGGACGAGAGCCGCCACGACCCGCCCGAGTCGTCCGGCGGATCCGGCCCCGCGCCCGAGCCGGTGGGCCGCCTCAGCGCGCTGCTCAGCCTGCCCCGCCTGCCCAAGGAGATGTGGCCGGCGGTCTACCGGGCGCTTGCCGACTACGCCGCCGAGCACCACTTCAACCTGACCGAGGCGACCCGCTGGGCCCGTGACCGCCTGGCCGAGCAGGGCGTCGACGTCAGCCGCGCCTCGATCGCCTTCGTCACCCGGGGCACCGCGTTCGGCGGGGCGCCGCTCTACCGCCAGCCGCCGCCGGTCGCCGAGGAGATCGCCACCGCGTTCGCGGACAACGTGCTGAACCGGGCCGAGGCCGCGTCGATCGCGCTCACCGACGAGGAGGCCGCGGAAGTGCGCGCCTGGCTGGGAGCGGATTCATCGGGTACGGCCTGATCACAGTCCCGTGAAGAGCCGGTCGGCAGCCGCCTCCCAGGACTCGACCAGGTCGATCGCGGCCGGGTCGCGCAGCCACTGGATCTGCAGGCCGTCCATCATCGCGATCACCTGGCCGGCCAGCGCCCACCGGTCCGCGTCACCGCCGCCCGGCGCGATCCGGGAGAGCATGTCCAGGGTGCGCCGCTGCCGCAGCTTGAAGTACCGGTAGGCCGGGTGGCCGGGCGCCAGCGACTCCGCCTCCAGCACCGCGAACAGCCGGACGATCTCCGGCTGTGCCGCGTTGCGCCGGACCAGCGCCGAGCAGACCTGCCGCAGGGTGACGCCGGGGCCCTCGGTCCACAGCTCCTCGGCGGTCACCCCGAGCTCGGCGGCGAGGGTGCGGGTGTCCGTCTCGTCCCGGTGCTCCAGGACCGCGACCAGCAGGTTGTCCTTGGAGCCGACGTGGTGCAGCAGGCCCGGCACGGTCAGCGTGCAGCCGTCCGCCACGTCCTGCATCGACAGCCCCCAGAAACCGCGCTCGGCGATCAGGCGGGTGGTGACCTCGATGATCTGCCGGCGCCGCTCGGCGGCCGGCAGCCGGGCCCGCTCACGGCGGATGGGCTGGGTTTTCACAGCGTCTTTCCTATCAGCAAACCCTTGCCGGGCCGGTCGGGGCGGGGCTATGTTTCCTCTCAGTTAATTACTTAGTAGGTACTAGGTAAGCCTCTTTCCCGGCGGGTCCGCCTCTCTCCAAGGGAGCCTTGTCTCATGTCTTCCGAGCTCAGCACCGCCGAGCAGGCGGCCGTCACCAGCGGCGGCGACTTCTGGCACACCAGCGCGGTCGAGTCCGCCGGTCTGCCCGCCGTCACCCTGACCGACGGCCCGCACGGCGTCCGCATGCAGGCCGCCGGCGGCGACCTGCTCGCCGGCGTCCCGGCCACCTGTTTCCCGCCCGCCGTCGCCAGCGCCTCCACCTGGGACCCGGAGCTGCTGCGCCGGATGGGTGAGGCGCTCGGCGACGAGTGCCGCGCGCAGGACGTCGCGGTGCTGCTCGGCCCCGGGGTCAACCTGAAGCGCAGCCCGCTCGGCGGCCGCAACTTCGAGTACTTCTCGGAGGACCCGATCCTCACCGGCGTGCTCGCCACCGAGTGGGTGCGCGGCCTGCAGAGCCGGGGCGTCGGCGCGTCGCTCAAGCACTTCGCGGTCAACAGCCAGGAGACCGACCGGATGCGGATCAGCGCCGACGTCGACGAGCGCACGCTCCGCGAGATGTACCTTCGCGCCTTCCAGCGGGTCGTCACCCGGTCCCAGCCGTGGACCGTGATGTGCGCCTACAACAAGATCAACGGGGTGTACGCGAGCGAGAACCGCTGGCTGCTCACCGAGGTCCTGCGCGACGAGTGGGGCTTCGAGGGCCTGGTCGTGTCGGACTGGGGCGCCGTGGTGGACCGGGTGAAGGCCATCGCGGCCGGGCTCGACCTGACCATGCCGGGGCCGGATGCCGCGGGCGACGCCACGCTGCGTGACGCCGTGGAGGAGGGACGGCTCGAGCCGGGTCTGCTGCGGGCGTCCGCCGAACGCGTACGCGCGCTGGTGGAGAAGGCCGGGCAACGGCCCGCCGGTGGGTATGACGCTGCCGCGCACCACGCCCTGGCCCGGGAGATCGCCGGCCGGGCGATCGTGCTGCTGAAGAACGAGGGCGACCTGCTCCCGCTGCCCGGCTCGGGCGTGTCGATCGCGGTGATCGGCGAGTTCGCCCGCACCCCGCGTTACCAGGGCGGCGGCAGCTCGCAGATCACGCCGACCCAGCTGGACGACGCGCTCACCCAGATCCAGGCCGCCACCAGCGCGGGCGTGACGTTCGCGCCGGGTTACACGGTCGAGGGCGCCGAGCCCGACGAGGCGCTCCTGGCCGAGGCCGCCGCCACCGCGCAGGCCGCCGACATCGCCGTGGTCTTCGTCGGCACCGTGCACGAGACCGAGGGCGCCGACCGTGACTCGCTCGACCTCCCGGCGGCGCACCTCGCGCTGATCGAGCGGGTCGCCGCCGCCAACCCGCGCACGGTCGTGGTGCTGTCCAACGGCGCGGTCCTGGCCACCAAGCCGTGGGACGAGTCGGTCCCGGCCCTGGTGGAGGGCTGGCTGCTGGGCCAGGCCGGTGGCAGCGCCCTCGCCGACGTGCTGTTCGGCCGGGTCAACCCGTCCGGCCGGCTCGCCGAGACGATCCCGCTGAAGCTGTCCGACCACCCCTCCTACCTGGACTTCCCCGGCGAGCACGGCCACGTGCGGTACGGCGAGGGCATCCACGTGGGTTACCGGGGATTCGACGCCCGCGAGCAGGCGGTGGCGTACCCGTTCGGTTTCGGTCTGTCGTACACGACCTTCGGCTACGGCGCGGCCACGGCCACCGCCACCGCGACGGGCGTCGAGGTGCGCGTCCCGGTCACCAACACGGGTCGCCGTGACGGGCGTGAGGTCGTCCAGGTCTACGTGTCGCTCCCCGGTTCCCGGGTGCGCCGCGCGCCGCGCGAGCTGAAGGCGTTCGCCTCCGTCGAGATCCCGGCCGGCGAGACCACCGAGGTCGTGCTCACCATCGATCGGGAGGACCTGGCCTACTGGGAGACCCGCCTGGGCCGCTGGGTCGTCGAGGGCGGCACCTACCACGTGGCCGTCGGTGCCTCCTCCCGCGACATCCGCTCCGAGGTGACGCTGGAGGTGCCCGCCGACGCGGCTCGGGTGCCGCTGACCGCGGAGTCCAGCGTGGGTGAGTGGTTCGCCGACCCGCGCGGTGCCGAGTTGCTGGGCGCCGCGTTCGCCGCCGCGACCGCCGATGCGGGCACCGAGGGAGGCCAGATGGCGGCTCTGACCGCCGACCCGGCCATGATGATGATGCTGGGCAGCCTGCCGCTGAGCCGCATGGCGACATTCCCGGGCAGCCCGTTGCGGGCCGGTCAGCTGGACAAGCTGGTGTCCGAGGCGAACGACTAGAGCGACGTCTCCCGGATTCAGGCGCGGGCGCGGGTCAGCAGCGCCTGGATCCGGGAAACCAGTTCCCGCGGGCTGAACGGTTTCGTCACGTAATCGTCGGCGCCGGCGCTGAACCCGCCCTCGACGTCCTGCTCCTGCACCCGAGCGGTCAACATGATGATCAGCATGTCGGCGGTGCCGGGCTCGGCACGCAGCGTCCGGCAGACGTCGATGCCGGACAGCCCCGGCATCGAGACATCGAGCACCGCCAGGGTCGGGTGATGCGCCCGTGCGGTTTCGACGGCGGCCTGCCCGTCTCCGACCGTGATGACCTCGAGTCCCGCCTGTTCCAGCTTGAACGCCACCAGATCGCGGATGTCGGCATCATCGTCGGCCACCAGGACCGTCGTCACGGCAGTTCCCCCCTCGACCCTTTTACCGGACGATATCGCGTTAATTCCGGCCCCGGAGCCGAACGCCTCGCACCGAAAAGCCCCAGCGCAACCCGGCGGCAACCGAGGAGCCCCGCCAATGCATCCCCAGGGCGATGTCCTGTACGGGACGACACATCGCGCTGATGAACGGCTGGGAGGACCCGATGAACGCGATTATCGACGACGTACGTTCCGAAGCGCTCTTCGCCTCGGACGTGCAGCGCTCACAGCAGCCGACTCCGGAGCTGATCCGGGCGGCGGTCACCGCCACGGTCGACCGGCTCGGGGAATCAGGCTGTGCCGAGCGGGTGGCACAGGAGTTCGGCGAGCACCCGGACTGCGCCATCGGCCGGATGCGGTGGGCGCGGGGAGCCGTGCAGATGGCTTTCGCCTGACACGCCCGGCACGGCAGGCCTGGCGCGCCCGGCACGGCAGGCCTGACACGCCCGGCACGGCGGGCCTGGCGCGTCGGGCGCGTCAGGCCGTAAGCTCTCCGCCATGCGCGCACAAATGATGTGGTGGCCCGCCTGACCGGCGGCCCACTTCCCGCGCGCTTCACAGCACACCGCGGCCGCCTCACTCGAGGCGGCCGTTTCGCATGTGCCGATCCTCGACCGGCGGCCCTCGCCGAGAAACGAGGACCACATGCCATTCGCTCTGCTCCACCGCGACGGCGCCGACCACGTCGAAGTGCTGACCGGAACCGTCGTGACGGCGGAAACGCTCGCCGCGATCCCTCTCGAACCGGGCCGGCCCGTTCTCGCGGTGATTCCGTTCCGCCAGATCGCCGAACGCGGTTTCGACTGCGTCGACGACGGGACACCGCTCGAATGCCTTCTCGTCGACTCGATCGAAAGACAACCGCTCGACGCTTTCCCGCCCGGCGACCTGACCGTGCGCGACGGCGGATTCGACATCAGCGACGACGAATACGGCACGATCGTGGAACGCGTTCTGCGCGACGAGATCGGCCACGGCGAGGGCGCCAACTTCGTCATTCACCGCACCTGGACCGGCACCGTCGACGGCGATCCGGTCGAGGCGGCACGGGCCGCGTTCGGCCGGCTGCTCGCCTCCGAGCAGGGAACCTACTGGACGTTCCTGGTGCACACCGGCACTCGTACGCTCGTCGGCGCCACCCCGGAACGGCATGTCAGCGTCGCCGACGGGATCGTCATGATGAACCCGATCAGCGGCACGTTCCGCAACGGCTCCGGCGACATCCTCGATTTCCTGCGCGACCCCAAAGAAATCGAAGAGCTCTACATGGTCCTCGACGAGGAACTCAAAATGATGGCCACCGTCGCCGAACACGGCGGCCAGGTCGCCGGCCCGTTCCTCAAGGAGATGGCCCACCTCACCCACACCGAATACCTGCTTGCCGGCCGCGGTTCCCTCGACGTGCGCGACGTGCTCCGCGAAACCATGTTCGCGCCCACCGTCACCGGCAGCCCCATCGAGAACGCCTGCCGCGTCATCGCCCGCCACGAACAGCGCGGCCGCCGCTATTACGCCGGGGTACTGGCTCTGCTCGACCACGATTCCGCCGGCCGGCAGACACTCGACGCGCCCATTCTGATCCGTACCGCGGAAATCGCCCCCGACGGCACCCTGCGCATTCCGGTCGGCGCCACACTGGTCCGGCATTCCACGGCCGCCGGCGAAATCGCCGAGACCCACACCAAGGCGGCGGGCATTCTGGGTGCCTTCACATCCGCTTCCCCTTCGGTACGGGAATCCGCGCAGTCCCCGGAAGCCGAGCGGTTGCTGGCCGCCCGCAACACCGATCTGGCCCGCTTCTGGCTCGACTCCCGGCAGCCCGGCGCCCTGGAGGTGCCCGCGCTGACCGGCCGGACCGCCGTGATCGTCGACGGTGAGGACACGTTCACCGCGATGCTCGCCCACCAGCTGAAGGCGCTCGGCCTGTCCGTCACCGTTGTCCCCTGGTCCGCGCCGGCGCCCCCGGCCGACCTCGTCGTGGTGGGTCCCGGCCCCGGCGACCCGGCCGACACCGCCGACCCGAAGATGGCGGCCCTGCACGCGCTGGTCCGCTCCCTGCTGGCCGCCGGCCGCCCGCTCTTCGCCGTCTGCCTGGGTCAGCAGGTGCTGGCGTCGGCGCTGGGGTTGCCGCTGGTCCGGCGGGATTCGCCCTACCAGGGCCTGGCCCGCGACATCGACCTGTTCGGCGCCCAGCGGCGGGTCGGTTTCTACTCCAGCTTCGCCGCCACCGCCCCGCCCGTCCCGTCCCCGCACCGGGGCCCGCTCGCCGCCGCGCACACCACGCCCGGCGCCCACGCCCAGCCCGGGTCCACCCCCGCCGCCCACGGCCAGCCCGGGTCCACCCCCGCCGCCCACGGCCAGCCCGGGTCGACTCCCGCCGGGCAGGACGGTTCCGTTTCACCGGCGCTGGCGGGGTTCGGCGCGGCCCGGCGGGTGGTGGCGTCGCCGCAGGGTGACGTCGAGCTGGCCTGCGACCCGGCGGACGGCCTGATCCACGCGTTGCGGGGCGCCCGCTTCGCCGGGGTCCAGTTCCACCCGGAGTCGGTGCTGAGCCGCGACGGCATCGACGTCCTGCGCGACTTGTTGACCCCATTGCTGTCCGACGTGGTTAGCCCGGTCGTGAACGGGTAGCGAAAGAGTGCCGGTGGTCCAAGGCGATCGAGAGCCTCACCTTGGGCCACCGGCCCCACCCGGGCCCACAGTGTGCCCTCACCGCCCCCGGACGCACGCCCACGGTGAGCCCTCAGCGGCCCGCGACCCGGGCACACGGTGAGCCTCCGCCAAGACCCCGACACACGGTGAGCGATAGACCGCCCCCGGGGTCACCGTGAGCCCTCATCGCCCCCGGACGGGCGCGACCGTGAGCCCGCATCGTCCCCGGACGGGCGCACACGGTGGTCTCTCCTCAACCCTGGACGGGCGCACACGGTGAGCCCTCCTCAACCCCGGACGGGCGCACACGGTGAGCCCTGGGCCGGGTGAGGGGCCACGGTGGGCTTTCAGCCTCGCTGAGCGGAGGCCAGGGCACACGGAGCCGATCGGTGCGACTTCATCAACGCCATAGCAGCGGTGAGGGCACATGCAACGGCAATGTGCGACTTCATCGACGCTGACCGGGACTAGTGTGCGACCCCATCCACGCTGCGGGTCCGCAGCGTGTGCTCTCGTCCACGCATCGTCCCGTCGACGGTTATCCACAGGCGCTCACCGGACCTGCCGCGCTGTCCACAGGGCGACCCAGGGCCGCACGAACTCGGGATGCTGAGGCCATGACCACAGCTCACGGCGCTCCGATCGCACGCATCCTGCAGCGCCAGCACGGCGTGATCTCCTGGCGACAGGCCCGCCGGCACCTCAGCGAAAGCGCCATCTGGCACCGCGTCGAGTCGGGGCGCTGGCAGCGCATGCATCTCGGCGTCTACCTCACCCACACCGGCCCCGTGACCGAGATAGAGCAGTGGTGGATCGCCAGCCTCGCCGTTGGCAACGGCCGTCCTGCGCTTCTCGCCGGCGTGACCGCCCTGCGAGTTCTCGGCCTGAAGACGCCTGGGTCACCTGGCGACGCCGGTCCCATTCACGTCATCCTTCCGGCTCGGTTGACCGACAAGGATCCGCCGTGGAACGTCGTCGTGCATCGCAGTCGCTACCTCTCCGACGCCGATGTCTGCCGGACCGGCGCGGTGCCGTGCACCACGCCCGGCCGCTCTCTGATTGACGCGGCGCAGTGGGCACTGACGGATACGGCGGCGATCACACTGGTTGCGGCTGCGGTTCAGCAGCGGGTTGCCGGGGTGGACGAGGCGGGGGTCGCGTTGCGGGCTCGGCGGCGGGTCCGGCGGCGGCGGGTGATCGCGGCGGCTCTCGCGGACGCGGGTGGGGGTTCCGAGTCGGCGTACGAGGTGGAGTTCGTGCGGCTGTGTCGGCGGGCCGGGTTGCCGGAGCCGGCTCGGCAGGCGGTGCGGACGGATCGGGCGGGGCGGAGGCGGTACCGGGATGTGTTCTTCGAGCCGTGGGATGTGCACGTGGAGATCGACGGGTCGCAACACATGGAGGTACGGGGTTGGTATGCCGACATGCGATCCGGCAACGAGGTGGCGATCAGTGGGGTGCGGCTGCTCCGCTTTCCGGGCTGGGCGGTCCGGCACCGCCCGGACGAGGTGGTCGCCGACGTCCGCGCCGCGCTGACCGCCGCAGGCTGGAGCGAAGCTCGGCCCCGAGCCGCCTGACCGCCGCAGGCTGGCGCGAAGCCCGGCACCCAGCCGCCTGACCGCCGCAGGCTGGAGCGAAGCCCGGCACCCCACAGCCTGGCCGCCGAGGACCATCGGCGCGGCGCTGGAAAGGCTGAGGCCCCGAGATCCGGACGCGAACCCGCAGCGCCGGTCATTCTTCGAGGTGACACCGGGACACCGCTGACCTCGGGCGGGTTTGCCGGCGCCGGCCGGCGGGCAATCCGCACGGCGTTGCACGACCGGCGAAGAGCACGACCGGCGAGGAGAGAGAGCCTTGGCTGAGCCGCACGTCACCCTGGATCCGCGTTCACTCAACCCGGTGGAGGAAAAGCTTCGCGGTCCGCTCGAGGACCAGCTCACCTCCGCCCTTCACGCCGCCACCGTCAAGATCGAGCAACAGTACGCCGGGGAGAGCGTCGAGCAGGTCACCGGCATGCTGCTCGAACAGGCGAAGGCAGGCCTGCACCCCGACATCGCCGCCGGCTTCCACCCGGACGACGAGCAGCTGCGCCACGTCGCCGAGGCGATCGTCGCCCGCGCGGACACCCGCCAGCTGCAGTAGAACAAAAGCCGCGGTGAAACAAAGCCGCGGTAGAACAACAGCCGCAGCAGACAGATCAGACCACCGAAACGGCCGGGCCGCTGACAAGCGACCCGGCCGTCTCACCCCCGCGACCTACGACAGAGCTGTAGCGGCATCCGTCCAGGTGGAGTCGTCCTTCACGTCGGCCAGCTTCAGGCCCTTCAGGACCTTCGTCATCTCGGCGTCCGACAGACGACCCTCGCTCGCGACCTGGATGCTCACCTTGCCGTCCGGGCTGCGGTGCGTGCAGAACCCGTTGCCGCACTTGATTTCGGTGGTGCCGGTGGTCTGGTTCGAGTTCTCGGCCGGCACCACGAAGATCTCGAAGCTGTTCGGCAGGTTCGCCCCGTCGACGCCACCGTACGGCTCGATCAGACCGGTCGTGGCCGGCGGCTTGTTCGAGAAGATCGCGCCGCCGTAGTCGCCCTCGCGGGCCGCCGCGATGCCGTTGAGGCCGGACATGGCATGCACGCCGAGCTCTACCGGCTGGTATCCGGCCGGCACGTAGTCGAGCGTGAACGGCAGTGTCGCCTTGGCCGGCTTGGCGGACGGCTTCAGACCGCTGACGATCTTCTGCATCTCCTCGGCGGACGGGTCGTCGTCACCGTTCGAGTGGGTCTCCAGCACCGCGTACGCGTTGTCGGCGTACTCCCACGCCAGCGCCCGCTGGGCCATCCCACCGTGGCCGGGACCAAAGGTCTGGTACGCCTTCTTGCCGTCCACGGTGAGCTGCTTCGCCCCGGAGAGCTTGGCCGGGTCGAACGCGCCGGGCCGGTAGAGCACCAGGTACGCGTAGATGATCTTCTCCGGCTCCCCGGCGCGCGCCTTGCCCTGCTTCCTGAGCTCGAGGTTCTTCGCCATCTCGGCGGCTTCCTCGTCGGTGACCGAACGGTCGTTGGTCTTCCGGCCGTCGAGGTACACCGACGCGATCTGGTACGACGTCGACGCGACGATCGGCGCCGCCACCTTCCAGCGGCCGACCTCGAACGCGTCGAACGTGAACGTGAACGGGTCGTCCGGGAACTGCCAGTTCGCCACCGGCGCGGCGTTGACGGCCGGAGCGGCGGCGGGCGGGGCGACTGTCTCCCCCGTACCCCGGGAAAGGGAAGGAAGGGCGACCGCGGCGCTCACCGCGACCACCGCGAGGGCCGCGCCCGCGCCCGCGAAACCGGCCCGGCGGCGGCGCTGCACACGACGACCCTTGCCGACGATCTCGTCGATCGTGTTCCGGTCCGGCGGAGCGTCGGACGTCGCCAGATCCACCACCTCATGCAACCGCACGGGTCAACTCCTCGATGTTCGCGACCTGAAGGTCGATTCTCTCGGCGGCCAGCACCTCGCGCAGGCGGCTGAGACCGCGCGATGTCTGGCTCTTGGCGGTGCCGACGGAGATTCCCAGCACCCCGGCGGTCTCCTCGAGGCTGAGCCCGAGGTAGTACCGGAGGATCAGAGCGGCGCGCTGCTTGCGGGGCACGGCGCGCAGAGCGACCTGAACCCGGAGGCGCTCGTCGGTTGCCGCAGCCGGGTCACGCTGCGCGATGTCCGGCATTTCGTCGCCCGCGGAGCGTTCCCGGCGCCATGGCCGGCGTGTCTCGTCGACGGCGGCCCGGTACACCATGGTCTTGGCGTACAGGTCCGGCCGGTCGAGCTTGCGCCAGCGCGGGTAGAGCTTTGCCAGGGCGGTGGCCACGGCGTCCTCAGCCGTGTGCCAGTTGCCGCAAGTCAGGTACGCCAATTTGCGCAGCGGCCCGAGCTGGGCGGCGACGAACTGGCGGAACCCTTCCTCTTCCTCGGCGTTCAAGATCGGCTACCTCCTTCGACGGGTGTGGAACGGTGGCAGCCGTCGAGAAGGTTGCACGCCGAAGCGAAAAATTTCTACCGATGCAGTTCGAAGATCAGATCGACGACCAGGGCCGTCCATCCGGTCTGGTGCCAGGCGCCCAGCCCGGCTCCGTTGTCCCCGTGGAAGTACTCCGGGAAGACGACGAGATCCTTCCAGTCCGGATGGGTCTGGAAGAGCTCGGTCGCCCCATAGATCGGCCTTTTTCCGGACTCATCGGGCAGGAACAGCGCGATCAGTCGTCGCGAGAGATCATCGGCGATCGCGCCGAGTGGCACCTTCACGTGCGAGCCGGTCGGGTACTCCGCCTTCAGGTCATCACCGTAGAACTCGGCGAACTCCCGGAGGGCCTGGACCAGCAGATAGTTCACGGGCATCCAGATCGGCCCGCGCCAGTTCGAGTTGCCACCGAACAGGCCGCTGGTGCTCTCGGCCGGCTCGTAGCCGACGGTGAAGTCGGAGCCGCCCAGCGAGACGGTGAACGGTTTCTCCAGGTGGGAGCGGGAGAGCGTACGTAACCCGTACTCGGAAAGAAACTCCTCGGGATCGAGCAGACGCGCCAGGATCCGGAGAAGCTGGTCCTGACCCACCATGCTCAGCAGCCGCTGCTGCCGGCGGTCGGCGCCGCCCAGACGCCGGGCGCTGATCACGTCGCCGTAATCGCGCTGGGTGTGCAGCATCCAGCGCACCCGAGAGTTGACGCTCGGTAGCCGGTTCAGTGTCTTCGAGGTGAGCCGGGTGGTGGCCGCGAGCGGCAGCAGGCCGACGATCGACCGGGCCTTGAGCGGCACCTTGTGGCCGTCGGGCAGCCGCAGCACGTCGTAGAAGAAGCTGTCCTCGTCGTCCCAGAGGCCCTGCCGGTACGCGGCCTCCGCGATGTACGTGAAGTGCTCGAAGAACTTGGTGGCCATGTCCTCGTACGCGGCGTCGTGCAGCGCCAGGATGATCGCCATGTCGAGCAGGTTGAGGGCGTACATCGCCATCCAGCCCGTGCCGTCGGACTGTTCCAGCACACCGGCGACCGGCAGCGCGGCGGACCTGTCGAACGGGCCGACGTTGTCCAGGCCGAGGAAGCCGCCCTCGAAGACGTTGTTGCCGCCGACGTCCTTGCGGTTCACCCACCACGTGAAGTTGAGCAGCAGCTTGTGCATGACCCGGGACAGGAAGTCGTGGTCCTTCGACCCGTCGATCTCGAAGACCCGCAGCGCCGCCCAGGCGTGCACCGGCGGGTTCACGTCACCGAACGACCACTCGTACGCCGGGATCTGGCCGTTGGGGTGCATGTACCACTCGCGGAGCAGCAACAGCAGCTGGGACTTCGCGAAACCGGGGTCGACGCGGGCGATGCTGACGCAGTGGAAGGCCAGGTCCCAGGCCGCGTACCAGGGGTACTCCCACGGGTCCGGCATGCTGATCACGTCGAAGCTGTTCATGTGCCACCAGCCGTTGTTGCGCCCGTAGCGCCGGCCCGGTGGCGGTGGCGAGTTGGCGGGGTCGCCGACCAGCCACTGCTTCACGTCGAAGTGGTAGAACTGCTTGCCCCACATGAGCCCGGCGATCGCCTGCCGGGCGACGGATTTCTCCTCGTCGGAGGCGGCGGACGGGATCACCTCGTCGAAGAAGTCGTCGGCCTCGCCGTGCCGGGCCCGCATGACCGTGTCCCAGTCGGCTCCAAGATCACCCACGGCATCCCCCTGAGTGAGCCTCAGGCGAATTGTCCGTGTTTCCCCCGGCCGTAACGTCAGCTCATAGTGCAGTGCGCCCTTGGTGCCCAGGCCCGCCGGATTCACCGTCGGCATGCCGTGCAGCAAAAAGTCATTAATACCGTCCTTGGGGTACGGGCTGCGGCCCGGCAGTCCCCACAGACGCTGCGAGTTCGTCTCGTTGTCGCACATCAGCGCCGCCGGTGCGCCCTCGCCCACCAGGGTCAGGTCGCCCAGCGACTTGTGCGTCCCGGCCAGCCGCCCCGGCGTCCCCTCGATCACCGGCGCGGTCCGGTTCGGCATGCCCCACGACCAGGTGTTACGGAACCAGAGTGTCGGCAGGACGTGCAGGGTCGCCGCTTCCGGCCCTCGGTTCGAGACCGTGATCGCGATGCAGACGTCATGCGTCGACGCCTTCGCGTAGTCGACGGTCACCGCCCAGAACCGGTCGTGGTCGAAGATCCCGGTGTCGACGAGCTCGTACTCCCCCTCGTTGCGGGAGCGCTGCCCGTTCACCCGGACCAGCTGGTCGTAGGGGAACTCCTCCTGCGGGTAGTGGTAGCGCCAGCGCATCCACGAGTGGGTCGGCGTCGAGTCCTGGTACCACCAGTAGTCCTTGGCGTCCTCGCCGTGGTTGCCGCCGTCGCCGCCGAGACCGAACATCCGCTCCTTGAGGATCGGGTCCTTGCCGTTCCAGAGGGCGAGAGCGAAGGCGAACGTCTGCCGGTCGTCACAGAGTCCGGCCATGCCGTCCTCGTTCCACCGGTACGCCCGGGAGCGCGCATGGTCGTGCGGGAAGTAATCCCAGGCGGTGCCGTGCTCGCTGTAGTCCTCACGGACCGTGCCCCAGGCCCGCTCGGCCAGGTAGGGACCCCACGCGCGCCACGGCTGCTCACCGGAGTCGGCCTGCGCCAGGCGGTCGCGCTCCGACACGTCCGTTCTCACCCCTCAACCCTCATTCTGCCCCGGAGTCGATCACACTGAGACTGTCACAGTCCATGTGTCAAGCGAGGAGCGTTTGCGTTGCCCGCTGTGCGCCCCGTCATCTTCCGGACCCCGGGCCGGCGCTCGATGCGACGACGAATGGCTCGTACCCGACGGTACCGGGGGCTACGCCACACCTACGGATCCGCCGGACTGACCAACGGCAACCGGGTACTTCCCGGTTCGCACCCGAAAAACAACCCGGCCTGAGAATGCTTGCCAGGTGCAGGGTGATGAGGTGTCGGACCGGCGGCGTTCCCCGTCCGGTGTCGGGTGGTTGTACGGTTGGCTCGTCGTCATGGTCGCGTGCATGGTGGCCCGGATCTGGCTGGGCCGGGCGGACCACCACTTTCTGCTGATGAACGCCCCGTACATGTTCGTCAGCATCGGCACACCGATCCTCATCGTGGTCGGCACGATCCGGCATCGGCCGCCGCATCTGGCGGGCTGGCTGATCCTGGCCGCGGCGCAGCTGCTCTACGCCGTCGGCGACGGCATGACCGTCTTCGACGACTGGCTCGGCGACTTCCTCGAGCCGACACCCGCCGACGTCGTGTACTTCGTCTACTACGCGCTCGCGGTGACCGCGATCCTCATCTTCATCCGGCGGCGCGCTCCCGGCTGGGACCTGCCGAGCGGGGTGGACGCGCTGATCATCGCCTGCAGCGCCGGGCTGCTGACCTGGGTCTACCTGGTCAACCCGCTCACCTCGGACTCCGAGTTGCCGCTCGCTGCCAAGTTGACCGAATCGGCGTATCCGGTCCTGGATCTGATGCTCTTGATCTTGGCGATCCGCCTGGTGATGGGCGCCGGCACCCGCGGCCCGGTCCTCTACCTGATGATCACCAGCCTGGTCCTGATGTTCGGCGCCGACCTGCTCTACGCGGTGCTCGGCGTGGTCACCGGCGAAGCCACGTCGGCGGCCTGGCTGGACACCGTGTGGATGGCCTCGCTCGGGCTGCTCGCCATGGCCGCGCTGCATCCCGGCATCCGTACGTTCGACCAGCGCACCGCGACCGCCATCCCCGACGCGTCGCCGGGCCGCCTGGTCCTGCTCGCCATCGCCGTGCTGATGGCCCCCGCCGTGCAGATGATCGAACACCTCCGCGGCGAGGATCTCAGCGTCCCGCTGGCGAGCGCCTCCTGCGCCGTCATGTTCCTGCTGGTCCTGGCCCGGATGGCCGGCCTGATCACGAGCCAGCGCCAGGCCGCGGTCACGGACGGCCTCACCGGCCTGCGCACCCGCCGGGCGTTCGAGGAGACACTCGCGGTGGAGTGCCGCCGAGCCTCCCGTAACGGGTACGAAGCGGGTCTGCTCGTCATCGACGTCGACCACTTCAAGCGAGTGAACGACACCTACGGTCACCCGGCCGGCGACCGCATCCTGCGCGAGGTGGCCGACCGCCTGGCCGCCAACGCCCGGGCCGGCTCGGTGGTCGGACGGTACGGCGGCGAGGAGTTCGTGGTGCTGGCCCCGCACACAAGCCCCGCGGCCCTGCGCGCGTTCGCCGAACGCATCCGCACCGCCGTGGCGGGCCTACCGGTGAAGGCCGACGACGACATGCTGCTGGCCGTGACGGTCTCGGTCGGAGCCGCCACCGGCACCGACCCGGAGGAGCTGCTGAGGGTAGCCGACGCAGCCCTGTACGAGGCCAAGGCCGCCGGCCGAAACCGCTCAGTCCTAGCCGCCAGCTGACCCCACCCCAGCCGCCCCGTGGCAGGCGGGTTCGGCGGTGCGCCGTGCCGGACCGGCTGGCGCGGCGGTGCGCCGTGCCGGACCAGCTGGCGCGGCGCGTGTGCCGTGCCAGACCAGCTGGCGGCGGTGCGGCGTGCCGGACCGGCTGGCGCGGCGGCACTAGGGTTTTCCGCGTGCCTGCTTCCGACTATGTGACCGACCTGCGCGCCAAGGTCGGCACCGGCCTCATCATGTTCCCGACGGTGACCGCTGTCGTCTTCAACGATCGCGGCGAGATCCTGCTCCACCAGCGCAGCGACACCGCCCGGTGGACTCTGATCGCCGGAATCATGGACCCCGGCGAACAACCCGCCGACGCCGTGATCCGCGAGGTCGAGGAGGAGACCGCCGTCCAGGTGAAGATCGAGCGCCTGGCCGGAATCGCCCTGCACGAGGTCACCTACCCGAACGGCGACGAGTGCCAGATGGTCAACACCTGGTTCCGCTGCCGAGCGGTCGGCGGCGAGGCCCGCGTGAACGACTCCGAGTCCCTGCAGGTCGGCTGGTTCCCGCTGGACGCCATGCCGGAGCTCAACCCCTACGCCCACCACCGCATCCGCACGGCCCTGGCCGAGGAGGCCCCAGCCTGGTTCGCCGGACCGGGCGAAGGCATGATCCCCGGCTGGTGACAACGGTCAGCCGGTCAGCCAGCCGGGGCGGATCAGGCCGAACTCGTAGGCCAGCACCACCAGCTGCACCCGGTCACGTGCGCCCAGCTTGATCATCGTCCGGCTCACGTGTGTCTTCGCGGTCGCCGGGCTGATCATCAAGCGTCCGGCGATCTCGTCGTTCGTCAGGCCCTCAGCGACCAGGACCATCACCTCCTTCTCTCGCTCGGTCAACTGCTCCAGCTGGGACGACGGCTCCGGCGTCGGACCGCGCCCGGTCCCCGCCATGAACCCGCCGATGACCCGCCGCGTCACACTCGGCGACAGCAGCGCTTCCCCGGCCGCCACCACGCGCACCGCCCGCAGCAGTTCGACCGGTTCGGTGTCCTTCACCAGGAACCCCGACGCGCCGGTGCGCAGCGCCTCGAAAACGTACTCATCCAGCTCGAACGTCGTCAGGATGACCACCCGCGTCCCGGCCAGCTCGGCGTCCGCGGCGATCCGGCGGGTCGCTTCGAGTCCGTCGACGCCGGGCATCCTGATGTCCATGAGCACCACGTCCGGCCGCTTGCTCCGGACCAGCTCGACCGCCTGAACCCCGTCGGCGGCCTCACCGACCACCGCGATGTCCGGCTCCGCGTCGAGCAACGCCCGGAACCCGGCCCGCACCAGCGCCTGGTCGTCCGCCAGCACCACCGAGATCACCGCGCCTCACCCGCCGCATCCCGACCGGACCCCGTGGCGAAAGACTCGTCCTCCGGGAAGGGCTCGTCCCCGGGAAAAGGCTCGTCCGGCGGGAAAGGCTCATCCGGCGGGAGGGGGCCGCCCGGCTCGGGAGACATGTGCGGCGCCGGCAGCATCACCGACACCAGGAAGCCGCCGCCCGCCGGAGGACCCGCCTCCAGCCGACCGCCGAGACTCTCCGCACGCGCTCGCATCCCGGCGATGCCACTCCCCTGCCCGCTGCCGGCCACGGCCTCTCCCTCCGATGCGCGCACCACGGGCCCATCGTTTCTGATCGACAAATGAAGGTACGACGGCAGGTAACCGATGGAGACCGTTGCATCCGGTTTCGGCCCTGCGTGGCGCCGCACATTCGTCAGCGCCTCCTGAACGATCCGGTAGGCGGCCCGATCCACCTCGGCGGGAAGCTCGCGCGGCTCGCCCATGACCTCGGTCCGCACCGGGATCCCGGCGTCCGCGGTGAGCTCGCCGAGCCGGTTCAGGCCGAGCGCGGGCTGCCGGGGCGCCGCCTCGCCCTCGGTGCGCAACGCGTCGAGCACCGACCGCACCTCCCGTAGCGCCTCCGAGCTCGCCGTCTTGATCGCCGCCAGCGCCTCCCGGGCCTGCTCCGGCCGGCTGTCCATCAGGTGCAGCCCGACACCGGCCTGCACGTTGATCAGCGACAGGTGATGACCGAGCACGTCGTGCAGCTCGCTGGCGATCCGCAGCCGCTCCTCGGAGGCCTGCCGGCGCTCCTGCTCGGCACGGGCCCGGGCCTGCTCCTCCTCGGCCCGCTCCTGCTCGGCCCGGAACCTCTCCATGGCAGCGGCCTGCTCGGCATAGCCCCGGGCCGCCGCACCGGTCACGACCGCACCGGCGAGCCCGCCCGCCAGCAGCAACGCCTGCCGCAGGCGGGGCGGGTCGCCCGGGAGACCGAGCGGCTCCAGAAGCGCGAACATGACCGCCAGATAGGCCGCGAAGGCGACGCCGGCCGCCACGAAAGCGGTCCGGTGACGGCCCGCCCCGGAGAGGCAGAACAACGCGACGAGCGGGGCAACCGCATAAGTCCAGTGCGGCGCGGCGACCGTCGCGATCCCGATCGACGCGGAGACCGCCACCGCGAAGACCGCGAGCGGCGCGCGCCGGCGCCAGAGGAGAGCGAGTGGCCCGATCAGCGACAGCGCGTAGACCAGCGCGAGGAGATCGGTGTGCACCTCGACGTTGCGGACACCGAGCACCTGGAAGAGCAGCGCCCCGGCCACAGCGCCGGGCGGCCAGCCCACATGCCTGCGCCGAGCCCATGGCGGCCGGCGACCCCATGGCGGACGGCCGGCGAACTCGCGCCGCGCCGCCCACGACGGCCGCTCATCGAGCCCGTCGTGCTCAGCGCGTGCAGCCTCGCGCTGCCACGATCGCCTGCCGGGATGCCTCATGCCGCCGAACCTACGGCACCGCGCACCGGCGGGGCATCGTCGCCGAGGGCGAACGGCGGATACGCCGACAGGCCCACATCGCCCCCTCGGCCTACTCCCCGGGGAGTACGCCGGATGGGGTCCGGCCGTCCCGAGCACTCCCTCAGGATGCTCCCGCGGGGCGACGCGCCGGAGCGCCACGACGAGGACTCTGGTGGGCAGAACAGCAACCCACCAAGGAGGAGACCCATGCAACCCGGGACCCGGTTCCGCACCTCCGACACGGAACGCGACCACGTCGCCGAGATCCTGCGCGCCGCGATGGCGGAGGGACGCCTCGATCTGGCCGAGGGCGAGGAACGGCTCGCGGCCGCCTACGCCGCGAAATATCGCGACGAGCTCGCACCCCTCACCACGGATCTCCCCGACGGTGGCCGTGGCGCTCTGGCCCGCACTCCTCAGGCCCTCGCGGCGACACGCCGCTCACTGTGGCGGCACGCCAGTCTCATTCTGATCATCGCGGGTGTCCTCACTGGCCTGTGGCTGCTCTCCGGAGCCCACTTCTTCTGGCCGGTCATCCCGCTGGCGTTCCTGGTCATAGGGCTGATGCGGCACGCACGCTACGGCCGCTATCGATTCCACTACAGCTACGCCCACGGCAGCTGCGGCTGACACCCGATTGTCGGGTGGCCGACCCCACCCCGACATGGCCGCGACGGTCGTTGATCTTCGTCCCGCTCTCTGCCACAGTGGCCGAGTTTGTTCGGGGAGGGACGAAACACATGATGGGTCCGTCGCACGCGCTCTCGGGCGCGGCAGCCTGGCTGGCGGGTTCCTGGGCGCTCGCCCAGTTCGCCGGGGTCAGCCAGACACCGCTCGAGGTCGCGGTCGGAACGGCGGTCTGTGCCGGTGGCGCGCTCCTGCCCGACCTGGACATGTCCGGAAAGGTCACCCGCAATCAGGGCGGCGCGACGGTTGCCCGCACGTTCGGCGTCGCCTCGCTCTTCGTCGCCGAGGTGGTCGAGAAGTTCTCTCTCGGCGTCTACACGGCGACGAAGCTGAGCCGTGACCCGCGGCGCGACAACGGGCACCGCACGTTCACCCACACGCTGCCGTTCTGCGCGCTGATCGGGTGGGGCACCACGGCACTGGCGTCCAGCTACGGGAAGTGGGCGGTCGTCGGCATCGTCTTCTTCATGGCCGGTTTGGCGCTGCGGGGCCTCTTCGACGAGTGGGCCGAGCGCGCCGGCTGGGTCATCGTCACGCTCTCCTCGGCGGTCATCGCCTGGTTCACCGCGGCGAACCTGCCCGGCGATCGGGGCTATCCGCTACTCGGTCTAGCGGTGGCCGTCGGATGTGTGGTCCACATCCTCGGCGACATGATCACGAAGAACGGCGTCCCCATCCTCTGGCCGATTCCGATCAACCGTCGCATGTGGCGCATGATCGGCATCCCGAACAGCATGGCGGTCAAGGTCGGCGGCAAGGTCGAGGTCATCGTCCTGCGCACGGCCTTCACCGTGATCTCGCTGCTCTCCATAGCCGGCCTCTTCGTCCCCGGCGTCCTCGAGCGCCTCAACCTCGACGTCTGGGCCAGCCGCTAACCGAGCATGCGGCCCAAGCCGCTGACCGAGCAGGCGGCCCAAGCCGTTGACCGAGCAGGCGGCCAAGCCGCTGACCCAGCGGCTGGCCACCCGGTCCACCGGCCCACGTCGTTGACGCCGCGCTGGGACGATCGGCTGCCGGAATACCTGGAACACCGACCGGACATCGCCGGGCCGGACGTGGCGGACCTGCGAGTGCGGTCCGCCACGTCGCCAGGTGACGGGTGACGGGTGACGGGTGACGGTCAGTCGATGTTGTAGGCGAGGTTGGGGCGGAGCCAGCGCTCCACCTCGGCCACCGGGACGTCGCGGCGGGTGGCGTAGTCCTCGATCTGGTCCTTGGCCAGGCGGCCGACGGTGAAATAACGGGCTTCGGGGTGGGCGAAGATCAGGCCACTCACCGCCGCTGCCGGGGTCATGGCGTAGGACTCGGTCAGGTTCACGCCGATCGCGTCGGTGCCGAGCAGCTTGAAGAGGTCCTTCTTTTCGCTGTGGTCGGGGCACGCCGGGTAGCCCAGGGCCGGGCGGATGCCGCGGAAACGTTCGGCGTGCAGGTCCTCGAGTTTCGGGTCGGCGTCCGGCTCGAACCACTCGCGGCGGGCCTTCAGGTGCAGGTACTCGGCGAACGCCTCGGCGAGACGGTCGGCGAGGGCCTTCACCATGATGGCGCGGTAGTCGTCGTGCTCGGCCTCGTAGCGGCGGGCCAGCTCGTCGGCGCCGTGGATGGCGACCGCGAAACCGCCCAGGTGATCACGCGAGCCGGCGCCGGCCGGGGCGATGTAGTCGGCGAGGCAGCGGTTCGCGCGGCCGGCCGGTTTCTCGGTCTGCTGACGCAGCATCGGGAACGAGTAGCCGTTCTCCAGGATGATGTCGTCGCCGTCGGCGTGGGCGGGCCAGAAACCGTACCGTCCGCGGGCCTGGAACGAACCGTCGGCGATGATCTGGTCGAGCATCGTGTTGGCGTCGTCGAACAGTTCACGGGCGACGGGCTGGTCGAGGATCGCCGGGTATTTGCCCTTGAGTTCCCAGGCCAGGAACAGGAACTGCCAGTCGATCATGCGGCGCAGTTCGGCGATCGGCGGCGCTACCTCCCGTACCCCGGTGAAGGCCGGTGTGGGCAGATCGCTGAAGTCGACCACCTCGCGGTTGGCCCGCGCGGCCGCGAGGGTGAGCAGCGGCTGGGAGTGCCGCTGCTCGTGCTGGACCCGCAGCCGTTCCTGCTCGATCCGGTTGTCCTCGTCGAGGGTCTTGGCCCGGGCCGGGTCGAGCAGGTTGGAGACCACGCCGACGACCCGGGAGGCGTCGAGCACGTGGATCGTGGAGCCTTCGTACGCCGGGGCGATCCGCACCGCGGTGTGCTGCTTCGACGTGGTCGCGCCGCCGATGAGCAGCGGCAGGTTCATCCCGCGGCGCTGCATCTCGGCGCCGACCGCGACCATCTCGTCGAGCGACGGGGTGATCAGGCCGGACAGCCCGATCACGTCGGCGTTCTCGGCGACCGCGGTCTCCAGGATCTTCGCGGCGGGGACCATCACGCCGAGGTCGATCACGTCGTAGTTGTTGCAGCCCAGCACGACGCCGACGATGTTCTTGCCGATGTCGTGCACGTCGCCCTTGACCGTGGCGAGCACGACCTTGCCCTGGCCGCGGCCCGGATCGATCCGGCCCTCGAGACGTGCCTGCTCCTTCTCGGCCTCCATGAACGGCTCCAGGTAGGCGACCGACCGCTTCATCACACGGGCGCTCTTGACCACCTGGGGCAGGAACATCCGCCCGGAGCCGAAGAGGTCGCCGACCACCTTCATGCCGTCCATCAGCGGACCCTCGATCACCTCGAGCGGCCGGGGCAGCTCCTGACGGGCCTCCTCGGTGTCCTCCTCGATGAAGTCGACGATGCCGTGCACCAGGGCGTGCGTGAGCCGCTCGCCGACCGGGGCCTCGCGCCAGGAGAGGTCGACCTCCCGCTTGGCGCCGCTGCCGGTGACCGTGGAGGCGAAGGTGACGAGCCGGTCGGTGGCGTCCTCGCGGCGGTCGAAGAGCACGTCCTCGACGAGTTCCAGCAGGTCGGCGGGGATGTCCTGGTAGACGGCGAGCTGGCCGGCGTTGACGATGCCCATGTCCAGGCCGGCCTTGACCGCGTGGAACAGGAACGCCGAGTGCATGGCCTCGCGCACCACGTCGTTGCCGCGGAAGGCGAAGGACAGGTTCGAGATGCCCCCACTGGTACGGGCGCCGGGGCAGCGCTCCTTGATCCGGGGCAGAGCGTCGATGAACGCCTTCGCATAGCCGTTGTGCTCCGCGATGCCTGTCGCGACGGCGAGCACGTTCGGGTCGAAGATGATGTCGTTGGGGTCGAACCCGTCCTCGACCAGCAGGTCGTAGGCCCGCGCGCAGATCGCGACCTTACGGTCGGCGGTGTCCGCCTGGCCATGCTCGTCGAAGGCCATCACGACGACGCCCGCGCCGAAGTCCCGGATCCGGCGCGCCTGCGTCAGGAACTGGTCGACGCCTTCCTTGAGGCTGATCGAGTTGACCACGCCCTTGCCCTGGACGCACTTGAGGCCGGCCTCCAGCACGCTCCACTTCGAGCTGTCGATCATGATCGGGATCCGGGCCACCTCGGGCTCGGTCGCGATCAGGTTGAGGAACGTGGTCATCGCCTGCTCGCTGTCGAGCAGGTCGGCGTCCATGTTGACGTCGAGCAGGTTGGCGCCGCCGCGGACCTGCTCCAGGGCCACGTCGACGGCGGCCTGGTGGTCGCCCGCCTCGATGAGCCGGCGGAACTTCGCGGAGCCGGTGACGTTGGTCCGCTCGCCGATCATCACGAAGCCGGTGTCCGGGCCGATCTCGAACGGCTCCAGGCCGGAGAACCGGGTGGTCGGGGCGGGCGGGTCGATCACCCGGGGTGTCATGCCGGCCACGGCGGTGGCGATCGCGCCGATGTGCGCCGGGGTGGTGCCGCAGCAGCCGCCGACGATGTTGACCAGGCCGTCGGAGGCGAATCCGGCGACCAGGGCGCTGGTCTCGGCCGGGGTCTCGTCGTAGCCGCCGAACGCGTTCGGCAGGCCGGCGTTCGGGTGGGAGGCGACATAGACGTCGGAGAGCCGGGCGAGGTCGGTGACGTGCGGGCGCATCTCGGTCGCGCCGAGCGAGCAGTTCACGCCGACGACCAGCGGTTTCGCGCGCTCGATCGAGCGCCAGAAAGCTTCGACCGTCTGGCCCGACAGGGTACGCCCGGACAGGTCGACAATCGTCACGGAGATCCAGAGGGGGAGCTCCGGAGCGACCTCGTGGGCAGCCGCGATGGCCGCCTTCGCGTTGAGCGTGTCGAAGATCGTCTCGACCAGGAGCAGGTCGACGCCACCCTCGGCGAGCGCCGCGATCTGCTCCGCGTAGGTCGCCTTGACCTTGTCGAACGTGACCGCCCGGTACGCCGGATCGTCCACCTTCGGCGAGAGCGAGAGCGTCACGTTGAGCGGGCCGACCGAGCCGGCGACGAAACGGGGCTTGCCGTCCCGTGCGGTGGCCTCGTCGGCGGCCTGCCGGGCCAGCCGGGCGCCCTGCACGTTCATCTCGCGGACCAGGTGCTCCAGGCCGTAGTCGGCCTGGGCGATGCTGGTCGCGGTGAACGTGTTGGTGGTGGTGATGTCCGCGCCGGCCGCGAGGTACTGCCGGTGAACGTCGAGGATCACGTCCGGCCGGGTGAGGATCAGCAGGTCGGGGTCGCCCGTGACGTCCTTGGGGTGGTCCGCCGGGATCAGCTCGTTGCGGTAGTCGGCCGGGGTGAGCTTGGCGCCCTGCAGCATCGTGCCCCAGGCGCCGTCGAGCACCAGGATCCGCTCAGCGAGCAGCTCGCGCAGCGTGGTGACGGTGGAAGTCACGGGGTACACACCTCCGAGGAAAGTCGGAGGCGCCCTTGTTTCGGGGTGGATCACCGGTCGAGCGTGACGGGTGGCCCGCTGCAGCGCCTCTCGGCCGGAGACTCCACGATACCCACTTCTTCACTTGGCGTCGGCGTAGGCACCAACCACTGAGACGTCCAGAGGAAAACGGACCGACGTGTCGCCGAAGAGCATCCGGCCGGCCCGGGCGGCGCACTCCTGCACCGCCTCGACCACGGCGGCGGAGGATGAGGCGGGGCAGTGCACCACCACCTCGTCGTGCACGAAAAGCACCAGTTCGGCTGACATGTCCGACAAGGCGGTCCGGAGCAGGGCCAGCACCACGAGCGCCCACTCCGCGGCGGTCGCTTGAATCACGAAATTCCGGGTGAATCGCCCACGGGCTCGACCGGGCGGCGGGGCGACGTCCTCCGGCGGCTCCAAGCCGGCATCGCGAGCCACGTGAGCGGGTGGACAGGTCCGCCCCAGCCAGGAGCGGACGAGACCACCGTTCTCGCCGGTCCGGGCGGCCGCCTCGACATAGTCGAAGGCCACCGGATAGTGCCGCCGCAACACTGCGAGCGCCGGGATCGCGTCGCCGCCGGTCTGCCCGTACATCGCACCGAGCAGGGCGATCTTGGCTTTCGCCCGGTCGCCGCCGAACGAGTCGGCGGCGAGCGCGGCGTAGAGGTCGCCGGCGGCCGCCGCCCGGGCCAGCCGGGAGTCACCGGAGACGGCGGCCAGGACGCGGGGCTCCAACTGGCCGGCGTCGGCGACCACGAACTCCCAGCCCGGATCGGCCACCACGGCCCGGCGGACGACCTTGGGGACCTGCAGCGCGCCGCCGCCGCGGGTCGCCCAGCGGCCGGAGACCACGCCGCCCGCCACATACTCCGGGCGGAAGCGGCCGTCGCGCACCCAGGCGTCGCACCAGGACCAGCCGTGCGCGGTCCAGATGCGGTAGAGCTCCTTGAACTCCAGCAGCGGCTCGACCGCCGGATGATCGATGCCACGCAGCACCCAGCGACGCGTGTTCGGCACGTGGATGCCGGCCCGGGCGAACGCCTTGACCACCTCGGCCGGCGAGTCCGGGTGCAGGCCGCGCACCCCGAACGCCGCGTTGATCTCGGCGGTCAGCTCGGCGAGGCGCCGGGGCGGGCCGACCGGCTGCGGCGCGCCGAGCAGCTCACGCAACAGCTCGTCGTGGATGTCGGCACGCCACGGCAGCCCGGTGTGCCCCATCTCGGCAGCCGTGAGCGCGCCGGCCGACTCGGCGGCGACGAGCATCCGGAACCGGCCGGGGTGATCGGTCTCGGTGATCCGGCGCTGCTGAACCCCGTACACCTCGAGGAGGTCTTGAATCTCGACGATCGGGGCCGAGGCGGTCTCGAAGAGGGCGGCCTGGGCGAAACCCGGCGGCTCGGCGTCGGGACGTGGTGGATCGGGGGGCGCCGGGAGGCCGCGGATGCGGGCGAGCGCCGCGGCGACCCCCCGTGGCTCGCCCCAGCGCCCCGCATGCCCGAGCAGCAGGGCCTCGGTGAGCTCCAGATCGTGGCAGCGGGCCACCCGGACACCGGCGCGCAGCAGCGCCGGATAGATGTCGGCGGTGGAGGCCCAGACCCAGCGTGGCTGGTCCGCGGCCTCCCGGGCAGCAATGGTCGCGGGCAGGTCGGCCACCTGGTGAGGTGGTCCGGCCGGCCCGCCGTCGGCACGCAGGTCCTGCAGCCGACCGTCAGGGAGTACCGCTACCAGCACGCCGCCATTCTGCGCCCGCGGTACGACAACTTCTCACTTCACGGCGCCGGCGGTGAGGCCGGCCTGGATCTGCCGCTGGAAGATCGCATAGACCACGATCATCGGCAGGATCGACAGGGTCAGCGCCGCGAAGAGCGTGGACCACTCGGCGTGGTAACCGGCCTGCACGCTGATGTTCGCGATGCCCTGGGTGAGCACCCACTTCGAGTCGGCACCCGCGCCCTGCATGATCGCGACCGGCAGGAGGTACTGGTTCCACTGCCCGACGATGTTGAAGATCGTGATGCTGATCAGGCCGGACTTCGCCATCGGCATCATGATCTGGAAGAACTTGCGGGTGTGTGACGCGCCGTCGACGGTCGCCGCCTCGTCGATCTCGTGCGGCAGCGCCTTGAAGAACGCGGCCAGGAAGAAGACGGTGAACGGCAGCGAGTACGCGATGTACACCAGGATCAGACCGGTGAACGTGTTGATCAGCCCGAGGTTCTTCAGGATGAAGAAGAGCGGGGTGATCGCCATGAACGTGGGGAACGCCAGGCCGGAGACGAACAGGTAGTAGAGGAAGCGGTTGCCGCGGAATCGGTAGCGGGCCAGCACGTAGGCCGCCATCGAGCCGAAGAGCATCGTCCCGGCCGTGCTGATCGCGACCACGAAGACGCTGTTCAGGAAGTAACGCCCGATGTGCGCCTCGCTCCAGGCGTTCACGTAGGTGCCGAACGAGAACGACGACGGAAGCGCGAACGGCTGACCCAGGAAGATTTCGGTGTTGCTCTTGAACGAGGCGAGGAGCACCCAGATCAGCGGACCGGCCGTCGCGATCGCCCACGCGAAAAGGGCGATGTGCGCGAGACCGTTGAGCGCGTTGACCTCGCGCTTCTTGGTCTCGATCGGGCGAGCCACGGCGGGAGCAGCGGTAGTCGTCATCGTGAACCTCAGTGCGCTTCCCGCCGGGTGACCCGCAGGGTCAACGCGGCGAAGGTCAGAGTAAGGAAGAAGAGCGCCACCCCGATCGCCGACGCGTACCCGGCCTGCGAGTACTCGAAGGCGTTCCGGTAGATCATCATCGACAGCACCGAGGTCGCGCCGTCCGGGCCACCGCGGTCCACCGACATGATGTTGACCAGGGCGAACGCGTCGAACGCCGCGATGCCGAGGTAGACCCACGCGACCTGCAGGGTGCCCCAGAGCAGCGGAATCGTGATCTTGAAGAACACACTGATCCGGCTCGCGCCGTCCAGCGCCGCGGCCTCGTAGACCTCCCGCTCGATCGAACCCATGCCGGCCGAGAAGAGGACCACGTAGAAGCCGACCGCCTGCCAGACCATCACGGCGAGGATGCAGGTCAGCGCCCACCGCTCGTCGGCCAGGAAGAGCCACGGCGACCAGGAGTCCGGGAACAGGCCGTTGAGCATGCCGCTCTCGTCCGTGGAGAACACCCGGCCGAAGATCACCGCGACGATGGCGAGGGCCATCAGCTGCGGGAAGAAGAAGATCACCCGGTAGAACTTGGAGCCCCGTACGCCCCGGTGCATCCCGCCGCCCTCGTTCAGCAGGAACGCGAAGACCAGCGCGATCGCAATCGTGATGATCGGCAACAGGATCAGCAGGTAGAGGTTGTGCCCGACGGACCGCCAGAACAGGTCGTCGTTCCACAGCCGCTCGAAGTTGTCGAAACCGTTGTACGTGATCGGCCCCAGACCGGACCAGCTGGTGAACGCCAGCTGGAACGTCTGGATGTATGCCGCGACCACGAAGGTGCCGTAGAGCGCCACCGGCACGGCAAGGAAGCCGATGATGAAGGGGTACTTGCCGTGCCGCATGGCTCTCCTCGGAGAAAGAACTAGGAGCGGGTGAACTTGGTGACCGACGCGTCGGACGCGACGGCCTGGGCCGCCTTCTCCATCCGCTCGGCGAACTTCTGCGCGTCGTAGTCCTTGAACATCAGGTCGTTCGTGGCGACGCGCGACTCGTCGTCGAGCTTCTTGTACCAGGTGTCGAACAGGTAACCCATGAAGATGTCCTTGCCGGCCTTGCCGACGGCATCGTTCGCGCTGGTCAGACCGGGCGAGATGGTCACGCCGTCGGCCGCGCCCGCCACCACGGTGAGCGACTTGGTGAGCTTGGTGAAGCCCAGCGCCGCCTCCTTGGCGAGCATCGCGCGCAGGTACTCCATGCCGCCGCGCGGGTTCTTGCTCTTGGCGGCAGCGAAGTAGATCTCACCGGCCGCGGCGTTGAGGGCGGACGCCGGGAGCGCGTCGGAGGTGGTCACGCTCGGGTACGCGGCGAGCGCGTACTCGAAGCCCGGCGGGGTGTCCTTGGCCTGCTCGTTCTCCAACCAGGACCCGCACGGGTAGAACGCCAGCTTGTCCTGGTTCTGCCGGAGCTGCACCTCGGTGTGCTTGAGGCCGAGGAAGCTCTTGTCGATGTAGTTCTTGCCGACCTCGGCCCACGCGGCGGCGGCCTTGACCACGGCGTCGTTCGTCCAGGCGCCCGGCTTCAGGTTGTCGATGTCCTTGAGGACCTGCTCGCCACCGATCTTGCCGGCGCTGGTCAGGATCGCCCGGACCTGGTAGTACGCCGCGTTCGCGCCGGCGTAGCCGTACGGCGTGATGCCCGCCGCCTTGATCCTGTCGAGCAACGCGGTGAAGTCGGCCCAGGTCTCCGGCGGAGTCCAGCCGTTCTTGGCGAACAGCGCCTTGTTGTGCCAGAGGCCGTAGACCGTGTACGCGTAGTTCACCGCGTACGGCTTGCCGTTGTAGGTGCCCTGCTCGATCGCGCCCGGCACGAGGGTCTCGGCGACGGTCTTGCCGGCGACGTCCCAGGACGGCGCGGCGAACAGCTCGGTGAGGTCCTGCGCCTGGCCGGCGTTGACGACCGCGCCGAAGTCCATCAGCTTCGAGCCCGAGTTGTTGATCATGTCGGGCGCGTCGCCGGCGTTGATCCGCGGCTGGACGACAGTGGCGACCTCCTGGGTGGCGGAGTACGTCACCTTGGAGTCCGGCCACTTCTTGTTGTACAGCGGGATGTCCACGTCGGTCGCGTACTTGGTGCCGAGACCGCCGTCGAAGATCAGGACCTCGATGCCGGCCTTCGGGTCGACACCCAGCGGGTTGTCCGCCGACTTCTCGCCGGTGGCCTGCTCGGGAGCGTCCTCCTCGGTCCCGCCGCCGACACACGCGCTCAGCATCCCGACCGCGGGGGTCGCGGCCAGGCCGACCGCGGCGGCGCGGCGCAGCAGGGTACGACGGTCCAAATCGGAGGACGTTATCTCAGACATCTTTGTCCCTTTCACAGAATCAACCTTTGACCGCGCCGGCGGTCAGACCGGTGGCGATGTTGCGCTGGATGAGCAGGAAGAAGATCACCACGGGGATCGATGTGATGATCGCACCGGCCATGAGGGGACCCCAGGCGGTACCGCGTTCGGTCTGGTTGTAGAGCAGCCAGGCCATCAGGTTCTGCTTCTCCGGGCTGTTCAGCGTGTTGATGATGATGAACTCGTTCCACGCCTGAATGAACCCGTAGACCGAGGTTGCCACCAAACCGGGACCGGTGAGCGGCAGGATGATCCGCCAGAACACCTGGGCCCGGGTGCAGCCGTCGATCATCGCCGCCTCGTCCAGCTCCCGGGGGATGCCGGAGATGAAACCCCGCAGGGTCCACACCGTGTACGGCAGCAGCAGCACCAGATAGACCAGCGCGACGCCGGGCAGCGTGTTGGTGAGCTCCGCCCGCTGGAGCATCAGGAACAGCGGGATGAGCAGCGCGAGGAACGGCACCAGCTGGACGGCCAGGACGACCAGGATGATCGCCTTCCGTCCGTAGAACGCGAACCGGGCGATCGCGAGCGCCGCCAGGAAGCCGACCACGAGCGCCGCGGCGACCGCCATGGCCGTGATGATCAAGCCGTTGACCATGGCGGGCAGGAAGAGCTCCTCCCCCAGCGCCGACTTGAAGTTGTCCAGGGTCGGGTGGATCGGCAGGAAGGTCGGCGTGAAGCTCTTGACCTCGGACTCCGGCTTGAACGCGGTGTTCAGCACCCAGTACACCGGGAAGAGCATCAACAGGCCGAAGATGATGCCGACGGTGTTCGCCGCGATCGTGCCGGTCCGGCTGCGTCCGACGGTGACGACGCCTTCGTCGTGGCGAGCCATCAGTCCACCTCTCCGATCTTGAACATCTGGCGGATGTAGAAAGCCATCACGCCGAGCATCAGCAGCACGGTGATCACCGAGATCGCCGAGCCGTAGCTGTACCGGGACTGGCCGAACGCCTGCGTGTACGAGTACGTCGCCAGTGTCTGATAGACCGGCTCCGGGTGCCCGTCACGCAGCGCCCAGTTCTGGGTGAAAAGCCCGAAGTTCCAGATCACCGAGAGCGTCGTGACGATGGTGAGCAGCGGCTTCAGGATCGGCAGCGTGATGCTGCGCAGCGACTGCCAGGCCGAGGCGCCGTCCACCGTGGCCGCTTCGAGCAGCTCCTTCGGGACTTGGGTGAGCCCGGCGCTCAGCGAGATCGCCAGGAACGGGATGCCGGCCCAGACCACCAGCGTGGTGATGACCGCCCAGCCCTCCCACGGGTTCACGAACCAGCTGTGGTTCGCGAAGTCCACTCCGGGGATCTTGTCGATCAGGTAGTTCAGGATGCCGAAGTCCGAGTCGGTGATCCAGCGGAACGCCTGCGCCGCGACCAGGGCCGGCAGCGCCCAGACGAACATCATCGCGATCATCATGAACAGCCGGACCTTGCTGTGCACCCGGCGCATGAGCAGCGCGACGCCGAGGCCGAGCAGCACCGAGATGGTGACCGAGACGACGGTGAAGACCGCGGTACGCGCCACGACACCCCAGAAGACGCTGTCGGTCAGCGCCTTCGTGTACTGGTCGAAGCCGGCCCACGGCGGGGTCAGGCCGGTGATCAGTTCCCGCAGCCGCATGTTCTGGAAGGACAGAAGGATCATGCGGTAGAGCGGGTAGGCCAGCAGTCCGGCCAGGATCAGCAGGGTGGGCAGGGAGAGCAGCCATGCTGTCCGAGCCTCCCGCTGGCTGCGGCGGCGAACCCGGTTGACCTTCTTCGGCGCCGGCTGCGGCGCCGGATCCGACGTCCGGGGCGGGGTGTCGACGGCGTACATCAGTGATCCCTCCTGGGCGTGCCGCCCGCGGCCTCGACCGCGGGCGGCACAGCGAATCAGGCCTCGTTGAGCGTGGCGTTGATCTGCTCGTCGGCCCACTTGGCGCCGTCGGCGACCGTCTTCTTACCGGTCAGGATGTCGGTCAGCATGGTCTGCAGGATGCTGGCCTTCTCGACGTCGGCCCACTTCTCGGCGTTCGGCGGGAACCAGCTGGACTTCGCGGCCAGCGCCGGGTTCTTGATCGCCGGGTTCTCGGCGGCCTTGTCCAGCAGCGCGGTCGAGTTCGGCAGCGCGTTGGCCTTGATCAGGCCCTCCATCGACTTGCTGTCGGTGAAGGCCTTGATCCACTGGGCGGCGAGCTCCTTGTTGGCGCTCTTCTGGGTCACGCCGAGGTTCGAGCCACCGAGGAAGGAGGGGATCTCCGGCATCGGCGCGGCGGCCAGCTTGCCCTTGACCTTGGTCGGGACCAGCGGCGAGTTCGGGTCGTTCGGGTCCTTGCGGACCTCCTCGGCCACGCCCTGCTCCCAGCCGTTGCCGTAGAACATGCCGGCCGAGCCCTGCGCGAAGATGCCGGCCTGCTCGTTCTCGTTCTTGGTGACGTCAGCCTTCGAGTACTTCTTGGTGACGTCGACCCACTCCTGCAGGCCCTGCTGCGAAGCCGGCGAGGAGAGCTGGCCGACCCACTTGTCGCCGTCCTTGGTGGCGATCTCGCCACCCTTCGACTTCACCCAGGACATCGCGGCGTACCAGTACTGGCCCGGCATGTAGAACGCGCTGAACTTGTTGTCCTTCGCGTTCGCGGTCTGCAGTTTCTCCGCGGCCGAGAGGAAGTCCGCGTAGGTCTTCGGCGCGTCGGCGATGCCCGCGCTCTTGAACAGGTCGGTGCGGTAGATCAGCACGCGCGCACCGGCGTAGTACGGAACGCAGAACGTCTTGCCGTCCAGCTCGCACGCGCCGGAGAGGCCGGTCAGCCAGGTGTCGGAGTTCTCGAAGTCACCCTTGTTGAGCTCGGCGAAGCCGCCGTTGAACACGTACTTGGAGAACTCGGTGTTGCCGAGCTCGACCACGTCCGGGACGTCGGTGCCGGCCAGCGTCGCGTCCAGCTTGGTGAGGTGGTTGGCCCACTGCTGGTACTCGACGTTCACCTGAGCGCCGGTGGCCTCGGTGAACCGCTTGCTGGCGTCCTCGACCACACCCTTCCACGCGGTCTCGGCGTCGACCATGAGCCAGACCTTGAGGGTCTTGCCCTTGCCGTCCACGGCGCCGGTCGCCGAGGTGGCGGCCTCGTCGTCGCTTCCGCTGCTTCCACAGGCGGCGACGCCGAGCAGCGTCGCGGCGAGGGCCGCGGCAACCGCAATCTTGCGCTTCACTTTTCCTCCCGAGGGGATTCAATTTTTGAGAAAGAGGTTCAGCTCTCTTGCGCTGCCTTGTGCCCGTGCACCGCCTTGGCGGTGCGCTGGAACGCGGCGTGCGAACGCTCGTGTGTCCGCTGCGCGACGGCGACATAGAGCAGATCGAGGACGACCAGTTGCGGGTGCCGCGCGCTGAGCGCGTCCGGCCGGAAGGTCGTCGCCTGGGTGGCGGTGAGCAGGACGATGTCGGCGAGCTCGGCCAGCGGTGAGCGCGGGAAGCTGGTGAGCGCGATCGTGGTGGCGCCCCGGCTGTTCGCTTCCGCGAGCAGCTCGATCGTCTCGCCGGTCTCGCCACTGTGCGAGATGCCGAGCGCGACGTCGCCGGGCCGGGACAACGCGGCGCTGGCCAGACCGTTGTGCACGTCGGTCCAGGCCCACACCGGGATGCCGATGCGGTGCAGACTGAACTGCATCTCCTCGCCGACCAGCGCGCTTCCGCTGGCGCCGAAGATGTTCACCCGCGGCGCGGCGGCGATTGCCACCGCGGCCCGCTCCACCTCACCCAGATCCAGCAGCGAGGCGGTGTCGTGCATGGCCCGCGTGTCGGCCGCCATGATCTGACCGAGGACCCGCTCCAGCGGATCGTTCGGCTGGATCTCGCGGCCGATGTCCACGGTCCAGCCGGCCGAGCGCGCCCGGCCGGTCTCCGCCGCGATGCCGAGACGAAGATCCGCGTACCCGTCGAAGCCGACCGCCCGGCAGAACCGGGTGATCGTCGCGGGCGAGGTGCCGCTGCGCTCGGCGAGCTCCACGATCGTCGCCCGCGAGGCCGCGGCCGGGTCGGTGAGCACCTGCTCGGCCACCCGCTGCAGCGCGCCGGTGAACTCCGGCAGCAGCGTGCGAACGCGCAGAAGCACGCCCTCAGCAGGCATTTCCCGCGGCCCATGACTCCCGTTGAGGGTGGTCTGGCCGCGAACCAGCGAGTCGGCGACCGCGGTTGACGCGGTGCCGTCCATCTCCGGCTCAGCCATCGGACACCCTTTCAGGAAGGACTGTTTACTGTCGCGGTAAAAGTTCTTACTAACCGACCCTTCATGTCAAGCGGTTGGGTGAAGTTTTCAAACCGTTACCTGAGCTGCGGTAATGAACTGATGTTTCGCGGAGGGCGGATGACGTCCATCAATCAGCAAATAACCCTTACGATGTGTCCGCCATCACATGCACCATTAACGCCCGTTTTGTCCTCGGGCGAACGGCTCTCTCGGCCTGCCCGTTCGATTGACGCGGACTAGTCCGTTCGGTCAATCTCCGTGACGCGGCGAAACCTCGCCGTTACTCCGGAAACAAGATCAAAAAATTTTCCGTACGAGGTCGAACGCCCACCCAGAAGCCACGACAACGCCCCGCGAAGCCGGCCCCGGCCAGGCGCTTCCTCAGCCCTTCACCCCGCCGCCGGCCGAGTCGCCGCCCGCGCGGCACCCCCAGCCACGCAGATCTAGGCAGATCGCGGTCAGCTCACGGGCACAACTCGCCAAGATCGCGCGCCCAGGAGGCTGCGCGATGCGGGCGGCACATCGAGGGCGGCGCGGCGCACCACGAGGCGACGCGGCGCGGGCGGCGCAGCAGGCACCGCGGCGCGGTGCGCGCAACGCAGCGGGCGGCCCGGCGCCATGCGATGCGGGCACACAACGAGGCGGTGCGGGGCGGGCGGGACGGGGCGGGCGGGGCGGGGCGGGCGGGACGGGGCGGGCGCACAGCGGCGCGGCGCGGGTGGCGCCGCCCTACGCGGTGGGAGCTACTTGGCGGTGTCGTGGACTGCCTGGGTGAAGACTTCGGAGCGGTGTTCGAAGTTGCGGAAGCGGCCGTAACTCGGCGCCGCCGGGGACAGCAGCACCACCCCGCCGACCGGGGTGACCTCGCGCGCCAGGCGCACCGCGTCCACCAGATCCTCCGCCAGCATCGTCCTTACGCCCGACAAATCCGAAATCTCCGAGATGATGCGTGCCCCACTGTCCGGCAAGCCGATCACGGTGAGTGTGCGGGACTCCAGGAAAGAACGTAACGGCGCGTAGTCCAACCCGCGATCCGTACCACCGACCAGCACGGTGAGTGGCCGATCCTCGTACGCCTCGATCGCGTGCATCGCCGAGTACGGGCTCGTCGACAGCGTGTCGTCCACGAACGTCACGCCGGACGGGTCCTCGATCTCGGTGAGCCGATGCGGCAAGCCCCGGAACGACCGGACAGCCGCCTCCAGCTCGTCCCGCAACCCCAGCACGTCCACACCCATCCCGTCGAGCACCGCGAGCGCCACGCACAGGTTCCGCTCGTTGTGCCGGCCCTTCAGCTCCAGCGCCGACCGCGCGAACAGCGGCTCGTCACTGCAGTAGACAACCCCGTCCTCGACCCGGAACCGGGAGTCCTCGGCGGCGGCCGGCACCGGCGGGAACCCGCCGGCATCGGTCAGCCCGCGGATCTCGTCACGGAGCCGGGTGTCCTCCGCGTTGACCACGATCAGCTCGGGCCCGTACCGGAGAAGGTTCAATTTGTCCCGGTAGTAGGCCTGCTCACTGCCGTGCGAGTCGAGGTGCTCGGGGAAGAGCGACGTCACCACGGCGACCCGCGGCGAGTCGGTCAGGTCGGCGCACTGGTAACTGGAGAGCTCCAGCACGTACAGATCAGATTCGGGCAGATCGAGCAGCGGCACGCCGATGTTGCCACCGTAGGCGTTGGGCTTGCCGACCGCCGCGAGCAGGTGGCTGATCAGGCTGGACGTCGTGCTCTTGCCCTTGCTGCCGGTCACGCCGACGGTCTTGGCGGCGTTCTCCGCCATCCACAGCGCGCTGCCGCCGGTCACGGTGACGCCGCGGGCGCGCAGTTCCGCCAGGTACGGGTGGGTCAGCGGCACGCCGGGTGACCGCACTACGACGTCCGCCGTGTAGAGCGCGGCCTGCGCGTGCTCACCGCCGGCCAGCGGGGCGAGGGCCGCGAACTCGTCCTGCCAGGGCGTGGCGAGGTAGTTCGCGCTGTCGTCGACGGCGATCAGCCGGGACGGCTCGTGCTTCGCGATCGCGGTCACCGCGGCCCGGCCCTCGCGGCCGGTGCCCCAGACCGCCACCGAGCGGCCACGCAGGTCTGCCAGGCGCACGTCTCTCCCCTAACCGAATCACGTCTCGTCGAACCGAACTAATATTGCCCGTCGGCCAGAAGACAGGAGTTTCCGGGTGCAGTTCGACGTCATGCGCTTCCCCTCGTACACGTTCGATCCCACGACCGGGGTGGCGGCGTTCGACTACCTGCTCGACGGGCCGGAGCCGCTGCGCTTCACCGAGACGATCACGTTTCCGCTGCCTCACCGGCGGGAGGTGCCGGACGCGTTCTACCGGGTTCTCGACCTGCTGCACGTGGTGGCCGGCGTCAGCTACTACAAGGTGGGCGCGTCCCCGCGGATCGAGGCGCCGAAGGCCGTGCCCGAGGCGGTGACCGCGTTCTTCACGGCGGTCTACACCGACGGGCTGGCGGAGTACGCGTACCGCAACCAGCTGCCGCACGTGCTGGAGCTCACGATCGACACGCCCGGCGCGCTCCCGGATGCCGAAATTTCGGAGATGTCGGGAAGGCCGCTCTCCGCGGTCGGCGGCGGCAAGGACTCGATCGTCACGCTGGAGATCCTCCGCGCCGCCGGGCTCGACCCGGTGCCGTTCTCGGTGAACCCGAACCCGGTGATCGAGAACGTCAACGCCGCGTCCGGCCTGCCCGCCCTAGCCGCCCGCCGCAAGCTCGACCCCCGGCTGTTCGAGCTGAACAAGGCCGGCGCGTTGAACGGCCACATCCCGGTCACCGCGATCAACTCGCTGATCGCGATCGCCACCGCGGTCTGGCACGGCCTCGGTCCGGTGGTGATGTCGAACGAGCGCTCCGCCTCCGACCCGAACCTGATCTGGAACGGTCACGAGGTCAACCACCAGTGGTCCAAGGGCGCGACCGCGGAGGGCCTGCTGCGGGCGGCCGTCACGGCGTACGCGGGGCTTGCCGACCCGTACTTCTCGCTGCTCCGCACGCTCTCCGAGCTGCACATCGCCCAGCTCTTCGCCGGTTACACAGCGTATGATGACGTCGTCACCAGTTGTAACAAGGCGTTCAAACTTCACGACCCGACGGCACGCTGGTGCGGTGACTGTCCGAAGTGCCGGTTCGTTTACCTGGCGATGGCTCCGCACATGCCCCGCGAACGACTCGCGCACATCTTCGGCCACGACCTGTTCGCCGACCCGGCCCAGGTCCCCGGCTTCCTCGAACTGCTCGGCGTGGACGCGCACAAGCCGTTCGAGTGCGTCGGCGAGGCCGAGGAGTGCCTGGTCGCGCTCTCTCTGCTGACCGACGACGCCCCGGTGCTCGTCGCGCTGCGCGCCGCCGTGCCCGCCTCCGCGTGGGCCGACGCGTCACACAGCGCCGTCTTCACGCCGGGCGGCCCGAATCACATTCCCCCGGCCTACCGGAAGATCCTCGACGAGGCGGTCTGATCATCTACCCCACGACGCGAGACCGGCGCGGTCCGGCGCCGGCCACCATTGCGGTACGGGGACACGCCCACGACTCGTTCGCCCCGGTGGCCGACGTGCTCGCCGGGTTGCCCGGGGATCCCGGCGCGCAGCTGGCCGTCCACGTGGACGGCCGGCTCGTCGTCGACCTGTGGACCGCGGCGGCCGGTGACGGTGACGCGCTGACCGGGGTGTTCTCGGCCGGCAAGGGCGCGGTCTACCTGGTGATCGCGCGACTCGTGGACGACGGCGTGCTGGAGCTGGACCGCCGGGTCGCCGAGTACTGGCCGGCGTTCCCGCTCCCCCGCCTCACGCTGCGGGACCTGCTCGCCCACCGCTCCGGGCTGATCGGCGTCGACGGCGGGTTCACCCCGGACGAGCTCCTCGACGACCGTGCGGTGGCGGCCCGGCTGCTCCACCAGGCGCCGTACTGGGAGCCCGGCACGGCGTACGGGTACCACGCCTTCACGATCGGGGCGGTCCTCGGTGAAGTCGTGTGGCACGCCACCGGCCGTACCCTGCAGAAGTTGTTCTTTGATCTGATCCGGTCACCGTTCGGCGTCGACGTCTTCCTCGGCGGGCCCGACGAGTCGCGCTACCGCCCGGTTCTGCCGGCCGCCGACACGACGGTCATCCCGCCCCGGAGCCTCACCGCCGTCGCGTTCAACCGGAACGCCCACCCGCCCACCGACATCGTCGAGTGGATCAACACGCCCGTCGTGCGCGCCCGCGGCCCGGTCTCCGGCGCGGCCGTGGCCAGCGCACGAGGCCTGGCCGCGATGTACGCCGCAGCGCTCTGGGGCACCGGCGGCCGGGCGCCGCTCGTCGACCGGCACACCCTCGCGGAGTTCGCCGCGCGCACCTCCGACGGCTTCGACCGAGTCACCGGCGAGCGCAACCACTTCGGCCTCGGCTTCGAGATCCAGCACCTGCGCTACCCGGGGCTCAGCGAGACCGCTTTCGGTCACAGCGGCGTCTCCGGCACGCACGCTCTGGCCGATCCGTCCCGCGGCCTCGTGATCGCCTACACCCGGCAGCGCTGCACCTATCCCGGCGGGGCGGCCCGCGAGGTCGGCCCGCTCGTGGCGGCGGTGCTCGGCGCCACCCGGTAGCGTCGGCGACCGTGACAGATGGGATCTACGTCGGTAACGCCGACCCGGACGCGCTCGCCGATCGGGGGTGGCTGCTCGGCCACTTCAAGCCCGAGGGCGACCTGCGGCACAGCACGGACGTCGAGATCAAGTGGGGCCGCCATCCGAAGGGCGACCGGCGGGCGCAGTGGGTGCGCGGCGAGGACCGGACGGCGCTGCTCGTGCTGATCAGCGGCTGCTTCCACATGGAGTTCCCGGAGCGGACCGTGGTGCTCGACAAGCAGGGCGATTACGTGGTGTGGGCGCGCGGCGTGGATCACTCGTGGGTGGCCGCCGAGGAATCGGTGGTGCTGACCGTCCGATGGCCGTCCATCCCCGGTTACGCGGTCCCCTGACCCGTCCCGCCCGTGCCCCGGCGGCGCGGGCGGGGACCTCATCGGGGGCGGGACGGCTCGCACCGGGACCACTGACGTGTCCCGGCGGCCGCGCTGCGGCCGGCGGCCGGACGGTGGCCGCGCGGAACGGGCGGGACGGTCTCAGTGCGGTTGGGGGCGGGGTCGCCCGTACCCGATCATCGGCATAGTTCCCAGAAGGCGATCGCCGCGGCGGTGGCGACGTTGAGGGAGTCGACGCCGTTGCGCATGGGGATGGCGACGCGGACGTCGCTGGCGCGCAGGGCGTGCGGGGTGAGGCCGGGGCCTTCGGCGCCGAGGAGGAGGGCGGGGCGTTCGCGCTGGGCCGGTGTCAGGTCCTGCAGGGCGACCGCGTCGTCGGCCGGGGTCATGGCGAGCAGGGTGAAGCCCGCTTCGCGGATCGTGGCGAGGGTCTCCGGCCAGTTCTCCGACTTGGCGTACGGGATGGCGAACACCTCACCCATGCTGACCCGCACGGCCCGGCGGTAGAGCGGGTCAGCGCAGTTGGGTGAGAGGACCACCGCGTCGATACCGAGGGCGGCCGCGCTGCGGAAGAGGGCGCCCAGGTTGGTGTGCGTGTTCAGGCCCTCCAGGACGGCCAGGCGTTTCGCTCCGGCCAGCAGCTCGCCGAGCGGCGTGAGGTCGCGGCGGTGGAACGACGCCAGGATGCCCCGGTGCACGTGGAAGCCGGTGATCGACTCGAGGACGGGCGCGGGCGCGGTGTAGAGCGGGGCGTCCGCGGGCAGGCCGGTGAGCTGGTCGGCGCGTTTCTGGTCGACCAGGGCGGAGCGCATCCGGTACCCGGCTCGCAGTGCACGCTGGATGACCAGCTCGCCTTCGGCGATGAACAGCCCGTTCGGGGGTTCCCACTTGGTGCGCAGTTCGACGTCGGTAAGTGCCCGGTAGTCGGCGATGCGCGGGTCGTCGGGGCTGGTGATGCTCAGTGGTGGCACCCAGGCATTGTGCCTACCGCGCTCGGGCGGCCGCCCCTGGCCCCTGCGTGCCGGATATTTCCGGCACATCCGGCATATGGTGGAGGCGATGTAGCTCACTTCTCCGAGGGGTTGCCAGTGTCGGCTGGTTCGGGACCGGGCTCCGACCCGCATCTGCTCGCTCTGCTGCGAGCCATCCGACTGCGCCAGAACGCGCCGGACGCCGCCGAGGCCGGGGCGGCGGACACCGCGGCGGCGCTCTCCGACGTTCCCGCCGGCACCGAGCCGGCGCACGAACCGGCGGAACCGGCGGATCCGGGGGACGACGTGTCCCGCTTCCCCGACACGCCGGCGCCGCACCCGAGCCGGATCCCGCCCGCCGCCAGCCGCCCGCCGTCGGGCCGATCGGCCTCGGGACGCCCGGCGGCCGCCCGCCCCGCCCCGCCCGACCCGCAGCGACCGGCGGACCGGGCCAACCCGGAGATCCTCTGGCGCGGCGATCCCGGCGCCACCCTCGGCCGGTCCGGTCTCGGCGCGAAACGCCGCCCCGGAGCGTCGAAAGGCGTGTGGGGCGCCGCCGCCGGCCGGATCAACCCGATCACCGGCGTGAACCCGGCCGGCCCCGCCACACCGGCCGCCCCGATCCCCGGCATCGAGGGGATCCGGCCGGTCGGCCCGCCCGGCACCGAGTTCCCGGCCGACCCGACGCTCTACGGATATCCGTCCCGGGGCGGCCCGCACGGTCCTGCGCCGAAACGCAACGCCCCCGGAGTCGACGGCATGAACCCGGCCGACGACGCCGAACTGCGCGACGTCCAGCGGATGCTCAGCACCAGCCTGACGTTCGCGGGCGGCACCGCCGAGGTGGCCGAACGACTGTGGGACGCCCTGCTCCAGGCCCAGCCGGACCTGCTCGCGACGGTTCCCGGAACGGCCGACACGCAGCGCCGCCAACTGGCACGGGCGCTCACCTGGATAGCCCACAATCTGGACGATCCGCCCACCGTCGTCACCGGGTGCGGGCAGCTCGGCGCCGCGCTCGCCGAGAGCGGCGTGCAGTGGAACCAGCTGCAACTCGTCGGAGCGGCGCTCGCCGAGGCGCTGCGGGCCGGCATGGCGCCCGGCGGGTGGCGGCAGGACTTCGATCAGGCGTGGCGATGGGCGTGGCAGCACACCTACGAGTGGATCGTGCACGGGGGGACGCTCGCCGCGTACCAGCCGACCGTCTGGACCGCCGAGGTGCTCGCCCACGAACTGCGCCGGCCGGACCTCGCGGTGATCCGGGTGCGACCGTTTCTGCCCATGCCGTACCGCCCCGGCCAGTACGCCGGCGTCGAAGTCGACCAGCTGCCCGGAGTGTGGCGGCCGTACTCGCTGGCCGGCGCCCCGCACCGGGACGAAACCCTCGAACTGCACGTCCGCGCCAAGTCCGCGGCCGGCGTGAGCCACACCCTCGTGCACGGAACCCGCACCGGCGATCGGATCCGGCTCACCCGCGCCGAGGGTGACCTGGCACTTCCCTCCGAAGCGGGCCGCGGCGTCCTGATGATCGCCGGAGACACCGGGATAGCCCCGATGAAGGCGATGCTCGCCCAGGTGGCCGCCACCGCCGACCCGCGCCCGGTCGTCCTGTTCTGGGGCGTGCGGGAGCTCAGCGAGCTGTATGACATCGACGACGTGTCCGCTATTGCCCATGAGGCCCCGAAGGCGACGGTGGTTCCGGTGGTGTCCGAGGGCAATCCCGGGCCGTATGCGTACGGGCTGGTCACGGACGCGGTCGCGGCCTACGGCGAGTGGTCCCGCCACGAGGTCTGCCTCGCCGGCCCGCCGCTGATGGTCGCGGCGACGACGGCGGCGCTGGAGGATCTCGGGGTGCCGCCGGCGCGGATCCACCACGACCCTCCGGAATGATCGGGTACGCGCGTGGGTCGCCGAGCCGGGACCGCGGCACACCGAAGCCCGCGCGGGCGTGGGTGACGGCACACGGATGCGTTGCGTGTGCGTTCATCCCGGCTATGGCGGGGACGCGGGCCCACGGTGCCGTTGCGTGTGCCCTCACCCACGCGGGAACCGGCAGCGGCGTTTCCACGATCCAGAACGGCGACGCCCGACGGGCGATGAGCGCCTGCGGGACGGGCGTTCGCAGGCCGATCGGCTTCACGGCTGCAGCTTGTACCCGAGGCCACGCACGGTGACCAGGTGCCGGGGTTCCCGGTTGTCCACCTCGATCTTGTGGCGCAGCCGGCCGACGTGCACGTCGACCACCCGCTCGTCGCCGAACTCGTATCCCCAGACCCGCTGCAGCAGCTGCTGACGGGAGAGCACCAGCCCGGGATGGGCGGCGAGCTCGCACAGCAGCCGGAACTCGGTGCGGGTCACCTTGACCGGGTCGCCGTTCAGCCGTACCTCGCCGGCATCCGGACTGACCTGCAGATCGCCGAACGTCAGCACGGTCGCCACCGGCGCGGTGTCCACCGGCGCGGTGGCCGCGGCGGCGGCCACCCGGGCCCGGCGCCGCAGCGCCCGCAGCCGCGCGGCCAGCTCCTTGACCGCCACCGGCTTGACCACGTAGTCGTCGGCGCCCGCCTCCAGCGCGGCCACGATGTCGTGCGTGTCGTCCCGCGCGCTGATCACGATGATCGGCACCTCGGTCTCCCGGCGCAGCTGCCGGATGCACTCGAAGCCGTCCATGCCCGGCAGCATGAGGTCGACCAGCACCGTGTCGGCGGGCCTGCGGCGGTAGTCGGCGAGGCCCTCCTCGGCGGTGGCCGAGGTGTACGCGGTGTACCCCTCATCCTCCAGGGCCATGGACAGCGACAGCCGGATCCGGTCGTCGTCCTCGATCAGCAGCACGGCGGTCATATCCGCATGATGCCGCCCGGATCGCCCGGCGGCCCCTCTGGCGGCGGGGACGAGTGGTTTGTCACCGAACTGTCATGACCGTGGGCCGGGATCGCCAAGGCGCCGGACAACGCTTGTCTCCTGCGTGTCCGTGATTTCCGGGAGGTATACATGACGGCCGTCAGCCTGGTCACCGCGGTGGCCGTCGGTTTCGTCGCCGGCGCCGGGCGGGTCGCGGTGGCGACGACCGCGAGGAACGAGCGATGAACACCTATGCCGTGGCGCAGGACGACGATCTGGACGCCCTGGTCGTCACCCCGCTGGCCGACCTCGACCGGGACGTGGCCGAGGAGATCCGGCCGGCGCTGATGTCGGCGGCCGGCGCCGGGCGGGACGTGGTGGTCGACCTGCACGCCGTCCACCTCATCGACTCGGCCGGTCTGGGTCTGCTGGTCCGCGCCCACCGGGAGGCGAAACGGCACGGCGCGCAACTGTCGCTGGCGGAGCCGTCCCGGTTCGTGCAGACCGTCCTGCACACGATGCGCCTGGACGGGGTCTTCTCGGTGGTCGGCTCCCGGTCAGGACCGGGGTAACAGCCGCCCGCCGGTCCAGGCCAGCCCCATCCCCGCGGCGAGCAGCAGCAACGCGCCGACCGTGGGGATCGGTTTCGCGGTGAGCGACTCCGAGCCGATGGCGACGGCCGCGAGCATCATCAGGATCCCGTCCGCCGGGTTGACCAGCTTCGAACGGAATACCGCCCAGCCGAGCAGCAGCAACCCCATCCCGGTGATCGCTCCGGCGGCCGCCACGAAATCCGGCACGTGACCCGTCATGATCGGCGCGCTGGCCACCACCGCGTCCTCGGGCAGCGCCGCGAGCGGCACCAGGGTCGTCGAGCCTGCGAGCGTGAAGAGCAGCCCGGTCAGGGCGCAGCGGCGGGTGCGGGAGGCGGCCAGCAGCCCGGCGAGCGCGATCAGCGCCACCGTGGCGAGCCACCCGGCGATCAGCCGCACCGCGAGCGGCCCCGGCGTGCTGCCGACTCCCAGCGTCAGCCACCCGTAGAGCACCGCGGCCAGCGGCAACGCCCACAGGGCCAACCGGGCATAGCGGCGGACCGACCAGATCCACACCGCGTCGCGTACCGGAAGTGGGTGGTTCTCCGCCTCCGTCCCGGCGGCCGGTGTCGGGGCGCCGACCCACGCCGGGGCGACCCGCAGAGGGCGTCCACTCGCGGTCTGACGTTGGCTGATGCTCATCGCTCCGCCTTCGTTACCTGGGCAACGAGCCGAGCGGCCGGGGGCACCGGTCGGTCCTGCGACGAGCATGCCAAACTCCGGAAAGGTGTGGGCTCAATCACCAAAAAACCCGAAAAGTCAGGCCCATCCGGTACGCATCGACCCCAGTCCTCGAGAAGCCGGCGACCGGCCAGGCGGTCCTTGCGGCCGCACCCCGCCGCCGGCTCATGCGCGGTTCGTCAGGCCAGGTGCGCCGGGTCCCGGCGATAGACGAACGTGGCGATGTCCAGCGCGTCGACCGGCCCGTCCGGCGCTCGCACCACCCGCAGGAACTCCCCCTCGTTGTTCCCCTCGACCCCGCGCCACCGGTCCGGGGCCTCCCGGACGAAACGGGTCCGGTGGTACGGCCCCGTCATGACCAGCGCGTCGCCATCCGGGACCACCTCGTACTCGCTGCCCATCCACCACCAGCGGCCGCACAGCTCGGCCGCCTCGCCGGCCGGGGCGACCGGCGGGCGCCACGGGGACACCGGCGCCGGCTCCGCGTCCAGCACCGTGGTCAGCGTCCGCAGCGACACCTCCCGGATGTGGTCCCCGGCCAGCCCGTAGGCGTTCGCGAACGCGATCACCCCGTACCGGCTGCGGCGGTGCACGACCAGGTGGGCGACGTAACCCGGCATGGAACCGCCGTGCCCCACGTAGACCCGCTCACCGACGCGGAACAGCTGCGGCCCCAGCCCGTGCCCCGCCGTCCACGACTCCAGATCGGAGATCACCACCGGCGCGCACATCTCGTCCACGGTCTCCCGGGCCAGCACCGCCGGCGCCGGGTCGGCCAGGAAGCCGGCCCACTTCGCCATGTCCGTGACGGTCGACCACAGTTGACCGGCCGGGGCCATCGCGCCGGTGTCCGGCCGCGGCTCCTCGTGCAGGGTTCCGCCGAGCGCGTGCACCACGTACCCCCGGGCGTACGGCTCGACCGGCGCGTACGTGGTCCGCTTCATCCCCAGCGGGTCGAGCACCCGCTTGGCCGCCAGCTCCGCCCAGCTCTGCCCGGTGACCCGCGCCAGCACGGCGCCGAGCAGGCCGTATGCGAGATTCGAATACCGGTGCCGGCGGAACGGCGCGCCGGCCAGCTTCTCGTAGGTCAGACCGGCCAGCAGCTGGTCCACGTCACCGCCGGCGCTGCGCTCCCACCACGGGCCGTCCGGCTCGCGCTGCAGGCCGGAGACGTGCCCGAGCAGCTGGCGCAGCGTGATCCCGCCGATCGGCGTGCCCGGCAGGTGCCGGTAGAGCAGATCGTCCAGGGCGAAGAACCCCTCGTCACGCAGCTGCATCACCAGCGTCGCGGTGATCGTCTTGGTGATCGAGCCGAGCCGGTACTGGGTCTTCGGGTCCGGCCGGGGCTGCTCACCGGCGCCGGCGAAGTGCAGGACGGCACGGTCCCGGAGAACGGCGAGGGCGAACGACGGCACCCGGCCGTTGGACTGCGCGCGGGCAGCGATCTCGTCGACGCGGCGGGCGGTCTCCGGAAGCAGCGACACGGTGGGGGCCTCTCGGTGGGGGGAACTCACGGGTTTAACTGTTCGATGACGAATCGGCTACGCCAAATCGTCATGTGCCGAGGGTGCGCGGACGTGCCACGATCAGGGGTGTGGAAGCCGTACTCTGGATCGTCCTCGCGATCGCGCTGGTGATCGGCGAGGCCTTCACCGCGACCATTTTGATCATCTTCTTCGCCGCCGGCGCCGGGGCGGCCGCCCTCGCGGCGGCTCTCGGCGCGCCCCTGCTTGCCCAGGTCATCGTGTTCGCGGTGGTCTCCGGCCTGTCGGTGGCGGCGGTGCGGCCGATCGTGATGCGCCACGCCCGGCCGTCGATCGAGACGGGTGACACCCCGTTCGGCGTGGAGGCGATCGTGGGGTCGCACGGCGTGGTCGTGGACGAGGTCGACACGTCCAGGGGCATGATCAAGATCGACGGCGAGTTGTGGCAGGCTCGTTCGTTCGACGGCACGGAGACGTTTCAGCCGGGCGACCGGGTCACGGTCGTCAAGCTCCGTGGCGCCACCGTCCTGGTGTGGCACGACGATCTCCCCGACGTCTAGTAACACCCTTCGAACAACCTGAGAGGCGTCATGGAAGCCATCATCCTGGTGCTCGTCATAGTCATCGCGGTCTTCGCGGTGACCACCCTCGTCAAGTCCGTGCGGATCGTCCCCCAGCAGCGGATGGACGTCGTCGAGCGGCTCGGCAAGTACAAGCGCACCCTCTCGCCCGGCCTGAACCTGCTGGTGCCCTTCGTCGACGCGGTGCGCACCAAGGTGGACATGCGCGAGCAGGTCGTCTCGTTCCCGCCGCAGCCGGTGATCACGTCGGACAACCTGGTCGTCTCGATCGACACGGTGCTCTACTTCAAGGTCGTCGACCCGGTGCGGGCCACCTACGAGATCTCCAACTTCCTCCAGGCCATAGAGCAACTGACCGTCACCACGCTGCGCAACGTGATCGGCTCGCTCGACCTGGAGCGCGCGCTGACCAGCCGCGACCAGATCAACAAGCACCTCTCCAGCGTGCTCGACGAGACCACCGGCCGCTGGGGCATCAAGGTCACCCGCGTCGAGATCAAGGCGATCGAGCCGCCGCCAAGCATCCGCGACTCGATGGAGAAGCAGATGCGCGCCGAGCGCGAGCGCCGCGCCACGATCCTGAACGCCGAGGGTCACAAGCAGGCGGCGATCCTCACCGCCGAGGGCGAGAAGCAGTCCCAGGTGCTGCGCGCCGACGGTGACCGGCAGGCCCGCATCCTGCAGGCCGAGGGCCAGGCCAAGGCGATCCGCACCGTCTTCGACGCGATCCACCAGGCCAACCCGTCCCAGAAGGTGCTCGCCTACCAGTACCTCCAGGCCCTCCCGCAGATCGCCAACGGCAGCGCCAACAAGGTGTGGATCGTCCCGACCGAGCTCACCAAGGCGCTCGAGGGCCTCGGCGGCGCGCTCGGCGGTCTGGCCAACATGGCCGGTGACATCCCGTCGTCGGACGTGGACTCCGGCGCCGTCGAGCGCGAGGCACAGGCCGCCGCCGAGGCCGCCGCAGCCGAGGCGCAGCGCGTGAACGCCGAGGTCCAGGCAGCCGAGGCCGAGTCGACGGCCGCTCTCCCGCCGTCCGCCCTGCCGTCGTCCGCCCAGCTGCCGCCGTCGGCAGCCCTGGGCAGTGCCGACTATTCCGAGGTGGAGAAGAACTGACGGCCGGCGGGGCGGGCGCTCAGGGGGCGGCCGCGCTCGGCGGGTGACGGGGTGCGGCTGGTCAGGCCGAGGGCCAGGCCGGCCGCGACCGTCGCCATGCCGAGCCAGACCAGCGGGCGCGGGGCCGGACCGCCCAGCGCCATCCCGGCCACTGCCGCGCTGATCGGGGCGACACCGGTGAGCAGGCCCGCCCGGCCGGCGCCGATCCGGGCCACGCAGGTGTACCAGAGCAGGAACGCCACCGCGGTCACCGCCACCGCGAGGTAGGCGCCGGCCAGCAGTTCGGGCGCGCCCAGCCGGAACACCGCGCCCGGCCCTTCGACGATCAGCCCGGTCACGCCGAAGAGCACCGCCGCCAGCCACGTGGTGTGCACCGAGACGCCGAGCGGACCGTGCCGGCCCAGCACCGGCACGGCGAGCAGCGTGAACGCGGCCTCGCAGGCGAACGTCACGAACGCCCAGCCGAGCCCGGTGGCGTCGGCGCGGCCGAGACCTTGGACGAGAGCGGCGCCGGCCGTCACCACCACGGCCGCGGCGAGCACCCGCAGCGCCGGAGTGCGGCCCTCCAGCAGCGGGCCACCGGCCGCGAGCAGGACCGGCACGCAGGCGACCGCGACGCCGAGCACCGCCGGTTCGGCGTGGGCCGCGCCGCGTACCAGGGCGACGTTGAAGAGCAGCAGGCCGGTCCCGGTGACCCCGAGCAGCCAGAGCCACTCGGCGCCCCGCGGCCAGGACAGCCGCCCGCCACGCGTTACGGGCACCGCAGCGGCACCGGGCGAAGCAACAGCGCCGGGCGAAGCAACAGCGCCGGGCGAGGGAGCCGCGCCGGGCGAGGGAGCCGCGCCGGGCGAGGGAGCCGCGCCGGACCGGCGGGACCAGGCGAGCAGCAGGAGGCAAGCCACCGCGTACCGGAGGGCCTGCACGGTGAAGAGCGGCGCTTCGGCGAGGTGACCGGAGACAGCCACGCTGCCGCCGACGAACACCATGCCGGTCGCGCCGGCGAGGATCGGTAACGCTTTCACGCCCCCGATCCTGCGCGGTGGGATGGTCCGGTTCGAGGGCCAATTCGCGCCTGCCAACATGGACCAATGTCGGACTTCCTCGAGCTGCGCCCGGAGACCGCGCCGGCCAAGGGCCTGACCGCCTGGCTCACCGACGGCCTGCGCGCGGCCATCACCGGCGGGCGGCTCACGCCCGGCGACCGGCTGCCGCCCACCCGGCTGCTCGCCGGCGAGCTGCGGGTCTCCCGGGGCGTGGTCGTGGAGGCGTACCAGCGGCTCACCGACGAGGGGCTGGTCACCGCCCGGACCGGTTCCGGCACCGTCGTCACCGGACGCGGCACGCAGCAGGGTCAGCGCCCGGCCGGTGACCGCCGGCGCACCCTGGACACCCTGCGGCTGCCGCTCTCCACCCCGGACGGCATCGACCTCAACCTCTCCCCCGGCGTGCCCGACCTGTCCGCGTTCCCGCGCGCCGCGTGGCTACGGGCGGAGCGGGCGGCGCTGAGCCGGGTGACCGGAGCTGATCTGGGATACGGCGACCCGGGCGGCGTACCCGGGCTCCGGGTCGAACTGGCGCGCTGGCTGGGGCGTACCCGTGGGGTGCGGGCCGAAGCGGACGACGTGCTTGTCTGCGCGGGCGTCGCGCAAGGTCTCGCCCTGCTCGCGCGGGTGGTGACCGGATCCGCGTTCGCCGTCGAGGACCCGGGCTCGCGAGGCGCCGCCGACCAGCTCACCTACTGGGGGACGCGCGTCGTCGGGGTGCCCGTCGACGAGCAGGGCATGCGGGTCGACGACCTGATCGCAACCGGTCTGACGACGGCGGTGCTGACTCCGGCGCACCAGTTCCCGACCGGCGTGGTGCTCAGCCCGGAACGCCGACGGGCTCTCCTGCGGTGGCCGGGACTGATCGTTGAGGACGACTACGACGCGGAGCACCGCTACGACCGGGCGCCGGTCGCCGCGCTGCAGGGCTCGGCGCCGGACCGCGTCGCGTACCTGGGAAGTGTCTCGAAGTCTCTCGCCCCGGCGATGCGGCTGGGCTGGCTGATCGCGCCGCGCCGCCTGCAGCCCGACCTGCTCGCCGCCAAGCACGCCAGTGACCTGGGCAATCCGGCCCTGCCACAGCTGGTCCTCGCCGAACTGCTGGCGTCCGGCGACTACGAACGGCACCTACGGGCGGTCCGGACCCGGCAGCGCCGCCGCCGGGACGCGCTGCTCACCGCGCTACGCGCGCACCTCCCCGGCGCGCGGGTGGCCGGTGTCGCTGCCGGGCTGCACCTTCTGATCACTTTTCCCGGGTACGGGGATATCGCCGACACTGTTCTGGCGGAGGCGGCAGCCGCGGAGGGTGTGCTGGTCCAGCCGCTCTCCTGGCACCGCCGGCGACCTGGTCCGCCGGGCCTCGTCATCGGTTACGCCGCCCACCCGCCGGACCGCCTCGCCGAGGCCGCCGAACGCATCGGCAGAGCGCTCAGTCGTCGAGCACCGTGACGAAATCGATCAGCCGCTCCATCGAGTTGATCAGGGGTGTCTCGACGTCCTTGTAGCTGTGCACCGACGCGAGGATCCGGCGCCACATGTCGGCCGGCTCGCGCACCCCCACGGCCTCGCAGACGCCCTCCTTCCACGGACGGCCCGGCGGGATCACCGGCCAGGCCCGCAGACCCACCCGCTCCGGCTTCACCGCCTGCCAGATGTCGATGTACGGGTGGCCGGTCACCAGCACGTCCGGGTCCTTCACCGCGGCCACGATCCGGCTCTCCTTGGAACCCGGCACCAGGTGGTCGACGAGCACGCCCAGCTTGCGCCGCGGACCGGGCCGGAACGCGGCGACCTCGGCGGCCAGGTCGTCGATGCCGTCCAGCGGCTCCACCACGACGCCCTCGATCCGCAGGTCGTCACCCCAGATCCGCTCGACCAGAGCGGCGTCGTGGATGCCCTCCACCCAGATCCGGCTGGCCTTGGCCACCTGAGCCTTCACGCCGTCCACGGCGATCGAGCCGGAGGCGGTCACTCGCCGTCGCTGATGATTGACGACAACCGGCTTGCGCAGCGTCACCGTCACGCCGTCCAGCAGGAACGCACCCGGCGTCAGCGGAAAGTTCCGGCGCTTCCCGAACCGGTCCTCCAGCACCACGGCGCCGAGCTCCCAGCCGACCACCGCCCCGCAGAACCCCGAATCGGCGTCCTCGACGACCAGATCCGGCTCGGCGTCCACCTCCGGTATCGGCTTGCGGCGACGCCTGCCACCCGCGAGCACATCCTCCCCATACATGTCCCGCACGGTAACCCGCGATCACGAACACACCGGCGGTGACGCTCCGAGCCGAGACAACCTTCCGTACCGGCACGTACCCTTGCTCGCATGTCACCCGTAGCTGGGGCGGCCACCCGTACCGCCCGCCGGTCCACCAGGTTCGTGACCTGGGTGCGCGCCTGGCGCGCCGGCCTCGTGCCGTTCGACGAGATCGCCGACGAGATCGCCGACGGCGAGGAGCACCTGGTCGCGGACGCTCCCGGCACCTGGACCGACATTCCGCTCGCACAGGCGCTGCCGGCCCTCGCGAAACTGCATCCCGACGACATCCGCCTGGTCCTGCCGGTGCCCGGCGACCCACGCGGCCTGCCCGGCCCGGGCGAGCTGACCGGCGCCGCGCTGCTCGCCGGCGAGGTGGTGATGACACCCGAGTTCGGTGTGATCCCCGAGGTCCGCCGGCACACGTCCGGGTCCGGCGTGGAGTTCGAGACGGTGCTGTGGCGGTTCATGCCGGCACCCGAGCACCGCCCGGTCTTCCAGATGGGCGCCGCCGAGGCCGAAGCCGAGCTGACCGCCGCGCTCGGCGAGGCCACCGCGCAGCTCACCCGGCTCGACGTCGCCCAGTGGAAACCGGAGCTGGCCGGCGCCCTGCAGGCTCTGCGCCGCCCGGAGAGCACCGCGACCCTGCCGCCCGGCTTCGACCCCCGCTCCCGCCGCCTCTTCGCCCGCGCCAGCGTCCTCGACCAGGTGCTGGCGCTCGCCGAGACGAACGCGCCGGGCGGCGCGGTGAACGGTTTCGAGGCCCAGGCCCGGGACTCGGCGCTGCGGCCCTTGACGGCGGCCTGCCGGCAGGCGCTGGTGGCGGCCTGCAACGCGCCGCTGCGGCCGTAACATGCCGGACCGGCACGCCCACTGCACGTTCTGCGGTGCCCGCTTCACACCCGCCGCGGTCCCGGCCGTCGCCGCCGGTTCCGATTCTGCCCGCCGCGCCGCTGCTGGGCCCGGCGCCTCCTCCGCGTCGGCTCTCGGCCCCGGTGCCGGGCTCGCGTCAGCTGCTCCACCCGGCACCGCCCCTGCGCCCGGCCCCGGCCGCGGGCTCGCGTCAGCTGCTCCGCCCGGCACCGCCTCTGTGTCGGCTGCTGGGGCCGATTCCGGGTCCGTTGCCAGCGCCGGGTCGGTGCCGGGCGGGCCACGGCGCTGCACCGCGTGCGGCGAGACGACCTACCGCAATCCCAGCCCGGTCGCCGTCGCGGTCCAGCCCGTCGGCGCCGGCCTGCTCGTAGTGCGGCGCGGGATCCCACCGGCCGAGGGCCGGCTCGCCCTGCCGGGCGGCTTCATCGAGCTGGGCGAGACCTGGCAGGCCGCGGCGGTGCGCGAGCTGGGTGAGGAGACGGGCGTGGTGGGAGACCCCTCCCTGGTACGCCTTTTCGACACCGTCAGCGCCCCGGACGGCACGATCCTCATCTTCGGCCTGCTGCCACCCCTGATCGGCGCCGCCGTCCTGCCGCCGCCCCCGCCGGCCGGGGAGACCCTGAGCCGCGAGGTCCTCTACGGCCCGACCGAGTTGGGCTTCAGCATCCACACGGCGATAGCCGAGCGCTTCTTCACCCAGCACCGCTGAGCACCCCGAGCCGTAGCCCGCGCAGGTAAAACCGCGTGATGACCTGCATGAACTACGGCTCACGACCACCAGCCGTAGCCGACGCAGGCAAAACCGCGCCATAACCTGCATGAACTACGGCTCGCCACCGCCAGCCGTAGCGGAAGCAGGCGAAACGGCGTCATGACCTGCGTGGACTACGGCTCGGCGCGGCGGCGCAGCGGGGCGGCGGCGGGGCAGCGGCGGCGCGGGTCAGTCGATCAGGTCGGACTCGTGCAGGCGGGCCAGCAACACCTTGATGGCCGGAGCGCAGCGGCCCTCGTCCGCCGAGGTGAACCACGCCAGCTCCGCTATCTCGTTGGCCGGGGCCGGCTCGCCCGGCACGTCGGCGACGAACGTCACCAGGCGGACCCGGGTGCCCGGCGGCCGGTTGTGGGCCGGCGCCTCGATCGTGGCGAACGGCCGCAGCCGCGCCGGGTCGACCGGGATGCCGACCTCTTCGAGGGCCTCCCGGGCGGCCGCCTCGGCGTGTGTCTCCCCCGGCTCCGGTTTGCCGCCGGGCAGGTAGAACGCGTCCGAGCCGTGCGCGCGCACGACGAGGACGCGCCGGTCCCGGACACAGACCCAGGCGGCCGCGACGACCCCGGCGAAGACCGTCATGCGAGGACGAAGGGTGCGCCGGCCTCGAAGCGCGCCAGGTCCTCCAGGGTGGCGTGCACCGAGTGGGTGCTGCCCTCCGGAAGCGCGTCGAGCGGATAGAACGCGGCGTCGGTGGTCTCGTCGGTCTCCCGGAGGAGTTCGCCGGACCACTCCTCGACCCGGACCGCGAGCGAGATGTGCTGGTACCGGTGCCCGTACACATTGGTGGACACGTGCCCGCCGGAGTAGACGGCGAACGGCGTGACCCGGTGCGCGGTCAGCCCGGTCTCCTCGAAGACCTCGCGGATCGCGCAGTCCTGCAGCGTCTGGCCGAGTTCCATGGTCCCGGCCGGAAGTGCCCACCGCCCGTTGTCGCTTCGCTTGATCAGCAGCACCCGGCCGTCGCCGTCACGCAGGACGGCACGGGCGCCGACGGTTATCAAAACCCGTTCCGGTCCGGCGAGTTCCCGCAGTTGTCCCAGGTAGGACTCCTCCCAGGCGGGCACTCAGATCTCGTCGATCAGATCGGCGACGGAGTTCACAATGCGCGACGGCCGGTACGGGTACGTCTCGCTCTCCATCCGGCTGCTGATCCCGGTGAGCACCAGGATGGTCTCCAGCCCGGCTTCGAGACCGCACAGCACGTCGGTGTCCATCCGGTCGCCGATCATCGCGGTGGTCTCGCTGTGCGCGCCGATCGCGTTCAGCGCCGAGCGCATCATCATCGGGTTCGGCTTGCCGACGAAGTACGGCTTCACACCTGTCGCCTTGGAGATCATCGCGGCGACCGAGCCGGCGGCCGGGAGAAGGCCCTCGTTGGACGGGCCGGTGGCGTCCGGGTTGGTGCAGATGAACTTGGCGCCCCCGTTGATCAGCCGGATCGCCTTGGTGATCGCCTCGAAGCTGTAGGTGCGGGTCTCGCCGAGCACCACGTAGTCCGGCTCGAACTCGGTCAGCACGTACCCGGAGGCGTGCATCGCCGTGGTCAGGCCGGCTTCGCCGATCACGTACGCGGTACCGCCCGGTCGCTGGTCGGAGAGGAACTGAGCGGTCGCCAGCGCGGCCGTCCAGATCGACTGCTCGGGGACGTCGAAACCCATCCGGACGAGCCGGGCCTGCAGGTCGCGCGGGGTGTAAATCGAGTTGTTGGTGAGGATCAGGAAGGGCTTGCCCGACTCCTTCATCCGGTTCACGAACTCGGGCGCGCCGGGCACCGGCACACCCTCGTGGACGAGCACGCCGTCCATGTCGGTGAGCCAGCTCTCGGTGGGCTTGCGGTCCGTCATGAGGGGGCTCCTCGTCGCTGTGGGGGCGGGCAGCAGTCGGTGGGACAGACGTCCCAGGTCGGGAGCGTACCGAGCGTCGTGTGGGACGCTCCCGCGGTCCGCTCCTGGACCAGCTCGCGGATCATCGCGACGAACCGGGGGTGGGTGCCGGGGGTGGTGGCCCGCGCGTACCCGAGGCCGAGCCGGGCCGCGGTGTCCTTGGCCTCGTTGTCCAGGTCCCAGATCACCTCGAGGTGGTCGGAGACGAACCCGATCGGGCTGACCACCACGTCGGTGACGCCCTTCTCGGCGAGCGACTCCAGGTGGTCGTTGATGTCCGGCTCGAGCCACGGGACCTGCGGCGGGCCGGAGCGGCTCTGCCAGACCAGGTCGTACTCCAGGTCGGCGGCGGCCGCGGCGTGCACGAGCCGGGCCGTCTCCTCCAGCTGGGCGTTGTAGCGGCCACCCGTCGGCCCGGCGGTCTTCGCCATGCTGACCGGGATGGAGTGCGCGGTGAAGACCAGCCGGGTGGTGGCGCGCCGGGACTCGTCGAGGGACGCGAGAGCGGTCCGGACCGACTCGATGTTCGGCTCGACGAAACCGGGGTGGTCGTGGAACTGCCGCAGCTTCAGGATCTTGGGGGCGCCCGGCCCGACCGCCTTGCGGGCGGCGGCGATGTCCTCCCAGTACTGCTTGCAGGAGGAGTAACCGCCGTACGCGCTGGTGGCGAACCCGAGCGCGGTCTCGACACCGTCGTCGCGCATCTGCGCCACGGTGTCGGCCAGCATCGGCTGCCAGTTGCGGTTGCCCCAGTAGAGCGGCAGATCGATGCCGTGCCGGCCGAACTCGTCGCCGATGGCGGCGAGCAGGTCACGGCACTGCTGGTTGATCGGTGAGACCCCGCCGAAGTGCATATAGTGCTCGGCCACCTCGGCGAGGCGCTCGTCCGGAACTCCGCGCCCGCGCACCACGTTGCGCAGGAACGGCATCACGTCATCGGGCTTCTCGGGCCCGCCGAAGGAGAGCAGGACGAAGGCGTCGTATACCACCCGACCATCCTGCCACCCGATCACGCACCGATCGCGTGGTAACCCCCGTCGACGTGCACAACCTCACCAGTCGTCGCGGGGAACCAGTCGGAGAGCAGCGCGCAGATCGCCCGGGCGGTCGGCTCCGGGTCGGTCAGGTCCCAGCCCAGCGGGGACCGCTCCGCCCAGGCCTCCTCGAACTGCTCGAAGCCGGGGATCGACTTGGCGGCCATCGTGCGCAGCGGCCCGGCGGAGACCAGGTTGCTGCGGATGCCCTTCTCGCCGAGGTGCAGCGCGAGGTAGCGGTTCGCGGACTCCAGGCCGGCCTTCGCCACGCCCATCCAGTCGTAGACCGGCCACGCCTGGGTGGCGTCGAAGGTCAGGCCGACGACCGAGCCGCCCCGGCCCATCAGCGGCAGCGCCGCCATGGCGAGCGACTTGTAGGAGAACGTGGAGATCTGCAGCGCCGTCGCCACGTCCTCCCACGGCGCGTCCAGGAAGCCGCCGCCGAGGCAGCTCTGCGGCGCGAAGCCGATCGAGTGGAGCACGCCGTCCAGCCCGTCGACGTGCTCGCGGACCTTGTCGGCCAGGCCGCCGAGGTGCTCCGGGTTCGTCACGTCGAGCTCGATCACCGGAGCCGGTTCGGGCAGCCGTTTGGCGATCCGCTCGACCAGCGAGAGCCGGCCGAAGCCGGTCAGCACCACGGTGGCGCCGGCCTCCTGCGCGACCTTCGCCGCCGAGAACGCGATCGAGGCGTCGGTGATGACACCCGTGATGAGCAGCCGCTTACCGGCCAGAAGTCCAGACACGAAAATTCTCTCCTGAGACTGAAAAAGTCAGTGGCCCATTCCGAGGCCACCGTCGACCGGCAGCACGGCGCCCGAGATGTACGCCGCGCTGTCGCTGGCCAGGAAGGTCACCGCGGCGGCGACCTCGTCCACGCTCGCGAGGCGCCCGGCCGGGACGGACTTGATGATTTCTGCCTTGCGGGACTCGGGCAGCACGGCCGTCATCTCGGTCTCGATGAAGCCGGGGGCCACCACGTTCGCGGTGATGTTGCGGCTGCCCAGCTCGCGGGTGATGCTGCGGGCCATGCCGACCAGGCCGGCCTTGCTCGCCGCGTAGTTCACCTGACCGGGACCGCCGTACAGGCCCACGACCGAGGAAATGAAGATCATCCGGCCCCACTTGGCGCGCAGCATCTTGCCGCTGGCCCGCTTGGCGACCCGGAACGAGCCCTTGAGGTTGGTGTCGATGACCCGCTCGAACTGCTCCTCGCTCATCCGCAGCAGCAGCGTGTCATCGGTGATGCCGGCGTTCGCCACGAGGACCTCGACCGGGCCCAGCTCGTTCTCCACGAACGTGAACGCGGCGTCCACGGCCTCCGGGTCGGTGATGTCGCACTGCACACCGAACAGGCCCTCCGGCGCGCCCGACCCGCGATGCGTCACGGCGACCCGGTCGCCCTGCTTCGCGAAAGCCTGGGCGATGGCCAGGCCGATGCCGCGGTTTCCTCCGGTCACCAGAACGGTCCGAGCCACAACCCCACCCCTTCGACACGTGGTCATAACCTGCTGGGAATGGAGACTAACGGCCCTTCCGCGCGCGGCGGCGTGACGGGGCCGCTGACTTACCTAACGTTCAAGCAGGAGATTCCCAGGCCACCGGCGCGCCGTCGATGGATCCGGCTGGGGCTGCCGCTGGTCCTTCTCGGTCTCGCCGGTCTCGGCTGGACCGCCGGCGGCTACCTCGCGGCCACCCGGGAAATGCCGGTGGCGCTGGACGTCCTGCTTGCGATCGGCTCGGTGCTGCCGGTCGCGGTGGCGTACCGCCGGCCGGTCCTGGCCTGGCGGATCGCCCTGGTGATGATGTTCGCCGGGGTGATCAACTCCGATCCGGCGGAGTCCTGGCCGTGGAACACCGTGCAGATCATCGGCACGCTCGTCGTGATCGGCCGGCTCGCCGCCACCAGCACGTCCCTGGTGACCATCTGGGCGGTGTCGATCACGCTGGTCCCGGTCTTCCTCTACGCGCCGGACGCCAACGCCTGGGGCGCCGCCGTGCTGATCGTCGCGGTGGCCGCGCTCGGCGACATCGTCTCCCGCCGTCGCAGCACCCGCGAGCTGCTCGAGGAACAGACCGAGCTGAACGAGCTGGAACGGGCCAAGCGGGCGGTGCTGGAGGAGCGCGCCCGGATCGCCCGGGAGATGCACGACGTGGTGGCGCATCACATGTCGATGATCGCGGTGCAGGCGGAGACCGCGCCGTACCGGGTGGCCGATCTGCCGGAATCCGCGAAACAGGAACTCACCACGATCGCGGCGGCCGCCCGGGAGGCGCTGACCGACATGCGCCGCCTGCTCGGAGTGCTGCGATCCGACAGCCAAGAGGCACTGACAACCCCACAACCGGGGTACGACCGGATCACCGAGCTCGTCACCACCGCGCAGCGCTCGGGGCTGCCCGTCGACGCCGAGCTGCCCGAGCTGCCGGACCTCCCCGAGGCGGTGGGGCTGGCCGCGTACCGGATCGTGCAGGAAGCGCTCGCCAACGCGGCGCGGCACGCGCCCGGCGGCCCGGTCCGGCTCCGCGCTCGCGGCCGCCCCGGCGCCCTGGAGCTGCGCGTGCACAACGAGCTGACCCGCGAGGCCACCGCGGGGACCGGGCACGGGCTGGTCGGCATGCACGAGCGCGTCGCCCTGCTCGGCGGGGAGCTGACCGCCGGACCCGACGGACAGGGCGGCTTCCAGGTCGTCGCCACAATCCCCCGACCCAGGGAGAACTCATGATCAAGGTGTTGATCGCGGACGACCAGGCGATGGTCCGGCAGGGCTTCGGTGCGCTGCTCGCGGCCCAGCCCGACCTGCTGGTCGTCGGCGACGCGGCGAACGGCGCGGACGCGGTGACCGCCGCCCGTGAGCTGCGCCCCGACGTGGTGCTGATGGACGTCCGGATGCCGGTGATGGACGGCCTGGAGGCGACCCGGCGGCTGGCCGGCGGGCCGAAAGTGCTGATTCTCACCACGTTCGATCTCGACGACTACGTCTACGAGGCGCTGCGGGCCGGCGCGAGCGGGTTCCTGCTCAAGGACGCGCCCGCGGATGACCTGGTCACGGCGGTGCGGGTGGTGGCGTCCGGTGAGGCGCTGCTGGCTCCGTCGGTGACCCGGCGGCTGATCGCCGAGTTCGCCGCCCGGCCGGCGCGGAACAGGCCGCGGCCGGTCGAGCTGAACGCGCTCACCCCGCGCGAGACCGACGTGCTGCGGCTGATCGCGCGCGGGCGCTCCAACCAGGAGATCGCCGCTGACCTGGTGGTCGCCGAGCAGACCGTGAAGACCCACATCGGGAAGATCCTCGGCAAGCTGGGGCTGCGGGACCGGGCCCAGGCGGTCGTGCTCGCTTACGAGACCGGCCTGGTCGCCGCCGGGGAATAGTCAGGTCGGGTGACCCGATTTCCTTAAGTGGCGCTTAAGGAGTACGCTCCCAGGCGGTTCCCAGGCCAGAACGAGCTATGGAGGTGATCGCTGTGCGAGATAGCGATCCTCCTAGTCGTGGCCGGGACGCTCGTCAGCGTTTCTGACCGCTGACCAGACGCTTTCCCACCCCGCACCCACCGGTCCCGCCGTGTCGACGGCCGGCCGGTCGCGTCGTGTGCGCCACGACGCCGGGTGCCGGGCTCGGCCGCGACACGTGACATGCGCGTTACCCGCCTCGCACAGTCACCAGCGGAAGTGTGGTGTTTCCCGTGAAGAACCTCGTCGCGCCCCTCGGTTTCACCCTGCTGTCGGCATGGGTGGTCATGCTCTTCGTGCTCGCGCACAACTCGTGAGACTCAGGGCAGCCGGGACGTCCACAAGAGGCTGAGACCCGCGCCGATCAGGCCGAACAGCAGGCCGGTCGCGGCGTACCACTGGGTCACCTCCCGTGGCTCGGTCCGGTGGCCGATCGAACTGCCCATGTCCTCGTAGACCTGTTTCAGCTCGCTGACCGACGCGGCCTCGTAGAAGTGGCCCTTGGTGTTGTCCGCCAGCTCCTGCAGCGACAGCCGGTCCACCGGCACCTGCTGCACCGAGCCACGGATGTCCACCACACCGGTGTCGGTGCCGAACGCGATCGTGGAGACCGGCACGTTCGCCGAGGACGCCGCGGTGGCCGCGTCCTCGATCGACCGCCCGGACGTCCGGTATCCGTCGGAGAGCAGCACGATCCGGGCCGGCGGAGCGCCGTCCGCGCCGTCCGACGGCACCGAGCGGATCGCGTCCAGCGAGGTGAACACGGCCTCACCTGTCGCCGTCGCCTCGGCGAGCGTCAGCCCGTCGATCGCGGTGATCACCGCGGACCGGTCCTTGGTCGGCGAGACCAGCACGTTCGCCGCCTTCGCGAACGAGACGAGCCCCAGGTTGTAGCTGGGCGGCAACTCGTTCACGAACGCTTTCGCCGCCTCCTGCGCCGCCTCGATCCGGCTCGGCGCCACGTCGTCGGCCTGCATCGAGAGCGAGACGTCGATGGCGAGCATGACCGTGGCGCGTTCCAGCGGCTGCTCGGTGTCGACCGACGGGCGGGCCGTCGCCGCCGCGAGCGCGCCGAGCATCAGCAGGAACGCGGCGGCCGACACGTGCCGGCGCCAGCCCAGGCCCTTCGGCGCGAGCGTGCGCAGCAGGTCGACGTTGGTGAAGCGCATCGCGTAGTTGCGTTTGCGGAACTGCCGCCAGACGTAGAGGCCGGCCATGGCGAGGACCGGCAGCAGCGTCAGCAGCCACCACGGTTCCAGGAAACGGATCATCGTGTGGTCCCTCGGGTACGGGCGTGGCGCTGAGCGGCCACGAAGCGGACCATGTCGAGCAGCCAGTCGGTGTCGGTGCGCAGCCGAAGATGGGCGCTGCCCGCGGCACGCAGGGCACGGGCGATCGCGGCCCGCTGCTCCGAGGCGGCCTCCGCGTACCGCCGGCGCAGTCTCGGGTCGGCGGTCTGCACCTCGTGCAGCTCGCCGGTCTCCGGGTCGGCCAGGGTGAGCACCCCGACGTCCGGCAGTTCCAGCTCACGCGGGTCGACCACCTCGATCGCCAGCACGTCGTGGCGGACACCCAGCTTGCGCATCGACCGCGCCCAGCCCTCGACCGGCGCCAGGAAGTCGGAGATCACCACGGCGACGCCACGGCGGCGCGGCGGCCGGTTCAGCATGTCGATCAGCTGGCCCAGGTCGGCGCGCCCGGGCCGGATCCGGGTCCTGGCGATCGCGCGCAGCAGCCCCTGCGCCTCCTTGCGCCCCGGCCGCGCCGGCATCCGGATCATCGGCGGGCTGGGCGCGGGGCCGGGCGCCGTCGCCGCCCTGCGGCGCCACCAACTGCCGCTCAGACCCTTCTCCGGTACGCCCGGACCCGTCCCCACCACCGCGCCGATCCGATTGCCGCCGCGAGCGGTGAGGTGCGTTATCGCGGTCGCTGCGGCGATCACCAGATCACTCTTGAGCCACCGCGCGGTCCCGAAGTCCAGGCTGGCCGACAGGTCGATCGCCATCCACGTCTCGAGTTCCCGGTCGGCCACCGTGCGGCGCACGTGCGGCGTCGTGGTGCGTGCCGTGACCGGCCAGTCCATCCGGCGCACGTCGTCGCCCGGCCGGTACTCCCGGGACTCGCCGGCCTCGGTGCCCGGACCGGGCAGCAGGCCGACGTAGTCGCCCTGGAGCAGGCCGTCGAGCTTGCGGGTGACGAGCAGCTGCAGCCGGCCGAGGACCGCCTCGGCCCGCGCCGACTCGTCCGGCGTGACGGGTGACAGGCCGGGGGCCGTCACGGCTGTCCGTGCCAGCCCGGGCCGCCGGCCTGCGGATAGTGCTGGCGGGTGTCGAACGCGGCCGCCGGGACGCCGCTGATCGGCTGCGCCGGCGGGGCGCCCTGCCCGTTCGGCCCGGTGAGCGGCTGGCCCTGAATCGGCTGGCCCGGATGGGGCTGGCCCGGGTTCGGCTGGCCCGGGTGGGGTGACGTGCCCTGCCGGGACGCCACCGACGGCATCGGCACGGTCTGCATGATCCGGGCGACGATGTGGTCGGCCGGGATGTCGTCGGCGAGCGCGTCGTAGCTGAGCACCAGGCGGTGCCGCAGGATGTCCGGCGCGATGTCCTGCAGGTCCTGGGGCAGCGCGTAGTCACGGCCGCGGAGCAGCGCGAGCGCCCGGGTGGCCCGGACGATGCCGAGCGAGGCGCGCGGGCTCGCGCCGTACTGGATCAGCTGGGCCACGTCGGGCATGCCGTGCTGGGCCGGCGCGCGGGTCGCCAGCACCAGCCGGACCGTGTAGTCGACGAGCGCGTTGTGCACGAACACCTGGTCGGCGCGCTGCTGCAGGGCGAGCAGGTCGGCCGGGGTGAAGACCTGTTTCGGCTCCGGCGCGCTCACGCCCATCCGGTAGACGATCTCCCGTTCCTCGGTGTCCGTCGGGTAGCCGACCAGGATCTTCATGAGGAAGCGGTCGCGCTGCGCCTCGGGCAGCGGGTAGACGCCCTCCTGCTCGATCGGGTTCTGCGTCGCCATCACCAGGAACGGGTCGGGCACCGGGTGGCTCTTGCCGCCGATCGACACCTGATGCTCGGCCATCACCTCGAGCAGCGCGGACTGCACCTTGGCGGGCGCCCGGTTGATCTCGTCGGCGAGCAGGAAGTTGACGAAGACCGGGCCGAGCTCGACGTCGAACCGCTCGCTCGACTGCCGATAGATCCGGGTGCCGACGATGTCGGCCGGGACCAGGTCGGGCGTGAACTGCACCCGGGAGAACGTGCCGCCGACCACCTTGGCCAGGGTCTCCACGGCGAGCGTCTTCGCCACGCCGGGGACGCCCTCGAGCAGGCAGTGGCCGCGGGCCAGCAGGGCCACGAACATCCGCTCGACCATCCGGTCCTGGCCGACGATCACCCGCTTGACCTCGAACATGGCTCGCTCGAGCTGCGACGCGTCCTGCGCGGGGGGAACGACCGACGGCGCCGACGCCTGCGCCCCGGCGTCGGGACTGGTCTCGGTCTCGGACGTGCTCGGCTGCGCCACCGGTCCTCCACAAGCGGTCGTGATGCGCCGGCGTGGATGCCGACGCTCAAGACTTACACGACAGACAACATCACACGGCTGGGAGGTTCCTAAGAAATACCGGCCGCGCGCACACCAGCCTATGCATCGGCGGCGTCACCTCGCAGTCATCATCTGCCGGAGCGCAAGAGGCCAGACGTGTTGATCTTTCTGCGCGATCCGCCGGATCGGGCACGGTCACCGGGTGGATACGCGCGGAAATGAAGCGTGTAGCATTTCCCTTGTCGCCGGGCGGCTTCCCCCGTGGCCGCCCGGCGCTATAACTCCCATCCGTTAGGTTCTCCGGAATGGTCGAGGCTCTTTCCCCGCAGTGTTCCGCCAAAGGTTGTCGCGCGGACGCGATCTGGCAGCTCCGCTGGAACAATCCGAAAATCCACACGCCGGAATACCGGAAGACGTGGCTGGCCTGCGGTGATCATCGATCCACGCTCGGGTCCTTCCTCGATGCGCGGGGCTTCCTGCGCGAGGTCACGCCCTTCACTGCGGCGGGAAATGCGAGCATCTCCTAGGCTTCAGGTGTGAGCGAGCCGCCCCGCAGCGTCGTCAATCCCCCCGATGCCCTCGAACCGTGGCCCGACACGGTGGAGTGGCGTTCCGTCTCCCCCAAGCTGATCGTCGTGCAGCTGATCGGGCTGGCCGCCTGGATCGCCGTCCTGGTCGCCGGACTGGGGATCGCGTATTTCTTCGGCCGCCAGTCCGGCTGGCTGATCGGGATCGGCGCGGTGGTGCTGCTCGGCCTCTGGCGCGCGGTGATCGAGGCCCGCGCGGTCAGCGCCTGGGGATACGCCGAGCGCGACAACGACCTGCTGGTCCGGCACGGACTGCTGATCCGCCACCTGTCGATCGTGCCGTACGCGCGGATGCAGTTCGTCGATGTCACGGCGGGGCCGCTGGAGCGGGCGTTCGGGCTGGCCACCGTGCAGCTGCACACCGCCTCGGCGGCCAGCGACGCCCGGGTTCCGGGACTGCCGCCGCAAGAGGCGTCCCGGCTGCGCGACCGGCTGACCGCCCTCGGCGAGGACCGGGCCGAGGGCCTGTGAGCAGCGCCGGACTCCCACCGTCCGTCCCGCCGGCCTGGCCGCAGGGCGCCCCGCCGCCGGGATACCCGCCGGCGCCGCCCGACCCCGGCGCGGGGCTGGAGAAACGGCAGCGGCTGCACCCGCTCAGCCCGCTGCTCCACGGCGCCAAGAGCCTCGTGGTGATCGTCGCGGCGCTCTCCTGGCAGACCCTCAACCGGGTCGGACCCACCCACTTCGCGATGATCGTGGCAGCGCTGGCGGTCGGCGTGGTGATCTTCTCCGTGGTCGGCTGGTGGAGCACCGGGTACCAGGTGATCGGCCGGGAACTGCGGATCACCGACGGGTTGATCTGGCGGCGCAACCGGGCCATCCCCCTCGACCGGCTGCAGGCCGTGGAGCTGCGACGTCCGCTGCTGGCGCAGCTCACCGGGCTCGCCGAGCTCCGTCTCGAAGTCGTCGGCGGCAGCAAGACCGAGGCGCCCCTGGCGTACCTCACCGTCCGGGAGGCCGCAGCGCTGCGGGAACGGCTGCTGGCGCTCTCCGGCCGTACCCAGTCGGGAAGCGCCATCGGCACGGACCCGGCGGCCGGGGCCGTCGCTGCGCCACCCGCCGAGGCCCCCCTCTACCGCGTCCACAACCGTGACCTGCTGATCAGCCAGCTGCTGACGCCGCAGGCGTTCTTCCTGCCGATCGGCGTCGCGTGGGTGATCACCCAGTTCGTGATGCAGCACTCCTGGTCGTTCATCGGCATCGCCAGCACCGTCACCGCGATGGCCGGCGTGCTGCTGCAGCCGATCCGGCGGGTGCTCGGCGACTGGGACTTCCGGCTCAGCCGCGACCACGACCGGCGGCTGGTCCTGCACTACGGGCTCACCGAGACGCGCAACCAGGTGGTGCCGCCGAACCGCGTGCAGACCGTGCGGGTGATCTGGCCGTTCCTGTGGCGGCGGGCCCGCTGGCTGAACCTGCGGCTGGACATCGCCGGGTACAGCGGGCCGGAGGCCGGCGACGACAAGACCTCCGACCGGCTGATGCCGGTCGGCGACATCCAGACCGCCCGCGCCCTGGTCGCCGAAGTGCTGCCCGGCGTCGACCTGGCCACGCTCGCGACCTCACCGCCGCCGCTGCGGGCCCGCTGGCTGCACCCGATCGGGCTGCGGTTCTACGGCGCCGGGCTGACCCCGGACGTCTTCGTCACCCGCCAGGGGCGGGTCACCCGGGAGCTGAGCCTGGTGCCGTACGCGCGGATGCAGAGCGTGCGGGTCGTCCAGGGGCCGCTGCAGCGCCGGCTGGGACTGGCCACCGTCTACGCCGACACGGCCGGCGGGCGGTCCGGGGTGGCACACGACCGGGACCTCGCCGAAGCGTGGGCCATCGCCGAACAGCTGGCGATCCGGGCCCGCGCGGCCCGCGCCCGCAGGCCATAGGGTGAACGGATGGAGTTTCCGGAGTTCGCACCGGGGATGAGCGCCCGGGTCGAGTTGACGGTCACCGACGCCGACACCGCGCAGGCCGTCGGGTCCGGCGACGTGCCGGTGCTCGGCACACCCCGCATCCTCGCCCTCGCCGAGGCCGCCACGGTGGCCGCCACCGCCCGGCAGATCCCCGGCGGCGTCACCACCGTCGGCAGCCGGGCCGAGATCGAGCACCGGGCGGCGACACCACTCGGGCGGCGGGTCGTCGCGCAGGCGACGCTGACCAAGGTGGACGGCCGGAAACTGCTGTTCGAGGTGACCGTCCACGACGGAGACCTGCTGGTCGCGGAGGTACGGGTGGAACGGGTGCTGCTGGATCGGCAGCGGTTCATCGCGCGGGCGATGGAGCGCTGAGCCGCTCCCAGGGTGGGCGGCTTGATGGCCGGCCGGCTCTGACCCGGGTGGGGTGCTGATCAGGTCCAGCGGGCGGTCAGCTCGGCTTCGGTGGGCATGGCGGTGGCGCCGCCCTGCCGTTCGCAGACCAGGCCGGCCACGCCGAGGGCGAACCGGACGTGACGTTCCCAGTCGTCCCGCGCCGCCGGGCGGCCCTCGGCGAGCAGGCGGCTGATCAGCGCGCCCATCACCGAGTCGCCGGCGCCCGTCGCGTCCACGGCGGACACCTTCGGGGCCGGGAGCATCCCGCCGCCGGCTGCGGTTGCCACGTAGGCGCCCTTCGAACCGCAGGTCACGACCACGGCGTCCGCCCCGAGCGCGAGAATGCGCTGGGCGGCGGCCGCCGGGTCCGGCTCCCGGTAGAGCACCAGGGCGTCGGCCGAGCTGAGCTTCACCAGGTCGGCCGTGGCGAAGAACTCCTCGACGAGTTCACGCAGGGCGTCCACGGCGGCGTCGTCCGGCAGCAGGGTGGGCCGCACGTTCGGATCGAACACCTTCACCGGCCCGGTCACCTCCCAGGCCGCCCGCGCCGCCGACCGGAACGGCTCCCGCAGCAGGCAGATCGACCCGGTGTAGAGCACGTCCGCCCCGGCCACCCGCCCGAGATCCAGGTCGCCGGGTCCGAGCAGCGCGTAGGAAGGCGGCTCACCGTAGAACGTGAACGTCGGCTCGGCCCCCTCGAACGTGGTGACGGCCAGCGTGGTCGGCACGGCGACCCGCCGGATCCCCCGGCCGCCGACGCCGGCCTCGGCCAGCAGCGCGGCGATCCGGTCGCCGAGCACGTCGGTGCCGAGCGACCCGGCGAACTCGACGTCGCCGCCGAGCCGGGACACCGCCACCGCCACGTTGAGCGGTGCGCCACCGATCGCCTGGCGGTAGATCAGGTCGGGGCCGGCTTCCGCCTCGAGCAGATCGATCAGCGCCTCACCCATCACCATCGCGTAACCCACATCGACACCCTCTCAAAATTCCCGCGCCCGTGGGGCGGCGGCTGTCGTCACGGGGAGTGTGTGGAATTCGGCCGCGCTCCGCACCCCCAGCCCTTCGGAGTGGGTGTTTTACGACTCTGTGAGGGCTTGGTCCCAATTATGTGGGTAACTTTGGGAGGATTTAGGGATGAATCTACGAGTGCTCCTTCTGGCTGCGCCGCTCGCTCTGGCGGCCTGCACCAGCGCCCTGGCCAGCCCCGCCGCCACCGGCATGACGAAGACCAGCGACACCGCCCCCGGCTTCATCCCGGGACCCGTCACGTCCGGGACCTTCAAGACGTGGGTGGAGGGGTCCACGGCCGTCACCTACGACACGGCCGCCGTCCCGGTCGGGGCCACCGCGGAGGTCTCCGTCGCGGAGAGCAAGAGCGGGGCACGCGTCACGGCCGCCCTCACCGGACTGGTCCCGGGCCGGGCCTACGGGGCTCACCTGCACACCAACCCGTGCACGGCGAACCCGGCCGAGGCGGGGCCGCACTACCAGAACCGGATCGACCCGGCTGCCGGACCGGGCAAGCCGTCGGCGGATCCGGAGTACGCGAACCCGGAGAACGAGATCTGGCTCGACTTCACCGCCGACGCGGAGGGCGCGGGCACGGCCACCAGTGTGCAGAAGTGGCGGTTCGACGAGAAGCGGCCACCGTGGTCGTTCGTGCTGCACGAGCGGACCACCACGCACACCGGGCACGGCGAGGCCGGTACGGCGGGCGCCCGGCTGGCCTGCCTGACCCGGGACCCGATGCCGGTCTACACGGAACGCGCCGGACGGGGCTGACCCGGAGAAGCGACCGAGCGCCGGGCCGGGCGACCGGCCCGGACTGATCACATACGGTCCTGTGCTCTGCCATCGAGGGCGGAACGGCTCCGAAATGCCCGGGTTCCAGCGAGCGCGCAGCCCGTACCCGGGAAAGAAGCGCAACCGACCGCGCCTGCCGTGCGCACCGCCGGGGTTGTACCGTCGGGGCAGCGAGAACGGAGGCATCCTCAGATGGCCGAGCAAGCCAAGACGGAGTCGCACGACCCGGATTTCCCGGAGGCGTTTCTGCAGTTCATGCGCAGTGGCTGGCGGGAGGACCCGCTCGCGGTGGCGCCACTGCCGGAGGTGCCGAACTATGCGAAGCGGCGGGCGGCGCTCTCCGAGGCGTTCCCCGGCGAGACCCTGATCATCCCGAGCGGCAACGAGAAGGTGCGTGCCAACGACACCGACTACGCGTTCCGGCCGGGGAGTGACTTCTTCTACCTGACCGGCGACCGTGACCCGGACAGCGTGCTGGTGTTGCGGCCGAGCGGGTCGGGGCACGACGCGATCCTGTTCACCCGGGAGCGCAACTCGAAGGAGACCGACCGGTTCTTCCGGGACCGCAACGGCGAGCTGTGGATCGGCCGCACGCACACGCTCGGCGAGAAGTCGGCGGAGCTGGGGCTGGACACCGCGTCGCTGGGTCACCTCGGCCCGGTGCTGGCGAACTCGGCGCCCGGGCGGACCCGGGTGCTGCGCGGCCTCGACGCGAACGTGGACCGCGCGGTGCTCGCCTACGAGCCGAACCGGGACAAGCCGCGCGACCGCGAGCTGGCCTGGGTGATCTCGGAGCTGAAACTGGTCAAGGACGAGTGGGAGATCGCGCAGCTGCAGGCCGCGATCGACGCCACCGTGCGCGGCTTCGAGGACGTGGCGCGCATCCTGCCGGCCGACCGCCCGGTCAAGGAGCGGCTGCTGGAGGGCGTGTTCGGTCTGCGGGCCCGGCACGACGGCAACGACGTCGGCTACAGCTCGATCGTCGGCTCCGGGCCGCACGCGACGATCCTGCACTGGGTGCGCAACACCGGCGTGACCACGCCGGGTGAGCTGCTGCTGATGGACATGGGCGTGGAGGGCGACAACCTCTACACCGCCGACGTGACCCGGACCGTGCCGGTGAACGGCTCGTTCACCCCGTTGCAGCGCCAGGTCTACGACATCGTGCACGCCTCGCAGCAGGCCGGCATGGACGCGATCCGGCCGGGCGTGAAGTTCAAGGACGTGCATCAGACCTGCATGCGGGTGCTCGCCGAGGGCCTCAACGACCTGGGTCTGCTGCCGGTCAGCGTGGACGAGGCGATGAGCGAGAAGAGCACCGTCTACCGGCGGTGGACGCTGCACGGGTTCGGTCACATGCTCGGCATCGACGTGCACGACTGCGCGCACGCCCGGAAGGAGAACTACCGGGACGGCGAGCTCAAGGAAGGCTACGTGCTGACCGTCGAGCCGGGTCTGTACTTCCAGGCCGAGGACGACCTGGTTCCGGCCGAGCTGCGCGGCGTCGGCGTGCGGATCGAGGACGACGTGCTGGTCACCGCGGACGGCTGCCGGAACCTGTCGGACGGCCTGCCGCGCTCGTCCGGCGAGGTCGAGCAGTGGCTGGCGGCGCAGCGCGAGGCGGGTCCCCGGCTGCCCGGCTGAGGTTCATGTGATTCATGTGACGTGTCGCTCCGAAACGAAGCTGGGCAGCATAGGGGCATGACCACGTCCGAGCCCGCCGTCAGGCTGCGTGCCTACGGCGGGCTCCGCATGTGGCGGGGCGACACCGAGGTGGACATCGGGCCGCCCCGGCAGCGGGTGCTGCTGGCCGCGCTGCTCGCCGCCCGCGGCGGGGTGGTCGGGGTGGCCGAGCTGATCGACCTGATCTGGGGCGCCGAGCCGTCGCAGAGCGCGGTGAACCAGTTGCACCGGCTGGTCGGGCAGGTTCGCCGGCTGTTCGAGCCGGACCTGCCGAGCCGCACCCCCGGCCACTGGGTGCATCCGGCCGGGGAGGGATACCGGCTGCTGGTGGACGCCCGGACCTGCGACCTGCTCGCGGTCCGCGAGCAGTCCCCGGAACGGGCCCTGCGCACGGTGCAGGAGCCCGCCTTCGCCGGTCTCGACCCGGAGGTGCTGGAACACCCGCTCTTCGTAGCGGTCGCGCGGGAGCGGATCCAGATCACCGTGACCGCGGCCGAGACGGCGACGCCGGACAGCCTGCCCATTCTCCAGCGGATCGCCGCGTCCGCTCCCCTGCACGAGGTGCTGCACGCCCGCATCATCCGGCTGCTGGCGGCGGCCGGGCGCGGCGCCGAGGCCCTGGTGCTCTTCGAGGACATGCGGCACCGGCTCGCCGAGGAGCTGGGTGCGGATCCCGGCCCGGAGCTGCGCGCCGCGCACCTGGAGGCGCTGGAACCCGCGCCGGCGGACAGCCACCGCCCGGTGCAGCTGCCCCGCCGGGTGTCCGGGTTCGTGCCCCGCCACGATCTGACCGCGGCCCTGGACGCCCAGGCCAGCGGCGCGGCGATCGTGATCCTCAGCGGCATGGGCGGCGTCGGGAAGACCGCCGTCGCGGTGGACTGGGCGCACCGGCTCGCCCCGCGCTTCCCGGACGGGCAGCTCTACCTGAACCTGCGCGGCTTCGACCCGAGCGGCCGGCTCATCGACCCGGTCGACGCGCTGAACACGCTCCTCGAATCGGTCGGCGTCTCGCTGGCCTCCCTCGGCGGCGCCGGGCTCGACGCGCGGGCCGCCCGGTTCCGGTCCGCGCTGGCCGACCGCCGGATGATCGTCCTGCTGGACAACGCCCGCGACTCCGAGCAGGTCCGCCCGCTGCTGCCCGGCGCGCCCGGCTGCCTGGTCGTGGTGACCAGCCGCAACCGGCTGACCGGCCTGGTCGCCCGGGAGGGCGCGCGGCCGGTGCTGGTCGGCCGGCTCGGTGACGCCGCCGCCCGCGAGCTGCTGGCGAAGCGGATCGGTGAGCAGCGGCTCGCCGCCGAACCGGCGGCGAGCCGGGACCTGGTGCGGTTCTGCGCGGGACTTCCGCTCGCGCTGGCGATCGCGGCGGCCCACGCGGCGGTACGCCCGGAGCTGCGGCTGCGTGACTTCGCCGAGGACCTGGAGCTGGACGCGCTGTCGACCGGCGAGTCCTCGGACGACGACGTGCGGTCCACGTTCTCCTGGTCCTACGAGGCGCTCAGCCCGGCGGCGGCCCGCCTGTTCCGGCTGCTCGCCGTCCATCCCGGCCCGGAGATCTCGATCGCGGCGGCGGCCAGCATCTCCGGCGCCGGCCCCAAGGCGCGGTCGCTGCTCGCCGAGCTGAGCGCGGCCAACATGCTGACCGAGACCGACGGCCGCCGCTACACGATGCACGACCTGCTGCACGCGTACGCCGACGAGCTGCTGGAGGCCTCCGACGAGCGGCAGGAGGCGGAGAGACGGCTGGTCGAGCACTATGTGCGGAGCACCCGGCACTCGTATCTGATGTTCGGGCGGCCGCAGGTCACCTACCTCGGCCCGCCGTCGGCCGGCATGACGATCGAGCGGCCGGCCGACTTCGCCGCCGCCCTGGAGTGGTACGTCCGGGAGAAGTCCACGCTGCGCGCGGTGATCGACCTGGCGCTCACCCGGCGCTGGCATCGCGAGGCCATCGAGATGGTGCTCGACCTGCGGGCCGCCCGCAGCTCGGTGGTGGAGCCGCCGGCCGACTCCGCCGAGCAGTCCGAGCGCGCGCTGAAGGCGGCGCAGGCCCTCGGCGAGCCGGCGTTGGAGGCCGGCATGCTCCGGGAGACCTCGATCGGCCTGCGTGACGCCGACCCGGCGCTCTTCCGGACCCGGCTGGAGAAAGCCCTCCAGCTGTACGAGGAGAGCGGCGACCTGGCCGGGCAGGCGATGGTCTGGCGCAACATGGCGTGGTCGGTCGACTCGACCGCGTCAGAGCGGCTGATGCACGCGAAGCAGGCGGTCGACCTGGCCGAGCTGTGCGGCGAGCCGAGCGTGCTGGTCTTCGCGCTCTCCGCGCTCGTCTCCGAGCTGCGGGCGCAGGGTGACCTGGCGACCGCCGCCGACGTCGCGCTGGAGGGCCACGAGCTGGCCGTGCAGGCCGACATCATCGACATGTCCGCCCAGACGGCCGGCACCCTCGCCGAGATCCATCTGGCCCGTGGCGACCACGAGGCGGCGGTGCGGTTCGCCGGGATCGCCCTGGACCGCACCCCGCCGGCCGAGATCTTCACGCCGTTCCACGCGAACGCGATCCTCGCCGAGGCCACCCGGGCGCTCGGCGACTCGGACCGGGCGGCGGCCGTCGTGGCCACGTTCCGGCAGCTCATCGCGCAGCACTCGGACATCTACCGGGTGGTGTGGGGTGACGCGTCGGTGGACGCCGTGATCGCCCGTGTGGAGGCTTGTGCATCGGCGATGCACTGAACGTGCACTGCGGTTCGGTTACCTGTGGCCATGGGAAATTTCGAACCCGTGCTGGAGCCGGCCGCGAAGGCGTTCGTGGAGGCGACCGCGCACCCGCCGTACCTGCCCGACCTGGGCCCGATCGAGGGCCGCCGGGTGGTCGAGGCCACCCAGGCCGGCGACGTGCCCCGCCCGGACGCGGACGTCGAGGACCTGTGGATCACCGGTGGCCCGACCGGCGGGGTGCGGATCCGGATCTACCGGCCGGCCGGTGTGATCGGCCAGCTGCCGGTGCTGCTCTACACGCACGGCGCGGGCTGGGTTTTCGGCGACTCCGGCACCCACGACCGGCTGGTCCGGGAGCTGACCGTGCGGTCCGGCGCGGCCACCGTCTTCGTCGAGTACGACCGCTCCCCCGAGGTGCGGTACCCGGTCGCGCTGGAGCAGGTCTACGCCGCGCTGGAGTGGATCGCCACGCACGGCGTCGAGCACGAGCTGGACGCCACCCGGATCGCCGTCGCCGGCGACTCGGTCGGCGGGAACATGACCGCGGCGCTGACCATCCTGGCGAAGCAGCGCTCCGGGCCGGAGATCCTCGCCCAGCTGCTCTACTACCCGGTCACCGACGCCTCCTTCGACACCGACTCGTACCACCGGTTCGCCGAGAACTACTGGCTGCGCCGGGACACGATGGTGTGGTTCTGGGACCAGTACACGACCGACCCCGCCGCCCGCGCCGAGATCACCGCGTCGCCGCTGCGGGCCAGCACCGAGGAGCTGAGCGGGCTGCCGCCGGCGCTCGTCATCGTCGCCGAGGCGGACGTGCTGCGGGACGAGGGCGAGGCGTACGCGGCGAAGCTACGGGCGGCCGGTGTGCCGGTGACGGCCGTGCGCTACCAGGGCATCATCCACGACTTCGCGATGCTCAACGCGCTGCGCGAGACGAACGCCGCGCAGGCCGCGACCGCGCAGGGCGGCGAGTTCCTGCGCGCCGCCCTGGAGAAGAACTAGACCTGGTAGTCGGAGACGGTCCAGCACTCGGCGCCGTCCGGGGTGTCCGTCACGTTGATGCTCACCTTCACCGGGTGACCGTCCGTGGCGTCGTACTCGGTGGCCACCTCGGCGCCGTCCTCGGTCGCGGTCCGCGCCATCTCGGTGAGCTGGCCGAGGGTCGGCACCTCGATCTCCTCGCCCTCCTGCCCGGTGACCGGACCGAGGTCCACTTCGGCCGACGCGGACGGGGACGCGGCGGGCGCGCCGACCCGCTCAGCAGTGGACACGGCGCCGCCGCTCACGGTCGCCCGGTACGTGCCGAGCGGCGCGTTCGGGTCACAGCCGCGGGTCAGCACGTACGAGTACGCGGCCGGCTCGGTCCATGCCGGCGCGCTGCCGACCGGCGCCGCCGACGACGACTGCGCCGGCTCGGAGAACGTGGGCTCCTTGTCGTCGGACGTGCATCCGCCGACCAGAGCCACCAGGACCACCGCGCACAGTGCACGCTCGAGCCGCACCACAACCTCCGCTCTCCGGCCACCGATCGCGGCGGACCCCTCCGGCGGAGAATCTAGTCGTTGACGAACACGGCGACCGACCGGGTCGGCACGACCAGGCCGGAACCGGCGGCCCGGGCCGTGCGGAGGATCGGGTCGGCCGACTCGATCAGCTCGGGGTGCAGCCGGAGCCCGGTGACGCCGGGCAGTTCCTCGACGACGTCGTGCTCGGTGGCGTTGAAGACCACCACGACCGTCCGCCACCGCGGGTCCAGGCCGGTCCCGTCGAGGCACATCACGATCACGCCGGGGGTCTCGTCCGGGCCGCCGCGCGGGAACGTCAGGCGGCGCTGGACCTCGTCGGCGGTGGGCAGCCCGAAGACCGGCGACGAGCGGCGGATCCGGAGCAGCTCCCGGTAACGCTCGGCGGCCAGGGTGATCGCGTCCGGCGGCATTACCAGCCGGGGGTCGGCGAGCAGCGGACGGGCGAAATTCCATTTATCGCCATTATCGGGATAAGGGGGCAGGCCGAGCCCGAAGCCGTTCCCGAGACCGGGATCCCAGCGGATCTGGTTGAACCAGTCCCCCGAGTTGAACGAGTTCCGGTCCAGCGACTTGGAGCGCAACCGCTCACTGCCGAGGGCCACGAACCCGGCGCCCTGACTGAGGACGACGAGCGACAGCGCGAGCACCTGCATCCGGGCCCGGTCCAGCGCCGGCAGGTCGCGGGGCAGCTTGAACGCCATCGCGTCGTAGAGGATCTCGTTGTCGTGCGCGTCCACATAGTTGATCGCCTCGCCGGGGTCGTGCGCGTATCCGCTCGGCGAGCCGTTGTAGTCGATCTGCGCGCCGCTGTGCTCGACGCCGGTGTGCGTGACGAACCGGTAGGTGGCGAGCGCGCCGGAGAGCCCGACCTTGATCTGGTCGTGCAGCCACAGCGGGGTGTCCGCTCCGAGCCCGGTGGCGAACCCCCGCACCCCCGGGTCGTCGCCGAACGACCCGCCGCCGCGGACCGCGTCCCGCAGCCGGTCGTTGAACGTCCCGACGCCCGTCCCGGCCATGTTGACCTGGGTGGCCTGGGCGAAGCGGGCGTCGTACGCGACCTCGCCGAAGTTCCACCCCTCGCCGTAGAGGCAGATATCCCGGCCATGGTCGCCGAGCCGGTCCAGCGCGATCCGCGCCTCCAGGATGTTGGCCCGCGGGTGGTGTCCCATCAGGTCGAACCGGAAACCGTCGATCTTGTACGACGAGGCCCACGTGACGAGCGAGTCGATGACCAGCTTGCTCATCATCATGTGCTCGGTCGCGGTGTTCGGGCAGCAGGTCGACTCGGCGGTGCTGCCGTCGGCGAGCAGCCGGTGGTAGTACCCCGGCACGATCCGGTCGAGCACGCTGAACCGGTCGAGCCCGTCGCCCATCGTGTGGTTGTAGACCACATCGAGGACCACACGCAGGCCCGCCGCGTTGAGCGCCGCCACCGCCGAGCGCAGCTCCAGGATCCGCGCCGGACCGGCCGGGTCGGTGGCGTAACCACCCTCCGGCGTCGTCCAGTGCCACGGGTCGTACCCCCAGTTGTAACCGTCGGTGTCGGCCACCGCCATGACCGCGCGCTGCTGCTCCTCCGAGTCCGGCGGGAACGACGCCAGGTCGCAGACCGGCACCGCCTGGTCGGCACGGCGGTCGGGCACCGTGGCGAAGTCGTTCACCGGCAGCAGGTGCGCGTGAGTGAGCCCGGCGTCGGCGAGCGAGCGCAGATGCCGCATGCCGTCCGAGCCGGCCCGGGTGAAGGCCAGGAACGTCCCGCGCTCGCCGGCCGGCACCGAGGCGTCGAAGATCGAGAAGTCGCGGACCGAGACCTCGGCGATCTGCATCCGGGCCGGCGCGACGGCCGGCGGCTTCGCCAGTTCGTCCCAGCCGGACGGCCGCAGCGCCGGGTCGTCGAGGTCGACCAGCTGGCTGTGCGTGGAGTCGGTGGCGAGCGAGATCGAGTACGGGTCGGTGACGCTCGTCGTGACGACCCGCTGGGCGGCCGGATGCCAGAGCTCCACCCGGTACCGGTAGTACCGGCCGAGCCACTTGCGCTTGCCGGTGACCGACCAGACGCCGGTCACCGGGTCCCGCTCCATCGGCAGGATCCGCGGCTCGTCGGTGGTCTCCCGGAACAGCTCCAGCTCCACCGTGATCGCGGTCGGCGCCCAGACCGCCAGCTGCGGCCGCTGCTCGTCGTCGAACGTCAGGCCCAGATCGGCGTCGGCCGCCTCGGCGTAGACGTCGTCCAGCACCCCGGCGAGCTGCACCGAGGTCAGCGCCACCACCTCGCCGGCGGCATCGCGCCCGGTCACCAGCAGCCGCCCGCGCAGCAGCTCACCGAGGGCGGCGTCGCTCATCTCCCGCAGGGCGAACGCGCGGTAGGCGCGCAGGTGCGGAAAGCGCCGGCTCTGCGCTTGGAAAAGACCACCGGGCCGGGGTACGAGGGTGAGGTCGTTCAGTGACAGCGTGGCCGCTCGCGACGCGAACCAGTCGGGCAGCGCGATCGTGCCCCGGTCGACGAAGACCGCGAGGGCGCGGGCCGGGTCCAGTTCCGGGCCGAGCGTGCCCAGATCGGGGCGGACCGGGGCGGCCACTCCGGCGAGCACCCACAGCTCACGCGCGACGGTCAGGTCCAGGCGCTGGTCGTCGGGGAGGTCCTTGAGCTCGCCGCGATGCAGGACGAACCGCAGGCCGACCGCGTCGGGACGCACCGGGACCTCGAAGACCGCGCCGAACGCGTCGAAGCGGGACGGGAGCATGGGCGTACCCCAGGGGGTCTTGGATTTTGCCGGAACCCCCTCCCAGCAGTGCAGGCCCCACCCGCTGTAGTCGCCGTCCGGCCGCCGGTAGTGGATGACCGCGGTGTTCTCCACCGTCGTGTCGGGAAGAGGCGCCTCCTGCACGCGGCGCTCGTCGGCGATGAGCCAGATCTCCGACTTCTCCGAGACGTCGACCCAGCGGTCGACGTCCACGTCCTTCGCGCCGTGACGGTGCACGATCAGGAAGCCGACCTCGTGCGCGTTCTCCGCGAGCCGGACCCAGGCGAACCGGCCGTAGGAGTCCTCGCCGGCGAACGGCACACCGGACGGGTAGACCATCTCCTCGGCCACGTCGCCCCAGGCGTGCAGCGCCCAGTCGGCGTAGTCGCCGTCCGGCCGGTGGTAGTGCACGAGAAGCCATTGCGGACGGGTACGTCCTTCAACGGGCGGCGCGGTCGCAGTGATCTCGATCGTCGTCACCGGACCATGGTCGCACCGCCACGCTCAGCGTGTGGCTATGACCGTGGTGATCAGGGGTCCGTCAGCGCCGGTACGGATCAGATAGCGGTACCGCTCGCCGGGAACCGCGCTCCCCTGGTCGTCCAGGTACTCCCACTCCACCGACACCAGGGCCAGCGCGGTGGAGAGCCGCTGGACGGCGAGCAGCTGCGCGTGCGCCGCGACGATCCGGTTCTCCCGGTACGCGGGGGCCGCGCCCAGGAACGACAACGCCACCGCGGCCGGTGAGCTGAACGTGAAGCTGTACGAGTCGGACACGACCAGACCCGGCAGCGCGTGGCAGCGGGCGATCGCCGCGACGTCGCCCGTCGTGAGGGCCGTGCCGTAACGACCGAAGAAGTCGGTGAGCTCGTCGGTTTCCGCCGGTGCCGTCATGTCGGCGCGTATGCCCATCGATCGACGACACCAAACCTCGCTTTCACTGCAAGGATCTACCAGGTGGACCCCGCTTGCGAGGGCTAGCAAGACGGACGTACGGTTTACCAGAAGACGTGAACCGAGAGTTAGGCATACCTAACCCGAAGGTCGCCCTTTCGGTGCGAAAGACTTGACTTCCAGTCGCTGGGTGTGAAGGAGATGACGGTGGCCAGCCTCGACACCTTTGGTGCGAAGAGCGAGCTGCGCGTCGGAGACGCGAGCTACGAGATTTTCACGATCGACAAGGTGAAGGGGCACGAACGCCTGCCCTACTCCTTGAAGATCCTCCTGGAGAACCTGCTGCGCACTGAGGACGGCGCGAACATCACCGCCGACCACATCAACGCGCTCGGCAGCTGGGACCAGAACGCCGACCCGAGTGTCGAGATTCAGTTCACCCCGGCACGGGTGCTGATGCAGGACTTCACCGGCGTTCCCTGTGTCGTCGACCTCGCCACCATGCGCGAGGCCGTCAAGGACCTCGGCGGCGACCCCACCAAGGTCAACCCGCTCGCCCCGGCCGAGCTGGTCATCGACCACTCGGTCATCGCCGACCTGTTCGGCCGCGCGGACGCGTTCCAGCGCAACGTGGAGCTGGAGTACCAGCGCAACCGCGAGCGCTACCAGTTCCTGCGCTGGGGCCAGACCGCGTTCAACGAGTTCAAGGTCGTCCCGCCCGGCACCGGTATCGTGCACCAGGTCAACATCGAGTACCTGGCCCGCACGATCATGGAGCGCAACGGCCAGGCGTACCCGGACACCGTGGTCGGCACCGACTCGCACACCACGATGGTCAACGGCCTGGGCGTGCTGGGCTGGGGCGTCGGCGGCATCGAGGCCGAGGCCGCGATGCTCGGCCAGCCGGTCAGCATGCTGATCCCGCGGGTCGTCGGCTTCAAGCTGTCCGGCGAGGCGCCGGCCGGCACCACCGCCACCGACCTCGTCCTCACGATCACCGAGATGCTGCGCAAGCACGGTGTGGTCAGCAAGTTCGTCGAGTTCTACGGCCCCGGCGTGAGCGCCGTCCCGCTGGCGAACCGGGCGACCATCGGCAACATGTCGCCGGAGTACGGCTCGACCGTCGCGATCTTCCCGATCGACGAGCAGACGATTGATTACCTTCGTCTCACGGGCCGGGATGACGCCCAGGTGGCTCTGGTGGAGGCGTACGCGAAGCGGCAGGGCCTCTGGCTCGACCCGAACGCCGAGCCGGACTACTCGGAGAAGCTCGAGCTCGACCTGTCGACGATCGTCCCCTCGCTCGCCGGCCCGAAGCGCCCGCAGGACCGGGTCCTCCTCTCCGAGGCCAAGGCCGCGTTCCGCGACGCCCTCCCGAACTACGCCGCGCCGCACGGCCACGCCGACGAGGCCAGCGAGGAGTCGTTCCCGGCGTCGGACTCACCCGCCAACGGGGTCGAGGACGAGGCCGACAAGCCGCACGCCTTCAGCGCCGCGCTCGGTGCCACCGGCCGCACCTCGAAGCCCACCGTGGTCAAGGGTGACGACGGTGTGACCTACGAGCTGGACCACGGCGCGGTCGTCATCGCCGCGATCACCTCCTGCACCAACACCTCGAACCCGCAGGTCATGATCGGCGCCGCGCTGCTCGCGAAGAAGGCCGTCGAGCGTGGCCTGACCCGCAAGCCGTGGGTCAAGACCACCCTGGCCCCGGGCTCCAAGGTCGTCTCCGACTACTACGACCGGTCCGGCCTCACGCCGTACCTGGACAAGATCGGTTTCAACCTGGTCGGCTACGGCTGCACCACCTGCATCGGCAACTCCGGCCCGCTGCCCGAGGAGATCTCCGCGGCGATCAACGAGGCCGACCTGACCGCGGTCTCGGTCCTCTCCGGCAACCGGAACTTCGAGGGCCGGATCAACCCGGACGTCAAGATGAACTACCTGGCGTCCCCGCCGCTGGTCGTGGCGTACGCCCTGGCCGGCTCGATGGACATCGACATCACCACCGAGCCGCTCGGCACGGGCTCGGACGGCAAGCCGGTGTACCTCAACGACATCTGGCCGTCCTCGCAGGAGATCGACGAGGTCATCGCGCAGGCGATCGGCGCCGAGGGCTTCAGCACGGCGTACCAGGACGTCTTCGCCGGCGACCAGCAGTGGCAGTCGCTGCCGACGCCGACCGGTGACACGTTCGCGTGGGCCGAGGACTCCACCTACGTGCGGAAGCCCCCGTACTTCGAGGGCATGGCCGCCGAGCCGGCGCCGGTGAACGACATCAGCGGCGCCCGCGTCCTGGCGAAGCTCGGCGACTCGGTCACCACCGACCACATCTCGCCGGCCAGCTCGATCAAGGTGGACTCCCCGGCCGGCAAGTACCTCGCCGAGCACGGCGTCCCGCGCGCCGAGTTCAACAGCTACGGCTCGCGCCGCGGCAACCACGAGGTCATGATCCGTGGCACGTTCGCGAACATCCGGCTCCGCAACCAGCTGGTCCCGGGCGTCGAGGGCGGCTTCACGGTCAACCACCTGACCGGCGAGCAGACCACGATCTACGACGCCTCGGTCGCGTACCAGGAGGCAGGCATCCCGCTGGTCATCCTGGCCGGCAAGGAGTACGGCTCCGGCTCGTCGCGTGACTGGGCGGCCAAGGGCACCATGCTCCTCGGCGTCCGCGCGGTCATCGCCGAGAGCTACGAGCGCATCCACCGCTCCAACCTGATCGGCATGGGCGTGCTGCCGCTGCAGTTCCCGCAGGGCCAGACCGCCGAGTCGCTCGGGCTCACCGGCACCGAGACGTTCTCGTTCAGCGGTGTCACGGAGCTCAACAACGGCACCACCCCGCGCACCGTGAAGGTCACCACGGACACCGGCGTCGAGTTCGACGCGGTCGTCCGGATCGACACCCCCGGTGAGGCGGACTACTACCGCAACGGCGGCATCCTGCAGTACGTGCTGCGCAAGATGCTCCGCAGCTGATCCATCGGTCTACCGAAGCCCCGTCTCAGTTCGCTGAGGCGGGGCTTCGCCGTTGCGCCTCCTCGGCGGCCGCGATCGCCTCCAGGTCCCGGCCGACCCGCTCCAGGAACACCGCATGCCGCCGCAGGTCCGCGGCGAGCTGCTCCTGAGCGGTCTGCCGCCGGTAGGCCACGCACTCCGCGCTCAGCTCCACCGCGTCCGCCCAGCGCCCCAGTTCGGACAGCCGGTCGGCGTGCTCGCTCAGCGACTGCCCGAGACGCTCCTCAGCCTTCTCGTCACGCCCGGCCGAACGCCCCGCCGCACGCCCGGCGAGGGTCCGCCACATCGCCAGCGCCCGTTCACTGATCACCACGGCCTCAGCGTGCTCCCCCGCCTCGGCGAGCCCGGCCGCGAGATCCGACATGCCCTGCGCCAGAACCGGCTCCGGAAGCGCCTCCACGATCCCGGTGGCCTCCCGTTCCGCCTCCAGCGCCTCGGCGAGCCGCCCCGCCCGCACCAGCCGGGTCGCATAGGTCACCAGCGTCGTGGCCAGCAGCTGCGCCCACTCCGGCTCCGCGCGCGCCAGTCCGGCGGCCTCCGCGGCGAGCGCCACGGCCTCGTCCTGCCGCCCCAGCGCGGCGAGATAGCCGGACTGCTTGTCCAGCGCCCGAACCAGGACGGGCTCCGCGGCCCGTACCCTCTGATCCACCAAATTCCGCAGCATCCGCACCGCCGCATCGCCGCGCTCGGCAGCCCCCGCCGCGTCGCCATCCCGGAACGCACGCCCGGCCGCCTCAGCAGCCTCCACAGCCCGGCGCGTGCCCGCGCCACCTCCGTCGACGGCAGCCTGCCGCAGTTTCTGTATCCAGCCCACCCTAGAAATCTAAAAACACCGATCAACTACCCGCCACCGGGGGTCAAGATCAAGTTCATCTCGCAGCGGGGTGGTGGGTGCGGACCGTCGCTCCCGCCGAGGGCGCGGCGTTCCTCGCCGGCCGCTGGCGCGTCCGAAACACGAGCACACACCGCGCGGCCTGAGTGAGCGCTTGCGCCCTCCTCCTATCAGTCCCACCCCAGCCACCACCCGCACGCGCCGACCTGAGGCACGCTCCCACCCCGAACTGCACCACCCGCGTGCCGCCTTCAGGCGGGCTCTGCACGTCTTCAGTCCCCTGACATCACATCGCAGGTGATGTCAGGGCCCATGCGTCACGTGATCGTCGCGCGGCCTGCCTGCCTGCCTGCCGTGGATCGTGGAACTTCGCGGGCCGGCTGGCGCTCAGTGTCGTCGGCCGGCCCTCGGACAGCACTGGAAGCCAGCCGACCGGCGCGAGCTGGCTCCGAGCGCTGTCACCGAGCCGTTCCAACAGCCCTCGCACCAGCCGGCACCCAGCGCGACAACACTCACGACCAGCCGGACCAGCCGGTGCTCAGCGCGACAACACTGGTGACCAGCCGGACCAGCCGGCGCTCAGTGCTGATCCGGCGTGTGGAATTCGGGTTCGCTCCGCGAGGCGACTCCACACACAGCCCGGGCGCCCCCGCGCGGCATGGCGGGGAACACGCAGGTGGGAGTCTCCGAAACCGGCCTCGGGTGAATAGGCTTCGGGAATGGATGACAAGACTGTGCTGAGCCGGATCCACGGCTTGGTCGAGGAGGAGCACGAGCTCCGCCAGCAGCTGAGCTCGGGCAAGATCTCCTCCGACGAGGAGCACGCCCGGCTCAAGGACCTTGAGGAATCGCTTGATCAGTGCTGGGACCTGCTTCGCCGGCGGCGGGCCGCCCGCACGGCCGGGAACGACCCGGACGCCGAGCAGGCGCACGCCGTCAGCGAGGTGGAGAACTACCTGCAGTGACGCGGCCCCGGTCGCGGCCGCCGTGGACGCGGCGGCCGCGGGCCGGGAACCGGACGCCTGACCCGCATCAGCGCAGGCCCGCCTCGTAGAGCAGGCGCTCGATCAGCGACTCGGTGTCGATATCGAGCCCGCGGGACCGGAACCAGGCGGCCACGTTGTTGACGTCCCGGGCGATGAACTCACCGCCCCGCGGATTGGCGATCACGTCGACGATCTGCGGCAGGTCGATCAGCACGAGCCGTCCCCGGTGGACAAGCGTGTTGTACGGCGACAGGTCCCCATGAGCAACCTGGGCACGCGCCAGCACGGACAACGCGTCGGTCATCTGCCGCCACAGGTCCGCCAGCTCGTCACGTTCGGCCCGGACCTGTGCCAGTCGTGGCGCCGCTTCACCGGTCTCCCAGTCACCGACGAACTCCAGCATCACCTCGGTCCCGATGAGCTGGACCGGATAGGGCACGCACACCAGGCCACTCTCCTGGCCGATCTGCCAGAGGCGGCCGAGCGCGTCGAACTCGGCGGCCGCCCACTGCCCGGCGATCATCTCCTTGCCGAACGCGGTGCGGTTCGTCATGGCCCGCATCTCCCGGGAGCGCCGCACCCGGCGGCCTTCCAGGTATCCGGCGTCACGGTGGAACAGCCGGTGCTCGCCGTCCCGGTACCGCTTCGCGGCGATCATCGACGTGGCGCCGGTGGTGGGGTTGAACCGGCGGATCAGGAAGACGTCGGCTTCCTTGCCGGTTTTCAGGATGCCGAGTTCGGTGTCGACCGCGCCGTACTCGGTGAGCACCCAGTCGGGCCGGGGCTGTGGGCCGTGCAGAGCGCCGTCCCAGGTGGACCAGCGGTCGCCGATCTCGGGCAGGTCGGGATCTTCTTGCAGGACCGGCTCGAGCCGGCCGCGCTTCAGGAAGTCTGGTTCGTCGTCGTCGAACTTGCGGCGCCCACGCCGCATCGAGTGCTCGCGCACTGGAGGGTCTCCTCGGAGAAAGAAGTGAACTGGGAAAGCTGGACAGCAGGCATCACAAAGACAGCCATGGAGTCCACCCCCTTCTCTCTCGTCGAAAACGTCCGCGCACGACTCTCTAGGAAGAGCAGGCGCCGCGCAACCTATTTAATTCAGCGGGTCGCCATGATCGCCGAGATCCCCTGGATCACGTTGCCGACCACCTTCGTCGGGGCGAACCGGTTGTCCACCCACTCCCGCCCGCGATGCAGCCACACGCTCGGCAGCCCCATCGCGGCCGCGCCGCCGATGTCCGCCTCCGGGCTGTCGCCGACGATCCACGCCCCGGCGAGCCGCATCCGGACCCGCTGGGCGGCGAGCGCGAAGATCCGCGGGTTCGGTTTGCTCACCCCGCACTGCTCCGAGATCACCCAGTCGGCGACATAGCGGTCCAGGCCGGTCCGCCGGATCCGCGCCTCCTGCTGCTCGGCCGGCCCGTTCGTGACGACGACCGGGATCAGTCCCGCGTCACCGGCGATCTCGAGTGCGCACCCCACCATCGGATCGAGCCGCTCGAACACCTGCGGCCCCGCGTTCAGCTCGTCGACCAGATCGATGGCCGGCACTCGTAGCTGGTAGCGGTCCTTGATCAGATCGGCCAGGTCCCATCGCGAGGTCAGCCCGTCGGCGTCCACGGAGACCAGCCAGTCCAGATCCTCGTGCGGCGCGGCGATCTCGTCCAGAAAGCCTTTCGCCCACAGACGGAAGGCACCGCCGCGATCAAGCAGGGTGTCGTCCAGAGCGAGGAAGACTAGAGGCACCCGGGCACTTTACGTGAGACGCCACAGAACCGAACAGTCCAGGAGTGTCAACAAAACCCTGTCAGGATGACGAAATTCGCATCATCCGATCAGGGGACCGCCGCGCTTAAGAAGCCGTACGTACGGATTGCAAGACCGCACCGCCCCGTGACACGATCAGCCCGTGCCCAGGGTGAGTCAGGACCAGCTAGACGCGCGTCGCCACGAGATTCTGAGCGCGGCTCGCGCCTGCTTCGCCAGGTTCGGCTACGAGGGCGCCACGGTCCGCCGCCTGGAGGAGGCGACCGGCATGTCCCGTGGGGCGATTTTCCACCATTTTCGCGACAAGGAGTCGCTCTTCCTGGCCGTGGCCGAGGACGACGCCGCCACGATGGTGGAGACCGTCACCCGCAACGGTCTCGTCCAGGTGATGCGCGACCTTCTCGAGCGCGCCGGCAACAGCGAGGGCGACACGGCCGGCTGGCTCGGCACCCAATTGGAGGTGGCGCACCGGCTGCGGACCGATCCGGCGTTCGCCAAGCGCTGGTCCGAGCGGTCCGCCGCGATCGCCGACGCCACCCGCGAGCGGCTGGAGCGTCAGCGGGATGCCGGGGTGCTCCGTCAGGACGTACCCGTGGAGGTGTTGACCCAGTTCCTGGAGCTGGCTTACGACGGCCTGGTGCTGCACCTGGCCACCGGTCGTCCGCCCGGTGAGCTCGCGCGGGTGCTGGATCTGGTCGAGGAAGCCGTCCGCAGGCACTGAGGTCGTCGATGTGATCGGCCGGGTGGCAGGATTCGGGCATGGATCTCGGACTGGCTGATCGTGTCTACATCCTCACCGGCGCCTCGCGTGGACTCGGCTTCGCCACCGCGCAAGCCCTCGTCGCCGACGGCGCCAAGGTGGTGATCTCGTCGCGGGACTCCGACCGGGTCGCCGACGCGGTCGCCGAGCTGGGCGGATCGGAGCACGCCGCCGGCCTGGCCGCCGACCTCAGTGACCCGGCCGCCCCGCGTGAGCTGGTGGATCTGGCGACGGAACGGTTCGGGCGGGTGGACGGCGCGCTGATCTCGGTCGGCGGGCCGACGCCGGGCACGGCCGCGAGCATGACCGACGACCAGTGGCGGGACGCGTTCGACACGGTGTTCCTCGGCTCGGTCCGGGCGGCCCGCACGTTCGCCTCGGCGATGCCCGAGGGCGGCGCGATCGGGCTGGTCCTCTCCACGTCGGTGAAGACGCCGCTGGGCGGGCTGGGCCTCTCCAACGGCCTGCGTCCGGGACTCGCCATGGTCGCGAAGGACATGGCCGACGAGTACGGCCCGCGCGGCATCCGGGTGCTCAGCATCCTGCCCGGCCGGTTCATGACCGACCGCAGCCGTGAGCTGTTCGCCTCCGCGGACGATCCGGCGGCGGCGACGGCAGAGGTGTCCGCGACGATCCCGCTGCGCCGGATCGGCGAGCCCGCGGAGTACGGACGGGTCGCCGCGTTCCTGCTCTCCCCCGCGGCAAGCTACGTGACGGGCGTGGCGGTGACCGTCGACGGCGGCTCCACCCGAGCACTGTGACGCGGCCCGCGAAGTCCCCCGAACCGCCGGCGCCGCAGCCCTCGCCGGCCCTGCAGGCGCCGCAGCCCTCGCCGGCGCCGCGGGCGCGCTCGGCGTCCCGGGCGCGTTCGGCGGGTTCCGCTGATTTTCCGAGGCCCAGCGCCGAAGAGGTCGCCGCCGCGGCCGACCGGACCATTCCCGACCTGCTCGGCCCCGGCCTGCGGGTGCTGTTCTCCGGCATCAACCCGAGCCTTTACTCCGCCGCGACCGGCCACCACTTCGCCCGCCCCGGCAACCGTTTCTGGCCGGCCCTGCATGGCGCCGGCTTCACCGATCGCCTGCTGCATCCCTCCGAGCAGCACCTCCTGCCCGCGCTCGGCCTGGGCATCACCAACGTCGTCGCGCGGGCCACGGCCCGCGCCGACGAGCTCTCACCGGCCGAGCTCATCGAGGGCGGCGCGCTTCTCACCGATCGGGTACGCCGTAACCACCCCCGTCACCTGGCAATCCTCGGCGTGACCGCTTACCGCGCCGCGTTCGGCCGCCCGAAGGCGAAGCTCGGCCCGCAGCCCGACGAGATCGGCGGAGTCGGGGTGTGGGTGCTGCCGAACCCGAGCGGCTTGAACGCCCACTTCCAGCTGCCCGCGCTGATCACCGAGTTCCGCCGGCTGTACGAGGCCACCGCCTAACGTTCGCCGTTGTCACCGGGCCCGGTCACAGCTCGGGCACCCGCGCGGGAACGGTCAGCACCTCCACATCCTCCTCCGGATAGGCCGGGGAGGTGGCCGCGAACTGGGTCCGGTACAGCTCCGAGTACAACCCGCCGGCCGTCATCAGCTCGGTGTGCCGCCCCCGCTCCACGATCCGCCCGTGGTCGAGCACCAGGATCTCGTCCGCGTCCCGGATCGTGGAGAGCCGGTGCGCGATCACCACGGCGGTCCGGCCGCGCAGCGCCGCGGCGAGCGCCCGCTGCACGGCCGCCTCGGACTCGCTGTCGAGATGCGCGGTGGCCTCGTCGAGCACCACGATCGACGGCTGTTTCAGCAGGATCCGGGCGATCGCGATGCGCTGTTTCTCGCCGCCGGAGAACCGGTAGCCACGCTCGCCCACCACCGTGTCCAGGCCGTCCGGGAGCGCGCGGACCAGGTCGGCCACCTGCGCGCCCTCCAGCGCCGCCCACATCTGCTCCTCGGTGGCGCCGGGTGACGCGTACCGCAGGTTCTCGGCGATCGTCTCGTGGAAGAGGTGCGAGTCCTGGGTGACCACGCCGATGGTGTCACGCAGCGAACCGAGCGTCGCGTCCCGCACGTCGACCCCGTCGATCAGCACCGCCCCGTCGCTGACGTCGTAGACCCGGGAGAGCAGCATCGACGTCGTCGACTTGCCGGCGCCGGAGGGCCCGACCAGGGCGACCATCCGGCCCGGCTCGACGGTGAAGTCGACGCCGTCGAGGACCAGCTCGTTCTCCCGGCGGTCGAGCGCGACGACGTCCTCCAGGGTGGCGAGCGAGACCTCGTCGGCGCTCGGGTAGCGGAAGCGCACGTCCCGGAACTCGATCCGGCCCGCCCCGGCCGGGATCGGCGTGGCGCCGGGTTTCTCGGCGATGCCGGGCGCGAGGTCGAGCACCTCGAAGACCCGGTCGAAGGAGACAAGCGCGCTCATCACGTCGACACGGACGTTGCTGAGGGCGGTGAGCGGACCGTACAGCCGGGTGAGCAGCAGCGCGAGGGTCACGACGGTGCCGGCCGACACCTGGCCGCGCACCGCGAGCCAGCCGCCCAGCCCGTACGTCAGGGCCTGCGCGAGGGACGCCACCAGCAGCATCGCCACGAAGAACGTCCGTGAGTACATGGCCTGCTGCACACCGATGTCGCGGACCCGCTCGGCACGCTCACCGAACCGGGTCGCCTCGACATCGGGACGGCCGAACAGCTTGACGAGCAGCGCCCCGGAGACGTTGAACCGCTCGGTCATCGTCGCGTTCATCTTGGCGTCGAGGTTGTAGGACTCCCGGGTGATCTCGGCGAGCCGGCTGCCGACCCGGCGCGCCGGGATGATGAAGACCGGCAGCAGCACCAGCGACAGCACGGTGATCTGCCAGGACAGCGTGAACATCACGGCGGCGGTCAGGACCAGCTGGATGACGTTGCTGAGCACCCCGGACAGGGTCGAGGTGAACGCCCGCTGCGCGCCGACCACGTCGTTGTTCAGACGGCTGACCAGAGCACCGGTCTGGGTACGGGTGAAGAACTGCAACGGCATCCGCTGCACGTGGTCGAAGACCCGGGTCCGCAGCGTGAGGATGATCCCCTCGCCGATGCGAGCCGAGTACCACCTCTGCGCCAGCGACAGCAGCGCGTCGGCGACGGCGAGGCCGGCGATCAGCAGGGCGAGCCGCACCACGGTGCCGGCCGCCTGGGGCCCGCCACCGGTGATCGCATTGATCACGTGGCCGGCGAGCAGCGGCGTGGCCACCCCGATGCCGGCCGCGACCACGACGGTCAGCAGGAAGACCGTGATGTCGCGCCGATAGGGGCGGGCGAACTGTGTGATCCGGCGTGCCGTGCCGGGTTTGACCTGGTGTCGTTTCACCTGGTCGGAATTCTGGATCGAGCGCAGCATGGTCCAGCTGGGCATTGACATGCGTCACCTCCCGGGGCGTCGCTCGAACGGGCAGCACCGAGACTGCCACGTGGGTACGACAACCCGGGAGGTAAGGACGCTATTCCTGCCGCTCGATCACTCGCCGGACCCCAGCAGATCGGCGAGGCGACGCGTCTGCGCCTCCCGTTCCGCCCGGTCCTGCTCCGCGTACGACCGCTGGGGCGCGCCCGCGAGCAGAGCCTTGATCTCAGCGACCGCACCGCGGTCCCCGGCGAGCACCGCGGCGGCCAGATCGGACACCGCGGCGTCCAGTTCGGCCCGTGGCACCACCGCGGTGGCCAGGCCGATCCGGTCCGCCTCGTCCGCCGTGATCCGGCGGCCGGTCACGCAGATCTCCAGCGCCCGGGACGGCCCGACCAGCTCGGTGAGCCGTTTCGTGCCGCCCAGGTCGGGCACCAGGCCGAGGGCGACCTCGGCCATCGAGAACCGCGCGTCGTCGCCGATGACACGCATGTCGCAGTTCAGCGCGAGCTGGAAGCCGGCGCCGATCGCGTGTCCCTGAACAGCCGCGATTGTCACAATGGACGGGCTGCGCAACCACGTGAACGCGGTCTGGAAGCCGGCAATCCGATCGGCACACTCGGCGGCGGACAACTGTGCCAGCCGGCCCAGTGAAGAATCGCCGTCACCGCGTGCCACCGACAGATCCAGGCCCGCCGAAAAGGCGCGGCCCTCGGCTCGCACAATGACGACGCGTACGTCGCCCGGTAATTTCCGTGAAATGTTGCCGAGTTCCGTCCACATGGCCGGGGTCTGGGCATTGAGAACGGCGGGCCGGCACAACGTCACCGTCGCAACCGGCCCATCCTGTTCGTAGCGAACGCCTACCTCGTCGGTCACCGGCGCGGCGTTGCCGGTTGTCACGCCTTCTTGCGGCGGCGGGCGCCGCCACGCTGGCGCAACTGCACGCCCGATTCGGTGAGCACTCGGTGGACGAATCCGTAGGACCTTCCGGTGGAAGCGGCCAGTGCCCGGATGCTCTCACCCGAGGTGTATCGCTTCACCAGGTCTTTGGCGAGCGACTGCCGCTCGCTACCGACGATTCGACGACCCTTCTCAGTACTGGTAGCTGTGCCAGTGGCTGCCATCTTGAATCCTCACGTCGCAGACAGTGCGGTCAGATACGGTCCCACCTATTACACCGTCTCCAACGATCATGCGCCAGGCATCTAGCGCTCGCGAACGTGCCCATTTATTACTGTCAGGAACTTGACGGTTACCACAGGCATCAATGTCAGACAGTTTGCTGCGAGCGGCCCGTGCGGCAATTCCGGTCCGCGCGTGATCATCCGGCGCTCCCGCCAAGACCATCGATCACCTGCAGAAACACTCGATCGAGACGACTCCCAGGTGGGAGCCATGACCGCTCCGGAGGGTGAGTTGATCGCTCCGAAGGGTGACGGTCAAACGGGTCGGGCTCACCGTGAGCCGCGCCCGACCTGTTCACAAACGCCCGAACATCGCACTGTCTGTGTGGGCACCAGTTGACAACTGACGATGCAGTTGATCCCGCTAAAAATCCAGAACGTGAACGCTCACGCGAGCTCGACGAGCTCCAGGAGATCGTCGCTCCAGGCGTCCTCGTCGCCGTCCGGCAGAAGGATCGCCCGGTCCGGCTTGAGCGCCTGCACGCAGCCGGCATCGTGGGTGACGAGCACGATCGCGCCCGGGTAGTTGGCGATCGCGTCGAGCACCTGCTCGCGGCTCACCGGGTCGAGGTTGTTCGTCGGCTCGTCGAGCAGCAGCACGTTCGCGCCGGAGCAGACCAGCGTGGCCAGGGCCAGCCGGGTCTTCTCGCCACCGGAGAGCACACCGGCCGGCTTGTCGACGTCGTCGCCGGAGAAGAGGAACGCGCCCAGGATCTTCCGCAGCTCGGTGTCGGTCTGCTCGGAGGCGGCGCTGCGCATGTGATCGAGGATCGACCGGTCCACGTCCAGCGTCTCGTGCTCCTGGGCGTAGTAGCCCAGCCGCAGGCCGTGGCCCGGGCGCACTTCGCCGGTGTCCGGCTCCAGCAGGCCGCCGAGCATCCGCAGCAGCGTGGTCTTACCGGCGCCGTTGAGGCCGAGGATGGCGACCCGGGATCCCCGGTCCACCGCCACGTCCACGTCCGTGAAGATCTCCAGAGATCCGTACGACTTCGAGAGGCCGGACGCGGTCAGCGGGGTCTTGCCGCACGGGGCCGGGTTCGGGAACCGGACCTTCGCCACCTTGTCCGACGTCCGGGTCTCCTCCAGGCCGCCGAGCAGTTTCTCGGCGCGCTTCGCCATGTTCTGCGCGGCGACCGTCTTCGTCGCCTTCGCCCGCATCTTGTCGGCCTGCGCCATCAGCGCGCCGGCCTTCTTCTCCGCGTTGGCCCGCTCCCGGCGGCGGCGGCGCTCGTCGGTCTCCCGCGCCTCCAGGTACGTCTTCCAGCCCATGTTGTACATGTCGACGACCGAGCGGTTCGCGTCCAGGTACCACACCTTGTTGACCGCGGCCTCGAGCAGCTCGACGTCGTGACTGATCACGATGAGGCCGCCCTTGTGCTGCGCCATGTAACCGCGCAGCCAGGCGATCGAGTCCTGGTCGAGGTGGTTGGTCGGCTCGTCGAGCAGCAGGATGCCCTTGCCGTTCTGCCCGGAGTTGGCGAACAGGATCCGGGCCAGCTCGATCCGGCGGCGCTGACCGCCGGAGAGGGTGCCGATGGTCTGCGCCAGCGCCCGGTCGGGCAGTCCCAGGTTCGCGCAGATCCGGGCGGCCTCGGCCTCGGCGCCGTACCCGCCCAGGGCGGAGAACTGGTCCTCCAGGTGGCCGTACCGCCGGACCAGCTTCTCGTCGGCGCTGTCCTCGAGTTCGACCTCGAGTTTCTGCATCTCGGCGAGGATGCTGTCCAGGCCGCGGGCGGAGAGGACCCGGTCGCGGCCGGTCACGTTCAGGTCGCCGGTCCGCGGGTCCTGCGGGAGGTACCCGATCTCGCTGGTCCGCTCGACGGTCCCCGCGTACGGAATCCCCTCGCCGGCCAGGACCTTCAGCGTCGTGGTCTTGCCCGCGCCGTTGCGGCCGACCAGGCCGATCCGGTCTCCGGGCTGCACCCGCAGGGTGGTCGGGGAGATCAGGATGCGCGCGCCGGCGCGGAGTTCGAGTCCGGTGGCGGTGATCATTAACTTCTCGCTCTCGGGTGTTCGGGCTGACTCAGGGCGCAATAAAGCGCCGGCCATCCGGGTGGAGGGTCGGCGCGGGGCAGGTCAGCCTTCGCAGAGCAGCACGGCGCCATACTACCGGGCTGCCACGTGTCACTCCCACTCGATTAGTTCACAAGATCAACGGGTACCTGCCGGACAACCGTGGCGAAGGCAGGACGACATGGAACTCAATGAACGCGCCGACATCGACACCAGTCAGATCGAGGACGGGCGTGGCTCGGGCGGTGGCGGCGGCATCGGCGGGTTGCCCATCGGTGGCGGCGGCCTGGCCGGCATCGTGGTCACCCTGGTGATCGCGCTGGTCGGCGGATACTTCGGGATCAACACGATGGGCGGGGACGGCGGCGGCTCGTCCTCCGGCACACCGCTGTCCGCGTGCACCGGCGAGCAGAAGCTCCAGCAGCTCGAGTGCCGCAACGCGCTCTACGTCACCTCGATCCAGGACTACTGGCAGGACGCGCTCCCGCAGTCCTTCGGCGAGCAGTACAAGCCCGCCGTGACGCACATCTTCGCGAACCGGGTGAGCACCGGCTGCGGCGCGGCGGACTCCGGTGTCGGACCGTTCTACTGTCCCGCCGACGACAAGGTCTACATCGATCTCAGCTTCTACCAGGTGCTGGCGAAGCAGCTCGGCGCGCCCGGCGAGTTCGCGCAGCCCTACGTGCTCGCCCACGAGTACGGCCACCACGTGCAGGACGTGCTCGGCACCGAGGCGGAGATGCGCCGCCGGCAGGAGCGCGACCCGTCCTCGCAGAACGAGGAGTCGGTGAAGCTGGAGCTCCAGGCCGACTGCTACGCCGGCGCGTGGGCGCACTCCGCCGCGAACACCACCGACAAGGACGGCGACAAGATCTTCACGAGCCTGACCGACCAGGACATCCAGGAAGGCATCCAGACAGCCGGGCAGATCGGTGACGACACGCTGCAGAAGCGGGGCGGCGGCGACATCAACCCGGAGGAGTTCACCCACGGCTCGTCCGCGCAGCGTCAGCAGTGGTTCCGGGTCGGATACGAGTCCGGCGACCCGAAGCAGTGCGACACGTTCAAGGCCGGCGCGGTGAGCTAGGGCTCCCTGACGAGAACGGGCACGGCGCGAGCCGCGGCTACGGCGGACACCAGTACCGCATGCCGCGGCTCCGGCACATCCAGGACCCGTCCGGCGCGCAATGCGGCGACCGGAGCCAGCTGTCGCAATGCCAGAATGGCGTCGACGGCGGAACGATCCCCTCCGGTAATGAGAGCGGCCAATGACCGTACCTGGGGAAGAAGAAGACGCTCGACGATGCCGGCGCCGTCCGCAGCAGCCGCTTTCGCCTGATTGTCACGGCGGCGCGCGAAGCGCTGCTGGGACCAGCCACCCGCCGCGGTCCGCCCCTGCACGTAATGCGTGTCCACCTTGGACGTGATCAGTTCCGGACCGTCAGCGATGCCGACGGCGACCGCACCTTTCCGCGCGAGCAGCAGACCGAGCCGTCGCGGCGTCTGCGCTTGAAGCACCAGATCGGTCACCGTCACGACCGGGCCGGCGCCCGGGGGCGCGCTCAGCGTCGCCGACGCGCCGTCCGCGGCGATCAGGGTCAAACCCTCTTCCCGGTACGGGCCATGGCGCGTGGAGAAATTCTCCAGCCACCGCGGCAGCCGTTCCGGAGCGACATCGACCCATTTCCCGCCGCCCGCGGCCGCTCGTTCACCCATTCTTGTCAGACTACGGTTCTCGCCGCACCGCGACCCGTCCCCGCCGGAATATGTCGCGGATGCCGACGCCGTTGATGGCAGGATCGCGAGCATGAGCGAGCTTGCCGGGATCGTGATGGAGCGCCTCACGTCCGAGTTCGAGGCGGCCCGCGATCCGGGGCGTGCGACGGGGATGGCCGCCTACATGCGCGACCAATTCCCGTTCCTCGGACTGCCGTCCCCGATCCGCCGCGCCCGGGCCCGCGCCGCGCTGGCCGGACTGCCCGCACCCGATGCCGATGATCTGCGGGCGATCGCGCTGGCGTGCTGGTCCCGCCCGGAGCGAGAGTTCCAGCAGTTCGCCTGCGACCATCTGGCAGCGCACGTACGGGTGCCCGGCCCCGGCTTCCTCGACACCGTCGCCGAGCTGATCACGACGAAGTCGTGGTGGGACACGGTTGATCCACTCGCGACACACGTCGTCGCCGGACTCGTCACGCGCCATCCACTGTTGACCGAGCGCATGGATGAGTGGTCACGTGTTGACAACATGTGGCTGGTGCGGACGGCGATACTGCATCAACTGCACTACGGCGAGTTGACGGACACGTCGCGGCTGTTCGGTTATTGCGTGGCACAGGCGGGTCATCCGGACTTCTTCGTCCGCAAGGCGATCGGCTGGGCGCTGCGCCAATACGCCCGAACCGACCCGGACGCCGTGCGCACATTCGTGGCGGCCCACCGGGAGCAGCTCTCCCCGCTGTCGATCCGGGAGGCCATGAAGCACCTCTGACCAGCGGCCCACCGCAGCAGGCCGCCGGTCAACACGTCAACCTGTAGTCAGCAGGTGCACGGCCAGGACCGCGATCACCAGACTGGACGTCAACGCTGTGATCAGACGACCACGTTGACCAGTCAGCACACGCCCCACCAGCGACCCACCACCAGCGATCAACAGTTGCCAACTGGCCGACGCGAGGAAAGCGCCCACCACGAACCACACCCCGCCACCGGCGCCCCCACTGCCCAGCACCAGCGCCGCAAAATAGATCACCGTGGCCGGGTTCAGCAGCGTAAGACCCAGAACTCCCAGATATGCCCGGAGAGCGGTCGCCGACCGTACCCCCGAAATGTCCTCGGCGCCGGTGCGGAACGCACCGCGAGCAGTCCACGCGGCCAGCGCGAGCAGCACCACCGCTCCCACCCACCGCAACGGAACAGCCACCGGCTCGATCATCGCCGCGACGGCCGCGCCACCGGCGACAGCGATCAACGCGTAGATGCCGTCAGCCGTCGCCGCCCCCAGACCCGCGGCCGCGCCGACCCGCAACGATGTTCGCGCGCTCAGCCCGGCGATCAGCACCCCGATCGCGCCAACCGGCACGGCGATCCCGTATCCGGCGACCACGCCGGCCAGGAACGCCCCGCTCATGACCGCTGCCGTGACACCGCCGTTCCCCGGACGGCCGCCTGCTGTCGCCCGGCCCGATCGGCCGCAGCGACACAGACGTCAATTCTCAGTGTGGTCATGTCGCCAGTCTCAGGATCAGCGCCGTCCCGCGCCATCGAATTACGTCACGCTTCTTCTCGATTCCGGAACGTGACCGATAGGGTCCGATCATGGTCGCTGAACTGATTCTGGTGCGGCACGGGCAGAGCCTGGCCAACGTCGCCTTCCCCGCCGCGGACGCGGAGGACCTTCTGGAGACCGAGATCAGCGGGCGGGACGCCGAGGTGCCGCTCACCCCGGCCGGCGAGGAGCAGGCCGCGGCGCTCGGTCAATGGCTCGCCGCGCTTCCCGAGGAACACCGGCCGCAGGTGGTGATCACGTCGCCGTACCTGCGGGCCCGGGAGACGTGGCGCATCGCAGCCGAGAAGTCCGGTCTCGATCTGCCGGAGCCGAGCACCGACGACCGGCTCGTCGACCGGCTCATGGGTGAGCTGGAGTTGCTGACCCGGGCGGCGGTCGCGGCGCGTTTCCCCGGCGAGGCGGCCCGGCGGGCGGACGCCGGCGAGTACGAGTACGCGCCCCCGGGCGGCGAGTCGTTCGCCGACATCCGCGTCCGCCTGTCGTCCTTTCTCGACGACCTGAACCGTGATCACGCCGGGAAGCGGGTGGTCGTGGTCGCCCACGACGCGGTCGTACTGATGATGCGCGCCGTCATCGAGGATCTGGACTGGGATCGGGTGCTCGCGGTGGAGGCCGAGTCCGGCAGTGTCCGCAACGCGTCGATCAGCCGCTTCGACGGCTCGTCGGGGCGCCTCGTCCTGGACCGCTACAACGTGATCGACCACCTGCCACCGGCGTGAAGATATAGACGTTCGTCTTGCAGTGACATACCGGACGAGTCCCCGTCCACCCTGCGGGCCGTCGCGGTCGCCGACTTCCAGCGCGTGCAGAACTTCCCGGCGCCGGCTCGCCGACTATCCCGGCGAGCCGGCGCCGACGGACAGCGGAAAGGTGGTTTTCCAGTGGCAGTCATTTCCGCGGGTCCGCTGAGGCGCCCCTTTCCGCGGCCCGCGCCGACGAGCAACCGCCAGTTCGCCATCCTCCTCGCCGCCGAGGGCATCTCGATGCTCGGCAGCCGGATCACCTTCGTGGCCCTGCCCTGGCTCGTCCTGACCAGCACCGATTCGGCGCTGCTCGCCGGGGTTGCCGGTTTCGCCGAGATGCTCCCCTACGTTCTCTCCGGTCTCATCGGCGGCCCGATCGTCGACCGGGTCGGCCCGCGACCGACGGCCGTCGCCGCGGACACCGCCAGCGTGCTCGCGGTCGCCGGCATCCCGATCTTCGCCTTCTACCAGGACACCTCTCTCACCGTCCTGATCCTGCTGATCGCCCTGGCCGGCGCGCTGCGAGGCTTCGGGGACGCGGCGAAAAGAGCACTTCTTCCCCGTACGATCGCTGCCGCCGGAGTCTCCACGGAACGCGGAACGACCCTTTACGACGGCGTCGCCCGCGCCTCGACACTGATCGGGCTCCCGCTGGCCGGGCTGCTGATCGCGGCGCTCGGCCCGTCCACCGTGCTGCTCTTCGACGCGGCCACCTTCGGCGTCGCGGCGCTGCTCATCGGCGCCCTCGTCCGGGTCGGCGCGGCGGACGCGGCGGCCTGCGACGAGCAGAAGGAGCAAGGGTACGCGGCCGCGCTGCGCAACGGATTCCGATACGTCCGCGCCGACCGGCTCATCCTCGGCGTGATGTCCCTGCTCTTCGTCACGAACATGTTCGACCAGGCGTACGCCACCGTGTTCATCCCGGTGTGGGTCCGCGACGGCCCGCACGGACCCGCCGCCCTCGGCGTGGTCGGCACCGCGTTCGGCCTCGGCGCGGTCGCCGGCAACATCCTCTACACGGTCTTCGCGACGCGATTACCCCGGCGCCTCACGTTCGGGATCTGCTTCTTCCTCGGCGGGCCTGCGCAGCTGCTGGCCCTCGCTCTCACCGACCGGGTGTGGGTCGTGCTCGCCACGGCGGCGATCTCCGGGGCGCTGATGTCCACGGTGAACCCGATCCTGCTGGCCGCCGTGTACCGCCGCATCCCGGTCCACATGCACGGCCGCGTGATCAGCGTGCTGATCTCGGTGTCCTGGGCGGGCATCCCGCTCGGTGGCGTGCTGGGCGGCTGGGCGACCGACGTGCTGGGCCTGCGGACGGCGGCGCTACTGGCCGCGATCGGTTACCTGGCGGTGACGGCAGCCCCGTTCGTCTTCCCGGCGTGGCAGGCCCTGGACCGGACCGACCCGGTCCCCAAGGCGGTGGCCCCCGCCTGACGCCGTGAGGGTTAGGGTCGCCGGATGCCTCTCGCTCATGATGTGTCCGGTTCCGGGTCCGCGGTCATCCTTCTTCACTCCACCGTCGGCGACCGCCGGATGTGGGATCCGCAGATTCCGGCGCTGACTGCCGCCGGTTACCGGGTTATTCGCTGTGACCTGCGCGGATACGGCGATTCTCCGATTCCGCCCGGCGTCGAGTGGGACAACGCCACCGACGTCGCCGACCTGCTGGACACGCTCGGCATCTCCCGGACCGCCGTGATCGGCGCCTCCGGTGGCGGCCGGGTCGCGCTGGAGTTCGCCGCCCGCCGGCCGGAACGGGTCACCGCCCTGATCCTGCTCTGCACCGCCCTGCGCGGACACGAGCCCGGTCCCGCCCTGCGCGCCTTCGGTGACCGGGAGGACGCCCTGCTGGAGGCCGGCGACATCGACGGCGCCACCGAGCTCAACGTCGATCTCTGGCTCGGCCCGGAGGCCGGCGACGAAGAACGAGATTTGGTACGGCGGATGCAACGTCACGCCTTCGACGTCCAACTGGCCGCCGAGGAAGCAGAAGCCACCGCCCAAGCAGACACCGCCCAAGCAGCCACCGCCCACGCACCCGCCGCCGAAGCGTCCACTCCGCACGCACCCGCCGCCGAGCAGGCACAGCCCGCAGAGCCGCCGACAACGACCGAGCCCGCGGCGACCGAGCCCGCGACGACCGAGCCCGCGACGACCGAGCCGGATCTCGCCGTGATCACCGCCCCGGCTCTTCTGGTGTCCGGCGCCCACGACCTCCCCGACTTCCACGAGATCGCCGCCCACCTCGCCACCAGGCTCCCCCACGCCCGTCACGAGGAACTCCCCTGGGCCGGCCACCTCCCCAGCCTCGAACGCCCCGACCTCACCAACCCCCTGCTGATCAGTTTTCTGAACGAGGCACGCTAGTCCACGACGCACCACTGGCGGATCTGCTCGGCCACCTCACGATCGCCGTCCACCCGCACGTCGGCCAGGTCGATCCGGCGGTAGAGCGCCAGCACCAGATCACTCGCCTTTCCCTGCATCCGGGTCACCGGGGCTCCGCTGGCCGCCGGGTCCACGGTGACGCCGGCCGGGGACAGGTCGACGGTCCAGGACGGGCCCTCCAGGGCCTGGAGCTCGACGCGCGCCGGGCGGTGCGGCCACGCCCCTCGGGAGCCGAGGCAGACCTCGAGGAACTCGCCCACCCCGTCGACCGCGACGGCGGCCGGCAGCGGCTCGGGTTTGCCGATCGCCTCCTGCGCGTCGAAGGCGTGGACCGCCGCCTCCTGCACCTGGTGACGGGCGATCGCGCCGGCGTTCAGCGGCGCCGCCGAGGAGGGCCACCACGCCCAGCTCGGCGCGCCGGGGCCGGCCGCCCGGAGCGCGTCGACCAGCAGCGGGGTGGACTCGTCGAACCAGGTGAGGAGCTCGCCGGACGGGTCGCCGGGAACGGCCGGCGGACCGGCGGCCTCACCGGCCCGGACCGCGGAGGCCCAGAAACGCTGCACCCGGCCGAGGTGGGTGACCAGGTCACGGACGGTCCAGCCCGGGCAGCCGGGCACCCGGGCCGTCAGGTCGACCGCGGCCTCTCGCAGCGCCGCCGAGCGGGACTCGACGAGGGACAGCAGCTCGGGAAAGGGCGGTCTCGATGCCATGAACCGGTTCTACCACCGGTGTACGACACAAACGCCCGGGCTGATCATGGACCGCTCGTAAGGGCGTACCGGAAAGCAGGAAAGGGCGGCCGAAGCCGCCCTTCCCTCGATGATGCGAATCAGACGTTGAAGCCGAGAGCGCGCAGCTGCTCCCGCCCGTCGTCAGTGATCTTGTCGGGGCCCCACGGCGGCAGCCACACCCAGTTGATCCGGAAGTCCTGCACCAGGCCACCGCCGGGGCCGGTGGTCAGCGCCTGCCGGGTCTGGTCCTCGATCACGTCGGTCAGCGGGCAGGCCGCGGACGTCAGCGTCATGTCGAGGGTGACCACGTTGTCGTCGTCCACGTGGGTGCCGTAGACCAGGCCAAGGTCGACCACGTTGATGCCGAGTTCGGGGTCGACGACATCCTTCATCGCCTCTTCGATCTCATCGGTCGTGGCCTTCTTCACCTCAGCCGCCGGCGCCGCAGCCGGGTCAGCCGCCGGCGCCGCAGCCGGGTCGGCCGCGGAGGCCGCCTCCGAGACGCTCACCGCGGGCACCTCGACCGGCGAACCGGCCTCGGCCGCCTCCGCACGCTCGGCCTCGAGCCACGCCGGGACCTCGTCCGAGGAGGTCGCGGTCGCGGTGCCGGGCACCGACGCCATGGTCTGAACAGAATCAGTCTTGTCCGTCATGCCTTCACCTCCGGGCTCGCGCCCACGTCCACGCCCGCGCGCACCGCCGCGTCCTTGAATGCCATCCACGGCAGCAAAGCGCATTTCACCCGTGCCGGGAACTTGGCGACGCCGGCGAACGCGATGCCGTCGCCGAGCACCTCCTCGTCCGGCTCGATCTGTCCACGGCTCTGCATGAGCTCCACGAACGAGTGGTGGATCTCCGCAACGGAAGCCGCGTCCTTCCCTTGCAGCAGTTCGTGCAGCACGGATGCCGACGCTTGGCTGATGGAGCAACCAAGCCCGTCATACGAGATCTCGGACAGGTCCGAGTTGACCCGCACGGTGATCTCGTCCCCGCACGTCGGGTTGACGTGATGCGCCTCCCCGTCGAAAGGATCACGCAGCCCCCGGCCGTGCGGGTTCTTGTAGTGGTCGAGGATGATCTCCTGGTAGAGACCGTCGAGCATCATCAGCCGAACACCTTCCGCACCTGGTCGAGACCGCGCGCCAGGGCGTCGATCTCGTCCGTGGTCGTGTAGAGGTAGAACGAGGCCCGGGTCATCGCCGGGACGCTGAAGCGGGAGCAGACCGGCCGCGCGCAGTGGTGGCCGACCCGCACCTCGACACCGAGAGCGTCGAGGATCTGTCCCACGTCATGAGGGTGTACCCCGTCGACACCGAACGACACCGTCCCGCCGCGACCCTCGGGCGTCGCCGGTCCGAAGATCCGAACACCTGTGACACCCGACAGAGCATCAAGCGCGTACGCCGTGATCGCCTGCTCGTGCCGGTGGACAGCGTCCATGCCCAGCTCGGACAGATAGTCCACGGCTGCCCCGAGACCGATCGCCTCGGTGATCGGCGGCGTGCCGGCTTCGAATCGGGCCGGCGGGGCGGCGTAGGTCGTACCCGTCATGGTGACCGTCTCGATCATAGAGCCGCCGCCGAGGAACGGCGGCATCTGCGACAGCAGATCGAAGCGGCCCCAGAGCACGCCGATGCCGGTCGGGCCGAGCATCTTGTGCCCGGTGAACGCGATCAAGTCGGCGCCGAGCTCCCGGACGTTGATGGGCAGGTGCGGCACGGACTGCGAGCAGTCCAGCACCAGCAGCGCTCCAACATCACGAGCGCGGGCGGAGATCTCCGAGATGTCGTTGATCGTCCCGAGCACATTGGACATGTGCACCACTGAGACGATCTTCGTCCGTGGCGTGATCAACGACTCGAGAGATGACTGGTCCAGCCACCCCTCGTCGGTGATCCCGAACCAGCGCAGGGTCGCGCCGGTCCGCTCGCAGAGAAGCTGCCACGGAACGATGTTCGAGTGGTGCTCCATCTCGGAGATCACGATCTCGTCGCCCGGCCCGAGCTTGAGCATCTGCCCGGCCGAGTGCGCGACCAGGTTGAGGGCCTCGGTGGAGTTCTTGGTGAAGACCACCTCGTCCGGGCTCGCCGCGCCGATGAAGGCGGCGATGCGAGCCCGTGCGCCCTCGTAGGCCTCGGTCGACTCGGTGCCGAGCGTGTGCACCGAGCGGGACACGTTGCCGTTGTACCGCTCCTGGTGCGCCCGCATGACGTCGAGCACCTGCACCGGTTTCTGCGAGGTGTTGGCGCTGTCCAGGTAGACGAGCGGGTGGCCGTTGACCTCCCGCTCGAAGATCGGGAAGTCCTTACGGACCTGCTCGACGTCGAAGCTCATCGGAAAACCCCTCAGGCCTTGGCCAGGAACTTCTCGTAACCCTCGGCCTCGAGCTGCTCGGCCAGCTCCGGGCCGCCCTCTTCGACGATCTTGCCGCCGACGAAGACGTGCACGAAGTCGGGCTGGATGTAGCGCAGGATCCGGGTGTAGTGGGTGATCAGCAGGAAGCCGGTCTCCCCGGTCGCGCGGACCCGGTTCACGCCCTCGCTGACGATCCGCAGGGCGTCGATGTCGAGGCCGGAGTCGGTCTCGTCGAGGATCGCCATCTTCGGCTTGATCAGCTCGAGCTGCATGATCTCGTGACGCTTCTTCTCACCGCCGGAGAAGCCCTCGTTCACGTTGCGCTGCGCGAAGGACGGGTCCATCTGCAGCTTCTCCATCGCGCCCCGGAGCTCGCCGGCCCAGGTGCGCAGCTTCGGCGCCTCGCCGTCGATCGCGGTCTTCGCGGTCCGCAGGAAGTTCGCCACCGAGACACCCGGAACCTCGACCGGGTACTGCATCGCGAGGAAGAGGCCGGCCCGCGCGCGCTCGTCCACGCTGAGCTCGAGCACGTCGACGCCGTCGAGGGTGACCGAACCGCCGGTGATCTCGTACTTCGGGTGACCGGCGATCGAGTACGCCAGCGTCGACTTGCCGGAGCCGTTCGGCCCCATGATGGCGTGGGTCTCGCCGGACTTCACGGTGAGGTCGACCCCGGCCAGGATCGGCTTCAGCTCGCCCTCGGGCAGCTTCACCGAAACCTGCAGGTCGCGGATCTCCAGGGTGCTCACGGCTCTACTCCATTACTCGGTGTAGTCGAAACGTAGATGTCGCCGTCGCGGATCTCGACGGGGTAGACCGCCACCGGATCAATGGCGGGTGGTCCGGAGGGTTCACCGGTGCGCAGGTCGAAGCGGGAGCCGTGCAGCCAGCACTCGAGCGTGCAGCCGTCCACCTCCCCTTCGGACAGGGCCACGGATGCGTGACTGCACTCGTCACGTACCGCATAGAAGTTGTCGTCGTCGGCGTGCACGATCGCGACCTCGACACCGTCGACCTCCACCTGGAGCGCGGTGCCTTTCGCCACGTCGGACGCCGGGCCGACATTTTCGAACGTCACTGCCCGGCCTCGGCCAGCCGTGCCTCGATCGCGTCGCCGAGCCGCTCGCGCAGCTCCTCGACCGGAATCTTGTTGATCAGCTCGGCGAAGAACCCGCGCACCACCAGCTTGCGAGCCTCGTCCTCCGGGATACCGCGCGCCATCAGGTAGAACAGCTGCTCGTCATCGAAGCGGCCGGTCGCGCTCGCGTGCCCGGCGCCGGCGACCTCGCCGGTCTCGATCTCCAGATTGGGTACGGAGTCAGCCCGCGCCCCATCCGTGAGCACCAGGTTCCGGTTGATCTCGTACGTGTCGGTGCCCGTGGCAGCGGCCCGGATCAGCACGTCGCCGACCCAGACGGTGTGCGCCGAAGCGCCCTGCAGCGCCCCCCGGTAACCGACGTAGCTGCGGCAGTCCGGCACGCTGTGGTCCACCAGCTGACGGTGCTCCTGGTGCTGACCGGCGTCGGCGAAGTAGAGGCCGAACAGCTCGGCCTCGCCACCGCGCCCGGCGTACTCCACGCTCGTGAACTGCCGGACCAGGTCGCCACCGAGGGTCACCTGCAGGTGCTGGACGCGGGCGTCCTTGCCGACCCGGAACTTCACGTGCTGGGCCTGCACCGCGTCGGCGTCCCACTCGGCCAGGGTCACGAACGTCAGCTGCGCGCCGTCGCCGATCACCACTTCGATGTTGTCGGCGAGCGTGACCGAGCCGGTCTGCTCCAGCACGATCGTCGCCTTGGCGAAGGCGCCCACCTTCACGAAGGTGCGCGCGGCCGCGGCGTCCCCGCCCTTGCCGACGAGCCGGATGACCGCCGCCTCGGCGGGCTCGGCCTCGGCCGCCACCTCGATCAGGGTGACGCCGGCGGCCGAGCCGTACGCGAGGGCGCTGATCCGGTCGAACGGGGTGAGAACGGCGTCGACGGTGTCGACGGCCGACACCGTCACGCCGGCCGGGAGCCCGGAGAACTCGACCGACGGCGCCACACCGGTCAGGGACGTGGCCTTGGCCAGGTCACGGAGCCGCTTGAGCGGGGTGAAGCGCCACTCCTCCTCCAGCCCGTTCAGGGCCGGGAAGTCGGCGACGTCGAAGGAGCGCAGCACCTGCGACTTGGTGCTCGGCGGGGCGATGGCTTCGGTGGTCATCTCGTCCTTTAGGCAGTCTTGTTCAGGAATTGGCGGGCGGTCAGCCGACCGCTCCCTCCATCTGCAGCTCGATCAGGCGGTTCAGCTCCAGCGCGTACTCCATCGGAAGCTCCTTGGCGATCGGCTCGATGAAGCCACGCACGATCATCGCCATCGCCTCGTCCTCGGTCAGACCGCGGCTCATCAGGTAGAAGAGCTGGTCCTCGCTGACCTTGGAGACGGTCGCCTCGTGACCCATGTTCACGTCGTCCTCGCGGATGTCGACGTACGGGTACGTGTCCGAGCGGGAGATCGTGTCGACCAGGAGCGCGTCGCACTTGACCGTGCTCTTCGAGCTCGACGAGCCCTCCAGCACCTGCACGAGACCCCGGTACGACGTGCGGCCACCGCCACGGGCGATCGACTTCGAGATGATCGTCGAGGAGGTGTGCGGCGCGGCGTGCACCATCTTGGCGCCGGAGTCCTGGTGCTGACCCTCGCCGGCCATCGCGATCGAGAGCACCTCGCCCTTGGCGTGCGCCCCGGTCATGTAGACCGCCGGGTACTTCATCGTCACCTTGGAGCCGATGTTGCCGTCGACCCACTCCATGGTCGCGCCCTCTTCGCAGGTGGCGCGCTTGGTGACCAGGTTGTACACGTTGTTCGACCAGTTCTGGATGGTCGTGTACCGCACCCGGGCGTTCTTCTTCACGACGATCTCGACGACCGCGGAGTGCAGCGAGTCGGACGAGTAGATCGGCGCGGTGCAGCCCTCGACGTAGTGCACGTAGCTGCCCTCGTCGGCGATGATCAGGGTCCGCTCGAACTGGCCCATGTTCTCCGTGTTGATCCGGAAGTAGGCCTGCAGCGGGATGTCGACGTGGACGCCCTTCGGCACGTAGATGAACGAGCCACCCGACCAGACGCTGGTGTTCAGCGCGGCGAACTTGTTGTCGCCGACCGGGATGACGGTGCCGAAGTACTCCTTGAAGATGTCCTCGTGCTCCCGCAGCGCGGTGTCGGTGTCCAGGAAGAGGACGCCCTGCGCCTCCAGGTCCTCACGGATCGCGTGGTAGACGACCTCGGACTCGTACTGCGCGGCGACGCCGGCGACGAGGCGCTGCTTCTCCGCCTCCGGGATGCCCAGCTTGTCGTACGTCGCCTTGATGTCCTCGGGCAGGTCGTCCCAGGTGGCGGCCTGCTTCTCGGTGGAGCGCACGAAGTACTTGATGTTCTGGAAGTCGATCCCGGTGAGGTCGGCGCCCCAGTTCGGCATCGGCTTGCGGTCGAACAGGCGCAGGCCCTTGAGGCGCAGGTCGAGCATCCACTGCGGCTCGTTCTTCAGGCCTGAGATGTTGCGCACCACCGCTTCGGACAGGCCGCGCTGGGCGGTCGCGCCCGCGGTGTCGGTGTCGGCCCAGCCGTATTCATACCGACCAAGAGCGGCGAGGTGCTCTTCCTGAGTGACGATCTGGTCAGTCATTTATCTGTCCTAACCGTGATTGCGGTGGTTTGCGTGGCCGGGATGTGCGTGGTGCACACCCCGTCTCCGTGCGCGATGGTGGCGAGACGCTGCACGTGGGTGCCGATGAGCCGGGAGATGACTTCGGTCTCGGCGTCGCACAGCTGAGGAAACTCGGCAGCCACGTGAGCCACCGGGCAGTGATGCTGGCACAGTTGCCCGCCGGACGCGATCGCGGTCGCGCTCGCAGCGTAACCCTCGGCGGTCAGCGCCTCGGCGAGCGCCTCCGCCCGTGCCATCGGGTCGGTCCCGGCCGCCAGGATGACGGCCTTGAGGCGCTCTTCCAGGGCTTGCACCTGCGCCGAGGCGAAGGCGCTCAGCGCCTCCGGCCCGTGCTGCTCCACGATCCAGCGCAGCGCGGCGGTAGCGATGCCGTCGTAGTGATGCGGGAACGATTCCCGGGCGGCGGCGGTCAGCACGAAACGCTTCGCCGGACGGCCACGACCACGGGGGCCGGCGAGCCTGGCGACGCGGACCTCGACGAGCTGCTCGGCGAGCATGGCGTCGAGGTGCTTGCGGATGGCGGCCGGGCTCAGGCCCAGCTCCGCTCCGAGCTCGGCGGCGGTCGCCGCGCCACGCTCCAGGAGCAGCTGCGCCACCCGGTCACGGGTACGACCGTCCGAGGCCGTGGCCGTGGCCACCGCACTCATCGGGATCAGCACCTCGTTTTTCACTACTCCAACGTTACGTATTTCGGCAGAGCCCCGCAAACCAAACCCCGGTGATCCACCACACCGGTTATCGGAGCTGCCCAGATTCATGTCGGGCCCCGCGCGTACGATCCCTCGCGTGAAGTCCTCCCGATCGCTCCTGGAGTCCGCTTCGCTGTCCCGCCCCGGGCAGCGCCTGGCGTCCGCGCTGCGCCCGCTCGCCCTGGCCTCCCTGGTGGCGAACGCGGGACTGATCGTCACCGGCGCGGCGGTCCGCCTGACCGGTTCCGGCCTCGGTTGCCCGACGTGGCCGAAATGCACCGACGACTCCTACACGACGACCGCCGAGATGGGCGTCCACGGCGTGATCGAGTTCGGCAACCGCCTGCTCACCTTCGTGCTGGTGGCGCTCGCGTTCGCGACGTTCTTCGCCGCGCTGGTCAGCCGCCCGCGCCGCAAATCGCTGATCATCCTGTCGATTGCGGTCGCGCTCGGCGTCCCCGGTCAGGGCGTGGTCGGCGGCATCACCGTGCTCACCAAGCTCAACCCGTGGGTGGTCGGGCTGCACTTCATCCTCTCGATCGCGCTGATCGCCGGGTGCTACGCGCTCTGGCGCCGCGTCGACGAGGGCGACGGCAGGCCGGTCCCGCTGGTCCCCACGCCGATCCGCCACCTCGCCTGGATCACCGCGCTGGTCAGTTTCGCCGTGATCGCCGTCGGCGTCGTGGTCACCGGCAGCGGCCCGCACGCCGGCGACCAGGGCGCCAAGCGCAACGGCCTCGATCCGGCCGCGATCTCCCAGGTCCACGCCGACCTGGTGTTCCTGCTGATCGGCCTCTCCGTCGCGCTCTGGTTCGCCCTCCGCGCGCTGAACGCGCCACCCGCCACGATCCGCGCCGCCGGCGTCCTCATCGCGGTCGAGTTCGGTCAGGGCATCATCGGCTTCGTCCAGTACTTCACCCATCTCCCGGTGATCCTGGTGGCCGCCCACATGCTCGGCGCCGCCGTGACCTGGACCGCCACCCTCGCCGTCCTCTGGTCCCTGCGCACCCGCCCCGAGCTCCCGCGCCCCACCGACCAGCCCACCCCCGCGGTGGTCCAGCCGGCCGAGCCGGTCCCCGCTTCCTGAAGCCCCATCGGGTACGGGCGACCCCGCCCCCGCCACCCCGACCCGTCCCCGAGAAGCCACGCGACCACCTGCCGTCCCCAGGCCGCAGCGCGTCCGCCGGGACACGTCAGTGGTCCAGCCCCACCCCGCACGCCCCCGCCGCTCCCACCAGGCCGGCGCCGAGACGCCGGCACACGAACCGCGTCCGTGCGCCCGCACCCTGCCGGTGCGGCCTTCCGGGCGCTTCCCACCCGCCCCGCGTCACGCGCCCAGCCCCGGACACCTCACTGCGTGGGGCTTCGGGTTCGGAGCGCGCCCCGCTCCACACGCGCCCGCCGACCCACGACAGCGCGGGGAGTTCGGGTTCGGAGCGTCCCACACACACGGCGGGGTGGGGACGGCGAAGCCCCGGCTGCCGGGGCGGCCGGGGCGTGTCGCGTCGGAGGGCTAGAGGCGGCCGACGATCGCGTCGGCCAGGCGGGCGGCCGCGGCCGGGGACGTGCGCAGGAACAGGCTCGGCTCGGTCAGCTCCAGCTCGATGAGCGTGGGCGTCCCGTCCGGCCCGGGAATCAGGTCGACGCGAGCGTAGAGCAGCGACGAGGCGCCGCCCGGGATCGCGGCGAGAACCTTGGAGGCCACCTCCAGCTCGGCGGCCGACGGCGTACGCGGGCTGATCTCCTCGTCCCCCGGCTGGATGCTGCCGTCGTCGGGACCGGTCAGCATCGGCCCCTTCCGGATCGCGTGGCTGAACGTCAGCTCACCGCTCGCGTCCGGGGTGCAGAGGACCGCGGTCTCCCCCGCGGTGTCCACGGCCGTCAGGTACGGCTGGATCATCACGGTGCGACCGGCGTCCAGCAGCCGCCGCACGTGCGCCTCGGCGAGCGGGAGCTGCGCGGGCAACGCGTACCGTCCGGTGTCCTGGCTGCCGGCGCTGATCGTCGGCTTGACCACCCACTCCCCCTCGGACGGCGGGGTCCACGTCGCGCCGGGGGCGACGAACTCGGTGGGGATGGTCGGGACGCCGGCCTCGCTGAGGTCGCGCAGATAGACCTTGTCGGTGTTCCACTCGACGATGCCCGCCGGGTTCGCCAGGCGGGGCACGCGGTGCGCCCAGGCCACGAACTCGTCGCGGCGGGCCACGTAGTCCCACGGCGAGCGGATCACCGTGAGGTCGTACCGGGACCAGTCCGCGGACTCGTCGTCCCACCGCACGGCCTCGACGACCACCCCGCGCTCACGCAGCGCGTCGCGCAGGGGGTGGTCGTCGTCCCAGAGGTCAGGAAAGGTCGCGCACGTCACCAGGGCGACCTGGCTCACAGTGCCGTCGTCGGCGAGCGGGGTGCTCACTAGCGGGCCATGCTCCGGCGCGCCATCGAACGCCACAGGTCGTTGCTCGGGCGCATCTGCTCCAGGAGCTCCCGCTCCCACTCGTTCTCCACGGCGACCCCGGCGTGCTCGCAAGCCTCACGGGCGACACCGGTGTCCTGGGCGAACTGGTCGGACCACTCGCCGTCCTCACCCACGAGGACGATGCGGGCGCCGCGCTTACCGACGTACTCGATCACCGCCTTGGCGCCGCCGTGCCCGGCGGCGAAAGACTTGATCTCGGAGGTCAGTGTCGTAACGGAACCTTCTGCCATAGGGGGCAGCCTAAGCAGTCAGCCACGACACGCGGGGCACTCCAGTCGGCTTTTGTGACTCCAATTACCAGCAGGTTTCGAAAATTGGCGCACCATTATGCGGGGGTTTCGCCCGAATTGCCGGACGCAACGATGTCAATCCAAAGAGTGACGGACAGTAGTCGGAAGTGATCACAATCCGGACATCCGGTGCGACGGACCGACGGGCCGTGACGCTTAGATCAACCCATCGACGGCGACCGCCATGAAGACCACGGTCAGGTACGTGATCGACAAGTGGAAGAGCCGCATCGGGTTCACCGGGGCGCCGGCCCGCGTCACGTAGGCCAGCCGGACCGCCTCGGCGAGGAAGGCGAGGCCCATCACGATCGCGGTGACGCCGTAGATCGGCCCGAGACCCAGCGGCCACGCCACGAACGAGGCGGCCAGGGTCAGCACGGTGTAGAGGACGATCTCGAAGTTCACCCGGTTCATCGACCGGACCACGGGCAGCATCGGGATGCCCGCCCGCGCGTAGTCGTCCTTGTACTTGATGGCGAGCGCGTAGAAGTGCGGCATCTGCCAGAAGAAGACGACCGCGAAGAGCGCCCAGCCCATCGCGCTGATGGTGCCGGTGACCGCGGCCCAGCCGATGATCACCGGAGCCGCGCCGCAGACGCCGCCCCAGAACGTGTTCGCCGGGGTCCGCCGCTTCAGCCACATCGTGTAGATCACGTCGTAGTAGAAGATCGATGCGGCGGTCAGCGCGGTGGCCAGCCAGTTCGTGAACACGGCCATCAGCACGACCGAGATCACGGCGAGGGTGAGGCCGAAGATCAGCACCGCACGCGGGGTGATCTCGTGGGCCGGCAGCGGCCGCCGCTTCGTCCGCCGCATCAGCTGATCGATGTCGCGGTCGATGTAGCAGTTCAGCGCGCTTGCCGCGCCGCCTGCCAGCGCGCCGCCGATCAGAACCACCGCGAACGTGACCCAGTTCGGCCAGCCTCCGGCCGCCAGCATCATCGTCGGCACGGTGGTGACCAGGAGAAGCTCGACGATCGCCGGCTTGGTCAACGCCAGGTAACCACGCAGGACAGCGGCCCGATCACGTCGATTCTCGACACCTGGCGCACGCTTCGCCCCGCCGGGCCCCCGTCGGCGGACGGGACGCTCGGTGATCATGCTCACGGACAGCCACCTTCCGGCATCGGCTTTATTTCGCGGCCGTTGCCGGGTATTCACCCAGCGGCTCGCCCGGACAGCCTACGCGCAGCCGTCTCCGCTGCTCGGGGCACCCAGTACGGGTGCATACCGTCACACCACTTGATCCGGCGTGTCCGCCAACAGCGTATGTGTCTAGGGCGTTCACTGCGCACGTGTTTAGCCCGACTGGATAGGGTCAAGCCGAAAAGGGTTCCATTATTTTGCCCGAGGAGCACAACCGACGTGGCTGCCACAGATCCCGCTCTCAACTGGTCCGACCTCGACCGCAAGGCGGTGGACACCACCCGGGTCCTGGCCATGGACGCCGTGGAGAAGGCCGGTAACGGCCACCCCGGTACCGCCATGAGCCTGGCGCCTGCCGCCTACCTGCTCTTCAACCGCGTGATGCGGCACGACCCCACGGACCCGGAATGGGCGGGCCGGGACCGCTTCGTGCTGTCCTGCGGTCACTCGAGCCTCACCCTCTACGTCCAGCTCTACCTCAACGGTTACAGCACCTCGCTGGATGACCTGAAGTCGCTGCGCCAGTGGGACTCGCTCACGCCCGGTCACCCGGAGTACGGGCACACCCCCGGCGTCGAGATCACCACCGGCCCGCTGGGCCAGGGCGTCGGCAACGCGGTCGGCATGGCGATGTCCGCCCGCCGCGAGCGCGGTCTGTTCGACCCGGACACCGCCGCCGGCCAGTCCCCGTTCGACCACCACGTGTACGCGCTCTGCTCGGACGGCGACATCGAAGAGGGTGTCAGCCACGAGTCCAGCGCCATCGCGGCGGTGCAGAAGCTCGGCAACCTCACGGTGATCTACGACGACAACGAGATCTCCATCGAGGACGACACCCGGATCGCGAAGTCCGAGGACGTCGGCGCGCGCTACGCGGCGTACGGCTGGCACGTCCAGACCGTCAACTGGCGTGGCGAGGACGGGTACCACGAGGACGTGGAAGCCCTCTGGAACGCGATCCAGACCGCCAAGTCCGTCACCGACAAGCCGTCGTTCATCGTCCTCAAGACGATCATCGGCTGGCCGGCGCCGAAGAAGCAGAACACCGGCAAGATCCACGGCTCCGCGCTGGGCGCCGACGAGATCGCCGCGACCAAGGAGATCCTCGGTTTCGCGAACGAGCCGTTCGCCATCGACGACGAGGTCGTGAAGCACGCGCAGCAGGTCGTCGAGCGCGGCAAGGCGGCGCGCGCCGAGTGGCAGAAGGCGTTCGACGCCTGGGCCGCCGGCAACGCCGAGGGCAAGGCGCTCTTCGACCGTCTCGCCACCCGCACCCTGCCGGAGGGCTGGCACAACGCGCTGCCCGAGTTCCCGGCGGACGAGAAGGGCCTGGCCACCCGCGCCGCGTCCGGCAAGGTCCTGGAGGCGCTCGCGCCGGTGCTCCCCGAGCTCTGGGGCGGCTCCGCCGACCTGGCGGAGAGCAACAACACCACGATGAAGGGCGAGCCGTCCTTCATCCCGGCGGAGTACGCCACCAAGGAGTTCCCCGGCCACGAGTACGGCCGCACGCTGCACTTCGGCATCCGTGAGCACGGCATGGGCTCGATCCTCAACGGCATCGCGGTCCACGGTGGCACCCGGCCGTACGGTGGCACCTTCCTCGTCTTCAGCGACTACATGCGTGGCTCGGTCCGCCTCTCCGCGCTGATGAAGCTGCCGGTCGTCTTCGTGTGGACGCACGACTCGATCGGTCTCGGCGAGGACGGCCCGACGCACCAGCCGATCGAGACGCTGACCGCCCTGCGCGCGATCGTCGGTCTCGACGTGGTCCGCCCGGCCGACGCCAACGAGACCGCGTACGCGTGGCGGGGCGCCCTGGAGCACACCGACCGGCCGACCGCGCTCGCGCTGTCCCGGCAGAACCTGCCCACCATCGACCGCAGCAAGTACGCGTCGGCCGAGGGCACGCTCAAGGGTGGCTACATCCTCTCCGAGGCGTCCACCGGCGAGCCCAAGGTGATCCTGGTCGCCAGCGGCTCCGAGGTCTCCATCGCGCTCACCGCGCAGGAGCGCCTGGAGGCCCAGGGCACCCCGACCCGGGTCGTCTCGATGCCCTGCCAGGAATGGTTCTTCCAGCAGGACGTTGCATATCAGCAGCAGGTTCTTCCGCGCGGAGTGAAGGCCCGTGTCTCGGTCGAGGCCGGCATCCGGATGAGCTGGGACCGCATCCTCGGCGACGCCGGCGAGGCCGTCAGCATCGAGCACTACGGCGCCAGCGCCCCCGCGAAGATCCTGTTCGAGCAGTTCGGCTTCACCGCGGACAACGTCGTCGCGAAGGCCAATGCCTCCCTCGCCAGGGTCGGCGAGATCACCGGCCACAAGACCGGCAACTGAGACGTTTGTTTAAGGAGCAAGGCAATGACGGACAGGCTGGCTGAGCTCTCCGCCCAGGGCGTGGCGGTGTGGCTCGACGATCTCTCTCGGGTACGTCTCACCAGCGGCTCGCTGGACAAGCTGCGCCGCGAGCAGCACGTGGTCGGTGTCACCACCAACCCGAGCATCTTCCAGAAGGCGCTCTCCGACGCCGACGCCTACGACTCGCAGGTCCGTGACCTCGCGGTCCAGGGCGTCACCGTCGAGGAGGCGATCCGCCTCATGACCGCCAAGGACGTCCGCTGGGCCGCCGACGTGTTCCGGCCGACCTACGACGCCTCCAACGGCGTCGACGGCCGGATCTCGATCGAGGTGGACCCGCGGAAGGCGCACGAGACCGAGTCGACGGTCGCCGAGGCGAAGACCCTCTGGTGGCTGGTGGACCGCCCCAACCTCTACATCAAGATCCCGGCGACGCTGGCGGGCCTGCCCGCCATCACGTCGGTGCTGGCCGAGGGCATCAGCGTCAACGTCACGCTGATCTTCTCGGTCGAGCGCTACCGGGCGGTCATGGACGCGTTCCTGGCCGGCCTGGAGCAGGCGAAGGCGAACGGCCACGACCTCAGCAAGATCGGCTCGGTCGCGTCGTTCTTCGTCTCCCGCGTGGACACCGAGATCGACAAGCGGCTCGACAAGATCGGCTCGGACTCGGCCAAGGCGCTCAAGGGCAAGGCGGCCATCGCCAACGCCCGCCTGGCGTACGAGGCGTACACCGAGGTCTTCGGCAGCGACCGGTGGAAGGCCCTGGCCGACGCCGGCGCCCACCCGCAGCGTCCGCTGTGGGCCTCGACCGGCACGAAGAACCCCGACTTCCTCGACACCATCTACGTCGAGGAGCTGATCGCGCCCGGCACGGTGAACACCATGCCGGAGTCGGTCATCTTCGCGTTCGAGGACCACGGCACCACCCGCGGTGACACCGTCAGCGGCAACTTCGCCGACGCCCACAAGGTCTTCGACGACCTGACCGCGGCCGGCATCGACTTCGCCGACGTCTTCAAGGTCCTGGAGGCCGAGGGCGTGGAGAAGTTCGAGGCGAGCTGGAACGAGCTCCTGGAGCACGTCGCCAAGTCGCTGAAGGTCGGCACCGGCGCCTGATCGCACCATCTGCGGCCTGTCGCGGGACTCCCGCGACAGGCCGCTCCACTCCCGAAAACCTGGCAGGATGGCAACGTGGGTAATCCGCTGCGTACCGCACAGGACCGTCGGCTTCCGCGGATTCCGGAGCCCTGCGCTCTGGTGATCTTCGGGGTCACCGGTGACCTGTCCCGAAAGAAGCTCATCCCGGCCGTGTACGACCTGGCCAACCGCGGTCTGCTGCCGCCCGGCTTCGTGGTCGTGGGCTTCGCCCGGGCCGACTGGGGGGACGGCGACTTCGAGTCGCTGGCGTACAACGCCGCCAAGAAGGGCGCCCGGACGCCGTGGCGGGAGGACGTCTGGCAACGGCTCAACAGCCAGTTCCACTTCGTGCCCGGCTCGTTCGACGACGACAACGACTTCGACAAGCTCTCCGAGACCCTCGACGAGCTTCGCGAGCGCAACGGCATCACCGGCAACACGGCCTTCTACTTCTCGATCCCGCCGGCGGCGTTCCCGCTGGTGCTCAACCAGCTCAACCGCACCGGGCTGGCGGACAACGCGAAGCTGGGCGGCTGGCGCCGGGTCGTGGTGGAGAAGCCGTTCGGTCACGACTACGCCTCCGCCGTCTCTCTGAACGAGCTCGTGGACGACGTGTTCAACCCGAACGAGGTCTTCCGGATCGACCACTACCTCGGCAAGGAGACGGTCCAGAACATCCTGGCGCTGCGCTTCGCGAACAGCCTGTTCGAGCCGGTCTGGAACTCCAAGTACGTCGACAGCGTGCAGATCACCATGGCCGAGGACGTCGGCATCGGCACTCGGGCCGCGTTCTACGACGCCTCCGGCGCCGCGCGCGACGTGCTGCAGAACCACCTCCTCCAGCTGCTCGCGCTGGTCGGCATGGAGGAGCCGACGAGCTTCGACCCGCACGAGATCCGGGCCGAGAAGCTGAAGGTCCTCAAGGCGGTCAGCCTGCCCGCCGACATCCACAACGGCTCGGTCCGCGGCCAGTACCTGCCCGGCTGGGTGGCCGGCGAGCGTGCCGTGGGCTACCTGGAGGAGGCGAACATCCCGCCGAACTCCACCACCGAGACCTACGCGGCGGTGCGCCTCGGCATCCAGAACCGGCGCTGGGCCGGCGTCCCGTTCTACGTGCGGGTCGGCAAGCGGATGCCCCGGCGGGTCACCGAGATCGCGATCCTCTTCAAGCGGGCGCCGCACCTGCCGTTCGACCCGGCCGACGTGGAGATGCTCGGCAACAATCAGCTGGTCATCCGGGTGCAGCCGGACGAGGGCGTGGTGCTGAAGTTCGGCTCGAAGGTGCCCGGCACCGCCATGGAGGTCCGCGACATCGCGATGGACTTCCAGTACGGCGAGGCGTTCACCGAGTCCAGCCCGGAGGCGTACGAGCGGCTCCTGCTGGACGTGCTGATCGGCGACCGCACGCTCTTCCCGGACGCGGCCGAGGTCGAGCAGTCGTGGCGGGTCATCGACCCGCTGGAGGCCGCGTGGGCCGGCACCACCCCGGAGCCGTACCGGGCCGGTGAATGGGGCCCGCGGGCCTCAGACGAGATGCTGGCCCGCGAGGGCCGGGCGTGGAGGCGAGCATGAGCGCCAATGGGGACCTCCTCGACGACAGGGACGAGATGGTGGCCCGCGAGGGCCGGGCGTGGAGGCGAGCATGATCGGCCTTTGGGACACCACCGGCAACGAGGTCGTCAAGGCCCTGGCCGCCGAGCGGCGCAGCGCCGGCGGCGTCGCCTCCGGACTGGCGCTCACCCTGATCTCGGTGGTCGAGGAGAAGAAGGTCCGCGAGGCGGAGGCGGCGGCCACCATCGCGGCGGCCGCGCACCCGTGCCGGCTGCTCATCGTGGTCCGCTCCGACCTGGAGGGCCGCAGCCGCCTGGACGCGGAGATCGTCGTGGGCGGGCGTCTCGGCCCGGCCGAGGCGGTCGTCATGCGGATGTACGGCCGTCTCGCGCTGCACGCCGAGTCGGTCGTGATGCCGCTGCTCGCCCCGGACGTCCCGGTGGTCAGCTGGTGGCACGAGGAGCCGCCGAACATGATCGCCAACGACTTCCTGGGCGTGGTCGCCGACCGGCGGATCACCGACAGCGCGCAGGCGCCCGACCCGGTGGCGGCGCTGCGCCAGCGGGCGATCGACTACGCGCCCGGCGACACCGACCTGACCTGGACCCGGATCACGCTCTGGCGCACCCTGGTGGCCGGCGCGTTCGACACCGCCGAGGCGCGGGTCACCGGTGCCCGGATCGTCGCGCCGCAGCACGACCCGACGGCCTGGCTGATGCTGGGCTGGCTCAAGTCCCGCCTCGGCATCGAGCCGGTGCTGGAGCACACCGACCGGGCGCCCCGGATGCACTCGGTGGAGCTGCAGTGCGCGAACGGCGACTTCGTCCGGGTCACCCGCGAGGAGGGCACGGCGCTGTTCAGCCGGACCGGCCAGGAGGACCGGTACATGCCGCTGCCGAAGCGGCCGGTCGGCGACGAGCTCGCCGAGGAGCTGCGCCGGCTCGACGCCGACCAGATCTACGCGGACGCGCTGGGCGCCATGGCCGGGGTTCCCGACCTGGACAAGCGCAATCCGATGCGCGTCCACGTCTGGAAGGACCCGGCGCTGGCGGCTCGGGCCGCAAGCGCCGCCGCCTGATCACCCAGATCGACCGGGCCGCTCGCCGCACTCGCGGCGGGCGGCCTTTCAACGAGGAGACCCCATTGAGTGAGACCGTGGTCGTGGTGGTGCCGGACGCCGACATCCTGGCGTCGACGGTGGCGGCACGGCTCGCCATCAAAATCATCGACGCGCAGGCGGTGCACGGCACGGCGAGCGTGGTGCTGACCGGCGGCCGGGTCGCCGCGAAGGTGCTGCACGCGGTCCGCGAGCTGCCCGCGTCGGCCGCCATCGACTGGTCCCGGGTGGACCTGTGGTGGGGCGACGAGCGGTTCCTGCCGTCCGGTGACCCGGACCGCAACGAGACGCAGGCCCGCGAGGCCCTGCTGGACAAGCTGCCGCTGGACCCGTCCCGGGTGCACGCCATGCCGGCGTCCGACGGCCCGGACGGCGACGACGCCATCGGGGCCGCCGCGCGGTACATCGACGAGCTCGGCAGCCCTCTCCCCCGGTTCGACGTGCTGATGCTCGGCGTCGGCGAAGACGGCCACGTGGCGTCGCTCTTCCCCGGGCACCCGGGTCTGCAGGCGGAGGGGTCGGCCGCGGCGGTCTTCGACAGCCCGAAGCCGCCGCCCACCCGGGTCACGCTGACGCTGTCGACGATCCAGAGCGCCGACGAGGTGTGGCTCATCGCGGCCGGGCCGGACAAGGCGAAGCCGATCGGGGCCGTCCACGCGGGCGCTCATCTGCCGGCGGCGAGTGCTACCGGCGTACGCCGGACGCTCTGGTTGCTGGACCGCGCGGCGGCCGCCGAGATCCGCTAGGACGGCGTTCCTACACTGGCCCGGTGATGATCCGCAGTTACCGGGCCAGTGACCTCGAATCGATCTACGACATCTGTGTCCGCACCGGCGCGGCCGGCCAGGACGCGCGTGGACTGTACAGCTCGGACCGTCTGCTCGGGGACATCTGGGCGGTGCCCTACGTGGTGCACGAGCCGCAGCACGCGCACGTGGTCGACGACGGGGAGGGCAACGTGGTCGGCTACGTGCTGGGCACGGCCGACACTCCCGCGTTCGTCGAGTGGTACCGCACCGAGTGGCTGCCGGCCACCGCGGACCGGATGCCCGCCGGGGATCCGCGCGACGAGGTGATGCTCGGCCTGCACCACGACCCGGAGCGGATGCTGCTGCCGGAGCTCGCCGGTTACCCTGCTCACCTGCACATCGACCTGCTGCCCGAGGCGCAGGGCAAGGGGCTGGGCCGGGGCCTGATGGCGGCGTTCCTGGCGGGCCTGCGCGCGGCGGGCGTGCCGCGGGTGCACCTCGGCATGGCGCCGGAGAACCACGGCGCCTACGCGTTCTACCAGCGGCTCGGCTTCCACGACATCCCGACCCAGGACACCGGCGCCCTCTTCCTGGGCAGGGACACCGCTATGTAGCCGGCCGCCCCCGTGCGGCCGGCTCGAGGATCACTCTCCGCGTCGCTGGCGGAGCTTGGCGAGCGCCTCGGCGAGGATCGCCTGAGCGTCCTCCTCGCTGCGGCGCTCCTTCACATACGCGAGATGCGACTTGTACGGCTCGACGCGCGAGCGGCCCGGCGGGTTCGCCCCGTCGAGGCCGGCCGGCTGCCCGCAGCGCGGGCAGTCCCACGTCTCCGGTGTCGCGGCCTCGGCCGCGAACCAGATCTGGCTGTCGTGACCGGCCGCGCAGAAATACGTGATCTGCCGGCGCGGTGCTGGTTCGGTGCGCTCGTCGGGCCGCATCGGGCTGGACCCGACCCGGCTGCCGCGGATAGCGCTGCCACTGGACACGGACGTCACTCCTGTCTCGAGGGGCCTCTGAGAGCCGTCCCTGCGGGGGTCTTGTTTCGAGATCGCTCAAGGCAAACAGAGATCACCCGAAACAAACAGATGAAAAACGGACGGCGAGGACAAAAAACCGCGCGGCCGGAAAAACCGGCCGCGCGGCAGATTGTACGACTGAAGGCGCGAGTCAGGAAGCCAGCGCCCCGTGTGCTGTCATGCCAGCTGAAGCTTGAGCCAGAAGCCGAGCCCGACGATGCAGGCGAACCAGATGATGCCCACCAGCACGGTGTACCGGTCCAGGTTCTTCTCGGCGACCGAGGAACCGGCCAGGCTCGAGGTCACGCCGCCACCGAACATGCTCGACATGCCGCCGCCCTTGCCGCGGTGCAGCAGGATCAGCAGGGTCAGCAGAATGCTGGTGATGATCAGCAACACGATCAACGTGTAAGCGAACGCGATCGGCATGGTCGGGATCATTCCTCTCGAAGGGCACAGCAAGCCGTCCCACAATAGCGGGTGCCCGGCCGTTTGTTACGGCCGGGCACGCACGTTGTTCCTGACTGTCAGCGTGCCACGTGCTCCGGGAAGCGCACGATCGAGGCGAAGCCCTCGGCGTCCAGGGCCGCGCCGCCGACCAGAGCGCCGTCCACGTCCGGCTGCGCCATGATCGAGGCGATGTTGCCTGCTTTGACCGAGCCGCCGTACTGGATGCGGACCGCGTCGGCCACGTCGGCGCCGAACTTCTCGGCGAGCCGCGCACGGATCGCGCCGCAGACCTCCTGAGCGTCGTCCGGCGTCGCGGTCTTGCCGGTGCCGATCGCCCAGACCGGCTCGTACGCGATGACGATCTGCTTGATCTGGTCTTCCTTGAGCCCGTCCAGGCCCGCGTCGACCTGCGCCGTGCAGTGGCCCACGTGCGCGGACTCCTCGCGTACCGAAAGACCCTCGCCGACGCAGAAGATCGGGGTGAGGCCGGCCGCGAAGGCCGCCTTGATCTTCGCGTTGATCAGCTCGTCGGTCTCGTTGTGGTACTCGCGGCGCTCGGAGTGCCCGATCACCACGTAGGAGCAGCCCAGCTTCGCCAGCATGCCGCCGGAGATCTCCCCGGTGTACGCGCCGGACACGTGCTGCGAGACGTCCTGAGCGCCGAACTTGATGTTCAGCTTGTCGTCCTCGACCGCGGCCTGCACGCTGCGCAGGTCGGTGAAGGGCGGCAGCACCACGGTCTCGACGGCGTCGAGCTGCGCGGCGTTCAGGTGCTCGGCCAGCTTGCGGACCAGGAGGATGGCCTCGAAGTGGTTGAGGTTCATCTTCCAGTTGCCGGCAATGATCGGCTTACGGGTCGTCATCACTTCTCCAGTGCGGCGACGCCCGGCAGCGTCTTGCCTTCGAGGTACTCCAGGGACGCGCCCCCGCCGGTGGAGATGTGGCCGAACGCCGACTCGTCCAGGCCGAGGGTGCGCACCGCCGCGGCCGAGTCACCGCCGCCGACGACCGAGAAGCCGTCGATCTTGGTGATCGCCTCGGCGACGCCGCGGGTGCCGGCGGCGAACGGGGCGAGCTCGAAGACGCCCATCGGGCCGTTCCAGAAGACCGTCTTGGCGCCGGCAATCGCGTCGGCGAACAGCGCCGTCGAGCGAGGGCCGATGTCGAGACCGAGGCGGTCGGCCGGGATGGCCGAGGCATCGACGACATCGTGCGTGGCATCCGCTGAGAACTCGGTGGCCGCGACGACGTCGACGGGCAGGACGATCCGGCCGTCGGCCTGTGCCAGCAAGTCGGCACAGACGGAGACCATCTCGTCCTCGAGGAGGGACTTGCCCACCTCGTACCCCTGGGCCTTGAGGAAGGTGAAGCACATGCCGCCACCGACGAGCAGCTTGTCCACCTTCGGCAGCAGCGCCTGGATGACGGCGAGCTTGTCGGAGACCTTGGAGCCGCCGAGGACGACGACGTAGGGCTGCTCCGGGCTCTCCGACACCTTCTTGAGGACGTCGACCTCGGTGAGGACGAGACCGCCGGCGTAGTGCGGGAGACGGGCGGCGACGTCGTACACCGACGCGTGCTTGCGGTGCACCGCACCGAAGGCGTCATCGACGTAGAAGTCCGCGAGCTTCGCCAGCTCGTCGGCGAAGGCGCCGCGCTCGGCGTCGTCCTTCGAGGTCTCGCCCTTGTTGAACCGCAGGTTCTCCAGGAGGAGGACCTGCCCGTCGGCGAGAGCCTCGGCAGCGGCCGAAGCGGAGGCGCCGACGGTGTCCTCGGCGAAGGCCACCGGCGAGCCGAGCAGCTCGCCCAGTCGCGTGGCCACCGGCGCGAGGGTGAACTTGGGGTCCGGCTCGCCCTTCGGGCGGCCCAGGTGCGACATGACGATGACGCGGGCGCCCGCGTCACGCAGAGCGATCAGCGTCGGCAGCACCGCGCGGGCGCGGCCGTCGTCGCTGATAACTCCCGGGTTGTTCTTGTCGAACGGGACGTTCAGGTCGGCGCGCACCAGGACGCGCCGACCCGAGACACCCTCGCCGAGCAAGTCGTCGAGAGTCTTCAAGGTAGATCAGGCCCCGACCAGCTTGACCAGGTCGACGAGGCGGTTCGAGTAGCCCCACTCGTTGTCGTACCAGCCGACGACCTTGACCTGGTTGCCACCGATGACCTTGGTGAGGCCGGCGTCGAAGATGCAGGACGCCGGGTCGGTCACGATGTCGGCCGACACGATGTCGTCCTCGGTGTAGACCAGGATGCCCTTGAGCGGGCCCTCGGCGGCAGCCTTGATCGCGGCGTTGACCTCCTCGACCGTGGTGTCACGGGCGGCGGTGAAGGTCAGGTCGGTGGCCGAGCCGGTGGGGATCGGCACCCGCAGCGCGAAGCCGTCCAGCTTGCCCTTGAGCTCCGGCAGCACCAGGCTGACGGCCTTGGCGGCGCCGGTCGAGGTCGGCACGATGTTCAGAGCGGCGGCGCGGGCGCGACGCAGGTCCTTGTGCGGGCCGTCCTGCAGGTTCTGGTCCTGGGTGTACGCGTGGATCGTGGTCATCAGACCCTTTTCGATCCCGATCGTGTCGTTCAGGACCTTCGCCATCGGGGCGAGGCAGTTGGTGGTGCAGGACGCGTTCGAGATGACCGTGTGCTTCGCACCGTCGTACAGGTTGTCGTTGACACCCATGACGATGGTGATGTCCTCGTTCTTGGCCGGAGCCGAGATGATGACCTTCTTGGCGCCCTTGTCGATGTGCGCCTTCGCCTTGGTGGCGTCGGTGAAGAAGCCGGTCGACTCGATGACGACGTCCGCGCCCAGGTCGCCCCACGGCAGGTTGTTCGGGTCGCGCTCGGCGAACGCCTTGAACGACTTGCCACCGACGGTGATCTCGTCGGCGGACGCCTTCACCTCGTGGCCCAGACGACCCAGGATGCTGTCGTACTTCAGCAGGTGGGCGAGAGTGGCGTTGTCGGTCAGGTCGTTGACGCCGACGATCTCGATGTCGGCGCCGGACGCGAGAACCGCCCGGAAGAAGTTACGACCGATACGGCCGAAGCCGTTGATGCCAACCCGGATGGTCACAGGTGGTCTCCTCGTTTCGGTCCGCCGGGTTCTGCGACCGGCGGAGGGTCTGCACGCCCGCCATGTGGCGGGCTGCGGTCCAAGGGCGCCCGGCCGCCGCGCCCGAAGAAGCGTGGAGCGCCGCGACCTGAGTCGGCGACGTCACAGCGGGGGTTCGGCCGAACTGCCGGCACCGTCGCCGTCGCCAGTGACCCTATCCGAGGGCGGGTACTCGTGACGCAGCGGGGCCGCGACCTGAACGTTATCTAAATCGGGACCCCGCGCGGAGGGCCGAAAGTCACTAGCAGGCCATCATCTCCGGGGTCACGGCCGCTTCGGTGTCCGGAATGCCGAGATCACGGGCACGCTTGTCAGCGAGCGCGAGCAGCCGCCGGATCCGACCGGCGATCGCGTCCTTGGTCAGCGGCGGGTCGGCGAGCGCGCCGAGCTCCTCCAGCGAGGCCTGCCGGTGCTCCAGCCGCAGCCGGCCGGCCGAGGTCAGGTGGTTCGGCGCGTCGTCGGCGAGGATCTCCAGGGCGCGGGTGACCCGGGCCGCGGCCGCGACCGCCGCCCGCGCGGACCGGCGCAGGTTCGCGTCGTCGAAGTTCGCCAGCCGGTTCGCGGTGGCGCGCACCTCGCGCCGGACCCGGCGCTCCTCCCAGGCCAGCACGCTGGAGTGCGCGCCGATCCGGGTGAGCAGAGCCGCGATCGCGTCGCCGTCCTTGATCACCACACGGTCCACCCCGCGGACCTCGCGCTCCTTCGCGGTGATCCCGATCCGCCGGGCCGCGCCGCGCAGGGCGAGCGCCGCCTCCGGGCCCGGGCAGGTGATCTCCAGGGCGCTGGAGCGGCCCGGCTCGGTGAGCGAGCCGTGCGCCATGAACGCGCCCCGCCACGCCGCCACCGAGCAGCAGACGTTGCCGTTCACCACGTGCTGCGGCAGGCCGCGCACCGGACGCCCGCGGACGTCCAGCAGACCGGTCTGCCGGGCCAGCACCTCGCCGTCCTTGACGATCCGCACGATGTAGTGGCTGCCCTTGCGCAGGCCGCCGGAGGCCAGCACGTGCACCTCGCTCGGGTAGCCGTACACGTCCGCGATCTCCCGCCGCAGGCGCCGCGCGACCGCGCCGGTGTCCAGCTCGGCCTCGACCACGACCCGCCCGGACACGATGTGCAGGCCGCCGGCGAACCGCAACAGGGCCGCCATCTCGGCCCGCCGGCAGCAGGGCTTGGGCACGTCGACCCGGCTCAGCTCGTCCTTGACCGCTGCCGTCATCGCCATCGTCTCGTCACCTCATGCGCCGGATCTTGAACTGAGCCTCAGTGTGTGTCGCACTACGCCAGTAACTAACGAGCGGAGCCCAATACTGGCACCAGTGCAACACCCAACGACTCAGGATCATGCCGTGGGCTGCCGTCCGCAACGGCGACGGGGGCCAGGACCAGCTCCGCTCCGAGCGCCTGCGCGGCGGCCCGGACCGGTTCCGGTTCCCCCGCCCACTTGGCGTCCGCCAGCACCGCGTCGACCCGGAGCTCGGGGAGGTACCAGTGCAGCGCGGCGAGGTGATCAGCGGTGGACAGCCCGGACGTCTCCTTGTCCGCGCTGAGGTTGAGCGTGACCAGCCGGCGGGCCGGGCTCGCCACGATCGCCGCGGCCAGGTCCGGGACCAGCAGGTGCGGCAGCACGCTGGTGTACCAGGAGCCCGGCCCGAAGATCAGCCAGTCGGCCTCGCGGACCGCGGCGAGCGCCTCCGGACAGGCCGGCGGGTTCGCCGGATGGAGCCGCAGCGCGGTCACCCGGCCGTCCGCCACCGCGACCGCGTGCTGACCACGCACGGTCACCGCCTCGCCCGCCGGTCCCACCATGTCCGCCTCGATGCCCACCGCGTGCAGCGCCATCGGCAGCACCCGGCCGCGCGCGCCGACCATCTGGGCGGCGTGGTCCAGGGCCAGCACCGGGTCGCCGAGCATCTCGATCAGTCCGAGCAGCAGCAGGTTGCCCACGGCGTGCCCGGCCAGGCCGTCCGGCGACCGGTCGGCGCGCCGCTCGGCATCCGGCGTCCGCCGCTGCGCCGGCATCGCGGCGAACCGGTGCTGCATCAGGCTCGCCGTGCGCCGCGTGGTCGGGTGGTCGTCGGCCAGCGCGGCGAGCGCCTGGCGCAGGTCGCCCGGCGGCAGCAGCGCGTCGCGTTCTGCCCGCAGGCGGCCGCTGGACCCGCCGTCGTCACCCACGGTCACTATCGCCGTGATGTCCAGCTCCAGGTCCCGGGCACAGCGCCGCAGCGCCCGCAGCGAGGCGCTCAAGCCGTGCCCGCCGCCGAACGCCACCACCCGGGTCGGAGTCGCCCCCGTCACTCGCGCCCCAGATCGCGGTGCGAGGTATGGGCGGAAAGACGCATCCCGTTCAGCCGCGCGGTGAGCTCCTCGGCGATCGCGACGCTGCGGTGCTTGCCGCCGGTGCAGCCGATGGCGACGGTCAGGTACCGCTTGCCCTCGCGCTCGAAGCCCGGCGCGGTCGCCGCGATCAGCCCGGCGTACGTCCCGACGAACTCGCCGGCGCCCTCCTGGCCCAGGACGTAACTGCTCACGCCCTCCTCCAGGCCGGTGTGCTCACGCAGCTCGGGGACCCAGAACGGGTTCGGCAGGAACCGGGCGTCCAGCACGTAGTCGGCGTCGGGCGGCAGGCCGTACTTGAAACCGAACGACAGCACCGTGATCCGCAGCCGGCGCGAGTCGTCGCCGCTGAACAGCTCCTCGACCCGGCGGCGCAGCTGGTTCACGTTCAGGTGACTGGTATCGATGATCACGTCGGCCTGGTCGCGGGCCTCCTCGAGCAGCTTGCGCTCGGCCGCGATCCCGTCGGCGAGCCGCCCGTCGCCCTGCAGCGGGTGCGAGCGCCGCACCGACTCGAACCGCCGGATCAGCACCTCGTCGTCGGCGTCCACGAACACCACGCGCGGCGAGAAGCCGCGCTCCTTGAGCTCACGGACCGCGCCGGCCAGGTCGGTGGAGAACGCGCGGCTGCGGACGTCCAGCACCATCGCGGTACGGCGGGCCGCGCCACCGGCCGCGAACGCCAGCTCCGCCATCTCCAGCATCAGGGCCTGCGGCAGGTTGTCGACCACGTAGAAGCCGACGTTCTCCAGCGCGCGGGCCACCGTGCTGCGCCCACCGCCGGAGAGTCCGGTGACCACCACCAGGTCGGTACCGGCCTCATCGGGTTCCACTATCTCGTCCACGCACGCCTCCCGCGCCGGTTCCTGCATCGATTTCCGCCCGGCCGAGCGCCGCGGCGGCCGCTCACCTGAGCGCCTCGCCCGGGCGCCTCGCACCACAACCAAGCGGACACAACATCCTAGGCCGACACCTACCGGGCCGACCGCCGGACAGCCTGTCCGCTACCGATCCGGGTCGGCCGCCGGTTCGGCTACCGAGTCGGCCGCCGGGGCGTCCGGGATGACCACCGGGTCGGCCGCCGGGATCGCCGGGGTCACCGCCGGGATCGCCGGGGTGGCCGCCGGGGTCGCCGCCGGATTGAGGGCCGCCAGCACCGTCTCCGCCGTGCGCCGCCCGATGCCCGGCACCTCGGCGACCTCCTCCGGGGTCGCCGCGGCCAGGCGTTTCAACGACCCGAAGTGCCGCAGCAACGCCTTGCGCCGCACCTCGCCCAGCCCGGCGATGTCGTCCAGCGCGGACGCCGTCATCCGTTTCGACCGGCGCTGCCGGTGGAACGTGATCGCGAAGCGGTGCGCCTCGTCGCGGACCCGCTGCAGCAGGTAGAGCGACTCCGACGTACGCGGAAGGATGACCGGGAAGTCGTCGCCGGGCACCCAGACCTCCTCCAGCCGTTTCGCCAGGCCGCAGAGTGCCACGTCGGTGATGCCCAGCTCGGAGAAGACCGCGGCCACCGCGTTCACCTGCGGCTGGCCGCCGTCCACGACGACGAGCTGCGGAGGGTACGCGAAGCGGCGCGCCTTGCCGGTCAGCGGATCGATGCCTGGCAGCGGCTCGGACTCCTCCGGCTCGAGCCCGTGCAGTTTCGCGTCCGCCGCGTCGTCGGCGACGTCCGACTCCGGCTGGTCGCGCGGCGCGTCGGCGCCGGGAACCGCCTTGAACCGGGCGAACCGCCGCCGCAGCACCTCGCTCATCGCGGACAGGTCGTCGGTGGCGCCACGGACCGCGAACCGCCGGTACTCACTCTTGCGGGGCAGGCCGTCCTCGAAGACGACCATCGAGGCGACCACGTCGGTGCCCTGGATCTGCGACACGTCGAAGCACTCGATGCGCAGCGGGACGGTGTCCATCCCGAGCGCCTCGGCGATCTCCTCGAGCGCCTTGTTACGGGTGGTCAGGTCGCCGGCCCGGCGCAGCTTGTGCCGCTGCAGCGACTCGGCCGCGTTGCGCGCCACGGTCTCCATCAGCGATTTCTTGTCACCGCGCTGCGGCACGCGCAGGCTGGCCCGGCTGCCGCGGCGGGCGGTCAGCCAGTCGGCGAGCGCGTCCGCGTCGTCCGGCAGGGCCGGGACGAGCAGCTCACGGGGCACGTCGGTCTCGCCGGAGGACTCACCGTACATCTGGGTGCAGAAGTGGTGGACCAGGTCGCCGGTGGTGAGGTCCTCGACCTTCTCCACCACCCAGCCGCGCTGGCCACGGACCCGGCCGTCGCGGACATGGAAAACCATCACCGCCGCTTCCAGGGGGTCCTCGGCGAAGGCGACCACGTCGGCGTCGGTGCCGTCGCCGAGCACCACCGTCTGTTTCTCCATGGCGCGGCGCAGAGCCGCGATGTCGTCGCGCAGCCGGGCCGCCCGCTCGAACTCCAACTCCTCGGAGGCCTGCATCATGTCGCGCTCGAGCCGTTTGACGAACGCGTCGGTGCGGCCCGCCATGAAGTCGCAGAAGTCGTCCACGATGGCGCGGTGCTGCTCGGCGTCGACCTGGCCGACGCACGGGGCCGAGCACTTGCCGATGTAACCCAGCAGGCAGGGCCGGCCGATCTGACCGTGCCGTTTGAAGACACCGGTCGAGCAGGTCCGCGCCGGGAAGACCCGCAGCAGCAGGTCGAGCGTCTCGCGGATGGCCCAGGCATGCGAGTACGGCCCGAAATAGCGCACGCCCTTGCGCTTGGCCCCGCGCATGACCTGCAGGCGGGGGAACTCCTCGTCCAGGGTGACGGCGAGAAACGGGTACGACTTGTCGTCCCGGTACTTCACGTTGAAGCGGGGGTCGAACTCCTTGATCCAGGAGAACTCGAGCTGCAGCGCCTCGACCTCGGTGCCGACCGTGACCCAATCCACACTGCCGGCGGTGGTGACCATCTGCTGGGTGCGCGCGTGCAGCGACCAGACGTCGGCGAAGTAGGAGTTGAGCCGGTTACGCAGGCTTTTCGCCTTGCCGACATAGATCACCCGGCCGGCCGGGTCACGGAAACGGTAGACGCCCGGGGAGTCCGGGATGGTACCCGGAGCCGGGCGATAAGTGGACGGGTCTGGCACAACTCCAACAGTAGTGCCTGGGACTGACAGAATTGCCCGACCGGAGGTCCGGTGCCGCCGCCACGGCGCCGGATCTCCGGCCTGTGCCCAGGGCCCGGAATCAGGCCGAGACGACCACGTTGTCGCCGTCCAGCTCCACCTTGGTCTCGGCGAGCGGCTGCTGCGCCGGGCCCGACGTCGGAGCGCCGTCCTTGACCGAGAAGAAGCTGTTGTGGCAGCGGCAGATGATCTGCCCGTCCTTGATCTCGCTGACCTCGCACCCCTGGTGGGTGCAGACCTTGCTGAACGCCTTGAAGGTGCCCTCGGTCGGCTGGGTGACGACCAGCTTGTCGGTGATCACACCGCCGCCGACGGTCACCTTGGAGGCCGCCACCAGGACCTCCGCGCCGCCGCCGGTGTCACCGCTGTCGCCGCCGCCCTCGGCGCCCGCCGCGGTGCTCCCGGCCGGGGCCGGGTTGGCGTCGAAGTCGGAGCCGTTGGGGTTGGTGCCGGTGCCGTCGGTGCCGCAGGCAGCCAGGACCGCGGTGGCACCGAGCGCCCCGGCGCCGACCAGGATGCAGCGCCGCGTCGAGGTCGTGCCCGTGCTCGCGCACTGGTGCGTGGTCTCGGCCTCGGTCCTCGTCTGCACGTCGGTCATGTGTAGCCCTCCAGTACTGGTTTCCGCTCGGCAATCACGCGGAGTCGCCCCTAGGTACGCGGCCGGGCTATTGATCAGTTCATTGCCATCGCCGAATTCACGCCCTCAGCGCCGCCCGGCCGAGAGTAGTTCCCCGACCCGGCGGCTTCCCTGAGAGGTGTCTAAGAAATCCCTAAACAGTCGCCTTGGCGCGGGTCTTACGCCCGGCCGCCGGCACGGCGTTGGCCTTCGCCGCCCGGCTGGTGGCCGCCTTGGAACCGGCCGCTTTCCCGGAGAGGCTGAGGACCTGCCGCAGGAACTGCCCGGTGTGACTCTCCGCCACCTCGGCGACCTCCTCCGGTGTGCCGGTCGCGACCACGACGCCGCCCTTGCTGCCGCCTTCCGGACCCATGTCGATCAGCCAGTCGGCGGTCTTGATGACGTCCAGGTTGTGCTCGATCGTGATCACCGTGTTGCCCTTGTCGACCAGGCCGTTGAGCACGAGCAGCAGCTTGCGGATGTCCTCGAAGTGCAGGCCGGTGGTCGGCTCGTCGAGCACATAGACGGTCCGCCCGGTGGAGCGTTTCTGCAGCTCGGAGGCGAGTTTCACGCGCTGCGCCTCGCCGCCGGAGAGCGTCGTGGCGGGCTGGCCGAGCCGCACGTAACCCAGGCCGACGTCGACCAGGGTGCGCAGGTGGCGGTGGATCGCCGGCAGCGCCGAGAAGAACTCCGCGGCCTCCTCGATCGGCATCTCCAGGACCTCGGAGATGGTCTTCCCCTTGTAGTGCACCTCGAGGGTCTCCCGGTTGTACCGAGCGCCCTTGCACACCTCGCACGGGACGTAGACGTCCGGCAGGAAGTTCATCTCGATCTTGATCGTGCCGTCACCGGAACAGTTCTCGCAGCGGCCGCCCTTCACGTTGAACGAGAAGCGGCCCGGACCGTACCCCCGGACCTTCGCCTCCGCGGTCTCGGCGAAGAGCTTGCGCACGTGGTCGAAGACGCCGGTGTAGGTGGCCGGGTTGGAGCGCGGGGTCCGGCCGATCGGCGACTGGTCGACGCCGACGACCTTGTCCACGTTCTCCAGGCCGGTGACCTTGGTGTGCCGGCCCGGCACCTGGCGCGCCCGGTTGATCTGGTTCGCCATCACGGTGTGCAGGATGTCGTTGACAAGCGTCGACTTGCCCGAGCCGCTCACCCCGGTGACCGCGATGAACTGGCCGAGCGGGAACGGGACCGTCAGGTTGCGCAGGTTGTGCTCGCGGGCGCCGTGCACGACCACCTCACGACCGGGCGTCTGCGGGCGGCGGCCGGCCGGGACCGGGATGCTCTTGCGGCCCGACAGGTAGGCCCCGGTGGGCGATTTCTCGTTCGCCAGCAGGCCCTCGACCGTGCCGCTGTGCACGATCTCGCCGCCGTGCTCGCCGGCGCCCGGACCGATGTCGACGATCCAGTCGGCGGTCCGGATGGTGTCCTCGTCGTGCTCCACCACGATCAGCGTGTTGCCCAGGTTGCGCAGCCGGACCAGCGTCTCGATCAGCCGGTGGTTGTCCCGCTGGTGCAGGCCGATCGACGGTTCGTCCAGCACGTAGAGCACGCCGACCAGGCCGGAGCCGATCTGGGTGGCGAGCCGGATACGCTGCGCCTCGCCGCCGGAGAGCGTGCCGGCGCCGCGGTCCAGCGAGAGGTAGTCCAGGCCGACGTCGACCAGGAACCGCAGCCGGGCGTTGATCTCCTTGAGCACCCGCTCGGCGATCATCTTCTGCCGGTCGTCGAGCTCCAGCCCGGCCAGCAGCTCGGCGCACTCACCGACCGAGAGGTTGCAGACCTCGGCGATGCTCTTGCCGGCCACGGTCACCGCGAGCACCTCGGGCTTGAGCCGGGCGCCACCGCAGACCTTGCAGGGCACGTCGCGCATGTACCCCTCGTACTTCTCGCGCGACCAGTCGCTCTCGGTGTCGTTGTGGCGCCGCTCGATCCACTGGATCACGCCCTCGAAACCGGTGTAGTAGGAGCGCTCGCGACCGTACTTGTTCCGGTAACGGACGTGGACCTGGTCCTCCGCCCCGTACAGGATGGTTTTCTGCACCCGGCTGGAGAGCGCCCGCCAGGGTGTGTCGACGCTGAAGTTCTCCGCGGTGGCGAGGGCCTCCAGCAGGCGCAGGAAATACTCCTGGGTGGTGCCGCCGGACCACGGCTGGATCGCGCCGCCCCGGAGGGTGGCCTCCTCGTCCGGGATGATCAGCTCGGGGTCGACCTCCTTCTTGGTCCCGAGGCCGGTGCACTCGGGACAGGCGCCGTAGGGCGCGTTGAAGGAGAAGACCCGCGGTTCCAGGTCCTCGATCGCGAGAGGATGGTCGTTCGGGCAGGCCAGGTGCTCGGAGAAGCGCCGCTCCCGCTCCGGGTCGTCCTCCGCCAGGTCGACGAAGTCGAGCAGGACGATGCCGCCGGCCAGGCCGAGCGCCGCCTCCACCGAGTCGGTGAGCCGCTGCTTGCTCGACGCCTTGACGCTGAGCCGGTCGACCACCACCTCGATGGTGTGTTTCTCCTGCTTCTTCAGCTTCGGCGGCTCGGTCAGCGGATACACCGTGCCGTCGACGCGGGCGCGCGCGTAACCCTTGGCCTGCAGCTCGGCGAAGAGGTCGACATATTCACCCTTGCGGCCGCGGACGACCGGGGCGAGCACCATGAACTTGGTGCCCTCCGCCATCGCGAGGACCCGGTCGACGATCTGCTGCGGGGTCTGCTTGCTGATCCGCTCACCGCAGACCGGACAGTGCGGCGTGCCGGCCCGGGCGAACAGCAGGCGCAGGTAGTCGTAGACCTCGGTGATCGTGCCGACGGTCGAGCGGGGGTTGCGGTTCGTCGATTTCTGGTCGATCGACACCGCCGGGGACAGGCCCTCGATGAAATCGACGTCGGGCTTGTCCATCTGGCCGAGGAACTGCCTCGCGTACGACGACAGGGACTCGACGTAACGCCGCTGCCCCTCCGCGAAGATCGTGTCGAAGGCGAGGCTCGACTTGCCCGAGCCGGACAGCCCGGTGAAGACGATCATGGCGTCGCGGGGCAGGTCCAGGTTGACGTCGCGCAGGTTGTGCTCGCGCGCGCCACGAATAGTCAGTCGGTCGGCCACTGCCAGCCTCTCCGTACAGGTGTTTGAAGTCAGCCAGCCATGCTAGCCGCGGGGTACGACATTTTCTGGCGACCCTGTTGAAGCGCCTGGCAGATGGCGAACATTCCCGGTCAGTCTTTCGGGGGAACCGGGAGACCTCTCATGTCCCAGATCTCCACACCACCGACGAGCTGCGGCTCACCGAGCGCGTCCACCAGCACCGCACGCTGCGCGGCCGGGTTGCGGCCACCGGGGACCAGCACCACCACCCCCGCACGCCAGTAGACCAGGTCCGCGGTGATGCGCGCCCGGTCGGCGTCGGTGAGGACCGGCACCTGGCCGTACTCCCGGACCCGCCACAGCAGGTCGGAGGTGAACCGGCGGGGCGCGTTCCACGATCCGGTGTCATCGTCCGGCGGGTCGGCGGGACCCATGAAGTATCCGCGCGGCGTGGCGTAGTCGAGGTTCATCAGCGTCGCCCAGCGCATCCCGGTCCGCCCGGTCGTGACCTCCGGGAGCGGGACGGTGATCAGGGTGCGGCCGCCGGTGACGTACGGCTTGTAGGTGCCCTCGGTGAGGAACGCCGGCAGCGGGTCGCCCTGGACCACGGGCAGCGGCTTGGGGATGAGCGGCACGAGCGCGAGCACCATGCCGATCCAGAACAGCCGCCGCCTCCGGGCCGGATATGTCCCGATCTTGTCGACGGCCAGCGCGAGCAGCACCCCGGCGATCGTCGCCGGCACCATCGCGAACCGCGTCACACTCACCAGGTCGATCACCGGCACGTGGCTGATCAGGCCGAACGGCAGCGGGATCCCGGTGTCGTGGCCGAAGACCTTCAGCACCGGACCGAACGACATGAGCAGCAGCACCAGCCCGGCGATCGCGGCGGCCCGGGCCGCGGCCGAGCGCCACAGCATCACCACCGACACCACGATCATGACGAAGCCGATCGGGCCGAAGAACGTGTTGTCCTCGGTCGCGCTGACGCTCATCTCCCTGGTCAGGGCGGCGTTCCCGGCCAGCGACTGGCGGGCGAAGCCGACCAGCGAGGCCAGGTCGGTGACGTACATGTCCGGTTCGAACGGCTGACCGTGGTAGTTGCCGGGAGCGAAGAACTGGTACCAGAGCGGGTAGGCGAGCAGCGCTCCGGCGGTCGCCGCGGCCACCCCGAGACCGCCCAGGAACCGCTTCCACACGGCACGGACCACATCCGGGCGCATGATCCCGTAGGCCACCACGAAGACGCCCAGCGTGAGCGCCGTGAAGAGCAGCGTCTCCTCGTTGATGAAGCACTGCGCCACGATCAGCAGACCGAGGATGATCCCGCCGCGCCGGACCCGGCCGGGCTCACGCAGCCGCAGCACCTGCCACACGATGAACGGCACCAGGTACTGGTTGACGAAGTTCACGTGGCCGTTCGCGTGCGACACCATGGTCGGCGCGAATCCGCAGAACGCCCCGCCGATCGCCGCCGCGACCCGGCTGTGGACCAGATGCCGGGAGAGCACCCAGTACCAGGCGAAGGCGGTGCCGGCGAGACCGAGAGTGATCAGCAGGGCGACCGACACGCCACCGCCGAGGAAGTGCGTGACCGGAGCGAGCGGCAGGCTCAGCGCCAGGATCGACGTGTTCGCCATCATGTTCACGCCGACCGGCGCGTTCAGCCGGTCGGTGAAGAACGGCGCGGCCCCGTCGAACACCACCCGCTCGGCGTGCGCCAGCACGAACAGGAAGACCCCGTGGTCATCGTCGTTGCTGGCCAGCACCCGCCCGTTCGGGTCGATCCAGAGCGGCAGCAGCACCACGATCGCCAGCGCCAGGAAGGCCGCCGGCACCCAGAGATCGATCCGCCGGAGCCACCATGATCCGGCCCGCGCGGGGTCCTCCCCCACGGTCGCCACCGGCTCCTCGGTCATCTCTTCTGCCACACGCACCGGGGCAATTCTGCCAGAGCCCTTTTTCGGGTACGGGCGCAGCGGCGTCCCGTGCCTGCCGACACCTGACGGCCCCTTCCGCCGGCGCGACCCGCCGCCGGCCCCGGCGTGCCCTCACCCCCGGGCACGCCCGAGCCGTCATCGAGCGCGACGCGCCGGGCCTGCCCCGTGGGCGGACGTCATCGGGCGCGGCGCGCCGGGCCTGCCCCGTGGGCGGGCGTCACCGAGCGCGGCGCACCGGGCTTCCTCCGTGGGCCGGCGTCATCGGGCGCGGCGCGCCAGCCGGGCCGATCGGCGTCCGCTCTCCACGGCGACCTCGTGCTGGAGCTTGCGCCAGCTCGCCAGCCGGCGGGCCGCCAGCTCCCCGGCGGCGAGCGCCTCCTGCACCGCGCAGCCGGGCTCCGACTCGTGCCGGCAGTCGTCGAACCGGCAACGGGCGGCCAGCGCGGTGACGTCGGCGAAGGCCCGATCCAGGCCGGCCGCCGTGTCCAGCAGGCCCACGCCCCGGATGCCCGGGGTGTCGATCACCGCACCGCCGCCGGGCAGCATCACCAGGTTCCGGTACGCGGTGGTGTGCCGGCCCTTGCCGTCCGCGTCACGAATCGCCTGCACCGGCATGACGGCCGCGCCGGCCAGGGCGTTCGTCAGGGTCGACTTGCCGGCGCCGGAGCGGCCCAGCAGGGCCAGCGTCCGGCCCGGACCGACATGGGAGCGCAGATCGCCGACGCCGGCGCCGGACCGGACGCTGACCGGCAGCACCGCGACGCCCGGCGCCAGCTCGGCGAGCTGGCGGGCCACCGCGGCCGGGTCCGGCGTGGTGTCGCATTTGGTCAGCACGAGCAGCGGCCGGGCACCGGACTCCCAGGCCAGCGCGAGCAGGCGCTCGACCCGGGAGTCGTCGGGCTCGGGATGGATCGGTTCGACGACCGCCACCAGGTCCATGTTGGCCGCCAGGACCTGCCCGGTGGAGTCCTTGTCGGCGGTGCGGCGGATGAGCGTGGTGCGGCGGGGCAGCACGAGCTCCAGGGTGGTGCGCCGGTCCGGCCATTGGCGCAGCACCACCCAGTCACCGGAACTGGGCAGGCCGGCCGGGTCGCGGGCGCCCTCGATCAGGACGCCACCGCCCAGACTGGCCCGGGTCGGACCGTCGGCGGTGAGCACCGTGCAGATGCCACGGTCGGCACGCAGAACCCGGCCCGGCAGCGCGTCGGCGCGGTCGAACGGCCGGTAGGCGGATGCGAAAGTCTCGTCCCAGCCCAGCTGGGACAGGTCGTACGACATGGTGAACCCTTTACGGTAGTGGGGTAGCAAAGGCCCCCGGGTGAAAAAACGCGACGCCGACCCAGTGCACGTTCCTCACCTCCTCCGCCGGGATTCGATCGATCTACGCGGCTGGCACCGACGGTACGGTCAGCGTGACCGGGACGAAAGCGATTTCCGATAGGGTCGTCGGGTGACCATGGATCCGCTGGTCCTGATGACCGACGTGGAAGAGTCGACCGAGGCGCTGCTGCGCGAGGCGGACGGCTGGGACGACGGCGTGATCGCGGCGCCGTCCGCGCTGCCCGGGTGGACCGCCGGGCACGTCCTCACGCATCTCGCGCGCAACGCGGACGCGTTGACGAACCTGCTGGTGTGGGCGCGTACCGGGGTGGAGACACCGGCGTACGCGAGTGCCGAGGCCCGCGACCGGGACATCGAGGCGGGCTGCCGCCGCCCGCTCGCCGAGCAGCTGACCGACCTGCGGGCCGCGCACGAGCGGTTCGCCGACGCGGCCGCCGCGATGCCGGCCGCGGCCTGGATCTTCCCGCTGCCGGGGATCGGCCAGTCGGCGGCCTGGGTGCCGTGGGCCCGGCTGCGCGAGGTCGAGGTGCACCGGGTCGACCTGGGGCGGGACTACACGCCGTTGGAGTGGTCGGACGCGTTCGCCCTGCGGCTGCTGCGGGAGCTCGTGGCGAGCCCGCCGCGGGACACGCCCGCCATGGTGCTGCGCCCGCTCGGCCTGGAGCACGCGCTGACGATCGGCGACGGGAGCGGTCCGGTGGTCGGCGGCCCGACGAAATCGCTCGCGGCGTGGCTGACCGGCCGGGGCGACGGCGCCGACCTGACCGTCTCGCCGGACGGCGAGCTACCCCAGCCAGCGAGGTGGAAATGAGTAGCGATCTCGGCGGCGGCCTCACCATGACCCAGGTGTCGGTCGGCCCGATGGACAACAACGCGTACCTGTTGAGTCACGGCGGCGAGCGGATTCTGATCGACGCCGCGAACGACGCGGGGACCCTGCTGGAGCTGATCGGCTCGGGCGGCCTGCGGTCGGTGGTGACCACCCACCGGCACCAGGACCACTGGATGGCGCTGGAGGAGATCGCCCTGGCCACCGGCGCGGCCTCGCTGGCGCACGCGGACGACGCCGACGGCATTCCGGTCGTGACCGGCACGCTGCGCGACGGTGACGTGGTGCAGGTCGGCGGCGTCACCCTCGACGTGATCCACATCGTCGGGCACACGCCGGGCTCGATCGTGCTCTCCTACCAGGGAAAGCACCTGTTCACCGGGGACAGCCTGTTCCCGGGCGGTCACGGGAAGACGGTCCGGCCCGAGGACCACGAGCGGATCATGGACGATCTGACGGCCAAGATCTTCGACCGGTTCAGCGACGACACGGTGTTCTATCCGGGGCACGGCAAGGACTCGACGCTGGGGGCCGAGCGCCCGCAGCTGCCGGAGTGGCGAGCGCGGGGCTGGTAGACATGAGACCGGGAGACCGGGGCACCTCAACTGCTCCGGTCTCCCCTCCTACCGCGGCCGGCTGATCAGCCGACGCTCTTCGCGGCGTTCTCGTTGACGTGGATGCCGGCCGCGAACTCGAGCACCTGCTTCTCGCCCCAGCCGAGGTTGTCCCAGACCTGGATCACCAGGTGACCGCGGTCCGGAACCTTCAGGAACAGCGTCGAGCCGTCGGTCTGGTCGAGCATCTTGGTGAGCACGCCCGGGTTGCCGCCCACCTCGACCTTCTTGCCGCCCAGGTCGGCCGGGGCGCCGGCGTCCTGCAGCATCACGGCGATCTTGCCGACGAAGCTGTGCGGGTCGCTGTTGGCCGCGCCGGCCGGGCCGGTGGACGGGTCGGCGAGCGGCCCCTCCGGCGCCAGGACCAGGCCGCCCTCGTCGGAGTTCTGCAGCACCCAGCCCTCCGGCACCCGGTCGATCTCGAACGCCTCCGGCTGCTCGCCCTGGTAGGCGACGAGCTTGGTGGGCACGATGCTGCTCACCGCCGGGGCCGGCCCGTCGGCGAGCGGTGAGGTGCCGGTCGCCGGCGTCCCGGCGGTGGCGAACGCGACGGCCGCGGCCACCGCCGCGACGGCGAACGTGGAGGCCCCGCCGGTCTGGAAGATCCGGCGGCGGCGCAGCGCGGTGCGGCCCCGGGCCAGGTCGGCCTCGACCTGCTCGGGGGTCGGCTCGGCACCCGGTCCGGCGAGCCGGTTGAGCCCTTCGTAGAGATCAGTCATCACAACTCCTGTCAGCGCAGTACTAGGGACGGGTTCTGGCCGAGGACCGCACGCAGCCGGTCGAGGGCCCGGGCGGTCTGGCTCTTCACCGTGCCCTCGGAGCAGCCGAGGGCGTCGGCGGTGTCGGCGACATCGAGGTCGTAGAAGTAGCGGAACACCAATGCCGCCCGCATCCGTGGTGGCAGCTCCTTCAGGGCCGCGCGCAGCACGTCCGAGATGTCCCCGCCGGGAATCTCCGCCGCGGGCCGGTCGGGAAGCTCGGCCATCGACCGTTCCCGCCGCCGCCACCAGCGCCGCCGCTCGTCGGTCAGCGCGTTCACCAGGGTCCGCCGCACGTAACCGTCCGGGTTGTCGGCTCGCTGGAACGCCGGCCAGGCAACGTAGAGCTTGGTCAGCGTGGACTGGACCAGATCCTCGGCCAGGTGCGCGTCGCCCGCTGTGAGCAGTGTCGCCGTACGCACCAGCGCCGCCCGCCGGGTCACCACGAATCGGTGGAATTGCTCGTCACGCTCGATCTTCACACGAGCCCCTCTCTCACTCTCACGCCTCCTTGACGACCCGCGTGCGCCGCAGGTTGCACGAAACCCGGATACGGTGCCGCGTCGCACCACGCTCGTGAGTGTGTGACCTGGCAGACGCGGTTCGAGGGCGGCGGTCACACCGTTCTGATCATCGGTCTCGGCTGTCCATCCGTCGACGCGACGCGTTCCGAGACGTTCGGTCGACCCCCCTGGGGGTCGACCGAACGGAGATCAACACCCTTCGGCCGAACCTGGCATTAGTTCAGGGTTTGAGCAAATTGCGCGTGCAAGGGTTGGCTCCGCCGATCATGTCGGCGTCCCCCTCTCGGAAGTGAAACGGAGCACCAGCAGTGAATATCGAGACTGCCCTCAAGGAAGCGATGGGAATCGAGGGCGCCATCGGTGTGGCGCTGGTCGACTACACCAGCGGCCTCACCCTGGGCGTGCTCGGCGGCGGCCAGACGATGGACATGAACATCGCCGCGGCCGGCAACACCGACGTGATCCGGGCCAAGGTCCGCACCCTGGAGATGCTCGGCCTCCAGGACGGCATCGAGGACATCCTGATCACGCTCGACACCCAGTACCACCTGATCCGCCTGCTGCAGAACAAGCGCCACGGCGAGGCGTTCTTCCTCTACGTGTCGCTGGACAAGAGCCGCGCCAACCTCGGCCTGGCTCGCCACCAGCTGCGCAAGATCGAGCGGGAACTGGACGTATGACCCACCCGGGCGACCCCTACCGGCCGGTCTACGCCGAGCTCGCCGGCCTGCGGTACCAGGTGCCCGGCGTGCTGGCCTGCGTGGTGGCCGGAGTCGACGGCCTGCTCATCCTGCACGACAACACGACCGGCCCGGAGCCGCACGACGTCGCGGCCCTCGCCGCCGGCGCGCACGGCATCAGCCGCACCACCGGGGCGGTCCTCGGCCAGGGCGGCTTCGCCGACGTCACGATCCACAACCAGAACGGGTACCTGTCGGTCTACGCGATCGGCGACCTGGCGCTGCTGGCCGTGATCGGCGACGGCGGGCTCAACATCGCCCGTCTGCACCTGGAGGCCCGGCCGGTCACCGCCCGGCTCGCCGGCCTGCTGCAGATCCGCAGCGTGTAGCAGTCGGCGCCCGCCGGCCCAGCCGGCGGGCGGGCGCCGCTCGACCCCGCTCCGGCCCACCGCGGCCCCTGCTTCGCCCCGCCTCGGCCCGCTTCGGCCTTGTTCCCGGCCCGCCTCGGCCCCACGTCGGGCCTCGTGTTCGGCCCTTCTCAGCCCGGTTTCGGCCAAGAGCGGAACAGGCATCGATGCCTCCGCTCGCTGGCTAGGCTGACGGGAACCCCCGAGCACTGGAGGTAGCGGTGTACAACCGGCATGATCCGAACCGGTGGGGTTTCCCGCCGCACCCGCAGCCCGACTGGCAACCTCCGCACCTGCCCGGCTCGGGCCCCGGCCTGCCCGGCTGGCTCGAGGAGCGCCTCTTCGACCAGCGGATCGTGATGATCCGCGGTCAGCTCACCCCGGACGTGGCGACCGGGACCGTGGCGGCGCTGCTCACCCTCGACTCGGCCGGTCCGGACCCCATCCACCTGCACATGGCGAGCTCCGGCGGCGACCTGAGCGCCGCGCTCTCCATCATCGACGTGATCGACTCGCTGACCGCTCCGGTGCAGGCGCTCGTCACCTCCGAGGCGGGCGGCGCGGTCCTGGCCGTTCTCGCCGCCTCGGACCAGCGCTCGGCGTACCGTCATGCCCGCTTCAAACTGGCTGAACCCCGCGCCGCCGGCGTGACGGGCACCGCCGACGAGGTGGCGGCCGCGGCCGGGCAGCACCTGCGCGAGCTGGAGGAGGTCGTGGTCCGGCTCGCCGAGGTGACCGGCCAGCCCCGCAGCCGGGTCGAGGACGACCTCTCCACCGGCCGGACCCTCAGCGCCACCGAGGCCCTCGAGTACGGGCTGATCACCGAGGTCATCACGCCCAAGCCACGATGACCCTGAAAACGAAGAACGGGCCCCGGCATCAGCCGGGGCCCGTTCTCCTAGGCGCTTCAGGCGACCTTGACACCCATCGACCGGGCAGTGCCCTTGACGATCTGGATGGCGGCGTCGAGGTCGTTCGCGTTGAGGTCGGGCAGCTTGCGCTCCGCGATCTCCTTGACCTGGGCGGCGCTGAGCGTGCCGACGGTCGTGGTGAGCGGGTTCGCCGCGCCGGACGGGATACCGAGGCTCTTCTTGATGAGGAAGCTGGTCGGCGGCGTCTTGTAGGCCAGCGTGTGGCTGCGGTCCTCGTAGACCGAGACGATGACCGGGATGATCTCGCCACGGTTCTTCGAAGTGGCCTCGTCGTACTCGACCTTGACAGCGCGCATGTTGGCACCGGTCGGGCCGAGCATCTTACCGAGGTCGACCATCGCGGCGTTACCCGCCTCAAGCGCGAGGGTTACCTCATGGGTCTTCTTCTTGGGAGGCATCGGGTAAGGCTCCTTAGGGTGAGCTGCGGGCCGAGACAAACGCAGCTCGCCAGCATCAACGACACACGACAACCCCGAGACCCTACTACTGCTCCGACTCAAGGGTCAAAACGGCTGAACGCAGGGGTCTCGGGTTCTCCAGCAAGTGTAGCTCGCGAGCTCGGGCAGCTCGCGTCCGGGCTGGTCAGTACTTGTCGCAGTAGCAGTCACGCATCAGGTGACGGACCACACTGACGTACTCCGGGTTGACCAGTTCCTTGTTCGCGTAGCCCTCGTCGACCGAGCCGCGGCCCATGTTGTAGCCGGCGATGACCATGTTCAGCAGGCAGAGCGAGCTGTCCGACTTGCACTTCGCGGCGCTCAGGCTGTAGTTGCCCTTGAAGTACTGATCACCGAAGGCCTTGGTCAGCCAGGCCAGGTAGTTCGCGCCGATCACCGCGTTCTGCCGGTAGGCGTGCGAGTCGTAGGACTGTTCGAACCGCTGGTTGATGAACGACTCGGTGTCCGGCATCACCTGCATCAGGCCGAAGCCGCCGTCGCAGTTCACGATGTTCGACGTCCAGCCGCTCTCGTGCCATGCCACGGCCCGGACCAGGTCGGCGGGCACCTTGAGCTTCGGCGCCGAGGTCGGCCAGTACGTCTTGGCCGCGGCCGCGTTCAACGCCGCCTTGGCCTTGGCCTTGGAGACCTCCTTGCCCTCGAACTCGGCGCAGTCCGGCGGCTGGAAGTTGTTCGGATCCTCGGTCGGCGTGGCCGACGTCCTGGACGGCTTCGGCTTCTTCGAGGCCGGCTTCTTCGAGGGGGACGGTGACTCCTCCACCACCAGGTCCTCGGTCGGCTCGGGCGCCGGGGACGGCGACTCGGTGACCTCGGCAGCCGACGACGACGCGGCGATCGGCGCGACCGCCTTGTCCTCCTCGGAGGCGCCCGCCAGACCGCATCCACCGGCCACCACAAGCACCACAAGACCGGCGAAAAGCCTGGTCCGTAACAGCGCGTTCATTGATGAAGCCCTCCCCCGACAGACATCGAGGATGGACGTTAACAGTTGTCCGACCATTCACACAGGCCGGAAAACAGGACAGAAGACCACAAGTTCTGGGACTTGACCCCGTGTCACGAACGGCAACCTGAGCCGGGGACAATGGGATCCATGCAGACCCGCACCGACCTACGCAACGTCGCCATCATCGCTCACGTCGACCATGGCAAAACCACCCTGGTCGACGCCATGCTGCGCCAGGGCAGCCAGTCCCACGCGCGCGGCGAGATGGCCGACCGCGTCATGGACTCCATGGACCTGGAGCGGGAAAAGGGCATCACCATTCTCGCCAAGAACACGGCGATCAGCTACCAGCCCGCCGAGGGCGAGCCGGTCATCATCAACATCATCGACACGCCGGGTCACGCCGACTTCGGCGGTGAGGTCGAGCGCGGCCTCACCATGGTCGACGGCGTCGCCCTGCTCGTCGACGCGTCCGAGGGCCCGCTCCCGCAGACCCGTTTCGTGCTGCGCAAGGCCCTCGCCGCCAAGCTGCCGATCATCCTGATCATCAACAAGGTGGACCGGCCGGACGCCCGGATCAAGGAGGTCGTCGACGAGACGTACGAACTCTTCCTCGACCTCGACGCCGACGAGCACCAGATCGAGTTCCCGATCGTCTACGCATGCGCCCGCGACGGCATCGCCTCGCTGACCCAGCCGAAGGACGGCACCGTCCCGGAGGACAGCGACAACCTCGACGTGCTGTTCAGCACGATCCTGGACACCATCCCGGCCCCGAAATACCACGAGGACGCTCCGCTCCAGGCGCACGTCGTCAACCTCGACGCGTCGCCGTTCCTCGGCCGTCTCGCGCTGTGCCGCGTGCACGAGGGCACCATCCGCAAGGGCCAGACCGTCGCCTGGTGCAAGACCGACGGCACGATCAGCAACGTGCGCATCTCCGAGCTGCTGATCACCGAGGGCCTGGAGCGCAAGCCGGCCGAGAGCGCCGGCCCCGGCGACATCATCGCCATCGCGGGCATCTCCGACATCATGATCGGCGAGACCCTCGCCGACGCCGAGAACCCGGTCCCGCTGCCGCTGATCAGCGTCGACGAGCCGGCCATCTCGATGGTCCTCGGCACCAACACCTCGCCGCTGGTCGGCAAGGTCAAGGGCGCCAAGGTCACCGCCCGCATGGTGAAGGACCGCCTCGACAAGGAGCTGATCGGCAACGTCTCGCTCCGCATCCTCAACACCGAGCGCCCGGACGCCTGGGAGGTGCAGGGCCGCGGTGAGCTGGCCCTGGCCATCCTGGTCGAGCAGATGCGCCGCGAGGGCTACGAGCTGACCGTCGGCAAGCCGCAGGTGGTCACCAAGGTCGTCGACGGCAAGGTGCACGAGCCGGTCGAGCGGGTCACCATCGACGCCCCCGACGAGTACATGGGCGCCATCACCCAGCTGCTCTCGACCCGCAAGGGCCGGATGGAAGAGCTGATCAACCACGGCACCGGCTGGCTCCGGATGGAGTGGCTGGTCCCGGCCCGTGGCCTGATCGGCTTCCGGACCGAGTTCCTCACCGAGACGCGCGGCACCGGCATCATGCACCACCTGTACGAGCGTCACGAGCCGTGGTTCGGCGAGCTGCGCACCCGCCAGAACGGCTCGCTCGTCGCCGACCGGGCCGGCGCCGTCACCGGTTTCGCGATGATCAACCTGCAGGAGCGCGGGCAGCTCTTCGTCGAACCGGGCACCGAGGTGTACGAGGGCATGATCGTCGGCGAGAACTCTCGCGAGGACGACATGGACGTCAACATCACCAAGGAGAAGAAGCTCACCAACATGCGGGCCGCGAGCGCGGACAACACCGAGAAGGTGATCCCGCCGCGCAAGCTCTCCCTGGAGCAGTCCCTCGAGTTCTGCCGCGAGGACGAGTGCGTCGAGGTCACCCCCAACGCGATCCGCATCCGCAAGGTCGAGCTCGACCAGAACGCCCGCGGCCGCGCCGCGGCACGCCGCAAGCACCAGTAATCCCACGTACGCCGGCCCGCCCCGCTTCTTCGCAGAACGGGGCGGGCCGCGTCGTTCCCGCCACCGCAGCCGCGGAACGGACACGGGCCCGGGCGAATGACTCGCCCGGGCCCGGTTCGTGTTTCGGATGCCTCTCGGGTGCGGTGCTCCGGCCGTACCCAAGCGGGGTTGTGATGTCCTAGTTGTTGATCAGTTCTCTTTTGCGGTCGCGGGAGGACTTGATCAGGCTGGCGACGGTGGCTATGCCCAGGGTGCCGAGGATGACCAGCAGAGAGAGCCAGATCGGGATCTCGGGGGCCCAGTGGAAGCCGTGGCCGTCGTTGAGGAACGGCAGGGTGTTGGTGTGCAGGGCCTCGAGGAAGAGTTTCACGCCGATGAAGGCGAGCACCACGGCCAGCCCGATGTTCAGGTAGACCAGGCGCTGCAGCAGGCCGCCGAGCAGGAAGAAGAGCTGGCGCAGACCCATCAGCGCGAACACGTTCGCGGTGAAGACGAGGTACGGCTCCTTGGTGATGCCGAAGATCGCCGGGATCGAGTCGAGCGCGAAGATCAGGTCGGTGGTGCCGATTGCGATCGTCACGATCAGCATCGGGGTGAAGAGCCGCTTGCCGGTCTCGGTGACCACGCTGAACCGGCCGTCACCGAACGTCGAGGAGATCGGCAGCGCCCGCTTCGCCCAGCGGATCAGCAGGTTCTCCTTGAAGTCCTCCTCGTCGTTCTCCCCGCCCTTGACCAGCGTGATCGCGGTGTAGACGAGGAACGCGCCGAAGATGTAGAACACCCAGGAGAACTGCGCGATCAGGGCGGCGCCGGCGACGATGAACGCGCCACGCATCAGCAGCGCCAGCACGATGCCGATCAGCAGCACCTTCTGCTGGAGATGCCTCGGCACGGCGAACCGGGCCATGATGATCACGAAGACGAAGAGGTTGTCGACGCTCAGCGAGTACTCGGTGAGCCAGCCGGTGTAGAACTCGCCCGCGTACTGACCGCCCGCGGTCGCCCAGACACCGATGCCGAAGAGAACCGCCAGGCCGACGTAGAAGCCGACCCACGTACCCGCTTCCTTCATGCTGGGTTCATGTGGTCTGCGCCCGATGATCAGAAGATCAACGGCGAGGACGGCCACCAGCGCGACGAGGGTGGCGACCCAGACCCAGACAGGAACGTTCAACGAGTACCTCCGGCAGACACGGGTCGTCGCTGCGCCCACTCATGGCCGAATCTCATGACAAGAATGCCTACCCGAGTTCCGAGATCGAGACGCGTGGGCTCGGGTGAGTGAGCCACGTCTGACCGGAACCCGACACCGGGCCTCAGCGGCGAGTCTCGTGCTGGAGAATCGGTGACACGTTCCGGTCACCGACACCCGAGCCCGGGGCTCGTCTGCGGAGACTCGGTCAGCAAGACTCGTCAAGCGAGACTCGTCGTCCGAGCGAAAGCAGCGACGTGCGACTGTCGGAGGTCTCTTCCGCCGCGAGCGAACCCGCGACCGCCGGCCCCGGGCGCGCCGAGGGGCGGCGTTCCGTGTTGACGAGACCGGAGCAGAGGAATACTCCCCTCCCACGGGACCCATTGTTGCGCATCAGGTCCCGGATCGGCACACCGGGAGACCCAAGAGTGAGGGGACTCGCGGCCTAAAGCGGGCGTCTCGGGGTTTTTGCGGTTCTTCCCCGACAAGTCGGCTTGCTCTTTCGTTTGCGGCTTTCGTTCAGGCTAACTCTGGTGACAGTTTGTTTTGGGGCGAACCCTCACAGTTCCCGAAGCATCCTCGTAAGCCAGCCATGTGGCGCGTATGGGACGCTTGCCGCATGGTTCTCGAAGTCATGCTGATCGACGTTCTGCCCGGCCGGGAGGACGACTTCCTGAACGCCTACGAGGCCGCACGCCCGATGTTCGCCAGCGTCCCGGGGTGCCGGTCGGTGCGGGTGAAACAGGGGATGGAGTCCGCGGCGCGGTTCCTGTTGCTGGTGGAATGGGACAGCATGGAGGCGCAGGAGCAGGGCTTCCGGCGGACCGAGAGGTTCGCCCAGTGGCGGGCGCTGATCGCCGCATGCATCGCCCAGCCGCCGTTGTCGGAGTTCTTCGGTGAGGTGGGCGTGGCCGGGCTGAGCCCCACCAACAATTTCTTCTCCCACTGACCGCCGTCGCCCCGAACCGCAGCGACCGCCGCGGCTTGGCAGGCATCGCGCCTAGCCGCGGCTTTGCCGGCACCGCGCCTCGGGGGCAGGCCGCTCGCTCGCCTCGCTCCCGGCAGATCTTGGCGAAACGTGGCTCCACCGGGAGCACACCTCGCCAAGGTCGCGACAGGAGTGGTGTCGGAACGAGCGGGGCGCCGCGGGCCGAGCCGCCCGGCGCGAGACGGCCGGCCCGCGCCGGGCCAGGCCGCTAGCGTTCGAGCGGCGCCTCGCGCGGCCGGCGGCTGGCGGCTGGCGGCGGCCGGCGGCTGGCGGCACCTCGTTGGCGCGGGTTGCGCCTGTGGTGCCGCCGACCGCCGCCGGTCGCCGGGCCATGGGGCGTGAGTTTCTCTACTTCACTCCTGCCATGTCCATGCCTCGGAGTTCCTTTTTCAGTTCGGCTACCTCGTCGCGGATTCGGGCGGCCAGCTCGAACTGGAGCTCGCGGGCTGCTGCCAGCATCTGGTCGCTCAGGTCCTGGATGAGCTGGGCCAACTCGGCGCGTGCCATGCCCTCGCGGGCGGGGCCTGCGCCCGCTCGCGCCTTGGAACGGGTCTCGGGCACCGGGGCCTTGCCGCGGGACATCTGGCGGCCGCCGCCGCCGACCATCGGGCCGGCGACTGCGGAGTCGGTGTCCTCGGCCTCGCGGTAGATGTCGTCGAGGATGTCGTGGATCTTCTTGCGGAGGGCCTGCGGTTTGATGCCGTTGGCCTCGTTGTGGGCGATCTGCTTGGCGCGGCGGCGGTCGGTCTCGTCGATCGCGTCGCGCATCGACGGGGTGATCTTGTCGGCATACATGTGGACCTCGCCGGAGACGTTCCGGGCGGCGCGGCCGATGGTCTGGATCAGTGAGCGGCCGCTGCGGAGGAAGCCCTCCTTGTCGGCGTCGAGGATCGCGACGAGTGAGACCTCGGGGAGGTCGAGACCCTCGCGGAGCAGGTTGATGCCGACCAGCACGTCGTAGTCGCCCTTGCGCAACTCCTTCAGCAGCTCGACGCGGCGCAGCGTGTCGACCTCGGAGTGCAGGTAGCGCACCCGGATGCCGTTCTCCAGGAGGTAGTCGGTGAGGTCTTCGGCCATCTTCTTGGTCAGCGTGGTGACCAGGACCCGCTCGTCGCGCTCGGTGCGCAGCTTGATCTCGTGCATCAGGTCGTCGATCTGGCCCTTGGTCGGTTTCACCACGACCTCCGGGTCGACCAGACCGGTCGGGCGGATCACCTGCTCGACGAACTCGCCCTGGGCCTGCCCCATCTCCCACGGGCCGGGAGTCGCCGACAGGAACACCATCTGGCCGACCCGCTCGAGGAACTCGTCGAACCGCAGCGGCCGGTTGTCGGCGGCGCTGGGCAGGCGGAACCCGTGCTCGATGAGGATGCGCTTGCGGGAGGCGTCGCCCTCATACATCCCGCCGATCTGCGGGATCGTCACGTGCGACTCGTCGATGACCGTGACGAAGTCGTCGGGGAAGTAGTCCAGCAACGTGTACGCCGGCTCGCCGGGTGAGCGGCCGTCCATGTGCATCGAATAGTTCTCGATGCCGTTGCAGAAGCCGACCTGCCGCATCATCTCGATGTCGTAGGTGGTCCGCATCCGGAGACGCTGCGCCTCCAGCAGCTTGCCCTGCCGCTCGAACTCGGCGAGCCGGTCGGCCAGCTCGGCCTCGATGTCGCGGATCGCCCGCTCCATCCGCTCCGGGCCGGCGATGTAGTGCGACGCCGGGAAGATGATCAGCTCGTCGACCTCGCGGACCACCTCACCGGTGAGCGGGTGCAGGTAGTAGAGCTTCTCCACCTCGTCACCGAAGAGCTCGACCCGGACGGCGAGTTCCTCATACGCCGGGATGATCTCCAGCGTGTCCCCGCGGACCCGGAAGGTGCCGCGCTGGAAGGCCATGTCGTTCCGCGTGTACTGAATGTCGACCAGGCGGCGCAGCAGCTTGTCGCGGTCGATCTCGCCACCGACCTTGACCCGGACGGCACGCTCCACATATTCCTGTGGGGTGCCCAGACCGTAGATCGCGCTGACCGTGGCGACCACGATCGTGTCACGGCGGGTCAGCAGCGACATCGTCGCCGAGTGCCGCAGGCGCTCCACCTCTTCGTTGACCGACGAGTCCTTCTCGATGTAGGTGTCGGTCTGCGCGATGTAGGCCTCGGGCTGGTAGTAGTCGTAGTAGCTGACGAAGTATTCCACCGCGTTGTTCGGCAACAGCTCGCGGAACTCCTTGGCGAGCTGGGCGCAGAGCGTCTTGTTGGGCGCGAGCACGAGCGCCGGACGCTGGAGCCGCTCGATGAGCCAGGCCGTCGTGGCGCTCTTGCCCGTGCCGGTGGCGCCGAGCAGCACGGTGTTGCGATCGCCGCGGCGGACACGCCGCTCGAGCTCGTTGATCGCGGCGGGCTGGTCACCCGCGGGCTGGAATTCGCTGACGACCTCGAATCGGCCGTCGAGTCGTGGGATGTCGAGCGCCATGTTCACACCGTACGTCGGGGGTACGACAACTTCCGGCCGCCGCGGTTCAGCCGAGAACGAAGCGGCGTGCCGATGGTGCACATTCACCCCGGGCGGCTGCCCTGTCCGGGGTTGAACCGGCCACCTACCCTTGGCGGGGTAGGCCGCTCGCGGCGGCCGCGGGCACCGGGCATCTCGCGACGTCCGTTGTGCCGCACCGTGGTCGATGCGCCCCGGCGATTCCGGGCAGCGCACCCTCGGTGGGTCGTGCCATGCGCCGACCGGCCGCCGCGAGAGCCATTCCCCGCCGCCCGGAAGCCAAGCCGCCCGGCAGGCGAGCCACCCGGAAGCCAAGCCGCCCGCCAGCCAAGCCACCTGGCAGCCAAGGCGCGCAGCCACGACAAGCCGCCCGCCAGCCAAGCCGCCCGGCGGGCAAGGCGCGCAGCCACGACAAGCTGCACGCCGCGGCTACACCCGTCAGACCGGCGGCTGCCAGCCTGTCTGCAGCGCCCAGTCGTCGGCGGCCTGGGCCTCCTGGGCGAACCACGGCTCCTTCGCTTCCGCGTACCCCGCCCGATCCTCGAAGCGCACCGCCCACGCGGCCCTGGCCGCGGCATAGGCGTCTCGCGCCTCCGGCACCGCGCGCAGGTGATCCCGCATCAGCAGCGCGAAACGCCAGCCCGGCGACCCCGCCACCCGCACGTGCAGATTCACCTCATATCCCGGATCGGCGCACCCGTGCAACCGCTTCGGCCAGGTCGATCCGGGCACTTTGCGAGTATTGTCGAACCACTCCCCCGGCCGTCGCGGGAAGCCGATCTCCGCGAGCCGATCGGCGAGCGCGTCCGCCTCGTCCAAGGTCCGGACGCTCAGCATCAGGTCGATGACGCCTTTCGCGGGCAGGCCGGGCACCGCCGTGGATCCGATGTGATGCACCTCGATGTGATCACCGAGGCCGTGCCGGATCCGGGCGATCAGCCGGTCCGCCCGGGCCGGCCATTCCGGGTCGAACGGCACGATCCGCAGATTCTGGTTCCTCGGCGCCGAGCGGCCCATCCGCAGGTTCCGCTCGAACTCCACGATCCGGTCGCGCCACAGCTCGTCGACACGGGCGTGCAGGGTGGCGAGATCGGCGTCGTTCGTCACGATCGCGTCGGCGGTGGCACGGCGGTGCTCGTCGTCGGTCTGCGCCCCGATCCGGGCGGCGGCTTCCGCCGCCGACATGCCACGCAGCTGCGTCAGACGCTGAACGCGCAGGTCACGGTCCGCCAGGACGACAACCACCAGATGGTACGAGGGAGCGAGTCCCGCCTCGACCAGGAGCGGCACGTCGTTGACCACTATCGCGTCCCGGGCAGCGCCGAGGGTCAGTTCGGCGGTCCTCGCCCGTACCCGGGGATGGATGATCTTCTCGAGTGTCCGGCGGGCCGCCTCGTCGCCGAAGACCTTGGCCCCGAGAGCCGGCCGGTCCAGCGTGCCCTCCGCGGTCAGCACCCCGGCGCCGAACGCCTCCACGATCTCCGCGAGCCCCTCGGTGCCGGCCTCGACGACCTCGCGGGACAGCACGTCGGCATCGATGATCACGGCGCCACGCTCGGCGAAGCGCTGGGCCACGGCGCTCTTGCCGGCCCCGATCCCACCCGTCAGACCCACCCTCAGCATGGGAACCAGTATCCCGGTGCTCTTGATCGGCGTCGCTGCCCGGACACCAACGAATCGGGAAAAGCGAAAGGCCGCCCCGACCTGAGTCGGGACGGCCTTTCCGGGTATTACCGGTACCGGTCGAACTAGCTTCCGGTCACCAGCTGGGTCAGCTCTTGCCGCCGGCCAGCTTCTCGCGCAGAGCGGCGAGAGCCTCGTCGGTGGCCAGCGTGCCGGCCGGCTCCTCGTTCGAGCGCGCCGGGGCGGACGAGCTCGTGGACGAGGAGGTCGACGAGGACGAGGAGGTCACGCCGCCGGCCGGAGCCGGGTTGAGCGCAGCCTCGGCGTCGGCCTCGCGGCTCGCCTGGACCTGCTTGGTGTGGGCCTCCCAGCGCTCGCGGGCGTCGGCGTACTGCTTCTCCCACGTCTCGCGCTGCTTGTCGAAGCCCTCGAGCCACTCGCCCGTCTCCGGGTCGAAGCCCTCCGGGTAGATGTAGTTGCCCTCGTTGTCGTACGTCGCGGCCATGCCGTAGAGGGTGGGGTCGAAGTGCTCCTCGCCCTCCACGAAGTTCTCGTTGGCCTGCTTGAGCGACAGCGAGATCCGGCGACGCTCGAGGTCGATGTCGATGACCTTGACCAGAACGTCCGAACCGACCTGGACGACCTGCTCGGGCAGCTCGACGTGACGCTCGGCCAGCTCGGAGATGTGGACCAGGCCCTCGATGCCGTCGTCGACGCGGACGAACGCACCGAACGGAACGAGCTTGGTGACCTTACCCGGCACGATCTGGTTGATCGCGTGGGTCCGGGCGAACTGACGCCACGGGTCTTCCTGGGTCGCCTTCAGCGACAGCGAGACGCGCTCGCGGTCCAGGTCGACGTCGAGCACCTCGACCTCGACCTCCTGGCCGACCTCGACGACCTCGGACGGGTGGTCGATGTGCTTCCAGGAGAGCTCGGAGACGTGCACCAGGCCGTCCACGCCACCCAGGTCCACGAAGGCGCCGAAGTTGACGATGGAGGACACGACGCCCTTGCGGACCTGGCCCTTCTGCAGCTTGTTGAGGAACTCGGTGCGAACCTCGGACTGCGTCTGCTCGAGCCAGGCGCGGCGGGACAGAACCACGTTGTTGCGGTTCTTGTCCAGCTCGATGATCTTCGCCTCGAGCTCACGGCCGACGTAGGGCTGCAGGTCACGGACGCGACGCATCTCGACCAGCGAGGCCGGGAGGAAGCCGCGGAGGCCGATGTCGAGGATGAGACCACCCTTGACGACCTCGATGACCGAACCACGGACGACGCCGTCGTCTTCCTTGATCTTCTCGATGGTGCCCCAGGCACGCTCGTACTGAGCGCGCTTCTTCGAGAGGATCAGACGACCCTCCTTGTCCTCCTTGGTGAGGACGAGGGCTTCGATGTGGTCACCAACCGACACCACTTCCGCGGGGTCCACGTCATGCTTGATCGACAACTCGCGCGAGGGGATGACACCCTCGGTCTTGTAGCCGATGTCGAGCAGGACCTCGTCCCGATCGACCTTGACGACGGTGCCTTCGACAATGTCGCCGTCGTTGAAGTACTTGATGGTCTCGTCGATGGCCGCGAGGAATGCTTCCTCGGATCCGAGATCGTCGACGGTGACCTTGTTGGCGCTCGAGGTGGCCTCGATGCTGCTCGTCATGTGGACAGTTGCTCCGAACGGATGGATTCGTGGTGTCTCTCGCGCTCGACGGAACTGCCGCCGGCAGCGACACGACCGAGGGAGACGACCAAGCTGTGGAGCAGTCTGATCATTTGCAATCGATCATGCCGAGACCGGCGACCACGGAACCTGCTCCCTGCCGAGGCACACGATCCGCGAGCGCATCGACTAGCTTACCGTGCGCATTACCACAGGTTGCAAGCCCTCCTGAGGACCGCGGCACATTGCTCGCCCGGAACCAGCCAGGATGCACCATTTAGACAGAATCGTGACAGCCGACACGCCTGCCGGAGGGCCGCCGGGTGACTGCCGTACGGTTGCCGGGTGACAGAGATCGCCACCAGGAAGACCGTTTCCGAGACGGAAGCCCGCCGGGCGAACCGCGCCTGGTGGGACCTCGATGCCGACGACTACCAGGACGAACACGGCAATTTCCTCGGTGACGTCGACTTCGTCTGGTGCCCGGAACGGCTGCGCGAGGCGGAGGCGGGACTGCTCGGACCCGTACCCGGGAAGAAGATCCTGGAACTCGGAGCCGGCGCCGCGGCGGCCTCCCGGTGGTTACGCGTGCAGGGCGCGTCGCCCGTCGCCCTCGACCTCTCCGCCGGGATGCTGCGGCACGCGAGCGAGGCAGCCGGGCGCAGCGGGGTGCACGTGCCGCTCGTCCAGGCGGACGCGCTCGCCCTGCCGTTCGCGGACGACGCGTTCGACATCGTCTGCACCGCGTTCGGCGCCATCCCGTTCGTCGCCGACTCGGCCGCCGCGATGCGGGAGGTGGCCCGGGTGCTGCGGCCGGGCGGGAGCTGGGTGTTCTCGGTGACGCATCCGATGCGGTGGGCGTTCTGGGACGAGCCGGGCGAGGACGGGCTCGTCGTGCGGAACTCGTATTTCGACCGGTCGCCCTACGTCGAGCGTGACGAGCAGGGGCGGGTCACCTATCTGGAGCAGCATCGGACGCTTGGGGACCGGATCCGGGAGCTGGTGGGGGCCGGGTTCGTGCTGCGTGACCTGGTCGAGCCGGAGTGGCCGGAGGGGCATCAGCAGATCTGGGGGCAGTGGAGCCCGCTGCGGGGGCGGCTGTTCCCGGGGACGGCGATCTTCGTGTGTGATCTGCCTGCTTGAGGGGTTGGGCGGGGTTGCGGCGTGGGCGCTGAGGGCCGGCTGGTGCTCAGCGCTGTCCCGAGAGCGCTGATGACCAGCCGGACCGGCCGGCACCCAACGCTGTCAAGCGAACACTGACGACCAGCCGGACCGGCCGGCACCCAACGCTGCCAGGCGAACACTGACGACCAGCCGGACCGGCCGGTCCCGAGTGCTGGCCGGGAGGGCGTGCGGCAGCACTGTGCGCCAGCTCGTCCCGTCCGGCTGGCGCTGAGTGCTGCCCGGCGGCCGTTTGGGGAACACTGAGCGCCAGCCGGCCACGCCGCTTCCACGATCCCCGAACGGCAGACGCGCCTGAGGTCGCACGGAGGGTGGCACTACTGCGGCATGGCGTTTCTTCGACCGGGACGCGGGTACCCCCACACGCATGACTGATGGCGAGAAAAGCCTGAAAAAAGGTGACAAGGTCACCTGGCGGAGTCACGGCGAGGACGTCCACGGCACCGTCCAGCAGAAGATCACCAAACGGACCGAAGCCGCCGGCCGGACCGTCGCCGCTTCACCGGACGATCCCCAGTATCGGGTGAAGAGCGACAAGAGTGGCCGGGACGCGGTGCACAAGCCGGGGGCGCTGCGGCATGACTGACGTGTACGCCGAGTTCCGCGACGCGGTCAACATGACCGCCGCCGAACTGCGCACATGGCTCGACACCGACGAATCGCAGCAGGTCGGGCAGAAGTCGTCGGCGAAGGCCGAGTCGGTCGGACACGACTCCGGCCGGAAGATCGTCGCGATCCTCGGGAAGAAGAAGGCCGACCTGACCGGCGGCGACGAGGAGCACATGCGCAAGGTCGTCGGGTACGTCCACCGGCACACCGCTCAGCGGCCGGACGGGGACGTGCGCGAGACACCGTGGCGGTACTCCCTGATGAACTGGGGTCACGACCCTCTCAAATGAGCCGTCACGTGACGTCGAGCACGTCGGCCAGAAGAGTGAGGGTGTCCGGCACCGAGCGGTAGTAGACCCACGTACCGCGTCTGTCGCAGTCGACCAGGCCGGCCTCGCGCAGGATCCGCAGGTGGTGCGAGATCGTCGGCCCGGTGAGCGGGAACTCGCCGCTCAGGTCGCACACGCAGATCTCGCCCTCCGGCGCCGAGGCGATCATCGAGAGCAGGCGCAGGCGGACCGGATCGCCGAGAGCCTTGAACATGCCGGCGATCACGCCCGCCCGCTCCGCCTCGACCGGGCCGCGCATCAGCGTGACACCGCCCGCCCTCGCGATGATCGAGAGCACCAGGGAAGGGCGGGAAGCATCCTCCGTGGCGGCTCTCTGCGAAGGCCTGGCCTCCTCCGGGGCGACGATCTCCATCGACATCGATCCACTCGGCATCGGACCAGGGTCCCAGATCACCGCAAGATGCGCGGGGCGAGACACCCGTTAGTGATCGGCTCCGTTCCAGTCGCGGCCGACGCCGACCGACACCTCCAGCGGCACCGAGAGCGGGTACGCGCCGCCCATCTCGCGGCGGACCAGCTCCTCCAGCTGCTCGCGCTCCCCGTTCGCCACCTCGAACACCAGCTCGTCGTGGACCTGCAGCAGCATCTTGGACGCGAGACCGGAGTCCCGCAGCGCCTCGTCCACCCGGAGCATCGCGATCTTGATGATGTCCGCCGCGGAGCCCTGGATCGGCGCGTTCAGCGCCATCCGCTGGGCCATCTCCCGGCGCTGCCGGTTGTCGCTGAGCAGGTCCGGCAGGTAGCGGCGGCGGCCCAGGATCGTCGCGGTGTATCCGTCCTTGCCGGCCTGGGTGACCACGGCCTGCAGGTAGTCGCGCACCCCGCCGAACCGCTCGAAGTACTCCTCCATGAGGCCGCGCGCCTCCTCGGTGGAGATGGTGAGCTGGTTCGACAGGCCGAAGGCGCTCAACCCGTACGCAAGGCCGTAGTTCATGGCTTTGATCTTGCGCCGCTGGTCGGGAGTGACCTCGTCCAGGCCGACGTGGAAGACCGACGACGCGGTGGCGGCGTGGAAGTCGGCACCCGAGTTGAACGCGGCGATCAGCGCGTCGTCGCCGGACAGGTGCGCCATGATGCGCATCTCGATCTGGCTGTAGTCCGCGGTCATCAGCTGCTCGAGGCCCGGGCCGACCACGAACGCGCGGCGGATGCGCCGGCCCTCTTCGGTACGGATCGGAATGTTCTGCAGGTTCGGATCGGTGGACGAGAGACGACCGGTGGCCGCGACCGTCTGGTTGAAGGTGGTGTGGATGCGCCCGTCGTCGGAGACCGACTTGAGCAGGCCGTCCACCGTGGATTTCAGCTTCGCCACGTCACGGTGGCGCAGCAGGTGGGCCAGGACCGGGTCGCCGGTCTGCGCGAACAGGCTCTGCAGCGCGTCGGCGTCGGTGGTGTAACCCGACTTGATCTTCTTGGTCTTGGGCAGGTTGCGCTCGACGAAGAGGATCTCCTGGAGCTGCTTGGGCGAGCCCAGGTTGAACTCCCGCCCGACCACCTCGTGCGCCGCCTGCTGCGCCGCTTTCACCTCGGCGGCGAAGTGCGACTCCAGCTCCGACAGGTAATCCGTGTCGGCGGCGATACCGAGCCGCTCCATCGCGGCGAGCACCACCGACAGCGGCTGCTCGACGTCGGCGAGCAGGCGCATCGACTCGCCGCCGTCGCGGGACAGCTCGGTGGTGAGCACCTCGGCCAGGTCGAGGGTGGCACGGGCGCGCAGCATCAGGTTCATCTCGCCGGCGCCGTCGTCACCACCGAGACCGTCCAGCGTGAGCTGGCCGTCGGACGGCTCGTCGACGCGCAGCTCCCGCTTGAGGTAGCGCAGGGCCAGGTCGTTCAGGTCGTACGCCCGCTGGTCGGGTTTCGCCAGGTAGGCCGCGAGCGCGGTGTCGGTCGTGACGCCCGCCAGCTGCCAGCCGTGCGCCTGGAAGGCGAGCAGGGCGGGTTTCGCGTCGTGCAGCACCTTGGGGCGGCTGGGCTCGGCCAGCCAGGCCGCGACCGCGCGCTCGTCGTCCTCGTCCAGCGTGGAGGGGTCGAACCAGGCGGCCGGGCCGCTGCCGGTGGCGACCGCGACGCCGGTGAGCTCACCGGCGCCCCGCCCGAACCGGCCGATCACCGCGACGCCGACCGGGTCGGTGCCGGCGAACTCGCGCAGCCAGGCGGACACCCCGCCGGTGGGCAGGATCGAGCCGTCGACGTCGAAGCCGGACTCGGCCTCCGGCTCGACGGCCTCCAGGTATGAGTAGAGCCGCTCGCGAAGCACCCGGAACTCCAGCGCGTCGAAGACCGAGTGCACCGCCTCGCGGTCCCACCCGTGCCAGCGCACGTCCTCCGGGCGCAGCGGCAGCTCCAGGTCGCAGACCAGCCGGTTGAGGTCGTAGTTGCGCATCACGTCGGCCAGGTGCGCGCGCAGGCTCTCGCCGGCCTTGCCCTTGATCTTGTCGACGTTGGCGATGATGCCGTCCAGGCCGTCGAACTCCTTGATCCACTTGGCCGCGGTCTTGTCGCCGACGCCGGGCACGCCGCTCAGGTTGTCGCTGGTCTCGCCGACCAGGGCCGCCTTGTCGCGGTAGCGGGCCGGGGGCACGAAGTACTTCGCCTCGATCGCCTCCGGGGTCATCCGCCAGACCTCGGAGACGCCGCGCACCGGGTAGAGGATCGTGACGTGCTCGTTGGCCAGCTGGAACGCGTCGCGGTCGCCGGTGGAGATGACCACCTCCATGCCCGACTCGCGGGCCTGGGTGGCGAGCGTGGCGATGACGTCGTCGGCCTCGTAGTTCTCCTTCTCCACGACCGGGATGCGCAGCGCCTCGAGCACCTCCTTGATCAGGCTCACCTGACCCTGGAACGGCTGCGGCGTCTCGGAGCGGCCGGCCTTGTAGTCCGCGTATTTCTCGGTGCGGAAGCTGCGCCGGCTGAGGTCGAAGGCGACGACTATGTGCGTCGGCTTCTCGTCGCGCAGCATGTTGATGAGCATCGACGTGAAGCCGAAGACGGCGTTCGTCGGCTGGCCGGTCGCGGTGCTGAAGTTCTCCACCGGGAGCGCGAAATAGGCCCGGTAGGCCAGTGAGTGGCCGTCGAGCAGCAGCAGGCGGGGAGTCTTGGCATCGTCGCTCACGTCGGTGAACTCTAGTCGCCGGGTACGACAGTCCCGGCCGTCACTCCCAATCGTCTGACACTTGCGGAAGGTTACGGATACGCAACTGTCCTGTTGCAGCCCGCGTCCAGCCCTAGTGCAGCGGTCCTCCGCCCTTTAAGTTTCCTCAGCATCAGCGTCATGGCAGTGGGAGCCCACCAACGCGCCCACCGCGCTGGACAAAGGAGAATTGATGATTCGCCGCAACTTCGCATGGCGCAGCGTCGCCGTGCTGGGTGCCGCTTGCCTTGCCCTGGGCGCGTGCTCGAACGACGGTGACGAGCCCGAGAGCGGCTCTTCCTCGGCCCCCGCGGCCGCTGCCGGCGACGGTGTGCTGAAGATCGGCACCCTGCTGCCGCAGACCGGCTCGCTCGCGTTCCTCGGCCCGCCCGAGTTCGCCGGCGTGGACCTCGCCGCCAAGGAGATCAACGCCGCTGGTGGCGTCCTCGGCAAGGACGTCGTCGTCAGCGACACCGACTCCGGCGACACCACGACCGACATCGCCAGCCAGTCCGTGAACAAGCTGCTCGCCGAGAAGGCCGACGTCATCATCGGCGCCGCTTCCTCGTCGGTCTCCCTCTCCGTGATCGACAAGATCACCGGTGCGGGCGTGGTCCAGATCTCGCCGGCGAACACGTCGGACCAGTTCACCACGTACAACGACAAGGGCCTCTACTACCGGACCGCCCCGCCGGACGTGCTCCAGGGCCGCGTCCTCGGTGACCTCGTCGTCGCCGACGGCAACGCGACGGTGGGCATGATGGTGCTCCAGGACGCGTACGGCACCGGCCTCGCCAAGAGCGCCCGCGCCGCGATCGAGTCCGGTGGCGGCCAGGTCGTCGCCGAGGAGGTCTACGACCCCAAGGCCGCCGACTTCTCCGCCGAGATCGGCAAGATCAAGCAGGCCAACCCGTCGGCGATCATCCTGATCGGCTTCGACGAGACCAAGAAGATCGTCCCCAAGCTGGTCGAGGCCGGTCTGACCGCGAAGTCCAAGAAGTGGTACTTCGTCGACGGCAACCTCTCCAACTACGGCTCCGAGTTCCCGAACGGGACCTTCGAGGGCGCCAAGGGCACCCTGCCGGGCGCCAAGGCGGGCGAGGACTTCCAGAAGAAGCTGCTCGAGGTCGACCCGGCGCTGAAGGACTTCTCCTACGCCGCCGAGTCCTACGACGCCGCGATCCTGACCGCGCTGGCCGCCGAGGCCGCCAAGAGCGACGCTCCGGGTGACTACTCGAAGCAGCTCTCCGCGGTGAGCAAGGACGGCGAGAAGTGCACCACCTTCCAGCAGTGCAAGGAAGCTCTGGCCGCCGGCAAGGACATCGACTACGACGGCGTGAGCGGCCCGATCAGCTGGAACGACGCCGGTGACCCGGCCGAGGCCACGATCGGCATCTACCAGTACGGCCCGGACAACACCTACAAGAACGTCAGCTACCAGAACGGCAAGATCGACGGCTGAGGCAAGTCCACAGTAGTCAGCACCACACCTCAGCGAGGGCCCGGCCGTCTGGCCGGGCCCTCGCCCTTTCTGCCGCGGCCTGAGAGGGCCGCTGACGCCCTTCCGGGGGTACGGGGTGACCGCGCTCCCCACCCTCCCTCGCGTGTGGATCACAGGCCTGTTCCGCGCCCCGAGTCCCACGCGAAAGCCGCCGGCGTGTGAACGTCACCCGCAGTCCCACGTGGAGGCGAACAGCACGCCGCGTGTGAAGTCACCACCCCGGGACAGGGAAAGGCCCCGGGAACCACACGGTTCCCGGGGCCTTCCGCTGTGCAGTGAGGGGATCAGGCTCGGGCGAGGGTGCCCAGGTACAGCTCGATCACCTTCGGGTCGTGGATCAGGTCGCGGCCGGACGCCGTGTAGGCGTTGCGGCCCTGGTCCAGCACGTAGCCCCGGTTGCAGATCTGCAGGCAGCGACGCGCGTTCTGCTCGACCATGATGACCGTGACGCCGGTGTCGTTGATCTGCTTGGTGCGGAAGAAGACCTCGTCCTGCATGGCCGGCGACAGACCCGCCGACGGCTCGTCGAGCAGCAGGACGCTGGGCTCCATCATCAGCGCCCGCCCCATGGCGACCATCTGACGCTCGCCACCGGACAGGGAGCCGGCACGCTGCTTGCGCCGGGTTCCCAGGGCCGGGAACAGCCCCGCCACGAACTCGAAACGCTCCTTGAAGCGCTTCGGCCGCAGGAACGTACCCATCTCGAGGTTCTCTTCGATGGTGAGCGTGCCGAAGACGTTGTTGGTCTGCGGGACGAACCCGATGCCCTTGGCGACGAGCTTGTTCGCCTTGACGTTGGTGATCTTCTCGCCGCGCAGGGTGACCTCGCCGGATCGGATCGTCACCAGGCCGAAGAGGGACTTGAGCAGGGTCGACTTGCCGGCGCCGTTGGGGCCGATGATGCCGACCAGCTCGCCTTCCTTGGCGTAGAGGTCACAGCCGTTGAGGATGTTGACCCCGGGCAGGTACCCGGCGGTCACGTCGTCGACGCGGACCAGGGCGCCCTCGGCCGCGGTCAGGTGCTCGTCGCGGCCCTCGACCTCGTTGCTCGAGACTGCGTCACTCATCGGCCTTACCTCCTTCAGGCTTGTCCGAAGCCGGCTTGTCCGAAACAGCCTTCTCCGTCGCCGGCGCGGCCGCGGGCGAAGCCGACGCCGCCGGTGACGAAGCCGCGGCCGGCTCGTCCACGGAAGACGCTCCGGGCACCTCAGCCGCCACCTCGGCCGAGTCGTGCTCGGTGCCGTCGTGGTGCGAGCCGAGGTAGGCGTCGATGACCCGCGGGTCGGCCATCACCGTGTCCGGCGTGCCCTCGGCGATCACCTTGCCCTGGCCCATCACGATCACCCAGTCGCTGATGTCGCGGACCATGTCCATGTCGTGCTCGACGAAGAGCACGGTCATGCCGTCCTCGCGCAGGCTCTTCACGTGGCCCAGCAGGGACTGCGTCAGCGCCGGGTTAACACCGGCCATCGGCTCGTCCAGCATGACCATGTCGGGCTGCACCATCAGGGCCCGCGCCATCTCGAGCAGCTTGCGCTGGCCGCCGGAGAGGCTGCCCGCGAAGTCGGCCCGCTTGGCGTCGAGCTTGAACCGCTTGAGCAGGTCGTCGGCCCGCTCGGTGATCTCCTGCTCCTGCTTCTTCCACAGGCCGGGGACGAGCGAGCGCCAGAAGGACTCGCCCTTCTGCCCGGTGCCGCCGAGGCGCATGTTGTCGATGACCGACAACCGGGACAGCGCCTTGGTCAGCTGGAAGGTGCGGACCATGCCCTTCTTCGCGACCTTGTGCGCGGGCACGCCGGCGAGCGGGCTCCCGTTGAACTTCCACTCGCCCTCGTCCGGACGGTCGAAGCCGGTGAGCAGGTTGAAGAACGTGGTCTTGCCGGCGCCGTTCGGGCCGATCAGCGCGGTGATCGCACCACGCTGGATCTCGATGTGGTCGACGGAGACCGCGGTCAGGCCACCGAAGCGGCGGACGACCGAGTCGGCGACCAGGATCGGGTCGGGCTTGGCCGCCCCGGGCTCGTGCGGGACGTCCTTGAGCGCTTCGCGCGCCCGGAGCACACCGGGTGCGACCGAAGCCTCGGACGCGGCGGCGGGCGGAACGGTGACGTCATCGGCCATCGAGCATGACCTCCTTCTTGTCGCCGAAGATGCCCTGCGGGCGGAAAATCAGCAAGAGTATGAGGCCGAGGCCCACCAGGATGTACCCGACGGCACCGGCCTGCGTGCTGGTCATCAGCCAGGACGGGATGTAACCCTCCGCGATCGCCGGCGGCAGCACGGCGTTGACGAAGGTCAGCAGGAACCAGAAGATCATCGAGCCGACGACCGGGCCGAAGACGCGGGCCGCGCCGCCGAGGATCACGATCGTGTACATGTAGAACGTGAACTCGGTGCCGTAGGTGTCCGGCTGGATCGCCGCGTTCTTCAGGGCGATGATGAAACCGCCCAGCGAACCGAGGACGCCACCGAGGATCAGCGACTGCATCTTGTACGACACGACGTTCTTGCCGAGGCTGCGGACCGCGTCCTCGTCCTCGCGGATCGCCTTGATGACCCGGCCCCAGGGGCTGCGCATCGCCAGGAAGACGATCAGCAACGAGATCGCGACCAGCACCCAGCCGACCGTCATCACCCAGAGCTCACGAGCGTCGAAGCTGATGATGGTGCCGATGTCCAGCGAGGAGCTGTACGGGTTGACGGCGTAGAAGTCGTCCGAGAACGCCTGCAGACCGTCGGAGCCACCCGTCCACTCGCTGAGGGACACCGAGCGGAAGAGCAGGCGGACGATCTCCGCCGCGGCGATCGTCACGATCGCCAGGTAGTCGGCCCGCAACCGCAGCGTCGGAATACCGAGCAGCAGCGCCAGCACCACCGCACCGGCCAGGCCGACCGCGACGCCGACCCAGAACGGCAGACCGAACGTCGCCACCATCATCGCCATGCCGTAGGCGGCGACGCCGAGGAACGCGGACTGGCCGAAGTTCAGCAGGCCGGTGTAACCGAAGTGCACATTCAGCCCGATCGCTGCCAAGGCGTAGGCGATCATCGTGGCGTTGATCAGCGACTCCAGGGAGACGCCGAGAATGATGTCCCAGCTCATCGTGCCTCCCTCAGCCGATCCGCTCGCGACGGCCCAGGATGCCCTGCGGCCGAACCAGAATGATGACGATGAGCACGGCCAGCGCGCCGACGTTCTTCAGCTCGGACGGGATGATCAGCGTCGACAGCTGCGTGGCCAGGCCGATCACCAGGCTACCCAGCAGCGCGCCGAACGCCGTACCGAGACCGCCGAGGGTGACGGCGGCGAAGACGAGCAGCAGGATCTGGAACCCCATCTGGTAGTTCACGCCCTGGAAGATGCCGAGCATCGCACCGCTCAGCGCGGCGAGGGCACCACCGATCATCCAGACCAGCCGGATGATGGCGTCGACGTTGATGCCGGACGCCGCGGCCAGCGACGGGTTCGTCGAGACGGCCCGGGTCGCCTTGCCGAGGCGGGTCTTGACCAGCGCCAGCGAGACGACGATCAGCACCACGATCGCGACCGCGTCCATGATCAGGTTCTTCGGCGCGACGGCGATCAGACCCAGGTCGATACCGGGCTGCGCGACGTAATCGGCGTACTGCCGGGTCTGGCCGCCGAAGAAGTACAGGAACAGGTAGCGCAGCATCAGCGCCGCACCGATCGAGATGATCATCATCCCGATCAGGCCGGTCCGCCGGCCGCGCAGCCAGCCCCAGAAGAAGCGGTCCTGCAGCCATCCGAACAGGCCACCCAGCACCACGGCCGCCACGACGGACAACCACAGCGGGAGGTTCGCCGAGACGTTGAACAGGAACGCCATGAGCGCGCCGAAGGTGACCAGCTCACCGTGGGCGAAGTTGGTCAGGCCCATGGTGCCGAAGATCAGCGAGAGGCCGAGAGCGGCCAGCGCGATGATCAGGCCGAAATGGATACCGGTGTAGACGAGGTCGAGAACCCGGGACAGGTTCGACGACCCGGGGGCCTCCTCCTGCTCCTCGGCACCGGGTGCGGCCGCCGATCCGAGCGGGAACAGCACGTTACGTGCGGCGCCCTCGAAGACACTCAATGTGAGACTGGAACGGCCGGTGGTGACGGTGACACCCTGCGGGAGCGTCGCGGTGTCGAGGTCCACCTTGTAGGTGCCCGCCCCAGGGACCGGAACCGACCACTTCCCGTCAGCCTTGGAAGTCGCCTCACCGACCGAAGAGCCGCCCTCGTCCGCAACCTTGATCACGACGCCCGCCACTGGCTGGCCGGCATTGACCAAAGTGCCCTGTAACGTCTCGCCCTCGGCGAGGGCACTCGTGGCGCCCAGACCCAGGGAAGTGAACAGGAAACCGAGAACGGCCGTGAAGATGATCACGGCTCTACGCAACGATGCTCCTTGTGTTTAGCAGCAGAAATCCCCGCCAGACGTCTCGCGAAGGACTGGCGGGGATCATAGCCTGCTCAGGAGCGCTGCAGCCGGTCGTAACAGAGCCGTTACGAAGCCTCAATCTTTGGTCAAGTGCCAATCCGGCAGTGGTGGCTCGACAGCTGTCTAGCCAGCCGCCGGAGCCTCGTCCTCGGACTCCTTGAGGATCCGGTCGGCGACCTCGCGCATCGTCATCCGGTGATCCATCGCGGTCCGCTGGATCCACTTGAAAGCCTGCGGCTCGGTCATCGCGTACTTCGTCATGAGCTCGCCCTTGGCGCGCTCCACCGACTTGCGGGTCTCCAGGCGATCGGTCAGACCGGCCACCTCCGACTCGAGGGCGGCGATCTCCGCGTACCGCGAGAGGGCGATCTCGATCGCGGGCACCAGGTCGGATTTCTGGAACGGCTTCACCAGGTACGCCATGGCGCCGGCCTCACGGGCCCGCTCGACCAGCTCCCGCTGACTGAAAGCGGTCAGCATGACCACCGGGGCGATCCGGCCGGCGGCGATCCGCTCGGCGGCGGCCAGGCCGTCCATGATCGGCATCTTGATGTCCAGGATGACCAGGTCCGGCTTGAGGTCCTCGGCCAGGCGCACCGCGGTCTCGCCGTCGCCGGCCTCGCCGACCACGTCGTAGCCCTCCTCGACCAGCATCTCGGCGAGGTCGAGCCGGATCAGGGCCTCGTCCTCGGCGATGAGCACCCGCTTGCGCTCGGCACCAGCCTGCGTGTCGGCCACGGAAACCCCTACTCCCAGAACGTCGAAGTCGCGACACCCCGGTATGCGGGTACCGCCTCCCTAAGCCTAGTAGGTAGGCTGTCGTGGACTCATCCGGGCGTGACCATCTCACGTCCTGATCAGTCGTGCCACGATGAGTGGCTGGCCCCTGTATTCCAACTGGCAGAGAAGATGGTCTCAAACACCATACAGTGTGGGTTCGAATCCCACCGGGGGCACCAAATCAGCACTTCAGCGGCGCTCTGACGCCGGTCGATCAGCCGCGTCCCGTTCCGCGCGGGCTCACCGGAATTCCGGCCGGAACAATAAGAACGCCTTTTCGACAACCGACTTGTCAACGGCCGGAAAACCGGTCTTCGAGACGGGCCGCGAACCCCCGTACCGCGAATCTGAGCGAACGCCGCGCCACGGCTCGCACTGGATGCTGTCATGACAGGGACAGCTTCAGCGGGAGGCCTCATGTTGTGGTCCGGATCTTCGCCTCTGACCGTCGCACGCGGGAGTATGTGGGGCTTCCTGATGTTCGCGGGCGCGGCGTGGCTGGCGGTCGGCTGGGCGGTGATGCGCCTGGAACCGATCGACATCGCCGCGGTGGCCGGTCCGATGATCCTGTTCGGTGCGGTCTGCGAGATGCTGCGCGCGCTGGCCGGCACTCGTACCTGGTGGTTGAACGCGGCCCTCACCGTGATCTTCGGCGCGACCGGCGCCGTGCTGATGACCACGCCCGACTCCACGTACGCGACCCCGGCCTCACTGGTCGGCTGGTACCTCATGGTCCGCGGCGCGGTGGACGTCGCCGTCGGGATCATGACCCGCGGCTCGGACCGGGTGTGGAGCCTGATCGTCACGATCGGCGTGCTGGAGACCGGCCTCGGCTACTTCTCCGCCGGACCGTTCGCCCGGACCGCCGATCTGATCATCGTGACGCTCGGCGCCCTGGCCGTCCTGCGCGGCGTGGCCGACCTGGTCACCTCGCTGCGGCTGCGGGAGGTCGCGCACACGATGCGCAAGAACGTCCTGGAGCTGCCGCCGGAACGCTCGGCCGGCCTCACCGGGTACACCGCGGGCCGCACCGACTACGAGTCGACGCCGTCGCGGGCCCGGCATCGGGCCGAGGACGCATCGGACATCCCGGCGGTGACGCCCCGGGGCGGGACCGGCGAGATCCCCGGCGCCACGTACCACGACCATGTGCTGCGCACCACGGCCGACCTCGACGCGATGCTGCTGCAGGCGGGCATCACCGGTCCGCGGGCCGGTGCCCGGCACGCCGAGCCGGCCGATCTGCCGGCGGTCCCGGACACCGCGGAGGGTGTCACCGCCACCGAGATCGCGCCCGCCGGGAAGGTCGGCGACGACGGCAAGACAGCAGGCTGAGAACTCTGTTCCCCGGCCCCGCCGGTGGTGGATCCGCAGACGGCCAGTCGCCGGGCCGGGATCCACGACCGGCGGGGTGCCCCGATGAGAGGTCAAGCCCCGACGCGGCGGAGCAGGCCCTCCTGGACGGCGCTGGCGATGTGCCGGCCGTCCCGGGTGAACATCCGGCCACTGGCCAGACCGCGAGCCCCGCTGGCGGACGGGCTCGCGCTGTCGTAGAGGAACCACTCGTCGGCCCGGAACGGCCGGTGCAGCCAGAGCGCGTGGTCCAGGCTCGCGCCGATCACTCCGCCCGGGCCCCACACCTCGCCGTGCGTGGAGAGCACCGCGTCGAGCAGGGACAGGTCCGACGCGTACGTCAGCGCGCACGCGTGGATCAGCGGGTCGTCCGGCAGCTTGCCGTTGATCCGCATCCACACCCGCTGCTCGGGCTGGACCTCGCGGTCACCCGGCGGCACCCAGCCCGGCACGCCGAGGTACCGGACGTCGACGGCCTGCGGGGAGGACTTGAACATGCCCATCCGCTCCGGGTAACGCTCCACCCAGTCGCGCATGGTGGGCACGTCCTCCGGTGCCGGCACGCCGGTCGGCGGCGGGGTGTGGTGGTCGAGCCCTTCCTCCGGCATCTGGAACGACGCCGACATGAAGAAGATCGTCTTGTCGTGCTGCTTCGCGGTCGAGCGGCGCACCGAGAACGACCGCCCGTCCCGGATGGTCTCCACGTGGAACGTGATCGGGACGCTCGGGTCGCCGGCCCGGACGAAGTAGCCGTGCAGGGAGTGCACCTGCCGGTCCGGGGACACCGTCCGGCCGGCCGCCACCAGCGCCTGCCCGGCGACCTGTCCGCCGAACACGCGCTGGGCGCCGGTCTGCGGGCTCTCGCCCCGGAAGGTGGCCGGGTCGACCTGCTCCAGATCGAGCAGATCCAGAAGCTGGTCGACCGCGGCCTGTCCCTGAATCGGCAAGGTCACACCGTGGCCGGGTCGACGAGCGAGCCGAGCTGGTGCACGCGCAGGGTGTTGGTGGAGCCGGGCGCGTTCGGCGGGGAGCCGGCCACGACGACCACGTAGTCGCCGGGCTTGGCCAGGCCGAGGCCCAGCATCTTGGCGTCGACCTGACGGAACATGTCGTCGGTGTGCTCGACGAAGTCGGTCAGGAAGGTCTCGACACCCCAGCTGACGGCCATCGTGTTGCGCACCTCGGAGACCGGGGTGAACGCGTAGAGCGGCAGGTCGCAGTGGAGGCGGGCGAGCCGGCGCACGGTGTCGCCGGTCTGCGAGAACGCGACAAGCGCCTTCGCGCCGATGTTGCGGGCGATCTGCGAGGCGGCGACGGTCAGCGCGCCACCGTGGGTCCGCGGGTCGTGCTGCAGACGCGGGACGCCCATGCCACCGGCCTCGGTGGTGGTGACGATCTTCGCCATGGTGCTGACGGTGAGCACCGGGTACTTGCCGACGCTGGTCTCGCCGGAGAGCATCACGGCGTCGGTGCCGTCGAGCACCGCGTTCGCCACGTCGGAGGCCTCGGCGCGGGTCGGGCGCGAGTTCTCGATCATGGAGTCGAGCATCTGGGTCGCGACGATGACCGGCTTCGCGTTCTCCCGGCAGAGCTGCACGGCACGCTTCTGCACCAGCGGGACCTGGTCCAGCGGGAGCTCGACGCCGAGGTCACCGCGGGCGACCATGACGCCGTCGAAGGCGAGCACGATGGCCTCGAGGTGCTCGACGGCCTCCGGCTTCTCCACCTTGGCGATGACCGGGACCCGGCGGCCCTCCTCATCCATCACCGCGTGGACCAGCTTGATGTCCTCCGGCGAACGGACGAACGAGAGCGCGACCAGGTCGACGCCGAGCTTCAGCGCGAACCGCAGGTCCTGCTCGTCCTTGTCGCTCATCGCGGGGACGCTGACCGCGACGTTCGGCAGCGAGACACCCTTGTTGTTGCTGACCGGGCCACCCTCGGTGACCAGGCACTGGATGTCCTTGCCGTCCTCGACCCCGGTCACCTCGACCGCGACCTTGCCGTCGTCGATCAGGAGCCGGTCACCGGCCTTGACCTCCTGCGGCAGCTTCGTATAGGTGCAGGAGACGCGGTCCTTCGTGCCCAGGATGTCGTCGCTGGTGATGACGACGCGGTCGCCGGTCTCCCAGCGGTGCGGGCCATCGGCGAACTTCCCCAGCCGGATCTTCGGGCCCTGGAGGTCAGCGAGGATCGCGACGGCACGGCCGGTCTGCTCCGCGGCGGAGCGGACCAGCTCGTACATCTCCTTGTGGTTCTCACGGGTGTCGTGGCTGAAGTTCATCCGGGCCACGTCCATGCCCGCCTCGACAAGGCCGAGCATGCGCTCCGGCGACTTGGTGGCGGGTCCCATCGTGCAGACGATCTTTACGCGGCGTGTCACGGCCATCAGGCTAGTCCTTCTCCCCGGTCGGCTCGGCGGCCGACCCCCGGCAACGTCATGAACTGCGGGTGTCGACGGCGAGGTCAAACCCGCGTCCACACGGGTGAGCTGCGTCGTCCGGCGGGCGTCGGCGACCGCGGGGTTCAGCTTATCGGTCGGCTTCCGGCGTCCGTCGGCACATGCCGGACCCCCATCCGGGTACGGGCGGACAGCCGCTCACCTTAACGCTCGGTAACCACCCGCGGAATTTACTTCGAGAGCGCGCAAAATGGCGTTTCCCGGCGGCCCCGGAAATGACGGCGGCCCGCCGCGGAAAATGCGGCGGGCCGTCGTGACGGAATTGCTCAGACCGAGAGCGGCCGCGAATCCGATCGCACCGGAGCGGGCAGTTCGCCGGCCGCGCCCAGGTAATCGTGGATCGCCGCGGCGGCGGCCCGGCCCTCGGCGATCGCCCAGACGATCAGCGAAGCGCCCTTGTGCATGTCACCGGCGACGAACACGCCGTCCGCCTCGGTCTGCCACTGCCGATTGGCGTCCAGCACGTTGCGCCGGTTGCGCTCGAGCCCGAACTGGGCGAGGAGCGGCTGATCCTCCGTACCCTCGAAACCGATGGCGAGAAGGACCAGGTCGGCGCGCAACTCGCGCTCCGAACCCGGCTCGACGACCACCGTGCGGACGCCGTCGATGCGCTGCACCTGGACGTTCGCGATCCGGATGGCGGTGAGGTTGCCGTCGGCGTCGCCGACGAATTCCTGCACGGCCACGCCGAACACGCGGTCGCCACCTTCCTCGTGCGCGGCGTAGTTGCGCAGGATCAGCGGCCAGGTCGGCCACGGGTCGTTGAGGCCGGTCCGCGCCTCCGGGGGCAGCGGGTACTGGTCGAGCTGGGTCACCGACGCGGCGCCCTGGCGGTGCGCGACACCGAGGCAGTCGGCGCCGGTGTCGCCGCCGCCGATGATGATCACGTGCTTGCCCTTGGCGTCGATCGGCGTGGTGTCCTGCAGGCCGGCGACGATCCGGTTCGCCGGGACCAGGTGCTCCATCGCGAGGTGCACGCCCTTGAGGTGGCGGCCCGGCGTGTCCGGGGTGTCCCGGCCGGCCAGCGCGCCCGCGGCCAGCAGCACCGCGTCGTAACGCTCCCGCAGGTCGTCGGCGGTGACGTCGGCGCCGACGTTCACCCCGGTCTGGAAGACGACGCCCTCGGCCTCCATCTGCGCGAGACGGGTGTCGATGACATCCTTCTCGATCTTGAAGTCGGGGATCCCGTACCGGAGGAGGCCGCCGATGCGGTCGTCGCGCTCGTAGACCGTGACCGCGTGACCGGCTCGCGCCAGCTGCTGGGCGGCCGCCAGGCCGGCCGGACCGGAACCGACCACCGCGACCGACTTACCGGACGACGCCGGGGCCGGCTGCGGCACGAGACCGCGCCCGAAGGCGTGGTTCGCGATCTCCACCTCGACCTGCTTGATGGTCACCGGGTCGTCGGCGATGCCCAGCACGCAGGCCGCCTCGCACGGCGCCGGGCAGAGCCGGCCGGTGAACTCCGGGAAGTTGTTGGTGGCGTGCAGCGACTCGATCGCCGACTCCCAGTTCCCGGTACGGACCAGGTCGTTCCAGTCCGGGATCCGGTTGCCGAGCGGGCAGCCGTCGTGGCAGAACGGGATGCCGCAGTCCATGCAGCGGGTGGCCTGGTCGCGGATGAGCTCCTCGCCCGCCGGCGGGTACACCTCTTTCCAGTCCATGATCCGCAGCGAGACCGGGCGGCGCTTCGGCAGCTGCCGCTCGTAGCGGAGGAAACCGTTCGGATCAGGCACTGGTAACCCCCATGACCGCCTCGTCCACATTGCGACCGGCGGCTTCGGCGGTCCTGATCAGTTCCATCACGCGCTTGTAGTCGCGCGGCACGACGGCGGTGAATCGCTCCACCGCGACGGCCCAGTCCTTCAGCAGCCTGCCGGCAACCGACGAGTCGGTCTCCGCGTGGTGCTTCTCCACCAGCGAGCGCAGCACGTCGCGCTCCTCGGCGGTCAGCGGCGCCAGGTCCACCAGCTCCGGGTTGACCAGCGACGCGTCCAGGTCCAGCACGAACGCCTTGCCGCCGCTCATGCCGGCCGCGAAGTTGCGCCCGGTCGCACCGAGCACCACCACGACACCGCCGGTCATGTACTCACAGCCGTGGTCGCCGACGCCCTCGACGACGGCCTGGCCGCCCGAGTTGCGCACGGCGAACCGCTCGCCGACCCGTCCCCGCAGGAACACCTCGCCGCCGGTGGCCCCGTACAGGATGGTGTTGCCGGCGATGGTGTTCTCCTCGGCGACGAACGACGCGTCCTCGGCCGGGCGCACGATCACCCGCCCGCCGGAGAGGCCCTTCGCCACGTAGTCGTTCGTGTCGCCGATCAGCCGCAGGGTCACGCCGCGCGGCAGGAACGCGCCGAACGACTGGCCGCCGGTGCCGCGCAGGGTGAACGAGATGGTGTCGTCGGGCAGGCCGTTACCGCCGTACCGCCGGCTCACCTCGCCGCCGAGCATCGCGCCGACGCTGCGCTGGTCGTTACGGACGACGACCTCGGCGCGGACCGGCGTGCCCTTGATCAGAGCCGGCTGGGCCAGCGCGATCAGCTCGTTGTCCAGCGCCTTCTCCAGGCCGTGGTCCTGCGCCACGATGCCGCGCCGGGACGCGCCCTCGGGCAGCTCCGGCACGTAGAGCACCGGCGCCAGGTCCAGCCCCTTCGCCTTCCAGTGGTTGATCGCCGGAACGACGTCGAGCACCTCGGCCTGGCCGATCGCCTCGTCGATGCTCCGGAAACCGAGCTCGGCCAGGATCTCCCGGACCTCCTCGGCGAGGAACATGAAGAAGTTCTCCACGAACTCCGGCTTGCCGGTGTAGCGCTCGCGCAGCACCGGGTTCTGCGTGGCGATGCCGACCGGACAGGTGTCCAGGTGACAGACCCGCATCATGATGCAGCCGGAGACGATCAGCGGAGCCGTCGCGAAACCGAACTCCTCGGCGCCGAGCAGCGCCGCGATCACCACGTCCCGGCCGGTCTTGAGCTGACCGTCGACCTGCACGGTGACCCGGTCCCGCAGCTTGTTCAGCAGCAGCGTCTGCTGGGCCTCGGCCAGGCCGAGCTCCCACGGGGTGCCGGCGTGCTTGAGCGAGTTCAGCGGGGACGCGCCGGTGCCGCCGTCGTGGCCGGAGATCAGGATGACGTCGGCCTTCAGCTTCGCGACACCCGCCGCGACGGTGCCGACACCGATCTCGCTGACCAGCTTCACGTGCACCCGGGAGGCCGGGTTCACCATCTTGAGGTCGTGGACCAGCTGGGCCAGGTCCTCGATGGAGTAGATGTCGTGGTGCGGCGGCGGCGAGATCAGGCCGACGCCCGGCGTGGCGTGCCGGGTCTTGGCGACCCACGGCCACACCTTGTTGCCGGGCAGCTGGCCGCCCTCGCCGGGCTTCGCGCCCTGCGCCATCTTGATCTGCAGGTCGTCCGCGTTGACGAGGTATTCGCTCGTCACGCCGAAGCGGCCGGAAGCGATCTGCTTGACCGCGGAACGACGCTCCGGGTCGTACAGCCGCTCGACGTCCTCGCCGCCCTCACCGGTGTTCGACTTGCCGCCGATCCGGTTCATCGCGATGGCCAGGGTCTCGTGCGACTCGGCGGAGATCGAGCCGTAGCTCATCGCGCCGGTGGCGAACCGCTTGACGATCTCGGACGCCGGCTCGACGTCGTCGATGCTGATGGCGGGCCTGTCCGACTTGAACCGGAAAAGACCACGAAGGTGTCCGGCCTCGGCGGCCAGCGTGTCCACCTTTTCCGTATATTTACGGAAAACGTCGTACTGCTTGGACCGCGTCGCGTGCTGCAGCAGGAACACGGTCTCCGGGTTGAACAGGTGCAGCTCACCCTCGCGACGCCACTGGTACTCGCCGCCGACCTCGAGACGCCGGTGCGCCCGCTCGGCCGGGTTCGCCGGGTACGCCTTCTCGTGCCGCGCCTTGACCTCGGCGTGGATGCCGGCCAGACCGACGCCGCCGATCCGCCCGGACGTGCCCGCGAAGTACCGCTGGAGCACCTTGTTGTCCAGGCCGACGGCCTCGAACACCTGGGCGCCGCAGTACGACGACACCGTCGAGATGCCCATCTTGGACATGATCTTCAGGACGCCCTTGCCGAGCGCCTTGACGTAGTTGCGGACCGCCGTGCGCGGCTCCACGCCGACGAGCGCGCCTGTCGCGATCAGGTCGTCCACGCTCTCGAAGGCGAGGTACGGGTTGACCGCCGCCGCCCCGAAGCCGATCAGCGTGGCCACGTGGTGGACCTCACGGCAGTCACCGGACTCGACGACGAGCGCCACCTGGGTACGGGTCTGTTCCCGTACCAGATGCTGGTGAACCGCCGCGGTGAGCAGGAGCGACGGGATCGGCGCCAGATCGGCGTTGGAGTCGCGGTCGGAGAGCACGAGGATGCGCACCCCGTCCTCGATCGCCTCCGAGACGTGCCGGCAGATCTGCGTGAGCCGGGCCTTGATACCGGCCGCGCCGTCCCGCAGCGGGTACAGGCCGGAGACCCGCACCGCCTTGAAGCCGGGCAGGTCGCCGTCCTCGTCGATGGAGAGCAGCTTCGCCAGCTCGTCGTTGTCGATCACCGGGTACGGCAGGACCACCTGACGGCAGCTGGCCGGTCCCGGGTCGAGCAGGTTCGCCTCCGGGCCGATCGTCATCGAGAGGCTGGTCACCAGCTCCTCGCGGATCGCGTCCAGCGGCGGGTTCGTCACCTGGGCGAAGAGCTGGTGGAAGTAGTCGAACAGCAGCCGCGGCCGGGTGGAGAGCGGCGAGATCGGGGTGTCCGTGCCCATCGAGCCGAGCGGCTCCGCGCCGGTCCGCGCCATCGGGCCGACCAGGATCTTCAGCTCCTCCTCGGAGTAGCCGAAAACCTGCTGCCGCCGGGTCACCGAGTCGTGGGTGTAGATCACGTGCTCGCGGGCCGGCAGGTCGCCGAGCTCGATCAGGCCGGCGTGCAGCCAGTCCGCGTACGGCTCGGCGGCGGCCAGCTCCTCCTTGATCTCGGCGTCGTGCACGATGCGACCGGCCGCGGTGTCGACCAGGAACATCTTGCCGGGCTGCAGGCGGCCCTTCGCCACCACGCGAGCCGGGTCGACGTCGATGACGCCGGCCTCGGAGCCGAGCACCACGAGACCGTCGGCGGTGTGCCACCAGCGACCCGGGCGCAGACCGTTGCGGTCCAGCACCGCGCCGATGATCGTGCCGTCGGTGAACGCCACGGCGGCCGGGCCGTCCCACGGCTCCATCAGGCTCGCGTGGAACCGGTAGAACGCGCGGCGCGCCGGCTCCATCTCCGGGTCGTTCTCCCACGCCTCGGGAATCATCATCAGCACGGCGTGCGGCAGGCTGCGGCCGGCCAGGTGCAGCAGCTCCAGCACCTCGTCGAAGCTCGCCGAGTCGGACGCCTCCGGCGAGTTGATCGGGAAGAGCCGCTTGATGTTGCCCGGGATGTTCGGGGAGGAGAGCAGCGCCTCGCGGGCCGCCATCCAGTTCTTGTTGCCCCGGATCGTGTTGATCTCACCGTTGTGGGCGATCAACCGGTACGGGTGGGCGAGCGGCCACGACGGGAACGTGTTCGTGGAGAACCGGGAGTGGACCAGCGCGATCGCGCTGTCGACCCGGTCGTCGGTCAGGTCCGGGAAGAACGCCGGCAGCTGCTCGGGCGTGAGCATGCCCTTGTACGTGATGGTCCGCGAGGAGAGCGACGGGAAGTACATCGCGATGCCACGCTGCGACGTCTCCCGCTCGGCCTGCTTGCGGATGCAGAACGCCACCCGGTCCAGCTCGATGCCGGACAGCTGCTCACCGGCGGGGCCGGCGGCCGAGGTGGAGAGCCGGTGCGCGGCGAGGAACACCTGGCGGATCGCCGGGCGCGCGTCCTCGGCCGTGGCGCCCAGGTCGGACGGGTCCACCGGGACGTCACGCCAGCCGAGAACCTCACCGCCCTCGACGAGCACGTACTTCTCGAAGATCTTGATAGCCCGGGCCGCGTCGTCGGGGTCCGTCGGCAGGAACACCAGACCGGCGGCGTAGGCGCCGGCCGGAGGAAGCTCGAAGCCGGCGGCCGCGCGGAAGTACGCGTCCGGAACCTGGATCATGATGCCGGCGCCGTCGCCGGTGTTCTGCTCGGCGCCACGGGCGCCCCGGTGGTCCAGGCGAATAAGCGCCGAAAGGCCCTTGGCGACCACGTCATGGGAGCGACGTCCGTGAATGTCGGCAACAAAGGCCACACCACACGCATCACGCTCGTACGCCGGGTCGTACATCCCCTGGGGGTGCGGATATGCCACCGGGCCTCCTGTCGTCACTGGTGTTTCATTCTGAGGTCGGGACGACGTCGGCCCTGCAAAGTCTCTCGAGTCTACGTTAAGAGACACTGATCTCCGCCAGATGCGGATTGGTCACACCTCGCACCGATAGGCGGAGGAACTGAATAGCACAGCCGGTGCCGGGACCGGTAGTCTCGCGCGATGGCGCCAGTGGATTCCGGCCTCTTCGACCGACTCGAACGGTTCTACGACGCTTTGCCCCGCCCCTGGGCGCGGATCGAGGAGATCGGTGCGCTGACTCTCTTCGTCCGCGAGGGAGAGGGCTGGCCCTACTATGCCCGTCCGCGGCCGGGTTCGCACACCCCTTCGGCGGCAGACCTCGTCGAAACCCGCCGCCGGCAGCGCGACCTGGGCGTTCCCGAGGCTTTCGAGTGGGTTCACGAGAGCATGCCGGACCTGCTCCCGGTGGCCCGTTCGGCCGGGCTGGACGTGTTGCTGGCTCCCCTGCTGGTGCTGGACCCCGCGGCGCTCGTCCCCGACCTGCCGATCCGCGGCGCCAAGATCCGCTATCTGGACCCGGCAGCCGCCAGCTTCGCCGCCGATCTGGGCGCCTCCCATGCCGTCGCCCGCCTCGGCTTCGGCGCGCCGGCCTACCGCGCGCCCCTGGAGATGGCGGAGAACACACTGGTCATCGACGGTGCCGGCCCCGCCGAGCGGGACGCGGCCGAGGCGCCGAGCGAGGAGGCGGTGCGGCACGCGCGGGCCATGTTCGAGACCGGCGACTACATCACAGCCGTCGCCGAGTCCCCCGACGACGGCATCCTCGCCACCGCGACCGGCCAGCGCGTCGGCGACGTCGCGGAGATCGTCGGCGTCGCGACCCTGCCGTCGGCCCGCAACCGGGGGTACGCGTCGCAGCTCACCGCCACGCTCACCGGCCGGCTGCTGGCGACCGGGGTCGATCTCGTCCTGCTGTCGGCCGGGGACGACGACGTGGCCCGCCTCTACACCCGCGTCGGGTTCCGCCGGGTGGGCACCGCCTGCATCGCGTCACCGGCGGCCGCGTCCCTGTGATCTTCCGGGCCCGGGCGACTATCTCACTCTTCCCACCATCTGGTACGGGGTAAGCAGTCGGGCCATATTCGATCCTTACCTTCATGATCATTGTGAACGCTCACAGCGCTGCCGCCCGCACCACCGATCGAGTGATTTGCGTTCCCACAATCTGATCTCCCGCCCCGCCGGCATCGCCAGCCCCACGGGTCGCCGCGGGCCGCACACCACCACGGAGCCCCGCCGCGCCGCCGCGGCCGTCAGTCCGGCGGGGACCAGTCCGCTGCCGGGTTCAGGTTTCGGCGGCGGGACGCCGGTCCGGCCGGCCGCCACGGTCGTCACCTCGAAGCCGGTCCGGATCGCGCTGGCCGTTGGGCCGGAGCACGACGGCGGCCCGGGGCGCCGCGACCCGTTCCGCGCGTTCCAGGACGACGACCCGCCAACCGGTCCGGGAGAGCGCCCCGGCTGCGGCGAGCCCGGACATGGCCGCGCCGACGACCACAGCCGTACGCATGACGCGGGCCGGTGGTCAGTTCTTGTCGTCCGGCGAGGAGGCGGTCGGAACCGACTCCGACTCCGACCCGGACTCCGACCCTGACGCTGACTCCGCGGAAGATCCCGTGGGAGAGGACGCGGCGACGGGCGCCAAGATCCCGGTCCGCTGGTACTCCCGGAACCGCTCCTCGTCCACCACCTGATACGCGGTCGGCGTCTTCGCGGCAGCACCGCCACCAGCCGTGACGTCCACCTGCGAGACATCTTCCGAGGCATTCCCCGCGACAGCCTCCGCGGAGGACGGCGCGTCGATCGGCACCACGTACTCCCGGGGGCCGCGCACCACCACGAAGTACACCGCCGCCGCCAGGAACAGGATGATCGCGGTGAACACGTTGAGCCGGATGCCGAAGAAGTGGTTCGCCTCGTCGGTGCGCAGCATCTCGATCCAGGCGCGCCCGGCGGTGTAGAGCATCACGTAGAGCGCGAACGCCCGTCCACGGCCGAACTTGAACTTCCGGTCCAGCAGCCACACCACACCGGCGATGCCGAGGTCCCAGATCGCCTCGTACAGGAAGGTGGGGTGATAGAGCTCCGGCTTGGTGACCGGCTCGCCGTCGATCACGGTGGCGTGGCCGGGGTTGGCCGAGTCCATCTCGTGGATCTCGAGGCCCCACGGCAGCGTGGTGACCTTGCCGTAGAGCTCGTTGTTGAACCAGTTGCCGATCCGGCCGAGCGCCTGGGCCACCGGCAGCGCCGGGGCGAGCGCGTCGGCGAAGACGCTCAGCGGCAGGCCGATTTGCCGGGCCGCGATCCAGGCGCCGAGCGCGCCGCCGGCCACCGCGCCCCAGATGCCGAGGCCGCCCTCCCAGATGTAGAAGGCGCGGATCGGGTCGCCACCGGCGCCGAAGTAGTCCTGCGGCGAGGTGATCAGGTGGTAGATCCGGGCGCCGATGATGCCGAACGGCACCGCCCACACGACCATGTCCAGCGAGGTCCACGGGGCCACACCACGGTTGCGCAGGCGCTTCTCCATCAGGAGCGTGGCGACGACCATGCCGGCGATGATGCACAGCGCGTAGGCCCGAAGCGGGAAGGGTCCGAGATGCCACACGGACGTCGTCGGGCTGGGGATGGCGGCGATGTTCACGGGTGCACACGCTACCGCCGCGATACTGAGAGATGAGTGCCGGGCAGGGCTCCGATTTCATAAAGCCGTGCCCGGCGTCTCAGCGCTTTCTCAGCGGGTGCGTACGCCTTCGGCCAGTTCAGCGCTCAGGGCGCGAAGCCGCTCCAGCCCGGTCTTGCGGTCCGGTGCCTCGAGCACGCAGCGGATCAGCGCGCTGCCGACGATCACCCCGTCGGCGAACGCCGCCACCTCGGCGGCCTGTGCGCCGTTGCCGACACCGAGACCCACCCCGATCGGCATCGAGGGATCGGTCGCCCGGATCCGGGCCACCAGCTCCGGAGCCTGGGAGGAGACCGAGGTACGGGCGCCGGTCACGCCCATCAGCGCGGTGGCGTAGACGAAACCGCGGCAGTTCGCGAGGGTCATCGCGATGCGCTCGTCGGTCGAGCTCGGCGCGACCAGGAACGTACGGTCGATGTGGTGTTGATCTGAAGCGTCGATCCACTCGCCCGCCTCGTCCGGGATCAGGTCGGGCGTGATCAGCCCGGTGGCCCCGGCCGCCGCGAGGTCACGGGCGAACGCGTCGACACCGTACTTCTCGATCGGGTTCCAGTAGGTCATCAGCACCACGGTGGCGCCGGCCGACGAGACCGCGTCGATGATCTTCAGGGTGTCCCTGGTGCGGACACCGTTGGCGAGCGCGATGTCGCTCGCTTTCTGGATCACCGGGCCGTCCATGACCGGGTCCGAGTACGGCATCTCGACCTCGATGACGTCGCACCCCGCACGGTGCATCTCGATCATCTGCTCGATGCTGTCGTCGACCGTCGGGAAGCCGGCCGGCATGCAGCCGACCAGCACCGCGCGGTTCTCGGACTTCGCCTTCTCGAAGGTCGCCCCAATACGGTTTTGCATTCGGTTTTCCGCCGCGGGGTTAGCAGAGCTACTCACGTGTTCTCCCCGGGGACGACCGTCTCGACCGGGTCGAGGATGCCGAAGTAGGCGCCGGCCGTGTGCACGTCCTTGTCGCCGCGCCCGGACAGGTTGATCACGATGGTCGGGGTCCGGCCCAGCTCCTCGCGCAGCCGCGGCGCGATCTTCGCGGCCCCGGCCAGGGCGTGTGAGCTCTCGATCGCCGGGATGATCCCCTCGGTGCGGCAGAGCAGCTGGAACGCCGCCATCGCCTCGGCATCGGTGACCGGCTCGTAGGACGCCCGCCCGGTGTCGTGCAGCCAGGCATGCTCCGGGCCGACGCCCGGGTAGTCCAGGCCCGCCGAGATCGAGTGCGACTCGATGGTCTGCCCGTCGTCGTCCTGCAGCAGGTACGTCCGGTTGCCGTGCAGCACGCCCACCGAGCCACCGGTGATCGACGCCGCGTGCCGGCCGGTCTCCACGCCGTCGCCGCCGGCCTCGAAGCCGTAGAGGCGAACCGAGGAATCGGGCACGAACGCGTGGAAGATGCCGATGGCGTTGGAGCCGCCGCCGACACAGGCCGCCACGGCGTCCGGCAGCCTGCCGGTCAGCTCCAGGCACTGCGCCCGCGCCTCGACGCCGATGCCGCCGACGAAGTCGCGGACCAGCTCCGGGAACGGGTGCGGCCCGGCCGCGGTGCCGAGCAGGTAGTGGGTGGTGTCGACGGTCGTCACCCAGTCGCGGAGCGCCTCGTTGAGCGCGTCCTTCAGGGTGCGCGAGCCGTTCGTCACCGGGACCACGGTGGCGCCGAGCATCCGCATCCGGGCCACGTTGAGCGCCTGCCGCTCGGTGTCCATCTCGCCCATGTAGACCACGCACTCGAGGTCGAGCAGCGCGGCCGCCGTGGCGCTCGCGACACCGTGCTGGCCGGCGCCGGTCTCGGCGATCACCCGGGGCTTGCCCATCCGCTTGGCGAGCAGCGCCTGACCCAGCACGTTGCGCACCTTGTGGGCGCCGGTGTGGTTCAGGTCCTCCCGCTTCAGCAGGATCTCCGCGCCGAGCGCCTCGGAGAGCCGGGTCGCCCGGTACAGCAGGGACGGCACGCCGGCGTAGTTGAGCAGCAGGTCCTGGAACCGGGCCTGGAACTCCGGGTCCGCCTTCGCCGAGCGGTACGCCGCGTCCAGCTCGTCCAGCGCCTTGATCAGCGCTTCCGGCACGAACCGGCCGCCGTACCGCCCGAAGTGACCGGCCAGGTCGGGAAGCGAGGGCGCGGTCATCGGACCGGCCGGGGCGTCGCCGGGTGGTTGCCCGCGTTCACCAGTTCGGCCACCGCGTCCCGCGGCGACTTCTGGGTGACCAGGCCCTCGCCGACCAGCACCGCGTCGGCGCCGGCGGACGCGTACCGGATCAGGTCGTGCGGCCCGCGCACGCCGGACTCGGCGATCTTGACCACGTTGTTCGGCAGGCCCGGCGCGATGCGCTCGAAGACCGACCGGTCCACCTCGAGGGTGCGCAGGTCGCGGGCGTTGACCCCGATGACCTTCGCGTTCGCCTCCAGCGCCCGGTCCGCCTCCTCCTCGTTGTGCACCTCGACGAGGGCGGTCATGCCCAGCGACTCGATGCGCTCCAGGAGGCCGACCAGAACGTTCTGCTCGAGGGCCGCGACGATCAGCAGCACCAGGTCGGCGCCGTGTGCCCGCGCCTCGTGCACCTGATAGCTGGAGACCACGAAGTCCTTGCGCAGGACCGGGATCTTGACCGACTTGCGCACGGCGACGAGGTCGTCCAGCGAGCCGCCGAACCAGCGGCCCTCGGTGAGCACGCTGATGCAGCGCGCGCCGCCGGCCGCGTACTCCCCGGCCAGCTCGGCCGGGTCCGGGATGTCGGCGAGCGTGCCCTTGGACGGCGACGAGCGCTTCACCTCGGCGATCACCGCCACGCCGGGCTTGCGCAACGCGGCGTACGCGTCGATCGCGGGCGGAGCCGCCGCCGCGAGCTCACGCACCTTCTCCAGCGGCGTGCGCTCCTGGCGCGCCGCTACATCCTCACGCACACCGGCGAGGATTTCCTCGAGAACGTTCTGCGGAGCTTTCGCGGGGCCGCCACTGCCCGCTTCCGCCTGATCGGATGTCACGTAATGACTCCCCTCTCCGGGTGTCTTCGGCCCGATGCTAGGAGGTGACGGCCGCCCCCGCCCTGCCGGGGTATGGCGCGCCTCACGGATTGGGCTGGGGCATAATGCCAGGCTGCCCCGCGAAACTGTTTTCTCCCTCACATCCTCCGGCAAGTCCTCAAGCCGCTGCGCTGGGCCCCTTCCCCCGAACGGCCGATACCACGGCGCGTTGACCCTGACGTCACCGTGCGGAAATAGGACTCCACCATCATGTGACTCGGGCAGACTTGTCCCGGCAGCCCGTGCGTCCCGTACGCGTTTGCCGCCAGCCGGACGATGATTGCGGAGTCGACCTCATGGCCACTGTGACCCCCACCCAGCCCTTGGGTTTCGCCACCGTCTCCCGGACCCTGGTCGCGCTCGCGGCCGATGTCGTCACCGAGGTGCAGAAGGTGGTGGTGGGCCCGGAGAAGGTCCGCACCGCGCGGGACAACGCGTGGGCCGCCATCCAGGCCGACCGCGCCCGTGCCGAGGCTCGCGCCGAGACCAGCCGCGCCGTCGCCGCCATGATCAAGACGAGCCCGCGGCGCGCCGCCCGCGCGCAGAAACTGGTCGCCGCCCGCTGAAACACCCCATATGGGTGATTCAGCGAACGGTGGGATCTTCCCCTCGATCCAGCGCGTCCCACAGAGTCCTGCTGTCCGCCGAGACATCCGGCTGCGGCGGGGGCGCGCTGCTCCGCTCGTACCTCGCTGACATGGCCGACCAGAGATGGCCGTGCCGCGCGGCAAGCACGCCGCCCGCCGCGACGGCCGCGCCGCCCAGCACGCACGCCACCGGCCAGATCGCGGCTGCGGCGCCGGCCTCACCGGCGTCCAGCGTGACGCGCGCCAGCACGCCGCCGGCCACGATGCCCACGCCGATCAGCGCGAGCAGCACGCCCAGCCCGCGCCGCACCCTGCCCCGGGTGGCGAGCAGCGCGCCGGTCCCGGCCAGCGCGACCACCGCCAGCCCGATCAGCCAGGGCTGGGACTCGGCGCCGGTCTGCTCGGTGCGCAGGTCGGAGAGGCCGGTCCGGTGCTCGACCTGGACCGACCAGACCCGGGTCACGGCGTAGAGGGTGAGACCGGCGCCGGCCAGGCAGGCGGCGATCGCGGTGAGATGGGTCCGGCGGGTGGTCATCGGGCCGCGCGCAGGGTCTCGGCGGAGGCGATGGCGGCGAGCACGGCGGCCGCCTTGTTGCGGGTCTCCTGCTCCTCGGCGGGCGGGTCGGAGTCGGCCACGATGCCGGCGCCCGCGCCGACGTAGGCGACGCCGTCCTTGAGCAGCGCGGTCCGGATCGCGATCGCCATGTCCATGTCACCGGCGAATCCGAAGTAGCCGACCGTGCCGCCGTAGAGGCCGCGCCGGGTCGGCTCCAGCTCCTCGATGATCTCCATGGCCCGCACTTTCGGCGCCCCGGAGAGCGTGCCGGCCGGGAACGTCGCGGCCAGCGCGTCGAAGGCGGTGCGGTCCTCGCGCAGCTTGCCGACGACCGTGGAGACGATGTGCATGACGTGGCTGTACCGCTCGATGCGGGCGAACTCCGGCACCTCGACCGACCCCGGCTCGCAGACCCGGCCCAGGTCGTTGCGGCCCAGGTCGACGAGCATGACGTGCTCGGACCGCTCCTTCGGGTCGGCGAGCAGCTCGGCGGCGAGCGCGGCGTCCTGCTCCGGGGTGGCGCCCCGCCAGCGGGTGCCGGCGATCGGGTGCAACAGCGCGGTGCGGTTCGCGCTGACCTTGAGGTGCGCCTCCGGCGACGAGCCGACGATGTCGAAGTCGTCGAAGCGCAGCAGGTACATGTACGGGCTCGGGTTGGTGGCCCGCAGCACCCGGTAGACGTCGAGCGCGTTCGCGTCGGTCGGCCGCTCGAACCGCTGCGCCACCACGATCTGGAAGCACTCGCCGGCCCGGATCGCCTCCTTCGCCGTCTCCACCGCCTTCTGGTACTCCCCCGGCCCGGTCCGGCTGACCGGCTCACCGGCCGGTTGCCGGTCCACCGTGGAGACCATCGGCGGGGTGGGCCGGGACAGCGCGGTCGTCATCGCGTCCAGCCGGCCGACCGCCTGGTGGTAGGCGGCGAGCCGGGCCGCGTCGTCGGCGTCCTCGCCGAGCACCGCGTTCGCCACCAGCAGCGCCGACCCCTCGTGGTGGTCGAGCACCACCAGATCGGTGGCGAGCATCATGCCGATCTCGGGCAGCGGCACGTCGTCGGACGCGGTGGCCGGGAGCCGCTCGAACCGGCGGACCAGGTCGTAGCTGAGATAGCCGACCATGCCGCCGGTGAGCGGGGGCAGACCCTCCGCGGGCGCGGCCCCACCGGTCAGCGCGGCCACCGTCTCGCGCAGGGCCGCGACCGGATCACCCCCCAGCGGTACGCCTTCCGGAGGCGTCCCGAGCCATGCCGCCTGACCGTCCTTCTCCACCAGCGTCGCGGCGCTGCGGACACCGACGAAGGAGTACCGCGACCAGGCGACGCCCTGCTCCGCCGACTCCAGCAGGAAGGTGCCCGGCCCGCCGGCCAGCTTGGTGTAGACGCCGACCGGCGTCTCACCGTCCGCGAGCAGCTTGCGGGTGACCGGCACGACCCGTTTCCGGCTCCGCAGGAACTCCGACTCACCGGGTGTGGTGGCTCCGCTGGTCATGACTCCTCCACAGCCAGGTCGTCGGTGAAGCACGTGTGCGTGCCGGTGTGGCAGGCCGCGCCGGTCTGCACCACGGTGAGCAGCAGCGCGTCGCCGTCACAGTCCAGCGACACCTTCCGCACCTGCTGGTGGTGGCCGGAGGTGGCGCCCTTCACCCAGTACTCGTTCCGGCTGCGGGACCAGTAGGTGGCGCGGCCGGTGGCGAGCGTGCGGCGCAGCGCCTCGTCGTCCATCCAGGCGAGCATCAGGACGTCGCCGGTGCCGTGCTCCTGCACGATCGCGGCGACGAGTCCGTCCGGGTTGCGCTTGAGCCTGGCGGCGATCGCCGGGTCGAGGGTCGTCTCTGTTTCGGGTACGGGCACGGACTGGATTCTCCCCCATCCGTTCGCGCGCCGGTAACGACCCGCAGGGGGCCCACGATCCGGTAACCGGGGGTGTGCTGGGCCTTGCGGAGCGGTACCGTCGCCCAAGCGCGGTACGTGCCTGACTACCCGGCACCCGCCGCCCTGGGCGAGTCTGCGCACGTGACGACAGCCTTCGGTGGGTGCGCACTCGCGAACGGGAGTGGTGACAACCGAAATGGACCCGACGTCCAGCCCCGACAACACCCGGCCCTCACCCGGCCTCGCCCGCTTCTGGCAGGTCCGTCCCGATGCGGACGGCCCGGCCCCGGCGGCGTACCCGGCCGGGGAGGACGCGGAGATGGTGGCGCTCGGCTCCCGCCGCGGTCCGGAGCCCCCGGAGACGCCGGCCGACCTGCTCGCCGGTTTCGTGCGGCCGGCCGCGCCGATCCCGCCGACCGCCCCGGTTCCCCAGGTCGCGCAGATCCCCCAGGTCGCGCAGATCCCCCCGGTCGCACCGGGCCCTCTCGCACAGGTCCCTGCGGCTGCCTCCTCCGACCCGTTCGGACTGAACCGGGCGGCCCGGCGGTCCGGTCAGCGCTCTCCTGCCGGTGGCCGTCCGTTCTCCGGCACACCGGCCCGCGATCCTGATCACTCAGTCCCCACGGACGACCAGCCCGGGCCGGCTCAGGACGTAAAGTCCCAGGAGCCGGAGGCCGGTGACCCCGCTCCGAACCGGGACGGCGCCTTCGGCGGGTTCCGACTCGGCGGGACCGGGCGGTTCCTGTTCGGCGGCCGCACCCCGGCCGCCGCCGAGCCACCACCCGCGCCGGAGCCCGCGCCGGAACTCCCGGAGGACCGGCCCGCGGAAGCTCCGGTTGCGGAAGTCGCCGATCCCGGCGACTCTCTAGTCGCTGAAAAACCGGACGGCGACGAGCCGTCCGGAGCGACACCGGCGGACGAACCGGCGGCGGAGACGCCACCGGACGCCGATCAGGACGCCGCCGACAGGGCGGGGCCCAGCGACGAGAACGGACGTGAAGACATGAACGGACGGGCAGGGGCGCCCGGTTACGCCCAAACCGGCGAGGCGTCGGGCCCGGACGGCCAGGCGGCGCCCGGCGATTCCGGCGACACCGGCGAGGAGAAGCCCGCCGCTGCCGCCGGCTGGGCGACGGTGCCGAGCGCGAACCACCCCGTCACGCCGACCTCGGGCAGCCCGGCTGCCGGGCCGGTCTCCGGCGCTCCGGTCTCGCCCGGGTTCGCGTACCCGCCGGCGCAGGCGTTCACTCCGGACCACCCGCCGCTCGAGCCGGTCTCCGGCGCGCCGCACGCGGAGACTCCGGAGACGGTGACCGAGCCGGCCGCCGAGGCGCCCACGTCGGGCGCGCCGGTCTCCAGCGCGACCGCCGCGGCGATCCAGTACCCGACCGTGCAGATCCCGGCGACGCGTACCCCGCCGGACCTCGCGGCGGACCGGGCCAGCGAGACAGTGGCGCTGCCGCCGGCCGCCGACGGCGGGTACGGGTTCGGCCCGAGCGGCTACAGCCTGGGCCGCTCCGGCGGTGAGGCGTTCGGCGTCGCATCGGTGACCCCGGCCGCACCGGGCGCCGGTTCGGTGACACCGCCCCCGGCCGAGTTCACCTCGTTCTCGTTCCCGGACTCCGGTGTGACGGGCCTCTCCGTGGGCGGCGCCCGCCGCGGCGCCGAGGAGGACGGGCACTCGCTGACGCACCGCTCGGCCAGCCTGGAGGACGTCGAACCGATTCGCCGGACCGGCCGCCGGTCCACTGCGGACGAGGAGCCGCCCACCTACCAGGCCGAGGTCACTCGTACCGTCTGGGACGAGGACGCGGCGCGGCACTTCCGGGCGGCCTGGCACGAGGTGAAGGCGGAGTTCGTCGACGACCCGGTCAACGCTCTGACCCGGGCGCACGACCTGCTCACCGACGCGGTGAACGAGCTCACCGAGGTGCTGCTCGCGGAGCGGGACGACCTGGACCCGCTGCGCGGCACCGGCACGCCGGACACCGAGAGCATGCGGATGGCGATGCGCAACTACCGGGAGTTCCTGGAGCGGATCCTCTCCCTCTGAACAAGAGTAAGAACAGTGTGAGAACGGCAACGACGGGCGGCACCGGAAGGTGTCGCCCGTCGTCGTCTGTGGTTTGGTGTGCTCTGCCGTCCGCGGCACCGGCCGGCAGAGCACGAAGGTGGGATCCCGCAGCCCGACGGCGGCAGAAGGGGGCTGCGGGATCCCACCCGCTCAGGGAGCGCCCGGGGGCGCTAGGCGGCCGTGTGGCCGGCGGCGCTGTCCGACGTGCAACGCCGGCAGAGGATCGGGTGCAGCAGGTGCGCCAGGTCGTGCCGGTCGGTGACCGGGCGAGGGAAGGCCAGCCGGGCGCTGCGGTTCTTGCCCATCCGGACCAGGAAGCCGTACCTGTCCATCCGCACCACCCGCGGCTCGTCACCGGGCTTGGCGGCCGGGCCGAGCTGCCTCTTCACGTAGTCGCTCATCTCCTCGACGTGGTGGTCGGCGAGGTCGGCGATGAGGTCGAACTCGACGGTCCGCAGCGGATCCGGCGTCGCCTCGGCGTAGTCCTCCGGGTCGATCTCGATGAGGTTCTCGTTGCGCTCGTACCGGACCTCGGCGACGTCCATCCGGTAGAGCAGCTGGCTCTCGCCGATGTCGAGCAGGTCACCGCAGGCGTCGGTGTCCGCGTAGTCGAGCGCCGCGGCCCGGGCGTCCTCGCCGGTGAGCTGCACGGCCCAGCCGGACACCCAGACCCGGCCCAGCGTCGGAGAGGACGCCATCGGCGGCACGTCCCGGATGTCGAGGACGAGCGCGGTGTCGTCGTTTCCGTCCTGTGGCCGAAGCGCGGCGGCGAGGGTACCCTCGCTGGGCACTAGCAGAAGCACGCGACCCTGCGCGTCTGTCACGTGCCGGACCGGAACGGGTCCGGGACGGCAGGCGATGTGGGCCACGGCGGGCAGGTGACCGGCGGAAAGCGTGCGCGCGATCTCGGCGGGACTGGGTTGCATGACGAGCACCTCCGGGCACCGGTTAGGCTTACCTAAGTTAGGCAAGGCTTACCGTAACAGGAGATCTCTGTTGAACAACTCTCGACCCAAGGCGAAGCTCTCGCGAGCTCTCGGAATTCCGCTGACGCGTAAGTGCGTCAAGTACTTCGAGCGTCGTCCGTTCCCGCCGGGCGTGCACGGCCGGGGACGCCGGAAGAGCTCGGACTACCAGGTCCGGCTCCTGGAGAAGCAGCGGCTTCGCCACCAGTACAACATCAGCGAGGTCCAGATGCGGGCCGCGTACGACGCCGCGCACAAGGCCGAGGGCAAGACCGGCGAGACGATGGTCACGCTGCTCGAGCGCCGCCTCGACGCGACCGTGTTCCGCGCCGGCTTCACCCGGACCATCTACCAGGCCCGCCAGCTGGTCGTGCACGGTCACTTCACCGTGGACGGCAAGAAGGTGGACCGCCCCGGCTACAAGCTGAAGCCGGGTCAGGTCATCGAGGTCAAGGAGACCAGCCGCTCGAAGCCGCCGTTCCAGATCGCCGCGACCGGCACCCACATCGATGGGCCGACCGCGCCGTACCTGTCGACGGTCCTCGAGGAGCTGCGCACCACCGTGGTCCGGGCGCCGCAGCGCTCCGAGGTCCCGGTTCTCTGCGACGAGCAGCTGGTCGTGGAGTACTACGCCCGCTGATGAGGCGGCTCTCGAATCGCTGAGATGGCGGGTTTCTCGCCGCGGTTGCCCCGGCTGTTCAACAAGCCGGAGGCAGCCGCGGCGGGCGACGCGCTCATCTCACCGGGAAACAACCGGTCAGCGCGTCTGTTCCAACCAGCTGGCGTAGAGCTTGGCGTAGATCGAACCATCCTCGGCGACGAGGCGTGAGTGCGGGCCGCGTTGCACGACGCGGCCCGCGTCCACGACGATCACCTCGTCGGCGGCCTGAGCCGTCGACAACCGGTGCGCGATCGCCACCGTGGTCCGCCCGCGGGTGACCAGGTCAAGCGCGTGCTGCAGCCGCACCTCGGTGGCCGGGTCCACCGCGCTGGTCGCCTCGTCGAGCACCAGCAGATCCGGGTCGGCGACGTAGGCCCGTACCAATGCCACCAATTGCCGCTCCCCCACGCTGAGCGCCTCGCCGCGCTCGCCCACCGGGGTTTCGAGCCCGGCCGGCAGGCCGGCGAGCCAATCGCCGAGCCCGAGCTCGCCGAAGGCCTCCCGCAGCTGATCGTCGGAGAGGCCCGGCTCGGCGAACCGGATGTTCTCGGCCACCGTCGCGTCGAAGAGGAAGCCGTCCTGCGGCACCATCACCACGCGCGAGCGCAGCGACGAGAACCGCACCGAGGTGAGCGGCGTCCCGCCCAGCAGAACCTCGCCCGCGGCGGGGTCCATCAGGCGGGTGAGCAGCTTCGCGAACGTGGTCTTGCCGCTGCCCGTCTCCCCCACCACCGCGACCTTCGTCCTGGCCGGAATCTCCAGATCGACGTCGGCGAGCACGATCGGCCCACCGGGGTAGCGGAACGACACGTCGGCGAACCGCACCGACAGCGGGCCCACCGGCAGCGGCACACCCCGGTCGTCCGGGTCGGCCACGTCCGGCTCGACGTCCAGCACGTCCAGGATCCGGCGCCAGCCCGCAACCGCGTTCTGCGCCTCGTTCAGCATGTCGGTGGCGATCTGCACCGGCTGGATGAAGAGCGTCACCAGGAACAGGAACGCGGTGAGCTGTCCCACCGTGAGGCCGCCGTCCACACCGAGCAGCGTGCCGGCCACCACCACGCCGGCCAGCGCCAGCCCGGCGCCGATCTCACCACTGGAGAAGCTGGTCACGCTGGTCTTGAGCGCCTTCTGCTGCGCCACCCGCAGGTCGTCGATCGCGGTGTCCAGGCGCCGGCCGGTGCGGTCCGCCACCCCGTAGGAGCGGATCACGGTGGCGCCGACCACGCTCTCGGCGACGGCGCCCAGCATCACGCCGGTGCGCTCGCGGACCGTGCCGTAGACGGACGCGAGCCGCTTCTGGAAGAGCCGGATCACCGCGACCGCCGGGCCGAACGCGAGCAGCACCACGATGGTGAGCTGCCAGGAGTAGACCGCCATCACCACGGTGGAGACGATCAGCTGGCCGCTGGCGAGCAGCAACTGGATGCCACCGGTCTGCAGGAACTGGGAGATCTGGTCGACGTCGCTCGTCACCCGGGACACCATCGAGCCGCGCCGCTCGGACTGCTGGTGCAGCATCGACAGGTCGTGGATGTGCCGGAAGGTCCGGGAGCGCAGCGCGCCGAGCGCCGTCTCGCTGACCGTGAAGAGCCGCCGGGTCATCAGGTACCCGCAGAGCGTGGAGATCATCAGCGCGACGAGCGTCAGCAGGACCACGGTGAGCACGACGCCCGGGTCCGGGCCGCCCGGCGCGTTGATCCCCCGGTCGATGCCCTGCTGGATGGCGATCGGCACGGCCACCCGGCCGGCCATCTGCAGCATCGCCAGACCGATCGTGCCGGCGATGCCGGTGCGCAGCTCCGGGGAGAGCGCCAGCCCCCGCTTGATCGTCGCGACGGTTCCGTCGGCGCTCATCGGTTCTCCGCCTTCTCGTACGCGGTGACCAGGTCGGCGTAACCCGGCTGCGCCGCCATCAGCTCACGATGTGTCCCGGTCGCCACCACCCGGCCCTGGTGCAGGTAGACCACCTGGTCGGCGAGGGCGATGGTGGCCCGCCGGTACGCCACGACCAGGATCGAGGCGCCCGCGTCCCCGTCCCGCAGCGCGCCGAGCACGGCGGCCTCCACACGCGGATCAACCGCGCTCGTCGCGTCGTCCAGGACCAGCAGACGCGGGCGTCCAGCGAGCGCGCGGGCCAGGGTGAGCCGTTGCCGCTGCCCGCCGGAGAGCGAGGTGCCACGTTCGCCGACCTCGGTGTCCAGCCCGTCCGGCAGGCCCGCGGTGAACCGGTCGGCCTGCGCCAGCCGCAGCGCGTGCCACACCCGGTCGTCGTCGACGCCGGGCCGGTCCAGGGAGATGTTGCCGCGCACGGTGTCGTCGAAGACGAACGGGATCTGCGGTACCAGCGCGGCCGCGCCGGCCAGGGCGGCGGCGGACAGGTCGGGCAGTTTCACCCCGTCCAGGGCGACGCTGCCGGAGTCCGGGTCGACCAGGCGGATGGCGAGCGCGGCGATCGTGGACTTGCCGGAACCGGTCGCGCCGACCAGGGCCACGGTCTTGCCGGGCGGGACGGTGAACGTCACGTCCTCCAGGACGGCCGGGCCCTGGGCGTAGCGGTAACTCACCTGCTCGAAGCGGAGCTCGGCGGGGCCGCTGCCGGGGACTGTCGCATCCCCGTACCGAAGGTCGCCCTCGGCCGAAAGGACGGCCTGGACCCTCTCCCATCCGGCCACGCTGCGCGGCAGCTCGCCGACCACCCACCCGATCGCGCGCACCGGGAACGCCAGAACGGTGAAAAGGAACGCGACGCTGACCAGCTCGGACACGCTTATCGCCCCGCTCTGCAGCCGCCACGTGCCGATCAGCAGCACGGCGAGCGTGCCGACGCTGGGCAGGCTGTCCATCAGCGGGTCGAAGACGCCGCGCAGCCGGCCCACCGAGATCAGCGCGTCGCGCAGCTCGGTGACGAAGACGCCGAACCGGCGGGACTCGTCCGCCTCCCGGCCCATCGTCTTGACCACCAGGGCGCCGTCGAAGCTCTCGTGCGCCACCGCGCTGACCTTGGCACGCATCCGCTGGGCGTGGATCTGCCGCGGCGACATCCGCCGGGAGTAGGCCAGGTTCAGCGCGAACAGGGTCGGGAAGAGCGCGACCCCGACCAGCGCGAGCACCCAGTCGGTGAGGAAGAGCGCGATCATCGCTCCGAAGATCATCACGATCGTGCCGACCGCGAACGGCAGTGGCGCGATCGGCCCGAAGGAGGCCTCCACGTCGGAGTTCGCGTTGGAGAGCAGGGTGCCGGTGGCGTGCCGCTGATGCCAGGCCGGCGGCAGCGACAGATAGCGCCGGGTCACCGCCCGCCGATACCGCGCCTGCAGCCGGAACTGCATGTATCCGGCGCCGAGACGCCGGCCGAAGATGCTCGCCACGCGCAGCCCGCTGATGCCCACCAGGAGCGCCACGACAAGCGCGAGCGAGGCGGTGCGCACGCTCCCGGCCGCGAACGCCGGCACGATCACGTGGCCGGTGACGAAGCCGACCACGTACGAGTTGGCAATGATCAAGAAACCGAAGACGCTGCTGCCGATCGAGCTGATCACGAAGAGCCGTGGCTCGGTCCGGATCGCCTGGCCGAGCACACGCAGTCCCCGTCCCAGCACGTCATTGCTGGCCCTGCCGCTCAATGTCCTACCCGACTGGTAAGTGTTCGCCGGGGCTCCCGGCCTTACCTGTCCATCCTGCCGAATCAACAACTTGTTTACATTGTGTGCAGCGTTACACCGACTAGGATCGACCGGTGACGAACTATGCCCGTCGGGAACGTGCCCTCCTCGCCGACCTGATGCTCAGCACGGGGCCGGAGGCGCCCACGCTCTGCGAGGGCTGGACCACACGCGACCTGGCCGCCCACCTCGTCGTCCGGGAGCGCCGGCCGGACGCCTCGGCCGGCATGATGATCAAACCCCTTGCCGGGTACGGGGAGAGGATCCGCCTGTCCCGTGCCGCCCTACCCTACGAGCAACTCGTCGACCAGGTGCGCAACCCGCCGTCCTGGGGGCTGATGACCAACCCGGTGGTCGACCCGCTCGCCAACACGCTGGAGTTCTTCATTCACCACGAGGACGTGCGCCGCGCTGCGCCGGGCTGGCAGCCGCGCGCCCTGACGCCCGGGTTCGAGGCCTCGCTGTGGCGGACCGTGAAACTCATCTCCCGTGCCTCGCTGCGCCGGCTGGGCATCGCCGCCGAGATCACGCCGACCGGCCTCGCGCCCGCGCTGACCGGCGACAACCCGCAGGTCTCGGTGCGCGGCGACGCCGGTGAGCTGGCGGTCTTCTTCTTCGGGCGGCAGCGCGCCGCGCGGGTGACCGTCGAGGGCGATCCGGCCGTCGCCGAGCGGCTGCGCACCGCGAAACTGGGCGTGTGAACAGGTCGATCCGACCACCCGGGCCGGCCTCACTGCTCGCCTGACTCGCCATCGCGGCCGGCGCGGTGATCCATGGCTTCGTCACAGCGCGTATCCCGGCGGCGTCACCGCGCCCTGACAAACAGCTGTGAGCCCGGCGGCGCTCTGGACCTCACATGGGGGCTGACTAGGATAGAGGGCGTTCCGCCGGTGAAGTTGGTTGATCCCGCAGTCTAGCCGTGGTGCCGGACACATATTACTGTGCGGTAACACCGACGTTACCAGCTCCCCGTTCAGGTCGAAGGCGGCGCCCGATATGGCTCTCGAGGTTCCCTACCGGTCAATTCCGGACATGCTCTTTCAGCGCGTGGCGAAAACCCCCGATGCCCGGGCGCTGGCGAAGCCGAACGCGACCGACACCGGTCCCGAGTGGCTGACCTGGCGCCAGGTCGGCGACCGCTGCCGAGCCATCGGCGCCGGTCTGCGCGAGCTGGGCGTCGGCCTGGAGGACCGGGTCGCGATCCTCTCCAACACCCGGCTCGAGTGGATCCTCGCCGACCTCGGGATCAACGTGGCCGGCGCGGCCGCGACCACCGTCTACCCGACCACCGAGCCGGAGGACACCCAGTTCATCGTCTCCGACTCCGGGTCGAAGGTGCTGATCGCGGAGAACGCGAAGCAGGCGCTGAAGATCTCCGGCGTGGAGACGGCCGTGACCAAGGTGGTGATCATCGAGGGGCCCGCCGACGCCGGCGCAACCCCGCCGCAGATCACCCTGGCCGAGCTCGAGGAGCTCGGCGCCGCGGCCCTGCGGGCGAACCCGTCGCTGATCGACGACGTGGTGTCCCAGCTCAGCCCGGACAACGTCGCCACCCTGATCTACACCTCCGGCACCACCGGCCGCCCCAAGGGCGTCGAGCTGCTGCACAAGGGCTGGACCTGGGAGGGGGTGGCGCAGGAGGACTTGGGCCTCTTCTCCCCGGACGACCTGCACTACCTCTGGCTGCCGATGTCGCACGCGTTCGGCAAGACGCTGCTCTGCGGCATCGTGCACGTGGGCGTCCCGACCTACGTCGACGGCCGGGTGGACCGGCTGATCGACCTCCTCGCGGTGATCAAGCCGACGCTGATGTGCGCCCCGCCCCGCATCTTCGAGAAGGTCTACAACAAGACCGTCACGAGCGGCACGGCCGGCGGCGGCCTCAAGCCGAAGATCTTCGCCTGGGCGGTCGCGACCGGCAAGAAGAGGGTCGCGCTGCAGCAGGCCGGCAAGCCGGTCCCGGCGGGCCTGGCCCTGCAGTACTCGATCGCCGAGAAACTGGTCTTCTCGAAACTCCAGCAGAAGCTCGGCGGCAACCTGCGGGTGCTGGTCAGCGGCTCGGCGGCGCTGAGCCGGGACATCTCGGAGTTCTTCGCGGCGGCGAACCTGCCGATCCTCGAGGGCTACGGCATGACCGAGGCCTGCGCGGCGAACGTGGTGAACCGCCGCGGCAAGCTCAAGATCGGGACGGTCGGCCAGCCGGTCGGCGACCTCGAGGTGCGCATCGACACCGACGGCGAGGTGCTGCTGCGCGGCGCGCCGGTCATGCGGGGTTACCACAACCTGCCGGAGGCCACCGCCGAGGCGTTCACCGAGGACGGCTTCCTGCGCACCGGTGACATCGGCGAGCTCGACGCCGACGGCTACCTGAAGATCACGGACCGGAAGAAGGACCTGGTCAAGACGTCCGGCGGCAAGTTCATCGCCCCCTCGGCGATCGAGGGCGCGTTCAAGGCGGTCTGCCCGTACACGTCGCAGGCGATCGTCATCGGTCAGAACCGCAACTTCGTCACCATGCTGATCTCGCTCGACGAGGACGCGATCACGGCGTGGGCGCAGAGCGGCCCGCTCGCCGGCAAGAGCTACCCGGAGATCGTGGCCGCGCCGGAGACCGAGAAACTGGTCGAGGGCTTCATCGCCGAGCTCAACGGCAAGCTGAACCGCTGGGAGACGATCAAGAAGTTCGCGATCCTCCCCCGCGACCTCAGCATCGAGGCCGGCGAGGTCACCCCGTCCATGAAGATCAAGCGGCGCAGCGTGGAGACCAACTTCGCCGAGCAGATCGACAAGATGTACGCGGGATCGCTCGCCCAGCTCTGACCTGGACATTCGCAACGGGGCCGGATCTGTCCGGCCCCGTTTTCCGTGCGCTCGTCCGGCGCGCCGAACGGCCGGTCAGGTGATCACCACGGGGCTGCGCCAGGTCGGGCGTGGCGCATGATCGAGGTCGTGCCGGACCGCCGCGATCCGCCGGACCGCCTCCACCAGGTCGTCGGCCGCCAGCGTGAACGGCACCCGCAGGAACCGTTCCAGCGTCCCGTCCAGCCCGAACCGCGGGCCGGGCGCGAGCCGCACTCCGAGATCCTCGGCGGCCCGGGAGAGAGCACTGGAGATCGGCCCGTCCAGCTCCGCCCAGAGCGTCACCCCGCCGGCCGGCACCACGAACCGCCACTCCGGCAGCATCTCGCGCAGCGCGGTCACCACGGCGTCCCGGCGGAATCGCAGCTGCGCGCGCCGGGCCGCCACGATCTCCGGCGCACCGCGGAGCAGGTGGACGGCGACCAGCTGCTCCAGCACCGGGCTGCCCATGTCGACGCCGACCCGGATCGCGGCGAGCCGCTGCACGAGCGGCGCCGAGGCGCGGACCCAGCCGATCCGCAGCCCTCCCCAGTACGCCTTGCTCATCCCCCCGATCGACGTGACGCGCGAGTGCCTGTCGAAGACCGCGACCGGCGGCGGCATCTCCTGACCGTCCAGCGGCAGGTCGACGAAGGACTCGTCAACGACCAGTTCGGCGCCTGCCGCGTGTGCGCCGGCCACGAGACGTTCCCGCAGCTCGGCAGGCATCAGGTGACCGGTCGGATTGTGGAACTCGGGAATGACGTACGCGAGCCGGGGCCTGGTCTGCCGCAGGGCGCCGAGGAGCATCTCGCCGTCCCAGCCGGTCTCGATGTCGAGGCCGTGGGTGCTGATCCGGGCACGCCGGGCGGCGAGCGCGGCCAGCGCGTTCGGGTACGTCGGCGTCTCCACGAGCACCGGCGACCCCACCGGCACGGAGAGCCGCAGCACCAGGTCGAGGGCCTGCTGGGTGCCGCTGGTGATCATGATCTGCTCGGGTGAGGTGGTCACACCCCGGGCCGTGTACGCCTCGGCGACCGCCGCCCGCAGCTCGGGCAACCCGGTCGGGTGGTACCCCGCGCTGCCCAGGTATCGCGGCAGGTCGTCGGCGGCGGCCCGGGCGGCCGGCACGAGCTCGACCGGGGCGGCCGACGCGGCACAGCCGAGATCGATCATGTCGAGATCGTCGTCCGGCGTCCACAGTCCGGAGGTGGCGACCCGGTGGCCGTGCGGCAGCGTGGTCCAGCTGCCCGCGCCGCGCCGGCTGGTCAGGTGGCCGGTCTCGCGCAGAGCCCGGTACGCCGCGGACACCGTGGTGCGGCTGATCGCCAGCGCTTCGGCGAGCTCCCGCTCGGCCGGCAGCCGCACGCCGAGGGCCAGCCGCCCGTCGGCGAGCAGACCGCGGACCGCGCCGGCCAGCGCGGCGTAGTCAGGGCTGCGCCGGCGACCGGGCAACGAGTGCCACCGCCCCAGCAGCCGGGCCAATTGGTCACCTCGTACCGACGTTGTCATAGCCACCTCCGCTCGATTGGCACTTTAACAAAGCCGGATTGGCATTAAGAGTGGCAAGCATGGACCTCTTACGGCGCGTGCCGCAACTGTTCGTCGGACTCTTCCTCTACGGGGTGTCGATGGCCCTCATGGTCGAGTCGAACCTCGGGCTGAACCCCTGGGACGTGTTCCATCAGGGACTCTCCGAGGTGACCGGGATCAGCTTCGGCTGGATCGTGCTGCTGGTCGGCGTGCCGGTGCTGCTGCTCTGGATCCCGCTGCGCCAGCGGCCCGGCTTCGGCACCGTCGCGAACCTGGTCGTGGTCGGCTTCTCCGCCGACGCCGCCCTCGCGGTGCTCCCGGCCGGCGAGGCGCTTCCGGCCCGGATCGGCTACCTGGTCGGCGGCATCCTGCTGAACGGTTTCGCCACCGGCCTCTACATCGGCTCCCGGATGGGCCCCGGACCCCGCGACGGGCTGATGACCGGCCTCGCCGCCCGCTTTCCCAAGATCTCCCTGCGGCTGATCCGCACCGGCCTCGAGCTGAGCGTGCTCGGCGCCGGCTTCCTGCTCGGCGGAACAGCAGGGATCGGGACCATCGCGTACGCCGTGACGATCGGTCCCCTGGTCCACCTCTTCCTGCCGGCGCTCACCGTGCGCCCCCGTGCCGGCCACGCCGTGGCGGGCGCCGGCCCCGATGTGCGCCCGATGCCGGTCCCATAGCAATGGATCCACTTCCGCCGCCGTCCACGGCGCGTTGATCATCCGGACACATTCGCTTCCGGGTCGGGCCACCACACGGCATCATTGCGGCATGGGGGTCGGCGACTGGCACTGGAACGACGCTTGGATCTTCGTCTCCGCGGTCATCGCCGAGCGTTTGGAACGCGACCGGGCGATGCACGCCGCCCTGCCGGTCACCGGGGCCACCCTGGCCGACCTGCTGGCGGCGGCCGACTTCCTGCACCACAGCGTGCCCAGCCGCGAGGACATCGAGGAGTCGGTGCGCCGCCTGGCCGGCGCCGGTCTGATCACCGTGGACGACGACCTGATCGAGGTCGCTCCGGCCGGTGAGCAGCTTTGGCGCACACGACCGTTCAGCGGCCTCTCCTCAGCCGTGATGACCTTGCAGGCCCAGCTGAACCGCGGCCCGGCCCCCGGCGACACCGACTGGTCCCTGACCGAGCAGGCTTACACAGCCGCGCTCCGCGAGTACCGCCTGCGCCTCGCCGACGGCCGCTGACCCCATCGCAGCGTGTGGAACGGGGGGCGCGCAGCCCACCCGCCTCCCACGCAGAGGGGGCCGCGACCGGTCAGCGGATCGGGTTGCCGGCCTCGCGCAGAGCGCCCTTGACCTCGCCGATCGTCAGGTCACCGAAGTGGAACACGCTCGCCGCCAGCACCGCGTCCGCCCCGGCGTCCACCGCCGGCGGGAAGTGCCCGACCGCGCCCGCGCCGCCACTGGCGATCACCGGGATGTCGACGACGGCCCGGACCGCGCCGATCAGCTCCAGGTCGAAGCCGGCCTTGGTGCCGTCCGCGTCCATCGAGTTCAGCAGGATCTCGCCGGCGCCCAGCGACGCCACCCGAGCCGCCCACTCGATCGCGTCCAGACCGGCGCTGCGGCGGCCGCCGTGGGTGGTGACCTCCCAGCCGCTCGGCTGGTCCGGCGAGCGACGCACGTCGAGCGAGAGCACCAGCACCTGGTTGCCGAACCGCTCGGCGATCTCCCGGATCAGCTCGGGACGGGCGATCGCCGCGGTGTTCACGCCCACCTTGTCGGCGCCGGCGCGCAGCAGCACGTCCACGTTCTCCACCGAGCGGACGCCGCCGCCCACGGTGAGCGGGATGAAGACCGACTCGGCGGTGCGCCGCACCACGTCGAGCATCGTGCCCCGGTCGTCGGAGGAGGCGGTCACGTCGAGGAAGGTCAGCTCGTCGGCGCCGGCGGCGTCATAGGCGGCGGCCAGCTCCACCGGGTCACCGGCGTCCCGCAGGTCGACGAAGTTGACGCCTTTCACCACCCGGCCGGCATCCACGTCCAGGCAGGGAATCACACGAACCGCGACCGTCATGCCTCCACCCTAACCAGGCGTCTTCCGGAGAAGAGATCCCCCCGGACCAGTCCCAGAAGCACACCGCCGACCACGAGCACCCCACCGAGGACGTCGACCAGGTAGACCGGTTCGCCGAGGAAGACGGCGGCGGAGGCGATCCCGAAGAAGGGGACGAGCATCGAGAACGGCGCGACGGTCGCTGCCCCGTACACCCGTAGCAGCAATCCCCAGCCGGCGAAGCCGGCGAGCGTGCTGACCAGCGCGATGTAGAGCAGTGAGAGCAGGGCCTCGGTGTTGATCGCGCGGAGCGCGGCAAGATCGGCGGACGGGCCGTCGATCAGCAGCGAGAGCACGACGAGCGGGCCGGTGGCGAGCGCGCTGACCCAGACCATGAAGCGCAGGCTGTCCGGCGGCGAGGCTTTGCGGGTGGCGACGTTCGACAGGCCCCAGGCCACCGCCGCGCCGATGACCAGCAGGAACGCGGGGAGGTTGGCGCCCATCCGGGTGGCGACGACGAGGACGCCGGTGACCGCGACGGCGAGGCCGGCGATCTGGATCCGGCGCGGGCGTTCGCGGAGGAACAGCACCGCGAAGAGCATCGTGAAGATCGCCTGGCTCTGCAGGACGAGCGAGCTGAGCCCGGCCGGCATCCCGGCCGCCATCCCGGCGAAGAGCAGCGAGAACTTGGTGACGCCGAGGATCAGGGCGACGGCGATGACCCAGCGCCACGGCACCTGCGGGCGGCCGACGAGGAGCAGCGCCGGGAAGGCCGCGAGACCGAAGCGGAGGGCGGAGAACATCAGCGGCGGGAAGTGGTCGAGCCCGGCGTCGATGGCGACGAAGTTGAAGCCCCAGATCGCCGCGACGGCGACGGCGAGGGCGAGGTGGCGCGGTCTCATGCGCTCCAGCGTTCACCCGGAGAACCGTTAAGCACCAGCAAAATAACCTACACCGACGATGTAGCATCGCTACATGATTGACCTGGGCCGGCTACGGGCGCTGCACGCGGTGGCGAGTTACGGCACAGTGCTCGCGGCGGGTGAGGCTCTGCACTGCACGCCGTCCGCCGTCTCCCAGCAGATCGCGAAACTCGAACGCGAGACCGGAGCGGTCCTGGTCGAGAAGGACGGCCGGCGGCTGCGCCTCACCGACGCCGGCCGGGTCCTCGCCGATCACGCCGAGCGGGTGCTGACGAGTGTGCACGAGGCCGAGTCGGCGCTGGCCGCGCACCGGGACACGGTGACCGGGCGGCTCACCGTGGCGGCCTTCGCCACCGCGTGCCGGGCGCTGATGCCGCATGCGCTGCGGCGGCTCGCCGTCGATCATCCTCAGCTGACCACGGGTTTGATCGAGGTGAACCCGCACGAAGGGCTGGAACTGCTCCGCCGGGGGCACGTGGACCTGGCCGTTCTGGACGATTGGCCGGAGGTGGGGCTGAAATATCCGGACACAGTCACGAAAACCCAGATCGGCGCCGACCACGCCGACCTCATCGTGCCGACGAATCACCTGTTAAGCGGAAAAATAAGCCTTGAGGCTGCTCGCCACGAGCGCTGGATCGCCGTCCGGGCCGGCGACGTCTGCTACGAGTACCTGGTCCGGAAACTCCCCGGGCTGGTCCCCGACTTCCAGGTCGGCGAGTTCGAGACCCAGCTGACCCTGATCGCGGCCGGCCTCGGCGTCGGCCTGATCCCCCGGCTGGCCCGCCCGGCCCTGCCCGACGGCGTCCGGGTCGTCGAGGTCACCCCGCTGCCCACCCGGCGCGTGGTGATCGCCTGGCGTGACTCCTCGGCGGCCCGGCCTGCGATCAAGGCCGCCGAGGAGGCGTTGCGTGACGCCTGGGATCAGGCGGCCACCAATCAGACAGTGGCCAGGGCGGTCAGCGCCTCGCGGACCGTGAACGCGCCGGCGTAGAGCGCCTTGCCGGCGATCACGCCCTCCACCCCGATCGACTCCAGGGTGGCGAGGGCCCGCAGGTCCTCCAGAGTGGAGACGCCGCCGCTGGCGATCACCGGCTTGTCGGTGGCGGCGCAGACCTCACGCAGCAGGTCCAGGTTCGGCCCGCGCATCGTGCCGTCCTTGGTGATGTCGGTGACCACGTAACGCGACGCGCCGGCCTTGTCCAGGCGGGCGAGCACCTCGTACAGGTCGCCGCCCTCGCGGGTCCAGCCCCGGGCAGCGAGGGTACGGCCCCGCACGTCCAGCCCGATCGCGACCCGGTCGCCGTACTCGGCGCAGATCCGGTCACACCACTCGGGGTCCTCCAGCGCAGCCGTGCCGATGTTGACCCGGGTGGCGCCGGTGGCGAGCGCGCGGGTCAGCGACTCGTCGTCGCGGATACCACCGGAGAGCTCCACCTTCACGTCGAGCTGGCGCACCACGTCGGCGAGCAGCTCGGCGTTGGAGCCCCGGCCGAAGGCCGCGTCCAGGTCGACCAGGTGGATCCACTCGGCGCCGTCGTTCTGCCAGGCCAGCGCGGCCTCGAGCGGGTCGCCGTAGGCGGTTTCCGAACCGGCGGCGCCCTGCACCAGGCGGACGGCCTGGCCGTCGGCGACGTCAACGGCGGGCAGCAATTGGAGGGTCACGTGGGTTTCTCCCTACGAGAAAACGACTACGAAAAACGACTATGCGGAACGGCGGCCGAGCACCACGACGACGAGGGCCGGCACGGCGAGGACGAGCAGTGCGGTGAGGATGACACGGAGCGCCAGTTCCGGGATGAAGGTCCAGACGGCGGCGATCGCCAGCAGCGTCACGACCGCGATGCCGATCCGCTGGCGGCGGCTGCGCTGGTAGAGCCGCCCGTTGCGCCCGAAACGCGGGGTCAGGTCACGCTTGACCTGCCGCAGACGGCTGCGGCGGGCGACCTTCCGCGCCCGGACCGCCTTCTCCTTCTCCAGCACGGCGAGCCTCTCGGCCCGCCGCCGCGCGCGTTCCTTGCTCACCCCAGGCCCGCGACCCAGTTGCGGAGCAGCAGGTAGCCGGCATCCGACGACTTCTCCGGGTGGAACTGCGCGGCGCTGAGCGCACCGGCTTCCACCACGGCGGCGAACGGCAGGTCGTGGGTCGCGGTGGTCACCGCGGCGCCGGCTTCCACCAGCCGATCAAGATCCTGAGCAGCGTACGAGTGGACGAAGTAGAACCGTTCGTCGCCGGCGAGACCCGCCAGCAGCCGGGAGTCCCGCGGCGCCTCGACGGTGTTCCAGCCCATGTGCGGGATCCGCTCGGCTGCGAGCTTCGTGACCGAGCCGGGCAGCAGCCCGAGCCCCTTGGACTCCACGCCGTGCTCGACGCCGGAGTCGAACAGGATCTGCATGCCGACACAGATGCCCAGCACCGGGCGGCCGGCCGCGACCCGTTCCGCGATCACCGGTCCGGCGTTCAGCGCCTCGATCCCGGCCATGCAGGCCGCGTAGGCCCCCACGCCGGGCACCACCAGGCCGTCCGCCTCGGCGGCGGCGGCGAGATCGCTGGTCACTGTCACATCAGCACCGGTACGAGCCACCGCCCGCTCCGCCGACCGCAGGTTCCCCGAGCCGTAGTCGAGAATTACGACATTCTTTCGCGGTGTTGCATTCTGTTTTCCGCTGCGGGAAGGCTCAGACATTTACGCGTCCCCCATCGGCCACCAGGCGAGCCCACCGGCCGTGGCGAGCGCCGCCAGCACACCGGTCAGCCCGATGCTGAACCGGGTGGCGCCCGACTTGACCAGCTGGATCACCCCGCCGACCAGGATGCCGGCGATCGCGAACAGGACCAGCGAGATCACAGCACCCCCTTGGTGGACGGCAGCGAACCGGCGTTGCGGGGGTCGATCTCCACGGCTTCGCGCAGCGCCCGGGAGAACGCCTTGAACTCGGCCTCCACCACGTGGTGCGCGTCCGGGTGGCCGCCGGGGCGGCAGGCGCGCAGCACGTCCACGTGCAGCGTCACCTTCGCCGCGTGGCCGAACGCCTCGAAGATGTGCCGGGTCATGCTGGTGGCGTAGACCGGCCCGATGTACGGCGTGAGCAGCGGCTCGTCGTGCACCACGTAGGGCCGGCCGGAGAGGTCCACGGCGGCCCGCACCAGCACCTCGTCCATCGGGATGGTGGCCGACCCGTACCGCCGGATGCCCCGCTTGTCGCCGAGCGCCTGCGCGAACGCCTCGCCGAGCGCGATCGCGGTGTCCTCCATGGTGTGGTGCGAGTCGATCTCCAGATCGCCTTCGGTACGCACCAGCAGGTCGAACCCACCGTGCTTGGCGAGCTGGTTGAGCATGTGGTCGTAGAAGCCCACGCCGGTGCTCAGGTCGCCCTTGCCGGTGCCGTCGAGGTCGATCTCGATCAGCACCTTGGTCTCGTTGGTGACGCGTTCGATACGCGCGGCACGGGTCACGACAGGATCTCCTCGGCGGCGGTCAGGAAAGCGGTGGTCTCGGATTCGGTGCCGGCGGTGACCCGCAGCCAGCCCGGCAGTCCCACGTCGCGGATCAGCACACCGCGATCGAGGAACGCCTGCCAGGCGGCTTTCTGATCGTCGCCGGTGGCGAACAGCACGAAGTTGGCGTCCGAGTCGGCGACCCGCACGCCACGGGCGCGCAGGGTGTCCACGATCCGGTCGCGCTGCTCCTTGATCTGTTCCACCGTGGCGAGCAGCGACGCCCGGTGCACGACAGCGGCACGTGCGGCGGCCTGGCTGATCGCGGAGAGGTGGTAGGGCAGCCGGACCAGCTGCACGGCGTCGACCACGGCGGGGTCGGCCGCGAGGTATCCCAGCCGCCCTCCGGCGAAACCGAACGCCTTGCTCATCGTGCGGCTCACCACCAGACGCGGGTGGCCGGGCAGCAGCGTCAGCGCGCTCGGCGTGCCGGGTCGGGCGAACTCGGTGTACGCCTCGTCGACGATCACCATGCCTCGCGCGGTCGCCAGGATCGCGTCGATCACCGCCGGGTCCAGCGCGGTGCCGGTCGGGTTGTTCGGCGAGCAGACGAAGACCAGGTCCGGGTCGTGCTTCTCGATCTCGGCCACCGCGTGCTCCGGCGCGAGCCCGAAGTCGGGGTCGCGCAGCGCGCCGATCCAGCGGGTGCCGGTCCCCTGCGCCAGCAGCGGGTGCATCGAGTACGACGGGCCGAAGCCCAGCGCCGAGCGGCCGGGGCCGCCGAACGCCTGCAGCAGCTGCTGCTGCACCTCGTTGGAGCCGTTCGCGGCCCACACGTTCGCCGTGCTCAGGCCGTGCCCGAGGTACCCGGCGAGCTCGCTGCGAAGCGCTACCGCGTCGCGGTCCGGGTACCGGTTGAGGTCGCGCAGCTCGGCCTGCACGGCCTTGCCGATCGCCTCCACCACGTCGTCCGGCACCGGGTACGAGTTCTCGTTCGTGTTCAGCCGGACCGCGACGTCGAGCTGCGGCGCGCCGTACGGCGACTTCCCGCGCAGATCGTCCCGGATCGGCAGATCGTCGATAGTGGTCACTGAGCGAACCTGGCCTTCACAGCGTCCCCGTGCGCGGGGAGGTCCTCGGCGGTGGACAGGGCCACCACGTGCCCGGCGACGTCCTTGAGGGCCGCCTCGTCGTACTCCACGACGTGGATGCCGCGCAGGAACGACTGCACCGACAGGCCGGACGAGTGCCGCGCGCAGCCGCCGGTGGGCAGCACGTGGTTCGAGCCGGCCGCGTAGTCACCGAGCGAGACCGGCGACCAGGCGCCCACGAAGATCGCACCGGCGTTGCGGACCCGCAGGGCCCACTCCCGGGCGTCCCGCGTCTGGATCTCCAGGTGCTCCGCCGCGTACTCGTCCACGACCCGCAGACCCTGCTCCAGGTCGTCGACCAGCACCACACCGGACTGCTCGCCGGTCAGCGCCGTGCGGACCCTCTCGTCGTGCTTGGTCTTCGTCACCTGCACGGCGAGCTCCGCCTCGACCGCGTCGGCCAGGGCCGGCGAGTCGGTGACCAGCACGCTCGCGGCGAGCGGGTCGTGCTCGGCCTGGCTGATCAGGTCGGCCGCGACGTGCCGCGGGTCGGCGGTCTCGTCGGCGAGGATCGCGATCTCGGTGGGGCCCGCCTCGGCGTCGATCCCGACCACGCCGCGGAGCAGGCGCTTCGCGGCGGTGACCCAGATGTTGCCGGGACCGGTGATCACGTCGACCGGCGCGCACCTGTCGGCCGCGTCGGCGCCGTCGGCGCCGTAACCGAGCATGGCGATCGCCTGGGCGCCGCCGACCGCGTAGACCTCGGTCACGCCGAGCAGCGCGCAGGCGGCCAGCACCCGGGCGTCCGGCAGGCCGCCGTTGGCGACCTGCGGCGGCGAGGCGACCACCAGGCCCTCGACGCCGGCCTCCTGGGCGGGCACCACGTTCATGACCACGGTGGACGGGTAGACGGCCAGGCCGCCCGGCACGTAGAGACCGACCCGGCGGACCGGCACCCAGCGCTCGGTGACCGTGCCGCCCGGCACCACCGTGGTGGTGGTGTCGGTGCGACGCTGGTCACGGTGCACCTTGCGGGCCCGCTTGATCGCCTCGAGCAGCGCGGCGCGCACGTCGGGGTCGAGCGTCTCCTCGGCGGCGGCGATCGCCTCGGCCGGAACGCGCAGGCGATCCAGCCGTACGCCGTCGAATTTCTCCGTCGCCTCCCGGATCGCGCTGAACCCATGCTCATGGACCGCCTCGACAACCGGGCGGATCCGCTCGACGGCAACCGAGACGTCGAGCTGGGCACGGGGCAGCAGGCCGCGCGGGTCACGGGAGGAGCCGCGCAGGTCGATCCGATTCAGCACCCGTCCAGTCTAGGCGGCACCCACCTCGATGCCCGACGGCGACGCCCCCGGCCCAGGCGTTGGGATCCGCCGGGTTGACCAAGGTGGGTCGGCGACTAGGCTGAACGCGTGAGCGATCGGCTGCCGGTCTTCCCGCTGAGCACGGTGCTCTTTCCCGGCCTGGTGCTGCCCCTGCACATCTTCGAGGAGCGTTACCGCGCGCTCGTCCGGGAGCTGGTGGCCCAGTCCTCGGATGAGCCGCACGAGTTCGGCGTGGTCACCCTCCGGCACGGCAGCGAGGTGGCGCCCGACCCCGGCGACGGTCCGGCGGCGGCGATGCCCCCGGTGCGTGCCGAGGATCTGTACGAGGTGGGCTGCACCGCCGAGCTGCGACACGTCACCGAGCTGCCGGACGGCCGGTTCGACATCATGACGGTTGGACGCCGCCGGTTCACCGTGCTCGGCGTCGAGCAGGGCCCCGAGCCGTACCTGTGCGCCCGGGTCCGCTGGCTGGCCGACGAGGACCAGGCGGACGAGTCCGCCCATCTGCTGGCGCCGCGGGTGCTGACCGCCTTCCGGGCGTACCTGGAGCTGCTGCGGCCGAACAGCGAGGTCCTCGACCAGGTGCCGGACGACCCGACCGTGCTGTCCCACCTGGTCGCCGCGACCGCCCAGCTGACCGTGGAGGAGCGTCAGCTACTGCTCGCCACGCCGGACACGGCGAGTCGGCTCCGCACCGAGCTGCGGCTGCTCAACCGCGAGTCGGGCTTACTGGCGCGGGTCCGCGCCGTCCCGGTCCCGCTCTCCGACCTCGCTCGGCCCGCCAGCCCCAACTGAGTACGGCGGGTGGTTCGGGCCGTAACCGGGCTGGGCGCCTGGCTGGTCCAGGTCCGGGTCGTTCGACCAGCCGGCCAGCAGCGTGAGCACGATCGCCGCCGCGAACGCCGGGACCAGCGTCGGCCCGAGCGAGTGCACCTCCGGCGGCGAGAGGTAACTGGCGCCCTGCGCCGCCGTGGCACGCCACTGCTCGTACGCGTCCCGGCCGATCATCTCGCCGATCCGGGGCGCCACGCCGTACCCCGCCACGAACGTCCCGGCGGTGACCGCGAGCAGCAGAAACGGCCCGCGGTCGCGACGCAGGACCAGCCAGGCGCCGAGCGCGGCGAGCACCCCGAACGCGAGGCCGAGCAGCGTGAACCAGCCGTCGGCCGCGATGTACTGCTCGGGTGACGGGTCGTTCACCACGATCCCGTTGTCACCGGCGTCGATCACCGGTACGCCCGGGGCGAGCCACGCCCAGAGCAGGCCGAGCGGCGCGCCCAGCGCGGCGATCACGGCGAACGTGACCACCGTGACGGTCAGGGTCCGCCGCACCGGACGGCGGCTGCCGCGCTGCACCCGCCACCACGGCGCCGGGCGCCAGGGCGGCGTGCCGGGATCGTAGGGCGGTTCGCTGTCACTCGGTTGCACCCTACGATCCTTCCAGATCAGCGCTGGTCTTCAGGCGACGGCTCAGGCGACGGCGGACGGGCCGAGGATCATCTTGAGGTCGGCCCGCAGCGCCGGGGTCGGCGCGACCCGTACCCCACCGAGGCGCATCACCGTGGTACGGCTGCCGTTCTGCAGGTGGACGTGCACCTCGGTGTCCCCGGGGTGACTGATCAGGATCTCTTTCAGCTCGTCCACGAGCGGCGGCGTGCACCGGGTGATCGGCATGGTCAGGGTGACCGGCTTGCTGTCCGGGTTGCTGGTGATGTCCGGGATGGACATGTCCATCGCCATGATCCGCGGGGTGTCGTCGCGCCGGTCCACCCGGCCCTTCACCACCACGATCGCGTCCTCGGCGATGTACTGCCCGACCAGCTCGTACGTGTTCGGGAAGAAGAGCGCCTCGACGCCGCCGGCCAGGTCCTCCAGGGTGGCCGAGGCCCACGCCCGGCCCTGCTTGGTGATCCGGCGCTGCACGCCGGTGAGGATGCCGGCGAGCGTGACGACCTGGCCGTCCGGGACCGAGCCCTCCTCGTTGAGCGCCGCGATGCTGGTGTCCGCCGCGTTCTGCAGCAGCACCTCCAGGCCGGCGAGCGGGTGGTCGGAGACGTAGAGGCCGAGCATCTCGCGCTCGAACGCCAGCTTGTCCCGCTTGTCCCACTCGGAGTCGCCGATCACCGGCATCGCCACCGTCGACGAGACCCCGCTGTCGGTGTCGCCGAACGCGCCGAACAGGTCGAACTGGCCGGCCGCCTCGTTGCGCTTGACGTCCGCGTACGCGTCGATGGCCTCGGCATGCACGGCGAGCAGACCCTTGCGGCTGTGCCCCATCGAGTCGAACGCGCCCGCCTTGATCAAGGACTCGATGGTCCGCTTGTTGCACGCGACGGCATCGACCTTGGACAGGAAGTCGTAGAAGTCGGCGTAGTCGCCCTTCTCCTTGCGGCAGCGGGCGATCGCCTCCACCACGTTGCCGCCGACGTTGCGGACCGCGCCGAGACCGAACCGGATGTCGGTGCCGACCGGCGTGAACGGCCCGGCGGACTGGTTCACGTCCGGCGGCAGCACCTGGATGCCCATCCGCCGGCACTCGGCCAGGTAGACCGCCATCTTGTCCTTGTCGTCGCCGACACTGGTCAGCAGACCGGCCATGTACTCGGCCGGGTAGTGCGCCTTCAGGTACGCCGTCCAGTAGGAGACCAGTCCGTACGCCGCGGAGTGCGCCTTGTTGAACGCGTAGCCGGCGAACGGCACCAGGACGTCCCAGACCGCCTGGATCGCCTCGTCGGAGTACCCGTGCTCGCGGCAGCCGTCGCGGAACGGGACGAACTCCTTGTCGAGGATCTCCTTCTTCTTCTTACCCATCGCGCGGCGGAGCAGGTCGGCCTGGCCGAGGGTGTAACCGGCGAGGATCTGCGCGGCGCGCTGCACCTGCTCCTGGTAGACGATCAGGCCGTAGGTCGGCTCCAGGATCTCCCGCAGCGGCTCCTCCAGCTCCGGGTGGATCGGGGTGATCTCCTGGAGCTTGTTCTTGCGCAGCGCGTAGTTGGTGTGCGAGTCGACACCCATCGGACCCGGCCGGTACAGCGCCAGGACCGCGGAGATGTCCTCGAAGTTGTCCGGCTTCATCAGCCGCAGCAGCGAGCGCATCGGGCCGCCGTCGAGCTGGAAGACGCCGAGCGTGTCGCCGCGGGCCAGCAGGTCGTACGCCGCCTTGTCGTCCAGTGGCAGGGCCAGCAGGTCGAGGCCGTTGCCGTGATTGAGCTCGATGTTCTTCACGGCGTCGTCGAGGATGGTCAGGTTCCGCAGGCCCAGGAAGTCCATCTTCAGCAGGCCGAGCGTCTCGCAGGTCGGGTAGTCGAACTGCGTGATGATCACGCCGTCGCTGGCCCGGCGCATGAGCGGGATGTGGTCGATGATCGGCTCGGCCGACATGATCACGCCGGCGGCGTGCACACCGGTCTGCCGGATCAGTCCCTCGATGCCGCGGGCGGTGTCGATGACCTTCTTGACGTCCGGGTCGGTCTCGTAGAGGCCGCGGATCTCACCGGCTTCGTTGTACCGCTTGTCGTCCTTGTTGAAGATGCCGCCGAGCGTGATGCCCTTGCCCATGACGTCCGGCGGCATCGCCTTGGTGATCTTGTCGCCGACCGCGAACGGGTACCCCAGGACCCGAGCCGAGTCCTTGATCGCAGCCTTCGCCTTGATCGTTCCGAACGTGGCGATCTGGGCGACCTTGTCGTCACCCCACTTCTCCGTGACGTACCGGATGACCTCACCGCGCCGGCGCTCGTCGAAGTCGATGTCGACATCGGGCATCGAGACACGCTCGGGGTTGAGGAACCGCTCGAAGATCAGGCCGTGCGGCAGCGGGTCGAGGTCGGTGATGCCCATCGCGTACGCGACGAGCGAGCCGGCCGCCGAGCCACGGCCCGGTCCCACCGCGATGCCGTTGTTCTTCGCCCACTGGATGAAGTCCGCGACCACCAGGAAGTACGCCGGGAAGCCCATCTGGATGATGACGCCGAGCTCGTACTCCGCCTGCTTGACATGGGTGTCCGGGATGCCGTCCGGGAAGCGCCGGCGCAGGCCCTCGAAGGCCGTGTGCCGGAAGTACTCCTCCTCGGTGAATCCGTCCGGGATGGGGAACCGGGGCATCAGGTTCTTGAACGTGAACATCCCGTCGGTGTCCACCTTCTCGGCCACCAGCAGCGTGTTGCGGCAGCCCTCCTGCCACGCCTCGGAGGAGTCCACCGCGCGCATCTGGTCGGCCGACTTCACGAAGTAGCCGTTGCCGTCGAAGCGGAACCGGTTCGGGTCGGCGATGTTGCTGCCGGTCTGCACGCAGAGCAGCACGTCGTGCGCCTCGGACTGGGACTCGTAGACGTAGTGCGAGTCGTTTGTCACCAGCGGCTTGATGCCGAGCTTCCTGCCGATCTCCAGCAGGCCGTCCCGGACGCGCTTCTCGATCGACAGACCGTGGTCCATGATCTCCAGGAAGTAGTTGTCCTTCCCGAGCGCCTCCTGGTACATCGCCGCGGACTTGAGCGCCTCGTCGAACTGGCCCAGCCGCAGGCGGGTCTGCACCGCGCCGGACGGGCAGCCGGTGGTGCCCATGATCCCTTCGGCGTGCTCCGCGATGATGTCGAAGTCCATCCGCGGGTACTTGCCGAGCTGGCCCTCGATGGATCCCCGCGAGTTGAGCCGGAACAGGTTCTTCAGGCCCACCGCGTTCCGCGCCCACATGGTCATGTGCGTGTACGCACCGTTACCGGAGATGTCGTCGCTCTTTTGCTCCGGACGACCCCATTTGATCCGGCTCTTGGTGAGCCGGGACTCCGGAGCGACATACGCCTCGACACCGATCACCGGGATCAGATCGGCGGATTTCGCCTGCTTGTAGAAGTCATAGGCGCCATGCATGTTGCCGTGGTCGGTGATCGCCGCCGCCGGCATGCCGAGCCGTTTCGCCTCCGCCAGCAGGTCCTTGATCCGGGCGGCCCCGTCGAGCATCGAATACTCAGTGTGAACATGAAGATGCACGAACGAGTCGGACACCCGGACCCCCCTGTAAGTCGACCGCCGGAGAATATTACTCGGCGAACGGCTCCAGCATCGTCGCCGCGGCACGAAGCCATGCCTGTCGGGTGTCGGCTTGCAGATCCCCGTACTCGATCGAGGAGCCGACCTCCAGCGCCGGGTCGTAGGGCACGACCGCGACCGCACGGGTCCGCGTGGCGAAATGCTTCTTGAAGTCCTCGAGCAGCGGCAGGTGACCCGGCGACGGGCAGGAGATCAACGTCACGGCGTTGGCCACCATGTCGCCCATCCCGCTCTCCTCGAGCACGTCCAGCATCCAGTCGGCGGTGAACGCCGCGTCCTCCCGGGGCACCGTGGTGATCACCAGCTGGTCAGCGGTGCGCATCACCGTCTGCCAGTTCACGCTTTCCACGTTGTTGCCGGTGTCGACGCAGATCACATCATGGGTACGCCGGAGCAGGTCCATCACCCGGCGGACGGTCGCCTGGTCCAGCCGCTGGGCGAACCGCGGGTTCTCCTCACCGGCCAGCACGTCGTAGGAGCCGTCCGAGGCGTGCCGCAGGTAGGCGTCGAGCTCCTGCAGCAGCGCGTCCCCGTGCAGGTTCTCGATCCGCATCAGGTCCGCGAGCAGGTGCTTTATCGTCCGGGCGTGCCGGGCGCTGCCGGCTCGCAGGCCGAGCGTGCCACGCAGCTCGTTGTCGTCCCAGGCCAGCACGCCCCGGCCGCGCACGCTGCCGATGGTGGCCGCGGCGAGCACCGTCGCGGTGGTCTTGTGGACGCCGCCCTTCGGGTTCGCGAACGCCAGCACCCGCGGCTTGCCGAGCTTGCGCCGCAGCACCGCCGCGGCCCGGTCCGAGCCGTCGTCGCTGCGCGTCTGCCGCCACTCGATCCGGGCGGCCGCGGGGGCCGCGGGGGAGATCGGTGCCGGCGCGGCCGCGGGAATGCGGGGCGCGGCCTGCGGGGGCACCACCGGGCCCTGTGCGGCCGGATTGCGCGGGTACGCGGGAGCGGGCGGCGCCGGCGGATAGGCGCCCGGCTGCGCGGGCGAGGGCTGCACCGGAGCCGGCGGCGTCGGCGCGTACGCCGTGCTCGAATACCCGTTCGCGGCGGGCGGCGGGTAACCGTTGGTCTGCGGCTGCGGCTGCGGCTGCGGCTGCGGCTGCGGCTGCGGCTGCGGCTGATAGCCGGTCGCGGGTGCGGCGTAACCACCGGCCGGATAGTCGCGGGCCGGCGTCGCATACCCCGGACCGGCCGCGCCGTAATCCCGGGACGGCGGCGGCTGAGCCGGTGGCTGGGCCGGCGGCGGCGGTGTGGCACGCCCGCCCGGCTCGAAGAAGCTGCTCGGCTGCTCCTGATCGCGACGGGCCTGCCAGCGCGGGTCCAGCGGGTTGATCGGCCGCTGCGGCACCGATCGCGGTTCCGGGCGCGGCTCGGCCGGCGGCTCGGGAACACGGCGGTCGAGGCCGGGCTGCCGCTCGGCACGCGGGTCGAGCGGGTTGAACGGCCGCCGCTCCACTCCGGACGCGGCCCGCCCCGGCGGCTGCTGCCCCCACGGCGACGGCTGCGCCGGCTGTTCCTGCTGCGGAGTCTCCTCCGGCTCGTCACTGCGGCTGCCATGCCGAGCCCGGTCGAGCAGCGCCCGCCAGCGCGGGGCTGGTTCCGCAGGCCGGCCCCAGCCGGTCTCGGTCCCGTCCACGGCTCGTCCTCTCTGCGCCTACCCGATGGTCAATCCTCGGCGATGGTCCACGGCGAAGTTCTCACCCGATGGGCGATGTTCCCGCCCGACTGACAGGCTACGGACGAGAACCCTATTCGGGCCACCGGCCGACTGCCCATCTCGTGGTCAATCTTGATCACATAGCGGCACGCTGGTCGTGCACGTGCATCCGGCCGAACGTTTCGCGGTCGGAAGACCTAACGTCCGGAGCGGCCGGTGGATGCTCTTTCACGGAGAGCCGGACATGTCACGAACAGGGCTCATGTCCGCCGCCGAGGGTACGGCACGGTCACCCTCGGAGGGGAATACGGACATCAGCGGGGCGGCAGTCGAACTTTCGGGTGAGGCGGATGTCACAGGAGCCACGACCGACGACGCTATCGGCGCGGGTGTGGTCCCGGCAACGGCCGGCGACACGGATGGCACGACCGGGGTCGATGGCTGTGCCGAGGGCACGGTGGACGGCTGCGCCGAGGCGGTTCCCGTCTCCTCGGGCAGGGGCGGGCGGAACTCCGTACGCTCCAGTTCCCGCACCTCCGGCGCCGGGTCGACGGCCCGGACCACCGGGGTTGACGCCAGGCCGCTCAGCACGGCCGGGACGGCCCGCACCACCGCGGCGAAGACGCAGTCACAGCCGGCCCGGTAGGCAGCCGCCTCCTCCGCCGCGGTTCGCGCCGCCGTCCGGTACGCGGCCCGCAGCCGTTCCTCGTTACGCCCGTCACCTGTCAGCGCGCGGCTGAGCTGTTCGTACTCCGCCTGCTCCTGATCACGGGCGACCGCCGCGGCGAGCATCCCGTCGATCACGTCGCCGGGCAGCTGACGCACCGGGATCCGGGTGATCGGGGTGCGGGCGTCGGCGAGCGGCACCCGCGCGTAGACCTGGGCGACCGTCGTTCCGGCCAGCAGCGCGGGCAGCAGGTCCGGTGCGGCGTAGGACCGCAGCGACACCAGCGCCCAGGTCTCCCCCGCCGCCGGCAGAGCCGCCACCTCGTGCTCCGCGGCGTCCAGGTAACCGTCGACCGACTGGCCCTCGACCACACCGACCCGGACCACCTCACCGGAGACCTCGCCGCCGGGCGGCTCACGGTCCGCCAGCAGCAGCGCCGCGATCATGGTCACGATAGCGGCCAGCGCCACACCGGCCATGATCACTGACCGGAGCGAGCCGCTCCCGAACCTGACGAGGAGCGCCCGCAGACGATACGCGGGGCCCACGCTGCACTCCCGATCCTCAGCTGCCGTCCTCCAGGACGTCCAGCGCGTATTTCAGGTCGTCAGGGTAGTCGCTGACGAAACGGACCTCATCGTGCGTACGGGGATGAAGAAATGCCAGCTCGCGGGCGTGCAACCACTGACGGTCCAGTTTCAGCCGGGCCGCCAGGGTGGGATCGGCGCCGTAGGTCATGTCGCCGACGCACGGGTGCCGCAGCGCGGAGAAGTGCACCCGGATCTGATGGGTACGGCCGGTCTCCAGCTTCACGTCGACCAGGCTGGCCGACCGGAACGCCTCGAGCGTGTCGTAGTGGGTGACGCTCGGCTTGCCGCCGGACATCACCGCGAACTTCCAGTCCGAGCTGGGGTGCCTGTCGATCGGGGCGTCGATGGTGCCGCGCAGCGGATCCAGGTGGCCCTGGACCACGGCGTGGTACCGCTTCTCCACCTCGCGCTCCTTGAACGCCCGCTTCAGCGCCGTGTAGGCCAGCTCGGTCTTCGCGACCACCATCAGCCCGGTGGTGCCGACGTCGAGCCGGTGCACCACGCCCTGCCGCTCGGCCGCGCCGGTGGTCGCCACGTTCTGACCCATCGCGGCCAGCCCGCCGATCACGGTCGGGCCGGTCCAGCCCGGGCTCGGGTGCGCCGCGACACCGACCGGCTTGTCCACCACGACGATGTCGTCGTCGCTGTAGATGATTTTCATCCCGTGCACCGGCTCGGCCACCACGGCCGGGGCGGCGGCCGGCGCGGGAAGCGTGACCTCCAGCCAGGAGCCGGCGTTCACCTTCTCGGATTTCGCCCGGGCCACGCCGTCGACAAGCGCGTCACCGGCCTCGACCAGGTCGGCCGCGGCGGTCCGGGACAGCCCGAAGAGTCGGGAGACCGCCTGGTCCAGGCGCATGCCGTGCAGGCCGTCCGGCACCGGCAGAGATCGCTGCCCGCTCATGCCGCCCCCTCCGCTGCGCTCCGGCGCCGACGCCGGCATGAGTTCACGACTGAGCCAGCCGATTCGCTCGCAAGCTCGCTCATGCCGTTTTCTCCTCGGTGCTCTTCTTCTTGACGCTGACCCGGCTGCCGTCCCGCTGCCTGCCGGTCAGCTCCAGCAGCACCGCGAGCACCACACCGACGCTCAGGCAGCTGTCGGCGATGTTGAAGATCGCGAAGTACTGCCCGTTCGGCCCGAACACACTGATCATGTCGACCACGTGACCGTGGAGGAAGCTCGGCGCCCGGAACAGCCGGTCGCCGAGGTTGCCCAGCGCGCCACCCAGCACCAGGCCGAGCGCGATCGCCCAGGGCAGCGAGCGCAGCCGGCTCGCCATCCAGCCGATCCAGCCGACCACGATGAGCGTGATCAGCGGGAAGACCCAGGTGTAGTCACTGCCCAGGCTGAACGCCGCGCCTCCGTTGCGGAACAGCGACAGGTAGACCAGCCCACCGAGGATGCGGACCGGCTCGCCCGGCTCCAGATTCTCGGTGGAGAGGTGCTTGACCCACTGGTCGACCGCGACGGCGATCACAGCGGTCGCGGCCAGCACGGCCACGGCGCGGGGGGCGAACCGCGGTGTCACGGTCGCCGGCTCATCGGCGTTCAGCGTCGTTCCTCCAACTGCTTGCATGAGACACAGAGCGTCGCGGACGGGAACGCCGCCAGCCGCTCGACCGGAATCTGGTTACCGCACCGCTCACACCAACCGTAGTTGCCCGAGCCGAGTCGATCGATGGCGCGTTCCACCTGTGTGATCCGCTCGAGCAGGTTGTTGGCCAGCGTGATCTCCTGCTCCCGCTCGAACGTCTTGGTGCCGGTGTCGGCCTGGTCGTCCCCGGCCGAGTCGGCGAGCCGCTCGCGCTGCAACTCGGTGATCTCGCTGAGCGACTGATCGTACTCGGCCTGCAGCTCGGTGAGCCGCGCGACCAGAGCCTGCCGGATCTCCTCGGTCTCCGCCGCGCTGCGGCTCCGCTCCGCAGCGGACGAACCGGACCGGACTTCGGTTGCCTTGGCCATCGTCGCTCCCTCGGCCGCGCTCGCGCGCGGCGACAGCGGTCTGAAGGATCCGCGGGGTACGCCCCTGCGGTCCCCTGGTCTGTTCCCGTGCTTCCGGGACGGATTCCCCGGCCGTTGATCTTCCCCCACCTGCACAAACGGCGCGGCAAGAAACAGCCGCGCACGCGTGAGGGTGGCAAGGATACGGAAGGTGAGGAGCCCCGACAACCCACCATCTCACCCGCTCGGCGACAAACCAGCTGAAACGAGTCAGGAGGTCGTCGGATAACCGACGATACACCGATGGTGATGCTGCGCTTACTAACGGTTATTGACGGAGTGCGGTGAGACGCTGCTCCCAGTCGCGGGTCGCGGCGGTGACGGTGAACACCTTGTCCCGGCTCGTCGCGCCGATCCGGAGCTCCACCTCCGCGGGGCGCACACCGAGCGCCTCGGCGAGCGCCCGCCGGACGGCCTCGGTGGCCCGGCCGTCGACCGCCGGGGCGCTCACCGCGACGATCAAGGCCGGCCCGTGCGGTCCGTCATACCGCCCGCCGACCCGGTTCCGCCCCGCCCCGGGCCGAACCCGCACCACAACCGAATCCCCCGTGCCCGCCGCCCGGCCGGCAGCGGGGCCACCCGCGGCGCGGGGTTCCGAGCCGTCCCACCGGCCGCCCCGACTCCTCGCAGCCTCCCGGCGACTCACGGCGGGCTCACGGCGGCTCAGTGCCGGGCGACCGCGGCGACCAGCCGGTCCACCGGCCGGCACAGGCCGCACGGGCTGAAGCCGAGCTCGACCGCCTCGTTCGCCGGCAGCGGCTCGGTCAGCCGGCCGACCAGGTGCGGGCAGTCCGCCATGTGGTAGCGCGGACGCCCGTCGACCACCAGCACCTCGGCGTCGAGCCGGGCCACCAGGACCGCGTCGGCCGGCCGCACCGACTGCGGCAGCGGCTCGTCGTCCGGATCGTCGTCATCCGGCTCGCCGAACTCGTCCGCAGCGGCATCCACCGGCGGAACCGCATCCGAACCACGCAGGCCATCCGAACCACGCAGGCCATCCGAACCACGCAGGCCATCCGAACCACGCAGGCCATCCGAACCACGCAGGCCATCCGAACCACGCAGGCCATCCGAACCACGCAGGCCATCCGAGCCGCGCAGGCCATCCGAGGCGCGCGGGTCATCCGAGCGGTGCGTGAGATCCGGCCCGCTCGGGTCATCCGTGCCCCGCGTCACATCCGCGTCCCGCGCGGCGTCGGCGGCCGCTGCGGCCTCAGCCGGGCGCCGCCACGACGGGTCATCGGACTCCGGCGCACGGGAGGCGTCGATCGTGGAGGAGGCGTGGTCGTAGTCCGCGCCGGCCGGCGCGGATCGGAGACCGTCGAATTCAGAGGCCGAGTCGGATTCGGCATAGTCTGCTGCAGGGGACGAAACGCCGCCGCGCTCCGCCGCGAAATGCTCCGCCGCGTCCCGCTCCCCGGCCCACCGGGCCCGGTCAGCATCCGACATATCGGCCAGATCGGGCTCATCATCATCCGAGAGCCGGTCATCCAAGAGCCGGTCATCTGAGGGCCGATCATCCGCCAGCCGGTCATCCCGAGCCCGATCGCCCGGAGCGCGATCATCCGGGTACCGATCACCCGGGTACCGATCGGCTGGCGTAGCGGCGCCGACCTGATCGGCGAAGTCGGATTCGGCTGCGAACGCCGTCCCGGCCGGGGCAGAATTTCCGGCGTAGGGATCCGAGGAGTCCTCACCCCCGGCGTACTGCGCGGACGCGGCGTACTGCGTGGAGTCGGAGTAGGCGGCCGACTCGGAATATTCAGCGGAGTCCGCGTATTGCGGCGTTTCCGGTTCCGGGCGGCGGCTGCGGGGCGGCGCCTCGCGGACCGGCTCCTCCGGGAAGGGCTCTTCCCGGAAAGGATCCTCGGGGAAGGGCTCGCGGGCGGGTTCCCGCTGGGCCGTGCTGCGGCGAGCCGCGGCCTGGCGCGCACCGAGGACCAGTGCGACCGAGACCAGCAGGCTGACCACGATCGCGGCTATCAGAAGGTTGCTCGATCCGTTGATCAGACCGAGCGCGAGAAACACCACCGCGACGGGGATGAGCAGGAGACTAGCAACGATCATGGCTCATCCTCGTCGCGGTACGGTTTCTCGATCGCGGTGCCGGGGGCTGCCGGTCAGCGACCCGATTCGATGGAGTTGGTCCGGCCGCCGTACGACCCGGCGAGGCCCGCAGCGGCGAGGCCGCCGGAACCGCCCACCGCGCGGCTGGCGTCGGCCCTGGTCAGCTCGGCCTCCAGGCCCTGACCACGACCGTCCAGGTCACGCAGCTGGCTCTCCAGGTACGCCTTCAGGCGGGTGCGGTACTCCCGCTCGAACTGCTTCAGCTCCTCGATGTGCTTCTGCAGCGCGGTCCGCTTGGCGTCCAGGCCGCCCATGGCCTCCTGGTGCCGCTGACGCGCGTCGCGCTCGAGGGCGTCGGCCTTGGCCCGGGCCTCACGGGTGACCTCTTCGGCCTTGGAACGGGCGTCGGAGAGGAGTTTGTCGGCCTCGCGGCGGGCGTCCGCCACGTGGTCGTCAGCCGTGCGCTGGGCCATCATGAGCACCCGCAGCGCCTGCTGCTCGCCGTCGGCCGCGCTCTGGCCGGCGCCGGGGCCGGGGCCCTGCGCGCGGACCTGCTCCAGCTCGGCCTGCATCTGACGCGCGGCCTGCTCGGCCGCCGACTTGTCCCGCTGCACCCGGTCGAGCTGGGCTTTCAGGTCGTTGAGCTCGGCCGCGAGGCGGGGGTCGGCACCCGGGACGGCTGGTGCGCCACCCCGGCCGCCGCGCTCCACCTGGGCGCGCAGCTCGTTGTTCTCCTCGATAAGACGGGCGAGTTCGCGCTCCACCTCGTCAAGGAAAGCGTCGACCTCCTCCTCGTCATACCCCCGCTTGCCGATCGGGGGCTTCTTGAAGGCGACGTTATGAACGTCGGCCGGGGTCAGCGGCATCGAAACTCCTCGGGTCAGTCGCGGCCGCGGTTGGGGCTGCTGTCTAGCTGTAACTGATGATCAGTGGACGTAGCACGAACTCCATGAGCACGAACAGGATAACCAGCAGCACGATGGAAGCCAGGTCCAAACTCACGTTACCAATGCGCAGCGGTGGGATCACACGCCTCAACGCCTTAAGGGGCGGATCCGTGACGCTCCACACCGATTCGAGTCCGGCCGAGGCACCCCGGCTGGGCTGCCAGCGCCGTCCGTACTGGAGCACCGCACCCAGCACGAACCTGGCCAGCAGCACCATGTAGAGGAGGTACAGCACGACATAGAGAATCTGGAACACGATCGACAGCACGTTCGGCGGATCCCTCGTTCGGGTCAACTCTGAGTGAAGAAGCCGCCCTCAGCGATTTTGGCCTTGTCCTCCGCGGTGACCTGGACATTCGCCGGTGAGAGCAGGAAAACCCGGTTGGTCACGCGCTCGATCGTACCCCGCAGGCCAAACGCCAGCCCGGCGGCGAAGTCGACGAGCCGGCGGGCGTCGGATTCATCCATCTCGGTGAGATTGATGATTACCGGCACACCGTCGCGGAAATGCTCGCCGATCGTGCGGGCCTCCCGGTACGTGGTGGGGTGCAGCGTGGTGATCTGGTAACGCTGCTCCTCCTCCACCGGACGCGGCTGCACCTGGGGCTGAGCCTGCGGCTGCGGCTTGAGCGCCAGGTTCTCCCGGGTCGAGTAGCTCAGGGCGTTGCTCTGCTCGGGCGCCGGCTGCGGACGGGTGATGGAGCGCACGCTCGCCCGATCGAGGCGCTCGCTCTCCTCCCGGTCCAGGTCGGCGCGGGCCGCGGAGACCCGGTCGAGCCGGCTGCGGTCGGACCGCGCGCGGGGAACGGCGCGCTCGTCCTCGTCGTCGTCCTCGGCGAACTCGTCGGCGTACCGATCGCTGGAGTAGCGCTCCCGGTCCCGCTCGCGTCCGCGGTCACGATCCCGGTCACGGTCGCGGTCACGGTAGGAGCTCTCCCGGTAGCCGCGGTCGTCGTACCCGCGCTCGTCGTCTTCCTCGACGAGGCCGAGCCAGACGCCGGCCTTACGCAACGCGCTCATGCCCCCACCTCCGTGTCCGCTGTGCGGCCCGCGCCCCCTTGGCGTGCCGCGTCCCCCCTTGTGCGAGCCGAACACACGGATCCGATTCGGACCCACGACTCGCCGCGACGCTGCGTCGTCGGACGCGGCGGCCACCGTGGCGGGAATCCGTCGCGCAAAACAACACCTGTGTAGTTTGCTGCCCGGCGCAAGGCTACCGCAGCGAGTTTCGCATCCCGAGTAAAGATGTACCGATCCGTACGTGTGTCGCACCGTGCCGGACGGCCGCCTCGAGATCCCCGCTCATGCCCGCGGAGACCGTCGTGGCGCCCGGATGACGCGCGGTCAAACGCCCCGCCAGCACGGCGAGCCGCTCGAACGCGCGATCCGCCTCCCAGCCCAGCGGCGCCACAGCCATGACGCCGGCCAGCCGGAGACCGTCCGATGAGGTCACCGTGTCGGATACCCGCCAAAGATCATCTTCAACCACACCGCCGCGCGCGGGATCGCCGTCGATGCTGATCTGGATCAACACGTCCAGAGGGGTCTCGCGATCCTCGGCGGCCCGTCCCAACGCGACGGCCAGGCGCTCCGAGTCGACAGATTCGACCACGTCGGCGTACCTGATCACCGATTTTGCCTTGTTGCGCTGCAGCTGGCCGACGAAATGCCAGCGCAGCCGCACGCCCTCGGCGGAGACCGCGGCGGCCTTGGCGGCCGCCTCCTGGTCCTTGTTCTCCCCGACGTCGGTGACGCCGAGCCCGGCGAGCAGCACCACGTCGCTCGCCGGATACGTCTTGGTCACCGCGGTCAGGGTGACGCTGTCCACCGGCCGGCCGGCGGCCTCACAGGCTCGCGCGATCCGGCCCCGTACCTCGACAAGATTGGCGGCGAGCTCGGCCCGCCGCCCTCCATCATGTTCCATCAGCAGTGCTCAGGAGCCGTTCTTCAGGAAGTCCGGCACGTCCACGTCGTCGAAGAGCACCCGGCGCGGCGGCGGGGTGGTCGCGGCCGGCTGGACCGGCGGCGGGGTCACCGGCGTGCTGGCCGGCGGCGTGGTGGGCTGCGGCACCACCTTGCGCACCGGCTCGGCCGGCTTGTACGACGGCGTTCCCCCGTCGAAGCCCGCGGCGATCACGGTGACCCGCACCTCGTCGCCGAGCGCGTCGTCGATCACGGCGCCGAAGATGATGTTCGCGTCCGGGTGGGCCGCGTCGGTGACCAGCTGCGCCGCGTCGTTGATCTCGAACAGGCCGAGGTCCGAGCCGCCGGCGATGGAGAGCAGCACGCCGCGCGCGCCGTCCATGCTCTGCTCCAGCAGCGGGCTGGAGATGGCCCGCTCGGCCGCCTCGACCGCGCGGTTGTCGCCGCGCGCGCTGCCGATGCCCATGAGCGCGCTGCCGGCGTTGCTCATGACGCTCTTCACGTCCGCGAAGTCCAGGTTGATCAGACCCGGCGTGGTGATCAGGTCGGTGATGCCCTGCACACCGGAGAGCAGCACCTGGTCGGCCTGACGGAACGCGTCCATCATGCTGATCCCGCGGTCGCCGAGCGCGAGCAGCCGGTCGTTCGGGATCACGATCAGCGTGTCGCACTGGTTGCGCAGCTCGTCGATGCCGGCCTCGGCCTGGACCTGACGCCGCTTGCCCTCGAACGAGAACGGGCGGGTCACCACGCCGATCGTCAGCGCGCCGAGCTTGCGGGCGATGTTCGCCACGACGGGAGCGCCACCGGTGCCGGTGCCGCCGCCCTCGCCGCAGGTGACGAAGACCATGTCGGCGCCCTTGAGCACCTCTTCGATCTCGTCCCGGTGGTCCTCGGCGGCGTTCTTGCCGACCTCGGGCTGCGCGCCCGCGCCGAGGCCACGCGTCAGTTCCCGGCCCACGTCGAGCTTCACGTCGGCGTCGCTCATCAGCAGCGCCTGGGCATCGGTGTTGATCGCGATGAACTCGACGCCCTTGAGTCCCACCTCGATCATGCGGTTCACGGCGTTCACGCCGCCGCCGCCGATACCGACGACCTTGATTACCGCCAGGTAGTTGTGTGGAGGTGTCATCGGTCTCCAGCCTTCCCTTCCAGGGTGGACGAATGTCGACGGCGCACTTCGGACATCCGCTGCCGTACAAGGGAGGGCGAGGAAACCCTCACCCTCTACTAGAGGTTCAGAGTTATGTCAACCACTCGAACCTCTCGACGCAACGTAAGCAATACATCTGCTGCGACCAAAGACCCCGGGCGGCGTGTCGCCCGCCGCTTACGTGGCGAGTATCCGACTCACCCGTAACCTTAGTCAGTTCATGACGTTTGCGCCGCTTGTCCGTTTAAAACGATTATTTACCTGATCGTCACGACCGTCGGGGCGCTCACATCGATCTCGTCGCCCTTCTGGCTCAGCAGCTCGGTGGCCACCTTGCTCTTCTCGCCGCTCTTGGTGTCGTCGCCCCAGATGACGACACGACCCTTCCGCAACTCCAACCGGATCTTCACCGGCGAGGGGACGGCCACCGCGACGACTTGTTTGCGAAGTTCGTCACTGAGCGACTCCAGCACCGTCAGCGCCGACTCGGTGTTCTCGTCCAGCGGGCCGGGTTTGGCGAGGCGGGCCAGCGGCAGCCCGGCCGGCTGCTCGGCGACCGCCCGGAACGGCACACCGTCGTCGTCGATCAGGATGAAACCCTGCCGGGCCGGCACCGCCGCGATCGCGGTCCGCTCCACCACCTCGATCACCACGGTCGACGGCCAGCTGCGGCTGACCACCACCCGGTCCACGGCCGGCAGCTCGCGCACCCGGCCGCGCGCGGCCCCCAGGTCGACCCGGGCCAGCGGCTGATCCGCCGGGATCGCGGCAGCCGCGCGCACCTGCTCCTGGCTGAGCAGCTCGGCGCCGACCACCTCGACGGTGCGGACACCCAGCACCGAGGTCCCGTAGACCACCCAGACCAGCAGGCCGGCGACCAGCAGCACCCCGGCGGCGATCAGCCACGGCAGCGCGGCCCGCAGCTTGCGCTGCCGGGCCCGGGCCATGAACCGGCGGGCCGACGGCGGCACGGCGTCCGGGTCGGCCCGGACCAGCCGCCAGTTCCGCGAGCCTGCGCCGGCCATGGTCAGCGGGCCAGGTCCGGCAGCTGGTCCGCCTCGGCGAGCGCGGCCAGCAGCTCGTCACCCATCAGCGAGATCGGCGGCGCGCCCATCGTCACCACCACGTCGCCGGGACGGCTGCGGCGCACCACCTCGGCCGGCACGTCGTCCCAGTCCGGCACGAAGACCTTGCGGTCCTCCGGCAGGTCGATCGCGGCGGTGAGCGCCCGGCCGCCCTCCCCCGGCCCACGGGTCTCCCCCGGGCCGAACACCTCCATGCAGATCACCTCGTCGGCGACCGCGAGGCCCTCGGCGAGCTCGGCCTGCAGGTCCCGGGTGCGGTACACCCGGTACGGCTGGAAGACCACCAGCAGCCGCCCGTCGCCGGCCACCTCGCGCAGCGTCCGCAGGGCCGCCTTCACCGAGGTCGGGTGGTACGCGTACTCGTCGTAGACACGCACCCCGGCGGCGATGCCCTTGCGCTCGAACCGCCGCCGGACGCCCGGGAACGACTCCAGCGCCTCGATCACCTTGTCCAGCGGCAGGCCCAGCTTCAGCGCGGTCAGCACGGTCGCCGCGCTGTTCAGGCCCATGTGCTTGCCGGGCAGCGCCAGCTTGATCTCGCCGAGCGGCTTGCCGTCCAGCGACGCCTGGTAGCGCACCCCGCTCGTCGACGAGACGATGTCGCTCATCCGCAGGTCGGCGCTCTCCGACTCGCCGTACGTGTAAACGGTCTTGCCTGCGGCCCGGAGCCCCGCGATCAGCTCCTCGGTGCCCGGCCCGTCCGCGCAGGTCACCACGAAGCCGTCGGCGAGGCAGCCGAACTCCAGGAAGCCCGCCTTCAGCGAGTCCAGGTCGCCCCAGTTGTTGAGGTGGTCGCCCTCGATGTTCGTGATGATCGCGACGTGCGGCCGGTAGATCAGGAACGACTTGTCGCTCTCGTCGGCCTCGACCACGAAGTGCGGCCCGGTGCCGTGGTGCCCGGCCGCGCCGGCCGCGGAGATCTCGCCGCCGATCACGAAGGACGGGTCCTGCCCGGTGTGCTGCAGGATCACCGTCATGATCGAGGTGGTGGTGGTCTTGCCGTGGGTGCCGGCGATCGCGATGCTCTGCCGGTTCGTCATGGCCGCCGCGAGCGCCTCGGAACGGTGCAGCACCCGCAGCCCGCGACGGCGCGCCTCGGCGAGCTCGATGTGCTCGTACGGGATGGCCGTCGAGTAGACGACCGTGTCGACGCCGTCCAGGTTCGACTCCACGTGCGACATGTGCACGGTGCCGCCGAGCGCCCGCAGCGCCGCCAGGGCCGGCCACTCCCGCAGCTCGCTGCCGGAGACCGGAACGCCCCGGGTCAGCAGGAGGCGGGCCAGGCCGGCCATGCCGACCCCGCCGATGCCGATCAGGTGCACGCTGCCCAGGTCCTCGGCGGTCAACTCACCGGCCGGCGTCAGCTCCGCCGTGTTCACAGTTCCACTCCCTCGACGAACTCCATGAAAAGCCTCAGCTCACCGCTTCGAGGACGTAGCGCAGCAGCGCCTCGTCGCCGTCCCGCCGCCCGTACTGTGCCGCCGCCGCGCCCATCTGGCCGAGCCGCTGCCGGTCCCGGGCCAGGGGGATGATGTTGCGTTCGATCCAGTCCGGGGTCAGCTCGCTGTTGTCCACCAGCAGGCCGCCGCCGGACTCCACCACGGGCAGCGCGTTGCGGCGCTGCTCCTGGTTGCTGAACGGGTACGGCACGTAGATCGCCGGCATGCCGAGCGCCGTGGTCTCCGCCACCGTGATCGCCCCGCCCCGGCAGAGCATCAGGTCCGCGGCCGCATAGCCGAGCTCCATCTCGGACAGATACGGCACCACGACGTACGGCACCGGCAGGTCGTGCGGCACCTCGAACGGGTCGTTGCGGCCACCCTGCACGTGCAGCACCTGGATGCCGGCGTGCGCGAGCCGTTTCGCCGCCGCGGCGACCGCCAGGTTGATGGTCCGCGCCCCGGACGAGCCGCCGGAGACGAAGAGCACCGGCAGGTCCGGGCGGAGGCCGAAGTGGTACAGGGCCTGCGGGCGCAGCGCCGGCCGGTCCATGTGGGTGATGCCGGTGCGCAGCGGCACGCCGACGAGCCGGGCGTTGCGCAGCGACTCGGCCTGCTCCAGCTGGTGCGGGAAACCCACCGCGACCCGCTTGGTGAACTTCATGCCCATCCGGTTCGCGACACCCGCCGGCACGTTGACCTCGTGGATCACGATCGGCAGCTCACGGCGCCAGGCCGCGAGGTAGGCCGGGACCGACACGTAGCCACCGAAGCCGACCACCACCTCGGCCTGCACCTCGTCGATGATCTCACCGGCCGCGGCGGCCGACTTGTACATCCGGTCCGGCGTGCGCAGCAGGTCCAGGTTGAGCGCCCGGGGCAGCTGGAACGCCGGGATGACGCGCAGGTCGTACCCGGCTGCCGGGATCAGCTGGTTCTCCATGCCCTTCGGGCTGCCCAGCGTCGTGATCCGGATCTGCGGGAAGTGGCGTCGTAACGCGTCGGCGAAGGCGAGCAGCGGATAGATGTGACCACCGGTGCCTCCTCCGGCGAGCACGACCGACCGCAGCTGGCTCATCACCGTCTCCTTCCCCTTCCGACCGCCCCACCCGCCACCCGTTGTGACGGACTAAAGACGCATCCCCCTACCGACGGGCTTCGTCTGAACCGGCTTCTTCTGTGCCGGGGGACGCGGCGTTCCCGACCGCCGCGGCGGGGGAAGCGGCGGCAGCGGGGCCCACACTAGTCGTACCCATCTCGGGGTCGGACGGGCGTTCAGCGCTCGGGCCGCATCCGGCTCCGCGCGAGCGAACGACGCGAGCATGCCGATCGCCGCCATCGTCACCACCAAGGCGCTGCCACCTGCGGAGATGAACGGTAGCGGAAGACCGGTGATGGGCAGCAGCCCGACCACCCCACCCATGTTGATCACAGCCTGGGCGACCAGCCACGTGGTGATCGCGGAAGCGGCGAGCCGGCGGAACGGGTCACTGGACCGCCGCGCGATCCGGAAACCGGCGTAGGCGAGCACGGAGAGCAACGCCAGCACCACGGTGCAGCCGACGATGCCGAGCTCCTCGGCCACGATCGAGAAGATGAAGTCGTTCTCGGCCTCCGGCACCCAGCCCCACTTCAGCGCGCCCTTGCCCAGGCCGACACCGAACCAGCCGCCCTCGAAGATCGCCGACCGCCCCTGGATGACCTGGTAACAGTCGCCGTTCGGGTCACACTCGCTCAGCGGCGTGAGCCAGCTCGTGATCCGTCCGAACCGATAGTTCGACGCGCCCGCGGCGCCGGAACCGGCACCGCCCGACGCCGCCGCGATCAGCAGTCCGATACCGGCCAGGCCGAGCACGCCCAGCGCCGCGAAGAACCGCATCCGCACACCGGCCGCCCAGAGCAGGCCCACGATCAGCGCGAGCAGCACCAGCATGGTGCCCAGGTCGTTGTAGCCGACCAGCACGAACAGCAGGCCCACCACCGGGAAGAGCGGCATCGCCAGCTCACGCCAGTGCGCCAGCTTCGGCCCCTTGCCGGCGATCACGTCGGCGCCCCAGAGCACCATGCCGACCTTGGCGAACTCACCCGGTTGCAGGCTGACCGGCCCGAGGGACAGCCAGTTCAGGTCGGCCTCGATCGGCCCCACCGAACCGTTGCCGATGCCCGCCGAGGCCATCGCGTGCAGCACCGCGAGAATCGACAGCAGCACCAGGGCCAGGCCCATGACATATTTGCCGAGCGTCCGCAGGGTCTGCGCCGGCAGCCGCTGGCACACCCAGAACGCGACGAGCCCGAGCAGCGCGTAGACCGCCTGGCTGGAGATGTCCGCGAACGCGTTCCCGTTCTTGGCGTAGGCCTCCACGCTCGTCGCCGAGAACACCATGGTGAGCCCGATCAGCAGCAGCAGCCCGGAACTCGCGATCAGCAGGTAGTAGGACGAGAGCGGTCGCGCCAGCAGCCCGTGCACCGCGGGCAGCAACTGCCGGCTCAGCGACGGGCGGTCCTTTTGCATACGGTCGTCCGCCATAACCCCATCATCGCCGGATGTCCACGAACCACCCCTTCACCCCCCGGCGTGTCGCCCGCCGACTCTCTCACCCTCAAACCCCGATCCGGTACGGCCGAAGGCCCCTACCCCACCGCCCCGACCCGTCCCCACCCCGCCGGACACCTGACGGCCCCTCCCGCCGGCGCTCCCCACCGCCGGCCCCGGCGCGCCGTCGCCCTCCCGGCGGGCGGCGAGCCGTCGCGTGCGCGGGTTCCCGGTGACGCAGGTCCGGGGCCGGCGGCGGGGTGAGCCGGCGGAACGGACGTCAGTGCGGGAAGAGGCGGGACGGGGAAAAGGAAAGGGCGGCCGGCGCGCGTACTCCGGGAAGGAGCGCAACCGGCCGCCCGGGGTGCGAAGGAGGGGTCAGCCCATGACCGCGAGGTGATCGCTGTAGAACAGGCCCAGGCCGATCGCCGCGCAGATGCCCGCGATGATCCAGAAGCGGACCACGATGTTGACCTCGGACCAGCCCGCCAGCTCGAAGTGATGCTGGAGCGGTGACATCCGGAAGACGCGCTTACCGGTTGTCTTGAACGAGATGATCTGGATGACCACCGACATCGTGATGATGACGAAGAGGCCGCCGATGATGACCGACAGCAGCGTCGTGCGGGTGGCGACCGCGAGGCCGCCGATCAGGCCGCCCAGGGCCAGCGCGCCGGTGTCGCCCATGAAGATGCGGGCCGGGTTGGTGTTCCACCAGAGGAAGCCGACGCATGCCGCCGCGGCGGCTGCCGCGATCATCGCGATCTCCAGCGGATCTCGCACTTGATAGCAGTGCTGCTCGGTGAGCGCGCTGGTGGTGCGGTAGTCGTCGTCACCGCACCAGTGGCGGTACTGCCAGAAGCCGATCAGCGAGTACGCCCCGAGCACCAGGATCGACGCGCCGGTCGCCAGGCCGTCCAGGCCGTCGGTGAGGTTCACGCCGTTCGACATCGCCATGATGACGAAGACGAAGACCATGACCGAGCCGACCTTGCCGACGTCCAGCCAGCTCACGTCCCGGATGAACGAGATCTTCTCGCTCGCCACGGTCTGGCCGTTGGTGCTCTTGAAGTAGAGCGCCGCGATGCCGAAGCCGGTGCCGATGATCAGCTGCCCGAGGAGCTTGCCCTTGGCGCTGAGACCGTCCGAGTTCTTCTTCCGGACCTTCAGGAAGTCGTCGAGGAAGCCGACGGCCCCGCAGAAGACGAAGAGGCCGAGCAGGACCAGCGCGGTCATGGTCGGCTTCTCCTGCGCGATCTGCCGGTCCGGCAGGGTGGTCAGCGCCAGGTGACCGGCCACGTACGCGAAGACCGTGGCGAGGATGAACGCCACGCCGCCCATCGTGGGGGTGCCCCGCTTGCCCAGGTGGGTCTGCGGGCCGATGGTGCGGATCGGCTGTCCGGCCTTGAGCGCCGAGAAGATCCGGATCGCAATCGGGGTGCCGAACAGCGAGATGAGAAAGGCGACCGCGGCCGCGACGATGACTGCCCTCACGTGGGCTGAACCTCCTCGGGACGGCGCAGCCAGTCGGCGACGTCCCATGTGCGGTACCGGGAACCCTTGACCAGCACGACGTCGTCGGCGCGCAGGTCCTGCTTCAGAATGGCGATGGCTTCGGCCTGGTCGGCGGCGAGGTGCTTGTCCGCCAGCGCGGCGGCGCCGTCCAGGATGGGGCGGGCGTTCTCGGCCACCACGATCAGGCGGTCGATGTTCAGCTCGGCGGCGAGCCGGCCGACCTCGGCGTGCCCGGAGATCTCGTGCTCGCCCAGCTCGGCCATGTAACCGAGGACCGCCGTGGTGCGCCGGCCCTCACCCATCGACGCCAGCGCGCGCAGCGCCGCCGCCGTGGAGGACGGGTTGGCGTTGTACGAGTCGTCGATCACCGTCACGCCGGCCGGGTTCTGGAAGACGTCCATGCGCCGGCCGGAGACGATGCCGACCTCGCCGAGCGCGGTGGTGAGCTCGTCGAAGTCCATGCCGGCGGCGAGGGCCACGGCGGCGGCGGCGAGGGTGTTGGCGACCTGGTGCTGCCCGACGACGCCGAGCGCGACGTGGCCGGACCTCCCACCCCACTTCAACAGGTACGAGGCCCGCCCGCTCGCGTCCAGCTTCACCTCGGCCGCCTGCACGTCGGCGGCGGACGACCCGGTGAGCACGACCCGCGCGGACGTCCGGGACGCCATCGCGGACACCAGCGGGTCGTCGGCGTTGAGCACCGCGACCCCGTCGACCGGCAGCGCCTCGACCAGCTCGCCCTTGGCGAGCGCGGTGCCCTCGATCGAGCCGAACTCGCCGATGTGCGCCGCGCCCACGTTGAGCACGACACCGATGCTCGGACGGGCGATCTCGGTCAGGTAGCGGATGTGCCCGATGCCCCGGGCGCCCATCTCCAGGACCAGGAACCGGGTCTCCGGCGTGGCCTGCAGGACCGTGTAGGGGAAGCCGAGCTCGTTGTTGAGCGAGCCGGCCGGGGCCACCGTGGGGCCGAGCCGCGACAGCAGCTGCCCGATGTAGTCCTTCGTCGTCGTCTTGCCGGACGAGCCGGTGAGCCCGACGACGACCAGCTTGTCGAGGTTCCGCACGACGTGGGCGGCCAGGGCCGCCAGCGCCGCCAGCTGGTCCTCGACGATCACCGAGGGCACGCCGACGTCCTTGGTGGCGAGCACGCCCGCCGCGCCGCCGGCGATCACACCGCCGGCGTACGAGTGCCCGTCGACCTTCTCCCCGTCGAACGCGACGAAGAGCCCGCCCGGTCCCACCTTGCGGGAGTCGTACTCCACCCCGCCGGTCACCGTGACGTCCGGTGCGGCGTTGACAAGCGTCCCACCGGTGATCGAGGCGATCTCGCCCAGAGTCAGAGGGATCATGAACGTTCTCCCAACGCGGCGGCCAACTCGATACGGTCGTCGAACGGCAGCACCTCGCCGTTCACCTCCTGGCCCTGCTCGTTGCCCTTGCCCAGGACGGCGATCACGTCACCGGCCGAGGCCAGCCGGACCGCCTCGCCGATCGCCGCGCGCCGGCCGTCCACCTCGATGACCTTGGCAGGCGCCGCGGCCTGCTCGGCGCCCTGACGGACCGCGGCCCGGATCGCGGCCGGGTCCTCGGTGCGCGGGTTGTCGTCGGTGACGATCACCAGGTCCGCGCCGTGCGCCGCGGCGTCGCCCATCAGCGGCCGCTTGCCCTTGTCCCGGTCGCCGCCGGCGCCGATCACGCAGATCAGCCGGCCGCCACGGCCGGTGGCGAGCTCACGGAGCGCGGCGAGCGCGGCGACGATCGCGTTCGGCTTGTGCGCGTAATCGACCACGCCGAGGATCTCGCCGGGCGCGTCCACCTGCTCGAGCCGGCCGGGCACGCCCTTGCACGCGGCGATGCCCCGGCCGGCCACCGTGGCGTCGATGCCGGCGCCGACCAGGACGGCGAGCGCGAGCAGCGCGTTCGCGACGTTGTGCAGGCCGGGGAGCGCCACGCCGGTCTCGACGGTGATCCCGTCCGGCCCGTGGGCGGTGAAGGTCTGCCCGTAGTCGGACGGCCGGACGCCGGAGGCCCACCAGGTCGCCCGCTGGTCGCCACTGGCCGAGTACGTGACCGATTCGTCACGATTTAAGCGCATAACCGCGTCATCATCGTGATTCAGCACCTCAACCGCTGACCTGCCGTCGAAAAGGCGGGCCTTGGCCTCGAAGTACTCCTCGGACGTCGGGTGGAAGTCGAGGTGGTCCTGCCCGAAGTTCGTGTAACCGGCCGCCGCGAACCGGATCCCGTCCGCCCGCCCCATCACGAGGGCATGGCTGGACACCTCCATCACGACGGCGGACACCCCGCGCTCCACCCCCGCGGCGAGGATGGCCTGCAGGTCGGTGGCCTCCGGGGTGGTCCGGACGCTCTTCACCACGAGGTCGCCGATCCGCGTCTCCACGGTCCCGACCAGCCCGGTGACGAGCCCGGCCGCCCGCAGTCCCGCCTCCACCAGGTACGACGTGGAGGTCTTGCCCGCGGTGCCGGTTATGCCGATCATGGTGAGCCGCCGCGACGGCTCGCCGTAGATCGCTGCCGCGACCGCGCCGAGCACCGCCCGCGGGTCGTCGACGACGAGCACCGGCAGCCCGGCGTCGGCCGCCGCCTGCCGTCCCGCCGGGTTGGTGAGCACCGCCACGGCGCCGGCCTGGACCGCCGCCGGGATGAACTCCGCGCCGTGCCGGTTCGCACCGGGCAGAGCCGCGTACAGGTCGCCGGGGCGTACTGCCCCACTACTGTGAGTGACCCCAGTGACATCGATGTCAGCGCCCGCCGGTTCCGTGCTCAGCAACTCAGCGAGCTGCCTCAACGGGTACGGCGCGACGTTCATGGGTCGGGGAATGCCGGACACGGCGTCAGACCCTACCCCGTGCCGCACAGGTTCTCGTCAACGCCATGCGGCCGGAGTTCATGGATGGATCTTGAAGGTCGGTGGCTTCGTACCGGACGGTGGCACAAAGTAATGGAGCAGTGTGTAGGACATCATCTCGCTGAAGGCCGGCGCGGCCACGTCGCCGCCGCCGCCGGTGGCGACGTCCATCGAGACCGCGATCACGTACCGCGGGTCCTCGGCGGGCGCCATGCCGATGAACGAGCTGGCGTTGTGGCTGGTGTACTGCCCGTCGATCAGCATCTTGCCGGTGCCGGTCTTGCCGGCCACCCGGTACCCGGTGACAGCGGCCGCCCCACCGGTGCCGCCCTTCGCGTCGACCACGGCCTCCATCATCGTCCGCAGCTGCGAGGCGACGGCCGGTTCGAGCACCTTGTGGGTCTTCGGCTCGGCGGCCGGGGTGACCTTGCCGTCGGCCCCGGAGATGGTCGACTTGATCAGGTGCGGCTGGATGTAGGTGCCGTCGTTCGCGATCGCCCCGTAGGCCGCCGCCATCTGGATCAGGGTCGCCGAGACGCTGTGCCCGATCGGCACCGAGCCCGGCGCCGAGCCGCTCCAGTCCTCCGGCTTCAGCAGCATCCCCTCGGCCTCACCCGGCATGCCCTCACCGGTGGCCTGGCCGAGGCCGAACTTCTGCTGGTACTCGTAGATCTTCTCCTTGCCGAGCTTCTCCCCGATCAGGATCGTCCCGACGTTGGAGGAGTACGCCAGCAGGCCCGGCATCGTCATCTCGGTGCCCTTGGGCTGCGGGTGGGTGTCCTTGAACGCCTCGCCACCCCGCTCCAGGGCCGGCCCGATGGTGAGCGTGGAGTCCGGCTTGATCAGGCCCTCCTGCAGGGCCGCGCCGAAGATGAACGCCTTGTGGCTGGAGCCGGGGTCGGTGACGACGCTGGTCGGCACGTCGATCCGCTCCTGGGCGTCGTAGGCCTCCGGCTTCGCGGCGTTGTAGGCCGGGTAGCTGGCCTGCGCGAGAACCTCGCCGGTACGGGCGTCGAGCACCACCGCTCCGGCCACCGTCGCCTTGTTCTTCTCCGCCTGGGCGTCGAGGATCCGCTGAACCTCGTACTGCACGTAGCGGTCGATGGTGAGCTGCAGCGAGTTGCCCGGCTGGGCGGCGGTGTACCGCTCGTACCCGCCCGGGATCGGCGCGCCCAGGCTGCCCTTGCCGACCTCGAAGACCCGCTTGCCGTCGGTGCCGTGCAGCAGCTCGTCGTAGCGCGCCTCCAGGCCTTCCAGGCCGTGGTGGTCGTCGCCGGTGAAGCCGATCAGGTTTGCCGCGAGGTCCTTGCCGGGCACGTCACGCCGCTCGTCGGTGTGCGTGTAGATGCCGGGCAGCCGCATCGCCTCGATCTTGTCGGCGACCGCCACGTCGACACCGCGCGCCAGGTAACGGAACTTCAGCCACCGGCCCAGCGACTGCTTGCGCTGCATCAGCTCGATCAGCTTGGACTGCTGAATCCGCAGCAGCGGCGCCAGCTTGGCCGCGGTGCCCGGAACGTCCTTCTGCAGGTTCGCGTTCTCCGGGTCCACGTAGACGTACCGCGCCTCGACGCTGTGCGCCAGAACCGCCCCGGACCGGTCCAGGATGCTGCCGCGCGGCGCCGGCAGCTCGACCGTGCTCAGCCGGCGCTCGCGCAGCTCGAGCAGGCTCGCGGCCTCGTCCGGCGACGTCGCGACCTGCAGCACGACCAGGCGCACCCCGATCATCACGAAGAGCGAGAGCGCGAGGACGGTGCCCAGCCGCAGCCGCCGGGTGCTGTTCGCGAGCTTCGGCGGTTCCGCCGGCACCCGCTTCTCCGGCCGCCGGGCCTTCTCGGGCTTGCGCTCCGGACGTTTCTCCGGCCGGGTGGGTTGCCGGCGCCGCGGCGCCGCTTCCGGTTCCTTCTTGGTACGGGGTGCCGACTTGGTACGGGGTGCAGCCGGCTCCCGCTGGCTCCGGCGGGCGTCCGTCCCGTCCTCGTCGGCTTCGCGAGCACCCTGGTTCCGGCCGCGGGCGCGCGGCGCCGTGTCGCCGCCGTCGAGAACCTGCAGAGCCGGCCGGAACGGATCAGTGGTCCGCCCGGAGCGCGGCAGCCGTCCCCGCTCGGCCACGGTCCGCCCGCGCGGCGTGTAGGCCCGCGCGTCGGAGATGCTGGACCGCCCGCGGCGTCCGGTGGCCTCCTCAGGCTCGTCGCTGGGCAGGTCACGTGACGAACCGCGCCGGGGCTGAGTACCCCGGCGCGGTGTCTCGTCGTCTCGCGGCGACACGTCGGTTACCGCCCGGCGCCCGTGGACGGCGTACCGGCGTTGTCCAGACCGCTCTGCGCGGTCACGCCCGGCTGTCCCCGGCCCGGCGTCGGAATCCGGCTGATCTTGCCGTCCGGAAGCCGGATCATCGCCGGCGACTCGGCCATGACCAGCCCGAGCCGGCGCGCGGCGGCGTGCAGGTTGCCCGGGTTGGACGCCTGGATGAGCTGCTGCTCCAGGCCCTGCTGCTGCTTGTCCAGAGCGGACTGCTCCTTCTGCAGCGCGTCGAGCTTGAAGGACTGCTCCATCGTCTTCGTGTTGATCAAGAGGATGCCGAGCACACCCACGAGCACCACGGCGATCACCGACGCGGCGAACGTCACCCGCGGCGCCCGGATCGGCAGCGGCGGCGCCACCCACAGCCGAGGACGGCCGGCGGCGATCGGCTCGCCGGCGGTGACCGAAAGGTCGGTCACCTCGAGCGCCAGGGCAGCCGTGCCGTCCGATTCGCTGGTCCGCCCCATCCCTGAGCGGCGCGTGTCGGGCCGGCCGGAGGACTGGCGCACCCCCCGGGCGCCAGTTCCCTTGGTGTCACGCGGCGCGGCACGGTCCCCCGACCGCGGCGCGTCGACTCGCTCACTCATGCTCATCCCTCCCCCTCTTCTTTTCGCCCCCGGGCGTAACCGCCCCTGTCCCCCGCGCGTTTCAACCCCGGGGTTACTGCTGTTCCCGGGGCGCAGGCCCAGCCATCCGGGGCCGTTCGCGGCGGCTCACCGGTGCCTGGTTGTACTGACGCCCCTGTTCCTGCTCGTCGATCCGTTCCACCGCCCGCAGCTTCACCGAGGCTGCCCTCGGGTTGGCCGTCACCTCCGCCTCGCTGGGCAGCTCGGACCCCCGGGTGAGCAGCCGCAGCGTCGGACCGGTGCCGGGCAGCTCGACCGGAAGGTCGATCGGCCCGGTGCTACGTGCCCTCTCAGCGAGCGCACGCTTCACGATTTTGTCCTCGAGTGATTGATAACTCATCACCACAAGTCGCCCCTTAGGCGCCAACGCATCCAAAGCCGCCGGAACCGCACCCTCGAGAGCGTCCAGTTCGGCGTTGACCTCAATGCGTAGTGCCTGGAAGGTTCTTTTTGCGGGATTTCCACCCGTTCGGCGCGCGGCGGCCGGGATCGCTTCCTTGATCAGCTCCGCCAGCCGCGCCGTCGAGGTGATCCGGGCTTTCGCCCGCTCGCGCACGATCGCCGAGACGACCCGCGGCGCGAACTTCTCCTCGCCGTACTGCCGGAGAATCCGGACCAGCTCGCCCGGCTCGTACCCGTTGACCACTTCCTCGGCCGTCACGCCGCGGGACTGGTCCATCCGCATGTCCAGAGGAGCGTCCTGCGCGTACGCGAAACCGCGGTCCGCCTCGTCCAGCTGCAGCGAGGAGACACCGAGGTCGAACAGTCCGCTGTGGATCGCCGGGATGCCGAGCTCGGCCAGAACTCTCGGCAACTCGTCGTAGACCGCGTGCACCAGATGGGTCCGCCCGGCGAACCGGGCCAGCCGGTGCCGCGCATGAGCGAGCGCCTCGGTGTCCCGGTCGAGGCCGACCAGGACGACGTCCGGGTACCGCTCGAGGACCGCCTCGGCGTGCCCGCCGAGACCCAGCGTGAAGTCGACGTGGACGGCGCCCGGCAACTGCAGTCCGGGAGCGAGCAGCTCAAGACAGCGCTCGAGCAGCACCGGCACGTGTGTGCCTCGCGGCTCCCCCATTACGACCCCCATTGCCTGCCCGTTCGCGTCTCACCCAGGTGTTGCTCGTTCGCCGTACCGACCCGGCCGCCCGTCCGTACCGCCAGATCCCCATCCGCTCGTGTCCCGTGCCGGGCTGTCCCATAGGCGGGACGGCCGGCCCCGGACACGCGCCTGGCGCCGGGGAAGAGGCGCCAGGAGCGGGAGCGGCTGGAGATCTCGCAGTACGGCGGCAGTGGCGTCCGGGCCGCGTTGCGGCCACCGAGGTGCCACGCCTTACAGTCCGCCGGGCAGCACCCCCTCCTCGATGTCGGCGAACTCTTCCTCGCTCGCCGTGAGGTAGTCGTCCCAGGCCTGCTTGTCCCAGACCTCGACACGGGTGCTCGCCCCGATCACCACGAGGTCGCGGCCGAGACTCGCGTACTCCCGCAAGTGCGCCGGGATGGTCACCCGGCCCTGCTTGTCGGGCACCTCGTCGTGCGCGCTGGCGAAGAACACCCGGCTGTAAGCCCGGGCGGCCTTGTTCGTCACCGGCGCCTCACGGAGCTGACCGGCGATGCGCTGGAACTCCGGCATCGGGAACACGTACAGACAGCGCTCCTGCCCCTTCGTGATCACGACACCTCCCGCCAGCTCATCACGGAACTTCGCCGGGAGGATCAACCGGCCCTTCTCGTCCAGGCGCGGGGTGTGCGTGCCGAGGAACATCGGCCAACCCCCCTTGCCGTGGCGTCGCGCTCCTTCGCGGTGGAGCGGTCCCGCCTGTCAACTCGGGCCGGCAGTCCCGGTTCGTTTCCTCGGTCCTGCCACTGCGCCCCACTCTACTCCACTTCCCTCCACCTGCAACCCGAATGGAGCCGCTCGCGAGGCCTTTTCGCGGACGTATTGCCTGTTCAACGGTGGTGCCCCCAAGTGGAGGGCCAAGCCATGATCGACGGAGTCTCGTTTCCGACATCGCCCCCAGCAGGTCCGATAACTCCCTGTTCAAACTGTGGGAGCCCGCCCTTGACCGCAATCGTGGAGCAAAGTGGAGCCCCCGGGTGGAGCAGAAGGGAGCCCTCCCCCGCGAGCCGTAGCTCACGCAGGCATCCCGCCGCCCCGAGCCGTAGCCCACGCAGGCATCCCGCCGCCCGGCCCTGCGAGCCGTAGCTCACACAGGCGACAAGCCCTTGATCACAGGCCTGGTCTACGGCTCGGGGACGCGAGCCGTAGCTCACATAGGCAACAGGGCCTTGATCACAGGCCTCAGCTACGGCTCGGCCCCGCGGCGACCACGATCCACCTCCGCCGGTCGCCCAGCCGGCCCGGCGTCCGCACTCGCGCTCCGCACTCGGAACTCCGCGCTCGGCACTCCGCGCTCGGCACTCCGCGCTCGGCAGTCCGCACTCCGGCGCTCGGCAGTCCGCACTCCGGCGCTCGGCAGTCCGCACTCCGCACTCCGCCTCCGCGTTCCGCACGTCGGGGCGGCCGCGGAGCGTGCCCACGCACCGGTAGCAGAACTCGCCGGACGGCTCGGACCGGACGCCCCGGTCGCGCGGCTTCTCGGGGACGGCTCATCTGCGGTCGGGGGCGGCGTCGCCCGTACCCGGAAGAAGAAACGCCTGTGGGGCGTGACCCCATCGATCGGGCCACACCCCACAGGCGTGATCACGGCTACGGCGCCACCACGCCGCGTGCCGGTCTTTCCTTACTTACTGGAGACGAAACACTTACTGGAGACGAAACCAAGCACGTCAGGCAACGAGGCGCCGGACCACGTAGTTCTTGTTCCAGATCTTGTGCTTGCCGACCCGGGCGCCGGTGTGCGGCGAGTCGTAGATGTAGCCGTTGCCGGCGTAGATGCCGGCGTGGTAACCGTACGACCCGTTGCGGAAGACGATCAGGTCACCGACCTGCTTCTTGCTCTTGCTGACGCTCTTGCCGTACTTCTGCTGCGAGTTCGCCTTGTGCGGCAGCGACTTGCCGGCTGCCTTCTTGTAGACGTACTTGGTGTAGCCCGAGCAGTCGAAGCGCTTGGGGCCCGACGCGCCGTACTTGTACAGGGCGCCCTTGTGCTTCTTCGCCTCAGCGAGGATCTTCGCGCCACTCGTCTTGACAGTGATCTTCGTCTTGCCGGTGGACGCGCTGCTGAAGCCGGAGCCCGTGAAGAGGGTCCGGATGTAGTACGTGTTCTTGGGGGCGTACTTGAGGGTGACCGTCCCGTTCTGGTTCTTGACGGTCTCGGTGTCCCACGTCCGCCATTTGCCGCCGACGAGGCCCTGGAGCCGGACCGTGCCCTTGGCGATCTTGCCGGTACGCGGGTCGATGACCTTGGCGGTCACCTTGAGGGTGGAGCCCCACTTCAGGCTCCGGGTGCTGGCCTTGGCGGTCAGCTTGGGCTTGACCTTCGCGGCGGCCTGCGTCGCGACGGCTGCCTTGACAGCGACCGGAGCGGCAGCCGCGGGGGACGCGGCGACCAACTGCCCGGCGCAGAGGCAGAGACCCAGAGACAGTGCGACAGTGCCGGCGCCGCGAGACACGCGGCTGCCACGGCGCGAACTGAGTTCGTGCACGGTAGAGATATCCCTCCGGCACGCCTGCGAGGTTAGCTGTCGGGTTCGGGCGGGAAGGTGTGCCCGGTCGCTAGGCGACTTCACCCCGAGGCCGGTGTGGAGCTGAACCGGCCGGATATGGGTCCCCCGTCCCTGCCCCCTGATGCCTTGTTTGTGGTTCCGGTCCTGCGGTGGTCGCACCGTCCAGCTCGGGGCAGGGCTCGGCGTGGGCCGGGCTGGTGCGAGCCGGGAGGCGGTCGCACCCGGCCCAACCTTGGTACCTGACCTTCCGCGTGATCGTTAGGGCCGAAAATGTCACTCACAGTAATTGGCACACATGTTGGTGTCCGGTTTGTTACCGCCCGGAGACAAATGCCATTACTCATCGGGGTCGACCGATCACGATCAGTCGAAGGTCACGGGTGAAACAGAACACACAATTCGTCAGCCGCCAACCCGGAACCTAGGTCAAAACGTCGAGAGCGGCACAAACGCAAGGCGCATGCGATCTTGACCGGACGGCAACTCGACGTAACCTTTCGGTCCGGTACCCTCGCTGGCGTGACGGACGGGAAGATGCCTCTTATCGCCAAGGTCGCGACCACTGCGTCGAAGACCGCCGCGGCGCTCTCCAGGGCTGCTGGACGCGGCGACGGCTCGGTCATCGGCGGGTGGATCGGCCTCAAGATCGACCCCGACCTGCTGGCCCACCTCTCGTCCGGCCGGGCTGTGGCGCTCGTCTCCGGGACGAACGGCAAGACCACCACGACGCGGCTCACCGCGGCGGCGGTCGGCGTGCTCGGCCGGGTCGCCACGAACTCCTTCGGCGCGAACATGCCGACCGGCCACACCTCCGCACTGGCGAAAGAGGGTCACACCCCGTTCGCCGTGCTGGAGGTCGACGAGCACTATCTGGCCCAGGTCATCGAGTCCACCCGCCCCAAGGTGGTGGCCCTGCTCAACCTCTCCCGCGACCAGCTGGACCGGGCGAAGGAGGTGGCGATGATGGCGCAGCTGTGGAAGACCGCGCTGGCCAGCCACCCCCACATCAAGGTCGTGGCGAACTCGGACGACCCGATGGTCGTCTGGGCCGCCAGCGGCAGCCCGCAGGTGACCTGGTTCAGCGCCGGCCAGCGCTGGCTCGACGACTCGTTCGTCTGCCCGGAGAGCGGCCACCCGATCGAGCGGGCCAACGGCGACTGGTGGTGCACCGGCTGCCCGCTGCGCCGGCCCCGCGCGCACTGGTCGGTCGAGGACGAGGGCGTGATCGACCCGCGCGGTGACTGGCACATGGTGAAACTGCAGCTCCCGGGCAAGGTGAACATCGGCAACGCGGCCACCGCGCTCGCCGTCGCCGCCGAGTTCGGGGTGCGCCCCATCGAGGCTCTCCCCCGGCTCTCCCGGGTGGCCTCGATCGCCGGGCGGTACGCGCAGGTCGACCGGGACGGCCGCAACATCCGGCTGCTCCTCGCCAAGAACCCGGCCAGCTGGCTGGAGGCGTTCGACATGGCGGAACAGGCGCCGACACTGCTCTCCATCAACGCCCGTGACCCCGACGGTTTCGACACCTCGTGGCTCTACGACGTCGACTTCTCGCCCCTGCGCAACCGCCCGGTGCTGATCACCGGTGACCGTGCGTACGACCTGGCCGTCCGGCTCCAGGTGAACCAGGTGCCGTTCCGGCACGTACAGAGATTCGACGAGGCCCTGGCCGCGGTGCCCCCCGGCCGCCTCGAAGTGATCGCCAATTACACGGCGTTCCAGGACATCCGAGCGGAGTTGGACCGTGTCAACTGAGAGCCTCCGGATCGTGTGGATCTACCCCGATCTGCTGTCGACCTACGGCGACCGGGGCAACCTGCTGATCCTGGCCCACCGGGCAGCCGCGCGGGGCATCCCGGTGGAGACCTACGAGGTCCGCTCCGACCAGCAGATGCCGACCTCGGCCGACATCTATCTGATCGGTGGCGGCGAGGACGGCCCGCAGGCACTCGCCGCGCAGCGCCTGCTCACCGACGGCGGCGTGCACCGGGCCGTCAACCAGGGCGCCGCCGTCCTGGCGATCTGTGCCGGTTATCAACTGTTCGGGCACTCTTTCTTCGCAAAAGGGGCGAAGTGCTCGGGTCTCGGTCTGCTCGACATAACCTCGGACCGGGGTGTCACCCGGGCGGTCGGAGAGCTGCGCGGTGACATCGACACGCGCCTCGGGCTGCCCCCGCTGACCGGCTTCGAGAACCACGGCGGGCGCACCCACCTCGGTGCGCACGCGGCCCCGCTCGCCCGGGTCACCGCCGGCGTCGGCAACGACGGCCAGACCGAGGGCGCGTGGGCCGGCAAGATCCTCGGGACGTATTCGCACGGCCCGGCGCTGGCTCGCAACCCAGCTATAGCCGATCTGCTACTGCGCTGGTCAACGGGCGCGGATAGGCTTGCGCCCCTGGACGACACGTGGGCCGACCGGCTACGCCAGGAGCGACTGGAAGCTGCAAGCGCCGTTTGATTTTTCACGGAATCGACGACAGTTGGGGCGGTAGGCCTGCATGACCGACATCCTGATCGCCCCGCGGGGCGCCGTTCAGACCTCCGCGGACCCTCAGGACGCCTCTCCGATCGCTTGGAAGCGTCGTCTCATCCGGTTCGGCACGCTCGGCGGCGTGGTGGGCGCGCTCGCGATCGCGGCCGCCACGCTCCCGCTGCGGGAGATCGGGGCCGGCGTCGAGACCCTCGGCGCGGCCGCCCCCGCCGCCGTCGCCGTGATCGGCGGCCTGCTCCTGTCGGTGCTGGTCCCGCGCACCGCGATCACCCTGCTCTGCGGCCTCCTGCTGGGTGCCGCCACCGGCGCCCTCGCCGCCCTGGCCGCCGCCATCATCGCGGCGACGGCCACCTACTACGCGGGCCGCTGGGCCGGCCGCGGCGCCCTGAAGGCCCGCGCCGGCAGCAAGCTCGACCGCCTGGACGGCTGGCTCAACCGCCGAGGCCTCTCCGCCGTCCTGCTGGTCCGTTTCCTCCCCCTCGCCCCGTTCGGCCTGGTCGGCTACGCCTACGGCACCACCAGCGTCTGCCGCAAGCGCTACCTCCTCGGCACCACGATCGCCGCCATCCCGTCCACGGTCACCTACGCGGTGATCGGCGCCGCGGTGGCCGCCCCCGGCGAGATGAACGTGGCGACGCTGGCCCCCGCAGCCATCGGCTTCGCCATCTCCACAGCGATCGTCCTCCGCTGGCGCTACACCTCCCGCCGCGCCGCTGTCCCCGCCTGACCTCCGCGTCCGCCTGGTCCTCCCCACCTGCGCTCCGCGTCTTCCGCACGGCCCGGCCCCGGTCACCCACCGGTCGGCCGGGCCGAGAATCCTTTCCCCGGTTACGCGCCGCACCTCTCCTAACCGCAGCAGAACCGTCCCCCAGCTGACGCCACCTGACGGCCCCTCCCGCCGGCGCATCCCACCGCCGGCCCCGGCGTCCCGTCACCCCAGGCGACCCGTCACCCCAGAGGTCGCTCACCGGACAGCCAGCACCGCGAATAACCAGCTGGTCCAGCCGGCGCTCAGTATTCACAAATCGGGCACCCGACAGCACCGAGAACCAGCCGGGCCCGGTGATGCGGGGCCCACGGCGTCAGCGGGTTTCCGCCGTGCGCCAGCGCCACCCCGGATGCCCGGTCCTCGGGTGACGATCACGGCGCTCGACCGCCCAGGAGCACACACGGATCGGGATCAGGGCTCGACACCGCGCGATGCAGAAGTCTCCCGGTCGCCATGCCCGAGAGCCTGAGCGCATCCATCGACCCGGGTCCATCCGCCGGAACGGGAACGACCCGCCGTGCCGGAGCACGACGGGCCGTTCTCGCACAGCGGCTGTCAGACGACGACGGAGACCAGGCGGCCCTTCACCACGATGACCTTCTTGGGCTCGCGACCGGCCAGCGCCTCTGCCACGGCCTCCAGCGCCGCCGCCCGCACCTCGGCCTCGCCGGTCTCCGGTGACACCTCGACCCGGCCGCGCACCTTGCCGTTGACCTGCACCGGATAGGTGATCGAGTCGGCGACCAGCTGGGCCGGGTCGGCGACCGGGAAGTCGGCGTAGGCCAGCGTCCCGGTGTGGCCCAGCTTGCCCCACAGCTCCTCGGCCATGTGCGGCGCGAACGGCGACAGCATCAGCACCAGCGGCTCGACCGCCTCACGGGACACGGTCGGCAGCGGGGTCAGCGTGTTCGTCAGCTCGATCAGCTTGGCGATCGCGGTGTTGAACCGCAGCTCGGCCATGTCCTCCCGGACACCGGCGATGACCTTGTGCAGGACCTTGCGGGTCTTCGGGTCCAGCGGCTCGTCGGTGACCCGCGTCGCGCCGGTCTCCTCGTCGACGACCAGACGCCAGGCGCGCTGCAGGAAGCGTTGCGACCCGACGACGGCCCGGGTCTCCCACGGGCGGGAGACGTCCAGCGGACCCATCGCCATCTCGTAGACGCGGAACGTGTCGGCCCCGTACTGATCGCACATCTCGTCGGGGGTGACGACGTTCTTCAGTGACTTGCCCATCTTGCCGTAGGAGCGGGTCACCTCCTGGTCGCCGTGGAAGTACTTGCCGTCGCGCTCGACGACCTCCTCGGCGGGCACGTAGAAGCCACGGTCGTCCTGGAACGCGTACGCCTGGATGTAGCCCTGGTTGAACAGCTTCCGGAACGGCTCGAACGACGAGACGTGACCCAGGTCGAACAGCACCTTGTGCCAGAAACGGGCGTACAGCAGGTGCAGCACGGCGTGCTCGACGCCGCCGACGTACAGGTCGACGCCACCACAATCGCCGTCCTGACGAGGGCCCATCCAGTAGGCCTCGTTAGCCGGGTCGACCAGCTTGGTGTCGTTGTGCGGGTCCAGGTAGCGCAGCTCGTACCAGCAGGAACCGGCCCACTGCGGCATGGTGTTGGTCTCGCGGGTGTACATCTTCGGGCCGTCGCCCAGGTCCAGCTCGACCTGCACCCAGTCCTTCTTGCGGGACAGCGGGGTCTCCGGCTCGGTGTCCGCGTCGTCCGGGTCGAAGGTGCGCGGCGAGAAGTCGTCGACGTCCGGCAGCTCGACCGGCAGCATCGACTCGGGCAGCGCGATCGGCAGGCCGCTCTCGTCGTAGACGATCGGGAACGGCTCGCCCCAGTACCGCTGCCGGCTGAACAGCCAGTCCCGCAGCCGGTAGGTGGTCGCGCCCCGGCCCTTGCCGTTCTCCTCCAGCCAGGCGATCATCGCGGCCTTGGCCTCGGTGACGCCCTGACCGTTCAGCCAGTCGCTGTTGATCGCCGGTCCGTCACCGGTGAAAGCGCCCTCAAAACCTTCAGGAGCCTCCACGGTACGGATGATCGGCAGCTCGAAGACCTCCGCGAAGGCCCAGTCCCGCTCGTCCTGTCCGGGCACCGCCATGATCGCTCCGGTGCCGTACCCGGCCAGCACGTAGTCGGCGATGAAGACAGGTACGCGTACCCCGTTGACCGGGTTCTCGGCGAAGGCGCCGGTGAAGACGCCGGTCTTCACCTTGCCGTCGGCGGTCCGCTCCTCCTCGGTCTTCGCGGCGGCCGCGGCCTGGTACGCCGCGATCGCCTCGGCCGGGGTGGCGTGACCACCGGTCCACTTGGCGTTGGTGCCGGCCGGCCACTGCGCGGGCGTGATCACCGGGACCAGCTCGTGCTCGGGCGCCAGCACCATGTAGGTCGCGCCGAACAGGGTGTCCGGACGGGTGGTGAAGACGGTGATCGTCTCGGACCCGACCGGGAAGTCGACGTGGGCGCCACGGGACCGGCCGATCCAGTTGCGCTGCATCAGCTTGACCGGCTCCGGCCAGTCCAGCGTGTCCAGGTCGTCGACCAGCCGGTCACCGTACGCGGTGATCCGCATCATCCACTGCTTCAGGCTGCGCTTGAAGACCGGGAAGTTGCCGCGCTCGCTGCGGCCGTCCGGCGTGACCTCCTCGTTGGCCAGCACGGTCCCCAGGCCGGGGCACCAGTTGACCGGCGCCTCGCTCATGTAGGCCAGGCGGTGGGCGTCGATCCGCTTGCGGCGCTCGGCCGGGGACAGCTGCGCCCACTCCGGGTCGGTGGTCTCGAACCGCTCGATCAGCTCGCTGATCGGCCGCGCCTTCCTCAGCTCCGGGTCGAACCAGGAGTTGAAGACCTGCAGGAAGATCCACTGGGTCCAGCGGTAGTACTCCGGGTCGGTCGTCGAGAACGAGCGCCGCTCGTCGTAGGCCAGGCCCAGACGACGCAGCTGCGCCTTGTACCGCTCGACGTTCGCGGCGGTGGTGACCGCCGGGTGGGTGCCGGTCTGCACCGCGTACTGCTCGGCGGGCAGGCCGAACGCGTCGAAGCCCATCGGGTGCAGCACGTTGTAACCGGCCATCCGCTGGAAGCGGGTGTAGGAGTCGGTGCCGATGTAGCCCAGGGGGTGCCCGACGTGCAGGCCCGCGCCCGACGGGTACGGGAACATGTCCTGCACGTGCAGCTTGGGGGCGCCGGCCCGGGGGTGCGTGGGGTCGGCCAGCTCGCCGACCGGGTTGGGTGCCTGGAACGTCCCGTTCTCGGCCCAGTAGGCCTGCCAGCGCAGCTCGATCTCACCGGCCAGCGCGGCGGTGTAACGGAACGGCGGGGTCTCGGTCTCGCTCATCTTCACCATCTCGTCTTTTCAGCAGCTCTTCGAAGAATCAGGGGAGCTGAAGGGCATAAAAAAGCCCCTCACGCAGGAGGGGGCGCCGTGCCTGGTCCGTCTTAACGGATCAGCACGGCCGGCTAAGGAGCAGAACGGACCGAGCCATGGCATGCATGATACCCGCCGACCGTCACGCACGGCGACCGGTATGCCGGACGGGTGATATGGCCGGTGCTGTCCACAGGCGACCGTTTCCCTATCTCGAATTGGTCTCGATCAGGCCTTTCGGCGATGTGTACGGACAGAGATAACCTGTGGGGACGGGCGGCGAGCGCCGGAGGCCCACGGCCGCTGGGCGCCCGCAACCTTCGATGCCCTTGACCGTGGGTGATATCCACCGCAGGGGTAAAAACAACTTGGAGGAGGCCCGTGACAACGCCGACCTGGGGCGAGCCAGCCGGCCCGCTGACGAGCGCTGAGTTCGCCACCGCGACGCACGCCATCATGGCCAACATCGAGCAGGTCATCGAGGGCAAGAGCGCCACGGTGCGGCTGGCGCTGGCGGTGCTGCTCGCCGAGGGACACCTGCTGATCGAGGACGTGCCGGGTGTCGGCAAGACCAAGCTCGCCAAGGCCCTCGCCCGCTCCATCGACTGTTCGGTACGCCGGATCCAGTTCACGCCCGACCTGCTGCCCAGCGACGTCACCGGCGTCAGCGTCTACAACCAGGAGACGCGTGACTTCGAGTTCAAGCCGGGCGCGGTCTTCGCGAACCTGGTGGTCGGCGACGAGATCAACCGGGCCTCGCCGAAAACGCAGTCCGCTCTGCTCGAGTGCATGGAGGAGCGGCAGGTCACCGTCGACGGCACGACGTACGAGCTGCAGGCGCCGTTCATGGTGATCGCAACGCAGAACCCGATCGAGATGGAGGGCACCTACCCTCTTCCCGAGGCGCAGCGGGACCGGTTCACCGCCCGGATCGCGATGGGCTACCCCGACCCCCGGGCCGAGCTCGCGATGCTCGGCGGGCACGGCGACCACGACCCGCTGAACGACCTGCGGGCCGTCGCGGACGCCGCGCTGGTCCGCCGGCTGATCGCCACGGCGCGTGACGTGCACGCCGCCGAGGCCGTCCAGCAGTACGCGATCGCCCTGGTCACGGCGACCCGGGAGGCACCGGAGATCCGTCTCGGCGCCTCGCCGCGGTCCACCCTGCAGCTGCTGCGCACCGCGAAGGCGGTCGCCGCCCTGGAGGGCCGTGACTACGTCCTCCCGGACGACCTGCAGGCGCTCGCCGTGCCGGTGCTCGCGCACCGGATCATCCCGACTGCGGACGCGCAGCTCAACCGGCGCACCACCGACACCATCGTGTCGGAGATCGTGCACCGGCTCCCGCTGCCGCACGACCGCGCCCGCAACCCGTACGACACCCGTGACGGGCGTACGTCGACGTCGTACGAGTCCCGGGGGCGGTGACGATGCGGGAGGCGCTGCGGGGGCTCACCACGCGCGGCCGCTCGTTCCTGGCCGCGGCCCTCGCGGCCGCGGTCTCGGCGCTGATCCTCGGCGAACGCGACCTCCTGCGGGTCGCTGTGCTGCTGGCGGCGCTGCCGATGCTCGCCGCGTGGTACGTCGGTCGCAGCCGGTACAAACTGGCGTGCACCCGCTCGCTGGACCCGGTCCGCACCCCGGTCGGCTCCAGCGCGCGGGTCATCCTGCGACTGCAGAACCTGTCCCGGCTGCCCACCGGCACGATGCTGCTGGAGGACCGCCTGCCGTACGCGCTGGGCAGCCGCCCGCGGGTCGTGCTGGAGCGGCTCGGCGCGCAGCAGGCCAGCTCGGTGGCGTACACGGTGCGTGCCGACGTGCGCGGGCGTTACCCGATCGGCCCGCTGATGATCCGCCTGACCGACCCGTTCGGCCTGTGCGAGCTGAACCGCTCGTTCCCCTCGGTCGACAAGCTCATCGTGATCCCGCAGGTCACCCAGCTCCCCCGGGTGCGCCTCGCCGGTGAGTACGCGGGCACCGGCGAGAGCCGGGCCCGGTCGGTGGCGGTGCACGGCGAGGACGACGCGGCCACCCGGGAATACCGGCGCGGCGACGACCTCCGGCGGGTCCACTGGCGTTCCACCGCCCGTACCGGTGAATTGATGGTCCGCCGCGAGGAGCAACCCTGGGAGAGCCGGGCCACGGTGGTCCTGGACACCCGGTTGCAGGCGCACCGCGGCGAGGGACCGACCGCCAGCTTCGAATGGGCGGTGTCGGCGGCCGCCAGCATCGCCATGCACCTGCGCCAGTCCGGCTACAAGCTGCGCCTGGTCACCGGCACCGGCGTCGACCTGGACGCCTCCGAGGCCGGCGGGGAAGGACTGATCCTGGACACCCTGGCCGACGTCAAGCTCAGCCCGAACGGCGACGTCTCGGTGCTTGTCGAGCAGGTCCGGCGGCGCTCCGACGGCGGTCTCGTGATCGGCCTGTTCGGCGCGCTCACGGTGGCCGAGGCGGAGGTGCTCACCGGCCTGCGCGGCAACGGCGCCACCTGCGTCGGGTTCGCCATCGACAGCTCCACCTGGGTGCCGATGACCAACGGGGACCGGCAGGAGTCCGACCGCGAGCACGCGGCGGCCTCGCTGGCGCTGGTCCGCAGCGGCTGGAAATCGGTGCCGGTGACACACGGCGACACCCTGCCCGCGCTCTGGCCCGCCGTGGCCCGGGGCTCGCAGGGCTTCGCGTACCGCGCGGCGATGGCGGAGACCGTGAGCGGGGTGAGCCGATGACCGGGCGGCGTCGACTCGGGCTGATCGCGGCGTGCGCGACGCTTCTCGCGGCCGCGCCGCTGTCGGCCATCTTCGAAACCTGGGCGTGGCTGTTCCAGAGCCTGCTGGCGGTCATCCTGATCGCCGGGGCCGCGGTCGCCGCCCGTACCCTCCGGTTCCCGACCTGGGCACAGACCGTGAGCATGGTCGTCGCGCTGGCGCTCGCGCTCACCTGGATCTTCCCCAGCGGCAAAGAGATCCTGATCCCCCAGCCGGCCACGTTCACCCACTTCGCCGACCTGATCCGGCAGGCCGGGGAGGACACCCGGTCGTACGGCGTGCCCGTCCCCGACCGGGACGGTCTGCAGTTCGTGGCGGTCCTCGGCATCGGCGCCGTCGCGATCGTGGTGGATCTGCTCACCGCCGTGTTCCGCCGGCCGGCCCTCGCCGGGCTGCCGATGCTCGCGATCTACTCGATCCCGGTCGCGGTCTACCTGGACAGCGTGCCGGTGTTCCCGTTCATCATCGGCGCGATCGGCTACCTGTGGCTGCTCGTCGCCGACAACGTCGACCGGGTCCGCCGGTTCGGCCGCCGTTTCACCGGCGACGGCCGTGACGTCGACGTCTGGGAGCCGTCACCGCTCGCCTCGGCCGGTCGCCGGCTCGGCGTGGTCGGCGTGCTCGTCGCGGTGCTGCTGCCGCTCGCCGTCCCGACCGTCTCCGGCGGCCTGCTCACCCGGCTCACCCAGACCGGCAGCGGGATCGGCTCCGGGCCCGGCGGCACCGGGAACGGGCGGATCAACCTGTTCGCGGCGCTCAGCGGCCAGCTCAACCAGAACACCACCGTCAACATCGTCAAGGTGCGGACGAACGAGAAGGAGCCGTTCTACCTGCGCTTCGCCGTGGCCGACGTGCTGAACGCCGACGGTGTCGGCAACACCGCGCCGCGCGGCGACTCGCTGAGCGAGGGCCTGCCCAACCCGGCGACACTGGGCTCGTCCGAGCGGGCGACCTACACCGAGTACCAAGCCCAGATCGAGGTCAGCGACGCCCTGCGGCAGAGCATGCTGCCGGTCTACACCTATCCGACGGGTGTGGACGGCATCAAGGGCAACTGGTCGTACGACGACGGCCAGCAGGTGATCTACTCCGGGCGCAGCACGACGGGCAACCAGAAGTACACGATCAACTACCTGCGCCCGCGGTACACCGCCGCGCAGCTGCGGACCGCGCTGCCGCTGCCCGAGAACAACCCGCTCTACCAGCAGTACACGGCGGCGCCGGAAGACCCGGTCGTGCAGAAGAAGGTCGACGATCTGATCGACGGCGAGGACACCGACTACGACAAGGTGCGGGCCATCTACGACTCGTTCTCGTCGGAGAACGGCTTCCGGTACCAGCTGTCCACGCAGAACCCCGCGAACGCCTCCGAGATCGCGGCCTTCCTGACGAACAAGGTCGGTTACTGCCAGCAGTACGCGGCGGCGATGACGTGGATGGTCCGGGCGGCCGGCATCCCGGCCCGGGTGGCGTTCGGCTTCACCCGCGGGACGGCGCTGGACGACAACACGTACCAGATCACCAACCGGAACGTGCACGCCTGGACCGAGGTCTACCTGGACGGTTTCGGGTGGGTGCCGTTCGACGCGACGCCCGCGGCCAACGTGCAGGGTTCCGCGCGCTCCTCGTGGGCGCCCGACGTGGAACGCCCCGAGCCCGAGGTGTCCGCCTCCACCGGCGCCGCCGCGCCCGGGACCGAATCGTCCGCCGCACCGGGCCGCGCCGAGCGTCCCGAGGTGGCGAACGACGGCGCCACCTCCGCGATCGACGAGGGCGTCGTGCCGGACGACGGCTCGTGGACGCCGCTGTTCGTGGCGGCCGGCATCGCCCTGCTGTTCGCGCTCCTGCTGGTCCCGGCGTTCCTGCGGGTCCTGCTCCGCCGCCGGCGCCACGCCGCGACGGCGGGCGGCCCGGCGCCGGTGGTGACCGCCGCATCCGGCGGCATCTCCGACATCACGGTCACCACCGAGTCCACCCGCGCCCGCCAGGACGCCCACGCCGCCTGGGACGAACTCCTCGACACGATGATCGACTTCCAGGTCCCGGTGGATCCGACCGAGACGCCACGGGTCACCACCCAGCGCCTCGTCAAGGACACCCTGCTCTCCGGGGATTCGGCTACGGCGGCCGGTCTGCTGGGCCGCGCCGAGGAACGCGCCCGCTACGCCCGGCAGCCGCTGCAGGGCGCGGAACTCTCCGCGGCGCTGCGCCAGGTCCGTGCCGGGCTGGCCTCCACAGCCACATTCCGTACGAAGGCACGCGCGTCCCTGCTGCCCCCGTCGGTGCTGCTCAGCTGGCGTCTGGGCATCACCGACAAGTCAGCGAGGGCAGCCGAGGCGATGGCCCGCTTGCGCGATTCAGCAAGCCGTTTCAGCCCGAGACGCTTGTTGTCCCGAGCCCGCTGACAGCAGTTGGGGGTGGGAGGCCGTCCCACCCCCAACCCAGTCCCCACACCCTGCCCCACCACCACCGCGCCGCCGCACCTCACCACCGCGCCGCCGCACCTCATCACCACCGCGCCGCCGCACCTATCGCCTCACCGCCGCGCCTCACCACAACCGTGCCGCCCCTGCACCATGCCGCGCCGCCCCCGCACCACGCCGCGCCGCCACGCCGCGCCGCCACGCCGCGCCGCCACGCCGCGCCGCCGCGTGATCCGCTCGATCGCACCGCCGCGTGATCCGCTCGATCGCGCTGGCCCTCGCAGATCTAGGCAGACTGCGGTCGCCCGCACAGGCACAACGCGCCAAGATCGCGGTGGGTTGGGAGGACGGATGGGCGGCGGCCGGCGGCAGGCGCGCGGCGGCGGACGGACGGCCAACAGCAGCGCCGGTCAGCCGGCCGGAAGCGACGGCAACCGGCCGGCGCGGCAGCTGGCCGGCACGGCAACCGGCCGACGGAAAACGACGGCAGCCGGCCGGCGGAAAACGACGGCAGCCGGCCCGGGACATGGGGATACGACGAAGGCGGCCGTCACCGGCCGCCGTTCGTCGGGAGCCGGCCTCGTCAGCCGGCTCGGCTGGTCAGCGATGCCCCTCCGGCCGCTGGCGCCACCGGTCCTCGAGACGGTCGATGAGACCGCCCCTGCGACCGCCCTGCCTGGTGCGGCGTGTCGCCGTGCCGCCGACCGATTTCAGGTCGGGGGCCTGGCTGCGGCGTCGCGACTGCATCGCGAAAGCGGCCGAGCCGAGCATGACGACGAAACCGGCCACGCCGAGCCACGTGGTCTGGCTGACCGTTCCGTAGACGACGAGGGCGAGACCAAGGACGATCACGAACGCGGCGATGAGGAGCCGGCGCCGTGCGTGGAAACGCGGGTCGCTGGCCCGCACAGCCGAGGCGAACTTGGGGTCCTCGGCAAGCGACCGCTCGATCTGATCGAACAGCCGCTGCTCGTGCTCCGAGAGCGGCACGGCATTCCTCCCCGGGCGCTGTCCGGCCCCGAATTCCGGAGCCGGCGGTGGTGCAGGTGTGGTGATGCGGGGCAGCCGTCGGCTGCCTTATCACGCAAGTCTACGAGCGGGTTGGCGGGTCGGAAAGCCGGACGACCGCCGAGTGCGGGTGATTTTCCGTGCCCCCAAGATTGGTTCGTCCCAAAAGACCGACTGAGGGGTGTCATCACTCCACCGAGTGGTGTCGATCACCGCGAGTGAACCGGGGAGTGAACCAGCAGCGGGACGGTCATCTCGGCCGCGGTGGCCGACCCGTGGTACGCCACCAATTGTCCCGCCTTGACCGGCTCCCACCCGGAGGCGACAGCCACGGCGCGCCCCTGGCAGAGCACCACGACGTCCCCGATCCGCCCTGCGTGCGCGGGCGGAACCGGCCCGAACCAGCCCTCCCCGATCGCCTCGTCGCGGGTCAGCACCCGGGCGTCGGCGCCGAGCACGCCCCGCCAGTTGTCGATCACGTCGGGGACGGCGCCGTGGGTCGCGTACAGATAGCGCACCCGCGGCTCGCCGGTCACCGCGACCACCCCGTCCCGGAGCGCCGGAATGTCCGCCATGTCGTAACGACCGGCGGACGGCACGTTGAGCTGACCGTGGTCGGCGACGACGAGCAGCGCGGCGGTCGGCGGCAGGCCGTGCACGATCCGGTCCAGGATGCGGTCGACGCCGCGGGCCGCGGCCTGCCAGGTCGGCGAGTCGATGCCGTCCTCGTGGCCGTAGTGGTCGAGGTCCGGGTGGTAGCCGTAGACCAGTCCCGGCGAGCGCCGCAGGGCCGCGAGCATCCCCTCGGCGACGGCGTCACCGTCGTCGGCACCGACGTAGCGGCCGCCCCGGTTGGCGGCGAGGCTCAGCCCGCTGCCCTCGAACGCGGACCTGCTCACCACGGTGACCTCGACCCCGGCCGCCGCGGCGGTCTCCAGCCGGGTCGGCACCGGCTGCCACTCCCGGGGGTCGGGGTCGTCGCCCCAGGCGATGTGGGTGAGGGTGCGGCCGTCCGGTCGCCGGACCGTGAACCCGAGCACGCCGTGCGCGCCGGGCGGCGCCCCGGCGCCGAGCGTGACCAGGCTGACCGGGGTGGTCGACGGGAACCCGGCGGTCAGCGTGCCGGCGTGTCCGCCGCCACCGGCGGCGAGGTCGGCGAGAACCGGCGCGTGCTTGGCGGCCAGCGGCAACTGGTACGCCCCCAGCCCGTCCACGAGCAGCACACCGATCCGGTCAACCCCGTCGAGCCGCGCGCCCAGTCCGAGGACGTCGGCGGCGCCCGGCACCCCGAGCACCCCCGACACGCTGGGCAGCAGGTCGGCGAGGCTGCCCGTGCCGTAGGCCGGCGCGACGATCCGGAGCGCGTCGGCGGGCAGCCCGTCGTCCGGGACGATCATGACCGGCGGGCGAAGAGGTGCAGCTGCGACGCGATGTCCCGGAACGGCGGCCGGGAGCTCAGTTCGAGTTCGAGGTCGAGCACCGCCTGCGGGTCGTCCTCGAGGGCCGTCGCCGGAAGCAGGTCGGCCACCACCCGTACCCCATGGATCTGCTCGACCGTGAGGCCCGCGGCCGTGAGCAACGCGGTGGCCCCGTCCGCGTCGAACCTGCGCAGCAGGGTGTCGCGCGGGCCGGCACGGCCCGCCGGATCGGTGACCAGCGCGGCGGCGGCACGCAGATGACCGTTCACCGCACGGCCCAGGACGGCGGCGGCCCGGCCGGCGACCAGCAGGCTCAGCGCGCCGCCCGGACGCAGCGCGGCCGCGATCGCGGCGGCGACCTCGGCCGGATCGTCGACGATCTCCAGTACCGCGTGGCAGAGGATCAGGTCGGCGCTGCCCGGATCGACGAGCGTGGCGAGCGCGTCGCCGTCGCCCTGCACGGCCCGGATCCGGTCGGCGACGCCCGCGTCGGCGGCCCGGCGGGTCAGCGCGGCGAGCGCGTCGGGGCTCGCGTCGATCACCGTGACGGTGTGCCCGGCCTCGGCGAGCGGCACGGCGAAGCCCCCGGTCCCGCCGCCGACGTCGAGAACGGTCAGCGTCTCTCCGGCGTGCCGGTCGAGCTCCTTGCGGAGGACGGCCCAGACCGCGGCGTTGCGGGCCGTGACGAGCGGACGTCCGGTGCGCGCAGAAGTTTCCACCCCGGCAGCCTAGCGACCGTCAGAACCGGAACAGGACACCCGTTGCACGGTTCATCTCGCAGGTATTGCCGTAGGTGTGCCGCCAGGACACCTGCCGCCCGCGCCAGACGCCGGTGATCTCCGCGGTGACCGGCTGGTAGAGCAGGATGCAGAGCTTGTCGCCGGCCGGTAGGCGGTCCGGGTCGGCATCGATCGTGCGCAGCGTGGCACACGCCTCGGCGGTCTTCGGATGCCCACCGCTGTCCGGGTCGCAGGTGAGTTTGACGGCCGACGCGAACCCGGCGTCCGCCATGTAGGTCAGCGTGAGGTCACCGCCCGGCTTGCCGCCGGCGAGTGCGATGCCGGCCGCGAGAAAAGCGATCAGGGTACGGATCATGGAGCACCTCGGATAAATCCGGTAAAAGGTACAATTTACCGGAAATCCCGCGATGCCGGCTTGACCGGTGGCGTCACCTCCTCCAGCCGGTCCGCGACCAGGTTGAGCACGCCCTCCACCTTCTCCAGGCGTCCGCGCACCAGCAGCGCCGTGCTGCTCCGGGCCACCCGCCGGTACCGCTGCCACAGCCCCGGCGAGCAGGTCACGTTGAGCATCCCGGTCTCGTCCTCCAGGTTCACGAACGTCACCCCGCCCGCCGTCGCCGGTCGCTGCCGATGGGTGACGATCCCGCCGACCCGGATCCGGGTGCCCGCCTCCACCTGCGGCAACGCCGAAATCGGCAGCGCACCGGACGCGGTCAGCTGCTCGCGCAGGAACCGGGCCGGATGCGTGTCCGGCGACAGGCCCGTCGCCCAGACGTCGGCGACCAGCACGTCCACCTCGCTCATGCCGGGCAGCATCGGCGCCTCGATGCCGGTCACCGTGCCGGGCAGCCGGTCCGGCTTGTCCTGGGAGGCGGCGCCGGCCGCCCAGAGCGCCTCCCGGCGGGACAGGCCGAACCCGGCGAACGCGTCGGCGGTGGCGAGCGCCTCCAGATGCGCGGTGGAGCACCCGGTCCGCCGGGCAAGATCAGTCATTGACCGGTACGGACCATTGTCGCGCCGTTCCTTCTCGATCCGCTCGGCGAGATCCGTCCCGATCGTACGAATGCTGGAAAGCCCCTGCCGGACGGCCGGGCCGCGCAGCCCCCAGGCGTGCGGCGGCTCCCCCGGCTCGGATTTCCGGCGGCTCTCCGGCGTCGTCTCCAGGGTCGCTGCGGCGTCGCTGCGGTTGATGTCCGGCCGGCGCACCTCGACGCCGTGCCGCCGCGCGTCGTCGACCAGCGACTGTGGCGAGTAGAAGCCCATCGGCTGCGCGTTGAGCAGCGCCGCGCAGAACGCCGCCGGGTGGTACCGCTTCAGCCACGCGCTCGCGTAGACCAGGTAGGCGAAGCTCATCGCGTGGCTCTCCGGGAAGCCGTAACTGGCGAACGCGGAGAGCTTGTAGAACAGGTCGTCGGCGAGCTCGCCGGTGATCTCGTTGGCGGCCATCCCCTCGTACAGTCTGGTTTTGATCCTCTCCATCTTGGTGATCGATCTCTTGGAGCCCATCGCCCGGCGCAGCTGATCGGCTTCGGACGGGTCGAAGCCGGCCACGTCGATCGCGAGCTGCATCAGCTGCTCCTGGAAAAGTGGCACCCCGAGCGTCTTGGCCAGCGCGTTCTCCATGCGGGGATGCGGCACGGTGGGCGCCTCCAGGCCGTTCTTCCGCCTGATGTACGGGTGAACCGACCCACCCTGAATCGGTCCCGGACGGATCAGCGCCACCTCGATCACCAGGTCGTAGAACTCACGGGGTTTGAGCCGGGGCAGCGTGGCCATCTGCGCGCGGCTCTCCACCTGGAAGACGCCGACCGAGTCGGCCCGGCAGAGCATCGCGTAGACCTCGGCGTCGTCGAGCGGCATCGTCCCCAGATCGAGCTCGTCGTCGATCATGTCGTAGGCGTAGTGCAGCGCGGACAGCATCCCGAGGCCGAGCAGGTCGAACTTGACCAGGTCGACGGCGGCGCAGTCGTCCTTGTCCCACTGCAGCACCGAGCGGCCCGGCATCCGCCCCCACTCCACCGGGCAGACCTCGATGATCGGCCGGTCGCAGATCACCATGCCGCCCGAGTGGATGCCGAGGTGGCGGGGGAAATCCTGCACCTCGTTGGCGGCGTCGACGACGCTGTCCGGAATGTCGGTGTCGGTCGTCGCGACGTCACCCCAGCGGTCGATCTGCTTGCTCCAGGCGTCCTGCTGGCCCGGCGAGAACCCGAGCGCCCGGGCCATGTCCCGCACCGCCGACCGGGGCCGGTAGGAGATCACGTTGGCGACCTGCGCGGTGTGCTCACGACCGTATTTCGCGTAGACGTGCTGGATGACCTCCTCGCGCCGGTCGGACTCGATGTCGACGTCGATGTCCGGCGGGCCGTCGCGTTCCGGGGCGAGGAAACGCTCGAAGAGCAGGTTGTAGCGGACCGCGTCCACGTTGGTGATCCGCAGGGCGTAACAGACGGCCGAGTTGGCAGCCGAGCCACGACCTTGGCAATAGATCCTGTTCTTTCGACAGAATTGGACGATGTCGTAGACGATCAGAAAGTAACCGGGGAAGCCCAACTCCTCGATCATCTTCAGCTCGTATTCCAGCTGCTCATAGGCCCGGCGGTTGTCAGTGCCGTATCTTTCGCGGGCGCCTCGCATGGTCAGCTCGCGCAGCCAGCTCATCTCGGTATGACCGGGCGGCACCGGGTAATCGGGCAGCCGCGGCGCGACCAGGTCCAGGCTGAACGCCAGGTCCTCGCCGTACATCGCGGCATTCGCCACCGCGCCCGGATAATCCGCGAACCGGCGGGCCATCTCGTCACCGCTGCGCAGGTGGGCGGCGCCGGACGCGGGCAGCCAGCCGTCCATGTCGTCCAGGCTGCGCCGGGCCCGGACCGCGGCGAGAGCCGTCGCGAGCCGGCGGCGGGACGGGGTCGCGTAATGCACGTTGTTCGTCGCCACCACCTCCAGCCTGCGGCTGCGGGCCAGCGCGAAGAGGTAGTCGTTGCGGTCGCCGTCGCCCGGGTCGGCGTGGTCGCTCAGCTCGACCGCCACGTTCGGTGCGCCGAACAGGTCGACGAGACGGTCCAGCTCGTACGCCGCCCGCTCCGGACCGTGCGCGGCCAGGGCCAGCGGAACCGTCCCCTTGCGACAGCCGGTCAGCACCAGCACGTGATCCTTCAGCACCTCGGCGACCTGCTCCAGGCTTCCGTAGTCCGGTTTGCCCTTCTCACCGCCCCGGAGGTGCGCCTGCGAGATCACCCGGGCCAGCCGGGCGTACCCCTCGTGGCCGTGCGCCAGCGCGAGCAGGTGGGCGCCCTCCGGATCCGGCTCGCCGTTCTGCGGTTTCGTCAGCTCCAGCGACAACTCCGCGCCGAAGATCGTCGGCAGGTTCAGCTCGCGGGCCGCCTGGGAGAAGCGGACCACGCCGTAGAAGCCGTCGTGATCGGTGACGGCCAGCCCGGACAGCCCGAGGCGGGCCGCCTCCTCGGCCAGTTCCTCCGGGTGGCTCGCGCCGTCGAGGAAGCTGAAGTTGGTGTGGCAGTGCAATTCCGCGTACGGCGTCGTGCTCTCGGCCCGGACCAGTCCCGGCGCCGCGCGGTACGGCTCGCGCTTGCGGCTCCAGGCCGGCGAGTCACCGCCGTCACCGTCGATCGCCAGCGGGTCGACGACCGCCGGCCCGCCGCCGCTCAGCGCCCGCTCCAGCTGCGCCCACGGCACATCAGGGTTGTGAAAACCCATGGTCCACCCCGTCAGTCATAGATCGCTTCCACACACCAATGGCCCTGCGCGAGGGAGAGCAGCAGCGCCCGCCCGTCCTCGGTCGTCACCTGGAACCGGGCCCGCCGCCGCGCCTCCTCCGGCGCCCACCAGCGCTCGTCGATCGGCCACGGCCCGGCCCAGCCGGTGATCAAGCCCCGCTCCGCGCTCTTTCCCACGGTCAGCGTGGCCGGCGTCCCGGTCAGCTCCAGCCGGGCGCTCACACCGACCGGATGCCCGTCCGCGTCCCGCACCACGGCGGGCAGCGGCTCCGGCAGCACGATCGCCGGCGACGGCCGCGGAATCCGCCCCGGCCACGGCGGCAGCGCCGGCTTCCGCTTGGCGCCTTTCTTCACCGGCTGCCTGGCTGCCGACGGCTGGCGGGTTTCGATCAGCACGTTCTCGGACGTGTCGAGCACCTGGATCGGCCGCAGATGCGTCACCGAGGCCATCTTCCCGACCAGCGGCTCGGTCACGATCCCGGGAATCGGCTCGCGCAGCGGCGCCGCCGGACGGGACGGTTCCCGCTCGTCACCCCAGGGCACCAGCCGCACCTGGTCGTCCGCCGACCGCCCGCCGCCCAGCACCATGGTCACCACCGACTCCGGCCCGAGCAGACCCTGCACCCGGCTGAACGCGCGGTGCGCCCGCTCGCGCTCCGCCCCCGCCTCCCCCCAGAGACCGGGCTGGAGTCCGAGATGGACCATCACGCCGTCCGGCACCAGACGCAGCCGGACCAGTCCCGCGGTGGGCCCGTTCATCCCGCCGCGCCGGGCACCGGTGAGCCAGCCGTCCAGCTGCCAGCGCACCCGCTCGGCGATCGCGGCCGAGGTGAGCACGCCGTCGTGCCGCCACACCCGGTACAGCTCCTGGCCGTCCGCGGTGACCGCCTCCACGCCGAGCCGGGTGCAGGCCAGGCCGTGCGCGGCGAGCCGTTCGTGCAGCCGCTCGGCGAGCGCGCGCCCGGCGAACGCGGCCATGTCCACCCGGTCCAGCGGCTCGTCGTAGCTCTCCTCGACGGCCACGTCCGGCGGCGGCTGCCGCAGCGCGAGCGGCCGATGATCGGAACCGGACGCCAGCCGATGCGCCAGCGCCCCCTCGAACCCGAATCGAGTGGCCACGTCGCTCGCCGGCAACGCCGCGAACTGCCCGAGCGTCTCCACCCCCAGCCGCTTCAGCAGGTCGGTCAGGTCCGGCTTCTCCAAAGCCGCCACGGGTACGGGTGACAGGAACTCCCGTGTCCCCCCGGCCGCGACGACCACCCCGGTCCGCGCCGCGATTCCCGCCGCGAACACCCCGTCGGCGATCCCCACCTGGCTTTCCACCGCGCACGCCTGGGCCACCTGCTCGACGATCCGCTCCGCCGCGGCCTCCTCGCTCCCGAAGTACCGCGCCGGCCCGCGCGCCGCCACCGCACACGCGCCCGGCCGGATCACCTCGATGCCGGCCACCACCTCCTCGATGGCCGCCACCACCGGCTCGAACGCCCGCGCGTCCCGCCCCGGATCGTGCTCCACCACGATCACATGCGGACAGCGACTCTGCGCCTCACGCCGCCGCAGCCCGCGCCGGACGCCCTCCCGCCGGGCCGCTTCGGAACACGCCAGCACCCGGTTCGCGGAGAGCACCACGACCGGAGCGTCCGCCGGAACCCCCTCCACGATCTCCGCAGCGACGATCGGCCAGTCCGGACACCAGACCAGTAACGCCCGAACAGCCGTCTCCATCAGGCCCCCTCCCCGCTCTCCACGAGCCGCAGCGCCGGAGCCGCACGCTCCACAGGGGAGGAACCAGACGAATCGACTCCAGCCGGGGCCCACGCGCCGGCGCCATCAGCCGCGGCGGGCGCGGGGGCGGGGGCGGCCGCAGGGGCGGCCGCGGTTTGCGGCCCAGCCGGCCGACCAGCGCGAGCAGGCACTGACTGCGGCCCCACCGACCGGTCCGCGCGAGCAGGCACAGACTGCGGCCCAGCCGGCCGACCAGCGCGAGGCACAGATTGCGGCCCGACGGGCTGGTCCGCGCGAGCAGGCACGGACTGCGGCCCTGCGGGCTGGTCAGCGCGGGCCGGGGAGAACGCGGCCGCATGGGCCGTCACGCCCGGCATCCACATCGTGATCTCGCGGGGCCGGGCCGCCGCTCCCCGCCCCCGGGCCGTCACCGTCACCTCACGGCGCCGCAGCCGCCCCCGGCCGCTGCCGAGGCCCTCCCACCGGCCGTCGCCCACCCGCAGCGTGACGTCCGCGCCGGACCACTCGCCGAACGGGACCAGCACACTTCCCCGCTGCCGGGCCCGCGCCGCCAGCCGGCTCACGATCGACGCCGAGACCGCGCCGGGAACCGCCGTCACCACCACGTCCACCCCGTCGATCAGGGCGGCGACCACGGTGGGCCAGTCCGGGCCGGGGTGCGGGACGAGGGCGAGCCGTTCCAGGGCGATGCCGCTCTCGGCGGCGGCGAGCGCGCCCAGCATCGGCACACCCACGACGGCGCACCAGGAGCCGGACCGGGACGCGGCGGCGAGCAGCGCCAGCATCAGCGAGGTGCCGCCGCCGGCCGGCGCGGCCCGCCCGGTGTCCACCGACACCGTGCTTCCCCGGCGTAGCCCCCGCCCGGGAAGCAGCCCGCTCAACTCGGGCGCGACCGGCAGCATCCGGTGCGCCCCCGGTTCATCGGTCCCGGTAGCCGTCCGGACCATCCCCGCAAGGGCAGCCGCATTACTGATCATGCGCCCCGCCACGTCATGCCCCGCTCTAACCCGCTGCGATCACCCACTCACCCGCCCAGCCGCGGGCAGCGCTCACCCATCCGGCCGCGGGCAGCACTGCCCCGCCGCCGGCCGATATGCCATGCCGATTCACCCCGCCGGCCACAACCGGCGAGCCATGCCCATCCACTGCGCCGCCCGCCACCGGCGGGCCAGGCCACTCCACTGCGCCGGCCACGGCCGCCGTGCCATGCCGAGCCGTCCCGCCCGACGCGGCCGGCGTGCCATCCCCATCCGTCCCGCCCGGCGCGACCGGCGTGCCATGACTGCTCACGCTGCCAGCGGCGGCTGATACGTCATGCCGAGCGACGACTCGGCCACGGTCACGAACTGCTCGGCCGCGCGCAACAGGTCGTCGGCCTCCCGGGCGCTCACCACCCGGGGAATCCCGGCCTCGGCGGCCGCGCGCTTGCCCGCGCCGAGCGCGAAATAGCCGGCCCAGTCGCTGAACTCGGGGGCCACCAGGGAGAGCAGCGACCAGACACTCGTCGCCCGCGCGCGCCGGCCGGACGACGCCGCCGGTCTGGCTCTCGCCGCCAGCAGGGCGGCAGCCGCGCGCAGGGCAGCAAGGTGCGCTGCCGCATAGCGGAGTCCGTCAGGGGTGGTGTGCGATGCCTCGATCAAGCCCGCGCGGGCGATCGCCAGCAGTTGAGCCGGTGTGCGGTGCGGCAGCATGTGCGCCGGGATCGCAGGCGTCTCCGCCTTGCCCGCCGCGCTGGGCGCCTGTGACAGCCCGGGGGTCAGAGCCGGGCCGGCCGCGCCGGTCGTCTGTGACGACCCGGGGGCCAGGCCCAGGGCCGGGCCGGCCGTGGTGCTCGCCATGCTCGTATCTCCTCGCCTGTTCCGCATCCGACGTGTGGTCGAACCGAGTGCCGCGGAGGAAGACGCAGCGGGGTGACACCGTGCGTGCTCGCCGGCCGGGTGCAGAGCTTCCCCACACCACACCCGGCCGGCACCGCACTGCCGGCGGGTCCGCCGCCCGCCACCGGGGGTCGGGGGCGGCGAGCGACGGCCTGCCATGTGCGGATCCGGGTCCGCGAATACCCGGATCTCACGTGCGGCGCTTCGCGGGCGCCACACCCGGGAGGCGAGCCGCGAAACACGCTCCCGGAGCAGAACGAAGGTCTTTCGAACATCCGTTCTAACTAAGCAGAGACTAGCACCCCCCTCCGACAAAACCGCAACCTTCAGGACGCCTCGCGGCCGACTTTTTCGAACGGATGATCGAATCGATGAGCCGGGGGTCACATCCCCCCGCGGACGCCTCCACCACGGCGTCACCGGCGGCCGTTCGCGCGTACAGAACGCTCCGCCCGGCCCGCCGCCGCAGCACCAGACCGGCCTCCAGCAGGACCTTCAGATGCCGCCCCACCGAGCCCAGCCCCTGCCCGGTGATCGCCACCAGCTGCGTCGTGCTCTTCGGCGGATCCAGCTCCACCAGCACCCGGGCCCGCCCGGGCCCGATCAGCCGCTCCAGCGCGCCGGCCGCGGTGGCGCCGGTGCCGGCGAGCAGCCCGGAACACCGGTAGATCACCGCGTACCGGTCGGCCGACCAGGCCACCCAGCCCTTGGTCATGGTCACCGGCACGAACAGCAGGCGACTGCCGGAGATGTCGTGCGGCGGATAGTCGAACGCGTTGATCTGCAGCCGCCCCTCGCCGAGCCAGCGCATCCCGTCCCGCATCCGGTCGAGCGCGGCCGCCCAGCCGCCCAGGCTGAGCTGCCGGGTGCGTGCCAGGATGTCCGCTTCGAGGAGCCGCCCGCGCCGCGCCCAGTCCGGCTCCACGGCGGTGCGCCACACCCAGGTCAGCAACTCCGCCATCCGTTCACCGAGATCGGCCCGCCGGGAGAGCTCACCGGGATCGACCCGCCAGGAGAGCTCACCGAAATCGGCACGCCGGGAGAGCTCACCGGGATCAGCTCGCCGGGAGAGCTCACCGAACGGCGAGGAGTCCGGCATGACCGCGGACCGGCCCGCGGTGAACGCCACGGCCAGATCCCGGCGAACCTGCTCAGGTGCCGCCGCCCGGACGACCGCGACCTCCTCGGCGAAGCTCACCTCCACCAGGGGCGGGGCCGGGGAGACGAAGTCGGCGATCCACCGGGGCCGGAAGACCGCGTCGACGAGCGCGGCGTCGACCGGGTCGGCGGCGAGCCGGGCCCGGTACGCCCGGCGCGCGTCCCGATGCCCGCTCAGCAGTTCCCCCGGCGACTCCGCCGTCCCGCGATGCAGCCGGATCAGCACGGCGAGCGTCTCGGCCAGCGGCGACCGGACGAACCGGCTACCGGCCAGGGTGTCCGCGTCCACGTTCCACCAGCCCACGACCCCACCTTTCGCGCCTGCGCGAAACATTAACCGGGATCGAACGACCAGGCGAAAACTCGGCGGTCATGCAGACCTATCGCGATCTGTTCCGGAACCGCGAGTTCACCGCCCTCTTCACCACGGCCTGCGTGCAGAACGCCGCGAGCACCGTGACCGGCCTGGCCCTCGCCACCGCCGTCTACCGCAGCACCGGCTCGCCGCTGCTCACCGCGCTGAGCATGTTCGGCCCCTCGATCGCCCAGCTGGCCGGCGCCACGCTGCTGCTCTCGGCCGCGGACCGGCTGCCGCCGCGCGCCGCGATCAGCAGCCTGGCCCTGGTCACCGCCACCCTGGTGGCGATCCTCTCGACCACGCCACCGACCGTGGCCGTCTTCGGCGTGCTGCTGGGCATGGGTCTGGCCGGCTCGGTGGCCGGCGGCGTCCGGGGCGGGCTGCTCACCGAGATCGTGCCGGAACGGGCCTATCTGCTGGGGCGCTCGGCGCTGAACATCTCGACCGGCACCATGCAGATCGCCGGCTTCGCCACCGGTGGCCTGCTGGTGCTGGTGCTCTCGCCGGGCCAGACCCTGCTGGCCGGTGCGGGCCTGCACCTCCTGGCGGCCGTGGTGGCCCGGTTCGGCCTGTCCCGGCGCGCTCCGCGCGCGGCGGGGCGGCCTTCGGTCGCCGAGACCTGGCGGGTCAACCGTCGCTTGTGGGCGATTCCCGGCGTACGCCCGATCTATCTCGCCCTGTGGATCCCGAACGGACTGATCGTCGGCTGTGAGGCACTCTTCGTCCCGTGGTCGTCCTCGGGGGCGGGTGTCCTGCTGGCGGCCGCGGCGGCCGGCATGCTCGCCGGTGACGTGCTGGCCGGGCGGTACCTGACCCCGCGGTGGCGGACGCGACTCGCGCCGTTGCTGCGACTGCTTCTCGCCGTACCCTATCTGCTCTTCGTTCTTGATCCTCCGCTGCCGATCGCCGCGTTCGCCGCCGCGGCCGCGTCGGTCGGCTACTGTTCGACGCTGCTGCTGCAGGAAGGCCTCGTCGCGATCACCCCGCCGGAAACCCGCGGGCAGGCGCTGGGCCTGCACACCTCCGGCATGCTGACCATGCAGGCCGTCTGCGCGGCGCTGGCCGGGACGGTGGCCGAGCACACCGCGCCCGGCGTCGCGATCGCCGCGATGGCCTCGGCCTCGATCGTGGTCACGCTGGCGCTGGCTCCGGCGCTGCGCAGGAGGCGGATGAGCAGCGGACATGCGACCATGGCTCCGGCGTAGAGGAGGCAGTGTGGGACGGACCATCGTGGTGACCGGCGGCAGCTCGGGTGTCGGGCTCGCCGCCGCCGAGCAGTTCGCGGCTCTGGGCGACGACGTCGTGCTGGTGGGCCGGGACCCGCAGCGCCTGGCCGCCGCGGTGGCCCGGGTGCGCGAGGCGGGCGGCGGGCGCGAGCCGGGGCGCTTCCGCGCCGATTTCGAATCCTTCGCCGAGGTACGCACGCTGGCCGACCACCTGCTGACCAGCCTGCCCCGGATCGACGTGCTGGCGAACAACGCCGGTGGCATGGTCGGCGAGTACCGGCGGACGGCCGACGGGTTCGAGGCGACGATGCAGGGCAATCACCTGTCGCCGTTCCTGCTGACCAGCCTGCTGCGGGAGCGGCTGCGCGACGCCCGGGTGGTGAACACCGCGTCCCGCGCGCACGTGCAGGGCAAACCCGATCCGGAGCGCCTCGCCGGCGACCCGGAGAAATACAGCGCGTGGCAGGCCTACGGCGCCAGCAAGGCGGCCAACATCCTCTTCGCGGCCGAGGCGGCCCGCCGCTGGCCGGACATCACCAGCGTGTCGTTCCACCCGGGCGTGGTGCGCAGCAACTTCGGCGCCGGCCGCGTGGTGCGGCTCTTCTACAAGTACGCGCCCGGCCTGGTCACCCCGGAGAAGGCCGGCGAGCTGCTGGTCTGGCTGTCCACCGCGCCGAAGGCCGACCTGGTCCAGGGCGGTTACTACGTGGGCCGGGACAAACCGGCCGAGCCCGCCCCGCACGCTCGCGACGACGCGCTGGCTGCCAAGCTCTGGGAGAGAATCGCCGAGGCGACGGGATAGATCATGCAGAACCACCCCAACGTGACGGCGGTCCGCGACGCCCTGGAGAGCGCCGGCGCCACCGCCGAGATCGTCATCCTGGACGAGGCCGTGCACACCGCCGCCCTCGCCGCCGCGGCGCTCGGCATCGAGGTCGGCCAGATCGCCAACTCGCTGATCTTTGACGCGGACGGTGAGCCGCTGCTCGTGCTCACCTCGGGCGCGCACCGGGTCGACACCGCGAAGGTCGCCGTGCTGCTCGGCGTCGGCAAGCTGAAACGGGCCACCCCCGAGTTCGTCCGCCGGCACACCGGTCAGGCGATCGGCGGGGTCGCGCCCCTCGGCCATCCCAAACCGGTCCGCACGCTGATCGACGTCGACCTGGAGCAGTACCCGGTGGTGTGGGCGGCCGCCGGCGTACCCCAGTCGGTTTTCCCGATCACCTACCCGGAACTGGTCCGGGTGACCGCGGGAACCCCCGCGCCGGTCGCCTGATCGCCGACGATGGACCTGGTCAGCCTGCATGTCTGGCGTATACCTCGCCGCGCCGTCGGCTCCGCCATGCTGCGCATGGCCTTCGCCCGGCGCGCTCTCCCGGGTGTCCGTTTCGGCAAATTCCTGGGTACGGGCACCGGCCGCACCTTCGGACCGGGCGACTCCGACCTGACCCGCTGGGCCGCGATCACGGTGAGCGACCGGCCGGTGCGATACCCGTCCTGGGACGCCATCGCCGTGGCACAGGCGCGCGTCGATCTGGAACCCCTGGTCAGTCGCGGCCGGTGGTCCGGCCGGGAGCCGTTCCAGCCGACCGGGCGCAAAGCCGACGGCCCGCTGCTGGCGATCACCCGGGCCCGGCTGCGTCCCACCCGCGCCCTGCGGTTCTGGACGGCCGTCCCACCGATCACCCGGGAGCTCGCGGCCGCCCCCGGCCTGCTCGCCCGGTTCGGCATCGGCGAGGCGCCGATCGGCTGGCAAGGCACGGTGAGCGTGTGGCGCAGCGCGACGGACCTGACCGCGTTCGCGTACCGTCAGCCGCAGCACCGCGCCGCGATCGCCCGCACCCCGACAGACCGCTGGTACGCCGAGGAACTCTTCGCCCGTTTCGCGGTGCTCGACATCAGCGGCGACCGGTCCGTCCTGGGATGGGAGCATACGAAAGCATGAGGCTCGTTGCTTGGCAGCCGGACGACCTGCTGCGACGGCTCGACGACGTGGTCGCGGTCTACGGAGAGGCGATGGGTTACCGGCCGGAGCTGCTGCAGACCCGCCGCGGCTACATCGGCTCCCACGTGCGCCGGCCCGGTTTCCGCGCGGTCGCGACGCTCACCCCGGAGGGCCGGCTCGCCGGTTTCGGGTACGGATACACCTCCCAGCCCGGCCAGTGGTGGCACGACCAGGTCCGCTCGGCGCTGGACGAGCCCGGCCGCAAACACTGGCTGCCGGACTGTTTCGAGGTCGTCGAGCTGCACGTCCGCCCGGCCGCCCAGGGGCACGGCCTCGGCTCCCGCCAGCTGCGCGCCCTGCTCGCGATGGCGAAGGGCCGGACCGTCCTGCTGTCCACACCGGAGGCCGACGAGCGGGCGTCCCGGGCCTGGCGGCTGTACCGGACGTTCGGCTTCACCGACGTGCTGCGCAGCTTCTACTTCCCCGGTGACGAGCGGGCCTTCGCAATCCTCGGTCGGGAGCTGCCGCTCGCCGACCGGCTGGCCGAGGAGAAACACTGAGCACGAGACTCCTCCCCTGGTGGCTGCTCGGCGGCCTGATCCTCGCGCAGATCTGCTACCCGCTGACCTCCGGCGACCTCCGGGCCGGCCTGACCGTCGCCACCGTGCTGATCGGCGTGGTCCTGTCCGTGTCGCACGCGCTGCTGACCCGCGGCCGGCGCGCGGCCCTGGCGCTGGTCGGCGCGGCGACGCTGGGCGGGTTCGCGGTGGAGGCGATCGGGGTGGCGACGGGTTTCCCGTTCGGCACCTACGACTACTCCGGTGAACTCGGCCCGAAGATCCTCGGCGTCCCGCTGATCATCCCGCTGGCCTGGACCTGGATGGCCTGGCCGGCCTGGCTCGCCGCGGTCCGGGTGACACGCGCCCGCCTCCCCCGGATCCTCCTGGCCGCCGCCGGGCTCGCCGCCTGGGACCTCTTCCTCGACCCGCAGATGGTGGCCGAGGGATATTGGCGCTGGCACGACCCGGTGCCCGCCCTGCCCGGCGTCCCCGGCATCCCGATCAGCAACTACCTGGGCTGGCTCGGGTTCGCGCTGCTGCTGATGACGGCCCTCTCCGCCACGTCCCGCGTCACCGAACCCGCTCCCACCGACACCCCGATGCTCGCCCTCTGGCTCTGGACCTACGCCTCGTCGGTCCTCGCCCACGCGGTCTTCCTCGACCTGCCCGCGTCGGCGGCGTGGGGCGGAGTGGTGATGGGCGCGGCGGTCCTGCCGCTGATCGCGCGTCTGCGCCGCCCGGCCCGGACACTCGTGTGATCGGCTGGCTCCTGCTCGTACCGTTGGTGCTGCTCACCACGCACACCGCAGTCAACGCGCTGCTGCTGCGCCGCCCGCGCCGCGACGCGGTCACCGACGAGCACATCGCCGTCCTGCTGCCGCTGCGCGACGAGGCCGGCCGGGTCACGCCCTGCCTGGAGTCCCTGCTGGCCCAGCGCGGCGTGCCGAACCTGACCATCCACGTGCTCGACGACGGCTCCACCGACGGCACCGCGGACGTGGTCCGCGCGGTCGCCGGTGACCGGGTGCGCCTGCATCACGGGGTCGCGCCGCCGGACGGCTGGCTCGGCAAACCCCATGCGTGCCACCAGCTCGCCGCGGCGGCCGGCGACGCCGACGTGCTGGTCTTCGTCGACGCCGACGTCATCCTGGAACCGGATGCGATCGCCGGGGCTGCCACGCTGCTGCGGGATGAAAAGGTGACGCTGCTGTCGCCGTACCCCCGGATCGTCGGTTCGGGCCGTCTGGTGCAGCCGCTGCTGCAATGGTCGTGGCTGACCTTCCTGCCGCTGCGCGCCATGGAACGTTCGCCGCGCCCGTCACTCGCCGCCGCCGGTGGGCAGTGGCTTGTCGTGGACCGGGCCGGGTATGAGCAGGCCGGTGGGCACGCCGCGGTCCGCGACGACATCCTGGAGGACATCGGGCTGGCCCGCGCGGTGAAACGATCCGGTGGCCGGATCGCGCTGGCTGACGGGTCGAGGCTGGCCGAATGCCGGATGTACGAGTCGTGGGGTGAGCTGGCTGACGGGTATGGCAAGTCGCTCTGGGCCTCGTTCGGTTCCGCGTCGGGTGCGGCCGCCGTCGTGGTCCTGCTTCTGCTCTTGTACGTTGTTCCGCCCCTCCTGATCGTGACGGGGTGGTGGGCGGTGGTCGCCTATGGGGTGGGTGTGGCCGGGCGGATGGTGAGCGCTGTGGCTACGGGGGGTCGGGCGTTCCCGGATTCGCTGCTGCATCCGGTGTCGGTGGTGGTGTTCGCCGGGTTGGTGATCCGGTCGTTCTCCATGAAGCGTCGGGGGGCGTTGCGGTGGCGGGGACGGGCGGTTTAGCTTCCTCACCCCGCACCGTAGTTCCGCTCCCGCTGAGCGGGTGGCTGAGTTCTGGCTTCCCGGCGCTGCACGTCGTGGCTTCGGGCCGTAGCGCCACTCTGGGCGTGCGGGTGGCTGAGCTCGGGTCGCCAGCGGCTGGACGTCGTGGCCCAGGCCGTAGCGCCGCCTACGGTCACATGTCGGACTTGTCGCCCTTGCGCTTCGGTGGTGCGTCGATGAGGGCGCACGGAAGCGGATCGTGTGCTCTCATCCCTGCTATGGCGTGGGTGGAGGCACACAATCGCGTTGCGTGTGCTCTCGTCCACTATCGCCAGCCGCTCGCCGCGACCGGGGGACGCGAGCCGTCGCTAGGCACGGTTATCCCGGCTTGATCACCTGCCTGCACCACGGCTCGGGGACGCGAGCCGTGGCTGAGCGCGGCTAACCCAGCTTGATCACCTGCCTACGCTACGGCTCGGCCGTGCGGGAGTTGCACCGGCTGCGGGGGGCGGCTTCTGGTGGGGACCGGGGGACGGGCGGGACGGGTCCGGGGGCTGGAGGGGGCGCCGGGGCCGGCGGCCTTGGGCGCCGGCGGAAGGGGGCGTCAGGGGTTGCGGGGGCGGGAGGGGCTATGGCGTTTGTGGGGCCGATGAGCGTACCGGCGGAAGGGGCCGGATCATGGGAGCGTGAGTGACATCGTGGTTATCGGCGCGGGGGTCGGGGGGCTTGCCGCCGCCGTGCGGCTGGCGGGGCAGGGGCATCGGGTGACGGTGTTCGAGCGGGCGGCCGGTGTCGGGGGGAAGCTGGCCGTTCTTGAGCGGGACGGGTATCGGTTCGACACCGGGCCGAGCCTGCTCACGCTGCCGCAGGTCTTCGACGATCTGGAGCTGGGTCTTCGGCCGCGGGCGCTGGATCCGGTGGTGCGGCACGTGTTCCCGGATCGGACGGTGCTCGATTCGTCGTCGGTGCACAGTGTCTTTCTGGAGCGGATCGGGGCGGCGCTCGGCGCGGAGGCGGCCGGGGACTGGGATCGGTTCTGGCGGCGGGCGGCGCGGATCTGGCACGCATCGTGGGATTCGGTGCTGCGGCGTCCGGTGAGCGCGGCGTCACTGGCGCGGCTCTCCTGGCGGATCGGTGATCTCGCGGCTATCGCTCCGGGGCGGTCGTTGCGGTCGCTGGGGCGCAGCTATCTGCGGGATCGGCGGCTGCGGATGTTGCTGGATAGGTATGCGACATATACCGGCACCGATCCGCGTCGCGCGCCTGCGGCGCTTGCCGCCATCCCGTATGCCGAGCTCACACACGGTGGGTGGTATCTGGACGGCGGATTGGGCACGCTCGGCGACGCGCTGCACGCCCGGTGCGCACAATTGGGGGTACGGGTGAAGCTCTCCACCCCGGTCGCCCGAATCGACGCGGACAGCGCCGTGCGGGGCGTCACCCTGGAGTCCGGCGAGTTCGTGCGCGCCGACGCAATCGTCTCCAACGTGGACGCCTCGGTGCTCTACCGCGATCTGCTGCCGTCGCCGGGCCGGCTGACCGGGCTGACCGACCGCAGTCTCGGCGGGTTCGTGATGCTGCTCGGCGTCCGCGGGGAGACCCCGTCACTGGCGCACCACACGGTGTTCTTCCCGCACGACTACGACGCCGAGTTCGACGCGATCTTCGGCTCGGCGTCGCGGCGGGCCCGCCCGGTCGACGACCCGGCCATCTTCGTCACCCGGGCCGAGGATCCGTCGGTTCACCCGGCCGGCTGCGAGGCGTGGTTCGTGCTGGTCAACGCGGCGCGGCACGGCACTGCGTGGTCCGCTGTGGACTGGCGGCGGCCGGGGCTCGCCGACGCTTACGGCAGGCATCTGCTGGACGTGCTGGCCCGGCGCGGGCTGGACGTGCGGGACCGGCTGGAGTTCACCGAGATCCGAACGCCGGCCGACCTGGCGGACGCGGCGGGCGCGCCGGGCGGCTCGATCTACGGCACGGCGGGAGGCCTGGTGCGGCCGGCGAACCAGGGGCCGGTACGCGGATTGTTCCTGGTGGGCGGCTCGGCGCATCCGGGCGGCGGGTTGCCGATGGTCACCCTGTCCGCCCAGATCGTCGCCGACCGGATCGGCCCGGCCTGACCGCTGTCACAAACGCGCCGGCCGGATCTACCCGGTCTGACGCCGCTGTCACGATGTGTGGGCGGCGAGGAAGGCCTGCGCCACCGCCGACGCCAGGTCGGCCGGGTTCTCGGCGGCGAACGCCTTGCCGCCCGTCGCGTCGGCCATCCCGGTCAGGGCGCTCATGTTCGCGTCCGGCCCGTAACCGACCGCGATGATCGAGACGGGTTTCGCCGGGTCCTGGCCGGCGGTGAGCTTCTTCAGGAACGCGTCGTTGGACATCGCGAACCGGGCGCCGCCGTCGGCCCCGTCGGTGAGCACCACCACGACTGTCGCGGCGTCCGGCGTCACCTCGCCGCGCATCGTCTCCACCCCGTCCAGCACGGCCTGGTACAGCGGCGTCCCGGCGCTGCTCTCCGGCTTGTAGGCCCCGATCCTCGTCTGCAGCGCCTCGCGCCGGGTCTGCCCGTCGACGACGCCGCTGATCGACCCGTAGCGCACCACCTCGGTGTGTGCGGGGCCGTTCCGGGCGGCCGTGCCGAAATACCACATCCCGATCCTGGTGTCGTCGCCGAACAGCTCGGCGGCGCTCACCCCGGACGCGCGCAGTAGTGACGCCTTGGTGCCGGACCGGCCGTCCCGGTCGGTGATCGGCTCGTTCATCGAACCCGACGAGTCGATCAGCAGGAGGACCTGGAACGCCAGGTCACGGTACTGCGCCCACTGCCGGGCCGGGCCGAGCAGTTTGCCGGACGACTGCGGCAGCCGGAGCACACCGGCTGTCGGCTCGGTCCGGAAGCCGGCCGCCGCCACGGCCGGCTTGCTGATCGCGGCGCGCAGCTGGGCGGCGAGCTCCTTGTCGGCGCCCTTGCGGATCGCGAACGGATAGTCCGCCTCCACCCGGCCGTCGGCCGGCGGCGCACCGGCGAGCGGGACCGGGTGCTTCACCTTCTGGTACGCCTTCAGCTGCTGCTCCAGAACCGGGAAGAGCCCGATGTCGAAGACCGCGGTGGTCCCGTCGGTCTGCCGGCCCATCCGTTCGAGCAGCTCGGCCGGGTCCGCGTTCGCCTCCTCGAGCCGGCTGCGCAGGGTGAGCGCGCGGAGCTGGGCGATGCCGGCGTCCTTCGTGGTGCGGGCCGTCGCGGCGTGCACCGCGTGCACGCTGAGCAGGCCGACCGTGCTCTTCAGCGGGTCCGGCATGGTGATCGTCGGGAACGTGCTCTCGGTCGCCCCCTTGATCAGCCCGGTCCACGAGGTCGTGCCGTCCTTCGCGTAGACACTGGCGATCCCCTCCGGGGCGGCGATCAGCACCGGTGAGTACGCGATCGGCTTGCCGGACACCGAGTACGCACCGCCGGCGCGGGCGGCGACGCTGAGCCAGGCGCTGCTGGACGGGATCCAGACGCCGGCCCGCTCCTTGGCGGCGGCGGTGATCGCCGGTTCCTCGGCGCGGACCACGACCGGCGGGCAGCGCAGCCCGGACGGGTTGAGCGTGGCGGCGGCCTCGCGGATCAGCGGCTCGATCTCGGGGGCGGCGGCGACGCTCAGCTCCGGCTCGGGGCAGGGCGCGACGCTCGGTGACGTGACCGAGGGGACCGGCGCCGCGGTGGGCGCCGCGTCCGGCGACTCGGCGCCGTTCCTCATCAGCTGCCAGGTGAGACCGCCGGCCGCCGCGAGAACGGCGAGGACCAGTGCTGCCGCGAGAATCGCCCGCTGAGGACGGTGGGGAGGGTCGTTCCACTCACCGTGAGCCGCAGGCAACTCCCTTGGCCACTCGTTGTCGGACATGCCACCCTTACCCGTCGCCGATTTCGCCATCGTGCGAGGCGGATACTAGCCCGGGATTCACGTTCCGCAATGGGGCCGGCCAGATCTCGGCACATTCCTAAGATCGATTTCAGAACTGCGCAAGATCCAAATTAGAGGATCACGAATCGGCGATCGCAATGACGATCAACTCGCCGTCCCCGCTGAGGCCGACCGGCTCCCGGCCCCACCCGCCGTAGACCCGGTCCACCCGGAAACCGGCTTCGGCCAGCGACTCGCGCAACTCCTCCTCGGTGCGGAAGCGCAGCGTCTCGCGGCTGGTCAGCGCCTCGCCGTCGGAGAACCGGTAGTGGTGCAGCAGCGAGACCACACCGTCGCCCTCCGCGGTCACCTCGGTCCACGCCTCGACCTCGCCGCCGTCGGCGAGGACGACGATCCGCCGCGATTCCTCCGGGTTCCACTGCAACCAGACGCGCGCTGCCGGATCCCGGCTATCGAAGATCAATCGCCCCTCGGCGACAAGGCTGCGGCGCAGCGCGCGGAGCAACTCCGACCATTCTTGATCATCGACGAAGAACTGCGCGACATGCCCGGCCAGAAACGCGGCGTCGAATGCCCGGGCCGGAAGTGCCGAGGCCGAGCCCTCGACCCAGCGGACCCGGGCAGCGCCGGGCTTGCGGCGGGCGGCGTCCAGGGCCGATCCGGCCGGGTCCACCCCGGTGACCTCGTGACCGGCGCCGGCCATCGCGATCGCGAGCCGGCCGGTGCCGCAGCCGAGGTCGAGCACGCGCGGCGCGGTGTGCTCGGCGAGGACCGCCATGAAGAAGTCGTCGTCCCAGCCCCAGGGGCATTCGGCGTCGTAGACCTCGACCAGCCGGGGATGCCGGTACTCGCCATGCCACACACCCCGGATGCTAACCGTCAGTGGCCGATGTGGACAGTGCGCGCACCCCGAACGGCAGCCGGCCGGAGGCGATGTGCTCGGTCACCACGTCCCGCAGCGCGGCGGCCGCGTGCGGCAGCACCGCCCCGCGCCGCTGGGCCAGGGCGATCGTCCGCCGCATGCCGGGCGGTGCGAGCGGTGTCGCCCGCAGCAGCGGCCGGTTGGCCAGCACCATGCTCGGCACCAGGGCGACACCGAGGCCGGCCTCGACGAACGCCAGCACCGCATCCATCTCGCCGCCCTCCACCGCGAACTTGGGGGTGAACCCGGCCCGCTCGCAGGCGTGCAGGGTGACGTCACGGATGTCGTAGCCCTTCCGGAACATCACCATCGGGGTGTGCCGCAGCTCCACGAGCTCGAGCTGGCGGGCCACGGTCGGCGGAGGCTCGGCCGCGACCGACGCCACGACCAGGCTCTCCCGCAGCAGATCGGTGGTCTCCAGGACCGGGTCGACGCCGTGCTCGGGCTGCACGATCAGCGCCAGGTCGAGCGCGTGGGCCATCAGGTTGGCGATCAGGTCCTGGGAGCTGCCCTCGCTCACGTGGAGCTGGATGTCCGGGTGCTCCTCCCGGTACGTGCGGAGTATCCCCGGCACGAGCGAGGAGCAGAGGCTGGGCGTGGCACCGAGCCGGACCTCGCCACGCCGCAGGCCGACGATGTCGCGGACCGCGTCGAGGGCCGCGTCGGCGTCGGCCACCATGCGTTGCGCGAGGGGCAGGAGTGTCTCGCCGGCCACCGTCAGGGTGATCGCGCCGCGCACCCGCTCGAAGAGCGGCGCGCCGAGCGACGACTCCAGGGTGTGAATCTGCTTACTCAACGTAGGTTGCGAGACGCCCAGAATATCGGCGGCATGGGTGAAATGCCTGGTCTCGGCGACCGCCACGAAGTACCTGAGTTGTTGCAGCTGCACCTTAATAGACTACCGGCATGGACAACCGCCCGATCATGCATTAGACGAATGACTCGGGACTTCTTACCGTCCAGGTTGTGGCGGTAGACACTCCTATTCCGAAGACGACCAACGCAGCGGGTGCAACGGCACGCCCCGCGCCGCGGAAATCTGTGCGGCCCTCGTCGGTCGCTCTTAAATTGATCATGGCGGTCAGCGGCATCGCGCTGGTGCTGTTCCTCTTCGCGCATGCGGCCGGCAACCTGAAGATCTTCATCGGCAATGAAGACTTCGACCACTACGCGCACTGGCTGCGCACGATCGGCACGCCTCTGCTGCCGGACGTCTGGTTCCTCTGGATCATGCGGATCGGCCTGCTCGTCGCCATCTTCGCGCACATCTACGCGGCGACGCAGCTGACCATCCGGGCAAAGAAGGCCCGGCCGGTCAAGTACGCGCACCGGCCCAAGGTCCAGGGAAGTTACGCCGCCCGGACCATGCGCTGGGGCGGCGTGATCGTCCTGCTGTTCATCATCTACCACATCCTCGACCTGACGACCGGCCACCTGAACCCGGTGGGCGACTCGAGCCGGCCGCACGCCAACGTGATCGCGGACTTCGCGCCGGACCGCTGGTACGTGACGCTCTTCTACGTCGTCTCGGTGATCATGGTCGGCCTGCACCTGCGGCACGGCATCTGGAGCGCGGTGCGCACGCTGGGCCAGCAGACCAAGACCAACGAGCGCCGCGCACAGGTCACCGCGCTGGTTCTCTCCGTGGTGCTTGTCGCGATGTACCTCTCGGTGCCGTTCGCCGTGACGTTCGGATTGGTGGAGTGACGATGACTGACTTCTGGAACGAGGGCGAACCGGTCTTCGACAAGGCGGCGCCGGACGGACCGATCGAGACCCGCTGGGAGCGCCGCAAGTTCGCGGCCAAGCTGGTCAACCCGGCGAACCGCCGCAAGCTGACCGTCATCGTCGTCGGCACCGGCCTGGCCGGCGGCTCGGCCGCCGCGACGCTGGCCGAGCAGGGCTACCACGTCAAGTCGTACTGCTACCAGGACAGCCCGCGCCGCGCGCACTCGATCGCCGCGCAGGGTGGCATCAACGCCGCGAAGAACTACCGCAACGACGGCGACTCCGTCTACCGGCTGTTCTACGACACCGTCAAGGGCGGCGACTTCCGCGCCCGCGAGTCGAACGTCTACCGCCTCGCCCAGGAGTCGGTGAACATCATCGACCAGGCCGTGGCGCAGGGCGTCCCGTTCGCCCGCGAGTACGGCGGTCTGCTCGACAACCGCTCGTTCGGCGGCACCCAGGTGTCCCGGACGTTCTACGCCCGTGGTCAAACGGGTCAGCAGCTGCTGCTCGGCGCGTACCAGGCCCTGGAGCGGCAGATCGGCCTCGGCAATGTCGAGATGAACGCCCGGCACGAGATGCTCGAGCTGATCATCGTGGACGGCAAGGCCCGCGGCATCGTGGTCCGCGACATGGTGACCGGTGAGATCACCACCGAGTTCGCCGACGCCGTGGTGCTCGCCTCCGGCGGCTACGGCAACGTCTTCTTCCTCTCCACCAACGCCAAGGGCTGCAACGTCACGGCGTCGTGGCGGGCGCACCGCAAGGGCGCGCTCTTCGCGAACCCCTGCTACACGCAGATCCACCCGACCTGCATCCCGGAGTCCGGCTCGCACCAGTCGAAGCTGACCCTGATGTCGGAGTCGCTGCGCAACGACGGCCGGGTGTGGGTGCCGAAGGCGCAGAAGGACACCCGCCGGGCCGCCGACATCCCCGAGGAGGAGCGCGACTACTACCTGGAGCGCATCTACCCGTCGTTCGGCAACCTGGTGCCCCGTGACATCGCGTCGCGTGCCGCCAAGAACGTCTGCGACGAGGGCCGCGGCGTCGGCCCCGGTGGTCTCGGCGTCTACCTGGACTTCGCGGACGCGATCAAGCGGCTGGGCCGCAAGGCCGTCGAGGCGAAGTACGGCAACCTCTTCGAGATGTACGAGCGGATCACGGGCGAGGACCCGTACGAGACGCCGATGCGCATCTACCCCGCCGTGCACTACACGATGGGTGGCCTCTGGGTCGACTACGACCTGCAGTCCACGATCCCCGGCCTGTTCGTGGTCGGCGAGGCGAACTTCTCCGACCACGGCGCGAACCGCCTCGGCGCGTCCGCGCTGATGCAGGGCCTCGCGGACGGCTACTTCGTGCTGCCCAACACGATCAACAACTACCTCGCCTCCGGGCCCTTCCCGAAGGTCACCGAGTCGGACCCGGCAGTCGTCGAGGCCCGCAAGCAGGTCGAGGACCAGATCACGAAGTTCCTCACCAACGATGGCGACCGTACCGTCGACTCCTTCCACCGCGAGCTCGGCCACATCATGTGGGAGTACTGCGGCATGGAGCGCACCGAGGAGGGCCTGACCAAGGCGATCGGCCTGATCCGGGCGCTCAAGGAGGAGTTCTGGACCCGGGTGAAGGTGCCGGGCAAGGGCGAGGAGCTCAACCAGAACCTGGAGAAGGCCGGCCGGGTCGCCGACTTCATCGAGCTCGGCGAGCTCATGTGCATCGACGCCCTGCACCGCCGCGAGTCCTGCGGCGGTCACTTCCGGGCGGAGAGCCAGACCCCCGACGGTGAGGCGCTGCGCCACGACGACGAGTTCGCCTACGCCGCCGCGTGGGAGTACTTCGGCACCGACGGCAAGCCGACGCTGCACAAGGAAGACCTCAACTTCGAGTACGTCCACCCGAGCACGCGGAGTTACAAGTAATGAACATCAAAGTACGGGTGTGGCGTCAGTCCGGTCCTGACGACAAGGGCCGGATGGTCAGCTACGACGTCAAGGACATCTCCCCCGACGCCTCGTTCCTCGAGATGATCGACGTTCTCAACGAGGACCTGATCCTCTCCGGCGAGGACCCGATCGCGTTCGACCACGACTGCCGTGAAGGCATCTGCGGCATGTGCAGCATGGTCGTCAACGGTGTGGCGCACGGTCCGGAGAAGGCCACCACGGTGTGCCAGCTGCACATGCGGAAGTTCAAGGACGGCGACACGATCGACGTGGAGCCGTGGCGCGCCGCGGCCTTCCCGGTGATCAAGGACCTGGTCGTCGACCGGTCCGCCTTTGACAAGATCATCCAGGCGGGCGGCTACATCAGCGCGCCGACCGGCACCGCGCCCGACGCGCACGCCACGCCGGTCCCGAAGAAGGACGCCGACGCGGCCTTCGAAGCGGCCACCTGCATCGGCTGCGGCGCCTGCGTCGCGGCCTGCCCGAACGGCTCGTCGATGCTCTACACCGCCGCGAAGATCACCCACCTCGGCCTGATGCCGCAGGGCCAGCCCGAGCGTGACAGCCGGGTGATCGACATGCTGCAGGCGCAGGACGACGCCGGCTTCGGTGGCTGCACCAACATGGGCGAGTGCGCCGAGGTCTGCCCGAAGGGCATCCCGCTCAGCCTGATCGGCCGCCTGAACAGCGATTACCGCAAGGCGCTCACGAAGCGCTGACGCGAGCCGCCAGTGGTGGGACACAACGGCGTGTCCCACCACTGTGCTTGATCGCTTCGCCTACCCGACGGCTTGCATGATCGCTAGCGTGTGCTGGTACTCGCGCCAGTGGGCCAGCTTTCCGCCCCGCGTCCGCAGCACCGCGATGAACGGCGCCGACGCGCTGGCCCCCGTCGCCGTGTGGGTGCCGGCCAGTTCGTACTCCACGACGATCACCTCCGGGTCTGCCGTCTCGTGCACCACCACGTTGCGGCAGTCGTCGAAGCGCACCGGGAACGACGCCCGCCCCGCCTGCGTCCAGGCCAGCACCCGCTCCCGCCCCTCGGTCCGGCTGGGGCGTCCGGGCGCGGCGAACGGCGTCTCCACCACCACCTCCTCGGCCAGCATCTCGCCGGTGAAGGTGGTCTCGTTCGCGAGCCAGTGCGCCCGCATCCGCTCGAAGATCTCTCTGGGTGTCACGGCAGCGCTCCTTCATCTAAAGTGAGTCAGCACTCGACTTCTGCGGACCACGATAGTGAGTGGAGACTCATTTTGCGTGCCGACGCCCAGCGCAACCGGGCCCGCATCCTGGACGCCGCCGAGACGGTCTTCGCCGAGCTCGGCCCGGGCGGATCCACCGAGGAGGTGGCCCGCCGTGCCGGTGTCGCCGTCGGGACGGTCTTCCGGCACTTCCCCACCAAGGACGACCTGCTCGCCGCGATCATGAAACGACTGCTGGCCCGGCTGGTCGCCGAGGCCGGCGAGCTCGGCGGCCCGGACGGGCTGGTCCGCTTCCTGACGAGTCTCGTGGCGCAGGCCGCCGGGAAACGGTCGGTGGTGGAGCTGCTCGCCCGGTCCGGGATCGGCCTGAGCCTGCCGGACGTGGTGGGGAACCTGCGGGACGCCGTCGCCGCCCTGCTGAGCCAGGCCCAGGAGGCCGGGACCGTCTCCCGCGAGGTGCGGCTGCCCGAGGTGATGGCGCTGCTGGTCAGCCTCTGCCAGGGCGCGCTGCACGGCGGCTGGGACGAGCAGTTGCGAGACCGTACCCTCGCTGTGGTTTTCAAAGGGCTGGAACCCTAGCGGATCACTTGCCCCGGGCCCGGCGGATCGGCTGGGGCCCCGGGTTGGCGTCCGGCCCGGCCAGCGACGTCAGCAGGTCGAGGAAGGCCTTCCGCCCTTCCGGCGCCACCCCCGCGAGCGCCTCCCCGTGCACCCGGTCGACGATCGCCTGGGCCTCCTCGGCGACCCGGCGGCCCTTGTCGGTGACCGCGATGATCCGGGCGCGCCGGTCGGTGGCCGACTGCCGCCGCTCGGCCAGGCCACGCTTCTCCAGTTCGTCAACGGTGCTGACCATGGTCGTCTTGTCCAGGAAGGAGAGGGCCGCCAGCTGGATCTGGGTGCGCTCCTCCTCCATGGCGTGGATCAGCACGCACTGCATGCGGGGCGTCAGATCGACCTCGGCGAGCGCTGCCGCGAGCCGGTTGGAGAGGGTGTGCCCGGCCGCGTTGAGCAGGCCGGTGATGTCGCGCTGGGCGCGCTCGGGAGCAGCCATGACGCAAGTCTAACGACGGATCATCCGGCATCGGACGAAAAGATGGCCGACGGATCCCCGTGTAAAACCGCCGACCATCAGCTCTCAAACACCCCAGCGCGGCGCCACCGGAATCACCAGCAGCGGCATTCGCGCCTCTTCCGGAGTGCGGTCGCGCTTACGGTTGTTGCATTTCCCGCAGGCGGCCACGGTGTTCTCCCAGGAATTGCGGCCACCGCGCGAGCGGGGCAGCACGTGGTCGATCGTCGAGGCCGGACCGGCGCAGTACGCACAGACCCGCCCGTCCCGCGCCAGCACCCCGGCCCGCGACCAGGACGGCCCGCGACCGCGCCGCCAGCGCGTCACCACGTAACTGACCAGCCGCACCACGGTCGGCACCGGGTAGACACCTATGTGGTCGTCCGGCTGCGCCTCGTGCACCACCGCCACCTGACGGAACAGCATCCGGATCGCATGCCGGAGGCTGACCCGGTGCAGCGGCAGACAGTCCGCGTTCAGCACCAGCACCGCACTCATGAGAAGTCACCCCCCAGCGAAGAAAAGAAGCTGAGGAGAAAAATAGGCACGGCATCGACCGCCGACAACCGATTAAAAGATCATCGGAGGGCGCGGCGGACCGCGAAAATCAATTGCGCGAATCCGATGATCTGCATCAGCAGCCACGCCGCGGCGCCCACCAGGACGGCGGGAGCGGCGAGGGCGCCGAAGAGGAACGCGCACAGGGCGATCGAGACCCGGGTGGGCCGCTCCCCCACGGTCACGGCGCCGATCTCCGCCATGCCGGCGGCCACGGCGCGGGCCCGTACATATTCATGAAGCCAGCTCGCGGCACCCGCCGCGACCACCAGCCAGCCGGGCGCCCCGGCCACCCAGAAGGCGGCGAGCCACCCGGCCTCGCCCACCCGGTCCGCCACCGAGTCGTAGACGAACCCGGCCCGGCTCACCCGCCCGGTCACCACCGCCACCGCGCCGTCCAGCCCGTCAGCCATCGCGGCGAGCAGCACCAGCAGCGCGGCCACGCCGACACCGGCCGGACCGGCCAGCGCGACGACCGGCACGGCCAGGCACAGGACCACCCCGGCCAGGGTCACCGCGAACGGCGAGACCCCCCGGCGACCGAGAAAAGACCCGATCCGGTACGCCCCGCGCACCCATCCCCGGACCACCGGCGAGGCCTGTCGCGGGTCGAAACCACCGTGCAGCCGGGACCAGGCGGTGGCGTACTCCTCCCAGGTCACCTCATGCCGCGGCGGCCACCTCGGCGGGCGCCAGCCGCTGCCACACCTCGCGGGTCGCCGTGGACCGGTTGAGGGTGATGAAGTGGATGCCCGGCACGCCCTCGGCGAGCAGCCGCGCGCACATCTCGCTGCACGTCTCGACGCCCAGCTCGCGGACCGCCGCCTCGTCGCCGGCGACGGCTTCGAACCGCCGCAGCAGCGCGGGCGGGAACGGCGCGCCGGAGAGCTGCACGGACCGCTCGATCGTCGCCATCCGGGTCACCGGCATCACGCCCGGCACGATCGGGGTGTCGCAGCCGGCCGCCGCGACCCGGTCACGCAGGCGCAGGTAGTCGTCGGCGTCGAAGAACATCTGGGTGATCGCGAAGTCGGCGCCGGCCCGGCACTTGCGGATGAAGTCGCGGGTGTCGCTCTCCACGTCCGCCGAGCGGGGGTGCTTGTAGGGGAACGCGGCCACCCCGACGCTGAAGTCGCCGGACTCGCGGATCAGCCGGACCAGGTCCTCGGCGTAGTGCACGCCCTCGGGGTGCCGCACCCACTCGCCCGTCGGGTCGCCGGGCGGGTCGCCGCGGACCGCGAGCACGTTGCGGATGCCGGCGCCGGCCAGCCGGCCGATCACGTTGCGCAGCTCGGCGACCGAGTGGTTGACCGCGGTGAGATGCGCCATCGGCAGCAGCGTGGTCTCGGTGGCGACCCGCTCGGTGACGGCGACCGTGGTGTCCCGGGTGGTGCCGCCCGCGCCGTACGTGATCGACACGAAGCTGGGCCGCAGCGACTCCAGCTCGCGGATCGCCTGCCAGAGCAGACGCTCGCCGTCACGGGTCTTGGGCGGGAAGAACTCGAAGGAGAAGGTCGGCGCCGGCTCGCGGATCAGCGCGCCGATCGACGGCGTGCCGGGAAGGCGGGAGGGAAGGCCGAGAGACACATGAGCACTGTACTAGCGTCAGGCCCGTGACGACTTCACCTCTCGAGCTCGCCGATCTCCGCCACCGGGTCGACCGGGCCCTCGCCGGGTTCCTGGCGACCCAGCGGGCCCTGCTCCTGGAGATCGACCCGGCGCTCGACGAGGTGGCCGGCACCATGTCGGCGTTCGTGCTGGGCGGCGGCAAGCGGCTGCGTCCGGCGTTCGCCTACTGGGGTTTCCGGGGCGCCGGGGGCACCGACTCGGACGCCGTCGTCGCGGCCGTCAGCGCGCTGGAGTTCGTGCAGGCCAGCGCCCTGATCCACGACGATCTGATGGACCGGTCGGACACCCGTCGCGGCGAGCCGTCGGTGCACCGGCGCTACGAGACGCTGCACGTGACGTCCGGCTGGCGGGCCAGCGCGTCCGGCTTCGGCGACGCGGCCGCGGTGCTCCTCGGCGACCTGGCCCTGGTCTGGTCGGACGAACTGCTGCACACCGCCGGCCTGCCGCTCGACGCGGTGGCCCGGGCGCGTGTCGTCTTCGACCGGATGCGCACCGAGGTGACCGTCGGGCAGTACCTGGACGTGCTCACCCAGGCGACCGCTGACACGTCGCTGGAGCGTGCCGGAAAGGTGGCCCGGTTCAAGGCCGCGAAATACACCGTGGAACGGCCGCTGCTGTTCGGCGCGGCGCTGGCCGGCGGCGGTCCCGCGGTGCACGAGGCGTACACCGCGTTCGGCTTGCCGCTGGGCGAGGCGTTCCAGCTGCGCGACGACGTGCTGGGCGTCTTCGGCGATCCGGAGCGGACCGGCAAGCCGGCCGGTGACGACCTGCGCGAGGGCAAGCGGACGTACCTGGTGGCGTCCGCGTTCGAGGCCCTCGGTGCGGACGGGCGCGCCGAGCTGGACGCCGCCCTGGGCGACCCGGCGCTGGACGACGCCGGGGTGCGCCGGCTGCGCGCGGTCATCCGGGACTGCGGCGCCCTCGCGGCGACCGAGTCCCGGATCGCGGCGCTGGAGGCGGAGGCTCTCGACGCGCTGAAGCGGGCCCCGATCGAGGACGAGGCACGCACGGTGCTCTTCGCCCTCGCCGAGGCCGCCACCCGGAGGACCGTCTAGAACGGCGGACGGTCTAGAACGGCGGACGGTCTAGAACGGCGGACGGTCTAGAAACCGGCCGCCTGCGCGCGGCGCTTCACCTCGCGGGCCCGGTCGCCACCGAGCCCGAGCGCGGCGTTGCCCCCGAGAGTCTCATCGGGTTCGTAGAGCCACCGAAGGGCCTCTTCGTCGTTGTACCCGGCGTCGTGCAGCAAGGTAAGGATGCCGGGCAGATGCTTCAGCACGGTCTCGTTGGCCACCAGCTCGGCCGGGACGAGCCGGATGCCGTCGCGCCGGACGGCGAGCAGGGAGCCTTCGCGGATCATCTGGTGCACCTTGCTGATCGACACGCCGAGCTTCTCGGACAGGTCCGGCAGGGTGATCCATCCGGCCGGGCCGGCGGTTACGGGTTCGCTCACTCGTACAGCGTGCCAGACCAGATCGGAGAACTGTTGATGAGCCTGTGGCGCAGGATCCGCGACGAAGTGGCCGGAGCGTGGCGCTCGGTCGGCTACGACCTGGGGCGGCGCACGCCGGGGACGGCCGGCTCGCCCGGTGAGCCGGACGTCACCTCGACCGGGATGACCACCTTTCCGGGTTCCCTGATCGACCTGCCCTCGTCGCCGCCGCGGACCGATGCCCGCCCCCCGCGGCGATTTGTCGCGGTTACGGCGTTCTGCCTTCTTGCTCTGCTGGGCGCCGCGGGCTCGTACCTGATCGCCACCAGCATCTTCAGCTCCCCGCGCGGTGTCGTTCCGGAGGCGGTGCGGCAGCCGGCCGCGCAGCGGCCGATCCCGGTGGATCAGGCCGAGGAGGACAGGACCGATCCGGGTACGGGGTCCGGCGCGCCCACGACCTCCGCGAGCGCGTCCCCGTCCGCCCCCGCGCCGGGCGGGACGACCACCGCCGGCGTCGGCCGGACCACCGCGACCGGGACGGCGCCCCGGACCGGGACGGCGCCCGCGTCCGCCGCCGACCCCGCCGTCCCGGCCACCTCCCGGCACCCGCGGCCGGTCGCCGTCGCGCCGGAGAAGACCAGCCGCACCGGTACGCCGTGCGGCACGTGTCACACGCCACCGGTGCCCACCCCGACCGCGCCCTCTCCCGCCGGGCCGATCGGGCCGGCCGGACCGACTGGATCGACCGGGTCGCCGACCGGGGCGTCGCCGTCGCCGTCCGGGCCGGTGACGCCCGCTCAACCGTCCGGAAGTCCCGGCACTTCGCCCGATCCGGGCGCCTCCGGGAAGCCGGGCGCCTCCGCCGGTCCGTCCCCGAGCACCGGCGGCAACGGGCACCATCACCGCCGTTCTCACCGGAACTAGCCGGATATTTCATCTTTTGGCGGATGGGGTGGGGCGGCTGCGACAAGTCGCCGCAGGTCACAGCCGTTCAGATACCCGTTTGGACTCAGCTGCGACATCCCGGTCTACCCCCACCGGAAAGACACATACACTTCACGCCGATGGACACCACAGTCGCCGATACGTTGATCGGCACAACGATTGACGGGCGCTACCGGATCACCGGTCGCGTGGCCCGTGGTGGCATGTCGACCGTGTACCGCGCCACCGACGAACGTCTGGGCCGCGACGTCGCGCTGAAGATCATTCACCCGTCGCAGGCAACCAACGTCCACTTCGTCGACCGGTTCACCGACGAGGCCAAGACGATCGCCCGTCTGACCCACCCCAACGTCGTCGCCGTCTACGACCAGGGCCGTCACCAGGGGCTTCCCTACCTGGTGATGGAGTTCGTGCAGGGCCGCACCCTGCGCGACCTGCTCAGCCAGCGCACCAGGCTGAGCCCGGTCGAGGCGCTCGCGATCCTCGAGCAGATGCTCGCCGCGATCGCCGCGGCCCACCGCGCCGGCCTGGTCCACCGCGACGTCAAGCCGGAGAACGTGCTGGTCGCCGAGGCGCCAAGCGGCGGCTCCGCGGACCTGGTGGACGCCGTGGTCAAGGTGGCCGACTTCGGTCTGGCCCGGGCCATCGAGGCGAGCACCGTGGACGACTCGGGCCAGCTGATGGCCACCGTCGCCTACGTCGCGCCCGAGCTGGTGCAGACCGGCCACGCGGACGCGCGCACCGACGTCTACTCGGCCGGCATCGTGCTGTTCGAGATGCTCACCGGCAAGGTGCCGTTCGACGGCGCCGACCCGGTCGAGGTGGCCTGGCAGCACGTGGACAACGACGTGCCCGCCCCGTCCGGCGTCACGCCCGGCCTGCCGCCGGTCCTGGACAAGCTCGTCGCCCGGGCCACCCGCCGCGACCCGGGCGCCCGGCCCACCGACGCCGGCGCGCTGCTCGGCGAGGTGCAGGCGGTCCGCGACGGCCTCGGCACGGCGAACGTGGAGACCGCGCTGCTGCGCCAGGTCCCGTCCCGGCCGCTCGGCGGGGACGCCACCACGATCGTCCCGGCCGTGCCCGCCTCCGCGGACGCGACGGCGTTCGTGCCGCCGGTGCCCGCGGGGACGTACCAGGGTGGTCAGCGACCCTCCTGGGCCCGGCTGCCGGAGCAGGGCGGCGCGCGCACCGCGCCGCACCGCCGTGCCGCCGCGCCCTCCGGCGGGTTCCTCGCCGACCGGCGCCGCGTCATGCTCTCCTCGCTGATCACCGTGATGGCCCTGGTGGTCGTCGGCTGCATCTGGTGGGTGACCGCCGGGCGGTTCAGCGAGACGCCCACCCTGCTGAACATGCCGCAGGCACAGGCGCTGGCGCACGCCGAGGAGAAGGGCTTCAAGATCGTCATCGGCGACGGCGCGTACAGCGACGTGGTGCCGAAGGACTCCGTGGTCGCGCAGCAGCCGGCCGCCCAGGAGAAGATCGTCAAGGGCGACACCATCACGGTGAACCTCTCCCTCGGCCCCGAGGTGCACCCGGTGCCCGACCTGGTCGGCGTCGAGCTGGCGGCGGCCAAGGGCCAGCTGGAGGCCCTGGGCCTGGAGGTCAAGGAGGGCAAGGCTCAGTACAACGAGACCGCCGCCGCGGGCGTCGTCCTCGCCACCGACCCGAAAGCCGGTGAGCAGTTGCGGCCCGGCGCCACGGTGACGGTGGTGCTGAGCCGGGGCAAGGCCCCGATCACCATCCCGGACTTCACCGGCAAGAACATCAACGAGGCCCGCAACGAGCTCAACAAGCTGGGGCTGAGCGGCGCCGAGCGCTACAAGGACAGCGACCAGCCGAAGGACACCGTTCTCGGCCAGTCGCCGAAACCCGGCACCGGCGTGGAGAAGGGCACCGACGTCATCCTCGACGTCAGCAACGGCCCGCCGCTGGTCACCGTGCCGGACCTGACCAACCAGCCCTGCCCCGCGGCACAGGCGACCCTCCAGGGGATGAACCTCCAAGTGCAGATCAACTTCAACCCCAACGGATTGGTACGGGGTCAGAACCCGGGCGGCAACACGCAGGTCCCGCCGCAGAGCGTGGTGCAGCTCCAGTGCTTCTGAACCGACAGGGGGCACACCGCCGGATCGGGTCACACACGAAGACGTCGGGCGGGCTGGCGAAAGCCGCCCTCCCGTACGTCGACGCCGCCGGCTCGGAGACACTGCAGGTCTACGTCTCCAACTCGCGTGGCTGGGCGCTGCCGGCCGGCGACCCGAAACAGGACACGCTGTTCCGGGACGGGTGCGGTGAGCGCGGCGTCCCCGCGTACATCCACGCGTCCCTGCTGGTGAACCTGGGCTCCCCCACCGAGCTGACCGTGGAACGCTCGGTGGCGACCCTGGAGCACGCGCTGCTGCGTGGCAAGGCGATCGGCGCGACGGCCGTGGTCTACCACGCGGGCAGCTCGGTCGACGAGGCGCACGCCGACAAGGCCATGCACCAGCTGCACGAGTCGCTGCTGCCGCTGCTCGACCGGGCCGCGGCCGAAGGGCTGCCGCGGCTGCTCGTCGAGCCGAGCGCCGGTGGCGGCCGCAGCCTGGCGTCGAAGGTGCAGGACCTCGCCGGGTACCTCGACGCGGTCGAGCGGCACCCGTGGCTGGGCGTCTGCTTCGACACCTGCCACGCCTGGGCGGCCGGGCACGACCTGGCCACCCCGGGCGGCATGACCGAGACCCTGGACGCGCTGGTCGAGGCGGCCGGCCCGGGCCGGTTGCAGCTGATCCACGCGAACGACTCGAAGGACGCCTGCGGCTCCACCCGCGACCGGCACGAGACGATCGGCAAGGGCACGATCGGCGCGGCGCCGTTCGCGGAGCTGTTCGCCCATCCGGCCACCGACGGCGTCCCGGTCATCGTGGAGACCCCGACCGTCGAGCACGAGGGCCACGCGGCCGACATCGCCCTGCTCAAGTCCCTCCGCGACGGCGACTCAGCCGGTCAGTAAGTCAGCCGGTCAGTAAGTCAGCCGGTCAGTAAGTCAGCCGGTCAGTAAGTCAGCCGGTCAGTAAGTCAGCCGGTCAGTAAGTCAGCCGGTCAGTAAGTCAGCCGGTCAGTAAGGCGGTGAGCCGGGCCGGCGGCTCGGCGCCGGTCCAGGTGGCCGGGGCGCGGAGCAACTCCACCCGGTGAACCAGCCGGGGCGTGCCGACCGGCACGCCCCGCAGGCCGGGCGTCGCGGCGACCGGCGGCGCGGGCAGCAGCGCCAGCCCGTGCCCGGCCGCGACCAGCCCGAGCAGCACCGCCACGTCACCGCCGTCGTAGCGCAGGCCGATCCGCAGCCCGTCCGCGGCGGGCAGGCCCGGCCCGGCCGGCGCGACCTCCGGGGCGTCGATCCAGTAGGCGTCCGCGAGGTCGGCCAGGTCCACGGCTGATCGCCCGGCGATCGGGTGGCCCTCCGGAACCGCCACCACGGCCGGGTGCTCGCCGATCCCGGTCGCCCCGGCGCCGCCGGGCTCCGGCAGGCGCAGCGGGTCGCTGGGCGCGGCGAAACCGTCCACCAGCCCCAGGTCGACCTCACCGGTGGCGGCGGCCGCGACGATCCGGTCCCGGCTGCCGACCGTCACCCGGATCCGCAGCCGCGGCATCTCGGCCCGCAGCCGCGCCAGCACATCCGCAACCGAGCCGCCCGCGAAAGACCCGCCCGCGATCGGGACGCCCGCCATCGAGCCGCCCGCCATCGAGCCGCCCGCCATCGAGCCGGCCACCATGGGAGCACCCGCGAGCGGGGTCAGGCCGAGGGCGAGCCGTCCGGGCGGCGCGACGGCGCGGATCACGTCGGCGCGGGCGGCTTCGAGGCGTACCAGAATGATCTCGGCGTGCCGGCGCAGCCGCTCGCCGGCCGCGGTGAGCGCAACGGGCCGCCGGGTCAGCAGCGGGGTGCCGAGGTCGGCCTCCAGGGTCGCGATCTGCTGGGAGACGGCCGACTGGGTGAACCGCAGGCGGTCCGCGGCGAGCGAGAACGAGCCGGTCTCGGCGACGGTGACGAACGTGCGCAGCAGATGCGGATCCACATCAGGAATGCTAATCCCCACGTCAACGATCATCGTTGGACGTGATGCACAGGATCGGACGAGGATTCGGGCATGAAGACGATCGCCCTGGTCGGGGACCGTTCCCCGGCCGTTCGCGCGCACACCCGCATTCCCCGGATCCTCGACGAGATCCGGGAGCTCGACCAGCTCGACTTCGACGTCTACTGGGTGCCGACGACCGAGGCCGCCGACCCGGACGCGCTGACCGGGTTCTCCGGGATCTGGCTGACGCCCGGTAGCCCGTACCGGAGAGAAGCCGGCGGCATCGCCGCGGCCCGGACCGCACGCACCGCCGGCATCCCGTTCCTCGGCACCTGCGCCGGCTTCCAGCACGCCATGCTGGAGTTCGCACGGGAGGTGTGCGGTCTCCGCGAGGCCCGGCACGCGGAGTACGACGGTGACGGCGAGGACCTGATCGTGGAGCTCTCCTGCTCGCTCGCGGGGCACGAGTCAGCGGTCGGCCTGGCACCGGGATCGCTCGCCGAACGGCTGCTCGGGGCGTCCCGGACCATCGAGCGCTACCACTGCTCCTACGGCCTGGCGACCGGCCGGCTGGACCTGCTGCGCGCGCACGGGATGCGGTTCACCGGGCACGCCGACGACGGCGAGGTGCGGGTCGCCGAGCTGCCGGACCACCCGTTCTTCCTGGCCACGCTCTTCCAGCCGGAACTCGCCGGCGACGGCCCGCACCCGGTGATCCGAGGCTTCGCGCGAGCAGCCGCCGCATGACGCCGCCGCCCGCGTGTGGAATTGAGGCGCGTCCACACGCAGGCGCCGGTCAGGCGAGGAGGTCGCTCAGGACGTTTATCGCGTGGTCGACCGCCTCGTCGTCCACGTCCAGATGGGTGACCAGTCGCGCGGTCCGCGGCAGCATCGCCGCGATCAGCACGCCACGCTCGGCGGCCTCCGCGGCCAGCGTCGGCGCGTCCAGTGCCGATTTCGACAGATCCAGGGGTACGAGGTTGGTCCGCACCCGGGCCGGCTCGACGACCCCGAACTCGGCGAGAGCCTCCGCGATCCGGTGCGCCCGCTCATGGTCTGCGGCCAGGCGCTGCACGTGGTGGTCCAGGGCGTACCGGCCGGCGGCCGCGAGCAGACCCGCCTGACGCATCCCGCCGCCCATCCGCTTGCGGATCGCCCGGGCCCGGGTGATCCGCTCCCGGCTGCCGACGACCAGCGAGCCGACCGGGGCGCCCAGCCCTTTGGAGAGGCAGACCGAGAGGGTGTCGAAGAGCGCGCCGTACTCGGCGAGCGGCACCCCGTCGGCGACGTGCGCGTGCCAGATCCGGGCGCCGTCGCAGTGCAGGGCGACCCCGTGGGCGTCGGCGACCGCGCGCAGGTCCCGCAGCACGGAGAGCGGCACGACGCCGCCGCCACCGAGGTTGTGCGTCTGCTCGACCGCGATCGCCGAGGTCGGCACCGACGGGTAGCCGGCGGGCCGGATCATCGCGGCGATCCGCTCGGGGTCGAGCTGGGCGCCGTCCGACCCCCAGGTACGGGTGGAGATCCCCCCGTAGACGGCGGCCGCGCCCAGCTCGTACGTCACCACGTGCGCGTCCGCGCCGGCCAGCAGCTCCCCGCCGGGCGGGGCGACGAGCTGCAGCGCGATCTGGTTGGCCATCGTGCCGGACGGCGCGAACAGCGCCGCCTCGTGGCCGAAGAGCGCGGCGACGTGGTTCTCCAGCGCGTTGACCGTGGGGTCGTCGCCGAAGACGTCGTCGCCGACGGCCGCGGTGGCGATCGCCTCCCGCATCCCGGCGGTGGGCCGGGTCACGGTGTCCGACCGGAGGTCGGCGATGCGATCAGTCGACCGCAGGTCGGCCGGCAACTCAGCCACGGAGCATCTCCGCCACCAGGAACGCCAGCTCGAGGCTCTGCTGGGTGTTGAGGCGCGGGTCGCACGCGGTCTCGTAGCGGCCGGGCAGGTCGAGGTCCTCGATGCCCTGGGCACCGCCGAGGCACTCGGTGACGTCCTCGCCGGTCAGCTCGATGTGGATGCCGCCCGGGTGGGTGCCGAGGCCGCGGTGCACCTCGAAGTAGCCGAGCACCTCGTCGACGACCCGGTCGAAGTGGCGGGTCTTGTACCCGTTCGAGGACTCGTGGGTGTTGCCGTGCATCGGGTCGCACTGCCAGACGACCTTGGCGCCGGTCGCCGTCACCTTCTCCACGATCGGGGGAAGCGCGTCGCGGACCTTGCCGTTGCCCATCCGGCTGATCAGCGTGAGCCGGCCCGGGATGTTCTCCGGGTTGAGCTTCTCGCAGAGCTCGATCGCGGTCTCGGGCGATGTGCCGGGGCCGAGCTTCACGCCGATCGGGTTGGCGATCCGGCTGATGAAGTCGATGTGCGCGTGGTCGAGCTGCCGGGTCCGCTCGCCGATCCAGAGGAAGTGGCCGCTCAGCCCGTACGCCCGGCCGTCACTCACCCGGGTGAGCGCGCGGTCGTACTCCAGGGCGAGCGCCTCGTGCGAGCAGTAGAGGCTGACCGTGCGCAGCGCCTCGGCGTCGGTCATGCCGCAGGCCCGGATGAAGTCGAGGGCCCGGTCGATCTCCCGGGCGATCGCCTCGTAGCGCTCGCCGGCCGGCGAGGCGCGGACGAAGTCCTTGTTCCAGTCGTGCAGGCCGTTCAGGTCGGCGAGACCGCCGGAGAGGTAGGCCCGGAGCATGTTCATCGCGGCGGCGGAGTTCGCGTACGCCCGGATCATGCGCTGCGGGTCGGCGACACGCGCCGCCTCGTTCGCGTCCAGCGAGTTGATCAGATCTCCCCGGTACGCGGGGAGCCCGAGCGAGTCGGTCGGCGACGACCGTGGCTTGGTGTACTGACCGGCGACCCGGGCCACCTTGACCACCGGCATCGACGCGCCGTAGGTCAGCACGACCGCCATCTGGAGCAGGGTGCGCGCGTTGGCGAGCAGGTGGCTCTCGGTGTTGTCGGCGAAGGTCTCGGCGCAGTCGCCGCCCTGGAGCAGGAACGCCCGCCCCTCACAGACCTCGGCGAGCTTCACCCGCAGCTGGTCGACCTCGTAGGGCGCGACGATCGACGGGACGTTGTCGAGGACCTTGCAGACCTCGGCGACCTCGTCCATGTCCGGCCAGGGCGGCATCTGCACGCGCGGCAGGCTGCGCCAGAGGTCGAGGCCGAGAGCGGAGTCCTCGGCGGAGTCGGTGGACGGGCGGGACGTCTGGAGTGCCGGGTTGCCCACCCCCGGGTGACTGAGCTGATGCCACTCTCGGCGCATGCGCAAAGCGTACGGAAGAGGGGCACCCGGCCTGCGCCCGGTGCCCCTCATCTCATCAGCTGATTACAGGTTGCCCTTGATGGCCGTGATCAGCTCACCGTTGGTGGTGTCACCGGAGAGCTCCCAGAAGAACGCGCCGCCGAGACCCTGGTTCTTCGCGTAGGTCATCTTGCCGGCGATGGTCGACGGGGTGTCGTAGCTCCACCAGTTGTTGCCGCAGAAGGCGTAGGCCGTTCCGGCGACCGTGCCGGTGGCCGGGCACTTGGTCTTGAGGACCTTGTAGTCCTCGATGCCCGCCTCGTAGGTGCCGGGCGCCGCGCCGGTCGCGGTGCCGCCCGGCGCCGCCTGGGTGACCCCGGTCCAGCCCCGGCCGTAGAAGCCGATGCCGAGCAGGATCTTGCTGGCCGGAACGCCCTTGCTCTTCAGCTTCTGGATCGCGGCGTCCGAGTTGAAGCCGGCCTGCGGGATGCCGGCGTACGAGGTCAGCGGCGAGTGCGGGGCGGTCGGGCCCTGTGCGTTGAACGCGCCGAAGTAGTCGTACGTCATCGGGAAGACCTTGTCGAGCTTCGCGATGCCGGATGCGTAGTCGGCCACGTCGAGCTTGCCGCCGTTGCTGCCGTCCGCGGAGATCGCCGAGGTGATCAGGTTGTTGCTGCCGAACTTGGCGCGCAGCGCCGAGATCACGTTGGCGTACGCGGCCGGGCCGCTGGTGTCACAGGTGAGGCCGCAGGCGTTCGGGTACTCCCAGTCGACGTCGATGCCGTCGAACACGTCGGCCCAGCGCGGGTCCTCGACCAGGTTGTAGCAGCTCTCGGCGAAGGCGGCCGGGTTCTTGGCCGCGTCGGAGAAGCCGCCGGACCAGGTCCAGCCGCCGACCGAGTAGATCACCTTGAGGTGCGGGTACTTCGCCTTGAGCTTGCGGAGCTGGTTGAACGAGCCACGCAGCGGCTGGTCCCAGGTGTCCGCGACGCCGTCGACGCTCTCCGCGGCGGTGTAGGCCTTCTCGTAGTCGGCGTACGAGTCACCGATCGAGCACTTGCCGCCGGTGGTGTTGGCGAACGCGTACAGGATGTGGGTCAGCTTGGAGGCCGAGCCGGACGTGTCGATGTTCTTCACGTGGTAGCCGCGTCCGTAGACGCCCCACTCGGCGAAGTAACCGACGACCCACTTGTTGCCGGTGGGCGGGTTCGAGGTCGGCGGCGTCGAGGGCGGGGTGGAGGGCGACGTCGACGTCGACGGGGAGGTGGAGGGCGAGGTCGGCGGCGTGGTGGGCGTGGTGCCGCCCTCACAGACGCCGCTGTCGGTCCAGACCGCCCACTGGGTGCTGTTCGTGGCCGGCGACTCGTTCTGGGTCCACCACTTGGCGGTGTAGTTGTGGCCGTTCTGTGAGGCGACGTTGCCCTTGACGTAGGTGGCGGTCGAGGACCAGGCGGGAGCACAGGCGGTGGCGGCCGATGCCGAGACGAGCGGGACCGCGACGCTTGCCGCGACCACGACCACGCTCGCAAGGATCGCCCGACGGGCGGATTTCTGCACGGGGATGTCTCCTCAACAGTTAGGAAACTTTCCAAAGAGAGGGATGCAGAGACCGTAGTCACATCGATTAACAACAGTCAAGCGAGGTCAGGACCTTTAAGGTCTGTTTAACATCGAGAACCGCGTGATGACGGCGTGCGTTCGGACGGGCACTGCGCGTAGTCTTAGATCATGACCACCGTCGACGTCAGCCCCGGTTCCCCCACCCGAAGCGCGACCGATATGGACCATCCCCGCCGATGAGCATCCACGTGATCGGCGTCGACGCGTACGCGCTCGGCTGGGTCGGCGTCGAGCTGCGGGACGGCGCCTTCGGACGTGCGGTGCTCGCGTCCACGCTCTACGAGATCGTCGCGGGCAGCTCCGGCGCCGCGGTGATCGGTGTGGACATTCCGCTCGGCATGCTCCCGGACCGGTGGCGGGCCGCCGACACGCTCGCCGCGGACACGCTCGGACCCCGCCGGGCCAGTGTCTTCCGGGTGCCGCCCCGGCCGGTCTGGATGGAGCAGGACTTCACCTCGGCGAACCGGCTGTGCCGCGAGCTGACCGGCGCCGGGCTGAGCCGGCAGTCCTGGGCGCTGCGACCCAAGCTGCTCGAGGCGAACGCCATCTGGGAACGCCACCCGGGCCTGCTCTTCGAGGCGCACCCGGAGCTGTCGTTCCGGACCATGGCGGGCGAGCCGCTGCCGTACGCGAAGAAGACCTGGAGCGGACAGGCCCGCCGCCGGGAGCTGCTGGCCCGCAACGGCATCGTGCTGCCGGACCAGCTCGGCCCGGCGGGCCAGGCCCCGCCGGACGACATCCTGGACGCCGCCGCGGTGGCCTGGACCGCGCACCGCGTCGCCACCGGCAGCGCTCTCAGCCACCCGAGCCCGCCGGAGGAGGAGAACGGCTCACGGATAGCGATCTGGTATTGATCTCTTGTGGACTGCGGCCGCGGATTGTAGCGATTCGGCTACGATCCGCGCTTCGGTCATATGGGCGGATCACCACTTAGCGTCCGCTTTGTAAACTGGCGTCGCACCAGGCCGTCTCCATTGAGTGGTGGGTGACCGCGCTATGAGGGTTCAACCCCGGCAGCAGCTTCTCGAGATCTGGCAAGCGGTGATCGAGCATTCCTACCGCGACGGCGAGTGGGTGTGGGGCGGTCGCGACGGCCGAAACTCGATCAGTGACGCGGAGCAGCTGCTCTGCGTCTTCGGACCGGCGACGGCGATCGAGCAGTTCGCCCTCGACTCGCCGGAGCGGGTCGCCGAGGACGTCCAGGCCGCCCTGAAACCGCTCGGCGGCGTGATGGACATCCCGCTCACCCTGCTCGAAGCCGTCGAGTCGTACCTGACGACGTACACCGACAAGAACGGCACGCCGATCTTCGCGGCGGAGAGCTACTTCCGCGGCCAGCCGGAGGACGACCTCGAGGCGGTGAACCCGCAGCAGCTCGCCCAGCCGGTCGTCGACTCGTTCGCCATCTCGCTCTCGCTCGCCCTGGCGACCATCGGTTTCGCCAGGCAGTTCCGCAAGAGCCTGAAACGACGCAGCTCGCGGGCCGAGATCGACCGGATCGAGGCGATGGCGAGCAAGCGGCTCTCCGCGGCCATGGTGGGCCTGCTGCGCAGCTTCACCGTCAACATCTTCGACAAGGACTCCCGCGACGGCCGGGCCCTGTGCCGCACGGTGAACCAGCGCGGCCTCTCCACCCGGAAGATCGTTCCGCAGATCCAGGAGACGCTGCGGGAGATCCGGGCCAGCCTGCGTGACGTCACGATGGGTTCCGGCGCCGGCGTGGCCGACGAGCTCGACCACCCGGACCGGCTCTTCGAGTGCGGCTGGAGCTGGGGCGTCGTCCGGGACGCGCCGGCCATCAACACGAACCAGGATGTCGGCGACCAGCTGCCGGGCGCCGCCGAACCCGCGCCCTACATCTACTTCACGGTGGTCGCCCTGGACGCCATCGAGGCGCTCTTCTCCACCCGTACCCGGCAACTCGGCCTGCTCAACGAGGAGCAGCTGCGCCTCGCGCAGGGCCTGCAGCTGCGCTGGGACCTCACCCAGTCGTACTGGTCGAAGATCGCCGTGCCGAGCGGCGGCGGGCGCTGGCCGCTGGAGGACATCCCCTGGCAGCGCACCACGGAGAAGGAATCGGAGTACTTCTCGCTGCACGTCTCCTCGATCGTGGTGCAGGACCTGGTTCGCAAGCGCGCCGGCGACGCCGACCTGGACCGGGTCGGCAAGGTCCTGGAGGAGCTGGCGAACCGCTCCCGGATCAACCGCCGGGTCTTCGCCGGCGACCAGTCCTACCTGCTGCACGCGCCCGGTTTCCCGATCAACCTGCGCGGCAGCGACGAGCTCGGCGGGCCCCAGCTCGTCTGGATGATGTCCGATTTCGCACCGCTGTTGCTCAAGCGCACGATCAGCCTGGCCGGGCTGCTCGGCGACCCGCAGCTGCGCGGCCGGATGCTCGCGCTCGCCGACGAGATCTGGGGCCACCTGGACTCGCGCCGGCTGCTCGACGACCGCCGGCGCGGCCTCTGGGACCAGCCGAAAATGGTCTTCGAGGACTACGAGGGCCTCTACACCGAGCCCTCCTGGTACCACACGAAACGGGTCGTCGACTGCCTGATCACCGCGGCCGAGGTGATCACCGAGCCACCCCTGCGCAGCGACGAGCTCGCGGACCTGGCCGGTGACCTGCTCAGCGAGGCCGAGCACCTCTACGACCAGGAGCTGCTGAAAGGCTCGCCGAACGGCGGTTACGCGATGCAGATGGACCTGCAGGCGCTGGCGGCCAAGCTCAAGCGCGGCCGCTCGATCCGCGACGAGAAACCCGGCACCGCCTCGGCCCTCGCCATCGACGTGCTGCTGAGCCTGGACCGGTTCGCCGCGGCCCGTGACGATCTCGACGGCGAGTCGTGACGATGCTGGTCTTCGCGACCTCCGACAAGGGAGGCACCGGGCGGTCGGTGACGACGAGCAACGTCGCGTACCAGTGCGCGCTCGCCGGCAACGACGTCTGCTACCTCGACTTCGACTTCGGCTCGCCGACCGCGGGCTCGGTCTTCGACGTCGACTCGGGACGGCTCGGCGTGCCGGAGGGCGGGCTCCACTCGTACCTTCTGGGGAAGGTCGCCGACCCGTGGCGCATCGACGTGTTCGGCGAGACCGAGCGGGAGAGCGTCAAGGATCGGCCCTACGACGCCGGCCGGCTGATCCTGATGCCCGGTGACAGCGGTGTCGGCGAGTTCCCGAGCAGCCCGGAGCTGGTCCGCCGCTGCGCGAACCTGATCAGCCGGCTGAACGGCGAGTTCGACGTCTGCTTCGTCGACCTGAGCGCGGGCCGGTCGTACGCGCTGCAGATGGCCCTGGCCGCCGCCCAGCAGCTGGCCGGCGTGACCACCCGCTGGCTGGTCTACCACCGGTGGACCAAGCAGCACGTGATCGCGGCCGCCGCCCTGGTGCACGGCGAGCACGGCATCCTGGACACCGGCGAGGACCTGGGCCACGACCGGGAGGAGCTGCTGTCGTCGCTGCGGTTCGTCCGGACCGCGCTCGTCGACCCGAGCCGTCCCGGCCTCACCTCCCAGCAGGCCGTGTGGATCACCGAGTGGGACGGCAAACTGCAGGCGATCGCCCAGGCCGAGGGCGCCGGGCCGCTCTGGCTGCTGCACTCGGTGCCGCTCGACCCGGTGCTCCAGTGGCGCGAACAGCTGATCACCGCGCACGACGTGAACAACATCGGCATCGCCAACGACCGGACCGCCGAGGCGTTCAAGCGGCTGTCCGAGCTGCTGCTCGACGACAAGGCCTGGGAGGTGCGGTGACGGAGCCCGCGGCCACCTTCCGGGAGCGGTCGGCGCAGCCGCGGGTCGAGCAGGTCCCGCTGGCGCACGTCTCGATCGAGCTGGGCCATCTCTACATGGAGGACTACGAGGGCGGCATCGACCAGCTGCGCCGGCACTTCCGCGAGATCAAGCCGTGGGTGGCCGCCGCCGAGCAGCGGGTCGCCGACCTCGCCGGGCCGGGCAAGCGCCCCCGGATCAGCACCTGCTTCCTGGTGGACGACTACTTCACCACGTTCAGCAGCCCGGACGAGGTGATCGCCCAGCTGGTCGAGGCGGCCGGCGACAACGGGCTCACCATCGACTACGTGGCCCGGGAGGCGGCCTGCGCCGACGCCGGGGACGTCCGGCCCGCCGAGCTGGTGCTGGACCGGCTGGTCCCGGACCCGTCGCCGGGCACCGACGGGGTCTGGCCGCCGCCGCAGGAGAGCGGCTGGCTCACCAACGGCAGCCGCCCGCCGGGCACCTCGCCGCAGCCGGCGATGGCCCGTGACGCCGGGTTCCAGCCGCCTGTCGAGAACGCCAAGAACCGCCACTCGATCTTCCTGGCCGTGGAGATCTTCTCCGAGGGGCCGGACGGCCGGCTCTGGTCCTGCCCCTACCTCGCGTCGGTCTGGCAGCTGCTGCGGCTCGGCATGCTGCGGTGCGAGGGCCGGCCGGTGGCGCCCCCGGAACCGGTCGGCGACCGGTTGCCGGCGACCTGGGCGGAGATGCCGCCGATCCTGCGGCTCAACCCGGCGGCGCAGCCGTTCAGCGCCTATCGCACGCTCTCCATGCTGGCCCGGCGCTTCCAGAACATCGAGGCGGCGGTCGGCGTGGTGCTGAGCCAGGTGAACGTCGACGAGGAGGTCCAGCGCCAGGTCCGGCGGCGGGCCGAGGGCGAGGGCTTCGGCCTTCCGGACGACCTGGTGCAGCGCATCTCGTACGTCTTCGACGGCGACACCACCAAGATGCTCTAGGACTCGCGCGGCCGGGCGGCCTCCCACAGCTCGCGGAACCGCTCGCCGCGCTCCTCGACCCGGCCGGGATGCAGCAGCAGCCGGGTGTTCACCACGATCGGCGGGTTGTTCTCGTCGAGCCAGGTGCCGGTCGTCACCTCGTAACTGATCACGCCGTCGAAGAGCACGAAGTCGAAGAGCGACGTGCGGCGCAGGTCGCTGGCGGTGGAGAGGTCGAGGACCCGGACGTCGATGCCGACGTCCGCGTGCTGGCGGTAGATCTTGTCGAGCGCGGTCTGCCCGCCCGGCTCGGGACGGTCCTGGATGAAGATCCGGCGGATCTTGACGCCGCGCCGGACGGCGTCCCGCTGCGAGTCCAGGTACCGCTGCCCCAGGTCGGTGGCCCACATCCCGCCGCCGTCGACAGTGGTCAGGCTCGTCGCGTCGATGCTGGTCACGGCGGAGTGGGCGAGGCTGAGCAGCCAGTCCCGGTCCTCACCGTCGTAGATCGCCTCGGCGCCGTCACCGAGCTCCTTGAGGAAGTCGGACATCCGGGCCAGTTCCCGCTGGGCCAGCCGGTGCGCGAGCGGCGGCGAGTCCGTACCGATCTTGGTGGAGTGCCGGACGAGCTGGCTCAGCAGCTCGGTCTGCACCGCGGACTCCTCGATCAGGCCGAACAGCTCGGTCGCCTCGCTGATCGCCCGGAACCGCTCGTCGACGCAGGCCTTGATCTGCACGGCCTGGTCCTCCTGACCGAGCTGGACCTCCCGCAGCCGGGCCTCGAACTCCACCAGGAACTGGACCACCAGCGCCGACCCGCCGACCAGCACGGAGAGCGTCACCGACAGCAGCGGGTCCTTCTGCGCGAGGTTGGTCAGGCTGAACGCGATGCCGCCGGTGATCAGGGCGATCAGGACTTTGCGCAGCACCTCGGAGAGGCGGCGTCCCGAGTTCCCGGCCGGCACGGTCAGCCCGCTCACGACGCCGGTCCGGCGAGCCGGCCGAGTTCCCGCAGCGTGCTGAGCGCGAGATGGTCGCGGATCCGCTGCACCGAGGCGGCCCATTGGCGGCCGAAGCCGGCCCGCTGCTCCATCTCCTCCCAGAATCGCCGGGTCCGCACCTCCAGCCGGGCGCCGGGCATCCACAGGTGCAGCAGATGGTCCACGGCGGGCCGGATCCGGTCGACGGCCACGGACGGCTTCGGGCCGGTCAGCCCGGCCCGGGTCACCAGCCCGGTCAGCGTGGTCAGCAGCCAGTCGTGCAGGGCCAGGTCCTCGCAGAGCGCCACCACGTCGCCGAGTTCCGTCCCGTGCGTCTGCAGCCGCACCGTCCGGTGGTCGGGCCGTTCCACGGTGAACGTGAGCGCGTCGCCCTCGGCGCCGAGGGCGGCGGCCCAGCGCAGGGTGGTCTGCCGGCTGCGGAACGGCACCCGGGAGTCGACCATCGCGCTGTTCCGGACCCGGTCGGCGGTGTGCCCGGCGATCGCGGCGAGGTTCAGCATCGGCGGAGCGGGCGCGGCGGCCAGGAAGGCGTCGGTCAGCGCGCGCTCCCGGTACTTTCCGATGATCTCCACGCTGCTCGGCCGGGCCAGATAGTACGACCAGGGCAGCCGCCGGTTGTGCGAGCTGCGCACGGCGGTGGTCCGCGCCGACGACTGCAGGACGTGTCCGCCGGTCAGCACCGCGCGGGTGGTGACCGTGCCGATCGCCCGGGCGGTGCCGTGCGGCCCGGTCGGCACGTGACAGTCCACGCCGGTCAGCCGCTCCGGCGAGACCACGTACGACATCGGACGGTCCGACCGGATCACCTGAGCGCCGGTGGTGAGGGCCAGCAGCCGCTCCCCGGCATCGGCCGGCAGCGCCGCGGAGGACGGCAGCAGGGACGTGAGGACTTCACCCAGAACCAGCATCGCCCCGCGCCCGCTCCCGTCTGGAGAATCGTTCCAAGAGTCGATTGGACCGCACCGCCTTCGATAGCGCAACGTCCCCGTATTGTCACCTTCCGCATTCATCTCATGTTCATCATCTTCGATCACTGGACCGGTTCGATTAAAATGTCTAGATGATCCGCGAGACGGACGTGGTCGTGCTCGGCGCCGGGGTGTCCGGCCTGACCTGCGCGGTGCGCCTCGCCGAGGCGGGCCTTCGGGTGCTCGTTCGGAGCAACCTCTCCTCCCCCCGGACAACCTCCTGCGCCGCCGGAGCGATCTGGGGTCCTCACCTCGTGGCGCACGATCGGGCCGAGGACTGGGCGCTCCAGTCGCTCGAGGTCTTCCGCGAGCTCGCCGCCGACCCGGCCGCCACCGGGGTCCGGATGCTCTGGGGCGTCGAGGCCGGCCGGGGCGCCGACCGCATCCCGCCACCCGGTCCGGGCGCGGAGGGCGTGCGGGAGTGCGACCGCGCGGCGCTGCCACCGGGTTACACCAACGGCTGGCGGTACCGCGTGCCGCTGATCGACATGACCCGCTACCTGGCCTACCTGACCACCCGGCTGCTCAGCAGCGGCGGGCAGATCACGGTCGACCGGCCGGTCACGCGCGCGGAGCTGCCGGCGCTCGGGCCGATCGTGGTGAACTGCACCGGGCTGGGCGCGCGCGAGCTGGTGCCGGGCGAGACGATCCGGCCGGTCCGCGGGGATCTGCTGGTGCTCGACAACCCCGGCATCGACACGTTCTTCGTGGAGGCCGAGGAGAACCAGGCACAGCAACTCACCACGTACGTCCTGCCACAGGGCGACCGGGTGATGCTGGGCGGCAGCCTCTACGACGGCGAGTGGTCGACCGCTGAGGACCCGGTGATCCGCCAGGCCATCCTGGACCGGTGCACCGAAGCCGAGCCGTCACTGGCCGGCGCCCGCCTCATCGAGCACCGGGTGGGGCTGCGCCCGGTCCGCGACAAGGTCCGGATCGGGCCGGACGAGCGCCATCCGCACGTGATCCACGATTACGGACACGGTGGTGGCGGCGTGACCCTCTCCTGGGGCTGCGCCGAGGAGGTCCTCCAGTTCACCGGCGCCGCAGCACATACCACCCGTCGGGGCTGAAGCCTGTCACCGCGTACCCATTGGCCTCGGCCTTGCTGAACCCGGCCCGGACGCCGAACCGCCAGGCTTTCGCCAGGTCCCGGTCCCGATCGTCCTTGCGCAGGGCCTCGATGTCGGGCGGGGTGGGGATCAGGCAGTGCACCCCGTCGTCGAGGAAGACGACCGCCTCGGGCCGGCCGGTCACGTCCCAGCGGTCCGGGGAGCCCGGCGTCACGACGGGCGCCGGATCATCGGCCGGCGGATCGGCGCGGAAGTCCCACTCGATCACCAGCCGGTCGGTCTCGTCACCGTCATTGAGCCCGTCGTCCAGGCTGCCGTAGAGGTTGTCCTGGTATTTCTCGACCCGGGCGTGCAGCTTGGCGAGGTTGAAGTGGGCGTTGCGCCGCACCAGCGGGTCGAAGGTCCAGCGGATGACCTCGAAGCCCTCGCCGGCGGCCCAGTCGGCCTCGTGCCGTTTGAGCAGCGAGCCCAGCCCGAGGCCCTGCATCCCGGGGAGCACCCCGACGATGTGCGAGTGGAGGTGCTTGCGGCCGCGGATCGCCACCGCCGCACCGACCATCTCGTCGGGCTCCGCGCCGTCCTCGTCGACCATGAAGAGACCGACCACGTAGTTGTCCGCCTCCGCCATCGCCCACAGGGTCGAGGCGTTGATCAGATCGACGGGAGTCTTGGCGGCCCAGACCCGGCACAGCACTGTGACCGCCTGTTCGAGCTCCTCGATCTGCTCGATCGGACGGATCGTCGGCTGCCGCCTACTCATCGGAATCACCACAGTCGCTTTTGGAATAACGAATGCCGGGCCGCGCAAGCGTAAACGCATGCTGAGCGTCGCCGCGACACCCGAATGCAGGATGCCCCTACACCATCATGTGCCCGTCACGCGACGCTATGAACACCCTTCCTCACCGTAACTTCCAAATGTGGGAAAAAGTTACGATCAGCGCATTTCGCCGGCGAGTTCCCGAGCCCGATTTCGCGCTGCTTCCAATGCCGTCAAAAGCGCCGCCCGCACACCGTGGTTCTCCAGCTCCCGGATCGCCGCGATCGTCGTCCCGGCCGGGGACGTCACCGCCTCGCGCAGCTTCACCGGGTGCTCACCCGAGTCGCGCAGCATCACCGCCGAGCCGATCGCGGTCTGCACGATCAGCTCGTGCGCCGTCTGCCGGGGCAGCCCGAGCAGCACTCCGGCGTCGATCATCGCCTCGACGAGCAGGTAGAAATACGCGGGACCGGAACCCGACAGAGCGGTCACCGCGTCCTGCTGCGCCTCCGGGACCCGGATCGTCGCGCCGAGCGGCTTGAACATCTCCTCGGCGATGTCCAGGTGCTCCGCGGTGGCGTGCGGACCGGCCGAGATCGCGGTCATCGCCTGGTCGACGAGGGCCGGGGTGTTCGTCATGACCCGCACGACCGGGGTGCCCTCGGGCAGCCGGACCGCGAAGAACTCCGTGGTCAGCCCGGCGCAGAGCGACACCACGAGCTTGCCGGCCGGGATCCGCGCGCCGATCTCGTCGAAGAGGGCCGCCGCGTCCTGCGGTTTGACGGCGACGGCCAGGATGTCCGCCTTGGCCGCCGCGGTGGCGTTGTCGACGGCCGAGACGCCGTATCTCTCCGACAGATCCGCTGCCCGCGCGGCACGCCGGGTGGTGACCAGCAGACGATCGGCGGGCCAGCCGGACCGCAGCAACCCGGAGATCACGAGTTCACCCATCTTGCCGGCTCCGATGACCGCGACGGTGTGCTTGGTCAAAACGACTCCTCATGCAAAAAAGGGGCCGGGAAGGACCCGGCCCCTTTCTAACAAACTCAGTTACCGAAGAAGACCTCAGCCTCTTCGTACCGCTCCAGCGGAACGGTCTTCAGCTCGCCGGTGCCCTCGATGAGCGGGATCCGGACGATGTCGGTGCCGCGCAGCGCCACCATCTTGCCGAAGTCGCCATCGTTGACCGCGTCGATCGCCTGCAGGCCGAAGCGGGTGGAGAGCACCCGGTCGAACGCGGTCGGGGTGCCACCGCGCTGGATGTGACCGAGGACGACCGTGCGGGCCTCCTTGCCGGTCTTCTCCTCGATCTGCTCGGCGAGCCACTGGCCGATGCCGCCCAGACGGACGTGACCGAAGCTGTCCAGCTCCTGGTTGTGCAGCACCATCTGGCCGTCGAGCGGCTGCGCGCCCTCGGCGACCACGACGATCGGCGCGTACTCGACCTGGAAGCGCTTGGTCACGTACGTCGCGACCTGCTCCACGTCGAACTTGCGCTCCGGCAGCAGGATCACGTTGGCGCCACCGGCGAGACCGGCGTGCAGGGCGATCCAGCCGGCGTGCCGGCCCATGACCTCGACGACCAGGGTGCGGTGGTGCGACTCGGCGGTGGTGTGCAGCCGGTCGATGGCCTCCATCGCGATGTTGACCGCGGTGTCGAAGCCGAACGTGTAGTCGGTGCCGTTGAGGTCGTTGTCGATCGTCTTCGGCACGCCGACGACGTTCACGCCCAGGTCGTGCAGCTTGGTGGCGACACCGAGGGTGTCCTCGCCGCCGATCGCGACGAGCGCGTCCACGCCCTGCTCGGCCAGGTTGGCCTTGATCTTCTCGACGCCACCCTCGATCTTGAACGGGTTGGTGCGCGAGGAGCCGAGGATCGTGCCACCGCGCGGCAGGATGCCACGCACCTCCGCGATACCCAGCGGCTTGGTGAGACCCTCCAGCGGGCCCTTCCATCCGTCACGGAAGCCAACGAACTCGTGGCCGTAAGCGGTGACGCCCTTACGGACGACGGCCCGGATGACCGCGTTGAGGCCGGGGCAGTCGCCGCCACCGGTCAGCACGCCGATACGCATTTTTCTTCCCCCTGGATCGGGTAGCGAGATGCGGATAGCCCGTCATGGCCCCAGGGACGAACACGTCGGCAGCGTTGCCGGGCCCGGGGGCGGGCCGCAACCGCACTCTAGTCGCCGCCCTCACCCCGGTCGAACGCGCCCCGCTAAAGCCTGACTGTTTCGTTCTCCCCCGCGTCCGGGGTCTTTCCGGTGACCGCCGCCTTCGCATATCCCAGCAGCGTGATGACCTTCGAACTGTGCGCGGCCTCCCAATACTCCGCCGTATCCGCGCTCACTTTGACGAGCGTGAGATTCGGCGTGTCCAACCCGTCCGGGAACCACGCCTTCAGCGGCGCGCTCCACAACTCCTCGGCCTTGGCCCGGTTCTCCACCTGCGACGCCGCGCCGGCGATCGAGATCCAGTTCTGCTGCTTCGGGTCGCTGAACGCGACGTTCACCTGCGGATGCCGGCCGATCTGCTCCACCAGATCCGAATCGGAGTAGGTGAAGAACCACAGATCACCGTCGAACTCCACCTCCTGCAACGCCATCGGCCGGCTCACATGCCGCCCGTCCTCGGTCATCGTCGTGACCATGCAGATCCGGGCGTCGGCCACCATCTTCCGGACTTTGTCGCGCTGCTCCTGTTCAGTCATGCCACACCCATACCCCGGAAAGTCAGACCCATGTCGCATCGAGGTGGGTGGCCCGGACCGTCGCTCCCGCCGAGGGCGCGACGCGGGCTCGCTGCGCTCCCCGCGGCGCGCGACCTGCGTGAGTGGTCGCGCCCCTCTCCTCTCAGTCCCGCCCGCGACAACCGAGCGTGCGAAGTTCGGGCCCGCTCCGCGCCCCGGATCCACGCGCCGACGGCGATGCCGAGGAGCGTGTGCGCTGCGGCGATCGTCAGAGGAGCAGCTCGATCGCGCCCAGGGCCTCGGCGTCCGGGCCCAGCTCGGCGGGGACCACGGTCAGGCCGGCCGCGGCGCTCGGGGCGCAGTGCCGTTGCAGCGCCTCGCGGACGCCGTCCACCACGTGCGGCCCCGGCTCGACGAACCGGCCGCCGACCACGACGACACCCGGGTTGAGCACGTCGCAGAGCGGCGCGACGGTCCGGCCGATCAGCCGTCCCGCGTCCAGCAGCGCCCGCTGCGCCGGCCGGTCCCCGTCGGCGGCCAGCCGGAGCAGCCGCTCCTCGGCGGGCTTGTCCAGCGCCGCCGGCAGCGGTTCCGTGGCGGGCTTCGCGGGGGCGGGGCGGTTCTCCAGGAGCGCGCCGAAGTACGCCGGCGCCAGGAACGCCGAGAGGCATCCGCGACTGCCGCAGATGCAGAGCGGGCCGATCTCGCGGACGTTCAGGTGACCGACCTCCCCGGCGTACCCGATGGCGCCCCGGTGCATCCGGCCGCCGGCGATGATCCCGGCGCCGGTGTGCTGGTCGGCCTTGAGGTAGAGCACGTCCCGCGCGCCCCGGGCCGCCCCGCGCCGCATCTCGGCGAGCGCGGCGAGCTGGGCGTTGTTCTCGGCCCGGACCGGGCGGCCCACGGCGGCGGCGATCTCCTCGGCCGGGTCGAAGCCGGAGAACATCGGCAGCACGCTGCGCGCCCCGAACCGTCCGGTGCCCGGGTGTACGGGTGACGGCACGCTGACCGCGATCCGCGCGTCCGAGCCGTACCGTTCGAGCAGCTCCACCGCGAGGTCACCGGCGGCGCGCAGCATCGGGTGCGAGTCGTGGGACATCGGGAACGGAACGCTCCGGGTCTCCTCGACGTGCCCGGTCCCGTCGGCGACCACGGCCCGGATGCCCGGCTCGGCCAGGGCCAGCCCGATCAGTCGGCCGGCGCCGACGGCGAGCCGGAAGTGCGGTGACGGCCGGCCGGAACGGGTCTCGGCAGGCGTGCAGAGCTCCACGATCCCGTCCTGCCGCAGCTCGCCGAGCAGCTCGACGACGGCGGCCCGCGGCAGCCGGGTGATCTTCACGAGGTCGCTGCGGGCGGTCGGCCCGCGCCCCCGCAGCGCTGCCACCAGGATGTCCCGCCGCACGGCCCGTTCCCGTTTGGCCGGCGACCCGGGCGCCCGCGACGACGCCACGGGCGCGGGCTCGACGGCCGGCTCGGGGTCCGACTCGGGCAGGGCCCTGCTCCCCCGCGCCACCGGCGTGCCCCGCAACGCCACCGCCAGCGACCCCAGCAGCGCCGCCCGGCCGCCGAGGGCGCTCACCCGTACCTCGGTGTTCTCCACGACCTCCGGCTGCGCGTACCGATGCAGCGACTCCACGACGCCCAGCACCACGGGCCCGCCCGGCTCGATCAGCGGACCGTCGAGGACGACCAGGGACGGGTTGATGCCGTTGGCGAGCGCGGCCACCACCCGCCCGATCATCCGCCCGGCGTCGGCCATGACCCGCTCGGCGGTGGCGTCGCTGCGGGCCAGCTCGACGGCGTGGGCGGCGGTGACCGGCGAGCCGTAGCTGCCGGAGAGCGCGCCGAGGATCTGCCGCGGCGACGCGATCGTCTCCAGGCATCCCCGGTTGCCGCAGTGGCAGAGCGCGCCCGTCTCGTCGACCTGCACGTGCCCGATCTCGCCGGCCACGCCGGTGGCGCCGTGGTGCACCACCCCGCCGAGCAGCAGGCCGCAGCCGATCCCGGAGTTGACCCGCAGATAGCAGACGTCTTGGTGACCGGCGGCCACGCCGTACTCCACCTCGCCGCGAAGGCACAGGTCGGCGTCGTTGCGGACGATGACCCGGTGGCCGAGGCGGCGGCTCAGCTCGGTGGCCGGGGCGATCCCGGCCCAGCCGGGCAGCACGCTGCTGCTCTGCACGACGCCGCCGCTGATCGGCGCGGAGAGCCCGGCCACGGTCGACCAGACCCGGCCGGTTCCGGTGATCACTTCGGCGATGGCGTCGAGTGCGGTGCTCGGATCGGAGGTGTCGATGTCGTGGTGGTGCTCGCGCAGGATCCGGCCGGCCAGATCGGCTTCTGCCACCCGTACCCCATCGGCTCCGATGACCGCGCCCACGACGCCGCCGGCGGCGGGCCCCAGGGTGAGGGACCGCGCGGGCCGGCCGGCGCGATCACCGGTGGGCGCGGCGGCCTCCTCGGTGAGAACCCCGGCGGCGAGCAGATCGGTGACGAGACTGTTGACGGTCACCCGGGCCATGCCGGTACGGCGGACCAGATGGGCACGGCTGATCCGGCCGGCCTCGCGGACCGCCGCGAAGATCAGGTCACGGCGTACCAGATGGATGCGCCGACCGGTGGGCGTCATGCCAGCCAACCTAAGCGTTTTGCTGGACCTGGACATAATCCGCCGCAGAGTGGGACCGGCGTCACACGCACCGAGCCACAAACGCCGCGAATCGCCGCCGCAAAAAGGCGAGACACAGGTGAATCATGGCTCTGAGCAGGCCTTTTGGGATCTGGTTTACCGCAAATCAAGTCGATACCTTCAGAAAACAAGGTGTTAACAAAGGCCCCGATCGAGGTGCGCTATGACCACTCTTCAGTCCCGTCCGGCGACGCAGGAAACGCAGCAGCCGGCTCATCCGGCGCCCAACGCGCCCACCCGGCTGATCGTCGCGATGGCCCTCGCGCAACTCGGCGCATACCTCACGATCCTCACCCCGGTCGTGGTCACCATGTCGATCCGGGTCGCACAGATCGCCCCGAACAACAAGGCCTCCGCCCTCGGCACCGTCCTGAGCGTCGGTGCCGTGCTCGCGCTGATCGGCAACCCGTTCTTCGGCGCGATGTCGGACCGCACCACCTCCCGGCTCGGCCGCCGCCGGCCCTGGCTGCTCGGCGGCATGCTGCTCGGCTTCGCCGGTCTCATGGTGGTCGCGCTCGGCACCAGCATCCCGGTGCTGACCGCCGGCTGGGCGATCGCGCAGCTCGGCGTGAACGCGACCCTCTCCACGCTGACCGCCCTGCTGCCGGACCAGATCCCGGCGCAGCAGCGCGGCAAGGTCAGCGGGATCCTGGGCCTGATGACCTCGGTCGCCATCCTGGTCGGCAGCGCCCTGGCGGCCGCCCTCGCCGGCAGCGCGCTGCTGATGTTCGCGGTCCCGTCGGCGATCGGCGTGGCCACGGTGGTCCTGCTCGTGATCGTCCTGAAGGACCGGCCCGCCGAGAAGGGCCACTTCGGGCCGTACCGGTTCACCGACTTCCTGCGCACCTTCTACATCAACCCGCGCCGCCACCCGGACTTCGCGTGGAACATCGTGAGCCGGTTCCTGATCTGGATGGGCCTGGCGAGCGTCAGCACCTACCAGAGCTACCTGCTGATCGACCGCTACGGCTACACCACCGACAACGTCGCGAACGGCATCCTCGTCGCCACCCTGATCAGCACGGTCGGCCTCGTCGTCGGCTCGTCCTTCGGCGGCACGCTCTCCGACCGCATCGGCCGCCGCAAGCCGTTCGTGCTCGGCGCCGGCGTCGTGGTCGCCGCCGCCCTGGCGCTGATCGCCTTCGCGGACAACTTCACCGTCTTCCTGATCGCGGTCGCGTTCTTCGGCCTCGGACAGGGCGTCTACCTCGCGGTCGACCTGGCGCTCGCCACCGACGTGCTGCCGAACCCGGACGACGCGGCCAAGGACATGGGCGTCATGAACATCGCGAACGCCCTGCCGCAGTCGCTCGTGCCGATCCTGGCCGCGCCGATCCTCGCGATCGGCAGCAGCGACAACTCGAACTACAGCCTGCTCTTCCTGCTCGGCGCGGTCGTCGCAGTCGCCGGATCGATCCTGGTCCGCATGGTCCGCGGCGCCCGGTGAATCCGCGCAGCTGGTGAATTCGCGCTTCCGGTAAATCCGCGCATCCGATGATGGAGAAACTCATGCACCCGTACCAGAACCCGGAACTCCCTATCGAGGAGCGGGTCACCGATCTGCTCGGCCGGATGACCCTGGCCGAGAAGGCCGGACTGATGTTCCACACCATGGCCGCGGTCAGCCCGGACGGCACCCTCCCACCCGGTGACGCGATGATCCCGTCCACCGGTGAGCTGATCCAGGACAAGCTGATCAACCACGTCAACATCCTGACGCTCGGCCCGGTCACCCCTCGCAAGATCGCCGAGTGGCACAACCGGGTGCAGGAGATCGCGGCCGGCACCCGGCTCGGCATCCCCGTCACCGTCTCGACGGACCCTCGCCACGGCGTCATCGACAACCCCGCGGCCTCGGCCGCGGCCGGTGGTTTCTCGGCCTGGCCGGAGCCGATCGGCCTGGGCGCCACCAAAGACCCTTCCCTGGTACGGGAATTCGCCGACATCGCCCGGCAGGAGTACCTGGCAGCGGGCATCCGGGTCGCCCTGCACCCGATGGCCGACCTCGCCACCGAGCCGCGCTGGGCCCGCACCAGCGGGACCCTGGGCTCGGACGCCGACACCGTCGCCGAGCTGCTGGCGGCCTATGTCCGGGGTCTCCAAGGTGACGCTCTCGGCCCGTCCTCGGTCGCCGCCATGGTCAAGCACTTCCCCGGCGCCGGGCCGCAGAAGGGCGGTGAGGACGCGCATTTCGCGTACGGGCGGGAGCAGGTCTACCCGGGCGGCATGTGGGAGTACCACCTCAAGCCGTTCGAAGCGGCGTTCGAGGCCGGAGCCGCGCAGATCATGCCCTATTACGGGATGCCCGTCGACACCGAGCACGAGGAGGTCGGCTTCGGCTTCAACAAGAGCGTGATCGAGGGGCTGCTCCGCGGCCGGTACGGCTTCGACGGCGTGATCTGCACCGACTGGGGACTGGTCACCGATGCCGAGATCATGGGCACCCCGATGCCGGCGCGCGCCTGGGGCGTCGAACACCTGGACCGGCACGCCCGGGTGCAGCGCATCCTGGAGGCCGGCGCGGACCAGCTCGGCGGCGAGCACTGCCCCGAACTGATCGTGGACCTGGTCGAGCAGGGCCGGGTCAGCGAGGAGCGGATCAACGTCTCGGTACGCCGGATCCTGCGCGACAAGTTCCGTATGGGCCTCTTCGACGACCGCCGCTACGTCGACCCGTCGAACACCGAGAAGGTCGCCGGTCAGTCGTCGTTCCGGGCCGCCGGCCTGGAAGCCCAGCGCCGCGCGGTCGTGGTCCTCACCGCGTCGAACCTGCCGCTCACCGAGGGCATCAACGTCTACCTCGACGGGGTGGACCCGGCGGTGGCAGCCGCCTATGCCAAGGTCGTTGACGACCCGGCCGACGCCGACGTGGCGATCGTCCGCCGGGCCGCGCCGTACGAGCCGCGCGGTGGCGGGTTCGAGGCCTTCTTCCACGCCGGTCGCCTGGAGTGGACCGCCGAGGAGCTGGCACCGGTCCTCTCACTGACGGCCGCCCTGCCGACCGTGGTCGACGTGATGCTGGACCGGCCGGCGGTGCTCACCCCCCTGGTGACCGAGGCGGCCGCGCTGACCGGCACGTTCGGGTCCAGTGACGAGGCGCTGCTGGACGTGCTGTTCGGGCGGGCGCCGTCGTCGGGCACACTGCCGTTCGAGCTGCCGTCGTCGATGGCCGCCGTGGAGGAGTCCCGTGAGGACGTCCCGAATGACACGGTGGCGCCGCTGTTCCCGTACGGGCACGGGTTGAAGCTCTGACCCCTCGTCGGCTCAGGCCCCGGACGGCTCGGGCCCCGACGGCTCAAGCCCCGGTTGCGCAAGGCGGCCGGGGCTTTCCCGTGCGTGAGCCGGACGCGGAGGCGGGCGACATTCGCGGGTCGCGGCAGTCGCGGGGTCGCGGAGGTCGCGGCCTCCGGCAGCATCGATAACCAGCCGGACCGGCTGGCGCCCAGCGCAGTCCCAGCAGCATCCACAACCAGCCGGACCGGCCGGACCAGCCGGACCGGCCGGTGCTCAGTGTTGTCGGCGCGCCCTCCGGCGGAAACGGCGAGAGCGTGTGGACCTCCACCGAGGTCCACACGCTCTCAGGGCGAACTACTGTCAGTGCGCCATCGCCGGCGGCGCGTCCGGGTCCACGTCGAGCGGGCCGGTGCGGAAGAGCACCGCCGCCACGATCGCGGCCAGCAGGAAGAAGCCGGCCGACCACCAGAACACGGTGTGGTAGCTCTCCAGCTGGGCCTGCATCGCGAGCTGCGCGGTCGGCTCCTTGCCCACCATGTAGTCGCTGGCAGCGGAGGCGGCGAACGAGCTGAGCAGCGCGGTGCCGATCGAGCCGCCGATCTGCTGCACCGTGTTGATCATCGCGGAGGCGACGCCGGCGTCGCTGTGCTCGACGCCGGAGGTGGCGGCGTTCTGGGTGGGCGCGAAGACCAGGCCCAGGCCGAGACCGATGATGATCAGACCGGGCAGGATGCCGGAGACGTACGTCGAGTCGAGCTGCAGCCGGGTCAGGAAGACCATGCCGACGGCGGCGATCACGGCGCCGACCGGGACCAGCGGGCGCGGGCCGATCTTCGGCGTAAGTATCGTGCCGGCCGTGGTGGCGGTGAGCATGACCGAGCCGAGCATCGGCAGGAACGCGAGACCGGTCTGGATCGGGGTGAACTGCAGGATCGCGGTCAGGTAATAGGTGAGGAACAGGAAGATGCCGAACATGCCGGCGCCGGCGATCGCGATCGAGGCGTAGGAGCCGCCGCGGTTGCGGTCGAGGATGACGCGCATCGGCAGCAGCGGGTGCTGGACCCGGCGCTCGATCAGCACGAAGGCCACCAGGATGACCAGGCCGGCCACGATCGGGCCGAGGGTCATGGCGTCGGTCCAGCCGTCGGTCTCGGCGTTCGCGAGGCCGTAGACCAGGGCGACCAGACCGGCGACGGCGGTGATCGTGCCCGGGATGTCGATCTTGCCGTGGGCCGGGATCGGCTCGTCCTTCAGCTTGGCGAAGGCACCGATCACCGCGATGGCGGCGATCACCAGGTTGACGTAGAGGCACCAGCGCCAGGAGACGTACTCGGTGAGCACGCCACCGAGCAGCAGGCCCATGCCGCCGCCGGCGCCGGAGATGGCGCCGAAGATGCCGAACGCCTTGCCGCGCTCGGCGGGCTCGGTGAACGTGGTGGAGAGCAGCGAGAGCGCCGCCGGGGCGAGCGCCGCGCCGAACGCGCCCTGCAGCGCCCGGGCGAAGATCAGCACTTCCAGGTTCTGCGCGGCGCCGCCGAGGGCGGAGGCGAGCGCGAAGCCGATCAGGCCGATGACGAACATCCGCTTACGGCCGAAGAAGTCGGAGAGCCGTCCGCCGAGCAGCAGCAGGCTGCCGAAGGCGAGCGCGTAACCGGTGACCACCCACTGGCGGCCGGCGTCGTCGAAGCCGAGGTCGGCCTGGGCGGTGGGCAGCGCGATGTTCACGATCGTGGCGTCGAGCACCACCATGAGCTGCGCGAGGGCCAGCACCACGAGCGCCCACCAGCGCCCGGATGACGCTTGCTCCTCACGTCCGGACGGACGTGGTCGATCAGTAAGCGTGCTCATCGCAGCCTTTCAAGAAGTTGAGGTTCGTCCTCCACTTCGGCAGGCTAGCAGCGGAAGTTGAGGGATTGCCTCCACTTTCTTGTAGGCTTCGACACATGGACACCGAGGTGCGGCCGTTGCGACGAGACGCGCAGCGCAACCGGGAGCGGATCATCGAGGCCGCTCACGAGGTCTTCGCGACCCGTGGCTTCGCCGCCACGCTCGACGACGTGGCGCATCACGCGGGCGTCGGGGTGGGCACCGTCTACCGGCGGTTCCCCACCAAGGAGGCGCTCGTCGAGGCGGTCTTCACGGACCGCCTGGAGGACATGGTGAGCCTCGCCGAGGACGCGCTGGCGGCACCGAGCGCGTGGGAGGGGCTGGTGACGTTCCTGCACCGGGCGGCCCGGATGCACGCGGCCGACCGAGGGCTGCGCGACGCCGCGCTGACCATGAACCAGCATCACTTCGCGCAGGTCGGCGAGCACATGCTGCCGCTGATCCAGCAGATCCTGGACCGGGCGCACGCCGAGGGCACGCTCCGGGCGGATGTCGGGATCCACGACTTCCCGATCATCATGGCGATGGTCACCGAGCTGGCGCAGAACAGCGCGGCGTGCCGGCCGCAGCTCTACGAGCGCTACCTGGCGCTGATCGTGGACGGCCTGCGGGCCCGGCCGGACAACGGCGACCTGGGGCCGCAGCTGACCGACAACGACGTTCAGGCAGTGATGAGGGAGTGCGTCCCACCCCTCAAGAGCCGCTGAGGACCTTCCACCGGGCGAGGTTGTGCCTGGCGTCGACGAGCGCGTCGTGCCGGCCTGCCATCTCCGGCAGCTTCGGGCGGCCCTGGTCGTCCCAGCGCTGCCGCAGGTCCTTGGTGAACCGCGGGATCTCCCGGGGCAGGGCCGGCATCGCGCCCCAGAGCTGAGCGAGCGCCACGTGGTCGTACGCCGCGTACCACGCCCAGAGCTCCATCTGCTCGGAACGGCCCCGGAGCGGCTCCATCAGGAACTCGTAGAGGTCGTCCCGGATCCGCTCCCGGCTGCGCCACGCCTTGTCAGCCGGTGAGGGCAGCTTGTCGAGCACGTTGCGGCGCACCCAGGGCACGGCCCTGGAGTCGTCGAACTCCGTGCTGATCGCGTAGAACTCGCGGCCGAACTCGTCGACGACACCGATCGAGACCAGGTCGACGGTCCGCCCGTCCTCGATGAACTCGCAGTCGTAAAAATATCGGTACACCATCACCGGACATCCTTGCCCATCGTCATCCGGGCATGGACTCCAGGGCCTCCCGTGCCGCGCCCAGCCCTTCCGGGCAGCCCGCGCGGGCGGCGCGGTCGGCCTGCACCGCCCAGCGCAACCGCAGCAGCACCGGCAACGCGGCGTCCAGCTCGTCGCGGCGCACCGGCCCGGCCGCCAGGTAACCGTCCAGCATCTCCCCCGCGACCTCCGGCCCTCCGGCGCAGGCCACGGCGGCCGCCACGTCGTACACCACCGGACCGGTGCCGCAGGCGCCGCAGTGCAGCAGACCGGACCGCCCGGTCGCCGGGTCGAGCACGAAGACGTCGGCGGCCGGGTCGCCGTGCAGCATCCCGTAGGTCAGCTGATCGGTCACGGTCAGCCGGGTCGCGGCGGCGACCGCCGCGGAGACCGTTGCGCGGAGCCAGGGCTCCGCGTCCAGATGAGGCGCGTCGGGGTCGGGCAACTGCCACGGGCGCAGGCCGGGATGCCGAAAACCCTGCAATGCCTTGTGTACGACCCCGAGCCGCTCCCCCCACCATTGCTGATCCACCGGATCCCGGCAGTCCAGCGGCCGCCCCGGCAGCCGGCGCTGCACGCCGAGCGCACCCCGTTCGGTCTCCACGGTCAGCGCCCCGGCGAGCGTGCGGATCGGCTCACCGGCGTCGATCCGGCGTCCCCGCAGGTGCTCGGCCGCCATCAGCCCGGCCTCCATCGGCGCCCGCGCGCCGCTCTCGGCGAGCCGGGCGACGTAGCTGCCGTCCGGTGTGGTGATCTCCCACCCGCGGGACATCAGGGCGACGGGCTGCTCGGTGATCTCCGAGGGGACGAGGTGCCACTGGTCGCGCAACGTCGATCGAAGGATTTCATCATCCGGCACTGCGGGATTATCTCGGCACAAGCGACAGAAGCGACGGACAGCGAGGGCGACAATCACAGAAGGCGATGGGAGGTTTACAGAAAGCTACTGAAGCGACATGATCGTACGGGAGTGAGCTTCGATGTCCGACAGAGAGATGGCGTTCGGGGCCCGCTTCGTGCTAAGAGTGATCGTTCGCGTCGTGGGGCCGGCGCCGGCCGGGTCGACGCGTCCCCACCGGGGGAGGGATTAGCGCCGTGGATCATCGTTTGCCGGATTCCGGCGACGCGCTCACCGGCGTGGAAATGTTTGCGGGGCTGGAGCCGGACGTTCGGCAGCGCGTCATCGCCACCGCCGTTCCGCGCCACTACCGCAAGGGTCAGATCCTTTTCGTCGAGCACGACCCCGGCGACTCTCTGATCATCATGAAACGGGGCGCCGTCGCGGTCTTCCGCACCGCACCGACCGGTGAGCGCGCCGTGCTCACCGTGGTCCGACCACCCGACGTGCTCGGCGAGGTCTCGCTGCTCGACGCCTCGACCCGCAGCGCGTCCGCCGAGGCGATCGAGGACTCCCAGGCGCTCTCGCTGTCCCGGGCCGCGTTCATGGACCTGGTGCACTCCAACCCACGCATCCTGGACGCCGTGATGCGCTCGGTCGGCGGCCTGATCCGGCGGCTCACCGAGCAGAACGCCGACCACGTCTTCCTCGACCTGCCCGGCCGGGTCGCCAAGACCCTGGTCCGGCTCTCCGGCGAGAGCCAGGCGCCGATGATCACCATCGAGCTCAACCAGAGCCAGCTCGCCGAGATGGCCGGCGGCTCCCGGCAGAGCGTCAACCAGGCGATCGGCTCGTTCGCCAACCGCGGCTGGCTGCGCACCGAGGGCCGGCGCATCGTGGTGACCGACGTGCAGGCCCTCAAGCGCCGCGCAGGGATGAATTAAGCAGAGTCTGATGGCCTCGCTCCGCTCGGCGGGCATTGCGCCCCTTAACGCCGGTGTCGAGAGCCACGAAATCGACCACGGCTTCGCCTAGCCGATTTCGCGTCTCTCGACACCGGCGGGCGCAATGCGACTTCGGGTGGGCTCAGGCCGCCGCTACCGGCTCTTTAAGGGTCGAGGCGTAGACGTCGACGTACTCGCGGCCGGAGAGGACCATCAGCTCGTACATGATCTCGTCGGTGATCGCGCGTTCGACGAAGCGGTCGCCGCGGCTCTGCGCGTAGCGGGAGAAGTCGAGCGGCTGACCGATCCTGATCCGGACCCGCTTCACCGACGGGATCAGCGTGCCGGTCGGCTGGATCTCGTCGGTGTTCAGCAGCGCCACCGGCACCACCGGGGCGCCGCTCTCCAGGGCGAGCCGGGCCACGCCGGTCTTACCGCGGTAGAGCCGCCCGTCCGGCGAACGGGTGCCCTCCGGGTAGATGCCGGCGACGTTGCCCTCGCGCAGCACCCGCAGCAGCGTGTCCAGGGCCGCCTGGGCCGCCTCGCCACCCGAACGGTCCACCGGGATCGTCCCGGCGCCGACGAAGAACATCCGGGAGAACCACCCCTTGATCCCCTTGCCGGTGAAGTATTCGGCCTTGGCGACGAAGGTCACTTTCCGCCGCATGATCAGCGGGGTAAAGATCGAGTCGGAGAACGAGAGATGATTACAGGCCAGGATCACCGGACCCGTCCGGGGAACGTTCTCCAGGCCTTCCACCTTCGGGCGGAAGACAAGTCTCAGCAATGGTCCGAGGACCACCAACTTCAGCAGCCAGTAGAACACTGAGGTCCTTTCCGCGGATGCCACCGGCGTCCCGGGGCGAACAGAAGCGTACGAAGCGGGGCGGCGCGCCACAACGCACTCCCGCAACAGGCGCATGCCGTGTCACCATTCAAGGCACGGTCGGCAAGGGGGTGCATCGGTGACAACGGGTGGCGCCCGTCGGGGGCGACGCGACAACGGGCTCGACGCGGCAGATTATGCCGTCGCGGGTGACGTGGATCCGCGGGTTGGCGAGCACCTGCTCGATGTGCTGGCCGCCGGCGGCATCGCGGCGTACCTCCAGCCCACGGCGGATCTGAACCCGATCCTGCGGGCCACGACCCTGCCGGCCCGTCCGATCGATCGGCTCTACGTCGACCGTACCCGCCTGGAGACCGCCCGCGAGCACCTGCAGAAGGTGACCGGCGGAGCGCTCCCGACGCCGCCCTCGGCGCCCGCGGCGGACACCCGGCCGCAGGCCGAGGTGGACGCCGAGTGGGAAAAGATCATTGCCGGCTTCCACACGCTCGACGACAGCGCCTCCTCACCCTGGCCGGAAGCGGAGAGCGTGGGCCCGGTGGACCCGCCGCAGCCGACCGGCCGGCCGGTCGGCGAGGACGGCCGCCCGCTGAACCGGCGGCGCACCGACCCGCCGCCGCCCGAGGAGCAGTCGCTGCTCTACGGGCTCGACACGTTCGGCACCGATGTGCCGGAGTCCGGCGACGACGAGGAGGAGCGGTACATCCCGCCGCCTCCCCCGCCGCTGCCGCACATCTCGAAGTACGCGGTGATGGGCGTGCTCAGCATCGTGGTCGGCTTCGTGCTCTTCCTCTTCCCGCAGCTGCTCCCGCTCGACAAGACCTATGTGACGCTGTTCGGCTTCGCGGGGATCGTCGGCGGCGCGGTGACGCTGGTGTGGCGGCTGCGCTCCGGCGATGACGACGACGAGTTCGACGACGGCGCCGTGGTCTGACCGCCGGATGTAACCCATCACATAGATGATCGTTGGTGTTATCACGGTAACCTTCGGTGATGCGCCAGAGTTCGCTCGTCGTTGTGGCCAACCGCCTGCCGCTGGATGACAACGCCGCCCCGGACGGCGCGTGCGAATGGCGCCGCAGTCCGGGCGGGCTGGCCGGTGCCCTGCACGCGATCCTGGAGCAGGCGCCCGCCACCTGGGTCGGCTGGGCCGGCGGGGTGGGCCCGGCGCCGACCCTGACGGACATCGGTGGCCTGCGGTTGCGGCCCGTGTCACTGAGCGCGGACGAGCTGCGGGGCTATTACGAAGGGTTCGCGAACTCGACGCTCTGGCCGCTCTACCACGACGCGGTGCAACAGCCGGTGTTCGACCGGAACTGGTGGGAGACGTACCGCAGCGTCAACGCCCGCTTCGCCGAGGCCGCGGCCGAGGTCGCCGAGCACGCTGGCGTGGTCTGGGTGCAGGACTACCACCTGCAACTGGTGCCGGGGATGCTCCGCGAGCTGCGCCCCGATCTGCTGATCGGCTTCTTCATGCACGTGCCTTTCCCGCCGCCCGAGCTCTACATGCAGCTTCCCCGCCGGGTCGAGCTGCTGCGCGGGATGCTCGGCGCCGACCTGGTCGGCTTCCAGCGGGAGCAGGCCGCGCACAACGTCGCCCAGCTCGCCACGAAGCTGCTCGGCGCGCACGCCACCGACGACGCGATCACCGTGGACGGGCGGACCGTACGCACCGGCGCGTTCCCGGTCTCCATCGACGTCGCCGAGATGCGGGCCCTCGCCAGCCGCCCGGACGTGCTGCGCCAGTCCGAACAGCTGCGGCACGACCTCGGGCAGCCGAAACGGGTGCTGCTCAGCGTGGACCGGCTCGACTACACCAAGGGGATCGAGCACCGGCTCACCGCGTACAGCGAACTGCTGCGGGCCGGGCACGTGAAGGTCCGGGACACCGTGATGGTCCAGGTGGCCGTGCCGAGCCGGGAACGGGTGGAGAGCTATCAGGACCTGCGCGACCGGATCGAGGGCGAGGTGGGCCGGATCAACGGCGAGTTCGGCCGGGTCGGCGAGCCCGCGATCCACTACCTCAACCAGCCGTTCGCCCGCTCCCAGCTGGCCGCCCTCTACCGGACCGCGGACGTCATGGTGGTGACCCCGCTGCGGGACGGCATGAACCTGGTCGCCAAGGAGTTCGTGGCGGCCCGTGAGGACGGTCGCGGCGCGCTGGTGCTCAGCGAGTTCGCCGGGGCGGCCGCGGAGCTGCCGCAGGCCTTTCTGGTGAACCCGCACGACGTCGACGGGCTCAAGGACACCCTGCTGCGGGCGATGTCCGCCGACCCGGCCGAACTGGCGGCGCGGATGACGGCGATGCGCGATCATCTGGCCGGGCACGACATCCAATCCTGGGCGCGGGCCTATCTGACCGCTTTGGATCACACCGGCAGCCTCGCCGAGCGGCTCGCCGGCGACCGCGCCCCGGCCGCGTCAGTGGCCTGGCACCGGTAACGACTTCTCCAGCCAGTCCAGGATCGCGTCGATCGGCTCGGCCCAGCTCTCGCCGGTCATCAGGTCGTGACCCATGCCGGGGAAGAGCAGCGGCGCACCGCCGTACCGGGCGGCGGCACGGTCCAGGGCCGGGCGCTTGACGACCCGGTCGTCCGGGCTGCCGGCGACCAGGATCGGCGGCGCGCCCACCGGATCCGGCAGCTCCCAGCCTCGGGACAGGGGAAGACGGGGAAAGACGCGCGGAGCGACGAGCACCGCGGCCCGCGCCGGATAGCGGCCCAGCGCCCGCGCCACCGTCAGCGCACCGAGCCCGTGCCCGATCAGTACGGCCTGCCGGGGCATCGAGGCGGCCACCTGGATCGTGTCGTGGACGAACGCCCGCAGGTCGCCGCCCGGGCGTGGGGTCACCGCGTACCCGGGAAAACCGCGACCGGCGGCGTGCCCCAGCCAATGCTCGGCGAAGATCGCGGCGGTGTGCCCGCGGCCGGGGACGAAGAGCAGCGGCGGCTGACCGGTGCCGTCCTCGGGCAGGCGGGAGACGACCTCCCGCTCGGCCGCCGGCACCGGGTCGGTCCAGTCAGCGAAGCGAAGCAGGCTCATCGGGCCGGTGCGGGCGGCGGAGCGAAGAAGGCTCATCGGGCCGGTGCGGCCGGCGGAGCGAAGCAGGCTCATCGGGCCGGTGCGGCCGGCGGAGCGAAGAAGGCTCATCGGGCCGGCTCCATCCGCTCCAGCAGGCTCTCCACGGAGCGCAGGTAGTCCACGTGGTCCACCTCGAACCAGTGCCGCTGGGTCGGCACCACCCGGCGCCGCGACCAGCTGCCCAGCGGGCGGGCGGACTCCTTCTGCTGCACCGCGGCGGCCCGGTCCGGATCGGTGACGCGCAGCCGCAGCCAGCGGGCCACGGCGACGCTCTGCCAGTGCGCGAGCGGGAAGACCCCGGAGTCCGGCTGCAGCAGGCCGATCACCGCGAGCGTCGGGTGTCTGCGGGCGAACGCGTGCAGGTGCAGGTCGGGCCGGCCGTGCTCGTCGGTGTCGAGCAGCTCGGGGGCGAGGAAGTCGAACCGCGGCCGGTAACCGGTCGCGGTGATCACCAGGTCGGGCTCGATCCGGCCGCCGCCGGCCAGCACCACGCCGTCGTCGTCGTAGCGCTCCACGTCCGGCACCGGCTCGATCCGGCCGTGTCCCAGGTAGTACGGCAGCTGGCTGTTGACGATCGGATGCGTCTCGTACGGCCGATGATCGGGTGCCGGCAGGCCGAACCGGGTGAGGTCGCCGACGGTCAGCCGCACGGTCCGGCGGTAGAGCCACTGGCGCAGCCGCAACGGCACGCGCAGCCGCAGCAGACGGTCGTTGACCTGGTCGGCGGGGCGGCCGAACAGGTATTTCGGGGCGAACCAGTACCCCCGGCGGGTGGAGTGCCAGACCCGCGCCGCGTACTGGGCCGCCTCCACCGCGATGTCGCAGCCGGTGTTGCCGCCGCCGATCACCAGGACCTTGCGGCCGCGCAGCCGAGCCGGATCCTTGTACGCCCGGGCGTGCATCACCTGCCCCCGGAACTCCCCCGGGATCTCCGGCGTGAGCGGCGACCAGTTGTGGCCGTTGGCGACCACGATGGCGGCGTAGCGCTGCACCCGGGACGACTCACCCACACCGGTGGACCTGATCGTGACATCCCACCTGCCGTCACCGGCCGGGACCGCGGAGGTGACCTCCATGCCGAACCAGATGTCGCGCCTCAGATCGAAGTGCTCGGCGTACCGCTCCAGGTACTGCAGGACCTGACTGTGGTGGGGGTAGTCGGGCCAGCTGTCCGGCATCGGGAAGTCGGGGAACTCGGTGAGCGGCCGGGACGAGATCAGATGGGTGCCGGCATAGACCGGGCTGCGGTCGTGACGCCAGTTCCAGGCGCCGCCGACGGAGGTCTCACGCTCGTAGCAGTCGACGGCGAAGCCCAGCTCACGCAGGTTCTTGACGGCGGCCAGGCCGCTGGCGCCGGCGCCGACGACACAGACGGCGTCGCCACGGTCGCCCGGCTCGGGGGTGTCGTGCACCCGGCGATCCTCGCAGAGCCCGGCCTCACGCGGAAGGGAGTAGAAGATCAGCGACGACCGGTAAATGATCACTCGCCCGGCGGGCGAGGTCGGAGCCGATGATCTCGTAACGCTCGATGGCTATGCCGGGCGAGACGAAGAGACCGTCGATGCGCCGCTGCGGGAGCACCGCCGGAAATGTCGGGACATCGCGGTCGTCGCCGGTGAGGCCGTCCGCCACCATCCGCCAGGCGCTGCCGCCCGGCCCTTCGTTGAGATCAGCGGCCACAATAAACGGCAAGTCGGGCATTTCTGATTTCCACCGCGCAGCCTGCACGGGACGCTCCGCCGGATCCGTCGCCAGGTGCGACCCGGTCACCACGAATCGACCGGCATCCCGCACCGACAGCTCCGCGAAAACCGCGCCGCGCATGTGCCGTCCCGGGGTCAGCGGGTACCGCAGGCACCACGTCCGATGCACCGCCACCCGGAGGCTGACCAGCAGCAGGTTGCCCAGCGCCGGCAGCCCGCCGGCCGCCACCACCAGGCCCGCGTCGGCGGCCAGCGAGGCACACCGGTCCCGCCAGCGGAACCGGCGCGGCGCCTCCTGCACCACCAGGACGTCCGGGGCCAGCTCGCGGATCAGGCCGACCAGAGCCGGCCGGTCGTCCCGCATGCCGTGCACGTTGTAACTGACCACCCGCAGCGGGACCCCGGACATCCGCTCAGGCCCGGCGCGCCAGGTCCGCGGCGCCGACCACGCCCGCCGCGTTGCCCATCTCGGCGGCGCGCACCTCGGCCACCGGGAACCGGTTGCGCTGGGCGAGCTGCTCCCGGTACGTCCGTTCGGCCGGGCCCATCAGCAGCGGGCCGGCGTCGATCACGCCGCCGCCGATCACCATGATCTGCGGGTCGAGGCTCTGCGCGAGGTCCGCGAGCGCCACCCCCAGCCAGTAGCCCACCTGCGCGAACGCGTCCATCGCGACGCCGTCGCCGGACCGGGCCGCCTCGGTGATCTGCCGGCCGCTGATCGCGAGGGCATCACCGCCGGCGAGCTCCAGCAGCTTCGCGGCGCGCTCCGGTTCCTGCCGGGCGCCGGCCCGGGCGAACCGGACCAGGGCGTTGCCCGACGCGTACTGCTCCAGGCAGCCCAGCCGGCCGCAGCCGCACGGGTGCCCGTCCGGAACCGACTGGATGTGGCCCAGCTCGGCGGCGATGCCGTTGGCACCCCGCCACAGCTTGCCGTTGACCACGATCGCGCCGCCGATGCCGGTGCCCACCGTGATCATCACCATCGAGTCGTCGGCGTGCTCGGCGACACCGAAGCGGAACTCGGCCCAGCCCGCGACGTTCGCGTCGTTCTCCAGCACGGTCGGCAGGCCGACCGCTTTCGACACGTAGTCACGCAGCGGCTCGTCGCGCCAGGCCAGGTTGGGCGCGAACAGCACCGTCGAACCGGCGGCGTCGATCCACGCGGCAGCGCCGATGCCGATCGCGGTCGCTTCCGGGTACTTCGCCGCCAGCTCCGCGGCGACCTCGACGATCGTGTCCCGGGTGGCGGCCGGGTCCTCCGCCGGCGTCGGCCGGCGGTTCGACGCGAGCACGTTGCCCAACTCGTCGACCACGCCACCGGCGACCTTGGTCCCGCCGACGTCGATTCCGATGGTCAGCGTCACGCTGCCCGTCCCCTCTGCAAACAGTTCACACCGCGTCGCCTCGCCGGGCGCCGTCGCCCGGACCGGCGCCGTCGCGGTCCTCGGGCGCCACAGCGCCCCGCACATGATCCACGCTACGGTGCCGGGCCGCGTCGTCTGCCCCGGCCTCCGCTTCTGCCGCCATTTCCACCTGGGCCGCGCTGTGCCCCTCAGCCGCGCTTCCCGCCTGGGCCGCGCTGTGCTCCTCGGCGATGGCCGCGGCCTCGGAGGCAGCTTTCGCCTCTGCCGCGGCCTCGGTCTGAGCGATGGCGGAGGCCCAGACATCCCCAGTACGGGTACGGGTGCTCGCCATCCCTCCATGCTCCGGCGTCCACCCGCCCCCGGTCCGCGATTCGCGCTCCTGCGATGCCCGCTCACGGGCCGCTGTGGCTGCCGCGACCGCTCGTGCCACCGCTTCCTCGGCAGCCGCAGCCCGCGCCCTGGCCGCCGCAGCCGCCTCCCGCGCGCTCTCCGCAGTCGCCGCCGCCCACGGATCGTCGCCGGCGTCCGGCGAATCCTCTCCGCCACCAGCACGCTGCGCCGCGTGGGTCGCGGACGCCCACACCGAGTCCGGGTTCGCCGGGCGCTCCGACGACCGCTGCGCCGGCGGCGGCTTCGGCCGCTGCTCGGTCAGCGACGAGAACGCCCGCATCAGCCCGGCCACCCCGGTCGCGATCTCACCGGCGCTCGTCGCCAGCCGCTCGGCGGTCTCCGGGCTCGGGTCGCGCAGCGCGGTGATCGCCCGGCAGATCGGGCAGACGCAGCACTCGGCGCTGCCGGTGGCCCAGCCACGGGACGAGTGCAGGAATCCGGCGACCGTCTCGCCGAGGAATCTCAGGGGGTCGGCATCACCCGTACCCGGTGAATCGCCGGAGGCCCGGGAAGCGCTCGCCGCGGCACCCAGACCGCCGGCCGCGGCCTTCGCGAGGAACGTCGCCACCAGCCGCTCGGCCTCATCGCGTGCGGAACCGGCCATCTCGCGCTCCCCTCCTCGCCGGCGCGGCTCAGGCGGCCGGCGAGCTCTCGACCCGGCGCTTGAGCTCCTTCAGCGCCGTGTCCATGATCACTTTCTCCGCTTTGCGGCGGAACATCCCCAGCATCCCGATCGCGAGATCCACCGCCAGGGAGTACGTCACCGTGGTCGTCCCGTCGGCGCCCTCGACCAGGTCGTAGGACCCGTCCTGGGAGCGCTGCGTCTTGGACGGCTCGACCAGGTGCCACTCGATCCGGGAGAGATCGTCGGCGTACGCGTACTCCAGCGTGTACTCGTCGGTCAGGACCGTCGCGTCGATCTGGAAACGGACCTGCGCGGCGTAACCGTCCTCGTACTCCTCGACGACCTCGGCCTTTTTGATCGACTCGGCCCACTCCGGGTAGCGCGGGAAGTCGCAGATCACCGCGGCCACGCGGGCCAGCGGCGCATGGATCTGAATCGTCTGCGTCGAGGTGTCGGCCATGCTGGGAGGCTACTCGCTGGGTACGACGAAGCACGCGACCGGGCCGCGACGGATGGGCGATGTCGGCGGCTCCCGATACCATCCGTTCCGTGCCAGCCCCAGCCAATGGACCCGCGCGCCTGCGCCCGGCCGAAGCCGCCGCGCGTGTCGTCATGCTCGCGCTGGTCGCCGTCCTGACCCTGACCGCCACCGAGGATCCGAAACAGCTGGGCTGGATCGCCCTGCTCGCGGTCGCCGCGGTGCCCGCGTTCCTGGTCCGGCATCACATCTGGTCGCCCGCCGGCCGGCTCGCCGAGGTGGTGATCACCAGTCTGGCAGCCGGTTTCGTGGCCTCCTCGGCGGACACGGTCGGGCGGGTCAACGCCGGGTTCGGCGCCGAGGCGATCCTGCCGTACCTCGCGGTGCCGTTGCTCACCGCGGCGCTGCACCGTCGCTCGACCGAGGGACCCGTGCTGCTCGGCGTCGCCGCGGCCACCATGGTGATCGGCGGGGGCGTCTCCGGCTCGCTCACCGAGCCGGGTTACCTGGCGGCCTGCGGGCAGTGGCTGGTGCTCGGGGCGATCGTGACGTTCGCGGCCGAGACGATGCGTCAGCTGCTCCAGCCGCCCGAGCCCACCCCCCAGCCGTACGCGGAGGCCACGCGCCTGCTCACCCAGCTGCGCAGCGTGGCCCGCTCGCTGCCGGGCGCGACGCTCGACCCCGGCGGCATATCCGAGCACCTGCTGGAGGAGCTGCGCGCGGTCGCTCCCGGCCACCGGGCGGCGGTCCTGTCGGCGAGCGGCGGCGGCCGGCTCGTGGTGCTCGCGCAGAGCGGCGCGGAGCGGGTCGACTGGGAGGTCACGCTCGACGCCGACTCGGCGATCGCGGACGCCTGGGCCACCCAGCAGCCGCAGACCGCGAGTCGCTCGCAGGCGCGCACGCATGCCGGGGGCGAGGCGTCGTCGCTTGTCGTGCCGCTGGTCGCCGGCGTCCGGACGATCGGGTTGGTGATCCTGGAGACGGATGCCGCCGGGGCGTACCCGTCGGCGGTCGTCCAGGCGGTGACCGAGGTGACCGGCCCCGCCGCGCTGCGGCTGGAAGCCGCCCTGCTCTTCGACGACGTGCGCTCGCTCGCGACGAACGAGGAACGCCAGCGGCTGGCCCGGGAGATCCACGACGGGGTCGCCCAGGAGCTGGTGATGGTCGGCTACGGCATCGACAACGCGCAGGCCACCCTGCCGGAGGGTGCCGAGGAGACGGCCGAGGAGCTGCGCACGCTGCGCGGCGAGGTGACCCGGGTGATCACCGAGCTGCGGCTGAGCCTGTTCGAGCTGCGCAGCGAGGTGGACCGCAACGGCGGCCTGGCCGCGGCCATCGCGGAGTACGCTCGGACCCTCGGCACCAGCGCCGGCCTGCGGGTGCACTTCACGTTCGACGAGTCGACCGCCCGGCTGCCGGCCGCGACCGAGGCGGAGCTGCTGCGGATCGCCCAGGAGGCGATCACCAATGCCCGCAAGCACGCGGGCGCGTCGAATCTCTGGGTCACCTGCACGGTCGACCCGCCGTACGCGGAAATCGAAGTGTCCGATGATGGCAAGGGCTTCGCCGACGAGCGGCCGGACGGCCGTTACGGCCTTACCATCATGGCCGAGCGTGCTGAACGCATCCGAGGACGTCTCAAGATCACGCCGCGACACCCCAGCGGGACAACCGTCGCCGTAGTGCTCGGAACGCCACCTCGGCGCGATAGCGTGCGGGAGAGTGTTTCCGCTCCAGAAGGGGAGTAACCCGACCATGACCACTCCTGCGCCGACCGGGCGCACCAAGGTCCTGCTAGTCGACGACCACGACCTGATCCGCAAAGGGCTGCGACACGCATTCGAGCGCGACCGGCAGTTCGAGGTCGTCGGCGAGGCTGCGACCGCGGCGGAGGCGGTGCGCCAGGCCGGCGCCCTGCAGCCGGACGTCGTGATCATGGACCTGCGCCTGCCCGACGGCAGTGGCCTGGAGGCCACCCGCGCGCTGCGCAAGAACAACTCGAACATGGGCATCGTGGTGCTCACCATGTATGCGGGCGACGACCAGCTCTTCGGCGCTCTCGAGGCCGGGGCCAGCGCGTTCGTGCCGAAGACCGCGCCCGCCGACGAGGTCGTTGCGGCCGCCCGGCACGCCGCGTCCGCACCCAGCGCCTTCACGGCGGCCGACCTGGCCGAGGCGATGAAGCGCCGGCTCGCCCCGTCCGGCCCGCAGCTGTCGCCGCGTGAGGGTCAGGTGCTCCGCCTGCTCGCCGACGGCATGAGCGTCGCCGGGATCGCGAAGCAGCTCTTCGTCTCCGAGTCGACCGCCAAGACCCACATCTCGAAGCTCTACGAGAAGCTGGGTGCGGCCAACCGGGCGCAGGCACTGATGACAGCGCTCCGGCTCGGCCTCCTGGAAGCCCCCGACGCCCCGAAGTTCTAGCCCATCTCCGACATTTTCGGCGTTTCACGGCTTTAGCCTTCGGATCCCCCGATAGGTCTCACTGCTCCAGAGCGGCAACGACGAGTCTCCGCGTCCCCGAGATATCCCCCGCGGAGGCCAAGTCCGTTCATTCGCCCAGAGACAGCAGGACTTTTCGCAGCAGGGCGTTGAGCTGGATCAGCTCGTCCTTCGTCAGGGCGCTCATCACCTGCTTGTCCCGCTCGATCCCCTCGAAGATGTACCGGTTCCACATCTCCCGCCCCTTCTTCGTCGGCCGGATCAGGACCCGCCGCCGATCCGTGCCGTCCACCTCGCGCGTGACCAACTCGGCCTCGGCGAGCCGGTCCAGCCGGCTGGTCATCGCCGCCCTGGTCACGTTCGCCGCCTCGGCGAGCTGGGCCGGGGTGGCCTCGGTCGGCCACGGCTGCACCATCAGCTCGTGCAGGGTCTTGTAGTCCTGCAACGTGAAGTCCTCGCTGCCGGCGAACGCCGCGGCGTCATCGCGCCTGATCCTCCGCTGAATGTGGAACATCCGGATCAGCGCCCCCTCGACCTCGGGGTCGAAGGCCGGCTCGTCCTTCCAGAACGTCGACCATCGGTCGACATGCTGATCCGCGCTGTCTCGTTCCATGCCGCCATCTTGACACGTCTTCTGATTATTCGATTGCTGATAGTTAGACGATGAACTACTTTCATCGTCATGACTCGTGACTTCCGGCTGCTCGCCACCGGGCAGGCCCTCTCCTGGCTGGGCAACGGCTTCCAGACGGTCGCCCTCGCCGTCGCCGTGGTCACCACCGGCGGCGGCGCCCGAGACCTCGGCCTGGTGATGGCCTCCTCGGTGACGACGCTGCTGATCTGCACCCTTTTCGGCGGCGTCTGGGCGGACCGCCTGCAGCCGCGGCACGTGATGGTCTGGTCGGACCTGATCCGGTTCGCCGCCACCGCCGGCATCGCGCTGATGTTCACCGGGAGCTACCACCTCGGCCTGCTCTGCGCGCTCACCGTCGTCTCCGCCGCCGCCGGCAGCTTCTTCTCCCCCGCGATGACCGCGCTCAAGCCGCTGCTCGTCCCGGCCGACCGCCGCCAGTCGGCGAACGCCACGCTCAGCATGCTGCAGACCGGCTGCGGCATCGCCGGCCCCACGCTCGGCGGGGTCACGGTCGCTGCATTCGGCGCGCCCGCGGGCTTCGCGGTCAACGCGGTCAGCTTCCTCTTGTCGCTGGTCGCGGCAGCGATGATGAGGGTACGGGCGGAGCGCGGCACCCGAGAGCCCTTCATCGCCGAGCTCGCCGCCGGATGGAAGGAGATCCGCAGCCGGGACTGGCTGATCGGCGGCCTGTTCGGCGCCACGGTCTACCACATCGCGAACGGCATGATCCTGGTCCTCGTCCAGGTCGTCGCCATCGAGCGGCTCGGCGGCGCCCACGCGTTCGGCCTGATCGCAGCCGCCGAAGGACTGGGCGGATTCCTCGGCGCCGCGCTCGGGATGCGGTTACGCCCGCACAAGCTGCTCCGGGCCGGCTGGCTGGCGCTGCTGCTGATGCCGCTGTGGGCCTTCGCGTACGTCTGGCCCGGCGTCCTGTGGGCCGTCCTCGCCGGCGCGGTCATCGGCTACGCGGGACTGCTCTTCTACGACGTGGCGTGGGAGACCGCGATCCAGGACAACGTCCCGCACCAGATGCTCGGCCGGGTCGCCTCCTGGGACTACGTGGCGTCGTTCCTGGCGATGCCGGTCGGGAACGCGCTGGCCGGGCCGCTCTCCGACCGCTTCGGCATCGACCAGGTGGTGACGGGGTGCGCGGCGGTGCTGTTCGTGGCGGGCGCCTCGCAGTTGCTGATCCCCGGAGCCCGCAATCTGACCCGCGCAACCCACACGCCCACCCCGGTCCCGGTCCCCGCCTGACCCCGCTCCCCCGCGTGTGAATTTCGGGCGCGCATCGCACCCGAACTCGACACGCGGGGCCGGTTCGCTCGCCGCCACGGCGGGTCGGGGCCGCTTTCGAGCCCCGAGCCGTAGCCCACGCAGGTCACCGGCGCGGGTTACCTGCCCGCGCTACGGCCGAGCGATCCGAGCCGTAGCCCAAGCCGGCTATCCGGCCATGATCACAGGCATCAGCTCCGGCCGGGCGGCCTCAGCCGTAGCCCACGCAGGTCACCGGCGCGGGTCACCTGCTTGCGCTACGGCCGAGCGATCCCAGGCGCCGGACCGGGCGGCCAGGTGGTGACCGGGGCGATCAGGTGGCGGCGGTGGCGGCCGGGTGGTCAGGTGGCCGGGAGGATTTCGGCCAGGGCGGCTATCAAGTGCGGCTTCGTCGGGACGCCGGTCGCACGTTTGACGACGCGCCCCTCGGCGTCCAGGACGAACAGCGTCGGCGTCCGCCGCACGTCCAGCTCGCGCACCTCGTCGAGGTGACTCTCCGCGTCCACCTCGACGTGCCGCACCCCCGGCACCAGCGCAGCGACCTCACCGCTCACCCGCCGCACCGCCCGGCACGGCGCGCAGAACGCCGTCGAGAACTGCAGCAGCGTCGCCACGCCGGGCTCCACACCGAGGCGGCGCAGCAGGGACGGGTCGATACGCGTACCGGAAAGGTCCATGTCGAAATATCTCACGCCGACTGATAGGCGCTGGCCTGGAGCGTGAACAACTGCGCATACAGCCCGCCCGCCGCCATCAGAGAGTCATGATCCCCCTCCTCGATCACCGACCCGTGATCGAGGACGTAGATCCGGTCGGCCTCGCGCACGCTCGCCATCCGGTGCGTGATCAGCACGACGCTCCGGCCCGCCGCGAGGGATCGCAACCGCTGGTAGACGTCGTGTTCGGCGCGGGCGTCGAGGTTCGCGGTGGGCTCGTCGCAGATCAGCAGCGGCGCGTCGCGGTGGAAGGCGCGACTGACCGCGAGCCGCTGCCACTGCCCGCCGGACAGGTCGGCGCCGTCGGTGAAGTGCCGGGAGAGCAGCGTCTCGTACTCGCGGGGCAGCTCCATCACGAACGAGTGCGCGTCACCGGCCCGCGCCGACTCCTGCACCTGTTCCAGCGTCGCCGGGCGGTCGTGCCGGCCGATCGCGATGTTGAGCCGGGCGGAGAGCGGCCAGCGGGTCGGCTCCTGCATGACGACGGCGACCCGGTCCCGCAGCGAGTCCGGGTGCAGCCGGCTCACGTCGACGCCGTCCCAGGTGACGGTCCCGTGCTGCGGGCGGTAGAGCCCGGCCAGCACGGCGGCGAGCGTCGACTTGCCGGACCCGTTCTCCCCCACCAGCGCGATGATCTCGCCGCGGCGCAGGGTGAGGCTGACGTCGTCGACCGCCGGTCGGGTGGCGTCGGGGTAGCTGAACGTCACCGAGTCCAGGGTGATCTCGCTGAACCGGGTGGGCGCGCACCGCTCCGGCGACGGCTCGGCCCGCTGCCGGGACAGGTCGCAGAAGCCCTGGAAGTCCGAGAAGTACAGGCCCTGCTCGTAGACCCGGTTCACCGAGAAGGCCAGTTCCCGCAGCTTGCCGATGCCGATGTTGATGGCGTAGGCGGCCGCGCCTCCGGCGGCCAGCTCCATCCGGCCGGTCCAGAGCAGCCAGAGCAGCACCAGGTAGGCGCCCCCGGTCAGCAGGCCACTGAGCGCCTGTCCGAACAGGTTGCTGCGCACCGACCGGGTCACCACCTTGATTTCTTCCACAGTGGAGATTCGTAGCAGCCGGGCGACCTCGGCGAGCAGGAAACGCCGTACCGTGAAGGCTCTTAGTTCTCCGGCCGGCTCGCGCGCCGCCAGGAGTTCGGCGAGCATGTTCTGCCGCCGCCAGACGGCGATGAGCCGCAGCCGCATGCGGTACCCCAGGCGTGCCGCGCGGACCGCCGCCCAGCCGGTCGGCACCGCCGCCAGCACCAGCATCGGCAGCAGGACCGGGTGCAGCACGGCGAGCACACCGCCGGCCGCGATCAGTCCGATCAGGTTGGTGAGCACCTCGATGCCGAAGTCCACGATCCGCTGTGCCGCGTAGATGCCGCGGTCACGGGCGCGCTGCATGGCGTCGCGCCACTCCGGATCGTCGAACGTGGCGAGGTCGACGCCTGTCGTCAGGTCGAGCAGCCGCATCTCCGCGGCCTCGAACACCAGCGGCGTGAGACGGCCGTGCGCCGCCGTGGCCGCCGAGCTCAGCAGCCCCCGCGCGGCGAGGGTCAGGATCAAGAGCACCAGCGAGGGTACGGCGGCACGCACCCGCTCCGGGGTCGGACCGGCCTGGAGCAGCCCGTCGAAGACGCCGACCACGCTGATCAGGCCGAGCGCCGAGGCGAGTCCGGCCGCCGACTGGAGGATCAGGACGGCCATCGTGGTGCGCCGGCTGGCGTGCCAGGCCAGCAGCCAGCCGTCGCGGAGCAGGCGCGGCAGCCGGCGCAGCATCGTCAGGAACGTGGTGTCGGCCGCCTCCTTGGTGCTGGTCAGCCAGTAGGGAAGAGCGAGTTCCCCGTCGTCCTCCGACTCCAGCAGAGAGGATGAATCGGGCGCAGTGTCCGGCATCGGCGGCCTCCTGCCTCGTTCCTACGCCGCCGCCCCCGACTCAGTCCAGACTCATTCACGCTCGAGCAGCGCGGTGAGCCGCGCGGCCTGGGTCTCCCATCGCCACTCGCGCTCCACCCAGGCCCGGCCGGCCTGACCCATCTGTTTCGCCCGGTCGGGGTCGCTCAGCAGGTCGGCGACCCGCCCGGCGATGGCCGGCACGTCGCTGCCGCCGACCACGAACCCGGTCTCGCCCTCGCGCACCGCGTCCGGCGCGCCGCCGGAGTCGCCGCCGACGACCGGCAGCCCGGTGGCTGAGGCCTCCAGGTAGACGATGCCGAGACCCTCCACGTCCAGCCCCGCGGCGCGGGTGCGGCAGGGCATCGCGTAGACGTCGCCCGCCGCGTAGTGCTGGGGCAGCTCGGGCCACGGCACCGAACCGGTGAACACCACGTCGGACTCGACGCCGTGCTCCCGTGCCAGCCGTTCCAGCGTTTTCCGGTACGGCCCGCCGCTCACCAGCAACAACGCCGCTCCCGGAACCCGGCGGCGGATCAGCGGCATCGCCCGGATCAGCATGTCCTGGCCTTTGCGGGGCACCAGACGGCTGACGCAGACGACCACCGGCCGCCCGGCCAGCCCGTGCCGTTTGCGCACCTCGGAGCCGTCCACACCGGGGTGGAACGTGTCCACGTCGACGCCGGGCGCGAGCCGGCGCAGGTCGGTGAGCCCGTGCAGCGCCTTGTCCAGGCGGGTGCGCTGGTACTCCCCGAGGTACGTGATGACGTCGGCGCCCCGGGCGATCCGGCGCAGCAGCTGCCGCGCGCCGGGCAGCGCCGCCCAGCCGATCTCGTGCCCGTGGGTGATGCCGACGGCCCGCTCGATGCCGGCGTCCTTGCGCAGGCCCTGTGCCAGCAGCCCGAGCGGGGCGGCCGCGCCGAAGAGCACGGTGTCGCAGCCGTGGCTTCTCGCGAGGGCTGCGGCCTTTTTCGCGATCGCCGGAGTCGGCAGCAGGACGCTCGTCTCCTCGCGCACCACCTCGAACGGCTGCTCCGCGTCGAACGCGGCCGACCCGCGCCACTGCGAGGCGTAGACGACGATCGAGCCGGCCGGCTGGCGCACCGCCAGGTTGTGCACGAACTGCTGGATGCCGCCGGGCCGGGGCGGGAAGTCGTTCGTGACGAGCAGGGTGCGGGTCATCAGCGGGCCGCCCGGGCGTAGGCGCGGGCCGCGGCCATCCGCTGCACGGTGGACGGATGTGAGGCGAACATGGCGTGCTCCCAGTGCGGCGGGTCGGGGTCGGCGAGGTTCACGGTGCCGAGGCGGCGCTGCATCGCCTCGAAGGTCTCCGGGTCGCCGGTCAGGTCCATGGCGTGCGCGTCGGCGCGGGCCTCGACGCGGCGTGAGACGAACGCCTGCGCCGGGCCGGCGATCAGCCCGGCGACCGTGCTGAGCGCGAGCAGCAGCCCGATCGCCCGGGGATCGCCGATCGAGTCGACCCCGGCGAGCCGCAGCAGCCCGCCCCAGGAGCCGGCCAGGTAGAGCGCGATCACCGCGGCGGCGGCGCCGAGCGCGCCGATGATCGTGCCGGTCAGCACGTCGTTGTCCTTGGCGTGGCCGAGCTCGTGCGCGGCCACCGAGACGACCTCGTCCGGCGTGGCCTCGGTCAGCATCGTGTCGTAGACGACGATCCGCCGGGTCGGGCCGAGCCCGGAGACGTAGGCGTTCACCGCCCGGGTCCGCCGGGACGCGTCGGCCACCAGCACGTCGCGGACCGGCACGCCGTCGCGCTCGGCGAGCTCCAGCAGCTCGGTGCGGAGCGGCCCCTCGGGCATCGGCGTGAACTTGTTGAAGATCGGCTCGACCAGGACCGGCAGCACGAACGAGAGCAGCACGACGAGACCCGCCACACCGGCCGCGCCGAACGCCCACCACCAGCGCGGGGCGAAGTGGGTGACGGTGAAGAAGCCGGCCAGCACCACGCCGCCGAGGACCGCGCCGACCGCGTACGACTTCAGCATGTCGCCGGCCCAGCCGCCCCAGCTCTGGGTGGAGATGCCGTAGCGCACCACCACCGTGTGCCGCCAGATCGCGATCGGCAGGGTGAGCAGCTCGGTGACGACCACGACGAGGAGTCCGCCGAGGACCGCCCGGACGAGCCAGTGGTCGCCGGTCAGCTCGACCAGCCGCGCGCCGAGCGGGGTGAGCCCGAGCACCAGCGCGGCGGCCAGGCCGAGGAGCATCGCCAGGTATCGCCCGGGGCGCAGCTCGGCGTGGAACTGCCGGGCCCGTGCGACCTTGCCGGCGTCGAGCCGGCCGAGGGCGTCGAGCTGGTCGGCGCGGGGCGCCGGGGCGCGGTGCCACGGGACCTTGGCGGCGGCGAACGCGGCCAGCGCGGCGAGCAGCACGACGAGCGCGGTGACCGCCCACTGTCTCGGCGTCATCAGGTAATCCTAGTCATGATCACGCAACGTGTTTTTTCACCATCACGGGCGGCGGTGGAGTCTCCAGCAGCTCCACCTCGAACCCGGCCAGCTCGAACGTCTCGATCGCCCGCAGCTCGCCGGGTGTCAGGTCGGCCAGGCCGTCCGGAGTGTCGATCAGCGCGCTGACCAGACACCCGTGGCATGCGTCGGTTTTTTCGGTGCAACGACCACAATCAATGATCATTACCCCTCCTCTGAAGGCGTGACAGTCACGCTAAGCGAGGGGTACGACAGTTTTCAGGATCGGGACAATCGGCGGAGGAGCGAATCCGCCCCCATCGGGTAGGCGCCGTGCCGGCGCACGCCGTCGGCCACCTCCCGGTCGGAGGAGACCACCACGACCGGGCGGCCCGGCGGCTCAGCCCGGACCAGCTGGCGGATCAGCTCGTCGGCGGTCATCCCCTTGCGGGAGAAGAGCACCCGCACGCCCCGGGGCGCCGGCGGCAGCCCGTGCACCCGCTCGGCGCCGTCGAAGACCACGGTGATCTCGTCACCGGTCTGCGCCGCGATCCCGCCCAACCCGGTGATCAGCCGCTTGCGCTGCTGTTCCAGGGACATGTCGGCGAAGCCGCGCTTGGTCACGTTGTACCCGTCGACGACCAGGTGGGCGCGGGGCAGCGCGAGCAGCTGGTCGAGCCGGCCCGGGTCGTCGGTGTCCTGCGCCCGGGCCCGGGAGCGCTCCGGCGCGCCGGGCCGGTCGGCGGCGGCGTCGGCCACGAAGTCGGCGGGCAGCTTGTCGGCCGGGCCGATCGCCAGCTCCCGGCGCAGCCCGCTGGCGGCCTGCCCGATCGTCTCGAGCAGCAGCCAGAGGCGGGCGTCGTCGACCGCCCGCGCGTCCTTGGCGGTCTGCTTGCCGGACGCCGCGGCGGCCTCGGCGTCGGCGACCCGGGCGCGCAGCCGGCGCAGCTCGGCCTCGTGGTCCTGCGCGGCCCGCGCGGCCCGGCCCTTCTCGGTGGCCAGCAGGTCGGCCGCGCGTTTCTGGGCGGCCTGCGCCTCGCGCAGCGCCTTGGTCGCGGTCCGCGCCTCCTCGCGCAGCTGGCCCAGCTCCTCGCGGACCCGGGCGAGCTCGTCACGCAGCTTGTCGGCCTCGACCCGGGCCACCGTCCGGTCGTGCTCGGCCCGGACCGCGCGCTGCTCGGCGGCGCGCACCTGCGAGGCGATCGCGGCGGTGTCGGCCTCGGCCCGGACCGCGTCGCCGGCCGCGTCGATCAGCTCCCGCCAGCCGGCCGGGCGGGCCAGGTAGGCCAGCGCCGCCACCTCGACCGGGTCGGCGGCCGCCGGGGCCACCCCGCTGGTCACGGCGGCGCCCAGGTCACCGGCCTCGGTGACCACCCGGGCGCCGAGGCGCTGGCGAAACAGCGGGTCGGCGACCAGCTGCGCGGCGATGTCCCGCCCGCCGAGCCGGGCCCGGCGATTGGGTGCGAACCGGGCGACCCGGCGCAGCGGCACCGGCATCTCGTCGGCGGGAAGGCCGGGCAGGGCGGCGGCGGCCAGCGTGGTGATCCGCTGCCGGACGGCCTCGGGGAGAACCGGCTCGGGCATGAAGTCCGCCGCCTCCTCATCGGGGCGGTCTTCAGGATCGAGCGGCGCGGACATCTCCCCATTCTCACACCGGCCATGACCGATCCGCCTCTGGCGAGCAGGTGATCTTTTCTGGGAAGTGTCGTACCCCTTGGCTAGGGTTGCCGCCCGTGACACAACCCGCCTACGTGCAGGGCACTCTGGACACGCTGCTGACCGCTGACGGATCGGTCGACCCCGCGGCGCTGTCCCTGGCGGACACCACGTTCGTCGTGCTCGACCTGGAGACCACCGGCGGCGCCGCTGACGGCGCCGGCATCACCGAGATCGGCGCGGTCAAGGTGCGCGCCGGCGTGCAGCTCGGCGAGTTCGCGACGCTTGTCAACCCGGGTGTGCCGCTGCCGCCGTTCATCACCGTCCTGACCGGCATCACCGAGGCGATGCTGCGCCCGGCCCCGCCGATCGAGACGGTTCTCCCCGCCCTGCTGGAGTTCCTGCGCGGCGCGGTGCTCGTCGCGCACAACGCGCCCTACGACGTCGGCTTCCTCAAGGCCGCCTGCGCCCGGCACGGCTACCCCTGGCCGCAGATGCGGGTGCTGGACACCGCGGCGCTGGCCCGCCGCGCGCTGACCAAGGACGAGGTGCCCAACCGCAAGCTCGGCACGCTGGCCCGGTTCTTCCGGTCCGCGGTCGAGCCGAACCACCGGGCCCTTGACGACGCGAAAGCCACGGTCGACGTGCTGCACGGGCTCATCGAGCGGCTCGGCAGTCACCGGGTGCACACGCTGGGCGACGCGATCGAGTTCGCGAAGGCGGTGACCCCGGCACAGCGCCGGCAGAGACATCTCGCCGACGGCCTGCCGCACGTGCCGGGGGTCTACCTGTTCCGGGCCGCCGACGACCGCCCGCTCTACGTCGGCACGTCGAAGGACATCGCCACCCGGGTGCGCAGTTATTTCACGGCGGCCGAGAAACGCGCCCGGATCTCCGAGATGCTCACCGCCGCGGTCCGGGTGGAGGCGGTCGAGTGCGCTCACTCGCTCGAGGCCGAGGTCCGCGAGCTGCGGCTGATCGCGTCGCACGCCCCGCCGTACAATCGCCGGTCGAAGTTCCCGGAGCGGGTGGTCTGGCTCAAGCTGACCGCGGAGGCGTTCCCGAGGCTCTCCGTGGTGCGCCGGTTCGCCGAGGACGGCGCGACCTATCTGGGCCCGTTCTCGTCGCGGCGGACCGCCGAGCTGGCCGCCGCCGGGGTCTACGACGCCGTTCCGCTGCGGCAGTGCAACCACAAGCTCTCGGTGCGGACCAAGACGCCGGCCTGCGCGCTGGCCGAGCTCGGGAGATGCCCGGCGCCCTGCCAGCACGAGATCTCCCAGGAGGAGTACGACCTTCGCGCCGCGTCGCCGTTCCGGACCGCCACCTCGAACGACCCCGGCCCGGTGATCGACGCGCTGATGTCCCGGATCGACGTGCTCTCCGGCCGCCAGCGCTACGAGGAGGCCGCGACCGTCCGGTCCCGGCTGATCGCCCTGCTGCGCGCCCTGATCCGGATGCAGAGACTCCAGGCGCTGACCAGCCTGACCGAGCTGGTGGCGGCCCGCCGCGACGACAAGGGCGGCTGGGAGATCGCGGTGGTCCGGCACGGCCGGCTGGCCGCGGCGGCCACCTCGCCACCCCGGCAGCACCCCCGCCCGACGCTCGACGCGGCGCGGATGACGGCCGAGACGGTCCTGGCAGGACCGGGCCCGGTGCACGCCGCGACGGCCGAGGAGACCGAGCGGATCCTGGCGTGGCTGGAGCGGCCGGACACCCGCTTGGTGGAAACCGCCGGCGACTGGGTGTCACCGGTTCGTGGCGCGGCGCGTTTCAGCACCCTTCTCACCAGGGCCGAGGCGGCCACTTCGGCTTAAGACTCATCCGTTCGCCTATCGGTAACTGACCGTTCGGATGACGCTCGCTCGCTTAGGCTGTAAGGCACGCGCGACCCTCGTGGTGATTCACCTCATTTGGCGGCTTGATGCCTTTGGCGATCAGCCGCCTCGGTGCTTCGCTATCAAGGGAAACCGGCTGAGCAAGTGAAAGCCGCTGGAACGATCGGTGAGGGGGTGTCCGGGTGGACGTCGACGCCGGCCACGGCGCCGCTCTGGGGCGTGCCCTGCCGACCACTCCCTTCGCCAGGTTGCGGTCGATGTTCAGTTTCCAGAGCAACGACGACGACCCGGTCGCCACGCTCACCAAGACGCATCGCAGCATCCATCCGTCCGCCGACGTGGCGGTGGTGCGCCGCAGCTACGCGATCGCCGAGAGCATGCACCGCGGGCAGTTCCGCAAGTCCGGCGATCCGTACATCACGCATCCGCTCGCCGTCGCGCAGATCTGCGCCGAGCTCGGCATGGACACCACGACGATCGTCGCCGCCCTGCTGCACGACACGGTCGAGGACACCAGCTACACCCTCGAGGCGCTGCACGGCGACTTCGGGCCCGAGGTGACCCACCTGGTCGACGGCGTGACGAAATTCGACAAGGCGTACTACGGCAAGGCGGCCGAGGGCGAGACGATCCGGAAGATGATCGTCGCGGCCGGCAAGGACGTCCGGGTGCTGGTGATCAAGCTGGCCGACCGGTTGCACAACATGCGCACCCTCGACGCCCGCTCCCCCGCCAGCCGGGCCAGGATCGCCACGGCCACGCTCGACGTGCTCGTCCCGCTCTGCGACCGGCTCGGCATCCAGGCGCTCAAGCGCGACCTCGACGACGTGGTGCTCTACCACCTGGAACCTGACTCGTACGCGCGGATCGACGAGCACGTGAAGAACCGTCCCGGCTGGAACGAGTACCTCGCCGACGTCTCCCGCAAGGCGCACACCGCGTTGCGCCGCTCCCGGGTGGACGCCGTGGTGACGCCGCGACCACGGCACTACTACTCGATCTGGAAGGACACGGTGGCCGGCGGTCGCAGCGTCCCGCTCGACCTGCCCCGCATCGCGGTCATCGTCGACGGCCCGGACACCGACTGTTACGCCGCGCTCGGCGCGATCCACGGCAGATGGCGCCCGGTGGCCGGCCGGTTCAAGGACTTCATCGCCTCGCCGAAGAACAACCTGTACCGCTCGCTGCACACCACCGTGGTCGGCCCGGAGGGCAAGCTCGTCGAGGTGCTGATCCGGACCGAGACCATGCATCGGTACTCGGAGTACGGCGTCGCCACCAGCTATCGATATCCCAAGGTGGCCGACGAGCCACCGGGCGCCGACCAGCTCACCTGGCTGAAACGGGTGCTGGACTGGCAACAGGACACCACCGACGCGACCCAGTTCCTCGACTCCCTCCGATGTGACCTCGCCGAAGGCCAGATCACCGTTTTCGCCCACGGCAACGCGCACGAGCTTCCGAGCGGCTCCACCCCCGTCGACGTGGCGTATGAGTTGAGTCCCCGCAAGGGCGACCAGTGTCTCGCCGCAACGATCAACGGACGTCTCGCCCCCCTCAGCTCCCCCCTCCGCGACGGCGACGTCGTCGAGATCTTCTCCGAGACCGACGGCCAGATCGAGGTCGAGCCGAACGCCCCGCGCGGCCCCCGCAAGGAATGGCTCGGATTCGTCAAGTCCAGCCAGGCGCAGATGCAGATCAACCGGTACTTCGACGAGAAGAACGAGCCGGGCATCAGCATCGCCGACAAGGTCCGACTCGGCCGCGCCACCATCGGGCTCACCCTCCGCAAGCACGACAGGGGTCTGGCCAGCGAGGTGCCGCTGCGCCGTCTCGCCGAGGAACTCGGTTACCCCGACCTGGAAACACTGCTGGTGGCGGTCTGCGAGCGCAGCCTCGAACCGGACGCCGTGGTCGAGCAGCTCATCGCCCTGGTCGACCACCCGGACTGATCCACTGGATTCTCCCGGATAGCCTTGTCCGCGTGAAAACTCCTCGGCAGCTGCGTGGCTTCGCCTATCAGGCTTTCTATGGGCTGCCGTTGCCGGTCCGCCGGCACCTGGCCCGGCTGCTCTCCCCGAAATACCTGGTCGGCGCGGTCGCGGTGATCCGCGACGCGGAAGCGCCCGCGCCGGGCCGCCTGCTGCTGCTGCTGCGTCAGCCGCCGGGCCGCGGCTGGGGCCTTCCGGCCGGTCTGCTCAAGCGCCGCGAACTGCCCGCGGTGGGTGCCGCCCGCGAGCTTTTCGAAGAAGCGGGGGTACGGGTGGAGCCCGGTGACCTGACAGCCGGTGATCCGAACGCGATCGTCCACCCGAACGGCGGCGTGGTCGACACCGTCTTCTTCGGCGCTGTCCCGGCGTCCAGCACGCCCCTGGTCGTGGACGGCGGCGAGGTGCTCGAGGCCGCCTGGTTCCCGGTCGACGACCTGCCGAAATTGACCTGGCCGACGGAACGGCTGCTCGGCATCTACGGCATCGGCCCGCGCGCCGGCGAGTTCCCGCCGTCGCTGAACCGTCCGGCCACGGCGCCGCACGTGGAGGAGAAGTGACGATCGAGGTCTGTGGCGTCGTTCTCGCCGCCGGCGAGGGCCAGCGCCTGCGTCCCCTCACCGAACTCGTGCCGAAAGCCCTCTGCCCGGTCGGCAACCTGCCGCTGCTCGACCACGCGCTGCGCCGCCTCGCCGGTCTCGGCCTGACCGGTCCGGACACTGTGGCCGTCAACGCGGCGTACCTCGCCGACCAGGTCGTCGCCCACGTCGGCGACCGCACCCACCTCTCCGTCGAGCCGGACGGGCCGCTGGGCACCTCCGGCGGCGTGGCGCGGATGAAGGATTGGATCGGCGGGCGGGGCGCGCTGGTCGGCAACGCCGACGCGTACCTGGTGGACCCGTTCCGCGAGCCCGGCAAGGACATCGCCGCGCTGCTGGAGGGCTGGTCCGGCGACACCGTCCGGATGCTCACCCTGCCGTGCCGCGACGGCGAGTCCGGCGGTTTCAGCGGTCGCCGATTCACCGGCTTCTCGCTGCTCCCCTGGCGCTATATCAGGGACCTGTCCGACGTGGACAGCAATTTGGTACGCACCGTGTGGCGTCCCGCCGAAGCCGCGGGCGAGCTGGAGCTGATCGGTTACGAGGGCTTCTACCTGGACACCGGAACCCCGGCAGACTACGTGGCCGCCAACCTGCACGTGGCCGGCGGCGCCGCCCTGATCGACCCGTCCGCCACGGTGACCGGCACGGTGACCACCTCGGTGGTCGGCGCGGGCGCTCAGGTGGCCGGCACGGTCACCGACAGCGTGATCTGGCCCGGCGCATCGGTGGCGGCCGGCGAGATCCTCCACGGCGTGATCAGAGCCCCCAGCGGCCTGACCGTCGCCACCCGCTAGCCGCGACCCGCCGCCGGCACGCGGCGGCGGTACGGGACCGTGCGGCGGAGCGGCGGGGTCTCAGTCGGCGTCGGGGAGGCCGATGGCGAACGCGTCCTCCAGGTCGTGCTTCGAGTAGGCACGGAAGGCCACGAAAGTCTCGCTGTTGACGACGCCGGGGGTTTTGGAGATCTTGCCGGCGATCACCTCGGCGATGTCGTCGAAGCGGGGGACCCGGACGATGGCGATGAGGTCCACGCCGCCCGCCACCGAGTAGACCTCGCTGACGCCCTCCAGCGCGGCCAGCGCCTCGGCCACCTCGGGAATCGAATCGGTGGCGCAGTCGATGTGGACGATCGCGGTGTTCACCTGCGGGCTCCTCAACGTTGAGTGACTGACGGATTGAGTGACTGACGGACTGAGTGACTGACGGACTGAGTGACTGACGGACTGAGTGACTGACGGACTGAATGACTGACGAATTGTGTGACTCGGCAAATCGAGTGACTGACAACAAGACCCGCTCATGCTATCCACGCGCCGGGGCCGGCGGCGGGTCGCGCCGGACCGCGCCCGTCAGGGGCTGCGGCCGGCGGGACGGGTCGGGTGCGGGGGGGGACTGCTGTCGGCGTACCCATGAAAGAAAGCCCGCCGCGGAAGCGACGGGCTCTCTCACATCATGGTCTTACCGGCCGGACTTGATCTCTTCCTTCTTGGCCGGACCGCCGACGGCCGGGGAGACCGGCGTCTCGGCGGGCTTCTCGACCGGGTAGAAGAAGCCCTTCACCGCGGGCGCCAGGGCACCGAGGCGGTTCATCTTCTTCGGCACGACCCAGCCGGCGTAGTTCAGCGGCACCGGGTGGCCGTGCTCGTCGACCGGGCCGAGAGGCTGGTGGACCTCGACGAACTGGCCGTTCGGCAGGCGCTTGATGATGCCCGTTTCCACACCGTGTGCCAGGACCTGGCGGTCGTGCTGCTGGAGGCCCAGGCAGATGCGGACCGAGATGTAGTACGCGATCGGCGGGAGCAGCAGCAGACCGATGCGGCCCGCCCAGGTCATCGCGTTCAGGCTGATGTGGAACTTGTCGGCGATGACGTCGTTGGCGCCGGAGATCGTGGCGACCATGAAGAACGTGAACGCCATCATGCCGATGCCGACGCGCTCCGGGTTGTCGCGCGGGCGCTCCAGCAGGTGGTGCGTGCGCTTGTCCTTGAGCTTGCGCGCCTCCAGCCACGGCCACGCCATCGGCAGCGTGAACAGGGCACCGAGGCCGACCACGGCGGGCCAGAACATCGGCGGGATGCTGTAGCCGTTGCCGATCGGGATGTAGATCTGCCAGTTCGGCATGAGACGGACCAGGCCGTCCATGAACATGACGTAGAAGTCGGGCTGCGAGGCCGAGGAGACCTCGGAAGCGCGGTACGGCCCGAACAGCCAGATCGGGTTGATCTGGAACAGACCGGCCATCAGCGCGATGACGCCGAAGACGGCCATGAAGAAGCCGCCCTGCTTCATCGCGTAGCGCGGGAACATGCGCTCGCCGACCACGTTCGTGTTGGTCCGCATCGGGCCCGGCCACTGGGTGTGCTTCTGCTTGAAGACGATGCCCAGGTGCGCCGCGATCAGGCCGAGCAGGATGCCCGGGATGAGCAGCACGTGCGCGATGTAGAACCGGCCGATGATCAGCTCGCCGGGGAACTCGCCACCGAAGATCGCGGCGGAGAGCCAGGTGCCGATCACCGGGAGGGTCAGCATGATCGCCGAGGCGATGCGGAGACCGGTGCCGGAGAGGCCGTCGTCGGGGAGCGAGTAACCGGTGAAGCCGGCGAAGAACCCGAGCAGGAACAGCAGGATGCCGATGACCCAGTTGATCTCACGCGGCTTGCGGTACGCGCCGGTGAAGAAGACACGGGCCATGTGCACGATGATCGACGCCATGAACAGCAGCGCCGCCCAGTGGTGCATCTGCCGCATGAACAGGCCGCCGCGGACCTCGAACGACAGGTGCAGCGAGGACGCGTAGGCGGCCGACATCTCGGTGCCGCGCAGGCCCAGGTAGGACCCGTCGTACGCGATCTCCTTCATCGACGGGTCGAAGAAGAGCGTGAGGAACACGCCGCTGAGCAGCAGCACGATGAACGAGAAGAGCGCGATCTCACCGAGCAGGAAGGACCAGTGGTCGGGGAAGACCTTGTTCAGCAGGGCGCGCAGCGGGGTCGCAGCCTGGAACCGGTCGTCAACACCCTTGGCGAGGTTGACGGGTGCCTCTGCGAGGTCAACTTTTCGGCGCTTCATGGCCGCTCCCAGAAGTCAGGTCCGACGGTGTCCTTGTAGTCGGACGCTGCCACGAAGAAACCTTCCTCGTCCACTGTAAGCGGCAGCATCGGCAGACGCCGAGTCGCGGGCCCGAAGACCGGCTGCGCGTTGTCAGTGATGAGGAACTGCGACTGGTGGCACGGGCACAGCAGACGGTTCGTCTGCTGCTCGTAGAGGCTCGCCGGGCAACCGGCGTGCGTGCAGATCTTGGAGTACGCCACGAAGTTGCCCCACATCGACCCGACGTTCCGGCCGTTGCTGTCGGCGTCAGCGTTCCGGCGGGTCTCGGCCGCGTCGTCCGCCCGGAGGTGGATGAGCAGCGTCGGCGAGTCGGCCCAGTGGTTGGTGGCGCCGCCCGGGATGCCCGGGAAGACGGTCATCTGACCACCGGTGCTGACGTCCTCGGGGCGGATCGCGCTGCCGTCCTCACGGACCAGGCGGACCAGCTTGCCACCGTTGTTCCCGGGGTTGAAGCCGGTCGTGAACATCATCGGCAGGTCGCCCTTGTGCGGGTTCTCGATCAGGCCACCGATGATCGGCGCGCCGATCGCGACGCCCACCGGAGCGAGACCGAGCGCGATGGCGCCCTTGAGCAGCGGGCGGCGCTGCACACCGAGCTCGTCGGCGACGAACATCGCGGTCTGACCGGTGATCAGCCGCTCGTCGTCCGGCGACGGCTTGTCGTGCCGCTGCTGGATGGAGAGCTCGTGCGGGAGCAGCTTCTTCGCCCAGGCGAGAATGCCGAAGCCGAGCGCCAGCAGGCCGAGGCCGAGCGTGATGCCCAGGATCGGCGTGTAGTAGTCGCTCATCGTGTTGCCGAGCTCGAACTCCCACGGCCACACGATGTAGAAGACGATGAAGGCCAGCGTCAGGATGCCGGAGATCGCGAACAGCAGCGAGATGTTGCGGACGACCCGCTTCTCGGCCTTGGAGTTCTGGCCGTGGAACTGCGACTCGTACGTGACGATCTCGATGTCGTCGCGCCGCAGGCCCTCCTTGACGATGTCGAACCGCGACAGGTGCGGGTCGTTCACGTCGACCGGCGGGGTGCCGGCCTCGCCCGCGTGGTGCACAGCCGTCATGACTTCCCCGCAATCCAGAGCGACGTGAAGACCAGGAGGACGATGCCGACCAGGAAGATCGCCATGCCTTCCGTCGACGGGCCGTACCGACCGAGGTTGAACAGGCCGCCCGGGTCCCGGTCCTCTTGGAGCTGGGTTTGGATGTACGTGATGATCGAGCGCTTCTCTTCCGGCGTCAGCTGGTTGTCACCGAAGACCGGCATGTTCTGCGGTCCGGTCAGCATCGCCGCGTAGATCTGGTCGGCCGTGGCGTCGTGCAGGCTCGGAGCGAACTTGCCGGACGACAGGGCGCCACCGCCACCGCCGAAGCCGTGGCAGGAGGTGCAGTTGATGCGGAACAGCTCACCGCCGCGCGCCAGCGCCTCCGGGTTGGTCTCCAGGTCCTCGACGAGCGAGCCCTCGGGGATCTCCGGACCGCCACCCAGCTCCTGGATGTACTGCGCGATCTGCTTGGTCTGGTCCTCGTCGAACTGCGGCTTCTTCTGCTCGGCCTGAGCTTCCTGGCGGGTCATCGGCATGCGGCCGGTGCTGACCTGGAACTCGACCGAGGCAGAGCCGACGCCGATCAGGCTCGGTCCGCGGTCCTCGACGCCCTGCCCGTCCCGCCCGTGGCAGGAGATGCAGCTGTTGTCGAAGAGCGCCTTGCCCTCCTGAGCGGCGGCGGAGAGCTGGACGTTGTCCTCGGCGAACGCGCCCGGGGTGAAGGCGGTGTACACGCCTCCGGCCAGCGCGAGCGCCGCGATCATGCGTACCGCTGCACCGAGCCGCCGGCGGGCCCGGCTGGGCGCGGTCCGCCGCCGGGAGAACACCCGGGCACGCCTACGGGCGGGGGTGTCAGAAGTCATCTGCTATGTCCCTCTGGGTGTTGTTGCTTGGGATCCTCGCCGTCGGCGCTGGTCACTGCAGCCAATAGATCATGGCGAACAGGGCAATCCACACGATGTCCACGAAGTGCCAGTAGTACGACACGACGATTGCCGACGTCGCCTGTGCCGGCGTGAACCGGCCCATGGTCGTACGGATCATGTAGACGATGAAGGCGATCAGGCCACCGGTCACGTGCAGACCGTGGAACCCGGTGGTCAGGTAGAACATCGAGCCGTACCCGTCACCGTTCAGCTTGACGCCGTGGTGGACGAGCTCGCGGTACTCGTTCGCCTGGCCGAGCACGAAGATCAGGCCCATCACGAAGGTGATCGTGAACCAGCGCCGCAGCGCGAACACGTCACCCTTCTCCGCCGCGAACACGCCCAGCTGGCAGGTCACCGAGGAGAGCACCAGGATCACGGTGAACGTGGTGGCGTATGGGATGTTGAGATGCTCGGTGTGCTCCTCCCACTGCTCGGGCGCTGCCGCCCGGATGGAGAAGTACATCGCGAACAACGCCGCGAAGAACATGAGCTCGCTGGAGAGCCACACGATGGTCCCGACGCTGACCATGTTGGGTCGGGTCAGCGAGTGGATCCGGCTCTTGTCGATGGCTGCCGCTGTCACGGCCTCATTATTCATCCGAACTAGGTCCAAGGTCCCCCGGGGTCCCCAATCCGGCACCGAAGACAGCCCGGAATATTCTGTGACCAGCGGGTAGGCCTAGCCTCAAGGGGTGTTGTTCGACGAAATGCCCCTCCTCGCGGCGTCCAGCGGGGATACTGGACTCCCGCCTTTCAGTCCAGCGGCGATCTTCACCGAGTTCAACCTGGTCAGTCTGATCGCTCTGGGTCTGGTGGTCTCGGCATCGCTGTACCTGTACGGCGTCTGGCGTCTGCGTCAGCGTGGCGACCACTGGCCGGGCGGACGGACCGCGGCCTTCGTCGCAGGTGGACTCGGCTCCATCGCGGCGGTGTCGGTGACCGGTATCGAGGCGTACGACACGACCTTGATCTCGGTGCACATGGTCCAGCACATGGTGCTCTCGATGGTCGGACCGATCTTCCTGGCCCTGGGCGCGCCGACCACCCTGGCGCTGCGGGTGCTCGACAAGAAACCGCGCAAGGTCCTGTTGAAGCTGCTGCACAGCCGGTACGTCCGGGTGCTGACGTTCCCCCTTGTCGCGTTCGGAATCTTCATCGCGAACCCGTTCGTCCTCTACTTCACCGGCGTGTACCGGCTGACCCTGGAGCACGTCTGGTTCCACGAGTTCGTCCACCTGCACTTCATCGTGACCGGCTGCCTCTTCTTCTGGCCGCTGCTCGGGCTGGACCCGCTGCCGAACCGCTGGCCGTACCCGGGCCGCGCGCTGCTGATGGTGCTCTCCGTCCCGTTCCACACGGTGCTCGGTCTGACGATCATGCAGAGCAAGGAGCTGCTCGGCGGCGACTGGTACCCGAACCTCGGCCTGAGCTGGATGGATCCGCACGCCGACCAGGTCACCGCGGGCGGCATCCTGTGGGCCGGCGGCGAGATCGTCAGCGTCACGATGCTCGGCATCCTGGTGGTGCAGTGGGTCCGGCAGTCGGAGCGGGAGGCGAAACGGATCGACCGCGCCCTCGACCGGCAGGAGGCGATCGCCGCCGGGCGGCCACCGGAGCCGGACACTCAATAACAGATTCGGTACGATCTCCGGGACTCAATACGTGAGGTGGGGCACAAGATGAGCGAGTACACCGTTCTGCTCTACAGCGACGACGCCGCCGTGCGCGACCGGATCCGGCTCGCCATCGGCCCGCGGCCCGCCGCCGACCTGGAAGTCGAGTTCACCGACGCCTCCTCGTGGGAGGAGTGCCGCCGCCTGCTCGACGAGTACGAGATCGATCTGATGGTCCTCGACGGCGAGGCGGCGCCGGCCGGCGGTCTCGGCATCGCCCGGCAGACCAAGGACGAGTACCTGACTCCCCCGCCCACCTGCGTCGTGATCGCCCGCGCCGCGGATCGCTGGCTCGCGGCGTACTCGCAGGTCGACGCGACCCTGCTCGCGCCGCTCGACCCGGTGACCACCGGTCAGACCGTGGCCGGCCTGCTGCGCGCCCGCCGGGCCGGCGCGATCCCGCTCGGCACCCAGGCCCAGTAAACCCCCTTTTGACGAAAGGCCCTGCCATGGCCGCACGTACCTGGCCCAACCTGACGAGTGCTCTGATCCGTGGCGAGGAGCTCGCCACCGCGGACACCGCCTGGGCCATGGGCGAGATCATGGCGGGCAACGTCACCCCGGCGCAGATCGCCGGGTTCGCCGTGGCGCTGCGGGCCAAGGGCGAGACACCCGCCGAGCTGGCCGGCCTGGTCCAGGCGATGCTGTCGGCGGCCACCCTGGTGGAGCTGCCGGAGAAGGTGCGCACCAGCGCGGTCGACGTGGTCGGCACCGGCGGCGACCGGGCCAACACGGTCAACATCTCGACGATGGCGGCGATCGTGACCGCGGCCGCCGGGGTGACCGTGGTGAAGCACGGCAACCGGTCGGCGTCGTCCACCACCGGCACCGCCGACCTGCTGGAGCACTTCGGCATCCCGCTCGACCTCGGCCCGGCCGGCGTGGCCCGGACCGTCGCCGAGGCCGGCATCGGCTTCTGCTTCGCGGCCCGTTACCACCCCGGCATGCGGCACGCCTCGGTGACCCGCCGGGAGCTGGGCGTTCCCACGTTCTTCAACGTGCTCGGCCCGCTGACCAACCCGGCCCGCCCGACGGCGGCCGCGGTCGGCTGCTTCGACCCGCGGATGGCGCCGGTGATGGCCGAGGTGTTCGCCCAGCGGGGCGACTCGGCGCTGGTGATGCGCGGCGAGGACGGCCTGGACGAGTTCACCACCGCCGCGCCGACCCGGATCTGGCTGGCCCGCAACGGCGCCGTGGAGGAACTGCTGGTCGACGCGACCGAGCTGGGCCTGCCGCGGAGCGCGCCGGACGCGCTGCGTGGTGGCGACGTGGCGTTCAACGCGGATGTGGCGCACCGGACGTTCGCCGGCGAGGCCGGAGCGGTCCGGGACGCCGTGGTCCTGAACGCGGCGGCGGCCCTGGCGGCACAGAGTGGCTTCCCCGGCGACTTCAGGGACGCGCTGCGGGCCGGAATCGCCCGGGCCCAGGACACGATCGACTCCGGCGCTGTGACGGCTCAGCTGGAGCGCTGGGTGGCCTCGGCGCGGGCCGCCAAAGCCGCGGAGTGAGGGCCACCAAAGCCGCGGAGTAAGGGCCACCAAAGCCGCGGAGTAACAGCGGCCGAAACCGCGGGTAAGGGCGGCGAAAGCGGCCGAGTAGACCTGGCGAGTGACAAAAACCGGCAACACGCCGACGCCAATGCCCGAAAATGTCCGAAATACGTGACAGCGTCTGAATGACATTCGGGTAATTTTGAACGCTGCGACAAACGAACGAACACTCCCGAACGAACGGCCTTCCGGCGAAGGGGAAGGAGAAACCCGTGCGTGAACGCGAACTCCGCTGCGCCATCTGCGACGGCGACATGCTGTTCGAGGTCCCGCCCTGCGAGGACGGCCACGACGACTGCCCCGAGCTCGTCTGCACCCGCTGCGGTGCGGCGGAGGTGGTCGCCCCGATCGTCGTACACATGTGGCTGCCACCCACCAGCCGCAAGATAGCCCCCGAGCAGCGCCGAGCGGCATGACGAAAGGCCCGCACCCCCGAGGGGATGCGGGCCTTTCCGTCGTGCTCAGTGCTCAGTGCTCGGCCGGGTGCCGGGTTCCCGAGTAGTACTCGAAGAGCAGGCCGCAGGACGCGAAGATGACGCAGATCAGGCCGAAGGCCAGCAGCCACCACATCCAGAAGACCAGGCCGATGCCGGCGATCGCCGCGGAGAGCGCGATGCCGAAGGGCCAGTAGCTGCCCGGGCTGAAGAAGCCGACCTCGCCGGCGCCCTCGGCGATCTCGCCGTCCTCGCGGTCCTCCGGACGCAGGTCGATGCGCCGGGCGACGAACCAGAAGAAGCCGGCGCACATCGAGCAGAGCAGGCCGGAGAGGATCAGCGCGACGACGCCGACCCACTCGGTGCCGCCCGCGTACGCCGAGCCGCTGCTGACCGCGCCGTCCGTGGCGGTCGCGTGCGTGTAGAAGCCGTACACCGCTGCCGCTCCGAAGAGGAAGACGGCGACGCCGGCGAAGATCTTGTATTCGGTGCGCACGTCGCCCCTACTTCCCTGCGGCTACGGTCTCGGGCTGGTTCCAGCTGTGCTGCTGGCGGCGGGTGTTGAACGGCGACGTGGTCGTCGCGTACGACTCCGCACCGGTGAACCCGATCGCAGCCATCGCCTCCTGGGTCGAGGCGCCCGTCTTCTTCGAGTCCAGGAACTGGTCGAACTTCGTCGGGGAGACGACGACCAGCTCGAAGTTCATGAAGGCGTGGTAGGTGCCGCAGAGCTCCGCGCACCGCCCGACGTAGCGGCCTTCCTTGTCCAGCGTGACCTCGAAGACGTTGCGCACGCTGCCCGGGAAGACGTCCCGCTTGAACAGCATCTCCGGCACCCAGAACGAGTGGATGACGTCCTTGCTGGTCTCCTCGAAGCGGATCTTCTCACCGACCGGCAGCACCAGGATCGGGATGACGTCCGAGGACCCGATGGTCGACGCCACCGTGTTGGCCTTCTCGCCCATGCCGTCGCGGTAGTTGAACTGCCAGTTCCACTTGAAAGCGACGACCTCGACGACCTGGTCGGGGTTCTTCGACAGCTTGTCCACGCTGGTCTGCACGATCGCGGTGTAGTAGAAGAGCACCGCGACGATGAGGACCGGCGTGACCGTGTAGAGGATCTCCATCGGCATGTTGAACCGGGTCTGCACGGGCAGCTCGTCGCCGCGCTTGCGATACCGGATCACACACCAGAAGATCAGGCCCCACACGCCGATACCGACTGCGAGAGCTGCGATCACCGATGCGATCCACAGGTCGTACATCTCGTGCGCTTGCAGGCTGATGCCGTTGCTCGGCCATCCGAAGTGGCTGAACGTGTCGCCCCAGTCCTGCAGCGAACAACCCGAGAGCAGCGTCAGCAGCGTCGCACCGCCGAGACCCAGCCCGGCCGCTCGGCCTACTGCCCGCGGCCGTGTGGCCGAACTCCTTGCGCCCACCTGCTTCTGCCTCCTTAGCAGCGCCGCCGGCCCGAAAACGGACACCTGGCGGCAAGGCTCACCGACGGTCGCACACTACTCGACCAAGACCGGACCGCCCGCCACCGGGGGGCGTAGGTCGATCGAAAGCAAACGCCCGGACAACCGGACGATACCGTTCGGAGTGTGGATTACACAGGCGATCCGGCCGGGCAGCCGGTATACCTGGACGCCGCAAGCGCGGCTCCCCTCCATCCGGTGACAAAGGAGGCGCTGCTGGCAGCGCTCGCCGACGGCTGGGCCGACCCGGCGCGGCTCTACGCGGCCGGGCGCCGGGCCCAGCAGCTGCGCGAGGCGGCCACCGCGGTGGTCGCGCAGATCCTGGGGGTACGGGCGGACGAGGTCTCCTTCTGGCCCTCCGGCACAGCCGCCGCTCAAGCCGCTGTCCTCGGTGGCCTGGCCGGACGCAAACGGGCCGGCAGCACCCTGGTCCGCTCGGCGATCGAGCACTCCGCCGTCCTGCTGTCCTGGTCGGACGTTTCCGAGGTGGGTGTGGACCGTCTCGGCAGACTCGACCTGGAGGCCTGGGGACGAGCCGTCGCGGCGCCGGGCGTCGCCCTGGCGAGCCTGATCAGTGCCAGTCACGAGGTGGGCACGGCGCAGCCCGTGGCAGCCGCCGCGGAACTCTGCGCGGAGGCCGGCGTGCCGTTGTTCGTGGATGCCGCCCAGACGGTGGGGCGGATGCCCGTACCCTCGGGATGGTCTCTTCTCAGCGCGAGCGCCCACAAGTGGGGCGGTCCGCCGGGCGTGGGTGTCCTGGTGGTGCGCAAGGGTGTGCGGTGGATCTCACCGCTGCCCCAAGATGATCTTTATAACCCGCGCTCGCAGGGCACGCTCGACCTGCCGGCGGTGGTCGCGGCCGCGGCGAGCCTGCGGGCCGTCGCCGCCGAGGCCGAGACCGAGAGGGTACGGCTGAGCGCGCTCGTCGACCGGATCCGGGACCGGGTGGCCGCCACCGTGCCGGACGTGGAGATCGTCGGCGACCCGGCCGACCGGCTGCCCCACCTGGTCACGTTCAGCTGCCTCTACGTGGACGGCGAGGCGTTGCTGCACGCGCTGGACCGGCACGGTTTCGCGGTGTCGTCCGGCTCCTCGTGCACGTCGTCCACGCTGCGGCCCAGCCACGTGCTGGAGGCGATGGGCGTACTCAGCCACGGCAACGTCCGGGTGTCGCTGCACCGGGACACCACGCCCGAGGAGATCGAGCGGTTCCTCGCGGTGCTGCCCGGCCTGGTCGGTGACATCCGCAAGGAGGCCGGGCTGTGATCACGCTGGACTGCCTCGGTCAGCGCTGCCCGCTGCCGGTGATCAAGCTGGCCAAGGCGATGCCGGACGTGCCGATCGGCGAGATCGTCCGGGTGCTCGCGGACGATCCGGCCGCGGCCAACGACATCCCCGCCTGGTGCCGCATGAAGGGTCAGGAGTTCGTCGCCGGCCACGGCCATCAGTTCGACGTCAGAAGACTCTGCTAGCCGGCTTCGCTTCGCTCCGCGGCGATTGCCTGGTAACCGGTGAGATGGCAGGCGGTTTTCCGCCACCGCAAACCCCGCGGCGTCGGAAAACCACGTGCCATCTCACCGGCGGCAATCGCGTGTCAGCGGCTGTTCCCGAGATATGACAACACTTGCGGGACCGGGTCCTTCGCCAGGAACGTGTCGACGACCAGGCGGGGGCCGAGGTACGGCTCGTACTCCGCCTGGCGCTCCAGGACCCGCACCCAGTCGGGGATGCCCTCGTGGTCGCGCGCCGCGTACCGCGCCTCGACCCGGCGGCGGTGCTCCGCGTCATCGCCGCAGATCACCTCGACCACGCGCAGCGGCACGTCCATCCGGTCCGCCAGCTCCACCCAGAGCTCACGGGCCGACTTGACCGGGTTCACCGCGTCGATGATCACGCTGTGGCCGATCTTGAGCTGTTCCTCGGCGAGCGCGGCCACCACGCCGTAGGCGGCGTAGCCGGGCCGGTGCTCCTGCACCCCGTACCGCTGGAGCGTGAAGTCGACAGTGTCGACGGCGAGCACCGCCGCGGGCAGCTCGGTGGCCACCTGCGCGGCGAGCGTGCTCTTGCCGACGCCGGGCAGGCCGGCGAAGACCGCGAGAACCATGTTGTTTCCTAGCTTTACTTGGGCAGGTGCGCGGCGATCTCGGCGGCGGCCTCGTCGCCGTACGCGGCGGCGAAGCGCTTGCTGAAGTCGGCGGCCCTGATGTCGTACTCCTGGGTGCCGACGGTCTCCAGGACCAGCGCCGCCACCAGCGAGCCGACCTGCGCCGAACGCTCCAGGCCGAGGCCCCAGGAGACGCCCGCGAAGAAGCCGGCGCGGAAGCCGTCGCCGACACCCGTCGGGTCCTCGCCGATCACGTCCGGGACGACCGGCACGTGGATCCGCTCGATCCCCCGCCCGGTGATCTCCACGCCGTCCTTGCCGAGCGTGGTGACCCGGATCTTGACCTCGTCCAGCACCTGCTCCGAGGTGAGGCCGGCCTTGGTCTCCAGCAGCGAACGCTCGTACTCGTTCGTCATCAGGTACTCGGCGCCGCGGATCAGGCTCAGCACGTCCGAGCCGTCCATCCGGGCCAGCTGCTGCGACGGGTCGGCCACGAACGCGTAGCCCCGGGCCCGGCACTCCTGCGAGTGTCGGATCATCGCGGCCGGGTCGTTCGCGCCGACCAGCACCAGGTCGAGGCCGCCGGCCCGCTCGTTCACCGGCGCCAGCTCGATGTTGCGGGCCTCGGCCATCGCGCCCGCGTAGAACGAGGCGATCTGGTTCAGGTCGTCGTCCGTGGTGCAGACGAACCGGGCGGTGTGCGCCACGTCGCTGACGTGCACCGAGTCGCAGTCCACCCCGTGCCGCTCGAGCCAGGACCGGTAGTCGGCGAAGTCCGCGCCGACCGCTCCCACCAGGATCGGGCGCAGGCCCAGCTTGCCCATCCCGAACGCGATGTTCGGGGCGACGCCGCCGCGGCGCACCACGAGGTCGTCGACGAGGAAGGAGAGCGACACCTTGTGCAGCTGATCGGCGATCAGCTGGTCGGCGAACTTGCCGGGGAAGTGCATCAGATGGTCGGTGGCGATCGAGCCGGTGACGGCGATCTTCATTTCGGCCCTCAGGGTCGGGGACAGGGGCTGTTACGCCCTGAGACTACCGGCCGGTGAAGCACAACAGGCCGCCCCGTTAACGGGACGGCCTGTTGGTCGTTGCTTTCCGGCGGCTCAGTGGAACGAGTCGCCGCAGGCGCAGGAGTTCTGCGCGTTCGGGTTGTCGATCGTGAAGCCCTGAGCGTCGATGCGGTCCGCGAAATCGATCGTCGCGCCCGCGAGGTACGGCGCGGACATCCGGTCCACGACGACCTCGACGCCGCCGAAGTCGTTCACGACATCGCCGTCGAGCGAACGCTCGTCGAAGAAGAGCTGGTAGCGCAGGCCGGAGCAGCCACCGGGCTGTACGGCGATGCGCAGGCGCAGGTCGTCGCGCCCTTCCTGCTCGATCAGGGCCTTGACCTTCACCGCGGCGACGTCGGTGAGGGTGACGCCGGTCGGGGCGGTCGCCTCGGTCGACTCGGTGTGCGCTTCTGTGGTCACTAGGTATCTCCCTGCCAGGTGCGGACTGGTGCCGTACAGGCCAACGCTAACCCCAATTCCCGAGATTCCCAATCCGGGTGCTTTTTAGATCACCTGCTCCACTGGGCGGCCAGCGCTCCGGCGAGTTCCCGCAGGCCGCGCGCGGGTTCGGCGAGAGCGGTCTCGACCGAACCGAAATGCTCGACGAGGGTGTGCGTCTCGGTCACCCCGGCCGCCGCGGCCTCCCGGTGCCCGGTCTCGTTGCGCCCGGCCAGCACCACGCACGGCAGACCCCGGTCCCGGGCGCCGGCCGCGATCCCGGCCACCACCTTGCCGCGCAGCGACTGGTGGTCGAACGACCCCTCCCCCGTGATCACCAGGTCGGCGGCGTCCAGCTCGGCGTCGAGCCCGATCAGATTCGTGACCATGTTGATACCGGAGGTCACCCGGCCGCCGAGCGCGATCAGGGCGGCGCCCAGGCCGCCTGCGGCGCCGCCGCCCGGTTCCTCTCTCAGGCCGGTACGCCCGAACGCCTTCTCCAGCACACCGGCGAAATGCTCCAGAGCCGCGTCCAGGCGCAGCACGTCCTCGCGGGAGGCGCCCTTCTGCGGGCCGAAGACGTTGCTGGCGCCGTGCAGGCCGGTCAGCGGGTTGTCGACGTCGGTCGCCGCCACCAGGCTGACCTGCCGCAGGCGCGGCTCACCGGCCAGCCCGGCCGCGGTGATCAGCGGGGCGGCGCCGTAGGGCAGGGCGTTCCCGGACACGTCGACCGGGGCGGCGCCGAGCGCGGCGAGCATCCCGGCGCCCGCGTCGTTCACCGCGGAGCCGCCGAGCCCGACCACCACCTCGGTCGCGCCCGACTCGACCGCGGCGGTGAGCAGCAGCCCGAGTCCGTAGGAGGTCGTCACCTTGGGGTCACGCTCGGCCGCCTCCAGGAGATGCAGGCCACAGGCTTGCGCGCTCTCGACGTACGCGATCGGCCCGGTTGTGAAGATCTCACCCCGCACCGGGCGGCCCAGCGGGTCGACCGTGTCCACCGGGATGCGGCGGCCGTCCAGCGCGGTGGCCAGCACCTCCACGAAACCGGGTCCGCCGTCGGCCAGTGGGCGGCGGACAAGGACGTCATCGGGGACGGACCAGCCCTCGGCTATCGCATCGGCGACGGCGGGGGCGGAAAGGGTGCCGGCGAACTTGTCCGGACAGATCAGTACGCGCACACCCGCGAGTGTGGCAGCACACCCCGTCCGGGCGCAGCCTCGGTGCCGGGGCCTGTGTAACGATGAGGGACGTGACGTCGACCTGGACCGAACCTCAGAACACCCCGCTGGCCCTGCTCCTGCTCGGCCAGGGCACCGACCCGGCCAGCGAGCGGGGCGTGGACTGCCCCGGCGACCTGCCCGCACCCAGCGACCCCGGCCTGGTGGCACGGGCCCGCGCGGCGAAGGAGGCGCTCGGCTCCCGGGTGTTCGTTCTCGGTCACCACTACCAGCGCGACGAGGTGATCCAGTTCGCCGACGTCACCGGTGACTCGTTCAAGCTCGCCCAGCAGGCGGCGGCCCGTCCGGAGGCCGAGTTCATCGTCTTCTGCGGCGTGCACTTCATGGCCGAGAGCGCCGACATCTTGACGGGTAAAGACCAGCGCGTGATCCTGCCCGACCTCGCGGCCGGGTGCTCGATGGCCGACATGGCCGTCCTGGGGCAGGTGGAGACCGCCTGGGAGCACTTCCAGGACCTCGGCATCACCGACCAGATCGTGCCGGTGACCTACATGAACTCCTCCGCCGACATCAAGGGCTTCGTCGGCCGTAACTCCGGTGTGGTCTGCACCTCGTCCAACGCCAAGCGCGCCCTGGACTGGTCGTTCGAGCAGGGCTCCAAGGTCTTCTTCCTGCCCGACCAGCACCTCGGCCGCAACACCGCGGTGCTGGAGATGGGCTTCGACCTGGACGACTGCGTCCTCTACGACCCGCACAAGCCGAAGGGCGGGCTGACCGACGAGCAGCTGCGCGACGCCCGGATGATCCTCTGGCGCGGGCACTGCTCGGTGCACGGCCGGTTCACCCTGGACAGCGTGCGTGAGGTGCGGGAACGGGTGCCGGGCGTGAACGTCCTGGTGCACCCCGAGTGCCGCCACGAGGTGGTCCGGGCCGCCGACTACGTCGGCTCCACCGAGTACATCATCAAGGCCCTGGAGGCCGCCCCCGCCGGTTCGTCCTGGGCCGTCGGCACCGAGCTCAATCTGGTACGGCGTCTGGCGCTCGCCCACCCGGACAAGCAGATCATGTTCCTCGACCGGGCGGTCTGCTACTGCTCGACGATGAACCGCATCGACCTGCCGCACCTCGTCTGGGCGCTCGAGGAACTCGTCGCCGGCCGGGTCCCGAACGTGATCACGGTCGACGAGAAGACCGCCCACGAGGCCCGGGTCGCGCTCGACCAGATGCTCGCCCTGCCGTAACGCTGAGTAGTCATTTGAATCCATCTCTATGATGGGTTCGTTAATGCTGCCTTAGTCAACGGCGTTTCGTACCCCTCTACGACTGGCGCGGTTGTCACTCAGCGCTATGCTTCCCCGGTTGCAGAATCGGGTACCCCCGCCCACGCTCTGCCCCCTCGTACACCGGGCGAACCCATCGCCCGCCGGCTGGAGGTTACGTTGACCGACGATGTCCTGATCGTGCACGGCGGCACGCCGCTGCAGGGTCAGATCCGGGTCCGTGGCGCCAAGAACCTCGTTTCCAAGGCGATGGTCGCCGCCCTGCTGGGCGAGTCACCGAGCCACCTCTACGACGTGCCCGGCATCCGGGACGTCGAGGTCGTCCGCGGCCTCCTCGAGCTGCACGGTGTGAAGGTCACCGACGGCACCGAGGACGGCGAGCTGGTGATGGACCCCACCAACGTGGAGAGCGCCAGCACCGACGAGATCAACGTGCATGCCGGGTCCAGCCGGATCCCGATCCTGCTCTGCGGTCCGCTGCTGCACCGTCTCGGTCACGCGTTCATCCCCGACCTGGGCGGCTGCCACATCGGCCCGCGCCCGATCGACTTCCACATCCGGGCGCTGCGCGAGTTCGGCGCGGTCGTCGACAAGACCCCCGAGGGCATGCACCTGAGCGCCCCGAACGGTCTGCACGGGGCCAAGCTGGAACTGCCGTACCCGAGCGTCGGCGCCACCGAGCAGGTGCTGCTCACCGCGGTCCGCGCCGAGGGCGTCACCGAGCTGCGCAACGCCGCCATCGAGCCGGAGATCATGGACCTCATCTGCATCCTGCAGAAGATGGGCGCCATCATCACCGTGCACACCGACCGGGTCATCGAGATCCAGGGCGTGCCCAGGCTCTACGGGTACGAGCACAAGCCGATCCCGGACCGCATCGAGGCCGCCAGCTGGGCCGCCGCCGCGCTCGCCACCCGTGGCGAGATCGAGGTCGTCGGCGCCCGCCAGGCCGACATGATGACGTTCCTGAACGTCTTCCGCTCCATCGGCGGCGAGCTGAAGATCACCGACGACCGGATCGCCCGCCCCGGCGTGACCGGCGCCGAGGGTGGCATCAAGTTCTGGCACCCCGGCGGCGAGCTCAAGGCCGTCGCGCTGGAGACCGACGTGCACCCCGGCTTCATGACCGACTGGCAGCAGCCCCTGGTCGTCGCCCTGACCCAGGCCCGCGGCATCTCGATCATGCACGAGACGGTGTACGAGCAGCGGCTCGGCTACACCGAGGCGCTCAACCAGATGGGCGCCACCATCCAGGTCTACCGGGACTGCCTCGGTGGCACCCCGTGCCGCTTCGGCCGCCGCAACTTCATGCACTCCGCGGTGATCGCCGGCCCGTCCAAGCTGCACGCCGCCGACCTGCGCATCCCCGACCTGCGGGCCGGTTTCGCGCACCTGATCGCGGCGCTGGCCGCCGAAGGCACCTCGCGGGTCTACGGCGTCAACCTGATCGAGCGCGGCTACGAGGACTTCGAAGCCAAGCTGGCCGCCCTCGGCGCCCACGTCGAGCGTCCCTGAGCTGCATCTTCGTCACGATCAACGGCGCGGTGTGTGACACACCGCGCCGTTTGGCTACGCTGCTGACGTGTCCCCGCTGTTTCGCCGCAAGCCAGAAGACGTCGCCCCCGCTCAGGTGGAAGAGGTGACGACCTCCGCCGAGTCCCGGCCCAAGAGCTACACACCCAGCAAGAAAGAGCTGGGCGTGGTCACGCCGAAGCGGACGGCCACCGGCCGCCGGGTGCAGGACAAGGCGCCGGAGAACCGCAAAGAGGCCTACAAGCAGCTGCGCGAGCGGCAGCGAGCCGAGCGCGCCGAGGCGAACGAGGGCATGCGCAACGGGGACGAGCGTTACCTGCTCGCCCGCGACCGGGGTCCGGAGCGGTCGCTGGTCCGTGACATCGTCGACTCCCGGCACACCGTGGGCTCGTGGTTCATCGCCGGGGCTGTGGTGGTCCTGATCGGCTCCTCGGTGCCGAACCGCACCGTGCAGAACATCAGCACGCTGATCTGGGCGCTGCTGGCGCTGGCCGTGCTGGTGGACAGCATTCTGATCGCTCGCAAGATCAAGAGGATGGTGCGGGAGCGGTTCCCGGACAGTTCGCAGCGGATGGGGTCCCTTTATCTGTACGGGATCATGCGCGGGCTGACGTTCCGCCGGATGCGCATCCCCAAGGCCAAGGTCTCGTTCGGCGCCAAGATCTGATCGGGTCTTTTGCCGGCTTGACTCTCTTCGGCGGCTTGCTTCTTCGGCTTGGCGGTTTTGCGCTGGCTGGGGCGGTCTTGGGCGGGGAGGGCCCACACCACGCCGCGCCGCCGCCCGCCACGTCTCGCCGCGCCATGCCGCTCTGCCAAGCGCCACACCTTGCCACGCCACCCCATCGCCGCACATGGCACCGCCGCGCATGGCACCGCCGCACATGGCCTCGCCTCGCCGGCTAACTGAGCGGCGTTGGGGCTAGGGGACGCCGGCTAGGCGTAGTAGGGCTGTTGTGGTGGCTGCTGCCAGGACTACGGCTACGAAGGGGGCCCGGCGGTACGCCAGCACGGCGCCTATCAGGACTCCCGTGGGGCGGGCCGGGCCGGTGAACTCGCTTCCTGCCATCAGGGCTGCGGTGGCTGCCAGGGCGGCCAGCAGTGACGCGGCAGCCATCGGGAGCAGCCGTTGAAGGTTGTCGGAGAGTTCGAGGCGTTCACGGAGGAGCACTCCGCTCAGGCGGATGGCATAGGTGCCCATGCCGAGCGCGAGGATGGCGGCTATCAGCATCGGGTCTCCTCCGCGGGAGCGACACGGGGGTTCAGGAACCTGGACGGGGCCAGCAGGACCAGCAGACCCAGCAGGGCGCACAGGACGGGGAGGCCGGCCGGCAGCACCGGGGTCAGGGCTACCGCTGTGGCCGCGCCCGCCAGAGCGACCAGCCGCGTCGGACGGTCGCGCAGGCTGGGGAGGATCAAGGCGATCAGCGCGGCGGGGAACGCGGCGTCCAGGCCCAGGGCGTCCGGGTCTCCGGTGGCGCCGCCCAGCAGGACACCGAGGACGGTGCCGATGTTCCACGTGACGAAGAGGGTCGTGCCGACCAGCCAGTAGATCCGGCGCCGCTGGGCCGGGTCGGTCTCGGCCAGGGCGAACGCGACGGCCTCGTCGGTCATGATGTGGCTGCCGATCAGACGATGGCGCCAGCTGCCGCCGATGGTGCTCGCGACGGCCAGGCCGAACGGCAGGTGCCGGGCGTTGAGGAGCAGCCCGGCCAGTACGGCGGCGATCGGGTTGCCGGCCGCGATCAGGCCGGCCGCGAGGAACTGGGAGCCCCCGGCGAAGACGACCGTGGACATGGCGATCGGCGTCCACGGTGGCAGCCCGTACGCGATCGCGATGGCGCCGAAGGAAGCGCCCACCGCGACCATGGCGGCGCCGAGCGCGCCCACGTCCCGCAGTGTTCGTTTCACCGTACTCATGTTCGCTACGATGAACGAACGCGAACGGTTCGTCAAACCGAACAACCTGTCCGATGGAGCGAACATGCAGCAGTCGGCACCGCCGCTGGCCGTCATCGCGGCCGCCCTGCGCAGGGAACGGGACCGCGCCGGGATCTCCCTGACCGAGCTGGCCCGTCGCGCGGGACTGGCGAAGTCGACGCTCTCCCAGCTGGAGGCGGGCACCGGCAATCCGAGCATCGAGACGCTGTGGGCACTCGGCGTCGCGCTCGGCATCCCGTTCAGCAGGCTGGTCGAGCCGCCGCCATCACCGGTACGGGTGGTGCGGGCCGGCGAGGGTCCACGGCTGCGCTCGGATCACGCCGATTTCGTGGCGACGCTGCTCGCGACCGGGTCACCGAACACCCGGCGGGACATCTACGTGATGGAACTGGAGCCCGGTGAGCCACGGGAGGCCGAGGCGCACATTCCGGGCAGCATCGAGCACATCGTGGTGTCGTCGGGACGGATCCGGACCGGGCCGGTCGAGGAGCCGGTCGAGGTGGGGCCCGGGGACTACGTGACGTTCCCGGGGGACGTCCCGCACCGGTACGAGGCCCTCGAACCCTCCCGAGCAGTGCTGATCATGGAACATCGGTAGACGTGTAGAGCCTGGCCACCACGTCCTCGATGTCCGGTTCCAGCAGCGACAGGTCACGAACGCCGACGGCCGACACCAGTGCCGCCACGGCCGCGCCCGCGCTCGCCGACTCCAGGGCGAACGTCGCCCGGTGCCGTCCCGCCTCGACGGTCGTCAGGATCGCGCCGGGAAGTTCGAAGTCGAGGGGCAGTGGCCGTTCCAGGTCAGCCACGAGACTGCGGCGGGACCCGTACCGCGCGTGCAGCGCCTCGATCGTCCCGTCGTGCACCACCCGCCCGTGGTCGATCACCACGAGCCGCTCGCACAACCGCTCGATGTCGGCGAGATCGTGCGTGGTGAGTACCAGCGTCACGTCCCCGCTCGCGCCCAGGTCGGCGAGGAACGCGCGGACCGCCTGCTTGCTCACCACGTCGAGCCCGATCGTCGGCTCGTCCAGGAACAGCACCTCCGGGCCGTGCAGCAGGGCCGCCGTCAGCTCGCCGCGCATCCGCTGGCCGAGCGACAACTGCCGTACCGGGGTGTCCATGAACTCGTCCAGATCGAGCAGCGCACGGCAGCGCCGCAACCGGGCCGCGTGCTCCTCGGCGGGCACCCGGTAGATGTGCCGCAACAGCCCGAACGACTCGCGCAGCGGCAGGTCCCACCAGAGCTGGGAGCGCTGCCCGAAGACGACGCCGATCCGCAGCGCCAGCCGGGTGCGCTGCGGCACCGGCGCCAGCCCGCAGACCGACACCTCCCCCGAGGACGGCATCAGCACGCCGGTCAGCATCTTGAGCGTGGTCGATTTCCCGGCGCCGTTCGGGCCGATGTAGCCGACCATCTCCCCACGGTCGATCCGGAGACTGATCCCGTCCACAGCGGGGACGACGCGTTTCGTCCTCCGGAATCGACCGGCTTTGACCCGTACCGTGAAGTCTTTTCTCAGATCCTGCATTTTGATCATGAGCCGGTGCTCCGATAGTGGCGGATGCCGGTGCGCCACACCCCGGCGGCGATGATCACCGCGGGGAGCGCCACCAGCGGCGAAAGGTAGCCGGCCACGGCCGGCAGACCCAGGGGATCGGTCCGGCCGAGCAGCGCCAGCGCCGGCTGATAGGCGACGAAGGCAAAGCCCAGCGTGTACGCGAAGAGGCCGCGGAACCACGGGCCGTAAACCGTGATCGGGTACGAGGTGAAATCCCGGCCGCCGTAGGTGAAAGCGGCCCCTATCTCGCCGGATTCGACCCACCAGAACGCCATCGACGCGCTGATCACGAAGATCGAGCCGAAGAAGGCCGCCGCGGCGAGCGGAGTCACGGCGACGAGCGCGATCCGGGCCGGCGTCCAGTCGATGTCGTTGATCGCGAGCGCCCCGCCGAGCACGACGAACCCGAAGACCACGCGCAGCGCCTTCCGCAGCGGCAGGTCCATCAGCAACAGTTGCGGCAGGGCCGGCAGCGGCCGGACCAGCACCGCGTCGAGCGCCCCCGCTCGGACATAGACCTTGAGCCGGTCCACGTTGCCGACCAGCATGTCCGCGAGAGCGAAACCGGCCGAGCTGAGCCCCACCGTGAGCACCGCCTCGGCCAGGGTGAAACCGCCCACCTGCGGCGCCGCCCGGAACAGCACCACCACCGTGATCACGTCGAAGACCGTGGCGCCCATGTTGCCGAGCAGCTCGACCAGGAACGACGTGCGGTACATGAGCACCGAGCGGGCCTGCGCGCCGAACAGGGCACGGTAGGCGAGCAGGTCACCCACCCTGCACCACCAGCTTGCGCTCCGCGCGGCGCTGCACGAAAGCGGCAACAGCAAGAACCACCACCGCCCAGTACGCCTGAACCACCACCAGCCCGGCCTGCAGCGCGGGGCCGTCCCGCTCGGCGATCACGTCGAGCGGCGCCTGCAGCAGGCTCGGCAGCGGCGTGCCCAGCCAGAGCGTGATGGTGAACCAGTCCGGCAGCAGCCGCAACGGGAAGTAGAGCCCGCCCAGCACACCGGAGCCGAGCGTCCAGAGCGTGATCGGGCCCCGGGCGTCCTGCAGCCAGTAGGCGGTCGCATTGACGACATAACGACAGCCGAAGCAGATCACCACTGCCAGGATCACCGAGAGCAGAAAGAGAGGAACGGTCTGCCAGCGCGTCGGCAGATGCAACGGGAAGAAGATCGCGCCGGCCACCAGCGGCGGGCCGAACCGGGTGAGCATCGCATGCAGCGCCCGGCCCAGGTCAGCGGCGAGATAACTGGTCACCGGGGAGACCGGACGTAACAGGTCGGCTGCGATGTCGCCGCTGCGGATCCGCTCGGCGAGCTCGGTCCAGCCCCAGATGCCGATCACCGCGAGTAACCCCTGCCCCACCCAGACGTAGGTCGCGAGCTGCTCCGGGTCGTATCCCGCCGGTCGCTGCCCGGCCACCCCCGCCGCCAGGGCCAGCAGCACCGAGCAGCGCAGGAAGCCGAAGACGATGTTGGTGAACGATCCGGCTATGGTGGCTTGCCGGTAGGTGGAGTACCTCCGGAAACCCGACCCGACAAGCACACCGAAAGTAGTGGCCGAGCTGCGGAACGGACCGATTCGAGAGATCGTCAGCACGCTGGCGTCCATCCGGCCCACGCCGTTAATCTCCTTTCGAAAACCCCCCGCAGTGGAGCCGGGCGACTCTAACCCGGTCCCCGGCCGCCCACGGCACGAATTTTGGACAAGGTGGAGTACGCCGTGACGGAGAGTTGCCAACTGCCGGGCCGCCCGATGGCCGCCCGATGAACGGTTGGAGCTCCCGGCCGGGTCCGGACAGCTGGGACGACGAACCGGCGTGGGTCTACGAGATCACCTGGGAGTGGGCGCCGCTCCCGGGCCAGCGTTATCCGGGTGACCCGGGACGCCGGAAGGCCGTGCACACACCGGTCTACGAGGCGTCCCAGGGAAGCGCGGCGCCGGCCAGCGGTGCGCCCACCAGTGGTGTTCCGGTCAATGGCGTACCGATGAGTGGCGTGCCCATGAGTGGTGTCCCGATGAGTGGCGTGCCGGTCAGCGGGGTGCCCGTCAGTGGGATGCCGATCAGCTCGGCGCCGGTCAGTCCTGGTGGTGACGGGCGTGGGCGGGGGCGTGCCACGGTCGGGCCGGCGCCGGTTCCGGCGCCTACGTGGCCCGAGGAACCACGGGGGCCCCGGGAGGAGCCGTCGTGGAATCGGCCTGCTCGGGTGCAGGAGCGGTTCGCTGAAGATTGGTCGCGGTCGGCTGGAGGGCCGGAGCCGCGGCGTGGGGGGCCGGTGTACAGGCAGCCTGGGATGGCGCAGGGCCCCGGTCCTGGTCCCGGGTCCGGACAGTACGGCTCTCCTCAGCACGGTGCGCCTCAGCACGGCTCTCCTCAGCAGGATGGGCCTCGGCACGGTGGTCCGGGGCAGCACGCGCCTGGGCAGCACGTGGCCGGGCAGCATGGGTCTGGACAGCACGGGTCTGGACAGCCGGGTCACTATGGGTCTCCTCGGCCGGCTGAGGGTGGGCCGTGGGGGCGCGAGGCGATGCCGCCTCAGACCTATGGGAATCGTCCGGATGGTCCGGGTGGTTCCGTGCCGCCTGGAGCTGTGCCGCCGGCAGCCGTTCCACCTGCTCCGATGCCGCCTCAGGGTGCTGGTCGTGGGCCGGTGCCGCCGTATGGGGGCACTCAGGGGCCGCCGCAGCAGGCGGGTGGGCCGGTGCCGCCGCACGGGGATGGCCGGCATGGGCAGGGTCCGCAGGGTCGCTTCAGCGGGCCTGTGCCGCCCGGTTCTGGTCCCATGTCGCCCGGTGCGCCCATGCCGTCGGGTGCGCCTGCTGGGCCTGTGCCGCCCGCTGGTTATGGCCGGCCGCCGCAGGAACCCGGATACCGCGATTCCGGCCTTCCGAACCGTCGCCCCGCATCGGATCAGCGCGCCCCGTGGCCTGCCCCCATGCCGGACCCGCACGGTCGTCCCCAGCCGGACCAGCACGGTCGCCCGATGCCCGAGCAGCACGGTCGTCCCATGCCCGAGCAGCACGGTCGCCCTATGCCCGACCAGCAGGGTCGGCCGGTGTCCGGACCGGTGTCACCGTCGGGTCCCACCTATGGCAGTGCGCGGCCTGCGCCGCCTGAGGCGTTCCCCGCGTACTCCGATGACCGCCGCTCTGCGCGTGACGGCCGGACTCCGGAAGCACCGTTCGATCTCCGCCCGGTGCCCCCGGAGCGGAACGCGCCGGCCCCGTCGCGGCCGGCCGCGCAGCCCACGCGCATGACTCCGCCGCAGCCGGTCGCGCCCCCCGCGGCGGTGTACCCGCCCGTGCAGCCGGTGTCCGGGCCGGCCGTGCAACCGGTATCCGGGCCGGCCGTGCAGCCGGTGTCCGGGCCGTTCGGGCATGGTGCGGTTCCGGTGGTGCCGGGGGCTGAGGGCGAGTCGCAGCACGTTGTGGGCGGGGAGCCGATCACGCCGGTCTCCGGGACTGTGGGTGTCGAGCCGGGTCCCGTCGTGGGTGAGGAGAGCACGCAGCCGATCGACGTGCGCCGGGCGGACCTGGCCGGTCCGGCGGTCGCGCCTGAGCGGGACTTCGAGCACACCCAGGTGATCGAGACGCGGCCGGGTGGTGCGCATGCCGCGCCCTACGAGGAGGCTGCCGAAGCGCCTGCCGCACCGGTGGAACCGCGGCCGGCGGCGCACGCCCGGCCCGAGGAATCCGACCGTGCCGAGGAGCCGGAGCCCGAAGAGCCGCACGGTCTCGGCTGGCTGCTGTCGATGAGTGGGCTCGGGGCTACCACGCCCGTGCCCGAAGCAGAAGCCGAGCCGGTGGAGGCCGAGGCGGAGGCGGCTACCGAGGTACGGCCGCAGGGCTGGTTCGCGCCTGCCCTGGAGACCACCGAAGAGGTCGCGGAAGAGGCCACCGAGGAGCCGGTCGCCGAGGTCGTCGTCGCCGAGGAAGTGGCCGTCGAAGAGCCGGTCGCCGAGGAACTGGCCGTCGAAGACCCGGCCGCCGAAGAGCCGGTCGCCGAAGAGCTGGCCGTTGAAGAGCCGGTGGCTGAGGAACTGGTCGTTGACGAACCCGTCGCCGACGAATTGGCCGCCGACGAACCCGTCGCCGACGAACTGGTCCTTGACGAGCCCGTCCTTGAGGAACCGGTCCTTGAGGAACCGGTCTACGAGCCGGAAGCGGAACTGACGGTCCTCCACGTTCTCACCGAGGAGCCATTCCCCCACGAGGCTGCGGCGGAACCGGTTGCTGAAGAGGCGCTCGTCGCTGAGGAACTCCCCGAGATCGAGATCCTTCCGGCCGAAGAACCCGTCACGGAGACGCTGCTCCAGGCGGAGGCCGACGACGATCTGGGCTATGACCAGCCTTTCGCTGACTTCCAGTCGTTCGGCGGGCAGCCCGACACGGACGAGCCGGTCACCGAGCCGATCGAGGACCCCGCCACCGAGCTGATCGTGGAACCGGCCACCGAGCCGATCGTGGAACCGGCCACCGAGCTGATCGTGGAACCGCCCACGGCCCTGATCGACGAACCCGCGACCGAACTCATCCTCGAACCCGCCACTGAGCCGATCGAGGAACCTCCCACGGCGCTGATCGTGGAACCGAAAACAGAACTCATCGCGGAACCGGCCACCGAACTCATCACGGAACCCGTCACGGAACCCGTCACGGCACCCGTCACCGAACTCATCGAGGAACCCGCGACCGAACTCCTCGCCACACCCGAGATCGACGAGCCCGCCACCGTCGTCATCACCACCTCACTGGCCGGGACGCTCCCCGACGAGGAGACCGCCCCCCTCGACGCCCTGATCCCGGCACCGAGCGAGGACCCCGAACCAACCCTCAACGAATCAGAAACGGACACGCCCGAGCCGGAAACCCCCGAGCCCGACGCCACCGAACCGATCCACCCCACGACGGGCGAAGCAGAGGCGACCCCCACCCCGCTGCCCGAGAGCGATCAGGCTGTCGGTGAGCTGGCTCCCCCCGTACCCAGAGTGCGGCAGCGTCGTGACCAACGAGCCGGCGCCGAAAGGCGGCGGGCTGACCCCGAGCAGATTTTGGCGTCCTTCCCGTGGACCTTCGACCCGCAAACGCTGCGTGAGCAGGTCGATGAGCCGGACCGGCTGTGGGATCTGATCGATCGGCTCACCGACCGCCTCGAATTCGCCGAGCGTGACAACGTCCGGGCCGGGCTGCTGAGCCTGCGCGCGGTGGTCTCGCGTGTCCTCGGCGAGCTGGACGACGCACTCGCCGATGGGCGTGAGGCGTTGCGGCACGCTGAGGCCAGCGGGGAGTTGCGACCGGTTTCGATCGCGCAGGCGCGGCTCGCGCAGGTGCTGCAGTACCGGGGTGACTTCGCCGAGGCCGACCGGCTCTACGCGCGGGCGGATTCGGTCGAGCTGCCGTCGCGGGTGCGGGCTGAGATCTTGGAGCTCGCCGGGCGCTCGGCGTTCGAGCAGGGGCGGTTCCTGGAGGCCGTGAACCACTTCGAGCACGCCCTCGACGTGCGGCAGGGCGGTGATCCCGACCTGGTGGAGCGGATCGAGCTGGCCCTCGACACGATCGCCCAGAAGACCAACTCCAGCAACTGGGGTCCCTACCCGCGGACCCGTGACGAGCTGCTCGGCCTCCCCGCGGCGCCGATGCCGCTGCCCGACGACGGCACCGGCCTCTGGGGGTACGCGGCAGCCGTCGAACCGCGCTACGCCGAGGTCCAGCCGTTCGCCGAGGGCCTGGCGTGGGTGCGCCGCCCCGATGCGCCGGCCTGGGAGCTGATCGACCCGTCCGGAACCGTCGTGATCAGCGCGGACGAGGGCTATCTCGCGGCCGGACCGTTCGCCGAGGGCCTCGCCTGGGTGTCCCGGCAGCCGGAGGGCGGCTGGTTCGCGGTGAACCGGCAGGGTCACACCGTGGTGCCCGGCGAGTTCGAGGAGGCCCGGCCGTTCCGGCGCGGGATGGCGCTGATCCGGCAGGACGGCGTCTGGGGCGGGATCGACCGTACCGGCCGGGTCGCGGTGCCGCCGCGCTGGCCGGCGTTCGCGACTTCGCTGCACGTGGGCGGCGCGATCGACGGCTTCACCGGCGACGGGCTCGCGGTGGTCGACGCGGGTGACGGCTTCGGTGTGCTGGACCGGACCGGGCAACTGGTGATCGAGCCCACCTGGGCGGCCGTGGTGATCCACCCGTCGGCGTTCCTGGTGCGCGACGCAGCAGGTCAGTGGGGTGCGCTGAACCGCGCGGGCGAGCCGCTGACCGAGATGACACACCCGGACCGGGCGGCGGCCGCGGCGGCGATCGAGGACGAGGCCCGTCCGGTGCTGTAGAACGAAAAGATGAAGCACCGTCATCTCGGCCGTTCCGGCCTGCTCGTCAGCGAGATCGCCTACGGCAACTGGATCACCCACGGTTCCCAGGTCGAGGAGGAGGCCGCGCTCGCCTGTGTGCGCGCGGCCCTCGACGAGGGCATCACCACGTTCGACACGGCCGACGTCTACGCCGGCACCCGCGCCGAGGAGGTGCTGGGCCGGGCGCTGAAGGACGAGCGCCGGGAAGGCCTGGAGATCTTCACGAAGGTCTACTGGCGGACCGGCCCGGGCGCGAACGACAGCGGACTGTCCCGCAAGCACATCATGGAGTCGATCGACGGGTCCCTGCGCAGGCTCGGCACCGAGTACGTCGACCTCTACCAGGCGCACCGGTTCGACCACCACACGCCGCTGGAGGAGACCATGGAGGCGTTCGCCGACGTGGTGCACCGCGGCAAGGCGCACTACATCGGGGTCTCCGAGTGGACCGCCGCCGAGATCCGGGCCGCGAAGCCGCTCGCCGACGAGCTGAAGATCCGCCTGGTGTCGAACCAGCCGCAGTACTCGATGCTGTGGCGGGTCATCGAGGCCGAGGTGGTGCCGGCGTCGGAGGAGCTCGGCCTCGGTCAGATCGTCTGGTCGCCGCTGGCGCAGGGTGTGCTGACCGGTAAGTACAAGGCGGGTCAGCAGCCGCCGGCCGGGTCGCGGGCCACCGACGAGAAATCCGGCGCCGGGTTCATCGCCCGCTGGCTGGAGGACGACGTGCTGAACGCGGTGGCACGCCTGCAGCCGCTCGCCGAGCAGGCCGGTCTCACCATGGCGCAGCTCGGCGTCGCGTGGGTGCTGCAGAACCCCAACGTCTCCGCGGCGATCATCGGGGCGTCCCGGCCCGAGCAGGTCCGGGACAACGTGAAGGCCTCCGGGGTGGAGCTGGACGCCGGCCTGATGAAGGCGATCGACGAGATCCTGGATCCGGTCGTGACCCGTGACCCGTCGCTGACGTCCAGCCCCGCGAACCGACCTTAGCTACTGCTCCAGAACCGCATCAGGTCGAATCCGAGGGCGTAGAGCCACGGATCCACGTTGATCAGCCCGGCCAGCCAGTTCACCAGCTCGTAGAAGTAGTCGCCCACCTGTGTCTGCCACAGCAGCAGGAACAGCAGGAGGAAGCCCCAGGGCGCGACGAGGTTCCAGGCACGCTGGTAGGCCGGGCTGAACCACGGCGAGATGATGCTGCCGCCGTCCAGGCCGGGCACCGGCAGGAAGTTCAGCACGCTCGCGGTCACCTGCAGGAACGCGATCAGCGCCAGCGCCGCCCAGAACTCCAGGTGGTCCGCGCTGCTCAGGTTGTACTGCCCGGAGACCGTCGGGGACAGCTCGGGCGCCATCCCGGCCAGGAACGGCACTGCCACGATCAGCGCGAGGACCACGTTGGTCAGTGGTCCGGCCGCGCTGATCAGCGAGTCCTTGAGCCGGCTGCGGATGTACCGATGATCGACCCAGACCGCGCCACCGGGCAGGCCGATGCCGCCGAGGATCACCACGATCACCGGCAGCACGATGGAGAGCAGCGGGTGCGTGTACTTCAACGGGTTGAGCCGCAGGTAACCCCGGTCGGCCACGCTCAGGTCGCCGGAGAAGTACCCGGTGACCGCATGCGCGTACTCATGCAGGCAGAGCGAGATGATCCAGCCCGAGATGACGAAGAAGAAGACGTCGATCTTGACGTTGCCGAAGCGGCTCCACGTCATGAAGCCGCTGACCGCGAAGACCGCGACGATCCCGACGAACACCGGGCTCGGGATGAACGCGTTGCGCGGTGTCCGGGTGTAGACCGGTTCGTAAGTCACGTCAGTCCGCCGGCAGCAGACTCATCTGATAGTCGACCCGGTCGTCCTCGACCAGCACGACCGTGCTGACGCCGGCGCCCTGCAGCTGCCGCCACTCCTGCCCGATCCAGGACTCGGCGTCCGCCTGGCTGCTGAACGTCTCGGCCGGTCCTTCGACGGGCTTGCCGTCGACGTCCTCGTACCGCCAACTCCACGGCATTGAGCCGCCCCCTCACGTCGTCCGTCGGTGGGCTTCCACCCTACGGCGTATCCGTGTGCGGACCGGCTCTAAGGTACGGGGCATGTCCGAAGATCGGTGGAACACGGTCCTGGTGCTCGGCGGAATCCGCTCCGGCAAATCCGCGTTCGCCGAATCCCTGGTGGCAGACGCGCCGTCGGTACGGTACGTCGCCACCGCGGTAGGCGGCGAGGACGACCCGGAATGGCTGGCGCGGATCGAGGCGCATCAGCGCCGGCGTCCGCAGTCGTGGTCGACCGAGGAGACCGGCGCCGACCCGACCCGGCTCACCGAGCTGCTCATCGAGGCGAAACCCGACGAGACGCTGCTCGTCGACGACCTCGGCGGCTGGGTCGCGGCGGTGCTGAACCCGGCCCGCCAGCCCAACGACGACGAGGCCGACGTGGCAGCGCTGGCCGAGGCGGTGAAGGCGACCCGGGCACGGGTGGTTCTGGTCAGCCCCGAGGTGGGCCTGTCGCTGGTTCCGGTCACGCCGGTCGGGCGGGCCTTCGCCGACGCGCTCGGTGTGACGAACCAGGCACTGGCGGGCGCCTGTGACGGCGTCGCGCTCGTGGTGGCGGGTCAGGCGACCTGGCTGAAGCGCGAGACACCGGCCCCGAAGAAGCCGCAGGCCGCCGCCCCGACGGTCGTCGCTCCGCCGCCGGTGGAGACCACCCCGGCCCCGCTCGCTTCCGTGCTCACCGAGCGCACCATGACCCTGCCGCTCGTCGCCTCAGGGCTCACCGAGATCGCTCCCGGCATGGATCTCCCGCTGCCCAGTTCGGACGCCGGGCCGGACGCCCGCGAGCGGCTCGGCACCATCGACCTGCCCGGCATCGGGCTCGGCGCGTTCGGCGAGGCGGTCGAGTTCGCCGCCGCCACACAGGACACCACGACCCCGCGTCCCTGGACCGCGGTCCGGCTCGTCCTGATCGCCGGCAACCACGGTGGTGGCGCCGCGGCCGGCGCCGACGAGGCGGACATCGAGCGCCGCCTCGCCGAGGCCGAACAGGGCGCCGGGCTGCTGGGCCGGCTCGCCGCCGAGGCCGGCGCGGACATCTCGGTGCTCCGGGTGAGCGCGGCCGGCGCGATCGAGGACGGCCCGGTCACCGGCGACGACACGGTCTCCGCCGGGCTGCGCGAGGGCTGGCGGCTGGCCGACGACGCGGCCGACGGGGGCCGGGACGCGATCCTGCTGGCCGGGCTCGGCGCGGGCCTGGAGGCGGTGGCCACCGCGGTGCTGGCCGCCACGACCGGCGCCGAGCCGGTCGCGATGCTGCCCCGGGTGCTGGTGCCCGGCGGGCGCTACGACGACGACGCCTGGATGGTGCGCTGCGCCGCCATCCGGGACGCGCTGCACCGGATCCGCCAGGAGCCGCGCGGCGCCACCGACATCCTGCGCGAGTTGGGCGGTCCCGACGTGGCGGTGGCGACCGGCGTGCTGCTCGGCGCGGCGGCCCGCCGGCTGCCGGTGCTGCTGGACGGCCCGCTCGGCATCGCGGCCGGCCTGGTGGCCCGGGACTTCGCGAGCCAGACCCGGCACTGGTGCCTGCTGCCCGAGGCGGGCGCGCTCGCGCTGGTCCGCCAGGGCGCGGACGTCCTCGGCCTCACGCCGGTGCTGCGGACCGGCCTGGACCTGGGCGAGGGCGCGAACGCGCTGGCCGTCCTGCCGGCGTTGCGCACCGCGATCGGCCTGGCATCGGCCCTGCCGGTGCACCCGGCGATGCTGGGCGAGCAGAGCGTCGACGACGACGACGTTGTTTGACGGGTTGCGGCTGGCGGTGTTTGACGGGTTCCGGCTGGCGGTCACCACGCTGACCGTCCTGCCGGTGCGGGCCGGTCGCTGGGACCGGCCCACGGCCGCCGTGGCGATGTCGCTGGCGCCGTTGGTGGGCGCGATGCTCGGCGTGATCCTTGCGGGCGTCTCGGAGGGCCTGCGGGCGCTCGGATCGCCCGCTCTGGTCGCGGCCGCGGTCACGGTGGCGGCGGGCGCGCTGCTCACCCGAGGGCTGCACCTGGACGGCCTGGCCGACACGGTGGACGCGCTGGGCTCCTATCGTTCCGGCGCCGACGCCCTACACATCATGAAAAAGTCGGACATCGGCCCGTTCGGTGTCGCGGCGATCGGCCTCACGCTGCTGATCCAGAGCGCCGCCCTCACCGAAGCGACAGCCCTCACGGTCGTCACCGCCTGGGCCACCGGCCGCCTCGCCATCACGATCGCCTGCCGCAGGGGTGTGCCGCCGGCCCGTGAGGAGGGCCTCGGCGCGATGGTGGCGTCCACGGTCCCGCTGTCGGTAATGCTGACGGCCGCGGTCCTCGTCGCCGCTCTCGCCACTGCCGCGATCCCGGGCCGTCCGTGGCAGGGCCCGGCCGCCGTCGCCGCCGCGAGCATCACGGTGGTCCTTCTGGTGCGCCACTGCGTACGCCGGTTCGGCGGCATCACCGGCGACGTCCTCGGCGCGGCCGCCGAGTCCGCGACAACGGTCACCCTCGTCGCATTGACCCTTTCCCACGGGTACGCGTAACAGCCGCCCCCAACCGCACCGACCCGTCCCCGAGAAGCCGCGCGACCCCCTGCGCCGTCCGAGCCGCTGCGCGACCGCCGGCGACCGGTGCACCCCCACCCGCGTGCCGCCGTCAGCGGACCGACGGGTTCACGAACGGCAGCTTGACCAGCTTCGCCTCGACGCGGCGGCCACGGATGTCGACCTCGACCGTGTCGCCCTCGGTCAGGCCGGCCGCGGTGTCGAGCAGGGCCAGCGCGATGCCCACCTTCTTGGTCGGCGAGAACGTGCCGCTCGTCGTCTCCCCCACGGGACGCTCCCCGGCGTACACGGTCATGTGCCCGCGCGGGATCCCCCGGCCGGTGATCTCCAACCCACTCAGCCGGCGCCGGGGCCCGGCGGCCTTCTCCGCGACGAGCGCGTCCCGCCCCCAGAACGCCGGCTTGTCCCAGCCGACCGCCCACCCGGAGCGGGCCTGCACCGGCGTGATGTCGAGGGAGAGCTCCTGGCCGTGCAGCGGGTAGCCCATCTCGGTGCGCAGCGTGTCCCGGGCGCCGAGGCCGCACGGGCGCGCCCCGGCCTCGATCAGCGCGTCCCAGACCGCGCCCGCGTCGTCGGCGCCGACCACCAGCTCGTACCCGTGCTCGCCGGTGTATCCGGTCCGGCAGACGACCAGCTCGGCGCCGTTCAGGGTCGCCGAGTCAAACGACATGTAGTCGTGCCCGGTCGGCAGCCCGAGCGTCGTCAGCAGCGAAGCCGACTGCGGGCCCTGCACGGCGAGCACCGCGTGCGACAGGTGCTCGTCGGTGACGGTGATCCCGTCCGGCGCTGCGGCGGTGAGCCGGCGCACCACCTCGGCCGTGTTCGCCGCGTTCGGGATCAGGAACACGTGGTCGTCGCCGTAGAGGTACGCGATCAGGTCGTCCACCACGCCGCCGGATTCGTCGCAGCAGAGCGTGTACTGCGCCTTGCCCGGCTCGATCCGGCCCAGGTCGTTGGTGAGGCACGAGTTCACGAAGCCGGCCGCCCCGGCGCCGCGGACGCGGGCCTTGCCGAGGTGCGAGACGTCGAACACGCCGGCCGCCTCCCGGACCGCCGCGTGCTCGCGCAGGACACCGCCACCGGCGTACTCCAGCGGCATGTCCCAGCCGCCGAAGGCGGCGAACTTCGCGCCCAGGGAGACGTGGCGTGAGTGCAGCGGGGACTGGAGAAGCTCGGCAGACATGAGACTCAACTTACCGGTGACCTTGCACCTGGTTAGAGTCGCGGGGACAGCACGTGATTTCCCACCAGCCGGGAGCGCACCCACAAGTAGCGCACCGGCCCCACGAGTTCCGGAGTGCCCGAGTGACCCAGCCCAGCCTCAGCCTGGTCGACACCGACCCGGCCGAATTGGCGGTCGATGCCATCGTCATCGGCCTGCACAGCCAGCCCGAGGAGGACGGCGCGCTGCTGCCCGCCGCCGGCGCCGAGAGCATCGCCGCGGCGTTCGACGGCAAGCTGACCGCGACGCTGGCTCTGCTCGGCGCGAGCGGCGCCCCCGGCGAGGTGACCAAACTCGCCACGCTCGGCACGGTCGCGGCCCCACTGCTGATCGCCGTCGGCCTCGGCAACGAGCCGACCGGCCCGGCGCCCGACCTGGAGACCCTGCGGCGCGGCGCCGGCGCCGCGGTGCGTGCGCTCGCCGGCAGCCGTACGGTCGCCCTCGCCCTGCCGTCCGCCGACGACGCGGACGCCGCGCCGGTGCTGCGTGCCGTCCTGGAGGGCGCGCTGCTCGGCGGCTACCGGTTCGCCGGTTACAAGACCAAGCCGCAGAAGGGCCGCCGTGACCCGGTCGGCGAGCTGCGCCTGCACGTGCCGGACGCGACCGACGAGACCGCTCTCGCCGAGGTGCGCCGCGCCGAGGTGGTGGCCCGGGCCGTGCGCCTGACCCGCGACTGGGTCAACGAGCCGCCGAACGTGCTGCAGCCGGCGGAGTTCGCGGACCGGATCGTGGCGGCTGCCGAGGGCACCGGCCTCGAGGTCGAGGTGCTCGACTTCGAGGCGCTGAAGGCCGGCGGTTACGGCGGCATCGTGGCGGTCGGCCAGGGTTCCGAGGCCCCGCCGCGCCTGGTCAAGCTCTCCTACACCCCGGAGGGCGTGTCCGACCCGAAGCGGGTCGCGCTGGTCGGCAAGGGCATCACGTTCGACACCGGCGGTGTCAGCATCAAGCCGTCCGCGGGCATGTGGGAGATGAAGTCCGACATGGCCGGTGCGGCGGCGGTCGCCGCCACGCTGCTCGCGGTCGCCGCGCTCAAGCCGGGCGTCGCGGTCTCCGGTTACCTGGCGATCGCCGAGAACATGCCGTCCGGCTCGGCGTACCGGCCGGGTGACGTGATCACCATGTTCAACGGCAAGCGGGTCGAGGTCTTCAACACCGACGCCGAGGGCCGGATGGTGCTCGGCGACGCGATGGCGCGGGCCTGCGCCGACGGCACCGACTACCTGTTCGAGACGTCGACTCTCACCGGCGGCCAGGTGATCTCGCTGGGCAAGCGGATCTCCGGCCTGATGGGCTCGGACGAGGCGACCGGTCTGGTCGAGGCGGCCGGCGCGGTGGTCGGCGAGCCGTCCTGGCGGATGCCGCTGCCGGACGACGTCCGCAAGGGCATGGAGTCGGAGATCGCCGACATCTGCCAGACCAACGCGAACCTGGACCGCGCCGGGCACATGCTGCAGGGCGGCGTCTTCCTGCGGGAGTTCGTCGCCGAGGGTGTCGAGTGGGCGCACATCGACATCGCCGGCCCGAGTTACCACACCGGGGAGGCCACCGGTTACTGGACGAAGGGCGGCACCGGCGTTCCGGTCCGCACCTTCCTCCAGCTCATCGAGTCGCTCTAGCCACGTTTCCGGCGCTCGTTGTAGTCGCGCATCCGTTGCGGGTAGCCCATCAGCTTGATGTCGTAGATCGGCATCGCGAGCTGGTGGGCGAACCGCCGCGCGATCTCCGGCGACTCGATCCGGCGCCGGGTCCACTCACCGTCGTGTGCGACAAGCAACAGCGTGGTCTCGGTCACTGTGGTCTGCGGTTCGATGAATGCCTCAACACCGCGCCGGGAGCGGACGAATTGCGTAAGATGCTCCAGATCGGCCTGGTTCACCGACCGACCGCCGGGACCGCCGGAACTCCGACGACGCCGAAACCACGCCACTACCCCTCCTCACGCCGGATCCAGCAAGGGTACGGCGACGCGCCGACTTCCGGGGCACCTGACTGCATTGACCGGGTCTGTAAGTGACAAGATGTCGGTGACGGGACTGTGACCGTTTCCATTGTGTGACCCACACGGAGACGATGCGACCACTGGAGTCAACGTGAGCCAGCCCAACGGCGGAACCTTCGACATCGTCATTCTCGGCGCCGGCAGCGGTGGGTACGCGGCTGCGTTGCGCGCGGCCGAGCTGAACCTCTCGGTAGCCCTGATCGACAAGGCTGAGCTGGGCGGCACCTGCCTGCACCGCGGCTGCATCCCGACCAAGGCGCTGCTGCACGCCGCCGAGATCGCCGATCAGACCCGCGAGAGCGAGCAGTTCGGCGTCAAGGCGGACCTGGTCGGCATCGACATGGCCGGCGTGAACGCGTACAAGGACGGCGTCGTCAGCCGCCTCTACAAGGGCCTCACCGGCCTCCTCACGCACAACAAGAACATCACGGTGGTCTCCGGCGAGGGCAAGCTCGTCAGCAAGGACACCGTGGAGGTGGCCGGCCAGCGGTACACCGGCCGCAACGTGATCCTGGCGACCGGCTCCTACTCGCGCTCGCTGCCCGGCATCGAGGTCGACGGCACCCGCGTGATCACCAGCGAGCACGGCCTCAAGATGGACCGTGTCCCGGCGTCGGCGATCGTGCTCGGCGGCGGCGTGATCGGCGTCGAGTTCGCCAGCGTCTGGAAGTCGTTCGGCGCCGACGTCACGATCATCGAGGCCCTGCCCCGCCTGGTCGCCGCGGAGGACGAGGAGATCTCGAAGCAGGTCGAGCGCGCGTTCCGCAAGCGGAAGATCAACTTCAAGGTCGGCAAGCCGTTCGAGAAGGTCGAGAAGACCGAGAACGGCGTCAAGGTCACCATCGCCGGCGGCGAGACCCTCGAGGCCGAGGTGCTGCTGGTCGCGGTGGGCCGCGGCCCGTCGACCGCCAACCTGGGGTACGAGCAACAGGGCATCACCCTGGACCGCGGCTTCGTGATCGTCGACGAGCGTCTGCGCACCGGCGTCGGCAACATCTACGCCGTCGGCGACATCGTCCCCGGCCTGCAGCTGGCGCACCGCGGCTTCGCCCAGGGCATCTTCGTCGCCGAGGAGATCGCCGGCCTGAACCCGGCCGTGATCGACGAGGCCGGCATCCCGCGGGTCACCTACTCCGACCCCGAGGTCGCCTCGATGGGTCTCACCGAGGCCAAGGCCAAGGAGAAGTACGGCGCGGACAAGGTCTCGACGTACAACTACAACCTCGGCGGCAACGGCAAGAGCCAGATCCTGAAGACCGCCGGCTTCGTGAAGCTGGTCCGGGTCAACGAGGGCCCGGTCGTCGGCGTCCACATGGTCGGCGCCCGGATGGGTGAGCTCGTCGGCGAGGCGCAGCTCATCTACAACTGGGAGGCCTTCCCCGAGGAGGTCGCCCAGCTCGTACACGCCCACCCGACGCAGAACGAGGCGCTGGGCGAGGCCTTCCTCGCGCTCGCGGGTAAGCCGCTGCACGCGCACAGCTGATTCGATCGTTCACTGAGGGAGTTTGGGGAAAAATGCCGGTATCGGTAACCATGCCGCGGCTGGGAGAGAGTGTCACCGAGGGCACCGTCACCCGCTGGCTCAAGCAGGAGGGCGAGCGGGTCGAGGCGGACGAGCCGCTGCTCGAAGTCTCCACCGACAAGGTCGACACCGAGATCCCGTCGCCCGCAGCGGGCGTGCTGACCCGGATCGTGGTGGGCGAGGACGAGACCGCGGAGGTCGGCAGCGAGCTGGCCGTCATCGCCGGTGAGGGCGAGGACGCCGGTTCCGCCGCGCCCGCGCCCGCGCAGCAGCAGGCTGCCGAGCCGGAGCCGGAGCCGGAGCCCGCCGCGCTGACCACGCCGTCGACCGAGAAGCCGGTCGAGGAGGAGACCCCGGCGCCGCAGACCGCGTCCGCCGGCAGCTCCGAGGGCACGGAGGTCAAGCTTCCGGCGCTCGGCGAGAGCGTCACCGAGGGCACCGTCACGCGCTGGCTCAAGCAGGTCGGCGAGACGGTCGAGGCCGACGAGCCGCTCCTCGAGGTCTCCACCGACAAGGTCGACACCGAGATCCCGTCGCCGGTCGCCGGCACGGTTCTCGAGATCAAGGTCGGCGAGGACGAGACCGCCGAGGTCGGCGCCGTGCTCGCGGTGATCGGGTCGGCGGACGCCGCCCCGGCCAAGCAGGAGACCCCGCCGCCCGCGCCCAAGCAGGAGGCTCCGAAGCAGGAGGCTCCCAAGCAGGAGTCGGCGCCGGCTCCGCAGCCGCGGATCGAGTCGGCCCCCGCGCCGCAGATCGGCGAGTCCTACGCCACCCCGTCGCCGGCTGCCGAGACCAAGCAGCCCGCCGCCCCGGCCCAGCCCGCCGCCCCGGCCCAGCCGGCCGCTCCGGCCGCCGAGACGGTCAAGTCGAACGGCGCCGGCGACGCCGGTTACGTGACGCCGCTGGTCCGCAAGCTGGCCGCCGAGAAGGGCGTGGACCTGTCCACGCTGTCCGGCACCGGCGTCGGTGGCCGGATCCGCAAGCAGGACGTGCTGGACGCGGCGGAGAAGGCTGCCGCGGCCAAGGCGGCCCCGGCCCCCGCAGCAGATGCGTCCGCCCCGGCGGCGGCCGCTGCCAAGCCCGCCGCCAAGGCGGAGCCGAGCCCGCTGCGGGGCCGCACCGAGAAGCTCACCCGCATCCGGGCCACCATCGCCCGGCGCATGGTGGAGTCGCTGCAGATCTCGGCGCAGCTCACCACGGTGGTCGAGGTGGACGTCACCAAGATCGCCAACCTGCGCAACAAGGCGAAGGCCGACTTCCAGGCCAAGCACGGCGTGAAGCTCACCTTCCTGCCGTTCTTCGCCCTGGCCACGGTCGAGGCGCTGCAGCAGCACCCGGTGGTCAACTCCTCGATCGACGTCGAGGCGGGCACGGTCACCTACCACGGCGCCGAGCACCTGGGCATCGCGGTGGACGCGCCGAAGGGCCTGGTCGTCCCGGTCATCAAGGACGCCGGCGACCTGAACCTGGGTGGCCTCGCCAAGCGCATCGCGGACGTCGCGGAGCGGACCCGGAACAACAAGATCGGACCGGACGAGCTGGGCGGCGGCACGTTCACGCTGACCAACACCGGCAGCCGGGGCGCGCTCTTCGACACCCCGATCATCAACCAGCCGCAGGTCGGCATCCTCGGTCTCGGCGCGGTCGTCAAGCGCCCGGTGATCGTGAACGACCCGGAGCTGGGCGAGATCATCGCGCCGCGCTCGATGGTCTACCTGGCGCTCAGCTACGACCACCGGATCGTGGACGGCGCTGACGCGGCCCGCTTCCTGGGCACGCTGAAGGAGCGGCTGGAGGGCGGCCACTTCGAGGCCGACCTCGGGCTGTGACGGTCGGTGGCTGTAACAGCCGGTAGCTGTGACAGCCGGTAGGTGAAAAACAGGGCACGCCGAAAGGCGTGCCCTGTTTGTTTGTGAGCGAGGGATCTTCGGGAAAGAATCAGGACATGCGGATCGTCATGGCCGGCTCCTCGGGATTCCTCGGCACCCGGCTCACCGACCGGCTGCGGCAGAGCGGCCACGACGTCACGCGACTGGTGCGCCGCCCGGCCCAGCGGCCGGACGAGGCCACCTGGGACCCGGCGCAGGGCCGTCTCGACCCGGCCGTGCTGGCCGGGGCGGACGCGGTGATCAACCTGGCCGGGGCGAACGTCGGCGACCACCGCTGGACCGATCGCTACAAGCGGGTGCTGCGGTCCAGCCGGATCAACACGACGGACACCGTCGCCCGTACCCTCAAGCAGCTCTCCGAGGCCGAACGGCCTCGCACCCTGCTCCAGTCCTCCGCCGTGGGGTGGTACGGCGACACCGGCGAGCAGGCCGTCACGGAGGAGACCCCGGCCGGCAGCACGTTCCTCGCCGACCTGTGCCGGGTCTGGGAGGCCGCCGCCCGCCCCGCCGAGGACGCCGGGGTGCGGCTGGTGCTGATGCGCACCGCGCCGACCATCGAGGCCTCGGGCTCGCTGCTCAAGCCGCTGCTGCTGCCGTTCAAGATGGGCGCGGGGGCGAAGATCGGCGGCGGCCGGCAGTGGATGACCTGGATCGCGCTCGCCGACTGGCTCAACGCCACCGAGTTCCTGCTGGAGCGCGAGGACGTGGCCGGCCCGGTCAACGTGGTCGCGCCGAACCCGGTCCGCAACATCGACTTCACCAAGGCGCTGGCCCGGGAGCTGCGGCGGCCGGCGCTGCTCGCGGTGCCCGGCCCGGTGCTGGACGTGGTGCTCGGCGAGCTGGCCGGTGAGGCGCAGCGCAGTCAGCGGGTGCTGCCGGCGGTGCTCACCGGCGCCGGTTTCGCGTGGACCTACCCCACGATCACGACTGCGCTGGCCGCAGCGCTACGCCCCGAACAGGCAACGGTTTCCTGAGCATTACTTGTGAACCACTCCGCGGGCACCGGAGCGCAACCCGGCGCTTGCTAACCTGCGCCTGATGTCCGTCGCCGCCCCCGCCCCCGCCGCGTCCGCCGATCCCCCGTCCGATCCCGCGGTGTCCCCGCCGAGATCGCGACGCTGGCGTGCGCATCTGACCCTCGTCGTGCTCGCTCTCGGGCTCGCCGTCTACGTGACGAGCGGTCTGTGGCGCGACCCGTACCGGCAGGTCCTCTCGGACAACGTCGGTGACCAGGCGTGGTTCGAGTGGCTCCTGGGATACGGCGTCTACATGCTGAGTCACGGCGCGGACCCGTACTTCACGCACCTGATGAACGCGCCGGTCGGGGTTAACCTCGCGGCGAACACGTCGATCACGGTCTACACGGTGGTCTTCGCGCCGCTCACCTACCTGGCCGGGCCACAGGTCACGTTCGTGACGATCCTCACGCTCAACCTCGCCGTCTCCGCCGTCGCGTGGTACATGTTCTTCCTCCGCTGGCTGGCCGTGCGCCCGTTCGCCGCCGGGCTGGCCGGTCTCTTCTGCGGGTTCGCGCCGGGTTTCGTCGCGCATGCGAACGGCCATCTGAACTGGTCGGCCGGCTGGGTCGCGCCGTTCGTGCTCTGGCGGGTCATGAAACTGCGCGAGGAGGGCCGCTGGCTGCGTAACGGCCTGCTGCTCGGCCTCTCCCTCGCGATCGGCTTCTCGATCGCGCCGGAGGGCCTGTTCTACGTCGCCATCGCGAGCGCCGTGTTCATCGGCGTGTGGTCGCTGGCCCGCCCGGTCCGCGACGAGGCCAAGGCCGCGTTCCGGACCGTGGTCAAGGCGCTCGGTGTAGCCGCCACGATCGCCGGGGCGCTGCTGGCGTACCCGCTCTACATGCACTTCGCCGGACCGCAGACGTTCTCCGGCACGGGCTTCAACCAGCGCTTCTTCGTCGAGGATCTGGCGGCGTACCTGTCGTTCCCGAGCCGGTCGATCGCGGCGCTTCTCGGTCTCGGCACGGAACTGGGCCCGAACCGGACGGAGGAGACGTCCTTCTTCGGCGTACCCCTGATCCTTTTCATGATCGTCGCGTTCCGGATCCTCTGGACCCGTGCCGAGCCGGGCCGGCGGGCCACCCTGCGCGCGGTCGGCGTGACCGGCCTGGTCTTCCTGGTGTTCTCCTGGGGCCCGCGGCTGAACTGGATGGACGCCGAGCTGCCCCTGCCACTGCCCTACGCGGCGCTCGCCCACCTGCCGCTGTTCGACTCGGCGCTGCCGCTGCGGTTCGCTCTCGCGCTGGTCGGTGTCTTCGGCATCCTGCTGGCGCTTCTGCTCGATCAGCTGCCGAGATTCCCGAGGAATCAGAAGATCGCGCTTTCCGCGTCGCTTGCGCTCAGCCTGACCTTGATCTTCCCCCTTCCGGTACGGGTGCAGCAGCGCTCCGCCGAGCCGGCCTTCATCGCGAACGGCACCTGGCAGCAGTACGTCACCGACAACGGCGTGCTGACCGCCCTTCCGTTCGCGCTCAACGTGCACGCCGACGGGCAGCGCTGGCAGGCGTACACGATGGCCCGCGGCGGCGCCCAGTTCCGGATCCCGGACGGCTACTTCCTCGGCCCGATGAAACACGGCGTCCAGGGCCGCAAGGAGATGGGGCAGATCGGCGCCCCGCCGCGTGCCACCGACTGGCTGTTCACCCGGGCGGCCCTCTACGGGTACGTTCCGCGGCTCACCAACGCGGACCGGGAACAGGCTCGCGCCGACCTCGCGTACTGGGGTGTCGAGGCGATCTTCCTGGCCGACGAGATCACCGGCTCGGACCACAAGATCCTGTTCCGGGAAGCGGTCCTGACCACCGCGATCCAGCTCTTCGGCCAGCCGGAACGGGTCGACGACGTGCTCCTGTGGCGAATCCGCCCGGGAGTCGACCCGGTCAGCCGGTGAGTAGGCTTGCGGACGTGACTACCGAAGTGCTGACCGTCCTCCGTCCCGGCCTCGTCGACTACGTCGAGGCGTGGGAGGAGCAGAAGCGCATTCACGAATCGGTCGCCGAGGGTTCCCGGGCGGACACGATCCTGCTCCTCGAGCACCCGAGCGTCTTCACCGCCGGCAAGCGCACCGAGCCCGCCGACCGCCCGTTCGACGGCACCCCGGTGGTCGACGTCGACCGCGGCGGCAAGATCACTTGGCACGGCCCGGGCCAGCTGGTGGGTTACCCGATCCTGAAGCTGCCGGACCCGGTGGACGTGGTGGCCTACGTGCGCCGCGTCGAGCAGATGCTGATCGACGTCTGCGCGGAGTTCGGCGTGACCGCGGAGCGCGTCGAGGGCCGCAGCGGCGCCTGGATCAAGGCCACCGACGGCGGCCTCGACCGCAAGATCGCGCAGATCGGCATCCGGGTCGCCCGCGGCGTGACGCTGCACGGCTTCGCGCTGAACTGCGACTGTGACCTGGAGAACTTCAACCGCTTCATCCCGTGCGGCATCCGCGACGCCGGCGTGACGTCGCTGAGCGCGGAGGTGGGCCGCCCGGTGCCGGTCGCCGAGGTGCTTCCGGTGGTCGAGCGGCACCTCCCTACGCTGCTCTGATGGCTCTCTACCGCAACCCTCAGGACAAACGCGTCTTCGTGCCCACGAAGAGCGGTGGGGTGGTCCTCAACTTCGGCCACCCCATCGCCTGGACGATCCTGGTCTGCACCACGGTCGTCCCCTTCGTCATCGTCGCCGTCGTGACGCTGATGGTCGTGCTCTAGGGCTGCTTCGGAGCAGCTCCAGGACTGCTCCATCGCTGCTCAGGGCTGCTCACGGCTGCTCGGCTGCTCGCGGCTGCTCTAGGGCGCGATCCGGTGCAGGTCCCGGGGGAAGGCCGTCACCTCACGCACGTTCGCGGCGCCGACCAGCCGCGCCACCAGCCGTTCCAAGCCGATCGCCCAGCCACCGTGCGGCGGCATCCCGTACCGGAAACCGTCCAGGTACCCGCGGTACGCCTCCAGCGGCTCCCCGGCCGCGGTCAGGGCGGCGACGTAGTCGGCGTACCGATGCAGCCGCTGCCCGCCGGTGACGATCTCCAGTCCCCGGAACAGCAGGTCGAACCCGTTCGAGTACGCCGGGTCCGCGGACGGGTGCGTGTAGAACGGCCGTTTCCGCATCGGGTACCCGGTCACGTAGACGAACTCGGAGCCGTGCTCGCGCAGCGCCCACTCGCCGAGCGCCCGCTCGTGCGCGGGTGCCAGGTCGGGTTCGTCCGCGGGCGCGCCGGCGATCCGCAGCGCCTCGGCGAAGTGCACCGCCGGGATCTCGGCGGGCACGGCCGGCGGCACGAACCCGGTCCGCTCGGTGATCTCGGCGAACATCCCGCTCAGCGTCCGGGTCAGCGCCGTCATCACGTCCCGGTGGTCGGCGATGAACCCCATCTCGGCGTCGAGTGACGTGTACTGCGCGAGGTGCCGCGCGGTGTCGCTGGGCTCGGCGCGGAACACCGGCCCGACCTCGAAGACCCGCTCGAAGACGCCGACCATCAGTTGCTTGTAGAACTGCGGCGACTGCGCAAGGTACCCGGGCCGTCCGAAGTAGTCGAGCGCGAACACGTTCGCGCCGGACTCGGTCGCCGACTCCACGATCTTCGGAGTCTGGATCTCGACGAACCGCTGCGCCTCCAGGGCGGCACGGAATCCGGCGGTGGCGGCCGCCGCGATCCGCAGGTTCCGCGCGCGCGACGGATGCCGCAGCGCCAGAGCGGCGTGGTCGAGCTGGGCGGCAAGGCCCGCGCTCAGCGCGGGTCGATGCAGTTCAAACGGCAGGGGTACGTCCACAGAGCTCAGTACCCGGATCTCCGGTGAGGTGAGCTCGACCCCGCCGGGCGCCTGCTCGTTGGCGGTGACCGTCGCGGTGATCTCGACGACGCTGCCCTCGGTGATCGCCGGCTCCGGCGTCTCGTGCCCGGGCTCGATCACCACCTGGCTGAAGCCGGCCGCGTCCCGGACGATCAGAAACGCCACCTTCTTGAGCTGCCGCAGGCGATGAACCCAGCCCGCGATCGTGACTTTCTCACCGGCGTACGCCGTCAGTTCGGTGGAGAGGATGCGTTGCATGGCGGTGGGACCTCCTCTGGTGTCTGCAACGCGGCCCCAGGGAGGTGTGGGCGAGCGGGAACCTCGCGGTGCCACCACACCTTCACGCTCTTCGCTCAGAGCGCCTCTTGTCGTGCTCGGCTCCGGGGCGTCACTCCCATCACGGCCGTGACGGGCAGGTTAACAGCGCACTTCACAGGGCCGCATCCGCATTACCGCGCTTACCGTGACCGCCGTCACATGACCCGCCACGTGAGCCTCGTCGCCCATGCGATACGACCGGCCGTCGCGGGCGTATCTTCGGGTTGTGACTATTGCTCCCGAGGGCCGCCGCATGCTGCGCATCGAGGCGCGCAACGCCGAAACTCCCATCGAGCGGAAGCCGCCGTGGATCAAAGTCAAGGCGAAGATGGGCCCGGAATACACGCAGATGCGCGGGCTCGTCCAGAAAGAGGGTCTGCACACGGTCTGCCAGGAGGCCGGCTGTCCCAACATCTATGAGTGCTGGGAAGACCGTGAGGCCACCTTCCTGATCGGTGGCGACCAGTGCACCCGACGCTGCGACTTCTGCCAGATCGACACCGGTAAGCCCGCCGAGTTCGACGCGGACGAGCCCCGTCGCGTCGGTGAGTCCGTCGCCACGATGGGCCTGCGCTACGCCACCGTCACCGGCGTGGCCCGCGACGACCTGCCGGACGGCGGCGCCTGGCTCTACGCCGAGACGGTCCGCCAGATCCACAAGCTTCAGCCGGGCTGCGGTGTCGAGCTGCTGATCCCCGACTTCAACGCCGACCCGGCCCAGCTGGCCGAGGTCTTCGGCGCGGCGCCCGAGGTTCTCGCGCACAACGTCGAGACGGTCCCGCGCATCTTCAAGCGCATCCGCCCCGGCTTCCGCTACGAGCGCTCGCTCGACGTGATCACTCAGGCCCGTAAGGCCGAGCTGGTCACCAAGAGCAACCTGATCCTCGGCATGGGCGAGGAGCGCTCCGAGATCTCCGCGGCCCTGCGCGACCTGCACGCGGCCGGCTGCGAGCTGATCACCATCACGCAGTACCTGCGGCCTACCCCGCGCCACCACCCGGTCGAGCGCTGGGTGAAGCCGGAGGAGTTCGTCGAGCTGCGCGAGGAGGCCGAGCAGATCGGTTTCGCCGGCGTGATGTCCGGGCCGCTGGTCCGCTCCTCGTACCGCGCCGGCCGGCTCTACAAGCAGGCCCTGGAGGCCCGCGGCTAGTCACCGCCCAGCACCGCCCAGCACCGCCCAGCACCACCCAGCACCACCCAGCACCGCCCAGCACCGTACGAAAGCCCGGGAAGCTGCTGCTTCCCGGGCTTTCGTCACTTCTTCTCGGGCGGCGTCACGTCTTCGTGGGCGGCGGCTTCACCGCTTCTTGCGCGGCTTCACTTCCTCTTGGGCGGCTTCTTGTCCGCTTTGCCCTTCTTGCCTTTCTTGCCGCCACCAGCGGCGGCCGGCGCCACCGACGGCATCAGCATCGTCCAGAAGATCAGCAGAAGCGGCGCAACCCAGGCCCACCAGGGAATCGAGGACTCCGGCCCGAACAGGCCTTCGACCACCCGATAGGTCACATCAAGAGCGTTGTCCACGAGCGGCCTCCGAGGGGGAAGAACGACATCGGCCCCTAGTATCGGAACCGCCGCCCCCGGCCTTAGGACTCCAGCATCCCGAGCCGCCGGGCCACCGCTGCGGCTTCCAGCCGGTTGCTCACCTCCAGCTTCGCGATGATCCGCGACACGTGCACACTCGCCGTCTTGGGCGAGATGAACAGCTCCCGGGCGATCCCGCTGTTGCTCTGCCCCTCGGCGACGAGACGCAGCACCTCCCGCTCCCGCGCGGTCAGCACCTCACCGTCCCCGCGCTGCTCCGGCACGTGCGCCACCCCGGCCCGGACACCGAGCCGCCGCCCCAGGACGTCGACTGCCGCGAGCATCGGCCCGGCGCCCAGCCGCTCGGCGATCTCAGCCGCCTCCTGCAGCGCCTCGGAAGCCGCCTGCCGATCCCCGGCCACCGCCTCCGCATAGCCCAGCAACGCCCCGGCCAGCTGATAGGGCTGCCCATCCACCCGCCGAGCCGCAACCGCCGCCCGCCACGCCTCAACCCCGCCCAGCCCCGCCCCGCCGCCGGCGGACCCGCCGGCGCCCGACCCACCGCCGGAGGCACCCGCGCCAGCTGACGGACCGCCCGAGAAGCACGCATCAACCGGCCCACCGTCGTCGGGCGCGGTGCCGATCAGGGCGGCCACCTCGGCTGCCGCCGCGCGCTCCGCCGGGTAACGGGCCGGCAGCGCCGCCGCCAGCTCGCGGATCTCGGCCCGCAGCGGCTCGTCCGCGGCGCGGGAGGCCGCCACGAGCAGCGCCCACCCGTAGCGCGGCCGCTCGAACACCCCCTTGTCGTGCACCGACGCCCGTGCGAACTGCAGCGCGGCGGCCGTGTCGCCCGAGGCCAGCGCCGCGAGGAGGCGCAGCTCGAGCAGGGTCACCCGGTGCTCGGCGGTGAGGAACGGCTTGGCGAGGAATCCGACCGCCCGGGTCACCAGGGCGGCCGCGCCGTCGTGGCCGCGCGCCAGGCGGATCCGGGCCCGCAGCCGCAGCCACGCGACGGCCAGGACGCCGGGCGGGTCCTGGCGGGCGGCCTCGGCCAGCCGGGCGTCCGCCTCGTCCCAGCGGCCCAGGGCCATCAGCGCCTCGGCGTAGTTCACCAGCAGGTAGACCCCGGTGGTCCGGCTCACCCCGACCCGGTCGGCGTCCGGGATGCCCTCGGCGGCGACCGCGGCGGACTCCGCATAGTCGCCGAGCTCGAACAGCGAGTCGGAGAGGTTGACCACGCCGTGCGAGCAGTTCGAGACGTCACCGGCCGCGCGGGCCCGCTCGACCGCCTGCCGCATGGTGGGCACAGCCTGGTCGGCGGGGAGCCGGCCGCCGCACACCTGCCCGAACGTGATCTCGGCATGGACCTGGGAGGCCTCGTCACCCAGGTCGGCCGCCGCCGACCGGAGCTCCCCAGCCATCCGCGCCGCCGCCTCACCGTCGATGCCGGCCGTCTGGTAGGCCACGTCGCCCACGAGTCGCAGCCAGGCGGCGTCACGCGGCGCCGACTGCAGCAGCCGGTACGCCTCGCGGGCCTCCGCCGCGCCGTCGCTCTTGCCGGCGTTGCGCAGCAGTTTGGCCCGCCGGATCAGCAGCCGCGCGGCGCGCAGCGGCTCCGCCTCGCAGTCCAGGTCGCCGATCGCGGCCCGGGTGAGGCTGAGCGCCCGCAGGTGGTCGCCGGCGTCGATCGCGACGAGCGCCGTCTCCTCCAGCAGGTCGAGGTGGGTGGTGCCGAGCAGGGTGGCGGCCTCCGGCACCTGCTCCCAGAGCTCGAGCACGCGCTCCAGCAGGCGCGCCTGCTCGGCGAACGCATAGCGGCAGCTCGCAGACTCGGCGGCGCGACGCGCGGCGACGAGCGCCCGGGGATGGTCGTGGGCGGCGTGCCAGTGGTGGGCGATCTCGGCCGGCGCGCGGTCCGGCGCCACCAGGTGCGGCTCGGACTCGATGGTCTGCGCGTAGCGCGCGTGCAGCCGAGCGTGCTCGCCGGGCAGCAGGTCGTCGTGCACCGCCTCGCGGACCAGCGCGTGGCGGAACTCGTAACCACCGGTGGGGTCGAAGACGATCAGCTGGGCGGCGACCGTGGCGCGCAGCGCGGACTCCAGCGTCGCCTCGTCCACCCCGGCGACCCGGGCCAGCAGCTCGTGGCCGAACTGGGTGCCGCCGACCGCGGCCACCCGCAGCACCCGCTGCGCGGCCTCCGGCAGCTGGTCGACCCGGGAGAGCAGCAGGTCGCGCAGCGTCTCCGGGATGTCGCCGCAGCCCGGGTCGGCGGAGGACGCGAACTGCTCGATGAAGAACGGGATGCCCTGCGCCCGCTCGGCGACCGCGTCGACGGTGGCCGGGTCGGGCTCCAGGCCGAGCAGGTGACCGAGCAGCTCGGCGGTGCCGTCGCGGTCGAGCCGGTCCACCTCGAGCCGCTGCACGCCGCGGACCCGGTCGAGCTCGGCGAGGAACGGCCGCAGCGGATGCCCGCGGTGCAGCTCGTCGGTCCGGTAGGTGGCGATCAGCAGCAGCCGCCGGACCCGGACCGAGCGCAGGAGGAAGCCGATCAGGTCACGGGTGGACCGGTCGGCCCAGTGCAGGTCCTCGATCTCGAGGATCACCGGCTGCTCCTCGGCGAGCCGGGCGAAGAGCGCGCCGACCAGCTCGAACAGGTGGCCGCGGCGGGCCTCCTGGAAGTCCGGCGGCGGGCCCAGCTCGGGCAGCAGCCGGGCGAACTCGGCCTCCCGCCCGTCGAACACCGCGCGGCCCTCATGCCGGGCCAGCTCCCGCAGCGCGGCCGCGAACGGCGCGAACGGCAGGCCCTCCTCCCCCAGCTCCAGGCACTGGCCCTGGAGCACCCGGACCGGCTCGCCGTCGAGCGAGCGGCAGAACTCCTCGACCAGACGCGTCTTGCCGACCCCGGCCTCACCGCCGACCAGCACGGCGGCCGGCTCGTCGCCGCGCACCCGCTTGAGCGCCTCGCGCAGCACGCCCAGGTCGGCCTCGCGGCCGACCAGGACGGTGCTCGGAGTGCTTGCCGTCATGAGGTCGAGCATGCCATGCGAGTACGACAGATTTTCCGGCCTGATCACGCGATCGACTGCTTGGCGGCCCGTCTGAGTCGCGGCCAGTGGCGTGGTTCTTTCGGCCGGAGAGCCTTCGCCCGCCGGTAGTCGTCGGCTTCCCGGACCAGCTCGGCGGCCTGCGCGTGCACGAGCTCGAGCTGGATCTCCGGGTTGGTGAACGGAATCATCGGGTGCTCCTCGGCGTCGGACGACTGGAACACCACTGACTCTTCGCCCGAAGGCAGCCGCCGGTCATGGGGACGATGACCGATTCCGAGAAGCCCCGCCCCTCCTTACCGGCACGGCTGAGGTGCCCGGGACGCCGTAAGGTACCTGAGCACCACTACACTTTGCGGCTATGGCAAAGCCCCAGGAGAAGGTGTCGTTTCGCGAGCGCCTGAAGCAGATCGGCCAGGTGTTCTCGTTCACGGCGAAGCAGGACAAGTGGTTCGTCCCGCTGGTCATCGGAGCGGTCGCGATCCCGATCGCGCTCACCGTTCTCGTCGTGCTTCTCACCGGGTCCTGGGTCTGGATCCCGGTCGGCGTCCTCTTCACGCTGCTGGCCGTCCTGATCGTGCTCAACCTGCGCTCGAACACCGCGATGATGAACGTCGCGGAGGGCCAGCCCGGCGCGGCGGCCTCGCTGATGGAGAACATGCGCGGCGACTGGCGGGTCCGGCCCGCGGCCAGCTCCACCACCCAGTTCGACATGGTCCACGTGGTGATCGGCCGGCCCGGCGTGATCCTGCTGGCCGAGGGTGACCCGCAGCGCGTGCGTTCCCTGCTCGGCCAGGAGAAGCGCCGCCTGGTCAAGGTGATCGGCAACGCCCCGCTCTACGACTACATCATCGGCTCCGAGGAGGGTCAGCTCCCGGTCCGCAAGCTGCGGTCGACGATGCTGAAGCTGCCGCGCAACCTCACCGGCAAGGACGTCAACGCCCTGGACAAGCGTCTCGGCGCCCTGATGGCCCGCCCGCAGATGCCGAAGGGCGCGATCCCGAAGAACATGCGTCCCAGCAAGGGCGCCTTCCGCCAGCAGCGCCCCCGCTAGGTCAATGCCCCGATAGGGGGATGCTGCCCGCGCTGAGCGGGAGGCGCGCTGCGGCCGTGACCCGAGGCATTGGATCGCGATGTCATCCCCGGGCGGTTCAGCTGCTTCTGTGGGGCCGATGACGCGTACCGGAAAGATGGGTGTGCGGGATAGCCTCGGTGCAGCAGGCCGAACGAAGGAGTCCCGCTCGTGGTCAGCACCCTGGCGGTCCCCGGCAGCTATCCCACCGTGCGTGACGCCCTGGAGGTGGCTCCGGACGGGGCGATCGTGACGCTCGCGGCCGGGACCTATCGGGAGCGTCTGGAGCTGGACCGGCGTGATCTGACCCTGCGGGCGCTCGGTGAGGTGATCGTCGACGCGTCCGAGCTGGACGGCCCGGCGCTGGCGATCACCGGCGGCCGGGTCGACGTGGAGGGCGTGAGCTTCACGTCGGGTGACTATCCGGCGGTCGTCGTCACCGGCGGGCGGCTGACGTTGCGCAAGTGCGAGCTGCAGGCCGGGTTCGGCGCCGGGCTGCAGGCGGCCGATGGCGCGACGGTGGAGGCCTCCGAGGTCCGCGTGCTGCGCGCGCAGTACGGCTTCGTCTTCTCCGACGCGGGCGGCACCGTGGAGTCCAGCGAGGTGCGCGGCATCTCCGACGACGGGGTGATCGTGCGGCTCGGCGCGGACCCGGTGCTGCGCGGCACGACGGTGGCCGAGTGCGGCTATCGGGGGATCTACATCTACCAGTCGAGTCGCCCGGTGATCGAGCGCTGTGACGTCTCCGGCGCGGGCGACGCGGGCATCGTGGTGGCGCACGGCAGCGCACCGCGGATCGTGGAGACCCGGGTGCACGAGACGATCGGGCCGGGGATCGTGGTGGGGCCGGGCTGCACCGCGACGATCGAGAGATGCCGGGTGGAGCAGACCGGCGAGCCGTCCGTCCACATCGACCCGACGGCGACCGCGACGGTGGACCTGACCGGCAGCGGCGGGCTGTCGAAAGCCGGGGCGCACGACGACGCCGACGTGGAGCGGCTGCTCTCCGAGCTCGACTCGATGATCGGCCTGGCGGGTGTGAAAGGCGAGGTCCGCGCGCTGATCGACGAGATCCAGGTGAACGAGTGGCGGCGCAGCGCCGGGCTCAGCGTCGGCGCGGTCAGCCACCACCTGATCTTCACAGGCGCTCCGGGTACGGGTAAGACCACCGTCGCCCGGATCTACGGTCAGCTGCTCAAGGCGCTGGGCGTGCTGCCGAACGGGCAGTTCCGTGAGGTGTCCCGCCGTGACCTGGTCGGGCAGTACATCGGGCACACCGCGGAGAAGGCCACCTCGGTCTTCGAGGACGCGATGGGCGGGGTGCTCTTCATCGACGAGGCGTACACGCTGGCCCGGGCCGGTGGCACGGCCGCCGACTTCGGCCAGGAGGCGATCGACACGCTGGTGAAGCTGATGGAGGACCACCGGGACCAGGTCGCGGTGATCGTCGCCGGCTACACCCGGGAGATGGCCGACTTCCTGGACGCGAACTCGGGTCTGGCGTCCCGGTTCGCGAAGACCCTGGAGTTCGAGAACTACGGCGCCGACGAGCTCGTGATGATCGCCGACCGGATCGCGCGCAACGACGACTACATCTTCGCGGCGGGACTGCCGACGGCGCTGCACGCGTACTTCTCCGGCCTGGAACGGGACCGCAACTTCGGCAACGCCCGGGAGGCCCGCAAGCTGCTCGAAGGGATGCGGAAGGCGCAGTCCGGGCGGCTGCGGGCGATGGGCCGGATGCCCAGCCGGGATGATCTCCGGACGCTGATGGTCGACGATCTCAGGACGGCCACCCGAACGGGACCCTGACGATCATGATTACGTCGATAGGATGTGTCCACTACGGATCGTAGGGGGTGGACGTGACATCAGAGGGCGCGGTTCCGGTTCCCCGCCGCGGCTACCTCGGCCCGCTGCGCCTCCCCCAGATCCTGATCGCCGAGGCCGCGGTCTTCGCCGTCGCGGCCGCCGCCACCCAGGGCGTCCTGCCCGCGCTGATCGCCGCGGCCGCCGCCGCCGTGATGCTGGTCATCGCGTTCGCCCGCCGGCAGAACCGCTGGTGGCTGGAGCACTCCGCGCTCACCCGCGAGCATCGGCGGCGGCGGGCCGCGCGACCGGAGACGGATTCCGGCCCGGTCCTGGCCGCCCTCCGCACGATCGCCCCCGGTCTGACCGTCACCGACGTCCCGGGGAAGAGCTCGCAGGAGGCGACGGGGGTCGCCCGTGACGACGCCGGCTGGTTCGGCGTGGTGTCCCTGGACTCCTCGGTGCCCCTGGACACCCTGGTCAGCAGCCTGGCGGCCACCGAGCAACCGGGCGTGGTGCTGGCTCTCGTCACGCACACCGTCCCGGCACCGAGCCCCGATCTTCCGGCCGCCTCACCAGCCGGCGCGTCGTACCGCCGGCTGACCGAGGCGATGGCGATCGCCCCGATCCCGGCGCACCGGGAGTCCTCGATCAGCGTCCGGGTCGACGCCCAGGCGCTCGCCGAGTCCGTTCTCGACCACACCACCGATCCCGCCTCGGCGGCCGCCCTGGCCGCCGCGCTGACCCGCAGGATCGCGACCGCGCTGCGCCGCCTGGGTCTGCCCGGCCGGGTGCTCAGCGGCCGTGAGCTGCTGGAACTTCTCGCCCGGTCCTGCGACGTCGCGCCGGGCACCCCGGCGGTGGCGGTGGAGGAGTGGACGCACTGGCGCTCCCACCACCTCGTCCACCGCACCTACTGGCTGGAGAGCTGGCCGCGGTCGATCGCCGAGCTGGGACCGCTGTTCGCCTGGGCCTCGACCGCCCCGGCCGCGCAGACCAGCGTGGCGCTGATCGTGGACGCGACGGGCGCCGAGGAGGTGCCGGTCCGCGCCTTCATCAGGCTGGCGACCAGGCCGGACGTGGATCTGACGGCCCTCGACCGGGTGCTGCTGGAAGGGGTGCGCCGGGCCGGTGGCGAGCTGCGCCCGCTCGACGGCGAGCACGGTCCGGCGGCCTATGCGACGGCCCCGACCGGAGGTGGCGCCGGATGACCCTTCCCGAGAAGCGACAGGCACCTCCACCGGAAGCGGCACCCCAACCTGCCCAGACGACCCAGACCGCGCCCGCTGTGATCGCATCCCCCGCGCCGCGGGCCGCCGCCGCGCCACGCGCGCCACACCGGCCCGGCCCTCCCCCGCAGGACCCGCCCGCGCCCTACCACCCCGACCACACCGGCCCCTCGGGACGCGTCTCCCGGCTGCGCATCGGCTGGCACGCGGTGCCGCGGACCGGGCTGCGCCGGCTCACGGTCTGGCCGGCGACCGGAGCCGGTCTGCTGCTGGGGCGCAACCAGCAGCAGGTGCCCGTACCCCTGAGGCTCTTCGATCCGGACCCGGTCCGGGTCGCCCTGGTCGGCGGGGTCTGGGCCGCTCAGCTGCTGATCTTCCGGGCGTTCGCGATCGGCGCCCGCGCGATGGTGGTGACCACCGAGCAGCGGGCCTGGTCCGGCTTCGGCGAGCGCGCGACCGGGCAGTACCAGCGGCTGACCGTGCTCGGCGGCGAACCGGACGCGCTGCCGCCGGGCACCGCGCAGACCCCCTCGCTGATCGTCTACGACCTGGGCGTGACCGGCCCGGCCACCGCGCCGCCGCTCGGACCCTGGACCTCCGCGCTGACCGTGCTGCGCCAGCTGGACCGGCCCGGTGTGGCGGCGCTGCAGGAGGCCGACCTGACCCTGATGCAGCGGCTCGGCGGCGACGAGTCGACGCTGGCCGCGGCGACGCTGCGGCTGAGTCAGCAGAACGGCCAGTTGCTGCAGTTCATGACCGACGACATGGTGGCGCTGGTCGGCGAGGGGCCGGACCGTTTCGTCTCCCTGAACCAGACCGGAATCGAACAGCAGTACCTGGGGCCGCCGCGTCGCTAGCGGCTCGGCGGCGTCCAGGCCAGCTGGACCAGGCGGGCGCCGTGCTTGCGGGTCACCATCCAGGCCCGGCCCGGCGGCAGGGGCTGCGGTTTCAGCGTGCCGAAGATCGGGCCCTCCTCGCGCGGCCCGGACATCAGGATGCCCGGTGAGGCCAGCTCGCGGATCCGGCTCACCATCGGCTCGAAGAGGGCTCGGCTCGCCCCGCCGGTCCGCCGGGTCAGCACCACGTGCAGTCCGATGTCCCTCGCCTGCGGCAAGAACTCGACGAGCGGTTGCAGCGGCGTCTGCCCGACCAGGTCGTAGTCGTCGACCAGCACGTACAGCTGCGGGCCCTTCCACCAGCTGCGGTCGGCGAGCATCTCCGGGGTGACGTCCGGTCCGGGCAGCCGCTCCCGCATCGCGACCGCCACCTGGTTGATCAGGTCGGTGGTGACCTGCGCCGACGTCCCGTACCCCAGGGTGTGCTCGCGCGGCACGCAGCCGAGCAGGCTGCGCCGCAGGTCGACCAGGAGGATCCGGGCCTGCGCCGGGGTGTGACTGGCCGCGATCGACGTCGCGAGGCCGCGCAGGAACGAGCTCTTGCCGGACTCCACGTCGCCGAAGAGCAGGGCGTGCGGCTCGTTGTCGAAGTCGAGCCAGACCGGTTGCAGGTCGGCCTCGGCGATGCCGATCGGGATCCTCTCGCCCTCGGCGGGCGGCAGCGCCGCGTACGGCAGCTCGGCCGGCAGCAGCCGCACCCGAGGCGCCGGCGCGCCGGTCCACTGCTCGGTGGAGTGCTTGACCAGCTCGGCCACCGCGTCGGCGAGGTCGTCGACGCGCTGTTCCCGGTCGATCCGGGGCAGCGCGGTGAGGAAGTGGTACCCGTCCGGGGTGAGGCCACGGCCGGGTGAGCCCTCGGGCACGTTCACCGCTTCCCGCCGGTTGATCGCCGAGTCGCTGGGCTCGCCGATCCGCAGTTCGAGCCGGGTGCCGAAGACGTCGCGGATCTGCGGCCGGATGTCCATCCAGCGGTTCGTCGCGGTGAGCACGTGAATGCCGAAGCCGAGACCGCGGTTGGCCAGCTCGTGGACGGTGCCTTCCAGGTCCTCGAACTCGGATCGCAGCGTGGCCCAGCCGTCCACCACCAGGAAGACGTCGCCGAACGGGTCCTCGGCGAAACCGCCCTGCGCCTTGGCCCGGCGGTAGGCGGCCACGCCCTCCACGTTCTGCCGGGCGAAGAGGTCCTCCCGGGCCCGCATCAGTCCGTGCAGCTCGGCAATGGTCCGGCGGACCCGGTCGGTGTCCCGCCGGTTCGCCACCCCGCCGACGTGCGGCAGATCGGTGAGCGCGCTGAGCGGCCCGCCACCGAAGTCGAGGCCGTAGAACTGCACCTCCCGTGGGGTGTGGGTGAGCGCGAGCGAGGTGATCAGGGTGCGCAGCAGGTTGGACTTGCCGGACTGGGCGGCGCCGACCACCACCACGTTCCCGCCGGCGCCGGAGAGGTCCAGCCAGAGCGGGTCGCGGCGCTGCTCGTAGGGCTTGTCGACGATGCCGCCGAGCGCATGCAGCGAGCCGAACCGGTCGGCCGCGTCCACGGTGAGTCCGCGGTCCGGCATGGTGATCACGGGCGGCAGCATCTGGCCGAGGGTGGGCGCCGTGTCGAGCGGCGGCAGCCACACCTCGTGCGCCGGGGTGCCCGTTCCCTCCATCTGCCGGACCAGCACCTCCAGCAGCGTGTCGCCGACCACCTTGTCCTCGTCCGGCTGGGGCGCCTCCTCCACCGGCTTCTGCGGGGGCACGGCGTAGAACGTGGAGAACTCCCGGATCGGATTGCCCGCTTTCATCCCGCCGGCGACGGGCGCCCCGTCCCGGCGAACCGGTCCCGAGACATAGGCCGCTTTCAACCGGATCAAACCCTCCGTTCCGGTACGGAGATAGCCATGTCCCGGAGAGCGCGGCAATTCATAAGCATCGGGGGCACCCAGAACAGCCCGGCTCTCCATCGACGAGAAGGTCCGCAGCCCGATCCGGTAGGACAGGTGCGACTCCAGGCCCCGCAGCCGCCCCTCCTCCAGTTTCTGCGAGGCGAGCAGCAGGTGGATGCCGAGCGACCGCCCGACGCGTCCGATCTGGACGAACATGTCGATGAAGTCGGGCCGCGCGCTGAGCAGCTCGGAGAACTCGTCGACGATGAAGAGCAGGCTGGGCAGCGGCGCGAGCGGCACCCCCGCCGACCGGGCCCGCTCGTAGTCCCGCTGCGAGGCGTAGTTGCCGGCCTTGCGCAGCAGCTCCTGCCGCCGGTTCAGCTCGCCGGAGATCGCGCCGAGCATCCGGTCGACGAGCGGCAGCTCATCCTCCAGGTTGGTGATCATCGCGGCGGTGTGCGGCAACCGGTCCAGCGAGGCGAACGTGGCGCCGCCCTTGAAGTCGACGAGCACGAAGTTGAGGATCTCCGGGTCGTGGGTGAGCCCGAGCGCGAGCACCAGCGTGCGCAGCAGCTCGGACTTGCCGGACCCGGTCGCGCCGACCAGCAGCCCGTGCGGGCCCATGCCGTCCTGGGCGGACTCCTTCAGGTCGAGCTCGACCGGCCGCCCGTCGAGCCCCACGCCGATCGGCACCCGCAGCCGGTCCCGGTTGGGCCGGCTCGCCCAGAGCTCGGACAGCTCCAGAGCGTACGGATCGGTGACCTCCAGCAGCTCGGCCAGCCCCATGTCCTGGTTGACGGCCGGCTGGTCGTTGAAGGAGGCGGCGGAGAGCCGCAGCGGCGCCAGCTCCCGCGCCAGCACCTCGGCCTGCTCGACACCGAGCGCGTCGGCCCGGCCCACCTCGGTCGGACCGTCCATCGTGGTGCCGGTGACCGTCCCGTCCGGGGCGATCTCGAGCACCACCGAGCTGTCGTCGAGCAGCCTGGGCGGCGGCACCGAGAGGTCGAGCAGGGTGACACCGGCGACCCCGCCCTCGGTCATCAGGTGGTCGGAGCCGGCGGTCGAGCCGCCGTCGATGATCACCACGACGTGCGCGCCGCCGGGCGTCACCGACGGGTCGAAGCGGGGCCGGTTGACCAGCACGTCGTCGAGCATCGCCTCCAGCGCGGGCACGCTCGGCGCGACCAGCCGCACCGGGCCGACCGCGTCGGTCTTGCCGGGGTGCTGGGAGTGCGGCAGCCATTTCGCCCACTCCCACTCGGACCGCCTGTCGTCCGGCACGCACACCCCGATCCGCAGGTCGTCGGGCGCGTGGAAGACCGCCATCTGGGCGACGAGCGCGCGAGTGAAATCGCGGACCGGGCCGCCCCTGATGTAGAGGTGCGAGAAGTCCCGGAGGGAGACCGAGACCGGAAGATCAGGGACGATCGCGTACGCGTTGAGGAATCGCCGCAGCGCCGTCGCGCAGAGCGGCTCCAGCTCGTCGACCGGCCGGGTCTGCGGCGGCACGAGACGGGTCGCCACCTCCTGCGGGCCGACCGCTATCCGGATCACGGCGAAGTCGGCGTCGCCGCGCCGGCGTTCCCAGAGCCGCCCGCTGTCGGGGAAGCTCCAGAGCGTCCCCGGGTCCGGATTGTGGTAGTACAGCGCCTCCCGCTGCTGCCGGATCGTGGTGCGCAACTGGGCACGCAGCTGGGAGAGATGCCGCAGGTACTGCCGACGGGCCTCGATCATCTCGCGCTTGCCGGGACCGCTGGTGTTCGCGGCCATCATGCCCATCATGCCCAGCATCGAGACGCCGTACATCGCACCGGCCACATAGGTGATCGGGCCGCCGCGCTGGGCGCCCATCATCAGGGCCATCGCCGCCGCACCCGCGCCCATCGGCAGGATCATCAGCATCCGCGTCCAGGCCTTGCCGCTGGGCTGCGGCACCTCGGGCGGCGCTTCCAGCATCAGCTCGCCGGCGGGCATGACGGGCGCCGGCCGGCGGGGCGGACGCTTGATGATCGTGACGGTCACACTGGGCTCCCCGGTGGTGACGGATCGCGTCAATCCTATCGGTCCTTTTTGATCAGTGCTGTCCGGTGACAGCTGCTACGTTGAGTAGGCACTGGACAGCAGGAGGTGATCATGACCGCACCGGGCGGGCCGAGCCTGGCCCGGGTCACCGTCGCCGCACCGACCCGCCGGATGGATCTCGCGCTGCCCGACAACATGCTCGTCGCCGAGCTGCTGCCCCACCTGCTGCGGCATGCCTCGCCCGAGGAACCGGCCGACCTCACCGGCGGCTGGGTGCTGCGCCGCGCCACCGGCACCGTCCTGGAGCCGGGTCGCAACCTCGCCGCCCAGGGTGTCCGCGACGGCGAGCTGCTGCACCTCAGCCCGGCCCGCGAGGACTGGCCCGAGCTGGCGTACGACGACGTGGTCGAGGTGATCGCCAGCGGCTCCCGGCGGGCCGGGCGAACCTGGAGCGACACCGCCACCCGCCGGTGCGGCCTGGCCGTCGCGGCCGGCGCGCTGCTGCTCGGTCTCGCCGGTCTGGCCGCCGACGGCCCACCGTGGGTGGTCACCGCGGTCGCCGCCCTCGCCGTGGCCCTCGCGCTCACGGTGGCCGGCATCCTGCTGTCCCGGGCGTTCAGCGACGCCGCCGCGGGAGCGATCGTGGCGGCCGCCGGCTTGCCGTACGCGTTCTTCGGCGGCGCCTGGTTGCTCGCCGCGCCGGGCATCACCGCGCCCGGCCTGCTCCTCGGCTCGTCCACACTGCTGGTCCTCAGCGTCCTCGGCCACGTCGGCGTCGCCGGGCTGACCCGCCTCTTCGTGGCCGGGATGGCGGCCGGGCTGACCGGTCTGCTCGCCTCGGCGCTCGCGCTCGCCGGGATGTCCCCCGACGGGTGCGCCGCGGTGGCGCTGACCGCCGCGATCGGGCTGCTCCCGGCGTACCCGGTGCTGGCCGGCTGGCTGGGCCGGCTGCCGTTCCCGGAACTGCCGAGCCGGGCCGAGGAGATCCTCAACGACAAGCCGGCGCCCCGCCGCGAGGACGTCTTCGCCGCCGTGGTCCGGGCCGGCGAGGTACTGAGCGGCCTGCTGCTCTCCGCCGCCCTGTGCAGCTTCGCCGCGATGACGTTCCTCGCCCTGAACGACCCGGGTGTCTCCGCCGTGCTTCTCATGGTCGCCGCGGTGGCCGCCCTGCTGCTGCGCGCCCGCCTGCTGCCGACCCCGCCGCAACGGGTGCCGCTGCTGGTGGCCGGCTTCGCCGGGCTCGCCGGGCTCGGCGCCGGCCCGGTGGTCACCGGCGCGCTGCCCGGTCTCGCGCTGCTCGCCGGCGCGCTGCTGGTCGCCGCGATCGCCCTGCCGGCCGCGCTCACCTTCAGCCGCCGCCCGCCGTCGCCCTACCTCGGCCGGGCCGCCGACATCCTCGACGTCGTCGCGATCATGGCGTTGATCCCGCTCGCCTGCGCGGTGATCGGGGTGTTCGACGACATCCGCGGCCTGTTCGCCTCGATCGGCGGCTGACACCGTGCCGTCCCGCCGCGACCAGCTCCAGTCCTACCAGTTCATGAACCAGCGGGTGATCTCCGCGTTCGTGATGCGGGAAACCGATCCGGCGCAATCCCCGCTGCGCCGCGGCATCGGCGCGCTGTTCGGCGGCCTGATGGTCGCGATCCTGGTCGCCGCCGGCTTCGGCATCTACGGCGTGCTCACCCGCACCGGCCCGGACCGCTGGCAGACCGACGGCTCGGTGGTCGTCGAGCGCGAGTCCGGCGCCAGCTTCGTCTACCTGCGCGACAAGCTGCACCCCGCACTCAACTTCACGTCCGCGAAACTCGCCGCCGGCCGCCCCAACCCGCAGGTCTACCGGGTTGCCGCGAAATCGCTCACCGACGTGCCCCGCGGCGTGACGATCGGGATCGCCGGCGCCCCGGCCTCCCTGCCCGACGCGAAACAGCAGGCCCGCCTGCCGTGGACGATGTGCGCCGCGCCCGGCGACCCACCACGGTCGGTGCTGCTCGTGGGCGCCGGCAGCCCCGGCGGCGACCCGCTCGGCGATCGCGGGCTGCTCGTCGCGGGCGACCCGGCCGGCGGCACCAACCTGATCTGGCAGGGCCGCAGACACCTGATCCGCAACGCCCGGGTCACCGTCCCCGCGCTGTTCGGCGCGGTGCAGCCGACCGGCGTCGGGGTGGCCTGGCTCAACGCCCTGCCGGCCGGCGCCGACATCGAGCCGATCGACGTGGACGACCGCGGCGACGACTCGGGCGCCGTCGACGGCTTCGACAACGGTGACGTGCTGTTCAACGAGACGGCCGGCGGACGCCAGTTCTACCTGGTGCTGGACGACCGGCTGGCGCCGATCACCGCGCTGCAACAGGCTGTGCTGGAAGCCGCGTTCCCCGCCGACCCGCAGGAGATCTCCGCCGCCGACGTGGCCCGCTTCGACCCGCAGCCACTCGACCCGGACGCCGACCCGGCCGTCCAGGGCCCGCCGTCCGTCCCGGAACTGTCCACGCTCGGCGCCGGTGAAGCAGCGTGCGCGGTCACCGGTGACGCGACTGCCCCGCCGTCACTGACCGTCGGCGTGCCGGTGGCCGATCTGAACGCGGCAGTGCCGACGGGCGGCGCGACGCAGGGGGGACGCGCGCTGGCCGACGCGGTCCAGGTTCCCGCGGGGCGATTCGAGCTGGTACGGGCCGCCGGTGGCGTCCAATTGATAACCGATTCGGGGGTACGGCATGCGCTCTCCGACCCGGACGTGGCAAGTCTCCTGGGTTACGCGCCGGAGAGCGCGATCGACGTGCCGACGGCCCTCGTGAACGCGATCCCGGCGGGGGTGACGCTGGACCCGGCGGAAGCCTTGAAGCCGGCGGCCACCACAGTGGAGTGAGACGGACGCTTCCCGGTTTCCCACGGGTCAGCCAGACGCCGCACGGCCTCTCGCTCTGGAGCGCGCTCCACCTCCACGCGGCCCGCCTATGCGACCCCGCCTTGCGCCCGGGCTTTGCGCCCCGCCTCCGCGCGCCACCTCCGCGCGCCGCCTCCGCACCCCGTCTCCGTCGCGCTCCCCTTATCTCCGCGATCTTGGAAGCTTCCGGACGTGCCGCCGCATCATCTGCGCTCGTCCAGCAACATCACCGGCGGGCCCGGCTCCAGCGGCTCCTCGCGCACCGGCAACACGGACGCCGTCCCCGGCCGCCACCGCTGTCGCCGGCTCCGCCGCATCGCCGCAGCCATGACGATCACCATCACGACAAGAACCCCGGCAACCCCGGCCCCGCTCAACGCGTAGGCACGCCGCCGGCCCTCCGCAGCGGTGTCCGGCGGTGGCACTGCCTCGACCCCCGGCAGCGCCCGGCGCTCCGCCGGAACCAGCTGACTGGTGATCGCCGCATACGGATCCACCACCCCGGCGCCGAATGCGGGTCCCGCCGGCGCCGGCCCGGCCGTACCGGTCAGCAGCCGCCCGACCTCCCGCGCGCTCAGATTCGGCCGCCGATCGTGAACCAGCGCCGCCGCAGCGCCCACGAACCCGGCCGCCACCCCGGTGCCGCTCACCTCGACGAGTCCGCGACCGGTCTGCGGAGTGGGCACGGCCACGCCGGGCGCCACCAGATCGACGAAGTCACCGCGCTGCGAATCCGGCCAGATCCGCCCGTTCTGATCGATGGCGCCGACCCCGATCACGTCCCGGTACGCCGCCGGGTACGGCGTCGGGTTCCCCTCATCGGCCCCGCCCTGATCACCGGCTGCCGCCACCACGACGACGCCCTGGTCGATCGCGGCCTCGACGGCGTTCGCCAGGTCGGTGTCGTCCCGGTAGACCGGGCTGACCACCACCACGACGTCCGCGCCGTTTCCGGCGGCCTGGTTGATGCCACGTGCCAGCGCATCCGGGTCGGCCTCGGATCCGAGCGGGTCGTCGAGCTGCACCCGAATCGGCAGAACCCGCGAATTCGGGGCCAGCCCCGCCATGCCGGCATCCCCCGGCCGGCCCACGATCACGCCGGCAACCTGCGTACCCGTACCCGTGCAGTCGTCGTTGGCGAAGCCACCGTCCACCGCGTCCACGCCGTTCAGGACCCGTTGCCGCAACAGCGGCTGGCCCGCGTCCGCCCCTGTCGACAGGACCGCGACCCGCACCCCGCTCCCGTCCGCGACGGTCCCGAGGGCGTCGGCCCGGAGAACCGAACGTGCCCAGGAGGCGGCGACCTCGCTCTCCCCCGGCGGGGCGCAGTTGACGCCGGGGGCCGCGACGGCCGCCCCGGGTGTGAGCGCGCCGGCCAGCGCCGCGACGGCGACGAATGCCGCTTTCCTCATGACGACCACCTCCGAAGCCCTGTCCACACCGGCCGGTTCTCAGCGCCGCCCCCCACCCGCCGGCGGCTCCTCCAACCGGCGGCTCCTCCGACCGGCGGCTCCCGGGGTCGGCGGCTTGCCTGGTCGGCGGCTTTCCTCGCCGGCGGCGTTCCGACTCGGGTGGGGCGGTCCTGACAGCCCGCCGGATGCGGACCGGCCGCCGGCAATCACCGGCGGCCGGTCATCCGTCCGTGCGGAACTCACATGTTGGCGGCGATCTGCTGGTCGACCTGCTGCATCCGCTCGGACGACGCACCGAGCTTGACGCCGACGCCCGCCAGCGCGGCCTTGATCTCGGTGGCGCCCTGGTTCCACTTCTGCCGCGCCTCGTCGCAGGCGGTGCCGGCGGCGCCGGTCCAGTCCGCGGCGAAGAGCTGCGTGAACGCCGTGTACAGGTCGTTCAGCTGCTGGTCCATCTGGTTCTGGAACGTGTTGATGGCCGCGGAGGTCTCGGTGATCTGGCCGAAGTTGTAGGTGATGTTCATGTCGGTTCTCCCCGATCTCGGTCGCGCGCACTCAGCCGCGAAGGATGCTGACGACGGAACTGTCGGCGCCGGCGGCGGCACCGCGGATCGACGACGCTGCCTCCTCGTCGTTCACGCCGTAGGTCGTGGACGCGGCGGACATCTTGCCCGCCAGTTCGTCGAGAGCGCTCATGATCTTCGACAGGCCGTCGTTGAGCTGCACCGAGACGTCCTGGAGCGCGTTGTTCGCAGTACCGGCGAAGGCCCCGCCGCTGAGAGCCTGAATCTGGCCCATCACCCGGTTCATGCCCTGCGAGATGCTCTGCCCGGTCTCACCGCAGCGGTTCGCCATCGCGGTGAGCTGTTCCTGTGTGGCGTGGACTTGCCCGAAACCTGCCATTGCCTTTCTCCCCAGCCCTCGGAAGTGGGTTATGCCCTCCCGTACGCCGGCCGGACGGAGACGGTTCGAACCGGTTCCCGGAGGAGTGCGTACTCTCCAGCGTCACCCGATCACTACCAGCGATCGAGAACGGGGAGGCGTGATGGGCACCGAGAACCCGTATCCGCAGCAGACGTCGGCGAACACGGCCACGCCCTGGCTGCGCGGCGGCCCCGCCGTGGACGTCGATCTCGACGGTCTCCGCGAATACGCGCGGCTCCTCGCCAGTCAGCAAGCCGACATAGCGGCACGCTCCCGATATCTCACTCCGCTGAGCGAGATGCCGGACGGCGCCTTCAACGGCGATGTCCTCGGTGAAGCCGACGCCGTCCGGGCCGGTCTGCAGGGGAACGCCGCCGAGCTCGGTGTCTACCTGAGCAAGCTGGCCGAGTCGCTGGGCAACGTGGCGAGCGCCGCACAGACGATCGCGGAGAGCTACCGGTCCGGCGACGCGGTTTCCGCAGCGTCCCTGAACGACGTGCTGTTCGCGTTCGGCGACAAGAGCGTGCCCCGCCCGGCCGGGCTTCCGGAGAACCTCGGTGCCACGTACGTCGAGCAGCAGATGGCAGGCTCCGCCGGTGCGTCCGCGCCTCCTCCGGCAAACAGCCCGCTCTGGCGGGACGGCCCGGTCACCCCGGTCTCCGCGTACCAGACCGTGCAGACGTCGACCGGCCCGAACGGCGAACGGCGCGAGGTGTCCACAGTGTCCGTGCCGGGCGGAGTCACGACAGCCACCACCACGATCGTCGATCGCAGCGGCGAGACGGTGTCGGCCACCACCACCCGCACATCGCACCGCGTCGACGGCCCGATCCGGACCACGACGGTGGAGACCTTCGGCGCGGACGGCAAGCTCACTGCCACGACCGAGACCCGATCCCGGTACGAGGGATCGACCGTCACCGAGCAGACCACCGAAACGGTCGACGCCGAGGGCAGGACGACGAGCCTGACCACGGAGAAGGTCGATCCCGTCACGAGGGAGAGCACGACCAGCACGTTCCAGCCGGACGAGAGCGGCCTGCTGGAGGAGACGAACCGGGTGTCGACCGGTACGCGCACCTCCGGCCCGGTTGTGAGCGGCTGATCCGATGGGCGAGTACTGGGGCGCCACCGCCGATCCGAACTACGGGTACAGCCCGTACAGCGGCCAGCTGCGTTACGGCACGCACCCGCCGTCACCGATGCCGGCCACACCGAGGCCCGGCCCAGGCAACCCCCTCACCGTCGAGGCCGTCGCCACCAAGATCCGGAACCTGCACCCGGAACAGATGGCCGCCCTCGCCGACCAGTGGCAGAACGCCTGGTCACTGATGGCCGACGTCCGTACCTTCGTCGTCCAGCAGAGCACCGTCCTGCAGGACGAACACTGGAAGTCCCCGGCCGCGCGCGACGCGTTCCTGCGCCGCGGTCCCGGCGAGACCCTCACCTACCTCGACGTCTGGATGGACGCCGCCCAGAACAACATCACCGCCCTCCGCCACATGGTCAACGTCTCGCTGGACGCTCGCCGCGACCTGGACCTGCTCCTGGCCCGTTACGAACGCGAACTCCGCGACGCCGAGAACGTCAGCTTCGGCGAGAACCTGGGCTCGTTCCTGACCAGCGGCGTGAGCTGGAACGCCGCCCGCGCCGAAGATGTCAAAGAGGACCAGACCGAGATCCGCGAACGCTACCGCCGCGAAGCCCAGGTCCTGGCGCAGCGCTACGCCGACCAGTTCTTCGACTACATCGCCGTGGTCGCCAGCGGCGTAGGCCCGCCGGTCCAGCCCATGAACGCCGTGCTCAGTCAACCCATAGCCCTCCCTCCCACCGGCAACCTGCCGGCCGACTCGGCGGGCCAGAACGGCCCCGGCTTCACCACGTCACCGGTCTCCAACGAGACCGGCATCAACCAGCCCGGCCAGAACGCACCGGGCCAGAACACACCGGGCCAGAACGTCCCCGGAGCCAACCCGCCGGCGATCCCGCCCGGCGCTCTTCCTCCCGGCGCTCTCCCGCCTGGCGCTGCCCCGCCGGGTGTGATCCCGCCTGGACAGACTCCCCCCGGCCTGAGGCCGCCCGGCGTGACCCCGCCCGGCGCCGTCCCGCCCGGCCTCAAGCCGCCCGGAACCGTCCCGCCCAGCCTGCGCCCGCCCGGCCTGACTCCGCCCGGATCCATCCCGCCCGGACTCACGCCACCCGGCACGCTGCCGCCCGGCGCGGTACCTCCCGGCGTGCAACCACCCGGCCAGATCCCCACCCCCGGTGGCTTCCCGCCCGGCACGTTCCCACCCGGCGTCATCCCGCCCGGAGTGACGCCCCCGGGAACCGTTCCACCCGGCACCGTGCCCGGAACCGTCCCGCCGAGCGTCATCCCGCCCGGACACACCGGCCCAGGCAACCTCCCTCCCACCACGATCCGCCCGCCCCTGCCCGGACAGTTCGGCCGCCCCGGCAGAGCCCCGGGTGTAGTCCCCCCGCCCGGCAGCGCCCCGCCACCGGGCCGTTCCCTGCGCCGCCCCGCCGGCCAGACACCCACCGGTCAGGCACCCGCAGGCCAGGCACCCGCAGGCCAGACACCCGCAGGTCAGTCGCCCCTGGGCCGGGACATCCGCCGCCCGGGGCAACCGCCTCTGCCGTTTCCGCAGCAGGCGCGGCAAACCCCACAGCCGGGCCGCCCCGGCACCCGGCCCACCACGCCAGTCACCCAACAGCCCGGACGCCCCGGCACCACACCGGGCACAATCCCCGGCGTACCCCCGTCAACCCGACCCGGTGCTCAGGGCCCGTCCGGCAGGCCCGGCACGCCCGACACAACGAGCCGAGCAGGCACCCCCGGCGCATCCGGGCCCGCAGGCAGAGCCGGCACGCCAGGTTCTCCCGGAACATCCGGCAGAGCTGGCACGCCCGGCGGCCCCGGAAAAACCGGCAGGCCAGGCACCCCGGGCTTCCCCGGCAGGCCCGCCGCTTCGGGCAGGACCGGCATCCCGGGCGCCCCCGACAGTGGCCGACGCGGACCCCTGCCCGGCGCGCCGGGTGGCGGGCGAGCCGGGAACCTGCCAGACGGCGGACGCGCGGGCACTCCTCCGGGCAACGGACCGGCGACGCCCGGCGGAACGGGACGGGCCGGCGGACCCGGCAGGGCGCCTGCTGGTCCGGTGCCGCCCCATGGGGACCGGCCGTCCACCTCGCCCGACCGGCTCCCGGGCTTGAACTCCGGGACCGCTGCTCGGACCGGCTACGACACCTTTGGACGGACGCCGGGTTCCGCTGCTCCCCCCGTACTCAAAAATCCTGCCGGGGAGCGCGCGGCACAGCCTGGCAGCGCGGAAGAGACGCGCCCGGCCGCAGGCCGAGGCGCCGGGAACCGGCCCGGAGCCACACCACCGGTCCTCAACCGGCCGGTCTCGCCCGCGGGGCCCGGCGTGCAGCCGGCGCAACCGTCACGGCGGGATCGTGGCACGCCCTGGGCTGACTGGCTCGGCGGCGAGGAGCAGCGGCCGCCTGTGGCGCCCGGTGTGATCGGCGCGCCGGAACGAGCTCGGCCGAGTGAAGGACTGTGGGGGCTGCGCAGCCCGGCTGCCACCAGACCGGATGGGACTGTGGCGCCCGAGCTGGGCAGGCGGCGTTTCGGCGGGGAGCCGGTCCCGGTGCGGGAGCCGGACGATCTGGTCACGCATGAGCAGGCCTTCGGAGTGCGGACGCCGGGAGGAGGCGTGGTCGGTGGTTCGTCCGCTTCAGAATCCGCCGAGGAAGACCGCGACCGCCAATGAAATCTGCTTGTGGCAGCCATCAGTTCTTTTCATGGCTGCGGGGGTGTCAGCCGCGCCGGATCGCTGCCACGATGGATCCGGCGGCGCGGTCGTGCAGGCCACGCCCCTGCCCATCCATGATCATCGCGGGGATGAAAAGGCCGAGCAGCACGCCACGGATCGCGGCGCGGCGCAGACCGATCACTCCCCCGTCCGGATATGAAGCACAGCGGATGCGCGTGAGGCGCATCCCCGGCGTCTGGCCGAAGAGCCCGAGGAAGAAGGTGTTGGCCACGACCAGGATCACGACCGGCGGCCAGGCCGCCTCAGCCGGGCTGGCATAGATGCTGGCGATCAGCAGACAGAGGACCCAGTCGATGACAATGGCGGCCAGTCGCGGGCCGAGCCCGGCAGGCTCCAGGCCCGTGGGCGCGACGGGGGACTCGTTGACGGAAGCAGCCACGTCTTCCGAGGTTACGCGATAGTGTCCGAGTGATCAGCGCGCGCTCTAGCCGTGCGCTCCCGGCCCAGTCCGTAACACGGCAGAAACAATAGGGATACGCCGGGGCAACCGCCGACCCATAACGTCGCGACCAGCCTTGCCAGGTGGCGGCCCATGCCGCCCGGTATCGGAAAACTGTGCCAGGAGGACGTGTGTTCGCCAATCCCGAGGAACTCCTGCGATACCTCAAAGACGAGGACGTCAAGTTCGTCGACGTACGGTTCTGTGACCTCCCGGGTGTGATGCAGCACTTCAACATCCCGGTCGAGTCGTTCGACGACAGTGTGGTGACCGACGGCCTCGCCTTCGACGGGTCCTCGATCCGCGGCTTCCAGGCCATCCACGAGTCCGACATGATGCTGCTGCCCGACGTCGCCACGGCGTTCGTCGACCCGTTCCGCATCCAGAAGACTCTCGCCCTCAACTTCTTCATCCACGACCCGTTCACCCGCGAGGCCTACTCGCGTGACCCGCGGAACGTGGCGAAGAAGGCCGAGGCGTACCTGGCTTCCAGTGGCATCGCCGACACCGCCTACTTCGGCGCCGAGGCGGAGTTCTACATCTTCGACTCGATCCGTCACGAGACCTCGGCGCACCAGGCGTACTACTACATCGACTCGATCGAGGGCGCCTGGAACAGCGGCCGCGAGGAAGAGGGCGGCAACCGCGGTTACAAGACCGCGTACAAGGGCGGCTACTTCCCGGTCTCCCCGGTCGACCACTACTCCGACCTGCGTGACGCCATGGTGCGCCGCCTGATCGACACCGGCTTCACCGTCGAGCGCTCGCACCACGAGGTCGGCACCGCGGGCCAGGGCGAGATCAACTACAAGTTCTCGACGCTCCTGCACGCCGGCGACCAGATGCAGCTGTTCAAGTACATCATCAAGAACACCGCGTGGGAGCACGGCAAGACGGCGACGTTCATGCCGAAGCCGCTCTTCGGCGACAACGGCTCGGGCATGCACACCCACCAGAGCCTCTGGCTGGCCGGCGAGCCGCTGTTCTACGACGAGACCGGCTACGCGGGCCTGTCCGACACCGCCCGGTGGTACATCGGTGGCCTGCTGCACCACGCGCCGTCGCTGCTGGCGTTCACCAACCCGACCGTCAACTCCTACCGGCGCCTGGTGCCCGGCTACGAGGCTCCGGTCAACCTGGTCTACTCGCAGCGCAACCGCTCCGCCTGCACCCGCATCCCGGTGACCGGCAGCAACGCCAAGGCGAAGCGCGTCGAGTTCCGCGTGCCGGACCCGTCGTCGAACCCGTACCTGGCGTTCTCCGCCCAGATGATGGCGGGCCTCGACGGCATCAAGAACAAGATCGAGCCGCCGGCGCCGATCGACAAGGACCTGTACGACCTGCCGCCGGAGGAGTGGGGCAGCGTCAAGCAGGTGCCGGGCTCGCTCGACGCGGTGCTCAACTCGCTCGAGGCCGACCACGAGTTCCTCACCGCCGGTGGCGTCTTCACCGACGACCTGATCTCCACGTGGATCGACTACAAGCGCACCAACGAGATCGACCCGGTCCGGCTGCGCCCGACCCCGCACGAGTTCGAGATGTACTACAACGTCTAGTGACGACCAGCAGGTTCGCCTGTTGATCTGATCGTGCGCACGACGCCAGGAACGGCGGTCATGCTCGGCTCCCAGCCGACGTGGCCGCTGTTTCGCGTCAGCCGACCGCACCGGGCGCTCGATCCGGCTGGCCCGTTCGAGCGCCGGGCAGCGAGCCGCGAGCCGTAGCCCACGCAGGTCTCCCGCCATGATTACCTGGCTAAGCAACGGCCGGGCGCTCCGAGCCGTAGACGACGACGGCTAACCCGGCTTGATCACATGGCTGGGCTACGGCCGGGTGCTGCGAGCCGTAGACCATCACGCCTATCCCGGCTCGATCACGTGGCTCAGCTACGGCCGGGCGCCGCCGGGCGGGGAACCGGGGTCAGTGGTAGGTGCGTTTGCCGAGTTGTTCGGCCGTACGCCACAGCAGTTGGGATCTTCGGGTTGCGGTGGTGATTGCCGCCGCTGGATCGGGTGGCAGGCGTGCGCTGATCAGGCGGCTCACCAGCGCGGCCAGCGGGGTTTCGCGAGTGGCGCCGGGAACCACGACCCCGAGGTACGGACGACGCAGCGTGCGCGGCGCCACCACCGACAGGATGCGGCGGAGGTGTCCGCGCTGGGCGACGACGGCCACCGGACGGTCGTCGCCGAAATGGCCCTCGTGCTCGGCGCGGAGCAGGTTCGTCACGGTGTCGACGGAGTGCCGTTCCACCCGGATGACATGTGGTGCTACGCCGGCCTCGATCAGCCAGGCGCGCATCAGGTCGGCTTCGGGCACACCTTGGAAGATCTCACCGGGCGCCTCCGTCGTCGTCCACTGTGTCCCTTTGTGATCGATCGGCGACTTGTACCCGGAGCAGACGATGCGTCCGGGCACGCCCAGGGCGGCGGCCACCCGGCAGCGATCCGCTCCGCCCGGGTTGAGGCCGGCTCCGGTGGCGTCACGCCCGTGACCAGGGACGAGGACATGCGCGACCGAGTCCAGTGTCAGGCCAGGCGTCCCGGGAAGCACCTCGACATCCACGATCCACCAGTGAAGCACGGGCGACATGGCGCCGGCGGAGACACCGGCGCCATGTCGGAGGACGTCAGAGCAGGCGGCCCAGGTTCAGGAAGACGGTTTCGCCGGTGGCGTCGTCGAGGCCGTCGTTGTCGGTGACCGCGTACGTGCGACCGTTACCGGCCACCGCGAGCCCTTCGACCTTGTCCTGCACCCAGCCGTTCGTCGCCTTCAGCTGCGGCAGCAGGTCCTTGCGCAGCTTCTTCGTCACGGTCGGCAGGCCGGTCCACGACGACGGGACGTCGAAGGTGTAGATCTTCTTGACCGCGGCGAGGGTGCCGCGCTGGTTGTCGCGCTCGATCACCGCGAAGGTGTTGCCGTCGACGGCGACCAGCTCGGAGAGGCCGACCCAGCCGGTGGGGGCGGTGTCGAGCGGGTAGAGCAGCCACGACCAGGTCTTCGTGGTGGTGTCGTAACGGCCGATCCGGGCGGTGTTCGCCGGGTCGCCCTTGATGGCGCGCTGGACGGCCACCCAGACGTACTTGCCGGTCTCGGCGACGCCCTCCAGGCCGTTGCTGGTGATCGTGGCGGCGACGTCGGCGGAGAGCGGGATCTCCTCCTGGACGGCTCCGGCGGCGTTGAGGCGCACCAGAAGGTTCGGCGTCGAGGAGGAGCCCTCCACGGCCAGCCAGTAACCGCCGCCCTTGCGAGCCACGAGACCTTCGGCGTCGTACCCGATGGGCTGTCCGTTCTTGGTCACGGTCAGCTGCTTGGAGATCACGCCCTCGGTGGAGAGGGTGAGGATGCGGGTCGGGGTGTAGACCGAATCGGTCACCGAGACCAGCTTGTCCCAGCTGCCCGGGACCGGGGAGAGCGCGGAGAGCGCACCCCACGGGATCGAGGAGGTGGAGGAGATCTGAGTGTCGGAGTCCGGGTTGTCCAGCTTGAAGATCTGGATAGAGCCGCGGATGCCGATCGACGGGTCCTCCTCCTCGCTGGAGACGACGACGAGGTTCCGGTTCGGCACGACGACGACGCCCTCGGGGGCGTTGCTGGTCGGCATGAGCTGTTTGAACTTCGGCTTCGACGGCTTGGAGACGTCGTAGGCGGCGGTGAAGTTGCCGCGCTCCGAGTTCACGAAGACGTACGGGACACCGCCGAGCTTGCCGAACGCGACGTTCTCGACCTCGATGCCCTTGGCGTCGGAGCGCTTGTCCGGGTACTGGCCGTGCTCGACGGCGATGTGCTCGAGGGTGTTGCCGGCGTCCCAGACGACCTTGCCGGTCTTCTTGTTGAAGATCGACCAGCCGCGGGAGCCGCCCTCGTAGTCACCCTCGTTGGCGGTGGCGAACAGGTCGTCGGTGATCCAGGCGACGCCGTCCGGCTCGCGCTTCGCGGTGATCGTGCCGTTCAGCGCAATGGTGTCGTCATCCAGCCTGTCAACACCGCTGACCGTGACGCTTCCAGCGGAGAAGTTGGAAACGACCTTTTTCGAAGCGAGGGAGACGACGGCCAGGTGGTTGTTCTCCTGCAACGACACCACAGCCTCGTCACGGGAGTTGATGCTCACGTACTCGGGCTCGGGGTCGGTCGGCGCAACCTCCGACAGCCCATCGAGCGAGACCTTGGAAACCTTCCAGGTCTTGGTGTCGATCACCGAGAGCCACCCGCCCGGCGCCTGCGGGAGGGCCCCGTCGTTGACGTCCTCGTCGCGCTCGTTCTCGATGGCGACCGCGACGTAGCGACCGCTCGGCGCGACCGCGACCGAGTCCGGCTGACCGCCGAGGTCCAGCTCACGGACGACCTTACGGGTGACCGAGTCGATCACGACGAGCTTGCCGGACGGCTCGGTGAAGCTGGTCCGGGTGTTGACCCCGGCGAGCAGCAGGCGGCCCAGGTGCGCGACCGAGGTGGGCTCGCCGCCGACGCTCAGGACACCGGCGGGCCGCGGCTTGGACGGGTTGGTGATGTCGACGAAGCCGAGGCGCTTGCCGGGGCTGTCGGTGTAGACGACCGTGCGGCCGTCCTCGGTGACGGTGGAGATCTCGGCGGCCGCCGTGTCGTCGATCGACGTGTTCAGGTAGGCGGGGAACGTGGAGAGGCGCTCGAAGCTGTTGGCGTAACCGTGCGCGGCGGCCGCGGTGGGCACGCTGCCGACCGCGGCTACCGCCACTACGGAGACAACCGCCGAGGTGGTACGGCGAATGGACATGGCCACTGACTACGCGATGATCTTGTCCGTCTCGTGGATTTCAGACGAACGGCGGGTGCCGAGGGGTGTCCAGAAGAGCAGAGCCAGGCTGAACCAGACATAAATGTTGCCGCCGAGCAGCTCCAGGGGCGGCCGGGGCCGTTTCTCCCACCACCAGGTGAGGTGGGAGGTCATCAGGACATAACCGGAGATGCCGAGGTACGGGCGGCCGTGGTCGACACAGCGGATCAGCGCCGGCAGCAGCCAGACACAGTGGTGGATCCAGGTGACCGGGCTGATCAGGCAGCCGAGCACGCCGGTGAGGGCCAGCCCGCCGACGACGTCGTCCGGCGACCGGAAGACCCGCCATCCCCAGGCCGCGAGCGTCGCCAGCACGCAGACCAGCCAGACCTTGGACTCCACGGTCTCGATCGGCAACCGGGCCAGCAGCCCTCGCTCGGACTGGTTGGACAGGTAGTAGAGCAGCCCCACCCGGTTGGTGTCCCACAGCGCCGACGTCCAGAATTCCCGGGACTCGTCCGGGAAGAGCGCCCCGGCCAGCAGCGTCGCCCCGGCCGCCGAGCCGATCGCCGTGGCGAGCGCCCGCCAGCGCCGGGTGACCAGCAGATAGAGGATGAAGACGCCGGGGGTCAGTTTGATCGCCACGGCCAGGCCGATGCCCACGCCCGCCCACTTCCGCCCGCGCGCCACGCCGAAGATCATGTCGGCGGTGACAAGCGTGAGCAGCAGCACGTTCACCTGTCCGAAGGTGATCGTCTCGCGGACCGGCTCGAAGAGCAGCGCCAGGCAGACCGCCGCGCCGAACCCGATCCGTTTGACGATCGACCCGCCCAGCCACTTCACCAGCAGCACCGTGGTCCCGACCGTGGCCAGCGTCGCGATGATCGCAACCGCGAGGATCGGCAGGTACGCCATCGGGGCCATGACCAGGCCGGCGAAGGGCGGATAGGTGAATCCGTACGGCGTCCCCGGTCGCAGGAAGTCGTAGACCATGCCACCGTCGCGGAACCAGTACTGGACCGCGCCGTGGTAGACCTTGGAGTCGAAGAACTCGTTACGGAGCCCGGTGAGGACGATCGCCCCCACCGTGAGCAACACCAGGCCGACGAGGGTTATTTTTCGCTTCATGCAGGACTTTCCACGCTAGAAAACCGGCGAGCACGGTCATGCCGACGGCACCCTGCGCCTTGGTGACGAGGGCCAGGTTGTACCCGTCCGGCAGGCAGAGAGCAGCCGCCACCGCGCACGGGGCGACCAGCCAGCGGGTCTCGGTGCGCAGCGTCGCGGCGAGCACGGCGAGCGGCCAGATCGCGTACCAGGGATGGAACACCGGGGCGAGCAGGACCGTCGCGGCCAGGGCCAGCCCGGCGTGATGCAGGGGGGAACGGGTCAGGGCGCGTACCCAGAGCACCACGAGGACCACGGCCAGCGTGATCACTCCCAGCACCCGGGTCACCGGCACGGCGCTCGGCACGCCGAGCAGCTCCAGGGTGAGGCCGACCGCGGTGGGTGGCGAGGTCCACTGCACCGACACGCCACTTCCGGACAGGGCCGTCACCCAGCCGAGACCGAGGCCGGCGACCAGCGAGACGCCCGCGAGCGCCGCCAGGGCCGATCCGCCGAGCGCCAGGACCCGCTGCCACAGGCGGCCGGGCAGGAGCAGCAGCGCGAACGGCAGCACCACCACGGCCGTCGCCTTCACCCCGACGGCGAGCCCGAGGAGAACGCCCGCAGCGACCATTTTCGGCCAAGTGGTAGCGGCCTGGGCGACTGTCAGGCCCGCCACGATGAGCGCGATCATGACCGCGTCGTTGTGCGCACCGGAGATCAGGTGAATGGGCACGAGCGGACACGCCAGCACCAACCAGACCGCCCGCTCCGGCGGCACACCGGCGCGCCGGGCCAGCACCGGGAGGCACCAGCCGATCACCGCGACGCCGATCACCGCGATCAGCCGCAGCAGCGCGACGGTCAACGGGAGCGAGCCGCCGCCGAGCTTCGCGGCCAGCGCCGCCAGCACGAGAAACACCGGGCCGTAGGGCGCCGGCGTCTGCCGCCAGGTCGGCGAGACGGCGTCCGGCCAGGGGCAACCCAAAAGATCAAGACCGCCCTGGTACGGGTCGAGACCCGCCGCCTGCTGCCACCCCTGACAGGCGTACGAGTAGACGTCGTAGCTCGCCAGTGGCAGGAACGGCAGCAGTGGCGCCGCCCAGAGGGCCGCCGTCACGAATGCCCACCGCACCGACGGGACGTGCCGGCGCCCGGCCCACCACGCGCCGATCAGCAGCAGCGTCCCGACCAGCCAGCTGACCGGGAGCAGCACCCCGTTCGCACCCGCGAAGATGGTGCCCGGCGTCACGTTCGGTTTCCACGGGCTGGAGGCGCCGCCGAGCCAGGCGGCCACCGCCAGCAGCAGACTGCCTGCCAGTCCCGCGTATCGGACGAGGAACGGACGGGGCATGGCGAAGACCCTACCGTGACAGGCTGCTACCTATGAGAAACCGGTAGGGTCAGCGGGATGTGGGCCCGGCACCGGCTGGAGTGGATCACCGCGCTGGTGGCGGCGATCCTCGGCGTCGTCTACCTGATGCTCCCCCGGATGGGCTCGGACCTGGCCGCCCAGGTGGCGCGCGCCGACTTCTTCGCCGGGCACGGCTTCACCCCGGTCGACCTGCGCTGGTACGCGGGTGTCGAGCAGTTCGGCTACAGCCTGGTGTCACAGCCGGTGATGGTCCTGCTCGGCGTGCGCGTGACGGGCGTGCTCACCCTGGTGGTGGGCTCGGTGCTGCTCGCCGTGCTGTTCCGGCGGACCGGAGCGGCCCGGCCGTGGCTCGGCGCCGCCTTCGGGACGGCCGGGTTCGCCGGAAACCTGGTGAGCGGGCGGGTGACGTACGGGATCGGGGTCTGTTTCGCCATCGCCGCGCTGGTCCTGCTCACCGTGCCGAGGCTGCGCCGCCTCGCGGCGCTCGCGGCGTTCCTGGCCGGCGCGTCGAGCCCGGTCGCCGGCCTCTTCACCGGGCTCGCCGGGGTGGCGCTGATGCTGGACCGGCGCCGGCGCGACGGGCTGTTGCTGGCCGTGCTGGCCGCCGTCCCGCTGGCGCTGATCTCGCTGCTCTTCGGTGACGGCGGGTGGATGAACATCAGCCGCACCGACACCATCCGCGCGGTGGTGACCGGCCTGGTCGTGGCCGCGCTGGTGCCGATCCGCGCGGTGCGGGCCGGCGCGCTGCTCTCCTCGGCCGGGGTGCTCGCCGCCGCTCTGGTCCACACGCCGGTCGGGCTGAACGCGACACGTCTCGCGGTGATGTTCGGCATTCCGGTCCTGGCCGCCTATGCGATCCCGGACGCCGGTAAGAAGATCCCGGACGCCGGTAAGAAACAGCACGCCGGGATTCTTGTCGCCCTGCTCGCGGCGATGGTCTGGTGGCAGCCGCCGGTGGTGATCGACGACGTGCGGGACATCGGGAACCCGACGGCCGACCCCGCCTACTTCCAGCCGCTGCGCGACCGGCTCGCCGCCGAGGGCCTGACCGGACGAGTGGAGATCCCGCCGACCCGGGCCTACTGGGAGGCCGCCTCGATGGGTGACGTGCCGCTGGCCCGGGGCTGGCTGCGGCAGGCCGACATCGACCGGAACCCGCTCTTCTTCACCACCGTGCCGGGCGCGCTCGGCACGGGCGTCGAACTGACCGCGGCCAGCTACCAGCAGTGGCTGGACGAGCAGGCCGTCGCGTTCGTGGCGGTGCCGGACGCGGAACTGGCCTGGCCGGGACGGGCCGAGGCGCGGCTGGTGACGGGTGGTCTGCCGTACCTGTCACTGGTCTGGACCGACGCCCACTGGCGCCTGTACGCGGTGACCGGCGCCCGCCCGCTCGTCACCGCGCCGGCCGTGCTGGTCCGGCAGGACGCCGCCTCGGTGGTCTTCGACGTCCCGGCCGCCGGCTCCGGCGGCACGGACGTGCTCGTGCGGGTGCGGCACCACCGTTCGCTGACCGCCTCGGGCGGGGCCGCGGTGGCAGCCGAGGGGCGGTGGACCCGGGTACGCGTGCCGGGCCCCGGCCGTTACACGCTCAGCAGCAGCCTGATCTGACGCCGGTCAGCGGCGGGCGGCCTTGCGGCGCTCGCGCTGCTCCCGGGTGTAGCGCTTGCGGTTCTCCAGGTCACGTTTCCACTGCTCCCGGGCCTCCGCGTCGCAGCCCTGCACGGCGCCCTTGGTCTGGGCGGGCCCGATCAGCGACCGGAAGGCCCAGTCGTCGAACGTCCGGTGGAACCAGTCCGAGAACTTCGACACGACGCTCGCCTCCGAAGGTTTGCAGTCCAATGGTTGGTGCGCTAACTATTGGTAGAGTAGCCGGTGACCTGAGGAGAAACGCAAGTGAGTGATGACCCCCTGGCTCTGGAGCAACAGGTCTGCTTCGCGCTGTCGGTCGCCGCCCGCAGCGTGGTGGCGATCTACCGCCCGCTGCTCGAGCCGATGGGTCTGACCCACCCTCAGTACCTGGTGATGCTCGCCCTCTGGCAGCACGCCCCGCTCTCGGTGCGCCGGCTCAGCGAGCTGCTGCAGCTCGACCCCGGGACCCTCTCCCCGTTGCTGAAGCGGCTGGAGGCGATCGGCTATCTGCGGCGTGAGCGGGACCCGGCCGACGAGCGCAGCCTGGCGATCACGCTGACCGAGCGGGGCCGGGCGTTGCGGGCCGACGCCGAGCGCATTCCCCCGGCCGTCGTCGAGCGCCTCGGCATGCCGCTCGAAGAATTGAGAAACGTTCACGCCGCGCTCACCCGGGTAATTGCCGCCGCCGCTCGCTGAAATTGATTCGCGAATCGGCTGGTAATCCGTCACCCGGGTCGGTTGATCGGCGGAAACGTCACCCGTAGCGACGTTTCCACAGCTTCCCGCAACGCGATTCACTGAAGTTCCTGACTGGTCTTTCCAGAAAGAACGGCGCATGTGGATCTGCGGCAACTGTGGCGAGACGAACGACGGCGTTCCCGACGTCTGCGACACGTGCGGGCGCCCGGCGCGGAGCACCGAGCCGACCCGGTGGGACGCGCTCCCCCCGCTTCCGGCGCGATGGGAACCCCGGAACGCGCCCGGATTCCGGGACGAGCCACCCGCACCACGAAACGCCCCGCCCCAGGTGGCCGCGGCCCGCCCCTGGACGGCCATACCGAAGAAAAGTGACCAGCCGAAGAGAAGCGACCAGCCGAAGAGAAGCGACCAGCCGAAGAAAGGCGATCAGCCGGAGGAGACCGAGCGCGCCTGGCCCCCACCCGCCGAACCGCAGGCGGCCTGGATTCCCGAACCGGCCGACAGTCCCGGACCGACGCCCCACCGGCGGCTGCTCCCCCGGCGCGTGCTCCCCGCCGTACCGATCGTGGTGCTGATCGCCGCCCTGGCCGCCGCCGCCGTCCTCGGCGGCCCACGGCTGCTGGAGTCCACCGGCGACGCGCCGACCCGCGCCGAGCAGGCGACCGTCCAGGGACCGCCGGCACTGGAACGCACCCGCCGGCCGGAGAAGGCCGAGAAGGCGGAGAAGGCGGAGAAGCTGGTCACGGTCGAGGCCGACGTGACACACCCGCGCGCCGCGGCGGTCGTCGCGATGCTGGAGACCTACTTCACCGGGATCAACGCGAAGGACTACGCACGGGTCGCCTCGGTGCTCGACCCGGACGGCGAGCTCGACCCGGACGATCCGAACCAGATGGCTCGGTTCACCGACGGGACGGCGACCGCCAAGGACTCCGCCGTGGTGCTGCGCGACCTGACCGACCTGGGTGCCGGGCTGCTCGGCGCGGACGTGACGTTCCGCAGCGAGCAGGAGCGCGGCGACGGGCCGGACGGGCGCCTCGACGAGACCTGCACCGACTGGCGGGTCAGCTACACGATCAGCACCGACGGCGGTTACCGCATTCTGCGGGGCGAAGCCACCTCCGCGAAGTGCTGATCAGGACTCCAGGACGCGTTCCATGGCGGCCCGGGACCGCCGGGTCAGCCGCAGGTACCGGTCGACGAACTCTCCCGGGTCACCGCCGCCCAGCAGGAGCACCGCGCCCGCCAGCTCGGCCCCGTGCCGGGGCAGCTGATCGGTGGGCCGGCCGCGGACCAGCGTGAGCGCGTTGCGCACCTGGGCCGCCAGGGTCCAGCCGGCCGCCATCTCGGTGGCGTCCCCCCGGTCCACCAGCCCGGCCTCGCACTCCGCCTCGAGCGCCTCCTTCGTCCTGGTCTTGCGCAGTTCCGGCGCGGCGTGGGCGTGCCGCAGCTGCAGCAGCTGCACCGCCCACTCGACGTCGGTCAGACCGCCACGGCCCAGCTTCGTGTGCGTGTTCGGGTCCGCGCCGCGAGGCAGCCGCTCGGTCTCCACCCGCGCCTTGATCCGGCGGATCTCGACGACCTGCTCCCGGGTGAGCCCGCCGGACGGGTAGCGGACCCCGTCGGCCAGCTCCTCGAACTCGGCGCCCAGCGACGCGTCGCCGCAGACGAACCGGGCCCGCAGCAGCGCCTGCGCCTCCCACACCTTCGACCAGCGCGCGTAGTACTGCTGGTAGGCCTGCAGGCTGCGGACCAGCGGACCCTGCCGGCCCTCCGGGCGCAGATCGGCGTCGACGCCGAGGGGCGGGTCCGGCGCCGGTGCCTGCAGCAGCCGCCGCAGCTCCTCGGCGATCGCGTGCGCGGCGGCGCTGGCCCCGCTGTCCGCCGAGCCCGGCGGCGGGGAGAAGACGAAGAGCACGTCGGCGTCGGAGGGGTAACTCATCTCGTACCCGCCGAGGCGGCCCATCCCGATGATCGCGAACCGGAGGCCGTCCGGGCCCGGCTTGGACCGGCGGGCGATCCGCAGGGCCGCGCCGAGCGTCGCGTCGGTGACGTCGGAGAGGGCCGCGCCGATCGCGTCGACGTCCAGCGGGCGGTCCGGGGCCAGGTCGTCGCCGTGGCTCAGGATGTCGGCGCAGGCGATCCGGAACAGCTCCCGCCGGCGCAGCGCGCGGACCGCGCCGATCGCCTTGATCGGATCGCTGTGCCGGTCGGCGGCCGCCGCGAAGCCGTCCAGCAGCGCCTGGCGGGGCCGGGGCTGCAGCTCGCCGTCGTCGGCGAGCAGGCGCAGCGCTTCCGGGTCGCGGGTGAGCAGGTCGGTCGCGTACCGGGAAAGGCTGAGCACCCGGGCCAGACGGCGGGCGACCGGGCCGCCGTCGCGCAACAACCGCAGGTACCACGGGGTGCTGCCCAGCTTGTCGGAGACCTGCCGGTAGCTGAGCAGGCCCCGATCCGGTTCGGGGGCGTCGGCGAAGTCCTGCAGCAACATCGGCAGCAGCGTGCGCTGGATCGCGGCAGTCCGGGTGACGCCGCCGGTCAGCGACTCCAGGTGCCGCAGCGCACCGGCCGGGTCGGCGAAACCGAGGATCTCCAGGCGATTGCGCGCCGACTCGGTCGTCATCCGCAGCTCTTCGGCCGGCACCCGGGCCACCGCTTCGAGCAGCGGCTGATAGAGCAGCTTCACGTGCAGCCGGCGGACGTTCGCAGCGTGGCCGACCCAGTCCGACCGGAACGCCTCGACCGCGTCCCGGCCCGGCATCGCGGTGTAGCCGAGCGCGGCCGCGAGCCAGCGCAGACCCGCCGCATCGTCCGGCACGGTGTGCGTACGTTTGAGCTGTTGCAGTTGCAGCCGGTGCTCGACGCCGCGGAGGAACCGGTACCCGCGCAACAGCGTCTCCCCGTCCTGCCGGCCCACGTAACCACCGGTGACCAGGGCCCGCAGCGCCGGCAGCGTCCCCGGCGCCCGCAGCGTCTCGTCCACCCGCCCGTGCACGAGCTGCAGCAGCTGCACCGCGAACTCGATGTCCCGCAGCCCGCCCGGACCGCGCTTGATCTCGCGGTCCACTTCTTTCGCCGGCACGTTGTCGATGATCTTGCGGCGCATGTCGCGGACGTCGGCCACGGCTTCCGGGCGCTCCGCCGCGTGCCAGACCAGCGGCGCCAGGTCGGCCAGCCAGGCCTGCGCGAGGGCCAGGTCACCGGCGGCCGGCCGGGCTTTCAGCAGCGCCTGGAACTCCCAGGTCCGCGCCCACCGCCGGTAGTAGGCCTGATGACTGGCGAGCGTGCGGACCAGCGGGCCACGGCTGCCCTCCGGGCGCAGCGCCGCGTCCACCGGCCAGGCGACCAGACCGCAGATCTCGATCAGCCGGGCCGCCACGGTGGTGCCGGCGGTCAAATCCTCGTCGCCGGCGGCCACGAAGATCACATCGACGTCGGAGACGTAGTTCAGCTCGTTGCCGCCGCACTTGCCCATCGCCACCACCGCGAGACGCGGCTCCGGCGTCCCCTCCGGCAGACCGGCCACCGCTATCGCATAAGCCGCCGCGAGCGTCTCGTCGGCCAGCCGGGACAGCGCGGCCATCGTCGGCTCCAGGCCGCGGCCGCCGGTCAGGTCCGCGGCGGCGATCCGCAGGAGCGAGATCCGGTACGCGGTACGCAACGCCGGCACCGTCGGCGGCCCGTCACCCATCGAGTCGTCGAGGGCGAGCCGGCCCTCGGCGTCCGGCGGCAGCCCGGTCTTGCCGGTGGCGAGCGTCCGCCACTCGTCGGGATTGGCCACCAGGTGATCGCCGAGCGCGGCCGAGGCGCCGAGCACGGCCACCAGCCGCCGTTTCAGGCCCTGGTCGCGCTGGAGCGCACCGAGCAGCTCCTCGGTGGCGGTGTTGTGCACCAGGGCGCTGCCCGGACCGGCGACCCGGTTGCCGTTGCTGCGCTCGGCGGCCCGGCCGGCCGAGTCGGCGAGCCGGTGCAGCTGGCGCAGCGCGAGGTTCGGATCGGCGCTCTTGGAGAGCGCGTCGAGCAGGTCGGCAGCCGCCGTGTCGGCGGGTGCGTGCGCCTCGGCGTCCCACAGCCGGAGCCCCTCCGCGCCGAGCAGGTCGGTGGCGCGGATCCCGTTGTCGGCGAAGCCGTACCGGGCGAGCCGGCTGGGCCTGGTCATTGGCCCAGCAGCGGCAGGGTCCGGGCGGTCCCCGGGTTCGGTATGTCGGCGTCCGGCAGCGTGCCGAGGGCCAGCGCGGCGAACCGCTGCGCGAACGGCTGCCAGACCTCCTCGACGTCGGCGAGCGCGTCCGCCGTGGCGAGCACCACCGACTCCGGGTCGTAACCGAGCTCGTCCAGCGTGGCGGCGTCGGCGCGGGCCCAGGACTCGATCATCGCGGCGTCGCACTCGATGTGGAACTGGGTGCCCCATGCCCGATCGCCGATCCGGAACGCCTGATTCGGGTACCGGCTGGAGGCAGCGAGCAGCACCGCGCTCATCGGCAGATCGGCGATCTCGTCCCGATGCCACTGGATCACGTCGGGCATCAGCGGCATCCACCTGAAGAGCGGATCGGTGTCGGCCGCGTCCCGCTTGCCGACCAGGCCCGGACCGATCTCCGGACCGGCGTCGCCGAGCCGCACCCGGCCACCGTGCGCGGCGGCCAGCAACTGCCCGCCGAGGCAGAGCGCGAGGGTGGGCACGCGGTAGCGCACCGCCTTGCGCAACAGCCCTTCCAGGGCGGGGAACCACGGCGCGCCGGGAACACCCGACTCATCCGCGTACGCGTTCTGGTCGCCGCCCAGCACGATCAGGGCGATGAACCCGTCGAGCGTCTCGGGCACCGCGTCGCCGGCATGCGGCCGGAGCACGGTGAGCTCCAACCCGGCCTCGGTCAGCCAATCGCCGAGCCGCCGGAGGTCGTCGCTGGGGTCGTTCTCGATGACTAGTGCGCTGCCCACCCGTCGAGGCTATCGGGTCCTGTTTGATGAAGACATGCTCGCCGCAGTGATCACCGCGTTCGGCGGCCCCGGCGTGTTCGCGCTGGACGAGATCGCCGAGCCGGCGCCCGGCCCGGACACCGGGATCGTCGACGTGACGCTGGCCGGGGTGAACTACGCCGACGTCCACCGGCGGCGCGGTGAGCACGAACAACCGCCACTCCCGGCCGTGCTCGGCGCCGACGTCGTCGGGCGGCGGCGGGCCGACGGCCGGCGGGTGGCCGCGCTGCTGCCCGCCGGGGGCGGGTACGCGCAGGTCGCCGCCCCGCTGCGCCGGCACACCGTGCCGGTGCCGGACGCGGTCACCGACGAGCAGGCCCTCGCCGTGCTGGAACAGGGGCTGACCGCCTGGCACAGCCTGCACACACTCGGCCGGGTCGACGGCGACGATCTGGTCGTGGTGACGGCCGGCGCGGGCGGGGTGGGCCACCTCGCGGTGCAGCTGGCCCGCTGGGCCGGCGCCCGGGTGGTGGCGCTCGCCTCGTCGCCGTCGAAACGGGCGGCCGCGGTGGAGCTCGGCGCGCACGCGGCGGTCGACTCCCGGCATCCCGACCTGGGCTCGGCGGTGCGCCAGGCCCTCGGCGCGGCGCCGACGCTGGTGCTGGACAGCGTCGGGGGCGAGACGTTCGAACGGCTGCGGGCTGCGCTGGCGCCCTTCGGGCGGATCGTGGCGTACGGCGGAGCCAGTGACGTGAGCACCACGGTGGCCGTGGACGATCTGATGACGGCTTCGACCGGGGTGCTCGGGTTCCGGCTGCAGCGGGTCCTGGACGACGAAGAGATCTTCGCCTCCAGTGCCGCGCGGCTGTTCCACCTGGCCGGGCGGGGTGTGCTGCGAGCCCGGATCGGCGGGCGCTACCCGCTCGGCGCGGTCGGGCAGGCCCACGCCGACCTGGAGGGCCGGTCCACCACCGGCAAGCTGGTGATCGACGTGCACAGATTCGGCTGAAATCCTCGGGGACCGGGGGCTGACCCCGTACCCGGGAAGGGGCAGGCGCCGGAGCGCCTGCCGCAACCACCGTCAGGAAATCGGACCGTCAGGAAATGCAGGCGCAGACGATCAGGGCCGCGCCGAAGTGGGACGCGGCGCTCACCAGCGCGCCGCCGTGACGCTCCGGGGTGCAGATGACCTCACCGAGCTTGCCCGGCGTCATCCAGTCCAGGACGAGGAAGGCGAGGCCCATGATGCCGATGCCCACCAGACCGAAAAGGACCGTCGAGGCGAGGCCTTCGGCGAACGATTCGTAGCTGGTGAAGATGGCGGTGAACACGATCGCCGAGATGCCCAGCTGGTTCGCGGCCAGCAGCAGCGACGCGTTGGGGTTGCGCTCGACGAAAATCAGGTCTTTGAGCTTGCCCGGGGTCAGCAGGTCGATCAGCAAGTAGCCGACCGCCATGAGGCCGATGCCGACCAGACCGAAAACGATGCTCCGTCCGGCGCCCTCAAGCAGGTCTTCCAGCACGGCTTCTCCCTTGTCGCACGATGTCAGCACCCGACCGTATCGGAGACGATCTACCACGTCTTCAGGCGCGGCGGGATTTTCTCCCCCGGAGTGGCTGTGACACATTTTCGCGGCCCGGCGCTGTAACCACGGGAGCCCTCCTGCCCTGGTGAGCTCCGGACAGTGCTGGACGGGGAGAGGCGCGGAGGTCGCATGCTGGCACCGGGGGAGCTCGACGCTGTGGTGCGCGCCGCGCAGTCCGGCGACGAGAACGCGTTCCGGCAGCTCTACCGCCTGCAGCAACCGGCGCTGCTCCGCTATCTGCGAGTGCTCGTCGGCGACGACGCGGAGGACGTGGCGTCGGAGGCGTGGCTGCAGATCGCCCGTGACCTGCACTCCTTCAAAGGTGACGGCGACGGGTTCCGGGGCTGGACCGCGACGATTGCCCGGCACCGGGCCATGGACCTGCTGCGCGCCCAGCGCCGGCGTCCGCAGCCCTCCGGGCCGGCCGACGACTATCTGGCCGAGATGCGCGCCGACGACGACACCGCCGACCGGGCGCTGGAGATGGTCACCACCGACGCCGCGCTGGCCCTGATCGCGAGCCTCCCCCAGGAGATGGCCGAAGCGGTGATGCTGCGCGTCGTCGTCGGCCTCGACGCCAAGACCACCGGGCGGATCCTGGGACGCCGGGCCGGCGCGGTCCGCACCGCCGCCTACCGCGGTCTGCGCCAGCTCGCACATCGGCTGAGCGTGCCTGAGCAGCGCAAACCCCCGCCGGTGACACATCTGGCGGCGCCGGCGCTGAAGGAGATGAGATGAGCAGCCCCGAGAGAGGAGGCCCGATGGACCGGAAGACCGCGGAGAGTTTGCTGCGCGGCGGCGTGCCCGGGCATCCCGTGGCGGAGGTGCTGTCCGCGGCGAAGGCGCCCGCCACCGAGCGGGAACTGGCCGGCGAGGCCGCGGCGATGGCCGCGTTCCGGTCCGCTGTCGCCGCTCCGGCGGCGGCCCGGGGGAGGCCGATGCTCAGGTTCCTCAGCTTCAAGGTGGCGGCGGCCGCGTTCGCCACCACGGCTACCGTCGGCGGGGTGGCGGTCGCCGCGTCCACCGGGAGCCTGCCCAGCCCGATCTTCGCGTCCTCGTCGGCCAAGCCGTCGCCGTCGTCACCGTCGCCCTCGCCGTCCTCGCCGTCACCGTCCTCGCTGTCGCCGTCCTCGTCGTCACCGTCCTCGCCGCGCGCCTTCTCGCCGCGTCCGAAGGTGTCGCCGTCGACGAAGCCGCCGTCGTCCGCGAAGCCCCGGGCCGACCTCGCCGGCCTGTGCCGCGAGTTCGACGGACGGGACCGGGACGGGCGCAGCCGGGCGCTGAACGACGACCGGTTCGGTGAGCTGATCGAGCGGGCCGGCCGGCGGGAGCGGGTGGAGCGCTTCTGCAGCGAATTCCGCAGGCCGCGGGCCGGGTTTTCCGCGACGCCGCAGTGGCCGGGCGACGGCGGCACCTATGGCGGCTCTGATGGCGGACCCGACGGCGGATCCAACGGCAGCTCTGATGGCGGATCCGACGGCGGTCTCAACGGCGGATCCGACAGCGGCTTCGAGCGGGACCGCCACGGAAGATGAGAGCCGGCACCCGGTGGATCGGATCAGGGGAACGGGCGATCCATCGGGTGCCCCAACGGTCGGCTGACAACGGGGTCGCCCCCACCCCAGCGCAGGCAGCCGAACCAGTCAGGCGGCGGTGATCCTCACTCTCCACGGGGAGGATCGCCGCCGCCTGGCGTCTCTTCGGATCAGAGCGCGCCGAGGTACCGCTGGCGCTCGTACGGCGTGACCTCGCGGCGGAACTGCTCCCACTCGGCCCGCTTGTTGCGCAGGAAGAAGTCGAAGACGTGCTCGCCGAGCACCTCGGCGATCAGCTCCGAGCCGGCCATCACCTCGATCGCCTCGGACAGGTTCTCCGGCAGCGCCTCGTAACCGGCGGCCTTGCGCTCGGCCGGCGACAGCGACCAGACGTCGTCCTCGGCACCGGGGGGCAGCTCGTAGCCCTCCTCGATGCCCTTGAGGCCGGCGCCGAGCATGACCGCGAAAGCCAGGTACGGGTTGGCCGCCGAGTCGATCGACCGCACCTCGACGCGCGCCGAGCTGGGCTTGCCGAACGCCGGCACCCGGACCAGCGCGGAACGGTTCAGGTGGCCCCAGCTCACGAACGCCGGCGACTCGGTGATCCGGTCCGGCAGCTGCAGCGGGAAGAGCCGCTTGTACGAGTTCACCCACTGGTTGGTGATCGCCGTGTACTCCCGGGCGTGCACCAGCAGACCGGCGATGAACGCCCGTGCCGTCTTCGACAGCTTCTGCGGGTCCTCGCTGTCGTAGAAGGCGTTGCGCTCGCCCTCCATCAGCGACAGGTGGGTGTGCATGCCGGAGCCCGGCTGGTCGGTGTACGGCTTCGGCATGAAGGTGGCCTTCACCCCCTGGGAGAGCGCCACCTCCTTGACCACGTGCCGGAACGTCATGATGTTGTCGGCGGTGGTGAGGGCGTCCGCATAGCGCAGGTCGATCTCCTGCTGGCCGGGGGCGACCTCGTGGTGGCTGAACTCGACCGAGATGCCGATCCGCTCCAGCGCCAGCACGGCCTGCCGGCGGAAGTCCCGGGCGATCGCGTGGGTGGTGTGGTCGAAGTAGCCGCCGCTGTCCACCGGAATCGGCACCGAGCCGTCGCTCGGCCCGTCCTGGATCAGGAAGAACTCGACCTCGGGGTGGGTGTAGAAGGTGAAGCCCTTCTCGGCGGCCTTGGCCAGGGCGCGGCGCAGCACGTGGCGCGGGTCGGCCCAGGCGGCGCTGCCGTCCGGCATCAGGATGTCGCAGAACATCCGGGCGCTCTCGCCGCTGACGCCGCCCTCGAACGGGAAGACCTGGAAGGTGGTCGGGTCCGGCATGGCGACCATGTCCGACTCGTAGACCCGGGCGAAGCCCTCGATCGCCGAGCCGTCGATGCCGATGCCCTCCTCGAAGGCCGACTCGAGCTCAGCCGGGGCGACCGACACGCTTTTCAGCGTGCCCAGCACGTCGGTGAACCAGAGACGGACAAAACGGATGTCGCGCTCCTCGAGCGTGCGAAGCACGAACTCCTGCTGTCGGTCCACTTCCACCCCTCGTGCCGGTATCGATCCTTCCCGCCGAGACTACGCTGACCACGGCCTGTGACGTCGCCCTGGGTCAGGATCCAAAGGCCCCTTCCCGGGGAAGAATGAGGCCATGCCCACGCTGCGGATCGCCCTTGCTCAAGTGAACTCGACGGTCGGTGACATCGGCGGCAACGCGGAGGCGATACGCCGCTGGTCGCGCGAGGCAGCCCGGGCCGGCGCGCACCTCGTCGCCTTCCCCGAGATGATGCTGACCGGCTATCCGATCGAGGACCTGGTCTTCCGGAACTCGTTCGTCGCCGAGTCCCGCCAGGCGCTGCACGACCTTGCCGCGGCCCTGGTCGGCGATGGGCTCGGCGAGCTCGCCGTGGTGGTCGGCTACGTGGACGCCGACGGGCCGGCGCACACCAGCTCGGACGCGGTGGCCGGGAGCGGCCGCCGGGACGCGTCGGCGCTGCTCTACGGCGGCGAGGTGGTCGCCACCTACTTCAAGCACCACCTGCCCAACTACGGCGTCTTCGACGAGGACCGGTATTTCGAGCCCGGCGGCGCGCTGACCGTGGTCCGGCTCGGCGAGGTGGACGTGGCGCTGACCGTGTGTGAGGACATCTGGCAGGCGGGCGGGCCGTTCACCGCGGCACGGCGGGCCGGCGCCGGGCTGGTCGTCAACATCAACGCTTCGCCCTACGAGCTCAACAAAGATGATGTACGGCTACCTCTGGTGCAGCGGCGGGCCGCCGAGGCGGGCGCCACCGTCGCCTATGTGAACGCGGTCGGCGGGCAGGACGAGCTGGTCTTCGACGGTGACTCCATGATCGTGTCGCGGGACGGGGAGTTGCTCGCGCGGGCCGGGCAGTTCACCGAGGGTCTGCTCGTACACGATCTGGATCTGCCGGCGGCGGATGCGGTTCCGAATCCGGAGGGGTCGACGGATGCGGTGGCGCCGCGGGTCGAGGAGTCGATCGCGGACGAGATGGAGATCAGTCGCGTATCAGTAGTGGGCTTCCGGACTGACATCTCGGACAGTTCGGCTAAAGGCGGCATCGCCGAGCGGATCGCGGATGAGGCCGAGGTGTGGGCCGCTCTCGTGCTCGGCCTGCGCGACTATGTCAACAAGAATCGCTTCAGGTCGGTCATTCTCGGCCTGTCCGGCGGCATCGACTCCGCCGTGGTCGCGGCGATCGCTGTCGACGCCCTCGGCCCGGACCGCGTCGTCGGCGTCTCGATGCCCAGCGGCTACTCCTCCGAGCACTCCCGCGACGACGCCGCCGAGCTGGCCAAGCGCACCGGCGTCGACTACCGGACCGAGCCGATCCAGCCGATGGTCGACGCGTTCCTGGCGAACATGTCGCTCTCCGGCGTCACGGTGGAGAACCTGCAGGCCCGGGTCCGCGGCGTGATCCTGATGGCGCTCTCGAACCAGGAGGGCCACCTGGTGCTGACCACCGGCAACAAGAGCGAGCTGGCGGTCGGGTACTCGACGCTCTACGGCGACTCGGTCGGCGGGTTCAATCCGCTCAAGGACGTGCCGAAGACCATGGTGTGGAAGCTCGCCCGCTGGCGGAACGCCCAGGTGAACGCGCCGATCCCAGCGCCGATCCCGGAGAACTCGATCACCAAGCCGCCGAGCGCCGAACTGCGGCCGGACCAGAAGGACTCGGACTCGCTGCCCGACTACGAGCTGCTCGACCCGATCATCAAGGGATACGTCGACCACGACATGGGCCGCGCCGAGCTGGTCGACGCGGGCAACGACCCGGCACTGGTCGACCGGGTGCTCCGCATGATCGACCTCGCCGAGTACAAGCGCCGCCAGTCCGCGCCAGGCACCAAGATCTCGGGCAAGGCGTTCGGGCGGGACCGTCGCCTCCCCATTACGAACCTGTTTCGAGAAGGCGAAAAAGCCGTGTGAAAACCTCCACTGACCTCTGACCGTCGGACGGTTCCCGGTGCGACGATTTATCGCACCCGGGGACCGCAGCCGAGCGGCCTCGAGGGAAGGAGATAGCGAGATGTCGGAAATTCCCACCCTGTACGGCGGACCCCCGACCCGTCGCGTCCGCACCCGTGACCTGATCAACGCGAAGGCCCGCGGCGATCGCTGGCCGATGCTCACGTCCTACGACATGTACACCGCGTCGATCTTCGACCAGTCGGGCGTACCGGTCCTGCTGGTGGGCGACTCCGCCGCGAACAACGTCTACGGCCACGAGACCACCCTCCCGGTCACCGTCGACGAGATGCTGCCGCTGGTCAAGGCCGTCGTCCGGGCCACCAAGACCGCGCTGATCGTCGGGGACCTGCCGTTCGGCAGCTACGAGGAGGGCCCGACGCAAGCGCTGCGCACCGCGGTCCGCTTCATGAAAGAGGGCGGCTGTCACGCCGTGAAACTCGAGGGCGGCCGCCGGATGGCCCCGCAGATCGAGGCGATCACCGGCGCCGGCATCCCGGTCATGGCGCACATCGGCTTCACGCCGCAGCGCGAGCACACCATCGGCGGTTACCGCGTGCAGGGCCGCGAGAACGAGGGTGCCGAGGTCATCTCCGACGCCCGCGCGGTCGCCGACGCGGGCGCGTTCGCCGTGGTCCTGGAGATGGTCCCCGGCGAGGTCTCCAAGCAGATCACCAAGGAGCTGCAGATCCCCACGGTCGGCATCGGCGCCGGCCCGGACACCGACGCCCAGGTGCTGGTCTGGCAGGACATGGCCGGTCTGCGAACCGGCAAGGCTCCACGCTTCGTCAAACGCTACGCCGACCTGGCCGGCGCCCTGACAGAGGCAACACGCCAATTCGCCGCCGAGGTCAAGAGCGGCGAGTTCCCCGCCGCCGAACACACCTTCTGACCCACCGACGGTACGGGGGATCGCCGCTCCCGAGCAGCGATCCCCTCCCACGGGAGTATTCGATCGCGGCGAGGGGCGTGAGCAGGCACTCGTCGAACCGGCTCCGGCTCAGGACGTGGCGTCGCCGTACCCGGAGTCCCGGGTCAGGCCGCCTCGAAGCGAACCGTCCGGGTTGCCGGGTCGGCGGTGGTGAGACGCACCGGGACCCGCTGTCCCAAAGGCAGATCACCCAGGCAGCGCGCCCGGACCGCCGGGTCGTCGATGGCGATCGTGCCCTGCGGCGGGCGCTTCTCGGACGGCTCCTCCCGGTCCAGCACGGCCGCCTCGAACGTCTCCCCCACCCGATGCTCCAGCAGCACCGCCTCGGCCAGGTCGATCGCGCCACGGTCGGCCGCCGAGGCGATCCGGTCGGTGGCGGACATCGCCTTCGGCAGCCGGGGCAGCGCCTCGACGGCCCAGTCCGGCACCGGCCGGACCTCGTGCAGCGCCAGGCAGATCTCCGTCGCGTACCTGTCGGCGAGCCGTCGCAGCGGTGCCGTGACGTGCGCATACGGCGCGCCCACCCCGCCGTGCCCGGTCAGCTCCGGCACACCCGGCACCACGCTTCCGCCGTTGCCGTTACCGCCGGCCTCGGGCGGCTGCACCCCGAAGGCCGTGTACGCCGCCCCGCGCAACAGGTCGGCCGCCTGCTCCAGGAAGGCCGCGCCACGCGGGTTCGCCGGGTCCACGGCGGCGACCACCGCTCCCACCGAGGCGCCGGACGGCCAGGCGATGCCCAGCGAGGCCGCTGCGGCGCGCAGTTTCTCCACCGCCTCGGGCTTCGGGGCCGGCATCGTACGGAGCAACCCGATGCCGCCGGACAGCATGATGCTCGCCGCGGCCATGCCGGTCAGCAGGGAGATCTGCGCGTTGTCCTCCTCGACCGGCAGCGGCGCCCGGAGCACCAGCCGCCAGCCCTCACCGTCGCGTTCGAGCTCCTGGGACGGCAGGGGAAGGTTCACCGCGCCCCGGTCCGCGGCGCGCCGGGCGAGCAGGGCGCCGATCTCCGGGAGCAGCGCGACGGACTCCGGAGCGGTCCCGGCGTCGACCTGTTGCTGCACGCTGTCGTAGTCGAGTTTCGCCCGGCTGCGGACCCGCGCCCGCTCCAGCTCCACCGCGACTGTCGCGCCGTCGGCGTCCAGGTCGATCGTCCACAGCACCGCGGCACGGTCGGCGTCCGGGAACAGGCTCACGGCGCCCTCGCTGAGCACCGGCGGGTGCAGGGGGATGCGGCCGTCGGGGAGGTAGACGGTCTGACCCCGTACCCAACTCTCCTGCGCGACCGGACCGCCTGCCGCAACGAACGTGGCGACGTCCGCGATCGCGTACCGCACCCGGTAACCGCCGCCGGCACGCCGGCTCAGATGCATCGCCTGGTCCAGGTCGCGGGAGGAAGCCGGATCGATCGTCACAAACGGCACGTCGGTCCGGTCCGTCGCCGGAAGCGCCGTGTCCCGCGCGGCCGCCTCCGCGTCGGCGAGCACGGCAGCCGGGAACTCCTCCGGCAACCGCAGTTCCTGCCGCAGCCCGGAGAAGTCGATCTGGGGCGCTATCACCTTTTTGATCGGCACCCGCCATTCCTATCAGGCGGGGTGATGCGCCGCGGGCCACGCCCTTCGGCGTGGCCCGCGTCAGTCGCTATCGCTTGCGCGTCGCTTTCACCGGCTCGGCGGTGCGAGACCTGGCATTCACCCCACTGGTACGGGTGACCCGAGTCGCCTTGGCCGCATTGGCAGCGGGGCTGCTCACTTTGGCCGCGGCGGATCTGTTGGCGGAAGTCCGGCCGACGGTTCCGGTCGTGGTGGCTTTCCGGGCGGTGGCCGCTTTGGCGTTGGCCTTGGCGGCGGGGGCTTTCTTGGCGGCCGCGGTCGTGGCCTTTGCCGTAGCACCCTTTGCCGTGGCGGCCTTTGCCGTCGCGGCCTTGGTGGCGGTGGTTCGGTTCGCGGTCGCTTTTGTCGCCGTGGCCTTGGTGGCGGCCGTCTTCGTGGCCTTTTTGGCGGCGGTCGCCGGTTTCGCGGCCGTCGCTTTCGTCGCTTTTGCAGTCGTCGCCTTGGCCGCAGTCGCCCTGGCAGCAGTCGCCTTGGTGGCGGTTGCCCTAGTGGCGGTCGCCCTGCTCGTCGCCGTCTTGGATGCGGCCGTCTTCGTCGCAGCCGTCTTTGCCGCGGTCATCCTGGTCGCAGCCGCCTTGGTCGCCTTCTTCGCGGCTGTGGCCTTGGCAGCGGTTGTCTTCGCAGGTGTAGCCCGGGAGGCGGTCACCTTGGCAGCCGTGGCCTTAGCCGCAGCCGCCTTGGTCGCGGCGGTCTTGGCAGTCTTCTTGGCAGCCGCAGCCTTCGTCGCTGTTGTCTTAGCCGCCGTTGCCTTCGCGCCCGCCGACTTAGCCGCGGTCGCCTTGGCCGCCGTCGCCTTGGCCCCAGTCGTCTTGGCCGCCGCTGTCTTGGCCGCAGTCGTCTTCGCAGCGGTCGCCTTGCTCGCTGTCGCCTTCGCAGCGCTTGCCCGCGACACAGCGGCCTTTGTGCCCGTCGCCTTAACGCCAGCAATCTTGGAAGCCGCGGTCTTGGCGGTGGCCCGGGTAGCCGCAGTCTTGGCGACACTCCTGGAACCCACGGTCTTCGCCGCGGTGGTCTTCACTGCCGCGCTCTTCGACGCCGAAGCTTTCGCAGCGGTCGCCTTCACAGCGGTCTTCTTGGCTGTGGCCGTCTTGGCTCCGGCCGTCTTAGCTGTGGCCTTAGCCGCCGTGGCCTTGGCCGTCTTGGCTGTGGCTGCGGTGGACTTGGCTGCCGTGGCCTTGGCCGCGGTGGACTTCGCAGCTGTGGCCTTGATCGGCGTCCGCTTGGCGGCAACGGCCTTGGCCGTTCCCGTCATCTTGGCGGTTGCCTTCTTCGCAGCCGCAGCACCGCCGGGCACAGCCCTCTTAGCCGCAGTCGTCTTTGCAGCAGTCGTCTTAGCCACAGCCGTTCTAGCCGAAGCCGCCTTAGCCCCCGCGGTCTTCGCCGCAGCCGTCCTCGTGGCCGCAGCCTTAGAAGCCGCCGACTTCGCCGTGGTGGCCCTCTTAGCCGTGGCCTTACCAGCCCCAGCCGCAGTTCCAGCTCCAGCCTTGGCCGCAGCAGCCGCCCGAGGCGCAGCAGCCGCCCGAGGCGCAGCAGCCGCCCGAGGCGCTACCTCTTCGGAAGCGACCCCCACCGCAGCCGCCTTCTTGACGCCCACCCCCGAGACCCGAGCCACCTTGGCCCCGGTGGTCCGAGCCGGCCCAGCCTTCGCCACCCGAGCCCCACCGGGCCGAACCGCGGACGAAGCCCCCACCCCAGCGGAAGCCCCGTTACGCCGAACCTCCACATCCGCAACAGCGGGAGAAACAACCGGCGCCGGTTCTTCCTCAGCAACCACCTCAGACACTGACAAATCGCCCTCAGACTCAGGAACATCGTCCTCGCTCAGCGACTCATCCGACGACGCCCCATCCCCGGACTCCGGCTCATCCCCGGAACGGTCCCCACCGGACCCGAGCGCCTCCAGATCCGGCCGGTCCGATCCCCACTGGTCCGAATCCGTATGCGGCATGGCCGGCCCGGAGTGCCGCGGGAACCATCCCCGCTCGAACGGCACGTCCTCGATCTGGCTGGGATCGACCTCATCCATCCTCCGCAACTCCTCCGTGGAGACGGTGACCTGCCCCTGCGGATGCGCGCTCATCGCCGCGGCGACCCGCCGCGGCCGCCCGGACCGAGCCACCGGCACCACAGCTTTCGGAGCGGCCACCGGCTTCACCGCACCGCCACGTTTCTGCTTCACCACGGCGACCTTCGGCGCAGACGCGGCAACCTTCGACGCAGACGCGGCAACCTTCGACGTGGAAGCGGCAACCTTCGACGCGGACCCCGCACCCGGCTTCTTCTGCTTCACCACAGCCGATTTCGCCCCGGCGCTCCGCTTCACCGCAGGTGCCACCTCAGCCTTGCGAACAGCCTGCTTGGGCGCCGCGGCCGCAACCGCCTTCCCGGTTCGCCGGGCGCCTTTGGACGCAGCACCAGCACCAGCACCAGCACCAGCACCAGCCTTACCGGCAGACGCCGCACCGGCGCCCTTCTTCCCGGCGGTGCCCGAACGGCTGGACTTGGCCGCCGGCTTCTCCTCAGGAACCCGAGCGGTGACCCGCGACTTCGAAGCCGGCGACCCCGAAGACTTGGCCGAGGATTTGACGGCCTTGGAACCGCCACGAGCGGCGGGCACAGCGCTACCGGAAACCGCTCCCCGAGCGGACGCGGCGGGTCTCATCGTTGCCTTTTTGGCAGCGGGCATCGAGGTGTTCCTCCTTGCGAATGACTGCGGGCACGTCTGCGCCGGAGACGGCTCTACCGCGACTCAACGATTCGACGGCCGGAGTAGTCCGTGCATTCAGCTGGCTTCCCCTGTCCAGCGGGCATCCTCGGCATCCCACTCGGCATTGCGCTTCTCGACGGTGTCGAGTGCCCGCGTCGCTTCGTCGGCCGTGGCGTAGGGACCGAGCCGGTATTGGGCGGGACACACCTGGTCGCCGCTCTCAACCCGGTGGTCGCGGAGGCACCAGAAGTACCCTGCCCCGCCGAGCCCACTGTCGTTCATTCCATCACTGTGCCGCTAAAACCGGCCATGCGCTACCGATTCGGGCAAAAAGTCCCAAATTTCCATGCAAAAAAGAACTGCCCCGGCCGAAACCGGGGCAGTTCACAAACGACGGAGTGCAATCAGCGGAGTTCAGCCGCGACCAGCTCGGCGATCTGCACGGCGTTCAGAGCAGCACCCTTACGCAGGTTGTCGTTCGAGATGAAGAAGGACAGACCGTTCTCCACGGTGGGGTCGACCCGGAACCGGCCCACGTAGGACGGATCGCGACCGGCCGCCTGCAGCGGGGTCGGCACGTCGAAGAGCTCCACGCCGGGCGCGGTCGCGAGCAGCTCACGCGCGCGAGCCGGTGACAGCGGCCGGGCGAAGCGGGCGTTCACCTGGATCGAGTGACCGGTGAAGACCGGCACCCGCACGCAGGTCCCGGAGACCAGCAGCTCCGGCAGGTCCAGGATCTTGCGGCTCTCGTTGCGGAGCTTCTGCTCCTCGTCGGTCTCGCCGGAGCCGTCGTCCACGAACGAGCCGGCCTGCGGGATCACGTTGAACGCGATCGGCTTCGGGAAGACCCGGGACTCGGGGAACTCCACCGCGGAGCCGTCGTGGGTCAGCTCGGTGGCCCGGTCGGCCACCTTCTTGACCTGCTCGTCGAGCTCGGCCACGCCGGCGAGCCCGGCGCCGCCGACCGCCTGGTACGTCGTGGCGACCATCGCGACGAGACCCGCCTCGTCGTGCAGCGGCCGCAGCACCGGCATGGCCGCCATCGTGGTGCAGTTCGGGTTCGCGATGATGCCCTTCGGACGGTTGCGGGCCGCGTCCGGGTTCACCTCGGCGACGACGAGCGGGACGTCCGGGTCCATCCGCCAGGCGGAGGAGTTGTCGACGACGACCGCGCCGGCCTCGGCGACGCGCGGCCCGTACTCCTTGGAGCCGCCCTTGCCCGCCGAGAAGAGCACGATGTCGAGACCGCTGTAGTCCGCGGTCGCCGCGTCCTCGACGGTCACCTCGCCGGTCCCCCACGGCAGGGTCCGGCCCGCGGAGCGCGCGGAGGCGAAGAGACGAAGCTGGTCCACGGGGAAGGCGCGCTCGGCCAGGATGCGGCGCATGACGCCACCGACCTGTCCCGTCGCGCCGACGATGCCGATCCTCATGCACACCAAAATACGGCCTGAACTGCGTACCAAGAAATCTGGTTGTCCAATATCCGGGAAACATGTCTCAAAATCAGGGACAGCAGGTCTAGCTTCGACGGCATGGCGACGTACACGCACGGACACCACGAGTCGGTCTTGCGCTCGCACCGCTGGCGCACCGCAGAGAATTCGGCGGCCTACCTCCTGCCGCATCTTTCCTCCGGAATTTCCCTGCTGGACGTCGGATGCGGCCCCGGCACCATCACGGCGGACCTGGCGAGGAGGATCACACCCGGCCGGGTCACCGCGCTGGAGCGCACCGCCGACGCGCTCGACCTCGCCCGCGCCGAGGTGGGCCGGCACGCCCTGCCGAACGTGGACTTCGCGGTGGGTGACGTGCACGCGCTGGACTTCCCGGACGACACGTTCGACGTGGTGCACGCCCATCAGGTGCTGCAGCACGTCGCCGATCCGGTCACCGCGTTGCGGGAGATGCGCCGGGTCACCCGTCCGGGCGGCGTGGTGGCGGCCCGGGACAGCGACTACGCGGGATTCCACTGGTTCCCGCTGGTCCCCGAGCTGGACGAGTGGCTCGCCCTCTACCAGCGGGTGGCCCGCGGCAACGGCGGCGAGCCGGACGCCGGTCGGCGGATGCTGGCGTGGGCGCGTGCCGCCGGCTTCACGGACGTCACGGCGACCGCGAGCGTCTGGTGCTTCGCCACCGACGAGGACCGTCAGTGGTGGGGCGGCATGTGGGCCGATCGCATCCTCAAGTCGGATATGGCCGACACCGCACTTCGCACGGGGGCCGCGACCGAAACTGATCTGCAGCGCATCTCCGCCGGCTGGCACCGCTGGGCCGACGATCCCGACGGCTGGTTCGCGATCCCGCACGGCGAGATCATCTGCCGCGCCTGACGGCGCCGTCTCAGGTTCCCACCCCCGCTTGGGTACGACCGGAGCACCGTACCCGGAAAGCCCGTAGATTCACTCGCACCATGGATCTCACGCACATCCTCCTGCTGGTCGCCGCCGGTGTCGCCGCCGGTGCGGTCAACGCGATCGCCGGCGGCGGCTCCCTGATCACGTTCCCGGCGCTGATCGCCACCGGCCTGCCGTCGATCGACGCGAACGTGACCAACTCGGTCTCGGTCTTCCCGGGTTACGTCTCCAGCGTGGCCGGCAGCCGCGCGGACCTCGCCGGCCAGGGCAGCCGGGTGCGCCGGGCCCTGGTCGCGGCGGCCCTCGGGTCGGTGGCCGGGTGCGCGCTGCTGCTGCTCACCCCGGCCCGGGCGTTCGAGGTGGTGGTGCCGTTCCTGGTGCTCGGCGCGGCGGCGACGCTGGCGTTCCAGGAGCGGCTGCGCGGCCTGGTCGGGCATCCCCGGGCGATGTCGCCGCGGCGCGCGGCGATCACGCTGCAGCTGGTGGTGTTCGTCGGCGCGATCTACGGGGGCTACTTCGGAGCGGCGCTGGGCGTCATGTACGTGGCGGCGCTCGCGCTGATCCTGGACGAGCCGCTGAAGCGGATCAACGCCTTGAAGAACGTCCTCTCCGCGACAGTCGGGCTGGTAACGGTGCTGGTCTTCGCCCTCTTCGCGGACGTGAACTGGGCGGCGGTGCTGACGCTCGCCCCGGCCACGGTGGTCGGCGGGTACGCCGGGGCCCGCCTGGCCCGCCGGATGCCGGCGCACATCCTGCGGTACGTGATCGTCACGTTCGGCACGGCCATCGGCCTGGTGCTGTTTTATCGGGCGTTCCTCGGGTAGTTCGGCCGGGAGCCCGGCGGCGGGGGTGCGGTCCGCCGCCGGGCCACCGACCGGCCGGTCGCCATCCGGCCGAGAGGTGCGGTCCTGTGCGCCGCGAGTACCGGGTTCGAAGCGTCTTCAAACCTGCCGCCGTCGATTAACCCGATCGGATGACGACGAGGGTGTGCAGCAACTCCCGGACCTCGTCCTCACCGAGCCCGTCCAGCCCGTGCGAGCCGGGCAGCGGCGGTGCCGAGGCGTCCACCCGCAGCAGGATCAACCGGCCGCCGGCGGCGGACACCCGTTGCCAGTCCGCAGGGGTTCCGGGGTGCTCGGCGGAGAGGAGGACGATCACCGGATCCGAGCCGGAGAGCGCGAGCGTCAGCCGATCGGCGAAGTCGGAACGTGCACAGTGCACCTCCACCGGGTAGCCTGCCGCGCGCAGCTCGACGGCGATCCACTGCGCCCATGGCCCGTCGGGGACAGCGTGCGAGACGAGGATAGGCACGTCCACAGCATGCCGTAACTCAGTCCACAGTGCTGTGGAGGCTTTGATGTCCATCGCTGGAGGGGTGTGAGAATGTCGTGCGTTGACGTGCAACTTGCACAACTCATAGTGTCGATGTCGTGACGCGGGGTAGACCCTAGGTAGAACGGGGCGACCTGGTCACGGGGGAAATGCTGACAAAGCATCCGGAGTCGAGGAGCGCTCGATGACTGTCGCGATCGGTATCAACGGGCTCGGGCGAATCGGAAAAAGCTTGACCCGGATCGTGGCTGCTCTGCCGCGAGCCGACGTCGAGATCGCCGCGGTGAACGACATCGCGTCGACCGAGAAGCTGGCCTACGGGCTGCGGAGGGACAGCGTCCGCGGCGCGTTCCCGGGGACGGTGACCGCCCGCGGCGAGTACCTGGTGGTGAACGACCACGCGATCCGCGCGTATCACCACGAGCGGCCGGAACGGATCCCCTGGGCCGAGGAGGGGGTGGACGTCGTCATCGAGGCGACCGGCCGATTCCGGGCCGGGACCGCGGCGCGGTCGCACATCACCCACGGCGGCGCCCGCAAGGTGGTGATCAGCGCGTCGGCCGACGACCCGGACGCGTTCCTGGTGTTCGGCGCGAACCACAACAGCTACGACCCGGCCGTGCACGACGTCGTCTCGCCGGCCTCGTGCGGGGTCAACGCGCTGACCGTGATGGCGAAGGTGCTGCTCGACCGGTTCGGCCTGCGGTCCGTGCACACCTCGGTAATGCTCGCGACCCAGGGCTGGCAGCGGGTGCAGGACTCGGTGATCGGCACGTCCCGGGACGACCCGCGGCTGGGCCGGGCCACCGGGGAGAGCATCATCCCGCACAACTACGTAGTCGGTGACCTGGTACGCGTCGCGCTCCCCGAGATCGGCGAGATGCGCTACAGCTACTACTGCGTGCCGACCCCGATCGGCTCGCTCGCCGAGATCTCCGGGCAGACCGACCGCCCGGTGACGGTCGAGGAGGTCAACCGGGCGATGGCCGAGGCGGCAGCCGGCCCGCTGCGGGGCATCCTGGCCTACGACCCGGACCCGACCGTCTCGATCGACGTGAAGAACAACCCGGCGTCCTGCCTCTTCGACCCGTCCGGCACGCAGACCACCGCGGACGGCGGGGTCAAGGTGCGCGGCTGGTTCGACAACGAGTGGGGCTTCTCGAACCGATTACTCGATCTGGCCCAGCTGGTGGGAGAACGCTTACCCGTCCCGTCAAGCCAGGTGAGCTGGAGCGCGGCCTGATGGCCTTCTTGGCTGCACCCCTCGGGGCGGCGGACGATTGGGGCAATATCCAGGAGTGAACCAACCTTCGCGGCCGGCACCGAGGCGTAGCTTCGCGTCAGATGTCGGCATAAATGTTCTGGCGAACTTGATGGCGGCTTCGATCATCTACCTCGGCGGTGCGCTGATCGGCGTCTTTCCCGCCGACCCCCGGGCACTCGGGTTGGCTCTTGCCGCAGCGATCGGCATTCCTGTCTGGATCTTCTCGGCGCTGGTGGTGGTCTGGCAGAAGGTGCGGCGGACCCGTGAGAACGAGGTCGAGAATCTGCCGCCGGAGGTCCCCGGCGTAATGTTCATCCTGATAGCCGGCGCAGGCCTGGTGGGTAACCGTGTCGGCGGGTTCGGATCGATCGGTACCCCTTCTGAGGTAGTTCTCCACAGCTGGTGGCTCGGTGGATTCTTCATCTTCGGAATTGCCTTCGGGCTTTATGTGCTCGGCACGGCTGTGGTGTACCGGCGACTCGTTTCGCAACGCCGGCAGCTTGAATGGCAGTTGCACCTACTGGAAAGCCGGAGGATCCGGGGTCTCCACTGGTACGACCCCGGGACCGGGGATGTTCCTCAGCTGGTGAAGGTAATGCCGACGCAGGCGCGCAGGTCGGCCGACGGCGTCGGGCGGTCAAATTAGAAGCCCTGCGCGGTCAGGCGCTCTGCCTGCCCGGCCGCCCCTACGCCCTCCGCCACCGGCCTGGAAGCCGAACGCCCGGGCCTCCGTACCACCGCGTCCGCGGTGGCCCACGAGTCCGCGCCGTCGACAGGGACGAACGAGCGGAGCTGGCGGGAAGAGACGTTCACGGGAACGGTCAGCTCGCCGGGCAAGGTGGCTGCCTTTGTGACCGAGCAACACATCGTCCGAATGTAGAGATGCCGGTGTGCCAGATCCTTTGCCGGATAAGCCGGTCGTGGCCAGGACCCCGTGAGGATTCACTGATGGCTTGAGCCATGGGTCCGTCGGCCCAGGTAGTCCGTTCTGCTGGGCCCGCGCGTCCCCGTCCAGCGGGACGCTTTGTCTTAACCGAGGAGTCCTGACGATGGGAATGCCTCCATATTCTCCTCGCTGCGCCAGCGGGCCTAGGCTTGCTGCCATGATCAACCTGGAGGATGTGCGGGCTGCTGCGAAGCGCGTCGACGGCCGGATTCGGCGTACCCCGGTGGCCGCCGCCGGGCCGGACCGCTGGTTCAAGCTCGAATACCTGCAGCACGCCGGCTCGTTCAAGACCCGCGGCATGTTCAACCAGATCCTCGCCGGGGCCGAGCGGGGTGACCTGCCGGCCGCCGGGGTGGTCGCGGCGTCCGGTGGCAACGCGGGACTGGCGGCTGCCTACGCGGCGCGCGAGCTCGGCGTCCCGGCGGAGGTGTTCGTGCCGGTCACCGCGCCGGCGGTCAAGGTGGCGAAGCTCGGCAAGCTGGGCGCGCGGGTCGTGCAGACCGGAAACGAGTACGCCGAGGCCTATACGGCGGCGCTCACGCGTACCCAATCGATGTTTTGCCATGCTTATGACGATGCGGACATGGTCGCGGGAAACGGGACGATCGGGCTCGAACTGCTCGAACAGCTGCCGGATGTCGACACCGTGCTCGTCGCGGTCGGCGGCGGTGGCCTGATCGCCGGCGTGATCGCCGCTCTGCGCGACCGGGTGAACGTGGTCGCGGTCGAGCCGGTGACGTCCTGCGCGCTGCACACCGCGCTGGAGAAGGGCGAGCCGGTCGACGTGCCGGTCTCCGGTGTGGCGGCTGATTCGCTGGGCGCCCGGCGAGTCGGGCGGATCGCCTTCGAGCTGGCCGTCGACGCGAAGATCACCTCGGTGCTGGTGACCGACGACGCGATCGTCGAGGCCCGTCGCCGGCTCTGGGACGATTACCGGATCGTGGTCGAGCACGGCACCGCGGCGGCCCAGGCGGCGCTGCTGTCCGAGGCCTACGTGCCGCAGCCGGGCGAGAAGGTCGCGGTGCTGCTCTGCGGGGCGAACACGAATCCCTCCGATCTGGCCTGATTCGCTCCCGCCAGCTGCGAAGCTTTCGGACGTGACCAGTTTCCGCCGCTTCGCCCTCGCGGTCTGCGTGGTCGGGATGCTCGTGCAGCTGCTGCTCACCGCGTACTACCTGGGCATGGGGCACAAGGCCGCGCCGCATCACCTTCCGGTCGGTCTGCTCGCCGGCGGCGAGCAGACCGAGCAGGTCACCACGATGCTGGAGGCGGAGGGCAGGTTCGAGGTCCGGGACTTCGGCTCGGCCGGCGCGCTCACCACCGCGATCCAGGAACGCGACATCTACGGCGGCCTCGACCTCACCGGTGACCAGCCGATGCTCTACGTGGCGAGCGCGGCCGGCGCCTCCGCCGCGACCCTACTGCGCACCACCTACACCACCGTGATGCAGCAGCAGACCGCGAACAAGCTGACCGCGCTCGCCGAGGACTCCACCGAGATCACCGTGGCGCAGGCGAAGGCGCTGATCACGCCGCCGTCGGTCACCGACGTGGTGCCGCTGCCCGCCGACGACGTGAACGGCGTCTCGCTCGGCTTCCTCACCCAGGCGCTGTCGCTGGGCGGCTCGATCGCCTCGATGGGCCTGGGCCGGCTCATCCCGAAGGCCCGCCGCTCCTGGAAGCGCGGCGTCGCCCACCTCGGCCTGCTGATCCTTTACGCGATCGGCTCGGCCGCCGCGGTGCTGTGGTCGATGAGCTGGTTCAACGTCGGTGAGGGTGCCGACCGTACCGAAATGTTGTTGATCTTCTCGTTGATCTCGCTGGCGATCACCGGCTCGACGGCCGGCGCGGTGGCCCTGATCGGTCCGGCCGGCGCGCTGGTCGGCATCTTCTACTTCACGATCGGCACGGTGATCTCCGGCGCCAGCATCCTGCCGGAGTTCCTGCCCACCTTCGGCCGGGTGCTCGGCGAGAACCTGCCGACCGGCGCCGGCGTCCAGGCGGTCCGCGACAACCTCTACTTCCCGGACGCCCCGATCGGCAGTCACCTGCTCGTCCTCACCCTGTACGCGGTGATCGGCTGCCTGATCGTGCTGGTCACCAACATCCTCCCGAACCGCAGCGACCGCACCTCCGAGATCGACCTCGGGATCACCGAAAAAGCAACCTCCGCCTCTTCATGAACCGGAACGTGCGGTCGATCCGTACCTCACTTGAAGCATCAAGTGCAGGGGAGAAGGCATGCCGGTTCGTACGCGCGTCACCGTTCCGCTCGAGTTCGCCGATGGCTACCGCACCACCGCCGAGGTGATCACCTTCACCGGCCTGGCCGACGGCAAGGAGCACCTGGCCCTCGCGCTCGGCTCCCCGGCTGCCGGGGATGTCCCGCTGGTCCGGATGCACTCGGAGTGCATGACCGGCGACGTCTTCGGCTCGCAGCGCTGCGACTGCGGCCCTCAGCTGCGCGAGGCCGTCGAGCGGATCGCCACGGTCGGCGGCTACCTGCTCTACCTGCGTCAGGAGGGCCGGGGCATCGGCCTCTACGCGAAGCTCGACGCGTACGCGCTCCAGGACCTCGGGATGGACACCTACGAGGCGAACCGGGCTCTGGGGCACGCCGACGACGAGCGGGACTACACGGCCGCGGCGCAGATGCTCACCACGCTCGGCGCGGAGACGGTCGACCTGCTCACCAACAACCCGGACAAGTCGCGCCAGCTGCGCGACCTGGGTGTCGAGGTGCGCACGGTCCGCCCGACCGGGGTGCACACGTCGGCCGCGAACGTCAGATACCTCCAGGCGAAGATCGCGCACACGCAGCACACGATCGACTTGGCGTCGGTGTCCTGACCCTTCCGCTGTCACCTGGGGCCTTCTTTTTCCACCGGAGGCCTCAGGTTTCGGCGCGGGAGCCGAACGGTTCTTACATGGGTATCGAAGGAGTGAACCAGCGCATCGCGGACATCCAAAGCCGGATCATCTCAATGCAGACCCAGCAGGCCACCGCCACGCAGCAGCGGACCGCCACGTCCGGCTCCGGAACCACGAGCAGCGCCAGTTTCGCCAGCCACCTGCAGTCAGCCATGACCACGGCCACCGGGACCGGCGCAGCGGACCAGACGTACAAACTGAACAGCAAGGGCGTCCCGGAAGATCTGGCGGCCTACGGCAACGGCAAGATCCCGGAAGAGGCCCTCGGCCAGGTCGGCAACACCCGCCACAAACTCTGGGCGCCCGCGGCCCAGAACCTGAACCGCATGATCGAGGACGCCAAGCGAGAAGGCATCAACATCGGCATAACGGACTCGTACCGCCCGTACGCCGAACAGGTCGACCTCGCCCGCCGCAAGGGCCTCTACTCCCAGGGCGGCCTGGCCGCCAAGCCCGGCACCAGCGAACACGGATGGGGCATGGCCACCGACCTCGACCTCAACGCGAAGGCCCTCTCCTGGATGCGCCAGCACGCCAAGGACTACGGCTTCGTCGAGAACGTAGCCCGAGAGTCATGGCACTGGGCATACCGCCCAAAGACCGCATAGGGTACGGGCGACGCCTCCCCAACCGCACCATCCGGTCCCCGAGAAGCCACCGCGACCCAGGCGACTCTCCAGGCCGTTGCGCGCCCATCGCGACGGCTGCAACGCCGGCCCGACACCCACCGCACCGCGCCGACCTCCCCCACCGCACCGGCGGCCACCTCCCGGCACGTAGCATTGCGGGGCGACGGACGAGTCGGCTGGGCGGCCGCGTCGATGCCATTCCGGTATCGCCGAGGAACGTCCGGACTCCGCAGAGCAGGGTGGTTGTTAACGGCAACCCGGGGCGACCCGCGGGAAAGTGCCACAGAAAACAAACCGCCGGCACGGGCCCAGGCCCGCCAGCCGGTAAGGGTGAAACGGTGAGGTAAGAGCTCACCAGCACCCCGGGTGACCGGGGTGGCTAGGTAAACCCCACCCGGAGCAAGGCCAAGAAAGGCCGCCGCCGCAAGGCAGCGGCCGGCGCAGGCGTTCGAGGGCTGCTCGCCCGAGCCTGCGGGTAGGCCGCACGAGCCTGCCGGCAACGGCAGGCCAAGATGGATGGCCGCCACCGGGGCTCAGGCCCCGGCCACAGAATCCGGCGTACAGGCCGACTCGTCCGCCGCCCTCTAGGTCACAGTCACCGCGAGGGCGTTGGCCCGAAACGGGCCGCTCACGCAGCCACCAGTGCGCGTGCCCGTGCCCGTGCCGACGCTGCAGAAACGAACCATAAAGCTGATCTTGAACGTCGGCCTGTCCGGGATCATGGCTCGATGCCCAAACTGATCGTTGAGGTCCACGTTCCGCTGCTGCCGGCGCCGGATGTTGTTCCCGGCGAATATCCGCTGCCCTGGATCGATGACGTCGAGGACTTCCTGGCGGATCTCGACGAGGAGGCCGATGGCGCGGAGGACTACGACGACGGCGAGGAATACGGCGATGTCTACGTCTTCTTCCTTACCGGAACCGATGAGGCCTCCGTGCTGCGGGCAGCGTCGCGACTGGCGACGCTCGACCGAGTGCCTGCGGGATCGTTCGCGATGGTCACCGACGATGACGCACCCGAGTTCGGGCTCGGCCGCCGGGTCGAGCTGCCGTTGAGCTGACCAGCCAAGGCCACGTCTTCCCGGACCCACGCATAAGAGGCCGCGGCCGTCGGTCCACCTGTCGGGGGCGAACCAGAGCGACCGGTCCTGCCTCGATGCTACGACCTCATGCAGCTCGATCAGCAGAGTGCAGGTGGGGCCAAAACAGGTCGAATCGCGGCCGGATGGAATCGCCAGGGTGGCGCTCAGCTAAGCGTCCGAGTGGCGGGGTCCCCGGACGGCGGGCCTCCGGTCCGGCCCTGCTGGGCGGTGTGAGCAGTCAGCTTCGCCGACCGCCTTGACTCGGCCGAGTCACGTTCGGGAGTGGGACGTCCAGATAACCGGGGTCATCGGACCCGGCACCCGCGCGGTGACCTTCGCGCATCTGCGATCGATTCTGGGTGCCGCCGTCGATGATGAACGGGATTAGCAAGAATCCGTGCTCGGCAAGGTGAGATCTTCGGCCTGGCGGTCGAGGACATCGATTTCGTCGGTGGGTGGGTCCACGTCCGGCGGCAGGTCAAACGGGTGCGTTCGCGGCTCGTCTACGGCCTGCCGAAGAACAACAAGGAACGTCGGGTGCCACTCGCGGAAACGATTTTGGACGTGCTAGCTCGTACAGCCAAATTCGGCAGCAAGTTCGCCAAACGTCAAGCATCAGGTGGGACATGCTGGCGTTTCGCGATATCGACATTGAGCAAGGCCAGCCGTTGAGCCCTTGACGCTGACAAGGCGCACTCTTCGAAACGTCGCACATACTGTGCGACAGATAATCATGATAACGGCTTCCAATGGATGTGTGACGACGCGCCCGTGTGCTTGTCCGGCGCCGGGGCGCGCCGTCATCTCACTCCGTCCAACTTCAGAAGGAGTCGCCTTGAACGTACCTGAAGACATCGGCAGTCAGGTAGACCCACCCCGAAGGGGAACGGAGCCCAAGGGCATCACTGTTCGCCAGTTGGCCGTAGCCGTCTGCGCAGCCACAGCCTACGCCATGGTGTGGCGCCGCACTGGAGGCGACTTCCTCTTGTCTGTGGGTGCAATTCCCTTTGTCTACTCATCTGTTGATCGGTGGATTGTCTAGTAGGTTTATGCCCGCCCGGCCAGCGATCTCGACCGGGCGGGTCGCCTTGCGGAAGGATGATCAGGATGCCAATATGGCAGGCGGTTGTCGAGTACAGGTTGAACGACTCCATTGAGGAAGCATGCCGAGAAAACAAGGTTCCGTTCAGGGTATGGCACATAGACGACCACCTGTTCACTCGCAAGCTTGTTCTACGATTTTCAATCGAGGCAACCGATATCGCGGCGATAATGGAGCCTCTCCAGAAGGAACTTCTTAAGCTGACAACAATTGTCGGTGAATCAGAGATTTTATCTCTGAGGTTTCATCCGGACAGAATTCCTGAGCAGATCCCACAGCTGGTAGGACTAGCCGACATAGCGAAGATGCTGGGCAGAACTCGGCAGCGAGCCAAGCAACTCGCAGCTAGCCCGAGGTTCCCGAAGGCTGTCGCTTACACGCCCTCGACGGGAAATCTGTATCTGCGGTATGCAATCAAGAGCTGGATCGATGATCGCGAACAAGGTTTGAATTGGAAGAAGTACCCACAGGAAGATTTTCCGGTACAACGACTGAAAATATTCACCCAACCAGCGGCGCCCCCAGATTGGCTAACCGGCAGAGCCGAAGACTAATCGAATTGTTAACGTCAATCAAATAGCCCGAAGGCTCAGGAAGGATTAATTTACGACGTGAATGACCGGGATGGTCGCGTTATCCGGGCCGCTATGTTCGAGGGCGGATCTGAGAAGAATGTCCGCAACCTGGCCAGGATTACCCTCGGTTCGGAGGCTGCTTGCAATGAGATCTTGTGGCAAGTATGAACTAAGACCATCGGAGCACAGAAGAATCCGATCATCAGCACGGAGTTCATGTTGAGTAATGTCGGCCGAGCGGCCGTCTTGACGTCCGTCGAGAAATCGAGAGATCTTTTCGGGCAGGATGGAAACGGCGGCAGCAGTAGCCACGAGATGTGATACGTGTGATCCTCGGTGATCTGCGTCAGCTGTTGGCGTTCGCGCATTAGGCAGGCACGGGAATCTCCGATGCTCGCCAGCCTGGCTGCGGCGCCTGACCACATGAGGGCGACAATAGTGGTGCCCAGTCCGCGCAACTTTGGGTCCTCGCGGATACGGCGTGGCGCGTCATTCGCGCTGCCGATGGCGCGGCTGAGAGTCTCGGCCTGATTCTGAGGATCAACGTATCGATGAGGACGTGTCGTCGCACGGTCGTGGTGCCGGCCGGACCTCGTAGTCGGGCTGCTCGGAAGGTATCCACCACGGTCTTGTCGTACGCGATCTGGGTGACGGCTTTGGTGGAGATCGCTACTGCTGCGGCGTCACGGGCGCACACGGTGGCGTGGCTGTGCTACCTCGATTCCGGATCTGATCGCGCCGCTTGTGGCCGATGCGACGGATCTACGGCATGCACGTGTGCCCCCTTGTCCGCCTCCACGCTGCTGGATGCCTGCGAGAGCATCCGCGCGATCTCTGAGTGGCGGGCCCGCTCCGATCCGGCGTTCACCTTGCGCGCCTACACCCCACCTGATGCAGTCCAGCCAAGGCTGGGCCCGTACTCCGCCGGGTGATGCAGCTGCTGATGGCCCGGCTATGACCCGACGGCATTCATGACCAATGAAACGCCTGGTCAAGATGCCTGCACTACGCAAACTCGGGCGTGCAGGCCGACTCGTCCGCTGCCCTTAAGGTCAGGTTAGCCACCGTCCGCCGAATCGCCTGAATGGCTTGGCCGTCAATTGCGGCCCCAGAATGGAATCCCATCCTTCAATGCGATCGTGACGGAAAGTACGACAAGCCGGTGAGAGCGTCAGGAGGCGCGGTGGGCGCCCACCTCCTCCGTATACATCACCCTCGTCTGATTGAGCATCTGATCCAACTCGGACTGCTCGGCTCGCAGCCTCGCCCGCTCGGCCGCCTTCGCGGCCCGCACCCGGGCCGCCTCCTCCACCGCCCGGGCCGTCTTCGCCGCGGCCGCCGCCTTGGCCTTCCGGGTGGCCGCCGCCTTGGCCGCCCGCGCCTTCGCCACCTCCGGGTCGAGACGCCGCCCGGGCCGCACGTCAGCCGTGGCCTCCACCTCGCGGGCCTCGATGGCGGCGAAGTCCGGCCGGATCTTCGCGGCGACCCACTCGACCCCCGCCACCAGCCCCACGACCAGGGCGAAGATGACCCGCAAGCCGAGCGGCCCGGGGGCCGCGAAGTTCACCGCCGCGGAGATGACCACGACGACGGCGAGGATTTTCATGGCGGCCCGCTTGGCGTCCGCGGCCATGCCGGGTGTCTGGCTGACGGTGAGCATGGAGAGCATGGCGAGGTCGAACACGGCGGGGACGATCCAGGCGAACATGCCGGCGCCGAGGCTGACCAGGAAGTGCGCCTGGTGCAGGTAACTGGCGGCGAGCGCGCCGATCAGAATCAGATTGTTGGCTCGTTTGGTGGTCCGGATGGCCCGGAGCATGCCGGGAACGGCGCCTTTCGCGTACTCGGCGGCGAATTGCTGCGTCAGGGTCATCATCGTGGCACAGACCTAACAAAGGCGACTCTTGGGACAGACGCTACCGGAGACGACGTGAGTAGCACTCCGATTCGGCAGTAAGAGCAGTAAAGAGCAGTAAAGAGCGGCCGGCCTCAACGAGACCGGCCGCACCGAACACGTCAGGTCGACGAGATCGTGTCCACGGTGGTGTCGTCGCGGTGCTTCTCGATCCGCGGGTCACCCTCGTCGGCGAAGTAGTCGTCGGGCGCGGTGTGATCCGTACCCTCAGGGGTCTTGATCGCCCGAAGGGCAAGGGTGACCACGGCTGCCACCAGGAAGTTCACGATCACCGCAACGAAACCCACATAGATGGTTTTCTTGGTGTCGAAGCCGAACTCGGAGAGCGGGAACGCGGAGCCGCCGAAGTGCGCGCGGCCGGTCGCGGCGTTCGGGATCTGCCAGAGCATCCAGAAGCCGAGGGCCATGCCGGCCGCCCAGCCGGCGATCAGGGCGCCACGGTGCAGCCACCGGGTGTAGAGGCCGACCACCACCGCCGGCGCCGTCTGCAGGATGATCACACCGCCGATGAGCTGCAGGTCGATGGAGAACTGCGGGTCGAGGAAGACGATGCAGGCGACCGCGCCGATCTTCACGACCAGCGAGGTGATCTTCGCGACCGAGGCCTCCTGCGCGTGGGTGGCGTCCTTGCGCAGGTACTCCTTGTAGATGTTGCGGGTGAACAGGTTGGCCGCGGCGATCGACATGATGGCGGCCGGCACGAGCGCGCCGATGCCGATCGCGGCGAACGCGATGCCGGTGAACCAGGAGGGGAACTGCTGGTCGAAGAGGAGCGGCACGACGGTGTTGTTGTCCACGCTGCCCGCCGTGGCGCCGGGCAGCGGCTTCACCCCGGCGGCGATCGCCATGTAACCGAGCAGCGCGATCAGACCGAGCAGGAAGCTGTACGCCGGGAGCGCCGACATGTTCCGCTTGATGACGTCGCGGTTCTTGCTGGCCAGCACGCCGGTGATGCTGTGCGGGTAGAGGAAGAGCGCGAGCGCCGATCCGAGCGCCAGCGTGAAGTACTGCACCTGGTTGTTGGCGTTGAGCAGGATCCCGTCGCCGGGCGCGGGCGAGGCCTGGAATTTCGCGTCGGCCGCGTCGAAGATCGCGCCCCAGCCGCCCAGCTTGTACGGCAGCCAGAGCACCGCCACCAGGATGACGATGTAGATCAGCGTGTCTTTGACGAACGCGATGAGCGCGGGTGCCCGCAGCCCGGACTGGTAGGTGTAGGCCGCCAGGATGGCGAACGCGATGATGATCGGCAGGTGCCGGGCGAACGCGCTCTCCCCGGTCACGCCCATGGTCTTGAGCACCGCCTCGATGCCGATCAACTGCAGGGCGATGTACGGCATCGTCGCCACGATCCCGGTGATCGCGACGACCAGCGCGAGTGTCGGTGAGTCGAACCGGCTGCGCACGAAGTCGGCCGGCGTGACGAAGCCGTGCCGGTGCGACACCGACCAGAGCCGGATCAGGATCAGGAAGAAGAGCGGGTAAATGATCACGGTGTAGGGGACGGCGAAGAAACCGGCGGCCCCGGCGCCGAAGATCAGCGCGGGCACGGCAACGAAGGTGTACGCCGTGTAGAGGTCCCCGCCCACCAGGAACCAGGTGATCCAGCCGCCGAAGCTGCGGCCGCCCAGCCCCCACTCGTCGAGATGTGCCATGTCGGTCGGGCGCCGCCACCGGGCCGCCACGAACCCCATGCCACTGACCAGCAGGAACAGGAACGTGAAGATGACGATCTCGGTGATGTGGTCGCTCATCGCCGTCCACCCTTCGTCATCCGATAGACGAGCGTGGTCGTCCCGACGCCGAGCAGGATGAAGGCGAACTGGAGCCAGTAGAACTTCGGGAAGCCGGCGATCCGCGGCTCGTCGGCGTTGTAGAGGAACGTCAGCAGCGGCACCACGATCGGGATGAGCAGCAGCCAGTTCCAGGGGCTTTTATCGGTACGGGGCCGGTCCATGGATTTCTCCCGTCAGGCGTGTGTCCTACGTCACGCTAACGAGACATCGGTCGATCAGGCGATCCCCCATGCGCCGAACGAGCGAGGCGGTGCGCCGAACGGACGCACCGCCTCGTCGCCGTCAGAGCGCGGCCGTGATGGCCTTCGTCAGCGACGCCCGGGAGTCGTCGCCGTCGAGCGACCACATCATCGCGCCACCCAGTCCCTTGGCCCGGATGTAGAGCGACTTCTGCAGCAGGACGGCCGGATCGTCGTACGTCCAGAAGGTCGTCCCGTCGAACAGCCAGGCGTGCCCGTTCCGCAGGTCGCGGTGCACGGTGTAGCCCTGCGCCGGAAGGTTCTTCAGCGTCTTGTAGTCCTCGGTCCCGCCGCCGAAGACGCTCGGCGCGGGTCCGGTGGCCGGCTGGAACAGGCCGTCACCGCCGCCGCTCACCCCGGTCCAGCCCTGGCCGTAGTACGGCACGCCGAGGACCAGCTTCTTCTTCGGCGCCCCACCGGCGATCCACGCGTTGATCGTGTTCTCCACCGAGAAGTCCGGGTTGTCCGGCGCCCCGGCCGGCACCCGCAGCGCCGACTGCTGGTTGGTGACCGCCTCCCACGTGCCGTGGAAGTCGTATCCCTGGACCGTGGCGAAGTCGAGGTACTTGAAGACCTTGTTGACCTCGAAGCCGGCCTCGATCTTGGCGGGCGCGGCAGGCACGAACGCGGTCAGCTCGTAGTGCTTGCGCGCGGACCGGCCGAGCCTGTCGAGCTGGGCCCGGAACTCGGCGGCCAGCAGCGTGAAGTTCTGCTTGTCCTCGGGCCGGATGATGTTGCCGGCGTTGCCGGACGAGCCCGGCCACTCCCAGTCCAGGTCGATGCCGTCGATGATCCCGGCCGCCACGCCCGGCGTCAGGCCCGGCAGGTTGCCCTTGATCCACAGGTCGATGCAGGAGCTGACCAGCTTCTTGCGCGAGGCGTCGGTCAAGGCCGCGTCCGAGAAGTACGCCGAGCCGCTCCAGCCGCCGAGCGAGATCAGCACCCGCAGCTTGGGGTTCTTCCGCTTCAGCTCGGCGAACTGATTGAGGTTGCCGGAGATGGGCTGGCCGGCCACGTCGGCGACGCCGTCCACGCTGTTCTCCGCGGAGAACGGCGTCTGCCAGTCCGCCCATGGGTCCGCCGAGGCACAGACGCCGTCCGCGGTGACCGGGCCGAACGCGTAGTTGATATGGGTCAGCCGCGCCGCAGCCCCGGAAGTCTGCACGTCGGCGAGCTGGAAGTCACGGCCGTAGATACCCCACTGGGTGAAGTACGCGACCTTTTTCGAGGAGGTGTGAGCCTGTGCAGGGGACGGCGCCGCGGCCACGACGGACGCCGCGGCGGCGGCGACGGCAACGAGGCGACGGGATAAACCGCGCATGAGCCCTCCAGGGCGAAACGTTGAAGAAAGTTTCCTAATCGAGGAAGCTAAACGTCTCGCCCATGGAGGGTCAATATCTCGCTATCGAAGATGCGCCGTCTCGTTGACGGTTCGCACCGCTATGTTCCCATCCGGCCAGACATCCATGGTGGACACACCCGCCGCGTCCAGATAGAGCCGGTGCAGGAAGGCGTCGCCCGCGGCCAGCGCGTCCCGCAGGATCAACTTGATCGGTGAGACATGGGAGACAACAACAACAGCCTTCCCCGGGTACGCCGAGAGCACGGTCGCCATGGCGCCCCGCACCCGTTTCGCGACCGCCTGGAAGGACTCCCCACCCGGCGGGGCGACACTCGTCGAACCCAGCCACGCCGACATCTCGGCCGGCCACTGCTCCTGAACCTCGGCGAACGTGCGACCCTCCCACGCCCCGAAGTCACACTCGATCAGATCCTCCATCACCGTGACCGGTACCCCGCCCACCTGCGCGGCGATGTGCTCGGCGGTCCGGACACAGCGCGACAGCGGCGAGCTCAGCACGGCCGCCACCTCGGGGAAGATCCCGGCGACCCGGCCGGCCGCGGCCATCGCCTGCGCCTCGCCCTCGTCGGTGAGCGGCACGTCGCCGCGCCCGGAGTAACGGCCCTGCGCCGTCATCGGGGTGGCGCCGTGCCGGACCAGGGCGATCCGGGTGGCGTTCTCCAGAGCCGGCGGGACCCAGGACTTCGGGGTCTCCGCCGCCCTCTCGGAGGGGAGCTGCTGCCCGGCCCGGGGCGCCTTGCCGGCGGCCTCGTCCATCGCCCGGTTCGCCAGCGCGTCGGCGTCCTTGTTCCGCTCCCGGGGGATCCAGTCGAAGGTCACCTCGTCGAACTTGCCGACCAGGGTGGCCGCCTCGGCCGCGAGCGGGCGCAGACCGGCGTTCTTGATCTGCCAGCGGCCGGACATCTGCTCGATGACCAGCTTGGAGTCCATCCGCACGTCGACCCGAGTCGCGTTCAGCTCGGCGGCGGCGCGCAGGCCGGCGATCAGACCGGAGTACTCGGCGACATTGTTCGTGGTGACGCCCGCGGAGTCGTACCGCTCCAGCAGGATCTCGCCGGTGGCCGCCTCCTTGACCACCGCGCCGAAGCCGGCCGGTCCCGGATTGCCCCGGGACCCGCCGTCCGCCTCGACGATGACGTGCAGACTCACAGGCCCGACTCCGAGGTCCGCACCATGATCCGGCGGCACTCCTCGCAGCGGACCACCTCGTCGGCCGGCGCCGACTTCACCCGGTTCAGGTCGGCGCCGTACAGCTCGATCCGGCACCCGCCACAGCGGCCGGCCCGGAACAGCGCCGCGCCGAGCCCGCTCTCGGTCCGGATCTTGTCGTAGAGGGTGACCAGGTCGGCCGGGAGGTCGGCGGCGAGCGGCACCCGCGCCGCCGTCTTGAACTCCTGCTCCTTGGTGATCTCCTGGTAGGTCTCGTCGCGCTTGCGCTCGGCCTCGGACCGGCGGGCGACCGCAGCCGAGATCCGGCCCTGCACCTCGGTGAGCGTGGCCTCCGCGGTCTCCCGCTGCTCCATCAGCTCCAGCTCGGCGTCCTCCAGCTCGGACTGCCGGCGGTTGAGCGTGGCGAGCTCGTGCTGCAGGCCCTCCACCTCCCGCAGCGAGCCACCGGCGTCGAGGCGCTTCTGGTCCTTGTCCTTGCGGAGCCGGACCTGCTCGATGTCCTTCTCCAGCCGGCTGATGTCCCGGTCCAGGTCGTCGACCACGACCTGGGCACGGACCCGCTCGTCCTCGAGCGCGGAGATCTCCCGCGCGACCGCGTCGATCTCGGCCAGTTCGGGCAGGGACTTGCGGCGGTGCGCGAGCTGGGCCAGGGCGGTGTCGACGGCCTGCAGGTCGAGCAGGCGACGCTGGGCTTCCGGGGCGGCCTTCACGAGTGGTTCTCCTTCTCTCCGAAAGCCGGGAGATCCGCGGCAACGGCTTGAACAGTCCAGGGGTCGGTGTCGATGTCGGACACCACCACGTCGACGCCGAACTCAGCACGCAGCCAGGCGGCCACGTCGTCGAGCCAGGGACGCTCGCTCGCCCAGTGTGCGACGTCGAGCAGCGCCGGGCCACCATCGGCGAGATGCTCGCTGACCGGGTGGTGACGCAGGTCCGCGCAAAGATACGCGTCGGCGCCCGACCGCGTCGCGGCGGACAGGAAGGAGTCGCCTGCGCCACCGCAGACCGCGACGGTCCGCAGCACCCGCTCCGGGTCGCCGGCGGCACGCACCCCGCCCGCGGTGGCCGGCAGCCGGGCCGCGGCGAGGCGGGCGAACGCGGCGAGCGGCAGCGGCTCCGGAAGCTCGCCGATCCGGCCCAGGCCGCGCCCCTCCCCCGCGGCCGCGCCCTCGGCGGGCACGAGCGGGCGCAGGGCGGTCAGGCCGAGGCGCGCGGCGAGCGCGTCGGAGACACCGGGGTTCGCCACGTCGGCGTTGGTGTGCGCGGTGTACAGCGCCACGTCGGCCTTGATCAGCCGATGGATGATCCGGCCCTTGTACGTATCAGGTGCAAGCGACGACACCGGCTTGAGCAGCAGCGGGTGATGCGCGACGATCAGGTCCGCGCCCAGATCGAGGGCCTGCTCGACGGTTTCCGGCACGCAGTCGACGACGCAGAGAACCCGGGCAACGGCATGATCCGGATCGCCGAGCACGAGTCCCACCCGATCCCAGGACTCGGCCCAGTCACGGGGGTAACGCCGGTCGAGCGCTTCAACCACGGTGCGGACGGTCACGACCGTCAACTCTATATGCCTAGGAAACCGCTCCAGGCTCGACTCGGCTGCCCGCCGTCACCGGCCCGTTCACCGCCTGCAGCGCACGCCGCCAGGGGAACTGCCCACGGAACCGGTCGGTCTGGCCGGGCCCGCCGAGACGGCAGACATCCTCGCCGTAGAGCACGTGCACCCCCCAGTCCCGCAGCTTCGCGAGGCTCTCGTGCAGCGAGGGGTGCAACGCCATGATCTTGTTGGTGTACGGCACCACGACGGTTGGCACGCCGTAGCCGTACCCCTCGACCAGAAGGCCGAGAACCAGGGTGTCGGTGATCCCGGCGGCCCACTTGTTGACCGTGTTGACGGTGGCCGGCGCGACGATCATCGCGTCCGGGTGCGGCAGCACGTCGGGGTCGCCGGGACTCTTGTAGTCGGAGCGGACCGGGTGCCCGGTCTGCGCCTGCAGGGCCGCCACGTCCACGAACTTGCGGCCGTCCGGGGTCGTCACCACACAGACGTCCCAGCCTTCGCCCTGAGCGAGGCTGACGAGCGTCCCGACGTCCCGGGCCATCGGTGAGCCGCATACGAGCACGTACAGCACACCGCGTGAGGGGTTGACGGTCATCACGCCCTTGCCCCCCACCCGCCCGCCCGAAGACGGACTGAAGGCCCCCTCATACGCCGACTCCCATCTGTTCGGCCAGCTCCGCAATGGGCGCCGGCGGCGTGCCCCGGGTACGCCTGAGCACGTCGGAAAGGACTTCATGGGCGAGCGGGCGGCAGCGGATCTCCGACGGGGCGAGGCGATCGCCCTCGAGCAGCATCTCGCCGGCCCGCTCCACGTCGCCGATCTGGGTGTAGCCACGAGCGATGTCCAGGTAGTGGTGCGCACGCCGCTCCGGGAGCATGGCGTTGAACCCTTCCTTGTTCATCCGCTCGTGAGCTTCCACCGCCAGCCGGCCGTCGCCGAGCTCGACGGCTGTCGCGCAGCGGTGCAGCTGCACGTTCGTCGGCCCGAAGCTGGTCCAGTAGTGGTTGAAGTCGCCGCCCAGCTCGATCGACGCCTGCTCGGCGCCGCTGAGCAGGTCACGGACGGTCGCGCTGTCACCGATCCGGGCGGCCGACATCGCGCCGTTGAGCAGCAGCATCCCGTAGACCGAGAGCTGCTCGCCGCGGGCCCGTTCCGGCCCGGGCGCGAGCCGGTTCGCGATGTTGACGTTCACCTCGAGCGACGGCCGGACCCGGCCGAGCGCGAGCAGCGCGCTGCCCACCCGGTAACTGGCCAGGCCGGCGAGGAGCTGGTCGCCGGCGCGCTGGGAGACCGCGATCGAGCGGTCCGCGGCGAGCCAGGAGAGCTCGTGCTCCCCGACTTTCCGCAGCGCCGACGAAGCGATCTGGTAGACCTGGCCGAGCAGGTGCGCCGCGGCGGGCGCTTCGTCGCTGTTCGCGTGGGCGCTGTCCGCGGCCTGCGCGTCCCGCAACAGTTTCGGCAGGGCCCGGGCCAGCGCGCCGTACTTCGCGTGCTGGTACGTCAGCCAGGCATGGCTGACCGCTTTGCGCATCTCCGCGATCGGCGGTGAGTGTGGCACCGCTTGGAAGAACGCACTCATCTGGTCATATCGCTCCAGAGCAGCACGAATCTCCTCGACCTCCACCTGGTCGATACAGTTCTGCGTCTCCGGTTTGCGCTCCACCTCCTTGCCCAGCAGGAGCTGGACATCGACCTGGAGCACATCGGCGATGTCGTACACGACAGAGAACTTGTCGAGCCGGCGGACTCCCCGCTCCACCTTGTCGACCCAGCTCTTCGATTTGCCCAGCCGGTCAGCGAACACCTGCTGGGACATCTTGCGTCGGCCCCGCCAATAGGCGACGCGGCGGCCGATCGGCAGCTCGTCCACGGTGCCTCCCCCACTCAACCGGCGGCCCCTGGCGCCGGTGAGCCATCCGGTGTCGATCGCAGTGTGGACCGTTCACGTGCGCACAGATCGCACAGCGTGTGTGATCGCCTGCTAACCGATGCTCGTAGTTTTTCTGCAAGTTGCAAAGGGTGGATCTGCCGGGCCCAACGACAGTCGTCGCATCGGGATACGGCTCTCCCTGACCCAACAGCGGCCGCACACCCGGATCCGGGGGTTATCGAGCTATGCAGTGGACCAGCCGTCAGCCGTTCGTCCCACCAGCGCTCCTCGATCGTCTTGACCGCGTACGCCTGCGCCGGGCCGCGCTGCGCTATGCCGCGCACGGCTGGGACGTGACGCCCGGCGCGTACCTCACCGGCCGTCGATTCGACTGTGGCCGCCCCGGATGCACGATCACCGGGTGCCACCCGGCGCTCGACTCCTGGGCCGAATCGGCCACCGGCGACCCGGTCCGGATCGCCGCCTGGTGGCGCCGTCAGGCGCACACCGTGCTGTTGCCCACCGGGGTGGGCTTCGACGTGCTGGAAGTGCCGGCGTCGCTGGGACGCCGGGTGACCGGCCTGGAGCCGGCCGGGACCGGACCGGTCGCGGGCATCGCCGCCGGTCTCGGACCCGTCGCGGACACCTCCGCCGGGCGTTGGATGTTCCTGGTGAGCCCCGGCCGGGCGCTGCGCCCCGAGCTGGAACACCGGCTCGACGTGATCAGGCACGGACTGGGCTCGTGGATCCCCGCGCCGCCGAACCGCATGCTCGACGGGTCGGTCCGCTGGATCGTCCCGCCGGAGCAGGTGCAGTGGCGACTGCCGGACGCGGACCGGGTCCAGGAGCTTCTCGTCGCGGCCGCCCGGCCACGCTCCCGCCCGGTCATCCCCCGGCAAGTGTCCACATCGCGCCGCGCGGCCTGACCGTCGTCGCCGGAAGCGGACGGTTGACCGGGCGTGCGCGCGCGAGCACATGTCATTCGACAAGGTAGTACGTCAGCGCCTGTGGCGCGAGTCACCCGTTCAGGTGACCGGGGCCAGGTCACGGTAGGCGGCGATCACGGCTTCGGTGCGGTCGGCGAGCTCCGGTCCGCTCTCAGCGGCCGGCGCGCCGGTCACCCGGGCGAGGGTGCGTTCCGCGTACCGGGCAGTCGCGGCGACCTGGCGCTCGCGCAGAAAGGTCTCCCCCGCCAGGGCCGCCGTGTCGATGCTGCGCACGATCCGGTCGGCGGCAGCGCCGGTCTCCCGCCACAGCTCTTCGGCCCGCTCCGACTGCTCGGCCACCGCGGCACGGGCCGGGCTGTCCGCCGGGATGTCGGCCAGCCGCACGCCGCTCAGGTCGGCACGCAGCCGCCGCAGCTCCTGCCGGCGGGTGAGCACCGTCGCGAGCTCGTCCAGGGCACGGGTCAGCGAGCGGTCCGCGAGAACCGGGTCGACCATTCCGGCCAGCGCCGGCCAGGTGCCGCGCACCCGGAGCGAGGCGGCCAGGGCGCCGTCGAAGGCGGTCCGCTCGGCAGCCGTCCACAGCACCCGCGACGCGGTGTCACGCGGCACCGCGAACGCGCCCGGCTGGGCGCCCCGGGCCAGCCGGCGCCAGACGCCGGCGACAATCGCGGCACTCGCCGCCGCGCCCAGCCACCAGCTGAACCCGAACGCGCTGAGCACCGCGGAGACGAACAGCAGCGGCACCGCGACCCGGGCCGTGACGACCACCCGCCGCTCCAGCGTCCGGCCGCTCGGCGCGCACGGAACACTCTCCACCAGCGAACCGACGCGGGTCCGGCGGGCGCGCCCGCTGCGGCACTTGATCGGGTACGGGGATACGACGGTCTTCTCCATGTCCGAGCCGACGTACAGTTCCGGGCCGACGCGCAGGTCGCCGCCGATGTGCTGTTCCGTGCCCACGGCAAGCCTCCGTCACGTCGTACCGGTCGCCGGGCGGGCCCGGCCGCCAAGGGGAAACCGGCCGGGACCCGCCCACCCGCGGGTCGTCCCCGCAGGTACCAGTAGCGATCGGTCCGCACCCCGGCGCCTTGAGACACGCGCCGGTGCACCCCGGTTGCCGTTGAGGCGCTGGCTACCCTCACGGGCGTGGACCGTGTCGAGCTGATGTTGCGCAAATACGACGGCCGCCCGCACCGCCGGGTCACCGGCACCCTCCTCGGCGACGACGACCACGGCACCTGGATCGGCACGCCGCGAGGCACGCTGGTCCGCTACAGCTACGGCTGGCGCCGCCTGGAGCGCACCCGCCACGACGCCGTACGCCTGCTCCCCCGGGACGCCTGGTGGATCGCCATGTTCACCGCCGAGCCCAGCCGCTCCGAGATCTACTGCGACGTGACCACCCCGCCCGAGCGCACGGGACCCTCCCAGTTCACCGTCATCGACCTGGACATCGACGTCATGCGCCTACGCCCCGGCAGCCGCGTGGTGGTCGACGACGAGGACGAGTTCGAACACCACCGCCGCCGCTTCAACTACCCCGACGACGTGGTGAAGGCCGCTGAAGAGGCAGCCAAGACGCTCCGCACAGCCCTCTCCGACGGATCCGAGCCTTTCGCCACCCACTATCGAAGCTGGCTCGCCCATTGACCGAAGCTGGCTCGCCCATTGACCGAAGCTGGCTCGCCCATTGACGTTCGGCACTACCGCCGTCCGTGGATGACGCCACACGCAACGCCTGCGTGGCGATCCGTCAACGCCAGGGCACGACGCCGCCCCGTTGAGCGATCGCGCAGGTCGGCGACGCCGTACGCGTGATCAAAGCCGCCGGGCCGGCACTGTGGACCAGCCGGTCCGGCCGGCTGTCAGCGCTGTCCGAACACGCGGCCGGCAGCACTGATGACCAGCTCGCCTCGTCCGGCTGGCCACCAGCGCTGCCAGCCGCCCGTTTTGTCCGCACTGATCGCCAGCCGGCATCGGTGTTTCCAAGATCCGCGAACCTGGGGACCACGAGACGCCACCCGGACACGAGCCCACCGTGAGCCACCACCGCCACCCGGACACGAGCCCACCGTGAGCCGCAGCCCACGCATCTGATCACCCCGATGAGGTGCCCCGCGATGACTAAGAGCGCCCGCGATCCCGAGCAAGGGACTCGCCAAGCCGCCGGCGGACCGAGCCGCCTACGGACCGAGCCGCCGGCGGGCCGCACCGTGGGGCGTCCGGGGGCTCGGCCCCCGGAGCAGAATGACGCGAGCCCCCGGTCCGCGCTTCCCGCGGACAGGGGGCTCCGACTCGCGTGGGCGCGGTAGGTTTCGAACCTACGACCCCTCGCTTGTAAGGCGAGTGCTCTCCCACTGAGCTACGCGCCCGGACCCGGTGGGACCGGAGTGGTCATCCTACCCTGCCGGCTCCTCCAGGGCCGCCAGGGCTGCCCGCCATGCGGACTGGTCGCGGGCCTCGCCCGGACCGTTCATCTCGGCGAAGCGGATCACGCCTGCGGTGTCCACCAGGAACGTTCCCCGGTTGGCGAAGCCTCGGGTTTCGTCGAGGACGCCGTAGGCGGCGGCCACCTCGCCGTGTGGCCAGAAGTCGGCCAGCAGGGGGAAGCCGAAGCCCTCCTGCTCGGCCCAGACCTTGTGGCTGTAGATCGAGTCGACGCTCACGGTGAGCACCTGGACCGTGTCGTTCGCGTACGCCGGCAGGTTCTCCTGCACCTCGGTGAGCTCGCCGTGGCAGCGACGGCTGAACGCCAGCGGATAGAAGATCAGAAGGACTGCCTTGCGGCCGCGGAAGTCGGAGAGCCGCACGTCCTGGTTGTTCTGATCCTTGAGGGTGAAGTCCGGCGCCGGCTGGCCCACCACGATCGGCATGGTGCCCAGCCTAACCAGGGCCGGCGCCCCGTCGGGCGCCGACCTCGTGTGAGGGGTGGCAGCGAGCTACTTCTTCTTGGCGCCCCGCGGTGAGACGAGACGTGCGCCCGTCCAGTCTTTGCCGGCGTTCAACGTCGACGTCTGCTGCAGACCGGCGGTCGGTGCGGACTCGCTGATCTCGCTGGGTTCGACGTGTCCATCACGGCCGGCCTTGGGGGTCAGCAGCCACACCACGCCGTTGTCGGCGAGTGGGCCGAGTGCATCGGTAAGCAGTTCGAAGAGGTCACCGTCGCCGTCGCGGTACCACAGCAGCACCGCGTCGACCACCTCGTCGGTGTCCTCGTCGACCAAATCTCCGACGCGTTCGGTCAGGGCATCACGGAGATCCTCGTCGACGTCGTCGTCGTAACCCATCTCCATGACCACCATGTTCGGCTCGAAGCCGAACCGGTCCGCCAGGCTGCGTACGCCGTCGGCCTGACCCGCGGTCGCGCTCACTGTCCAAATCCTCCTAGCCGTGAAAAATCCCCGGAACCTTTGGGGTAGTCCACACACTCCGGGCCCGGTGCGCAAGTGGCGCACCGGGTGTGTGGCAATTTACCGCGCCAGCAGTGCGTGGGCACCCTGTGTGATGGCATCCTCTCCCACCAGAACCTGCTCGGCAGCCGGACCCAGCGGAACCGGGGCGTCGGCGGCCGCCACCCGGCGCACGGAGCCGACAAAAGCCCCGTCCACCAGAGCGGCCAGGACGCCCTCACCGACCCCGCCGGAGCGGCGTGTCTCGTCGACGATCAGCACCCGGCCCGTGACGGATGCCTCCCTCACCAGGTCAGCGACGGGGAGCGGGGAGAGCCAGCGCAGATCGACCACCCGGGAACCGTACCCGTCCGCGGCTAACTGGGCAGCGACACGGAGCGACATTCGCACCCCGTTGCCGTACGTGACGATGGTCAGATCCTGCGCGGTGCCGAGCCCGTAGATGCGCGCACGACCGATCGGGACGTGCTCGCCGGCCCAGCTCGACGGCTCCGGGTACGCCGCCGTCCACTCGCTGTCGCCTTGTTGATAGAGGTCCCTCGTCTGGTAGAGGGCGGCCGGCTCGAGGAAGACGCTGACCGTCCCGTCGACGGCCGCCGCGGCCAGGCAGGTGCGCAGCATCGGGGCCGCGTCGGCGGCGCGGGCCGGCACCGCCACCACGATCCCCGGGATGTCGCGCAGCATCGCGACCGAGTTGTCGTTGGCGAGGTGCCCGCCGAGCCCGAGCGGCTGGGCCAGACCGGGGACCCGCAGCACCATCGGGTTGCGGTACGACCCCGAGGAGAGCAGCGACATGCCGGCCGCCTCGACCCGCAGTTGCTCGGCGGCGGTGTGCAGGGCGGCCAGCCCGGTGATCTCGGGCACCGGGATCAGACCGGCCGTGCCGGCGCCGAGGGCCAGCCCGAGCACCGTGGTGGCGTCCGGCGGGGTGTCCAGCACCCGGTCGCCGCCGCGCTCGCGCAGCCCGGTGGTGACGCCGTGCGGGCCGCCGCCGGTGACGCCCGGGCCGAACACCAGCAGCGTCGGATCGGCCGCGAGCGCCTCGGTGAGGCCTGCGTTGAGGGTCTGCGCGAGGGTGAGCGGCCCGGCGTGCTCGGGCAGCTGCCCGCCGAAGACCTGCGCCCGGGCGGCCGCGCCCGGACCGGCGGCGCGTTCGGCGGCCTCGGCGACGGCGTGTGCCACTCGCAGCGGGCGGCGCGGGGCGAGCGACGCGACGATCTCGCCGATCGAGGCGAGCTTGGGTTCGCCGAGGACCTCCTCGGCGGCCTTGCGGACCTGCCAGCCGACCTCGTCGTACCGGGTGATCACGTCGTCCGGGCCGAGCAGCCCGGCCTCGACCAGCAGCCGGGCGGTGCCGATCAGCGGGTCGCGGGGGTCCTCCGGGGCGGGGTCCGGGTCGCCGGCCTGCCCGAGCAGGTGGACGGTGGCGAGCCTGAGCACGGCGGGCCGGCGCTCGGCGCGCACGAACCCGGCCGCCTCCACCGCCGCGTCGTGGGCGGCGGCGAGGTCGCACCCGTCGGCGAAGCTGTACCGCACGCCGGGACGGCCGCGCAGCAGGGCCGCCGGCCAGCCGTCCGGATCCGTCGCGTCCGGACCGTTGTCCTCGCAGATCAGCAGCAGCGGCACCGGTTTGCCCTCGGCGCCGGCCCGGCCGGCCATCTCCAGCGCGGCGGCCGCGGCCGGTCCGCTGGCGCCGGCGTCGCCGAACGAGGCGACCACTATCGCGTCGGAGGGCCAGGGCGCCGTGACGGCCCGGCTGAGCGACCGCGCCAGGCCGGCCGCCCGGGGCAGGTGGCCGCCGGGCGTGGAGATGGCGGGCAGCAGGTGCAACTCGGGGTTGCCGAAGAGTTTGTCGCGCCCGCCGGTGGCCGGGTCACGGACCGACGCGACCACCCCGCGCAGCACGTCGCGGGCGGCGTCCTCGAGCCGCCGGCCCGGGTCGCTCCCAGTCGCCCCGGCCCGGTCCGCGGCCCGTACACAATAGAAAGCCGCCGATCGGTGATGCAGGAACGCCGGATCGTCGCCGCGCAGCGCCGCCGCGACCGCGGCGTTGCCCTCGTGGCCGGACGAGCCGGTGGTGGTGAAGCCCTCGTTGAAACTGCGCAGCCAGCGGGCGGCGAGGTCGAGGTGGCGGGCGGTGAGCTGGGCGTCGAAGAGTTCCCGGGTGCGGGCGCCGGTCAGGGTGCTGCCGTCACGGACCGGGTCGCCGGGATCGCGCCGGCTCTCCGGTGACCGCAGGGCCGAGACCGCATCGCGGAACCGCTCGTCGAGGTTTTGCGGGGTGGTCACGCGATTCAGCATTCCCGACCCACGGTGACCCTGCCAATGCAGAAGGCCGATATATATGGACCATGCGCAGCGAAACGATCACCGTACGGACCGGCAACTCCCCCGTGGTGCACGACATCACCGCGGAGGCGGAGCGGTTCGTCGCGTCCGAGCAGGACGGCCTGCTGCACGTCTTCGTGCCGCACGCCACGGCCGGCCTGGCGATCATCGAGACCGGCGCGGGCTCGGACGACGATCTGCTGACCGCGATCGACGACCTGCTGCCGGCCGAGGACAAGTGGCAGCACCGGCACGGCTCGCGGGGGCACGGGCGCGACCACGTGCTGCCCGCGTGGATCCCGCCGTACGCCACTCTGCCGGTCATCGCCGGCCGGATCGCCCTGGGCACCTGGCAGTCGATCTGCCTGGTCGACCCGAACGGCGACAACCCGATCCGGCAGGTCCGTTTCTCCTTCCTGCCCGGCTGAGTTGAGCAGCCCGGCGGTGGCGAAAACCATCCTCACGGCGACACTGATCACCGACACCGGTCACCAGAATGTTACTGGTCAGTACATGTGTCGCGTATCGCTGACACGTCGGGTAGGCGTGACGCTGCCCACCGAAAGGGGGCAGGATGGAGTTCCTGACCGAGCGATTCGCCACCTAGGTCGCCCGGTGTAAACGACACTCAACCAAGAGGATTGCCTGTGGCCACGGAGCGAAAGCGCCCGGTGATCAGCGATGGCCTGCCGAGCCAGCTTCCCGACATCGACCCCGAGGAAACCAACGAGTGGGTCGAGTCGCTCAACGGAGTCATCGACGAGCGCGGCGCGAAAAGAGCCCGTTATGTGATGTTGCGCCTGCTGGAGCGTGCCCGGGAGCGACAGGTCGGCGTTCCGCCACTGACGTCCACCGACTACATCAACACCATCCCGCCGGAGCGTGAGCCCTGGTTCCCCGGTGACGAGTTCGTCGAGCGTCGGATCCGGGCGTACATTCGGTGGAACGCGGCGATGCTGGTGCACCGGGCGCAGCGCCCGGAGATCGGCGTCGGCGGGCACATCTCGACGTACGCGTCGAGCGCCAGCCTCTACGAGGTGGGCATGAACCACTTCTTCCGGGGCAAGGACCACCCGGGCGGCGGCGACCACATCTTCTTCCAGGGTCACGCCTCCCCCGGCATGTACGCGCGGGCGTACCTCGAGGGTCGCCTCACCACCCACCAGCTGGACGGTTTCCGCCAGGAGCTGTCGCACCCGGGTGGCGGCCTCCCGTCGTACCCGCACCCGCGCCTCATGCCGAACTTCTGGGAGTTCCCGACGGTCAGCATGGGTCTCGGCCCGCTGAACGCGATCTACCAGGCGCGGTACAACCGGTACCTGCACAACCGGGGCATCAAGGACACCAGCCAGCAGCACGTCTGGGCGTTCCTCGGCGACGGCGAGATGGACGAGGTCGAGTCGCTCGGCGCGATCGGCCTGGCCGCCCGCGAGGAGCTGGACAACCTCACCTTCGTGGTGAACTGCAACCTGCAGCGCCTGGACGGCCCGGTCCGCGGCAACGGCAAGGTCATCCAGGAGCTGGAGGCCTTCTTCCGCGGCGCCGGCTGGAACGTCATCAAGGTCGTCTGGGGCCGCGAGTGGGACTCGCTGCTCGCCGCCGACACCGACGGCGCGCTCGTCAACCTGATGAACGCGACGCCGGACGGCGACTACCAGACCTACAAGGGCGAGTCCGGGGCGTACGTCCGAGAGCACTTCTTCGGCCGTGACCCGCGGACCCGCAAGCTCGTCGAGAACATGACCGACGACGAGGTGTGGAACCTCAAGCGCGGCGGCCACGACTACCGCAAGCTCTACGCGGCGTACAAGGCGGCCACCGAGCACACCGGCCAGCCGACCGTGATCCTCGCCAAGACGATCAAGGGCTGGACGCTGGGCTCGCACTTCGAGGCCCGCAACGCCACGCACCAGATGAAGAAGCTGACCCTGGAAGACCTCAAGGGCTTCCGGGACCGCCTCTACCTCGACATCAGCGACAAGCAGCTCGAGGAGAACCCGTACCTCCCGCCGTACTACCACCCCGGCGAGAAGTCCGACGAGTTCGAGTACATGATGCAGCGGCGTCGTGACCTGGGCGGATCGATCCCCAGCCGGCGGACCAAGCACAAGTCGCTGGCGATCCCGGAGTCGAAGGCGTTCGGCGACATCAAGCGGGGCAGCGGCAAGCAGAAGGTCGCCACCACGATGGCGTTCGTCCGCCTGCTCAAGGACCTCATGAAGGACAAGGAGTTCGGCGCCCGGTGGGTGCCGATCATCCCGGACGAGGCCCGCACGTTCGGCATGGACTCGCTCTTCCCGACCAAGAAGATCTACTCGCCGCACGGCCAGACCTACACCTCCGTGGACCGGGAGCTGTTCCTGTCCTACAAGGAGGCGACGAACGGCCAGATCCTGCACGAGGGCATCAACGAGGCCGGGTCGACCGCGAGCTTCATCGCGGCCGGCACGTCGTACGCGACGCACGACGAGCCGATGATCCCGCTGTACATCTTCTACTCGATGTTCGGCTTCCAGCGGACCGCCGACGAGCTCTGGGCGGCCGCCGACCAGATGACCCGCGGCTTCCTGCTCGGCGCGACCGCCGGGCGGACCACGCTCAACGGTGAGGGCCTGCAGCACGAGGACGGGCACTCGCTGCTGATCGCGGCGACCAACCCGGCCGTGGTGGCGTACGACCCGGCGTTCGCGTTCGAGATCGCGCACATCGTCGAGAACGGCCTGCACCGGATGTACGGCGAGAAGCAGGAGAACATCTTCTACTACCTCACCATCTACAACGAGCCGGCGATCCAGCCCGCCGAGCCCGAGGGTGTCGACGTGGAAGGCCTGCTCAAGGGCATCTACCGGTTCAACGAGGGCCCCGCGACGAACGGCCCGAAGGCGCAGCTGCTCGCCTCCGGCACCGGCATGCGCTGGGCGCTCAAGGCGCAGGAGCTGCTCGCCCAGGACTGGGGCGTGAGCGCCGACGTCTGGTCGGTCACCTCCTGGACCGAGCTGCGCCGGGACGCCATCGAGGCCGAGGAGCACAATCTGCTCCACGCGGGCGACGAGCCCCGCAAGCCGTACATCCAGCAGAAGCTGGAGGGCGTCGAGGGCCCGTCGGTCGCGGTCAGCGACTGGATGCGCGCGGTGCCGGACCTGATCAGCCGCTGGGTTCCGAACGGGTACACCTCGCTCGGCACCGACGGCTTCGGCATGAGCGACACCCGGCACGCCCTGCGCCGCCACTTCCACGTGGACGGCGAGTCGGTCGCGGTGGCCACGCTGCGCGAGCTGGCGCTGCGCGGCCAGGTGGCGAAGCACGTGCCGGCCGAGGCCGCCCGTAAGTACGCCATCGACGACGTCAACGCCGCTCCGGTGGGCGAGACCGGCGGCGACAGCTAGGTAAGAACCGGAAAGGGGCGGCCCGTCGCATTTTTGCGGCGGGCCGCCTCAGTCTTCGGCCCCGGAGTGCCGATCTGGGGGTTATGCGGCTGCGCATGCTCCAACAACTCCTGATCCTCGGCCTGGGCAGTGTCCTGGTCACCGCGCTCGTCCTGGTGGGCGTGGGCGCCTGGCAGAGCAGCCGGTTCGCGGACCGCACCCAGGACGAGGTGCTCGAGCAGAACGTGGCCGAGCTGGACCGCACCACGTCCTCGGTGACGACCCTGGTCAGCACCGTCGGCGACGAGGTCCAGCACGGCGTGGACGTCGGGATGACCAGCGCCAACGGGCTCCTCGACCAGCGCGGCGGCGTCACGCTCTCGTCCCGGACCACCACCTGGACCGCGACCAACCAGGTGAACCAGGAGAAATCCACGGTGACCCTGCCCCGGGTCACGGTGGACGGCCGCTGGCTCGGGCAGAACACCGACCCGGGCAGGACCACCCCGTTCGTCGACGACGTGGAGGAGCTGGTCGGCGGCGCGGTCACGATGTTCCAGCGGATGAACACCGCCGGCGACCTGCTGCGGGTCGCCACCACGGTCAAGGGCACCACCGGCAAGCGGGCGATCGGCACCTACATCCCGGCCACCGGGGCGGACGGCAACCCGAACGCGGTCGCCGCCGCGATCAAGGCCGGCAAGTCGTACCGGGGCGTGGCCCAGGTGGTCGACACCTGGTACATCACCGCGTACGACCCGATCAAGGACGCGTCGGGTGACGTGGTGGGCGCGCTCTTCGTCGGCGTGCCGCAGGAGAGCGCCCTGAAGAACCTCACCACGGCGATCTCCGAGCAGCAGGTCGGGGAGAACGGCTGGGTCTCGGTCTTCAGCACGCTCACCGCCGACAAGGGCCGGGTGATCGCCTCCAGCCTGGAGGGGGTCGCCGGCACCACCATCCTGGACGCCACCGACGCGAACGGGACCACGTACGTCGAGGAGATCGTCACCAAGGCGCCGGAGCTGGACGACGGCGCCACCTGGCGGACCACCTACCAGCTGCCCGGCGCGGCCGGGGCGGCGGCCGGAGCGACCACCACGACGGTGGCGTACTACGCGCCGTACCAGTGGGCGGTCGCGGTCGGCGGGTACGACGCGGACGCGGAGAGCACGGTGGCCGTGGTCCGCGACGGCCGCAGCACCATGCTGACCGCCTTCGTGATCGCCGCGGTGCTGCTGGCGCTGGCCGGCGCGGTGGTCGCGTACTTCCAGGCCGCCCGGCTCTCCGGCCGCCTGGGCCGGCTCACCGCGGCGCTGACCCGGCTCGCCGGCCGGGACCTGACCGTCCGGGCCGACGACCAGGGCCGCGACGAGATCGGCGAGGCGGCCACCGCGCTGAACACCGCCGTCACCGAGCTGCGCACCGTCATGCAGGAGGTGACCGGCGCCTCCGCGGAGGTGAGCGGCACCGCCCAGCGGGTCGCGGCGACCGGCGGCGAGCTGGCCAGCGCCTCGGACACGGCCGCCGAGCGGGCCGGCACGGTGAGCTCCTCGGCGGACACGGTCTCGCACGTCGTGCAGACGGTGGCGGCCGGCGCCGAGGAGATGGGCACGTCGATCGGCGAGATCTCGCACAACGCCCAGGAGGCCGCGCAGGCCGGCCGGGACGGTGTCGGGCTGACCGCCGCCGCGGCGGACGTGATCAGCGAGCTGCGTACCTCGACCGCCGCGATCAGCGAGGTGGTCAAGCTGATCGCCAACATCGCCGAGCAGACCAACCTGCTGGCCCTGAACGCGACGATCGAGGCGGCCCGGGCCGGCGAGACCGGCAAGGGGTTCGCGGTGGTCGCCGGCGAGGTCAAGGAGCTGGCGCAGGAGACCGCGCGGGCCACCGAGGACGTGACCGCCCGGGTCGCGGCGATCGAGGCGGACACCGCCCGCGCGGTCACCGCGATCGACGCGATCTCAGCGCGGATCGCTCAGGTGAACGACTATCAGACGGCGATCGCGGCGGCGGTCGAGGAACAGGCCGCCACGACCGCTGAGATGGCCCGCAACATCGCCGAGGCGGCCGGGGGCAGCCGGGACATCGCGGACGGCATCGGTACGGTCAGCGGCGCGATGGAGGGCACCAGGCGCTCGGTGGCGGACGCGCATCAGGCGGCCGCCGAGCTGACCGCGACCGCGCAGCGGCTCACCGGGCTGGTCGGCCGGTTCACGGTCTGAGCCGCTGTCACAGTCTGAGCCGCTGTCACGGTCTGAGCCGCTGTCACGGTCTGATCGGGCCGTCACGGCCGGCGGAGGAAGCTTGAGTTGCACCCGTAGCGAAAGACGCCGGACGGCCTCGGGCCGGCAGGTGGCCGCGCGGTACGGGCGGGACCCGTCGATGCGCCTGTGTGAGCCGCGCACCCGTACCCGAAAGCTCTCGGTAGGGTGGGGGTCGTGACTGTTCGAGTACGTTTCGCTCCCTCACCGACCGGCATGTTCCACGTGGGCGGCGCCCGATCCGCGCTGCAGAACTGGATCTACGCGCGCCAGCACGACGGTGTCTTCGTGCTGCGGATCGAGGACACCGACGCCGCCCGCAACCGGCCCGAGTGGACCGAGGGCATCATCTCGGCGCTGGATTGGATCGGCATCGAGCGCGGGACGTACGAGGGGCCCTACTACCAGTCGTCCTACGCCGCCGACCACACCGCCGCCGCGACCCGGCTCTACGGCGAGGCGAAGGCCTACTACTGCGACTGCAAGCGCGAGGACGTGATCGCCCGCACCGGCAACACGCACACCGGTTACGACGGCTTCTGCCGCGACCGGGCGCTGGGTCCGGGCGAGGGCCGCGCGCTGCGGTTCCGCACGCCGGACGAGGGCGAGACGGTGGTCGTCGACCTGGTCCGCGGCAAGCCCACCTTCGAGAACAAGCTGATCGAGGACTTCGTCATCGCCCGCAGCGACGGCTCGGCGGTGTTCCTGCTGGCCAACGTCGTGGACGACATGAGCATGGGCATCACGCACGTGTTCCGCGCCGAGGAGCACCTGCCGAACACGCCGAAGCAGCAGCTGCTCTGGGAGGCGCTGGGCGCCACGCCGCCGGTCTGGGGCCACGTGCCGGTGATCGTCAACGAGAAGCGGCAGAAACTGTCGAAGCGCCGCGACAAGGTGGCCCTGGAGTCGTACCGGGACGAGGGTTACCTCGCCGCCGCGATGCGCAACTACCTGATGCTGCTCGGCTGGGCGCCCACCGGCGACCGGGAGATCGTCCCGTGGTCGGTGGTCGAGGAGGAGTACCGGATCGAGGACGTGAACCACGCCCCGGCCTTCTTCGACATCAAGAAACTGCGCGCGTTCAACGGCGAGTACATCCGGGCGCTCACCCCGGACGAGTTCACCCAGGTCTGCGCGCCGTGGCTGACCGGCACCGACACCATCGCCGCGCCGCCGTGGTCGCCGGACGCGTTCGACGCCGAGGTCTTCGCGGCGATCGCCCCGCTCGCGCAGACCCGGATCGCGGTGCTCTCCGAGATCGTCGACTACGTCGACTTCCTCTTCCTGGACGAGCCGGTCCATGACGACGCATCCTGGGCGAAGGCCATGAAGGAGGGTGCGGCGGACATTCTGGACGCGACCGCGGCCGCCTTCGGCGCCCTGACCGACTGGTCGGCCGAGCCGCTCAAGGCCGCGCTCGAGCAGGTCGGTGAGGCGCGAGGTCTCAAATTGGGAAAGACCCAGGCGCCGGTACGGGTCGCGGCCACCGGCCGGACGATCGGCCTGCCGCTGTTCGAGTCGCTCGAAGCACTCGGCCGGGAGCGCACGCTCGCCCGCCTTTCCGCAGCTCGCGGGCGTCTCTGACGCTTTCACCCGATGCGGCGGCCGGCTGTCACGGCCGGTCGCCGCACCCGGTGATGGCCCTCATCACCCCGGTGGCCGCCGCCCCCACGGATTGCGGGGAGTGGGTACTATTCGGCCGCTGATCAACGGTCGTGCCGTTGCCGTCCAGCCGTCCCCCAAATGGCTCCAATTCACCCCGCCACGAGATGCGGCCGGGGCGGTGTCCGGGAAGGCTGTAGGTCTGGGCCGCCGTGCCGGATTCACCGTCGGCACGAGAAGCGGGTTAGTGGTCCATGTCCATCCACGGGCGGGGGGAGTCGGATGGTGCGAGGGGCAATCACCAGACTGATGTCGGCGGCGGGAGCGGTGGCGGTGGCCGTCGCCTTGTCGGCCGGCGTCGCGCCCGCGGCTGCAGCCGCGCCGAAAGACACCAAGCCGAGCGCGGTGGAGATCAAGGGCAAGGGCATCACCGAGCCGATCGTGGTCCGGCAGGCCGACGAGCCGCGGATGTTCGAGCTGCTGCTCACCGAGGTGGACTGGCTGGCCTCGGCCCGGCCGCAGACCTCCGCGCCCAAGGACGGCAAGCTCGGCGACAAGTTCACGCTCACCATCCTGGTGAAGGACTCGCCGAGCCTGGTCTACGACCTGTACCCGCTGGCCGCCGGCGGCCCCCGGGCGTACCGGCCGGCCAAGCAGCCGTCCGGCAAGAAGTCGGCCGGCTGGTTCTACGGCCGGCTCTCGATGTCCGAGACGCTGCGGGTCTCCGGCGCGCCGCTGGAGGCGAAACCGGACGTGGTGCACGGCGGCATCGGCGGTGGCGTCGGCGAGAAACTCAAGCCCGAGGTCAACCCGGTGGAGAGCGCGACCGAGGTGTTCACCGAGGTGCGCCGCCTGTTCCTGCTCAACGGCGCGGTCCTGCTGGTGATCCTGGTCGGCCTGGCTGGGATGGCGTTCCTGATCCGCCGCCGGATCTGACGGCGGCGCTCCCTGCCGCGGCAAGCTCGATCAGAGCCACCAGGTCGGCCAGGTCGGCGTCGAATTCGGCGTCCGGCTCGGCCGATCTTTCTGTGTCCGGCAGGCCGCCGGTCACCTCGCCGGTGGTGTAACCCAGCAGGAAAGCACAGATCATCCGGGCCATCCGGGACACCTCGGCGGCGGGCACGCCCGCGTCGTGCAGGATCCCGTGCAGCGCGGCGGTCAGCCAGGACGCCGAGGCGCCGGTTGCCGAGCGGTTCAGCAGCAGGGGGTAGGCGCTCGGATGGGCGTGCGCGAGCGCCCGCACGGCACGGCCCAGCGCCCGCAGCCGCCGTCGCCAGTCGATGTCCGCCAGGTCGTCGCCGACCGCGGTGCCCAACTCCAGGTTGAGCAGGTCGACGAGGCCGTCCAGCAGGGCGTCCTTGCCGCCGACGTACGGGTAGAGCGCCATCGAGGTCAGCCCGACCCGCTCGGCGACCGCCCGCATCGACATGGCGGCGAGTCCGCGCTCGTCCACGAGAGCGAGCGCCTGGTCCAGGATCAGCCGTCTCTTGTCGTCCACCCGACCTAGCTGACCAGTCACGCGGTCCGGCCCGGGCGTAACTCGCCCGGGCCGGACCCGCACTCACTCGTTAGAGGGCCGTCAGCACCAGCGGCCGGGTGGCCGCCCCCGGCCCGCGGCGCGCCGCCTGGGGCGCACGGCGCCGTGCAGGTGGGCGCCGGCCCACCCGCGTAGATCCGTCCGGCAGCCGACCCGTCCCGATCCCGAATCCAGGATCGGCTCCTCGTCGACCGGTGCGGGCACCGTCATGTCGTCGAGGACGGAATCGCCGTCGGCACGCGTAGACGCGTCGTCCCGTTCCATCTTCTCGCCTCCTCGATCCGCGTCCTCGACACCAACACCAGCATTCCTCGGCACCGTTCCCTCATCGGCACCTCGGAGCCGGGTGTTAAGGAGCCCGGTGTTAACCCCCCGGCCCGGACCGCACTAGTCCGACACGATGCCAGGTCACTGGCCGGAATCGCGGGAGAGGCGCACCGCTACACCGGTCAAATGTCATAAAACCGCCTAAAACCTCTCTGCGTCGCCGTTTGCGCGGCGTGTCAGGCTGACGCGGTGGCAGAAAGCACCACCAACCCGCTGGCGCCGGGCACCCTGCGCCGGATCGAGCGGCACGCCGGAGCGCTGGCAACCTCCGCCGTGGCCCGCATGGAAGAGACGTTGCCGTGGTTCCGCGCGCTCCCGGCCGATCAGCGTTCCTGGGTGATGCTCGTCGCACAAGCGGGTGTTCGGTCACTCGTGGAGTGGCTGAGTTCCGGGGCGACCGTCGCGGCGAGCACGCAGGAGATCTCCGACGAGGTCTTCGCGGCCGCGCCGCGTGCGCTGGCCCGGGCCATCACGCTGACCCAGACCGTCCAGCTGATCAAGGTGACGATCGACGTCGCCGAGGCCGAGGTGCCCGGCTTCGCCGAGGAGGGCGAGACCGACGCGCTGCTCCAGGCGATCCTGCGCTTCTCCCGGGAGATCGCCTTCTCGGCCGCCCGGGTGTACGCGCGGGCCGCCGAGTCCCGCGGCGCCTGGGACGCCCGCCTGCAGGCCCTGCTCGTCGACGCGCTGCTGCGCGGCGATTCCTCGGACGTGCTCGCCAGCCGGGCCGCCGCCCTGGGCTGGGCGGACGCTCCCCCGGTCACGGTGGTCGTGGGCCGCTCGCCGGGCGGTGACATCACCGCGGTGCTGCACGCGGTCTACCGGGCCGCCCGCCGGGCCCGGCTCGAGGTGATCGGCGGGGTGCACGGCGACCGCCTGGTCGTGGTGGCCGGCGGCGCCACCGACCCGGTCGCCACGGCGTCCGCGCTCGCGGACAGCTTCGGCGCGGGACCGGTCGTGGTGGGCCCGGCCGTCCCGTCGCTGGACCAGGCCACCGAGTCGGCCCGTGCTGCGCTGAACGGCTTCCGGGCGGCGCCGGCCTGGCCGGGAGCGCCGTCCCCGGTCTCCGCCGACGACCTGCTGCCGGAGCGCGCCCTCGCCGGTGACCAGGACGCCCGGCGCAAGCTGCGGCAGGAGGTGTACGGCGCACTGACCCGGGCGGGCAGCGGGCTGATCGAGACGCTCGACGCGTTCTTCGCCGCCGGCGGGGTACTGGAGAGTGCGGCGCGGGAGCTGTACGTGCACCCGAACACGGTCCGGTACCGGCTGCGCAGAGTGGCCGAGATCACGGCGCTCTCACCGTTCGACGGACGTGACGGGTTCGCGTTACGCCTGGCGCTGACGATCGGCAGGCTCGACCCCGCAACTTGATCAGGCCCTGCCTCGTAGCTCAAGAAGGCCGCGTCATTGCCGATGACATGTCCCAGCAGGAAATTCCCGCTTAAGTGGCAAATCGGGTTAAAGTAACCCGAAGGAGCTGACTGTTTGTTGGGTTCCTACAAACCTCGTCGTAGGGTTTCGTCGCCCCCGGCAACCCCCGAACCTCCCCCGATCCGGAAGAGTCAAGACGTGCTCGCCGTACTCTCCCCCGGCCAAGGCTCGCAGAAGCCCGGCTTCCTGATTCCCTGGCTCGCCCTACCCGGCGCCGAAGACCGCCTCCGTGCGTGGTCGGCGCTCGCCGGCGTGGATCTGGTCCACCTCGGCACCGAGGCCGGCGCCGACGAGATCAAGGACACTGCCCGGACGCAACCGCTGCTGGTCGCGGCCGCGCTGCTCGCCGGCGAACAGCTCGGGATGGACGGCGTCGGCGTCGTCGCCGGCCACAGCGTCGGCGAGCTCGGCGCGTCCGCGCTGGCCGGCGTGCTCACCCCGGATGCCGCGATCACCCTGGCCGGCGTGCGCGGACGGGAGATGGCCGCCGCCTGCGCCCTCGAGCCCACCGGCATGAGCGCGGTTCTCGGCGGCGATGCGGACGAGGTCGTCACCGCGATCGAGAAAAACGGGTTGTACCCGGCGAACCGCAACGGCGCCGGCCAGATCGTCGCGGCCGGGTCGCTGCCCGGACTCGCCGACCTCGCGGCTGCCCCACCGGCCAAGGCTCGGGTCATCGCGCTGGCGGTGGCGGGCGCGTTCCACACGCCGTACATGGCGCCCGCCGAGGCCGCCCTGGCGGCCGTGGCGCCCGGCATCACCGTGGGCGACCCGGTCCGGACCCTGCTGTCGAACTTCGACGGCAAGCCGGTCACCGACGGCGGCGAGGTGCTCCGGCGCCTGGTCCGCCAGGTGATCGCACCGGTCCGCTGGGACCTGTGCATGGCCTCGCTGCGCGAGCTCGGCGTCACCGGTGTGATCGAGCTGCCGCCCGCCGGGACCCTGGCCGGCCTGGTCAAGCGGGAGCTGAAGGGCGACGGCGCTCCCGAGATCGTCACCCTGAACACCCCGGACGACCTGCCCGCCGCCCGCGACCTGATCGCCCGCCACGGCGGAAACCAAGGAGGAGCACGATGACCGCGGGTTCCCGCATCGTCGCGATGGGCCACTACCAGCCCTCGCGCGTGGTCACGAACGACGACCTGGCCATGACCCTGGACACCAATGACGCGTGGATCCGGGACCGGGTCGGCATCGCCGAGCGGCGCATCGCCGAGAACGAGACGGTCGCCGACATGGCGACCTACGCGGCGGAGAAGGCGCTCGCGAGCTCCGGCCTCAGCGCGGCCGACATCGATCTGGTGACCGTCGCGACCTGCACGTCGATCGACCGCTGCCCGAACGTCGCGGCCCGGGTCGCGGCCCGGCTCGGCATCACGGCTCCGGCCGCCTACGACCTGAACACCGCGTGCTCCGGTTTCTCGTACGCACTGGGCACCGCCGACCACGCGATCCGTGCCGGCGCAGCCCGCAACGCCCTGGTGATCGGCGCGGAGAAGCTCTCCGACGTCACCGACTGGTCCAACCGCACGACCGCCGTGCTCTTCGGTGACGCCGCGGGCGCCGCGGTGGTCTCCGCGGTTCCGGACGGTGAGGAGGCCGGCGTCGGCCCGGTGCTCTGGGGTTCCGCCCCGGACAAGGGCGACGTGCTGCGGATCGAGGGCTGGCAGCCGTACATCGAGCAGGAGGGCCAGGTGGTCTTCCGCTGGGCCACCACCGCGCTCGCCCCGTTCGCGATCGAGGCCTGCCGGCGGGCCGGCGTCGAGCCCTCTGAGCTGGCGGCTTTCGTGCCGCACCAGGCAAACACCCGGATCATCGACGGCATCGTGAAGCGGCTCGGACTGAGCCCCGACGCGATCATCGCAAAAGATCTGGTCAATTCAGGCAACACCTCAGCGGCAAGTGTGCCGTTGGCACTGTCGAAGCTCATCGAGCGGCGCGAGGTCCCCTCTGGTTCCCACGTGCTGCTCTTCGGCTTCGGCGGCGGCCTCACCTACGCCGGCCAGGTCGTCCGCTGCCCCTAGGCAGCACCTGACGGCGTATCCACCACCCACCGAGAGAAAGAACGAAGATGGCAACTCGCGAAGAGATCACCTCCGGCCTCGCCGAGATCCTCGAGGAGGTCGCCGGGGTGAACCCGGACGACGTCGCCGAGGGTAAGTCCTTCACCGACGACCTGGACGTCGACTCGCTGTCCATGGTCGAGGTCGTCGTTGCGGCCGAGGAGAAGTTCGGCGTCAAGATCCCCGACAACGAGGTCCAGAACCTCAAGACCGTCGGCGATGCCGTCACCTACATCGAGGCAAACCACTGACATGAGCAACGTAGACGTCGTCGTCACCGGGCTCGGCGCGACGACCCCGCTGGGCGGGGACGTCGCGTCCACCTGGGACGCCATGCTCGCGGGACGCTCCGGGGTCGGCCCGCTCACTCAAGAGTGGGCGGGTCAGCTCCCGGTGCGGATCGCCGCACAACTCGCCGTGGAGCCGTCCACGCTGATCGAGCGGGTCAAGATGCGCCGCCTCGACCGGTCCGAGGCGATGGCTCTGATCGCGGCCAAGGAGGCCTGGGCCGACTCCGGCCTGGCCGACTCCGGCCTCGACCCGGAGCGCCTCGCGGTCAGCCTCGGCAGCGGCATCGGCGGCGCCACCACGCTGCTGGACCAGGACGACATCCTGGAACAGTCCGGTCCGCGCCGGGTCAGCCCGCACACCGTGCCGATGCTGATGCCCAACGGACCGGCCGCCTGGGTCGGCATCGAGCTGGGCGCCCGCGGTGGCGTCCGGGCCATGGCCAGCGCCTGCGCCACGGGCGCGGAAGCCGTGTCCCTCGGTCTCGACCTGATCCGTGCCGGCCGCGCCGACGTGGTGGTGGCCGGTGGCGTCGAAGCCGTCGTGCACCCGCTGCCGCTCGCCGGTTTCGCCTCGATGCGTGCCATGTCGACGCGCAACGACGAGCCGGAGAAGGCGTCGCGCCCGTGGGACAAGAACCGGGACGGCTTCGTCCTCGGTGAGGGTGGTGGCGTCATCATCCTGGAGCGCGCCGACCACGCGGCGGCCCGCGGCGCACATGTCTACGCCCGTCTTCTCGGCGCCGGCATCACCTCGGACGGCTACGACATCGTCCAGCCGGACCCGGAGTGCAAGGGTGGCATCCGCGCGATGGGGATGGCACTGCGCGACGCCGGTCTGACCGGCGCGGACATCCAGCACGTCAACGCGCACGCCACCTCGACGCCGGCCGGTGACATGGGCGAGGTCCTGGGCATCAAGACCGCCGTCGGCGATCACCCGGTGCTCACCTCGACCAAGTCGATGAGCGGTCACCTGCTCGGCGCGGCCGGTGCGATCGAGTCGATCGCCACCATCCTCGCCCTGCGGGACGGCGTCGTGCCCCCGACCATCAACCTCGACGACCCGGACGAGCGTCTGATCCTCGACGTGGCGGCGCACAAGGCGCGGCCGCTGGAGATCTCGGCGGCGATGAACAACTCGTTCGGTTTCGGCGGCCACAACGTCGCGCTGGTCTTCGCCCGCGCGTAACACCCGCCGGAAACCGCCATGCAGGACGCAGCCGTCGATCATCGAGATCCCGAATCGCGGCTGCGGGCGTTCTTCGACCGGGGCACCACGCGTCTGCTGGTGCCCCGGGACGACTCCGGTGTGCTCTTCGCCCGTGGTGACGTCGACGGCGCCACGGCCATCGCGTTCGCCACCGACGCCACCCGGATGGGCGGCGCGCTCGGCATCGAGGGCTGCTCACGGATCGTCGCGGCGATCGACCGGGCGGTCCGCGAGCGGCTGCCGGTCACCGGTCTCTGGCACTCCGGCGGCGCGCGTCTCGCCGAAGGCGTCGTCGGCCTCGACGGCGTCGGCCAGATCTTCGCGGCGATCGTCCGCGCCTCCGGCCGGGTGCCGCAGATCTCCGTGGTCCTCGGTCCGTCGGCCGGCGGCGCCGCCTACGGCCCCGCGCTCACCGACATCGTGATCATGAGCGAGGCCGGCCGGATCTTCGCGACCGGCCCGGAAGTGGTCCGCAGCGTCACCGGCGAACGGGTCGACTCCGAGCGGCTCGGCGGCCCGGAACCGCACAGCAACCGCTCCGGCGTCGTGCACCTCACCACGGACGACGACGCGTCGGCTCTCACCGAGGCCCGCCGGCTGGTCCGGCTGCTCGGCCACCAGGGCCGGATCTCCCCCGACGACGTGTCCCCGGGACGGCTCGACGCCCTCGTCCCCGGCTCCACGGACCGGGTCTACGACGTACAGCCGGTGGTCCGGGCCCTGCTCGACGCGCCAGGTGTGGAACTGCACGCCCGATGGGCACCGAACCTGGTCACCACGCTGGGCCGCTTCGCCGGCCGTACCGTCGGTGTGGTCGCCAACAACCCGCTGCGCCTCGGCGGCTGCCTGGACGCGGCCGGCGCCGAGAAGGCGGCCCGGTTCGTCCGGATGTGCGACGCGCTGGGCCTGCCGCTGATCGTGCTGGTCGACGCGCCCGGCTACCTGCCCGGCGTGGACCAGGAGTGGGACGGGCTGGTGCGCCGCGGCGCCAAACTGCTGCACGCCTTCGCCGAGTCGGTGGTGCCCCGGGTCACCCTGGTGACCCGGCGGGCGTTCGGTGGCGCGTACATCGCGATGAACTCGCGGGCGCTCGGCGCGACCGCGGTCTTCGCCTGGCCGGACGCCGAGATCGCGGTGATGGGCGCCGGCGCGACGGTCGACGTCCTGGAACGCAAGCGGCTGAACGCCGCGCCGCCCGGGGAGCGCGCCGCGCTCCGCGAGCGGCTGATGCGGGAGCAGACCGAGAGGTCCGCCGGGATGGACCGGGCTCACGAGATCGGCGTGGTGGACGCCGTCATCACGCCGGCCGAGACCCGCCGCCGGATCGCCGAGGCGATCGCCGCCGCGCCCGCCGGTCGCGGCGAGCACGGCAACATCCCGCTCTAGCCGTTACTTCACGCAGGCGCTGCGCTTCAGGCCGGTCACCTCGATCGGCGACTTGCCGGGCGCCTTCGCCTTGCCCGCGATCACCGCGGCGAGCGCGGTCAGCGAGAGCTTGCTCGACGAGTACGTGGCGATCAGCGTCGGCGAGCGGGACAGGCTGAGCAGCGACGGCATGTCCATCATCACCGTGATCGCGGCGGAGTCGTCCAGGTCGACGGCGGTGTCCCCGTAGCCGACCAGGCGGATCTTCGCACCGCCGTCGGCCTGCACCTTCACGCCCGACTCCTGCAGGGCGCGGACCATGGTGACCCGGGCCAGCTCGCGCGACGCCGGGGCGGTGACCGTGACAGCGCCGTTGACCAGCGGGCCGGAGCACTTGCCGCGGAGGACGGTGATCGAGGCGGCGTCCAGCGCGCCGACCGAGCGGGCGTGCGCGGACGAGCCGACCACCTCGAGGTCCGGCTGGTTCCGGATCTCGGTGCGGAACTTCAGGGTGAGGATCCGGGTGACCGCCTCGACCAGTCGTTCCCGCTTGAGGCTGCCGCTTTTCAGACCGGCCAGGATGCCGTCCCGGGCGCCCGCGATGTCCGGCGGCATCAGCAGCATGTCGTTGCCCGCGTTGAGCGCGCGGACCGCGGCCTCGCCGGACGGCCACTTCTTCGCCGGCGCCATGTTCATCGCGTCGCTGATCGCGACCCCGGTGAACTTGAGGTCCTTGCGCAGGACGTCGGTCATGATCTTGTGGGAGAAGGTGGCGGCCGTGCCCTTGTCGACCGCCTCCAGGTCGAGGTGGCCGGACATCACGATGCCGGCCCCCGCCTCGACGCCGGACCGGAACGGCGGCAGGTCCTGCGTCTCCCACGCCTTGCGGCTCTGCTTGATCACCGGCAGCTCGTCGTGGCTGTCCCCGCTGGTGTGCCCGTGCCCCGGGAAGTGCTTGAGGGCGGCCGTGACGCCGGCGCCCTGCAGGCCGCGCACCGCGGCGGTGACCTGGGCGGCGTTCGCCTTGGCGTCCGAGCCGAACGAGCGGGAGCCGATCAGCCCGCCGCCTTTCGGCATGATCGTGTCGGCGACCGGTGCGAAGTCGACGGTGATCCCCATCGCGGCCAGCTCCTCGCCGGCCGCGCGCCATGCCACCTCGGTGAGGCTGGGCTGGCCGGCGGCGCCCGCGGCCATCGCCGACGGCAGCATGGTGACGCCCTCGGTGATCCGGGTGACCACGCCGTACTCCTGGTCGGTGCCGATCATCAAGGGCGCAGCGGCGGGCAGTTTCAGCGCCGCCTGCTGCAGGCCGCGGGTGAGCTCGCGGACCTGCTTGGGGTTCTCCACGTTCGTGGTCGGGTTGGTGTCGCCGGTCGGGTCGTCCGGGGTGAAACCGACCAGGATCAGGCCGCCCAGCTTGAACTTCTCGATCATCTCGGCAGGGGTGTTCACGCCGGCCAGCTGCTGGTTGCCGGCCTGGGCGCCCTTGTCGACGGAGGTGGCGTAACTGCCGTAGGCATACGGCATCAGCACCTGCCCGGCGAGGTCCTCGTCGCTGAGCCGGGTCACCACCTCGGCGGCCCGGGCGGCCGGGTCGGCATTGATCACCAGACCGGCGCTGGCCGACGGCTGAGCCTGCATCGAGGGCGACGCCTGCGGCGCCGCGGAGGTGGGTGCGGTCGGCGCCGGCTCATCGTTTCCGCATGCTCCGGACAACAACAGCAAGGGTACGGCCAGAGCGGCGCGGAGCACGTTTTTCACGCACGCCATCGAACCAGCTCATGGCGAGCGTCGCCACTTTATCCCGGAGAACCACCGGTAGCCGGTGTGTCATCAGTCGCGGTATTCGCCCGTTTACCCAGATGATGGCCGCCGGTGCGCCCGCCCTGGCGGGACGCGGCCAGCAGGGTCGCGCCGGCAGGCCGCCGCGGGCGGGGTCGCGCCGGCGGGGTCGCGCCGGCGGGATTATCAGCCGACCCGGGTGAGCAGTGTCACGGGAGCGCCGTCGCCGGCGTACCGATACGGCTCGAGCTCGGCGTCCCACGCGGTGCCGAGCGCCTTGTCCAGGGCGTGCGCCAGCGCCTCGGGCGCACGCGCCGAGGTCATGATGGCCCGCAGCCGGTCCTCGCCGATCTGGATGTCTCCAGAAGCGCCCATCACCCCATGGAAGAGGCCGCGCCCGGGGACGTGCATGAACCGCTCGCCGTCAAGGCCCGCGCTGGGCTCCTCGGTGACCTCGAAGCGGATCATGGGCCACTGCCGGAGGGCAGCAGCCAGCTCGGCACCAGTACCGGCTCGACCGGTCCAGCTGCACTCGGCTCGGCGCATGCTCGGATCGACCGGTTGCACGGTCCATTGCAGATTGACCGGCGCGGTCAGGACGCGCGCGATCGCCCACTCGACATGCTGGCACACGGCGAGTGGAGTCGAGTGGACGTATACGACGCCACACGTTGGCACGGTGACCTCCCGGAGACCGAGGTGCGTCTTCCCCTACGACCTCGACCGCGGTTGATCGTGTCCCATGATGCCGGGTGGTACGGATGGTGCGCCAGAGAATCCGCAACATCGACTATGGGACCTGCCGTAGTGGCATACCCAGTGCAACGCTGTTACCTGCTCCGACGGCACGGTTCGCCGGTCGTCGTGTAGGGTTGTCACGGCCTTTTTTCTCTTCACATGCTTTCCTCAAGGAGTACCGCCGTGGCGAGCAACACCTCAAAGACCGCCCGCGCATCAGTCCGCGCCGGCCAGAGCGCGTCCGGCGCGCTCAGCGTGCTCGGTGAGTACAAGTACCTCATCCCGCTCGCCAACGGCCGCTTCGCGTACGTGCGCAACCTGACCAACGGCAAGACCACCCACCTCAAGACCGACTCCGACGCTTTCGTCGAGGAGGTCCGGGTGCTGGCCGCCGCCGGTCACGGTGCCAAGATCCGTGCCGAGCTGACCGCTCTGCACACCGCCAGCCCGGAGCACGGCTGGGACGCCACCGAGAAGCGTCTCGCCGACGCCGGCGTCTTCGAGGGCTGACAACAGCCGTAAAAAGGCGCCTCCCGGTTTCGACCGGGAGGCGCCTTTTCGCACTTGCTGAAGATCAAGACAGGCTGAGCCTGCCGAAGATGAGGACAAGCCGAGCCTGCCGAAGATCAGGACAGGAACTCTACCCAGCCGCTGTCCAGGTCGTAGATCGCGCCCACCACGTTCAGGCGGCCGGCCGCGAGGGGCTCGGACAGGGTGTGCACCTTGCGTAGCCGCTCGGTGGTCCGGATGACGTGGGAACGGATCGCCTTCTCGGCGGCATCCTCGTCGTCCAGGCCGACCTCGCGCACCGCCGGGGCCAGCTGGTCGACCAGGTAACCCACCTCGTCGTCGGAGACCACGCCGTCGCGCAGCGCCTGGACCGTGGCGTTCACCGCGCCGCAGCGCTTGTGGCCGACCACGACCACCAGTGAGACGCCGAGCGAGGCGACCGCGAACCCGGCCGAGCCGATCAGCGAGCGGTCCAGCACGTGCGCGCCGGATCGGGCCACGCAGATCGAGCCGAACGACTGGTCGAAGATGGCCTCGAGGGGAACCCGCGAGTCGATGCAGCCGAGCACCAGCGAGTGCGGCTGCTGCCCGCCCGCGGTCGCTGCCGCCTGGGTCACGTCGTGGCCGTAACGGGGATTGCCGTACACGAAACGCTTGTTGCCCGTCACCAGCCTGCTCAGCGCTTCGGCAGGAGTGAGGATCTGGGCTTCTCGGATGGCCGCCATGAGGAGAATTTTCGCTGTTCAGGTCCACCGCGAAAGTGATTGCGAGGTAACTCACTGTCGGTGCTGAACCGGCCGAAAGTCTTGACGAAACATCCTGGTAATACACGAGATCGCGGGTGATGATTGTTTCCCGTGGGTACTACGGGGCCGTGACTTCCACGGAGGTGCCCATGCCCCAGCGTTCGGAGATCACCCTCGCCGACGGCGTCCGGCTGCACGTGAGCGTTTCCGGACCGGCCGACGCAGCGGTGACAGTCGTGCTGCTGCACGGCTGGTGCCTGGACCGGCGGACCTGGCGTGACCAGGTGGCGGCCCTCGGCGGGATGGGCGGCAAGGCTCCGCGCGTGATCGCCTACGACACCCGCGGGCACGGGCGGTCCGGGCACACCCGGCTCGGCTCGGCCACCCTCGACCAGCTCGGCGACGACCTGGCGGAGGTGCTGCGGCGGTTCGCGCCGACCGGCCCGGTGGTCCTCGCCGGGCACTCGATGGGCGGCATGACGATCATGGAGTTCGCGCACCGGCACCCCGAGGAGTTCTCGTCCCGGGTGGCGGGCCTGCTGCTGGTCTCCACCACGGCCGAGGGCCACACCCACACCCACTACGGCCTGCCTGCCCGCGTCGCGGGGCTGCTGCGCGCCGGTGAGACCCTCGGCGCGGGTGTGCTCGCCCGCTCCGGCGCCTGGCGCCCGCACCGGATGATGCTGCCGGCCCTGCGCCCGGCCATCCAGTGGCTGCTCTTCGGCGACGACTGCGCCGAGGCCGCCCTCAAGGTGACGATGGGCGGCATCGGCCGGGCCTCGCTGCGCTCGATCGGAGGCTTCCGTGAGTCGGTCGGCGCCCAGCAGCGGCTGGACACCCTCGCCGCGCTCGGCGGCGTGCCGGCCACGGTCATGGTCGGCGACCGGGACCGGCTGACCCCGCCGGCCTGCGCCGAGTCGATCGCCGACGCGCTGCCCGGCGCCCGGCTGGAGATCCTGCCCGGCGCCGGCCACATGCTGCCCCTGGAGCGGCCGGACGAGGTCTCCACGGCGCTCGTCACCATCGTCCGGCGGGCCGCGCGTGCGGCGAAACGCAGCCGCCGCGCCGCCGGGGAGGCCACCACCCGCTGCCGCCGGGCCGCTTAGTCGTTTCAGGAAAAGCCCCTCTCCCGCGCCCGGCGCCGGTGATCCTGAGAGATTCCGGCCATGGCCGGGGGAGGTGCGTTCGACGCGCTCCCGTGCGCAGGAGTAAGTTCGATTGCCCCCTTCGCGCAAGCGCTGGCGGTGCGCAGAGGTTTGCCCCCTTCGCGCGAAGCGGTTTCGTGCTGAGTGGTTGGGTGGGCATGAGAGGGAGAACGACCGACTTGAGCGACGCCACCGTCCTGCAACAGGAGATCGCGGTCGAGCAGGAGCACGTGGACCGGGTTTACGCCCGTCTCGACGAGCTCCGCCGGGACGCCTCCCGGGCCGAGAAGGAGGGCTACCGGCTGGCCGGCGTGGGCACGTTCGGCGCCCTCGTCGAGCGCGACGCGATGGTCTTCCACGCGGCCCGCCGCCGGCACGCCCTGGACACCGAGTACGAAGGGCTCGTCTTCGGCCGTCTCGACCTGAAGACCGAGGCCACCCACTACGTCGGCCGGATGGGCATCCGCGACGAGGACTCCAAGCCCCTGGTGGTGGACTGGCGCGCCCCGGCCGCCGCGGCGTTCTACCGGGCCACTCCGGCCGACCCGCTGGGCGTGGTGCGCCGCCGCATGATCCAGTCCAGCCGGGAGCGGGTCACCGGGATCGAGGACGACCTGCTCGACCCGGACGCCGCTCCTGCGGACATGCGGGTGGTCGGGGACGGCGCGCTGCTGGCCAGCCTGGCGAAAGCCACCGGCCGAGGCATGCGCGACATCGTCGCGACCATCCAGCGCGAGCAGGACGAGGCGATCCGCTCCCCCGCCTCCGGCGTCACGATCGTCACCGGCGGCCCGGGCACCGGCAAGACCGCGGTGGCCCTGCACCGCGCGGCGTACCTGCTCTACTCGGACCGCAGCCGGTTCGCCGGCGGTGGCATCCTGGTGGTCGGCCCGTCCGGGGTCTTCGTGGAGTACATCGCGACCGTGCTGCCCTCGCTCGGCGAGGAGACGGCGACGCTGCGCTCGCTCGGGTCGCTGGTGCCCGGCTACGACGCCACCCGGGTCGACGCCGGCGACGTCGCGGCGATCAAGGGGTCGCTGCGGATGCGGCGCGTGCTCGAGCGTGCCTCGCACGACGCCGTGCCGAACGGACCGTCCGAGCTGCGCCTGCTCTACCGGGGAACGCTGCTGCGGCTGGACTCCGCGGCGCTCGACAAGATCCGGCGGCAGGCGCTGCCGCGGGGCGCGCGCCGCAACGAGGTTCGCGGGCACGGCTTCGACCGGGTCTTCGACGCGCTCTGGGCGCAGGCTCGCGACCACAAGGTCACCGGCCTGCCGGAGAAGCGCGAGTTCGAGGCGGAACTGGCCGACCGCAACGACTTCCGGGAGTTCCTCAAGGCGTGGTGGCCGCGGTTCACCCCGATGCGGGTGCTGCGCTGGCTGGCCGATCCGGGACGGCTCCGGGCGTACGCCACGGGCGTCCTCTCCCGGGACGAGATCGCGACGCTGCAGGGCTCGTTCGACGCGCTGGACGCCGAGGGACCGACGATCGCTGACGTCGCGCTGCTGGACGAGCTGGACGAGCTGATGGGCCGGCCGCGCAAGCCTGCCAAGAAGTCCAAGAACCCGTTCCACGTCCGGGACGGGATCCAGGAGGTCAGCACGTACGCGGATCGTCAGGCGGCGGCCCGCGCGCAGCAGGTGCAGCGCGAGGAGGACTACCGGGAGTACGCGCACATCGTGGTGGACGAGTCCCAGGACGTGTCCCCGATGCAGTGGCGGATGATCGGGCGCCGGGGGTCGTACGCGTCCTGGACGATCGTCGGTGACCCGGCGCAGACCGCCTGGTCGGGTGACCCGGAGGAGCTGGACCGGGCCCGGGACCGCGCGCTCGGCTCGCGCAAACGCGCCAGCTACGCGCTGACCACGAACTACCGGAACTCGTCGGAGATCTTCGCGGTGGCCGCGTCGGTGATCCGCAAGATCATGCCGGATCTGCCGCTGCCGTCGGCGGTCCGCAGCACCGGTGTCGACCCGGCCGACGTGGTGACCACCGTGACCGCGCTGCCCGAGGCGGTCCGGGAGCTGACCGAGAAACAGCTCGCCGAGGTGGACGGCACGATCGGCGTGATCATGCCGGTGCCGCGCCGGGACGAGGTGGCCGGCTGGGTGGCCGGGCTGCCGGAGCGGGTGCAGGTGGTGACCGCGCTGGAGGCCAAGGGCATGGAGTACGACGCCGTCGTGCTGGTCGAGCCGGCGCAGATCGCAGTCGACCGGGCCGGGATCCGCACCCTGTACGTGGCGCTGTCGCGGGCGACGCAACGGCTCACCACGGTGGGCACGAATCCCGGCTGGCTGTAGGCACTGTTCCGCAAGGGGAGCTCCGGCCCCCTTGCGGAGCAGTGCCAGGTCCGGCTACGGGATCGGGACGGCGACCGCGTTGTACGTGGTCTCCGGCGTCGGCGGCGTGGTGAATCGGGCGTTCGGCAGGTAGAACCGCTTGCCGAACTCCGCGATCGTGGTCGGCACGTCGAACGCCGGGTTCGACGTCCGGGAGACCACGGTCCCGGCGGTGCCCCGGCGGTTGAGTTCCACCTCGGCGATCACGTTGAGCCGGTTCTGCACCGCGTACAGGGTCCGGCCGCGCAGCCAGAGGCCGTCACCGTTGACGAGCGTCTCGGACAGGCCCAGGTCGATCTTGGTGGCCACGCCGGAGAACGACACCCGGAACAGCGAGCCGGTGTTCGACTGCACGATGATCAGCGCGCGGCGGTCCGGCGTCGTGCTGATGCCGTTCGCGTTGTTCCCCTCGGCCAGCACGAAGTCGCCGGTGATCGGCACCCGGACGGCCTCGGCGGGCAGCGCGCCGTGCCGGCCGAACGGCAGCTTGAACAGCACGGCGTTGCGGGAGTCGGTGAACCAGGCCGCGTCGCGGGTGACGATCACGTCGTTGATGAACGCCGTGGCGCCGACCGGCTGGAGCCGGTAGGACTTCAGGATCTCGCCGGTGCGCACGTCGAGAACCCGGGCGTCACCACCGGCGCCACCGGCCACGAAGAGCCGGTTCTTGTCGATCTTGAGGCCGAGCGACGCGGTGCCGGGGCCCTCGCTGATCGTGCGTCCGGCGCCGGTACGCAGGTCTGCCCGGTAGATGTCACCGTCGACGCGGGAGCCGAAGTAGGCGTACGGCTTCGTCCCGATGGCGATGCCTTCGGGCTGGAATCCGCTCGGCAGGGTGATTGTGGCGGGCAATGGATGGGACTTGGCCGCCTCGGCGGGCGCGGCGGCTACGGTCACCGCGAGGGCGGTGCCGAGAAGAGCGTTCGCAAGGGTACGGCGAAGCACAAATACTTCCTTTCCAATGCGGACGGGTCATTGGTGATTCCAACCCGTAGTCGCCTCGGGCACAACCGATTGCACATATTGCAATGTGAACATATATTGGCGACGGCCCGCGGGACGACGGAAGGTAGAAAACATGGGAGCCGGCCACGACCACGGCGTATCGGTCCTGCATGGCGGGGCACGTCACCGCAGATCACTCTGGTGGGCGGCAGCACTGCTGACCGTGGTGATGGTCGGCGAGGCGATCGCGGCCGGTCTCACCGGCTCGCTCGCGCTTCTCTCCGACGCCGGCCACATGTTCACCGACGTTCTGGCGATCGCCATGACGCTCGCCGCCATCACCGCGGCCGGGCGGGCCGGCAGCGACTCGGGCCGCACCTTCGGCCTCTACCGCCTGGAGGTGCTCGCCGCGCTCGCCAACGCCGCGCTGCTCACCGTGGTCGCCGGCTTCGTGCTGGTCCAGGCGGTGCGCCGGTTCACCGACCCTCCCGAGGTGCCGGGCGGGTGGATGCTGCTGGTCGCGGTCGGCGGCCTGCTCGCGAACCTGGTCGCCTTCGCGCTGCTGCGCTCGGGAGCCAAGGAGAACATCGGGGTCCGCGGGGCGTACCTGGAGGTGCTCGGCGACCTGCTCGGCTCGGTCGGGGTGATCGTGGCCGCTCTGGTCATCTGGTTCACCGGCTGGGCGTACGCGGACCCGATCGTCGCCGTGGTGGTGGCCCTGATGATCCTGCCCCGGACGTTCGCGCTGGGCCGGTCCGCGGTCCGGATCCTGGTCCAGGCCGCACCCGAGCATCTGGACATCACCGCCGTCCGCGAGCGGCTGGCCGCCGTGCCCGGCGTCTGTGACGTCCACGACCTGCACGTCTGGACCCTCACCTCGGGCATGGACGTGGCCTCCGCGCACCTGCGTCTCGACCCGGCGGCCGAGCTCGGCGCGGTGCTGACCGTGGCCCGCGAGGCGCTGCACGCCGACTTCGCGATCGACCACGCGACGCTGCAGGTGGAGCCGGCCGGACCGAGCCGGCACTGTACGCCGACCGGCTGGTGAGGGTGGCGATCATCACACCCGGCGCGCGATGATCGATACATGTCGACGATCGTCATCCACCAGCCTCGCGTGATCTGGGATGCCGCCCGCGCGTTCGTCCGCGCCGCGGCGGGACCGGGGTACCACGTGTTCGCCTCCGAGGCGCACCACCTGCTCGGCCAGGAGATCTACGAAGCCCTGATGGACTCGCACGAATACCTGGCGACCGAGGCCGCCCGCACCGGCGGCGACCGGGGCGCCACCGACCTGGAAGCGGGTAAGTGGCGGGTGCGCCTTGAGGAGTTGCTGCACGCCCGTCCCGAGCTGATCGAGCCGGTTCGGGTGCTGACGCGGCGTGGCCTGGAGTTGTAAACGGGGCATCTGTTCTTTTTGCGATATGCCACGCCGGATGCGCGAAAAGATAACAATGCGAGACATGAGTGACGGCCGGGTCATGGTCTTCGCGCCGGCGCCCCAGCTGACGGTGACCATCGAACAACACCACGACGAGCCTGAGCTGCACGTCCATCCGGGCGGGCAGGGCATCTGGCAGACCCGGATGATCACGTCGCTGGGCGCGCACGTGACGCTCTGCGCCGCGGCCGGCGGCGAGGTCGGCCGGGTGCTCAGCCCGCTGCTCGCCGAGCTTCCCGGCGTGACGCTGCGGCTCGTCATGCGCGAGCACGGCAGCGGGTGGTATGTGCACGACCGCCGCGGCGGGACCCGTCAGGAGATCGCCGAGCGGCCGGGCACCCCGCTCTCCCGCCACGAGCTCGACGAGCTCTACAACCTGACCCTCGCCGAGGGCCTGCGGGCCGGGCTGGCGATCCTGAGCGGCCCGGCGCACCCGTCGGTCATCAAGCCGGAGGTCTACCGCCGGCTCGCCGCCGACCTGCGCAGCAACGGCTGCCAGGTGATCGCCGACCTGTGCAGCAAGCACCTGGCAGCGGTGCTGGAGGCAGGCATCTCGGTCCTGAAGATCAGCCACGAGGAGCTGATCGCGGACGGGACCGCGCCGGACGGCTCGACGCCCTCGCTGATCAAGGCGCTGCAGCACCTGCACGACCACGGCGCCGAGACGGTCCTGGTCTCCCGGGCCGACGAGGGCGCTCTCGCGCTGATCGACGGCGAGATCTTCAGCGTCGCGCTCCCCCGGCTCACTCCGGCCGAGCACCGGGGCGCCGGCGACTCGATGACAGCCGGCGTGGCCGCGGTCCTCGCGCACGGCGGCCCGATGGAGGAGGCCGTGCGCACCGGCGCGGCCGCGGGCGCCCTCAACGTCACCCGGCACGGACTCGGCACCGGCCACGTCGACGCGGTCCGCGTACTCACCGAACGAGTCGTCCTGACTCCGATGAAGAAGGCATCATGAGCGCGAAGCCGGGCAAACAACCCCCGATGAGAATCCTGATCACCAACGACGACGGCATCGAGGCGCCGGGCATCCGCTGGCTGGCCCGCGCCGTCGCACACGAGGGCTACGACGTGGTGGTGGCCGCGCCGCTGAGCGAATCCAGCGGCAGCAGCGCCGCGATGACCGCGGTGGTGCAAGAGGGCAAGATCATGTCAGAGCCGCGGGAACTGACCGGGGGAAAACACATTCCCGCGTACGGGGTGGCGGCGTCACCGGCGTACATCGTGCTCCTGGCCCTGCGCGAAGCGTTCGGCCCGCCGCCGGACCTGGTGCTCTCCGGGATCAACCGGGGGGCGAACGCGGGCGCCGCGGTGGTGCACTCCGGGACCGTGGGTGCCACCCTCACCGCCTCGCACGCCGGTCTGCGCGGCCTGGCCGTGTCGCTGGACGTGCTCACCCCGGCGGCCGCCTCCGCGGAGAGCGGCGGGGCCGCCATCGCCGCGCTGGACCGGATCGACGACGAGCAGCACCACTGGGGCAGCGGCGCCGACCTGGCCGTACGGATGATCCCGTCGTTGCTGCACACCCCGCCGGGGACGGTTTTCAACCTGAACGTCCCGGATCTGCACGTGGACGGCATCCGCGGCTTACGCCAGGCGCATCTGGCCCGGTTCGGTCAGGTGCAGATGAGCATCGCCGAGGCCGGCGAGGGTTTCGTCCGGACGGCCGTGCAGGCCGCCGAGGAGGAGTTGGAGCCCGGGAGCGACCTGGCGGCTCTCGCCGAGAACTTCGCCGTGGTCACCCCGATCCGGGCTCCGCACGAGGACACCGACATCAGGATCAACGTCGACGCCGTCCGCGTCCACGACCCGTCGTTGTGATCTCAGGCGGTGGTGACGGCTTCCTCATGGGGCTGTGGGTTGCCGAACAGGCCGAGCAGCCCGGTCACCCAGAGCTGCCGGTGCGCGAACCGGCTGGGCCGGGTTACGACGAGTTTCACACCACTGACCCCGGCGAGCTGGAACGCGGCCACGAGGGCGCTGATCCCCACCGAGTCGATGAAGGTCACGTGCTGCATGTTGAGCTCGATCCGGACCGGGCTGGCGTCCGCGAGTTGCGCGCCCACCGCTTCACGGATCTCGTACGCGTTCTCGACGTCGATCTCGCCTCGCGGCGAAACCTCGATGGCGCCGTTGGCCAGCGTCGACGTCGTTATCGACAGCGTCACGCCTCTTCCCTCCACCCGCCCAGCTCCTCCGGGCGTTGTTTCCTCTGTTCGCAGGTCGTCCAGGCACCGGCAAGCCGATGAACTCGCAGGCCAGGACCACCCTCGGAAAGTTCGGTGAATCTGACCGAAAGGTTAGGCCCCGAACCTGTCAGTCGCCTGAGTGGCCCGTGTGAACGAGGTCAACAGTACTGCGGACCGTCAAATCGTTTTGGAACCGTGATGCCGTCCACACCGGACGTTTGTCAGGCCTCGATCCGGGGCATGCTGGCTCGCAGGGGCCACCGCAGGAGGTAAAACCGTGTCGTGGAGCAGGAAGAACCGGGCAGAACGGACCGCCGAGCAAGCCTGGGAGTACCTCACGTCGGCGATGACGACCGCCGAGGAGGGTGCCGGCAAGGCCGGTCGCAAGAGCCGCACGATGGCCAAACAGGCTGCCAGCCAGGCCGGCGACCGGGTGAGCTCCGTCACAGACGAGGCGTGGTCCCGCGCGAACGCCGCCGCGAACGCGCTGGCCGGCCGCAAGCCGTCCCGCCCGTGGGGCCTGATCGCCGCGATCGGGCTGGTCGGCGTCGCTCTCGGCTGGGCCGCCGCGAGCACCGCCCGGGCCGCCCAGGAGCGGCAGGCGGAGAACGAGGAGCTGGAGCTCGCCGAGACCGCCGTCGTGGTCACCCCCACGTACGACGAGCGCTGAACGCCGGAGTGGTTTCGCACACACCCACTGTCGTACCGTAGGAGCGCGGTACGCCGGTGGGTGAGCGCCGCGTGCCCGGACACGCGGGAGACGCTGGGCGAAACATCCATATCGAGGACCCCGCGCCAGCCTTTGCTGACCTCCCGCTGATTGGCGGAGATCTGTACAGTTGAGCGGCATTCGGCTTCCTCCCGCGGCACCCTCACAGGCCGCCTGATAGATAAGGTCCCACTGGTGCTCAGTGCCGGAGATCTCCTGGACAACCGGTACCGGTTGGACGATCGCATCGCGACCGGCGGGATGGGTGACGTCTGGCGCGGCACTGACGTGGTGCTCGGCCGCACCGTCGCCGTGAAGGTGCTGCGCACCGCGATGCTCGAGGACCCGGAGTTCGCCACCCGGTTCTACGGCGAGGCCCGGATGATGGCCACGTTCCGGCACCCGGGTGTGGTCGAGGTCTACGACTACGCGAGCGACGGCGACTACTCCGGCCCGGAGAAGGTCGCCTACCTGGTGATGGCGTTCGTCGAGGGCGAGCCGCTCTCCAACCGGGTGAAAGAGGGACCGATCCCGGTCACCGAGACCCTGTCGATCGTGGCGCAGGCCGCCGACGCGCTGCACGCCGCGCACCAGGCCGGCATCGTGCACCGCGACATCAAGCCCGGCAACCTGATCGTGAAACCGACCGGCGCGGTCATCCTGATCGACTTCGGCGTCGCCCGGTCGAACGCGCTGACCAGCGTCACCGGCCTCAACGCGATCGTCGGCACCGCTCTCTACATGGCGCCCGAGCAGGTCGCCAAGGGTGACCTGACGCCGGCCACCGATGTGTACGCGCTGGGCGCCGTCGCGTACCACTGCATCGCCGGTCACCCGCCGTTCGACGGGGAGAACGCGCTGCAGGTGGCGCTGCGTCACCTGGAGGACGAGCCGCCGCCCCTGCCCGACCACGTGCCGTTCGAGGTCCAGCAGCTGATCGCCCGCGCGATGGCGAAACAGCCGGCCGACCGGTTCCAGAGCGCTGCCGAGTTCGCCGAGGCGGCGTTCGCGGCGGCCGGCCCGCTGGACTGGAAACGGCTGACCGGCACGTCGATGGTCGCACCGCTCAGCCCGGCGGCGCCGACCCGTGCGGTGCCCCGCCCGCGTGACTTCCCGCCGCAGATGCCGGTCTCCCCGGCGCCGCGGCAGGTTCCGGTGGCGGCCTCCCGGTCGTCGCAGCCGCTCGCCCAGCGCGGTCTGATGATCGCGATCCTGGCGCTCTTCGCGGTGGCCGGCGGACTCGGACTGATCTTCGTGCTCAACCAGGGCGACGACAAGGAGCCGGTCACCTCGCCCACCCAGCAGAACGAGCAGATCAACGAAGAGGTGCTCCCGCCGCCGGTGAGCGAGGAGGCGGAGCCGTCCACCGAGGTGACCTCCCGCAAGCCGGTGAAGCAGCGCCCGCGGAGCGCGTCGGCGAGCCCGTCGCCGTCGTTGTCGTCCACCTCGCCCTCGCCTGCGGTCTCCACGACGCCGCCGACGACCGAGCCGACGACGAAGGCGCCCACCACCCCGGCCACCACGGAGCCGACGACCGAGCCGACCATCACCACGACGCCGCCCAAGGAACCCGAAGAGCCCGACCCCGGGACCACGACCACCACGCCGACCGGGGCGGGCGGGGGCGCAACCCCATAATCCTCAACTCGTGAGGGTGGGGGCCGATGAGCGGGGCGGTAGCAACCGTCCCGCTACCGGGAAGGTCCCCGATGACACTCCAGAACCCGGACGCTCCGCCGTGGGCGATCTCGCCCGACCCGGCGCCGCCGGCCGCGCCGGACCCGGCCACGCTGCCGTTCGGCGGGGTGGTCCCGCCGTACGGCTCACCCCAGAACAAGCACGGCCAGCTACTGGTCCGGTTCCCCGGTGAGGTGCACGGCTCGGCCCGCCCGCTGGCGCCGTCCTGGCGTCCGGTGGTGTTCTGGACGTTCTTCCTCAGCGTGCTCGGTGTCATCGCGGCGATGCGGCGGTCCGGGCGGGCCCGCCGGTACGGCCGGGAGCGAGCCCCGTACTGGATCGCCTTCGGTGTGACGGTGGTGGCGGGCGCGGCATTCTGGTCGGCGCTCGGTTACAGCGTGGCGCTGCCCGCGTACCGGCACGTCCAGGAGACGAAGGTGACCACGGCGCTGGAGGACACCGTCCTGGACGACGGCCGGATCGCGAAGCTGGTCGGCGCGCCCGTCACGAACCCGCGGTGCACCCCGTCCGGCGATCGGGGCTCGGATGGTCTGCGCACCTACGCCTGCCGGTTCACGCTTGTCGCCGGCGGGGAGACCTCGGTGTTCGTGGAGGCCGATCGCAACGGCCACTGGGAGCTGGGCGACTGACCCGGGCGAGGCCGTGAGACAGCCCCGCCCGGAGACAGCCCCGCCCGGAGACGGTCAGAACGTGATCGGCACGCCCGCGCGGACGAGCTGCCAGTTCTTCACGAAGAAGTCGGCCGGGTTGATCGAGCCCTTGGCCTGCGCCCAGTCGATCAGGAGCTGACGGATCTCCTGCTGCGCGTTGTAGACCTGGGTCTTCACGATGCCGGGGAAGCTGCCGCCGCCGGAGCGCCGGTAGTTGTTCACCGCCACCACGAACTGCGCGTCGGCCGCGACGTCCACGCCGGCGATCTGCAGGCGGGTGATCCGGCTGCCGACCGGCTTGCTGATGTCGATGTCGTAGTCGACGCCGGAGATCACGTCGTAGTTGTAGTCCGGCACCGACGGGTCGCTGATCGTCTCGGTGTTCACCGGAGCGTCCGGCGCCAGCGTGACGAAGTACTTCGCCGAGTACTCCAGGTAGGCCTTCACCTCAAGCCCGGTCAGCACGACCGCTTCCAGGGTGTTGTCGTAGATGTAGAGCCCGGCGACGTCCTTGATCTTCACGTCGCCCTGCGGGAACACCGCGGTCCGGCTGAACGGCGCCGCGATCGACAGGACCGGCAGCGACGCGTACGACGTGCCAGCGAGAGCCGCCGTGACGGTGTCGGTCTGCACCTTGTTGATGTAATCGAGGATCGGGGTGTCCTCGTACCGCGACGACTCCGCGGAGAGCGTCTCGGTGGAGGTGGCGACGACCTGGTTCACGTACGCCACGGTCTTCTCGTGCTGTTTGCGGACGACCGCGAGAACCTTCGGATCGGCCTCGACCGTGTTGGTGTTGAGCATGGTGGCGGCGCTCGTCGTGATCGTCCAGCGGCCCCGGTCGCGAACGATGTCGAAGTCCATCTTGGTGAGGCGCTGGCCCCACTTCGACGGCTCGGAGAGCAGCACCTGCTTGCCGGTCTTCAGGTTGGTGACGAACCGCTGCGGCACCTCCCGGTGCGCGTGTCCGAAGAGGATCGCGTCGATGCCGGGCACCTGCTCGGCGATGAGCGCGGTCGGGTTCTCGTTGGGCAGCTCGTCGCCGTAGCTGGAGGTGCCGCTGTCGCCGCCGTGCGCCGAGATCAGCACGACGTCCGCGCCGCGGGCCCGCATGATCGGCACCCACTTGGCCGCCGAGGCGATCATGTCAGTGAACTTGATCTTGCCTTCGACGTTCGCCCGGTCCCAGATCGTCGAGCCCGGGTTGGTGAGGCCCAGGATGCCGACGCGCAGCGTCGGCGCGTGCCTGCCGAGGGAGACCTTCTTGATGATGTACGGGGTGAACGCCGGCTTGCCGGTCTTCACGCTTATCGCGTTCGCCGCGAGGGCCGGGAAGCCGAGCTGGCGGATCCAGAGGTTCAGCAGCGGCAGGCCGTAGTTGAACTCGTGGTTGCCGAGCGTCACCGCGTCGTAGTCCAGCACGTTCATGGCGCGGGCCATCGGGTGCTTCTCACCGGTCGCGGTGATCGGCTCCTGCTTGGCGTAGTACGTGGCGAGCGGCGTGCCCTGGATCGTGTCACCGGCGTCCAGGACCAGGACCGGGCCGGTCGCCTCCTTGCGCAGCTTGGTGACGAGCGCGGCCAGCTTGGCCACGCCGATGTCGTTGTGCGCGCTGTCGTCGTACTCCGCGTCCTTGTAGTAGTCCCAGTTGTAGACGTTGCCGTGCGTGTCGGACGTGCCGAGCACGGTCAGCCGGTAGGACTTCGGCGCGGAGGGCTTGTGGCCGCCGGCCTGTGCCGCTTCGGAGAAGACGAGCGGCGCGGCGACGGTCGCCGCGGAGGCGGCGAGCACGCTACGGCGCGATACGCCGGAGAGAAGGGTCATTCCCCGGACCCTAACGCTCGTTGGGGCGATCGGTCGATCGGTGTCGTGTTGCGCGAAGATCAAATTTCCTCCAACACCGGGATACCGAGCAGAAACATGCCGATGTGGAGGGTGTGCGCCACCAGATCGGCGAGGGTGAGCCGGCTCGCCCGTACCGCGGGCTCGGCCCGCAGCACCGGACACCGTTCGTAGAAACTCGAGAACGTCGCGGCGAGGTCGTGCAGGTAGGACGCGAGCCGGTGCGGTTCCCGGAGCTCCGCCGCGCTCCGCACGGCAGGCTCCCACCCGAGCAACGCAAGGCCGAGGGCACGTTCCGCCGGGTGATCAAGCAGAACCGGCCCGGGTACGGTGTCCGACCGCGCGAACAGTGACCGCACCCGGGCGTACGCGTACTGCAGGTAGGGCCCGGTGTTCCCGGTGGACGCCAGCATCCGGTCGACGTCGAAGACGTAGTCGCCGCGCCGGTCACCGGAGAGGTCCGCGTACTTGATCGCGGCGAGCCCGATCTCCGGCGCCGAGGCTCGGGCCACCGCCTCGTCGAGCAGGGCGGCCAGCTTGATCGTCTCCCCGGCCCGGGTCTTCAGCATCTTCCCGTCGGCGCCGAGGACCGAGCCGAACCCGATGTGCTCGGCGCTGACCGATTCCGGCAGCCAGCCGGCCGCGCGGGCCAGCGCGAAGACCATCTGGAAATGCGCCCGCTGCGGCGACCCGACGACGTAGAGCAGCTCGGTCGCGCCGAGGTCCCGGACCCGGTGGCGCAGGGCCGCGAGGTCGGTCGCCGCGTACCCGAAACCGCCGTCGGCCTTGCGCACGATCAGCGGCGTGGGCGTCTGGTCCCGGCCGGTGAAGCCGGCCGGGAACGCGCAGAGAGCGCCGTCGCTCTCGACCAGTAGACCGGCCCGATCCAGATCGGACACCACGTCGGCGAGCGCGTCCTGATAGCTGCTCTCCCCCGCGAAGTCGTCCGGGCCGAGGGCGACGCCCAGCCTGTCGTAGACGGCGAGGAACGCCTGCTCGGAGCGCTCCACGAGCCGCCGCCACAGCACGCGGGTGGCCGGGTCGCCGGACTGCAGCGCCACCACCCGCAGCCGGGCCCGGGTCCGGAACTCCTCGCTCGCCTCGAACTCGGCCCGCGCCGCGCGATAGAAAGCGGTCAGGTCGCCCAGTGAATGCTCGCCCTCGGCGCCTTCCGAGATCAGGTGCTCGATGAGCATCCCGAACGGCGTGCCCCAGTCGCCGAGGTGATTGACCCGCAGCACCTCGTGCCCCTGCCACTGAAGGATCCGGGCCAGCGCGTCCCCGATGATCGTCGACCGCAGGTGCCCGACGTGCATCTCCTTGGCGACGTTCGGCCCGGAGTAGTCGACGACGATCCGCCGCGGCTCCCCGGTCAGCGGGACACCCAGTCGCCGGTCGCCGGCCATCGCGTCGAGCGCCTCGGTGATGAAATGATCGGAGACGGTCAGGTTGAGGAAGCCGGGACCCGAGACGGCGATCTCGGCGAGACCGTCGAGGTCCGCCTTGGCGGCCACCTCGGCGGCGATGTCCCGGGGCGGGCGGCCCAGCGTGCGGGCCAGAGCGAGCGGCGCACCGGACTGAAAGTCGGCGTGCGGCGACACCCGGACGGCCGGGTCCATCCAGACGCCGGCGACCGCCTCGAGGGCAGGCGCAAGCCGGTCGGACAGGAGTGGTTCGAGATTCATTGGTCGGCCTCATCGATTCGTCAGGAAACGAAGGCGGGTCGACCGGCGACTCAGGGCGCTGCCGGCGGGTGACGACCCGCCGGGAATGCGCATGGCTTCAGCGGCGGTCCGAGGAACGCCGGCGTCGCACGCTGAAGCAGAACACGCACCGACGATACCGAGGCGCCCCCGCACCCGCGCGTGGATTTCCGGCGCGCCGCGCACCCGAACTCCACACGCGGGAGGGGTCAGGGCTCCTGGTGGGCGATTCTGGTCATCTGGGGCCAGAGCAGGATCAGGAAGACCGTGGAACCGGCGAAGGCCACCCAGAACGGCGCCGCGATGCCGTGATGCGTGGCCAGCACGCCACCGACGGCCGAGCCGACCACCAGGCCGCCGTAGACGCAGATCGTGTTCACGCTGTCCACCCGGCCCTGCAGGTGCTGCGGCACGGCGCGCTGGCGCACCACCCGTGACGTGGTGCCCCAGACGAAGGCGTGCGCCCCGAACACGAAGAAGACCGGCAGCGCGATCCACGGCGAGGTGGTGACGGCGAGGACCAGGTGCGTCAGGGTCTCGATGACCAGGCCGATCCGCATGATGTCGCCGAGGCTCAGGCGCGCGGTGAGCCAGCCGTAACAGGCCGTCCCGACGATGCCGCCCACCGCGGAGACCGTCGTGATGAGACCGAATCCGATCGCGCCGAGCCCCAGTTGCTCGCTGGCGTAGAGCACCAGCACCGACCAGGCCGCCCCGAACGTCAGGTTGAAGATCAAGATCGTCAGGCAGAGGGTACGCACGGCGGGGTGCCGGATCACCCAGTGGATCCCCTCGGCGATCTCGTGCCGTACGCCTCCCGGCTTCGCGGAGAGGGCGGCCGACCGGCCGTGCGGCGGAAGCGTGACCCGGGCGACGAGCAGCACCCCGGCGGCGACCAGCAGGGTCTCGGTGACGAACGGCCAGATCCGGCCACCGGCGAAGAGCACCGCGCCCAGCGACGGCCCGGCCAGCTGGTTGAGGGTGATGAAACCGGTCTGCAGGCGGGCGTTCGCGATCACCAGGTCGTCGCGGTGGACGAGCATCGGGGTGAGGGTCGCGGTGGTGTTGTCGGCGAAGACCTCGGCCGTCGCGATCAGTCCGAGTCCGATCAGCGCGCCGTGCACCGTGAGGTGTCCGGTGGCGAGCAGGCCGACGAGCGTGCCGAGCACGACGAGCCGCACCGCGTTGGCGATCAGCACGATCCGGCGGCGGTCGTACCGGTCGGACAGCACCCCGGCGTAAAGGCCGCAGACCAGCGGCGGCGCCCAGCCCAGCAGCGCGGCCAGCGAGATCAGGATCGGGTCACGGCTGAGCGAGGCGACGAGCAGCGGACCGGCGGCCGCGGCGATGCCGTCACCGAGGTTGGTGGTCCAGGAGGAGGCGAGCAGCCATCGAAAGCTGGTACCGAGCCGGGCGGGGAGGAAGGTCTCGACGATCGCGCTCACAAGGGGACCACCCTACGGGTCGCCGGCCCTGACTACGATCGGGAAATGGTCAGCGTCACGGTCGCGTGGGAGCCGTCCGGCGCCGGGGTGCTGCGGCTGCCGTCGGGGCGCCTGGTCCGGGGTCGTGGCCTGCGGGACGCCATGCCGTCCGGCCATCCGCCACAGGTCGGTGTCTATCTGCTCGGCTCACCGCCGCCCGAGTTCGGCTGGGAGAGCCACTGGGTGAGATGGCCGGATTTCCGGTTGCCGGGCGACCCCCCGTACCTGGAGAAGGTCTTGATCGAAAGCCTGCGCCGCAGCGAGGGTGAGCGGGTCGAGGTGGCCTGCGGCGGCGGTCGTGGACGGACCGGCACCGCGCTGGCCTGCCTCGCGGTGCTGGACGGGGTCCAGCCGCGCGAGGCAGTGGCATTCGTCAGGCGGAACTATCATCCCCGCGCGGTCGAGACGCCGTGGCAGCGGAGGTTCGTGGAGCGGTTCAGCCCGCGGTGACCGGGGGCCGCCGGACGGTGGAGTCGGCGACCAAGCCGGTCGTCGCTGTGGTAGCGGATCTCCGGGCCTGCCGTTCGCCCCGAGGAGGCAGGAAAGTCCTGTATAGACTGCCCATCCATAGGAAGATCAATGCTTGACGTCGTATCGGGCGGAATGGAGTCCTTTTCCGCCCCATGAGCTCAGGAAGTGGGGGAAAGGCTCATGGATACTCCGCAGGAACCATCGGTGTTGGCCGGGCTGCCGGCGTTCGACTGGGACAACGATCGGGCGGTGCGTTACGAGGTGGCGCAGGAGGCGATCGGCCAGGCCGTCGCCGCCTACACCGTGCTGATCAACCAAGCCGCCGAGCAGGGCGACGCCGCACGTGAGGCACAGCTCAGCGAGGCGCAGAAGGCCTGCATCGATGCGCGTAACGGCTTGAGCTCGGCCGATGCCACAGCCCTGGACGCCGTGGTGAGCCGGTACCGGACCCTGATCGCGGATTTGAGGGCCCAGGCGGCATGAGCGATATCGATCCGACTCGGTACCTGCTCAGCGAGGCCGACTCCAAGCTGATCTTCCAATCCCGGATCGTCCCGTCCGAACTGCTGAGGGCACCGTCGCAGCGGGATCCGGTGGTGGTGTTCGTCGCGGGCCAGCCGGGCGCCGGCAAGACACGTACCACCGAGGCGGTGAAGAACCACCTCGACCAGCGCGGTGGCGCCGCCGTGGTCAACAGCGACTTCTACAAGCCGTTCCATCCGGAGTACAGCCGCCTGCTCGCCGAGGACGACCGGAACGCCGCGCCCTACACCAGCATGGACGGCCGGCGCTGGATGGCGATGGCCGAGGAACACCTCATCGGCAAGCGGGCTGATGTGATCATCGAGACGACGATGCGGGACCCGGGCGACTTCGCCGAACCGGCCGCGATGTTCCGTGCACAGGGCTACCGGGTGGAAGCCGCGATCATGGCCGTGCCGGAGGCGTTGAGCCGGCTCGGCATCGTGCACCGCTATCACGACCAGGTGCAGGAACTCGGTCACGGCCGGCTCACCGCGCAGAGCAATCACGACGCCTCGTACCACGGGGTGGCCGCCGCGGCCCGGGCGATCGATCAGGACCGCATCGTCGATGCCGCCACCGTCTACCGCCGCGGTAACCAGGAGCTGATCACCAATCAGCTGACGGACGGCGGCAACTGGCGATGGCCGGACCGGTCGATCGCGCGAACCATCGACATCGAGCGCAACCGGCCCTGGACCGCCGAGGAGACCAGCGCGTTCACCAGGACGCTCGCCAAACTCGGACGGGAGATGGGCCCTGCCTGGCACGACGAGCTCGCCAGCATCGGCAAGCTCGCGCTGCCGTTCGCCACGCCCGAGAAGGGCGCCGCCCCGGCCACCGGACTGCCGGGTCCGCAGGCCACGCCGGCCGCGCCCCGGCGCTCCGTGCAGTCGGCGCCGACCCGTCCGCTGAAGGGCGACGACCAAAGTCGATGACCCGTGCCGGAACCATTTGATACCAGACCTGCCGATCACCGCGCCGGAGGCGACATGTCAGCGAACAACGGGGGCACCCCGCCGTGGGTGGAAGACACCGGAGCCGTGGAGACGATCTTTGCGAGGGAAGGCATTCCTGAGCAGCAGCCTGCTCCGGACGCCGAGACGACCCCGGTAGAAGCACCCGAGCCCGAACCCGTCCCGGCGAAGAAGAGCGCCAAGGCCGCCGTGCCCACACTGGACGATCTGCTCGCCGACCGCCCGGCACCGCCCACCGGTCCGGCCAAGGTCGGATGGCGGGCGGCCGTCCGGAGGGCCTCCGGCGGTGTGATCTCGCTCGGGCCCGGACCCGCCGAGATGCGTCACCGCACCGCGGTGGCCGCGGTACAGCGCAGCCTGAACGGTCCCAAGACCGTCGTGGTGGTCAACCCCAAGGGCGGCGCGTTCAAGACCACCACCACGCTGCTGATCGCCCGAACCCTGGGGATCTATCGGGGCGGCTACGTGCTGGGCTGGGACGACAACGAGACCCGCGGCACCATGGGCTGGCGAGCCAATCCCGCCCGGCACCACAACACGGCCGTCGACCTGCTGCGCGACCTCGACCGGTTCGCCGACGTCCGCAGCGCCCGCGTCGGCGACCTCGACAACTACGTGCGGTCGCAGGGCGACGCGCAGTTCGACGTGCTCGCCAGCGACGAGGACGCCGAGTCCTCCGCCAGCATCGACGCCGAGGCCTTCAACTCCCTGCACCGGACCCTGAGCCGGTTCTACCGGGTCATGGTGATCGACACCGGCAACAACATGCGGGCCAGCAACTGGGAGGCCGCCGTCGACGCGGCAGACCAGCTGGTGATCGTCTCCACCGTGCGTGAGGACACCTCGCAGAGTGCGGCATGGATGGCCGATTCGCTGAACAGCTCCGGCCGTGGCGATCTGGTCGCCAACGCCGTCACGGTCCTGGCCGACCCGGCCGCGACCGCTGACAAGGTGCTGCGGGCCCGGTTGCACCGCCACTTCGGGCAGCTCACCCGCGAGGTCATCGACGTTCCGTACGACCCCGCTCTGATCGCCGGCGGCCCGATCGCGTACGACGCGCTCTCCCCGGCCAGTCACGCTGCCTGGCTCCAGGTGACGGCGGCGGTCGCCGACGGGCTCTGACCCGCCGGCACCCGCGCCGGCTCCCCCGGCCTGCACACGAGGTGTCAGGCCGGGGGCGCCTTGTCCGCGAAGCGGGACAGCACGGCATCCGGTGCTGGTACCGCCGGCGCGGCCGGGATGGCATCGCTGTGCCGGTTCTTGTCGCACCTGCGGAACGGCCCGTCGTCACCGGTGAGGTCGGCCAGCGCAGGGGCGAAGTGGTCGCGGTACCAGACCGACATGCCGGTGCCCGGGTCCAGGCGCAGCACCTCCCAGGCCCGCCACAGCGATTCCATCCGGTCCAGCGCCAGCGGGTGCCCCCACCAGCGTGGACACCAGTTCAGCCCGTCGCCGCGCCCGACCTCGGTCCGGATCTTCAGGTCACCCAGTAACAGCACGAAGACGTCACGGACCCACTCGTCGACGTTCCGGTAGACCGGTTCCGCACCGTCGGCGACCATCGGGTCCGGCTCTTCACCCGGCCCGTCATGCTCGCCGCTGAGACGGGCCAGGACCTCGTCGAACCGCATGAGCGATTGGCTCATCGTGAGCTGCTCCCTTCACCGAACACGGAGTCGAGGTCCGCGGCGACGTTGAGGTCGAGATCCGGCACCGGTGCGAGCCCGGCGTCGTAGTGCTCGCCGGCCGGGTCGAAGCGGGCGAGCGAGTCCCGGATCGCCTGGGCGTGCGGCCCTTCCTGCCAGGGGATGCTGCGGCCCAGGACCACCGGGGCGCCGGAGGGAATCACGATGGTCCGGCCGAACGCCAGGGCGGCGAGCTCGGCGACGGTCAGGATCCGCTCCTTGCGGGTCTGCTGCGAGACCGACCGGCCGCTACGGCCGGTCGAGACCGAGCGGACCATCACGTCCCGATCGCCGATCAGCTCGGAGATCATGCGCAGGAACGTCGGGTCCTTGATGCCGCCGCTGTAGGTGACCACGTTCGTGGCGGCGAAGAGCGCTTCCATGCCCTCCTTGCCCCAGACCCCGACGCCCTGGGCGTAGTTCTGCAGCGCCGCCACGATGGGCAGGCCACGGCTGCCGTAGAAGCTGAACTGCTGGGGCAGCCGCTTGATCCGGACGATGTTGGCAACCTCGTCCAGGAACGAAGGGAGGGGCGGATCGAGGCGCCGCCCCGGCATCCGCATGGCGGCCCTGCTGCCCGCCTCGTGGACCGCGTCGACGAGCGCGGCGATCAGGGGCGCCGGTGATCCGGGACCACCCTCGCTGACCAGGTAAAGCGTGTCGGTGCTGACCACGAACTCTTCCGGCTTGAACTCGGGCAGGCCCGGCTGCGGGGTGACCCATCGCTGATAGCGGGGTTCCTGGAGGCAGACCAGCATCTCCTGGGCGGTGCCGTAGATCGAGCCCCGGAACTTGTCCGGCTTGTTGATGTTGCCCCACAGGGCGGAGGCGGGACTGGCCGGACCGCCGTGCCCGTGTTGCTCCAGCAACAGCGCCGGTTCATCGTCTCCGGGCTTGGTGGTCCAGTCGTAGACGTCGAGCAGAGTCCGGCCGGAGGCGGCCGCGGCCAGGATGAGGGTGGCGAGCAGCGCTTCGGCGTACAGATCCCACTCGTTCTTGCCGTCGGTGCGTTCGCCCGCTGAGAACGCCTCGGCGAGCCGCCGGGCGTCGGTGATCGACGTGACGGGCCGCAGGTAGTCGATCCAGAACTCCTGGTCGATGCCGCTGAGGCCCTGTGGATCGCCGATCCACACCTTGCCCTTGGTCTCCCGCACGCCGCGGGTCGCGTCCAGCACGTCCGGCTTGTTGCTCGTGCTGAGGACGGGACCGGGTGCTTCGACGATGCCCGGGATGATCCGGGTGGTGGTCTTGCCGCGGCGCGGGCCCGCCAGGTCGAGCCCGGTGGATTCCCAGTCCAGGCGCAACGGCGTACCGCTGGGCAGTGCCTCGCACAGGGGGATGCCGCTGTCGGCCGGGCTGATCGGCTCGGTGAGGCTGGGACGCAGCCGGGCCGCGCTCGCCCGGACCGCTTCGGGGGTGAGCCGATCGAGGTCACCGCGACGGGCCATGTGCCGGGCCTTGCGGTCGATCCTCGGGCGGCGGCCACGCAGCCGCCGCCACAGCAGCCACCCGGCGCCGGCCAGCGTGAGGAGCACGAGCAGCTCGGCGACGAGCACGAGCGTGCACTCGCCGGTCCACTGGACCTTGCCGGTGAACAGGCTCAGGACGGCGCCGACCGGGCCGGCGCCGTCGTAGCCGGGCGGGTCGGCGATCTGCAAGGGCACCCACACGCCGAGTACCGCGAGGCCGATCCCGCCGAAGAACAGGGCGGCCTGCTCACCGCTGCCGCTGGACGGTCCACTGCGTGCCATCGCTTACGCCTCCACCAACCCGATGCCGAAACGCTTGTCGGTGTTGCCGAGCTCCTGCTCGATCTCGGTGAGTGCCAGGTGCACCGGGATCCCCGGCCGGGATCCGATCTTGAGCAGGAAGTTGCCGACCCCGGCGCGGCTCTTCGCCGAACCACCACCGGCGCTCCAGCCCTCGCGCTGGCCCCAGCCGACCACCTCGTTGATCTCGGCCGCGCTCAGCTCGACCACCCGGCCGAACTTGCCGAGCTGGTCGCGGGAGAGCCCGCCGAGCAGCTTGGCGGCGCACCGCTCGGCCAGGCCGCGCGCCTTGGCCTTGTCCGCGTCGCTGGCCAGGGCCTCCAGGTCGTCCATGGAGTGGGTGATGTAGGCCAGCCCGGTGCCCTGCTGGCGGGAGAGCCGGGTCAGGCCGTCGAGCCGGTCGACCAGGCCGGGCCCGGCACGCAGCGCCCGCCACAGCTCGTCCATGATCGCGTAATACTCGCGGCGGCGTCCCAGTCCGAGGTCCGCCAGCAGGTGCGAGGCCTCCACCTGGGCGAAGCCGTAGGCCCACGCGGACATCAGCGCGGCCGCGACGAGCGCCTCGTCGGCGCTGTCGATGCCGGAGATGTCCACGCAGACCGCGCTGGTGCCCAGCTCGATCGGCGTGGTGGTCTGCCCGTCGAACGTCGCACCGAGCGAGCCGTCCAGCACCGCCAGCAGAGTCCGCATCAGCGGGTCGGTCGCGCGCCGGTACTCGGCCTCGTCACCGCGGTCGAGGGTGACCTGCCGGACCTCCTCGGGGCCGGTCTCGATCACCTTGACCACGTCGGCCAGCGTCGGCTGCACGCCGGTCTCCCGCGCCGAGAGCAACCGGATCGCGGCGGTCAGCACCGCGACCTCGCTGTCGTCGAGCGGGCGGCGTCGCACGAGGGTGGCCAGTGCCTCCACCATGTGCCGGCGACGGGAGACGACCGACGCCCGTACGGTGGTCGCGGCGGTCTCGTCCAGATGGGTGAGTGCCTGCCGCCACGGACCGGCGTCCAAGGGGTTGATCCGGTCGAGGCCGGGCCCGATGCGGATGACCTGGCCTCCCAGCGCGCGGATGAGGTCGACGTAGTCGGGCTTGAGATCGCCCAGCACCAGCGGGGTGATGCCCTGAGCGGTCAGGCCGAGCACCTGCCGGCGGACCGCGGAGCTCTTGCCCTTGCCGGGCTGCGCGGCCACGAACAGGTTCGGGTTCGAGATGTAACCCGCGCGGTACCAGGAGATCGGGTCGAAGCACACGGTCGCGCCGCTGCGCAGGTGCCGGCCCATCGGCACACCGACCAGCGGCGCACCGGTGCCGACACCGAACGGCCAGAGCCCGCACACCTGGCCGGTGCCGCCGCGCACCTCCACGGGCGCGTCCACGAATGCCATCCGCCCGCCGCCGGCCACGCCGGGCCCGTACCGGTCGGCGCGTACTGTCGGCCTCTGCCCCATCGGTATCCCCCGTCTTCTCGTCAGCTCGGGATGTGTGCGTGCCGGCTCAGAACCACCCCGACGGGCAGGCCGGCGGCGAAGGCCGCGGCCTGGCTGCCGTACTGCGGCCGCAGCCGCAGGCGGGTGGAGGCCGACAGCTGCCGCACGGTGTCCTCGGCGGCGTCGAGCTCGTCGACGCTGCCCACGGTCGCGGTGACCATCAGACTGAACCTGATCTGCCCCTCGCCCTCCGCCTCGGCCGCCGCCACGGCGTTGGCCGAGGCGATGTCGGCCAGCTCGCGGGCGCCGGGCCGGGCCTTCTGAGCGGCCCGGAACCGGGCGTCGCGCACGTCCATGTCGACGGCGTTCGCGGCCTGCTCCGGCGTCATCGGGTGCCAGACCATGGTCACCCGCTTGCGCAGCAGGCCCGGCGTGGCCGCCATCAGGCGGGGCAGCACGGTGGCGTGGATGATGCCGCGCGGCGCCTCGGCCAGGCCCCACGACATCGACACCCCGGAGTCGTGCCGGTAGTGGTCCCACTCCTCGTGCGCGGCGACCGGGCCGGCGTCCACCCAGGCCACCGCTTCGGCGGAGTCCGTCGACAGCAGCGATGCGGCGGCCGGGTCGTAGGCCGACCGGCAGACCGCCGCCAGTTCCTCCGGAGCCATCGGCCTGGTGTCGCCGGCGCCGGTGCCCCGCAGCATCTCCATCAGCCCGGGCAGCCGGGAGGCGATCCGCACGCACATCTCGTCCGGGGTCATGGCACGACGGGGGCCTCCGGATCGGGGGCGCCGCGGCTTGGGCAGCGCCCAGGTGAGGGTGACCCGGGTGTCGACCTGGGGTGCGGCCCGCGGGTACTCGGAGACGACCTGCTCGAGCACCGAACGGGCCAGGTCCGGCGCCGCGTCGGTGACCTGTGCCGAGACCGCCGCCGCCAGCCGGGTGCCGGGGTCGGGCGCGGTCTCGACGGTCACCTGGGCCTGGATCAGTCCCGGCTCCTCACTCAGCGATCGCAGCCAGCCTCCGGTCCGGGCGACCCAGGTGTCGATCGTCTCGGAGTCCACCAGGTCGGTGCCGGAGGTGTCGCAGCGCAGGCTCACGGAGAAGTGCTTGACGCGGGGCAGGATGACGATCCCGACGCGCGGGTAGTCGGCCCGGCCGGTCTCGACCTCCACGACCTGGGAGTCGTGCAGCAGTCCGGGCAGCCGGGTCCGGCCGGGGATGCGGGAGACCACCCCGGCCCGGTAGACGTGCTGACGGCCGAGGCGGCCCAGGCCGACGAGCGCGCGCCGGGCGACCCGCTCGGCGATCGTGCGGCCGCCCCAGCGGACCATCAGCGGCACCACGACCACGACGCCGAACACGGCGACCACGATCGCCGCCTGGAATCCGATCACTGACAGGGTGAAGAGGGTGAGCATCGCGAACGCGGCCGCCACCGCGACCCCGAGCGGTCCCATCCCGCCGATCAGGCGCCGCCGGGCCGGCTTGAAGTTGCCGTAGGTACGCGGCGCCGTCGTCGTCGTCATGATCGGGACCCCTCTCCGGTCGCGGCCGCGGCAGTCTCGTGCGCAGCGCGCTTACCTGTCTTCACCACTTCGTCGGCCACCGCCAGGGCGACGCCTGCCGCACCGGCCGCCGCACCCGCTCCGGCAGCGCCCTTGCTCGCTCCGGCGGCTCCTCCGCCAGTCGCCGGAGCCGAGGGTTGCGGATTCGCCGGGGCCGAGGGCTGCGGGTTGGCCGGTGCCGAGGACGGCGTGCTGCTGCCGGACGGGCCCTGCGAAACGTCGCGGACGGTCATGTTCGACCGACCATCACCTCCACCTCCGCCTCCGCCGCCACCACCGTCACCGCTGCTGCGACCGGCGAGCCACTTGCCCACCCGGACAGCGCCGTCGGCTCCCGTGCCGGGCAACGGGCCGGATCCGCCACTGCCGGCGAAGGCCGCTGCCGCCGGAACGAACAGCCGGAGCAGGAACGGCAGCATGAAGATCGTCATGCCGATCAGCGCGATGCCGCCGAGCATGTCCAGGGCGTCGCCGGTGCCGAACATCCAGAAGCCGGTGGCCATGGCCGTCGAGGTGGCCGGTTTGAAGGTGATCCACGCCAGCGTCCAAGCGGCGTACTTGCCGAGCGTCTCTCGTCCGGTCTTGGTCATGCCCGCGGCCGCGGCGACCGGGGCGGCGCCGGCCAGCAGGACCAGCAGCACTCCCCGTACCCAGGTGAGGAAGATGAGGATGAGGCTGGTCGCGGAGAGCCAGCCGAAGGCGAGGACGATCGTCAAGCCCTTGATCCCCTCGCCCACGGAGGTGCCGCTGGTGATGTTGAGCAGCAGGGCGGTCCGTTCGGCGATCGCCGTGTCGGAGGGATCCTCACCCATCCCGAGGGAGGACTCCAGCACCCAGCGGGAGTACCCGTCGCCGGCGACGGTCAGCGCCGACACGACCGCGACACCCAGCGTGGTGATGGCGATGAAGGTCACCAGCGAGCGGCCGATCTCGACCAGGTCCTCGCCGCGCTGACTCCACGCCAGCCGGGCTGCCATGATCAGCAGCGACAGCGTGGCCAGCACGAACGCGATGGGGTAGGTGTAGGCCAGCAGGTACGCCACCGGTCCGGAGTCCTCGCTCACCGTGGGGGTCGGCACGCGGACCCACGCGAGCACGGCGAACTTCAACCCGGCGATGGCGCCCTCGGTGACCCACGCCTCCAGCTGGCCGAAGATGCCGACGCCCAGATCGGCCAGCCAGTCACCGGCGTGGCACTTGACGTCGTAGAACGCGCAGTCGGCCATCAGGGCCTGCCCCACTCGACGTAGCCCTGCAACGTCGGGGTCACGGCGGCCGAGCTGTCCCAGGAACCGGTCGGCGGCGCCACCATCCGCCAGTCCTCGTCAGCCCAGCGCAGCGTCACCGGGATGGTCACGTACTGACCCTGGAGCGCGGCGTTGGTCATGGCCAGGCTGATCACCGCGGTGTCGTCGCTGTAGGACAGCATCGACCAGGCGGTCAGCTGGCCGGCGGTCTCCTCGGTCACCGGCTTCTGGGTCCGGGTCTTGGCCAGCAGCTGGTCCCGAGCCGGCCCGGCGATCACCTGCTGCTCGATGGTCTCGGTCGCGACCGTCAACGGCGTCGTGATGCTGGTCCGGGAGGTGATCTGCGCGGCCGCGACGATGGCGCCGGCCGGGGTGTGCGCGAAGCCGGCGGCCGTGGTCTCAGTGACCTGGCACGGCCCGGCACTGGCCGAGTACGGCAGGTGCAGCGGCCCCAGCTGCTCCCAGCGCAGGTCCGGCAGACGCGTCGTCGGCACCGTGGTCGCGGTGTCGCTCGGGCAGAGCGCGGCCGCGGAGGCGGACGGTGCGCTCGGAGCCGGCGTCGCGGGGCGAGAGGCCTCCGGGTCGTCCCCGTCCAGGGACCGGATGACCGCCAGGACCCCGCACACCAGCAGGATGACGAAGAACGCGGCCGCCGCCAGCAGTGTGCCCCGGCTGGCCATGAACTTGTTCCACATGGGTCGCCGCCTTCCTAGAAGAGTGCGTCGACGATGCCGCTCACGCCGCCGCCGATGATGCAGGCGGCAGCCACGGCACCGAGCCGGCCCCACTGCACGTCGTCGCCGCGCTGGTGGGAGATCGCCATCTTGCCCGCGGCGTACAGGAAGCCGAACGTGCACGCGACGTAGACCAGCCGGGCGGCCCAGCTCAGGACCGTGACCAGCTTGTCCTGAGCGTTGGCGGGCAGGTCCACGTCACCCGGTTTCGGCGGCGCGGCCAGCACGGCGCCGAACTGGTCGCCCGCGGCGGACACCGTGTCCAGCAGGTGCTGCATCATCATGGTCACTTTCTCCTCAGCTCCTGGAGCTCGTACAGACTCGTGGGGATGGCGGCCTGGAAGGGCTTGCAGTCACGGACCTGATGGGTGTCGAGGGCCAGCAACTCGGGCACCCACGGCACCCGCCAGACCTCGGGCATCCAGCCCCCGACCAGGGCGGTCCGCTCTCGGACCAGCCTTGCGGGACGGCCCGGCCCGGCGGCCACCACGACCATCCCGAGCACCTGCAACCAGTCGGGGATCTGCCCACGCTGGACCGCCTCAGCGGCTTTCGTCGCCACCTTGAGGCCCGCGGCCGTCTCCCGGACCACCAGCAACAGTCCGCCGATCGGAAGGTCCTCGCCGGCGGGTGACTGCCGGGTCTCGGCGGCCGGCGGCTGTTTCGGCCAGCGCCGCCCGCCGTCCTCGCCGACGCCTGCGGCCGCGAGGGTGGTGGTGCCGGCTCCACCGTGGATCCCGACCAGCCACACACCACCCGGAAATCGACTAATCTCGTCGTTTTCGGCCGAACTGTGGTTTTGGGGTGGCACAACCGTCGATGGCTGTGTATTACCTGATGGGTTCCCCGTGCCTGACGTGGCTGTGCCTGAACGAGCTGTGCCTGAACGAGCTGTGCTTGAACGAGCTGTGCCTGACCGAGCGCGGGCGCCGGCTAGCAGAGGCGACATGAAGGCACCCCTCCCCGTGGATGAATACGGACAGCGATCACAAGATGCTGATACCGTCCTCAACATGTGCTGAGACAGCGTAGCCGTATGCTCAACCTATGGTCAACATACTATGACGCTGCTATGTTGTTCCGTGTCCAACACGGAGCTACCGATGGAACACTGAGGCCATCTGTCCGGCCCGGCTGCGAGGAGCAAGAGCGCAGTGCCCAATCGACCTGACCCGTTCGGCGCCATCCCACCGGACGTGCTCAACACGGACGAGCTCGCCGAGCGTCTGGGCTACGGCGACGTCACCATTCGGGACTGGGCCAAGAAGGGCATAGTCCCAGGCAAGCTGCTCGGCAAGGAGTGGCGCTTCTGGTGGCCATCGGTAGTGATCGCCTTGTTCTACAACGGGGAGAACGATGATCACGCTGACGGCCCCGCCACCCCACCCAAACCGCCGCCGGACCTGGTCTAGTCGTTACCGGAGGGCCGCCCTCGTCGCGGCACTCCTGCTGAGCGGCTGCGCCGGCACCGAGGCCGCGGCACCCGCTCCGACCGCCGGCACGACCGGTTCGCCGAGCAGCGTGGCGGCAGCGCCGAGCGCCGAGACCGGAAGCGACGCGCACGAGGGCGAACTCGAGTACACGCCGGGGCCCTCCGCGGCGGTGGCCCCTCCCGCCCGTACCGTCGCCGAGCGGTTCGCCGGGCTCTGGGCGCGCCGTACGGTGGCCGCTGAGGTCTGGTGGGCGGACCTGGCACCGCTGTGCACGCCCTATCTGCACGCGAAGCTCCGGGGGACGGACCCGGGGAACGTCCCGGCGGGCGCGATCACCGGTCAGCCGCAGGCGGCGAGCTCGCGCGTCGACGAGGTGGTCTTCCACATCGCGGCCGACGGCGGGACGCTGATCCTGGCCGTCACCCGCGACGCCGAGCACGGTGGCGGCTGGCTGGCCGCCCATGTCGACTTCCGGCGCGCGGCGTGAAGGCGAAGGCCACCGGCCTCGTCGCCGGCCTGCTCGGGCTGCTCGTGGTCGTCTGCGGCGGCGGGCTCGTCTTCCTGGTCACCGGTGCGTCCGGCGCCTGCGGTACCACCGTCCCCGCCGGCGACACGTCCGCCGTCCCCGTCTCCGGCGTGCAGCCGGTGGGCCAGTGGAACGCCCTCCAGGTCAGTCACGCGTCCACCATCGTGGGGGTCGGCAAGGGCATGGGCGTCCCGGCGCGGGGCTGGGTGATCGCCGTCGCCACGGCGATGCAGGAGTCCACGCTGCGGAACCTGGCCAACGACAATCCCGCCTATCCCGAGGTCACCAGGCTCAGCCTTTCGCTGCCGCACGACGCGGTCGGTCATGACCACGACTCGGTCGGGCTCTTTCAGCAGAGGCCGCTGGAAGGCGATGGAGGCTGGGGCACGGTGGCCGAGCTCATGACGCCCAAGACCTCCGCGCAGAAGTTCTACAACGCGCTCAAGCAGGTCGAGGACTGGCAGCGGATGACGATCGGCGCGGCGGCCCAGGCCGTGCAGCGTTCGGGTGTGCCCGACGGGTACGACGACGACGAAGAACCGGCCGGCGAGCTGGTCGCCGCCCTCGCGGGTGTGGAGAGCATCGAGGACATCGGCGGCGGTGCCCCGGGCGTCGAGTGCGGCATCCCCGACGACGGCAGCTTCGTCGCGAGCCCGACGGGCTGGACGCAGCCGGTGAAGGCCGCGGTGTGCTGCCCGTGGGGTGAGGACCGCGGCGATCACTACCATGCCGGTTCCGACCTGAGCGCCGCTCGCGGCACCCCGATCCGCGCCGCCGCGAGCGGCACGGTGGTGGTCATGAAGTGCAACGCGCCCGAGTACCACGGCTGTGACCAGGACGGTTTCCCCGGCCTCGGCGGATGCGGGTGGTACGTGGACATCCTGCACGCCGGCGACGTGCAGACCCGGTACTGCCACATGGGGGCGCAGCCCCTCGTCGCGGTGGGCGCCACGGTCACCGTCGGCCAGATCCTCGGATACGTCGGCAGCAGTGGGAACTCCTCCGGTCCGCACCTGCACTACGAGGTCCACACCAACTCGCCGGGCGCGGGCGACAACTCCTACGCCAACAGCGTCGACCCGGAGGTCTGGATGGCGACGCAGGGTGCGCCGATCGGCACGCCGGAGTGAGATGACCCGGACGGGGGCGGGCCGATCCGCCCGCCCCCGTCGCTCACACGTCTTCGGCCAGGACCTTCTGGACCTCGGTACGCAGGGACTCCACCTCGTCCTCGATCCGGTGGTGCTCGCTCGGCGTGTAGCGCAGGATCGAGCCCGCCTCCTGCAGGTTGGGCTTCGCCCCGGACTGCACGGCGATGTTCAGGCGCGTCTTCCACACCCGCTCGGCGGCCTTGGTGGCGGCCGCGTCGATCTGCGCGGAGAGCCATTTCTTGTCGGCGTCGGTGAGTGCCACTTCGATGTCCTCCAGTCGCCAGGACGAGGTGTCGGCCTCGTGCCTCGTCTCGTAGCTCGCGCTGAAGTGCGCGTGCTCGGTGTGCGGGCTGGCGCCGGTGTACGCGCGCTGCCGCCAGGAGTTGGACGCCTCCCAGATCCGGCGGTTGTAGATGATGTAACGCAACCGCTTCTCGGCGCCGCTGCGGCAGCGGCGGAGGATGTGCTGCACCACCATCTCCATGGTCAGATTCGGGGTTCGCAGGTCGTCGTCCGCGTCGAACGCGTGCACCTCGTGCTTGCGGTCCGCGTCCCGGATCGGCACCCGTCCGACCTCGTCGTCGTTGTGGTCCGAGACGCTCGCCTGATGCGCCCGGTCACCGATGGTGCCGTCGCTGGCGCGGTCCCGGCCGGGCGCGATGGCGTTCAGGTCGGCGCGTAACCGCACCAGGCTCGGCACCAGAACCCATTGGGCCATTCGGGGGTCCTCTCAGCACTGTTGTCGGTCATCGAAATACCCCCCGCCGTTTGCCGTCCCATGGTTACCGCAGAAAAGCCGCAATAAAACGCTCCATAGTGGTAGCGAATCACTACGTGGAGTGAATGAATGGCGGAAACCGCAGGTCGTCGCGACCGTGCCGAAGTGTGCCAAAATGCGCCGATGTGACGCCGGTCACCAGGTGAATCGGCCGGGATAGACCACCTCGGCCAGCTCGTTCTGACCCTCCACATTGGGGTGGAAGTAGTCGATCTCATTGACCAGGTCGAGCGTGAAACGCACCTCGTGCGCCGCGCCGCCGTCCCAGCGGCACCGCTTCCCATAGGCCTTGCAGGCCTTGCGCAGCTGTTCGTTGTACGCGTCGATCCGGTCCCGCACCGCCCGGCGGCGCTTGTCGTCCGCGGCCGCCGTCGACGTCGGAGCGGCGAGCATCGACGGGCAGATCCGGCCGTCGCTCCAGACCCGTGCCGCCCGCTCGTCCTGGCGGCCCACCTCCCAGAGGCGGTACAGGTCCGGGATGCTGACCATCTGGACCCGCGCCTTGGGGAGTCCTTCGCGGAGCCGGCTCAGCCCTCGGTCGACCTCCTTCCGGAACGTCCGCACCGGGGTCATGTCCCGCACCCGGCCGGCGCACGCGTCGTTCGCGCCGATCAGGATCGTCACGTACTGCGCTTTCGCGTCCACCGCCCGGTCCGCCTGCCCGGCCAGCGCGTCCGCCTCGGCGCCCGGCTCGGCGAAGTTGTCCGCGTTGTTCTTGATCTTCGGGTTCTTGTCGAGGATCCGCCGGTAGTGGCTCTCCACCGCCGAGCTCGTGCCGGTCGACCAGGAGTTGCGGGAGCACGCCACGAACGCCAGGCAGCTGCCGAAGCCCGCGGTGATCGAGTCGCCGAGCGCCACCATCCGCGACGGGTACGACGTGCCGCCGGGCTTGCGGCTCGGCGACGGCTCGGGCGCGGCCTCTCCCGCGCCGTCGCAAGCGATCGCGACGGCGGCGAGGACCGCGAGGACTGCGGCGTGCCAGCGGCGAACCATAGTCACCGAACGATATGACAGGTTCTGCGATCATGCACAGAGCCTGCTGAGTGTTGGCATAGCTTTCCCTCAGAATCGATTTCTAGCTTGCTGGGGCCGTGGGATTTCCACATTCCGAGGGGACCAGCACCGTGATCTACGCATCCACGAAACTGAACGAATCCACCGACGCAAAGGTGTTCGTCGATTCCACCGGCCGGCGGAAGCGGATTCTGATGTTGTCGGGAATCGCGGCCGCGGCCGGCGCCCTGCTCTATATCGGCGTCATCGTTTCCAGTTTCGTCCAGGCGCCGTCGGCCGAGCTCACCACCAGGGGCACGGTCGTGAGCACGAGCCCGTCGGCGACGCGCGGCGGCCACCGCTGAGCCCGCTACTCGAAGCCGGCGAAGAGTTTGGTGAACGCGTAGTCGGACTGCGAGATGCCGCTGCACGTGCCGCTCAGCTCGCCGTCGCCGCAGTCGCCGTTGTCCCGGTTGACCGACCAGAACCGGACGAAGCCCAGCCCTTTCGCCGCCGCGAAGGCGAGCACGGTCCGGGCGTTCGCGACGGTGGTGACCGGCCCGGTGTCGTTGACTCCGATCATCGGGGTGACACCGAGCATCGCGTACAGCTGGGCCTCGGTGCGGCCGGGCCAGACCGTCGCCAGGTCGGCGTGCACCGCCTCGGTGGCCTCGGTCATCGCCTCGCCCCAGCCGCTGTCGTAGCTGAAGTTCATGGTCATCGCGTTGACGGTGAGCTCGACGCCCGCGTCGGCCAGCGTGCGCAGCAGCTCGACGTCGGCGTCGGTGAGCCCGGTCTCGGTGCCGCCGACCGGCAGGGTCAGGCTGATCGCGGTGCCCCGGCCGGCCTGCAGCTCGGCCAGGGCCGCGGCCACGGTCCGGTGGTCGACGTCCTGCTCGATGTCGACGTCGAGGTGGTTGCTGCCGGCGGCGTCCAGGGCATCCGCGTACGCGTCCGCGAGGTCACCCGACGAGCAGACGTTCTCCAGGTACGTCCCGGTCGCGCCACCCGTGGAGACGATCACCTCCCCGCCGATCCCGTCGATCGCCTCGATCTCGCCGGCCACCGCGCTGTCGTCCAGCGCGGTGGTCCCGCCCCAGGTCGGCGTGCAGGTGCCCGCCGCGTCGGCCAGCACGAACGCGAGCGAGAAATCGGTCAGACCGGTCTTCTCGTGCACCTCCTCGATGTCCGTGCCGGTGCCGAGGATGTCGACGTACGGGGCGACGACCGGTCCCTCGTCGTCCCCGGCGGAAGCCGATGCCGGCGCCGGAGCCGTGGCAGAGGCCGGTGCGCTGGACGCGAGGCCGGCCGAGACGCTGGGCGACGCACCGGCCGTGGCGCTCGGGGAGGCGGACACCGAGACGGCGGGCGACGCCGAAGCGGAGGCTGCGGACACCGAGACCGCGGGCGCCGCGATCGGCTGGGTCTCGGCATCGGCCGGGTTCGTGCAGGCGCCGGCGAACAGGATCCCGGCGACCGCGAGGCAGGCCAGGGGGCGACTTATCGGGTGCATGCCGAGATAGTTGCATTTCTCGGTCATATCAACACTTAGCTATTCGCGCCTAAGCGATCAATCCGGACACAGCACGTACACAATCTGTGTGCGATTCGACCGGGAAAGAAACGGAGCGAACCCTGGCCTACAGCGAATTAAGTGACCTGTCCCACACGATATGAAAGGTATTTGCGTGAGTGTCTACACGTCGGGGAAGGCGAAACCATCCGGGAATTCGCCACCGAGCAGGCGGCGCATCCGCGTGCCCGAACCCCGCTGGGTGATCTTCGCGGTGCTGCTCACCCTGTTCGCGAGCATCCTGCTGGTGAACGGACTCGTCGAGGGCGAGTTCACCCAGGACGGCGCGATCGAATCCACCGCGCAGACCGACCAGGTCCCCGACGCGGCGCTGACCGGCGGCCCGATCATCCAGACCGACGGGACCACCACCACGACCGTCGAGGCCGGCGCCAAGCAGATCGTGCTGACCTTCGACGACGGCCCGGACCCGGAGTACACCCCGGAGATCCTGGACGTCCTGGAGAAGTACGACGTGCCGGCCACGTTCTTCATGATCGGCTCGGAGATCAGCAAGTATCCCGACCTGGTCCGCCGCGTGATCGCCGAGGGCAACGAGGTCGGCGTACACACGTTCACCCACCCGGAGATGTCCGGCAAGGGCGAGTGGCGGCGCACGGTGGAGATGCAGGAAACCCAGTACGCGCTGGCCGGCGCCGCCGGGGTGACCAGCGTGATCTTCCGCCCGCCGTACTCGTCGACCGTGGCGGCGCTGGACGACACCAACTGGTCGGTGATGGCCGAGATGGGCGCGAGCGGTTACCTCACCGTGGTCAACGACCTGGACAGCCGCGACTGGGAGTCCGGCGTGACGAACGCCGACATCGTCGAGGCGGTCACCCCGGAGGACGGCGAGGGCGCGGTCCTGCTCTTCCACGACGGCGGCGGCGACCGGTCGAACACCGCCGAGGCACTCGCCACGGTGATCCCGGAGCTGCTGGAGCAGGGCTACACGTTCACCACGATCGCGGCGCTCACCGGCATGGAGACGGTCAACCCGAAGGCCACCACCCAGGAGCTGGTGATCGGCACGAGCCTGGTCGGCGCGGTGCAGATCGCCCGGAACACCACCATCTGGTTCTCCGGGCTGCTGCTGCTCTTCGGCGTGCTCACGGTGGGCCGGCTGGCGGTGATGCTGATCCTCGGCCGCCGGCACGCGAACCGGCACCGCACGGGCCGGCGACGAGCCGGGGGCGTGGTCCCGAACACCTGGGGACGGCCGTACACCGAGCCGGTCACGGTGATCGTCCCGGCGTACAACGAGAAGGAGTGCATCGCCGACACCGTGCGGTCACTCGCCGCCAGCACCCACCCGATCCGGATCATCGTGGTGGACGACGGCTCCACCGACGGCACCGCGGAGATCGCCGAACGGCTCGGCTATCCGAACGTCACGGTGATCTGGCAGCCGAACAGCGGCAAGCCGGCGGCGCTGAACACCGGGATCGCGGCGGCCGACACCGAGGTCGTGGTGATGATGGACGGTGACACGGTCTTCGAGCCGGACACCGTACGCCTGCTCGTGCAGCCCTTCGCCGACGCCACGATCGGCGCGGTCGCCGGCAACGCCAAGGTCGCCAACCGGAAGGGACTGATCGCCCTCTGGCAGCACATCGAGTACGTCGTCGGGTTCAGCATCGACCGCCGCGCGTACGACGTGATGCGCTGCATGGCGACCGTCCCGGGCGCGATCGGCGCGTTCCGCCGGGAGGCGCTGCGCCAGGTCGACGGCCTGTCCGACGACACCCTGGCGGAGGACACCGACCTCACCATCGCGATCATCCGGGCCGGCTGGCGGGTGGTGTACGAGGAGCACGCCCGCGCCTGGACCGAGGCGCCCACCACGATCTCGCAGCTGTGGCGTCAGCGCTACCGGTGGAGTTACGGCACCATGCAGGCGATGTGGAAGCACCGCGGCACGCTCGTCGAGCGCGGCACGGGCGGCCGGTTCGGCCGTCGCGGCCTGCTCAACCTGCTGCTCTTCCAGACCCTCATGCCGCTGCTCTCCCCGCTGATCGACGTCTTTCTGATCTACGGGTTCCTGTTCCTGGACCCGGTGGAGACCGCCACCGCGTGGCTCGCCATGCTCGGCATCCAGATCGCCAGCACGGTGTATGCGTTCCGGCTCGACGGCGAGAAGCTCACACCGGTCCTGATGGTCCCGCTGCAGCAGTTCGTCTACCGCCAGCTGATGTACCTCGTGCTGATCCAGTCGGTGCTGGCGGCCCTCGGCGGCATCCGCCTCGGCTGGCAGAAGCTGCACCGCGCCGGCGGCCTGAGCGCCCTGCTCAGCACCCGCACCCCGAGCGGCGGCTGAGCGATCCGGTCGCCCCGGCTGCGGAGAGATCCCGGGGCGACCGGGCCATTGACATCGATCTCGAATGTTGCGAGTGTGCGTCCACCACGTTTCGTGTGTGTTTTTGTGCACAAGGCTTCTGGGAGAGGCTCGATGTCACCAACAACTCACCGTCCTTCCCGTCGTTCGGTCACCGCTCTGCTGAGCGCCCTCGTCCTTTCGCTGGCATGTGTGAACGTTCCCACATCGGCTACGGCCGGGTCACGACCCGGCCCGAAACCCACCGACACGTCCTGCGCCACCACCGGTTCCGTCGACTTCGGGGTGGATCTCGCCGGCAGCGGATGGAAGTTCACCACCGGCGACGACACCGCCTGGTCCGACCCGTCCTTCGCGGACACCACCTGGCGCGACTGGAGCGTCCCGGACAACTGGGGTGACCACGCCGACCTCTCCGGTTACGACGGCTACGCCTGGTACCGCAAGAGCTTCACGCTGCCGGCCCGCCCCGCCGGCGTCACCGACTCCACGATCATCGCGGCGCTCGGCAAGATCGACGACGCGGACCAGGTCTTCCTCAACGGCACCGAGATCGGGCACACCGGCGGCTTCCCGCCGTCGTTCGACTCGACATGGGAGGTTCCGCGGGAGTACTACCCGGCCGACGGGCTGCTCCGGTGGGGCGCCACCAACGTGCTCGCCGTGCGGATCTACGACGGCACCGGGGGCGGCGGCTTCTACCAGGGACCGGTCGGCCTCTTCTCCAAGGCACGGCTGCGGGCACTCGCCGGCGTCACCGGGACCGCTGCCACCCGTACCCAATTGGCGCAGGCCTGTGCCGTGCTGAGCCGGCAGCATCGCGCCGTGGCCGCCGGGGATGTCCGCGGCTATGCCGCAACGCTGGCCTCGGGTTTCTTCCACCAGGGTGACACCGCGGAGCGCCGGATCACCGAGCTGCGCGCGCTGCTGAAGAAGGGCAAGGTCACGCTGACCGACAGCCAGGCGGAGGTGTTCGTCGACGCGCAGGGTCGCCTCGTGGTGGACACCATCCGCACCTGGACCGGTCTGCCCACCACCCGGGAGCTGCTCTATCTCGACCCGCGCAAGCTCGTGGAGATCGGTGATCACGCCCGGTTCTTCCGGGACGACTACGACTCGGCCGCGATGAAGCGGCGGGCGCAGTTCAACGTCTACCTGCCGAAGGGCTACACCCGGACGACGGCGAAGCGGTTCCCGGTGGTCTACATGCTCAACGGCTTCAACGGCAGCAACATCGAGTGGGAGGCACGGGACATCGACACCGTGCTCGACAAGCTGGGTGTGAACGCGATCGTGGTCTTCCCGGACGGCGACAGCGGCTGGTACGTCGACACCTCCGCCGGCAACTTCCGCTCGATGATCGTCAACGAGATCGTGCCGATGGTGGACCGGGTCTACCGGACCATCCCGGACCGCGACCACCGGGGCATCAGCGGTGTGTCGATGGGCGGGCAGGGCGCGTTCACGCTCGGCCTGAAAAATCCGGACGTGTTCAGCTCGATCGCCAGCCACATGGGCGCGCTCAGCCTCGCGCCGCTGGTCGGCACCACCGAGGAACGCGCCGCGAACGCCGGCCTCCGGCCGCTCACCCTGGTCGCCGGGATGTCCGCCGCCGAGCTGAACCGGCACCGGTTCTACTTCGACGGCGGTGACTCCGACGAGTACCGGTTCGGCGCGGCCGCCCAGCAGATGAGCACCGCGCTCGCCGCGAAGGGCGTCAAGCACGACTATCAGCTCGGAGCTGGGCGGCACGACGACGCGTACTGGATGCCGAAGCTGGACCGGTCCTTCGCACTGCACGCCGAACAGTTCGCCGCGCACCCGGTCCGCTAGGACCCTAGTGGTGCAGCAGGTCGTGGGCCGCGCTGATCGCGGCCCACGACTTCGGCGCCTGAGGCGCCGACCGCAGCGCGAGCGTCTGTGCGACCACCGGCTTCGACGGTGTGAAGAGCCACGCCTCGAAGAGCGCGTCCAGGTCCTCCCCGGAGATCTTCTCGGCGAGGGCGATGAACTCCTCGGTGGTGGCGTTGCCGTACTTCTGCGTCGCCGCCCAGGTCCGCACGATCTCGAAGAAGTCCTCGTCGCCGACGGCGAGGCGCAGCTGGTGCAGGGTCATGGCGCCCCGGTCGTAGACGGCGTCACCGAACAACTGCTCCACGCCCGGCTCGGCCGGGGCGGTGGTCCAGATGTCCGCGTCGTCGGGGTACGTCGCGTACAGGTAGTCGAAGATCTCCTGCGCGGTGCCCTCGTCGTTCTTCTCCGACCAGAGCCACTCGGCGTAACTGGCGAAGCCCTCGTTAAGCCAGATGTGCTTCCACTCGGCCACCGAGACCGAGTCACCGAACCACTGGTGGGCGTTCTCGTGAGCGACCACGTAGGTGTTGGCGCCGCGCCGGAAGAACGCGGACGAGTAGTTCGGCCGGGTCTGGGTCTCCAGCGCGAAACCGAGCGTGTCCGGCGGCGTGACCACGCCGCCGAGTGCCTCGAACGGGTACGGGCCGAACACCGTGCTCTCCCAGTCCACGATCTCCGCGGTCCGCTCCACACTGGCCTCCGCCGCGAACCGGAACTCCTCGCTGAGCAGCTGCGAATACGCGTTGTAGACCGGCAGCCCGTTCTCGGTGGTGTCCGTGGTGACGTCGTACTGGCCGACCGCGAGGAACGTCAGGTAGGTGGCCTGCGGCTTCAGCGACCGCCAGCTCCACCGGGTGTACCCGAGCGTCTCGCGGACCGGCGGCCGCGGCTGGATGCCGTTGCTGATCGCCTCGACGCCGTCCGGCACCGACACCGAGACGTCGAAGGTGGCCTTGTCCGACGGGTGGTCGTTGCTCGGGTACCACCACCAGGCGATCTCCGGCTCACCGACGGCGAGGGCGCCGTCCGGGGTACGGATCCACGCGGTGTACCCGGCGCCGACCTCGGTGGAGGGCACGCCCGCGTACTGCACGACGATGGTGAGCGCGCCGCCGGCCGCGACCGGGCGGGCCGGGGTGACGACGAGTTCGTGCTCGCCCTCCCGGGTGAACGTGGCAGGACGGTTGTTGACCCGTACCGACGAGACGTCCAGCAGGAAGTCGAGGTTGAGCCGGCTCAGGTCCTGGGTGGCCTTCGCCAGGATCGTGGTGGTGCCGGTGAGCCGGTCGGTGGCCGGCGTGTAGCGCAGCCGGATGTCGTAGTGGGAGACGTCGTACCCGCTGTTGCCGTAGTCCGGGTAGTACTCGTCGCCCACTCCGGGGCCACCGGGGGTGGGTGCGGCCTTAGGATGTGCCATTGCCGGGGTGCCGACGAGGATGAGGGCGGCGGCGAGTGCTGCGGTGAGCAGTCTGCGCACGGTGGAACTTCCTTCCCGTCCGGTAAGAAAAGTCACCGCCAACATATCGAAGAATGTTTATCGGCTGAACAACACCGCGCACTCCACCGCGCGACGCCAGTTCGCGTACTCCGCGGCGCGTTTCTCCAGGTCCATGGCCGGCACCCAGCGACCGGCGGGATGCCGATTGGCTCGCAGATCCCGCAGGTCGGACCAGTATCCGACAGCCAGACCGGCCGCGTAGGCGGCGCCGAGCGACACCGTCTCGGCCACCATCGGCCGGACCACCGGCACCTGCAGCACGTCCGCGACGAACTGCATCAGCAGGTTGTCCGCGGTCATGCCGCCGTCGACGCTGAGCGAGGTCAGCGTCAGGCCGGCGTCGGCGTTCATCGCGTCGACCACGTCCCGGGTCTGCCAGCCGGTCGCCTCCAGGACCGCCCGGGCCAGGTGACCCTTGGTGATGTAGGAGGTCAGCCCGACGATCACCCCGCGGGCCTCGCTGCGCCAGTACGGCGCGAACAGGCCGGAGAAGGCCGGCACGATGTAGCAGCCGCCGTTGTCGTCGACGGTCGCGGCCAGGGTCTCGATCTCCGACGCGGTGCCGATCAGGTCGAGCCCGTCGCGCACCCACTGGACCAGCGAACCGGCCGTGCCGATCGAGCCCTCCAGGGCGAAGACCGGCGGTTCGTCGCCGATCCGGTAGCCGACCGTGGTGATCAGCCCGTGGCGGGAGCGGACCGGGGTCGTCCCGGTGTTCATCAGCAGGAAGCCGCCGGTGCCGTAGGTGCACTTGGCCTCGCCGGGGGCGAAACAGGTCTGCCCGAAGAGCGCGGCCTGCTGGTCACCGATGGCGGCGGCGATGGGCGTACCCTCGAAATGCCCGTAGATCTCCGCTGACGAGCGGATTTCCGGCAGCATCGCGCGCGGAATCGCGAACCGGTCCAGGAGTTCGCCGTCCCACTCCAACGATTCAAGATCCATCAACATGGTACGGCTGGCGTTCGTCACGTCGGTCAGATGCGACCCGCCGGTCAGGTTCCAGATCAGCCAGCTGTCCATGGTCCCGAACAGCACCTCACCCCGTGCCGCCCGCGCGCCGAGATCGTGCTCCGCCAGCAACCATTGGATCTTGGCGGCGGAGAAGTAGGTGGCCGGTGGCAACCCGGTGCGCTCCCGCACGAACCCGGCGTCGAGGCGGGCGACCAACTCCTCCGTGCGGGTGTCCTGCCAGGAGATCGCCGGCGCCACCGGCTGCCCGGTCGCCCGGTCCCAGAGCACCACCGTCTCGCGCTGGTTGGCGATCCCGATCGCGGCGACCTGGTCCAGCCCGATCCCGGCCTCGCGCAGCGCCTTGCGGATCAGCCGCTGCACGTCCCGCCAGATCCGGGCCGCGTCGTGCTCCACCCAGCCCGGTCGCGGGTAGGACTGCGGATGCTCGCCGCGCACCACCGAGACCACTGTCGCCCGGCGGTCGAACAGGATGCAGCGCGTCGAGGTGGTCCCCTGGTCGATCGCGAGCACGTACCTGTCGCTCATCGAGAGGCTCACGATCCGGCCGCCAGATCGCGGGAGATGGACCGGGCGCTCGCGCACACGTGCTCGACGAGCGCCGGCCGGGCCTGCCGCCGGGTGTCGCAGAGGACCTCGACCGGTCCGGAGATGCCGATCGCGCCGACCACCAGGCCACCGATCGTGCGCAGCGGCGCCGCGATCGCGGCCTCCCCGGCCTGCCGTTCCTCGACCACGAAACCCCACCCCCGCACCCGGGCCTCACCCAATTGCCGGGCCAGATCCTGGCGCTGGGTCACGGTCCTCCGTGTGTACGCGTCCAAGCCGTCCCGAGCCAGCCCGGCAGCCGCCGTCGGATGGTAGGCGAGCAGCGTCTTGCCGAGAGCCGTGGCGTGCGCCGGGAGTGTCCGGCCGATGCCCATCGACTGGGCCGAGTCGTCCGGCCGGAACACGTGGTGCACGACGAGCACCCGGCGGTCCCGCAGCACGCCGATGCGCACCTCCTGGCCGCTGCGCGCGGCGAGCGTGTCCGCCCAGTCCAGCGCGCGGGCCCGCAGCTCGTTGACGTCGAATCCGGCCGTCCGCAGCTCCAGCACGCCCCGGCCCAGCCGGTACCGCGTGGTGCGCGGATCCTGCTCGACGAAGCCGACGTGCTCCAGCGTGCGCAGGATGCTGTGCGCGGTGGACTTGGGCAGGTCGAGCGCCTCGGCCACCTCACCGACCCGCAGCCGGTCGGCGGCGAGCAGCCGCAGCACGGCGGAGGACCGCTCGATGGACTGGATCAGGCCCGGCACGTGCGACATTGTCGCACGCGCGGCGTTGCCCCGGGGTGCTGCGCTCCCTAACGTCGCACCTCTCCGCAGGCGATCAGGGAGGTTCTGTGGCGCACTTCGTCGGCGCGATCGATCAAGGCACCACCAGCACACGCTTCATGATTTTCGACCGGGCCGGCCGGGAGATCGCCCGGCACCAGATCGAGCACCGGCAGATCCTGCCGGCCGCCGGCTGGGTCGAGCACGACGCGACGGAGATCTGGGAGAACACGCTGAAGACGATCAGCGTGGCGCTCGCCGAGGCCGGGCTCACGTCGGGTGACCTGGCCGCGATCGGGATCACGAACCAGCGGGAGAGCGTGGTCGCCTGGGACCGGACGACCGGGAAGCCCTGTCACAACGTGATCGTGTGGCAGGACACCCGTACCGATGCCCTGGTCTCCCGCCTCGACGCGGCGTTCGTCCGGGACCGCACCGGCCTTCCGCCGGCCACCTACTTCTCCGCCACGAAGATCCAATGGCTGCTGGAGAACGTGGACGGGCTGCGGGCCCGCGCCGAGGCCGGCGACGTGCTGTTCGGGACCATCGACAGCTGGCTGATCTGGAACCTCACCGGCGGTCAGCACCTCACCGACGTGACGAACGCCAGCCGCACCATGCTGATGGATCTCGAATCGCTCCAGTGGGATCAGCAGCTGCTCGACCTCTTCGGGATCACCCGCGCGATGCTCCCGGAGATCCGGCCGTCCGCCGAGATCTACGGACACTTCGAGGGGGTGCCGATCGCCGCCGCGATCGGTGACCAGCAGGCCGCGCTCTTCGGGCAGACCTGTTTCGCCCCCGGCGAGGCCAAGTGCACCTACGGCACCGGCGGCTTCCTGCTGATGAACACCGGCAGCACACCGGTCCGCTCCAGCCACGGACTGATCACCACGGTCGGCTACCAGTTCGGCTCGACCGTCACCTACGCGCTGGAGGGGTCGATCGCGGTGGCCGGCGCCGCCATCCAGTGGCTGCGCGACCAGCTCGGCGTGCTCGACTCGGCCGCGGCGAGCGAAACCCTCGCCGCCGAGGTGGAGGACAGCGCCGGCATCTGCTTCGTCCCGGCGTTCTCCGGGCTGTTCGCACCGTACTGGCGGCCGGACGCCCGGGCCGCGATCGTCGGGCTGTCCCGTTACCACACCGCCGCGCACATCACCCGGGCCGCGCTCGAGGCGATCTGCTACCAGACCCGCGACGTGGTCGAGGCGATGGCGCAGGACTCCGGCACCACCCTGGACTGCCTGCAGGTCGACGGCGGCGTGACCGGCAACGCGCTCTGCATGCAGCTGCAGGCCGACATCCTCGGCGTGCCGGTGAGCCGGCCCGCCGTCGCCGAGACGACCGCGCTGGGCGCCGCGTACGCGGCCGGGCTCCAGGTCGGCTTCTGGCACTCCGTCGACGACCTGCGCGCCAACTGGCACGAGGACCGGCGCTGGCAGCCGACCTGGTCGCTCGAGCGACGCGAAGAAGGCATCACCCGCTGGAAGGCGGCCATCGACCGCACCCTCGGCTGGGTCGGCTGACCCAGCCCGCACCTCGGCTGGGTCGGCCGGCCCGCCCGCACCTCGGCTGGGTCACGCGACCCGCCCGCACCCTCCGCCGGGTCGCGTGACCCGCTAGGAAAGAGGACCGAAATGAACACCGGAGTGATCTCGACGCAGGCGCGTGCCGCGGCGCTGGCCGCCCTCTCCGCCACCTCGGCTTCCGACGAACTCGACGTGCTGGTGATCGGCGCCGGTGTGGTCGGCGCGGGCGCGGCCCTGGACGCCGCCACCCGCGGGCTCTCCGTCGGCCTGCTCGAGGCCCGTGACTTCGCGAGCGGCACCTCCAGCCGGTCCAGCAAGCTGATCCACGGCGGTCTGCGCTACCTGGAGATGCTCGACTTCTCGCTGGTCCGCGAGGCGCTGCGGGAACGCGGCCTGCTGATCGGAAAACTCGCGCCGCACCTGGTCCGCCCGGTGCCGTTCCTCTACCCGCTGCAGCACCGGGCCTGGGAGCGGCTCTACATCGGCGCCGGCATCGCGCTCTACGACACGCTCGCGCTCTCCGGCGGCAACACCGGCCTCCCCCGCCACCGTCACCTGTCCCGCGTCGAAGCCCTCAAGGCGTTCCCGTCGCTGCGCCCCGAGACCCTGATCGGCGCGATCCGCTACTACGACGCCCAGGTCGACGACGCGCGGCACACCATGTTCCTGGCCCGCACCGCGGCCGCCTACGGCGCGCACGTGGCCTCCCGCACCGAGGTGATCGGCTTCCTCCGCGAGGGGCGGCGCGTGGTCGGCGTCCGGGCCCGCGACCTGGAGAGCGGCGCCGAACTGGAGATCCGCGCCCGCACCGTGATCAACGCGACCGGGGTGTGGACCGGCGACAGCCAGGCCATGCTCTCCGGCGAACGCGGCCAATTCAAGATCACCGCGAGCAAGGGCATCCACCTGGTGGTGCCGCGCGACCGGATCTCCGCCCGGTCCGGCATGATCCTGCGTACGGCGACGAGCGTCCTGTTCGTGATCCCGTGGGACAGGCACTGGGTCATCGGCACCACCGACACCCCGTGGAACCTGGACAAGGCCGAGCCCGCGGCGTCCGGCCGGGACGTCGACTATCTGCTCGCCGAGGTCAACAAGGCGCTCGTCACCCCGCTCACCCGCGACGACGTGCAGGGCGTCTACGCCGGGCTGCGGCCGCTGCTCTCCGCCGAGGCGTCCAGCACCGCGAAGCTGTCCCGCGAGCACGCCGTCGGCAACCCGGTGCCCGGCCTGGTCATCGTCGCCGGGGGCAAGTACACGACGTACCGGGTGATGGCGAAGGACGCGGTGGACGCCGCCGTCGCCGAACTCAGCACCCGGGTGCCGGCCTCCTGCACCGACCAGGTCCCGCTGCTCGGCGCCGACGGCTTCCGCGCCGCCTGGAACCGCCGGGCCCAGCTGGCCCGCCGCGCCGGAGTCCACGTGAACCGCATCGAGCACCTGCTCCGCCGGTACGGCACCCTGATCGACGAGGTGCTCACCCTGATCGACGAGGACCCGGCGCTCGGCAAGCCGCTCGACGGCGCACCGGACTACCTCGCCGCCGAGGTCGTCTACGCGGCCACCCACGAGGGCGCCCGGCACCTGGAGGACGTGCTGTCCCGCCGTACCCGGATCTCCATCGAAACCACCGACCGCGGCGTCGCCGCGGCCCGGACCACCGCGAAGCTGATCGCCGGACCGCTCGGCTGGACCGAGGAGCAGGTGGAGCGGGAGGTAGCCCACTACGAGGCGGTGGTGATGGCCGAACTGTCCGCCCAGGAACAGCCCGACGACGAGAGCGCCGACGCGGCCCGCCGAACCGCTCCCCTCGCAGCAACACTCGCCTGACCCCGGTCACCCGCCGGGCCCGGACCAGGCCCGGCGGGCTTCTCAAATACCTCCGACGCACCGACGGGGTTCAATACGTTGCGGTTCTGAACTGACCATGTGGCAGCGCGGTTTCTCCAGGCAGGGATGCACCTTCGCCGGAAAGAGGCCGCGATGTACGACCAGCAGTGGCAGCCGTATACGCCCGTTGATTCCGCTTCTCCGCCCCTGTCGCAGACGCGGGCCTTTCCGCGGGTTCAGGATCCGGGCCCCTCGCGGACTCAGCCTCCGGGGTTTTCGCAGCCTCAGCCCTCGGCTCCGGGATTTGCGCAGGCGCCGCCCGGGTGGCCCTATCCGGCACCGGAATCGCCCGGTTTCGGGTGGGGCGGTCAACCTGCCGCCGGGAGTGCGCTCGCTGTCACGCTGCGGTACTCGCCGCTCGCCCTCCTGCTGGGGCTTTTCACGCCGGTGCTCGCGGTCGACGGGCAGCCGGTGCGAGCCGGATGGAAGCGGCCGATCGTGGTGCCGCTCGCGGCCGGCCGGCACCACGTGCACGTCCATGTGCCGTACCTTCTGCCCCGCCGGATCGGCAAAGCCGACCTCGACGTCATGGTGCTGCCGGGGCAGACCACCCCGCTGGAGTACCGGGCGCCGACGATCGCCTACCTGCGCGGGGCGCTCGGTGCGCCGCCGCAGAAGTACCCCGGAACGGCCGCCACGATCGTCCTGCTGATCTTCATGGTGCTGCTGGCGTTCTGCGCGGTCGGCAACGCGATCGTCGCCGCCTCCGCCGAGACCCGGTCGGTTCCCAGCTGGACACCCACGCCGGTACGGACCGTCCCCACCCTGCCGCCGCTGTCCGGCTCCTCGGGTGGGTCGCGGCCGGAACTACGGGACGGCGTCACCGCCCAGACGGTCGCCGGTCCCGTTTTCAGCGCTTCCGAGAAGACCGCGACGATGCGGTTCCCGGGATGGCCGTTCGCCTTCCGGACCCCGGCGACCTGGGGCTGCCTCGGCGCCAAGGTGGACCTCGCGGACGCCAAGGCCTACATCTGCGTCGACGAGACGAACCCGAGCAGCGACAAGCGGGTCGGCGTGCTGCTGCGCTCCTGTGCCCCGCCCTGCGACGCGACGGCGACCGCCCGGTTGACCACGGAGTGGTTCAGCGCCGAGCCGGAACGCGTCGACGCCACCACGAATCTCCTGGAAGGGGCCGAGGACGGCGGGTACCAGATGGAGATGGACCACTTCTTCGGCGGTCCGCCCCTGAAGTGGCAGGTCGGGGTGACCGCGACGGCGCCGGCGAAGTCCCGTGCCGAGGTTCAGAAGATCGCCAACGACATCCTCACCCAGACGTCGTGACATGTCCTTTCTTGATGATCCTCTCCCTGATGCGGATCTCTGGGTCGACGACTGGCAGGCCGGGCTCGAGGAACGGCTCGCCCGCACCCGTGCGCTGGCCGGGAGACTGCACGCGCTCACCGGAACCGGGACGGCCGGCGGTGACCTGGTCGTCGTCGCCGTCGACAGCTCCGGTTCGCTGACCGGCCTTCAGCTGTCCGAGGAGGTGCGGCGGCATTCCGCGCGGTGGATCGCCGAGCAGGTGCTGGCCGCGTCCGAGGCGGCGCGGGTCGATCTGGCGCGGCAGGCCGCCGAGGTGGCTGGGCAGGGCGGCGACGACGAGACAGCCGAGGGCCGGGTTCTGCTGGCCGCCTTCACCGACCGTCTCGGCGGACCAGGGGACGCGCGGTGAGGGCGGCACCCGAGGAGCTCCGGCGGCACGCCTCGTGCCTCGACGCGGCGGCCGAAACCCTGGAGCGTGTCCGTATTGCCGGAGATGACACCGGGATGACGCCGGGCGCCTACGGTCATCTCTGCGCCATGGTGCCTGCTCTCCTCGACCAGGCACGAGTGCCACTGGTCGCGGCGATCGAGGCAGCGGCCCGGGCGGTCGGCAACAGCGCCGACGCGGTACGACGGACCGCCGGCGAGTACCAGCTCACCGACGACACGGCCGCCGGCGACATGCGGCACGACGGTGCGTCGCGATGACGTCCGCGGTCGCCGGGATCGGCATCGCGGAGGACATCGAACTGATCGCCGGCAGTGTCCGCAACGGCAGCTGGATCGACGGCACCCTCGGCGTGACCGGCGCCGGGCTGGAGGCGCTCGCCTACGTCGCCGACCCGGTCGGCATGCTGCTCCAATCCGGGGCTGCCTGGCTGCTCGAACACGTGCGCCCGCTCAGCGCGGCTCTCGATCAGCTGGCGGGTGACCCCGTACCCATCGAAGGGAACGCACGGACCTGGCGCGAAGCGGCCGAAGGCCTGCGTGAGCAGGCCGCGGAGATCGGGTGGTCGGTTCGTCACGACCTGTCCGAATGGGAGGGCGCGGCGGCCGAGGCCTACCGCGCGCGTTCCGGCGGCGAGCAGCACGCCACGGTCGCGCTGGCCGCGGCGGCGGAGACGATGGCCGCCCTGATCGAGGGCGCCGGCACGCTGGTCGCCGCGGTCCGCCTTCTGGTACGCGACGCGATCGCGTTCCTGGTGTCGAGGCTGGTGACGTATGCGGCGGAGGCGGCGTTCTCCCTCGGGCTCGCGACGCCGCTGGTTGTGGGGCAGGTGACCGCGGCGATCAGCGCGTGGGGTGCCCGGATCGCCGGTTTCCTGCGGGGGTTGCTGCACAGTCTGCGCAATCTGGTCCCGCTGACCCGCGCCCTCACCGACCACATCGGCCGGGCAGCCGCGGTCTTCAACCCCGCCCGAGCAGGCGAGACCCTCAACCGGGTACGCAGGATCGGCGACGGCCCACCCCAGCCCTTCAAGATGCGCTCGGTACGCCAGATCGCCGCGAGATACGGCATAGACATCTCCGACCTGCGGATCGAGCTCGGCAGACCGACATTCCGCGGCGCGTGTGGTCAGACGCTGCCGAACGGCACCATCAAGCTCTACATGCAAGGCTTCCGCAGCGAGGAGGACCTGGCGCGGACCCTCGTCCACGAGAGGTTCCACCGCAACGAACTCGCCGCCGGCAGACCATATCCTCGCGACGACGCCGAATTCGACGCCTTCGAGGACAGGGCATACGCACACGAGGACGAATGGTGGGAGAATCAGCCGATCCGACCCGAGCCGAGAGCCCGATGATGGCCACCTTCGATCAATGGCTGGACGCCTACAGCGACGCCTACGACATGATTCCGGGCCCCATCGACGCCGCCTGTCCCAACTGTGGGCAACAGTGTCTCCGGCTGGTCTTCACCAGCGTGCCCGGCCGCGACGTCGGGTATGCCCATTTCTGGTGCGACAACTGTCTTCAGGGCATCGGGGTGTCTCGCACACTCGTTCCTGAGCATGCGCTCGTCCAGGACGGTCGCCTGCCACGGGACGAACGCGAGCCGAAGATCCCGAACTTCCGGATCGCGAGCTGACGTCCTCGACGGGAAACGACCGGCTCGGCCGGCGACGTACTACCACTGAACCCGCGCCCCCGTGACGGGGTTTCTCCGAGAGGGACAGTCTCCGGAGAAGAGGGCGCACCATGAGCGTCAACCCGCTCGTCGTGGAGAGCCAGGGCTCGACGACCTGGCACACCGGGCTGGGCCTGGTCGGGGACGTCGCGGACATCGCCGAGGGGATTCGCAACAACAGCTGGGTGGACCCCGTCCTCGGCGGCGTCGGCGCCGGCCTGGACCTGCTCACCCTCGCGATCGACCCGCTCGGCGGGCTGATGGCCTGGGGCGTCTCCTGGCTGATGGAACACGTCCGGCCCCTCAGGGAGGCCCTCGACCACCTCGCCGGCAACGCCGACCAGGTCGCCGCGCACGCCGCCACCTGGTCGAATGTCAGCGCGTTCACCAGCGGGGCCGGCCAGGACTACGCCGGTCACGTCACGACCGACATATCCGGCTGGTCCGGCGCGGCCGCCGACGCCTACCGCGATCACGCCCGCCGGCACCTGGAGAGCCTGGACGGCCTCGCCACCGCCACCCGCGGCATCGCCTACGCCGTGGAGGGCGCCGGCCTGCTCGTCGCCCTGGTCCGCGGCATCGTCCGCGACCTCATCGCCGAGTTCGTCGCCACCCTCGCCGTCCGCCTGCCGCAGTGGCTCGCCGTGGAGGGCCTCACCCTGGGCATCGCCAGCCCCGCCGTGGCGAGCCAGGTGTCCGCGCTGGTCCTCAAGTGGTCCCACCGCATCCAGCACTTCATCCGAGGCCTGCTGACCAGCCTCCGCCATCTCAGTGCCAAGCTGTCGGATCTGGTCGATGCCTTTGGCGGGCTCAGACAGAACGGCCAGGAAATCACTCGGACGGAGCCCTTTAAAACATCTGCGGGACGACCGTCGCAGACCGGCGGGGAGGTGCGCCCGCCCGGGGGTAACGCCGACTTCGAGACCCGGTGGGCGGAGGTGACCTACGACGCGATTCGAGCCAACGACGACGACGTTCCCGCCATCATCCAAACTGCCCGTGCACATGGGTTCACACCAGACGACATTATTGCCATCAAGAACCATCTTTTCCGGGAGCAACACCTGCTCGACTCTTACGACGAAGGCGAAATGGCCTTGTTCGACGCGAATCCGCGTATTGCAGAGGCTTGGCAACGGCTCGCGGGCGGGCACCCACATCCCGCTGACATCGATCTGCTGCAGCATGAACGGTACGAAGCCGCGTTCATGTCCAGCAGTGGAGACCCGAGCTACCGGAGAGCACACGCTGCCACGCTTGAGGCCGGGTTCACGTGGGATCCTGAAGCCGCAGCCGCCGACGGCTTCGGCTATCAACGCAGGGACTGACGCGACGAAATCGCCAGGAGGTTGAAGTGCCCGCATCAATCGGTATCTGGGCAGAGCAGACGCTGCCGAGCGGTGTCTTGTACCGGTGGGAGGCCGACCATGGAAGCGGCGGATCCGGCTTCGTGCGGTTCGAGCCGGATTCTCAGCGATTCCGCCCCGCTGATCGGGCAGGCAACGTCCTCGGGGACCTCACCGTCGACGGCGTCAGCGGAGATACGACAGGCTCGGCCGATGGTGTCGACCGGACCGTCTTCACCCAGGTCTCCGTGTCGATCCTGCGTAGATACACCCGCTCCGGCGAACCACCGAAGACTGCGCACGCCCACTATTACTGACCGCAACGCCAAGCTGACGGTCCAAGCAGTACCGATAGAGAGCCCATGACCTTTGCCGTTCCGCCCGGGATGCCCGTTCCGCCTCGGATGCCGGAACCGCCGGTCGGTGAGATGAGCAATGCCGCACTCGCCGATCTCGTTCGCGTCGGTGGGCCCTTTCGCGGCAAGGCCGTCTACGAGCTGGGCGACCGCGCCGCCACCGAGGGCGACGCGGCGACGACTCTGGGTGAGCTGACCCGCCTGCCGCTGGTCCGCGAGGATCGGATCCATCGCGTGTCGCTGGCGTGGGCCGCGATTGTGGCTCTGCTCGCCGCGGAGACGCCGCATGCGCGGCAGGTGGCGTATCGCGCGTTCGCCGCGCTTCCCGAGCCGGACCAGCAGGGTCTGCTCGACCACCTGCGGTGCCGGCGGATCGAGGACGCGCACCCGTGAAGCGGTTACTTGCGGAGGGTTGAGCCGCTCACGACGGGCTCTCCGGCCCCCATGAAGAAGATGCCCGGGAAACCGCTCGTCTCGAAGACCGCGCTCGGGTTCTTGCGCAGCGTCGAATTGCGCACGGTCATCGTGCCGGTGCGGTTGTTGCTGACGAAGAAGACGGCGCCGCCGCCCTCGGCCGCCGTGTTCTTCTCGATCACCGTGCCGTCGAGGGTCAGCTTGATGGCGTCGCCGTCCATGTAGATGGCGCCGCCGCTGCCGCCTCCGGGGGTGCCCTCCCGCGCCGGGTTCGCGCCCTTTCCGACCGCCTTGTTGCCGGAGAAGTAGCTGTTCAGCACGATCCAGGAGACCCCGATGCTGCTCAGCGCGGAACCGTTCGAGCACCGGCCGCCGGTGAACGTGCTGCCGACGACGTAGACCGGCTGGTCACCGCCCTGGTCGAAGACGCGCAGCGCCGCGCCGCCGAGGTCCGGGCCGGTCCGGGCGCAGCGGTTGGCGGTGAACCGCGAGTTGACGACCTTGACGTGCCCGCCGCGCACGTAGACCGCGCCGCCGCCCTCGTCGTCCGAGCTGTTTCCCTTGGTGAACGCCATGTTCTGGATCGTCAGGCGGGGCGCGTCGATGTCGTTGCAGGGGCCGTTGACCGATCCTTGCGCGTCGTCGCAGGTGTTCATGTAGAGGATGCGGCGTTCTCCGGCCCCGCTGAGCGTCACCTTGCCGCCGCCGTCGAGGACCACCTTCGCGCTGGAGTTGCGAACCTTCGCCGTCGCGCTCATCGTGATCGTCACCGGCGCGGGTCCACAGTCGAACGTGATGACGCCGCCGGCCGCGACCGCTTTCACCACCGCGGCGGAGGTGCAGCTCTCCGGGGTGCCGTCTCCCACCGTACGCGTGGGATCGCTGGTGTCGGCCGCCCTGGCCGCCGCCGGAACGGAGGCGCGCCCCTTCGGATTGCCGGGTTTCGGAAGTTTCGAGCCCGAAGCCGAAGGCGAGGCCGACGCGGAGGCCGAGCTGGAGGCCGAGGTGGAGGCGGACGGTGACGCCGACGGCGAGGCTGACGCCGGCTCAGACGGCGACGCCGGCGGCGAGGAGACGGAAGACCCCTGCGAGGGTACGGGCAGACCGGTCACCCGCCCCGCCGAGCCACCGCTCTGACACGCGCTCAGCAGACCGACACTGATCAGTGCCGCGACGACCCCTCGAATCCGCACCGCCCGATGGTACGGACGTCACCGACCTGCGCAAAGGCCGCCGCCACGCTTGTCCCGGTTTCATCCCCGCTGGTGGAGCTTGCGCCAGAGGAACTCCAGGCACAGCGCCTCACGGGTGGCGGCCTGCTCGTTGTCCGCGGCCGCGCCGTGCCCGCCCTCCACGTTCTCGTAGAGCCACGCCTCGTGCCCGTTCTCGCGCAGCAGCGCGAGCATCTTCCGCGCGTGCCCGGGATGCACCCGGTCGTCGCGGGTCGAGGTGAGGAACAGGACCGGAGGGTACGGCCGATCGGGCCGGACGTTCTGATAGGGCGAATACCCCCGCAGGAACTCCCAGTCGCCGGGGACGTCCGGGTCCCCGTACTCGGCGATCCAGGATTTGCCGGCCAGCAGTTTCGTGTAGCGGCGCATGTCGAGCAGCGGCACCGCCGCGACCACCGCGCCGAACAGCTCCGGATAGCGGGTCAGCATGACGCCCATCAGCAGCCCGCCGTTGCTGCCGCCGGTGATGCCGAGTTGCGCGGGCGTGGTGATGCCGCGGTCCACCAGGTCGCGGGCGACGGCCGCGAAGTCCTCGTAGGCCTTGGTCCGGTTCTCCCGCAGCGCGGCCTGATGCCAGGCCGGCCCGTATTCGCCGCCGCCCCGGATGTTGGCGAGGATGTAGGCGCCGCCGCGGGCCAGCCAGCCCCGACCGCGCACCCCGCCGTAGTCCGGGGTCCTGGAGATCTCGAAACCGCCGTACCCGGTGAGCAGCGCCGGCCCGCAGCCGTCGCCGCCGACCACGAAGTACGGCACTCTCGTCCCGTCCGCCGAGACCGCGAAGTGCTGCCGGACCGCCAGGCCGTCCGTGTCGAAGAAGGCCGGCTCCCGCTTGAGGACGGTGCTCGCCCCGAGCCGCAGCGACGCCGGTTGCAGGAACCCTTCGGAGGCGATCAGGTACGCGTCCGAGCTCTCCGGCTCGGTGTCCACGATCCAGGTGTTGTCGAACTCGCCGGCCGCGTCGAGCGGCTCCCGCGTCCACGACGGCGAGCCCGGCGTCAGGATCTCGATCCGCGTCTTCACGTCGGCCAGCGTGGCGAGCAGCAGGTGGTGGCGCGTCCACGCGTAGGAGCTCAGCGACGTCCGGTCGTCCGGCTGGAACAGCACGGTGAGGTCGCGCCCGCCCGCCAGGAAGTCGTCGAAGTCCGTGACGATCAGCGCGCCGGCCGGGAACTCCCGCCACGGCGTCCGGAGGCGGATCAGCATCCACTCCCGGTGCACGTCGAAGTCGGCGTCCTCGGGGATCTCGATCCGGACCAGTTCCCCGTCCGGTCGCCGCAGGTGGTACCGGGTGCGGAAGAACTCGACGCGCTGGACCACGAAGTCGCGCTCGAAACCGGGCGCCGGGTCATGTGACGCGCTGATCAGGACGTCGTCGTGCTGTCCCTCGAAGACCGTCTCCGCCTCGGACAGCGGGGTGCCGCGTCGCCACCGCTTGACGATCCGTGCGTACCCGGACGAGGTCAGCGAGCCGTCACCGAAGTCGGTCGCCACGAAGATGTGGTCGGCGTCGATCCAGCCGACGTCGGATTTCGCCTCCGGCAGCGCGAACCCGTCCTTGACGAAGGCCCGGGCGACCAGGTCGAACTCGCGCACCACCACGGCGTCCGAACCACCCCGGGCCAGCGAGATCAGGCACCTGTCGTACCCCGGGCGCAGCACGGTGGCGCCGCCCCACGTCCAGTTCGTGCCCTCGGCCGCGTTCAGCGCGTCGAGGTCCAGCAACACGTCCCAGTCCGGCTCGTCGCACCGGAACTCCTCGGGCGTGGTCCGCCGCCACAGCCCCCGCGGATGGTCGGCGTCCCGCCAGAAGTCGTAGTAGAACCCGTCCCCGCCCCAAGCTGGGAACGAGATCCGCTCCTTGCTGTCCAGCACCTCCCGGACGGCATCCCGCAGCCGCGCGAACTCCGCGTCGGCCAGCGACGCGAGCGTCTCCGCGTTCCGCTCCGAGACCCACCGGAGAGCATCCGGAGAATCAAGATCTTCAAGCCACAGGTACGGGTCGATCACCGCTCGACGATGCCACCTTCCGGGGCCGTTGCCAAGGATCCGGCCTCATGGCCGCGCGACTCGCAGGACCTCCTCGACGGTCATCGGGCTGCGCGGGTGATGGGTCAGGGACAGCGGCGTCCGGATCTTCGCGGGCGCCGCCCCCTCTGCCGCCAGATAGAACTCGCCCACGGTCAGTCGGGAGACGTCCGGGACGTCACCGCCCTTGGCCTTCGCCATCTCCCGGGCCGCCTCGATCTGGATGGGGCTGTTCAGCAGGCCGTAGAGCTGGGTCGCCGCGTTGCCCGGGATCCTGTTGTGCAGGCCTTTCGGCGCCTGGGTCGCGAAGATCAGCCCGAGGCCGTACTTGCGGGCCTGCGCCGCCAGCGCCAGGGTGCTCTGGGTGCAGGCCGTCATGGCGCCGGACGGCGCGAAGGTCTGCGCCTCATCCATGATCAGCAGGCCCAGGAGCGGCCGGTCGCCCGCGGGGTTCTTCTTGATCCAGGCGAACAGGGCCATCTGGAGCTGGTTGACGAAGCTCTGGCGCGCGTCGTCCGAGGGCAGCCCGATCAGGCTGACGACCGAGACCCGGGCGCGCTTCCCGGGCGCCGGCGTGAGCAGCGTGCCCGGGTCCATCGGCGTGCCCTCGCCGCCGAACAGCGGATCGTTGACCATGGCGGCGGTGAGCGTCTGCGCCAGACCGAGCGCGATCTTGTCGGCGCCGTCCAGGTCGATGATGCCGTCCGGCAGGTCGGACAGGGTGTCGATCAGTCCTTTGAGCCCGGTGCCGCCGCGACGGCCGTAGTGCTCGACCGCCTTGCGCAGCACCGCGAGCCCCAGATGCGCCTTGGCGGCACGCCCGGACACCATCGCCCGGGGCGCGAGCGAGGCGACGGCCGCCTCGACCGCCTCGGCGAACTCGTCCGGATCGTCCAGCACGCCACGGAAGTCCGGGAGCGGCTGGAAACTGAGCGGGCGGCCGGCCACCCGCCGCGGCGTCCAGACGACGACGTCCGTGGAGGCCAGGTACTCGGCCGATTTGGCCGCGTCACCACCGCGCCACTGCGCCGGCGGTTCCGGCCAGCCCTGGCCGAGCCGCGCCAGGTCGTTGTTCGGATCGAGGACGATGCTGGAGACGCCCTGCAGGGCGCATTCCTCGACGATCCGGCGGATCAGCACGGTCTTGCCGGAGCCGGAGCCCGCGAAGATCGTCGCGTGTTTGCGGAGTGATTCCAGCGGGAGCGCCGCCGGTCGGCCGGAGTCGTAGCCGTACCCGATGGTGAAGGTTCCCTCGGATGAGGTGACCACCGGAGCCGGTGCCGGCGTCGGCGTCGGCTCCGATGCCGGTGCGGCAGGCCCGTTCCCGGCGGCGTCGGACAGGGCCTCCTGGATCAGCCGCACGCCGGTCGTCGGCTGCCGGTCGGCGAGCCACGCCTGCAGGTCGATGCTCTCCTCGGACAGCATCACGCGCAGTGCGGACAGCACCCGCAGATCCTCGCCGTCCAGCTCGAGAACCCGGCCGCCGGCCGCCTCGAACGCGTCCACGGCCTTGCGTGTCGCCGCCCCGGACCAGCCGCCGCTGCGGAGCAGGAACAGCTTGCGCTTGGTGATCTGCTGATCGAGACCGGCCGCCATGGCCGCCTTGCGGATGCGGGAGAGCGCGGCGTTGCCGTGATGCTCGTGGCTGATCGCCCGGAAACACCAGTGGACCTGGTCCTCGGTGTTCTCGTCGAGGGTCAGCCGGAGCCGGGCGTGCAGTGGCGGATTCGTGCTCGGCGGCGGGTCGACCGAGAACGCCTCGCCGGCGTCGCCGCGCTCCAGGATCCACGCGGTGAGCCCGGCGGCGAGCAGGTCCGGCACGAGGGCGTCCTCACCGGACTTCGCCAGCGGTCCGGCGACGTCCGCAGCCCGTTTCAGCTCCGCGAAGCGGGCGTCGAACCGGTCCAGCTCGTCGACGGCGACGGCCGGTGCGATCGGGCGCGGCGCGTGCGGCTCGGTGGACGGCGGCGCGCCGAGCCGCTCCAGTTCCAGGACCACGTCCTCGGCGATGCACCGGCGGATGTGCGTGTCGATCTCGATGAGCAGCTGGCGGGGTGTGTAGTCGCCGGCGGAGGCGAAGGCCTGCGGCAGGACCGGCCACGACGGGTACGGCGGAGTGAACCCGATGTCCGCGTACCGCACGGTGAAACGCTTCTCGATGATGGCCCGGCCCAGGTCGTCGTCCTTGATGACCTCCAGGGTGGGCGCCAGGCGGAACCGGTCACCGACCGTGTCGGTGGCCATGGCGCGGATCGTCGCCCAGGAATCCGGGATGCAGGCGACGACCGTGAACGTCCGCCGCGTCACCTGCCGCAGGCTCATCAGTCCCTCGGCGATCTGGCTGAGCAGATAGGCCTGCTCCGGGCTGATCCGGACGGCCTTCTGCAGGTCGGCGCCCGCCGCGATCGAGCTCTGCGCGATGAGCGTGTCGATCTGGTCGATGGCGATCACCGACGGGCCGGTCAGGGCGAGCAGCCAGGACAGGTCCTGCACGATCAGTTGCGGTCGCCGCGGCGCCCGGCGCATGCCCCACGCCGCGCGTTCGCCCGGCTCGGACTCCTCACCGGAGAGGAAGTAGTTCTCCGCCAGGTCACGATGGCTGAGATCCTCGGAAGCGCTGAGGGCCAGCGCGCGAGCGGTGTCCTGACTCGCGCGGGCGACCTGCCGGTCGAACTCGCCGAGCCCTTCGATGAACGCGTCCAGGGACGCCTTGGTGAGCTCGGTCTCCCCCATGACGGCCCGCCGTGCCGTACGCGGCGCGCCCACCATCGCGGACAGCCGGCGCAGCAGCATCACCAGCTGGGTCTGCCGGCTGCCGGGCACCGGGCGGGACAGGCCGTCCAGCATGGCGGCCAGCACGCTGTCCCAGAATCCCGCGCCGTCGAGGAGCCCGGCGAGGAAGAAGTAACCGCCCTGCTCCTGCACCTGCTGGCGGACCCAGCCGAGCAGGTGCGTCTTGCCGGAGCCGCGCTGCCCCTGGATCACCAGGCCGATCGGGCTGCCGCCGTCGCTGGTCCGGGCGTCGGCCACCCCGTCGAGCACGTCACGGATCACCGCCGGGTGCAGGCCGTCGACGTGGAACGGCATCGGCCGCCAGACGTCGTCCGGGACCGGCGCCCAGTTGAATCGCAGCGCGGCGAGCGCGGCGCGTTCCTGCTCCTCCATCACACACCGATCGACAGCACGTGCTTGTCCTGCCCGCCGATGTGCAGGGCGGCGGCGTGGTCCGTGTCGGTGAGAACCTTCTGGTTCGACTGCGGCGCGAGCGTGACGCCGGGTTCCCGGCTCACCCGGCGCAGCGCCTCGTCCAGGTCGGCGCGCGGGACGTCGCCGAAGAACCGCCGCAGCCGGGTGAGGCTGACCCAGCCACCGGGCTCGTCGGTGAGCGCGTCGTACGCGTTCACGATCCGGGTCCGCAGCACCTGGCCCTGCTCCGGCGCCGATGCCGAGCCCCGCACGTCGGTGAGGGCGAACAGCTCGGCGAAGGACGTGCACCCGCTGCGGTCCAGCACGCGACTGCGCAGCCCGTTGAGCAGGGCGGTCAGTGCCGCGGCCTGGGCGGTGGCGCCGTTCGACCGGAAGTTGAGCTGCTCCTGGACGTGCACCCAGCCCTTGTCGCCGAGCTCCAGCGCGAAGGTGCGCCCGTTCTTCCGGCTGACCGCGTACCCCTTGCGGCCCAGCTTGTCGCGGGCCGGTTTGCGCACGTCGAGGCCGTACGTCTCGCGCAGCTCGGTGTTGAGGACCTCGCGTGCCTCCGCCATGAGAACGATCAGAATGGCGTTCTCCGAGGGCGTGAGTTCGTCGCCAGCCATGGTCAGCTTCCTTCCGCTGTGTCGCGCCGCCGGCCCCGAATATAGGTGCCGATCTGATGCACCACGGCGCCCACGTCGTGGACGACACGTGCATTGGTGAATCGGAGGACGGCGTAGCCGTCGAGTTGCAACTGAACGTCGCGCTGCCGGTCGGCCTCGAAACGCACCGGATGGCAGTGCTCCGGTCCGTCCAGCTCCACCACGCACCGTTCGCGCGGCCAGCAGAGATCCAGCCGGATCGGGGCGCTGAGCGCGGTCGGCTGATAAGTCTGGTTCCACCGGCGGCCGGCGGCCCAGCTCTCGGCGGCGAGCGCGGCCTCCAGAGCCGCCTCCACCGCGCTGGCCGGGTGCGGCCTGCCGACGACGACCGCTTCCGGCCCGCCGGCCCGGACAACCGGCGGCGGCCCGGGCTCATCGGCCCAACTGTCCACAGTCACCACGGGGACCCGCTCCACGTCGACCGGCACGTCGCTGACCAGCCAGATCCCCGCGCGGGCGTGACGGGCGAGCCAGTCACCGCCGGCCACCGCCGCATCGCGTTCCAGCGGTGTGAGGCCCGGGGCGGGCGACACGAGCAGCACGCAGCGTTCCCGGCCGAAGCTCTCGGCGATCAGGCGGGCGAGCTGCCCGGCGCGGGCCCGGGCCGGAAGCCGGCTCTCGGTCCGCTGCCCGGTGAGCGCGAGCAGGGCCAGGTCCCGCAGCAACGGCCGGCTGTAGTGCGCACGGGCCGCCCGGCCCTCGGCGATGATCCGGACGGCGGCCACCCCGCCGAGATCGGTCCGGTGGATGTCGGCCGCCTCGGGCAGCCAGGCCGGAAGCAGCTCGGCGGCGACGCGTTCCATGTCGTCCAGCACCGCGGCGACGAACCCGGCGGGGGTCGTCGCTCCGGAGCCCGCGCCGGTCACCACCGCCGCCAGGTCGGCGCTGTGCTCGGCGAGGGCACGGGCGACCCGCCCGGCGTCCGCACCGCGGACCTGGACGACACGATCGGCGGGGATGCCCGCCAGCTGCGCTCTCAGTCGATCACCCGCAGGTCGTGGACGAGTTCGGAGAGCCTATCGGTGGCAGATCTCCGCCGGTAGTCCCGGCACGCCATCGGGTACGGCGGGAAGCTCCCCGATCACCGCGGTGAACCCGCTCGCCCACGAACCGCGCCGCCCTCGACCGATACCCTTTCCGCCATGCAGGCCGTCTCGAAGCTCGAACGCCGGGTGATCGCCGCCGCTGAGCAAGCCCTGTCCCATGGGCGTCAGGTGAGCCCGATCGACGTGCTGACCGGGCTCGGATGGGTGTCCCACCGGCAGGTGGAGGCATGGCAGCAGGGCCGCGTGCCGGACCTGGAGTCGGTGACCGCCGTGCCGGCCGACCGGCTCACCGACGCGCTCGAGGTGTTCCAGCGCTGGGTGGCCGGCCGTGGGCTGAGTCCCAGCGAGGCCGGTTACCTGTCCGCCACCCGCGACCGGCGGCAGCTGCGTTTCACCGCCACCGGCCGGCCCGAGCAGGAGCTGGCGTTCCGCACCCACTGGATGCCCGCCGACCTGCCGGAACGCCAGCGCGAGCGACTCACCGCCAAGCAGGGCAAGGCCCCCGACCTGGTGGTGGTGCAGCCGCTGAAGGACTTCACCTGCGCCGGCTGCGGCCAGACCGGCGCCGACATGCTGACGATGGAGGACGCCGGGCCGTTCTGCCTCACCTGCGCCGACCTCGACCACCTGGTCTTCCTGCCGGCCGGCAACGTGGCGCTGACCCGCCGCGCCAAGAAGCACAGCCGGCTCTCCGCGGTGGTGGTGCGCTTCAGCCGCTCGCGCCGGCGTCACGAACGGCAGGGTCTGCTCGTCGAGCAGGCCGCCGTGGAGCAGGCCGAGCAGGAATGCCTGTCCGATGAGGACGCCCGGGCCCGCCGCCGCGACCGCGACCGGGAGCGCCGCGAGGTCGCCGACGAGTCGTTCCAGCAGGAACTGGCCGAGGAGATCGGCCGCCTCTTCCCCGCCTGCCCGCCGGCACGTGCCGCCGCGATCAGCCGGCACACCGGCGCCCGGGGCAGTGGCCGGGTCGGTCGCAGCGCGGCGGGCCGGGCCCTGGACCCGGAGGCGGTGACCCGCGCGGTGGTGGCGTCGATCCGGCACGAGGACACCGACTATGACGAATTGCTGATGTCGGGGGTGCCCCGCGAGGAGGCCCGGGACCGCATCCGCACCGCCATCGACCAGGTGCTGGACCGCTGGCGCCACCCACGGTAGCCGCCCGATCGCGCTACAGCGGTTGCACGGAACGGGTCGTCACGTCGTACTCTCAGGCGCTTCCTCGTACAGCCTCGGAAGGGATGCCCGGTGACCCACGCCTGGAAGAAGGCCGGTGCCCGCACTGCCTCGGTAGCGGTCCTGCTCGCCGGCCTGGTCGGCGGTGTCTATCTAGGACAGCAGCACGAGACGCCGGCGCCGGTCGCGCTCACCCGGGCCGAGGTCAGCGACGTGCAGCTGCTCAAGGAACGGCAGAACCAGCACACCGCGGACCGCGCGATGCGGCACGAGGCGGAGGACGAGGCCGCCGAGAAGGCGGCCTCCGAGGCGAAACGGGCCGCCAAGCAGGCGCGCACCCTGGAGACCAAGAAGATCGAGAAGAAGAAGGCGGAGGCCGCCGGGCCGGTGCCCTTCGACGGGCCGATCCCGGGCTCCTGCAAGGAGTTCAACGGCAGCCGGGCGATCGGCTGCACGCTGATGCTCCAGGCCGGTTTCGGGATCGCCGAGTTCCCCTGCCTCAACCAGCTGTGGAACAAGGAGAGCGGCTGGAACTACAAGGCGGAGAACCGCAGCTCCGGCGCCTACGGCATTCCCCAGGCGCTGCCCGGCAGGAAGATGGCCTCGGCCGGCGCCGACTGGAAGAGCAACCCGGCGACCCAGATCACATGGGGCCTGGGGTACGTGAAGGGCCGCTATCAGTCACCGTGCGGCGCCTGGAACTACTTCCAGAACAACGGGCACTACTGATCAGCGAGGCACGTGCCGTCCGGGAGCGGGCCTCCGGCGTACACCCGGTCCGGTCCCTTGTTGAAGCGCTGGTGGCCGTAGACGCAGATGGTGCCGACGAGCGCGCCGAAGACCACACTGCCGGTGACCCCGGGATCGGCGGGACCTGACACGCGGACCACCGCGGCGGGGTCGATCGGGGCGAGTCGGTCGCGGATCTCGTCCGGTGTGGCCGGTCGCTCGCCCCACGCGGTCAGCTCCGCGCAGGAGCCCTCGCCGCCGTTGCAGCGGTCCAGGACCCGGCCGGAGAGCGCCTGCGCCACGGCGGTCTCTGCGGCCCGCGCCGGTTCCGCCTGGTCGGCGGGGAGCGGCGTGCGCCGGCCGAGGTCGGCCATGAAGCGATCGCAGTACCCGTCGTCCGCGCCCGGATCGGCCATACAGGCCGCGCCCCGAGCCGGTGGCGACGCCTCCCGGGCGCCGGGTCCGCAGCCGGCCAGGGCGACCGCGAGCAGGGCCGGCAGGGCCAGGAGCCGGCCGAGACTTTTCATGGACGTCAATCTAGAGCCCGGGGCGCCACCTCAGTCATCCCGCCGGGATGACGCGCCGACGGGCCTCCCCGGGATGGACTTGTCCATGCCCGCGAGCCGACACTCCCGGACGACCTGGTGGATCGCCGCCCTGTTCGCCGCCGGGTCGACCTGCTTCCTCGTCGCCCCCATCCCGGCCTTCGCACAGCTCGTCGGCCCGGGCGTGGACGGCCTGGTCTTCTTCGTGGGATCGCTCTTCTTCACCACGGCGGCCGGGCTGCAATGGTGGGACACGAAGCTGCTCAGCGCCGAGCCGCCCCGGCTCGACAGGTGGAGCAGCGGCGTGCAATTCGTCGGGACGCTGTTCTTCAACGCCACGACCTTCCGCGCCCTGCAGCTCGGCTTCGACTCCCCCGACTACGACCGCCTGGTGTGGCGGCCCGACGCGTTCGGCTCGATCTGCTTCCTGATCTCCGGATACCTGGCGTACGTCCAGGTCACCGGCCACCTGCTGAGCCTCCCGCGCCGGACCCTGGAGTCGGCGATCGCCACGGTGAACCTGCTCGGCTGCCTCGCGTTCGGGGCCTCGGCAGCGGCGTCGTACGTCATCCCCGCAGCCGGCGACGAGCTCAACGCGACGGTGGTGAACAGCTGCACGGCACTGGGGGCGCTGTGCTTCCTGATCGGCGCGCTGCTGCTCTTCCCGCAGAGAGCCCGCGAGCCCCGGCCGGTGTAGCCGCCGGCGCCCCGAGCAGGAATGTGCTCTTGAGCCCGGGCCGGCCCGGCCGGATGGCCCTGACCAGCGACCGGCCGCATTCCTAGGCTGCGAACGAGGACGACAGACGTCGGCTCGCCGCTGCCCGGCATAGTGGCTGGAGCAAGAATGAAACATCCGTCACTGACTCAGCGGCTCCTCGCCGAGTTCCTCGGCACGGCCCTCCTGCTCGTGGCCGTGGTGGGCACGAGCGCCATGGCGGCCGACCTGTCGCCGGGCGACGCGGGCGTCCGGCTGCTGCAGAACTCCTGCGCCGTCGCGCTCGCCCTGGTCGCCGCCATCCACACCTTCGGACCGGTCTCCCGGGCGCACTTCAACCCGGCCGTGTCCGCGGCCGACTGGATCCTCGGCCGCCGGACCGGGACCGGCCTCACCACGAAAGAACTGATCGGGTACGTCGGCGCGCAGGTCACCGGCGCGCTCGCGGGTACGGCTCTGGGTAACGCGATGTTCGACCGGCCCGTGACGGCCATCGCGGACACCACCCGGTCCGGCGGCCACATCCTGCTCAGCGAGGTCGTCGCCACCACCGGCCTGCTCGTCCTCATCGCCGCGCTCACACGAAGCGGTCGGGGCGCGTCCGGCCCCGGTGCGGTCGGCGCCTACATCGGCGCGGCCTGCTGGTTCACCTCGTCCACGTGCTTCGCCAACCCGGCCGTGACCATCGCGCGGATGTTCACCGGCACCGAGGCCGGCATCGCGCCCGCTTCCGTGCCGGGTTTCCTGCTGGCCCAGGCAGCGGGAGTGGCGCTGACGTGCGGGCTGGTTCCGCTCCTCTACCCGCGGGCCGATCGGGTGCCGGTCGAGCGCGGACAGGACGCCACGGTCAGCCGACCGAATCCGGCGGCCGGACCACCCGTACCGCGATCGGGAGCTCACCGGCTCCATGGCGGCACAGCACTGAACCCCCGCGTTCCCGCCCAGCGGAGTCTCCCGAGAGCGAACCGCCCATCGGCCGCCGCGTAAGCGCGTGATGCGCGGAATGACCTCACCTTTGATCAACATGCTTGCGGCCAACACGGTCCTACTGTGCGTGCTCGTCCTCGGCCTCGGGCATCTGCTCGGCGGTGTCCGGATCCGCGGCGTCTCGCTCGGTGTCGCCGCCGTCTTCTTCGTGGGCGTCGGTGTCGGCGCGCTGGTCACCTACCTGATCCTGGTCCGGGTCGACGCCCGGTCCGCGCTGTCCCTGGACCGCGGCACCCTCGACTTCCGCCGCATCACCGTCTCCGCTCCCGCGCTGGTGGGCATCGCCGTCGCGGATCTGGACCTGCCGCACCGGCTCGGCGCGCTCCTCACCCGGGTACGGCGTGGTGACCACGACCTGATCGCGACCCCCACCACCCGGCTGCTTCTCGGCGACCGGGTCCGGGTCGTCACCACCCGTGATCACATGCCTGATCTGCCTTGCGGCTCGCCGCCTTCGCCAACGTTTCATTCTCGTCCAGCAGCGCTGCCGCCACTCGCAGGAGCGCTTCGGCTACGTCCGGGTGGGCGGCGATCAGTGCGCCGGCCTCTAGCACGCACTCCACGCCCAGTAACGCTCCCGCCGGCCCTAGCCCTTCTCGCTCGGCCCAGCGCTCGTATGCCGCACGGGGGTCGACGCCAAAGCGGGCCAGCCGTGCCGCCCACCGTGCGGCGTCAAAGGCGGCCGGTCCGGCCAGGGCCGAGGCGTCGAAGATCACGAGCCGTCCGGCGGCGATCCCCAGGTTCGCTGCAGCCAGGTCGCCGTGCAGCGGCCGAGCCGGGCCATGCGCGTAGCTCCGCTCTGCCAACACGGCCCAGTGCCGCTGAACCGGCGCGTCGACGCGACGCAGCGCCCCGATCGCTTGCCGCCAGCGCGGCAGCATCACGTCGGGCAGTGACCGTAGGAACGGCGCCGCCTCGCTGGACTCGGCGTGCATGACATCACCCCAGCTTGCCAGCATGTCAGTCATAGCCGCGCACGCGCCGGACGAGCTGAGGTCGACCGGGGTGAGGTCCAGGTATTCCAACAGCAACCAACTGCCGCCAGCCGCCTCGCCATAACGCACGAGTGGGGTTGGTACTCCGCACGCACCCCACGCAGCGAGCAGCGGACCCTCACCGCGGGGCCGGTCACCGTACACCTTGAGGACCGCGCCGTGAGCGAATCCCGGCGCCGCCGCGAAGCGCAGCAGAAGCCGCGGCTTGCCATCCTGGACTACCGAACCGGCGAAGCCTGCCAGCCCAAGTGCCTCGATCAGGCCGTGCAGCACCAGGACCGCGCGCTCGAACGCGGGCCGGTCCATCTTCGGGACCCGCCGGCGCTGGGCCGCCACGGCCACGCCGAGAGCATCGCTGGACATCACTATGTAGCTTGACATTGCAGGCCCGGCCCACTCCAGTCGCCCAGCGGAGGACGGCATGACGGAGGAGAATCAGGCAGACGTTGAGCGGCGGGACCGGCGGCGAGACACCGCGCTGTTCGTGACGCTGGCCGCAACCCTGTCGGTTGGACCGCCGTTAGGCCTGGGATGGCTGGCGGGCACGCTCGACCCGTCGTGGCATTGGGGCGACTGGATGGCTCAGACCACCCAGGTAGTCACCGGCCTTATCTTCTTCGGCCTGGCAATGTTGGTCGGCCGCAGAGGCGAGCGGCGCGCGGAGGCGCTAGCCAACTCCGAACTGATCACCTCGATGGGGGCTCTGTCCATGAGCAGCGCACGCAGCTTCGCCGGCCACGACGCCCAGGCGCTGCGTATCGCCGCTGACGCCAGGGCAGCGCTGCAGCACTACTCCCGGGCCAGTCGTGCCGAGCAGAGCAAGCTCGTGGCGAAGATCACCGACTCGTACAGCGACCTCACCTTCGGCACGTTCGCACGCGCCCACGCCCTACCCCGTTCTGTCTGGACCGGCCTCAAGGACGGCGCAGCCGACCTCGTCGACGACGCCCGCACGCTCGCTGATGGTTACGGGGCCCGCGCCACCGTCCGCCGCACTGAGCTGCAGAGCATGATCCACCACATCACCTTCGCGGTGAGCGTCGGCCAGGCCATCATCCGCCAGAGCCAGCTGACCGGCACCCAATCCCGACAGCTAACCAAGATCGCCAGCAACGACACCAACACCCTGGATCGCCTGAACCGCCTGCGCATGCTGTACCGCCGCGAGCTGACCGTGATCGCCGACTGGAATGTCCTGCTGCGCGCCCACCAACACATAGTTTGCAGCGTTTACATACACGACCCGACGGCAACATCGGACTGGCTCACCCCGTGGTACCTGGAGTACAGCAACGATAGAGCCACCCTGACGCCCGTCAACGTGCGTAACGACAAGCTGGCCGAGCCAGCCCGCCACGACCGCATCGACTATTCACCCGGCATCCCCGTTTACCCGCAGCCCGTCATGCATGGTTCCATCCCGCAAGGCCTGCGTACCAAGGGCATCGAGAATCAGGTCCGCCTTCTGCGTAAGGCGGTCGTGCCGACGGTCTGCGTCCTGACCTACGAGCTGATCTGCGGCGACGGCCGCTCCCGCCGCCTGGTCCTGGACGGCAACCACCGGCTGGCAGCCGCCCACCACATCGCCAAGTCGGACCCCTCGTCCCCGACGAGGATCCTGGAGTTCCGCATCACCGAAAACGAAGTGATCGACACGGAGTGCCACCGAACCTTTCATGCCGACACGAGCAGTGACAAGGACAGCGACTGGGAGTGGAAAGGCTTCACCCCGGACGTAGGAACGATCCGTGCAGCCTTCTTCTAACCGCTGCGAGCACATCTACTACACACGGAGGGCTCGGGGTGGAGGACCGCGGCATGCTGGTCGCAGCCTCGCGCCCTGGGTCAGGGCCGCCCAGCACGACGGACGCGACCGGGAAGGGCCGGTTCCACCAGCCGCCCTTCCTCGTGCCGGTGACTACTGAGAACCGGCTTGTTCGCGGGTCTGGTCACGTTTGCTCGTGACGGTGTGCAGGTCTGCGCCGGATGGTTGCGACGCTCGTAACGTGAGCCGGCGCGGAGACGCGTACTGCCTAGGTTTGGACAAAACCGTTGGGCTTGGACAACGAGAGGGAGGTGTGATCGAGGTCATATCGCAACTTTGCGCTACAGGACGCCCAAGCCCTCTAGATGGGCCAGTTTTTGTCCACACGCTGCGCATTTCGGTAAGTATCGATCAACCAGACGACTCGCGCATGCGGCGTCCATCCACCTCGGAAGGTGAAAGAACGCCACGTTTTCGCAGGTGGGGCCGGCGGGACTCGAACCCGCGACCGAAGGATTATGAGTCCTCTGCTCTAACCCACTGAGCTACAGCCCCTTGGTCGGGACGTGGGATTATGAGTCCCCTGCTCTAACCCACTGAGCTACCGGCCCGTACCGGCGGCGATCCTATCCCGTGCCCTGCTCCCACAGCTAGGCGATCTATCACTGCACCAGGGAATTCGGCAGGAGAATGATCTGCCGGGACGGGTCGACCACCATGTCCGGCGGTTGCAGATCCTCGATGCGCGGCAGCCCCTCGTCTCCCACGCTCGGCTCTTCGGGCCCGTCCTGCGTGGTGAATTCAGCGTAATTCTCCGGATTGACGTCGCTCATGGACCGTCACACCCCCACGTGTGCGCCGAGCGCCGCCAGGACAGCCCCGGCGGCGCGCCACCCTCCGGCCAGCGCGCCTTGGATGGAGGGACTGTCGCGATGATCACCCGCTACGAACATGCCGTCGCCGAGGGCGACCGGTTTGCGGAGCCGGCTCTGCGGCACCCGGGCGGCCGGCAGCGCGTGCGGCAGGGTCACCACGTTGAGCAGTTCCCAGTCGTCGGTGGGCGCACCGTAGATCCGGGACAGTTCGACCCGGATCACCGCCTCCGAGGCGCTGGAGGGTGCGGAGACGCCGACGACGGAGGCCGCGATGAGGCTCATGCCGCCGGGCGCGTACTCGGGTGCGGCGTTGCTCATCACGATGGTGTTGGCGATGATCTCGCGGCGGTCGCCGTCGAGGAGCAGGATCGGCTCGTCGATGGGTGCGCGCGGCGCCCCGAAGTAGAACGTGGTCAGCCCGTGCATGTCGGGGCGCGGCACCCGGCCGCCGAGCAGTTCGGAGGCGGCGAGCGGGTCGGTGGCGACGATCATGGCGCGGCAGCGGATCTCGCCGCCGTCGGTGACGACGATGCCGGGGCCGATGGAGAGGGTGCGGGCACCGATCAGCAGCTGGGGGAAGGGCAGCGGGCCGGCGATCGCGGCGGGCAGGGCGGCCATCCCGGCGGCGGGCACGCCGAGGCGGCCGCGGGCGAACGAGCGCAGGGTCATCGCGGCGACGTGGCTGGAGGTCTCCAGGGACCGGTCGGCGAAGACGCCGGAGAAGAAGGGCCGCAGCACTTCCTCGATCATCCGGTGCGAGATGCCGGCTCTGCGCAGCATCTCCTGGGTGGTGGTCTCCGGCATGTCGAGGATCTTGCCGGCGGGCAGGGTGGCGCATCGGGTGGCGAGGGCGGCGAACTTGAGCCGGTCGGCAAGGCTGCCGACGCCGGAGAGCAGCGTTTTGGGTGTGGCGAGCGGTTCCCGCAGCGGGTTCTCCAGCCGGTGCAGGTCGGCGCCGCGGCGGACCAGCACACCGGAGGTGAAGTAGCGCATGTCGAGCGCGTCGATGTCGACCAGGGCGGGCAGCCGCGGGTACGCCGTGTTGATCACCTGGAAGCCGCGGTCCATGTGCCAGCCGTCGACCACGTCGGTGGCGACGCGTCCGCCGATCCGATCGGAGGCCTCGACGAGCAGCCATTCCACTCCGGCGCGGTCGAGCCGGCGGGCAGCCGACAGTCCGGCGAGCCCGCCGCCGATGATGACGACGTCCACCTCAACCGGCTGCGACATAACCACCTCACATGCTGCATTTCAACGCGGAACTCAGCCTAACCGGGCGCGCGCACCCGGGGAGGCGAAAGACGAGCAAGGAAAATTCAAGATCAAATTCGGCCCTGGGTACGGCCTGAGCCCCTCCTGTCAGATACCCGTCACCATGCGTGGCGACCACGGGCTATACAGAAGCGGACAACAGAAAACCCCAGGCCCTGAAGCCTGGGGTTGAGGATGGCTCCCCGAATTGGACTCGAACCAATAACCTGCCGGTTAACAGCCGGCTGCTCTGCCAATTGAGCTATCGGGGATCGCTCTGTTCCGTGCCGCCCGGTTTCCCTGGCGACGGAGAACAGACTACATGACCATCCGGGGTGTCCAGCAACGGGGATACCCCACCGGAGGGGGCCGAGATCCTCCGAATCCAAATGAGGGGGAGTATCGCCCCGACAGGATGGGTATGCACCCCACAGACGCACGCGCGTCATGAACGGAAGGAGCCGCCACCATGCGCGGAAAGCTGATGTTCCTCACCGGTCTCGCGGCGGGCTTCGTCCTGGGCAGCCGTGCCGGCCGGGAGAAGTACGAAGAGATCCGGGCAAACGCCCAGAAGATCTGGGAGAACCCCACGGTGCAGGAGGCGGCCGGCGTCGCGCAGGCGCAGGCCAACAAGCTGTACAGCGAGGGCAAGGACAAGATCCAGTCGTCCAAGCTCGGAGAGAAGCTCAACACCGGCACGTCCAGCAGCAGCACGGGCACCACCGACGAGCTGCTCGCACCCAGCGACTCGCTCGCCGGGTCGAAGGGCACCAGCACCGGCACCGGCACCACGTACTGACGCCGGTTTCAGCCGTTGGGCCGCCCCCGCACATCGCGGAGGCGGCCCTGCGCTGGTTCGCCAGCCGGATCAGCGGGAGGAGAACGCCGCGTCGAACGCCGCCGACGGGGCGTCGAACGCCAGCCGGCGCACGAACTGAAGGGCCTCCGGCGCCCCGACCAGCCGGTCCATCCCGGCGTCTTCCCACTCGACGGAGAGTGGCCCGTCGTACCCGATGCTGTTCAAGGCTCGGAAACAGTCCTCCCACGGCACGTCGCCGTGACCGGTGGAGACGAAGTCCCAGCCGCGCCGCAGGTCGGCCCAGGGCAGGTGGGAGCTGAGCCGCCCGCGCCGCCCGTCCCCGGTCCGCACCTTCGCGTCCTTGCAGTCCACGTGGTAGATCCGGTCACGGAACTCGAGGATGAACCCGACCGGGTCGAGGTCCTGCCAGACGAAGTGCGACGGATCCCAGTTCAGTCCGAACGCGGCCCGGTTGCCGATCGCTTCGAGGGTCCGCCGGGTGGTCCAGTAGTCGTACGCGATCTCGCTGGGGTGCACCTCGTGCGCGAACCGGACGCCGACCGAGTCGAACACGTCGAGGATCGGGTTCCAGCGGGCGGCGAAGTCCGCGTACCCCCGCTCGATCATCGACTCCGGCACCGGCGGGAACATCGCGACCGTGTGCCAGATCGACGAACCGGTGAAGCCGACCACGGTACGGACGCCGAATCGTGCCGCCGCCCGCGCGGTGTCCTTCATCCGATCCGCGGCCCGCTGCCGCACCCCTTCCGGATCGCCGTCGCCCCACACCGCGGCCGGCAGGATGTCCTGGTGCCGCTCGTCGATCGGGTGGTCGCAGACGGCCTGGCCGACCAGGTGATTGGAGATCGCCCAGCACTTCAGGTTGTGCTTGGCGAGCTGCTCGTGCTTGCGCTCGATGTATCCGTCCTCGGTGAGCGCCCGGTCCACCTCGAAGTGGTCACCCCAGCAGGCGATCTCCAACCCGTCGTAGCCCCACTCCGACGCGAGCCGGCAGACCTCCTCGAACGGCAGATCGGCCCACTGGCCGGTGAAGAGTGTGATGGGTCGTGCCATGGTCGTCCCTCCTCGTGGCTCGGCGAAACAATCCGGCGAGGGAGACCGGCTCACGCGAGGGCACACCACGGGAGGCGAGAAGTCGTGCCGGACGGGGTTGCGCCTCCCGGTCCGGCCTCGCTCTCTCCCGGCGATGCCCTCCCTGGACTCTACGACCGGACCCGGCGACGCGAAAGGCCGCGATCAATACCCGGTCGCCGCGTGATCAGGGCGCTGTGCAGGGCTGCTGCTCGGGGACCAGGCCGAGGGCGGTGAGCTCCGCCAGCACGTGCTGCAGGTCGGCCGCGCCGCCCGCCGTGTCGACGTCCACATACTCGGTGCGGGCCGTGTCGGCGGCCAGCAGATGACGCAGCACCGGCTGCCAGCCGGCCGTCGTGTCGGTGATCCGGGCGGTTATCACGGAGAGACCGGCGTCGGTCATCCGGTCGATGCCGGCCTCCGGGTCGGGCCAGTCGCGCACCACGGCCGGCAGGTCGAGACAGACTCCGAGCCGGTCCTTGTCGACCCGGGTGAGCGCCGCGACGGTCTGCTCCGGACCGTCCAGCACCCGGCCGGGCGCGGGCTGGAAGCCGCATCGCACCGCGCGGCCGACCCGCCAGGCCAGGTCGGCGAGGCCGGCGGAGAGCCGGGACAGGTGCCGGGCGCCGGCCTTCTGCCGGTTCTCGTCCCAGTCGTCGGCGCGACCGAGCCCGCAGGTGCCGATCGCGCCGCGGACCTCCTCGAACGGAAGCAGGTCGACGAGGATGCGGGCCAGGTCGAGGGTGTGCCGGACGCGGGCGATCTCGCTCCAGTCACCGAGCGGATCAGTGTTCTCGCCGCCGCCCTCGGCGTCGGGCGTCCCGCTCAACGTGACGACCTCGAGCCCCTTGGCGTCGAGCTCGGCACGCAGCCGGGTGCGGGCACGCCCGTCGTCCGCGAGGGCGGCGGCGAGACGGTACGGCAGCCGGAGCGCCACGCCGAGAAGGCCGGTCCCGAAGCGGGATCGCAACTCGGCGGCGGTCGCGTCGAGTGCTTCCAGAGCGGCGGACGGCGTCTCGGCGTGGTCTAGGCTGATGCCGTAGCTGAGGTGCACGATCCGGCCGGAGGGATGGCGCAGCCGCATCAATATCCTCCCCGGACGAGCTCTCCCGTGCAGGTGCACGTGCATCCGCTCGTGCTAACGCCTCCAGTATGGACCATCCGGGGACCTGTCTCCGATCGACCGCTGCCCCGCCGCCGGACTGTCATCGCCGCCTCCATCCGTGGAATGCATGTCCTCGGATACGAGCGTGCGTCGCATAGCGGATCATCGGCGCACCGGCCGTGCGACTAGCTGACCGGCCACAACATGATCGGAAAAGCACACGCACATCGATTGACAACAATGTGCGTGACGGGGGTGACCAGCGAGTAGCTTTCGCTGTCACACGGAGAACGGCGGGTTCCGACCCCCACCTTGTTCAGATGGTGAACAAATGGACATGCACTTGCCACACGCCGGTGCGGATGCACGGAGATCCGTGCATCCGCACCACCCGCCACGACCGGCCGGCGCGGGGCGCAACCACGCCGTCCCTCGCCGGCCGCGGCGGGACGATTCCTGATTCCTCAGCGTCAGGCGGGCTCCAGCACCGTCTCCACGTCGGTCCAGGCACCGGAGGCCGCGGACTGCTCCACGGCGTCGAGCACCAGCTGCACCTGCAGCGCGTCGGCGAACGACGGGGCCGGGTCACGACCGGCCGCGATGTCCTCGATCAGGTCCCGGACCTCGTGGGTGAACGAGTGCTCGTACCCGAGCCCGTGTCCCGGCGGCCACCAGGCCGCCACATACGGGTGATCTGGTTCGGTCACCAGGATGCGGGTGAACCCCTGTTCGGCACCCGGCCCGGTGGCGTCGTAGAACTCCAGCTCGTTCATCCGCTCGAAGTCGAAAGCGAGCGAGCCGAGCGCACCGTTGAGCTCGACCCGCAACGCGTTCTTGCGGCCGGTCGCGAACCGGGTCGCCTCGTACGTGGCGACCGCTCCCCCGTCCAGCCGGGCCAGGAAGAGGGCGGCGTCGTCGACCGTCACGTCCCCGAGCACGGTCCCGTTGGCGGAGGCGGCCAGCCCGGCCGACTCCGAGGGCAGCGGCCGGGACCGGACGAACGTCTCGGTCAGCGCCGACACCGTGGTGATCGACTGGCCGGTGACGAACTGGGTCAGGTCGACGATGTGCGCGCCGATGTCACCCAGTGCCCCGGACCCGGCGATCTCCTTGCGCAGGCGCCAGACCAGTGGGAACTCCGGGTCGACGATCCAATCCTGGAGATAGGTGGCACGGACGTGCCGGATCGCTCCGATCCGTCCCCGCGCCACCAGATCCCGCATCAACGCGACGGCCGGCACCCGCCGATAGTTGAAGCCGCACATCGCCCGTACCCCATGGGATTGGGCCTGGGCCGCGGCCGCGGCCATCTCCCGCGCCTCGGCCACCGAATTGGCCAAGGGTTTCTCGCAGAGGACGTGTTTGCCCGCGGCGAGCGCGGCAAGCGCGATCTCGGCGTGGGTGTCACCCGGCGTGCAGATGTCGATCAGGTCGATCTCGTCGCTCTCCACCAGCGACCGCCAGTCGGTGGTGTGCCCGGCCCAGCCCAGCCGCGTGGCGGCGTGCGCCACCTGGTCGGCTGAGCGGCCGCACACCACCGACATCCGGGCCTGCAACGGCAGGTCGAAAGCGTGGTTGACGGTGCGCCAGGCCTGCGAGTGCGCGGCCCCCATGAACGCGTAACCGACCATGCCGACTCGCAGGTCCGGATACATGTCGCCCCCTTGTTCCGTGATCAGAATCCCAGCTTGGCGTACTGCGCGGCGTTCTCCTTGGTGATCGTCTCGGAAGCGAGCGTGATCTCCTTGGGCACCTGCAGCTCCACCAGGTCGGCCATGCCCTTGCCCTGGGCGATCAGCCGGGCCAGCGAGATGGCCGAGGAGGCCATCGACGGGCTGTAGGTGACCGTCGCCTTGAGCACCGAGTCGTCCGCCGCGATGTGATCGATCGCGGACTTGGCCCCGGCGCCGCCGACCATGAAGAACTCGTTGCGGTTCGCCTGCTGGATCGCCGCGAGCACGCCGACGCCCTGGTCGTCGTCGTGGTTCCAGACCGCGTCCATCCGGGGCAGCGCCTGGAGCAGATCGGTCGCGGCCTTCTGGCCGCCGTCGATCGTGAAGTCGGCGGGCCGGCGGTTGGCGACCTTGAAGCCGTAGACGGCGAGCGCGTCGTTGAAGCCCTTCGTCCGCTCCTGGGTGAGCTCGAGGGAGTCGATGCCGGGTATCTCCCCGATGATCGGGTTGCTGACGCCCTTGGTCTTGAGCTGCTCGCCGATGTACGCCCCGGCGGCCAGCCCCATCCCGTAGTTGTCACCCTTGATCTGCAGCCGGTAGGCGTCCTGGGACGGGAACGCACGGTCCAGGTTGACCACCGGGATGCCGGCCCGCATGGCCTCCTCGGCCGCCGCGTTCAGCTCCTTGCCGTCGTGCGGCAGCATCACGATGATCGTCGGCTTCTCGGCGATCATCGTGGAGATGGCCGCCCGCTGGGCCGCCGCGTCCGAGCCGGCCTCGGTGACCTTGAGCTCGACGTCTTCGTACTGCTGGGCCTGGGCCTTGGCGTTGTTGGTGATCGCGGCGATCCAGCCGTGGTCGGCGGCCGGGGCGGTGAAGCCGATGACCACCTTCTCGCCGGGAGCGGCGTTCTCGTTGCCGCTGTTCGTGTTGACCTGGGCGTTGTTGGAAGTGTCGTTGCTGGTGCAGGCGGTCAGCAGGGCGCCGGCGCCGACGGCAGCGCCGCCGAACAGAACGCGCCTACGGGACAATGAGGACATTATTGCTCCCGTCTTTTCTCATTTTTTGAACATCTGCGTGAGCGCGGAGAATCGGAACTGCTGGACCAAGACGGCGGCCACGATGATGGCGCCCTTGACCATGTTCTGGACCTCGGTGGGGAGGTTGTTGATCGCGAACAGGTTCGTGATCGTGGAGAAGACCAGCACTCCGAAGAGAGCGCCGATGATGGTGCCCCGGCCGCCGCTGAGCAGCGTGCCGCCGATGATGGCCGCGGCGATCGCGTCCAGTTCGTACAGGTTCGCCATCGCGGCCTGCGCGCTCGTCGCCTGCGACGTCAGCATGATCGCGGCGATGCCGCAGCAGAGACCGGAGAGCACGTAGAGCAGCAGGGTCTGCCGCTTCACGTTGATGCCGGCCAGCCGGGCCGCCTCGGGATTGCCGCCGACCGCGACCGTGCGGCGGCCGAACGTCGTGCGGTTCAGCAGCACCCAGCCGGCCGCCACCACGACACCCAGGATGATCACGAGCAGCGGGATGCCGAGGATCTTGGTGGTGGCGATGCTGTTGATCACCGAGCTCTCGGAGATCTGCGTCTGCTTGCCGGAGATCTGCGCGGCGAGGCCGCGCGCCGCCACCAGCATGGCGAGTGTGGCGATGAAGGGAACCAATTTCCCGTACGCGATGAGCACGCCGTTGACCAGCCCGACGCCCACTCCGACCGCGAGAGCCGTGAAGATCATGCCGCCGGCGCCGAAGCTCTGAGTCGCGACGGTCGTGCTCCAGACCGCCGCGAGCGCGATGATCGCCCCGACCGACAGGTCGATGCCGCCCCCGATGATCACGAAGGTCATCCCGACCGTCACCACGCCGATCGCGGACGCCTGCTGCAGGATCGTCAGGACGTTGTTCCGCACCCAGGCCGGGTCGCTGTACAGCTCCGGCCTCGTGATGATCCCGATGATCACCAGGATCACCAGGACGCCGAGCAGGCCGAGGTTGCGTATCGTGCCCTCGTCGAGACGGCGGCGCTCACGGCCGGCACGCTTCTCGACATGTGCGGTCTCCGTGGTGGTCATGCCGGCTCACCTTCCAGAAGCGACCCCGCCATCACGAGGTTGAGAACGGTGTCTTCGTCGATCTCGCCGGCCGGCGCCTCGTGGATCAGCCGGCCCTCCCGCATCACCAGCACCCGGTCGGCGAGACCGAGCACCTCCGGCACCTCGCTGGAGACCAGCAGCACACCCACGCCGTTCGCCGCGAGGTCCCGGATCACCTGGTAGAGCTCGGCCCGGGCGCCCACGTCCACGCCCCGGGTCGGCTCGTCGAGCAGCAGCAGCCGGGTGCCGCCGAGCAGCCAGCGGCCCACCACGACCTTCTGCTGGTTGCCGCCGGAGAGCGTCCGAACCGGCCGGACCACGTCCCGCGGGCGCAACTCCAGCTGATCCGCGGTCCGCTCGGCCGCCGCTCGCTCGCCACCCGCGTCGGTGAAACCCACCTTCGCGAACCGGGCGAACGAGGCGAGCGTCATGTTCTTGAAGACCGGCTCGTCCAGCAGCAGCGCCTGGCTCTTGCGCTCCTCCGGCGCCATACCCATGCCGGCCCGGACCGCGGCGCCCACCCCGCGCACCGGCGCGCCGTCGACGGTCACCGTGCCGGACTCCGCCCGGCGGGCGCCGTAGATCGTCTCCAGCAGCTCGGAGCGGCCGGAGCCGACGAGCCCGGCGATCCCCACGATCTCGCCGGGCCGGACCGTGAGGCTCGCCTCGGCGAACTCACCGGACCGGGTCAGGTTGTCGACGACCAGCAGCGGGGTCTCCCCCGGCGTGCCGGTGACGGGCGGGAAGACGTACTCGATGGATCGTCCCGTCATCCGCCCGACCAGCTCCCGGGTCGGCGTGGTGCGCGCCGGCAGGTTCGCCGCGGTGGTCCGGCCGTCCTTCAGTACCGTCACCCGGTCGCCGATCTCCCGGATCTCGTCGAGCCGGTGCGAGATGTAGATGACCGCGATCCCCTGCGACGTCAGCTCCCGGATGATCCGGAACAGGTTGTCCACCTCGTCGTGGGCGAGCACCGCGCTCGGCTCGTCCATCACGATCAGGCGGGCGTCGTGCGACAGCGCCCGCGCCATGCTGACCACCTGCTTGGCCGCCGCCGGCAGGGTCCGCACCATCCGTCGCGGCGTGATCTCGGCATGACCGAGACGAGCCAGGATCTCCTTCGTCTTGTACGCCGAGACCCGTCGCCTGGTGAACCCGAGCCGGCTCGGCTCGTGCCCGAGGAAGGCGTTCTCCGCCACCGACAGGTCGTCGACGAGGTCCAGCTCCTGATAGATCGTGGCGATCCCGGCCCGCATGGCGGCCTGCGGCGTCGCCGGCGCGAACGGCTCCCCCTGCCAGGTGATCTCCCCGGCGTCGGCGTGGTGGACGCCGGCCAGGACCTTGATCAGGGTGGATTTACCGGCGCCATTCTGGCCGAGCAGGCAGTGCACCTCGCCGGCCCGGACCTCCAGCTGCACGCCGTCGAGGGCCCGCACCCCGGGGAACACCTTGACCACATCGGCAAGCCGCAGAACCACGGGCCGCTCGGGCTCATCCCCCGCCCGGGCCGCCGGATCCCCCGCCGCCCCTGGCACAGCCGTCACGTCCCCCGCCGCCGCGACCTCGCCCGCCCTCGCTGCGCCGCCGGCCGCCTCTTCGGACATTCCCGATTTTTCGCCTGTCGGGCGGAATTCCTCTGGGTTCGTCATGATGCCTGCTCGAAGACGGCGTCGCTGGCCAGCACGGCGGCGCCGGTGACACCGGCTCGGCTGCCCAGCTCGGAGAGGACCACGGGAAGGTTGCCTGTCGCCAGCGGCAGCGACCGGCGGTAGACCACGCTGCGGATCTCGGCGAGCAGCACATGGCCGAGGTTCGCCAACCCACCCCCGATGACGATCATCGACGGATTGGCGAACGAGACGAGCGTCGCCAGCACGCTGCCGACCCGGCGCCCCCCGTCGCGGATCAACCGGATGCAGGTGATGTCCCCCTCGGCGGCGCCGTCGGCGACGTCCCGGGCGGTCAGCGTCGTCGTCGTGGACGAGCCGAGACGGGCGGCGAGCGCCGGGGACTCGCCGGAGCGCGCCGCCGCCATCGCGTCGCGGGCCAGCGCGGCGCCGCCGAACAGCGCCTCCAGGCAGCCGGTGTTGCCGCACGAGCAGGCCGGACCGTGCGCCTCGACCTGGATGTGCCCGATGTCGCCGGCGCAGCCGTCCACCCCGCGGAAGACGCCACCGGCCAGGTGGATGCCACAGCCGACACCCGTACCGATCTTGACGAACAGGAAGTCGTCGACGGAGTGCGCGACCCCGCCGTGCCGCTCACCGATCGCCATGATGTTCACGTCGTTGTCGACCACTGCGGGGCAGCCGTACTCCCTGGTCAGCAGCTCGCGCACCGGATAGCGGTCCCAACCCGGCATGATCGGCGGGGAGACCGGCACCCCGTCCCGGAAGCTCACCGGGCCCGGCACGCCGATGCCCACCCCGTTCAGCCGGTCGTAGACGCCGTCGATCCGCGCCTTCGCCAGCAGGTCGTTGACCCGCTGCAGGGTGGCGCGGGGGCCGGAGCGGATGTCGGCCGGTTCCCGGTACGCCGCGATCGGCTCCAGCCGCCCGTTCGTCAGCTCCACGTCGATCGAGGTGGCGCCCAGGTCGACCGCGGCGAAACGGAGCCGGGGGTCCAGCTCGACGAGCGTGGACCGGCGTCCGCCCCGGGACGCCGCCATCCCGGCCTCGACGATCAGCTCGGCGGCGACCAGGCGCTCGACCTCGGCGAGCAGGCGCGGACGGCTCAGCTCCAGGCGGTCGCCGAGCTCGGCGCGGGACACCGGGCCCTGGTCGCGGAGCAGGCGCAGGAGCCGGACGTGGGGAGCCGCGGGCAGGAACACGTACACCTCCGGAAAGGGGCGTTCGTTAACGCCGTGTTACGCGGGTCACACTAAGGCGGTTCCGCCACATCGAGCCATACCTTTTTCTTGATCAACAGAAACTTTTGCAAATCCTGGCGAAAGTCGGGCTTCGTGATCGACAAGTGACAATGACCGGGGTGACGCGTCATTGGCACGACGCGCCCGGATCCTCCGGGTTAGGGGCGGCTAGGACGGGGAACTGTGCGAACAAGGCCGTCTTCGCACGTCGCAGCGGGGTGAGCGACCGACGGAACGACCACGCGCAGCCCGTTACGCCCGGAGGAGGTCCTCGATGAAACTTCGCCCCAACCATGACGAGCAGTCCACCGACCGCCACGCTGACGACGCGCGCTTGCAGGGCGCCGCCGACTACGACACAGCGGCCGCCGCCACCACGAGGACCGCCGAGGACCGTACCCCCGATCTCTCCGCACCCGGACCGGACGCGGGCCCGGACGGGCCCACCAAGCTCCGCCCGAAAGGGATGTTCGCCGCGGTGAAGCGGACGTTCAAGCAGTTCTCCGAGGACAACGTCTCGGACTGGGCAGCGGCGCTCACGTACTACGGGGTTCTGTCGATCTTCCCCGGCCTGCTGGTGATCGTCTCGCTGCTCGGCCTGCTCGGCTCGGACGGTCAGAAGGCGGTGACCGACGCGGTCGACGAGCTCGCGCCCAACCAGCAGCTCCGGGACCTGGTGGACACCGTCCTCGGCCAGGTGCAGGGCACCGGCAAGGCCGGGCTCGCCGCGATCATCGGTATCGTCGTCGCCTTCTGGTCGGCGTCCGGCTACATCGCGGCGTTCATGCGCGCCTCGAACGCGATCTACGACGTGCCCGAGGGCCGGCCGATCTGGAAGACCCTGCCGATCCGGGTCGGCGTGACCGCCCTGGTCGGCGTCATGCTGATCGCCTCCGCCGCGATCGTCATCTTCACCGGCGACCTGGCCCAGGTGGTCGGCGACAAGATCGGCCTCGGCGAAGTCGCCGTCACCACCTGGAACATCGCCAAGTGGCCGGTTCTGATCGCGCTGGTCAGCCTGATGTTCGCGGTCCTGTACTGGGCGTCGCCGAACGCCAAGACCGGCGGTTTCCGGTGGGTCAGCCCGGGCGGCATCTTCGCGGTGCTCCTCTGGGTGGTCGCCTCCGCCGCGTTCGCCATCTACCTGGCGAACTTCGCGAACTACAACGCCACGTACGGCACCCTCGGCGGCGTCATCGCCTTCCTGGTCTGGCTCTGGATCTCCAACATCGCGATCCTGCTGGGCGCCGAGCTCGACGCCGAGTTGGAGCGCGGGCGGGCGATCGCGGCGGGCCACTCCCCGGACGATGAGCCGTTCCTCCAGCTCCGCGACGACCGGAAGCTGAAGAAGGGCAGTGAGCAAGGCTTGAGCCAGGGCTGACACCACCTCTCACGCAGTCACGGCGCCGCCGGCTCAGCCGGCGGCGCCGTCGCTCGTTCAGGCCGTGCCACGTCGCGCCGTGCCGCGTCGCGTCGTGCCGCGTCGTGCTGCGGCTGCGGCTACTTGCAGAGGAGCTTGCTCATCCGGCGGCCCGCGATCATCAAACACACCGCCGTCAGCGCCACCAGATAGAGCACGTCCACCACCTGCACCCACCCCACCGTTCCCGTGGTCACGCCGCGGACCAGGTCCACCGCTCGGTACAGCGGCGACACCTCCACCATCCAGCGCACCACCTCCGGGTACGCCGTGGCGGGCACGAACGTCCCGGAGAAGAGGAAGAGCGCGAACTGGGCCGAACCGATCAGGTCGAAGTCCTGCCAGCTGCGGATCAGGGTGGCCGTGGCCATGCCGGCCGCGCCGAAGGCGAAGCCGGTCAGCACGGTGGCGGGGAAGGCGGCGAGGGCCTGGAGCGGCGTGGTCAGGTCCATCGCGACCATGATGACGAGGAACACGGCGGAGTAGATGTTGCCGCGGATCATCGCCCACGCCAGCTCACCGAACGCGATCTCGATGGGCCTGATCGGCGTGGCGAGCATCCCGTCGTACAGCCGCATGAATTTCATCTTGCCGAAGAAGTTGAACGTGGTCTCGGAGAGCGCCCCGCTCATCGCCGACGACGCGAGCATGGCCGGCGCCACGAACACGGCGTAGCCCACCACCTCGCCGCCGGGCAGGGTGATGTCGCCGATCAGCCGGCCCACCCCGATGCCGATCGAGAAGAGGTAGAGCACCGGTTCGAGGAAGCCACCGAGCATGACCAGCCAGTACGCCGAGCCGAGCGCCGCCACGTTGCGGGCCGCCACCGAGCTGGACCGCCGGCCCGCCGCCCGGACCGAGGCGAGTTTCAGAGTCAGCACGTCACACCACCAGCCGGCGGCCGAAGCGGCGCAGCGCGAGGAACCAGCCGACCGCGCACCAGAGCAGCAGGTAGAGCACCTGCCCGAGGTCAGCCCAGCCGACGCCGAGGCCGAGCGTGGCCGTCCGGCTCAGGTCGACGCCGTGCGAGAGGGGCAGCGCCCACGCCACCGCGCGCAGCACCGGGTGCAGCGAGTCGAGCGGAAAGAACACCCCGGAGAAGAGCGACATCGGCAGCACCGCGAACCGCACCAGGATCGCCAGGTAGCTGTCGCTGCTGACCGAGGCGCTGTACGCGGTGACCGGCGCGGCCACGGCCAGCCCGGTGAGCACCGAGATCGGCAGCACGGCGAGCGCCCACACCGAGTGCAGTGTGCCGAAAAGCGCCGCGATCAGCACGAACGCGGTGACGCTCAGCAGCACCCGGAACATCATGAAGGCCAGGTGACCGCCGAGGATGTCGGCGACCCGCAGCGGCGCGGCGGCCTGCGCGAAATAGACCTTGAGCCACTCGAAGTAGCTCAGCACCGGCCAGGTGGACTCGCCGATCGCGGCCTGCATCGCGGTGGAGGCGATCAGACCGGGGACCATCCAGTCCAGGTACGGCACGCCGGCGATGCCGCCCTGCACGTAACCCCCGACGCCCAGACCGAAACCGACCATGGTGAGCAGAGGCAGCAGCAGGGTGGAGAGCGCGCTGGAGCGCCAGGTGCGCCGGTAGTTGACCAGGTGGTACTCGAAGACGTGGGTCATCTCAGTCCACCAGGGTCCGGCCGGTGAGGTGCAGGAACACGTCCTCCAGGCTGCTGCGCCGGACCAGGGCGCTGGCCGGGCTCAGGGAGCGCCGGTGCACCTCGGCGAGGGCGTCGTCGCCGTCGGACACGTAGAGCAGGACGCGGTCCGGCAGCACCTCGATCCGGTCGGCGATGCCGGCCAGCTTGCCGGCATAGGTCCCCTGGTCCTCGGCCGGGAAGCGGAGCTCGACCACCTCACGTGTCGAGTACTGCTCGATCAGGGCGCGCGGCGAGCCCTCGGCCACGATCCGGCCGCCGTCCATCACCACGAGCCGGTCGCAGAGCTGCTCGGCCTCGTCCATGTAATGGGTGGTCAGCACGAGCGTCACGCCCTGCTGCTTGAGCCGGAACAGCCGCTCCCAGACCAGGTGCCGGGCCTGCGGGTCGAGACCCGTGGTGGGCTCGTCGAGCAGCACCAGGTCGGGCTCGTTGACGAGCGCCCGGGCGATGGTGAGCCGCCGTTTCATCCCGCCGGAGAGCGGCTCGACCTTGCTGTCGGCCCGCTCGCTGAGCTGGACGAACTCGAGCAGCTCGTCGGCACGGGCGCGGGCCACCCTGCGCGGGATGCCGAAGAACCGGGCGTAGGTGGTCAGGTTCTCCCGGACGGTGAGCTCGATGTCCAGGTTGTCCAGCTGGGGGCAGACGCCGAGCCGGGCGCGGATGGCCGGGCCGTCGCGCCGCGGGTCCATCCCGAGTATTCGCAGCTCGCCCTCGGTCGGTGGGGAGACACAGCCGATCATGCGCATGGTCGAACTCTTGCCCGCGCCGTTCGGCCCGAGGAAGCCGAAGGCCTCCCCCGCCTGCACGTCGACGTCGATGCCGTCGACCGCCGTGAACGACTCGAACCGCTTGATCAGACCGCGCGCGTGAATGAGGGAAGACACACCCTGGACCCTAGAGCGGGGGTGCGACAGTTTCCCGGGCCGCGCCGACCAGCTCATCGGTCGCCGTGATCACCTCGTCGTGCTCGACCGGCGTACCCACGTCGTACCGCACCGCCCAGGAGAGCCCGTCGCGCCCGCTGATCCGGCGCCCGACCACCCGGACCGCGCCCTCCGGCAGCGGGTGATGCGTCGTGTACGCCACCGACCGGGTCACCCGGGCCCGCACCTGATCGGGCACCTCACCCGGCTCCAGCAGCAGGAACGTGACGGCAGGACCGTCCGCGAGGACGGTGTAGCCCTCCCGCACCGACTCCACGACCGCCGGGATGATCCGCAGCTCGCGCCCCGACCAGGCCACCTTGTGGATCTCGTGCCAGCCGAGCCGCTGCGCCGCACCGGGCAGCCAGATCCCGTGATTGGTCGCCACCAGCACACCGGAGTCCGCCGGCGAAACCGGGCACCAGGCCACCACCCGCTCGGCCGGATCGAGCGGCGGCCGCGCATCGGCAGGCAACCGGGGACGTCGTCGGAAGAGCTTCACAATCCACCTGCCGCCTGATCACGCAGGGCACGCGCCTGCTGTTCCAGCGAGAAGAGCTCCCCGGCGAGCGCGAGGTACTGATCCTTGTTCGCCACCGGGTTGAGCCGTTGCACCTTGGACTTGAGATCCCGGATCCGGGTGGCCAGCGCGGCGCCCTGCAGCCGGGCCAGGGTCACCTGGACATAACGCGGGTCGACCGGGCCGTCGACGTAGAGCGGCTCGACCGCGAGCTCGCTCACCAGCATCTGGCCGCCCATGTCGGCGCAGCAGTCCCGGACCTTCTCGATCCAGACCGCGCCGCCGGTGGCCGCCTGCGCGCCGCCGGCCTCACTGACCGCCTCGCGGACCGACGCCAGAACCGGGTCGGCGTAGTTCTCCGCGCCGAGCGCGTCGAACATCGGCCCGGCCAGCACCGGCTCCTGCAGAGCGATCTTCAGCGCCTCACGCTCGACCATCCGCTGCGGCGAGTCGGCGGGCGAGGCGGCACGCTGCGGCTGCGGGTCGGCGGAGGCGGAACGTGCGGCGTTGGCGACGGCGCGCTGCACCGGCTCCAGGTCCATTCCGAGATCGCCGGCGAGCTTCCGGGCGTACTCCGGTCGTTTCTCCCTGTCTTTGATCTTGGCGACCAGAGGGGCGGCGCGGCGCATGGCCTCGACCCGGCCCTCGACCGAGTCGAGATCGTATTTGGCGAGGGTCTGCCGGAGCGCGAAGTCCACCAGCGGTTCCCGGCCGGCGATCATGTCGCGGACCGCGAGGTCGCCCTTGGCCAGGCGCAGCTCGCACGGGTCCATGTTGTCGGGAGAGACCGCGATGAAGGTACGCCCGACGAAGCGCTGATCCTCCTCGAACGCCCGCAACGCCGCTTTCTGACCCGCCGCGTCCCCGTCGAAGGTGTAGATGATCTCGCCGGTGAAGCTGTCGCTGTCCATCAGCAGGCGTCGCAGCACCTGGATGTGGTCCAGGCCGAACGCGGTGCCGCAGGTCGCCACGGCGGTCGGCTCGCCGGCCTCGTGGCAGGCCATCACGTCGGTGTAACCCTCCACGATCACCGCCCGGCCACGCTTGGCGATCTCTCGTTTCGCGTGGTCGATGCCGTAGAGGACGTGCGACTTCTTGTAGATCGGCGTCTCCGGCGTGTTCAGGTATTTCGGGCCGTCGTCATCGTCGAACAGCTTGCGCGCGCCGAAACCGATCACGTCGCCGGAGAGGTCCTTGATCGGCCAGAGCAGCCGGCGGCGGAACCTGTCGATCAGCGACCCGGAGCGGGCCGGCTTGGCGAGGCCGGCCGCGGTCAGCTCCTCGGCGGTGTACCCCTTGAGCCGCAGGTGCTTGCTGAGCGCGTCCCAGCTGTCCGGCGCGAAACCGCACCCGTATTTCTCGGCGGCGTCCCGCCCGAAACCGCGCTGCGCGAGGAACTCGCGGGCCTTGCGGGCGCCCGGCGAGCCCAGCTGGTCACGGTAGAACGCGGTGGCGTCCGCGTGCGCCGCGAGCAGGCGCTGCCGCTGCCCGGTCTGCGGCCGGGGCGTGCTGACGCCGGGACCGTCCGTGTCGTACCGCAGCTGGATGCCGGCCTTGGACGCGAGCCGCTCCACCGACTCGATGAACGAGAGGTGCTCCGCGTCCATCAGGAACTTGATCGCGTCGCCACCCTGGCCACAACCGTGGCAAAAATAGACATTCCGGGCGGGAGAGACGTTGAACGACGGCGTCTTCTCGTCATGGAAGGGACACAGGCCCTTCAGATTGCCGCCTCCGGCCGACCGCAACGTCACCGTCTCGCTGATCACGTCGACGATCGAGCTGCGGTCCCGGACCAGCGCGATGTCTTCGTCCTTGACCCTGCCCGCCACGGCATACATCCTGCCTCGCCGGACGGCCGACCCGCCAGCAGGGTCAGCGGCGCGCCGGTACCAGGGACTTGTGCCACGCGACAGCGGCGTGGTCGGTGAGCGACGCGACCTGATCGATGATCACCCGCAGTGCCGCGGCGTCATCGGTTGCCGTGGCGTGCAGAGGCCCGAAGAGCGGATCCAACCTCTCCGGGGTACGGGTGAGAGCCGCCACCAGCTCGACCAGGATGACCCGCTGCTCGGCGTACCAGTCCTCGGCCGCCCGGGTCCGCATCACGTACCGGAACGCCATGCCCTTGAGCAGCGCGCACTGGTTCCGGACGGTCCTCGGCACGATCAGGTCGGCGTCGTAGCGGCGCATCGGATCGGTCCCGAACCGGCTGTGCGTGGCGCCGACCGCGGACGCCACGAATCGGCCGGTCAGCACGCTCGTCATCCGTTTGAGGGCGACCTGTGCGGCGTACCCGCCGTCGTACCCGGCGACCGCGCTGACCGCCGGGTCGGCCAGCAGCTGGTCCAGCGCGGCGAGCAGCTCGTCCGGGCTCTCCTGCGAGTACGTGGCGGCCACGTCCCGGCACAGCGCGGCCCGCTCGTCCGCGTCCCGCAGCAGCGGCTCCAGGCTCAGGTATCCGCCGTGCACGCCGTCCTCGACGTCGTGCACGGAGTACGCCACGTCGTCCGCCCAGTCCATCACCTGGGCCTCCAGGCAGCGCCGCTCGTCGTCGCGCCCGTCGCGCAGCCACGCGAAGACCGGCCGGTCGTCGGCGTAGACGCCGAACTTGCGGTAGCCCTCCTTGCGGAACCACGGGTACTTGGAGCAGGCGTCGAGGGTGGCCCGGGTCAGGTTGAGGCCGGCGCCCGGCACCTTCGCCTCGAGCCGGGTCAGCACCCGCAGCGTCTGCGCGTTGCCCTCGAAACCGCCGCAGGCGCGCGCCACCTCGTCCAGCGCCGCCTCGCCGTTGTGCCCGAACGGCGGGTGCCCGAGGTCGTGGGCGAGCCCGGCCACGTCCACCACGTCCGGGTCGCAGCCGAGCCGTGCGCCCATCTCCCGGGAGATCTGCGCGACCTCGAGCGAGTGGGTGAGCCGGGTGCGCAGGAAGTCGTCCGATCCCGCGGTGTGCACCTGGGTCTTGGCCGCGAGCCGCCGGAACCCGGCCGAGTGCAGCACCCGCGCCCGGTCCCGCTGGTACGGGGTACGCCCGTAGCCGCTGTCCTTGGCGGGCTCCGGCGCCCATCGCTGGGAGTCCGCAGGCGTCATGATCTAACCCTATGCCGCGGGTCGCGCCCCCAGCACGCAGAACTCGTTGCCCTCGGGGTCGGCCAGCACCACCCAGCCGGGGTTGCCCTGACCGATGTCGACCGGCCGGGCGCCCATCCCGACCAGGCGTTCCACCTCGGCCTCCTGGTCGTCCGGCCGCAGGTCGATGTGGAGCCGGTTCTTCCCTCTCTTGGGGTCACTCACCGGGGTGAAGAGCAGGCCCGGCAACTCGTGCCGGGTACGCCGGATCTCCACCTCGCCGGGCTCCTCGTTCACCAGCACGTAGCCGAGCGCCTCGGCCCACCACCGTGCCAGCCGGGGCGGGTCCTCGGCGTCCACCACGACCTGCTCCCAGCGGCTGGGCATCGCGCCTCCCGAACACCAGAGATCGATAAGTGACGATCATGTTACGCGATCCGGGCGGGCCGGACCGCCGAGAACACCGCAGCGGACGTGCGACGACGCCGCCGGTTACGGATCGCTGGCGACCCACTGGACCATGACGCACAAAACGTGCGACTTGTCGCCGCAGTGTCACCGGAGGATGGCCCACGGTGGCGGCGGGGATCGACAAGACGCCACCAAAGGGCAACGCGACGAAGCGCTGAGGAGTGAAGTGCCCGGCGTCGATCACTGTCTACAGGAGGCCATGACGATCCCCGGCGCTGTCGGGGCCAGCATCGTCGACTACACCACCGGGTTTCCGGTCGCCACGACCGGAGCCGCACCCAACTCGGACCACGAAGCCGCCGCGGCCGGCACGGCAGAGGTGGTCCAGGCCGCGAACAGCCGCTCGCTGTTCGTCTCGGCCGTCCCGCACGACCTGCTCGAAGACCTGATCATCACCACCGCCGGCGGTTACCACCTCCTGCGGCTCGTACAGACCGAGTTCGACAGCCGGCTGGTGCTGTACGTGTGGCTCGACCGGGTTCGCGGCAACCTCGCCGTCGCCCGCCGCAAGATGCAACGCCTCGCCGACGAGCTGGTGACGACGTAACCCCGACCGCTCCGACCATCCGAACAGGAGTACACCGGTGGCCTCCACGAAGACCGCATCGCCCGGGAACCTGCTGACGCAGGTCGCCGGTGAGCGGCAGACCGGAGCCCTGGTGGTGAGCGGTCAGCCCGGCGGCGCGGTCTACGTCTTCGAGGGCCGGATCATCTACGCCGAGTCGCCGTCCGCGCCCGGGGTGGGCGAGATGCTCACCTCGTCCGGGCGGCTGGCCGGGCGCACCTGGCAGAGCGCCCTGGACCTGGGCACCTCCACGGCACGCGTCGGCCGGATCCTGGTCGAGCAGGGCCATCTCACCCAGGGTGAGCTGGAGCTGTGCGTGCTCGGCTCGACCTACGACGCGGCGTACTTCGTGCTGGCCCAGCCGGCCGCCTCGGTCGAGTTCCTGCCCGGCGCGACGCACTGGCTCGGCGCGATCGTGCACATCGACGCGGCAGCGGTCGGCCGCGAGGTGCGCCGACGGGTCAAGCTGCTCGACGACATCTTCCCCAACCCGCGGATCGACGTCGCGCCGGTCATCCCGGTCACCCGGGCGCCCCGCGAACGGATCACGCTGACCGCGCCGCAGTGGGAGCTGCTGGTGCACGCCGACGGCCAGCGCACACCTGCTGACCTGGCCCTGCTTCTGGGGCGCGCGGGCTACGCGACGATCCAGGAGCTGCGGCGCCTTGCGGCGCTGGGCATGATCGAATTGCCGAGGGTACGCGTGAGCGACTCCCCGGAGCTGGTCCGGTTGCCCCATCCCCGGGGCGCCGCCGTGCCGATCGACCGGGCGCCCCCGGCTTCCTCGCGGGCCGCCGCTTCACCGCAGGCCTCCGCTTCACCGCAGGCCTCCCCTTCACCGCAGGCCTCCGCTTCACCGCAGGCTCCAGCTCCGGCGCGGAATCCGGCTTCTTCGCCGGTGCCGGTGAGCGCTCCCCCCGTACCCGTGATCAATGGGTCGGAGCCGGCAGCGGCCCGCGCCGCGCCGCCCGAGCCCGACCCCCCACCCGCGCCGCCGCCCGGTGATCACAATGCCGGGCTGAATCGGGCGCCGCGGCTGGCCCGCCGGAAACCCGGCGCGAAGCTCCCCAAGGAGATCGCGTCCGCGGAGAACCCCCCGGTGCACCAAGGCACCGACGAAGTCCTGCTCAAGCGCATCCGCACCGCATTGAGGGCCCTGCGGTGACGCGCGCGCCCCCCGACAGCCTCGACAGCCCCCGACCGAAGGAGCGAGGATCCGATGACGGTGGATCCGGCGGTACTCGAAGAACTCGGCCGCCTGCGCAGCAAGGTGCCCGAGCTCTCCGGCAGCGTGCTGGCCACCGCCGACGGGCTGGTCGTGGCACACGACTCGCACGGCCTCGAACCGGACACGCTCGCGGCGCTCGCCGCGGCGCACCTGGCGCTGGCACGCCGGTTCGCGCACGCGGTCAACCACGGCGAGCTGCGGGAATCCGTGGTCGAGTGCGACGGCGGATACATCACCTCCTACACCGCGGGACCGAACGCGCTGCTCACCGTGGTCACCTCCGGCGACGCCAACCTCGCGATGGTGCACCTGGAGGCACGCCGGTGCGTACGCCGGCTCATCAAGATCATGGCCTTGGAGACCGCCCCGCAGCTGCGGCCGCAGATCCCCACACAGTCCGGCCCACCGACCCCGCTGGCCCGGCGGACCCCGATGGCAACCCTGTCCAACGTGTCTCGCCGCCGCCAGGCGACGGGCTGACATTCCGGTGCGGCGCTCGCCGCAGCCACCCAACTCAACTGAAGGAACGAATCCCATGCCCGACATGGACACCGCACTCAAGGAAATCATGGAGATCGACGGCTGCATCGGCGTCGCTCTCGTGGACCACACCAGCGGCATGGCCCTGGGCACACTCGGCGGCGGCAAGGAACTCGACCTGACGGTCGCCGCCGCCGGCAACACCGACGTGGTCCGCGCGAAACTGCGCGCGATGGAGATGCTGAACCTCTCCGAGAAGATCGAGGACATCCTCATCACGCTCGACACGCAGTACCACATGATCCGGCCGCTCACGAGCCGGTCGGGCAAGGGGTTGTTCCTCTATGTGGCGCTGCGGCGGGACCGCGCGAACCTCGCCATGTCCCGCCATCGGCTGCGCAGCATCGAGAACGACCTCGACGTCTGAGTCGTGATCGCCACCCCTGGGCGGGGAGGGCCGCACCACCCTCCCCGCCCCTCCCCACCCCGCGCGCCCCGCCCACGCCTCCCCGCCGAGCCGTAGCCCAGGCAGGTGACCCGCCCGCCGAGCCGTAGCCCACGCAGGCAACCGCCGGCCGAGCCGTAGCTCAGACAGGCCAAACCGGCTTGATCACATGCCGGAGCTACGGCCCGGCACCCCCAGCCGTAGGCCAGCGCGGCCATCCACCCCTTGATCACATGCCTGAGCTACGGCCCGGCATCCCGGCCCCGCCGATCTCCCCCGCCTCCGCCCTTGCCTCGGGATCGAACAGCGTGCATGCTGTTCTTTGCAGCGCTGCAAACGCCCTTTGTCGCGAATGCACCGCGCACCCCTGTGACCGTCCGGCCGCTCGGCGGTCACGGCGCCGGGGTCCTGGCCGGGAACCGGGACCCCGGCAACTACCATCGCTCCCATGACGGCCCGCGAGATCGTCGACCGCGTCCGGGCCGGAAACCTCGATCACGAGACGGCCCTCGACATGCTGACCGGCGCACCCGCCGCCGAGGTCGACTCTGCTCTTCAGACCACGCTCGAGACCGAATTCGATCGGCTGTTCCGCAACGGCTGGCAACCGGCCGAGCTGCATCGCGCGGTGGCCAGGCGCGGCAACCCGATCCAGGCCGACCTCGCCGCCGAAGCTTCCCGCGATTTCCAGAAAAGCCGGACACCGGTCGACCCGCGCTGGCGCTCCCAGGCCGACAGCCTCCCCCTGTCCCAGGACCGCCGCCGCCCCGACCGCATAGCCGTCATCGACGCGAAGCTGACCCTGCTCACCGAGCTGCGGCAACTCCCCGCGATCGAGATCCTCATCCCCCCGCCCGGTACCCCGCTCACCACCGTGCCGCACCATTCCGACCAGCGGATTCTGGACCGCGTTCGCGCGCTGCTGGCGAAGGCCGAGGCGACCGACTTCGCGGCCGAGGCCGAGGCGTACAGCGCGAAGGCCCAGGAGCTGATCACCCGGTACCGGATCGAGGAGATCACCGCGCCGGCCGTGGACGTCGTGCCGTTCGCGCGCCGGATCGGCGTCGACCACCCCTACGAGAACGAGAAGGCCAGCCTCCTCGACGCCGTCTCCCGGGCGAACAACTGCCGCTGCGTCTGGACTCCGGAACTCGGCTTCAGCACGATCTTCGGCTTCGACGCCGACATCGACGCGGTGGAGTTGCTCTACACGTCGCTGCTGGTCCAGGCGAACCGGGCGATGACCCGCGACGAGCCGGCCAAGGGCAAGGCCAGGGTGAAGGCGTTCCGCCGGTCGTTCCTGGTGGCCTACGCGATCAGAATCGGCCAGCGACTCCGGGAGACCGCCGAGCGGGAGATGGCCGGGCACAGCGACCTGCTGCCGGTTCTGCGTAACCGGGACATCCAGGTGCGCGAGGCGATGAACAAGGTCTTCCCGACGACTGTCCGCGCTCGCGGGAGCCGGGTGGACAGCCTGGAGGGCTGGGAGTCCGGCCGGGCCGCCGCCGACGAGGCGCAATTGCGTTGACACCCGCTTCCGGCGTGGCGGAGGGTGGGCGCATGCACCCGATTTGACGCTGACATCTGTATGCGGTGCGTGCCTGTGCCGAGGCCGTGCTGCTCTACCCGGTCTACGCGCTGCTCATGGCGGACGCCGGGCTCACGACCGCCGAGATCTCCTCGCTCTTCGCGATCTGGTCGGTGGTCTCCTTCGCGTGCGAGATCCCGGCCGGCGCGCTCGCCGACGTCTGGTCCCGCAAGCGCCTCTACGCGATCGGTGAACTGACCACCGCGACCGGTTTTACCCTGTGGCTGATCTGGCCGTCCTACCCCGGGTTCGCGATCTGCTTCGCCCTGTGGGGCCTCGGCGGCGCGTTCAGCTCCGGCACCCTGGAATCCCTCGTCTACGACAAGCTCGGCGACTCGACCGCATATGCGCAGGTCATCGGCCGCGCGGACACCATCGCGCTGCTCGGCATGCTCGCTGCCACGCTGCTCGCCGCGCCCGCTTACGCCACCGGCGGATACCTCCTGGTCGGCATCATCAGCATCGCGACGGTCGCTCTGGGCGGTCTGCTTGCGCTGCGTCTGCCCGATTATGAGGGTACGGAGGACGACTCCGACGAAAGCAGCACGGGCGGTTACCTGACGGTCCTGCGCGACGGTCTCACCGAGGTTCTCGGCAAAGCCGGCACCGTGGGACGAGCCGTCGTCGTGGCCGCTGCCGTGCCGGGGTTCAGCGCTCTGGACGAATACCTGCCCCTGCTCTCCCGGGACAAGGACGCGACGACGTCGACCGTACCGTTGCTCTTTGCTCTGACCGCTCTTTCGATGGCCGCCGGCAGCGCTCTCGCCGGCCGGGTTTCGCCGGGGTCCGCGCGCCCGTTGTCGCTGGCCGTGTCGCTGGCGGCGGTGACGCTGGCCGCCGGTGCGCTGATCCCCCATCTGGCCGGGATGGTGCTGGTCTCCGCTGCTTTCGGCCTGCTGCAATTCGCCATGGTCCACGCCGAGTCCCGTCTCCAGGGGGAGATGTCCGGCAGGTCCCGGACGACCGTCCTGTCCGTGGCGGGTTTCGGGGCCGAGTTGTGCGCGGTCCTGCTCTACGCGGGGTTCGCCCTTCCGCTGGAGCTGCCGGTGCTGTTCGCCCTGGCCGCGATCCCCCTGCTGGCAACAGCCCTGCTGACAGCCCGCCCCCATCCCGCGTGCTGACTCCGGGCGCACCTGAACCCCACGCGGGAGCGCGCCCCACCCCGCGTGGGGAGATCGGGCGCGGGCGCTCAGCCGGGCGTGAGGCCGTGGCGCAGGGCATAACGCGTCGCCTCGGCCCGGTTGCGCACGCCGATCTTGGCGAACGCGTTGTTGATGTGCGTCTTGATCGTCGCCTCGGCCACGAACAGCTCCGCGGCGATCTCCGCATTCGTCCGCCCCTGCCCGATTCGCCCGAGCACCTCCGCCTCACGCCGGGTCAACCCGTCCGGCAACCGGCCGGGCTGCCCGTCCGACAACCGGCCAGGCAGCCGGTCCGGCAACCGGCCCGACTGATCCGACGACCGGCCCCGATCAGCTTCGGACACCTCAGCCGGCCGGCGCATCGCCTCGGCGAGCCGCGCCGACACCTCCGGCGCGAACAGCGAATTCCCCGCCGCAGCGGCCCGCAACGCCATCGCGATCTCCGCCCGGCCGGCGTCCTTCGTGAGATAGCCCCGCGCACCTGCCGCGAGGGCTCCCGCGATCGACTCGTCATCGGCGTAGGTGGTCAGCACCACGACGGCGACCTCGGGAAACCGTTCCCGAGCCCGGGCGGTGGCGGCCACCCCGTCGAGCACCGGCATCCGCAGGTCCATCAGGACGACGTCCGGCCGGTGGTCCGCGATCATTTCGATCGCCCGTTCCCCGTCCCCCGCCGATCCGACCACCGTCACGCCGTCGGTGAGCTCCAGCAGCGCGGTCAGTCCCTCCCGGACGAGCTGCTGATCGTCGACCACCAGAACCCGCAGCGCCCCGCTCCCCGTCACGCCGCCGTCCCCTCGTCCGCGCCCCACGGGTCACCCTGTGCACCGGGACTCGGGGCCTCGGCGATCACCTGCCATTCCCCGTCGGCCGGGCCGGTCTTCAGCGTGCCGCCGACCAGCGCGATCCGCTCGCGTGCTCCGATCAGCCCCAGTCCACCCGTACCCCCGATTGCGGGAATGCGACCGACGGCCCGGGGTGAAGCGCCGGGAACCGGATTGCGGACGGTCAGGCGGGCCACCGCCGGGTCCGCATAGTCGAGCGTCACCGTCACGGGCGCGCCCGGCGCGTGGCGGGCGGCGTTCGTCAGCGCCTCCCGGGCGATCCGCAGCAACGACACCTCCGCGCCCGGTGACAGCGCGCGACGTTCCGACACCACACGCAACGTGACAGCAACGCCGTGATCAGCCTCGTGCCGGGTCACCAAATCATGGAGAGCCTGCGGCAGCGGCGGTACGTCGGCACGCAGCGCCCGCACCGCCGACCGCGCCTCGGCCAGCCCGTCGGCGGCCAGTTCCCGGGCCTGCCGAATCCGCGCGGCGGCGCCGTCGACATCGCCTCTTTCGGTCAGCTGAATCTCGGCGACCTCCAGCTGCACGCCCAGCGCCCCCAGCGAGTGGGCGAGCACATCATGCAGTTCGCGCGCGATGCGCGCCCGCTCGTCCAGGGCCGCCGCACGCGCCTGCGCCGCCCGGGTCTGCGTGATCTGTTCCAGTAGCAGCGCGGTCTGTTCCGCCCGTAGCCGGTACTCCCGCCGATGCAGGCTGAAGAGCACCAGCACGGCGATCAGCGCCGGTTGGGTGAGCATCGCCGCCGTTCCCCGGCCGGCGATCCAGAGGCCCGTCAGCAGGACCGTGAGGACGACTGCGGTCAGTGACAGGATCGCCCACATCGGCGTGCGCGGTAACAGTACGAACGTGAACAACGCGGCATACAGATAGAGCAGCGACGACGCGTCGTCCGGCTGGCTCGCCGCGACAGCGGGCAGCACCGCGGCCATGGCGAGAGCCACCCGGGCGAGCCGTGGCAGCCGGCGATCGCCGGCCACGAAGACGAACCAGCACGCGAGAGCGGCGGCGAGCACCGGACGGACGCCGGGGCCGGCCGGTCCCGCCGTCACGAACGCCCAGATCAGCAGCGCGCTGAGCACGATGCGGACCAAAATGCCGGTCTCCGGGTCGTCGGCCCGGAGCCGCCGCACGCCCTCGCGCAGGGTCAACCCCGCTCCCCCACCAGGTTGAGGATCAGATCGATCATCAACAGACGGTAGGCGACGAACGCCAGACCCGCGACGCCCAGCACCACCAGGATCGCGACGACGACGCGTCCGGTGATCCGGCCGCCGTCCCGACCGAGGACCCGGCCGATGACCTCGCCGGCCAGCCGGGTTCCATGATTGCCGTCCGCCTTGCCGGTGACCACGTAGTTGACGGCACGCCGTCCCTTGTCACGGTTCTCGTTCATGCCCATGCCCCGAACCGTAGGGATCGGGCAGGGTGGATATGGAGCGCCGAGGGGTGGAGATCGGGGTGGAGATCAGCCCCCGGACTCCTCGGTCTCCGCACCCTCCGGAACCGTGTCGTCGTCCCGGCTGTCCAGCCAGCCGTGCGGCAGCGACACCTTGCCGGGCGCGTTGACCCGCCCGCGCGGCTGACCGAGCGCCTCGGCCGGGAACGGCACCGCCGGGTCCAGCTTGGCGAGCAGGTCGTCCAGCTCGGCCAGGGAGGAGATCATGGCGAGGCTGCGGCGGAGCTCGCCGCCGACCGGGAAGCCCTTCAGGTACCAGGCGACGTGCTTACGAAAGTCGGCACAGCCGTGTTTCTCGTCCTCCAGCGCCTCGACCAGCAGCTGCGCGTGCCGCGCGAGGATCTTGGCGACCTCACCGAGCGTCGGCAGCACCGGCCGGTAGCCGGCACCCTGGGTGAACGCGGCCTCCAGGTCGGCGAAGAGCCACGGCCGGCCCAGGCAGCCCCGGCCGACGACCACGCCGTCCACGCCGGTCTGCTCGACCATGCGCAGCGCGTCGGAGCCCTCCCAGATGTCGCCGTTGCCGAGGACGGGCACGTCGAGCGCCTGCTTCAGGGTGGCGATCGCCTCCCAGTCGGCCTTGCCGGAGTAGCGCTGCTCGGCGGTGCGCGCGTGCAGCGCCACGGCGGCCACACCGGCGTCCTGCGCGGCGAGACCGGCTTCGACGTACGTCAGATGGTCGTCGTCGATGCCCTTGCGCATCTTGATCGTGACCGGGATCCCGAACGGTTTCGCCGCGTCGACCGCCTGCTGCACGATCCGCGCGAAGAGCCGCCGCCGCCACGGCAGGGCCGACCCGCCGCCGCGCCGCGTCACCTTCGGCACCGGACACCCGAAGTTCAGATCGATGTGATCGGCCAGGTTGTCCTCGCCGACCATCCGGACCGCGGCAGCCGTGACATCCGGGTCCACGCCGTAGAGCTGCAGGCTGCGGAAACCCTCGTCCTCAGCAAACGTGATCATCTTGAGCGTCTTCGGAATCCGCTCGACGAGCGCCCTGGTGGTGATCATCTCGCAGACGTAGACGCCGCCGCCCTGCTCACGACAGAGCCGCCGGAACGCCACGTTGGTGATCCCCGCCATCGGGGCGAGCACGACGGGCGGGTTGACGGCATGGTCGCCGAGCAGAAGTGGTGCGGTCACGCGCTCTAGGGTGACACGCCACCACCCCCGCCTGTCGAATCCTGGGGCGCCGATGTGGCGGAAGTCTGGCAGAGTCGGCCGCGTGGGAGACAGTGAGCTGAGCCCGAGGCGGCTCGTTGCGGTTTTCGAGTCGCCGGTGTCCGAGGCGCTTCAGCGGTTCGCGGTGGAGCTGGGCTTTCACACCGTTCTGGTGGAGCCGGACCCGACGCGACTGTCGGGCACTCCCCGGCCGCACGGTGACACCTTCGTGGCGGACCTGGTCGCGGCCGGGATCGACGAGCACACCGACGTGGTGCTGACCGACCATCACCGGGCGGAGATCGGCGCCGTCCTGCAGGAGGCGCTGGCCGGCAAGAGCCGCTGGATCGGCATCGTCGGCAACCCGCGCAGCGAGGGCCCGCACGTGGAAGCGTTGCGTGAGCTGGGCGTGCCGGCGGAGGAGATCGCCCGCGTGCACCGCCCGATCGGGCTCAACATCGGCAGCCGCACCGGCCCGGAGATCGCGCTGGCGATCCTGGCCGGTCTGATCGCCGACCGCAACGATCGCCCCGGTGGTTTCCACTTCTGAGTGAGCGGATCCACGGACGAACGGGTCGCCGCGCCGCGCGGAATCCCGCGCGGCGCGACCACCACGCCGATCAGCAGCCAGGCAGGCGCTTGATCAGGTAGTCCTCGATCTGGTCGAGGGAGACCCGCTCCTGCTTCATGGTGTCGCGGTCCCGCACCGTCACCGCGTTGTCCGTGAGGGTGTCGAAGTCGACCGTCACGCAGAACGGCGTCCCGATCTCGTCCTGGCGCCGGTAACGGCGGCCGATCGCCTGCGAGTCGTCGAACTCCACGATCCAGCGCTTGCGCAGGTTCGCGGAGAGTTCACGGGCCTTCGGCGACAGCTCCGGGTTGCGCGACAGCGGCAGCACGGCGACCTTGACCGGCGCGAGCCGCGGGTCGAACCGCATGACGGTGCGCTTGTCGACGCCGCCCTTGGTGTTCGGCGCCTCGTCCTCGTCGTACGCCTCGAGCAGGAACGCCAGCACCGCGCGGGTCAGGCCGGCCGCCGGCTCGATCACGTACGGCACCCAGCGCTCGCCCTTCTCCTGATCGAAGTAGGAGAGGTCGACACCGGAGTGCTTGGAGTGCGTCGACAGGTCGAAGTCGGTGCGGTTCGCGATGCCCTCGAGCTCGGCGAACTCGGTGCCGCCGAACTGGAAGCGGTACTCGATGTCGACGGTCCGCTTCGAGTAGTGCGAGAGCTTCTCCTTGGGGTGCTCGAAGAAGCGCAGGTTGCTCTCCGAGAGGCCCAGGTCGCGGTACCAGTCCCAGCGCTGCTGCAGCCAGTACTCGTGCCATTCCTCGTCGCTGCCGGGCACGACGAAGAACTCCATCTCCATCTGCTCGAATTCACGCGTACGGAAAATGAAGTTGCCCGGCGTGATCTCGTTCCGGAAGCTCTTGCCGATCTGCGCGATGCCGAACGGCGGCTTCTTGCGGGCCGCGGTCGCCACGTTGTTGTAGTTGACGAAGATGCCCTGTGCGGTTTCCGGCCGCAGGTAGTGCAGGCCCTCGGCGCTCTCGGTCGGACCGAGGTAGGTCTTCATCAGGCCGTTGAACATCTTCGGCTCGGTGAAGGTGCCCTTGTTGCCGCAGTTCGGGCAGTTCAGGTCCTTCAGCGAGGCCGGCAGCGAGCCGTGCTTCGCCTCGTAGGCCTCTTCCAGGTGGTCGGCCCGGAAACGCTTGTGACAGGACTGGCACTCGGTCAGCGGGTCGACGAACGCGTCGAGGTGCCCGGAGGCGGCCCAGACGTCGCGGGACAGGATCACGGCGGAGTCCAGGCCGACGATGTCGTCGCGCTGCTGGACCATGGTCCGCCACCACTGCCGGCGGACGTTCTCCTTGAGCTCCACGCCGAGCGGACCGTAGTCCCACGCCGAGCGGGTGCCTCCGTAGATCTCGCTGGAGGGGAAGACGAAGCCCCGGCGCTTGGCCAGGCTGACAACGGCATCGATACGATCGGCGGGCATCGGTGATTTCCTCCTACGCCGGCTGGGTGTCGGCGGGGAAACTCGTGGTTATCGGACGAACAGCGAGATTACTCCCCGAGGTCACACACTTCGAATGCGCCCGTCGAGGTGTTCTGACTCAACTCCGCCTCGACCGTTTCGGTCCGCCCGTCCGGATAGGTCAGCTGCACCGGGACCGAGGCGTAGACCAGATCAAGATCACCGATTTGGTACGCGGAAAAAGGCTCCGTGGCCGACAGGCGCGACGTGTAGGCGGATTCGGATTCGGCCCGCTGCGCCGCGGGGCAGAGCAGGTCGTAGGAGCGGGCGAAGTCCCGGTTCTGCACGGCCTGCACATAGCGGCCCACGACCACGTCCACCTGCTCGTTGAGCGCGTCGTCCATGGCCGCGGTCAGCCCGGCCACCGCTGCCGCGCCACCGCCGCAGACCAGTAGCAGCACTCCCCCGGTGATGCCGAGGCTCACCCCGACCCGGCGGCCACGCCCCTCGACCGGCGGCGCCGGGAACGGCGGGTGCACCCCGGGACCGGGCGGGGGCGGCGGAACGTAGTGCGGCGCCGTGCTCATGGGTCCAGCGTAGTGTTCAGCGCCACGGCTCGGCGGCCCGGTCACTGGCGGTCACCACGACCGCCTCGCCGGGGGCGGCCGAGGCGAGCGTCTCGAAGGCGGACGGCTCGTCGAGCGTCTCCGCCAGCAGGGGCGTGGCGTGCATCTTGACCTCGAACCGGCCGAGGGCGCGCCGGTAGGCTCCGACGGACTCCCACTCGGTCACCAGGGTCCAGGCAGCCGGGTCCTCGAGGGCCCGGGCCAGCCGCCCGGATCGATATCCCGGGCTGTCCGCGAGGGCGGCGAGGGCGGCGTGCGCACGCTCGACGAAGCCGTCCTGCGTTTCCGGTGGGACATGGAAGCGGTTGAGCACCAGCATGTGACGAGGGTACGCACGCCGAAGGAGCCGAACTGTGACGCCGTCCGACCATCTGCTTCGCCGTCTGGCCCGGGTCAGTCCGACCGTGGCGTTCGCCCTGGCCCTGGCCGCCCTGCTGGCCGGCCTCTTCCTGCCGGGCATCGTGGGCGCCCTGCTGCTGGCGGTGCTCGCGGCCGGGCTCGGCGCGCTGACGTTCACGACCTGGCCGGTCCAGACTCCGATCACCCGGGCGGTCCGGGTGGTCCTGCTCACCCTGCTGGTCGTCGCCGCCGTATCGAAGGCGCTGTGAACCCATGCGCTTTTGACAATCATTGTCATTATCGACGACAGTTGGTGGCATGATGCGCCGCCTCGCCCCCGCCCTGCTCCTTCTCGCCGCCCTGAGCGGCTGCGGAGCACAAGCGGCGGACGACGGGAAGCTTTCCGTCGTCACCGCGTTCTACCCGCTGCAGTTCATCAGCGAGCGGGTGGGAGGTGACGTGGTCGACGTCAGCAACCTCACCAAGCCGGGCGCCGAGCCGCACGACGTCGAGCTCAACGCCGGCCAGGTCGGTCAGATCGCCGACGCGGGCCTGGTGGTCTACCTGGGCGGCTTCCAGCCGGCGGTGGACGACGCGGTCAAGCAGAACGGCAGCGACCACGCGTTCGACGCCGCCTCGGCCATCCAGCTGCTCTCGGCCGAGTCCGCCGATGCGCACTCCCACGAGGGCGAGACCGGCGAGGAGGAGCACGCGGAGGAGAGCGCGAACGGCACCGACCCGCACTTCTGGCTGGACCCGACCCGCCTCGCCACGGTGGCCGAGAAGGTCGCCGCCGAGATGGGCAAGGCCGACCCCGCGCACGCCGCCGACTTCACCGCCCGCGCCGCGACGCTCAGCACCGAGCTCAAGACCCTGGACGGCGAGTTCACCACCGGGCTGAAGACCTGCGAGCGCCGGGAGCTGGTGACCAGCCACACCGCGTTCCACTACCTCGCCGACCGGTACGGTTTGGAGCAGATCGGCATCACCGGCATCGACCCGGAGGCCGAGCCGTCACCGCAGCGGCTCGCCGCCGTCGCCGAGGAGGCCAAGGAGCACGGCACCACCACGATCTTCTTCGAGACGCTCGTCAGCCCGAAGGTCGCCGAGACCCTGGCCCGTGAGGTCGGCGCCCAGACCGCGGTGCTGGACCCGCTCGAAGGTTTGACCGACGAGAATGCGGACTACTTCTCGGTGATGCGCGCCAACCTGGCGGCGCTCACCAAGGCGCTGGGATGTGAGTCATGACGAATGTGGTCGAGGTACGGCACGCGGCGGCCGGCTACGACGGCCGGGAGATCCTCAGCGACGTCTCGCTGAGCGTCGCCGCCGGTGACGTGGTCGCCGTGCTCGGCGCGAACGGGTCCGGCAAGTCCACGCTGATCCGTACCGTCCTCGGCCTGGTGCCCCTGCGACGCGGTGAGATCGAGCTGTTCGGCACCGCGCAGCGCCGGTTCCGCAGCTGGGAGCGGATCGGGTACGTGCCGCAGCGGCTCGGCGCCGGCAGCGGCGTTCCCGCGACGGTCGGCGAGGTGGTCGCGTCCGGCCGGCTGGCCCGGCGCGGGATCTTCCGGTTCCCCGGCGCGGCGGACAAGACCGCGGTCCGCGAGGCGCTCGCAGACGTCGGGCTGCTGGACCGGATCGGCGACCCGGTCGCCACCCTCTCCGGCGGCCAGCAGCAGCGCACCCTGATCGCCCGGGCACTGGCCGGCCGGCCCGACCTGCTGGTGCTGGACGAGCCGACGGCCGGCGTGGACGCGGCCAGCCAGGAGGCGTTCGCCGCGGCGCTCACCCGGTTCGCCGCGGACGGTGGCACGATCATGCTGGTGCTGCACGAGCTCGGTCCGCTGCGGCCGCTGATCGGGCGCGGCGTGGTCGTGCACGACGGGCGGATCGCGCACGAGGGGACCCCGCCCGAGCCGGCCGGGCACCACGCCGAGCCGGGGCACGACCACGTGCACCCGCACGCCGACGAGGTCAAGGCCGGCATCTGCGAGTGGGCGCCCACCGAGGGATCGAAGGCGTACTGATGGAGCTGCTCACCTACCCGTTCATGCAGCGTGCCCTGATCGGCGCGCTGATCATCGGGCTGGCCGCGCCGTCGCTCGGCATCTACCTGGTGCAGCGGCGGCTGTCGCTGATCGGGGACGGCATCGGGCACGTGGCGCTCACCGGCGTCGGCGTGGGCCTGCTCACCAACAACTCCCCGGTGCTCGCCGCGGTGGTGGTCGCCACGATCGGGGCGGTCGGCGTCGAGCTGATCCGCGAGCGCGGGCGCACCTCCGGCGACCTGGCCCTGGCGCTGCTCTTCTACGGCGGCATCGCCGGTGGCGTGGTGCTGGTCGGTCTCTCCGACAACGCCAACTCGAACCTCATGCAGTACCTGTTCGGATCGCTGCTCACCACGTCGGCGCAGGACCTCATGGTGATCGGCGGGCTCGGCGCGGCGGTGCTGATCGCCATGGTGGCGCTGCGACCGGCGCTCTTCGCGCTCTGCAACGACGAGGAGTACGCCCGGGTCAGCGGCCTTCCGGTGCGGACCCTCAACATCCTGCTCGCGATCACCACCGCGGTGACCGTGACGATCGCCATGCGTACCGTCGGCCTGCTCCTGGTCTCCGCCCTGATGGTGGTCCCGGTCGCGGCGGCCCAGCAGGTCACCCGCGGTTTCCGCAGCACGATGGCGGCGGCCATGCTGATCGGGGTGGGCGCCGCCGGCGCCGGCATCCTGGTCTCCGCCGAGGCGGACACCGCGCCCGGCGCCACCACGGTGCTGCTCGCCCTGGTCGCCTTCCTCGGCACCACGCTCGCCGGCGTGCTGCGCCGCATGATGGTCCGGCGGTCCCGCCCGCCGGTCGCCGCGGAACCTCCGGACGTCGTGTTGCATGGCTGACCGGACGACAGCTGTACGGTGGTCGCAGCCATGACGACCACCGGTTATGAAGCGTACGAGTCGGCGGGGGCCCTGTTGCGTGCCCTCTCCGCACCCATCCGTGTGGCGATCGTGGTCGAACTGGGCGCCGGCGAGCGCTGCGTGCACGACCTCGTGGAGAAACTGGGCGCCCCGCAGCCCCTGGTTTCCCAGCACCTGCGGGTCCTGCGCGGAGCGGGCGTGGTGCGGGGTGTCCGTCAGGGCAGGGAGATCGCATACTCCCTGGTGGACGAACACGTCGCCCACATCGTCGCCGACGCGGTGAGCCACGCCAGGGAGAGCCGACAGTGAACCCGGAAACGACCCCCCGTAACACCAAGCAGCGCAGCGCGGTCAGCGCGGTCCTCGCCGAGACCGAGGGTTTCCACAGCGCTCAGGACCTGCACGCGATGCTGCGTGACCGGGGTGAGCGGGTCGGCCTGACCACGGTGTACCGGACGCTGCAGAACCTCGCCGACTCCGGCGAGATCGACGTGATGCGCCCGCCCGGCGGCGAGCACCTCTACCGCCGGTGCAGCCAGGGACACCATCACCACCTGGTGTGCCGGTCGTGCGGGCGGACCGTCGAGGTGGCCGGTCCCGCGGTCGAGTCGTGGGCGGAGAAGGTCGCGGGCCAGCACGGCTTCGTCGACGTCTCGCACACCCTGGAGATTTTCGGTACGTGCCAGGAGTGCGCCGGAAAGGGCTGAGTGGAACGCTGTCGCGTGTGAAGCCCTACGCCGACCGGCTGCCCACCGCGATCCGCCAGCTCCTCACCGACATCCTCGTCGTCCTCTGGATCTATCTGTGGATCCGGGTCGCCCTCTGGATCTCCGACACTGTGGAGAAACTGGCGGTGCCCGGCCAGAAACTCGAGAGCGCCGGCGCCGGCATCGCCGACAACCTGGCCGACGCGGGCGGCAAGGTGGGACGGGTGCCGGTGGTCGGTGACGAGCTGACGAAACCGTTCAGCGGCGCCGCGGACGCCGCCCGGGCGATCGCCGACGCCGGTCAGCAGCAACAGGACCTGGTCGGGCAGCTCGCTCTGATCATTCCGGCGATCGCGGTGGCCGTACCCATGGCTCTTGTTCTTTTTCTGTGGCTTCCGCTGCGTCTGCGGTGGATGCGCCGGGCCGGTGTCGCCGCTGCCGTGCGCGACGACCCGGCCGGTCGCGATCTGCTGGCGTTGCGTGCCCTGGCCGGCCGGCCGCTGAGCGAGTTGTCGCGGCTCGGGCCGGACATCGCGCAGAGCTGGCGGGCGGGCGACGCGGACGCGGTGGACGCCCTCGCCGAGCTGGAGCTCAGGAGTCTCGGTCTGCGGACTCGGTAGCCTCGGCGTCCTCCTCGTCCTCGCCCCAGTTGCGGTGCGCGAAGGGGAGGATCGCCCAGAGCGAGAGGAACCAGAGGCCGGTGATCACGGTGAGCGGGACCGCCCACTTCCAGTCCAGCACGTAATCGGTGATCAGCAGCACGCTGCTGACCATCGAGACCAGCATGAAGCCGAGCCCGCCGGAGGCCATCCGGTGGGCGTACCGGACCAGCTCGGGTTTGCGTCCCTGCCGGAACAGCGCGCGGTGGAACGCGACCGGCGAGATGATCATCGCGGTGGCGAACGCCGCGCTGATCAGCGCGACGATGTAGACGTCCTTCTGGAATTCGGTGGCCTTGGGAAAGCCATTGCTGAACGGGAGGGTCAGCAGGAACGCGAAGAGGATCTGCACACCGGTCTGCGCGACGCGCAGTTCCTGCAAGAGATCCGCGAAGTTCCGGTCCCAGCGCTGTTTTTCAGTCTCTTTGTTATGCGAGGCCGCCATGTCGGCGCAGCGTTCCCGATCGCGCGCATGGTCAAACGCCGATGCGCCCCAGGACCGCGTCAGCCAGCTCACGCGGCGCCTCCTCCGGGATCCAGTGGCTGACCCCGCGCATGGCCACCAGCTGGTAATCCGCCGACACCCAGTCGGCGGTGCGCAACGCGGCGGTCAGGCCGACCACCCCGTCGCGATCACTCCAGACATACGTGGTCGGGACCGTGATCACACCGGTTCCGGCGATCTGGTCGGTGGTGAAGGCGCGATACCAGTTCAGGCCGCCGGTCAGCCGGCCCGGTTCGCGTGCGGCGTCCACGTACCGCTGCACCCGCTCGGCGACCAGGGGCCGCAGCATCCAGCGCAGCACCGCGGCGTCGCGCCCGAGGAGCAGGCCCTCCGCGCGCGGGGAGCGGAACACCTGGAAGTAGGCGAGGCGGGCCTTCTGCGACGGGCGGACCCGCAGGGCCAGCATCAGGGCGCGCGGGTGCGGCACGGAGACGGCGGTGAGCGTACGCACCCGGTCCGGATGGTGAGCGGCGAGAAGCCAGCCGATCTGGGCGCCCCAGTCGTGGCCGACGACGTGCGCCCGCTCGACGCCGAGCTCGTCGAGCACCGCGATCGCGTCGGCGACCGCCTCCCGGAGCCGGTACGCGTCGACGTCGCGCGGCCGGGCGCCCGGGGAACAGCCGCGCTGGTTCAGCGCATAGGTCCGCAGACCGGCGTCGTTCAGCGTGGGGACGATCCGCTCGAATTCCCGGTTGTCCTGCGGGAAGCCGTGCAGCAGAAGGACAGGCTGCCCATCGGCGGGCCCGCTTTCGGAGACCTCGAACGTCATGCCTCGGGTCTTGATCTCCATGTGACTGCTACCTCCCTATCCCGGCCATTGACCAGGTGTTAGCGTCATCAAAGCAAATGTAATCCGACAGGGGAGCGCACAAGCGCTGAGAGTGCGGGCGACCGCAGACCCTCGTACCTGATCTGGGTAATGCCAGCGCAGGAAGCTCGGTCATCTCTTATCAATGGCGTGCGTCTCCTCCCGGTACCCGCTGGGAGGCGTTATGAACGACAACACCCACCGCTGGCGCACGATAGACATCGTGATCGCCTCGGTCATCGCCGTCACCTTCGGCGTGATCTTCTGGGCCTGGAACACGGTCTGGAGCGTCACCGAGAGCGCGTTCGCGTTCTTCCCGCCGGCTCAGGCGATCCTCTACGGCATCTGGCTGATGCCGGCCGTCCTCGCCGGGCTGATCATCCGTAAGCCCGGCGCGTCCCTCTACACCGAGGTCGTCGCGGCGATCATCTCCGCGCTGCTCGGCAGCAAGTGGGGCGGCGCGGTCATCGTCCAGGGTCTCTGCCAGGGCCTCGGCGCCGAGCTGGCGTTCGCGGCGCTGCGCTACCGCTCCTGGAAGCTGCCGGCCGCCCTGCTCGCCGGTGCGCTCACCGGTCTGAGCGCGGCGATCTACGACTTCTTCGTCTGGAACTCGGAGTACGCGCTCGGCGACTACCGCATCCCCTACGCCGCCTTCACCGTGGTGAGCAGCGTGATCATCGCCGGCCTGGGCAGCTGGGTCCTGGTCCGGGCGCTCGCGCCGACAGGTGTGCTCGACCGGTTCGGAGCGGGCCGCGAACGGGCACTCATCTAAGTCATGAGTGAGGTTCAGCTTCACGGGTTCGGGTGGCGGCACGCCGGGCGCCGCGCCTGGGCGGTCCGCGACCTGGACCTGCACGTGCGGCACGGCGAGCGGGTGCTGCTGCTCGGCCCCTCCGGTGCCGGCAAGAGCACCCTGCTCGCCGCGCTCGCCGGTCTGCTGCCGTCCGATTCCGGTCAGTCCGAGGGGTCCATCGAGATTGATGGGCTCGATCCGGCGAAGGCACGCGACAAGGTCGGCATCGTCTTCCAGGACCCGCAGACCCAGCTGGTGATGGCACGCAGCGGCGACGACGTGGCGTTCGGCTGCGAGAACCGTGGGGTGCCCGCCGCCGAGATCTGGCCCCGCGTCTCCGACGTGCTCGATCGTGTCGGTTTCCGGTACCCGATCAACCGCTCGACCGCGGCGCTCTCGGGCGGTGAGGCGCAGCGTCTCGCGCTCGCCGGCGTGCTGGCGCTGCGTCCCGGCCTGCTGCTGCTCGACGAGCCGACAGCCAATCTCGACCCGCCCGGCGCGGCCCTGATCAGGGAGTCGCTCACCGCCGCCACAAGTCCGGAAACGACCATGATTGTCGTCGAGCACCGGGTGGCCGAGGCGCTGCCGCTGGTGGATCGGGTGGTGGTGCTGGAGCCGGGCGGCGGCGTCCGCGCGGACGGCGCGCCCGAGGTGATCTTCGCCGCCTACGGCGACAAGCTGGCGTCCGACGGCGTCTGGGTGCCCGGTTTCAGCTTCCCGCCGCTCAAGGCAACGTCACAGTCAACGTCCGATTTGGTACGGGCGGATCAGGCCTCCGTGCGAAACCGGCTCCGACCGGTCTCGATCGCTGCCAGGGCCGGCGAGGTGCTGGCCGTGACGGGTCCCAACGGTGCCGGCAAGTCCACCCTGGCCCTGCTGCTCGGCGGGCTGCTGGCGCCCACCTCCGGCCGGATCGAGGCGTTCGGCGACAAGCGCCCGCCGCACCGGTGGCGTGCCGCGACGCTGACCCAGCGGATCGGGTCGGTCTTCCAGAACCCGGAGCACCAGTTCGTCACCGGCCGGGTCGCCGACGAGCTCGCCCTCGGTCCCCGCCGGGTCGGCAGGTCACCGGCCGAGGTACGGGAGATCGTCGACGAGCTGCTGCAGCGGCTGCGCCTGGAGAAACTGGCCGAGGCGAACCCGTACACCCTCTCCGGCGGCGAGGCCCGGCGGCTGAGCGTGGCGACCGCACTCGCCACCGCCCCGCGGCTGCTGGTTCTCGACGAGCCGACGTTCGGCCAGGACCGGCGGACCTGGCAGGAGCTCGTCGGTCTGCTCGGGGAGCTGCGGGACGCCGGGCACGGGGTCGTTGCGGTCACCCACGACGAGGTGTTCGTGCGTACCCTCGCGGACCGCACCGTCCCGCTCGGCGAACCGGACCCGGAACCACTGCCGCGGCGGGTCCGCCCGTGAACCTCGCCCTGGAACCTCTCGCCGATCCCTCGGCGCCGCTGGCCCGCCGCAACCCGGTCGCCAAGCTGGGCGCCGCGCTGCTCTTCTCGCTACCGCTGATCGCCACCGTGGACGCGTTCACGCCGGCCGTCGCCCTGACCCTCGAACTGATCCTGCTGCCGTTCTTCGGTGTCCGTTACCGCACACTGGCGAGGCGTGCCGCGCCCCTGCTGCTCGCCGCGGCCGGAGTGCTGGTTTCGATCACCCTCTTCGCGGCCGAGCGCAGCGGCGACCTGCTGTTCTCGGTGGGGCCGTTCGACGTGACCACCGGGGTGCTCGTCACCGCCGCCGGGCTGATCCTGCGCATCTTCGCGGTGGCGCTGCCCGGCATCGTCGTGTTCGCCACCACCGATCCCACCGACCTGGCCGACGCGCTGGTGCAGAACGCGAAGGCGCCGGCCCGGTTCGCGATCGGGGCACTCGCCGCCTTCCGGCTGCTGCCGCTGCTCACCGAGGAGTGGCGGGCGCTCAGCCTGGCCCGCCGGGCTCGCGGCATCGACGCCGGGCGCAACCCGGTCGCCAAGCTGCGGCTCTTCGCGTCGACCGCGTTCGCGCTGCTGGTCGGGGCGCTGCGGCGCGGGGTGCGGCTCGCGGTGGCGATGGACGCGCGGGGTTTCGACTCCGGGGTGCCCCGCACCCACGCCCGGCGTCAGCATTTCACCGGTGCCGACACCGCGCTGGTCGTGGCCGCCGGTCTGGCCTCCGCGACGATCCTGACCCTCTCGGTGATCTTGGGTTTCTTCCGGCCGGTTGTCGGCTGACCGTTCTCTTCGCCGTCACGGTATCGACAGCAGGTGTTGTCCTGTTCAGATCAGGGTGAGGTGCACTCAACGATCTTTCGTAGGAGTTCACCGATATGGGTCACGGCCACGACCACTCGCATGACGACGTCCACACTTCCGCCGGCGATCTTCCGAAGGCCCTGGATCTCAGCGTCCCGGAGAGTGAGCTCTCCCCCGGCGACGCGACCCGCCGGCGCTTCCTGCTCGGCGCGGGCCTGCTCGGCGCCGGCGCCGCCGCCTCCGTGCTCGCCCGTCCGGGCGCCGCCGAGGCCGCCGGCCTCCCGCACACCCACGGCAGCTGGGCCGGCGGCAGCGACAAGGGCGGTTTCCGGTGGCTCGCCGGTGACCACCACATCCACACCCAGTACAGCTCGGACGCCCAGTACCGGGTGCTCGACCAGGCGCAGAAGGGCCAGGCGTACGGCCTGGACTGGCTGGTCATCACCGACCACGGCAGCGCCGCGCACGCCAAGATCGGTGTGGAGAAGGTCAACCCGGACATCGTGAAGACCCGCGAGGAGCTCAAGGGGCTGCTCACCTTCCAGGGTCTGGAGTGGAACATCCCGGCCGCCGAGCACGCGACCGTGTTCGTCACGCCCAGCAGGAACGAGGTCGAGGTTCTCAAGCAGTTCGAGAACGCGTACGACGGCACGTTCGTCCCGTCGACGAACACCGCGGCCCAGAACGAGGCCCTCGCGATCGCCGGCATCAAGTTCCTCGGCGAGCAGGTGAAGAAGCGCAAGATCGACGGCGCGCTGTTCTTCGCGAACCACCCGGCCCGCCGCGGCATCGACTCGCCGCACGAGATCCGCGGCTGGCGCGACGCCGACCCGACAGTCGCGGTCGGCTTCGAGGGCGCGCCCGGTCACCAGGCCGCCGGCATCCCCGCCCCGAACGGCCGGGGCGGCGCCCGCGGCTACTACGACAACAACCCGTCGGCCGCCTCGTTCCCCGGCTACCCGCTGGAGAGCTACCGCACCTGGGGTGGCTTCGACTGGATGACCGCCACGGTCGGCGGCCTCTGGGACAGCCTGCTCGCCGAGGGCAAAGCGTGGTGGATCACCGTCAACTCGGACAGCCACGTCAACTACCTGGACCAGACCGAGCGCGGGCCGGGCAGCGACTTCAACGCCAACGGCAAGTACAACGACCCGGTCTACAACGGCTCGGTCAACACCCAGGCCGGCGACTTCTGGCCGGGCTTCTACGGCCGGACCAACGTGGGCGCGTCGTCGTTCTCCTACAAGGCGGTCGTCGACGGCCTGCGCGCCGGTCGCGTCTGGGTCGACCACGGCCGGCTGGTCAAGGGCCTGGACGCGCGGGTCCGCGTATCCGGCGACCGCCGCTTGTCGCACGGCACCCCGCTCGGCGGCGTGCTGCAGGTCAGGCGGGGCACCGCCACCGAGCTGACCCTCGACATCGACCTGCAGGACATCCCGAACTGGGCCGGTTTCATCCCGGCGCTCAAGCGTGTCGACGTGATCGTCGGCACGGTCACCGGCCCGGTCGCCGACCGGGACGCCTTCACCACCCCGAACACCAGGGTGGTCAAGTCGTTCGAGATCTCCAGGACCAGCGGGAGGATCACGCTGACCTACCCCCTGGGCCGTCTCGACAAGCCCTTCTACCTCCGGGTACGGGGTACCGACGGCAACCGGACCCAGCCGGGTCTGATGGGTGCCTCGGTCGACCCGTACGGTCCCCAGCTGGACGTGTCCGGCGCCGCCGACCCGTGGGGCGACCTGTGGTTCTACACCAACCCCATCTGGGTCCTCCCGCGATGATGTTCTCCGTAGCGCCGGCCGCTCCGGCGGCCGGCGCCGCCCGGATCGTCGGCCTCAGCCGGGGTCACCGCACCCTCGCCGAGGCCGACCACTGGATCGCCGAGCTGACCCCGGCACCCGTGCTGGCCTGCACGCATCTGGTGGCGGAGCCGTTCCCGCACGTGGCGATCAGCCTGCTCACCGCGCTCTCCTACGAGAGTGCGGACGGGTTGCAGGCGGCCGCCGACATCGCCGCCGCGGGACGATACGGCCGTGCCGTGTGCTTCCCCGGCGTCGAACGGCTGACCGGGGAACTGACCGTCAGCGAGATCCTGCAGCGCAGTTCGATCTCCCGGGTCGAGGTCCTCGGTAGCGGGCCGGCCGCACCGGACACGGTGGTGGAGACCGGCGATTTCGTCCGTCCCCAGTTCCGTGGCGGCGAACTGGTGCTGGTCACCACCCCGGCGGCCGGCGGGCGGCTGATCCCGTTCGAAAGGCGGGATCCGACCCCCTGCTGTGCCGACCACTGATCGACAATTCCCTACTGTGGGGGCATGACTCGTCTCCACCTGCCACAACAGCTGGCCGAAGCGCGCAGCGGCGTGCTGCTCTTCAGCATCACGCCGCCTCGGCGCAGCACCGCCGGGGAGCGGGTCACCGAGATCGCCAAGGTCACCCTGGACCGGCTCAACGGCTTGGACCTCGACGGCCTGATCCTGTACGACATCGACGACGAGTCCGACCGCAACCCGGACGAGCGGCCCTTCCCCTTCCTGGAGACCCTCGACCCGGCCCGCTACTACGCCGACCATCTGAGCGGCTGGGACAAGCCGGTGGTCATCTACCGCTGCGTCGGCAAGTACTCCCCGTCCGAGCTGCGCGAGTGGATGTCCGGCGTCGACGAGCGGGTCCTGAGCGTCTTCGTCGGCGCCTCCTCCGGCGGCAAGACGGTGCGCACCAGCCTGCGGGAGGCACAGGCGCTGCGGTCCGAGGTACGCCCGGAGCTGCCCCTGGGCGCCGTCGTGATCGGCGAACGCCCCGACGAGCACCTGCGCATGCTCGCGAAACAGCAACGCGGCGCCGGCTTCTTCATCTCCCAGGTCGTCTACCACGTCAACGAGACGAAGAACCTGCTCTCCGACTACTACTACGCCTGCCGCGCGGACGGCGTCACGCCCCGCACGATCATCTTCACCCTGTCGCTCTGCGGCTCGACGAAGACCCTGGAGTTCCTCCGCTGGCTGGGCGTGGACGTCCCCCGCTGGCTCCAGAACTCCCTCCGGCACGCCGAGGACCCTCTGGCCGAGTCGTACCGCCAATGTGTGGCGATCGCCCGGGATCTGATCGACTTCTGCGAGCACCTGGGCATCCCTTACGGCTTCAACATCGAGAACGTCTCCATCCGGAAGACCGAGATCGAGGCCACCACCGACCTGGCCGCCGAGGTGAGCGAGCTGCTCCGCCACCGCCGCCGCTGATTTTCGCCCCGTGCCGGTTTGGCCCAGGCCTGGCACCATCGCGTCGTCGAGCATCCGGGCAGCCTCCATCAGCGCCTGGCGTCGATTTCGATCGGGCTCTCCATCACCACAGCCTCCATGGGCTCGCACTCCTTCCAGACTGGCCCGAAAGAGCGAGGGACAACTTGCTCAACGCCTAGGCCAGTCCCACGCATAGATCAACTCAGGCGCCCGACCTGGAAGGATGACCCCATGCTGGTTGCCTTCTCTGTCACGCCGATCGGGGCCGGTGACTCCGTCGGGGACGCCGTCGCCGAGGCGGTCCGCGTCGTCCGCGCCTCCGGACTGCCCAATCGGACCGATGCCATGTTCACCACCGTCGAGGGCGAGTGGGACGAGGTGATGGCGGTCGTGAAGCAGGCCGTGGACGCCGTCGCCGCCGTCGCGCCACGGGTGAGCCTGTCGCTCAAGGCCGACGTGCGGCCCGGCGTCACCGGTGCGCTCACCGCGAAGGTGGAGCACATCGAGCGGGTGCTGAATCAGGGATGAAGCGGCTGGTGATGTGGGACATCGACTACACGCTGCTGCGCGGTGGCGGGGTCGCGGCGCGGTCCTGGAAGGCCGCGTTCACCGAGGTGACGGGCGTCGCCTGGCAGGACACGCCGGTCTTCGGCGGGCGCACCGACCTGGACATCTGCGCCGAGGTGTTCGCGACGCACGGGGTGACCGACTGCACGCCGGAGCGCTTCTTCGCCCGGTACATCGAGATCGTGCACGAGGCCCGGCACGAGTTCGCCGAGCAGGGGGCGCTCATGCCGGGCGTCCGTGAGGTGCTGACCCGGCTCGGGGGCCGGCCCGAGGTGGTGCAGACCCTGGTGACCGGCAACGTGCCCGAGGTCGCCCGGGCCAAGGTCGCCGCCTTCGGGCTGGGCGACGAGTTCGACGCCGAGGTCGGCGGTTACGGCACCGACGACAGCGTCCGGGCCACCCTCGTGAAGCGGAGCCTGGAACGGGCCGAGGCGAAGTACGGCGAACCGTTCCAGCCGGTCGTCATCGGCGACACGGTGAACGACGTGCGGGCCGCCCTGGCGAACGGCGCGGTCGCCGTGGCGGTGGCGACCGGCGCCACGACCGCGGCCGAGCTGCAGGCAGCGGGCGCGCACACGGTGCTGCCCGACCTCAGCGACCCCGACCGGGCGATCGAGGCGCTGACCGCCTGACCCTCACGGGCGCAGCTCCGGCGGGAACCCGGTCCAGCGCAGCTCCACCGGCAGATGGGTCACGTCGTTGACCAGGATCACCCGGGGCGCCTGTCCGGCCGGGTACCGGATCAGGGTGACCCCGGTGTTGCACTGGTTCACCACCCGGAACCGCTCGGTCGGCGCCGCGAACGCCTCCCGGAGGAACCACCCCACCTGAAAGTTGTGGGTGATGACCAGCTCGTGGCTCTCCGCCACGACCGGGCCGGTGAACCGGGCGATCATCGCGGCGGTCGCGGCCCGGTCGTCGCTGGGAACCCGGTCGTCGAGTTCCGGCGCCTGAAGGACCGGCATCGGGGGAAAGTGCCGGGCCACGATCTGCGCGGTGCGCGCCGCCCGCGTCTTCGGGCTGTGACTTATCGCCTCCAGCGGAAGGCCGGCCAGCCGCAACCCGAGCAGCTCGGCCTGTTGCCGGCCCGCCTCGGTCAGATCCGACTGGTCCGGCACGGCCTCGCCGTGCCGGACGAGCCACAGATGCCGAACAGCCACACCGGCCCCCTCACCTCATGTCGGGCTGACCGGGTTCGGCAGCGCACCCCCGAACCGGCGGTCCCGTTGCGCGTACAACTCGCACGCATACCAAAGGTGCCGCCGGTCGAAGTCCGGCCACAAGGTGTCCAGGTAGACCATTTCCGCGTACGCCGACTGCCAGAGCAGGAAGTTGGAGGTCCGCTGCTCGCCGGAGGGGCGCAGGAACATGTCCACATCCGGCACCTCGGGGTGGTAGAGGTACCGCTGGATGGTCTTCTCGTTGACCTTGTCGGCCTTGAGCCGGCCGGCCGCCACGTCCCGGGCGATCGCCGCCGCCGCGTCCGCGATCTCGGCCTGACCGCCGTAGTTCACGCAGAACTGCAGGGTGAGCGTCGAGTTCTTCCGGCTCATCTCCTCGGCGGTCTGCAGCTCGGAGATCACGCTTTTCCACAGCCGCCCGGCTCGGCCGGACCAGACCACCCGCACGCCGAGGTCGACCAGCTGGTCGCGGCGGCGGCGGATGACGTCGCGGTTGAAACCCATCAGGAAGCGCACCTCCTCGGGCGAGCGCTTCCAGTTCTCGGTGGAGAAGGCATAAGCCGACAGGTACGGAATGCCGAGCTCGATGGCGCCCTCGACGGTGTCGAACAGGCTGTGCTCACCCTGCTCGTGCCCCTTCGTCCGGGACAGGCCGCGCTCCTTGGCCCAGCGGCCGTTGCCGTCCATGACGATCGCCACGTGTTTCGGCAGGGCGGCTGCGGGCAGCTGCGGCGGGCGGGCGCCGGAGATGTGCGGGGTGGGCGGACGCGGGCTCAAGGGTTCAACTCCCGTCGATCGACAAGCGGCAGCGAACGCAGCGCTCGTTCCATGTGCCATTGCAGGTGGGCGGCGACCAGGCCGCTGCACTCCCGGCGGACCGGGGGCTCGGACGCGTCGGCGACCGCCCAGTCGCCACTGGTCAGCGCGGACATCAGGCCGAGGGTGGCCGGGCTGGGGTGGGCGGCGCCGGGTGGACGGCAGTCCGGGCAGACGGCGCCGCCGGCCGGAACCGCGAACGCGGCGTGCTGCCCCGGTGTGCCGCAGACCGCGCACTCGTTGACCGCGGGCGCCCAACCGGCGAAGGCCATGCCGCGCAACAGGTACGCGTCGAGGACCAGGCTGCCGGCGTGCTCGCCCGCCGCCAGGGCCTTGAGCGCGCCGAGGGTGAGCTGGAACAGCCGCAGCGCGGGCTCCCGCTCCACCGGGGTGAGCCGCTCCGCGGTCTCGCAGATCGCGCTGGCAGCCGTGTATCTCGGGTAGTCGCCCAGCAGTTTCTTGCCGCAGAGGTCGATCGCCTCGACCTGGCTGACCGAGTGCAGCGAGCTGCCCAGCCCTTCGGGCGAGCCGGCCAGCTGCAGGTCGATGTGGCCGAACGGCTCAAGCCTCGCCCCGAACCGCGACGAGGTGCGCCGCACGCCCCGGGCGACCGCGCGGAGCCGGCCGTGCCGGCGGGTCAGCAGGGTGACGATCCGGTCGCTCTCGCCGAGTTTCTGCACACGCAGGACCACCGCGTCGTCGCGGTAGAGCTGGCGTCGGTATCCGGCAGGCACCCCGCCATTCTGCCCGGTGCCTACGACAAACCCTGACCCGGATCTCAGGGTCGGCTCCGGGGCGGGACCGATGGCGCTCGGGGTGGCCGCGGAAATAGCGTTTTCAGCATGAGCCGAAGAGTTGCCCTTGTTCTCGCCGCCGCGTCGATGGTTGCTCTGACCGGCTGCGACGGCGTGGTCGGCGCCACCATGACGTTCGACGACACCGAGACGGCGAAAATCACCGACATCGTGATGTCCGGTACCAGCGGCGATGTGGTGATCACCACGGGCAGCGTCACGGAGACCCGGATCAAGCGGGTGGTCCGCGGCTCGGCCAACCCCGGCCCGTCCTACCGCCTCACCGGCTCGACGCTCGACATCTCCACCGAGTGCGGCCACCGGTGCAGCGTCTCCTACGAGATCGTCGCGCCGGCCGGGGTGGCCGTCCGGGGCAAGGTGACCTCCGGTGACATCCGCTTCTCCGGGACCGGCGGCGTCGATCTGAACCTGACCTCGGGCGACGTCATCGTGGAGGACGCCACCGGCCCGGTGAAGGTGCAGGCGACCTCCGGCGACCTCCAGGTGATCGGCGCGCCGTCGCTCTCCGTCGACTTCACCTCGGGCAACGTCATCGCCGAGCGGATCGCCGGCCCGATCCAGGCGAAGGCCACCTCCGGCGACCTGCAGATGGATCTGAGCACGCCGGCCTCGGTGACCGCGTCCGTGCAGAGCGGCAACCTGAACCTGACGGTCCCGGAGGGCGCCTACCAGATCCGCACCGACACGGGCAGCGGCGACGAGGTCGTGGAGAACCTCACGAACGACCCGCGGGCCACCAACGTGATCGACCTACGCACGCGAAGCGGCGACCTCTCCGTGACGACCCGCTGACACCGGAGCCGGCGAGCCCGGGCCGGACGAGATCGGCCCAGGCGAGGCCGGCCCAGGCGAGGCCGGCCCAGGCGAGGCCGGCCCAGGCGAGGCCGGCCCAGGCGAGGCCGGTCCAGGCGAGTCCGGTCCAGGCGAGGCCGGCACCGGAGCGTGAATCCGTCGGCCGGGCGCCAGCACAGGCCTGCGGCCCGCCGCCAGGTCCTCCACCCAGCCCACCGCGGCCAGCGCCAGCCCGAGCAGCACGACCACCACGACGGCACGCCACGAGATACCGACCCAGCCCCTCACCGGCAGCCCTTGCGCCTCACCGACCTGGGTGACCGCCACGATCACCGGGATGTGCCAGAGGTAGATCGTCAGCGCCCGGGCGTTCAGGACGGCCAGGACGCGGTGCTCCCGGACCACCGGCGACAGCCCCAGCGCCACCAGGATGAACGCGGCGGACCAGAGCGCGTTGCCGAGCGGGATGTCGTTGAGGTCGTAGCCGCGCGGGCCGGGATGGGTGAAGGCCCAGGCGGCGCCGGGCACGGCCAGGGCGGCGGCCAGCGTGAACAGCCGTTTGCGCCCGAGCCGGCGCAGGTGACCGTCGTGGTGGGCGAAGCCGAGCAGCCAGGCGCCGCCATACAGCGCGAGGTCATGCGGCACCGCCGGGACGCGGAACCCGCCAATTTCCAAGATCGCCAGCACCGCGTACGGCGTCAGAACCGTCACCACCGGAAATCGGCGGAACACCGGCAGCAGCAGCGGAGACAACAGCACGAACCACAGGAAGTCCCGCAAGTACCAGGTGTGGCTCAGCGACTGCATCCACCACCCGGTGGCCTCCGGATTCACCAGCGGAAAACCCCAGAGCAGCAGGTGTACGTCGAACGGGGTACCGGCGATGAGCATCGCCGGCACCGCGATCAGCAGGCCCAGCACCCAGAGCGACGGCAGCAACCGCCGCAGGCGCCGTTCCACCGCCCACACCCCGAACCGGTCCAGCGACGCGGCCATCAGTGAGCCGGCCAGCGCGAACATCACCGACATAGCCGGAAATATCACTGTCAGCGCTGTCCAGCCGGTGAGGTGGTAGACCACGACCCGCACGGTCGCCGCCGCACGCAACAGGTCCAGGTACCGGTTCCGCATGACCGAAGGTGTTACCCGCCCTCGACCGAAAAGCGCAAATCCCGGTGAACTATCCCATAGTCAGGAAATGTCTAATTATCGATTCAAAAGCCCAGCTTACGAAGTTGCTTCGGATCCCGCTGCCACTCCTTGGCGACGCGCACGTGAAGATCCAGATAAACCTTGCCGCCCAGAAGCTCTTCGATCTGCACCCGCGCCTGTGAGCCCACCTGCTTGAGCCGCTCGCCCCGGGTCCCGATCACGATCGACTTCTGGCTGGGCCGCTCCACGTACAGATCCGCGTAGATCTTGGTGAGCTTGCCCTCGACCTGCATCTCCTCGACCAGCACGGCGATCGAGTGCGGCAACTCGTCGCGCACGCCCTCCAGCGCCGCCTCCCGGATCAGCTCCCCGATCAGCACCTGTTCCGGCTCATCGGTCAGCACGTCGTCCGGGTAGAGCTGCGGCGACTCCGGCAGGTACTTCACCATCACGTCGGTCAGCTGCTCCACCTGGTGCCCGGAGACCGCGCTGACCGGGATGATCTCGGCGAAGTCGTAGAGCTGCGAGACCGCGAGCAGCCGCTCGGCCAGCACCTGCGGGCTGACCAGGTCGACCTTCGTCACCACGGCGATCACGGTGGCTTTCAGCTCGGCCATCTCCGAGGAGATGAACCGGTCGCCACGCCCGACCGGCTCGTCCGCCGGGAAGCAGATGCCGATCACGTCGACCTCGCTCCACGTCTCCCGGACCAGGTCGTTCAGCCGCTCGCCGAGCAGCGTGCGCGGCCGGTGCAGACCCGGCGTGTCGACCAGCACGAGCTGCGAGTCCGGCCGGTGCAGGATGCCGCGGATGACGTGCCGGGTGGTCTGCGGCTTGTTCGACGTGATCGCGATCTTCTGTCCGACGATCGCGTTCGTCAGCGTCGACTTGCCGGCGTTGGGCCGCCCGACGAAACAGGCGAAACCGGCACGGTACACCCCGTCCTCCCGCTTGTCGGAACGCGCGGCCTTGTGCCGGTGCACTCTTTGCGAGACCCCGCTTCCGGTACGGGCGTCGGGCGCGGCAGAAGCCTTGGAGCGGGTCCGGGGCTTGCGGGGCGGCCGGGGGTCAGCGGTGGGGCGGGCCTCCCCCGTACCCGATGGATTGCTCTTCTTGGCTGCCTGACGCTCCTGGCGGCGGCGGGCGTTGCGCTCGCCCGGAGTGAGATGGCGGTCGTCCGGTTCCTGGGCCATCAGAGGACCGTGCCGAGCAGCGAGCCGTCCGGGCCGGCCACGTGCACCGGCGCGTCGGCGGCCAGGTCACGCACCGCGGCGTGCCCGGAGCCGTCCAGCGTCGACGCCTCGGTCACCACCGCGGCCGCCTCCAGTTTCGTCGCGCCGGAGGACGCCGCCTGCGCCACGGCCAGCTGCAATGCGGTCACGGCGAGGCTGGGCAGCGCCACCGACGCCGCCGCGTAGGTGCGACCGTCCTGGTCGCGCACCGCCGCGCCCTCGACCGCCCCGGTCCGGGCGCGCGAACTGCGCGCCAGCGTGACCAGCTTGGCGTCCTCGGCGCTCAGCGGGGTGCCGTCCGTGACGGGCACCGGAACGGCGGCGTTGATCTGCTCAGGCATCTGCGGGTTGTCTTTCCTCGGTCTCGGTGACGTTCTCGTCGTTCTTCTCGTCGTCGGCCGGCTCCGGGCCCGATCGGCGCACCAGCACCGAGTCGATCCGGTTCCGCCGGCCGGTGGTGCCCTCGGCGACCAGGTGCAGCCCGTTCACGTCGACGTGAGCGCCCGGGATCGGCACCCGGCCCAGCGTCTGCGCGAGCAGGCCGCCGACCGTCTCCACCTCGTCGGTGGGCAGCTCGACGCCGAACACGTCGCCCAGGTCCTCGATCGGCAGCCGGGCGGCGACCCGCACCGAGCCGTCCTCGAAGTGCTCGATGGGCGGGCGCTCCACGTCGTACTCGTCGGTGATCTCGCCGACGATCTCCTCGAGGATGTCCTCGATGGTGACCAGGCCGGCGGTGCCGCCGTACTCGTCCACCACGATCACCACGTGCGAGCGGGCGGCCTGCATCTCGGAGAGCAGGTCGTCGACCGGTTTCGACTCGGGCACGAAGGTGGCGGGGCGCATCGCGTCCGCCACCGCCTGCGCGGTCGCCGCCGGATCACCGTTCTGGGTGCGGCGGATCACGTCTTTCAGATAGAGCACGCCGAGCACGTCGTCGACGGTCTCGCCGATCACCGGGATCCGGGAGAACCCGGAGCGCAGGAAGAGGTAGAGCGCCTGCTGGAGGGTTTTCGGCGCCTCGATCCACACCATCTCGGTCCGCGGCACCATCACCTCACGGGCGATCGTGTCGCCGAGCGCGAACACCGAGTGGATCATCTCGCGCTCGCCGTGCTCGACGACACCGCGCTGCTCCGCCAGGTCGACCAGCTCACGCAGCTCCACCTGGCTGCCGAACGGGCCCTCCGGGAAGCCCTTGCCCGGCGTCACCGCGTTGCCGATCAGGATCAGCAGCTGGGCGAGCGGGTTGAGCACCCTGCCGAGCCAGCGCACCAGCGGGGCGGTCGCCCGGCCCACCGCGTACGCGTGCTGACGGCCCACGGTCCGCGGGGCGACACCGATCACCACGAAGCTGACCAGCGTCATCGTGCCGGCCGCGACGAGCGCCGCCTGCCAGCCGACGCCCCAGGTGTCCACCGCGACGAGCGCCACCAGGGTGGTCGCGGTGAGCTCGCAGAGCAGGCGCAGCAGCAGGAGCAGGTTGACGTAGCGGACCACGTCACCGGCGACGGCGGAGAGCGCGGTCGCGCCGCGCTGGCCCTCCCGGGCCAGTTCCGCGGAGCGGGCCTGGCTGACCGTGGCCAGCGCGGCGTCGGTCATCGACGCCAGGCCGGCCAGCAGCACCAGGGCCACCGCGCAGATGATCAGTTGCAGGTCCGGCAGGCCCGCCGAGGCGGGCGCTGCCAGCAGAGAGGCGGGCTCCATGGTCAGCCGGCCTTGCGTGTGGCGCGCCAGCTCTGCAGAAGCTTGTTCTGCAGAGCGAACATCTCCCGTTCCTCGTCCGGCTCGGCGTGGTCGTAACCGAGCAGGTGCAGCGCGCCGTGCACGGTCAGCAGGTGCAGCTCGTCGGCGGCGGAGTGCCCGGCGACGGCGGCCTGTTTCGCCGCCACCTCGGGCGCCAGCACGATGTCGCCGAGCAGAGCCGGCTCGCCGACACCCGACTCGCCCGGACCGTGATCGACGCTGCCCTCGTCCATCGGGAAGGCGAGCACGTCGGTCGGCCCGTCGCTGCCCATCCACCGATGGTTCAGCTCGGCCATGTAGTCGATGTCGACGAGCAGGATCGACAGCTCAGCGAGTGGGTTGACCCCCATCTCGTCCAGGGCGTGCCGGGCAACCGCGAGGATCGCGTCGGTGTCGACCTCGACTCCCGACTCGTTGGCGATCTCGATGGACATAGTGGTGCGATTACCCCTTGCGAATCAGCGCCGCCGACCGGTGCGGCCACCACTGGCGGCCCGGCCGGGCACGGCATGGACGGATTGTGCTGCCTGTTGTTCCTGGTCCGCGTCGAACCTGGCGTAGGCGTCGACGATCTCGGCGACCAGGCGGTGCCGCACCACGTCGGAGCTGGAGAGCTCCGCGAAGTGCACGTCCTCGACGTCGCGCAGGATCTCCCGCACGACCTTGAGGCCGCTCGACGTGCCGCCGGGCAGGTCGACCTGGGTCACGTCACCGGTCACCACGATCTTGGAGCCGAAGCCGAGACGGGTCAGGAACATCTTCATCTGCTCGGGCGTGGTGTTCTGCGCCTCGTCCAGAATGATGAACGCGTTGTTCAGCGTCCGGCCCCGCATGTACGCCAGCGGCGCGACCTCGATCGTCCCGGCGGCCATCAGCCGCGGGATGGACTCCGGGTCGAGCATGTCGTGCAGAGCGTCGTAGAGCGGCCGCAGGTAGGGATCGATCTTCTCGGTCAGCGTGCCCGGCAGGAAGCCGAGCCGCTCACCGGCCTCGACCGCCGGCCGGGTCAGGATGATCCGGCTGATCTCCTTGGCCTGCAGCGCCTGCACCGCCTTCGCCATGGCGAGATACGTCTTACCGGTACCGGCGGGGCCGATCCCGAAGACGATGGTGTTCTCGTCGATGGCGTCGACGTAGCGTTTCTGCCCCAGCGTCTTGGGCCGGATGGTGCGCCCGCGCCGGGACAGGATGTTGAGGGTGAGCACCTCGGCGGGGCGCTCGGTGGTGTTCGCCTCGAGCATCGCGAGAGTGCGCCGGACGGCGTCCACGCTCAGCGTCTCGCCTTTCTCGATGAGCTCGACGAGCTCGGAGAAGAGACGCTCAGCCGTGGCGTTGTCGGCCGGCTCACCGGTGACGGTGATCTCGTTGCCGCGAACGTGCACGTCGCTGCTGAGGGATTTCTCGATGAGACGGAGGATCTCGTCCTTGGCGCCGAGCAGGTTCACCATGATCTTCGGATCACTGACCGAGATCTTGGTCTGCGCCCGCACCGGGCTGGACGAGCCCGTGCTGGAAGAGTTCGGCGTACCGGTCATAGGGCGGCCCTGCGGGCCTCCGCCACCTGCTCTCTTTCTCTACGTCGCCTTTGCGGGGCGGCGTGCTGAAGGATCGTGCCATCCTATCCGCTCGGCCGGTGCCTCGCCGATGCCATTATCGCCGCCCCGCGCACGATCACCCGGCCGGTACGGGCTCCGGACCTGCGGAAGCGGGCCCGCCGTCGAACCCGTCCTGGAACCTGCGGAACCGATAGGTCGCCCAGTGCATCCGGACCACTTCGCCGCTGTCGTCCCGGGTCAGCCGCAGCAGCTCGCCGGTCTCCCGGCCGGACACCGTCCGGAGCACGTCCGGCCGGTCCGGCAGCGGCGCGAACACCGCCGGCGGCCGGTCCGCTGGCGCGTCCGCGAGGCGGGCCTCCAGCCGGCCGTCGTGCCAGGCGAAGACGAACTCGGAGCCCTCGCTCCACCAGCGGCCGAGCACCGACCGGTACGCCGTCGGCGCCGGCGGGGCGATCCGCCACGGCCGGATCTCCGCCGGGTCCAGCTCGACGGCGAGCCGGAGCAGCTCGTGCACCAGCTCGTTGATCTGGCCGGCCCCGCCCGACGAGCCGAGGACCGCGCAGCCCAGCGCGCCCGGGTTGCCCTCGCCGCCCCGGCGGCCGTAGACGCCGGCCAGGAAGCCGGGCATCGCGCCGTCGTGGCCGACGTGCACGACCCGCCGCCCCTCCGGCACCAGGATCAGGCCGAGCCCGAAGCCGGCGCCCCAGAGCGTCTCGTCGGTGGTGGTCAGCGGCCAGCGCATCTCGTCGAGAGTGGCGGCGGCGAGCACCCGGCCGTCCGGGTCGATCCGTTCCGGGCTGGCCAGGAACGCGGCCCACTTGGCCATGTCCGAGGCGGTGCTCCAGAGCTGCGCGGCGGGCGCGACACCGGCCAGCTCGATCGGCGGCTCCGGGCGGGCGGCGTCGGAGTACGCGTCGACCACGTACCCGATCGCGGCCTGTCGCGGCGTCGTCACGGTGGTGGCACGCAGGCCGAGCGGGGTCAGGACGTACTCGTCGAGGACCTGTTCCCAGGTGCCGCCGCGGACCTTGGCGACGAGCTGGCCGAGCACTGCCAGGCCCAGGTTGGAGTAGTGGAACCGGCGGGCGTTCGGCAGGACCCGCTCGGCCCGGTCCAGCTCGGCGACCAGCTTCGCCGCGTCCGGGGTGATCAGGGTGTCCCAGACGTCGCCGTACGGCTCGCGCTGGTAACCGGCGGTGTGCGAGAGCAGCCGGCGCAGCGTGGCGTCGCCGTGCGCGGGCACGTCGAGGTACGCCGAGACCGGCTTGTCCAGGTCGATCAGCCCCTCGTCGCGGGCCTGCATGACGAGCACCGCGGTGAACGTCTTGGTGACCGAGCCGATCCGGAACCGGGTCTCCGGACCGAGCGGATGCGCGGCGTTGCCGGACTCGCCGACGGTGAACGCCCAGGGTTCCCGGTCGGCGCGGTGCAGCGCGACCGAGAGGGCCGGCACCCGGCCGTCGGCCTGGACCTTGCGGGCGACGCGTTCGTAGCGGGAGAGCGGCGCGGTCACTGGCCGGCCAGCATCGGGCCCAGCGGGGTGCCGCCGAGGACGTGCGCGTGCACGTGGAAGACCTCCTGGCCGGAGTCCCGCCCGGTGTTGAAGATCAGCCGGAAGCCGCCGGTCAGGCCCTCCTTCTCGGCGACCGCGGCCGCGGTGGCCAGCACGTCGGCGGCGGCGGAGGGGTCGGCGGCGAGCGCGACCACGTCGGCGTGATGCGCGACCGGGATCACCAGGACGTGCGTCGGCGCCTTGGGGTCGATGTCCCGGAAGGCCACGGTGGTCTCGGTGCGGTGCACGACGGTCGCCGGGATCTCCCCGGACACGATGCGGCAGAAGAGGCAGGAGTTTTCCACCTATCGGATCTTAGGTGTTGCGGATTGAATGGTCGGCGGATCCATGTCGCATATTCTGGGAGCGCTCTCATGACCGATCTCGATCACCTGCTCGCTCAGCTGACCTTGGACGAGAAGGTGTCCCTGCTGACCGGACAGGACTTCTGGTCCCTGCCCGCGATCCCGCGCATCGGCCTGCGCTCACTCGTCATGTCCGACGGCCCGGTCGGCGTCCGCGGCACCGGGTACGCCCCCGACGACCCGTCGATCGCCCTGCCCAGCCCCACCGCCCTCGCCGCGACCTGGGACGTCGCCCTCGCCGAACGAGCCGGCCGGCTGCTCGGCCAGGAGTCCCGCCGCAAGGGCGTGCACCTGCTGCTCGGCCCCACCGTGAACCTGCACCGCACCCCGCTCGGCGGCCGGCACTTCGAGTGCTACTCCGAGGACCCGCTGCTCAGCGGCGAGATCGCCACCGGGTTCGTGACAGGCGTGCAGAGCCACGGCGTCGGCACCACGGTCAAGCACCTGGTCGGCAACGACTTCGAGACCGACCGGATGACCGTGGACGTCCGGATCCCGGACCGGGCGCTGCGCGAGCTCTACCTGGCGCCGTTCGAGCGGGTCGCGGCGGCCGGCGGGTGGGGCGTGATGAGCGCGTACAACGGGGTGAACGGGACACCGATGGCCGCGCACGGAGTGATCCAGGAGGACATCCTCAAGCGCGAGTGGGGCTTCGACGGGGTGGTCGTCTCGGACTGGCGAGCCGCACGCTCGACGGTCGGCACCGCGCTCGGCGGCCTCGACATCGCGATGCCGGCGATGGACAACCCATGGGGTCCGGCGCTGGCCGAGGCGGTCCGGTCCGGCCAGGTGCCGGAAGAGTTGATCGACGACAAGGTACGCCGGGTGCTGCTGCTCGCCATGCGGACCGGCGCGCTGGAGAGCCACCCCGTGACCGACGTGCCGCTCGACGAGGACGGCACGGCCGTCGCGCACCAGGTGGCGGTCCGCTCGTTCGTGCTGGCCCGCAACGACGGCGTGCTGCCGCTGACCGCGGGCGACCTGTCCCGGGTCGCGGTGATCGGCGCCCTCGCCACCGACGCCCGCGTGCTCGGCGGCGGCAGCGCCCAGGTCACCCCGCCGCACGTGATCTCACCGCTGGACGGCCTGCGCGCCGTCCTCCCCGGCGTCGAGGTCGCTTACGCGGTCGGCGCCGACCCGCGACCGTTCCTGCCCGCCGCGGAGGGCCCCGACTGGGGCACGTTCCAGCTCGACCTGGACGGATACGACTTCACCGTCGCGACCGGCACGGTCCGCTGGATCGGCGACCTGCCCGGCGGCCGCGACGTCGCCACGACGACCAGCATGGTCCTGCGCACCTCGCTGACCCCCGAGGTCTCCGGCGAGCACCTGCTGGCGATCTCCGGCTTCGGCGCGTTCGAGCTGACCGTCGGCGACCAGAAGCTCTACCAGGGCTCGCTGCACCCGCCCGGCACCGGCCGCGCCGACCTGCTGCTGCACCCGCGCGAACAGCGCTTCCCGATCACCCTGGAAGCCGGCGTGACCGTTCCGGTGGTGCTCCGCCAGACTTTCGAGCCCGGAATGGCACACTCGGTAGCCACCACGCTCGGTCACCGCCCTCCGGGCCCCGACGAGGAGGGCCTGATCGCCGCCGCCGTCGACCTCGCGGCCCGCTCGGACGTGGCAGTCGTCGTGGTCGGCACCACCGAGCAGGTCGAGTCGGAAGGCTTCGACCGCACCTCGCTGGCCCTGCCCGGCCGCCAGGACGAGCTGGTCTCCCGGGTGGCCGCCGCCAACCCGCGCACCATCGTCGTGGTCAACGCCGGCTCACCGGTGCTCCTGCCCTGGTCAGAGGAGGCGGCGGCGGTCCTGCTCACCTGGTTCCCCGGCCAGGAGGCGGGCGCCGCGCTCGCCGACGTGCTCCTCGGCGTCGAGGAACCCGGCGGCCGCCTGCCGACCACCTGGCCCCGGCGCGAACAGGACTGCCCGGTCCTCGACGTCCGCGTCACGGACGGCGCGCTCACCTACGACGAGGACATCTTCATCGGATACCGCGCGTGGTTGCGCTCCCCGGAACGCCCACTCTTCACGTTCGGTCACGGTCTGGGTTACACCACATGGGGGTACGGGGATCTAGCGGTCACCGAGGGTGAGGCTCTTGTGTCCGTTACCAACATGGGTGAGCGCCCCGGCCGAGAGGTCGTCCAGATCTATCTCTCTTACCCCGGCTCGCCGGTCTCCCTTGGGGGCGAGCCGGCGGCCACGCCGTCAACCATGCCGGCGGCCACGCCGTCAACCGCGCCGTCAACCGCGCCGTCAACCGCGCCGTCAACCGTGCTGGAAAGGCCGGAGCGCTGGCTGGCCGGGTTCGTTTCGGTGGCCGCCGCCCCGGGCGAAACGGTCACCGCCCGAATCCCCCTGCCGGAACGCGCCTTCCAGGTCTGGAACGACGGCTGGCAGACGATCCCCGGCACCTACACGGTGATCGCAGCCCACGCCCTCGACGACCCCCGAAGCACCACCACGACAAGAATCGGCTGACACTGTGAATCAGCTGGTCCGGCCGGTCCGGCCGGTCCAGCCGGTCCGGCCGGTCCGGCCGGACCGGCTGGCTCATAGTGTTGCCCGAGCATGCTGCTGACAGCGCTGTTAACCAGCTCGCCTCGCCCGGCTGGTTAACAGTGCTGACCCTGATGGCTTATTCGGTGGGCGTGTCCGTTACCTATGGCCGTCGATGGAGTTATGTGGTCATGTCGATGCAGCCAAGGCCGTGGCCTGAGGTTCCGGAGCAGACTGCGCGGATGGCGCGGGCGGCGTTTCGGAAGGGGAATCTGGCGACGCGGATCCGTGATGAGTTGGGTCAGGTGTATGAGGACGGCCGGTTTGTGGCTGTGTTCGGGGTGCGGGGACGGCCGGGGATTTCTCCGGCGCAGTTGATGATCGTCAGTGTGTTGCAGTTCGCGGAGGATCTCACCGATCGGCAGGCCGCTGAGGCGGTCCGGGACCGGATCACCTGGAAATACGCGCTGGGTTTGGAGTTGGACGATCCGGGGTTCGATGCCAGTGTGCTCAGTGAGTTCCGGGCGAGGCTGGTCGATGGTGAGCTGAGCAGTCTGGCGCTGGACGCGTTGTTGCAGCGGCTGGCCGCGTTGAAGCTGGTCAAGGCCGCCGGTCGGCAGCGCACCGATTCCACGCATGTGCTCGCGGCGATCCGCCGGCTCAACCGTCTGGAGCTGGCCGGGGAAACGGTGCGGGCCGCGTTGGAAGCGTTGTCCGCCGCGGCGCCGGACTGGCTGACCACGGTGATCGACGCGTCCTGGCTCGACGTTTACGGCGCCCGGATCGACAATCTGCGGCTACCGGCCAGCCAGACCCGACGCGACGAACTGCTGCTGCAGTACGGCCGCGACGGCTATCACCTGCTCGATGCCGTGCACCAGCCGGACGCCCCGCCCTGGCTGGCCGAGATCCCCGCGGTCCAGGCGTTACGCCGGATCTGGATCCAGCAGTTCTGCGGCGACACCGACAGCAGCGGCCGGCGGGAGGTGCGACGGCGGGACCCCGCCCCCAGCGGGGACGGTGTCCCGCCGGCCAGAGACCGGATCGCCTCGCCGTATGAACACGACGCCCGTTACGCCACCAAACGCGGTAAGGCCTGGACCGGATACAAAGTCCACCTCACCGAAACCTGCGACCCACCCGAACCCCACACCGCCAGCGGCAGCACCGGACGCGGGGACCACCCGAACCTGATCACCAACGTGGTCACCACCGCAGCCAGCACCGCCGACAACGCGATGACCGCCACCATCCACCAGCAACTCGCCGACAAGAACCTGACCCCCGCCGAACACCTGGTCGACTCCGGCTACCCGTCCGCGCACCTGCTCGTCACCGCCGCCCGCGACCACGGCATCACCCTGATCGCCCCCCTGCTAACCGACAACTCCACCCAAGCCCGCGCCGGCAACGGCTACGACAAAGCCGCGTTCACCATCGACTACGACACCCACCACAGCGTCTGCCCCCAAGGCCACACCAGCAGCACCTGGACACCCACCCAATCCCACGGCACCGACACCATCATCGTCGCCTGGCCCCGACACACCTGCCAACCCTGCCCCGTCAAACCACTCTGCACCACCAGCGACCGCCGCAAAATCGGCCTGCAACCCCGCGACCTGCACGAAGCCGCCACCACCCACCGCACCCAGCAGAACACCAGCGAATGGAAAACCCGCTACCACACCCGCGCCGGCATCGAAGGCACCATCCGCCAAACCACCCACGTCACCGGCATCCGCACCGCCCGCTACCGCGGCCTGCCCAAAACCACCCTCGAACACACCCTCGCCGCCACCGCCATCAACATCATCCGCCTCGACCACTACTGGACCGGCAAACCCCTCAACCGCACCCGCACCACCCACCTCCAACGCCTCAACTTCACCCTCGCCGCCTAACCACCGAATAAACCAGCAGGGTCAGTGCTGCCTGGCATCCGATTTGTCCGCACTGAGCGCCAGCCGGCATCGGCGTTTCCAAGATCTGCGAGCCAGAGGACCGCAAGACGCCCCCAAGGGCCGCGAGGTGCCACCCGGGACCGCGAAAGCGCCACCCAGGACCGCGAGACGCGACCCACGGCGCGCCCGGACCCGGCGCGCACCCGGACCCGGCACGCACCCGCTCAGCACGCACCCGAACCCGGCGCCACCCAACCCCGGCGGGACCCGGCTACCAGCGGGTCAGGCGGGTGGACAGCACGGATAGGGCTGCGACGCCTGCGGTCGAGGTTCGCAGGACGGCGGCGCCCAGGCGGACCGGCACGGCGCCCGCATCCTCGAACGCCTGGAGCTCCGGGTCGCTGATCCCACCTTCCGGGCCGACCACCAGCATGATCTCCCCGGCGGACGGGAGCGGCACCTCGGTCAGCCGCGACGTCGCCTCCTCGTGCAGCACGAACGCCGCGGCGGATTCGGACAGGCGGGACGCCACCTGCTTCGTCGAGCAGTCCGGGTCGCCGGCCACCAGGGGAAGCCAGGAGCGGCGTGCCTGTTTGGCGGCTTCACGGGCGGTGGCGGCCCACTTGTCACGGGCCTTGAAACCCCGGTCGCCGCGCCACTGGGCGACCGAGCGGGACGCCGCCCACGGGACGATCTCGTCGACGCCGACCTCGGTCATCGCCTGGACGGCGAGTTCGCCGCGGTCGCCTTTCGCGATGCCCTGGACCACGACCAGCCGGGGGTCGGCTGCCGGCTCCTGCGAGCGGGATGTGATCGACACGTCGACGCTGCCCTTGCCGACGGCGCTGACCTCGGCTTTTGCGGAGCCGCCCCGGCCGTCGGCGAGGATCAGGGTTTCGCCTGCCCGGAGCCGCTGCACGGTGGCGGCGTGGTGGCCCTCGGGGCCGTCGAGCGTGAACGACGAACCGGCGGGGAGACTCTCGACCAGAAACAGCGGCGCAGACACACCGGAGACGCTACGGGACTGAGAGAAGAGGGGCGCAACCACTCACGCACGTCGCCCGGCGCGGGGAGCGTCAGCGAACCCGCGCCGGGCCCTCGGCGGGAGCGACGGTCTGAACCCATCCAACCGCCCCACCCGCCGCCCAAAAGCGGACTGAAGGCCGCCCCCCTGCGCTGCGACAAATGTCTTTAATGCCCGTTGAAAGCGTCACGCATCCGGGAGAAGAAGCCGCCCTGCTTGGAGAGCTCGGCAACGTCCTCGCCGCGGGTTTTCGCGAAGTCGCGGAGCATGCGCTCCTGGTCGACGGTGAGCTTGGTCGGCGTCTTGACGTCGAGGTGCACGAAGAGTTCGCCGCGGCCCTGACCGCGCAGGTGCGGGACGCCCTTGCCGCGGATGCGGAGCGTGCTGGCCGGCTGGGTGCCGGCCTTGACCTCGATGTTCTCCTCGCCGTCCAGGGTCTTGATGGTCATCCTGGTGCCGAGGGCGGCCGCGGTCATCGGGAGCGTGACGCGGCAGTGCAGGTCGTCGCCCTTGCGGGAGTAGACGTCGTGCGGGCGCTCGTGGATCTCGACGTAGAGGTCGCCGGCGGTGCCGCCGCCGGGGCCGACCTCACCCTGCTGGGCCAGCCGGATGCGCATGCCGTCCTCGACGCCCGCCGGAATCTTCACGGTGAGGGAGCGGCGAGTCCTTATCCGGCCGTCACCGGCGCAGGTCGGGCAGGGGGTTGGGATGACCGTGCCGTGACCCTGGCAGTTGGAACAGGGGCGGGACGAGACCACCTGGCCGAGGAAGGTTCGCTGCACCGACTGGACCTCACCACGACCGGAGCAGACCTCACAGGTGGCGAGGTGCGTGCCGGGGGCGGTGCCGGCGCCGGAGCACTGGGTGCAGAGGACCGCGGTGTCGACGGTGATCGGCGCCTCGACGCCGAACGCGGTCTCCACCAGGTCGAGCTCGAGGCGCAGGATCGCGTCGGCGCCGGGACGGGTCCGCGGGCGCGGGCCACGGGAGCCACCACCGGCCGCCGTGCCGAAGAACGCGTCCATGATGTCCTGGAAGCCGACGAAAGGTCCCGCTCCACCGGGGCCGGGAGCGCCGCCGCCACCGGGCGCGAGCGGGTCGCCGCCGAGGTCGACGATCTGACGCTTCTGGTCGTCCGAGAGAACCTCGTAGGCCGCGTTGATCTCTTTGAACTTCTCGTGCGCCTCGGGGTCCGGGTTGACGTCGGGGTGGTACTGCCGAGCCAGTTTGCGGTAGGCGCGCTTGATCTCGTCGTCGGTGGCTTCCCGGCTCACGCCGAGAATTCCGTAGTAGTCCTTGGCCACGGGGTTTGGAGTCCTCAATGTCTGCGCGAATCCGTCAATTCTGTGCCAACAGGTCGCCAACGTACCGTGCCACTGCACGAACAGTAGCGATGGTGCCCGGGTAATCCATGCGGGTGGGCCCCAGAACACCGAGCCCACCAACGATCGTCGCACCCGGCCCGTAACCGCTGCTCACCACGGACGCGGACCGCAGGTTGTCGATCTCGTTCTCGTCGCCGATCCGGACCCGGGTGGTGCTCGGCTCCAGGTCGCCGATCAGCTTCAGCAAGATGACCTCTTCCTCGAGGGCTTCGAGGACGGGGCGCAGCGTGCCCTGGAAGTCCAGCACACCACCGCGGGTCAAATTGGCAGTACCGGCAAGCGCGAGGCGCTCCTCACTCCGCTCGACGAGCGTCTCGAGCAACACCGAGGCGAGACACGCCATCGTCGGGCGACGATCCGGAGCCGTCTCGTCGACGAGTTTCTGCACCAGGACCGGGGTGTCGGCGAGTTTCTGACCGGCCAGCTTCTCGTTCACCCGGCGGCGCATCTCCCACACGTCGTCCGGCGCGACCGGACCCGGCATCTCGACGAGCCGCTGCTCGACCCGCCCGGTGTCGGTGATCATCACGAGCGTGAGCCGGGTCGTGGAGATCGGCACCAGCTCGAGGTGACGGACCGCGGAGCGGGAGAGACTCGGGTACTGAACGACGGCGACCTGGCGGGTCAGCTGCGCCAGCAGCCGGACCGTGCGGTGCACCACGTCGTCGAGGTCGACGACGCCCACCATGAATCGCTCGATCGCGCGGCGCTCGGCCGGGCTCAGCGGCTTGATCCTGGTGAGCCGGTCGACGAAGAGACGGTAACCCGCGTCGGTGGGCACCCGGCCGGCACTGGTGTGCGGCTGCCGGATGTAACCCTCCTCCTCGAGGACCGCCATGTCGTTGCGCACGGTGGCCGGGGAGACGCCCAGTTGGTGCCGCTCGACGAGAGCCTTGCTGCCAACCGGCTCGCGGGTCTCGACGTAGTCCTGGACGATTGCCCGGAGCACCTCGAGCTTGCGGTCATCGAGACTCATATGACCCCTCCCCCTGTTGGCACTCCCGAAGACAGAGTGCCAGTCTACGTCGCCCGCGGCGGCAACGCGATGATCGAAAGTACGTAGGCTTCTCAGATCTTGAGCGGCGGGGCGGCCACGACCGGGTCGATCAGCGGCCTTAGCGTGGACATATGACCGAACCTCCTCGCCCGCCCGAGGGAAATGACCCCTATGGGCAGGTTCCTCCGCCCGGATATCAGCCCCCGCCCGGATATCAGCCCCCGCCTCCGCCCGGATACGGCCCGCCGCCCGGCTATCCGCCGCCGCAGGACTACGGCTACGGGTACGGCGGCTACCAGCAGGCCCCGTCCAGCGAAGACCGCACCTGGATCGTGCTGACCCACTTCATCAGCGCCCTCGTCGCGTTCCTCAGCAGCGGCGTGCTCGGCTGGATCATGCCGTTGATCAGCCTGCTCTCCCAGGGCTCCCGCTCGCCGGCCGTGCGCGCCGAGGCCGTGCAGGCGCTGAACTTCCAGATCCTCTGGTCGGTGCTCACGATCGTCGGCTGGGTGCTCACCTGCGTCCTGGTGGGCTGGCTCGTCATCCTGGTCACCTGGCTGATCGCCTGGATCGTCCCGCTGATCGCCGGCATCAAGGCGACCAGCGGCCAGCCCTTCCGTTACCCGATGAACGTCTCGATCATCAAATAACGTCGCGGATCACCGCGTCGGCCAGCAGACGGCCCTTCAGGGTCAGCACCAGCTGCCCCCGGTTGTGTGCGCCCTTGTCGAGCAACCCGCCGGCAAGGGCGCGCGCCGCTGCGGGCGCGTCCACCCGGTCGAGCGGGATGCCGTCACGCAGGCGGACCCGGAGCATCACGTCCTCCATGTGCCGGTCCTCCTCGGTGAGGACCTCCCGGGCCAGGCCCGGCGACTCGCCGCCGGCGAGCCTTTTCGCGTACGCCGACGGGTGCTTGACGTTCCACCAGCGGACCCCGCCCACGTGGCTGTGCGCGCCCGGCCCCAGGCCCCACCAGTCGGCGCCGGTCCAATACAGCAGGTTGTGCCGGCACTCGCCGCCCGGCTTGGCCCAGTTGGACACCTCGTACCACCCGAAGCCGGCCGCGGTGAGCGCCGCCTCGGCCGCCAGATAGCGATCGGCCGCCACGTCGTCCTCCGGGAACGGCAGCTCCCCCCGGCGCATCCGGGTCGCCATCCGGGTGCCGTCCTCGACGATCAGGGCGTACGCGCTCACGTGGTCGACGCCGGCCTCGATGACGGTCTTCAGCGATTTCTCGAAGTCGTCCGGGGTCTCGCCCGGGGTGCCGTAGATCAGGTCGAGGTTGACATGCTCGAAGCCGGCTTCGCGGGCCTCCAGGGCGGCCTGCGGCGCCCGGCCGGCGGTGTGCCTGCGGTCGAGGACGCGCAGGACGTTCTCGGCGGACGACTGCATGCCCAGCGAGATGCGGGTGAAGCCCGATCGCCGCAGCGTCTTGAGATACGCCAGATCGACGGATTCCGGGTTCGCCTCGGTGGTCACCTCGGCGCCGGCCGCCAATCCCCAGGTACGGTCGATGCCCTCCAGGATCCGAGCAAGATCATCCGCCGGGAGCAGCGTGGGCGTGCCCCCTCCGACGAAGACGGTGTCGACCATCTTCGGCTGGACGACCCGACCGGCGAGGGACAACTCACGCAGAACGGTCTCGGCGTACTCGTCACGGCTCGCCCCGCCGCCCAGCTCGCTCGCCGTGTACGTGTTGAAGTCGCAGTACCCGCAGCGGCTGGCACAGAAGGGGACGTGAACGTAGACGGCGAACCCGTTCTCGCCCACTCGCCGGGTCGCTTCAGCGGGAAGTGAGCCGTCGGTGGGTACGGGTTCGCCATCGGGGAGTGCGCCTGCCATCGGTCAAGCGTAGTTAAGGTTCCGGGCATGGATCCGGTCCGCACCCTGACTCTGGACAACCCCGGCAGCCGCAACGCGCTCTCCACCGCCGTGCTGCGCGGAATGCTCGACGACCTGGCCACGGCCGCCGCCGATCCGGCGTGCCGGGTGATCGTCCTCTCCCACACCGGCCCGGTCTTCTGCTCGGGCGTCGACCTGAAGGAGACCGCCGAGGCGAAACCCGGCGACAAACTCCCCGCCGAGCTGCTCGCCGACGTGCTCGCCGTGCTCTGGGAGTTCCCCAAACCGGTGGTGGCGCGGATCGCCGGCCCGGCACGCGCCGGCGGTCTCGGCCTGATCGGCGCGGCCGACATCGCGGTCTGCTCGGCCGACGCGACGTTCGCCTTCACCGAGGTACGCCTCGGCGTGATCCCCGCCGTGATCAGCTCCACCGTGCTGCCCCGGCTGGCGCCCCGCGCCGCGGCTGAGCTCTATCTCACCGGCGACGTCTTCGACGGGACACGAGCCGCGGAGATCGGCCTGGTCACCGCCGCGGTTCCGGCGGATCGCCTGGACGATGCCGTGGCCGGCTACTGCGCGTCCCTTCTGCGCGGCGGCCCGCTGGCGCTGGCCGGGACGAAACAATTGCTCCGGCGTACGCGAAACGAGTCGATCCGGGCCGAACTGGCAGATCTGGCGCACCGCTCCGCCGGATACTTCAAGTCCGAGGAGGGACGCGAGGGCGTCACCGCGGCACGGGAGAAGCGAGACCCCTACTGGATCTAGAAACGTGGGGTTCGGGCGTTCGTTGTTTACGCTTGGCGGCCGACGACAGAGGAGGTGCGGGTGCGCAAGAAGCCGATCGTCGGCGGGATAGCCCTGCTGGCCCTCCTCGGCGCTCTGGGCGTTTTCGTGGCGCTACGCAGCGTCGTGACCAGCATCAAGCTGCCGCAACTGGGCCCCGAGTGCACGGTCCGCGCCGACGGTGAGGTCACCCTCGACTCGGTCCAGATGGCCAACGCCGCGACGATCGCCGCGGTCGGCGTGCGGCGCGGGATGCCCGAGCAGGCCGTGATCGTGGCGCTGGCGACGGCGTTCCAGGAGTCGAAACTGGAGAACCTGGACGACGGCGACCGGGACTCGGTCGGCCTCTTCCAGCAGCGGCCCAGCCAGGGCTGGGGCACGTTCGAGGAGATCAAGGACCCGAGGTACGCGGCGGGCAAGTTCTACTCCGCCCTGAAGAAGGTGAAGGGCTGGGAGGAGATGCGGGTCACCGACGCCGCGCAGAAGGTGCAGCGCTCGGCGTACCCGGAGGCGTACCAGAAGTGGGCCGACGAGTCGCGGGTGCTCGCCGCCGCGCTGACCGGCCGGGCCACCGGCGCGGTCGAGTGCCGGTACACCGGCACGCCGGCGGTGCGCGGCGCGGAGGCGGCCACCGCCCTGCTCGCCAGTCTCAAACTGGACTGGGGCAAGAAGCTGCCCAACAAGTCCGCCGCCACCGACACGGCCGGCGTGATCGTGGACGTCGCCAGCGCGGACACCGGCTGGCGGTTCGCGCACTGGCTGGTCTCGCACGCCGCGGTGAGCGGCCTCGAACGGGTACGTTTCGACGACCTCGAGTGGCACGCCCCGGAGGGGAAGTGGCAGCCGGTGACGGACGGCAGCACCACCAGCACCGGTCAGGTCGTCGCCGAGGTCTTCCGGTGAAATTATCGGTGACCCGGCGTAATTTTTCGGACGTATTGCGCTGCGTATACATCGACATGGACAGTCCGCAACCGCCCTGGTACTAAGTAGAGCGTGTTGAGGGCGATCGAGTGGATCCTGCTGGGAGCAGGCAGCGTCGCCGCGATCCTCTACGGCGTGCGGCGGCACCGTCCGGTCCGGCGGGCGCCCTGGTTCCTCCTCGCCGGCGCCTGCGCGTCGCTCAGCGTCGGCGACGTGCTGTACGCCTACGACCGGATGGACCTCGCCGAGGTGGCCTACCTCGCGATGTTCCCGCTCGTCGTGGTGAGCCTGCTCCAGTTCACCCGGGACGGCTCGGTGCTGGCCAACCGGGCCCGCCTGATCGACCTGCTCGCGTTCTCCTGCTCGACGCTGCTGGTGGTCTGGGCCTTCGTGATCGGGTCGGCCGGGCAGCTCGGCGCGGTCAGCGCCGCCGACGTGATCGGCGGCCTGCTCCTGGTCGGCGTCGCCGTCCGGCTGGTCGTCGCCGACCGCCGCAACGTCGCCGCGATCATGCTGCTCACCGGCTCACTCGGCCTGCTCGCCGGGGACATCGGCTATCCGCTCACCGGCGGCTCGGCAGCCGCCGAGTCCGCGTTCATCGTGCTCTACCTGGGCTGGGGACTCTCCGCGCTGCATCCGTCGATGGTCCGGCTCACCGAGCCGCGCCCGGCCGAGCTCACCCCGTGGCGGGTCCACTGGACGCTGCTGCTCGCCGCCTCGGCCGCCACTCCCCCGGCGGTGCTGCTCATCGAGGCGCTCACCGGTGAGGTGCGCGACGGAGTGGTGATCGCCGTGACCGGCGCGATCACGCTGCTGCTCACCATCACCCGGCTGGCCGACGCGATCCGTCAGCACAGCGCCGCGCTGAGCCGGGAGCGCGGACTGCGTACCGCGAACACCGCCCTGGTCGCGGCGGCCGACCCGCCGGCCGTGGACGCCGCCGTTCGGGCCGCGATCACCGGGCTGGTGCCGCCCGGCTCGGTGAGCCGGGTGGTGCTCGCCACCGACGACGGCCGGCTCGCCGCCGAGTGCGTGCCGCCCGCGCCCACCGGCGCCGGTTCCCGCAGCTGGTTCGCCGCGGCCGCCGAGCCGGACGAGTGCGTGCTGGTCTGCCCGTTGCGGCTGGAACCGCTCGCGGTGGCCCGGCCGAGCGGCGGCGCGCTCATCCTGACCGGCCGCAAGGAGGCGCTCGTCGCCTGCCGGGACACGCTCGAGGTGCTCGCCGGCGAGGCCGCTCTCGCCCTGGACCGGATCACCCTGGTCGCTGCGATCGGCCGCCGGGACAGCGACCTCTACCTGCGCGCCGTCATCCGCAACACCGCCGAGATCATGGCGGTGGTCGACTCCGACCATCGGATCCGCTATGCCAGCCCGGCTCTGCGCGACCTGCTCGGCGGCGACGATCTCCCGCCGCTCACCGCCCTCGACGAGCTGGTCCATCCGGACGACCGCGAGATGGTACGGGCGAGACTGCGCTCCCACGGCGACGGCAGCGTGTGCTGTGCCCTGCGCCGATCGGACGAGACTCAGGCGTTCGTCGAGATGACCTACCGGGATCTGCGCGACGACCGGCTCGTCCAGGGACTCGTCGTGACCATGCGGGACATCACCGACCGGCACGACCCATTCGAACAGATGCCGCATTCCGATCACGTCGGCGATCTTCCGGCCTGGGTGAATCGGCGCAGCGCCCAGCACAAATTCCGATATTGAAAACGCTGTGGAACGGCCGAATGCCGGACCCCGGGGGTTGGGTCCGGCATTCAAGCCTGTGTGTTCCTGTGGTGCTTTCCCGATGATTACCGGGTCAGGCGGCGACGGCCACCGACACCGGCGACCAGAGCCACACCGATGGCGGCCAGAACCACCTGGAAGAAGAACTCGATCCAGTCGAAGCCGGCCGTGTCAGCGACACCGGCGGCACGGGCGATGACCGTGCCGAGCAGGGCGGCGACCACACCGACAACCATCGTCAGCCACAGCGGGATGTTCTGCTTGCCCGGAACCACGAGCCGGCCGAGGGCACCGATGACCAGGCCGACGATGAGGGCAACGATGATGCCGGTGAGCGTGAACTCCATGGGAATCCTCCTCGGGGGGGGTAAAACTCTGTGTTGCGTCCGTCGAGCCCCAGAGTTCCCGACCCCCCGAGAAATCAAACCGCCCTATTTTTTTGTTGTCCCCTTGGTGTCACCGGACTCCGAGGTGGACAGCGCGGCGATGAAGGCTTCCTGCGGAACCTCCACCCGGCCGACCATCTTCATCCGCTTCTTGCCTTCCTTCTGCTTCTCGAGCAGCTTGCGCTTACGGCTGATGTCACCGCCGTAGCACTTCGCCAGCACGTCCTTGCGGATCGCGCGGATCGTCTCGCGGGCGATGATCCGGCTGCCGATGGCGGCCTGGATCGGCACCTCGAACTGCTGCCTCGGAATCAGTTTCTGCAGCTTGGCGGCGATGCTCGTGCCGTACGAGTAGGCCTTGTCCTTGTGCACGATCGCGCTGAACGCGTCCACCGGCTCACCGTGCAGCAGGATGTCGACCTTCACGAGATCGGCCACCTGCTCCCCGGAGGGCTCGTAGTCCAGCGACGCGTACCCCTTGGTCTTGCTCTTCAACTGGTCGAAGAAGTCAAAGATGATCTCGGCGAGGGGCAGGGTGTACCGCAGTTCCACCCGTTCGGTGGACAGGTACTCCATGCCCAGCAGGTTGCCGCGGCGGCTCTGGCACAGCTCCATGACGGCGCCGACGTACTCGTTCGGCACCAGGATCGTGGCACGCACCACCGGCTCGTGGATCTCGGCGATCTTGCCGGCCGGGAACTCGCTCGGGTTCGTCACGGTCATGACGTTCCCGTCCTCGGTCATCACCTGGTAGACCACGTTCGGCGCGGTCGAGATCAGGTCGAGGCCGAACTCCCGCTCCAGCCGCTCTCCGATGATCTCCAGGTGCAGCAGGCCCAGGTAACCGACGCGGAAGCCGAAGCCGAGCGCCGCCGAGGTCTCCGGCTCGTAGGTGAGAGCCGCGTCGTTGAGCTTCAGCTTGTCCAGCGCGTCACGCAGCGCCGGGTAGTCCGAGCCGTCGATCGGGTAGAGGCCCGAGTAGACCATCGGCTTCGGATCCTTGTAGCCGCCGAGAGCCTCCTTGGCCGGCCGCGAGTTGCCGGTCACCGTGTCACCGACCCGCGACTGGCGGACGTCCTTCACGCCGGTGATCAGGTAGCCGACCTCGCCGACGCCGAGCGCGCCCGCCTTCTCCATCTCGGGAGACGCGACGCCCAGCTCCAGCAGCTCGTGCACGGCGCCGGTGGACATCATCTTGATCCGGTCCCGGGCCTCGATCCGGCCGTCGATCACCCGGACGTAGGTGACCACGCCCCGGTAGACGTCGTAGACCGAGTCGAAGATCATCGCGCGGGCCGGGCCGTCCGGGTCACCGACCGGCGGCTTGAACTGCCGGACGATCTCGTCGAGCAGGTGGTCCACGCCGACGCCGGTCTTGCCGGAGACGCGCAGCACGTCGGTGGGCTCGCAGCCGATCAGCTTGGCGAGCTCCTCGGCGTACTTCTCCGGCTGCGCCGCCGGCAGGTCGATCTTGTTGAGCACCGGGATGATGTGGAGGTCGTTCTCCATCGCCAGGTACAGGTTCGCCAGGGTCTGCGCCTCGATGCCCTGCGCGGCGTCGACCAGCAGCACGGCGCCCTCACAGGCGGCCAGGCTGCGGGACACCTCGTAGGTGAAGTCGACGTGCCCCGGGGTGTCGATCATGTTGAGGACGGCGGTGTCGCCCTGCCTGTCGCCCTCCCGGACGGTCCAGGGCATGCGCACGGCCTGCGACTTGATGGTGATGCCGCGCTCGCGCTCGATGTCCATCCGGTCGAGGTACTGAGCGCGCATCTGACGCGGGTCGACCACCCCGGTGATCTGCAGCATCCGGTCGGCCAGCGTCGACTTGCCGTGGTCGATGTGGGCGATGATGCAGAAGTTGCGGATGCGGCCGGGATCGGTCGATCCGATCACGTTCACGCCGGGGTCGAGCGGTCCAGGCACGGTCTTCCGTTCTTCTCGAGCTTGGTGTCGCGGTCTGGGCGGATCGCCCGGCCCACGCTCAGTCACGCGGTCCGGGCTGGTCACCCGGCTCGCGCTGCACGCACGGTCCGGGCTTGTCACCCGGCTCGCGCTGCACGCACGGTCCGGGCTGTGCACCCGGCTCGTGCTCGCTCGCGCGGTCCGGGTGGCGCCGGCGATACAGCCGACGCTCCCTATCGTCCCACGTCCGTGAGGGCCGCTCCGATCACACCCGCTCCAGGGCACCGTGCGGCCCCGGCGGCAGTTCCACCGTGACCACGTCGCCCGGCCGGACCGGCCCGCCCCGCAGCACCACCGCCATCACCCCGGCCTTGCGCACCACGTTGCCCCGCTCGTCCTGCCCGAGCACCTCCTTGAGCAGCCCGGACCGGAACCCGTTGATCTGCTGACACGGATTGCGCAGCCCGGCCAGCACGATCGCCGGCCGCTCGTCGGTGATCGTCTGGTCCCGCTCCACCGCGGCCGCCACCGCCTCGGCGGCCCGCGCGGTCGGCCCGTCCAGCGTCGCCGCTGCGGCCGCCTCCAGAACCGGCGCGACCGGATGCGCTCCCGGCCCGGTCGCTCCCGCCCCGGTCGCTCCCGCCCCAGTCGCTCCCGCCCCAGTCGCTCCCGGCCCGGCAAGACCGGCCTCACCGAACCGCAGCACCGTCCCCCGCGGCAGCCCGAGCAGGTCGAGCCCGCTCGTCGTCACGTTCTCCCCGAGGCCGCCGGCGGGCACCTCGTAGCCCTTTCCGGCCACCTCGTCGAACAACTCACCCTGGATCAGGTGGACCTGCCGCAGGTTCGGCTGCGTCGGATCGACCCGGACCCGGCTGCGGTGCCGGACGTTGACCCCGGCGTGGATGTCACCCTCCACCCCGAAGCCGGCGACCAGGACGATCTCGTCCCGGTTCGGCTTGGTGAACGTGTAGGCGTCGTTACGGCTGACAGCGGCGACCGTCCCTCGTTGCGCACTCATGCCCCGAGTCTCGTCAACCGGCACCGGCCCGCTCGACCCGATTTCCCACCCCTCAGTCCGGCGGCTCCAGGAACAGCTCGGAGAGCCGCGGCAGCCGCCGCTGCATCTCCTCCTCGTTGTCGAAATCCCACAGGTCGGCGACCTCCGGACGGGTACGCGGCCGCTCACCGGCATCGGGCAACGGCTCGCCGGTCGCCTTCTCATAGGCCCGCGCGGCGATCGTCAGCACCTCCTCGGCCTCGAAGACCGCGCCGGTCTCGGCCGCCGCCCGCACCGCCGGCATGCCGGCCAGCACGTCGGGTGATTTCACCGAGGCGGCGACGGCCTTGCGCCCGTGCGCCACCAGCCAGCCCCGGAAGTTGTCGAAGCCCTCCTCGGTGCACCCGCCGTTGATCAGGTAGGCCGCGGCCCACAGATCCTCCGTGCCGGAGGCGGCGAGGACCCGGTCGAGGTGGCGGCCCCAGGCGACGATCTCCTCCGGATCGCGGGTGGCCAGGTCGGCGACGGCCCGCTCGGCGACCTCGGCCGGGGTGGCGGGGCGCTGCTCGGTGGCACGGTCGATGACCGCCCAGAAATCGTCGGTTCTCATGCCTGAATCCTCGCAGCCGGGTACGACAATTCCACAGATGGAGATCCGGCCGGTCACGCTGCCCGACGTCCCGTACGACGCGACGTCCGTACGTCCGGATTGGGCCGACCTCCCCCGCCGCGTGCGGGAAGCGATCAGCCGGCGCCTCGGCTCGCCGGTGTCCGCCGCGCGCAGCGCAGGCGGCGGATTCACCAGGGCGTTCGCCGCGCTGCTCACCACCGAGGCCGGGACCAGCGCGTTCGTGAAGGCCGCACCGCTGCGCGAGCCGACCTCGGAGTGGTATGCCCGGGAGGCCGCCGTCACGCACGCCCTGCCCGCCGAGGTCCCGGCCGCCCGGCCGCTCTGGACGCTCGCCGAGGCCGGATGGTTCGTCCTCGCGCTGGAGCCGATCGACGGCCGGATCCCCGCGCTGCCGTGGCAGCCGGCCGACCTGGACGCGGCGCTCGCTGCCTGGTCCGCGTCAGCCCGGGCGCTGGCCGAGCCGCCCGCCGGGATCCGGCATGTCGGTCTTCCCGCCCTTCCGGAGATCCTCCGGCACGAGATGTCGTGGTGGTCACTGATCGAATCCGGCCACGAGCCGATGCCCTCGGCCGCGCACGGCACCCTCGCCCCGCACCGTCTGCGTGAGCTGGCAGCCCTGGAACGCGCCCTTCCACCGAAGACCGCCGGCTCCGGCGTCTGCCATGGCGACCTGCGGATCGACAACGTGCTCCTCGACGCCGCAGGCTCGGCCTGGCTCTGCGACTGGACCTGGCCCTGCCTCGGCGCGCCCTGGTACGACGCGATCACGCTCCTGATCAGCGCATATGCCAGTGGGCTGGACGCCGACGCGTACATCAGCGCCTGGAACCCACCGCCCGGCGGCGTCGACGGCGCGCTCGCCGCGCTGGCCGGATACTGGCTGGTGCGCGCCTCCGACGGCCCCAGCAGCGCCTCCCCGCACAGCCGCCAGCACCAGCGCTTCAGCGGCGATCAGGCGCTCGCATGGCTGGCCTCCCGGCAGGGCTGGGACACCCCCTGACCGCCCGCTGACCTCCCCTTGACCTCCGCTTCGACAGGAGTCGTTTTGGCGGCTCGCAGGCGTGCTGGTAATCTGGTTTTTCGCGTGTGGTGACACGCTGTTGCAGCCTGCTCCGGCAGACGGCTTCAGTGACCACCGCGTGAGACCGTTTTCCGAATCTAGTCAGGACAAGGCTGTCGCGTGGCGAACATCAAGTCCCAGATCAAGCGCAACCGGCAGAACGAGAAGGCCCGTCTGCGCAACAAGTCGGTCAAGTCGTCGCTGAAGACCGTGATCCGCAAGCTGCACGAGGCGGGCGACGCGGGCAACGTCGAGACGGCTACCGCTCTGCTGCGTGACGCCTCGCGTCAGCTCGACAAGGCTGTCAGCAAGGGCGTCATCCACAAGAACCAGGCGGCCAACCGCAAGTCGGCCATCGCTAAGAAGATCGCCTCGCTTTCCGCCTGATCTGCTCGTTCCGGATCATTCACCGGCCGCACGGACGCGACCGGTGAACTGCCCACCCTCCGGTGGGCAAGCTTGACGAAGCCGGTCACCCTTTCCCGGGTGACCGGCTTCGTGCATTTCTTGGTACGCCCTACATAGGTCCCGTGGCACGCCCCCGCGACCCCAGCGCCCCTCAAGGCCGTCCGGCGCCTTTCGCGACCGGTGCATGGTCACCCTCCGAACACAAACCCTGACCCTGCATGTCCAGCCGAGTGCTCACGCCGCCGCGCCCGCCGCTCGCATCGCCGCGCCAGCCGCTCGCGTCGCCCTGCCCGAGAGCCGGCCGGCTGGCTCTCAGTGTCGTCGAAGCGCCCTCGCAGCAGCACTACGCGCCAGCCCACCTCGCCCGGCTGGCTGTCAGTGCTGCCCTGCGCCCGATTTGCGAACACTGAGCACCAGCCCGACCCCGACATCTCCACGATCCACAGCGGGTAGCAGGCAGCAATAAGCCCGGGCACACCGTGAAGGCTGCCCGGGCTTCGCAAATAATCGCCCGTTTTGTCGCGATGGCCGACCGTCCGGACCCCGACCGCTCAGGCCAACCGTCCGACTCCGACCGGCCAGGCGTCGGCCGTCACTCGTAGCGGCGCGCCGCCGAATGCCGAGCCATCTGCTGCCGCACGTCCAACTGCTCCCCCCACTGCCGCCGCATCGGAACGACACCGGGCGCGGGCGCTGCCGCCTGGTCCGAATCGTCACCGGCATGCGCGTAGTCGACCCCGGCAGGCATGACCGCCGGCGGGAAGCTGTCGGCCGAGCCCCGACCCGCGTTGGCAGGACCGTAGCCACCGTCGGCAGCACCGTGGCCGTCCTCCGTCGCGACATAACCGTTGTTCGCCGGGCCATAGCCGCTGCCCGCCCCGGCGAAACCGCTCTGACCAACGGTGTAGCCGTCACCCGCGCTCGGGCCGGCGAAACCGTAGCCACCCGGCATCTGCCTCGCGCCCGCACCGTGGAGCCCGGGCCGCTCGGAACCGAACTCCTCGTAGACGGACGACTCGAACCCTGCCCGGTCAAAGCCGGCCTGCTCGAACCCCGCATGCTCAAACCCGGCCTGCTCGAACCCGGCCGACTCGAACGCCGGCTGCTCGAACCCACCCTGATCGAACCCACGCTGATCGAAACCGGCCTGCTCCATCACCGGCTGATCGAATCCGGCCTGCTCGGTCCCAGGGAAGCCGAACACCGCGCCCGCCTGCGACGAACCCGCCGGCGGGAAACCCAGGCCCGGCCCGGTCATCCGCTGCTCGACCTCCGGCGCGGACCCGGACATCTGACCCGCGCCGTGCGTGTCCGCCATCAACGCCGGGCGCAGCACCGAGGCGCGGGCCGTCGTCGTCTCGGTGGCGACCGGCGGCTGGGTGAGCGTCCCGGCGATCAGGTCGTTGAACTTGACCATCAGCGCGACGGTGAACGGCAGCACCAGCACCCCCCACCAGCTGACCAGCTCGGCCAGGGCGAGAAGGATGCCGAGCACCACGGCGCCCTCGAGGAAGACGAAGCAGAGCAGGCTGCTCGGGGCGAGGTGGCGAAGCCCGAGCAACCGCGCGTACAGCGGCTGGTGGTAGACCTCGGCACGCCGCGATCGAACCGTCCTGGTCACCGAGCACCACCGTTCCGCCGGGCCGCCGCCACCGCGAAGACCGCCTGCTCAAGCGCGTAACCACGATCCTCCGCGCCACCCTTGACCGCCGCGTTGCACTCGGCGGCGGCACGCATCGCGTCGATCAGCCCATCCGGCGTCCAGCCGCGGCTGCGCTCCTGCGCCCGCTGGATCTTCCAGGCCGGCATGCCGAGTGAGCTTGCCAACTGGTACGCGTTACCGCGCCCCGCCGAAGCCACCCGCGCCACGGTCCGCACCCCGTCGGCCAGAGCGTCCGCGATCGGCACCGGGTCGACGCCGACGTGCAGCGCCCAGCGCAACGCCTCGAGCGCGCCGGGCAGGTCACCGACCATCGCGGCGTCGGCGACGGTGAAGCCGCTGACCTCGGCACGCCCCTTGTAGTAGCGCGCCACCACCGCCTCGGTGATCTTGCCGTCGGTGTCCGAGAGCAGCTGCGAACAGGCGGCCGCGATCTCCCGCAGGTCGTTGCCGACCGCGGCCAGCAGCGCGGACGCGGCTGCCTCGTCACAGCGGGCGCCGTTACGCCGGAACTCGTCCCGCACGAACGCGATCCGCTCCCGGTCGCCCTTCAGCTTCGCCGCCGGGACGATCTCGGCCCCCGCGGCGCGCAGACCGTCCGCGAAGGCCTTGCCCTTGGCGCCGCCCACGTGAGCCACGATCAGTGTCACGTCGGGGTCGGGGTTCTTCGCGTACCCCACAAGGGCCGTCGTCAGGTCTTTGCGCGCATCCTGTCCGCTTTTGATAACCAACACCCGCCGCCCGCCGAAGAGCGACGGGCTCAGCATCTCGGCGACCTCGCCGGCGGTCAGCGCGCCCGCCTCATATTCACGGACGTCGGCACCGGGGTCGGCGGCTCGGGCGGCCTCGACCGCCGCGGCTATGGCACGGGCGGCGAGAAGCTCCTCATCACCGAGGATGAGCAGCAAAGAGGCGGGTGGCGCGGAGTTCACGCTCAACATCGTCGCACGCGCCACCGACAAGTCAGCACGCCTCACTCCTTCGCGCATGGACGCCGATCACCGAATGCGAAACCCGACATATCGGTGGGCGATGATGCCTGGGCGGCCGTAGAGTCGGCTGCCCAGGTCGAATCGGCGAACGCCTTTCGCAGGGCGTTTCGTCCGTTATTGAGCGTTATCATCCGCGATGTCCAAGAAGCCAGTCCCGGATCCGGGCGTGTCGTCCGGCAGATGGGCGCCGGCGCCGGGGAGCGCCGGGCGTCAGGCGCCGGGGAGCGCCGCGCGTCAGGCGCCCCGCACGCAGGAAGGGCTCAGGGGGCAGGTCAGCGCGCCGGCGGATCACCTCGGGCCACCACCGCCAGTCCGCCCGGCGCGGCCACCGCTGCCACGTCGCCCATCTCGTCGGTGCGCAGGATCCGCGCCCCGCCGAGCTCCAGCCGATGCAGCACCGGCCCGTTCGGATGCCCGTAATCGTTGTCCCGCCCCACCGACACCAGCGCCACCGCCGGATCCACCACGTCCAGCAGTTCCGGCGACTGCAGGGCGCTCCCGTGATGCGCCACCTTCATGACGTCCGCCCGCAGCCCGGCCGCGCCGACCCGGTGGAACAGATCGTCCTGCTGCTCGGTCTCGGCGTCACCGAGCAGCAGCACGCTGCGCCCCGCGACGACCGCCCGCAGGATCAGCGAGTTGTTGTTCGGATCGGAGTTGGTGCCGCGCATCGGATCGCCCGGCCCGAGCGCGTCAAGACGCAGGTCACCGAGGGTCCAGGTCCAGCTGGGCCCGGCGGTGCGCAGGGCGATCCCGGCCTCGCCGGCCGCTGCTTCGACGGCGTTGCGGCCGGCTGCCGGTTCCGGCCAGTCCGGGCCGATCACGGCGGTGACCCGGCGACCCCGGAACACACCGCTGACACCGCCGATGTGATCGGCGTGGAAGTGGCTGACCGCGAGCAGCGCGACCTCACGCACCCCGAGCCGGCGCAGGCACCGGTCGACCGGATCGGGTTCCGGCCCGGCGTCGACGACCACGGCCCGGCCGGCGCCGGCAGGCAGCACGACGGCGTCGCCCTGGCCGACCGCGCACGCGACGACCAGCCAGTGCGGTGGCGGCCATCCGGAGGCGAGCAGGCGTACCGGCAGGGCGCCGAGCATCGCTCCCAGGGCGACGATGGTGGCGAGCCGCCGGATCACCGCCCGGCGGGCCGCGACCAGGAACGCCACGGTGATCGCCGCGAGGAGCAGCCCACCGGTGGCGCCGCCCGGCCAGGGCACCGCGCCGGCCGGGATGCGGGCGCCGGTGTGCGCGACGACGACCAGCCACGCGGTCGGCCAGTGTCCGAGCCAGGCGAGGAACCCGGCACCGTCCGGCCAGAGCGGCGAGAGCACCGCGGCACCGACGCCGAGCAGGGTGGCCGGAGCGATCGCCGGCACCGCGACCAGGTTGGCCGGGACCGAGACCAGGCTGATCGTCCCGGAGAGCGCGGCAACCACCGGACCGCAGGCCAGCTGGGCGGCGGCAGGAACCGCGAGAGCTTCGGCGACACCGGCCGGGCAGCCGCGGGCGCGCAGGCCGTCCCGCCAGGCCGGGGCGAGCAGGAGCAGGCCGGCGGTGGCGAGCACGGAGAGGGCGAACCCGGGGTCGGCGGCGAGTTCCGGGTCGGCGACGAGCAGCACGGCGGCCGCAGCGGCGAGCGCGGGGACGGCCGCCCGGCTGCGCCCGCTGGCGAGGGCGAGCAGACCGATCGCGCCCATCGCCGCGGCACGGATGACGCTCGGGGACGGCCGGGCCAGGATGACGAATCCGGCCAGCGCGACGGCGCACACCGCCGCCGACACGAATGGCCCGGCTCGGATGCGCCGCACCAGGAAGAGCACCACTGAGAGGACGATTGCCACGTTCGTACCGGAAACGGCTGTCAGATGTGTCATGCCGGTGGCGCGGAAGTCCTCCTCCAGCGCCGGGTCGAGCCGGGTGGTGTCGCCGACGACCAGCCCGGGGAGCAGCCCGCCGGAGTCGTCCGGCAACGGTTCGCACGCGCGTTGCAGACCGGACCGCAGCACACCGGCGGCGCGCTGGGCCCAGGACGGCCGTCCGTGGAGCAGCGGCGGCTTGCGCGCGGAGAGGACGGCGGCCCGCAGATCGCCGGGGCGGGGTGGCAGGAGCCGTCCGGCGGCGCTCACCCGCTGGCCCGGCAGCAGGCCACGCCAGCCCGGGTCGGCGCCGAGAACCAGCGCGCGTGCGACCAGGCGGATCGGTGCGGCCTCAGCCCCTTTCACGGTACGGATCTCCACCGCGACCAGATAGGTGGGCGGTCCCACCCCTCCCGGCAGGAGTCGCGGATCGTCGCGGACCACGAGTTCCGCCTCGACGGGCTCACCCGAGCGCACGAGGGCGGCCAGGGCCGGCGCATCCCGCACCGAGAGCCGCGCCGCCGTGGCGACAGCCCCGCACCCCACCCCGAGCGCCACCGTCACGAGGATCCACCGAACAGCCACCTGCCAGGTCACACCCGGCCGGACCGCCAGGAGGACGCCCGCCACGATCAGCCCGGCCCCGCCCACCAGCAGTCCCGTCCGTGCGGACAGATGCAGCGCGCCCAGCGACGACAGCCAGACGCCGAGCGCAAACCCGGCCAGCCGCAGATCCGGCAGCCGCCGTTCGCCGCCCGCCCCGCTCATCCGACCGTCACCAGTTCCTTGAGCTGCTCATACCGGGCGTCGCCGATCCCGTCGACCTTGCGCAGGTCGGACACGGCCTTGAACCCGCCCTGCTGATCACGGGCGTCGAGGATCCGCTGCGCCAGCACCGGACCGACCCCGGGCAGGCCGTCGAGGTCACTCATCTGGGCGGTGTTGAGGTTGACCAGCCCGCCGGGCACCGCTCCGGCCGACCCGCCCGGGCCCGGAACGGGAACCGGCGGCGTCGCCCCCACCATGATCAGCTCACCGTCGGTGACCCGCCGGGCCAGGTTGAGCACCGCGACGTCCACGCCGGGCTCGGCGCCACCGGCAGCGGTGAGCGCGTCGGCCACGCGGGCGCCTGGCGGGAGCCGGACGAGTCCCGGCCGGCGCACCCTGCCGCCGACCGCGACCACCACTTCGACGGCCGCGCCGCTGGCCGGCACCGACTCGACGGCCGGTGGCACGGGGAGCTCGACCGGGTCGAGGCGGGGCCGGGAGCGCCAGGCCAGGAACGCCGCGACCAGCACGACCACCACCGCAACCGCGGCGAGCGCCCGCACACCGGGCCGGCCGGGGTCGAAGGCATGCAGCCAGGAGCGTTTCTCCCCGTCGAACGCCCCGGCCCCGCTCAGCGGCGGCGGTGATTCCACCTCCTCCCACTGATACGACGGCTCGGCGCTCGGCCGGGAGATCGGCGCGTCCCACGGGTCCGGCGGCGGGTCAGCCACGGCGCGGTCCGGTCGGTAGGGAGCGGCCCACGCCGTACCCGATGGAAAGCCCGGCGAGCCGGCGCCGTGCCCTGCGTCGCCCGCCACCGGCTCGCCACCGGCGGGCGAACGCCCGAAAGGGCGTTCGGGCGGTGGAAGATCCTCCTCCGCCCAGCCCGGAATGATGTCCGACCAGCTCAGCGGCCCGTCTCGCGGTGGCGGGGCAGGCCGGACCGGCCGCAGCACGGCCCGGAGCCGCGCTCCGGCGACTTCACCGCTATTCTTCGCCTCTCGCACGGCCCGAAACTAGGAACTTCGCGACCCGTCCGCCGACGCCCCTGTGGACGACGCGGCATTGTGGACAACTTCCGGGAGGAGGCCAGACGTGCTAGCGACATCGGATGCCGTCCACCGGCTGCGCGCCGCCGGCTGCGTCTTCGCCGAGGAGGAGGCGGCCGTGCTGGCCGAGGCGGCCGCGGACGCCGCGATGCTGGCAGCCATGGTCGAGCGCCGGGCCGCCGGTGAGCCGCTGGAGCAGATCGTCGGCTACGCGGACTTCGCCGGGGTCCGGGTGCGCCTGCGGCCGGGCGTCTTCGTCCCCCGCGTGCGCAGTGAGCTGCTGGTCAGGCTCGCGGCGGAGGAAGCGGCCTCGAAGGAGGGCAGCGTCGTCGCCGACCTGTGCTGCGGCTCCGGCGCCCTGGGCCTGGCCGTCCGAGCCCGAGTGAACGGCATCACCCTGCACGCCGCCGACCTGGATCCGGTGGCGGTCGCCTGCGCCCGCGACAACCTGGGCGGCGACGTCCACCAGGGTGATCTCTACGCCGCCCTTCCCGAGCACCTGCGCGGCAGCGTCGACGTCCTGATCGCCAACGTGCCCTACGTCGCTACCCGGCACATCCCCTTCCTGCCGGCCGAGGCCCGCGACCACGAGCCGCGCACCGCCCTGGACGGCGGCGACGACGGCCTGGCCGTCTTCCGGGCGGTGGCGGAGCGGGCCCGGGACTGGCTCAGCCCCACCGGCCTGCTGCTTTCCGAGATCACCGAGGCGCAGGCGGCCACCGCGTGCGCGGTCGCCGATGGGAACGGATTGACGGCCACCGTCACCAGCGACGATGATCTCGACGCCTACGCGATCATCGTCCGGCCGGCGCCGGCGCGATAGGGCCATTCGGGAGACGGAAGTGGGCCTGCTACGAAGGATCGCCCGGGCCCGGCTGGCACGCCGGGTGATCCGCTGCTTGCGTCGCGCGGGTGTCCGGGACGCGCGGTACTCGACGCGTTCCTTCAGCGTCCGCTTCACCGCTTCCGGCGACGACGAGCCGTCGGTTCTGCAGCTGGGGCCGTTGCTGGACCGGCGGATCCGCCGGCGGCAACTCGACGCGTTCGTGGCGGGGCTGGTGCGCAACCCCGGCCTGCCGGCCGACTGGGCCTCGGCGCGGCCGCTGCTGCGCCCGGTTCTGCGCGGCGAGGCGCCGGACGACCTGCTGCGCAGGCCGGCTCTGCCGTGTCTCTCCGAGTTCGTCGTGGTCGATCATCCCGAGACGATGACGTACGTGTCTCCGGCTCAACTGGCGATCTGGGGCGTCTCAGCCGACCTGGTGTTCGGCGCCGCGCGACGGAATCTGCCCGGGGCCGTCCTGCACGGCGTCGCATCAGGTCCCGTGGTGGTGCGGTTCGTCGACGACGGCAACGCGTACTGGACCTCGCACCTGCTGCTGGAGAACTGGCTGGGCCGGCTGGCCGACCAGGTCGGCGGGGTTCCGGTGGCGTTCGCTCCGGAGCGCGGCACGCTGCTGGTGACCGCGGACGGCAGCGCGCACCTGCCGGGCCTCTTCGCCCAGGCCGAGCAGATCTTCCGGGAGTCGGCGCGGGCGCTGAGCCCGATGGCGTACGTGAGCGACGATCACGGCTGCACCGTCCCCTATGCCGCGCCGCCTGGTCACCCGCTGCACCCGCTGGTCCGCCGGGCCGAGAAACTGCTGGTCGAGCACTCGCAGCGCGGGGTCACGCGCGACGGTGGATGACCACCCCGGCCAGACCGGGGCCGGTGTGCGCCGCCACGACCGCGCCGACCTCGGTGAGGTAGCAGTCCCGCAGCCGGTCACCGAGCCGCATGCTTATCGCGTCGACGAGCGCGCTCGCCCGGTCGGGTGTGCCGAGGTGGTGCACCGCGATGTCGGCCTCACCGTCGCCGGCCGCGTCGACGGCCAGGTCCACGAGCCGGCTGAGGGCCCGGCCGGCGGTCCGGACCTTGTCGCGGACCACGATCGCGCCGTCCGCCACGTGCAGGATCGGTTTCACCGAGAGGGCGGTGCCGACCAGCGCGGACGCCGCCCCGATCCGGCCGCCGCGGCGCAGGAACTCCAGCGTGTCCACGTAGAAGAACGTGCTCACCCGGGACGCATGGTCGGCTGCCGCACGGCGTACCGTCTCGAGATCCTGATTTTTGGCGGCCGCCGAGGCCGCCGCCAGGGCGGGGAAGCCCAGCCCCATCGCGGCTGTCCCGCTGTCCACCACCCGCACCTGCGGGCCGACCTCGGCGGCGGCCAGCTGAGCCGCCTCGTAGGTGCCGGAGAGTTTGCCGGAGAGGTGCACCGAGACCACGCCGTCGGCGCCCGCGTCGAGCAGACGGCGGTACTCGGCGACGAACTGGGAGGGCGCGGGCCGGGAGGTGCTGACCGCCGCCCGGCGGGTGCCCAGCGCCCGGGCGACCTCGGCCGGCGAGATCTCCAGGCCCTCCAGACCGTCCCAGCCGTTGATGACGACGGTGAGCGGCACGATGGTCAGGTCATACGTGCCGCTCAGCTCGGCCGGCAGGTACGCGGTGGAGTCGGTGACGACCGCGATGGTCATGCAGGCAAGGTACTTGATGAAGCCAGGGGTCAGCTGCCGGCCACGGAGGAGACCTTGAACGGTTCCCCCTGCTGACAGGTGGTCATCATGTCCTTGGCCGGCGTGCCGGTCACGGTGATCTGGTCACCGGCTTTCACGGACTGCTTCTGAGCGGCATCGTTGAAGATCAACAGATGGCCGTCGAGCAGCAGGCAGCCGGGCTCGACGCCCTCGGTGATCGTGCCGGTCAGAGTGGTCGTGCCGCCGGCGGGCTTGCCCGGGGCGGAGGAGTCCTCGGAGGGGGCCGAGGTGGCGGCCGACTCTTCGATCGCGGCCGATGAGGGGGCCGGCGCGGGGGCGCCGGGCTCGGTGCCGGTGTTGTTCGCGCAGCCGGCGGAGAGCGCCAGGAGCAGCGCGACGGGGATGACGCTTCGACGAATCACCATGGTGCTCAGACGTTACCGGAGCGGCCGGGGTTCCCTCAGACGGGAGGCGGCACCGGCCGGTCCGAGAAGGCGCCCACGTTGTACGCCGAGAGTTGCCAGCCCCGATCGTCGTCCGAGGTCAGCTCCACCCAGTGGCAGTTCTGCAGGGCGCGCAGCGTGCGGACCTGCTGGATGGGCCAGCCGAGCAGGTGACCGATCCCCTGCCGGGCCGCCGCGCCGTGGGTGGCCGCCACGACCAGGCCCCCGGGTGCCAGCCGGGCCGCGTCCTGCAGCCCGTCGGCGACGCGCTTGCCCAGGTCGTCGAGGGTTTCCACGTCGCCGCCGACCACGTCCTCGCCGGCTCGCCACCGGGCGAACTCCTCCGGCCGCTGGGCGGCCACCTCGGCGGTGGTCAGGCCCTGCCAGGCGCCGAAGAACCGCTCCCGGAGCCGCTGGTCGTGACTGACCGTCTGCCCGGTGACCGCCGCGAGAGCGGCGGCCGTGTCCGCGGCCCGGCGCAGGTCGCTGGCGACGATCGCATCCGGCTGCAGGGCCGCCAGCAGCGTCGCCGCCTCGGCGGCCTGCCGCCGCCCGAGGTCGTTGAGCGGCACGTCGGTCTGCCCCTGGACACGCCCACCGGCGTTCCAGTCGGTGTTGCCGTGCCGCCAGACGATGACCCGGGTGGTCACGCCTCGGTTCCGGGTGCTCCCGCGTCGACCATGTCGCGGTCGACGAACGGAATCGTCGGGCAGTCCTTCCAGAGCTTGTCCAGGGCGTAGAACTCGCGCTCCTCGGTGTGCTGCACGTGGACCACGATGTCGACGTAGTCCAGCAGCACCCAGCGGCCCTGGCGCTCGCCCTCACGCCGCACCGGCTTCGCCTTCTCCGGCAGGTTGACGAGCGCTTCCTCGATGGCGTCCACCACCGCGACGACCTGACGCTCGTTCGACGCCGAGGCGATCACGAACGCGTCGGTGATGTAGAGGTGGTCGCCGACGTCGATGACGGAGATGTCCTGCGCCTTCTTGTCGGAGGCGGCCTGAGCGGCTGCCATCGCGAGTTCAAGAGCGCGTTCGTTGACGGGCAAAAGAATCCCCTCGGTCGAGGTATGTCAGGACGTCAAGCGTCTCACATCGCGCCCGAATTCCCCGAGTCCCGATAGAGCCCTCGCTTGTTGATGTACTGCACGACACCATCCGGGACCAGGTACCAGACCGGGGAGCCGTCGGCCACCCGCTTGCGGCAGTCGCTCGACGAGATGGCCATGGCCGGCACCTCCACCAGCGTCACGCTGTCCTCCGGCAGACCGGCTCCGGAGAGCTCGAACCCGGGCCGGGTCACGCCGATGAAGTGCGCCAGCTCCAGCATGGTGAGCGCGTCCTTCCACAACATGATCCGGGAGAGGGCGTCGGCGCCGGTGATGAAGTAGAGCTCAGCGGACTGGCCGTACAGGGTGCGCATGTCCCGCAGCGTGTCGACGGTGTAGGTGGGGCCGTCCCGGTCCATGTCGGCGCGGCTCACGTGGAACCGCGGGTTGGAAGCGGTGGCGATCACCGTCATCAGGTAACGGTCCTCGGCGGGTGAGACCTTCCCCTTCTCGTACGGCTGACCGGTCGGCACGAACATGACCTCATCGAGGTCGAAGCGCGCCTGCACCTCGCTGGCCGCGACCAGGTGGCCGTGGTGGATCGGGTCGAAGGTGCCACCCATGATGCCAATGCGCCGTCCGGACATCTGGAAAAGATAGCTTTTATTCCGATCAGGGGGTGGCGGGCGGGGTGGCCGGATGGGTCAGCCGTCGAGGCGCTTTCTGACCGCGGTCAGCAGGTCGTTCGCGGTGAAGGGCTTCTCCAGCAGGGCCACGCCGGGATCCAGAGTCCCCTCGGACGCCAGCACCGGCTGGGCATAACCGGACATGTAGAGCACCCGCGTGCTCGGCCGCACCACCATCAGCCGCTCCGCCAGCTCTTTGCCCAGCATCCCCGGCATCACCACGTCGCTCACCAGCAGGTCGATCTCGCCGTCGTGCCGGGCCGCCAGGTCGAGCGCCTGACGCCCGCCCTCCGCGGAGAGCACCCGGTACCCGGCGCCGCTGAGGATCCGGCCGGCCACGTCGCGGAGCGCGTCCTCGTCCTCGACGACCAGCAGCGTCTCGCCGTGGCCCTCGGTCACCGGCTGGTCGCCGGTGAGCTGCTCCGGAGCCGGTTCGGCGCCGGCCGGCAGCAGCACCGTCACCGTGGTGCCGAATCCCAGCTCACTGGTGATGGCGACCTCGCCGCCCGCCTGGGTGACGATGCCGTAGACGGTGGCCAGCCCGAGTCCGGCCCCCTCGGCGCTGCCCTTCGTGGTGTAGAACGGCTCGAACGCCCGGTCCAGCACCCCCGCGTCCATGCCCCGGCCGGTGTCGGCGACCCGGAGCCGCACCTGGTCGTCCTGGCGGCCGGTGTCGATCACCAGGTTGCCGCCGGACGGCATCGCGTCCCGCGCGTTCAGCGCGAGGTGGACGAGCATCTGTTCCATCTGGGCCGGGTCGCAGGTCACCGACGGCAGGCCCGGCTCCAGCCGGAGGATCAGCCGCACATGGTCGCCGAGGGTCCGGCAGAGCAGCTCCCGCACCCCGCCGACCAGCGCGTTCAGGTCAAGCGCCTGCGGGCGGACCACCTCGCGCCGGGCGAAGGCGAGCAGCTGATGGGTGAGGTCGGTGCCGCGCTGCCCGGCCTTCACCACCTGCTTCGCGTCGGCGGCGATCATCGAGACGTCCGGTTCGGCCGACTCCGCCTCCTCGATCACGAAGTTCGCGTAGTTGAGGATCACCCCGAGCATGTTGTTGAAGTCGTGGGCGATGCCGCCGGCGAGCTGTCCCAGGCTCTCCAGCCGCTGGCTGCGGTGGGCCTGTGCCTCGGCACGCAGCCGAGCCCTCTCCTCCTCGGCGCCGAGCCGCTCGGTGATGTCGCGGACCACCGCCACCGCGAGCCGGCCCTGCGGGGTCTCGACGAGCGTGGTGGAGGACTCGACCGGGAACTCGGTGCCGTCCTTGCGGCAGGCGGTCGTCCTGATCGTGCCGATCGAACCGGGCGGGCTCTCCGTCATGACCTGTCGCCGCTCGGCGCGGAGCGCCCGGGACGCGTCGGTCATGAGCACGTCGACGGACCGGCCGACGAGCTCGGAGCGGGGCCAGCCGTACACCTGCTCGGCGCGGTCGTTGACGAGCACGATCCGATCGCCATCGATCACCAGAATCGCGTCGGGCGCGGCCTGCAACAGCCCACCGGCCAGTTCCTCGGACCACTCCACGCACCCACCCCCGTAAGCACAGGTTACGAGGTCACGGGGGTGGGAACGGGAGAATCCGATCAACCTCGGGCGGCCAGCGCCCGCCGCATGTCGTCGTCGGCGTCCTGCACGACGCGACGCAGAATCGGGTTCAGATCCGCCCTCGCGAGAAGCCCGGCGGCGAGCTGCCGGGTCCGTTCCGAGACGGCGACGTCCGGGTACGCGGCCATCGCCGTCTTCTCGGCGCTCATGCCCTTGCGCACCCGCACCATCTCCGGCATCTCCGCGAAATAGCGCTCCGCGTACCCGGCGAGCACGTCGAGCTGCTCGGGCTGCCAGAAGCCGGCCGCGGTGAGCTCGGCGAGCCGGTTGGAGAGCGAGCCGTCGGCGACCACCGCGGTCCAGGCGGCCTCCTTCGCGGCGGCGTCCGGCAGCGCGGCCCGGCAGCGGGCGGCCCACTGCTCACCGCTGGCGCTGCGGTCGGCGGCCAGTTCGGCGTCGATCGCTGCGGCGCCGGCCGCGCCGAGCACCGCGAGCCGGTACTGGATGAGCCAGCGCAGGTCGGCGTCGACGGTGAGCCCGTCCGGGACGTTCTCGCCGTCCAGCCAGCCGCGCAGCAGGGCCACCTCGGTGGTCGCGCCGATCAGGCCACGGGCCGCGGCCAGCTGGTTCGAGCTGCCCGCCGGAGAGACCCGGAGCAGCCGGTCGGCGGCCTGGGCGAGGAGTTCGAGCGCGGCCGGGCGGGCCTGGCCGGTGGCGTACCTGTCGACGAGTCCCCGGGTGGCCCGCAGGACGTCCTCGATGATCACCACCTCGGTCTCCGTCGGCAGCGCGGCGAGGACCAGCGTGACCAGTTCGGCGACCGGGCGCTCGCCGTCCACCACGGCGTCCAGGACGGCGGCCCAGATCACGGCCCGGGCAAGCGAGTCGTCCAGCAGCGGCAGCAGCAGCGGCACGGCGGCCGCCGACTCCTCGTCCAGCCGGATCTTGGCGTAGGTCAGGTCCCCGTCGTTGAGCAGCAGCAGGTCCGCGGCGGGCTCACCGGCGAGTTCGGCGATCACGGTACGCCCGGACGCCTCCAGCTCCACCTCGATCAGTCGCCGGCGCACCACGGCGCCACCCGCCACCTGGTCGAACAGGCCGATGCCGACCCGGTGCGGCCGCAGCGTGGGGAACCCGGCCGGCGCGGTCTGCACCACCGCCACCTCGGCGTAGTTCGCACCGTCCCGGCGCACCTCGGCGCGCAGCGTGTTGACCTGGGCCCGGCGCAGCCACACGTCGGCCCAGCCGGACAGGTCCCGCCCGCTCGCCTTGGAGAGCGATCCGAGCAGGTCGGCGAGGGTGGCGTTGCCGTAAGCGTGCGCCGCGAAGTGCGCGTTCAGCCCGGCCAGGAACGCCTCGTCGCCGAGCCAGGCGACCAGCTGCTTGAGGACTGCCGCGCCCTTGGCGTACGAGATGCCGTCGAAGTTCAGCAGCGCCGCGTCGGTGTCGGTCACCTCGTCCGGCGCGACCGGGTGGGTGGACGGCCGCTGGTCGGCGCGCAGCCCCCACGCCTTGCGGTGCATCGCGAACGTGGTCCAGGTACCGGAGTAACGGGTGGCCTCGGACGCGACACGGGTCCCCAGGTACTCGGCGAACGACTCGTTCAGCCAGAGGTCGTCCCACCAGGCCATCGTCACCAGGTCGCCGAACCACTGGTGTGCCATCTCGTGGGCGATCACGTTGGCCCGGTGCTCCCGCTCGCTCTCGGTGACCACCGAGCGCGGGATCATCTCGTCCCGGAAGACCACCAGGCCGGGGTACTCCATCGCGCCGAAGTTGAACTCCGGCGCGAACGCCTGCTGGTAGTGCCCGAACGGGTAGCGGATCTCGAACATCTCGTGGAACCGGTCCAGGCACTGCTTGGTGATCTCGAAGATCTCGGCGGCCTCGGCGTCCAGGTGCTCGGCGAGGGCGGCCCGGGCGTAGAGCGCCAGCGGGATGCCGTCGTGCTCGTCGGTGCGCACGTGGTATTTCCCGGCGATCAAGGAGGCCAGGTACGTGGAGATGCGCTTGGTCGGCGCGAACTCCCAGCGACCGCCGTCGCGGGACACCAGCATGCCGTTCGTCGCGACCGTCCACTCCGCCGGCGCGGTGACGCTCACCTGCCAGGACGCCTTCAGGTCGGGCTGGTCGAAGCAGGGCAGCACCCGGCCGCCGTTGTTGATGAACAGGTGCTGGTAGAGGTAGACGTTGCCGTCCGCCGGGTCGATGTAGCGGTGCAGGCCCTCGCCGTCGATGGAGTACCGCATCAGCGCGTCGACGACCAGCTCGTTGCTCTCCGCCAGCCCGTCCAGGTGCAGGCGGCCGTCGCGGATCGCGGACGGGTCCACCGGCGCGCCGTTCAGGCGCAGCGAGGACGCCTCGACCGGCTCGAACTCCAGAAACGTCGCTGCGCCGGGCCGGGCCCGGAAACGGACCACCGCCCGGGATCGGAACGTGTCGCCGTCAGCGGTGACGTCCAGGTCGACGTGGTAGGTCTCGACGTCGACGAGGGACGCCCGTTCTGCGGCCTCGGCGCGGGTCAGGGTCGGCATGAAAAGCATTCTGCCTGCTGGGAAAAGACCCTGTTAACCTTGGGGCATGCGCGTGATCAACCACAGCTGGTGGCTGCCCTGACCGGGGCGGCACACCCATACGCGCGATTCTCACCGCGGCCGCCCGTCCGGGCGGCCGCTGCGTGTCTCACCGCGATCTCCCGGGCGTGTGGTCACCCGTACCCCCGCAAGGAGATCTCATGGCAACCACCCGGCGGCTGACCGGTTTCAAGCCCACCGGCCACCTGCATCTCGGCAACCTGCTGGGCGCTCTGCGTCCGCTGATCGCAGCCCAGAACGACACCGTGTCGATCGCGATGATCGCGGATCTGCACGCGATGACGATGGATCACGATCCGGCCGAGATCCGCGCGCTCGCGATGGAGCAGGCGACGGTTCTGCTGGCCGCCGGCGTCGACCCCGCGCGCACGCCGATCATCCTGCAGTCGCACGTGTCCGAGCACACCGAACTGCACTATCTGCTGGAGTGCGTGACCGGTTTCGGCGAGGCCTCCCGGATGATCCAGTTCAAGGAGAAGTCGGCGGGCGGCGGCCCGGTCCGACTCAGCCTGCTCACCTATCCGGTGCTGATGGCCGCCGACATCCTGCTCTACGACATCGACCAGGTTCCGGTCGGCGAGGACCAGAACCAGCACCTGGAGCTGACCCGGACCATCGCGACCCGGTTCAACGCGCGGTACGGCGAGACGTTCCGGCTGCCCGGCGGGGTCCGCCCGGACGCGGCGGCCCGGGTCATGGATCTCGCCGACCCGGCCACCAAGATGGGCAAGAGCACCGCGGCGGGCGCCGGGCGGATCGGCCTGCTGGACCCGCCGGACGTGATCCGGCGGACCGTCGCCCGGGCCGTCACCGACGAGTTCGCGCGGGTCCGCCGCCATCCCGAGCAGCCCGGCGTGACCAATCTGCTCAACATTCTGGCCGCCTGCACCGGGCGGGAACCGGCCGATCCGGTCTCCTACGGCGCTCTCAAACGGGAGGTCACCGACGCGGTCGAGGCGCTGCTCGCGCCGATTCGCGCGCGCCACGCCGAGCTGGTGAAAGACCCGGCCCACGTCCGGGAGATCTTGGCGGCGGGCGCCGCGCAGGTGCGTCCCACCGCAACCGCGACGGTACGGCGTACGCGTGCCGCCATCGGACTACTGAACTAGGGCGGGCAGCCGCTTCTCGAAGCAGATATTGCGCGGGTCCCCGTAAGCGGGGATCCGCGCATAGCCGGACGACTGGTAGAGGGCGATCACCGCGAGCAGATGGGCCGCGGTCTCCAGCCGGATCACCAGCCGGCCGGCGGCGAGCGCCTCCTCCTCGAGGGCGACGATCATCTGCCGGCCGAGCCCTCGGCCGCGGTGTGCCGGGCGCACGTACATCCGGGTGATCTCGGCGACCTCGGGCTCACCGGCCCGCCAGCCGCCGCAGGCCACCGCCCGGCCGTTCACGACGCCGACCAGGTACTCGATGTCGTCGCGTGGCTCGAATATCCGCTCCCCCGCCCGGGCGCCGGCATCCGTCAGTTCCCGCTGTTGAGCGGTGACCAGGGCGGCCAGTTCGGGGTCCAGGGCGGGACGGGTTTCGATCAGCACGGGGGTGACTCTAGGTGACCACCCTTGCCAGCGGGTTGCCGAGACCTGGCCTATGCCCTATTCGTCGGTGTCGCCCTTGTCGATCGCGTCGTCGTCGTCCTCGTCGGTGACCAGCACCGGAACCTGCGAGTTCTTGACGCTGCTGACCGTGCCGTCGGCCGCCATGTGCTGGATCTCGTCCTCGGAGCGGACCCGCCGGGCCTTACGGGCTGCGAGACGCTGCGCCGCGCTCGGCCGGGTGTCGAGCTCCTCCAGGCGGGAGTCGGTGCCGCGGGGACCGGAGACGTACTCCCCGGCGTTCGGATGCCAGTCGAACTCGCGGCTGCCGATCCGGACCGGGTCGCCGGCCTGGGCGCCCTTCTTGCCCAGCATCGCCTCGACGCCGAGCCGGTCCAGCCGGTCGGCCAGGTAACCGACGGCCTCGTCGTTGTCGAAGTTCGTCTGCCGCACCCAGCGCTCGACCTGGGTGCCGCGGATCACGAACACGCCGTCCTCGTCCTGCTCGATCGTGAAGCCGGCGTCGTCGACCGCGCGCGGGCGCAGCACGATGCGGGTGGGCTCCTCGACCGGCTTGGCCGCCCGGTTCTCGGCGACCAGCTTCGACAGGGCGAAGGTGAACTCGCGGAGACCCTCGCGGGTCACCGCGCTGATCTCGAAGACCTGGTAGCCACGGGCCTCCAGATCGGGACGGACCATCTCGGCGAGGTCCCGGCCGTCCGGGATGTCGATCTTGTTGAGCACCACGAGACGCGGACGGTCCTCCAGACCGCCGTACGCCGCGAGCTCCGCCTCGATCGCGTCCAGGTCGGCGAGCGGGTCACGCTCGATCTCCGGCGCCGCGGCGTCGAGCACGTGCACCAGCACCGAGGTGCGCTCGATGTGCCGCAGGAACTGCATACCGAGGCCCTTGCCGGTGGCCGCGCCCGGGATCAGGCCGGGCACGTCGGCGATGGTGAACGTCTCCTCGCCGGCCTGCACCACGCCCAGGTTCGGCACCAGGGTGGTGAACGGGTAGTCGGCGATCTTCGGCTTGGCCGCGGACATCACCGAGATCAGCGAGGACTTGCCGGCCGACGGGAAGCCGACCAGGCCGACGTCGGCGACGCTCTTCAGCTCGAGGACCACGTCGAAAGCGTCACCCGGCTCGCCCAGCTCGGCGAAGCCCGGCACCTTGCGCCGGTTGTTCGCCAGGGAGGCGTTGCCCCGGCCGCCGCGGCCACCGCGGGCCACCTCGAACTCGGTGCCGCTACCGACCATGTCGGCCAGCACCTCACCGGACTCCGACAGCACGACCGTGCCGTTCGGCACCTTGAGGATCAGGTCCTTGCCGGTCGCGCCGTCGCGGTTCGCCCCGGCGCCACCGCCGCCGTTGCTCGCCTTGATGTGCGGGTGGAAGTGGAAGTCCAGCAGGGTGTGCTGCTGCGGGTCGACGACCAGCTTGATGCTGCCGCCGTGCCCGCCGTTACCGCCGTCGGGGCCGCCGAGCGGCTTGAACTTCTCCCGGTGCACGGAGGCACATCCGTGCCCACCGTCACCCGCCTGCAGATGCAGCACGACCCGGTCGACGAACGTGGTCACTTCAGCACTCCTCTTACCGGTTTGGAAAAACAACAGCGGGCCGCGGACCCGAGGGTCCACGGCCCGCTGTAAGAAAAACTACTCCGCGACCGGCACGATGCTGACGGTCTTGCGGCCACGCTTCGTGCCGAAGAGCACGTTGCCGTTGGCCAGAGCGAAGAGCGTGTCGTCGCCACCACGGCCGACCAGGTCGCCCGGGTGGAACTTCGTGCCCCGCTGACGGATCAGGATCTCGCCGGCGCTGACCAGCTGACCACCGAACCGCTTCACGCCGAGGCGCTGGGCGGCGGAGTCACGGCCGTTACGCGAGCTGGATGCACCCTTTTTATGAGCCATAGCTGCGCCTACTTCCCGCTCTTGATGCCGGTGACCTTGACGCGAGTCAGCGGCTGGCGGTGCCCCTGGCGCTTGTGGTACCCGGTCTTGTTCTTGAACTTGTGGATCCGAATCTTCGGTCCCTTGGTGTGCTCGGCAATCTCGCCGGACACCGTCACGCTGGCAAGCTTGGCCGCATCGGTCACCAGGTTGTCACCGTCGACGAGGAGGACCGCGGCCAGGGTCAGGGCGTCGCCGGGCTGACCCGCGAGCTTCTCAACCTCGATCACGTCGCCCTCGGCAACCTTGTACTGCTTGCCGCCGGTCTTGACGATCGCGTACATCGACGCGGACTCCCTGAGACTTGCGCAGCCGGAAGAGCTGCTGGCGGATAGTGCTGGGGGCTCCGGCAAGCGCTCGGAAGCGCGCACGGAACGGGTGCCGGAAAGGCACCGTCGGCAAGACTACTTCATTGCAGGCCCGAGACCCAAACCGGCCCCTGGGCTGCCCCGAAACGCGACCGGCCGCCCCCGCTCAAGAGAGCAGGGACGGCCGGTCGCACTTCACAGGACCTCAGGGACGGGTACGCCTGCGCGTGCCGCTGCGACGGGAGCGGCGCCGGCCACTCGCGCCCGCACCGACGGCGTCGTCGTCCTCGTCGTCGTCCTCGGCCGCGTCCGGGTCGTCCGAACCGGCCAGTCTCATCGGCTCGTCCTCGGCGTGATCGATGCCGTTGGCCTCAGCCGTGTCGTTCGTCTCAGCCACGTCGTACCGGGACAGGTCGTAACCGCTGATGTCGTACTCGCTGCCGTCGGAGTTCGTCAGCGCCTGCTTCACCGGACGGCTGATGATTCCCGAGCCGGCCACCGGGGCGGCCGGTGCGGACGCCGTCGGAGCGGCTGCCGGCGGTTGGGCGACAGGCGGTGTGGCGACAGGCGGTGGGGTCACCGGTGCGGCTGCTGCCGGGGGCGCCTCGGCGACCTGCGCGACCGGACCGTCACCGGCCGGCTCGACGTCGATCGTGGCGGCCTCGGCAATCGTGGCGGGCTTGGCGGGCTCGGCAGGCGTGGTGATCTCGACCTCGGCCGGGGTCACCTCGGCCGGAGCGGCGCTGTCGCCACCCCGCCGCCGGCGCTTGCCGCTCGACGTCTGCTGAGCAGGCGCCTGCTGAGCGGGCGCCGCCGCCACCGCCTTCACCTGGGTGGCGGCGCCGCCGCCACCGTTCGAGCGCTTCTCCGGCACCGGCTCGGGGTGAATGATCACCCCACGGCCCTTGCAGTGGTCACAGGTCTCGCTGAACGCCTCGAGCAGACCCGCGCCGATCCGCTTCCGGGTCATCTGCACCAGGCCGAGCGAGGTGATCTCGGTTACCTGGTGCTTGGTCCGGTCCCGGCCCAGGCACTCGGTGAGCCGCCGCAGCACCAGCTCGCGGTTGCTCTCCAGCACCATGTCGATGAAGTCGATCACCACGATGCCACCGAGGTCGCGCAGCCGCAGCTGACGCACGATCTCCTCGGCCGCCTCCAGGTTGTTGCGGGTGACCGTCTCCTCGAGGTTGCCGCCCGCGCCGGTGTACTTACCGGTGTTGACGTCGACGACGGTCATCGCCTCGGTCCGGTCGATCACCAGGTGACCGCCGGAGGGCAGGAAGACCTTGCGGTCCAGCGCCTTCATGATCTGCTCGTCGATCCGCCACTCGGCGAAGGCGTCGGCCACACCGGTGTGCCGGCGCAGACGCTCCACCAGGTCCGGGGAGACCGACTCGAGGTAACCCTCGACCTCGGCGTACGCCTGCTCGCCCTGCACGACCAGCTCGCGGAAGTCCTCGTTGAACAGGTCGCGGACCACGCGGATGACCAGGTCCGGCTCCTCGGAGAGCGCGCGCGGCGCGTTCCCCTCGGCGGCCCGGGCCTGAATGTCCTCCCACTGCGCCTGCAGCCGCTTCACGTCGCGGGCCAGCTCGTCCTCGCTGGCGCCCTCGGCCGCGGTCCGGACGATCACGCCCGCGCCGTCCGGCACCAGCTTCTTGAGGATGTCGCGGAGCCGCTTGCGCTCGGTGTCCGGCAGCTTGCGGCTGATCCCGGACGCGTTGCCGTTCGGCACGTAGACCAGGTGCCGGCCGGAGAGCGCGATGTGGCTGGTCAGCCGGGCGCCCTTGTGACCGATCGGGTCCTTGGTGACCTGCACCAGCACCGAGTCGCCGGAGCGCAGCGCCTGCTCGATCGAGCGGGCGCGCCCCTCCAGGCCGGTGGCGTCCCAGTTCACCTCGCCGGCGTAGAGCACGGCGTTGCGGCCGCGGCCGACGTCGACGAACGCGGCCTCCATGCTCGGCAGCACGTTCTGCACCTTGCCCAGGTACACGTTGCCGACCATGGTGCCGGAGGTCGCCCTGGCGACATAGTGCTCGACCAGGATGCCGTCCTCGAGGACCGCGATCTGGGTACGGTCCTGCTTCTGCCGCACCACCATGACCCGGTCGACCGCCTCGCGGCGGGCCAGGAACTCCGACTCGCTCAGAATCGGCGGGCGGGTGCGACGCTGCTCACGGCCGTCTCGGCGGCGCTGGCGCTTGGCCTCCAGCCGGGTCGAACCGGAGACGCCCTGCACCTCGTCCGAGGTGCGGCGGGGCTCGCGGACCCGGACCACGGTGTGCACGCCGTCCTCGATGCCGCCGACCTCGGCGTCACCGCTGGAGCCCTTGCGGCGGCGGCGACGGCGGCGACGGGTGACGCCGTCACCGTCGGTCTCCTCGTCGCCCTCCTCGGCCGAGGCCTCGGCGCTCTCGTCGTCGCCGTCCTCGTCCTCGGTGTCGGACTCGCCGTCCTCGGACTCGTCGGACGGGCCCTTGCCACGGCCACGGCCACGGCGGCCACGGCGGCGCCGGCGGCGGCCCGACTCCTCGTCGTCGCCGTCCTCGTCACCGTCCTCGGCGTCGTCGGACGTCTCGTCGGTCTCCTCGAGAACCGGCTCCTCGACCGCGACCTCGGCCTCGGCGGTCTCCTCCGCGGCGCCACGACGGCGGCGGCGGGAACGGCGGGTGCCCTCGACGGGCACCTCGGTGACGGTCTCCTCGACCGGCTCGGCTGCGGCGGCGGGCGCCTCGACCGGCTCGGCCGTGACCGGCTCGGCGGCGGCCTGCGCGGCGGCGCCACGACGGCGACGGGTGGTCGTGGTGGGCTGCGGCTGCTCCTCGGCCACCGGCTCGGCGGCGATCGGCTCGGCAGCGCCACGGCGGCGGCGGGTGGCGGCCGGGGCGGCCTGCGCCTCGGACGGGTCCGGCGGCATGAAGAGCACGGCCGGCGGCAGGGCGGCACGGCGGGCCGGCGACGGGCCGGCCGGCTGCTCCTCGACGAAGTCGTCATCGAGCGGAAGGATGCCGACGACCGGCACACCCGCGGCGCGGGCGGCCGAGGCGGCCTCGATCGCGGCGTCCGCGATCAGCTCCTCGTCGATCTCCTCCAGGTCGGCCTCGGCGGCGACCGGCTCGACCACGGGCGCGGGTGTGGGCCCGGAGGCAGGCGCGGCGGAAACCCCGTCGGCCGGCGCGGCGGAAACCTCTCCGGCCGGTTCGGCCGATGCCTCGGCGGCGGGCTCGGGCGCGGCGGCGGCCTTGCGGCGGCTGCGCGTGGCCTTGGCGGGAGCGGCGGCCTTCGCCGGAGCAGCCTTCGCGGCCTTTGCCGCTTTCACGGCTTTCACCGGCTCATCAGTGGCTTCGGGTGCGGCCGCGTCGGCAGGCGCAGCCGGAGTCTCCGGGGCGGCCGAGGCAGCCGGCGCGGCGGCCTTGCGGCGGCTGCGTGTGGCCTTTTTCACCGGCGGCGGGGTCGCCTCACCGGCATTCGTCTCAGCAACCGGGACGCCGGCGGCCTCAGCCACGGCCTCGCCCGCGACCGGAGCGGGATCGGCAGCCTCCCCCGCGACCGGAGCGGGCTCGGCGGCCGGAGCAGCGGCCTTGCGCCGGGTGCGGGTCGCCTTCTTCGCCGGCGCGGGCGGATCGGTGGCAGCGACCTCGATGGCGCCGCCGGGCTCAGCGCCGGCCGCCTCGCTCGGAGCGGCGGCGGAGCTGTCCGGCCCGTCGGCCGCGGGCTCAGGCGCTGCCGCCTTGCGACGCGGGGCGCGCGTCCGGCGTGCCGGGGTGGTGCCTGCGGCGGTATCTCCGGGCGGCGTGACTGCACCGTCCCGTTCACCGCCCTGTTCTCCCAGGTTAACTGGGGGCTCGTTATCGAGCATGGGGCGCTCTCCAGTTCTCGGCGACCCCGGGCGCGGGTAAGCGCTGCCACGCAGGGTCACTGCAAAAGTGTTCCGGGCCCGGCCAAGTCCGGTCGGGCTGCCGAAGTCTGCCAACGAACACCGACCGGACTCCGGTCAGCGTCCTCCGATGCCGGCGGCCTCGCGATCCACGTCCAACGGATCGACGATAACCCCCTGCGCGGTGAGTGTGCCCTGGGCCAGCCGGGTGACCCGCGGGGGGACCGGCGGCTCCAGGCCGGCCACCACGCGCAGGCCGGAAAGGACGTCATCGGGCCGCACGGCGGGTGTCACCTGCCGTACGACAAGGTCGATTATCGCACACGGTACCCCCATGGCCCCGGAAGGTAGGTCTGCCTCTTCCGTCACCGTGCATCGGGCGACCGCCACGCGCGCGTCGAAGGATCGACGTCCCTGCTTGGTCATGCGCTCGACCAGCACTTCTGCCGATTCGAGGAAGGCCGCGACGGCGTCCTGCGCCGTTTTCGTCTCGACCTCGGGGAGCTCGATCCGCCACTGCGAGGCGTCGATCCGGTCGGCCAGGCTGCCGTCTGCGGCGATCACGGCTTCCAGGATGTCGAGTCCCGGGGAGAGCGCCGCGTCCAGCGCGACCCGCAGCTGCTCCGGATCGACCGGGGCCTGCAGTCCGATCTCCAGGTACTCCGCCTCGCTGCCGACGCCGGTGGGCGCCGCACTCGCGTACGAAATCTTGGGGTGTGGGGTGAATCCTTGGGAATAGGCGATGGGAACCGCGGCACGCCGCAGGGCGCGCTCGAAGGCGCGAGCGAAGTCGCGGTGCGAGGTGAAACGCAGCGGTCCGCGCTTCGCATAGCGAAGGCGGATCCGCTGCACGACCGGGGCTTGACCGCCGACCGGCTGGTTCTTGGGGGGAATGTCTCTCTCCTAAGCGGGGACCCGCAGGTTGTTGACCGGGGTCAGGGGAAGAAGCTTCTTGCCGGTGGGACCGATCTGGATCTCGGTGTCCATCGACGGGCAGACACCGCAGTCGAAGCACGGCGTCCAGCGGCAGTCGTCCTGCTCGAACTCGCTCATCGAGTCCTGCCAGTCCTGCCAGAGCCAGTCCTTGTCCAGACCGGAGTCCAGGTGGTCCCAGGGCAGAACCTCGAGCTCCTCGCGCTCGCGAGTGGTGTACCAGTCCAGGTCGACGCCGAAGTCCGGGAGCACCTCGGCGCAGGCCTCGATCCAGCGCGCGTACGAGAAGTGCTCTGACCAGCCGTCGAACCGGCCGCCCTTCTCCCACACCCGGCGGATGACCTGGCCGACACGGCGGTCGCCGCGGGACAGCAGGCCTTCGATCAGCGAGGGCTCGCCGTCGTGGTAGCGGAAGCCGATCGCGCGGCCCAGCGAGCGGTCGCTGTTGATGGCCTGCTTGAGCATCTTGAGGCGGCCGTCGATCACCTCGGGCGTGTCCATTTTCGCCCACTGGAACGGGGTGTGCGGCTTCGGCACGAAGCCACCGATCGACACGGTGCAGCGGATGTCCTTGGTGCCGGCGGCCTCCCGGCCGGCCCGGATCACCTCGTGCGCCATGTCCGCGATCTCGAGCACGTCCTCGTCGGTCTCGCTGGGCAGGCCGCACATGAAGTACAGCTTCACCTGCCGCCAGCCGTTCGAGTACGCCGTGACGACCGTCCGGATCAGGTCCTCCTTGGTCACCATCTTGTTGATGACCTTGCGGATCCGCTCCGAGCCGCCCTCCGGCGCGAAGGTGAGGCCGGTACGCCGCCCGTTGCGGGACAGCTCCTGCGCCAGGTCGATGTTGAACGCGTCGACCCGGGTGGACGGCAGCGACAGCGAGACGTTGGTGTCCGCGTACTGCTCGGCGAGACCGGAGCACATGTCACCGATCTCGGAGTGGTCGGCGCTGGAGAGCGAGAGCAGACCGACCTCGTTGAAGCCGGAGAACTCCAGGCCCTGCTGGACCATCTGGCCGACCGTGGTGATCGACCGCTCCCGCACCGGGCGGGTGATCATGCCGGCCTGGCAGAACCGGCATCCCCGGGTGCAACCCCGGAAGATCTCCACCGCGTACCGCTCGTGGACCGTCTCGGCGAGCGGGACCAGCGGCTTCTTCGGGTACGGCCACGCGTCCAGGTCCATCGTGGTCCGCTTGGCGACCCGGAACGGGACGTCCGGCCGGTTCGGCACGACGCGCTGGATGCGACCGTCGGGCAGGTAGTCGACGTCGTAGAAACGGGGAACGTAGATGCTCTCGGTCCGCGCGAGGCGCAGCAGCAACTCGTCCCGCCCGCCGGGGCAGCCCTCGGCCTTCCATTCCCGGATGATCCCGGTGATCTCGAGGACCGCCTCCTCGCCGTCACCGAGCACCGCGGCGTCGATGAAGTCGGCGATCGGCTCCGGGTTGAACGAGGCGTGCCCGCCGGCGAGCACCACCGGGTGCTCCTCGGTGCGGTCCGCGCTGTTCAGCGGGATGCCGGCCAGGTCGAGCGCGCTCAGCAGGTTCGTGTAGCCCAGCTCGGTCGCGAACGAGATGCCGAAGACGTCGAACGCCTTGACCGGGCGGTGCGCGTCGACGGTGAACTGCGGGACGCCGTTCTCCTTCATCAGCGCCTCGAGGTCCGGCCAGACCGCGTAGGTCCGCTCGGCCAGCACGTCCGGCTGCTCGTTGAGCACCTCGTAGAGGATCTGGACGCCCTGGTTGGGCAGGCCCACCTCGTAGGCGTCCGGGTACATCAACGCCCAGCGGACGACCGTCGCGTCCCAGTCCTTGACGACGGCGCCGAGCTCGCCGCCCACGTATTGGATCGGTTTGCTGACCCGGGGCAACAATTGCTCGAGCTGCGGAAAGACGGAACTGACGCTCATGGGTCTCCAGGGTACGCGAGACTAACGGTCCAGTTCCTCGGCGGCCCGTTCCAGATCGGTGGCGAGCAGGTCGGTCCGGAAGGAGCAGAGCTGCAGGGTCATCCGTGCGGCCCCGCGCTCGCCGACCACCAGTTTGATCGGCTTCCCCCGATCGTCCAGGTCGCCGACGATGAAATCGAGCAGCCGCACCCCGGCGCTGTCCAGGAACGAGACGGCGGTGAGGTCGATCAGCACCGCGTTCGCGTCGGTGGTGCGCGCCACGATGGCCCGCCCGATGTCGTTGGCGTTGGCAAGGTCGATCTCGCCCTTGAGGTGGACCAGCTCGGCGACGCCGTGGCGGGAGAAACTCACCCACTGGTCGGTCATGAGACACCTCCGCGGTGCCGGCGCATGGTCACCGTCGTCCCCTCGCCTCGGTCGAAGAAGACCTCGTCCATCGATTCCTCGATCAGCTGCAGTCCCCGGCCGCGGGTGAAGTCGCTGCCCGGCCCGCGCCAGCTGCCCCGGTCGGTGACCCGGACCTCCACCGCGTCCACGCTGACCGTGGCGGACACGTCGACCACGCCGAACGGGTCCTCCCGGTAACCGTGCTCGATCGCGTTCGCCACCGCCTCCGAGCAGGCCAGCAGCACCGCGTTCACGCACTCCTGGTCGACCTCGTGACCGACCAGCCAGGCGCGCAGGTCGGCCCGGAGCAGCGAGATCTGCAGCGGGTCGGCGCCGATCGAGCGTTCCAGCCGTTCCTCGGTGCCGAGGGTGAGGCAGAGCAGGCAGACGTCGTCTCCGTGATCACGGCCCACCATGGTGTCGGCGAGCCCGGCGGTGAGGCCCTTGAGCGGGGCGTCCCGGCGTCGCGCGTACTCCCGGGCGAGGATCTCGAAGCCCCTGTCGATCGGGCGGCCCCGGCGCTCGACCAGGCCGTCGGTGTAGAGCAGCAGACGGCTGCCGGCCGCGAGCCGCACCTTGTGCTCGGTGCGGTGCCGGTCGCCGGCCCGCGAGCCGATCGGCGCGGAGCGGGCCTGCAGCAGGTACTGCGGGGAACCGGCCGGCTCGTGCAGCAGCGGGGGCAGGTGGCCGGCGCACGCGTACGACAGCTCGCTGTTGAGCAGGTCGACCTCGCCGTAGACGACGGTCGCCATCCGGGCCGAGTCGACCCGCTCGCAGAACCGATCCAGCTGCTCCAGCAGGCGGGCCGGCCCGTTCTCGGCCGACGCGAGCGCCCGGATCGCGCTGCGCAGCTGGCCCATCGTGGTGGCCGCGTCGATGCCCCGGCCGACCACGTCGCCGACCACCACGGCGAGCTTGGTCGGGCTGATCAGGAACGCGTCGAACCAGTCCCCGCCGACCTCCAGATCCTGCGCGGCGGCCTGGTAGTACGTCTCGACGGCGAACCGCGGGTCGCCGCCCGGCACGTCCGCGGCGAGCAGGCTGCGCTGCAGGGTCCGGGCGATGGCCCGTTCCTGCTCGTAGAGCCGGGCGTTCTCCAGGCCCAGCCCGGCCCGGTCGGCCAGATCGTCGAGGAACTGCCGCTCGGCCTCGGCGCCGCGGCGGTTCTGCGCCATCCGCAGCGCGAGCGTGCCGAGCACCCGGCCGCGGGCGGTCAGCGGCAGCACCGTGCAGCCGAGCCCGTCGCCGTCGGTCGCGTGGACAGGCTTGCACAGCCGGGTGGCCTCGGCGACCCGTTCGGCGATCCGGTCCGCGTCCGGCGGCGCGCTTCCGGCCTGCTCCACCAGCCCGGCCGGGCCGACCTGCAGGCGCACCTCGGCCCAGTCGGCGAAGTCCAGCACCACCTGCTCGACCAGGCGGCGGGCACGCTGCAGCAGCCGATGCTCCTCGTCCAGCGCCCGGGTGACGGCGGCCAGGAAGCCGGCCCGGTCCTCCCGGCGGCGGGCGTCGTCGTAGAGCCGGGCCCGGTCCAGCGCCTGCCCGGCCTGCTGACCGAGCAGGCGGATCACCCGCAGTTCGCCGTCGCTGAGCGAGCGCTCCTCGCGGAAGCTGAACGCCAGCACGCCGAGCACCGTGAGGGCCTGCTCGTCGCCGGTCCCGGTGGTGAGCGGCAGCAGCACCACCGACCCGCGGCCGGAGCCCCGCATCGACTCGGCCAGGTCCGGGAAGTGCTCGTCCGCCTCGGCCAGCGTGCCGATCACGTGCAGGTCGCCGCGCCGGGCCACGGCCGCCACCGCGCGGGGCGAGGAGCGCGGCATGTCGTCCCAGTTGCCGGTGGTCGGGTCCGTGGAGGCGACCGCGATCAGCTGGTCGCGGTCCTCGTCCACCAGGTAGATGCTGCTGCTCGCGGCCTCGAACGCCGGTTCCGGAGCGCGGACCACGGCCTCGGCCACCTCGGCCTCGGTCGGCGCGGCGGACAGGTCGGCCACTATCTGCTGCAGGACCCGGACCCGCTGCTCGGAGGCCTCCGCCTCACGGCGGGCGGTGAGCAGCTCCCGCTCGTAGCTGCGCCGCTCGGTCGCGTTGAAGACCATCGTCCGGATGATCCGGGGCGCGCCGCCGGCGCCGCGTTCCAGAACCGAGTTCACCAGTACGGGCAATCGCCGCCCGTCCGCACCGACCACCTCGAGAGCTATCTCGTGCACCTCGTTCTGCATCGACAGCAACGGTGCGTAATGGGTCTCGTGATAGATCTTGTCACCGCCCGTGAGCAGGTCACGGAACCGTCGGTGACCGATCAGGCCGACCCGGGTGTACCCGGTCCAGGTCAGGAACGTCTCGTTGACCCGGACGATCGTGCCGTCCGGGAGCGTCGTGAGGTACCCGCACGGCGCATGCTCGTAGAGGTCCTCGGGATCGTCGTCCCAGGGCAGTCGCAACTCTTGTGTCACGTCCGGCCCACCAGTCTCACTCACGCCACTGCTCCGCCGATCATGCCCGCTGTCTACAACCAGGACTTGATCGCGTCAACCGTTTCCTGTGGAGCACTGAGGTTCGGGCAGTGACCGGTCGCGTTCAGCGACAGGAACGTGCTGTTCGGAGTGTGCTTGTGGACGTACTCACCGACCACGGTGGGCGCGATGACGTCGTCGGAGCACTGCAGGATCAGCGTGGGCACCCGGGCCTGCGAGAGATCGGCGCGGTTGTCGGAGAGGAACGTGACCCGGGCGAACTTCTTGGCGATCGCCGGGTCGGTGCGGCAGAAGCTGTTGGTGAGCTCGTCACCGAGCTCCGGCCGGTCCGGGTTGCCCATGATCACCGGTGCCATCGCGCTGGACCAGCCCAGGTAGTTGCTGTCCAGCGACTCCAGCATCTCCTCGATGTCGGAGTGGCCGAACCCGCCGACGTAACCCTGGGTCTCGTCGTCGATGTACCGCGGGGACGGGCCGATCATGACCAGGGCGCCGAAGCGTTCCGGCTCACGGTTCGCGGCGAGCAGGCCGATCATCGAGCTGACCGAGTGGCCGACGAAGACGACGTCACGCAGGTCGTGCTCGTGGATGATCTCCAGGATGTCCTGGGCGTACCCGTCGAGGGTGGCGTAGCGGTCGTCCCGGTACGCGGACAGGTCGGATCTGCCGTTGCCGACGTGGTCGAACAACACGATCCGGTGAGTGTCGGCGAACGCCGGTGTGACGAACCGCCACATGTTCTGGTCGCAGCCGTACCCGTGGGCGAACACCATGGGCCGGCCGGTTTCGGAGCCGCTGAAGGTGACGGCGTTCCTGTTCGTGGTGCTCATGCGCAACAAACCCTCCGGGCGGAGCGGGTGGTCGGTGTGCGGAATCTTTCCGAGGGGTGACTCCTGGCACTTTCCGGTCGAGGGAACCGGCGAAATACAAAGTCCGGGTAACCATACGACTCCGGAGCGTTCTGCACATCGCCCTCGTTGTCCGGCATTCGCGTACGGCGTCCGGAACCGGCATGCCCGTCCCGCTGGCATACCACTCCTAACCTGGGGGAAGAGTTCGACACCCGGGGGCACAGGAGGAGATCGAAAAATGGCGGACGAGCAGCCACTCGACGCGACCCTGCCCGTCGGCGTGCCGGAGAAGAGCGGCGAGCCGGCGACGGGCAGCACGCCCGAGCAGAGCAGCGCGCCCGAGCAGAGCAGCGCCCCTGCGACCGATGCCGGCGCGGACGCCGCGGAGCCGAAGACGCTGAGCATGCCGCCGCGGTGGAGCGGCGCGGCAGCGATCCCGGCCGCCGAGCCGCGCCGATCGGTGTGGAGCCGGCTGCGCGACCGGATCCCGGGCGCCGGCCGTGCCCCCGAGGACGACGAGTGGCCGACGATGCCGGCCGTCGATCCGTGGGCCGACCAGCCGACCCAGGTGTGGGACGAGGCGTACACCACGGTGGCGGCGCCTGTTTCACCCGTACCCCCGGCGCCTGTTTCACCCGTACCCTCGGCGCCTGCTTCACCCGTACCCCCGATGGAGATGCCACCGACGCGCCTGGATGGACCCACACCCGCCGGCGCCGCGGAGAACGCGGCGCAGGCCGCGGCTGCGGACGGGCGACCGGACCGGGTGGCCGCGCTGAACGCGAGGCTGGACGCCGCGTCGGCAGCCGCGGACGTGGTGGAGAAGAAGGCAGCCGAAGCCGCCAAGGTCGCGGCCGCGGCGGCCGCCGCGAAGGCCGAGGCGGCCCGGGCCGCCATCGCCAAGATGATCGCCGACAAGGCGAAGGCCAAAGCGGAGGCCGAGGCGAAGGCGAAGGCCGAAGCGGATCAGAAGGCGCGGCTCGGCATGCCCGCGCCGGGCACCTATCCCCCACCGGCCGGCGGCAACGGTCTGCCCCCGCTCGCACCCCGCAAGCCGCTCTTCACAGGCGGTGGATGGCGCAAGCCCGGTAACGGCAAGGGGCCGGCGGCGAAGACCACCGTGACGTCCCGGCCGCCGGTCCAGCGTCGCCCGCCGATGGATTTCGCCCCGCCGCGGAACCAGGTGCCGGCGCCGTGGCTCGCCCGGCCGCCGAAGCGCCGCGGGCTGGTGCGCCGGGTGCTGCGCCGGCTCACCATGCTCACGATCGTCGCCGTGGTGCTGTGCTGCGGCGGGCCGCTCGCCTACGCCCAGTTCCCGGCGGCACGGCAGTTCCCGGTCAGCGCGAACCTGCCGGACTCCTTCGCGGACCTGAGCCTGCGCGACACCGCGGCCGCGACCAAGGCCGTCGACCGGCTCGCCGACCAGCTGCAGCAGTCCGGATCGGCGGGCAACGCGTTCGCCGGGGTCTACGCCGACGGCAACGGCAAGCGGGTCACGCTCTACGGCGTCACCGGTTTCCGCCTGACGCCCGGCTCGGACGCCCGCGCCCAGCTCGACCGGCTCGCCGACGAGCTCAAGCTGGCCGACGTGACCGATTACGACACCGGGATCTTCGGCGTGCACGAGCAGTGCGGCACCGGCCGGCTCGACGGCACGGCCGTGGTGGCGTGCACCTGGGCCGACCACGGCAGCCTCGCCACAGTGCTGCTCACCCGCCGGTCGCTCGAGGAGAGCGCCGACCTGGTGGCCCAGCTCCGCGACGAGGTGCTCGAACCCGTGATCTAGGGCCCGGACCCGTTGCCTAGGCCTGGTCGGGCTTCTTGGGGGCGTAGCGGGGCACGTACTCCTGGCCGGTCATCTTCTGGATCTCGCCCATCACCTGGTCGGTGAGCTCGCGCAGCGCGGTGCGGTCGTCGGCGCGGCCGATCGTCTCGATCGGCTTGCCGAATTTCACGGTGACCGCGCCGCGCATCAGCTTCGGGTAGAGCTGGCCGATCGGCTGGACCTTGTCGGTGCCGAGCATGCCGACCGGGATGATCGGCACGCCGGCGGCGACCGCGAGCCGGGCCACGCCGGTGCGTCCGCGGTACAGCCTGCCGTCCGGCGAGCGGGTGCCCTCGGGGTAGACCGCGACCAGGTCACCGCCCTTGAGCGCCGGGATGGCGGCGTCGAACGCGGTGAGAGCGGCCCGGCCACCGGCCCGCTCGACCCGGATGGCGCCGAGGCCCTCCATCAGCTTGCGGTTGAGGAAGCCCTTGACGCCGGTGCCGGTGAAGTAGTCGGACTTGGCCCAGAAGGCCAGGTGACGCGGCACGACCGCGCCGAGGAAGAGCTCGTCCGCGACGGAGAGGTGGTTGCCGGCGAAGATCGCACCGCCACTCCTCGGAATGTGCTCGAGACCTTCGACGGTCGGCCGCCAGCCGGTCATCAACGGCACGCCGACGATGACCTTGCCGATTGAGTAGATCAGCGGCAACTCGTCCTCCGGAGCAGCACACCAGGGTGCGAAGTAGGGATGGGGTGCTGTGAGGTTATCGGAACCGAGCGCCGATGTACCTAATGATCTTGGACCGAGGCCCGGACATTCGCCCCCACCAGGCGAACATCCGGGCCTATCGGCAGTTTTCTCATGCAGTGATCAATCCCACTGATCCCGCACTCGCCGGATCACTTCTGGCCGCGCCCGGTGACCTCCGCGCGTTGCTGCATCGCGGACGGCCGGCTCCGACCCGCTCGACGGCACCGCATTCATTCTCGAAAATGGGGCGGAAACCGGCGCCTCCGCCCCATTTTTCGCTAGGCGCGCAGTGTGTGCACGACGATCTCCCGACCGTTGCCGACCGTGCCGGGGAATCCCTCGGACAGCGAGCTCACCAGGTTCACCGTCACCGCGAGCGTCTCGTGCGCGATGAACTCCTGGTGCGCGCGGACCGCGGCCAGCACGTCCTCGGGCCCGGCGATCGACAGCGTGATCCGGTCGGACACGTCAAGGTCGGCGTCCCGGCGGCACTGCTGCACGATGCGGACGACGTCCCGGGCAGTGCCTTCCGCCTCCAGCTCCGGCGTGATGTCGGTGTCCAGCGCGATAGTCACCCCACGCTGCGACTCCACCACCCAACCGGTCCGGGGCACCTCGGTGACCAGAATGTCGTCCTGTCCCACGCCGACCTGCTCGTCATCGACGGTCAGATGGAAAACACCACCATCGCGTACGGCCGTGACAAGCTCACGAGGATCGGCGGCGGTGATCGCCTTCGCGACGAACTGCGTCCGCTTGCCGAACCGCTTGCCGAGTTCACGGAAGTTCGGCTTCACGTGCACATCGATGATCTCGTTGTTGGTGTCGAGCCGTTCCAGTGACTTCACATTCAGCTCGTCGCTGATGTCGTCGAGCAGTTCCTGCGGCAGCACCGTGTCGGCCGGCAGGCCGACGAGGGCGCGGCTCAGCGGCTGCCGGATCCGCAGGCTGCTCGCCTTGCGCGCGGCCCGGCCCGACTCGGCCAGCGCCCGCGAGGTGGCGACCTGCGCGGACAGCTGCGCATCGATCAGGTTCTCGTCGGCCGTCGGCCAGGTCGCCAGGTGCACCGACTCGGGCGCGTCCGGGGTGCCGGGCCGCAGGACCTGCTGCCAGACCTGCTCAGTGACGAACGGGATGAACGGCGCCAGCAGCCGGGTCAGAATCTCCAGGCATTCGTAGAGGGTGCTCAGCGCGTCCTGGTCACCCTCCCAGAACCGCTGCCGCGACCGGCGCACGTACCAGTTCGACAGATCGTCGATGAAGTCGGCGAGCAGCCGGCCGGCCTTCGCCGTGTCGTAGTCCTGCATCCGATCGTCGACTGCGGCGACCAGCGCGTGCACCTCACCGACGATCCAGCGGTCCAGCACCGGCCGCTCGCCGACCGGGTGCACGTTCTGCGGATTCCACTCCGCGTGTGATGCGTACAGCGTGAAGAACGACGCGGTGTTCCAGTACGTCATCAGGACCTTGCGGACGATCTCGTCGAGCGGGCCCGGACCGACCCGGCGCTGTGACCAGGGCGATCCGGAGCAGGCCATGAACCAGCGCACCGCGTCCGCGCCGTGCGTGTCCATCAGCGGAATCGGCAGCAAGATGTTGCCGAGGTGCTTGCTCATCTTGCGGCCGTCCTCGGCGAGGATGTGGCCGAGGCAGACCACGTTCTCGTACGAGGAGCGGCCGAAGACGAGGGTGCCCACCGCCATCAGCGTGTAGAACCAGCCACGCGTCTGATCGATGGCCTCGCAGATGTACTGAGCCGGGTACGTCTTCTCGAACTGCTCCACGCTGCCCGGCACATGCGGGTAACCGAGCTGCGCGAACGGCATCGCGCCGCTGTCGTACCACGCGTCGATCACTTCAGGCACGCGCGTCGCGGTGGCGCCGCAGTCCGGGCACGCGAACGTGATCGAGTCGACGTACGGCCGGTGCGGGTCGAGCTGGGACAGGTCGGCACCGGCCAGTTCGCCCAGTTCCTTGCGGGAGCCGATCGCCGTGACGTGCTTGTTCTCGCAGCGCCACAGCGGCAGCGGTGTGCCCCAGTACCGGGAGCGCGAGACGGCCCAGTCGATGTTGTTCTTCAGCCAATCCCCGTACCGTCCGTGCTTGATGTGCTCGGGGTACCAGGTGGTCTTCTCGTTCTCGCGCATCAGCTCGTCGCGGACCGCCGTGGTGCGGATGTACCAGGACGGCTGCGCGTAGTACATGAGCGGCGTGTGGCAGCGCCAGCAGTGCGGGTACGCGTGCTCGAACGGCTCGTGCCTGAACAGCTTGCCCTGTTCCTTGAGCCGATCGATGAGCAGCGCGTCGGCGTCCTTGAAGAACACACCGCCGACCAGCTCGATACCGTCCTCGAACCGCCCGTTCGGCGCCACCGGGTTGACCAGGGGCAGACCGTACGCGCGGCAAACCGCGAGGTCCTCGGCGCCGAACGCCGGCGCCTGGTGCACGAGGCCGGTGCCGTCCTCGGTGGTGACGTAGTCGGCGAGCACCACACGGTGCGCGTCCGGGATGTCGACCAGGTCGAACGGCCGCTCGTAGTGCAGGCCTTCCAGCGCGGAGCCGGGCAGTGAGGCGAACACCTCGGCTTCCTCGCCGAGCACCTTGCGGAGCAGCGGCTCGGCCAGGACGAACGTCTGCCCGCCGGAGCGGGCCACGACGTACGTGACCTCGGGGTGCGCGGCGACGGCGGTGTTGGAGACGAGCGTCCAGGGAGTGGTCGTCCAGATCAGCAGGTCGGCGTTCTCCTGCCCGGCGACCGCGTCCTTGAGCGGGAACCGCACATAGACCGAGGGGTCGGTGACCGTCTCGTAACCTTGGGCGACCTCGTGGTCGGAGAGGGTCGTGCCGTCCCGCGTGCAGTACGGCGCGACGCGGAAGTCCTCCACGAGACGCCCGTCGCCATGGATCTTCTTGAGCGACCACCAGACGCTGTCCACGTACTCCGGCGACATCGTCTCGTACGCGTTCTTGAGGTCGATCCAGTAGCCCATGCGTTCGCTGAGCTGCTCGAACTCGTCGACGTGCCGGAGCACCGAGGTGCGGCACCTGTCGTTGAACTCGGCGATACCGACCTTCTCGATGTCCGGCTTGCCGCTGAGCCCGAGCTCCTTCTCGACGGCCAGCTCGACCGGGAGTCCGTGACAGTCCCAGCCGGCGCGCCGCGGCACGGAGAAGCCGCGCATGGTCCGGTATCGCGGGAAGAGGTCCTTGAAGACCCGTGCCTCGATGTGGTGGGTGCCCGGCGTGCCGTTCGCGGTGGGCGGACCCTCGTAGAACACCCAGGGGGTGCCGCCGGCAGTCTGCTCGAGACTGCGTGCGAACACGTCGTTGGCCTGCCACCACTTGATGACCTTGCGATCCATTTCGCCGAAGTCAACCTTGGTGGGCAACGGCGTGAATGGCGACTCCACCATGTTCTCCCTACGCTCCGTCGTTCTCGCACGGACGCCACGCGGGCATCCACACGGGGACGAAGCGCCCGGCGTACGGCCAGGTCTCCGCGGTACCACCCCGCTTGCGCCCGCCGAACCTACCCGCGAGCGCCGCTCGTTTACGCGACGTGTCGTGCCGCTGACGTCCGGTTCTAGTAGGGCGCTGCCTGTCAGGGCCTTGCCTGTTCTTCCGGAAGGCTCCCCGGTGATGGCCGGATCGTCGCCTGCGTGGAGACAACGATACCGGCCACCCCTCGCTTCCCTGAACTCAGTATTTGAATGACGCCACGAGCCCTCGCAGATCGCCGGCCATCTCGCCGAGCTGCCGCGCCGAGTCCCGGGTCGCCGAGGCGTCCCGGGTGGTCGCCGTCGCGATGTCCGCGACACTCGCCACGTTGCGAGCGATCTGCTCGGAGCCCTGCGCCACCTCGCCGACGCTCCGGTTGATCTCACCGGTGGTGGCGGACTGCTCCTCCACCGCGGCCGCGATGTTGCCCTGCAGCTCGGAGATCTGCTGGACCACGTCGGTGATCCGGCCGATCGCCTGGGTCGCCTGCCCGGTGGTGTGCTGGATCGCCGAGATCTTGTCGATGATGTCGGCGGACGCCCGCGCGGTCTCCTGCGCGAGATCCTTGACCTCGCCGGCGACCACGGCGAACCCCTTGCCCGCCTCACCGGCCCGCGCCGACTCGATCGTGGCGTTCAGCGCCAGCAGGTTCGTCTGCTCGGCGATCGCGGTGATCGTCTTGACGATCGCGCCGATCTCCGCGCTCGCCGTCACCAGCTCCGCGACCGACGCCGACGTCTGCCGCGCCGTCTCCACCGCGTCCGCCGCCACCCCGGCAGCCGACGTGGTGTTGCGGGAGATCTCGCCGATCGCGGCCACCATCTCCTGCGCCGCGCCGGCCATCGTCCGCACGTTGCCGGAGACCTCGTCAGCCGCCCCGGCGACCACACCGGCCTGGCTGCTGGTGCCCGCGGCCTGACCGTCCATCCGGCGGGCCACCTCGGCCAGCTCGGCGGACGCCTCGGTCAGGGAGCCGGCTCGCTCGCCCACTCCGGCCAGCGTCTGGCGTACCGCCTCGGCGGCCTCGTTGAACGCGACCGCCATGTCGGTCATCTCGTCCCGGCCGTCGACCGGCAGGCGCGGGGTGACGTCCCGCCCGGCCAGCACCCGCAGCGCGTCGCGCACCCGGTTCGCCGGACGCTCGATGCTCGCGGTCAGCCAGAGCCCGAGCAGCACGGTCAGCACCAGGGCCAGCGCGCACCCGACCAGCAGCGTCGTCCGCAGCCGGTCCCCCGCCGTCTTCAGCTCGTTCTGCGCCGCCTCGGTCCGGGCGATGACCGAGTCCACCAGCTTGTCGGTGTTCTCCACGATCGCCTGGTAGACCACGTACGCGTCGTTGTTGATCAGCTCGGCGGCCAGCGCGATCGCGTCCGTCCCGCCGTTCTCCAACATCGTGACGACCTGGTCGTCGTACTCCCGGAACTTGTCGAAGTTCGACTCGACAGCCGTGTAGTAGGAACGCTCCTCGGCGCTCAGATCGGCGTCCGCCACCGCGGCCAGCTCGGCCTCCAGCGCGTCAAGCGCGTCGATCGTCCCCTTACGGTTCTCCGAAGCCGGGTCGATCGCCTCCGCCGGGCTGGTCAGCGACGCGTCCCAGCCGTAGGCCAGCTGCCATCCACTGACATCCGCGTTGCGGAACTTCAACTGCATGGCGGCACGAGACAGGCCCTGCAACTCCTCGACCTTGTCCGCCGCCGCAGACTGCTCACGCGACTCCGCGACGCCCACTGCCGTCATGGCCGCGACCAGAAGACAAAACACTCCGAACGCCGACAGCAGCCGCGTCCGCAACCGCATCCGTCGGAGAAAACCCATGATGCCCTCGCTTTCTTCGCCCTTCTTTCGGCGAGCAAGGCATCACGGTGAAGCGTCTGACTGCTAAATCACTTTCCCGGGTACGAGGGCAGAGCCGTCCCCGCACCACGGCCCGCCGCGTGTGGATCTCGGGTGCGGATGGCACCGGAACTCCACACGCGGCGTGGGGTGGGTGTCCGTCAGATCTTGGGGAACCAGAGGGCCAGCTCGCGCTCGGCGCTCTCCGGCGAGTCGGAGGCGTGGACCAGGTTCTCCCGGTTCGACAGGGCCAGGTCGCCCCGGATCGTGCCGGCCGCCGCCTTCCGGCCGTCGGTCGCGCCGATCATCGCGCGGACGACCTCGATCACGGAGTCGCCGGAGAGGACCAGGGCGGCCAGCGGGCCGCTCGTCATGAAGTCCTTCAGCGGCGGGTAGAAAGCCTTGTCGACGTGCTCGGCGTAGTGCGCGTCGGCGAGAGAGGCGTCCATCGTGCGCAACTCCAGCGCCTCGATGACCAGGCCCTTACGCTCGAAGCGGGACAGGATCTCGCCGAGCAGGCCGCGGCGCACCGCATCGGGCTTGATGAGCACGAGCGAACGCTCAGTGGTGCTGGTCACGCAGTTCCTCCGTTGCAAGGGGCAGGCCGACACGCGGTGAGTTCAGCCTATCGGTACCGCGAATCGGGCGAGCGGCGATGTCCCGACTACCGCACTTTCGCGGATGTGGCGCAGGGCCATAACCTGACGGGAACAACCGGGAGGTCCACAGTGGCGAACCAGACCGGCCGGCCCATCGCACCGGCCCGCAAACTGGTGGCGGCGGTCATGGGCACGCTGGCGGTCTTCGTGATCGTTTATGGGCTGGGCATGTCGAGCTGGCCGGTGGCCCTCTTCGGCGTCGCCGTGCTCGTGCTCGCCGTCGTCCTCGCGCTGGTGAACGTGCAGCGCCGCGGCGGCCGCGCCACCGTCGCCGGCAACGCGGAGGTCAAGTCGATCCCGCCGGCCCCGGTCTCGGCGGCGTACGGCCGTGCCGACATCGAGGTCATCGTGGTGGCGCCCGGCCTGGGCACGTTCGACACGGTGCTGCGCGAGTCGCGGATCCCGGTCGCCAAGTGGCCGGCGGTGGGCGCCACCGTGCCGATCACCGTGGACGTCGACGACACCCGCCGGGTCCGGGTCAACTGGAACGACGCCCCGCTGCGCGAGGAGGGCGCCGACCCGCCGCCGCCGGTGCCGCAGGGCACCTACCAGGACCCCGAGGAGCGCGACGACGACCTGCTCGGCGACATCGGACCGGCACCCTGGGAGGGCCGGGACCGGGACTGGGAGTTCGAGGCCGACGAGGAGCCTCCGCCCCCGCCGCCGCCCGCGCCCCGCGCTGCCTACAGCGCCGGGCCGACCACGCCCGTCGTGGTGCGGGACACACCGGCCGGCACCATAGTCGAGGGCCAGGTGGTGGGGACCGACGACGAGCCGCCGCCGCTGCCCCGGCGTGCCGCGGGCGCGGCGTTCGCCGCCGAGCCGGCCGGCGGTCCGGGGCCGGGCTTCGACGGGCCGCCACCCCCTCCGCCGCCTTCCCCGTCGCCTTCCCCGTCGTTCTCCGCCGCGTCGGCGCCCTTCTCCGGCACCGCGTCCGCCACCCGCCCGCCGGGTGTCCGGCCGAGCCCGCGTCCCCGCGGCGGCGCCGCCACAGCCACCGCGACGGTCGAGCGCGACGAGCGCGACGAGCAGACCCTCGACCGCGACGAGCAGACCGCCGGGCACGACGAGCAGATCGCCGGGCACGACGAGCCAACCGTCGAGCGCGACGAGCAGGCGGCCCGGCACGACGGGCCGGCGGCCGAGCCCGAGCAGCAGCCGCAGGCGACGCCCGCCTCCGGGATGCCACCGGCCCAGCGGACACCCACCGAGAGCACGCCGGAGACCGTCGCCGACCCGGAACCGCCGATCGACATCCCCCTCGAGGAACCCGCCGACACACCGCGGACGTCGTCAGGCCGTACCCGATTCTTCACTCAACCGGGTGACTCGGGAGTGCCACACACCTCGTCCACGCTCGCCGCCGGTTCGGTGCCCGCTCCGGAACCGGACGGTTTCGCCGCGCGGCCGGAGCCCGTCCCGTCGTCCACGGCGTCCGAACCGTCGCCCGTCGCGCCACCGCCGGTCGCGCCCGTCCCGGACCGGCCGTTCCCGACAGCGCCACCTCCGGAGACCGCGACCGGGCCCGCCGCGCCTCCGCCGGAAGTGGACGACATCGACATCCCGCTCGACGACAACCCGGAACCCGCGCCGGAGACCACCCCGGCCGCGGCCCCGGCCATGGCCGCCGGAGTCGTGGCGCCCCCGGCAGACGACATCCCGGAGCGAAGCGCCCCGGCGGAGGAGCCCTCCCGGCGTACCCAGAAGGAAGTGCCTGGAAATCCGTGGGGGGACTTCGGCGGGCGCCGGGAACCCGACGAGCACGCCGCCGACGTGATCACCGCCTACCCGAGCGCTCGACCCGGCCCCGCCGGCGCGATCCACGGTGTCGGCATCACGGTGCTGGTGACCGATCTGGTCCAGTCGATCGCGTTCTACCGGGACGTTCTCGGGTTCTACGAGATCGACTCCGGGGAGGACAGCGCGGTGCTCGCGTCCGGCGACACCCGGCTCGTGCTGCGGACCGTGCACAACCTGGCCGCCGAGACCGGGCGGTTGATATACCTCAACCTCGAGGTCGGCGACGTGGAGGCGGTCTACGAGGAGCTGCGTGCCAAGGGCGTGAAGTTCGTGCACACGCCCCGCGCGGTGAACCGTGGCGACAAGCTGGAGCTGTGGTCGGCGACGTTCCGCGACCCGGACAACCACAACATCGCCATCACCCAGTGGCGGGCCGTCCGATAGAGCAAGGGACCGGCCGGCAGGAGAGCTGCCGGCCGGTCCTCAGCCCAGGATGGTGCGACGGACGTGCAGGGCGTAGAGCCAGGCCAGTCCGAAGATGACACCGACCGCGGCGACCGCCCAGTGCAGCAGACCGCCCAGCAGCAGCAACACCTGCAGCACGCTGCCGGCCTGCCAGGCCCAGCTTCGTTTCATCATGCCGCAGAGCGCGATCGCGACAACCGCCCCGACGCTCACCACGGCGATCGCCAGGCCCTTGCGCTCCCCGCCGAGGACGCTCAGCGGGACGATCGCCAGCAGCAGGACGATCGCCTCCATGGAGAGCGTGGCGGCGCCGAGACCCCGTACCGCGCCCTGCGGGTTCTTCAGACCGGACGGACGCTCACTCATCGCTTCAGCAGCTTCCGGGCGTCCGCCACCGTGACCACCGAGCCGGTGATCAGCACCCCGACACCGCTGAGCTCGCCGGAGGAGTCCTCCTCGGCGAGCACAACCGCCTCCTCGATGGCGTCCGGCATGGTCGCGGCGACGCTCACCCGGTCCTCACCGAAGATGTCGGTCGCGAGCTGGGCCAGCTCGTCCACCGGCATCGAGCGCGGCGAGCTGTTCTGGGTGACGACGATCCGGGCCGCCACCGGCTCCAGCAGGTCGAGCAGCCCGGACACGTCCTTGTCGCCGAGGACGGCGACCACCGCGACCAGGTGGCGGAAGGTGAACTCCTCCTCCAGCGCGGTGACGGTGGCGGCCATGCCGTGCGGGTTGTGCGCGCCGTCGAGCAGGATCGTCGGAGCGCTGCGTACGCGTTCCAGCCGTCCCGGCGAGTCGACCTGCGCGAAGCCCTCCCGGACCAGGTCGGCCTCGAGCTGCTTGTTCGGGCCGGCGCCGAGGAACGCCTCGACCGCGGCGAGCGCCAGTGCCGCGTTCTGCGCCTGGTGCGCGCCGAAGAGCGGCAGGAAGATCTCGTCGTAGACGCCGCCGAGCCCCTGCAGGGTGAGCACCTGCCCGCCGACCGCCTGCGCCCGGTTGATCACGCCGAACTCGCTCCCCTCCCGGGCGAGCGTGGCACCCATGTCCGCGCACCGTTCGAGGATCGGCCGCATGGCCTCCTCGTCCTGCAGCGCGGTGATCACCGTGGCGCCGGAGTGGATGATGCCGACCTTGTGCCAGGCGATGTCCTCGATCGTGTCGCCGAGCCACTCGGTGTGGTCCAGTCCGATCGGGGTGAGCACGCAGACGCCGGCCTCGATGACGTTCGTGGCGTCCTCCTCGCCGCCGAGACCGACCTCGACCACCGCGATGTCCACCGGGGCGTCCGCGAACGCCGCGTACGCCATCGCCGTCGTCATGTCGAAATAGGTCAGCGGCTCGGCGTTGCGCGCATCGATCAGCTCGGCGAGCGGCACGATCTCCTGGTACGTGGTGACCAGCTTCTCCTCGGAGACCGGATCCCCGTCGAGGCTGATCCGTTCGCGGACCGTCTCCAGGTGCGGGCTGGTGTAGCGCCCGGTGTGCAACCCGTGCGCCCGCAGCAGCGCGTCGATCATCCGCGCCGTGCTGGTCTTGCCGTTGGTGCCGGTCAGGTGGATCGCCGGGTACGCCCGCTGCGGGCTGCCCAGCACGTCCATCAGGTCCCGGATCTTCTGCATGTCGAAGACCATGCGGGTGAAGCCGCGCTTGTCCAGCGCGGCCTCCACCTCTGAATATTCGGCGCTCATGCTTGGGGCAACGCTTCCAGAGCCGCGGCAATTCGCACCAGGTCCGCCTCAGCGGTCGCCAGCCGATCCTTGATCTTCGCGACCACGTGATCGGGCGCCTTGCCGATGAAGGACTCGTTGCCGAGCTTGGCCCGGCACTGGGTGGCCTCCTTCTCCGCGGCCGTCCGGTCCTTCTCCAGACGGGCCCGCTCGGCCGCCACGTCGATCGCGCCGCGGGTGTCCAGGTCGACGGTGATCGCCCCGGTCACCGCGAGGGTCGCGGTCGCCGTGAAGTCCGGGCCGGGGGCGTCGAGCCGGGCCAGCGAACGGATCAGTGGCTCGTGCGTGTCGATGCCGACGGTGCCCAGGCCGGTGAGCGCGGCGGAGACCCGCTGGCTCGGCTTGAGGCCCTGGTCGGACCGGAAGCGGCGGACCTCGGTGACCACCTTCTGCAGGGCGGCGAGCTCCTCCTCGGCGGCGTCGTCGATGAGGTTCTTGTCGACCGTGGGCCAGGCCGCCTTCATCACGGTCTCGCCGCCGGTGAGCGCGATCCACAGCTCCTCGGTGACGAACGGGATGACCGGGTGGAGCAGGCGCAGCAGCTGGTCGAGCACGTGCCCGAGCACCCTCTGCGTCGTCGCGCTCCCCGCAGCGAGCACCGGCTTGCTCAGTTCGACGTACCAGTCGCAGACGTCGTCCCAGGCGAAGTGGTACAGGGTGTCGCAGACCTTCGCGTACTCGTAGGTCGCGAAGTATCCGTCGACCTCCGCGATGGTGTGCTCCAGGCGGGACAGGATCCAGCGGTCGATCGCCGACAGCTCCGACTTGTCGGGCAGCTCCCCCGTCACCGTCGCGCCGTTCATCATCGCGAAGCGGGTCGCGTTCCAGAGCTTGTTGCAGAAGTTCCGCGAGCCCTGGCACCACTCCTCGCTGACCGGCACGTCCGAACCGGGGTTCGCGCCGCGGGCCAGCGTGAAGCGGGTGGCGTCCGCGCCGTACCTGTCGATCCAGTCCAGCGGGTCGACGACGTTGCCGAACGACTTCGACATCTTCTTGCCGTGACCGTCACGGACCATGCCGTGCAGGTTCACCACGTCGAACGGCTGCTTGCCGTCCATCGCGTACAGACCGAACATCATCATCCGGGCGACCCAGAAGAAGAGGATGTCGTAGCCGGTGACCAGCACGCTCGTCGGGTAGAACTTCTCCAGCTCGGCGGTCTGCTCCGGCCAGCCCAGCGTGGAGAACGGCCACAGGCCCGACGAGAACCAGGTGTCCAGCACGTCCTCGTCCTGGCGCCAGCCCTCACCCGTGGGCGGCTGCTCGTCCGGTCCGACGCAGACGACCTCGCCGTCCGGCCCGTACCAGACCGGGATCCGGTGACCCCACCAGAGCTGCCGGGAGATGCACCAGTCGTGCATGTTGTCGACCCACGCGAAGTACCGCTTGGAGAGCTCGGCCGGCTCGATCTTCACCCGGCCGTCGCGCACCGCGTCGCCGGCCGCCTTCGCCAGCGGACCGGTCTTGACGAACCACTGCAGCGACAGCCGAGGCTCCACCGTCGTCTTGCACCGCGAGCAGTGCCCGACCGAGTGCACGTAAGGTCGCTTCTCCGCGACGATCCGCCCCTGCTCCATCAGGGCCGCGACGATCGCCGGTCGTGCCTCAAACCGATCAAGACCTTCAAACGGCCCGGGTACGGTGATGACAGCACGCTCGTCCATGACTGTCAGGCTCGGCAGACCATGCCGCTGACCGATCTCGAAGTCGTTCGGGTCGTGGGCCGGGGTCACCTTAACCGCGCCGGTCCCGAACGCCGGGTCGACATGCTCGTCCGCCACGATCGGGATGCGCCGGCCGGTCAGCGGCAGCTCGACCTCGGTGCCGATCAGATGCTGGTAACGCTCGTCGTCCGGGTGCACCGCCACCGCGGTGTCGCCGAGCATCGTCTCGGCACGGGTGGTGGCCACGACGATCGAGTTGTCGCCCTCGCCGTACCGGATCGAGACCAGCTCGCCCTCGTCGTCGCTGTGCTCCACCTCGATGTCGCTGAGCGCGGTGAGGCAGCGCGGGCACCAGTTGATGATCCGGTTCGCGCGGTAGATCAGATCGTCGTCGAACATCCGCTTGAAAATCGTCTGGACGGCACGGGACAGGCCCTCGTCCATGGTGAAGCGCTCGCGCGTCCAGTCGACGGAGTCACCGAGCCGGCGCATCTGCCCGAGGATCGCGCCGCCGGACTCGGCCTTCCACTCCCAGACCTTCTCGACGAACTTCTCCCGCCCCAGGTCGTGCCGGGACAACTGCTGGGCGGCCAGCTTGCGCTCGACCACGTTCTGCGTGGCGATGCCGGCGTGGTCCATGCCGGGCAGCCACAGGACCTCGTAACCCTGCATGCGCTTGAGGCGCACCAGGGTGTCCTGGATCGTGTGGTCGAGGGCGTGGCCGACGTGCAGCGAGCCCGTCACGTTCGGCGGGGGAATGACGATGGTGAACGGCGGCTTGTCACTCTTCGCGTCCGCCGTGAAGTAGCCCTCCGATACCCAACGCTCGTACCGCCGCTGCTCTACCTCGCCCGGCTGGTACTGGGCGGAGAGGCCACCGGTGGGCCGGCTGTCGGGAGTACGGGATTCGGTCGCATCGGTCACCCGACAAGTCTACGGAGCCGGTAACCACACCTTGTCCCTCGGGGGAGGATAGGCTCGCGTGATGTCTTCGCCCGCCGACTCTGCCACTCCGGAACCCGGCGCACCGTCCCCCGCGGACAAGTCCTCCCCCATCGAGATCAGCGCCGGGCCTTTCCAGCTCACCGAGCCGGCAGCCGCGGACGACAAACGTCCCCCGAACCCCACGGGCCGCAAGGTGAGAACGGTCCTGCTCGGCGCCCTGCTGGTGGCGATCGGGGCGGGCTCGGTCACGCTCGGCTACGTCGGCTGGCAGGTGAACACTCAGCGCCACACCACCCTGTCCACGCCGTCCACCATCGGCGACCTGACCCTGGACGACAGCGCGGACGCCAGCAGCACCGCCGACTACCTGCGCAGCGCCATCTCCGCCGAGATCACCCTGGACAAGGCCGTCGGCGCCGTCTACACCGGCGCCGACGAACGCAACGTCCTCTTCTTCGGCGGCACCAAGCTCCTGTGGTCCCCCGACAAGGAGCTGGACAACGCCTTCACCCTCCTGGGTGACGAGGAAAGCCCGGTGACCGGCCTGACCGACGTCGACGCCGGCGACCTGGGCGGCACCATGAAGTGCGGCACCACGACATCCGACGGCACCAACCTCGCCGTCTGCGGCTGGGCCGACCACGGAAGCCTCGCCGTAGCCATGTTCCTGGACCGCACCGAATCCGACGCCGCAACCCTGATGCGCCAAATCCGGACAGCGACCCAAACCCGCAACTGACGAAAAGCGTTCCGAGCCCATCAGAGCGTGCCCAAATCGCCCCCGCCGGCGGGGGCGATTTGCTGGCGGGGTGATACGCCGGCGAAGTGATTCGCCGGCTGTCCGCACGGACCGGCGCCGTGATTTTCCTCCACCAAACAGGAAAAGGCCCACCCGGTCAACCGGGTGGGCCTTTTCTACGTTGAGTCCGGCGGCGTCCTACTCTCCCACACCCTCCCGAGTGCAGTACCATCGGCGCTGGAGGGCTTAGCTACCGGGTTCGGAATGTAACCGGGCGTTTCCCCACCGCTATGACCACCGAAACAGCCTTCAGCAGAACAAACCAGCAACCCCGATCTCTCGGGGGTGGTTGTTCGTTTGCTGTGAATCACACAGTGGACGCAAGCGCAATGTTTAGAGTGGTTAAGCCCTCGGCCTATTAGTACCGGTCAACTCAACACGTTACCGTGCTTACATCTCCGGCCTATCAACCCAGTAGTCTCCTGGGAGCCTTACCCACTCAAGGTGGTGGGATACCTCATCTCGAAGCAGGCTTCCCGCTTAGATGCTTTCAGCGGTTATCCCTTCCGAACGTAGCCAACCAGCCGTGCCCTTGGCAGAACAACTGGCACACCAGAGGTTCGTCCGTCCCGGTCCTCTCGTACTAGGGACAGCCCTTCTCAAGTATCCAACGCGCACGGCGGATAGGGACCGAACTGTCTCACGACGTTCTAAACCCAGCTCGCGTACCGCTTTAATGGGCGAACAGCCCAACCCTTGGGACCTGCTACAGCCCCAGGATGCGACGAGCCGACATCGAGGTGCCAAACCATCCCGTCGATATGGACTCTTGGGGAAGATCAGCCTGTTATCCCCGGGGTACCTTTTATCCGTTGAGCGACACCGCTTCCACACGCAAGTGCCGGATCACTAGTCCCGACTTTCGTCCCTGCTCGACCCGTCAGTCTCACAGTCAAGCTCCCTTATGCACTTACACTCAACACCTGATTGCCAACCAGGCTGAGGGAACCTTTGGGCGCCTCCGTTACCCTTTAGGAGGCAACCGCCCCAGTTAAACTACCCACCAGACACTGTCCCTCGACCCGATCAGGGCCGCAAGTTAGATACCCAAACCCAACAGAGTGGTATTTCAACAATGCCTCCACCCGAACTGGCGTCCGAGCTTCACCGGCTCCCACCTATCCTACACAATTAAATTCGGATACCAATGTCAAGCTATAGTAAAGGTCCCGGGGTCTTTCCGTCCTGCCGCGCGTAACGAGCATCTTTACTCGTACTGCAATTTCGCCGGGCCTGTGGTTGAGACAGTGGGGAAGTCGTTACGCCATTCGTGCAGGTCGGAACTTACCCGACAAGGAATTTCGCTACCTTAGGATGGTTATAGTTACCACCGCCGTTTACTGGCGCTTAAGTTCTCCGCTTCGCCCTCACGGGCTAACAGGTCCCCTTAACGTTCCAGCACCGGGCAGGCGTCAGTCCATATACATCGTCTTACGACTTCGCATGGACCTGTGTTTTTAGTAAACAGTCGCTTCCCCCTGCTCTCTGCGGCCATACCACGCTCCACCCGCAAAGGGGCTTCACGCGTCCGGCCCCCCTTCTCCCTAAGTTACGGGGGCAATTTGCCGAGTTCCTTAACCACAGTTCACCCGTCGCCTCGGTATTCTCTACCTGACCACCTGTGTCGGTTTAGGGTACGGGCCGCTCGAAGCTCGCTAGAGGCTTTTCTCGGCAGCATAGGATCAATGACTTCACCAGAACGGCTCGGCATCACGTCTCAGCCTGTATGGTGTGCGGATTTGCCTACACACCGGCCTACACGCTTACCCCGGCACAACCACCGGCCGGGCTCATCTACCTTCCTGCGTCACCCCATCGCTAAACTACTACCCACAGAGGTCCTAGTCTCCCGCATCGCCGGCCGAAGCCATTGAATTGATCAAGTAGTTAGTACTATGAGGTTCGTCTTGGGCGCTTCTACGCGGGTACGGGAATATCAACCCGTTATCCATCGACTACGCCTCTCGGCCTCGCCTTAGGCCCCGACTCACCCAGGGCGGATTAGCCTGCCCCTGGAACCCTTGGTCATCCGGCGGAAGGGGTTCTCACCCTTCATTCGCTACTCATGCCTGCATTCTCACTCGTGTAGCGTCCACGGCTGGATCACTCCGCCGCTTCACCCGCAACACGACGCTCCCCTACCCATCCACACGCTTGGGCTCAACCCCGAAAGATTGAGTCGAGCAAAGTGTGAATGCCACAGCTTCGGCGGTGTGCTTGAGCCCCGCTACATTGTCGGCGCGGAACCACTTGACCAGTGAGCTATTACGCACTCTTTAAAGGGTGGCTGCTTCTAAGCCAACCTCCTGGTTGTCCATGCGATCCCACATCCTTTTCCACTTAGCACACGCTTAGGGGCCTTAGCTGGCGATCTGGGCTGTTTCCCTCTCGACTACGAAGCTTATCCCCCGCAGTCTCACTGCCGCGCTCTCACTTACCGGCATTCGGAGTTTGGCTGATTTCAGTAAGCTTGTGGGCCCCCTAGACCATCCAGTGCTCTACCTCCGGCAAGAAACACGCGACGCTGCACCTAAATGCATTTCGGGGAGAACCAGCTATCACGGAGTTTGATTGGCCTTTCACCCCTAACCACAGGTCATCCCCCAACTTTTCAACGTTGGTGGGTTCGGTCCTCCACGTAGTCTTACCCACGCTTCAACCTGCCCATGGCTAGATCACCCCGCTTCGGGTCTAGAACATGCGACTTTGGGCGCCCTATTCAGACTCGCTTTCGCTACGGCTACCCCACACGGGTTAACCTCGCCACATGCCACTAACTCGCAGGCTCATTCTTCAAAAGGCACGCCGTCACCCCGCTATAAAGCTAAGGCTCCGACGGATTGTAGGCGAACGGTTTCAGGTACTATTTCACTCCCCTCCCGGGGTACTTTTCACCATTCCCTCACGGTACTTGTCCGCTATCGGTCACCAGGAAGTATTCAGCCTTACCAGGTGGTCCTGGCAGATTCACAGCAGATTCTAGGAGTCCGCTGCTACTCGGGAACACTGCAAAGAGGTCATAGATTTTCGCTTACGGGGCTCTCACCCTCTACGGCCGGCTTTCCCACACCGTTCAACTAACCTATAACTTTGTAACTCTTCATCAGAATGTCAGTCCTGATAAGCAGGTCCCACAACCCCGGAAATGCAACGCCTGACAGCTATGACACATATCCGGTTTAGGCTACGTCCGCTTTCGCTCGCCACTACTCACGGAATCACGGTTGTTTTCTCTTCCTACGGGTACTGAGATGTTTCACTTCCCCGCGTTCCCCTCACACACCCTATGAATTCAGGTGCGGATGACACGACATGACTCGTGCCAGGTTTCCCCATTCGGACACCCTGGGATCACAGCTAGGTTGGCAGCTCCCCCAGGCCTATCGCGGCCTCCCACGTCCTTCATCGGCTCCTGGTGCCAAGGCATCCACCGTTCGCCCTTGACAACTTAACCACAGAAAACAAGATGCTCGCGTCCACTGTGCAATTCTCAACCAACGACCAACCCACAACCATCAAGGCGCACCACCAGCAAAGCCCTCAGGCAATCGGTATGGAGCGCCAGGTCATGCCTGGCATTGAAAAACAACCACCGGCCCAGCCGGCAAGGTTGTTCTTTCAGATACCCAACAGGGTGCTTATCGCTTCCACCAGCCGCACCCGAGCTCGTTCCTGCACGCAAAGCGTGTGTACTAGAGGATTCAGGCCGTTGCCGGCTTCAGCTAACCAGTGTCTCCGCCTATGAGCTCCTCACCAACACATTCGGCTGGTGCAGGATTTCTGTCCACCTTTCGGCAGAAGAATGCTCCTTAGAAAGGAGGTGATCCAGCCGCACCTTCCGGTACGGCTACCTTGTTACGACTTCGTCCCAATCGCCAGCCCCACCTTCGACGGCTCCCTCCCTTACGGGTTAGGCCACCGGCTTCGGGTGTTGCCGACTTTCGTGACGTGACGGGCGGTGTGTACAAGGCCCGGGAACGTATTCACCGCAGCGTTGCTGATCTGCGATTACTAGCGACTCCGACTTCACGGGGTCGAGTTGCAGACCCCGATCCGAACTGAGACCGGCTTTTTGGGATTCGCTCCACCTCACGGTATCGCAGCCCTTTGTACCGGCCATTGTAGCATGCGTGAAGCCCTGGACATAAGGGGCATGATGACTTGACGTCATCCCCACCTTCCTCCGAGTTGACCCCGGCAGTCTCCCATGAGTCCCCAACTGAATGCTGGCAACATGGGACGAGGGTTGCGCTCGTTGCGGGACTTAACCCAACATCTCACGACACGAGCTGACGACAGCCATGCACCACCTGTCACCGGCCCCGAAGGACCCCACATCTCTGCGAGTTTTCCGGCGATGTCAAACCCAGGTAAGGTTCTTCGCGTTGCATCGAATTAATCCGCATGCTCCGCCGCTTGTGCGGGCCCCCGTCAATTCCTTTGAGTTTTAGCCTTGCGGCCGTACTCCCCAGGCGGGGCGCTTAATGCGTTAGCTGCGGCGCAGAAACCCGGAGAGGGTCCCCACACCTAGCGCCCAACGTTTACAGCGTGGACTACCAGGGTATCTAATCCTGTTCGCTCCCCACGCTTTCGCTCCTCAGCGTCAGTATCGGCCCAGAGACCCGCCTTCGCCACCGGTGTTCCTCCTGATATCTGCGCATTTCACCGCTACACCAGGAATTCCAGTCTCCCCTACCGAACTCTAGCCTGCCCGTATCGAATGCAAGCTCGGAGTTGAGCCCCGAGATTTCACATTCGACGCGACAAGCCGCCTACGAGCTCTTTACGCCCAATAAATCCGGACAACGCTCGCGCCCTACGTCTTACCGCGGCTGCTGGCACGTAGTTGGCCGGCGCTTCTTCTGCAGGTACCGTCACTTGCGCTTCGTCCCTGCTGAAAGAGGTTTACAACCCGAAGGCCGTCATCCCTCACGCGGCGTCGCTGCATCAGGCTTCCGCCCATTGTGCAATATTCCCCACTGCTGCCTCCCGTAGGAGTCTGGGCCGTGTCTCAGTCCCAGTGTGGCCGGTCGCCCTCTCAGGCCGGCTACCCGTCGTCGCCTTGGTAGGCCATTACCCCACCAACAAGCTGATAGGCCGCGAGTCCATCCCGAACCGAAAAACTTTCCACACGCACCCCATGCGAAGGCGTGTCGTATTCGGTATTAGCCCCCGTTTCCGAGGGTTATCCCAAAGTTCGGGGCAGGTTACTCACGTGTTACTCACCCGTTCGCCGCTCGAGTACCCCGAAGGGCCTTTCCGCTCGACTTGCATGTGTTAAGCACGCCGCCAGCGTTCGTCCTGAGCCAGGATCAAACTCTCCAACAAAATCTGTGGAAAATCTGATTCCCAGCAACATGATATGTTGCCAAAGGAATCTCCAACCCATCCGAAGACAGGCCGGGGTATTGCCATAATTGGCACTGGCTTATCAAGCACCCTGTTGAGTTCTCAAAGAACAACCGCACATCAAAGTCGAACCTCAATTATGAGGCCCGCATCCGAGGCAACCGTTCGAAAAACCTGGTCGAGTTTCGCCGTTAAGGCCTCGCCCAAGTGGAGTGGCTCGCCCAGGCCGTCCGGATTTTCATCCGTCCGTTTCCCTGGCGGCTGTACCACTCTAGCCGGTCAGCGTCGCGATCGCAAATCCAATTTCTTGGATCCGATCGCACCGCCCGGATCGTCGGGATCAAGCTTAGCTCGCTCTCGACTGCTCCCGAGTCGCCTTCCGGATTGTCACTTCGTGCCGCTCCGTACCGGTTTCCCGCTTGCAGAGAAGAAGTTACGTGACCCGGGTGGGTGACCGCAAATCGACGCTCATGACCATCGGGGGCGGCGCGGCGGCACACGGCGAGAGGAAACCGTGACAGAGTGGCGTCATGGACGCTTCCGAGACGCTGGCAGTCGACGCGTTTCTCGGCCTCCTCGTGCCGCTCTGGCAACTCGTGATCGGCCTACTTGTGCTGGTCACAGTGGTTGTCTCGGTTCATCGGCTGTTCCTGCGAGGCCCCTCCCGGATGGGCGGGGCCCTTCTTTTGGTCGGCAGCGCGGTGGTCGGCCTCGCCGTCGTCAGCTACCTCGTACAGAGTTTGTGACCTGAGCCTCATCAGCCGCAGGTGCCCAGCCCCGGCGGCCGCCCGACCGATCCCCGCAACGCGCGGCCAGCGCCTCGGCGCAGCGCAAGGCCAGCGGAAAAGCAGCGCAAGGCCAGCGAATGCGGCGCAAGGCCAGCGAATGCGGCGCAAGGCCAGCGAATGCGGCGCAAGGCCAGCGAATGCGGCGCAAGGCCAGCGAAGGCAGCGCAAGGCCAGCGAAGGCAGCGCAAGGCCAGCGAAGGCAGCGCAAGGCCAGCGAATGCGGCGCAGAGCCGGCCGAGGGCGGCGCCGGGCCGGCGAGGAGGGCGGCCCTACAGCCGGCGGTTGGCGAGGCTCGGCAGCTCCGCGCGGATGGTCTCCAGCCGCTCCAGGTCCAGGTCCGCGATCACCACCCCCACCGTGTCGGGCGCTTGCGCGAGCACCGTCCCCCACGGGTCGATGATCATGCTGCGGCCGAAACAGGTCCGGCCCGGCTCGTGGTCGCCGAGCTGCCCGGCCGCCAGCACGTAGCACTGGTTCTCGATCGCCCGGGCACGCAGCAGCACCTCCCAGTGGTCCCGCCCGGTGTGCATCATGAAGGCGGCGGGGACCACGAGGACCTTCGCCCCGGCGACTGCGAGCGAGCGGTACAGCTCCGGGAAACGCAGGTCGTAACAGATGCTCAAGCCGACCGGGATGTCGTTCACCGCGGTCACCACCGTCTCCGCGCCGGGCGCCACGGTTCGCGACTCCTGGTAGGAGACCCGGCCGGCGATCTCCACGTCGTACAGATGGATCTTGCGATAAGTGGCGGCGAGTGTCCCGTCGGGCGCGAAGACAAGCGAGGTGTTGTACGTCCGGTCCTGATCGGGCCCGATCTCGTGGAACGAACCCGCGTGCACCCAGATCCCGAGCTCCCGGGCCGCGGTGGCGAAGAACGCCCCGAACTCCCCGTCGACCGGTTCCGGCTTCGGCACGTCGGTTGAGCGCCCCAGGAAGTCGACGTACTCCGGGAGGACCGCCAGCTCGGCGCCGCCTTCAGCGGCTCGCTCAAGAAGGCTCCGGGCCACCGCGAGGTTCCGGGCCCGGTCATCACGGGAGTTCAACTGGCAGACGGCGACGCGCATGAATCGAAGCGTAGACCGCGGGGCCACCGAAGCGGCACCACCGGAGAAGCGGACCGGAAAGAACTGCTACGCAAAAGCCGCCGCCCGGTGAACCGGGCGGCGGCGATGACGCGGGGCCGATCAGGCCGATTTCTCCTCGCGGTCCGGACGGCGGCGCCGGCCGACGAACTCCCGCGGGACGATCGTCGGGTTCACGTTCTCCAGGACCACCTCGCGGGTGATCACCACGCGCGCGGCGTCGGGGTTGCTGGGCACCTCGTACATCACGGAGAGGAGGACCTCTTCCATGATCGCGCGGAGGCCACGAGCACCGGTGCCGCGGAGCATCGCCTGGTCGGCGATCGCCTCGAGAGCGCCCTCGTCGAATTCCAGCTCGACGCCGTCGAGCTCGAAGAGACGCTGGTACTGCTTCACGTAAGCGTTGCGCGGCTCGGTGAGGATCTTGATGAGCGCGTCGCGATCGAGGTTACGCACCGTGGTGATCACCGGGAGCCGGCCGATGAACTCGGGGATCAGGCCGAACTTCAGCATGTCCTCCGGCATCACCCGGCTGAAGATGTCGTCGGTGTTCCGCTCCGAGATCGACCGCAGCCGGGCGCCGAATCCGACGCCGCTCTGCCCGACACGCTGCTCGATGATCCGATCCAGCCCGGCGAAGGCGCCGCCGACGATGAACAGCACGTTGGTCGTGTCGATCTGGATGAACTCCTGGTGGGGGTGCTTGCGTCCGCCCTGCGGCGGGACGTTCGCCACCGTACCCTCGAGGATTTTGAGCAGGGCCTGCTGAACGCCCTCGCCGGAAACGTCGCGGGTGATCGACGGGTTTTCGCTCTTTCGAGCGATCTTGTCGACCTCGTCGATGTAGATGATGCCCTGCTCGGCGCGCTTGACGTCGTAGTCGGCGGCCTGGATCAGCTTGAGCAGGATGTTCTCGACATCCTCACCGACGTAGCCGGCCTCGGTCAGTGCCGTGGCGTCAGCGATCGCGAACGGCACGTTGAGCATGCGGGCCAGCGTCTGCGCCAGGTGTGTCTTGCCGCAGCCGGTGGGGCCGATGAGCATGATGTTGGACTTGGCCACCTCGACGTCGCTGCCGCCACCGGGCGCGCCGCTCGACTCGGCCTGAATCCGCTTGTAGTGGTTGTAGACCGCGACGGAGAGCGCCTTCTTAGCCTGCTCCTGGCCAACCACGTAGTTGTCCAGGAACTGGCAGATCTCCATCGGCTTGGGAAGCTCTTCCCACTTCACCTCGCCGGTCTCGGCCAGCTCTTCTTCGATGATCTCGTTGCAGAGGTCGATGCACTCGTCGCAGATGTAGACCCCGGGGCCCGCGATGAGTTTCTTGACCTGCTTCTGCGACTTCCCACAGAAGGAGCACTTCAGTAGGTCGCCACCGTCGCCGATCCGTGCCACCTACGTTCTCCCTGCGTTTCATGGCCGATCGCTGACCGGTCCGTGTCCGAGGCGGATTGCCCCGTTGCCATCTCATCGTCCGCTGAACCGCGTAGCTGAGGCTGCAGACTCGACGTTACCCGCTGTGGGGCTGTTCTCCGACCCCCCAAAACGGGCGTGTCAGGGGTCGGCCAGTCTAGCCTCTGCCGGCCGTCCCCCTGACACCGCGCTCAGTTACTGGCGCCGACGGCCTGCAGGCTCTTCTTGCGGGTCGCCAGCACGACGTCGACCAGCCCGTACTCCTTGGCCTCGTCCGCCGTCATGATCTTGTCGCGGTCGATGTCCTTGCGGACCTTCTCCACCGACTGGTTCGAGTGGTGCGCGATCATGTCCTCGAGCTGGGTACGCATCCGCATGATCTCGCGCGCCTGGATCTCGATGTCGGATCCCTGACCGTAGCCACCCTCGGTGGCCGGTTGGTGAATGATGATCCGCGAGTGCGGGAGCGCCATCCGCTTGCCCGGGGTGCCGCCGGCGAGCAGCACAGCCGCGGCGCTGGCCGCCTGGCCGAGGCAGACCGTGCTGATGTCGGGACGCACGTACTGCATGGTGTCGTAGATCGCCGTCATCGCGGTGAACGAGCCACCGGGCGAGTTGATGTACATCAGGATGTCGCGGTCCGGGTCCGTGCTCTCCAGCGTGAGCAGCTGAGCCATCACGTCGTTCGCCGACGCGTCGTCAACCTGCACGCCGAGGAAGATGATCCGGTCCTCGAACATCTTGTTGTACGGGTTCGACTCCTTGATCCCCCACGAGGTGCGCTCGGAGAACGAGGGCAGCACGTAGCGGTTGTGCACCGGAGCGAACCCGGGAGGCATGGAAAGGTCGGTCATGGTCAGCTCCTCAGTTCAGCGTTCCGGCACCGTCCGGGACCTGCGTGGCCCCGGTGATCACCTTGTCGATGAAGCCATAGTCCTTCGCCTCCGCCGCCGTGAACCAGCGGTCCCGGTCGAAGTCGGCAGCGATCTGCTCCGGAGACTGTCCCGTGTGGTACGAGATCCGCTCCTGGAACATCTTCTTGGTGTAAAGCATCTGCTCGGCCTGGATGGCGATGTCAGCGGCTGTACCGCCCATCCCGCCGGACGGCTGGTGCATCATGATGCGCGCGTGCGGCAGGGCGTAACGCTTGCCCGCGGTCCCCGCGCAGAGCAGGAACTGCCCCATCGAGGCAGCCATGCCCATCCCGACGGTGGAGACGTCGTTGTCGATGAACTGCATGGTGTCGTAAATAGCCATGCCCGAGTAGACAGAGCCACCCGGCGAGTTGATCCAGAGGTGGATGTCGGCCTCGGGGTCCTCGGCGGAGAGCAGCAGTAGCTGCGCGCAGATACGGTTGGCGACCGCGTCGGTCACCTCGCTGCCGAGGAAGATGATGCGCTCACGCAGCAGGCGGTTGTAGACCGAATCGTCGAGGTTGCCACTGAGTGCTTCGCCCCGCCGCGCCATGGGGGTGGCGGGGATGTGGAGATCGGTCATGGCAGCCCTTCACAGCTGACTGTGTCGGCCGAGATTCCGGCCGGCAGGTTGTCCGTCGTACGACCAACCTAACTGGTCGGATGCGCATCAGCTTCCCGCTCGGGCAGGTGTTCGCTGACAGCGCACCCGCCTGACCCCGTACCCCTGAAATGACACCGGCCACCGCGCAGCGCAAGCGCTGCACGGCGGCCGGTGGGACGCGAAGATCAGTGGTTGTGACCGGCGTGCTCGTCCTCGCCGGCGGCCCGCAGATCGTCGAGGGACAGGACGTTGCCCTCGCTGTCGGTCATCGTGACCTGCTCCATGACCGAGGCCAGCGCCTTGCCCCGGCGGACGTCGCCGAAGACGGCGGCCGCGGCGCCGGAACGCACCAGCTGGTCGTAGTACTGCTGGGGCTGCATCTGGGCGCGCTGCGCCCGGTGCACGATCTCGTGGCCGAACTCGTCGTCGGAGACCTGAACGTCCTCGGCGTCGGCGACGGTGTCGAGCAGCAGCTGGATCCGGACGCCCTCCTGAGCGGCCTCGGTCAGCTCCTGGTCGATCTGCTCCTCGGTCTTCTCCTCGGAGGCGAGGTAGTCCTGCAGGGTCGCGCCGATCCGCTCGAGCTGGTCGGTCATCGCCTGCTTGCGACCCTCGACCTCCTCCTTGACGACGCCCTCCGGCGCCGGGATCTCGGCGGCCTCGACGAGCTGCTTGAGAGCCTCGTCACGCGCGGCGTAGATCTGCTCGACCTTCTTCACCTTGGTGAGGCGCTCGCGCAGGTCGCCCTTGAGCTCCTCGAGGGTGTCGAACTCGCTCGCCAGCTGGGCGAAGTCGTCGTCGATCTCGGGGAGCTGCTTGTCCTTGACGGTCCGCACGACGACCTTCACCTCGGCGTCACGGCCGGCGAAGTCGCCGCCCACGAGCTGGGTGGTGAAGGTGGCCTCCTCGCCGGCGGAGAGGCCGACGAGCACCTCGTCCAGACCGGGGAGCAGCTGCTTGCTGCCGACCTCGTGGGAGATGTTGGTGGCCGAGCCGCCCGGCACCTCCTCGCCGTCGACGGTGGCGTTGAGGTCGAGCTGCACGTAGTCACCCTCGGCGGCCGGGCGCTCGACGGTCTTCAGGGTGGCGAAGCGCTCACGCAGGCCATTGATCTGCTCGTCGATCTCGTTGTCGCCGATGGCGACCGCGGGAACCTCGACCTTGATGGTCGAGAGGTCCGGGACGGTGATCTCCGGGCGGACGTCGACCTCGGCCGTGAACTTCAGCGGCGCGTTGTCGGCGAACTCGGTGATCTCCACCTCGGGACGGCCGAGCGTCTTGACGTCGTGCTCCTGCACCGCGGCAAGGATCTGCTGCGGGATGGCTTCCTGCACGGCCTCGTTGAGGACCGCGCCGCGGCCGACGCGCTGGTCGATGACCGCGGACGGAACCTTGCCGCGACGGAAGCCGGGCACCTGCACCTGCGCGCCGATCTCCCGGTACGCCTTCTGCAGGCTCGGCTTGAGCTCGTCGAACGGCACCTCGATGGCGAGCTTCACCCGGGTCGGGCTCAGAGTCTCGACGGTGCTCTTCACAGGCGTACTCCTTGTTGCTGCGGACAGTTGATTTCAGTCGGGGTGGCGGGATTTGAACCCACGGCCCCTCGCTCCCAAAGCGAGTGCGCTACCAAGCTGCGCCACACCCCGTGGCGACGGCCAGTGTATGCGGTCGACTCACCTGCGTGTGCGCAGGAGTCACCTGCTGGGGAATCCGGTTCGCGCAGAGGGGAGTTGATTCAGTAAGCTGTACCCCGAGCCCCGGCGGATGCCAGGGCTCATGCGGGCGTAGCTCAATGGTAGAGCCTCAGTCTTCCAAACTGATTACGCGAGTTCGATTCTCGTCGCCCGCTCCACCGAACGCCCAGGCCGGAGGCACGCTCCTCGGACCTGGGCCGTTCACTTTCACGCCCCCTGTGGATCTTGCGGCGTTCTCGGCTGCGGTCCTTCGAAGGCGCCGTCCTCCCCCACGTCCGCGAAGCGGTCGTATCACCGAGCGGAGCATGCGTGGCGGCGGATGCGTGTGGCCGCGCCGGCGGGCCGCGCTGCGGCCTTGGGTCGCCGCTCGGATCGCGGGCCTGACCATGCACCGGTCGCCGTAGCCCGCGCAACGGCCCTGACCCGGCAGGGCGTCGCGCGGACTCTCGGGGGACTCTGTGTCGCCCGTACTAAATGTCCTCGGTTTTCTGGATCCACCCAGCCTTGTGGGTGTCCGCGGTGAGGCCGCCCAGGCTGCGGGTGCGGCGGCGGTCGCGGAGGGTGATCAGGGTGACGAGGCTGATTGCGGCTCCGAGCAGGAGAATCAGGAAGACTGCCATGGAACGACGGTAGCCGAGGGCGGCAAGCGGGAATCGGTCAGTCGGTCAGCCTGGCACCCGTCTCCAGCAGCGACTTCAGGTCGCTGAGGACCCAGGCCCAGCCGCCGCCGCCCTCGGCGCCCGGCTCGGTGGTGCCCTGGACGAGCGCGGCGTGCGCGGGGGCGTCGGTCAGCTCGTGGGTGATGGTGAGGCGGCAGACGCCGTGGGTGACGTCCTCGATGTCGTAGGTGAGCGTGGTGAACGGCTCGGCGGCGGTCGTCGGGTCCATCAACATCCGCCAGGTCTGCACCAGGCGGCGGGGCGGGTCGACCTCGAGGATCTCGCCGTCGGCGATGGTGTCCGCCATGGTGAAGTTGTTGGCGGTCGCGTAGTCCTTCATCTCCTGCGTGGCGGTGGAGTGGAAACGCCCGCCCTTGCGCAGCTCGTAGAACTGGGGCGCGCCGTAGCCGTAGCGCGCGTTCCACTCCGGGTCGGTGATCGCGGCCCAGATCTTCTCCGGCGTTGACTTGATCCAGATGCGGTAGACCTGCGTCGTGCTCATGGCTCTTCCTCCAGCTGTCGTTTGAGGTCGATCAGTGCCGTGACCTGGTGCTCGGTGTACTTGTCGATCCACCGGTCGTGGATCTGCCGGATCGGCACGGGATTGAGGTAGTGCAATTTCTCCCGGCCGGAGCGGCGCACGACGACGAGATCCGCCTCCTCCAGCACCCGCAGGTGTTTGGCAACGCCGAACCGCGTCATCTCGAGCTCGGACTCCAGCTCGGTGAGCGTGCGGCCGTCGCGCGCGAAGAGGAGGTCGAGCAGGAAGCGGCGGCTCGGGTCGGCCAGGGCTTTGAACACCCGGTCGTCGTCCGTCATGACGCAAAGTTATGTGACCATTTGGTCACCTGTCAAGGACGACGGCGTGCCAGCATCTCCTGCTCCAGCTCCCAGGGTTCCCCCTCGGCCGGGCGCATGTAGCCCAGCCAGCGAAAACTCGTCGAGGTGACCTCGGTAAAGAGCCAGCGGACCGGGGTGCCGTCCTGGCGCTCGCCCTCCTGGACGATGTCGCCACCGTCGCCGGGTCGGCCGGTCAGGGTCACGGTCCGTCCCTGCGGCGAGAACCAGACGACGTGCCAGGCGTCGCTGCCGGCCGCCTTCAGGCGCATGGTGCTGCCGGTCGTGGCGACCGGGAAACCGTCCGGTCCGGGGTCGGCGAACCACATGACGTCCTGGACGGCGCGACCGGCCAGCACCCAGCCGAACGTCCACACCGCGGTCCCCGCCACCCAGTCGCCGTCGTCGTTCCGGTAGCGGTTCGCGACGTCCCAGACGCCGGTCAGCCGCCCGTACAGATCCATGTTCCGATCCGGGTCCGGCCCGGTCGCGCTCAGCGCGGTCGCAAGATTCATGCGGGCAGCGTGCGCCGGTTCCACCGGGCCGGTCTTGAACGTTCTTGTCATGACGTTCTTGTCATTACGCTGGCAGGCATGCTGACGGTGGTGCGCTGCGCCGGCGCGGATCGCTGGAGCGCCGAGGAGCCCGTCACCCGGCCGGCGCTGGTGCTGGTGCGCCACGGCCGCTTCGTGCGCCGGGTGGACGGGCAGGCCCGCCTCGCCGACGCCACCACCGGATATGTGCAGCGCCCCGGCGAGATCCAGCAGGTGGCGCACCCGGCCGGCGGCGACGTCTGCACCGCGATCAACCTGCCCGAGGAGATCGCCGATCAATTTCAGACCCATCCGGTACGGGTGACGAGCACCGTGGATCTCCTCCATCGCCGCCTCCGGACCGTTCCGGAACAGGACGAACTGATCGCCGAGCTGGTGGGCGCGCTGCTGCCGGTTCCCCGGCTGCCGCATCCGCTCGTGGAGGAGGTTCGGGAACTGCTGCACGCCGATCCCGCCCTCGACCTGGCCGCGCTCGCTGCGGCGGTGGGCTGGTCGCCGTGGCATCTGTCCCGCTCGTTCCGGCTGGTCACAGGTGACACGCTGCGGACGTACCGGAGGCGGCTGCGGGTCCGGGCCGCGCTCGACGCGATCGACGACGGCGATGAGCTCGCGGCGGTGGCGGCCCGGAGCGGGTTCGCCGACCAGGCGCACATGACCCGGGTGATCTCCGCGGAGACCGGGATGCCACCGGGCGCGCTGCGGCGGTCCCTGCTCAGACGGACGTTCTGACCACGGTTTCCCGTACGGCCGGGACCACCTCGTTCGCCCAGCGCGCCAGCGTCGTCTCGTCCGGGGCGCCGACCTTGGCTCTGCCGCTTGGTTCGAGCTGATCATTTCGGTGACGTGCTGCTTCGCTCGCCTGGGCGGAGTGTTCGGACCGTCGCGTCGACCGGCCGCGACGCAGTCGCGTGGCGCGGCCCCGAGACGCGGCGGCGCCCGCGGTGGCGGCGTGGACGAGGCCACACGCAACGCCTGTGTGGCGGCTCATCAACGCCAGGGCCGGGATGAAGGCACACGGACCGTTTCCGTGCGACCTCATCGCGGCCGGCGTGGGCTTCGGTGTGCCGCCGCCCTGGCGACAGGGCCACCATCGTGAGCCGCCATCCACGCACGAGCCCACCGTGTGCCGCCACCCGGGCACGAGCCCACCGTGAGCCGCCACCCACGCACGAGCCCACCGTGAGCCGCCCTTTCGTTCACCGCCCGAACTGGAGATCAACTTAGGCTGAGTGGCATCGGGGCGACACGAGCTGGCTGTCAGTGCTGGCCACGGTGTTCGAAGAGCGCTGAGCACCGGCTGGTCCACAGCGCCCGCGCAGAGCACTGAGCACCAGCCTGACCGGCCGGACCACAGCGCCCGCCGCAGGGCACCGAGCACCAGCTGGACCACAGCGCCGGCCTCGCAGTGACGACTGCTTCGGTCACGCGAACGGGCGGCGCCGACCTACGCGCTCACCCGCCGTCACGGCATAGCCTCCGCGGTCAGCCCACGTAACGGCGGGCCGTCGAGCGCCTCTGGGTCTCGTCCAAGACGCTCAAGCGGGCCTCCACCTCCGCCGGTCGGGGCCTGCGGTTCGCCAGGAGCCAGCCGATCCCCCTGGCGGCGTCCCACGCGCCGAGCAGCGACGTGCGATCCCTCGGCACGCTGCCGGCCAGGAACAGGGTGCGGCGCAGCGCCGGCCCGAGCGGGCGGCGCAGCCAGGTGAACCAGAGCGTGTTGCGCACGCCTACCCGCCGCCGGTGTGTGGCGTCACGCAGCAGGGAGGCCCGGTGGTGGACGGTCAGTTCCTCCAGGTAGCAGATCTCCCAGCCGGCGCTGAGCAGGTCGGTGGCGAGCAGCTCCTCCTCCCCGCCCAGCCAGAGGCGCTCGCTGAACCCGCCGGCCTGCTCGAACGCGTCCCGCCGCAGCACCGAGGCGCCGGCCAGGAAGCTGCCGAGGGCCGGGCCGGGCAGCCAGTCCGGGCCGGGGACCGGCGAATCCCGCAGCTCGGCCACGATCGGGTCCTCGACGCCGGACGGCTCGACCACGATCCGGGCGTTCACCAGTGCCAGGCCGGGGCACGCGTCGAGCGCGTCGGCGGCTGCGGCGAGCGATCCGGGACCCCACCAGGTGTCGTCGTCACAGAAGGCCACGTAGGGCGTACGCAGTAGGCGTACCCCGATGTTGCGGCCGACGGCGCCCAGGTTCTCGCTCAGGGCGACCACCTCGATCGTGGGAAAGCGGTCCCTGACCGCGTCCGCGGTCCCATCCGTCGAACCGTTGTCGACTAGCACGACATGTGGCTGTTCCGGCAGCTCCAGCAGCCGTTCCACGCAGGCCAGCGCCTCGTCCCGCCGCTCCCACGTGATCACCACGACACCCACCCGTGAATCCCCCATGGGCGGCCGGTTACCCCACATCCGGTTATCCGCACCTGATCCGGGAAAGCGGATCGGGACCGTTCACCCAGTAGGAGGCGACCGTGGATCCGCGCACCCAGTACCCGAAGCCCGAACTCGACGGCGGTGACCTGACACCGCCGGGGCTCACCACCGAGATGCCGGATCGGCCTGATCACGGCGAGGAGACGTACCGCGGCACCGGCCGGCTCACCGGACGCAAGGCGATCATCACGGGTGGCGACTCCGGGATCGGGCGGGCGGTTGCCATCGCGTACGCCCGGGAGGGCGCCGACGTGCTGATCTCCTACCTGCCGGAGGAGGAGTCGGACGCCCGGGACACGGCCGGCTGGATCGAGAAGGCCGGGCGCAAGGCGGTGACCGTGCCGGGCGACATCCGCGACGAGGCGCACTGCAAGGCGATCGTGGAACGGGCGGTCGCCGACCTCGGTGGCGTCGACATCCTGGTGAACAACGCCGCGTACCAGATGGCCCAGCCCGGTGGGATCACCGACATCACCGACGAGCAGTTCGATCGGGTGATGAAGACCAATCTGTACGCGATGTTCTGGCTCTGCCGGGCTGCCGTGCCGCACCTGCGGCCCGGTTCCACGATCATCAACACCGCGTCGGTCCAGGCGTACCTGTCGTCGAGCGCGCTGCTCGATTACGCCACCACCAAGGGCGGCATCGTGGCGTTCACCAAGGCGCTCGCCGAGGACCTGGCGGACAAGGGGGTCCGGGTCAACGCGGTGGCGCCCGGCCCGATCTGGACGCCGCTGATCCCGGCCACCATGCCCGCGGAGAAGGTCAAGTCGTTCGGCGGGGACACCCCGCTCGGCCGGGCCGGACAGCCGGCCGAGCTGGCTCCCGCTTACGTCTACTTCGCGAGCTCGGACTCGAGTTACACCACCGGCGAGGTGCTCGGCATCACCGGCGGCAAACCCGTCAGCTGAAGAGGCCCGTGACCCAGTGGAAGGCGGTCATCACCCAGCTGGTCTGCTGGAGATGAGCGAGGCCCACGCCGATCAGGAACACGCCGGCGGCCATGTGCGCGCCGCGGGCGGTGTGCCGCTGCCGGCCCAGCTGCCGCTCGAGCACGAGCCGGCCGACGAGCCGGGCCAGCGCGAACACGCCCGCGGCGACGCAGAGCGACGTGATGAAGACGATGATCGGGGTGATCCAGGAGCCGCCTGAGGAGAGCACCCAGATGCCCCAGGAGACGAACGCGAAGATCAGCGGGGCGTTGCTCCACTCGCTGCCGCGGCGCAGCCGGCGGATGTGCCAGCTGAGCGGCTGGCGCTCCTCGGGCCCGTGACCGGTCTCCTCGGGCCACCCGGTGCCGGTGGGCTCGTGCTCCGTCACGAACTCCTGGTCGGGCCGCTGCGTGACGCGGGCCCGGCCCCGGCTGAACGGTGACTGCTCGGGAGCGGCCGGATGCGCGCCGTGCGGCCCGAACGGCGGCACGGAGGCATGGTGGGGCGCGGCGCCGGACGTCGGCCCGGAAGCGTGCTGCGGCGCGCCACCGGACGCGGGCGACTGCGGCGCAGCCGGGTGCTGCACCCGCGTGCGGTCACCCTGCTGATGCTGGACCTGCGTGTGCTGGACCTGCGTGTGCTGGTCCGGAGAGTGCGAGTGGGTCACAGGCGTGGTCGGCACATCGGCCCACGGGTCCTGCGGCGGCATGTCGAGCGTCCGCTCGGACCACTGCGGTTGCTCCGGCATTGTTCCCCTCTCGGCGTGCGGTCGGCGACCGGCGTCAGTTCGAGAGTAACGAGCCAACAAATCGGTCGCCTCGGCACACAGCAGTCCGTTACACACATGCCATGGACGAAGAACTTTCGGTGCGGCCCGCCACCACTGACGACTTCGCGGCGATCTGCGAGCTGCTGGGCACGGTCTTCCACGAGGACGTCTTCCCGGAGCTCGAGGCGGAGATCTACGAGACCGAGCGGTCCCTGGTCGCCGACGACGGTGGCACGGTGGTCGGGCACGCCGACGCGTTCACCCGCGATCTCACCGTGCCGGGGGCGGTGGTTCCGGCCGCGCACGTCTCCGGCGTCGGTGTGCTGCCCACCCATCGCCGGCGCGGGATCCTCACCCGGCTCATGCAACGCCAGCTGCGCGAGATCGCCGAGGCGGGTCGCGAGCCGATCGCGGTGCTGTGGGCCAGCGAGACCAAGATCTACCCCCGATTCGGGTACGGGCCGGCGTGCTCCCGCCTGACCATGTCGATCATGAATCGTGAGGTACGTCTCCCCGCCCCGCCGGCCGCGCCGTCCGGTCGCCTGCGGATGGCCGAGCCGAAGGAGCTGCTCGCCGTCATCACCAAGCTCTACGAGCAGCTGCGGCCGGCGAAGGTGGGCTGGTCCAGCCGGGACGACCGATGGTGGCGGCACGTTCTGAGCGACCTGAAGGAGAAACGGGACGGCGCCACCCCGCTGCGGGCGGTGGTGCACGAGGGTCCGGGCGGCCCCACCGGGTACGCGTTGTGGCGCGTCAAGGACGACTGGAACGCGTACGGGCCGAACGGCGACGTGCAGGTGCGTGAGGTGGTCGCGGAGGACCCGGAGACGTACCAGGCGCTCTGGCGTTTCCTGCTCGGCGTCGACCTGTCCCGGACCGTGACGTACCGGCTCGGGGCTCTGGACGAGCCGCTGCAGTACCTGGTGGACGAGCCCCGCCGGCTCGGCGCATCGGTCGGCGACGGACTCTGGATCCGGCTGGTCGACCTGCCGGCCGCGCTCGCCGCCCGGCGGTACGCCGCCGACGTCGACGTGGTGATCGAGGTCGCCGATCCGCTGCTGGAGCAGAACACCGGCCGCTGGCGCCTGGTCGGCGGACCGACCGGCGCGATCTGCTCACGCACCACCGATCCGGCCGACCTGTCCTGCACCGTGACCGATCTCGGCGCGGCCTATCTCGGCGCCACCTCGCTCGCCTCGCTGACGGCCGCAGGCCGGGTGCGGCAGCTGACCGGGAACGATCCGTCGATCGCGTTCGGGTGGCACCGGAAGCCGAGTCCGACCGAGATCTTCTGAGGTGGGCGGCACGGCGGTACCGTCGGCGTCATGGGTCAGCCCGAACGCCGGCGCCGCCGCATCCGCCCCTCGTCGGGCTCAGCCGCGCAGACGCCCGATTCTCCGCCCGCCGAGGCGGCCGACGAGGCTGCCCCCGTTCCGAGGGCCACACCGGTGCCTGGCCCGCCACCGGCGCCGGCCCCACCGATCCCCGGCCCACCAGCGGGCCAGCCTGTTCCGGCGCCACCGGCGGGTTCACCCGGTCCGGGTCGACCGACCGGTTCAGCCGTTCCGGCGCCGCCCGCGAGTCCGGCCGTTCCGGGTCGACCGACCGGTTCAGCGGTTCCGGCGCCGCCCGCTGCCGCTGCCGGTGCGCCCGGTGCGGGGACGGACGTGACCGGGCCGAAGGCGCGGGGCGGCTTCGGCCGCCGGCCGGCCAACGGTCCGGGTGGCGGTGGCCCGCCCGACGACCGCGAGGCCGAGCGTGGCCTGCGCGGTCTTGTCGGTTCCGGGTCGTCACAGGTCAGCGTCGGTGCGGCGCTGCGTGCCCGTGACGCGTCCCGGCCCAGCGACGAGCAGGTCGCCGAGGCCGAGCGCGACCTGGTGATCGTGCGCCGCAACTGGCTGCCCCGCGAGGAACTCCCCCGCCGCTGACCCTCAAAAAGGTCAGGGGAGCTCCGGGAGCCGGCGGTCCTTCTCGTAGGAGGCCAGCTGCGCGATCCGGCGGGCGTGCCGGGCGTCGCCGGAGAACGGCGTGGCGATGAACGCCTCGACGAACGCGGTGGCCTCGTCGAGGGTGTGCTGCCGGGCGCCGATGGCGATCACGTTGCTGTCGTTGTGCTGCCGGGCCAGCTGAGCGATCTCGGCCTTCCAGACGAGCGCCGAGCGCACGCCGGGGACCTTGTTCGCGGCGATCTGCTCGCCGTTGCCGGAGCCGCCGATCACGATGCCCAGCGAGCCCGGGTCGGCCACCACCTTGGCGCCGGTGTGGAAGCAGAACGCGGGGTAGTCGTCCTCGGGGTCGTAGACGTGCGGTCCGACGTCCACCACATCGTGCCCCTGCTTGATCAGGTGGTTCACGAGGTGCGACTTCAGCTCGAAGCCGGCGTGGTCGGAGCCCAGGTAGAGACGCATATCAAGAGTCTTTCAGAAGGCCATCGGGGTTTCTAAGGCAGTACGGCGAAGCCGTCTCAAAAACACAGCGCCGAGCGCAGGGCGGACGCCACTTGATCCGCTGCGGCCCGGGCGGCGTCGATGGTGGCGAGTTTGCGGGCGAAGCCGTGGTTCACGCCCATGTACCGGGTGTGCACCACCGGGACGCCGGCGGCGATCAGCGCGTCGGCGTAGTCCGCGCCCTCGTCGCGCAGCGCGTCGTACTCCGCCGTGATGATCAGGGTGGACGGCATCCCGGACAGGTCGGCCACCGCGAGCGGCGTCACGTCCGGGGTGAGCCGTAGCGCCGGATCCGGCACGTACGTCTCCCAGGCCAGCTTCATCGAGGCCCGGTCCAGCCCGTACTCCCCCACCTCGTCGTAGGACTCGGCGGAGGTGAGCGGGTCGAGGGCCGGGTAGATCAGCGCCTGGAAGTCGAGCGGGGTGGCGGCGTCGCGCTGCCGGCGTGCGGTGACCGTGGCGATCTGTCCGCCCGCGCTGTCCCCGCCGATCGCCAGCCGGGCGGTGTCCAGACCCAGGCCGCCACCCTCCTTGCGGAGGTACGACAGCACGGTCTCGGCGTCCTCGACGGCGGCCGGGAAGACATGCTCCGGGGCGAGCCGGTAACCGACCGAGACCACCGCGCAGCCGGACCGGTCGGCGACCCGGCGGCAGAACCGGTCGACGGTCTCGATGCTGCCGTAACACCAGCCGCCGCCGTGCAGGTAGACCAGGACCGGGGTGCCGGTCCTGGTCGCGTAGAGACGGCAGGGAACGCCGTCGGCGTCGAGGTCGGCGACGACCGGCAACGGCAGCGCCGGGCCGGTCTCCGCCTCGTTCGACTCCTCCATGGCGGCTCGCGCGCCGAGCAGCCGGGTGTAGGGGTCCGCGGCCAGTTCCTCGGCCGACGGACGCCGCCGCAGGGCTGCGGCGGCGTTCACCTGGGGGTGGAGCATCGCCGAGCTCAGCCGAGCTGGGCGAGGACGAGACCGCCGCGCGCCTTGGGGGTGAACCAGGTGCTCTTCCGCGGGAGCTTGAGCCGTTCCAGGTTGACCTCGACGAAGTCGTCGACGGTCACCGGGGCGATCAGGACGGCGAGCTCGGCGCGGCCGCTGTCGACCTCGTCGCGCAGCCACTCGACCGGGTAGTCGCCGCCGATGTAGGAGATCCGCTTGTCACCCGGGTCGAGGCCGAGGGCGTCGCGCAGCATGACCCGCTCCACGAGAGCGTGGTCGAGGTTCTCCACCGAGCTGCCGGCCGGATCGGCGGGCAGTCCGATCGCGAACGAGCGGCCCCGGCCGTACACCTCGATCGTGCCCTTGGCGGGCAATTGCGCGACGCGCGGCAGTTCGGTCACCGTCGCGCCGGCCTCGCGGAGGCGGTCCAGCAGGTCGTCGAGGGACGCGGGAAGCTCGCTGATCAGGCGGTTGTAGGGCTGGATCGCGACCGACGCGGGCGTGGTCACGACGGCCAGGAAGCGCGGGATCCCGCCGGTCTGCGCGGCCAGGCTGCGGTGGTTGCCGTCGGCCACCACCAGCTCGCCGCCGCCGGCCAGCGCGAGCAGCCGGTCCTGCGTCTCACCGGGTCCGAGGACCCAGATCGCATGGGTACGGCCGGTCGCGTCCACGTCTGTCGCGTCGGGCTCGCCGGACGCGTCGACGGCGTCGGCGAGGGCCGCGTGCAGCTCCTCACCCTTGCCGGTCTGGAGCAGCAGCACGGGCGAGAGCAGCGTCCCGATCGCGTCGGCGAGAGCGACCCGCTCGCGGACCTTGGCGATGAACACGTCCTCGTTGCGGATCACCAGGCCCGGCTCGTCGGCGTTCGTCGAGATCTGCGAGGTCTCGACGGTGCTCCACAGGCCGTAGGCGGGCGCCTCACCGGGACCGGTGATGCGGTAGAGCACCACCACGTTCTCGGCGGGGCGGTATTTACCCTCGGCCTTCGCACGATCCAGGCGGACGACGGCGTCCGGCAGGGAGTCGCTGAAGGACTTGCCGAGGGACTCCGGCGCGAGGTGCGGCATCTCGACGGCCAGCGCGCTTGACGCGTTGGCCTTGATGATCTCGGTGATTTCGGCGTCGTCGGCGAACTCGTCATAATTCTGGGCCCCGGTACCGCCATTGGTGATCCAGGCCCGGCTGATCGGGTGCACGACCGTCATGGAGGGCAACTTACCCGGAGTGCCCGCGCAGCCCACCAACCGGCATCTGCTGAGGTGACCTGCTCGACGCGGGGACGAGCGGATTGGCCGTGACGATCACCGGAGGAGCCACCAGGCCTGCCACATCCGGGGGCAGATCAGCCCAAACGCCGCGCTGGACGCCGATCGTCGACGTGGACTCGCTCTCGGGCATACCGGCCTCCGGATTCGATGTGGCGGACACCTCATCCAACGACCGGATGGCGTTCGAGCGTCGAGATTTCGCTCGAACGCCACCCAATGGCAACCACGAAAGGTGCCGTCGCTCAGTCGAAGATCGGGTCCTGGTCCCGGCTGCGCTTCAGCTCGTAGAAGCCGGGGGTGCCGGCGACCAGCACGACGCCGTCCCAGAGCTTGCCGGCCGCCTCACCCTTGGGCGCCGGCGTGACCACCGGGCCGAAGAACGCGACGGTCTCGCCGGGGTTCGGGCCGGGCGCGTGGATCACCGGGGTCCCGACGTCGGTGCCGACCGGCTTCATCCCGGCGTTGTGGCTCTCCCGCAGCGCCTCGTCGTAGTCGGTGCTGTGCGCGGCGGCGGCGAGGCCTGCGTCGAGACCCACCTCGGCCAGCGCCTCGGTGAACAGCTTCTCGTCGTCGATCTCGTACTTCTGCAGATGGATCCGGGTGCCGAGCGCGGTGTAGAGATCGCGCAGCACCTGCGGGCCGGCCGCCTGGGCGGCGGCGATGCAGACCCGGACCGGGCCCCAGCCCTTGTCCATCATGTCGCGGTAGATCTGCGGGAGCTCGTCACGGCCCTCGTTCAGGACGGACAGGCTCATCACGTTGAAACGGATGTCGAGCGGACGGACCTTTTCCACCTCCAGCAGCCAGCGGGAGGTCATCCAGGCCCACGGGCACAAGGGGTCGAACCACATGTCGACGGTGGCACGTTCTGTCATGTCCTCGATCTTCCTCCTTAACGGGTGGCCGGTCGGGGTGAGATCGGTCGCTGCCGACGCATAGGCTTCGAGGAACGAACGAAAGTCAGCTCGAAGCTCGAAGGAGAGTGCACGTGGCCGGTGTTCACAACCTGACCCAGGTCGAGGCTGCGGAGCGTAGTCGATTGCTCGAGGTGACCGGGTATGACATCACCCTTGACCTGACCGACGGGCACGGTAACCCCGGCTCCGACACGTTCCGGTCCACCACAGTGATCACATTCAGATGCGCTGAACCCGGCGCGGACACCTTCATCGAGGCCGCAGCCTCGACAATCCACTCCGCGACGCTGAACGGCGAGCCCGTCGACATCAGCGCGTGGACGGCCGAGAAGGGCCTCGCGCTCACCGGCCTGGCCGCCGAGAACACGCTCGTCGTCGACGGCGACTTCCACTACTCGGCGAGCGGCCAGGGCCTGCAGCGCAGCCTGGACCCGGTCGACAAGGAGATCTACCTCTACAGCCAGTTCGAGACGGCGGACGCGCAGCGCACGTACGCGTGCTTCGACCAGCCCGACCTGAAGAGCGTATTCACGTGGCGTGCCACGGTGCCGGCGCACTGGAAGGTCATCTCGAACATGCCTGTCGACTCCGAGGAGGAGGCCGGCCCGGGCGCCAAGAAGGTCCACTTCACCACGTCGCCGCGGATGAGCACCTACATCACGGCGATCTGCGCGGGGCCGTACCACGAGGTGCGCGACTCGCACGACGGCATCGAGCTGGGCGTCTTCTGCCGGGCCTCGATGGCGCAGTACCTGGACGCCGATGACCTGTTCCTGATCACCAAGCAGGGCTTCGACTTCTTCCACGAGCAGTTCGGGGTGCGCTACCCGCTGCCGAAGTACGACCAGCTCTGGGTGCCGGACTTCAACGCCGGCGCGATGGAGAACTTCGGCTGCGTCACGCACGCCGAGGCGCACTACATCTTCCGCTCGCAGGTCACCGACTACGAGTACGAACAGCGCGCCAACACGATCCTGCACGAGCTCGCCCACATGTGGTTCGGCGACCTCGTCACCATGCGCTGGTGGAACGACCTGTGGCTGAACGAGTCGTTCGCCGAGTGGGCGAGCCACTGGTGCAACACGCACGCCACCCGGTTCACCGACGCCTGGTCGACGTTCCTGTCGATCCGCAAGGCCTGGGGTTACCGGCAGGACCAGCTCTCCTCCACGCACCCGGTCTACTGCGAGATGCCGGACCTGGAGGCCGTCGAGGTCAACTTCGACGGCATCACGTACGCCAAGGGCGCCAGCGTGATCAAGCAGCTGGTCGCGTACGTCGGGCTGGACCCGTTCCTCACCGGTCTGCGCGCCTACTTCGCGAAGCACGCGTGGGGCAACGCCACCTTCGACGACCTGCTCACCGAGCTGGAGTCGGCGTCCGGCCGGGAACTGCGCAAGTTCGCCGCGCAGTGGCTGGAGACCGCGCAGGTCAACACGCTGCGCCCGGTCGTCGAGATCGACGCGGACGGCAACTACACCAGCGTGGTCGTGCGGCAGGAGGCCCCGGCCGACTACCCGACGCTGCGCACCCACCGGATCGGCATCGGGCTGTACGACCTGGACGGCGACCGGCTGGTGCGCCGCGAGCTGATCGAGGCGGACGTGGCCGGCGAGCGCACCGAGGTCACCGCGCTCACCGGGGTGAAGGCTCCGGACCTGCTGCTGGTCAACGACGAGGACCTCTCGTACGCGAAGCTGCGGCTGGACGAGCGCTCGCTCGCCACGCTCGTCGGGCACATCGCCGGGTTCGATTCGGCGCTGCCGCGGGCGCTGTGCTGGGCGGCCGCGTGGGACATGCTGCGCGACGCCGAGATGGCCGCGCGGGACTACGTGGCGCTGGTCGTGGCGGGTCTGCCGGCCGAGACCGACATCAACCTCACGACGGCCACGCTGCGGCAGGCCGGCATGGCGCTGACCAGCTTCGCGGACCCGGAGTGGAACCCGACCGGCTGGAAGATGCTGGCCGACCTGGCACAGCAGCAGCTCGCGGCGGCCGAGCCGGGCAGCGGCTGGCAGCTCACCTGGGCGCGGGCGTTCATCACGGCGGCCCGGACGCCCGAGGAGGCGGCGGTGCTGCGCGGCTGGTTCTCCGGCGAGTCCCGTCCCGAGGGCCTGGTGGTCGACACCGAGCTGCGCTGGAGCCTGCTCCAGGGCCTCGCCGCGCTCGGCGCCGCCACGCCGGAGGAGATCGAGGAGGAGCTGGGCCGGGACCGTACCGCGAGCGGTGAGCGGGAGGCCGCGATCGCGCACGCGCTGGTGCCGACGCCTGCGAACAAGGCCCGTGTCTGGGCCGAGCTGACCGGCCAGCCGGCGCTGCCGAACTGGAAGAACCGGTCGCTGCTGCAGGGCTTCCAGAGCACCCGTCAGGTGGCGCTCACGGCCCCGTTCGCGGAGAAGTTCTTCGAGGTGGTCGGAGACGTGTGGGCCCGTTCGGACAGCGAGCCTGCGCAGGAGTTCGCCACGCTGGCGTACCCGGCGTACCAGATCAGCGAGGAGACGGTGGCGCTCACCACCGCCTGGCTCGAGCGTGACGGTCAGCCGGCGTCTCTGCGCCGCCTGGTCGCCGAGGGCCGGGACGGCATCGAGCGGGCTCTCAAGGCCCGCGCGAAGGACCGCTCCGCCGCCTGATCGTTCGCAACGGACAACCCCCGCTCCGCAGGCCGGAGCGGGGGTTGTTTCGTATGGCACGAGTAACTCTGAGTGAGTAAGCTGACACTCCCGGCGATGGAGGTGGGCCTCGTGACGATGTCGAGCCAGGGCGCTCCGGCGCGGTGGAGCGCACCGGACGGCCGATGGACCGAGCCGGACCTCCACCTTTTCCCGCAGGACGGGCATCGGTACGAGATCGTCGATGGTGGCCTGCACGTCACCCCGCCGATGGGCGCCGAGCACGACGCGACGGTCGCCGCCCTCATCGAGGCGCTGCGGGCCGACGCGCCGGAGGGCTGGTGGGTCTGTGACCGATGCGGCATCGACACCGGCACGAGCAACGTGGTGCCCGACATCACCGTGCTGCGGCCCCGGTCCACCGGCCGGATCTGGGCCGACCCGGCCGACGTGGCGCTGGTGGTCGAGGTGGAGTCAACCGAGACTTCCCGGTACGACCGGCTGCTCAAGCCCGCGGTCTACGCCGCGGCCGGCATTCCGGCCTACTGGCGGGTCGAGGGCGGGCAGAAACTGCACACGTTCACTCTGGACGGTGACGGTTACCGGGCCGCGGAAACGGTCGAGGGTGCCGAACCTGTGCGGCTCGACACCCCGTACCCGATGCGCTTGAAGCTTTAGGAACGACCGGCGTGCGAGGCCAGCTGATCGATCCCGATCAGCAGGCCACCCGCCAGGTCACCGCCGGCGAACGCCGCGGCCATCGAGAGGCCGGCGAGTTTCGCGTCCCGGTCGGAGATGCGCCTGCGGGCGTCCGAGCCGGTGACGATCTCCAGCTTGCGCTGGTTCGGCGAGACCGCGATCAGCACCGAGCGCTGCGGCGTCCGGGTGCGGCGGTGCAGCTCCTCGGCCGCCTCGCGGGTCGGGTCGCCGAGCTCACCGAGGTAGATGCTGAAGTTCAGGCCGGTCGCCTGGTCGGCGATGCGGAGCGCCTCGTCGAGACGCAGCAGCTGCCGGGTCGAGAAAGGACCCTCGGACGGCTGCTCGACCTGGGTGAGCTCACCACTTGTCACTTGCGCCTCCTGTCGGGCCGGGCCGGACCGGAGCGCCGGAGCTGTCCTCGATGACCAGTCCGTGCGTCGCAGCGGCGGGAAGAGCCTTCTCCGGGCCGGTCGCCTTCTCCGGAGCTGTCGTCTTCTCCGGGGCGGCGCTGAACCACATCGCGGGGAAGTCGAAGGACTGACCCGGACGGTACCGGCGGGACGGCTTGGCTCGATCAGAGCTCGTGAGAACGAGCGTCGCCACCGCCCCGATGACTGCGGCCGGAATGATCACGAAGACCAGAACGGTGCTGATTACTGACAACTGAACGCCCCCAGGCGCGGCTGTTCCCATGGATTCCGAACATCAATCACGGTAGCGGAGCGCGAGTCATGCCGGACCGTCGGGTCTCGAACAGTGTTCTCACGCCGTCGGGATCTACGCGGAATGTGCGAGGAGGTGCGAAAATCACCCTCACGCGCCGTCCACGTCTTTTCCGTCGGGGACGGCAAGGAGGGGGGATTCCATGCGCCTGTCCGCCACCCGTCTAGCTCTCGCTCTTTCCTTCGCCCTCGTTCCCGCTCTCGTTCCCGCCGGCACGCCCGCGCGGGCCGCGGCGGCCGTGTTCGTCGAGCTCAACCCGAGTACGGTCCCGGCCGGCGACGAGGTCTCCCTGCGCGCCTCCTGCGACGACAACCTCAAGCCCGCCACGGTCACCGCCGAACCGATCGGCGAGGTGACCGTCCAGCCCGAGTTCGGCTTCCTCACCGCGACCGTCCGGGTGCCCTCCGACACCGAGCCGGGCGACTTCCCGGTGGCGCTGCGCTGCCCCGACGGCGGCGGGAACGCCACCGCGACGCTGCACGTCGTGGCGGACGTCGAACCGGCCCGCGGCCCGGCCACCGGCGGCGGTGGCACCGCGCCCGGACCGGCCGCGTCGATCCTGGTCGGTGGCGGGTTCGCCGCGATAGCGGCCGGGCTGGTGCTCGCCGTCGTGTCGCTGCGCCGCCGCCGGATCGGCTGAGGCCGCGGTGGTGAGTCAGGACCGGGTGCCGGGCGGGCCACGCGTGCCCGCCTCGGTGCAGCGCAAACGGCCGGCTCAGGTGATCACCGCGCCTCCGCCGGGAGTGGTGACCGGGCCGCTTCCGCCCACCCCGCCGGTGCTGGGCCGGTCACCGTTCCGGTTGCCCCGGCCGCGGCGCGGAGGGCCGCCGCCCCGGGTCCGGCCCGGCCGGCGGTCCGGCCCGATCGCCCTGGTCGCGCTGATCCTCTGCTTCCTGGGCCTGTTCGCGGTCGGGCTGGGCCTCGGGTTCGCGACCGGCTTCGACGTGGGCACGCTGTTCAGCGGATCGAGTGAACCGCCGCCCCGCGCGTTCCCGGTCCTGGAGCCGAGCCGGCCGGAGCAGCTGGAGATTCCGTCGATCGCGGTCTCCGCGCCGATCCTCGAGGTGGGCCTCGCCGATGACGGCTCGGTCGGTGTTCCACCGCTCAAACGGCACAACGAGGCCGGATGGTTCGACGGCGGGCCGACACCGGGACAGTTCGGGCCGGCGCTGATCGTGGGGCACGCGGATACCCGTACCGGGCCCTCGGTTTTCCATGATCTTCACCGGATGAAGGCGGGACAGGAGATCACGGTGAGCCGTGCCGACGGCACGATCGCGATCTTCGAGGTGAACTCGGTGGAGAAGTTCGACAAGGACGAGCTTCCGCTCCAGCGGGTGTACGGCGATTACACCCGGCCCTCGCTGCGGTTGATGACCTGCGGCGGGGACTGGCTGGGTGACAAGCGCGGTGGTTACGCCGACAACATCGTCGTCTTCGCGTCGCTCGTCGATTCCCGGGCGGATTGAGCCGCCTCAGGATTGCTTCTCAGGCTGCGGCTTCTGCCGTCTCGGCGGTTCTCAGGCCGCTGCCTCTGCCGTCTCGGTGGGCTCTCAGGCCGCTGCCTCTGCCGTCTCGACAGGGATGGCGGGCAGGTCGAGCCAGTCCCGCCATCGGGGATCCGGCGTGCGGTGCCCGAGCACCCGCCAGGCGACGCCGCGCGGGGCGGCCGGCGGCGAGTGCAACCGCCAGCCGAGCTCGGCCGGCGTCTTGTCACCCTTGCTGTGGTTGCACTTGGCGCAGGCGGCCACCACGTTCTCCCAGGCGTGCAGGCCGCCGCGGCTGCGCGGGAAGACGTGGTCGATGGTCTCGGCGGACCCCCGGCAGTAGGCGCAGCGGCCACCGTCACGGGCGAAGATGGCCCGGCGGGAAAGTCCGACATGGGTCCGGTACGGCACCTTCACATACCTGGTGAGACGGACGACCGAGGGGACCGGGAGTGTCTGGTGCGCGCTGTGCAACATGCCGTCACCGTCGGAGACGCACTCCGCCTTGGCGGTCAGCAGGAGGATGGTTGCTCGACGCACCGATACGACGCACAGCGGCTCGTAGGTAGCGTTCAGCACTAACGCGGAAGAGCCCACTGTGGGTCGTATGTCAGGCATCGCGATCACCCTCCGGTGTCAGCTGCTTTTAACCGCTCCCATAGCCCATGCGTGTGTGATGTGGGCCTCGAAGTCGAAGTCCCGTGCGCCAATAGTCCCTGATGGATGACCCAATTACCAGCGGAATCTGTGGCCAGCCGGTAAACGTCTGAGGTCTCCGCACAGTCGGACCCGGTACTTTGACTCCCCGTGGTTCTCCTAGCTCCCCCCACCCCGACTCCGTCCGGTTCCGTCTGGCCGAGCGGGCTGCCGGACGTGTCCGCGGCCTGCGACGCCGACGTTCTCTGCCAGCAGGTCTTGGATCTGACCGGTATCCAGTGGCTCGCCTCCAGCAGTTACGTGCTGTTCATCAAGCCGCTGCGCGTCATCGGCATCATCGTGATCGCCATGCTGATCCGCTGGCTGCTGCACCGGGCGATCGACCGCCTGGCGCAGAGCACCTCGCGGGCCTCGATGCCGGCGCTGCTGAAGCCGCTCAAGGAGAAGGTGTCGGTCACCGCCGAGGAGGGCCAGTTCATACCCGAGCGGCGCCGCCAGCGGGCCGAGGCGATCGGCTCGGTGCTGCGCAGTTTCGTCAGCGCGCTGGTCTTCACCATCGCCGGGCTGCTGGTCCTCGGTGAGTTCGGCTTCAACCTGGCGCCGCTGCTGGCCAGCGCCGGCATCGTCGGCGTGGCCATCGGCTTCGGCGCGCAAAGCCTGGTCAAGGACCTGATCGCCGGCCTGTTCATGCTGCTGGAGGATCAGTACGGCGTGGGCGACACGGTCGACGTCGGCGAGGCGACAGGCGTGGTGGAGAGCGTCGGGCTGCGGATCACCACGGTTCGCGACGCCCGGGGTGTGCTCTGGTACATCCGCAACGGCGAGATCGTCCGGGTCGGCAACAAGAGCCAGGGCTGGGCGATGGTCGTGATCGACATTCCGATCGGCTTCGTGAACGCGGAGGAGGCCGTGTCGGTGATGCGGACCGCCGCCGAGGCGGTCGCCGCCGAGCCGGAGCACCAGACCGAATTCCTGGAGAAGCCGGACGTGGTCGGCGTCGAGCAGCTGACCGTGGACGGCGCGGTGATCCGGACGATCGCGAAGACCACTGCCGACGCGCAGCCGGTCCTGCAGGGCGTGCTGCGCCGGGCGCTGACCGACGCGCTGGACGCGGCCGGCATCTCGGAGCGGATCGCCGCCTCCCGGCTCGGTCCGCGCAGCGCGATCCCGCCGTCCTGGCTCGTCGCCCCGGAGAATTCTTCATCTTCAATGAAAGACGAACGGCCGGGTGGCGCGCCCTGACCAGCGCATACGCCATCGAGGCGGGACTGACCCTAGACCTTTTGGCCGATTTTTGACGCAACCGCCCTAGCGTCGACTCGGACGATCGGGCAGAATCCGCTGAAGATCCCGCTTCACAACGAGCACGTTCGCGCCCGGGCAGCCCTCGGTGATCGTCGACCGCGATGGAGGGCTTGGTGTCCGATCAACCCGCACGGCCCGCCACTGCGGCCGACGCGGTTACGCACCGCGATGGCCCGGTGACTTTCCGAGATATCTTTTCGTTGCCGGAGTTCCGGGCGCTCTACCTCTCCGGCCTGGTCAACATCATCGGTGACTACCTCTCCCGGGCTGCCGTCACCGCGCTGGTCTATCAGCAGAGCCAGTCGGTCCTGCTCTCCGCGGCGTCGTTCGCGATCACGTACGTGCCCTGGCTCTTCGGGCCGCTGCTCTCCGCGCTCGCCGACCGGTACCCGTACCGGCTGACCATGATCGCCTCGGACCTGGTCCGGATGGTGCTGATCGCCGTCCTGCTGGTGCCCGGACTGCCGACCGCCGTCATCCTCGTGCTGCTCTTCGTGGCCGGGCTGGCCGCGCCACCGGCCCGGTCGGCGCGCTCCGCCCTGCTGCCCCTGCTCGTCGGCCGGGACGGGGTCGCCCTCGCGGTGGCCACCAACCAGACCAGCAACCAGGCCGCACAGGTCATCGGGTACATGGCCGGGGCGACCCTCGCGGTCGCGCTGACCCCCCGGATCGCGCTCGGCATCGACGTCCTCACGTTCGCGCTCTCCGCCGCGCTGGTGGCGTTCGGGATCCGGCGCCGGCCCACCACGGTGGCCCGCTCCGAGCGGACTCACCTGCTGCGCGAGACCTCCGAGGGGTTCCAGGCCGTCTTCGGCGACCGGGTGCTGCGCTCGATCACGATCGTGGTCTACACCGTCACCGTCTTCGCGATCGTTCCCGAGGGCCTGGCCGCCGCGTGGGCCGCCGAGGGCACGCCCAACCCGGAGGCCCAGGCGTTCGACCAGGGCATGATCATGGCGGCCGGCCCGCTCGGATTCGTCATCGGCGGCATCCTGTTCAACCGGTTCGTGCCGGCGGCCCGGCGGGTCCGGCTGATCCCGGTGCTGGCCGTGATCGTCCCCCTGCTGCTGGTGCCGACGGTCGTCAGCCCGCCGGCCGTGATCGTGGGGCTGCTCGTGATGCTGGGCGGCCTGGCCCAGGGCGCGCTCCTGCCGACGCTGAACGCGACGTTCGTGCTGGCCCTGCCGCAGAGCTTCCGGGCCCGGGGTTTCGGCGTGGTCAACAGCGGGATGCAGCTGGCCCAGTTCAGCGCGGTGATGGTCACCGGCTGGCTCGCCGACCACTTCCGGCTCCCGCTCGTGGTGGGCCTGTGGAGCATCGGCGGCACCGTCGTGATGCTGCTCGCCGCGATCTTCTGGCCCCGCCCGGTGGAGTTCGCCGAGGCGGCCGACCGGGCCGCCGCCGCCGACCAGCCCGGTGCGGCGCCGCCGGCCCGGGAGCCCACGACGAGCGTCACACGCAAGCCGTCCTGACCTGCTGGCAGGATGGAACGGTGAGCGCACCCGAATCCTTCTTCGACGCCATCGGTGGCGAGCCCACGTTCAGGCGCCTCGTGGACAAGTTCTACGAGGGCGTCGCCGAGGACCCCCTGCTGCGACCGATGTACCCCGAGGAGGATCTGGGCCCGGCCGCGGACCGGCTGACGCTCTTCCTCATGCAGTACTGGGGCGGCCCGAACACGTACTCGGCCAGCCGGGGTCATCCGCGGCTGCGGATGCGGCACGCGCCGTTCCGGGTCGACGCGGCCGCACGGGACGCCTGGCTGCACCACATGCGGGTGGCGGTCGACTCGCTCGGACTGCCCGAGCCGCAGCATGCCGCTCTTTGGGACTACCTGGAGCGCGCGGCTTATTTCATGGTGAACACCATGGATCCGGCGGCGCCCGCGGTCTGACGCGTGTCGCTATAGACGGGTGACTCGTTGATCGGTTGACAAGTCGTGACCGATTTCCAGGAGCCTCGTCATGCGACGTCGCCTGCTCGCTGCCGCAGCCGCGGCGTCCGTCGTCGTGCCCGTGCTCGCCGGGGCTCTCCCGGCCATGGCCGATCGTGCCCTCCCGGCCGTGGTCTCCACCGATCCGGTCGACTGGACGCCGCACGTGCTGGACGGCACGGTCTGGGCCCTGGCCCTGGTCGGCGACACCGTGGTGGTCGGCGGCGCGTTCACGAAAGTGGCCGACGCCCGGCGCCAGACCACGCTGAACCGCAAGAACGTCTTCGCCTTCGGGCTGCACGACGGGCAGATCCGCACGTTCGCCCCACAGGTCGACGGCGCGGTCTACTCGCTCGCGGCCGGCGGCGACCACACGGTGTACCTCGGTGGGGCGTTCAAGTCGGTGAACGGGACGAGCCAGCGCGGCGTGGCCCGGGTCTCGGTGAACACCGGCGAGCGGCTCGGCTCCTTCTCCACCCGGCTCAACTGGGGTGACGTGCGCGCGCTCGCGACCCGCGGCGACCGGCTCTACATGGGCGGCACGTTCTCCGCCGTCAACGGGGTGGGCCGGGTCGGCCTGGCCCGGCTGAACGCGAACACCGGCGCGGTCGACCAGGGATTCGACGCCCGGCTGACCGGCCCGGGACTGAAACGGACCCGGGTGGAGCACTTCGACGTCTCCCCCGACGGACGGAAACTGATCGCGGTCGGGGCGTTCCTCAAGGCGGCCGGCGCGGACCGGACGCAGATCGCGCTCTTCGACGTGGGCGGGCCGGGAGCGGTGCTGTCCGGCTGGTACACCGACGCGTACAAGCCACCGTGCATGAAGGGCTTCGACACGTACCTCAGGCAGGTGAAATTCGCGCCGGACGGCTCCTACGCCGTGGTCGCCGCGACCGGGCGGGCCTCGTCGGCGCAGAAGCTGTGCGACTCGGCGGCGCGGTTCGAGACCGGCAGCGCCGGGCGGCACAACCCGACCTGGGTGCAGCGCACCGGCGGCGATTCCCTGTACGCGGTGGCGGTCACCGGGCCGGCCGTTTACCTCGGTGGGCATCAGCGCTGGTTCGACAACCCTTACGGCACCGACGGCAACGGTCCGGGGCCGGGTGCGGTGTCCCGCCCGGGGATCGGGGCGGTCAGCCCGAACACCGGCAAGGCGCTCCCGTGGAACCCGACCCGCTCACGAGGGGTCGGCGTCCGCGCGTTCCTGGTGACCGAGCAGGGCCTTCTGGTCGGCTCCGACACCGACCAGCTGGGCCGCGAATACCACGGCCGAGTAGGCCTCTTCCCGAGCTAACTGGCTCCGCTTCGCTCCGCGGCGATTGCCTTGTAACCGATGACTTGACTCGCGGTTTTCTGCCACCCGCAAACCCCGCGGGCGTCAGAAAACCGCAGGCCAAGTCATCGGCGGCAATCGCGAGCTACAGCAGGGCTCCTTCGTCGTGGAGCCAGTCGACGAATGACGTGGCGACGGCTGCTCCGCAGTCCAGCATCTCGACCAGGAGGGTGTCGTGCGCGCCGGCCGCGAGCGGCACCTGCAGCTCCGCATAGATAGGCAGCTGACCGCGCTCGGTCGGGTCACCCACGTAGGCCTTGCAGAAGCGCCGCGTGTGGTTCCACTCGTTGACCACCCGATATGCCCGGTCCGCCCAGTCCGGCGGCACCGTCGCGTGCGGACGGGCCCGCATCACCAGGATCTCGTCGTCCGGCCCCTCCAGGGTGAACAGCACGGCGTGCCGCTCCCACATGGCCAGCAGGCTGCCGCCGCCGTCGGCGAGGAACCTTATGTCGAGCAGGTCGAGCGCCTTCCCGATGCGCGTCAGCGTCACCGGCTCGACCACGTCGGACGATCCGGTCGACGACAGGTCGGCTGGAACTGCGGTTCGGGATGGCTCGCGCTGGGCTGGGACTCCGACGCGAACGGTGCTCTGCACCGCCACTTCGCCACCGGTGTCCGGCTCGTTAGACGACGCCGATCCCGGACGCCATGACCACCACGGCATCGTGTGCACCTCGCTCCCCAACAGACCCGCTGCCGGACGTTGCAGGGGATCCGAGGGCCGACGGTACCCGTACAGTTCCTGAAGGTCATCCCCCCAACCGGAGGGCGGATCCATAAGAACGATGTGGTGTCACCCTTTCGGGTGACTTGACATCGGAGTAACGGTCAATTTATGCACGCTCTGTCGCCACGCTACTCCATATGGTGCAGAAATTCCCACCCAGCTACCGGCCAGACGGACCCTCGCCTCAGGACGGTCGCCGCCCAGCGGACCGAGGAAACCCATCCGGGCGACCGCCTGCACGAGCCGCTGAGAGACCTGGACCGGCGCGCCGTCGTCCGGCGTGACGACCAGAGCGATGTGGTCGAGCAACGCGTCCCGGACCGCCCGCTGACCGACCGACCGCCCGGACATGCCGCCGGCGGCGATCTCCCGCAGGGTCCCGGCCGCCGCGCTGGCCAGCCGCTCCAGTTCGGAACCGGCCACCGACTCCACCGATCGCGACGCGGCCGGCGGAAGCGGCCAGCGCCACAGCACGTCACGCCGCTCCGGCAGGCGATCGCCGCCGGCCGCCAGCACCGCGAGCAGCTCGGCGGCGGAGACCGTGGCGTCGCCCGGTCCGGGACCGGCCACCTCGCGAGTGACCAGCACGTCCCAGGGAAGCCGGGCCCAGAGGGCGGTCCGCCCGCCGGACGAGCGCAGACGCACCGGAGCGGCCGGGTCCAGGCGGGTGAGCCGGGCCAGGAACGCGCCTGCGTCGGGAACCCCGAGCAGGCCGTGCCCACTCATGACCGGATCCAATAGGGCGTCAGGAAGTCCTTCTCCTCGGCGGAGAGCCGCCGAGGATGCCCCTCGGCCAGGTTGTACGGCACGCAGACCGACCGCGCCTTGGAGGCCAGGACGCCGTCGTCGTAGAGCTCGTAGTCCACCGTGAACGAGGCCGTCTTGAGAGCGGAGATCCACATCTCCACCCGTACCGGATCGCCGAAGTCCACCGGACGCAGGTAGTCGATCTCGTGCCGGGCGATCACGATGCCCTCCTCGAAGGAGCCGAGCCCGTGCGCGCGGGCGCCGACGAAGAACATCGCCACGCGCGCCTCCTCGTAGAGGGTGAGGAAGCGCGCGTTGTTGACGTGCCCGTACGCGTCCATGTCGGACCAGCGCACGGGCACGTCATACACAAATCGATCAGTCACGGGTTAGCTTGCGGTACGTCACCCGGTGCGGACGGGCCGCCTCGGCGCCGAGTCGGTCGATCTTGTTCTTCTCGTACGCCTCGAAGTTGCCCTCGAACCAGAACCACTTGTCCGGGTCCTCGTCCGTGCCCTCCCAGGCCAGCATGTGCGTGGCGACCCGGTCCAGGAACATCCGGTCGTGGGAGATGACCACGGCGCAGCCGGGGAACTCCAGCAGCGCGTTCTCCAGGCTGGAGAGCGTCTCGACGTCCAGGTCGTTGGTCGGCTCGTCGAGCAGGATCACGTTGCCGCCGATCTTCAGCGTCATCGCGAGGTTGAGCCGGTTGCGCTCGCCGCCGGAGAGCACCTTCGTCGGCTTCTGCTGGTCCGGGCCCTTGAAGCCGAACGCCGCGACGTACGCCCGGGACGGCATCTCGACCTTGCCGACCATCATGTGGTCGAGCCCGTCGGAGACGACCTCCCACACGGTCTTCGCGGGGTCCAGGCCGGCGCGGCTCTGGTCGACGTACGACAGCTTGACCGTCTCACCGATCCGGACCGTGCCCTCGTCCGGCTGCTCCAGCCCGACGATGGTCTTGAACAGCGTGGTCTTGCCGACGCCGTTCGGGCCGATGATGCCGACGATGCCGTTACGCGGCAGCGAGAACGACAGGTGGTCGATGAGCGTGCGGCCCTCGAAGCCCTTGGTCAGGCCGCTGGCCTCGATGACCGTGTTGCCCAGACGCGGGCCCGGCGGGATCTGGATCTCCTCGAAGTCCAGTTTCCGGGTCTTCTCCGCCTCGGCGGCCATCTCCTCGTAGCGGTCGAGACGGGACTTGCTCTTGGTCTGGCGCGCCTTGGCGTTCGACCGGACCCACTCGAGCTCCTCGGAGAGGCGCTTCTTCATCTTGGCGTCCTTGCGGCCCTCGACGGAGAGACGCGCCGCCTTCTTCTCCAGGTACGTGGAGTAGTTGCCCTCGTAGCCGATCGCCCGGCCGCGGTCCAGCTCGAGGATCCAGCCGGCCACGTTGTCCAGGAAGTACCGGTCGTGGGTGATCGCCAGGACGGTGCCGGCGTACTTTGCCAGGTGCTGCTCCAGCCAGCTCACGCTCTCCGCGTCGAGGTGGTTGGTGGGCTCGTCGAGCAGCAGCAGGTCGGGCGCCTCGAGCAGCAGCTTGCAGAGCGCGACCCGGCGGCGCTCGCCACCGGAGAGCTGCGTGACGTCGGCGTCCGGCGGCGGGCAGCGCAGAGCGTCCATCGCCAGCTCGAGCTTCGAGTCGACGTCCCACGCGTCGAGGTGGTCGAGCTCCTCCTGGAGCTTGCCCATCTCCTCCATCAGCTCGTCGGAGTAGTCGGTGGCCATCTGCTCGGCGATCGAGTTGAACCGGTCGAGCTTGGCCTTGGTCTCCGCGACGGCTTCCTCGATGTTGCCGAGGACGGTCTTCTCGTCGTTCAGCGGCGGTTCCTGCGCGAGCATGCCGACGGTGTAGCCGGGCATGAGCCGGGCCTCGCCGTTGCTCGTCTTGTCGAGGCCAGCCATGATCTTCAGCAGGCTGGACTTACCGGCGCCGTTCGGGCCGACCACACCGATCTTGGCGCCCGGCAGGAAGCTCAGCGTCACGTTGTCGAGCACGACCTTGTCGCCGTGCGCCTTGCGCGCCTTTTCCAGGACGTAGATGTATTGGGCCACGGTGTGCCCTACCTCCAAGATCGCGAATTATCGGGGAGCTAGCCAGGGATCAAGGGGCAATCTTTCCAGGTACTCCCGTGACTACGAACGACAACCCCGGCAGGTTTACTCCCCGACCACCTTCTGAGTCTCCTCCCGGCCGTCCGCATGGGTGATCCGCAACCGCTCCCGGTCGACCGCGAAGACCGCGCCGTCGACGGCCGTCGCCACGTAGGCGCCGTTGCTGTCCCGCCACACCCCGGCCAGGAAGAGCGCGGTCTTGTTCTCGACCCATTCGGCATCGGTGCCGCCCTTGTTGGCGTGGTAGTAGAGCGCCCCGGCCCGGTCCTGGCAGATCCAGACCACCGTCTTGCGGGCAGTTCGCACCCGCAGCACCTGGATCAGCTCGCCGCTGGCGCCCTGGATCGCACCCGCCTTCTGGGTCTGTTCCGGGCACGGCGGACCATCGACGAGATCCAGCGCCGGCGCGGACGAGGAAGAAGGTGTGGCGCTCTTCCGGTTTCGTTCCTCTCCGAGGAGGTATCCACCGATCATCCCGATAATCGTCAGCAGCACCGTGGCGATCACCACAGGGAAGAACAACGGACGCCGCTGCTGGGAATGATCATCGAGGGGAGCCACCGGCTCAGGATGGCACCCCGGTTCCAACCGGTCCATCGCCAGGCGGTGAACCGCGGCAGCTTACGCACAGTAGGCTCGCCTTGGGAACAGAAACCACTCGGAGGTGTACTCAGCGTGGCCGAACGAAGTTCCTTCGTCGTCGTCGCCAACCGTTTGCCAGTGGACGAGATCACCACGCCGGACGGTGAGAAACAGTGGCGCCCAAGCCCCGGCGGGCTGGTCACGGCGCTGCACCCGGTGCTGACCGAGCACCAGGGCACCTGGATCGGCTGGGCGGGTGGCTCAGGCCCGGCGCCCGAGCCGTTCGACCTCGAAGGCATCCACATCCATCCGGTCCCGCTCAGTGCCGAAGAGCTGGAGCGTTACTACGAGGGTCAGTCCAACGCCACGATCTGGCCGCTGTACCACGACGCGGTCGAAACCCCGGTGTACAAGCGTCGCTGGCGTGAGACGTACCGGATCGTCAACCAGCGGTTCGCCGAGGCGGCCGCCGAGGTCGCCGCCGAGGGCGCGACCGTCTGGGTGCAGGACTACCAGCTGCAGCTGGTGCCCGCCCTGCTCCGGGAGATGCGGCCGGACCTGCGGATCGGGTTCTTCCTGCACATCCCGTTCCCGCCGATCGAGCTGTTCATGCAGATGCCGTTCCGCGCCGAGATCCTGCGTGGCCTGCTCGGCGCCGACCTGGTCGGTTTCCAGCAGCGGCTCGCCGCGCAGAACTTCGTGCGGCTCGCCCGGCACCTTCTCGGCCTGCGCTACGAGGGCCAGTCGATCAAGGTGGACGGGCGCAGCGTCAAGGCCGGCGCGTTCCCGATCAGCATCGACACCAAGGACATGGAACGCCTCGCCGCCACTGAAGAGGTGCAGGCCCGGGCCAAGCAGATCCGCGCCGAGCTGGGCGACCCGGAGACGGTGATCCTCGGGGTCGACCGCCTGGACTACACCAAGGGCATCGAGCTGCGCCTCAAGGCGTTCCGCGAGCTGCTCGCCGACGGCAAGCTCAACGTCGGCGACGCGGTGATGATCCAGGTGGCGACGCCCAGCCGGGAGCGGGTCGAGCACTACCAGACGCTGCGGGTGAAGGTCGAGCGCGAGGTCGGCCGGATCAACGGCGAGTTCGGCAAGGTCGGCACGCCCGCCGTGCACTACCTGCATCAGTCGGTCAGCAAGCAGGAACTCGCCGCGATGTACGCGGCGGCCGACGTCATGATGGTGACCCCGCTGCGCGACGGCATGAACCTGGTCGCCAAGGAGTACATCGCCTGCCGGGGCGACACCGGCGGCGCGCTGGTGCTCAGCGAGTTCGCCGGTGCGGCGACCGAGCTGCGCCAGGCGTTCCTCTGCAACCCGCACGACCCGGACGGCGTGAAGGACGCGTTGCTGCGTGCGGTCGGCGCCGAGCCGGCCGAGCTCAAGCGCCGGATGCGTGTCATGCAGCGCCATCTGCGCACACACGACGTCGCACGCTGGGCGAAGACGTTCCTGGACGAGCTCGGCGTGGGCGAGAGCAAGGACGTCGAAGAGGCCTAGAAACTCTGCTTTTCGGCGCCGGGCCGTCTTCGGCCCGGCGCTCAGCTTGCTGGCTCCGCTTCGCTCCGCTGCGATTCGCCTGGTAAACGCTGAGATGCGGGTCGATTTCCCGCCACCCGCAAACCCCGCGGGCGTCGGTAAATCGAGCCGCATCTCAGCGGCGGCGAATCGCTACCGTCAACTGGTCGCCGGAGTGAACTCGTCGGCCACCTCTACGACCTCACCGATCACCACGACGGCCGGCGGACGGATGCCCGCCCCGGCCACGTCGGCGGTCACCGCGCCGAGCGTGCTGCGCAGCGAGCGCTGGTGCGCGGTCGACCCCTCCTGCACCACCGCGACGGGCGTCTCCGGCGACCGGCCCTCGGCGATCAGCCGCTCGGCGATCTTCGGCAGGTTCTTCAGGCCCATCAGCACCACGAGGGTGCCGCGCAGCCGGGCCAGCGCCGGCCAGTCGACGAGCGAATCCGCGTGATCCGGCGGGATGTGACCGGAGACCACGGTGAACTCGTGCGCCACCCCGCGGTGCGTGACCGGGATGCCGGCCAGCGCGGGCGCCGCGATCGAGCTCGTCACACCGGGCACCACGACCACCGGCACACCGGCCTCGGCGCAGGCCAGAGCCTCCTCGCCGCCCCGGCCGAAGACGAAGTTGTCGCCGCCCTTGAGCCGGACCACGAACTTGCCCTGCTGGGCGCGGTCCACCAGGATCCGGTTGATCTCCTCCTGGGCGGCCGACGGCCCGTACGGGATCTTGGCGGCGTCGATCAGTTCGACCTCGGGACGCAGCTCGCCGAGGAGCACGCCGGGCACCAGCCGGTCAGCGACCACCACGTCCGCCGCGGCGAGCAGCCGGCGGCCCTTCACCGTGATCAGCTCGGGGTCGCCCGGGCCGCCGCCGACCAGGGCCACGCCCTTGTACTCGGCCGCGGCCGGTGGCGCCGCCTCGAGAGCGTGCGCGACCAGGTCACGCACCGCCATCGCACGGCGGCGGTCGCCACCGTCGGTCACCGCCACGGTCACTTGGCCGTGGCGGGTGACGGCCGGTGTCCACGCGGTCGCGGCGTCACGGTCGTCCGCCCGTACGCAGAAGATGCGGGAAGCCTCCGCCGCCGCGCTCACCTCGGCGGCAGCGTGCGGGTCGTCGATCGCCACATGGACCAGCCACGCACCCTCGACGTCGCCGGGTGCGAAGCGCCGCGGCGTCCAGACCGCCCGCCCGGCGTCGACGTGCGAACGCAGGGCCGGGGTGAGCTCGGGGGCCACGATCTCGATCTGCGCGCCCGCGGCGATCAGGGCCGGGACGCGGCGGGTGGCGACACTGCCACCGCCGACCACCAGGACGCGGCGGCCGGTCAGCCGCAGGGCCAGCGGATAAAGGCTCATTTCTCGGACACTCCCGCACTGTCGAACGTCGCTACCTCGTGCAGCACGCGGACCGCGGCCGACACGACCGGCAGGGCCAGCGCCGCTCCGCTCCCCTCGCCCAGGCGCATGCCGAGGTCGAGCAGCGGTTCCAGACCGAGACGGGCGAGCGCGACCGTCGCGCCCGGCTCGGCAGAACGGTGCCCGGCGACCATCGCGGCCACCGAGTCCGGGGCGAACGCGGCCGCCGCGAGGGCCGCCGAGGCCGCGATCACGCCATCGATGATCACCGGCACCCGGTGTGCGGCAGCGCCCAGGATGAAACCGGTCAGCGCGGCGTGCTCCAGACCGCCGACCGTGGCCAGCACGCCGAGCGGATCCGCCGGATCCGGCGTGTGCCGGGCCAGCGCCGCGGCGATCACCTCGGTCTTGTGCGCCAGCATCGCGTCGTCGATGCCGGTCCCCCGGCCGGTCACCGCGGCCGGGCCGGCGCCGGTGAAGACCGCGATGAGAGCCGCAGCCGGTGTCGTGTTGGCGATCCCCATGTCGCCGGTGAGCAGGCATTTCGCGCCCGAGGCGACGAGCTGGCCGGCGACCGCGATGCCGAGCTCGACGGCGGCGAGGGCCTCCTCGCGGGTCAGCGCCGGCTCGACGGTCATGTCCCGGGTGCCGCGCCGTACGTTCGCGTCGAGCAGGTTCGGTCCGCCGTGCAGCGGGATCGCCACCCCGGCGTCGATCACCATGACGTCCGCGCCGGCCTGCCGGGCGAACGCGTTGACCACCGCGCCGCCGGCCACGAAGTTCGCCACCATCTGCGCGGTGACCTCCTGCGGCCACGGGCTCACGCCCTGCGCGTGCACGCCGTGGTCGCCGGCGAAGACCGCGACAGTGGCCGGCGACGGCATCGGCGGCGGGCAGACTCCGGCGAGGCCGGCCAGCCGTACCGCGAGCCCCTCCAGCGTGCCCAGCGACCCAGCCGGCTTGGTGAGCCGGGTCTGCAGCTCGCGCGCGGCGGCGATGGCCTGCTCGTCGGCGGGCCGGATAGCCGCCAGGGTGGTCTCCAGCGTCACGATCGCTCCTGGGTCACGGTCGCTCCTCGATCACGTCGGTCAGAGTCTGCACGAATCCGTCAGTGGTGGCAGTGTCGCGCACCGCAATCCGTAACCAGTCCCCGCCCAGCCCCGGGAAGGTGTCGCCGCGGCGCACGGCGTACCCGCGTTCCCGCAGCTCCAGCCGGACCTGATCGGCATGCGGCAGATGGATGGTCACGAACGCGCTGGCCGGCTCGCCGGCGATGGTGACGCTCGGCACGTGCCGCAGCCTGTCCACCAGGTGGGCGCGCTCCCTCGCCATCTCCGCCGCGATCTCCCGCTCGGCGGCGACGGCGACCGGTGACGCGCAGGCCGTGGCGGCGGCGAGCGCCGGCGTGGAGACCGCCCAGAGCGGCAGGGCCGGCTTGAGCCTGCGCACCAGATCGGCCGATCCGAGCAGGTACCCGATCCGCAGGCCGGCCAGGCCCCAGGTCTTGGTGAGGCTGCGCAGCACCACGAGTCCGGGGAGTGCGGTCTCCCCCGCCAGCGACTCCGGCTCGCCGTCCCGGCCGGGCAGGTAGGTGGTGTCAGCGAACGCCTCGTCGACCACCAGCACCCGGCCCGGGCGGGCCAGTTTCGCCACGTCGGCGGCGGGGTGCAGCACCGAGGTCGGATTGGTGGGGTTGCCGACGAAGACCAGGTCGGACTCCTCCGGCACCAGCGTCGGGTCCAGCCGGAATCCGTCCTCCGCGCGCAGCAGCACCCGGTCCACCCGGTGCCCGGCGTTGATCAGCGCGGCCTCCGGCTCGGTGAACTGCGGGTGCACCACGACCGGGCGGCGGGCGCCGCGCAGCGCCTGCGCGAGCAGCACGAATCCCTGGGCCGCACCGGCGGTCAGCAGCACCTCGGCCGGGTCGCGGCGGTGCCGGGCCGCGACCGCGGCGGTGGCGGCGCGGGCATCCGGGTACGCGGAGAGCCGGCCCAGCGATGCCGCGATCGGATCGGCCAGCCAGGAGGGCATGGCCTGGTGCCGCACGTTGACCGCGAGATCGACCAGGCCCGCCCCCACCTCGGCGTCACCGTGATGATCGAGGTCGAACGTCATGCTCCTCAGCATGCCGGACGCCTGAGCGGGGCTCACTTCGGCCGTTCGGGCGTCTCAGTCCGGGCCTTTAGGGGGAACATGAACCCTTTTGTCTTAGTGTCGAGGTGTGACGAGTCGACCCCTCACCGTAGTCGGAAGAGTCGCCCTCCTGATCCGAGCCGGGCTCATCGCCGGCCTGGTCCTCGCCGGTCTGTCCTATCCCCTCGCCGCCCTCGGCGGAATGGGGATCAAGGCCGGCACCGACGCGCTGGAGGCCATGCCGGAAGAGCTCACCGAGGTGCCGACAGCACAGACCACCTATGTGTACGCCAACGACGGCAAGACCCTGCTCACCCTCTTCTACGAGGAGCATCGCAAGCAGGTCGCGCTCAAACAGATGTCGCCGTACATCACGAAGGCGATCGTCGCCTCCGAGGACGCCCGCTTCTACGAGCACAACGGCGTCGACGCCAAGGGCGTGGCCCGCGCTTTCGTCGCCAACCAGCAGGCCGGCGGCGTCTCCCAGGGCGCGTCGACGCTGACCATGCAGTACGTCCGGATGGCCCTGCGGGACAGCGCGAGAACGCCGAAGGAGGCCCTCGAGGCCACCGAGCAGACCGCCACCCGGAAACTGCGCGAGATGCGGCTCGCCATCGAGGTCGAACAGCGGCTCAGCAAGGGCCAGATCCTCGAGCGCTACCTCAACGCCGCGTACTTCGGCCACCGGGCGTACGGGATCTTCGCGGCCTCCCAGGTGTTCTTCTCCAAGTCGCCGAAAAACCTCACCCTCACCGAGGCGGCGCTGCTCGCCGGGCTGGTCAAGGCGCCGTCCGCCTACGACCCGGCGACGAAGGACCAGCGCGCCGCCCGGCAGCGCCGCAACTACGTCATCGACCAGATGCTCAAAATGGGCGCGGTCACCCGGGCACAGGCCGTCGCCGCCAAGAAGGCGAAGATCAAGCTGAAGCTGACCGTGCCGCCGAACGACTGCGTCTCGGTGTCGCGCACCCACAACGACTGGGGCTTCTTCTGCGACTACTTCAAGAGCTGGTGGCGTGAGCAGCCGGCGTTCGGCCGCAACCCGCAGGAGCGCGAGGAGAACCTGCGCCGCGGCGGTTACCGCATCGTCACCTCGATCGACCCCAAGATCCAGGGGTACGCCATGGAACACGTCCTGGACAAGGAACGGCGCACCAGCCCCTTCGCGCACGGGCAGGTCGTGATCCAGCCCGGCACGGGCCGGGTGCTGAGCATGGCCGTCAACCGGCGGTACTCCCTGGACCAGGAGGACAACGGGCGGCACAGCGACTGGCGGCAGGACCGTGACACCAAGGGCAACTATCCGAACACCGTGAACCCGCTGCTCGGCGGCGGCAACATGGCCGGGTACCAGGCCGGCTCCACCTTCAAGATCTTCACGATGCTGGCGGCGCTGGAGGCCAAGATGCCGCTCAGCACGTCGTTCTACTCGCCGGAGCGGTACTACTCGCAGTACATCACCGCGCCCGGCCCGGCGACCTGCGGAACCCACTGGTGCCCGAAGAACTCCAACAAGTCGATGACCGGACGGCAGACCATGTGGACCGGCTTCGGCAAGTCGGTGAACACGTACTTCGTGCAGCTCGAGGAACAGGTCGGCGCGGACAAGGCGATCAAGATGGCCGAGCGGCTCGGCCTGCGCTGGCGCACCCCGGTCGACAGGAAGCTCGCCACCCCGGAGCACGCCGCCGGCTGGGGAGCGTTCACGCTGGGGGTCAGCGACGCCACCCCGGTCGAGATCGCGAACGTCTTCGCCACGCTCGCCGCGGAAGGCATGTACTGCGAGCCGCTGCCGGTCCTGTCGATCCGCAACCCGGACGGCTCGCACGCCGTCCACGCCGGCAAGCTGACCGGCGCGCCCCGCTGCCACCGCGAGCTGAGCACGAACGTCGCCCGCGCCGCCACCGACGCGGCCCGCTGCGTCACCGGTTACGGCGCCGCGCGCGGCAGCTGCGGAAGCTGGGGTACGTCGGAGATGGTGCACGCCGTGCTGGGCCGCCCGGTCGCCGGCAAGAGCGGCACGACCGACGGCAACAAGACCGCGTGGTTCAGCGGTTACACCCCGCAGCTGGCCGCCTCCGCCTTCGTGGCCGACCCGGACAACCCGGAACACCTGGTCGGCAGCGGCCGCGGAACCATGTCCAAGTTCACCGTCGCCCAGACGCTGAGGGACGCCCTGAAGGGCGAACCGAAGCTGAAGTTCACACCCCCGTCCGACAAGCTCGTCTGGTGACCCGGCGCTCGCGCCGGGGTTGAGGCCCGCGCTGCCGCCCGCAAGGTCCGGCTGCCAGGCGGCGTCCCACCGATGGGCCGGACCTCGCAGCCGGCGCGGGACCCCGACCGGGCCGGGGTCAGCGGCGCTGGGCGACCGGGGCTTTTCGGCGGGGAGGGCGCCAGGCCGGGTCGCGGCCGGTCAGGCCGACCGCCTGGAGCAGCGCGTCGTCCTCGGAGTCGACCGGCACGAACGGGCCGAACAGACCCGGTGTGCCGTCGGCCGGCCCCTGCGAGAGAAAGTCGATCAGCACCTCCAGCGCCCGCGGATCCGCCGCGTAGTCCTGCCCGGTCGCCCGAGCCAGATCCCACCCGTGGATGACCAGCTCGTTCATCCCGAAGATGCCCATGTCGGTGGCGGGCAGGGTCACGCCGCCGACGGTGGCCGTGCCGGCCCAGGCCGCCGGGTCGCGCCACGCGACCGACAGCTCCTCCAGCAGCACCGGGAGCCGGCTGCGCCAATGCCGCGACAGGTGATCGGCGGACGGCTCCGACGCCGGCCCGCCGTCACGCTTACGGGCGCCCTGGGCGAACGCGTAGGACAACCCCATCAGATGATCCAGAAGAGCCGCGACCGGCCAGCCGGGGCACGGCGTGGGCCCGGTCAGGTCGTTCTCGTCGATGCCGAGCAGCAGAGCCCTGATCTGACGAACCTGTGGATCGAAATCCAGCGGCACACGATCGGCCACGATGCCCTCCTCGGGTTTGCCGTATGCCTCACGGTACGAGGGCGGTACGACAACTTCCGGGCACGGCGATCAGCTTTCGCACGCTGGGCGGTTTCCGGCTTCCGGGGCAGTCCGGCGGGCCGGCCCGGACGCTCGTTCAGGAGTGGATCGGAATGTCGGCGGTAAGCCGGTTCTCGGGGTTCGAGGGCGCTCCCGGCCCCTGGTTGGGCGTCGGGTGCGGCCCTTGGTGGGGCCCCTGATTCGGCGGCGGCGCCATTCCCGGCCCGACCATCTGCTGACCCGTCATCTGCTGACCGGCCATCTGCTGACCGGCCATCTGCTGACCGGCCATGTGCGGGCCATGCATGTGCGAGCCGGGCATTCCCGGACCGGAGGTCTGCGGGACACCCATCCCCGGACCCGACGTCTGCGGAACGGCCATCCCCGGACCGGAGCCGGGATGCATGACCGGACCCGGACTGTGCTGCATCGCCGGCCCCGCGCCGGTCGGCAGAGGACCCGGCATCATCGGCCCCGGCGGCATCGGACCAGCTGGCATCGGACCGGACGGCATCGGACCGGGTGGCACGGGCACCGGCGGCATCGGAACAGGCGGCATGGGTGGCACCGGCCCGGTCGGCCCGTTGCCCGGCGGCGGCCCCATCGGCGGCATGCCCTGCGAGCCCACCGGCTGCATCGGCTGTCCCCCACCCGGCGGCATCGAATGGGACGGCCCCTGCGGCATGGGCTGCGCCGGATTCGAAGGCATGGGCTGAGGTGGCCCAGAGGGCCCGGAAGGCATGGGCTGGGGCGGCCCCGACGGCATGGGCTGGGGCGGCCCCGACGGCATGGGCTGGGGCGGACCGGACGGCATGGGCTGAGGCGGACCGGACGGCATGGACTGGGGCGGCCCCGACGGCGACGACCCCGCCGGCAGGGGCTGCGACGAGCTCGACGACATGGCCTGCGGCGCAGAAGGCATCGGCGGCGCCGACCCCGCCGGCCCACCCGGCTGCCCCGGCCCGGCCAGCGCCGCCGCCACCACCCGCCGAGCGATCTCCGGCGCCGCGGCCCAGTGCAACCCCAGCTGCGAGGCGTGCACCTGACGCCAGACGAAGCCTTCCGGGTTCCCGCCGGACCAGGTCCAGGCCGGCACGGATCCGGCGCGCGGCGCCACGATCGCCCGGTGCTGCTTGTACCCGGTGATCCGCGCACCGGCCGGCGCCAGCACCGACGTGCCCGGCGCGGTGGCCTCGCGGTAGCCCGCGACGGTCTGCTCCCCGGTGGCCGCGGTCGCGTCCAGGACGCCGCACATCGGCCGGCCGTCGAGTTCGCGGGTGAGCCACGGGAAGGCGATGCCCTCGGCCACGACCGGCCAGCCGTCCCGGGCGAACTGCGCGACGGCGGCGCTGAGCCGATGATTGGCGGAGAGCTCCTCCGCGTACCCCTCGGGGAGGCCCGCACCGACGATCAGCCCGCGCGTGCCCGGCGGGAGTGACTCGTCGCGCAGCGGGTCCACCACCGCCACGTCGGCGCCGGCGGCGGCGAGCAGCTCGGCGGTCTCCACATACGTATAGGGGGCGCCCTGGCCCCCGGCCAGGGCGATGATCGGCCGCTGGTCGGAGCCGTCGAGCGCGCCGACCGCCTCGGAGGGCGTCCAGATCGGGCCGGGCAGGGCCGGCGCGGACCCGGCGAGGGCCATCAGCCGGTCCATGTCGAGCATCGTCGCGACGGCCTCGCCGAGGCGGCGGACCGCCCGGCCGGCCTCGACCGTGCGGTGCGCGACCGGCACCAGGCCGTGGGCGCGGGCCGGCAGGACGTTGGGCAGCTCGCCGCGGTGCAGGGCGCCGAGCACCGGCATGCCGATGTCGTCCATGGCGCTGCGCAGCATCTGCTCGTGCCGGGCGGAGGCCACCCGGTTCAGGATGACGCCGCCCAGGTGGACCATCTCGTCGAACATCCGGAATCCGTGCACCAGCGCGGCGAGCGAGTGACCCATCGCGGCCACGTCGACCACCAGGACGACCGGGGCGCGCAGCGCTGCCGCGACCGCCGCCGTGCCGTCGACCTCGGGCTGGCCGGTGAGGCTGTCGAAGAGGCCCATCGCGCCCTCGACGACGGCCAGCTGGGTCCCGGCCGCGCCGTGCGCGAAGAGCGGACCGACACGCTGGGCGCCGACCAGGCGGGGGTCGAGGTTGCGGCCGGGGCGGCCGGCGGCCAGACCGAGGTACGCCGCGTCGGTGTGATCCGGGCCGACCTTGAAGCCCGCGGCCGGGATGCCACGCGCCGCGATGGCGGCGAGCAGCCCGACAGCGATGGCTGTCTTGCCATGGCCGGACGCCGGCGCGCTCACGACCAGACGAGGCTGGGTGATCAATGTCTCCCCCGAGGATTCCGCAGTCGGCGGCCGCGTGGTGACGACTGCCGGATGTCGCAGACTACCTGGCTGCGGCGGGCTTCACCGTCGCGCCAGGTAGCCTCGTGGGGTGTACCGGTTCCTGCTGACGCCCCGCTGGCTGGCCGCCTTCGCGCTGACCGTCGTCGCTGCGGTGGTCATGGTGATGCTCGGCAACTGGCAGCTCCGGCGGTACCACGAACGCACCGACATCAATAACCGGATCGACTCGGCGAACTCGGTCCAGGCCGTCCCGATCACCTCGATCCTCGCCGCACCGGCCGCCGCCGGCACTCCCGGCGCCGCCCCGGGCAAGTCTCTGGCCTGGACAAAGGTGACCGTCACCGGCCGCTTCGACCCGAGCCACGAGATCCAGGCCCGGGGCCGCACGGTCGACGGCGAGGTGGGCTTCGAGATCGTCACGCCGCTGATCCTGGACGACGGCACGGCGGTTCTCGTGGACCGCGGCTGGGTGCCCGCCGGTGAGGGTGGCGCGCTCGCCGCCCCGGTGGCGCCGGCCGCACCGTCCGGGCAGGTCACGGTCGTGGGCCAACTTCACCTGTCGGAAAGCCGACCCGCCGTGGTGGAACGCCGGGACGGCCGGTTGGACACCCGGCGGCTGAGCATCCCGCGCCTGGCGGGCGAGCTCCCGTTCCCGGTCTACGGCGCCTACGTCCTGCTGCGTGAGCAGACGCCGGCGGCAGACCCGGCGTTCGCCCCGATTCCCATCTCGCACGAGGACGCCTGGCAGAACGGCGGCTATGCGGTTCAGTGGTGGCTGTTCGCGGTGATGGCCTTCGTGCTGTTCGGCTGGCAGGCCCGGCGCGAGGCTCACGGCTTCGACGCGGACGGCGAGCAGAGGAACGCGGACGGCGAGCGGAAGAACGCGGACGGCGAGCAGAGGAACGCGGACGGTCAACGGAAGCCCGCTGAGCGGGTCAAACCCGTACCGAAAGCGGAGAAGCCCCTGGATCGCGTCGCGGCCGCCGATCAGCGGCGCGCGGAGAAGTCCGGGGAACGGGCATGACCGGCCCGGTGATCGTGCAGATCGCCGAGATCGAGGTCACCTCGTCGCTGGTCCGCACGCCGGTCGGTGACTTCCCGCTGTCCGGCTCGATCTGGCAGGTCACCGATCACTGGTTCGCGCAGCGCAGCACGCCCGCCTGGGCGAAGGTCCTCGCGGTCGTCGGCATCTGCGTGACCGCCGGCCTGAGCCTGTTCCTCCTGCTCTACAAAGAGCAGATTCCCCAGGGTACGGTCCATGTCACGGTCACCAGCGGCACCCGGCAGTACGTCGCCCGTGTCCCGATCCGTCGCGAGTCCGACGCCGCCGCCATCAACCAGCAGGTGAATTACGTCCGGAGCCTGGCCGCCCTCTAGGCGACGTGAAGGGCGCGAACCGCGTCGATGGTGTCCGCCTCGGCGGCCCGTTTGTCGTCGCGGTACCGCAGGACCCGGGCGAACCGCAGCGCCACACCGCCCGGATAGCGCGGTGAGGTCTGCACGCCGTCGAAGGCGATCTCGACCACCTGCTCCGGCCGCACCCGCACCACCCAGCCGTCGTCGGAGACGGCCAGCTCCTTGAACCGCTCGGTCTGCCAGCGCAGCAGCTCGTCGGTGAGCCCCTTGAACGTCTTGCCGAGCATGACGAACTCGCCGGTGGACGGGTCACGGGCGCCGAGATGCAGGTTGGACAGCCAGCCCTTGCGGCGGCCGTTTCCCCACTCGACGGCGAGGACCACCAGGTCGAGCGTGTGCCGTGGTTTCACCTTGACCCACGCGGCGCCGCGCCGGCCCACGTCGTACGCCGCGTCGGGCGACTTGACGACGACGCCCTCCTGCCCGGCGGCCAGCGCGGCGGCGAAGACGGCGGCGGCCTCCTCCTCGGTCTCGGCGGTGGACCGGCCGACCGCCAGCTCCCCCGGCACCGCGTCGGCCAGCGCCGCCCAGCGCACCCGGCCAGGCTCGTCGAGCAGATCCGTCCCGTCGAGGTGGAGCAGGTCGAAGAAGTACGGCACCAGGGTGACGCCCTTGGTCACGGTCTCCTGGAACGGGCGGGGCCGGCCGTCGGCGCCGAGCGCCATCGCCTCCCCGTCCAGCACCGCCTCGCGCAGCGGCAGGGCACGGACGGCCTCTACCACCCCGGGCAGCCGGGCGGTGATGTCGTCGAGGCTGCGACTGAAGATCGCCACGTCGTCGCCGGACCGGTGCACCTGGATGCGGATGCCGTCCAGCTTGGTGTCGATCACCGCCGGCGTGCCGGTGGCGAGCAGGGCCGCGCCGACGTCGGGCGCGCTGCTCGCCAGCATCGGGCTCAGCGGGGTGCCGACCCGCAGACTGATCTCGGCGAGGGCGGGTGCGCCGCCGGTCAGCGCCGCGACGGCGACCTGTTTCAGGTCACCGCAGAGCAGCAACGCGCGGCGGACCGCGGTGACCGGCACTGCGGCGGCCGAGGCGACCGCCTCGGCCAGCAGCCCGGCCTGCGCGCCCTGGCGCAGCTCGCCACCGAAGAGGCCGACCAGCAGCCGCTGCTCGTCGGCGGTGGCAGCGCCGAAGAGCGCGCCGATCAGCTCGCGCCGGCGGGCCTGCGATCCGGCGCCGGCGACCACCGCGATCTCGGCGATCGCGGCGTCCACCCCGGCGACCGTGAGGCTCGCCTCGGCCGCCGGTGGTGGCAGGTCGCGCAGCCCGGCGTACCCCACACCGGTCTGCCGCTGACGCAGCTCGCCGGCGAGGAACGCCGCACCGGCCGTGATCTCTTCCGGACCCAGGCGGCGCAGGGCGTCGGCCAGCAGCTCGATCTTGGCTTTGCGCCCCGAGGTCGAGCTGACGGCCGCCGATGTGGCAGCTATGTCGATGAACCGCACGTGACCCATCCTGGCAGGATCACGCCGCTTTCGGTTCGCTGACGCGGAAGCCCCGGGCGCGCACCGAGTCGGCCACCCGGCTGAGCTCGGCGTCGAGCGCACAGAGCACCTGGGAGAGATCCTCCAGATGATCGTTGAGCGTGTCGTCGTCCCACCCGGAGACATCGACGTCGCCCAGCGCGCGGGCGGCGGCGCGCAACCGGGCGATCGACTCGATCCGATCGCGGATCCGCAGGCGATCGAGCGTGTCCCGCGGGCCGGCGGGCAGAGCCCGGACCACGCGGCTGGTCGGCGCAGGCGCAGCATTCGAACGCATGTTCGAATCCTAACAGGATTGATCGTTCCCGATCCAGGTGTGTGAGGTCACCGCGCCAGGGCGTACCGGAAGCGTGGTTCCGCCTCGGCGGGCTCGGCCTTGGCCGCCACGAACCCGTCCGGACGGACCAGGTAGAGCAGTCCCGGACGCAACGCGGTCCCCGGCGCAGGCGGGAAAAGATGCACGGCAACACCCAGATCGGGTACGTCCGACGCCTCCACGCCACCGTAGGCGTGCACCTGCCACTCCGCCGCTCGCAGCACCGTGTGATTGCCACCGGTCCACGGCAGCCGGCGGCCCACGACGGCGTCCCGGCGTCCCTCGTCCGGGGTCATCCGATAGTGGATCCGGGTCTGCGAGACGTACTGGAACAGCCGGGATCCCGCCGACGAGCGGGGCAGCACGCGCACCCCGACCGGCGCGACCAGCGGGATGACGAGGCGGCGCAGGGTCCGGGCCGGCAGCCGGCCGGACGTGATCACGCCGAAGAGCCGATCCGTGGTGGCGACGAGCTTGCGGGCGACCGGCCGGCGCTCGGCCTCGTACCTGTCGAGCCAGCCGTCGCGGGCCGTGCCGTGCAGCACGTCGGCCAGTTTGAAGGCGAGATTGTGCGCGTCCTGCAGACCGGTGTTCATGCCCTGGCCACCGACCGGCGAGTGCACGTGCGCGGCGTCCCCGGCGAGGAAGAACGGGCCGTCCCGGAACGCCGCCGCGACCCGGTGGTGAACCCGGTACGTCGCGAACCAGCGCGATCTCTCGTAGGTGACCCCGAAGATCCGCTGTAACCGCAGACGCGCGTCGTCCTCGTCCAGCTCGTGCTCGCGCACCACGCCGATCAGCCGCCAGTTCCCCTCCCCGCGCATCGGGAAGGCGAGCATGAAGTCGGCCCGGTTCGGCCGGACGTTTATCGCCTTCTCCACGAGCCCGCGGGCGTTCACCGCGTCCAGCACGAAGAAGCGATGCGCGTTGGTGACCCCGTCGAACCCGATCCGCCGTGCCTTGCGGACCATCGAATTGGCTCCGTCGCAACCCACGCAGAACCGGGCCCGTACCGTGTCGTTGCCGACCTTCGCCTCGATGCCCTGCTCGGTCTGCACGACCGTGGTGGCCGGCGTCTCCCAGAACACCTCGCACCCGAGTTTGCGCAGGTTGTCGTAGAGGATCTCCTCGTTGCGGCTCTGCTCGAGAACCTCGATGTACGGGTACGGCGTGACCCGGGTGCCGAGCGGTCCCAGCGGGATCCGGCCGAACGCGCGCGGGCCGAAACCCGGCGCGAGCGCCTCGGCCCGCCGGGCCGCGTCGAGCACCTGGTCGCCGATGCCGAGCTGGTCGTAAATCTCCAGGCTGCGCGCCTGCACCACGAGTGCCCGGGACTCCCTGGTCGGCCCGTCCTTGGTGTCCGTGATCATCACGTGCACCCCGAGACGGGTCAGCCAGTTGGCGAGCATCAGGCCGGTCGGACCGGCGCCCACCACCAGGACCTCACACGACAACTCGGCCATCGGCCACTCCGTTTCAGTTTCCGGTCAGGGTCTCCGCGACGTTCTTGAGGAGCAGGGCCTCGGCGACGCAGACGCGCTCGAACTCACCGAGGTGCAGGCTCTCGTCGGGTCCGTGCGCGCTCGAGTACGGGTCCTCCACGCCGGTCACGAGGATCGCCGCGTCCGGGAAGAGCTCCTGGAACGTGGCGATGAACGGGATCGAGCCGCCGACACCCATGTCGACCGGCTCGGTGCCGTCCCAGGCGGCCCGGAACGCGGCGCGGGCCGCTTCGTAGGCCGGCCCGGTCGCGTCGATCACGCACGGCTGGCCGTCGCTCTCCAGCTCCAGGGTCAGCTGAGCGCCCCACGGGACGTTCCGCTTCAGGTGCTCGGAGACGGCGGTGAAGGCGGACGCCGGGTCCTCACCGGGCGCCAGCCGGATGCTGATCTTGGCGCGGGCGGACGGCTGCAGCGCGTTCGCCGCCTCCAGCGTGCGCGGCGCGTCGATGCCGAGCACCGCGATCGCCGGCTTGGTCCAGATCCGGTCGGTGATCGTCCCCTTGCCGATGAACTCGACCCCGTCGAGCATCCCGGCCTCGTGGCGGAACCGGTCCGCCGGATAGTCGACGCTCGCGCCCTCCCGGCCGACCAGGCCCTCGACGGCGACCTCGCCGGTGTCGTCGTGCAGCGTCGCCAGCAGCCGGACCAGGGTGATCAGCGCGTCCGGGACAGGGCCGCCGAACATGCCGCTGTGCACCGCGCTCTTCAGCACACGGACCTCGGCGAACATGTTGACCAGACCGCGCAGAGAGGTGGTCAGCGCGGGCTGCCCGATGTCCCAGTTGCCGGAGTCGGCGATCACGATGACATCGGACCGCAGCTCCTCCAGGTGCTCGTGGATGATCGTGTCCAGGGAGTCGGAGCCGTACTCCTCCTCGCCCTCGACGAAGACCACCACGCCGACCGGCAGCTGGTCACCGAACGCGCGCAGTGCCGCGACGTGCGCCATCACCCCCGCCTTGTCGTCGGCGGCGCCGCGGCCGTAGAGGCGGCCGTCCCGCTCCACCGGCTCGAACGGGTCGCTCGTCCAGAGTGCGGGGTCACCGGCCGGCTGGACGTCGTGGTGCGCGTAGAGCAGCACGGTCGGCGCGCCGGCCGGTGCCGCCTTACGGCCGATCACGGCGGGCTGGCCGCCGTGCCGGACGATCTCGGTGTCGAGCCCGCACCCGCGCAACAGCTCGGCGACCGCCTCGGCGGAACGCTCGACGTGCGAGTGGTCGAAACCTTCAAAAGCGATGCCCGGGATCCGCACCAACCGTTCCAGGTCGGCGCGGACACCGGGCAGCTCGCGCTGGATCGCAGCGCGCAGATCGGATTCACTCAGGCTCATGCCGCCGATCGTAGGCCTGTGCGGTGGCCCGCACCGGCCCGCATCGGCGGATCAAGCCTCCGGGGTGCTGTCGCTCCCGTTCGTCCCGCCGTTGGCGTCGCCGTTCGTCCCGCCGTCCGGGCCGCGGCTGCGGCGCCGGGCGTCGGCCGCCCAGTTCATCGCCCGGCCGGCGGCCATGCCCGCCATGTCGGACGCGCCGCCGCCGACCCGGCGCAGCAGCCCGACCAGCGGGTCCTGCGACTCGGCGAAGTCCTTGCGGTACGCCTTCGCGGCCTCCTTGACGTCCTCGGAGACCGACGCGTCGCCGTCCGAGTCGCGGCGCGGGTAGTCGCCGCCGATGATTCGCGCGTACTCCCCCGAGTCGATCCATTTGCGCAGCTCGGAGGCGCGGGCCACGGGAACCGGGTGGGTACTCCACGCGACCATGCCCAGCTTGTGGAGACTGTCGCGCAGATCGCCGCCGCCCTCGTACTCCCCGGCCTGCTCCAGGAACGCCGCGGTGTCGATCTGCGAGAGGTCGCCGCCGCCGGCCAGTTTCATCAGCAGGCGCAACGAGGCCGCCGGGTCCTGACCGGCGAGCAGCCCGGCCCGGTCGGCGGAGAGCTCGGCCTTGCGCCACCACTCCAGCATCGCCGCGATGATCGCCCGCAGCGCGATCGCGCCGATCGGCAGCCAGCTCAGGTTCGCCGCCCAGCTGGTCAGGATCGACATGATGGTCTTGTAGACGGCGTGGCCGCTGCCCACGTGGCCCAGCTCGTGCCCGAGCAGGGCGCGCAGCTCGTCGTCGTCGAGCCGCTCCACCGCGCCCGTGCTGATCACGATGAACGGCTTGTCCAGACCGATCGCCTGACCCGTGATGATCGGGTTCTGCGTGACGTAGAGCTCCGGGAGGCTCGGCACGTCGAGCGTGGCGGCGGCCTCGGTGAAGCGCTGGTAGACCCGTGGGTACTGCCGGTGGTCGACACGGATCGAGCCGGCCAGGAAGGCGAGCCGGAAACCGCGCTCGTTCCACATGCCGAAGAAGGTCTTCACCACGTCGTCGAAACCGCGCAGCTCACGCAGCGCGGAGAGGGCGCCCCGGTCGGCCGGGTGCTCCCAGGCCCGCGAGCTGATCCCGGTCAGGGTCACCCGGCGTCGCACCGGCGGGTTGGCATCATCGGAAGTCGTCATGGGTTCACCCCGATCCCCGCCGCCAGCGCGGCAGTCATGGCTGCGTCCGGGACCAACGTACGCGCGAGACGCAACCCTGTCGTCAGGGACGAACCCCTACGGGGCGCCCGGCGGGACGAACGGCAGGCCGGCTGGTGGGCCGTTCTCGATCAGCCGCCACAGGGCGTCGGTGTCGAGATGCTCGGCGACCAGGTCACCGAGCACGTCGAGGGCCCGCTCGCGGATCGCGGCGTACCGGGTGTCCGGGGCGACGGTGAAACCGGTCCGGCCGGCCTGTGCCGCGGCGCGGGTCAGGAAGCGGCGGCGGAACTCGTCCGACTCGAATGCCCCGTGCCAGTGCGTGCCGTAGACGTTCGCGGACATCGCGCCCTCCGGCCGGCCGCCGTCGTCGTGCAGCAGCGGTTCGGGGGCGCCCGCCGACACGTACCCGTGGTGGATCTCGTAACCGCGCACCGGCGCGCCCAGGCCGGCGCCCGCCGAGCGCGCCAGCGTCTTGCGCGCCGCAAACGTCACCTCGATCGGGAGCAGGCCCAGGCCGGGAACCGAGCCGCGGCCGCTCTCCACCTCGTCGTGGATGCGCTCGCCGAGCATCTGGAAACCGCCGCAGACGCCGAGCAGCGGCTTGCCGGCGGCGGCGTGTGCCCGCACCGCGCCGGCCAGCCCGGTGGTGCGCAGCCACTCCAGATCACTGACGGTCGCCTTCGAGCCGGGCAGCACCACCAGATCGGCGTCGGCGATCTCACCGGGTTCGATGGTGAGCCGCACCTGGACGCCCGGTTCGGCGGCGAGCGCCTCGGCGTCGGTGGCGTTCGAGATCCGGGGCAGCCGGATCACCGCGACCCGCAGCCAATCGGCGCCGCGCGGCGGGCCCGGCCGCCCGAGAACCCGCCCGTAGGCGAGCGAGTCCTCGGCGTCCAGCCAGACGTCGAGATGGAACGGCAGCACGCCGTGCACCGGCCGCCCGGTCGCCGAACCGATCATGTCGAGGCCGGGCCGGAGCAGATCGAGGTCGCCCCGGAATTTGTTGATCACAAAGCCCGCGACCAGCCGCTGATCCTCGGCCGACAGCAGCGCGAGCGTCCCGAAGAACGCCGCGAACACACCACCCCGGTCGATGTCGCCGACCACGAGCGTGGGCAGATCGAACCGCCGGGCCAGGCCCATGTTGACGAAGTCGTTGTCGCGCAGGTTGATCTCGGTGGGACTGCCCGCGCCCTCACAGATCACCGCGTCGTACTCGGCACGCAGCTCCTCCAGCGCGGCGTAGGCGGTCTCGGCCAGCTTCGGCTTCAGCGACCGGTAGTTGGCGGCCGTCGCGGTGTCCACCGCCTCGCCCATCAGGATCACCTGGCTGGACCTGTCGCTGCCCGGTTTCAGCAGCACCGGGTTGAACCGCAGGTCGGGCTCGATGCCGCAGGCCGCCGCCTGCATCGCCTGCGCCCGGCCGATCTCACCGGCCCGCCCGTCGGCGCCGAGCACGACCACCGAGTTGTTCGACATGTTCTGCGCCTTGAACGGCGCCACCCGCACACCGTTGCGCTGCAGCCAGCGGCAGACACCGGCGGTGACGACGCTCTTACCCGCGTCCGACGTGGTGCCGGCGATCAGAAGGCCACCGCTCTTCGCTCTCACAAGCGTGTCACTCTACTTCCCCTTGAAACATGCAGTCATTTGCCTGCACAATGCAGGTCATGGCCGGTGAGATGGACAGGGTGTTCAAGGCGCTCGCCGATCCGAGCCGGCGCCGGCTGCTCGACAGCCTGCGCGAGGAGAACGGTCAGACGCTCGGCCGGCTCTGCTCCCGCCTCGACATGACCCGGCAGTCCGTCACCCAGCACCTCGACGTGCTGGCGGAAGCGAACCTGATCAGCACCGTCCGGCGGGGCCGGGAGAGATGGCACTACCTCAACCCGGTTCCGATCCACGAGTTGCAGCAGCGATGGATCAGCCCGTTCGAGGAGCCCCGGCTGCGGACCCTCGACGCGATCCGCCGACACGCGGAGGAGCCACCGATGAAACCCAGCTTCGTGTACGTGACCTACATCCACGCCACCCCCGAGCGGGTCTGGGAGGCGCTCACCTCGGCCGACCTGACCGGCGACTTCTGGGGGCACAGCAACGTCTCCGACTGGCAGCCCGGCTCGCCCTGGGAGCATCGGCGCACCGACGGCTCCGGCATCGCCGACGGCGGCGGCGTGGTCCTCGAGGCGGATCCACCGACCCGCCTGGTGATGACGTTCGGAGAGGCCGGTTCCGGAGCGGGGCCGGACGCGTCGACGGTGACGTTCCTGGTCGAGCCGCACCACGAGATCGTCCGGCTGACCGTCACCCACGAGAACCTCCCGAGCGCCGAGGACGCCGACCTGGTCTCGGCCGGTTGGCCCGCGGTGATGGCGAACCTGAAATCACTGCTGGAGACCGGGCGGGTGCTCCCGCAGGCGCCCTGGGAGATGCACGCCGGCGAGCGGGCTTAGGGCGTACCCCGGGAAGTGGATCCTCTGGCCGCGGCGACTGCCGCCGCCAGCAGGGCAGCGGCCGCGCCGACCGCGCCGGACACCCGCGCGGCCCGCCGCAGATGCACGGCCTTCGGGCGCGGGCCGTCGCCGAGGAACGGCCGCACCTCACTCCGCCCGAAATAGACGTTGCGCCCGCCGAGGCGCACCCCGAGCGCACCGGCCATCGCCGACTCGCACTGGCCCGCGTTCGGCGACGGATGATCGTTGCGATCGCGACGCCACACCCGCAGCGTCTCCGCGGGCGTTCCGCCCGCCACCGGCGCCACCGCGACCGTGAGCAGGCCGGTGAGCCGGGACGGCGCCAGGTTCAGCACGTCGTCGAGCCGGGCCGACGGCGTCCCGAACCGGGCGTACCGCGGCGACCGGTGCCCGACCATCGCGTCGAGCGTGTTGGCGGCCCGGTAACCGAGCAGCCCGGCCGGCCCGAGCAGCGCACCCCAGAAGAGCGGCGCGACCACCGCGTCGGACGTGTTCTCCGCGACCGACTCCACCGTCGCCCGGGCGAGTTCCGGCTCGTCCAGCGCCGACGGATCACGGCCACAGAGGTGACCGAGCCGGCCCCGGGCGGCCGGCAGATCTCCGGCGGTCAGGTGCCGGGCCATCGTCCGGCTCTCCCACCGGAGGGTACGGGCGCCGAGCACCGTCCAGGTCGCCGCGGCGGTGACCGCGAACCGGGCAGCCGGATGCCGCCGGGTCAGCCGCGCCGCCGCGAGCCCGGCCAGCGCCGGAACACCGACCGCGATCGCGGTGAAGGCGGCGCCCGCGGTCCGGTTCGGCCGATGGATCCGCCGCTCCAGAGCGCCCGCTACGGTGCCGAACCCGGCGACCGGGTGGAACCGGTGGGGATCGCCGAGTGCGGCGTCGAGCAAGTATCCCGCGATCAGTCCCGCCGCGTCGGCGGCGCCCACCGGCGTCACCAGCTTTCCCGGTTTGACCAGCTTGACCGGTGTGCCCAGCTTCATCGGCCTGACCAGTTTGTTCGGCTTCACCAGCTTGACCAGTTTGCTCGGCTTCACCGGCCGAACGGCGTCAGGTCGAACGCCCACACCGCCAGGCCGGCCTCGTCGGTCTCCTCCGGGTACGGCACCGGCTCCATCTGGCCCCAGGCGATCGAACCCGGCGCCCGATCCTCCAGGAACTCGACGACGATGGCCCGCAGATCGTCGGTCACCTGGTAGGGCGTCTCGAACGGCAGATCGCTCGGCTTGCACGTGCCCGCCGAGCACCGCAGCTGCCCGGCCACCGCGTCGTGCCACACGTAGAACGTGGCGGACCCCTGGTGCCCGGCCCCGGCCACCTGCTCGCGGAGCACGAAGGCGGTCTCCTCCAGCGTGGCCACCACCTCGTCCGCGGAGAGGCCCATGCGCTCGTGCGGTGGAGCCCCGAACCAGTTCGTGTTCGCGTTCTCAGCCGACGGGTCCTCCGGCGAGAGCACCACCGGCTCGCTCACGATGGCGCGGATGTCCTTAAGCAGCACGCGTCCAGTTTGCCGGGTCGCGGCCCCGGACACCCACCCGGGCCGCTCCGACTGGCGGCCGGAAGCATCGGCACGATCGGCCCATCCTGTTCGTAGGAACATGTCCACGTGCGCAAAGTCGGCACACGCACCCCCTCCCCGAGGGCATGTCGGGCAACCGGCGGTCCGGCCCGGTGACCCCTACCGAGCCGGACCGCCGGGCGCCACCGCGCCGGAGTTCACCGGGAGAATGCCTCCGGGCGGCGGCGGAGCAATGCCTCAGGCCGCGACGGGCTCGCGCTTGGCGCCACGCCGGGAACGCCGCGGTGCGGTCTCCTCCTCCTTTTCTTCCTCCTCCTCTTCCGGCTCCGGCTCGTCGGACAGCCCGGCCACCACTTCGAGGAAGCTGGGCTCCATCTCGCCGGGAACCGGCTCGCCGACGCCGTCGCCGAACCGCACCGGCGCCTCCGACTCGTCGACGGCGACCGACGGCTCACCACGCACCAGGGCGTCGGCCTCCGCGTCCTCGACGACCGCCAGCGCCGGGGCCGGCCGGTTGCGGAAGAACCGGCCCCGGCCCCGGCTCAGGTCGTGGCCGATCGAGAACGCCTCCATCTCGTACGAAAGGCGTTTCTGTCCCTGGTCGTCGGTCCAGTCACGGGTGTAGATCCGTCCGTAGACGATCACCGGGTCGCCGACGCCGATCGACGACGCCACCCCTTCGGCGAGCTTGCGCCAGGCGGTGACCCGCAGCCGCATGGTGTCGCCGTCGACCCAGCAGTTGTTCTCCCGGTCCCAGCGACGGGCCGTGGATGCCACCCGGAACTTCGCCACCAGATGCTGACTGCTCTCGATCCGCCGCCACTCCGGCGCGGTGAGCACGTTGCCGACCATCACGATGCTGGTCTCGAACACGATTTCCTCCTCAGGACGTCGAACGCATCGGTCGGCGGCCAGCTTGGCCGCGCCCGGCCCCGGCCTGCGGATCTTGCGGTTCAGCCCTGTGGAGGACCCCGGAGTGTGGATGGCATTCCGGCACAGCGGTCGATCTGTTATGGCGCGCTGACGCCTACTCGTGGGTAGCCTGTGATCGTGGAGACCGATGTTCTGGGCGCGCCGTACGAGCGGCACACCATCGACCTGGGTAACGACGACGAGGGCCCGGTCGTGGCCACCCTGGTCCGGCGCCGGGCCGACCGGCCCTCCCGGCGGGCCGTGCTGCACGTCCACGGTTTCGTGGACTACTTCTTCCAGACCCACATGGCCGACTTCTTCGTCGAGCGAGGCTGGGATTTCTACGCCCTCGACCTGCGCAAGTACGGCCGCAGCCTGCTCCCCCACCAGACACCGAACTTCACCCGCAGCCTCACCGAGTACTTCCCCGAGCTCGACGAGGCCGCCCGGATCATCCGCGAGGACGACGGCCACAACCAGCTGCTGGTCACCGGCCACTCGACGGGCGGCCTGATCACGTCACTCTGGGCGCACGCGCGCTCCGGCCAGGACCTGATCGACGGACTGTTCCTGAACAGCCCGTTCTTCGACTTCAACCTGCCGTGGCTGATCCGGCGCCCGCTGATGTCATTGGTGCTCGCGGTGAACGGCCGATCCCCGTACCGGAAAATGCCCACCGCCTCCCTGGGCCTCTACGGCCAGAGCCTGCACAGCGAGCACCATGGGGAATGGACCTACGACCTGGCCTGGAAGCCGATACTCGGTTTCCCGGTCCGGATGGGCTGGCTCGATGCGATACGCCGCGGCCAGCGCCGCCTCCGCGCCGGCCTGGCGATAGACGTCCCGGTCCTGGTCGCCTGCTCGGAACGCACGTTCCGCGGCCGCGAATGGCACGAGGACGCCAGGATGGCCGACGCCGTCCTCGACGTGGATCACATCACCCGCTGGTCGCCCGGCCTCGGCCCCCGGGTGACGATCGCCCGCTTCGACGGCGGCATGCACGACCTCACCCTCTCCGGCAAGGAGGTGCGCACCGAAGTGTTCCGTGAGCTGGGCCGCTGGACCGACGCCTTCCTGCCCGCCCCCGGCACGCCCGACGTCGAGGTGCCCCCCGCGCCGGAGGACAGTGCGGACGCCGCCATGGTCCTGGAGGCTGCCGAGGCAGCAGTCGAGCACGCCACCAGCGACGAGGCAGACGACAGATCCGGCACGACCGCCTAGTATGTGCAGGCCAGCGCTCGTAGCTCAGCGGATAGAGCAACGGACTTCTAATCCGTCGGTCGCAGGTTCGAATCCTGCCGGGCGCGCAAACATTTCGGGTACGGGGCCACTGCTCCCGCAAAGCAGTGGCACTCTCCTGCCCACCCCTTCCCGCCACCAGGCGCAACCCAAGGCCGCAGCGCGACCGCCGGCCATGAGCGGGGAGTCAGACCGGTCACGATCGACGGCTTGCAGATCTTGGAAACGCCGCTGCCGGCTGGCGCCCAGTGCGGACAAACCGGGCGCCCGGCAGCACTGGTGACCAGCCGAGCGAGACGAGCTGGTCAACAGTGCTGTCAGCAGCATGCTCGGACAGCGCTGCGAGCCAGCCGGACCGGCCGGTCTACAGTGTCGGCCAGGCCGTTCGGATCGCCCTCCGGGAGCTGGTCTAAGCGGTAGACCGGGGTGTCGCCGACCGGGCCGGTCGCGATCGCCGCACCCCGCTCACCCTGAACCGGACGCTTGTTGCTGCTGGCGCTGCTGGAGCAGGAGGCGACCGGACGCTCCTATATGGATGAGCGGACATCGTGCGACCATGGCGCCGTATCGGGCACCGTGAAGGTCGTGGCCGCCCCCGGGGAGCGCGTCAGCCCCGCCCGGGCATGGACGAGGGTTCCCTCACCCGGGCTGGACCGCCGACCCCGAGCCGCTCTCGACCGCACCCTCGCCCGGCCGAGCCCTCGCCCCGGACCCCGCACCGGACCCCGCTCCGGGCGTCGCTCCGGGCCCCGCCCCAGGCCCCGCTCCCCGCTGCGCCGACCCGCCCGTGGTGTGCCGGGCCAGCCCGACCACGCCCCACCCCATCACCAGCGCCGCCACCCCGGCCGCCACCAGCCCCACTGCCCCGAACCGCACCCGCTCGTCGAACAGCACGACTCCCGCCAGCGCCGCCACCAGCGGGTTCGACACGCTCACCGTCGCGAGCGGCACCGCCAGCCCGGCGCCCCGGTACGACAACTGGCCGATCAGATAGCCGCTGACCGAGAACGCCAGCACCATCGCCACCGCCAGCCCGGACACCGCGCCCGCGCCGCCGGTGGTGAACGACGCCAGCACCGCCTTGGACAGCACCGACGCGATCCCGAACGCGACACCCGCCGCGGTCGCCAGCAGCATCGCCCGCACCCGCGGCCCGGCCCATCGGGCGGCCAGCGCGCAGACGAACACCACCCCGGCGGTGATCATGGCGAGGCCGCGTACGCCCGGCTCGCCGAGCAGGGCCGGCCGGGGGTCCTCCACGGAGAGCGACAGGATCAGCGCGAGTCCGACAACGGTCAGCCCGGCGTCCAGCCAGGCGGCGCGACTCATCGGCGTCCGGTACCGCATCACCTGGATCGGCAGCGCGAAGAGCAGGGTCAGCGTGCCGAGCGCCTGGACCACGGCGACGGTCCCGAAGTTGAGCGCGATCACGTGCAGGACGACTCCGGCGCCGGTGAGCAGCAGCGCGACCGCCCACCGGGACAACCCGCGATGGCCGTGCTCGGCGAGGCGCTCCTGCGCGACGGCGGCAGTCGCGTAACTGGCGGCAGAGAGCAGGGAGAGCCCGACGGCCCATCCCAGCGACCCCATCGCACCCGCCTCCCGAACCCCGTTCCATCGAACATACCGAGCGTGGAGCGCAGTATTACCCCCAAAACACCCATTCGTAATTGTGTTTCGCGACTGTCGGCAACCTGCCAGCATCGCCGCATGGTGGCGGCGAGTGGTGTGCGCATCGGCTGGGCGGATCTGCCCGGCCGGATCCGGGAGCGGGTCGAGCAGATCATCGGCGGCGGCCCGGTGGTGGAGGCCCGGTCCCAGTCCGGTGGTTTCTCGCCTGGCACTGCTGACCGAGTTCGCACAGCCGACGGGCGACGGGCCTTCGTCAAGGCGGTCTCCTCCGAGCTCAACGTGGTGTCCACGGTGATGGCCCGCCGGGAGGTCCGGATCGCCACCCTGCTGCCGCGGGACGCGCCGGCGCCGCGGTTGCTGGGCTGGTTCGAGGAGACGGAGGACGACGGCAACGAGTGGGTCGTGCTGGTTCTCGAGGATGTGGAGGGCGCTCACCCCCGTACCCCGTGGGTGGAGAGCGAGATCGACGCGGCCGCGGCCGCGCTGACCGACCTTGCCCAGGCACTCACGCCGGCGCCCGCGGTTGATCTGCCCCGGGTGCCCGATTACATCGCCGACGATTTCGCCTGCTGGGGATGGCTCGCCGAGCGAACCCCAGCAGATCTTGACCCCTGGTTGGCGCGGAATCTCGGCGCGCTGGGCGCGGCCGCCGACCGCGGCCTCGCCGCGATCTCCGAGGGCGAGACGCTCACGCACTGCGACATTCGGGCCGACAACCTTCTGGTACGCCCGGACGGCCGCATCATCGTGGTGGACTGGCCGTGGGGAGCGGTGGGCCCGGCGTGGCTGGACACCGTGCTCCTGTCCATCAACGTGCTCGTCCACGGCGGCGACGCCAGTCGTCTCCTGACCGATGTCGATCACGACTCCGCGGTCGGGGTGATCGCCGGATTCACCGGTTATTTCCAGTGGTGGTGCCGGCAGCCACCGCCGCCGAGTCTGCCGACCGTGCGCGCGTTCCAGCGTTTCCAAGGAGACGCGCTGATCCCGTGGCTGCGACGCCACATCACAAAAACCGTCTGAACCACACCCGCCGGCGGCTCGTAACAGTTACCGCATTGACCGGCAGGTGGGACCTCCAGCACACCGTTCGGGACCGCCACACCGCCAGGACTAGGCTTGACCGCTGTGAACTGGGCTTCGGCGTGGCGGCCCGGGCAGCCCACCGAAACATGGAACGGAAGATGATGATCGACCAGGCCAAGGTGCGAGTCCTGCTTCTGGAAAGCATCCATCCCGACGCGGTTTCCCGGCTCGAGGAGGACGGCTTCGCAGTCGAGTCCCTCCGTAACGCTCTCGACGAGTCCGAGCTGATCGAGCGCATTTCCGGCGTGCACCTGCTCGGCATCCGATCCAAGACCCAGGTCACCGAGAAGGTCCTGGCTGCTGCCGACCAGCTCGTCGCGATCGGCGCGTTCTGCATCGGGACCGACCAGATCAACCTGACCAGCGCGACCTCCACCGGTGTGGCCGTCTTCAACGCGCCGTTCTCCAACACCCGCTCGGTCGTCGAGCTCGCGATCGCCGAGATCATCGCGCTGACCCGCCGGCTCACCGAGAAGAACTCGCTGATGCACAACGGCGTGTGGGACAAGTCGGCGGACGGCTCGCACGAGATCCGCGGCCGCCGGCTCGGCATCATCGGTTACGGCAACATCGGCACCCAGCTGTCGGTGCTCGCGGAGAACCTCGGCATGTCGGTCTCGTTCTACGACACCGCCGACAAGCTGGCCCTGAGCAACGCCCACCGCTGCGCCAGCCTGGACGAGCTGCTGGAGACCAGCGACGTCGTCACGATGCACGTGGACGGCCGCCCCGGCAACGCCGGTTTCTTCGGCGCCGAGCAGTTCGCGAAGATGCGCCCCGGCAGCCTCTTCCTCAACCTGTCCCGCGGCATCGTGGTCGACCACCTGGCCCTGCGTGACGCGCTGAAGAGCGGCCACCTGGCCGGCGCCGCGATCGACGTCTTCCCGAAGGAGCCGAAGGGCCGAGGCGACGAGTTCGTCTCCGAGCTGCGCGGCCTGCCGAACGTGATCCTCACGCCGCACATCGGTGGCTCCACCGAGGAGGCGCAGTCCGACATCGGCGGTTTCGTGGCGAACAAGCTGGCGAAGTTCGTGACCGAGGGCAACACCACGCTCAGCGTGAACCTGCCCGGCGTCGCCCTCCCGGAGAGCCCCGGACTGCACCGCATCGTGCACGTCCACGTCAACACGCCGGGCGTGCTCGCCCAGGTCAACCGGATAATGGCCGAGCACAACGTCAACGTCGAGGGTCAGCTGCTCAGCACCCGCGGCGAGTACGGATACCTGATCACCGACATCGCCGCCGGTTACAGCGACGACGTGCTCGACCAGCTCCGCGCCATGGAGCAGACGGTTCGCCTGCGCGTCCTGTCCTGATCCTCTGATCTCGCGGAAAGCGCCGCCCCCGTGTGCGAGGGCGGCGCTTTCCGCTATTTCGCGTTCTCGACCGTCAGCAGCGTGATCGGCGCCGCCGCGTCGACGTCGTACCGGTCGGCGTTCTGCCAGTCCTTCGGCGTCAGCGTCGACCCGGGAGCAACATCCTTGAGGGTACGGGCGCCGGCCGTCACCGTGGCCGCCCCGCCACCCACCTTGACCCGCACCGGACTGGTCACCGGAGCACGCAGGAGCAGCTCCTCCATCCCACCAGTGATCTTCATGGGTACGGTCCCGGACGCCTTCGCGAGAGTCACCTCGGCCCGGCGGGTCCCGCCCACCACTTCGATCCTGCTGACCCGGCCCTCACTCAGATCGAGGACCCGCTCGGCGGCGTACCCGGAGAAGCGCAGTGTCCACCGCACCTCGGCGGAGAGCAGCACCTCGATCTCCCCGCCGGCGTTGTCACCGTCACGGGACACGTCGAGGCGTACCGCGTCGTCGCGCAGCTCCGGATTGGGGTAGATGCCGGAGTCGCCGGCCGCGCTGATCCGGTACAGGTCGGTGCCGAGGTCGGCGATCCGCACCCGTACCCGGTCGGTCGCCGCCAGCAGCTCGAACGACCCGATCGTCCGCCCGTCCAGCGGCGCGCTGACCGTCTGCTCGTTGCCACTCACGCCACCGGTCCCGAGCTGGAGCATCTCGGGGATCCGCGAGTCCGGGCCGGAGTAGTAGATGATTCCGGTGAGCGTGATCGCCGCCAGCGCCACCACGCCGAGCACGATCATCCCGAAGGTCACCACCCGGGACTGCCGGGGCCGTTCCCGCACTGCGGTGCCCTGGCCGGTGGCCGCCGATCCGGCGTTCGCGGGGGCGAACTCCCCCCACACGACCGGCTCGTTCCAGAAGCCGGCGTCGCCGCGGCCCGCCGGCTCGCCCCGCCCCGATGACTCGCCCCGCCCCGGCGACTCGTTCCAGCTCGGTGACTCGCCCCGCCCCGGTGACTCGTTCCAGCCCGATGACTCGTTCCAGCCGGCCGGCTCGGTGCGGGCCTGCCGGCGGGGGTCTCCGGCCGACCAGGACGGCGGCTGTTCGAGCGCGTCCGCCGAGGAGGGTTGGCGGTCGCCGCTGTCGAAGGAGATCGGCGCCCAGGAGCTGCCGCTGGCCCAGTGCTCAGCCGGCGGGTCGAGCGTCGACCCCGGACCGCTGACCAGCGCCGGTGACCAGGGGACTTCGGCGTTCCCGGCCGCGGACCCTCCCTTCCGGACCACGGGCAGCGCCCCGGACGGCCCGGCCTCCGGCGCATCGGCGGCGCCGGCGGCGCCGGTCCGGCGGCTGCCGCCGATCGGCCCGTCCCCGAACCCGAACGAGGCCCGCCCCGCCGAAGCCGACCTGGCGACCGAAGAGGCCGAAGCAGCCGGAGAGGACGAAACGGCCGGAGAAGACGCAGCAGCCGGAGAAGACGCAGCAGCCGGAGAAGACGCAGCAGCCGGAGAAGACGCAGCAGCCGGAGAAGACGCAGCAGCCGGAGAAGACGCAGCAGCCGGAGAAGACGCAGCAGCCGGAGAAGACGAAGCAGCCAAGGAAGACGCAGCGGCCGAGGAAGAGGAAGCAGCCGAAGCGGACAACGCCGAGGAGCCCGCCGTCCCGGAGCTGGACGGCGCGGCCGGGCTGGTCGGATGCCGCGGCGGGATCGTCGTGCGCGTGACAGGCCGGGCCGAGGCCGACCGGGCCGGGGCAGACCCGGTCGTAGCGGGCCGGGCCGCGGCGGACCGGGCCGAGGTCCGGGTGGGCAGGCCCGGCGACTCGGCGGCCTTCGTGGCCGGCACGAACGGCTTCGGAAGCAAGGATTCGTCATCCGCCCCGGCGGGCGCGGAATCCGCTGATCCGGGCGCCCCCGCGCCGAACCAACCCCCTGCTGGTGCTTCGGACTGCTTGGCCTCCGGCATCGTCGCACCCGGACGACGCTGAGGCAGATCGGTGTCGGTCACGCCCGTCTCGGACGACGTGCCGACAGCGGTACGGTCCACTGCGGTTCCTCCCTGCAACGCCTCTCGGGTAAGGCCCCCGAATGGAGTACGGAAGGAATCGCTTCTCGGATGAGTGACGAGACGGTTTACCGCGGGTCAGGTCGAACGAGCCCGCGCCGCGTGGCGATCGCCACCGCCTCGAGCTGGCTGTGCGCGCCCAGCTTGGCGAGCACCGCCTTCTGATATCCCCGGCAGGTGTGCACGCTGATGCCCAGCCGCCGGGCCACCGCCCGGGCGTCCAGACCGGCTGCCATCAGCTGCAACACCTCGTCCTCACGGGCGGTCAGCCCGCTGGCCCGGGGCACGGTGACCGGCGAGGTGCTGCGCAGCAGGCGGGCCAGGATGTCGGTGGAGACGGTCATCCCGCCGCCGTGGGCGGTGCGCAGCGCGTTCAGCACGTCACCGAGCGCGCCGTTCTTGGAGAGGAACCCGGCGAATCCGGCGGCCGTCGCCCGGTGCACGAGAGCCTGCTCCTCGCTGGCAGTGAGGATCACCACACGCGAGTCCGGCTGGCGGACCCGGATCAGCTCGGCGATCGCGATGCCGTCGGCATCGGACAGTTCCGGATCGAGCAGGATCACGTCGGGCGTCAGCTCGGCGGCGAGGTTCAGCGCTTCCTGCCCGGTCCGCGCGTGACCCACCCACTGGAGGTCGTCCTGGCCTGCAAGAGCGTGTCCGAGCAGCTCCGCGAAGGTCTGGTGACCATCGACGACGAGGACCCGAATCGTCTCGCCGTTGTCCATGCGCCACCTTCCTCTGTCCGCCCACCCGGGCTCCGCGCAGTCTAAGGAGTACCCGGCTCGATGCCCGCCCTACCAACAGGCGGGCGTTGCGGCACCGAGCCTGACACAGCCGGTACACCCGACGCCGGGTTGCCACCGACTGGACGCGATAACCAGTCTTTCGGCCGAGTCTCCCCCTCGCTTTGGGGCCTTGTCTGCCCCGGCCCCCCGGCGCAGAGTTTGTGATCATGTTCGACATCCAGCTCTTCGGTCGTCTCGAGGTTCGCACCCGGGGCATCCGCCTCGCCGGCGCCGACTTCGGCGGCGACCGCGCCCGGCACCTCCTCGCGCTGCTGGCGCTGCGTGGTGAGCGGTCGCTTGTGGAGTTGTCGGACCTGATGGCCGTGCCGGCCACGACGGTCCGGGACGACCTCGCCGTGCTGCGGGACAGGCTGGAGCCGGGTGTGCGTACCCGTGACTCGGTGATCACCGCGCGCCGCAACCGGCTGTCTCTGGCGCCGGACCGGGTTCGTGTCGACGTCGCGACGTTCGACGAGCTGATCAGGGCTGCCTCCGGCCGGACCGCCGAGCGCGCCGCCCGGCCGCTGACCGCCGCGGCGTACCTGGCGACCCGCCCCCTGCTCGAGGACGTCGACACGCCGTGGGCCGCCGAGGCACGCGCGGAGTACCGCGCCAAGCTGATCATGAGCGCTCAGCCGATCCGGAGCTGACAAACTCCGGGGGTGCTCCCCACCACCGAACTACGACCCGTACCCCTCGCGCCGGAGATCCGCCTGCACCTGGCGGACCGTGAGCAGCGCCTCTTCGGCGGCGAGTTCCACAGCGACCAGCCGCTGCCGTTCTGGGCGTTCGTCTGGGCCGGCGGCCAGTCACTGGCCCGCTATCTGCTCGACCACCCCGCCGAGGCGACCGGCAAGCGCGTCCTGGACGTGGCGACCGGTTCCGGGGTGGCCGGGATAGCCGCCGGGCTGTGCGGCGCCGCGTCGGTGGCCGTCACCGACATCGACCCGGCCGCCGTGGCCGCCGCCCGTCGCAATGCCGCCGCGAACGGCGTGACGGTCGCCGACGACGAGCCGGACCCCGAGCTGGTCCTGGCCGGTGACGTCTTCTACAGCCCCGCGGTCGCCCCGCAGATGACGTCGTTCCTGCGCGCGGCCCGCAAGGCGGGCGCCACGGTTCTGGTTGGCGACCCGGGTCGCGGGTACTTCCCGGAGCGCCTCTTCGAGCTGGTCACCGAGTACACCGTTCCGGTGCCCGCGGCGCTGGAGGAGACCGAGTCCCTGGTGACCGGCGTCTGGCGCCTCAAATGAAATGCGTTCATCACGCAAGCACTTGTAGGCTGCAAGCAAACCTCGAGGAAGACGGCACGACGGTGGAACAGGACACGGCCCGGCTGGCTGACGAGATCGCTCGGTTCGTCCGATCGGGCGCCCGTTTCCGGGGCATGCTCAAGGTCGGAGACCTCGGCGCCGAGTTCTCCGCGCTGATGCTGCTGCTTCCGTTGCGGGCACAGGGCCCGATGCGGGTCACCGACCTCGCCGAGATCAAGCAGGCCGACCCGTCGACGATCAGCCGCCAGGTCGCGCAGCTGGTCAAGGCCGGCCTGGCTCGCCGTGAGGCCGACCCGGTGGACGGCCGGGCCTCCCGGCTCGCGGTCACCGAGGCCGGCGAGGCCGCCTGCGACCGGCTCCGGGAGGCCCGGGTGGCTCTGCTCGCCCAGGCGCTGGACGGGTGGCCGGCCGACCGCGTCGCCGTCTTCACCGACATGTTCGAGGAGTTCAACAATCTGATCGAGGCGCATCTGCGACTCGATCCCACCGCGTCCCCACGGGAGAATCCGTGAGTCACCCCAGCCCACCGGCAGCCAAACCGGTGGAATTCACGCACCGCCAGATCCTCACGATCCTGGGCGGCCTGATGATGGGCATGTTCCTGGCCGCGCTGGATCAGACGATCATGGCGACCGCGACCCGGACCATCGCCGACGACCTGCACGGCTTCGACCTGCAGGCCTGGGCCACCACGGCGTTCCTGATCACCTCGACGATCTCCACGCCGCTGTACGGGAAGCTGTCCGACATCTACGGCCGGCGCCCGTTCTTCCTCTTCGCCATCGGGATCTTCATCGTCGGCTCGTTCCTCTGCGGCCTCTCCACCGACATGTGGCAGCTGGCCGGTTTCCGGGCGATCCAGGGCATCGGCGCGGGCGGCCTGATGTCGCTCGCGCTGGCGATCATCGGCGACATCGTGCCGCCTCGCGAGCGCGCCAAGTACCAGGGCTTCTTCCTGGCCGTCTTCGGCACTGCGAGCGTCCTCGGCCCGATCCTCGGCGGTTTCTTCGCCGGCGCCGACGAGATCCTCGGGGTCTCCGGCTGGCGCTGGGTGTTCTTCATCAACGTGCCGATCGGCATCGCCGCGATGGCCGTCGTCGCGAAGGTCCTGCACCTTCCGCACCACCGGATCCCGCACCGGATCGACTGGCCCGGCGCGCTCACCCTGATCATCGGCCTGGTCCCGCTGCTGACCGTCGCCGAGCAGGGCCGCGACTGGGGCTGGAGCTCCGGCCGGGCGATCGCCTGTTACGTGATCGGCGTGCTCGGCATCATCGGGTTCGTCCTGGCCGAGCGGGCGTACAAGGACGAGGCCCTGCTGCCGCTGCGGCTCTTCGGCAACCGCACGGTCGCGGTCGGCTCCGCGTCCAGCACGATCCTCGGCATGGCGATGTTCGGCGGCCTGATGACCGTCCCGCTGTACCTGCAGATCGTGAAGGGCTCCACCGCCACGATGGCCGGCCTCCAGATGATCCCCTTCGTGGTGGGCATCATGACCGGCTCGATCGTCTCCGGTCAGCTGATCTCCCGGACCGGCCGTTACCGAATCTTCCCGATCGTCGGCAGCACCCTCATGGTGGCCGCGCTCTTCCTCTTCTCGAGGGTCGGCGCGGACACCCCGCTCTGGCGGACCATGCTGGTCATGGTGCTGATGGGCCTGGGCCTGGGCAGCAACATGCAGCCGATGATCACCGCCGTGCAGAACGCGGTGTCGCCCCGGGAGATCGGCGTGGCGACCGGCGCCGTCACGTTCTTCCGCTCGATGGGCGGCACGCTCGGCACCGCGGTCTTCCTCTCGATCCTCTTCAACCTGCTGCCCGGCAACATCAGCAGCGCGTACCAGGACGCCGCGAAGGACCCGGCGTTCCAGCAGGCCGCGGCGGACCCCGGGCAGCAGGCGCTGCTCGCGCAGGCACAGGGCGGTGACGCGCTGAGCGACACGTCGTTCGTGAGCAAGCTGACCGACGTGGTGGCGCACCCGTTCAAGGTGGGCTTCTCGGACAGCGTGCACGTGGTCTACCTGATCGCGCTCTGCATCATGCTCGTCGGCCTCGTGGTGGTCCTGTTCCTGCCGGAGCTGCCGCTGCAGCAGCGTTCGGCCCAGCAGGCCCGCGCCGAGGACGCCCTGAAGGCAGAGAACCAAACCCCTTCATCGGGTACGGGTGAGCAGAGCGCCCGCGCCGAACCGGCCGGCTCCGCGTAGCGTGACCCCATGGCTGTTGTGAAGATCAACGCGATTGAGGTCCCCGAGGGCGCCGGCCCCGAGCTGGAGAAGCGGTTCGCGGCCCGGCACGGCGCCGTGGAGAACTCCCCCGGCTTCCTCGGGTTCGAGCTGCTGCGCCCGGTGGCCGGCGACAACCGGTACTTCGTCTACACCCGCTGGGAGTCCGAGGAGGACTTCCAGAACTGGGCGAACGGCAGCGCCAAGGAGGCGCACGCCGGTGAGCGCAGCCGCCCGGTGGCGTCCGGCGCGAGCCTGCTGGAGTTCGAGGTCGTCCAGCAGGTCCAGAAGCCTGCGAGCTGACCCCACCCGCGTGCTGACTTCGGGCTCGGGCCTGAAGTCAGCACGCGACGGTCAGCTGCTGGATTTGCGAGCCGCCGCGGCGACCAGTCGCTCGGCGACCACCCGGCGGTCCAGGCCGAGCCGCTGAGCGCTCTCCTGCAGCACCGCGTAGGCCTCCTGGACCCCGCACCCGCGCTGCGCGATGATCACTCCGACCGCCCGGTCGACCTCGGCGCCCTCGGTGAGCGCCGCACGCCGGCCCAGCTCGCCGAGCAGCACTTCCGCCTGCCCGGCCAGCGCCATCGCGGTGACCAGCAGTTCCGGCGCGGGCTCACCGGGGTTCGCCAGGTAGACGCTGAGCGCCCCGACGGCGGTGCGCCGCACGTCGAGCGGGACCGCCGCCACGGCACGCACCCCGCTCGCGGCCGCCGCCTCGCGCAACTGCGGCCAGCGATCGTCCTCGCAGAGGTCCGCGGCGGTCACCAGGGATCGGGTCCGGGCCGCTTCGAGACCCGGTCCGAGGCTCACCTCGTACTGCTGACGGTCGAAGGTCTCCCCCGCCGAGCCGGACGTGGCCTCCATGAGGGGGCCGCCCTCACCGATCAGCGCGACCGAGCAGCGCACCGCGCCCGGCAGCGAGCCCACGGCGAGAGCGGTGAGGCGGTCCAGGGCACGCGGCAGCGTGTCCGCCGAGAGAAGCCGGACGGTCAGTTCGTGCAGGAGCCCGGCGAGTTCCACCGGGTGGGGCCCGCCGGCCACCGTGACCAGCGCGGACGCCGATCGCCGGTTTCTGCGGGAGGTGAGGGTACGCCGGAGCGAGCGCGTGCCCGAGGGCACGGCCGGGACGCGACGTTGCGGTACGGACACGCCAGGGATACTGCCACGTCGATCGAGGATCGTGGGCGGGGAGGTGCCCCGTTCGGGGGCTCTCGCCCGGATAAACCTTCTCGTCCGGGCGATGTGAAAAGTCGGACTCGCCGAGGAAGACCGGAAAGTTGGAAAAGTCCCGAGACAGTAGAACGCCGCCCCCCGGCGAACCGAGGGGCGGCGCGAATGCCGGTGTGCAGGTCGCCTCGCGGCGAGCGGCTCAACACGGCTCCAGCCGAACTGGTATTCCGTGCAGGCAAAGGGTGAGGCCCGGGGACACTGGGCACACCGGCATTCGTTATCAACTGTCGGTCGCCCCGGCCGATTCCTGCAGCGATTGTGACCTGGATCACTGTCGCGTGTTTGCCCGGATCCGCCGTGGGTAGTCGGTGGCCGTGACTGACGACTTGCGTGAGCTGACCGAGTTCCTGGACGCCGCCTACGACGCCCAGGAGCGCCTGTCCAGCGGCGACCTGCAGCGCCGGGCGATCGCAGCGGACCTGCCCGCCGAGGCGCTGACCCGCATCGACGCGCTGCCCGAGGGCGAGTACGCACAGGACGAGGCGACCGAGGCCCTGCGCTCCCTGTGACGCCGAGCGTCAGCCCTCGGCCTTCTCCTTCGCGATCGAGTACGCCATCTGCAGGAAGTCGGAGACCGCGGTGGCGGTGAGCACCGTCGCCGCGAGCCGGGTGAACCGCGGGGCGAGCACGAGACCGCCGGTCAGCCCGGTCGCCACCCAGACCGCCAGGCAGAACGGGCAGGTGATCAGCTCGCCGATGCCGTGCCGGACGCTGCTGCCCTCGTCCCGGACCTCCTCGTTGAGCTCCGCGGCGCCGGCCGGCTCGGTGTACCGGGTGAACGGGGCACGCAGCGGACTGGTCACCGAGTCCTTGGCGACCAGCCGGCTGAGCTTGTGGGTGGCGATCGACAGCAGCGCGACGTCCCCCAGTGAGGGCCGGTCCGGCACCGGGCGGCCGGACAACTTGGCGGCGGCCACGAGGGCCGCGGAGAGCGTGCCGAAGGCGCCCATCGCCACCAGGTAACCGTCCAGGGGCCGGTGCTCGTGCGGCGCGTACTCCCGGGCGATCCGGGTGAGCGTGGGTCGCGGCAGGGCCATGTCAGAAGTCCTGGGTGAGGCGGCTCGGGTCGACCTCACGCCCCGGGTACCGGGCCATGTACTCGGTCTCCAGCTCGGCCGTGCGCTTGAAGTGGTTCTCCAGCGCGGCGTCCGGTCCGTGCCGCAGCGTCTGCAGCCGGGTCCGGTACAGACTGCCGAGTTCCCGGAACAGATCGTCGTCGGCCAGTCCGGCCGGGTCGATGCCGGTGTCGAACACCACCGCCGCACCGTCCTCGAATCGCGCATCAGTCATCGCGTACCTCCGATCTTTCGGCTTCGCTCCGAGACCACGGTTGCCCGACCCTGCGGCTGCCAAACCCGCGCCGGTACGCTCGTGGGCATGAGAGGGCTGTGGACTCCGAGGTGGATGGCCGCTCATCTGCTCGCCCTGGTGCTGACCCTGGGCTGCCTCGGCCTGGGCTGGTGGCAGTACAGCCGCGCCGCCGACGGCAACTCGATCAGCTGGGGCTACATGTTCCAGTGGCCGGTCTTCGGTGGCTTCGTGGTCTTCGTCTGGTTCCGCGAGGTGCAGCTGGCCCGCCGCCGGGCCGCGGGCGAGCCGGTCGAGGAGCCCGCGCCGGCCGAGGAGCCCGCGCCGCGCACGCCGGGCGCCCCGATCACGTTCAGCCGCCCGGTCCGTGTCGGTAACCGCCCGGCCGCCACCGAGGCCGACGACCCGGAGCTGGCCGCCTACAACGACTATCTGGCCTGGATGGCCGCCCACCCGGGCGCCCGCCCGGCCGACTATCCCCGCCAAGCCTCAGCCGAGCGCCACGCCCGGTAAACCGTTCAGCAAGGAGAAGCAAGCCGTGCAGGGAGCCCTGACCCGATACCGCACCATCGCCTGGATCGTCGGCGTGTTCCTCATCGCCCTGGTCCTCATCGGCATGCCGCTGAAGTACCTGGCGGACAACGACACGGTGGTCGCGATGATCGGCCCGCTGCACGGCTTCCTCTACATGGTCTATCTGGTGCTCACCTTCGACCTGGCGCGCCGGGCGAAGTGGCCGTTCGGCCGAATGGTGATCGTCATGCTGGCCGGCACCATTCCGTTCTTCTCGTTCTGGGCCGAACGACAGGTGACCCGGCGCTGGGTTCCGGGTGTCTCGCCCGAACCGGCACTGAGCAATTAGTCCGGATCCGGCATCGAATTCACGCTTAGCTGCGATCAAATGACAGCCCGTTATCGGGATTAACCTCGCAACTAGGTCTATTGGCATAAATCACTCGGTCGGGCCTTGATTTCTTTTGTCGCCCCGATAAGTTGATGCGGTTGGTCCGGTCCGCAGCCACAAACCCTCGGGTGGCGCCGGCCAACGCCGCCGAATCAATCGCGGCCATCCGGCGCCTTTCCCCCTACGGCGCCGGCCGCCGCGATCCGAACCGGGGACGACTGGGCCTTCTTCCCGCCCACCGCCGTCGGCTGACTCCCGGTAGGCGGCGCAGCGGAAGAAAGGCCCTCTGACCAGTGCCACACCCCCGTACCAGGTTCCGGGCAGTCGTGGTCGCACTGACCGCGTTCGCGATCACCCTGTCGGGAGCACCCGCCGCTCACGCGGCCCCGTCCGCCGCTGAGCTCAAGAAGAAGATCAAGGCGGCCGAGGAGAAGCTGGAAGACGTCACCGAGTCGTACAACAAGATGCGGCTCGACGTGAAGGCGACGAAGGCCGACGTGAAGCAACTCGAAGAGTCGCTGAAGCCGACCAAGATCGCTCTCGCCGCGGCCACCGCCAAGGTGGAGACGATCGCGACCACCACCTACATGCAGGGCCGGACCGGCGGCGTCACCGTCCTGGTCTCCGGCCAGCAGGGTGAGCTGCTGGAGCGGCTCACCTTCCTGGAGCAGATCGCCCGGGAGAACCAGCAGGACATCGACGAGTTCACCGAGACCACGCAGACGTTCGCGGAGCGCAAGGCCGCCCTGAAGACCACTCAGGCCAAGCAGTCCGCTCAGGTCAAGGAACTCGGCGACCGGAAGAAGAAGATCGAGGCGGACCTCAAGAAGCTGTACGACATGCGGGAGACCGCGTTCGGCAGCCCCACCGAGGACACCGGGTCGTACACCGGCAAGGTCCCGAGCATCGCCGGCTCGGCGGGCAAGGCGGTCTCCTACGCCTTCGGCGCCATCGGCAAGCCGTACGGCTACGGCGACGACGGCCCGAACTCCTACGACTGCTCCGGCCTCACCTCGGCGGCGTGGGCGGCAGCGGGCAAGTCGCTGCCACACAACGCTGCCGCGCAGTACAGCGCCACCGCGCGGATCAGCAAGTCCGACCTCAGGCCGGGCGACCTGGTCTTCTATCGATCGAACGGCCACGTCGCCCTCTACGTCGGCGACGGCAAGATAATCGACGCGCCCTCCGCGGGGCGCGACGTGCTCCACCGGACGATCAACATCATGACCCCCAACGGCTACGGCCGGGTCAAGTAACCACCAGCACGAAAAGGCCGGTGCCCCGTCGGGGCACCGGCCTTTTGCTGTCTTGTCACCGGGGGAGGCTGTGATCAGCCGAGAGGTCAGGCGGCCTGCAGTCCCTCGGCCCGGGCCAGCTCACGCAGCCGGCCGAGCGCCTGGATCTCCAGCTGGCGGATCCGCTCGCGGCTCAGCGAGAAGCGCGAGGCCACCTCGGTCAGCGAGTGCTCGCGGCCGTCCTCCAGGCCGTACCGCGCCCGCATGATGCCGGCCGACCGGTCGTCCAGGTGGTTCAGCAGGCCCTCGATGCGCTGCCGCTCCAGGGCGCTGAGCACGATGTCCTCGGGGGACGGCGCGTCGCTGTCGGCGACCAGGTCGCCGAGGTTGGTGTCGCCGTCGTCGCCGACGGGGGTGTCGAGCGAGACGGTGTCCTGCGCCCAGCGGGTGAGCTCGTTGACCCGCTCGACGGTCACGCCGAGCGCCGCCGCGATCTGCTCGGGCTCGGGGTCGCCGCCCAGCTCACGGACGAGCTGGCGGGTGACGTTGCGCATCCGGTTGACGTCCTCGACCAGGTGCACGGGGAGGCGCACGGTGCGCTCCTGCTGGGCGATGGCCCGGCTGATCGCCTGACGCACCCACCAGGTGGCGTAGGTCGAGAACTTGAAGCCCTTTTCGTAGTCGAACTTCTCCACGGCGCGGACCAGGCCGGTGTTGCCCTCCTGGATCAGGTCGAGCATCGGCATGCCGGACCGCACGTAACGCCGGGCGATCGAGACGACCAGCCGCAGGTTCGCGCGGATGAACAGGTCCTTGGCACGCTGGCCCTCGGTGACGAGCCGCTCCAGCTCCTCCCGGCTCACGCCGCGCCGTTCCTCGCCCTGCTCGAGCAGGTGCTCGGCGTAGAGGCCCGCCTCGATCGTCCGGGAGAGCTCGACCTCTCGCTCGGCGTCCAACAGCGGCGTCCGGGAGATCTCGTGCAGGTAGACTCCGACGAGGTCGCGCTCCTCGGCGACCTGATCGGTACGCATCACGGTGCTCTTCTCCACGTTGCCCACGGTCCCCTCATTGCCGTCACTAACCCTGTTACGGGCATTACCTGCGTCCATCAGCCCTCTCCCGTAACGTCCGCAGCTCGTGCATTGCGGTTGATGCCTGCTGCCTTGATTCCTTCAGAACAACAAATTGCTGCCAGCGCTGATTCCGACCGGCAGATCGAAAGTGTCACGAATGCCTGGGTGATACCTGAGAGCCCAGTGCGGGGTAGCTGAGTACGTTCTCTGGCGGCTCGTCTCGTAGACAGCCGGATACCCGTCGCGCGTCTCATAACACCATCGGCCTCTCATCGATCACAGCGACGGGCATCACCTTGGGCTGCGCGATGCTCGTCACCCCTGAGTACGGGAATCGCACTCGCCGGGTTCATGTGCAGCATCGGCCGGCCGACGCCGGGCCTGAAACAAACGCCACCGCGAAGTCCGTATCGCCGACCGTGCGGGACCATCGGTCACAATGCGCCACGCCGCGTCACAGTTCACTCGCCCGCACGGGTGACGCCGCACGAGCCCGGAACATTCCCAGGTGACAGCCAGGATGGCCGGTTCCGTGAGCAAAAGCACAGCCACGGTCGTGTGACAAGCTTCGCCGTATGACGGACACGCGTACGGCTCTGATCACGGGCGGGACGGGCGCACTCGGCGCCGCGACCGTCTCCGCGTTTCTTCAGGCGGGGTGGCAGGTGGTGGCGCCGGTCCGGCCGGGGACGGCGGGACGGCTCCCGGCCGGCGTGATCGCCGTGGACGCGGACCTGACGAACGCGGAACAGGTCACCGCCGCGGCCGCCCGGGCGGCGGGCGATCAGCGCGCCCCGCTCAAGGCGGTGGTCAATCTCGCCGGTGGGTACGGGGGAAGCGGCCTGATCGCCGACACCCCGGTCGAGGACTTCGAGGCGATGTTCGCCGCCAACCTGCGGCCCGCCTACCTCACCACGTCGGCCGCCCTGCCGTACCTGGTGGCCGCCGGAGGTGGTTCGGTGATCTTCGTGTCGTCGCGGGCGGCGGTCTCGCCGTTCCCGGGCGCCGCCGGTTACGTCGCCTCCAAGGCTGCCGTCCTGGCCCTGGCCGAGACGGTCGCGGTGGAGTACCGCAAGCAGCGCGTGCGCTCCAACACGGTGCTCCCCAGCGTGATCGACACCCCGGCGAACCGGGCCGCTCAGCCCACCGCCGACGTGAGCCGCTGGGTGGCGCCCGCGGAGATCGCCGCGGTCACCCTCTTCCTGGCGTCGGACGCCTCCGCCCCGACCAGCGGCGCCCGGATCCCGGTCTACGGCCAGGCCTGACCGGATCGCCGCTCCTACCGGATCGCCGCTTCTACCGGGACCCCGCTCGGGACCCCGCTCACAGGTACTCGGGTTCACAGGGACTCGCGTTCACAGGGACTCGGCCAACTGGAAGCCCAGCACCGCGAACGCGGCCAGCAGCGGCCCCGCCGCCAGCATCAGGGCGCGCACGACCGGCCGCCGCCGGGGCGCCGGGACCGGCGCGGCAAGCGCCGCCCGGCGCGCGGCGAGGTCGGCCTGGATCTCGGCGGCGACCTGGTCCGGGGTGCCGTTCGCGTCGATCACCACGAACGTCGGGAACTCGGGCAGTGAGCGGTAGGCCCGATCCGCCGCGTTCAGGTAATCCATCGACTCGTGGTCGTAACCGCGGCGGTCGATCCGCTGCTGGGCGACCGCCGGGTCGACCGCTAGCAGGAACGTGACGTCGGGCGCGGGGAAGAGCCGATAGGCCAGCCGGGCCCGGCGCTCGGCGGCCGGTCGCGCGCCCCGGGCCCGCAGGCTCGCGTACTGGCAGAACGCGTACCGGTCCATCACCGAGATCTCGTGGGAGACCGTGCGGCGCAGCATCGTGCGCAGGATCGCCAGCCAGCGCAGCACCGACTCGATCGCCAGCATCCCCCGGCGGCCGACCAGGGCCTCCGCGTCGTCGCAGCCGAACAGAGCCGCGACCCGGCCCACCCAGTGCCGGCCGCCGGCGTTACGGCGGTAACCGGCGGGGATCCCGGCCTCGGTCAGTTCGTCGGCCAGCCGGTGCGCCTGAGTCGTCTTGCCGGAGCCGTCGATGCCGATGAGGGCGACGGTCCGGACGCCGGTGTGCTTCGCGCGGAGGGCCATACCAACTTACGGTAGCGCCGGCCTGCACGTTCCGTTTCGCATCGCGGAACACCCCGGCCGGGCCAGAATGGCCTCGGGGGTTCAAGGCGGGGCGACTCCGGGTAGTCGTTCACGGACCGGACACGGGACCAGGAGGTCGCCATGCCACACCGTGTGGACGAAGGATTGGCCGTCACCTTGAAGCGCGTCGCGTCCACGCTCAAAGGCGCGGACATCCCGTTCGCGCTCGGCGGGAGCTTCGCGGTCTACGCGCGCGGGGGTTACTCCAGCGATCACGACGTGGACTTTCTGATCCGCGAGCAGGACAAGGACAGGGCGCTGCAAGAGCTCTCGAGTGTGGGATTCGAGACCGAACAGCCGCCCGAGGACTGGCTGGTCAAGGTGTATGACGAGGGCCGGATGGCCGACCTGATCTATCGCCCGGTGGAGTCGCCGGTGACCGACGAGACGCTGCAGGACACCGATCAGATCTCGGTCGAGGCGATCTACATGCCGGTGCTCTCCGCCACCCAGCTGATGATCCACAAGCTGCTCAGCTACAGCCAGCACTACTGCGATTTCGCCACCGGGCTTCCGGTGGCCCGCTCGCTGCGCGAGCAGATCGATTGGGACCGGGTACGCCGGGAGACCGCCAAATCGCCGTACGCGGACGCGTTCTTCGTGCTCCTCGACCGGCTCGACGTCGTCTCGTTCCCGGCACACGAGCTTGGGGTAGGGGGATGAGATGACCCATCAGATCGACCTGGAAGCCGAGATCCAGCGACTGCTCACCGAGCATGACCGGATCGCCGAGCAGGGCATCACGGTCCAGCGCCGGGAGCACGAGATCGTCCTCGGTGGGGAGGTGGAGAGCGCACAGCGCCGCGACGAGATCTGCCGGCAGATCAACGACCACTTCCCGGACATCGACATCACCTGTGACATCGGCATCACCCGGGCCCAGGCGCCCAGCGAGGTGGAGGAGATTTCATGATCCGGATCGCTGCCGTGGGCGACGTCCACGTGGACAAGGACGTGGTCGGCCGGTACCGGCCCGCTCTCGAGGAGCTTCCCGAGCGGGCCGACGCGCTGCTCATCGCCGGTGACCTCACCCGGCACGGCACCGTGGAGGAGGCCCGCTGCTTCGCCAAGGAGTTCGGCGGCCTCGCCGTGCCGGTCGTGGTGGTGCTCGGCAACCACGACCACCAGAGCGACCTGCAGGACGACGTCACCGCGACGCTCACCGACGCCGGCATCACCGTGCTGGAGTGCTCGGCGACCGTACTGGAGATCCGCGGGCACCGGCTCGGCATCGCCGGCACCAAGGGTTTCGGCGGCGGCTTCGCCGGGGCGTGCGCGAGCAACTTCGGCGAGCGGGAGATGAAGGATTTCGTCGGCACCACCGAGGACCTGGCGAATCGGCTCGGCGAGGCGCTGCGCTCGGTCCACTGTGACGCGCTCGTCGCGCTCACCCATTACGCGCCGGTGCCGGAGACGCTGGTCGGCGAGCCGCTGGAGATCTACCCCTTCCTCGGCTGTTACCAGCTCGGGCAGGCGATCGACTCGGCGCCGACCGCGCTGGCCCTGCACGGGCACGCGCACCACGGCTCGGAACGCGGCCGCACGCCCGGCGGCGTGCCCGTCCGCAACGTGGCACACCCGGTGATCAAGCAGGCGTACAACGTGTACCAGCTGCTGTCCGAGTCGGTGGACACCGAACTCGCGCATGCCTGATTGATCACAGGTTTTCGATTTCCGCGGATCGGGTATCGGATGGTCATGGCTCTTCTTCTGTGGATTCTCGCCGTTATTCTCGTGGTCGCCGGCATCCTCGCGCTGTTCCGGCGGCAGATCCTCTGGGGTGTTGTGCTGATCATCGTCGGTCTGCTCGTCGGTCCCGGCGGTGTCAGCATCTTCAATGTATGACGCCGTGGGTTGATCCACGGCCCGGCCCGTGAACCGGGGTCGCCGTTGACCCGTCCAGCCTGGACGGGACGACGGTGATCCCGGTTCTCTTTGGTTTGCCGACGCACATGAGGTGCGATGAACGGTCGCTGATTTCTGACTGAATCCCCCGCGGACGATCGCCGACTTCCGCGAGGTAACCAGTGGCTCACGTGCATCACTTCACCTATGGGGCGTTCAACCCGATAGCCGCCTATCTCCTGGCGTTTCTCGGCTCGTTCCTCGGCCTGCTCTGCACCGGGCGGGCGCGTGACGCGCACAGCCCCGGCCGGCGCAACCGCTGGCTGGTGATCGCGGCCTTCGCGATCGGTGGCGGCGGCATCTGGTTGATGCACTTCTCCGCGATGCTGGGCTTCGACGTCCCGGACAGCCCGGTCCGGTACGACCTCACGCTCACCCTGCTCAGCCTGGTCTTCTCGGTGCTGACGGTCGGGGTCGGGCTGATCGTGGTCGGACACGGCAAGCGCAGCACCAGCCGGATCCTCACGGCCGGCGCCCTGACCGGCAGCGGTGTGATCGCGATGCACTACACCGGGATGGAGGGCATGCGGATCGCGGCCACCATCCACTACTCCCCCGCGCTGGTGATCGCGTCGGCGGCGATCGCGCTGGCGGCCAGCACGGTGGCGCTCTGGTTCGCCGTCTCGGTCCGCGGCTGGAGCCGGATCACCGGCGCGGCCGCGGTGATGGCCGTGGCGGTCTGTGGCATGCACTACACCGGGATGGCCGCCATGTCGATCGAGCTGGACCCGGTCGGCACCGCGCCCGGCGGCATCCGGCCGCTCACCATGCTCGTCCCCATCACCGTGATCACCGCCGCCACGATCGTGGGAGTCGCGCTGAGCGCCCTGCAGGCGATGACCGAGGAGGAGTTCACCGACGGCGCCGGCACACCGAAACGCGGCGTCCACGCGGAGAACCCGCAGCCCTGGTCCCTCAAGGGAACGCCGATGGGGGCCGTGCGGCTCTCCCCTGCGGCCCGGGCCGTGGTGTCTGGCCGCGCTGCTCCCGGCACCCGGCCGTCACCGGGCCCGCGCCCCTCGCCACGCCCCACTCCGGCGGCGCCCGTCGCGCCGGCGACCACGCCACCCGCTCCCTCCGGGGGCTGAGCGAAACCCGCGGACGGCCTTGATCGGGTATATCTGATCGGCATGGCACCACGGATGCTGCTCTCGATGCCACTGCACGCGATCACGGAGGTGTACGGCGAGGCCGGGTTACGCGACCGATTCGCTCTCGAACTGGAGTCCTTCCCCGATGCCGACCGGGAGACGCTGACCGAGGCGCTGGACCTGGCCGCCACGCTGCATTCCGGTGACCGGCGGGTCCGCGAGCCGTACCTGAACCATCTGCTCCGGGTCGCCATCCGGATCATCAAGTACTACGGGGTGCGGGACACCGACGTGCTTGTCGCGGCGCTGCTGCACGACGCGGTCGAGGACCACCCGGACGAGCTGGGCGGCGTGCCGGCGGACACCCCGTACCCGGAGGCCACCGAGGCGGCGCTCGCCGTGCTGGCCCACCGGTTCAACTGCCGGGTCGCCGACCTGGTCCGCTCGGTCACCAACCCGGAGTACGACCCGGCACGGGACCGCCACGAGCAGTACCGGGAGCACGTCGCGGAGAACCTGGATCGGGATCCGTGGGCCCGGGTGATCAAGATCTCGGACTTCACCGACAACGGGGTCGGCGTCATCCACACCACCCTGGAGAAGGCGTTCCGGGCCGCGACGAAGTACCGCCCTCTCGTGCCTACGCTGCGAGAACTCGTCGGCCGGCCGGACACTCCGCTCTCCACGAGCGCGAAGGAGCACATCCTCGATCAGCTCGACCTGGCCGAGGAGCGATTCGCCGCCATTCTGGACGCCTGACCGGGGGCGCCGCCTAACCTGGGCGCATGCCCTCCACAGAAGCCTGGTGGCGTGACGCCGTCATTTACCAGATCTACCCACGCTCGTTCGCCGACGCGAACGGCGACGGCATGGGCGACCTGCCCGGTATCACCGCGCGCCTGCCCCAGCTCCGCCGGCTCGGCGTCGACGCCGTCTGGCTCTCGCCGTTCTACCCGAGCCCGCAGCACGACGCCGGGTACGACGTCGCCGACTACCGGGGCGTGGACCCGCGGTTCGGCTCGCTCGGCGACGCCGACAAGCTGATCACCACCGCGCACGAGCTCGGCCTCAAGATCATCGTGGACCTGGTGCCGAACCACACCTCCAGCGACCACGTCTGGTTCCAGGCCGCGCTGCGCTCGGCGCCGGGCAGCCCGGAACGGGAGCGTTACATCTTCCGCGACGGCAAGGGCCCGGACGGCAGCGAGCCGCCCAACTCGTGGCAGAGCGTGTTCGGTGGCTCCGCGTGGCAGCGCCTGGACGACGGCCAGTGGTACCTGCACCTGTTCGACGTCTCGCAGCCCGACCTGAACTGGGACCACCCGGAGGTCCGCGCCGAGTTCATCGACATCCTGCGGTTCTGGCTGGACCGGGGCGTCGACGGTTTCCGGGTGGACGTGGCGCACGGCCTGATCAAGGACGCCGAGCTGACCGACTGGACCAGCCCGGCGACGGTGCTCGGCGGCCTGGAGCCGGTCGGCCCGCCGCCACCCATGTGGGACCAGGAGGGCGTGCACGAGATTTACCGGCAGTGGCGTGCCGTCCTCGACGAGTACCCGGGCGGCCGGATCCTGGTCGCCGAGGCCTGGGTGCAGCCCGAGGAGCGCCTGGCGCGGTACGTGCGTCCCGACGAGATGCACCAGGCGTTCAACTTCCCGTACCTGGAGGCGCCCTGGAAGCCGGCCGAGCTGCGCGCGATCATCGACTCGTCGCTCGCCGCCAACGCCACGGTCGGCGCGACCACGACCTGGGTGCTGTCGAACCATGACGTGGTGCGGCACGCCTCCCGGCTCGGCTTCCCGGCCGGTGAGCCGCGCAAGCCCGGCATCGGCGCCGACGACCCGCAGCCGGACGTCGCCCTCGGCCTGCGCCGGGCCCGCGCCGCCACGCTGCTGATGCTGGGCCTGCCCGGCTCGGCCTACCTGTACCAGGGTGAGGAGCTCGGTCTCCCGGAGCACACCACGCTGCCCGACGAGGTCCGCGAGGACCCGGCCTGGGAGCGGTCGGGTCACGCCGAGAAGGGCCGGGACGGCTGCCGGGTCCCGATCCCGTGGGAGGCGGACGCCCCGTCCTACGGGTTCGGCCCCTCGGACGCGAGCTGGCTGCCGCAGCCGTCGGTCTGGGCGGAGTACGCGCTGGACCGGCAGGCCGACGTGCCCGGGTCGACGTACGAGCTGTACCGGTCGGCACTGGCCACCCGGCGTGAGCACGCGCTCGGTTCCGGCTCGCTGGACTGGGCGGACACCGGGGAGAGCGCGCTCGCGTTCCGCAACGGCGGGCTGCTCGTGGTCACCAACTTCGGCGCCGAGCCGGTCGCTCTACCGGCCGGCGCCCGGGTCCTGCTGTCCAGCGAACCCCTGGACGCCGACGGCCGGGTCCCGCTCGACGTCACCGTCTGGGCGCTCGTCTGACTCGGCCGCCGCGGCCAGCAGGGCGTTGTGCGTGTCGGCCATGTCCGCCGCCACCGTCCTGCTGGCCAGCCAGTACATGATCCCGGTCGGGATGAAGAAGAACTGGAAGGCGGCCAGCCCCACCGCGTAGTTCAGCGGCGGCGGGAACGCCCCGGCCAGTCCCCGGAACGCCACCCCGACCAGCGCGTTGCCACCGGCCCGGCCGACGCCGTTGATCAGGTTGCCGAGGCTGTAGACGGTGCCGCGGTGCTGCGGCGGGTTCACGTCGGCGATCATCGCGAACCAGTTCGGCGAGTTCGCCGACGTCAGCATCAGCGCGAACACGGCGATGGCGAGGCAGGCCGCGACGGTCGGCTCGGTCACCACGTTCGCCAGCACCTCGCGGATCAGCGTGCCGGTGGCCGCGCCGTCGGTCACGGTGATCTCCATCGGGACGAAGAAGAGCACCACGTAGAAGGGCACCGCGGCGAGCACGCCGACCGAGGCGACCAGGGCCCGGCCGCGCGGGGTACGCCGCTGCAACCGGTCACCGGCCAGCCCGCCGAGGATCGACAGCGCCGCGCCGAGCTGGAAGATGGTCGCGAAGACGCTGCCGACCAGCACCGCCGTGCCCGCCGAGTACCCCTGGTCCTCGGCCCGCGCCCGGAACAGGATCGGCAGCCAGACCAGCGAGCCGAACGCTATCTGCGCGGTGCCACCCTGCAGGATCAACCACACATTGGTACGCCGTCGCAGGATCACCGGGAGATCCTCGTGGTGGATCCGCTCGTCGTAGTCGACGCCCGCCAGCTCGGGCTGGCTGTCGCCGCGGGGCACGTTGTAGGTGAACAGGTAAGCCACCGTGGCGACCACGCCGGCCGCCGCCGTGACCAGGAACGGCGCCCGCCAGTCGTCGCGGCCGAGAATGCCCCCGACGAGGGTGCCCGCGAGGGTGCCGACGCCCTGCGACAGGCCCCAGAAACTCATCACCAGCCCGCGCCGGCGCGGTGAGATCAGGTCGCTGACCACGGCGAAGCTGACCGACGCCACGCCGCCGAGACCGAACGCCGCGACCACCTGGGCGGTGAGGAACGACGGGTAGCCGCCGGCCAGGCCGGACCAGGCGGTGCCGAGCACCCAGATCGCGGTGCCGGCCACGAGCACCGGTTTGCGGTCGGTGCGGTCCCCCACGTACGCGAAACCGATCGCCGCCACCGCGCTGATCAGGAACATGACGGTGGTCGCCAGCGCGATGTGCCCCTCACCCACGCCGAGGTCGGTGCCGATGCTGCCGTAGAGCGGGGGGACGATGCCGATGGCGACGTTGTCGAGGGCGGCCAGGATCACGAACACCACCACGCTGTAGACGCGGTGCACGGTCCCACCCCTGCCCATCACGCGGTAGAGGGTATCCGCTGCCCGGTCACGCCAACCCAGTTGTCGTTGATCGTTTCGCGGGCGGCCAGGGCCGCGTTGCCCGCCCGTCCCCGGCCGGCGTTGGTCTGAGGTCATGCGCATCGTCCGGGTCGCCAACTTCGTGCACGCCACCTCCGGCGGCCTGCGAACCGCCCTGCGCGAGCTGGGCCGTGGCTACGCCGAGGCGGGACACGAGCCGGTCCTGGTGGTGCCGGGGGCGCGGGCCGGGGAGGAGCGGACCGGGTACGGCCGGATCGTCACGCTGCCCGGCCCGATGGCGCCCGGGCTCGGCGGTTACCGGGTCCTGATCAACCGGCGGTCGGTGGCCGCCGCCCTGGACCGTCTGGAGCCGGACCGGATCGAGGTGCACGACCGCTCCACGCTGCGCTGGCTGGGCCGGTGGGCGCGGCGTGCCGGCGTGCCGTCGCTGATGGTCTCGCACGAGAGCCTGGACGGGCTGGTGCGGCTCTTCGTGCCGGGGCGGGCGCTCGGCCGGTGGAGCGCTGACGCGCTGAACGCGCGGACCGCTGCGGCCTTCGACACGGTGGTCTGCACGACCGCGTGGGCGCAACGGGAGTTTCAGCGGCTCGGGGTGACACCGGTACGCGTACCCCTGGGAGTTGATCTTGAAAGGTTCTCGCCCGCGCATCGGGATGCCGGGGCTGCCCGGGCGCACGACGTCATGCTGCTGCACTGCGGGCGGCTCTCCGCTGAGAAGCATCCGCGACTCTCCCTCGACACCCTCGCCGAGCTGCGCGGAACCGGGATCGACGCGGAGCTGGTGGTGGCCGGCGACGGTCCGCTGCGGGCGGCGCTGACCACCGAGGCGGCCGCACGCGGGTTGCCGGCCCGGTTCCTCGGGCACGTCCCGGACCCGCGTGCCCTGCTCGCCACCGCCGACGTGGTGCTGGCGCCGGGGCCGATCGAGACGTTCGGGCTGGCCGCGCTGGAGGCCCTGGCCAGTGGCACGCCGGTCGTGGTGCGCACGGAGAGCGCGCTGCCCGAGGTGGTCGGCCCGGCCGGGGTGGCCGGGCCGGGCGACGCGACCGGCTTCGCGGCCTCGGTGCGTGAGCTGCTCGCCCGGCCGGAGACCGGACGCCGTGCCGCCGCCCGCGCCCAGGCGGAGCGATTCCCCTGGTCAGCAGCGGTCGACGGCTTCCTGGCGGCGCACTCCCCGGCGAGATCGCCGTCCGGCCGCCGTTAGCCGGTCACCGAGAAGAGCAGATCCGCGTACTGCTTGTGGCCGGAGACGTTGGGGTGGAAGGACTTCGCCGGCTCGTCCATCCGCAGGCCCTGCATCCAGGGAGTCGCGGTGCACGCCTCGTGGCCGGCGAACCGGGCGCGGCTGTCGACGAAGGTGAAGCCGGTACGGCCCGTGGTGCTGTTGCGGGTCACGTCGGCCAGGACGTCGGCCGCGTGATTGATCACGGCGCGCTTGGCCGGGGTCAGCGTGCCGCAGTTCACCGTCGAGGTGGCGGCGGCGAGCAGGCGCGGGTAGCCGAGCACGTACACCCGGGCGTTCGGCGCCTTTGCCCGCACCGACGTGAAGAGCTGGCTGAACGAGGCCGGGAGCTGCGTGTTCGCCTTGGTGATCGCGGACTGGACCGCGGTGGTGCAGGCCGCCTCCGAGGAGATCACACAGGTGGAGATGGCTGAGGTGAACCCGACGTCGTTGCCGCCGGCGCTGATCGTGACCCATCCGGTGTTCGCGTCCAGATCGCCGAGCTGCCTGGTACGCACGGCGGCCGTGGTCGCGCCGCTGCACGCCCGGTTCGCGACCGAGCCGAAGGAGGCGCGCCCCTTGCGGTTCAACCAGAAATGCGAGTACGACGCGTCGGTGCGCAGGCAGGCGCTGTCGACGACGTTGCCGGAGCCGAGACCGGACGCGTACGAGTCGCCGATGGCCTCGTAGTCGCGCGCCGTGGCCGCCTGGGCGGTCGACATGGTGGCGACGACCGCCGTGGCCGAGGCTCCGGCGACGGCGAGCGCTTTGATCCAGCGGCGCATGAGTGGGGTACCTCCGAAGGTGGTTGATCTTCCGACTCGGAGATTCTGTCGGCCCACCCGGTTCCGCCGGATCTGCCCGCGGTCGGGTTCCCTCTCCATCTTTCGGTATAGGTACGGCTTCGCATTCAGGTACGGCGAGAGCGGCGCCGCCCCGGCTCGGGCGGCGCCGCTCTCCTTCCCTGTCCCCGGATCAGTTGCCGATGTTGGCCTGCGGGCCGGCGTACTTGGCGAGGAGCGCGGGGACGTCCGCTGCCGCGTCCAAGGTGTACGAGTAGTAGCTCTTCGGGTCGAAGGCGGACCCGTTGGTCACCTGCTTGCCGGTGGAGTTCTTCACGATGCTGCCGCTCTGCTTGAGCTGGCCCTTCGTCAGGTCGTTGACGTTCCACGGGTTCGCGACCTTGTCGAAGTAGCTGTTCTCCAGAACCAGCTTGGTACTGCCGCGCGACAGGTTGCCGTACGAGGTGACGTTCTGCAGGTAGTTGTTGTAGAGGTGGGCGAGCGCCACGTTGTCGACGCTGGGGTTCCGCTGGTTGGTGTTCTTGATCCAGTTGTGGTGGATCGTCATCCGCGATGTCACATTCTCGGTCCAGCCGATGCCGAACGCCTTGTTTCCGGTGTCCAGCACGTTCCAGGACACGGTGAGGTACGTGGTGTCCTTGCGGCTGTCGATCATGCCGTCGTTCATCCGCGTGATCTTGTTGTGGTCGATCCAGATGTGGTCGGCCGTGTCCATCTGGATGCCGTCGTAGTCGAAGTCCTTGTCGTCCGGGTCGTCCTCGGTCATCTGGGTGTCGCGGATGGTGAGGTTCCGGATGATGACGTTCTTCACGCCCGTACCCAGGAAGAAGCCGCCGCCGACGATCTCACCCTTGGTGCCGACACCGACGATCGTCTTGTTCGACTTGACCTTGAGCTCGGTGCCCTTCGGGGTGATCGTGATGGCGCCGGCCACCTTGATCACGTACGGCTCGGTGGCGGTCACGTACTTGGTCAGGTCGGCGAGGGTCTTCACGGTGACCGTCGTGCCGGCCGCGCCGCCCGTGGTGCCGCCGCCGGTCGACGCGAAGCCGTCCGGAGTGGACGCCCAGGTGCGGCCGCTCGACGACGCGGTGGGCGACGTCGTCGCGCCGGTGACCGGGGTGAACGCCCACTGCTTGTTCGAGTTCGCCGTGCACGTCTCCTGGATGATCGACGCGCCGTTCGCGGTCGACGCACCCTGGTCGGAGATGCAGAGGCCGCTGTTCACGTTGACGATCTGGAACGTGTCGGTGCCCGACGCGGTGACCTTCCACTGCTGGTTGGTCTGCGAACCGACACAACCCCACTGCTGCAACCGCTGACCGGAGGTCTTCGAACCGGACGGCACGTCGATGCACTTGCCGCTGCTCACGTTCTGGATCAGGAAGTTGCTTCCCGACGCGACCAGCTTGAACTGCTGCCACGCGGCGCCGGAGGTGCAGCCCCACTGCTGCAGCAGCGCCCCGTTGTCCGCCGAGGCGGCCGGCACGTCGATGCACTTGCCGCTCTTCTTCACCACCAGCTGATAGGTGCTGCCGGCGGCCGGCGCGGCCGCCGCGTTGGAGGGCAGCACGGCCCAGCCGACGAGCGCGGCGGGGACGGCGAGCACCACGGCCGTCAGAGCGGCACGCCTCTTGGAAATCTTCATGATCAACCCACCGGGTTCCAGTTGTCCGAGCCCGCGAGGTACTTCTGCGGGGTGTAGTTGGCAGCGGTCGACGCGCTCATCTGCGGGCGGTTGCCGTTCGTCGTCGCGCCCGAGCCGGTGTTCGCGTACTCGAAGAACCGGGCGTTCTTCCACGAGTTCGACGACATGTCGATCCACGGCTGCGCGGTCTTGATCGTGGCGCTGAGGCTGGTCTCACGGAACAGCACCTGCGCGTCGGGACCCCACGGGCGGCCGAGCTGCGTGGTGTTGTTCGTCGCGCCGGTCACCGTCGACTTGTAGATCAGGAAGCCGTACGCGTTGCCCGGGTCGGTGCGGGCCGCCGTGATCGGTCCACCGGTGCTGCGCTTCTGGTAGATCTTGGCGTTGTTGAACACCGCGGTTCCGCCGCCGAAGATGAAGTCGACGGTGCCCTCGACGTACGAGTTCTTGACGTAGGACCGGCCGCTGTTGACCAGCAGCGTGTCCTGGGCGCCGAGGAACCGGACGCTGTCGAAGATCAGCTTGTCGGCGTTCAGGTTGGCCGCGACCGCCTGGCTGCCCTCGCCGTAGTCGTTCGAGATCGTCAGGTTGGCGGCGTTGAACTCCTTGCCGTTGGCGAAGAGCGTGGCGCTGCCCGACGTGCCGTAACCACCGGCGTTGCTGCGGTTGTTGACGATCACCACGTCGTCCGACGAGTCACCGCCCCCCTTGAGCGTGATGAACGGCTTGTTCGACGGGATCGTGACGATCTCCCGGTACGTGCCGGGCTTGATGGTGATCGTCTGCCGGGCGGTGTTGTTCGCGGCGACGGCGTCGATCGCGGCCTGCACCGTCTTGTACCTACCCGAGCCGTCGGCGGCGACCGTGAAGCTTCCGGTGCTCGAACCGCTGACCGGGGTGAACGCCCACTGCTTGTTCGAGTTCGCCGTGCACGTCTCCTGGATGATCGACGCGCCGTTGGCCGTCGACGCCCCCTGATCGGAGACGCACAGGCCGCTGTTCACGTTGATGATCTGGAACGTGTCCGTGCCCGACGCCGTCAGCCTGAACTGCTGGTTGGTCTGCGAACCGACACAACCCCACTGCTGCAACCGCGCACCCGAGGTCTTCGACCCCGACGGCACATCGACACACTTACCACTGTTCACGTTCTGGATCAGGAAGTTGCTTCCCGACGCGACCAGCTTGAACTGCTGCCACGCCGAGTTCGCCGTACAACCCCACTGCTGAAGCAGGGCGCCGTTGTCCTTCGACGCGGCCGGCACATCGATGCACTTGCCGCTCTTCTTCACCACCAACTGGTACGTGACACCGGCGGCGGGGGTGGCCGCGGCGTTCGAGGGCAGCACGGCCCAGCCGATCAGGCCGGCGGGCACGAGCAGTGCGGCCGCGAGGGCGATCGCGGTCCGCTTTCGAGATCTTCTCTCTGCCACTGCGGGTCCTTCCTACATGCGGGGATGACATGTAGATGCCGCGGGTGGCGAGGGGACAACAAGTTTTCGGCCGGCTCTTTTCCTCGCCGGAGAAGAGCCGGCCGAAAACCTTCAGCGGGTACGGTCGATCACGGCGTTCTGAGCTGCCGCGTACTGCTCGCGGATCAACGGGACGGGGTCGTCCTCGTACACCTCGGGGCTGGCCGCCGACCACGCCGGCGGGGTGTCCCCGCCGCGAGCGACCCAGGCGGCCTGGCGGGCCGCGCCGTCGGCGACGTACTCACCCGGCGGCGGGACCAGCACCGGCTTGCCGAACAGCGCGGGCGCGATGCGGCGGACCGCCTCACTGCGCGCGCCGCCACCGACAAGCACGATCCGGTTCGCCTCGGCGCCGTGCGCGACGAGCGCGTCCAGACCGTCGGCGAGGGCGCAGAGCATCCCCTCGACGGCGGCCCGGGCCAGGTGCGCCGGATCCGAGGTCTTGAGCGTGAGCCCGTGGATCGCGCCGGTGGCGTCCGGCCGGTTCGGGGTCCGCTCCCCCTCCAGGTACGGCACCAGGACCATCCCGTCGGCGCCCGCCGGGGCGGAGAGCGCGAGCCGGGACAGCTCGTCGTGGTCCACGCCGAGCAGCTTGGCCGCCGCGTCGAGCACCCGGGCCGCGTTGAGCGTCACCACGATCGGCAGGAACCGCCCGGTGGTGTCGGCGAAGCCGGCCACCGTGCCGCGTCCGTCGACCGGCGCGACGTCCGAGGAGACGAAGACCGTGCCGGACGTGCCGATCGACACGATCACGTCGCCGGGCAGCGCGCCGGTGCCGAGGGCGGCCGCCGCGTTGTCACCGGCGCCGGGTCCCAGAGGGGCGCCGTTCGGCAGATGACCGGCGATCCCGGTCGGACCCAGCACTTCGGGCAGGACCAGGTCCCGCCCGAAGCCGAGCTCCAGCAGGTCTCGCCGGTACTCGTTGGTCTTGGCGGACCAGTAGAGCGTGCCGCTGGCGTCGCTGCGGTCGGTCTTGATGTCCGCGATGTCGGTGGACCCGGACAGCTTCCAGGTCAGCCAATCGTGCGGCAGGCAGACCGCGGCGACCTTCGCGGCGTTTGCCGGCTCATTGCGGGCCAGCCAGCGCAGCTTGGTGAGGGTGAAGCTGGCGACCGGCACGATGCCGACCGCTTCCGCCCACTTCTCGCCGCCGCCCAGCTCGGCGATCAGGTCAGCGGCCGCGCCGGCGCTGCGTGTGTCGTTCCACAGCAGCGCCGGGCGGACCACCTCACCGTTCTCGTCCAGTGCGACCATGCCGTGCTGCTGCCCGGCGACCGAGGCGGCGGCGACGTCGTCGAGACCGCCCGCCTCCTCGATCGCGGACTGCAGCGCCGACCACCAGGCGTCCGGATGCACCTCGGTGCCGTCCGGATGGCTCGCCCGGCCCTGCCGGACCAGCGCGCCTGTCTCGGCGTCGCGGATCACGACCTTGCAGGACTGGGTCGAGCTGTCGATCCCGGCTACCAACGCCATGGTCAGCGGGCTCCGAGCAGGTGCTCGATCGCGAGCTGGTTCAGCTTGACGAAGCCGAAGCCCTTGGCGCCCACGGCGTCGGCGTCGTAGTCCTCGAACGCGCTGCGGTCGGCGAGCAGCTCGGCGTATCCCTCGCCCGGGTTCAGGGTCGGGGTCTTCAGCTCCGCGACCTTGCTGGCGGCGAGCGCCTCCTGCACCTCGGGGTCGGCGCGGAACGCCTTGGCCCGCTCCTTGAGCAGCAGGTACATCCGGATGTTGGCCTTCGCCGACTCCCAGACGCCGTCGTAGTCCTCGGTACGGGACGGCTTGTAGTCGAAGTGACGGGGTCCGTCGTACGCCGGGGCGCCGTCCGGGCCGTTCTCCAGGAGGTCGACCAGCGAGAACGCGTTGAGCAGGTCACCGTGGCCGAAGACCAGGTCCTGGTCGAACTTCGGGCCGTGCTGACCGTTCAGGTCGATGTGGAACAGCTTCTTGTGCCACAGCGCCTGGGCGATGCCCTGGGTGAAGTTGAGGTTCGACATCTGCTCGTGCCCGGTCTCCGGGTTGATGCCGAAGAGCTCGGGACGCTCCAGCTCCTGCACGAACGCGATGGCGTGGCCGGCGGTCGGGAGCAGGATGTCGCCGCGGGGCTCGTTCGGCTTCGGCTCGATGGCGAAGCGCAGGCCGTAACCGCGGTCCTCGGAGTACTGCGCGAGCAGGTTGAGCGCCTCGCGGTAGCGGTCGAGGGCGGCGCTGACGTCCTTGGCCGAGTCGTACTCGGCGCCCTCGCGGCCGCCCCAGAGGACGAGCGTCTTCGCGCCCAGCTCGGCGCCGAGGTCCATCTGGCGCAGCACCTTGCGGATCGCGTAGCGCCGCACGGAACGGTCGTTGCTGGTGAAGCCGCCGTCCTTGAACACCGGGTGGGTGAAGAGGTTGGTGGTCACCATCGGGACGATCAGGCCGGTCTCGTCGAGCGCCTTCTTGAAGCCCGCGATGATGCCGTCGCGGGTCTGGGCGTCCGAGCCGAAGGGCACCAGGTCGTCGTCGTGGAACGTGATGCCGTAGGCGCCGATCTCAGCGAGCTTGTGCACGGCCTCGACCGGGTCGAGTGCCGTACGCGTGGCGTCACCGAACGCGTCACGAGCCTGCCATCCAACGGTCCAGAGACCGAAGGAGAACTTGTCTTCGCGTGTGGCCTGGACAGACACGGTTACCTCCGGGAAACGCGGTTGATTTGTTTAGTGGTTGAATTATTTGCTCAGGATGTGGCATTGTCAAGGGCGTGACGGCTCGCCTGACTTCTCGTTCCAGTGCCCCCGTCCGACAGTCGAGCGTGCGAGCCCATAATCTCGCGCTGGTGCTGCATACCGTGGCAAACAGCACAGATCGGCTCTCCCGCGCGGGAGTTGCCGCCGTCACCGGGCTCACCCGGGCCACCGTCTCCGCGCTCGTCGACGACCTGATCGCCGGTGGGCTGCTCACCGAACTCGACCCGCCACCGCGTACCGGTGCCGGCCGTCCCGCCGTCGGCCTCGCGCTCAGCGCCGCCGGTCCGGCCGGGCTCGGCTGCGAGATCAACGTCGACTACCTGGCGGCCTGCGTGGTCGACCTCACCGGCGCCGTCCGCCAGCGGTTCGTCGAGCACGCCGACCAGCGCGCCTCCGACGCCGCCGGCTCGCTGGAGGCCCTCGGCCGCCTCGCCGCGCGGGCCCGGCTCGCCGCCGAGGCCGAAGGGCTGACCGTGGCCGGGGCCGCCCTCGCCGTGCCCGGCCTGGTCACCGGCGACGGAGTCGTCCGGGTCGCGCCCAACCTCGGCTGGCAGGACGTCGACGCCCCGGCGCTGCTGCGCGCCGTCCCCGAGTTGGCCGACCTGCCGATCGGCGTGGACAACGAGGCGAACCTGGCGGCGCTCGGCGAACTACTCGTCGACCCGGCATTCCTCAGCGGCGGCGGCCGCCCGACGTTCCTGTACGTCTCCGGCGAGGTCGGCATCGGCGCCGGGCTGGTCCTCGACGGCGAGCTCTACCGGGGCGTGCGAGGCTGGAGCGGCGAGATCGGGCACGTCACGGTCTACCCCGACGGCCGGCCGTGCCGGTGCGGCGCCCGTGGCTGCCTGGAGCAGTACGCCGGCCAGGAAGCCCTGACCGGCGACGAGCCCCTGGCCGCGGCCGCCCTCGGCATCGCGCTGGCCGCCGTGGTCAATTTGCTGGACGTGCCGGTGATCGTGCTCGGGGGCGCCTACGCGCCGCTCTTCACCGAACTGCGCGCCGGAATCGAGGAGGAGCTCACCCGCCGGGTGCTGACCTCGGGTCTCGCTCCGGTGGCGCTGCGCCCGGCCGCACTGGGCGCCGACGCCGCGATGCGAGGAGCCGCCGACACGGTGATCCGGGCGGTCCGGGACGACCCGGCGGCCTGGCTACGCCGCTGACCGCGCTTCCTTGCTCCCGCGCTGAGGGCGATGAGCGCGCTCGCAGAGCAGCAATCGCAGAGCAGCACTCGCAGAGCAGCACTCGCAGAGCAGCACTCGCAGAGCAGCACTCGCAGATCTTGGAAACGCCGGTGCCGGCTGGCGCTCAGCGCGGACAAAACGGGCAGCTGACAGCACTGGCAACCAGCCGGGCGCGCCGAGCTGGCTTCCAGCGCTGTCGGCGGGTGCTCAGACAGCACTGAGCGCCGGCTGGTCCGGCTGGCGCTCCGTGCTGGTCCAGCCGGTCCGGCTGGCTTTCAGGGCTGGTCCAGCCGGTCCGACTGGCTTTCAGCGCTGTCCGGCTGGCCCGGCTGGTGCGCAGTGTCGGCGCGGCTTTGGTCACGCGGGCGGGCGTGGCCGACCTGCGCTGACCGCGAGCGGCGCCCCGGCCTGCGTTGCACCGGTAGTGAAAGGCGCCGGACGGCCTGGGGACGGCAGGGAGGTCGCGTTGTCCTCACGGGGACGGGGCCGGCCCGGCAGGGGCGGCTATCTCCGTACCTCGGGGAAAAGAACGACCGCCGCCCAGCTGGACGGCGGTCGCTCGGAATGCGTGGGGCTCAGTTGGCGCCGGTTCGGGTTCCGATCGCCTCGAGGAAGATGTCGCTGATGCGGGCCGGGTCCTGGGCGATGAAGACGCCGCTGCCCTTCACCGTTGCGGAGATCTCGTCGAGCTCAGCCTTGTTGACCTCGTTACCGATACCGATCAGCACGAGGCGGACCGGCCTCTTCGGGTCGACGGCCTTCTTCAGCTGGTCGAGGAACTCGCCCCGTTCCAGGCCGTCCTCATTGAGGTTCTCACCGTCGGTGAAGAGGATGACCGAGTTGCTGCGGCCGGCCTTCCAGTTTTTCTGGACTTCCTTGTACGCCGCGAGAACCGTGTCGTAGAGGCCGGTGTTGCCCGCCGGAACCGGGTCCAGGTCGGAGATCGACTCCTGGAGCCGCTGGCGGCCCGAGGTGAGCGGGGTGATCGGGACGAGCTCCTTGTAGGGGAGGTTGCCGTCCAGTTTCGTGGAGAAGCGCCAGACGCCGACCGCCCACTTGTTGTTGAACAGGGCCAGACCGCCGCGCGCCGCATCCTGGGTCACCTGGGCCCGGGTTGCGCCACCGGCAGTCGGCACGGCCTTGTCCATCGAGCCGGACACGTCGAAGACGGCCAGCACCCGGCCGGGCAGGGTGGTCGCCACCCAGGAGCCGACTGCCTGGCTCAGCTCCTTGCCGCTCACGCCGGACGCGGCCTTGCCACCGCCCTCGGAGCCGCTCGACGATTTCACCGCGGGTGAGGCGGCCGGGGCGCCGACCGGGGCCTGGAAGCCCGAGCCGTAGGTGCCGTCCGGAGCGCGCAGGCCGACGGTGGCCAGGTTCTCCTTGAAGCCGGCGCCGGCCAGCTGGGCGAGCAGCGCGTCGGCGGCGGCCGCCTTCTGGGTGTCCACCACCTGCGGCATCACCGCGTACGGGTAGTCGAGGGGCTGCGGCGCCGGTTCCATGTAGAGGGCGCTGAGCTGGACCGCGGGACGCTGCGCGTTGAACGCCACCACGTCCTCCTCGGAGAGCGGGGCGGCCTGCAGGCTGTTGCCCAGATCGTTCGCGTCGGTGGATTTCGGGAACTGCTGGAGCAGTTCCTCACGCAGCGCGGAACGGTTCTCGGCGAGCGCGGTCAGCACCTGCACCTTCTTGAGCTTGCCCTCCTGCGTGGTGCCGGCGTTGGCGCCGACCGCGAGGAGGCTGGTCAGGCCGGCCGCGTCACGCGTCGGGTCGACGATGCCGACCTGGAGCGTGCTCTCCGTGCCGAACTGGGCCAGCAGGTCCCGCCACGCCATCTTCTTGTCCGGCCAGCCGAAGTTCTTCGCCACCGGCTCCGGCATCGCGAGGACGAGGGGGCTCTGCGCGACCGAGGCGATCTTCGTCGGCTTGAAGCCGGGGGCCTCCTGCTGCAGGCGCAGCAGCCAGGTCGACGAGTCCGGGAGCCACACGTCGGGGACCACGACCGACTCCGGCGCGGTACCCAGGCCGGCGAGCGCGACGTCGTGGTCGCGGGAGACCGCGCCGGCGATGTCGGCGGGGTTCTCGTCGGCGACGTCGACAGCGACGCACGTCCCGGAGACCTCGGCTCCGCCGGCCGTCCACTGCTGAGCGATCTGCTGGACGGCGGGCGCGATTTCGGGAGCGGCGGCAACGGACAGTCGCACGGATCCGGTACACCCGGAGTCCGCTAACTGCTGATAACCGAGCCACGTCCCCGCAATTACGACGACTATCGCCATCGCACCTCCGACGACGCCCGCTCCCTTTGCGTTGAAGTTTCTACGATGGCGGCCAGACACGCGCTCCATAGTGTCGAGCCCGGAAGCTGAATGCCATATACGTTCGGACGAAAATTACTCAGATTGGCGTTTCCCTATCCAAGAAACACCCTGAGTGACGACTCGGTGTCGATCAGTATCGACTTTTGCGGCAGGCACGCCGGATTTGCCTCAGAAGATCACAGACGTGCCCGCCTGACCGATCTCGCCTATGGCCTGATCATCGGAGGATTCCAGCGCAGAAGACAGGTGGGGCTGGGCTCTCCGGTCGGCTCCCCTTGCGACCCGGGAATTCCGGTGTCCGGGTCGACGCGAAAAACGGTCACGTTGTGTGAACGCTGATTGGCTACGTAGAGGTGATCCCCGAGCAGAACCATGTGCCTCGGCCACACCCCGCCGGCGGGCACCTCGGCGATCAGGGTGAGCGACTCGCCGTCCCAGGAGAAAGCCGAAACGGTGTCCGGTCCCCGGTTAGCCACATAGACGTGCCTGCCATCGTTGCGAATGGCGATCTCCGACGGGTGGACCGCGCCTGACGACTGGCTGGCGGCGACCGTGCCGGCCGGCGTGAGGGTCGGTCCGCCCGCCGGCCGGTACCAGCTCACGTCGCCGGTCAGCTCGCCGGCGAGCAGCACCGTGCCGCCGGTCGAGCGCACCAGGTGACGCGGGCCGGTGCCGGGTTTCGCCTCGACCGCGGGGTCGGGCAGCGAAAGGCGCCCGGACACCGGGTCCAGCCGTGAGCGCCACACCCGGTCCGAGCCGAGGTCGGAGATGAGCACGTCGGCGCCGTTCGGGTCCGGGACCACCTGGTGCGCGTGCGGCGAGGACTGACGCTCCGCGTTCGGGCCGGAACCCTGGAGCTGGAGCAGGTCGCTGCGCCCGGCCGGGACGCCGTCGGCGTCCAGCGGGAAGACCGCGACCGATCCGCCGCCGTAGTTCGCCACCACCAGGTGCCGCCCGTCACCCGTCACCGCGAGGTGACAGGGGTCGGCCCCGCCGGTGCTCTGCGTCCCGAGCGGGATCAGCGAGCAGTCCGGCGCGACCGAGAACGCGGTGATCGTGCCCTGGTCCAGCTCGTTCACCGCGTAGAGGACCGGCAGCGTCGGGTGCTGCGCGAGGAAGGACGGCGACGGGGTGCGCGCCGCCAGCCCGAGCCGGGTGAGATCACCGGTGGCCGGATCGCGGCGGAGCAGCGTGATGCCGTCGCCCTCACCCCCCTTGTCACCGGTGTAGCAGCCGACGAAGACGTATTCCGCGCTGGAGACCATGGTTCGATCCCACCACACCGGACGGATTCCGCACGTTTGCCTCGCCTTCTTGACCGGTACAGAAGCGACGGTTACTGTACCGGTACAGACCGAAACAGGAGGCAAGTCATGGAACTACCAGCCGCGTACCTCCGTGGCGTCCAGGACGTGACCCGTGAGGTCCTGAGCGCCCGGCCGGACGCGCCAGTCGTGGCGGAGGCCGAGCCCGTGGCCCGTACGCCGTGGTTGCGCGCCTCGCTCGCCAACGCCCTCTACCGTGCGTCGTGCGCGGTGGCCCCCGCCGGCCACCGCCCGGCCTGAGCTTTCCTCGGTCCGGGACCGGGATCGTCTTCCGTCACCGTCCGATGAAAGGCGATCCCGGTTCCGATGAAAGGCGATCCCGGCTCCCGGGGATACCGTGTGGACATGCCCAGGGTGACGCTGCAGACCATCGCCGACCGGGTCGGCGTGAGCCGGATGACGGTGTCCAACGCGTTCTCCCGCCCCGACCAGCTCTCCCCCGCCCTGCGTGAGCGGATCCTCGCCGCCGCGCAGGACCTCGGATACGTCGGTCCGGACCCGACCGCCCGCGCCCTCGCCAAGGGCACCACCGGCGCGGTCGGCATCCTGCTCACCGACTCGCTGCGCTACGCCTTCACCGACCTGGTCGCCGGTGGGTTCCTGGCCGCCATCGCCGGGGAGCTCGCGCCGACCGGGCTGGCGATCACGCTGCTCACGTCCGCGGCCGCCGGAGACGTCGTGCCCGCGCGCGACGTCGCGATCGACGGCGCGGTGGTCTACTCCTGCGACCCCACCTCGCCGGCCGTCTCCTGGCTGCGGCGGCGCAACCTGCCGATGGTCTTCGTCGACCAGGACCAGGTGGACGACGTGGCGAGCGTCAACATCGCCGACCGCGCGGGCGCCCGGGCCGCCGCCCAGCACCTCATCGACCTCGGTCACCGGCGATTCGCCATCGCGATGAACGGGGAGAACGGCCGGCACGGCTTCATCACCGACCCGTCCACGCTGATCGAGGGTCACGCCTCCCACCAGCGGCGGCTCGGCTGGTCCGACGTCCTGGAACCCGCGGGGGTCAAGCCCGCGTTCCTCCGTCACCCTCTGGAGAAGACCGAGGACGTACGCCGTGACGCCCGCGTCCTGCTCGCCGCGGAGGACCGGCCGACCGCGTTCCTGTGCTTCTCCGACACCACTGCGGTGGGCGTCCGCCAGGCCGCCGAGGACCTGCGCCTGCGAGTCCCGGAGGACCTGTCGATCGTCGGATTCGACGACGGGCCGGATGCCGTGCGGATGCAACCGGCGCTGACCACCGTGCGCCAGGACGTGGTGGCGAAGGGGCAGGCCGCCGCGGCCGCGCTGACCGAGGCGATCCGGCGTTCCCGGGGCGGCCCGGCCGGTCCGGTGCCGCACATCATGCTGCCGACCGAGCTGGTGATCCGGGACAGCAGCGGGCCGGCGCCGCGGACCCCCGTCTGATCCGCGCCGTCCCGCCCGGCCAGGGCAGGGGTCAGCGGCTTCCGGCGGCGGCCAGCTGGCGGCGCGCCACGTACTCCACCAGCTCGATCAGCACGTTGCGGGCGGCCACCTGGTCACGGGCGTCGAAGAGCACGACCGGGACGCCCGGGTCCAGGTCGAGCGCCCGGCTCACCGCTTCCGGCGCGAAGCGCTGCTGGGTGTCGAAACAGTTCACCGCCACCACGAACGGCGTGCCCCGCTGCTCGAAGTAGTCGATCGACGGGAAGCAGTCGGCCAGCCGCCGGGTGTCGGCCAGCACCACGGCGCCCAGCGCACCCTGCGACAGCTCGTCCCAGAGGAACCAGAAACGGTCCTGCCCGGGCGTGCCGAAGAGGTACAGCTGCAGGTCCTCGGTGATCGTGATCCGGCCGAAGTCCATGGTCACCGTGGTGGTGGTCTTGCCCTCCACGCCCGAGACGTCGTCGGCGCCCTCGGCCCCGGTGAGCACTTCTTCGGTCTGCAGGGGCCGGATCTCGCTGACCGACCCCACCATCGTGGTCTTGCCCGCGCCGAAACCACCGGCTATCAGGATCTTGAGCGCGACCGGGATGCGCGACGAGCCGCCGTTGCGGTCAGAGCGCACGGAGTCCATTGACAACCGCCTTGAGAACGTCGACGTCGTGCGGCTGTGTGGCCGCCGGAGGTTCGTACAGCGAGATGAGCCCCGCTGAGCGTAGATCACCGAGAAAGACCCGGACCACGCCGATGGAGAGGTCCAATTGGGACGCCAGCTCCACCACCGAGATCGGCTCCCACGCCGCCGCGACGATGGCGTGGTGCTCGGGTTGCAGCTGTGGACCGATCGGCAGATCGGGAACGGTGGCGACCACGAACGCGACCAGGTCGAAGTCGCCGTCCGAGGGGGCGACCCGGCCTCCGGTCATCGCGTACGGCCGGACCACCGGTCCCGCGTCGGAGTCCAGCCAGTCGTGTGTCACACGCGGCTGCTCAGAGGGCATCGGACGGCGCGAGCACCGACCGCTCCGGCGCGCTCATGATCTGACCCACCCGGGTGACGAGCATCGCCATCTCGTAGGCGATCAGGCCCAGGTCGGCGTCGGCGGAGGCCAGCACGGCCAGACAGGCGCCCTGACCGGCAGCGGTCACGAAGAGGAAGGCCTCCTCCATCTCCACCACGGTCTGCCGGACCTGGCCCGCCTGGAAGTGCCGGCTCGCGCCCTTGGCGAGGCTCTGGAAACCGGCTGCCATGGCGGAGAGATGTTCGGCGTCCTCCCGGCTCATCGCCGCCGAGGCGCCGAGCATGAGCCCGTCGGCCGAGAGCACCACGGCCTGCTGCGCGGTTGGCACCCGTTCGACGAGATCGTCGAGGAGCCAGGTGAGGTTCGCGCTCTGCTTCGTCTGTGCCACTATGCGTCCTTCTCCAGCCTGAGGTTCTCTCCGGTGCCGTACGCGCGGTCGCCGTCCGCCGCGTCGGTCCCGGATGGTGCGTTGTCCCGGGCCGCCGTGACGTCCACGAGGGTCGGGAAACTGACCGTATCGTCCGCGCGCTCGGTCTCCGCCGCGGCCGTTTCTGTGCGAGCGGCGTCGACGCGGCCGCGGTTGGTGCCGAGTTGCAGGGCGCTCATCAGCGTGCGAACCTGCTCCGGGCTGCGCGCCGGGGCGGTGGACTCCTGCTCCACGGCCGGCTGGCGCAGCTGCGGGGCGAGACTCGCCTGGCGTACCCGTTTCGGCAGGCCGTCGTCGTCCGTGGTCTCCGCCGCGGAGGGCCGGCGTTGCGCCGGCACGACGGGCGTTTCCGGCGGCGGCGCGGAAGGACCGGAATTTCTGGGTACGGCCCGGATCCCGCCCGTGCTCTCACCCGGCATCTCGATCGGCGGGTTCGGCTTGCGGCGGACCCGGCGCCGCTGCACCAGGCCCTCGGCGCTCAGTTCATCGGCGATCAGGCTCGGTGCCGGGCCACCCGGATCCGTGACGGCGTCGGCAGGCGTCTCCTCGGCCGCCCCGCGACGGCCCGGCACGGTCACCTCGCGCAGCTCACCGGTGCCCTGCCACTGCAGCGACGCCAGCGACTGCCGCAGCGGGTCCTCGCTGCCGGAGCCGACGAGCGGCGTGTCGAGCCCGCCGGAGGCGGGTCCGATCGGCAGCGCCGGCCCGGGGACGCTCGTCACCAGGTCACCGGGGAGCAGCACGATCGCGGTGATGCCACCGTACGCGGAGGCCCGCAGCGAGACCCGGATCTGGTGCCGGTTCGCCAGCTGAGCAACCACGAACAGGCCGAGCCGGGCGCTGTCGGTGGGGTCGAAGTCCGGCGGCTCGGCGAGCCGGCGGTTGGTCTCCTCGATCGCCTCCGGGGCCATCCCGAGGCCGCGGTCCTCGATCTCGATGGCGTAGCCGTTCGGCAGCACCTGACCGACCACCTGGACGCGCGCGTGCGGCGGCGAGTACGACGCCGCGTTCTCGATCAGCTCGGCGAGCAGGTGGATCACGTCACCGACCGCCCGGCCGAGCACCGCCGACGAGGTGATCGTGCGGATGTCGATCCGCTTGTAGTCCTCCACCTCACTGATCGCGCCGCGGACCACGTCGATGATCGGCACCGGGTTGCGCCAGCCGCGCCCGGGCGCCGCGCCGGCCAGGATGACCAGGTCCTCGGCGTGCCGCCGCATCCGGGTGGCGAGGTGGTCGACCCGGTAGAGGTCCTCCAGCTCCTGCGGCTCGGTCTCCCGGCGCTCCATCTTGTCCAGCAGCGAGAGCTGCCGGTGCAGCAGGGTCTGGCTGCGCCGGGCGATGTTGAGGAAAACCTCGTTGATGCCGCGCCGGACGTTCGCCTCGTCGACCGCGGACTGCACGGCCGTACGCTGCACCGCGTTGAACGCGTGACCGAGCTGACCGATCTCGTCACCGCCGTACTCCAGCGGGGGTGTCTCCACCTCGACGTCGACGGCCTCGCCGCGCTGCAGCCGCCGGACCACCGCGGGCAGGCGCTCGGACGCCATCTCGAGGGCCTCGCGCCGCAGCCGGATCAGGCGCCCCACGATCGATCGGCCGAACCGGACCGCCACGAAGATCGATAGCACGAACGCGACCAGGCCGAGCAGGCCGGCGATGCCGAGCCGGAGCAGAACGCTCGCGGCCAGCGGGACGGCGTCCTCGGCCACCTCGTCGACCGACCGCAGCACGAAGTCGCTGAGCTCGGCGTTCGTCCGGTCGTACGTCGGCTGCCAGCTCTCGCCGCTGACCGGCGGCGGCCCGCCCGCGTAGCTGTCGCCGATGAGCGAGTTCTGCATGATGTCGAGGTCGACGAAGGCCGGGCTGGTGATCACCCGCGAGTAGTCGCCGCGCGCGCTCTCCGGCATGTCCTCCACACCGGACTTGAGCAGGTAACGCGAGTTGGCGATGTCCTCGATCAGGATGCCGCGGTTGATCGCGTGGATGTAACCCGCGGCGTTCGCGCCGGCCAGCATCGCGTCGACCCGGCTCAGGTGCTCCAGCCCTTTGAGCGCGTCGATCAGCCCGCGGACCTCGCGGTCGACCCGCTCGTGGAAGAAGATGGCCGCGGTGGCGGAGACCTCGAACGCGGCGTCGATCACCGCGCTGAAGTCCCGCACCACCGGCAGGACGTCCTTGATCAGCCGGTCGTCGATGCCCGCGCGGGTCTCCGGCAGCTCGTCGAGCAGGGCGAGCATCTCGTCGACGCGGGTCCGCACCGACTCGGTGAGGTCGGCCTCGGCGACGGCCCGGCGGAAGGTGGTGGCCGCCTCGTCGGTCGCGGCCCGCTCGCGGTTCAGATCGGTGGCTGTCGGTTTGGCGGCGGAGACGTAGATCGCCGAGAAGTGCCGCTCGCGCTGCAGCTGAGCGATCAGTTGCAGTCCCGGGTTGCCGAGCTTGTGCACGGCGTCGCGGGCCTCGATCAGATTGAGCGCCGGACCGGCGGTGACCACCGTCGCGAAGATCCAGAGGGCGAGCAGTGCCGCGAGCGGCACCGCGACCATCGCGGTGATCTTCGAACGGATCGACCAGTTGCGGCTTCTCATCAGGCTCCGCCCGAGGGGTTCGGTAGGAAACGATCTATACGCCGGCCCGCCCGGCGACCGATCAGAATGGGACGGCCACCACGCCCGAGTCATGCGCTCGGCGAAGAATACGTAATGACGTGCGTCTCAGCTAGCTCCCCGATCTCCCGGATGTGGTGCATCCGTCCTGTTTGTCCAGCCAGATCGGCGTGCGATCTTTTTTGAGAGATCGTCGGGTGCACGACAGTCCGCCGCACCGCGCAGTGGGTGAACACGAGGATTGGCGGCCGGTACGAGTTGGGCATACCTCCCGTGGAAGAAGGAGGAACCTGATGTCCGCCACCGCCACCATCGTCCTGATCGTCGTCGTCCTACTCGTGCTGGCCGCGATCGTGCTGGGTGTCCGTGCCATGCGGCGCCGCAAGCTCCAGCAGACCTTCGGACCCGAGTACGACCGCGTGGTCGCCGATACCGGAAACCGCACCGAGGCCGAGCGTGAGCTGCACGAACGCACCAAGCGGCACGCCCAGCTCGAACTGCGTCCGCTGTCCGGCGAGTCGCGTGCCAAGTACGCCACCGCCTGGGAAGAGGTCCAGATCCGGTTCGTCGACAACCCCAAGGAAGCCGTCTCCACCGCCGACGAGCTGGTCACCGCCCTGATCGCCGAGCGCGGGTACCCGACCGGCGACTACGACGAGCGGCTCGCCAACCTCTCCGTCGAGCACGCCGCCACTCTGGAGCACTACCGCGCCGCACACGAGATCAGCCGGCGCAGCAGGAACGGCGAGACCGAGACCGAGGACCTGCGTCAGGCCCTGGTCCACTACCGCGCTCTCTTCGCCGACCTGCTCGGCGAGGACCCGGTCGGACACGCGAGCACCCCGGCGCCCCGCCCGGCCGCCGACGACCACACCGCGATCTCCGGCGATGCGCCTGCTCGTACCGTGAACGACACTGAGGACACCGCCACCGAACCCGGCGTCGCGCGTTCCCGCCCCGACGCCACCAGCCGCTGAGGAGCACCCGACGATGCGCTTCTTCTCCAACGAGGCCAAGGACAACGCCGAGGACCACGACGACGTCCGTACGCGGGACGACGAGCGTACGCAGCAGGCCGAACCGGTGGTGCCGCAGCAGCGCGCCGGATCGCCGTGGCAGCACGGGCCTGCCGACGCGGACCGGCCGGTCGCCGAGCCGGCACCGCAGCCCACCGCGTTCGGGGCGTCCACTGTGGGTGGTGCGGTCGCCGCGTCGGCGATGGCCGAGCCGCGTCCCGCCGGAAACCCTGACGCCGACCGGCCCACCGACCGCACCACCGACGCCGCGTCCGGCGTCGCCGACGACCGGACCGTCCCGCTGGACAGCCGCCTGGAGGAAGCGGGCACCTGCGCGCAGGAAGCGGGCACCCGCGCGCAGGAAGCGGGCACCCGCGCGCAGGAAGCGGACGCCCGCACGCACGACCACGCGGACGACCGGCTGCGGGACCAGGCGGACGGCCTGCCGCGGGAGTCGGAGGCCGACCGGACCGTCACCATCGACACCACCGCCCAGAACCGGATCGACACCGGCGACCAGGACCGGACCGTGCCGATCGGGCAGCGCCCGGCGGACACCCACGACGACGTCGACCTGCCGCTGGACCTGGACGAGCCGCCGCGCGGCCGGCACACCGACGACAGCGACGCGGCCGCCGACTCGGTGATCGAGGACCGCGGCACCTTCGAGGACCCGAAGGTTCTGGACGAGGCCGAGCGGACCGACCCGGTCGACGCGGCCGTCGACGACAAGGGCACCTTCGAGGACCCGCAGGTGGTCACCGCGCCCATCCCCACGACCGAGACGGATCACTCCGCCGGCCCGGCGCCGTTCTTCCCCACCGCCGAGGTGCAGGCGCTCAAGGACCGCTGGCGCGATGTGCAGCTGCGGTTCGTGGACGACCCGAAGGCAGCCACCGGCGAGGCGGCGCAACTGGTGGACGAGGCGGTGGACCGGCTCACCGCGGCACTGCGCGAGCAGCGCGGCTCCCTGGCGAAGGGCCACGACGACACCGAGGCCCTGCGCGTGGAGCTGCGCGCCTACCGGGACATCCTGGACCGGCTGCTGGGCCTGTGACCCGCTAGAACCGAAAAGGGGGAGCCGATCGGCTCCCCCTTACTCGTGCGCTGAGTACAACGGCTCCGGCGCCTCGTTCTCCTCCGGCGGCGCGGACACCGACGGCTCCGGGTCCTCGGTGACCTCGTCGCTCGGCTCCGCGGACGGCTCCGACGAGGGCTCCCCCTCGAAGCTGGGGCTCGGCGGGACCACCGGGTCACTGGGCGGCGGTGACGGAGGCGGTGACGACGCGACGGCAGGCGAGGACGGTGACGGCGACGGAGAGCCGGGCGTCACGACGACCGCGGCCGGGCTCATCGACGTCCGTTTCACCGCCGGGCTCGGCGCGGTCTCGCCGTCGTCGCCGGAATCGGGGTAGACCCGGATCCAGTCGGCCTGGTCCGGCGTCTCACCGGCGCCGACACCACCGAAGTCGATGTCCGATTCCGGTCCCTGCTCGCCCACCACGGTCGAGGGTCGCTCGTTCGGGGCGACGTCGGCGGTCCCGAGCTGAGCGCCGAGCCAGAGGGCCGGTCCGACCCCGACCGCCACGATGGCTCCGAAGAGCGTCGACGGACCTCGTGCCATGGCGCCCTCCCCCGGGTATGGAGACGATCGTCGCGCCTCCCCGGCAGTCGTGCTACCCATTTCAGGTGCCGGCGAAGCGAACAACCTCCGAGGTCATTGTGACCCAAAGTGACGTAATGGTTGCTCATCCGTCAGGGATGAGACTGTCCTAGCCTCCGGTACGGGCATCGACCGCTCCCGGTTCAGCGACTCCCTCCGCCGGGGGCCGCGCGGCGGGCACCACCGGCCGCGTCCCGGTGAGGAACGTCACCGTCTCCTCCCAGACTTTCCAGCCGCCGAGCAGCTCGTCCGTGTCCAGGGCGGGGCGCAGCGTCACCCCGTCGCCGTCACGCACCTCGATCGTCCAGCCCTTCCGGCGCCCGGGCAGCGCCGTCACCCCCGTCACGTCGGCGAACGGCAGGAACCGGCTGCCCGGCTCCGGCGTGGAGGCTGGTTCGGGTCGCGCCGTGACCGGCACCCCGTCCGCGGCGATCCGGGCCAGCCGCCGTTTCGACTCCGGCCCGCGTCCCCGGGGCAGGCCCGGCACCAGCAACAACCCGAGATCCGTGATCAGCAGGTCGGTACGCGAGCCGTCCACGGTCAGATTGACCAGCCCGCCGAGGACCGGACGGGCCGGCCCGCCGTCCCCGGCCGGCGCCGCGAGGTCGACACCGATCTTCTCCAGGTACTCACGCACCGCCGGGACGGTCTCCGGTTCGGCCGCGGCCTGCGCCAACTCGGCGAGGTTGAGGTAGGCGCCGTCGACACCGACCACCTCGGCCGCGCCGGTCCAGCTGTGCCGCCACCGCACGATGCCGCTGCGCAGGGCCGCGAGCGCCATCATCAGCCCGAGCAGGTCGATAATCCGGTCGGTGGCGGCGCCGGGCGATGCGCCGGGGAACAGCGTCTCCGCCGCCGAGCGCAGCCGGCCGTCGGCGGCCAGGTCGAGCACCTGCGCCGGGCCGCTGATCTCGGCGCCCACCGCGCGGGAGATGGTGGCGAGCGCGGCCTCGGCCTCCCGTTCCATCTCCGCGGTTCGAGCGATGCTGAGACACTCGTCCCAGGTCACGATGGTGCGCCCACCGGCTGGATAGGCGACGTCCTGCAACGCCCGGCCGAGCTGCGGCAGATCCGGAACCCGCTCCACGGTCTCATCAGGAGAGTCGGTCTGATCAGGAGAGTCGGTCTCGCCAGGAGCAACGGTCTCGCCAGGAGCAACGGTCTCACCAGGAGCATCGGAATCCTTCGCAGCGTCCGAGGATTCCGGAGGCGCCAGCGACGCGAGCCGCTCCGCCAGCGGCGGATGGGTGTCCCACGGACCGGCCGGCTCCGGCTCCTGCCCGCGCAGCACCGCCATCTCCGCCGACCGCGCGGCAAGCACCCGCAGCAGCCCGCCGAAGACGTCATCCGGCACATATCCGGCCTGCCAGCCCGGCCCCAGATACTCCGCGTGGAACAACCGCTGCATCCCGGCGAGCGCGGGCAGATCGCGCAGCACGGCGGCGACGGCCTCCGCACCGGCGTGCCCGGCCGCGATCCGGTCGGCGGCCAGCTCCTGCTCACGGCTGAACGGCGTGTCGATCCGCCGGTACAGCCCGGCCCAGGCCCGCAGCGCGATCCCGGCCGGATTGCGGCGCGAGATCCGGGGCGCCACCCGGCCGACGGCGACCCGCCCGCGGTAGGCGAGCGGCGCCCACCGGCTGAGCCGGGGCGAGTAGTGCGCCAGCTCGTGGGTGACCGCGGCGCTCAACCGATCCGGGCCCCAGGCCTGGAGCAGCGGAAGTCCCAGGTACAGGTCGCGGCGGCCGCCGACGAGCCCGAGCAGACGGGTCCGTTCGCCGACCGTGACACCCGCGTCGGCGACCACGGCCAGGGTGGCCGGGGACGGCACGCCGGCGGCCACGGCCGCGGCGTCGACCAGGTCCCAGAGCCGGGGCGCGCGGTCCCGGGTCACCGTCACCCCGGCCGGCAGCCGCCTGCGGGTGTGCAGGGCGCGCCAGGTCGCGTACCCGGCGGCGCCGAACGTGGCGATGCTCAGCGGCACCCCGGCCCGCAGCGCCACGGTGCTCGGCAGCAGCCACAGCACCGCGCCGAGCGCCAGCAGCACGAGGGCGAGCTGCGCCCCGGCCACCAGTACGAATCCGGCAAGCGCCGCCGCTGATCGTGCACCCCTGCTCAAACCGTCGTCCTCCCCGAGAAACCGTCCCAGCCTAGTTTCACGTCCTCGCATCCGGTTATACGTGCGCCATGGCCGACCTCGATCAGACTCTCGCCGTCGCTCTCAAGGGGTACGCGTGGCTGCCCGATCTGCGCCGCCGTGCCTCCGGCGCGCCGGTGCGGACCCGTGTCATGGGACAGCCCGCCGTCGGCATCTGCGGTCCCGCCGCCGCCCAGTTCTTCTACGGCGCCGGCAACCTGGAACGGCACACGGCACTGCCGAGCCTGGTCGTGCACACGCTGTTCGGCGCGGGCGCGGTGCACACGCTGGACGGGTCGGCGCACCGGCACCGCAAGGCGCTCTTCTCCGGCCTGCTGCTCGGTGAGGACGGCATCGACACCCTGGCGAAGCTGGCCGGTGAGGCGTTCGACGGGGCCGCGGCCGGATGGCGGGGCGGCCGGGAGATCTCGCTCTTCGACGAGACGGCCCGGATCATCGCGAAGGCGGTGACGCGCTGGGTGGGCGTACCCGAAGAGGAGCGTGAGCTGACCGCCCTGGCCCGGGATCTCGTCGCCATGGTCGACGGATTCGCGACGGTGGGTCCGCGCTTCGCGCGGGCCTTGGCGGCACGCGAGCGGCAGGAGCGCATTCTTTCCAAGACAATTGCGAGGGTACGGGCGGAAGCTCCCACGCCGGAGCCGATCTCGGTGATCGCGCACCACACCGACGACGGTGTCCTGCTGGATCCTCGCACGGCAGCGGTCGAACTGCTCAACGTCATCCGTCCGTCGACGGCGGTGGCGTGGTTCGTCGCGTTCGCCGCCCACGCTCTGGACCGCTGGCCGCGGCACGCCGCCCGGCTGCGCGCCGGCGACGACGAGTTCACGACGGCGTTCGTGCACGAGGTGCGCCGCTTCTACCCGTTCGCGCCGTTCCTCGGCGGGCGTGCCGCCCGTGACCTCCACTTCCAGGGTGAGCCGATCCCGAGCGGGACGCTGGTGCTGCTCGACGTCTACGGCCAGAACCACGACCCGGACCTCTGGGAGGACCCGTACGCGTTCCGCCCGGAACGGTTCCTGGGCCGCGAGATCGGCGACTTCGACCTGATCCCGCAGGGCGGCGGCGACCCGCGCACCGGCCACCGCTGCCCCGGCGAGAAGATCACGATCGCCCTGCTGGGAACGCTGATCCAGCACCTGGCCCGGCTCGACTACTACTTGCCGCCGCAGGACACCACGATCGACCTCTCCCGAATCCCGGCGATTCCCCGCAGCCGTATCAAGCTCGTCGTCCCCTGACCGGCCGCCGGGTCAGGGCCAGGGGATCTCCGCGGACGGGTGGTAGCTGACGCCGGCGGCTGCCCAGCGGGGGGCGAAGGCTGCCAGCCGGGTGCGGAACGAGTCCCAGTCCCGGACGCTGCGGGGTGACCAGGCCACCTCGGCGATCGCGGGGAGGCGGGGGAACGTCAGGTACTGCACGTCGGCGACGCTGCGCAGGGTCTCCGACCAGAGCGGCGCCTCGACACCGAGCAGCGCCGACTCGGGCACACCGGGCAGGCGGTCGGCCGGGTCCCACTCGTACGAGCGGCGGACGTCGACGTGACCGGCCCAGTCCAGCCCGATCCGGGTGTCCGCGTCGTACTTCATGTCGAGATACGTCCGGTCGGCCGGGGCCATGATGACTCGCCGGCCGTCCGCGGCGGCCCGTGCCGTGTCGTCGTCGGTGGCTTCGATCCGCCAGAACTGCACGACAGCGGTCTCCGGCAGCTCGACCGCGGCGATCTCGTGCCAGCCGATCGCCCGCTTGCCGTACTTGCCGGGCAACGGCAGCACCCGCCCCAGGAACGCCCGGTAGTCCTCGGCCGGCGTGGAGAGACACTCGTCGCCGCCGATGTGCAGGTACGGCCCGGGGGTCACGTCGGCCACCGTCCGGATCACGTCCTCGACGAACGCGTACGTCTCCTCCTTGCCGGCCACCAGCGAGCTGTATCCGACCTCGGCGTCGGTGCGCTGCGGCACCGGCTGCCCGTCCGCGGTCAGCTCCGGGTACGCGTGGTGCACCGCGTTCACGTGTCCCGGCATGTCGATCTCGGGCACGATCGTGACGAAGCGGGCGGCCGCGTAGTCGACGATCCCGGTGTACTCGGCGAGCGTGAGGAAGCCCGGCCCGGCGCCGTCCACCCCGGTGCCCGCGCCCCCGCTGATCTCGGTGAGCTTCGGCCAGCCCGGGATCTCCAGACGCCAGCCCTGGTCGTCGGTGAGATGCAGGTGCAGATGGTTGATCTTGAACTGGACGAGCAGGTCGATGTGCGCCTTGATCTCGTCGGCGGTGAAGAAGTGCCGGGCGATGTCGAGCATCGCGCCGCGGTACTCGTAGCGCGGCGCATCCTCGATCACCCCGCCGGGCAGGACCGGCGCCAGCTGGAGCAGCGTCTGTACGCCCCAGAACAGGCCCTGCGGCGTGCCACCGCGCAGGGTCACCGCGTCGTCGGTGATCTCGCAGGTGTAGCCCTCGGCGGGCAGCGACGGGTCGAGCTCGAGACGGATCGCACCGCCGGGTCCGATCGGGATCGTCCCGCCGGTGACCCGGGCGAGCTCCGCGGCCAGGTGAGCGGCGACGCCGGCGGCCTCGGGGACGGCTGTCACACCCGTACCCTCAGTGATCGTGAACGATGCGGCCGGAGCCGGCCGCACGGAGGCGGGGTGAGGAATGACATCGCCGAGTCGCTTCGTCAGAGGGCGCACTCGTAAGACTCTAAACTGTTTCTCCATGACGATCACCACGCGTCATGGCCTTCTCGGCGATGAGCAGCTTCTCCACGACCTTGCCGTCCGCACGTTCGGGCTGGCCTGCCCGCCGAGCATGGCGCAGGCGGACATCGACGCGTTCGTCGCGGCCCACCTCTCGGTCGACAGCTTCACCCGGTACCTGTCCGACCCGAACCGGATCATCGTGCTGGTGTCCGAGGACGATCAGCCGGTGGGTTACTCCATGCTGGTCTGCGACCGGATCACCGACCCGGACGTGGCAGCCGTGGTCGACGAGGCGACGAGCATCGAGCTGAGCAAGTTCTACCTGCTGGCCGAGGCCCACGGCAGCGGCGCGGCGCAGGCGCTGATGACCGCGACGCTCGCCACCGCGGCGCGGACCGGCGCGGAGACCTGCTGGCTCGGCGTGAACCAGCAGAACGTGCGAGCAGCGAAGTTCTACGCGAAGCACGGATTCGACATCATCGGGGTGAAACGGTTCCTGGTCGGCTCCGAGTGGTGCGACGACCACATCCGGCAGCGGGCTCTATCCTCGCGGGATGGCTGAGGTACGGGCGGCGCACGCCACCGACGTCGCGGCGATCCACGACATCTGCACCAAGGCGTTCCACGCCACCTACCAGGGCGTTCTCCCGGCCGGTTACATCGGTCGCATGCTCGCCGAGTTCTACCCGCCGGACCGGATCGCCGGGCGGATCGCGCCGGACTCACCGGGCTGGCTCGGTTACCAGGTCGTCGAGGAGGGCGGCCGGGTGCTCGGCGTCGCCGCGGGCGGTCTCACCGCGGCGAGCGCGGCGGAGCTCTTCATGATGTATCTGGAGCCGTCGGAACGCGGCCGCGGCCTAGGCACCCTGCTCCTGAACCGGGTCACCGAGCAGGTCCGCGAGCTGGGCGCGACCGAGCTCTGGGTGGCCGCGGTGGTCGGCAACGACCTCGGGGTGCCCTTCTACGAGGCGCGCGGCTTCACGATCCAGAGCAAGCGCCGGGCCTACGGCTCCACGGACGCCGAGGACGTCTGGTCGTGGCTGCTGCGGAGATCCCTGTGAGCCGGCGCACGGCCGTGACGAAGAAATGTCGTACCCCGTCGATACGTTGACCGTGCGGTTCGGCGCCACGGGGGCGCCGAACCGTCCCATCACGACACCGTGGTGTTCCTGATCAGCGTCTCCCCCGCCCGGCGGGCGCGATCGCGCAGCTCGGCCGGTGACTCGATGACGAACGGCGCCGACAGCACCCCGAGCACCATGATCGGCCAGCCCAGGTCGTCCACGCTCATGGTGAGCCGGCAGGACGACGCGGTCACCGGCGTCACCGCGCCCCAGTGGCCGATGAAGGACCGGACCGTATCCTCCGGCGCCTCGATCAGCACCGACACCTCGTAACGGCTCGGGATGGTGGCCAGCCGTGAGCGCAACCAGACCACCGGATCGCCGCCCGGCAGCTCGCGCGGCCGGAACCGCGCGCCGGTGAGCGACGGGCCGCTGAGCCGGTCCACCCGGAAACTCCGCCAGTCGCCGCGGTCCAGGTCCCACGCCACCAGGTACCACCGGCGGCCGAGCGAGACCAGCCGGTGCGGCTCCACGTGCCGGCGCATCGCCTCGCCGTCGCGCGGCGCGTAGTCGAACCGCAGCCGTTCCTCACCCCGGCACGCCATCGCGATCGTCGTCAGCGTCACCGCGTCGAGCACCGGTCCGCCACCGAGCACGCCGGGCGCGGTGACCGCCTGGAGCGCGTCGATACGGCGGCGTAGCCGGGGCGGGAGCAGCTGGATCACCTTGGCGAGGGCTCGTACCGAAGTCTCCTCGAAACCGGCCACCGCGCCGGCGGCGGCGCTACGCAGCCCGACCGCGATGGCGACCGCCTCCTCGTCGTCGAGCAGCAGCGGCGGCATCGCCGCGCCGGCCTGCAACTGGTAACCGCCTGCCACGCCACGGCTGGCGTCAACCGGATAGCCCAGCTCACGCAGCCGGTCGACGTCGCGGCGCAGGGTCCGCGGGCTGACCTCGAGGCGGTCCGCCAGCTCCGAGCCGGGCCAGTAACGATGGGTCTGCAGCAGCGACAGGAGCCGCAGCATCCGGGCACTCGTGTTCGCCATGTCCTCAGACTCCATCACATTGCGGTCAGAAACTGGCCGCTTCGAACTCTAGCGTCGACACCATGATGATTGAGACGCGAGAGCTGACGAAGATGTTCAAGGACGTCCGCGCGGTCGACGGCATCAATCTGACGGTGGCTCGCGGCGAGCTCGTCGCCCTGCTCGGGCCGAACGGCGCCGGCAAATCCACCACGCTGCGGATGCTCACCACGCTGATCCCGCCCACCTCGGGCAGCGCGCAGGTCGCCGGCTTCGACGTGGTCCGCCGGCAGCGCGACGTGCGTCTGCGGATCGGATACATCGGACAGGGCAACGGCGCCGGGCACAGCCAGCGCGGACGCGACGAGCTGATCAGCCAGGGCCGGGCGTACGGGATGCCGGTGCGCGCTGCCCGGACCCGGGCCGGCGAGCTGATCGACTCGCTGGGGCTGAGCGACGTCGCCGACCGCACCGTCTCCACCCTCTCCGGCGGCCAGCGTCGCCGCCTGGACATCGCGATGGGCCTGATCCACGCCCCGGAGCTGCTCTTCCTCGACGAGCCGTCGACCGGGCTGGACCCGCAGAACCGGGCCAACCTGCAGGAGCACATCGTGCGGCTACGCGCCGAGCACGGGACCACCATCGTGCTGACCACGCACTATCTCGACGAGGCGGACTCGATGGCCGAGCGGGTGATCGTGATCGACCACGGCCGGATCATCGCGGACGACACCCCGCAGCAGCTCAAGGCGAAGCACGTGGGTGACCGGGTGATCCTGGGTTTCGGTTCTCCCGTGGATGCCGCGCAGGCGGCGAAGGCGCTGGGGGCGCCGGTGGCTGACGGCTGCGTCCGGCTCGTCGCCGAGGACGGCCCGCGCGAGGCGCCGCGGATCCTCGACAGTCTGCGCTCCGCCGGCCTCGCCCCGGACTCGATCGAGGTGAAGCGCCCCACCCTGGACGACGTCTTCCTCACCCTGACCGGCCGCAGCCTGCGCGAAGGCGGCGCGGCGGACACCGAGCCCGAACTCGTGGAGGCCTGATCATGTCATCGCTCGTCACCGACACCCGCGTCGTCTTCAGCCGCGAACTGCGACCGGTCATCCGCGACCCGTTCTCGGTGATCTTCTCGATGGTTCAGCCGCTCTTCTTCCTCGCGCTCTTCGCGCCGCTGCTCCCGGGCGAGGAGTCGCTGCAGTGGTTCGTCCCCGGCATCATCGTGATGTCCTGCCTCTTCGGCTCCTCGATGACCGGGTCCAACCTGCTCTTCGAGATGCAGACCGGCTCGCACGAGCGGATGCTGGTCACCCCGCTGCGCCGGCCCGCCCTGCTGATCGGCCGGGCGCTCAAGGAGATCGTCCCGATGATCGCGCAGGCCGCCCTGATCGTGGCCGTCTGCATCCCGTTCGGCTTCGAGCTGCACCTGCCGGGCACCCTCATCGGGCTCGGCATCCTGGCCGGCTTCTGCATCGGGCTCGGCGCGCTCTCCTACACGCTGGCGCTCGCCGCGAAGAACAAGGAGTGGCTCTTCTGGACGGTCCAGCAGACGCTGCTCTTCCCGCTGTTGCTGCTCGCCGGGGTGCTGCTGCCGATCGACAACGGGCCGGGCTGGCTCCAGGCGCTCTCCCGGGCCAACCCGATGACGTACGTGGTGGACGCCGAACGCGCCCTGTTCGCCGGCGACATCTGGGGCCGCCACACGGCCGAGGGACTGATCGCCGCGGTGCTTGTCGCGGCGCTGGGGTTGCTCGTCGGCGTGCGGGCCATGCAGCGCTCGGATTGAGCGATACCTTCTCCCCCATGAGAGGCGCGCTCGGCCGGCTGCTGGAGAACATCGTCCGTACCCCGAAGCCGGCCGTGCAGGTCCCGCACGGCGATCCGGACGCGGTCGTGGACTGCGCGGTCTACGCCGGCGGGGCGCGCCGGTCCGGCCCACGACAGATTCCGTACGCGGAGGCGGCTCGCCTGGCCGGCCGGCGCGGCAGCTTCGTCTGGCTCGGGCTGCACGAGCCGAGCCGGTCCACGATGACCGCCGTCGCCGAGGTCTTCGGCCTGCACGAGCTGCACGTCGAGCAGGCGGTGTCGGGCGGTCACCGGCCCGGCGTCGAGGTGCTCGGCGACGTGACCCGGCTGGTGCTCCGCACCGCCCGATACGTCGAGCACGACGAGCTGACGGCCACCTCCGAGGTGGTGGAGACCGGCGATGTGACGATCCTCGTCGGACCCGCGTTCGCGATCACCGTGCGGCAGGGCCCGGTCGGCCCGCTCGCCCTGGTACGCCGTGAACTGGAGTCCCGCCCCGAGGTGCTGCGGCAGGGCCCGTGGTCGGTGGCGTACGCGGTGGGCAGCCGGATGGTCGACAGTTACCTGGACGTGGCCGAACATGTGGAACACGACCTGGACCGGATCGAGGAGGAGACGTTCGCCACTGTCCGCTCCTCCGAGTTCGCCCACATCTACCAGTTGAAGCGGGAGATGGTCGAGTTCAAGCGGGCGGTTCTGCCGCTCGGCGAGCCGATGACCCGGCTGCTGGAGCTGCGCGACGTGCCGGCCGCTCTGCGTCCGTACCTTGTGGACGTGCGTGGCCGGCTGGCCCGCGCGGCGGACCGGGTCGGCGGCTTCGACGAGCTGCTCAACTCGATCCTGCAGGCCCGCCTCGCGCAGGTCTCGGTCGATCAGAACCACGACATGCGCAAGATCGCCGCGTGGGCCGCGATCGCCGCAGTGCCCACCGTGATCGCCGGCATCTTCGGCATGAACTTCGAGGTGATGCCGGGTCTCGACTCCCCATACGGCTTCTGGGGCGCGATGCTCGCCATGGTCCTGATCGGCGGTGGCGTACATCGCAGTCTGAAGAAGTACGGCTGGCTATGATCTCCACCGGATTCCCGGGGGAAAGCAGCACGTCATGTCCACCACGAGCTTGACCCTGCGCGAGCGCGCCTCGCTACCGCTCGAATACGTCCGCACGGTCGGCCCACTCGTCGGCGTCACCGCCGGCCGCATCCGCGACGCGATGATCGGCCTGCACGCCGCGCATCCGGCGCACCCGATCGTCTCCCGGCTCAGCCGCTCCGCGAACAGGTGGGAACACCTGGACGGCCCGGAGTTCGCCCGGTTCGCCGAGGGCGCGGTGACCGATCTCGGGCACGACCCGGTGAACTTCGAGGCCCTGACACGGCAGCTGCAGTTCGAACCGCCCGGCCAGCACCCGGTACGGATCCTGGCCGGTGGGGGCTATCTCGCGGTGCGTGTGTCGTCGGCGTACGCGGGGGCCACGAACCCGCTGCTGCGCGAGCTCGCCCTGGCCGCGTACGAGATGCGCGCCGCCGGCATTCCCACCGCGCCGGCCCGGCAGCAGGCGGCGCTGCCGAAGGCCTGGTGGAAACAGGTCGGCCGGCACCCCGGGCGCTGGATGCTGCCCAAGCAGCAACAGCCGCAGTCGCCGGAGAGCGGACGACCGGCGGCCGGCCCGTCGACGGCCTGGCATCCCAGTCTGACCATGCGTTCGGCGCGGTCCGCCCGCGTGCTGGACGAGATGGCCGCCTGGCGGGACCGGTACGCGCCGGGCGTCAGCACCGCCGCGATCACGTTCGCCGCGTTCACCGCCGCCCTGATCGAACTCGGTGTCGAACCCGACACGCACGGTGGCACGTTCCTGCTCGACCTGGGTCCCGCGCACCTGCCGCCGGACGCGCTCACCGACCCGGTCGCGATCCACCGGACGCTCGCCGACGAGCTGGCCTCCGGCCGGCCGCTGACCCGCAAGATGCTGCGGGCCGGCCGGGCCGTGCTGACCGGCGCGCCGGTCGAGTCCCCGCCCGGCCTGGCGTTCAGCGATCGGGGCCGGCACGACCTGCTGAGTGATCTGCCCTGGGCGGTGGTTCCGGCCAGCCGGATCAACCTGAGCGTGCCGACGGTCAGCGGGCCACGGACGATCACCGTGACGAGCAGCGAGATGACGGGCGTCCTGCATCTGGAGGCGACGTTCCACGCCACCAGTTACGACCCGGACGTGATCGCCCGGGCGGTCGAGCTGACCTGCACCGACCCGGCCGGTCTGATCATGGCGAATCGCTGAGGCGGGCGGCTGCGCGGGGATGACAACGCGCGACCGGGAATGACTCCCGGCCGCGCGTCGCTCATTTCCCGGTCCCGGGATCAGTGGCCGCCGCCACTGTGCCCGTTACCGCCTTGACCACCGCCGTGGCCGTTCTGGCCGCCCTGACCGCCCTGGCCCTGGCCCTGGCCCTGGCCGTACTGACCCTGGCCCTGACCGTTCTGGCCGGGACCGCCCTGGCCCTGGCCTTGGCCGCCCTGACCCGGACCGCCCTGGCCGTACTGGCCGTTCGGGCCGCCCTGGCCGTTCTGGCCCTGGCCCTGGCCCTGGCCGTTCTGGCCCTGGCCCTGGCCGTTCTGGCCCTGGCCGCCGGGGCCGCCCTGGCCACCGCTGTGGCCGTGGCCCGGACCGTCGTGCCCCGGAGCGCCGGGGCCGTCGTGGCCGGGCCCGTCCGGGTGGCCGTGTCCGGGGGCGCCCGGACCGCCGATGCCACCCGGCACGTTGCCGCGCATCACCACCGGCATCGAGAGAACCGAGGTGCGCGTCTGGGTGCGGGCCTTACGTCCGCACTCGTCGTACGAGATCGTGGCCACCAGCGTCGCGACGCTGTTGCGCCGCGCGATCGGGGTGACCCGGAGCTGGATGTAGTCGGACCGGCCGGGACGCAGCATGTCGCCCCGGGAGAACGTGGTGAACCGCCACGAGCCGGGGTACTCGACCCGGACCCGCTCACCACGGACCCGGATGCGCGCGTCACAGATCGTCCGGTCGGTCCGCCAGTGGACGAGGACCCAGCTGGCGGCGTTCGCCCGTACCGCCTGGAGCCAGGGGGAAACCGGCTCGGGACCACGGCCGGCCGCGGCCGCCGGCGCCGCCGCGGACACCGCCGCCATGCCGGCAGCAGCGGTGGACAGGGCAATCATCGCCCCGAATCGCCGAGTCTTCTGCATGAGTTCCTCCAGTGCCTCTGTTGTCCGCCGTGGGGATCCGGCGACAAGCGGACACTAAGGGAATTCCGGACATAGCGCGGCGATCCGATCGGCGTTTCGGGCATAAGGTCTTTTTATGTACAAAACGTTTAGAGCGACTCAGCCGAAAAGATGATGTTGGAAACGGATGCTGGAACGATCGGTTTCCGGGTAAAAGGCTCGGCATGAGCGAGAACGGTGAAGACCTCGGCGCCCCGGTGTCCTACCTGGTCCTGAAGGAGGGCATCCCGGTCTACGACCGATCCGGCGACAGCGTCGGCACGGTCGAGCACGTCCTCGCGGACGAGCGCCAGGACGTCTTCCACGGGCTGCTGCTCAAGACCGCCGCCGGCCACCGCTTCGCCGGCGGTGACCAGGTCGACGGGCTCTTCGAGCGCGGCGTGATCGTCAGCGAACCGGCCGCCCGGCTGGCCGAGCCGAGCGCCGACGCGCCGGCCGGCCTGGCCGAGAACCGGGCGACGGCGCTCCGCAAGGCCTGGGACTGGCTGATCCAGCCGAAATAGCGAAAAGCCCGCTCCAGGCGTACCGGAACGGGCTTTTTTCGCAGTGTCTACTGTGCGCGGTCGCGGTCGCGGTAGGTCCAGTTGCCGCCGCCAAGCGTGGAGCGACCGGCGGCCTGGCCGGGCTGCCCCTGCCGCGCCGGTGGCTGCTGGCCCCAGAGCTGGCCGGGCGGGGTGCCGGCGGCGGGCCCGGGACGCGACTCGAGCCGGGACGCCAGGTACGCGGCGGCCTCCCGGTCCTCCTCGCTCGGCGCGGCGGCCAGCGCGTACACCATGCCGAGCACGGCGAAGACCACTGCCGCGCCGATCGGGACGAGCAGGCCGCTCGCGGTCGCGCCGGCCACCGAGCCGAACGACTGCTCGGGCAGCACGGACATCGCGGCCATGCCGGTGAAGTGCATGCCGTTGACCGCGACGCCCATCACCAGCGCCGAGATGAAGATGACGACCGGGGTCTTGACGACGAGCGTCAGCCAGAGCGCGACCGTCGCGGCGACCACGGCGATCGCCACCGAGAGGGCGACCTCGCGGCCCGAGTAGTGGATCTCGCCGCGGAGACGCATCGCGGCCATGCCGGTGTAGTGCATCGCGGCCACACCCAGGCCGGCGAGCACACCGCCGATCAGGATCCGGGTACGCGGCGCGGCGGTGCCCAGCAGCGCGATGGCGAGGCCGACCCCGACCGCCACGAACGCGATCACGGCGCTGGCGATGGTGAGGCCGATGTCGTACCGGATCGGGGTGCCGGTGACGCTGAAGCCGGTCATCGCGACGAAGTGCATGCTCCAGATGCCGGTGGCACCGATGGCCACCGCGGCGAGCGTCAGCCACCAGGCCCGCTCACCGCCGGACTTCGATTGGCGCAAGCGCACCGCGGCGGTCAGCCCCAGGAGCGAGCCGAGCACGGAGAGCAGATAACTCACCGCCGGAGTCACCCATCCGTGGTCGAAGTGATGGATCTCCGCCATTGCGCTGTTCCTCTCGGGATTTGCTTCCGCCGGGCTGCATCCTGCCTGCACCACCGCCATGGGCGTGACTGATTGTGACGCAGGTTTCGTTACGAGAGAACGAGCAGCACATCTCGATTTAGATCTCGTCCGATCGGCTGATCATCAATTTGCGCGTTCTGCGCACTGTATCTCCAGATAATCGCCCAGATGTCGAGCTGTAACCATCCCGCTACAAAGAAATAACGGTTGTCATAAATGTAACCTTGGGTTACATGTGGGCGATTCGAACCATCGATGCGGGTCGCTCAGCCCGCGCGGGACAGCAGGCTCACCGCAGGCGCCCGCTGCGAGTGCAGGACCTGCACGGTGTCCTCGGTGCAGGTGCCCGGCTCATCGTCCATCACGCACAACGTGCCCACGACGTGACCCTCGGCGGAGTTGAGTGGAACACTCGCGTACGACCGGATGCCGCTGATCGAGAAGAGCGGGCTTCCCGCGTACTCGTCGTCCGAGGTGCTGCTGTCGCTGATCAGGACCGGCACGTCCTCGGACACCACGATGGTGTCCGGCGACCACTCCACCGGCACCCCGCCGGCCTCCCGGACCCACTTCGGCAGGCCGTGCGAGCCGGCCAGCACCACGCTGTCGTTGAGGACCAGGGTGATCGCCGCCATCGGGACGCCGGTCAGCCGGGTCAGCTCCTCGGCGAAGGCGTCCAGGGCGGCGACCTGGGCCGGCCGGGTCAGGTAGTCGGAGACCGCGAGCAGGCGACCCACGTCGACCAGCTGGGTCGACGCGTCGTGGCTCGCGTGCTCTCCCGCGTCACGGGTGGCGAGCAGCTCGCGGGCCGCCTCGATCAGGTGTTTCGGGCGTACCGGCTTGGAGATCGTGACGTCGACCAGGCCACGGGCGGCAGCCGGCGCGGCGGCGGACAGCATGATCACCGGCGTGCTCCCGGCCGGGTCCTCGGCGCGCAGCCGCGCGGCGACGTCGAGGCCACTCAGGCCGGGCATGTGGTGGTCCAGGATGATCAGGTCCGGACGGGCGTCAGCGATCAGGGCCAGCGCGTCCAGCCCGGTCGACGCGGTACGCACCGAGTGGCCCTCGTTGCTCAGCACGGTGGCGAGCAGTTCGGCGATATCGGTGTCGTCCTCGGCGACCACGATCGACGCCATTCGCTGCTCCTCATCGGTCCGACCGAAACCCTGCCGCCGCCCGGCAGATCGACCTTAACCCGATCAAGCCCGGCGAATCAGGCGTTTGCCCGCCCGGCCAGCGCCGGCTTCGCTCCCCAGGTGATCTCGCGGGTCCGGATCCGCCGCGCCAGCTCCCGGATCCAGGTGATCTCCGCGGCCGCCATGCCTCGCCAGTACTCGGCTTCCAGCGTGCCTTGTGAAGGATCGCTTTCGGACGACGCGAGCAGCGCCGCCCGCTCTTCCAGGATCAGCGCGGCGCGGTCGGCGGAGAGCACCCCGGCGTACCCGACGGCCAGCACGAAGTCCATCGAGGCGACCGGCGAGTCACGCAAGCCGGACTCGACCCGATGGTGAAAATCCGCCACGCCCGCGGATGTCGTCTCGTAGACGGTCCGCGGCGGGCGGTTGCCGACCCGGCCCGGCTCGCGAGCCGTCACGAGCCCGCTCCGCGCCATGGATTTGAGCAGCGTGGCGACGGTGCTGCGGGTCACCGGCAGCCGGCCGGAACGATCCCGCAGTCGTCCGGCCAGGTCGTATGCGTGCGCGGGCTGTTCGGTCAACAAGCCCAGAATAGGCAGAACCAGGCTGTTCCGGGACGCATCCATAGGCATCGCCCCAGCGTATACATCTAATCGAAACGGTTAGTGTGAGGCGATGCGGGAGCAACTCACCAACTGGGCCGGCAACATCGTCTTCGGCACCGACCAGGTGCATCGACCAAAATCGGTCGCCGAGGTGCAGGAGGTGGTGGCCTCCGCCGCCGGGCGGCTGCGCGTGCTGGGCAGCGGCCACTCGTTCAACCGCCTCGCCGACACCACCGGCGCCCTGATCTCCCTCGCCGACCTGCCCCGCACCGTTGAGATCGGACCGGACCGGACCTCGGTCCGGGTCGACGGCGGCCTTCGTTACGGCGACCTGGCGGCGCCCCTGAGCGAGGCCGGCCTGGCCGTGCACAACCTGGCCTCGCTGCCGCACATCTCGGTCGCCGGCGCGGTCGCCACCGCGACCCACGGCTCCGGCGTACGCAACGGCAACCTCGCCACCGCCGTCTCCGGTTTGGAGATCGTCCGCGCCGACGGCGAGCTGGTCACGCTGACCCGTGCCGACGCCGACCTGGCCGGAGCCGTGGTCGGCCTCGGCGCGCTCGGCGTGGTCACCGCGCTCACCCTGGACGTGTCGCCCGCTTTCGACCTGCGGCAGTACGTCTACGAGAACCTGCCGGCCGCCGCCCTCGACGACGCGCTCGACGAGATCCTCGCCGACGGCTACAGCGTCAGCCTCTTCACCCGCTGGACCGGGCCCGGCATCGACCAGGTCTGGCTCAAGCGGCACGACCCGATGCCGGCCGGCGACTTCCACGGCGCGACGCTCGCCGGCGGGCCGCGCCACCCGGTGCCCGGCATGCCGGCCGAGAACTGCACCGAGCAGGGTGGCGTGCCCGGCCCCTGGCATGCCCGGCTGCCGCACTTCCGGATGGAGTTCACCCCGAGCAGCGGCGAGGAGCTGCAGTCCGAGTGGCACGTCCCGCGCCAGCACGCCCGGGCCGCCATCGCGGCGGTGGCCGAGCTGCGCGAGCGCGTCGCGGCCGTCCTCCAGGTCTGCGAGATGCGGACGATCGCCGCGGACGAGCTCTGGCTGAGCCCCAACCACCGGCGGGACAGCCTGGCGCTGCACTTCACCTGGATCGCCGACACCGAGGCGGTGCTGCCGGTGGTGGCCGACGTGGAGCGGGCGCTCGCGCCGTTCGCGGCCCGGCCGCACTGGGGCAAGATCTTCACGACGGCGCAGGCCGACCTGCGGGCCGCGTACCCCCGCTTCGGCGACTTCGCCGAGCTGGTCCGGCGCTTCGATGCGAAGGGCACGTTCCGCAACGAGTGGCTGGACGGGCTCCTGGGATAGGCAACCGGGCTCTCGCGGCTCAGCAGCCGCAGGCCACTCCGGCCGGCGAGGTGAGCTCGTCGGCCGGCCGCGCGCTGACACCGTTCCGGTCGCGGACCGGGAAGCCCTCCCGGACCCAGTACTCGAAACCGCCGAGCATCTCCCGGACCGGATATCCCAGCCGCGCGAACTCCAGCGCGGCCTTCGTCGCCCCGTTGCAGCCGGGACCCCAGCAGTAGGTGACGACCCGGCTGCCCGGCGGAACCACCTCGGCGGCCCGCGCGGCGATCTGCGCGGTCGGTACGTGAACGGCCTGCGGCACGTGGCCCTGTTCCCAGGACACGTCGTTGCGGGTGTCGATCAGGACGACCCCCGGCAGGCCGGCTTCCAGGTCGGCGTGCACGTCACTCACGTCGGTCTCGAACCGGAGGCGGGCGGAGAAGTGGGCGACAGCGTCAGCGTTTTCCATGGTCATGCCGTTGAGCTTGCCAATGTTGACCGGGCCGGCCCAGTGGCGCGAACGACGCTGACCGCTAAGATTCCGCCATGCTGGGTGTGCGTCGCCGGGGCCCGACCGTGTCGGTGCTGGCCTTCGAGGGGATGTCGGTCTTCGAGATCGGCATCGTGAGCGAGGTCTTCGGCCTGCCCCGCCCGGAGTTCGACTTCCCCTGGTACGAACTGACCATCTGCGCCGACACCCCCGGTCCGGTGCGCGTGGTCGGCGGCGCGGCCCTGCACACCGAGCACGGCCTGGACGCGTTCGCCGCCGCCGAGACGCTGATCGTGCCCGGCGTGCCGGACGTGCACGCCCCCGTCTCGCCCGCCCTGGCCGACGCGCTGCGCGCCGCCCACGACCGTGGCGCCCGGATCATGTCGATCTGCTCGGGCGCGTTCGCCCTGGCCGGCGCGGGCCTGCTGGACGGCCGGCGGGCCACCACCCACTGGCGGTACGCGGAGACACTGCGCGCCAGGCACCCGGCGGTGGAGGTGGACGCCGACGTCCTCTACATCGACGACGGACCGGTCCTGACCAGTGCGGGCAGCGCCGCCGGGCTCGACCTCTGCCTGCACGTGATCCGCCTCGACCACGGTCCGACGGTGGCCAACATGGTGGCCCGGCGACTTGTCGTCCAGCCGCACCGGGACGGCGGTCAGGCCCAGTTCGTCGAGGCGCCGGTCCCGGCCGACCCGGAGGACGACCGGGTGGCCCGCAGCATGGAGTGGGCGATGACGAACCTGACCGCCACCATCACGGTCGACGTGCTGGCGCGGCGGGCGCACATGTCGCCGCGTACCTACCTGCGGCATTTCGCCCGGGCCACCGGGACCACTCCGATCCGCTGGCTGATCACCCAGCGGGTGCACGCCAGCCTGCCGCTGCTGGAGTCCGGGAGCGCGCCGATCGAGGAGGTGGCGGCCAGCGTCGGATTCGACACGGCGGTGACGTTCCGGCATCACTTCACCCAGGCGATGCGGACGTCACCGTCCGCCTATCGCCGAGCCTTTCAGACGGGAGCCGCCTGACCGGTCCTGATCACCATGAACCCACCGGCTTCCACGATCGCCGACCGGCCCACCGGGTTGCCGGTGATCGCGTCCGTTCCCGGCTCGGGCAGCGGCACGACAGCCTCCGCCACGCCGTGGTTGAGCAGGAACACCAGGGCTCCACGGCGGACCGCTTCCACCTGCGGCGGCAGGTCCTCGAGCACGGGCGCGACGCCCGCCTCCGCGGCCACCGATCGGAGCAGCCGCTGCCAGCCGGCGTCGTCCAGACCGGCCGAGACGTACCAGGCGGTGCCGTTCCTGGTCACCGCCGGCTCGCCGGCCAGCACCCCCTCCGCGTAACGCGCCACCACCTCGGCCCCCGTCGTCTCGACCCGCTCGGTCCAGCCGGAGACCGCGGTGCCGTCGTCCAGCGCGATCGGGACACCGGGGTCCACGGGGTGCCATTCGGTCACCCGTACCCCCAGGAAATCGCGGAAGGCCGCCGGGTAACCGCCCAGACCGACCCGCGCGCAGGCGTCCGCGATGCCGCTGAGATGACCCACCACCAGATGGCCTCCGGAGGCGACGAAGTCGCGGAGACGGGCGGCCACCTCGGGCGGCGCGAGATAGAGGTGGGGCACCACGATCATCCGGTATCGGGAGAGGTCGCCATCGAGAGCCGGGAAGGCGAAATCGGTCATGATGCCGGAGCGGAACAGCGCGCGGTGCGCCTGCCGGACGGCCGCCAGGTAATCGATGCCGTCGGATGGCAGGCCGGCGCCCTGCAACGCCCACCAGGAGGGCGCGTCCCAGGTCAGCGCGACCTCGGCGGCGGGCGGCGCGAGCCCGGCGAGCTGCGGTGCGAGGGCAGCGAGGGTACGCCCGAGCCGCACCGCCTCCCGGAAGACCGGACTGTCCGGGCCGGCGTGCGGCACCAGCGCCGAGTGGAACAGCTCGGCGCCGCCGCGCGGCTGCCGCCACTGGAAGTACATCGCGCCGGCCGACCCGCGGGCCACGTAACCGAGGCTGTGCCGGGTCAGGCGACCCGGCTCCTTGGCGTGCATCCGGCCGCGCGTGTAGATCACGTTCGGCGCGGTCTCCATCAGCAGCCACGATCCACCGCCCCAGCCGCGCGCCAGGTCCCCGGCGAACGCCGTCTCCTCCTCGGCGCCGATGCCGGCGCTGTCCGGATAGTGGTCCACCGCCACGACGTCGACCGATTCTGCCCATCGCGCGTGGTCGACGCTCACCCAGCCGCCCTGCACGAAGTTCGTCGTGATCGGCACGTCGGGGTTGCACTCGCGGAGCAGGTCACGCTGTTCCCGGTACGCGCCGAGCATCTCGTCCGAGAGGAACCGGCGGAAGTCCAGCACGTGCGCGGGATTCGGGAGGTACTGCGTCGCCCGCGGCGGGGTGATCTGCGCCCAGTCCGTGTAGCGCTGGCTCCAGAACGCCGTGGTCCACGCCTCGTTCAGCGCGTCGAGCGTGCCGTGCCGCTCCCGCAGCCAGCCGCGGAACGCCTCGGCGGTCAGGTCGCAGCGACAGTCGGTGCCGTACTCGTTGTGCACGTGCCACATCGCCAGCGCCGGGTGCCGGGCATAGCGTCTGCCCAGCTCACGAGCGATGCTCCGGGCCGGCTCGCGATAGGCCGGGGCGGAGACGCAGTACGTGTCACGACTACCGTGCGTGAGTCGCACCCCGTCGGCGGTCACCGGCAGCGCCTCCGGATGCGCGGCCGTGAACCAGGGTGGCGGCGACGCGGTCGGCGTGGCGAGGACGACCTTGACGCCGCCCGCGTGCAGCCGGTCGAGCACGCGGTCCAGCCAGCCGAACTCGTACCTACCCTCGACCGGCTCCAGGTGCGACCACGCGAAGACGCCGACGGTGACTGCCGTGACGCCGGCCTCCCGCATCAGCGCGACATCCGCCTCCTGCACCTCTTCCGGCCACTGCTCGGGGTTGTAGTCGCCGCCGAAGAACATCCTGCCGCCTTGACTTTAGTTTGAGGTCTAAACAAAGTAGGAGGAGTGCAGACCGCTGTCAATCTGTCTTTCCATGACTCCGATACCACTGAGGACTGGGAGCGCGCGCTGATCTGCGGCAACGGGCGACAGGGCGCGCTCTGCTACGGCTCCCCCGCCGCGCTGCGCTTCACGCTCGCCCACGAGCGCCTCTTCCAGCCGGTCACCGAACCCCTACCGGCGCCGCCGACCGCTGCGGCTCTGCCGCGATTGCGCGAGCTCATCGACACCGCACGCTTCCAGGAGGCGGCACAGGCGGTCTGCGACCTCGCCGTTCAATCCCATCGTGGGTACGGGGACACGCGCTGGATCGACCCACTGATACCCGCCGCGACGCTGACCGTCCGCCCTGATCAGGCGCAGGGCGACCACGTGCGGGGAACCGACTTCACCACGGGCGTGGTCCGGCAGTCGTGGGGCGCGGTGGTGTGCGACGCGTTCGTGTCGCGAGCCGACGACGTGGTGGTGATCCGGGTGTCGGGGTGCGGTGCGACGGTCACCCTCGAGCCGGCCCCCGGAGAGCCGGAGCGACCGATTTCGTTCAGCGTGGACGGTGGAAGGCTGACCGGGCGGTTCGTGGACGTTCCGTGGACTGCGGCACGGGGGTGGACCGTGGAGACGCGGGTCCGCCGTACCCCCGAAGAGGTGGTGATCGTGGCTCGGGTCTCCCCGGGTGAGTCCGCTTTTCCGGAGGTCGACGCGGACTTCGATGCGCTGCTGGCCCGGCACGTGGCGGTGCACGGTGAGCTGTTCGGGCGGGTGCGCCTCGATCTCGGCGGGGATCCGGTGGAGCGGCTCTTCGACGCCGGCCGTTACGCGATCATCAGCAGCACCGGGGAGCGGCCGCCGACCCTGCAGGGCGTGTGGACCGGGACCTATGCGCCGCCGTGGCGCAGTGGCTGGACCGTGGACGGGAATCTGCAGGCGGCGATGCTCGCGGTGCACTCGACGGGGACGCCGTCGCTGATGGTGCCGGTGTTCGACCTGGTCGACGACCTGATCGACGACTTCCGGGCGAACGCCCGCGACCTGTACGGCATGCCGGGATTTCTGGTTCCCGCGCACTTCAGCACGCACGGCCGGCACAACCATTTCGGGCCGATCTGGTGCCTGACGTTCTGGACCGCCGGCGCGGCCTGGCTCGGCCGCCTCTACGTCGATCACTGGCAGCACACCGGCGATCGGGACTTCCTGGAGTCCCGGGCCCTCCCGTTCCTCCGCGAAGCCGCCGAGTTCTACCTCAGCTTCGTGGTGATCGAGGACGGCCGGGCCCGGTTCACCCCGTCGTACTCCCCCGAGAACCACCCGGCCGGCGCCGGCTCACAGGCGTGCGCCGACGCGACGATGGACATGCAGGTGGTCGGTGACCTGCTCCGCTCCCTGCTGGCGCTCGACCCCGGCGCCGCCGGCGCGCCGCGCTGGCGGGCACTGCTCGACGCGCTGCCGCCGTACCGGATCACCGCGTCCGGCGAGCTCGCCGAATGGCTGGACCCGCGATCACCCGACAACCACGAGCATCGGCACTGCAGCCACTTCTACCCGTTCTGGTACGCCGGTGACCCGGCGATCAGGCAGGATCCGGCGTTGCACGCCGCGGCGGTGCGGGCTGTGCGGGCACGTTTGCGCTGGTGGCTGGGCTCGGATTCGGACGAGATGGGGTACGGGCTGGCCCTGCTCGGCGTGGCTGCGGCGCACCTGGGGCTGGCCGAGGAGGCGCATGCGGCGCTGGCCCGGATCGCGGACGCGTACTGGCGGTCGAACCTGGTGCCCACGCACAACCGCGACCACATGTTCAACGTGGACCTGGCGGGCGGGTTGCCGGCCCTGGTCGTGTCGATGCTGCTGCAGAGCCGGGATGTCGGTCTTGACGAGGTGGCGCGCGTGTCGGTGCTGCCGGCGCTTCCGCAGGCGTGGCCGTCGGGCGAGGTGCGGGGGCTCGTCGCCCGGGGCGCGGTAACGGTCGATTTGTCGTGGTCGCCGGGAGCGGTGGCGGTGACGCTGAGGTCACCCCGTGATCGGACGGTGGAGCTGACGTGGCCGGGAGGCCGAGAGCTCCTGCCCGTCCGAGCCGGTACTCCTTTCAGGACAACACTCCCTCGCTGACCCGCGGGCCCCGCGTGCGGAGTTCGGGCGCGGGTGGTGGGTGACCATGCAGCGGTAGCGGAAGTCGCCGGGCGGCCTGGAGCGGGCAGGTGGCCGCGGGGCTTCTTGAGAGCGCGCCGGTGCGGTTGTCCGGCTCTCCGCCCGTACCCTCTCTAGCCCTTCACCGCCCCGATGATGACGCCCTTGGTGAAGTGGCGCTGGATGAACGGGTAGACCAGCAGCGCGGGAACGATCGTCACCACCACCACCGCCATTTTGATCGCCAGGGTGGGTGGGATGGCGGAGCCCAGGCCGGGGACGTAGACGGCGGTGCCCGAGGATGTCGGGGACTGTCCGGCGAGGATGAACTGCTGCAGGACGCGCTGCACGGGCTGCAGATCGTTGCGGTCGATGTAGAGGACGGCGTTGAAAAAGGCGTTCCAGTAACCGACGGCGTAGAACAGGCCGACCACCGCTGTGACCGCTTTTGATAGCGGGAGCACGATCCGCCAGAGGATCCGGAGCTCGCCGGCGCCGTCGATGCGGGCGCTGTCCAGCAGCTCGCCGGGGATGTTCATGAAGAAGGCGCGGAGCACCACGAGGTTGAAGGCGCTGATCGCGGTCGGGAGGATCAGGGACAGCAGGTTGTCCTTGAGGCCGAGACCGGTGACGACCAGGTACGACGGAATCATGCCCGGATAAATCAGGAAGGTCAGGAGGAAGTAGAAGAGGATGGGCCGGTGTCCCAGCGAGCCTGGACGGGACAGACCGTAAGCGGCGAGCACCGTGACCACCAGGCTCAACGCCGTCCCGGCCACCGCCACCACCGTGCTGACCAGGATCGCGTCGGTGATCTGCCCACCCGTGAAGATCACGATGTAGGCGGACGGGTCGAACTCCCGGGGCAGGAACACATAGCCGCCCGCATTGTTGATCGTCGCCTCCGAGGACAGGCTCGTCACCAGGACCACCCAGAGCGGCACCAGCACGGCCAGCACCACGACGGTGAGGATCGTCCCCTTGCCGACCCTGCCCAGCAGGCTCGGCTTCTCTTCCCAGACCGGTCGGACGCTCATGACTTCGAATAGATCCCTTGCTCGCCGAACCGATGGGCCACCTTGTTGGCGCCCACGATGAGCAGCAGCCCGACCACCGCCTTGAACAGGCCGGCCGCCGCGCCGACGCCCCACTGCTGGACAGCGATGCCCTGGTAGTAGACGTAGGTGTCGAGCACCTCGGCGGCGTCCCGGCCGACCGCCTCACGCTGCAGGACGAACTGCTCGAAACCGACGTTGAGCGCGTCGCCCAGCCGGAGGATGAGCAGCAGGATGATGACCGGTCGCAGACCCGGCAGCGTGATGTGCCAGAGCCGGCGCCATCGGCCCGCGCCGTCGGCGGCCGCCGCCTCGTAGAGGTTGGTGTCGATCGCCGCGAGCGCCGCCAGGAAGACGATCATGCCCCAGCCGGCGTCCTTCCAGAGCGACTGCGCGGTGATCAGGAACAGGAAGGTGTCCGGGTTGGTCATGATGTCCGGGACGGTGAAACCGGCCTGGCCCGCCGTCTGCACGATCAGGCCGGCGCCACCGAACATCATCTGGAACAGCGAGACCACCAGCACCCAGCTGAAGAAGTGCGGCAGGTAGACGACGCTCTGCACCAGCGAGCGGATCCGCGGCGAGAGGATGCTGTTGAGCAGCATCGCCAGGGCGATCGGGATCGGGAAGTAGAAGATCAGCTGAAACGCGGTGATGGTGAGCGTGTTGCGCACCGCGTCCCAGAACGCCGACGTCGTGAAGAGGTACTCGAAGTTCCCGAACCCGATCCACTCGCTGTAGAGGAACGCCTCCAGGGGGTTGTCCCCGACGTACGGGTTGTAGTCCTGGAACGCGATGACGTTGCCGAGCGCCGGGATGTAGTGGAAGACCAGCAGCAACCCCATCGCCGGTACGCACATGAGCAGCAGCGGCCAGTCCCGCCGCAGACGTGCTCGTACCGTGAGTTGCTGCCGGACCGGCTCGGACCGCGCGGCCTTCCGGAAGACCGAGGGGATCGCGCTCATCGGCCGTTGTCTGCCAGGACCTTGGCGTAGAAGTCGCGCGCCTTGTCACCGCCGCCGTTGCGCCACTCGGTGACCACCTTGTCGAAGTCGGAGAGCGGACGCCGGCCGCGCATGATGTCGGTGACCTTGTCCTGGGTGGGTTGCTCGATCGCGGCCTGCTCGGTGGGCACCTCGACCTTGATGCCCTCCCACGGGTTCTTCTCGAGGTGCTTCGTGGCGTCGTTGCCCCAGTTCACGAAATCCTCGGCGTAGGTCGGGATGTCCGGTCCGCCGACGATCACCGGCGGGCGCCCACCGGTGAAGACGAACTGGTTGGCGAACTCCTGGACGTACAGGTCGTTGGTGACCGGGGAGCCGCCGGCATCCCGCTTGAAGTGGACACCCTCGGCGCCGTAGTTCTGCAGCTCCCACTCCTTGGTGCCGAACGGCGCCGCGGTGTAGTTGAGCACCCGCAGCAACTCCTGGGTGCGCTCCTGGCCGAGTCCCTTCTTCACGAAGGTCCACATGATCGACGGGGTGCTGCACCAGCGCACCGGCGGCGTGCTCGCGTCGGCCCCGAACACCTTGATCGCCTGCATGTTGAACTTGGGGTTGTTCTGGATCGCCGGGCGCCAGACTTCCTTCCACGCGCCACCGCCGTCCCAGAACATGAAGATCTTCCCGCCCTTGAACAGCGTCTTCACGTCACCGCCCTTGCTGCTGGCGATGTCCGGGTGGATCAGCTTCTCGGCGTAGAGACGGCTCATGAACTCGACGGCCCGCTTGTAGTTCTCGGTCTCGTGCCGGTGGTAGACCTTGCCGTCGGCGCCCTTGGCCCAGCCGTTCTGCGAGCCGGTGTTGCCGCAGATCTGCAGCACCTCCTGGAAGACGTCACCGAAGGCCCACTCGCCCTTGTCCGGATTCGTCATCTTCTTGCCGAACTCGTAGAGCTCGTCGAGCGTGGTCGGCGCCGCGATGCCGCGCTGGTCGGCGACGTCCTTGCGGTAGAAGAGCAGCGTCGGGAACGGGTTGTCGGCGGGGAACGGGACGCCCATCAGCTTCCCGGCCCAGACCGAGTCGGCCCAGGCCTTCGTGTCCAGGCCGGCAAGCATCGGGTACGCGTTGACCTTGTCCCCGGCCAGATAGGGGGTCAGGTCCTCGAACAGCACGTGGACCGCGTCGTTGAACCGGGCCAGCTTGTTGATCTCCCAGCCGGGGATGCACGTCAGATCGGGCACGTCCCGCGCGCCGAGCATGGTGTTGAGCTTGTCGCCGTAGGTGACGCCGTCCTGGATGCTGAAGTTGACCGTGCCGCCGAGGTCGGCGTTGACCGCCCCGACGAGCTTGTTGTCGGTGGGCGGGGCCGGACCCCACCACGGCGTGGTCACCGAGATCGGCTGTCCGCTGATGATCGCCTTCTCGCTCACCGCGTCGGCGAGCGTCGCCGGGTACTTCAGGTAGCCGTCGGCGACCGGCCGGATGCCCTTGATGTCAGGCGGGACGAGCGTCGAGTCCTTGAAGGTGGGCACCACACCGGCCGCCTGCTCGGCGGTGGTGGCGGACCCGGAACTGCCCGGCTCCTTGCTGCATCCGGTGAGCAGCCCACCCCCGGCCACGGAGGCCGCGCCGAGGCCGATCAGCCCGAGAAAATTACGCCTGTTCGTCGACGCGCCCACGACGCACCTGCCTTCCGAAATGGCCTAAGTTTGGTTAGCGTCTAAACTAAGTACATCGATGACAAGCTAACTGACGTGTGGCGCGGGCGACAAGAATGAAATGGGAGCGCACCCACATGGGGATGGCAAGATGACGGATGTGAGGACCATGGGCTTCACCGACGTGCGCGCCACCAACCTCGCCGTGGTGCTGCGCCACCTCCGGACCAACGGGCCGAGCTCCCGCGCCGCCATCGCCGCGTCCACCGGCCTCAACAAGGCGACCGTCTCCAGCCTGACCAGCGACCTCATCGATCAGCGGCTGCTGCGCGAGACCGGCGCGAGCGGCAACCGGATCGGGCGGCCGGGCACCGCGCTGACCCTGGACGGCTCCGCGTTCGCGGCGATCGGCCTGCAGGTCGCGGCCGACCGGATCACCGCGCTCGCCGTCGACTTCGCCGGTGACCAGCTGCTGCTCTGGCACCGCGCATTCACCTCCCCGCCGGAGGCGGCCGGTCCCGGCCGGGCGATCAGCGCCATCATCGCGTTGGCACAAAGAGCCGCCACCCGGGTACGCCAACAGGGCCGCTCCGTCCTCGGCCTGACCATCGCGGTGCCCGGACTCGTCGACGACCGGGGCATGGTGCGGCTCTCCCCGGCCCTGGGCTGGTCCGACGTGGACCTGCGTGGGCCGGTGGCCGGGTCGCTGCGGCAGCCGGATCTGGTCGTGACCGTTTCTCATCAGGCAATCCTGGCGGCCCTCGCAGAACGGCAGCGGGCTGCGCTCGCGGAGGACAACCTCGTCGTGGTGACCGGCGCGGCCGGCATCGAGGCGGGCATCGTCGTCGACGGCCGGCCACTGCACGGCGCCCGCGGCTTCACCGGCCAGATCGGCCGTCTCACCCTCGGCCCGGCCGGCTCACCCACCCTGCACGACCTGGCCGGCATCGAACCGCTTGCCCGCCGCGCCCTGCCCGGCTTCGACCCGGAGTCGCTCACCGATCTCGGACCCTCCGTCGAGCAGATCTCCGTGCTGGCCCGGTCCGGCGACGCGGGCGTGCTGGCCGCGCTCCGGGACACCGGCCGCCATTTGGGCCAGGGCCTGGCGATCCTGGCGAACCTCGCGGACCCCTCGGTGATCGTGCTGGGCGACCACTACGCGACGCTCGCCGAGTGGTTGATCCCGCCCGCCGAGGCCGAGCTGGCCGGGCACACGCCGGCGCCGGGCGGCGTTCGCGTGGTCGCCTCCGAGCTCGGTCTGCACGCCGCGGCGCTGGGCGGCGCACTGTCGCATCTGGACCGCGTGGACCACGGCAGATCGATACCCGTTACTGCTTGACCCGGGCGTGCGCGGGTGCGAGCCTCGAGGAACCCCGACCGAAACATTCGCGAAATCCATTCGCGCGCCTGGTTGTCGAAGCGCTTCGACATGTCCCCGAAGGAACGCGTCGTGACCGAATCCCCCACCGACCACGAGCCCGCCGCCTTCCGCGAGGCCGCCACCGGAAAGAGCGAGCCCACCCCCGCCTTCCGCGAGCCCGGCCCCGGAAAGAGCGAGCCCACCCCCGCCTTCCGCGACCCGCAGCACAAGGTCGCCGTCCGGGTCGCCGACCTGCTCGACCGGCTGACCCTGGACGAGAAGATCGCCCTGCTCAACCAGTACCAGCCAGCCGTACCCCGGCTCGGCGTCGCCGCCTTCCGCACCGGCACCGAGGCGCTGCACGGCGTCGCCTGGCTCGGCACCGCCACCGCATTCCCCCAGGCGGTCGGACTCGCCAGCAGCTGGAACCCGGACCTGATGCGGCGGGTCGGCGAAGCCGTCGGCACCGAGGTCCGCGCGATGCACCACCGCGACCCGGAGAACGTCGGCCTCAACGTCTGGGCGCCGGTCGTGAACCTGCTCCGCGACCCGCGATGGGGACGCAACGAGGAGGGTTACGCCGAGGACCCGTGGCTCACCGGGGTGCTCAGCACCGCGTACTCCCGGGGCCTGCGCGGCGATCATCCACTGTGGCTGCGCACCGCGCCGACGCTCAAGCACTTCCTCGGCTACAACAACGAGACCGATCGCTGCCTCACGTCGAGCAACCTGCCGCCGCGGGTGCTGCACGAGTACGAGCTCCCGGCGTTCCGGCCCGCTCTGGCCGACGGGGCCGCGGTGGCCGTGATGGCGTCGTACAACCTGGTCAACGGCCGTCCCACGCACCTCAGCCCGCTGATCGACGAGACACTTCGATCGTGGGCCGAGGACGATGTGCTGGTCGTCGGCGACGCCTGGGCGGTGCACAACCTGGCCGGTGACCAGCACTGGTTCGACGATCACGTGGCCGGGTTCGCGGCAGCGCTGCGCGCCGGCATCGACTGCGTGACCGAGGACGTGACGGCGACCCGGGAACGGTTCACCGCGGCCTACGACCGTGGACTGATCACGGAGTCGCACGTCGACGCGGCGGTCCGGCACATCCTGTCGATCCGGGTGCGGCTCGGCGAGTTCGATGCGGCCTCCGACCCGTACCGGCACATCGGCCCGGAAGTGATCGACTGCGGCGAGCACCGGGAGCTGGCCCACGAGGCCGCCCGCGCGTCGGCCGTGCTGCTGAGCAACGACGGGATCCTGCCGCTCGACCCGCAGACCGTGGGCCGGGTCGCGGTGATCGGGCCGCTCGCTGATCAGGTCTTCGAGGACTGGTACAGCGGGACTCCGCCGTACCGCACCACCCTGCGCGCCGGCGTCACCCGCCGGATCGGCGCGGACGCGGTGCTCTTCGCGGAGGGCGTGGACCGCGTGGCCTTGCGCTGCGCGTCCGGCCTGCTCTGGGCGTCCGCTTCACACCATTTGGGGGTACGGGGTACCGAAGCGCCCGACATCCCGGAAGAGGCGCTGTTCGACGTGCTCGACTGGGGCGAGGAGACGATCTCGCTGCGCGCCGTCTCCACCGGCGGGTTCGTCGGCTCCGACGCTGATCTGCTGGTGACGGATCGCCCCGGCCCGAACGGCTGGGAGGTTCGGGAATCCTTGCGCTTCTTACCCGTACCCCAGGGAATGGTTGTGCACCATCTGCAAAGCAACCGCTTCCTGGTGGCGGGGGACGACGGCCTGATCCGCACCGCGGCCACCTCGGTGGCCGACGCGACAGTCTTCACCGTCGATCTGCTGGTCGACGGGGTCGCGGCGGCCGCCGAGGTGGCCGCGGAGGCGGACGTGGTGCTGCTGGCCCTCGGCAACCACCCGCTGGTCGCCGGGCGGGAGACCGCGGATCGCCGTGACCTCGACCTGCCCGGCACCCAGGACGATCTGATGCGGGCGGTGCGAGCCGCCAATCCGCGTACCGTTCTCGCGCTGACGAGCAGTTACCCGTACGCCGTCGGCTGGGCCAGTCAGCACCTGCCGGCCCTGCTCTGGTCCGCGCACGGCGGCCAGGAACACGGTGCCGCGCTCGCCGACATCCTCTTCGGCGCCGCCGAACCGTCCGGCCGGCTCACCCAGACCTGGTACGCCCATGACGGTGACCTGCCGGACCTGCTCGACTACGACATCATCGCGTCGGACGCCACCTACCTGTACTACCGTGGCGAGCCGCTCTTCCCGTTCGGCCACGGACTCGGGTACACCTCGTTCCGCTACGAGAACCTGCGGCTCGACACGCCGGCGATCGACTCGGCCGGCGCCGTCACGGTCTCCGTCGACGTGGTCAACACCGGTGACCGCCCCGGTGACGAGGTGGTGCAGCTCTACACCCGCCAGCAGCGATCCCGGGTCAAGCAGCCGTTGCGCCGGCTCCGCGGTTTCCAGCGGATCCACCTGTCACCCGGCGGACGCTCCACGGTCCACTTCGCACTGACCGCCGCCGACCTGGCATTCTGGGACGTCACCCGCTCCCGCTGGGTGATCGAGGACGCCACCCACACGGTCGCGGCCGGCCGCTCCAGCACCGACTGGCGCCAGACCACGACGCTCCGCGTCCACGGCGAGCGGATACCGGCCCGCTCCCCCAGCCTCACCATGACCGACAACGACGGGTACGCCCTGGCCAGCACCGTGCCGATCCCCGGAACCGCTGCGGGAGAGGCACTGCGCAGTTCAGCGCCCGGAGCGTGGGCGGTCTTCGACGACGTCGACTTCGGGCAGGGCCTGACCCGCGCGCGGGCCACCGTCGCCGCCCCCGCCGGGTCCACGATCATGATCCGGTTGGACGATCCGCTCTCCGGGCCGGTGCTGGCAGTACTGCCGGTGCCGGTGGCGGCCGGCGCGGACCCGCTGATCGAGGTGTCGTCGCAGATCCCGCGCTGCACCGGCCGGCACGACGTCTTCGTCCAGTTCACCGAGGGCGGCACGACAGTCGCGGGGTTGCACTTCAGTTGATCGCCGCCTTTGCGGGGCGTTGTCAGCGGGTGGACGCATGGCGGTGATTGAGGCGCCGCCGAGACATCCCAACAACACTGAGAGCCGGCCGGTCCGGCCGGTCCGGCCGGTCCTCAGTGCAGCAGCCCTCACCACCAGCCGGACCAGCCGGTTCCCAGCGCGACAGCACTCACCACCAGCCGGACCAGCCGGCACCCAGCGCGCGACAACACTCACCGCCAGCCGGACCGGCCGGCTCCCAGTGCACGACACTCAGCACCAGCCGGACCAGCCGGTCCTCAGCGCAGGCGGCGCGGCGGCCCCGGCGGGTGCGGGCGGCGCGGCGGTGCTGGCGACGCGGGCGGTGCCGGCAGTGCGGGCGGCGCGGTGGGGCGGGCGGCGCGGTGGGGCGGGCGGCGCGGTGGGGCGGGCGGCGCGGTGGGGCGGGCGGCGCGGTGGGGCGCGGGCGGCGCGGGGGGGCGCGGGCGACGCGGGGGGCGCGGGCGACGCGGGGGGCGCGGGCGACGCGGGGGCGCGGGCGACGCGGGCGGTGCCCTGCGCTCACTCTGCGTCCGCCGCCCGCCCCTCGAACCCGTCAAACGACGGGCGTGCCCGTCACGGCTGAACCGTCACGTACCACCACGTAACGGATCACCTCCCCGCTCCAGAAGTGGAACCCCACCGTCACCGGCGCCCCGTCCGCGACCTCCGCGAAGAACTCCGGCGTCAACCGGATCACCCCCGCCGCCGGATCGGGGACGAAGGCGCGGTCGTACTCCTTGTACGGCGTCCACCCGTGCGGACCAGCATTGCTGCCATCCGCGTAGGTCGCGGTCATCGTCGCCAGCCGATCACCGTTGAAGGCGACCGGTGCCGCGAACGCGTCCGTGCTCCCGCCGGCCGCCGCGACGACGGGTCGATCCGTGGAGATCACGTCCATTCGCCACGGGACGCCTCGCGAGAATCGCACGGAAAGGGACGTTTTGACCCCGTACCCCTGGGTCTGGGTCAGTCGCGTGAGCAACCCGGCGGTGAGGGTGAGTTGGTCGCCGGAGATCTGGAAGTCGGGGCCGCGACGCAGGGTGCTCGTGCCGAGGCGGATCTGGGTGAAGCCGGTGCCGTTCAGGTTCAGCGTGATCGCCTGCGCGGTCACCGGCACCGATCGGCGCACGAAGATCAGGTCGCTGCCGGCGGTGCCGGAGCGGGTTCGCCAGCTGCTCCGGATCTGGGCGAAAAGTTCACGATCTTTCCAAACCGATTGGGTACGGTCGAAGTGCTGGCCGTTGTCCCAGAGCATCGTGGTGACCCCGTGGGTGCGGGCCAGGTGTCCGAAGAGCTCGAAGAACTTCAGTTTCTCGCCCTGCTCGATCGTGCCGGTGTGCCGATCGAAGCCGAGCAGGCCGTATTCGCCGATGATGACCGGGATGCCGCGGACGGCGAACGTGGCGGAGATCCGGGTGAACATGTCGAGCATGTCCTGTCGTGCGGTGGCGTCGAAGCGGTAACCGCCGGCCACGTTGACGCTGAACGGCCAGTACCCGTAGTAGTGCACGGTGGCGATCAGGTTCGGGTCGCCGAGCGAGGCCATCGAGGCGGCCAGGTTGTCGAGATGCACCTGGTCGGCCGAGGTGTGCAGAGTGGGCAGCACGAGCAACCGGCCGGCGTTGCCGCCGCCGGTGCCGCGCACGATGCGGTGGAAGGTCGTGTTCAGTAGGGCGAGCAGCGCGGCCGGGTCTCCGCCGGTGAACTGCGGCTCGTTGACGCTCTCCAGCACGAGGCGGGGTGAGGCGTCGCGGAAGGTGGTGGCTACCTGGGTCCAGATCGCGGTGAAGCGGGCCAGCACGGCGTCGTGGTCGGCCGCCATCCCGTTGATCCACTGCCAGGAGTCGTGATGCACGTTGATCATCACGTAGAGGCCCTGATCGAGTGCCCAGCCGACCACCTCGTCCACCCGGGCGAGGTACGCGGGGTCCATCACCCGATCGGGTCCCTGATGCTGTCCCCACGTGACCGGGATCCGGATGCTCCGGAAGCCCTGTGCCTTGATGCCGGCGAGCAGCTCGCGGGTGACCCGGGGGTTGCCCCACGAGGTTTCGTCGTCGCCGGTGGAGTCGAACGTATTGCCGAGGTTCCATCCGGGCTGCATCGCGGCGACGGCCTGCGCCGGGGTGCGCGGGGCCGCGTGGACGGCTGCGGCCGGAACAGCGACGCCTGCGGCCGGGACAGCGACGGCGGTGGCTGGGACGGTCACCGCGATGGACAGCCCGAGGATCGAGGCGAGGCCGAGGCAGAGGCCTCGCAGTCTGCCTGGTAGACGCGACATGACGCTCCTGATGAGGACGCGCGCGGATGCGGGAGATCGGGAGCGCTCCCACTCTGACCTCGGCAGACTAAGTACGGACGTCAAACTATGTCAATGAATGCATGAGGGCGGGCCATCCGGGGGCGAGCGGGGGATGCGCACCTCGCCGGGGATGGCCCGCAGACGGACAGCCGCGCCACGACCCGTCGCGTCGTCGAAGGGTGAGCCCGGGCGAGCGCACGATGCTCATAACGCGAAGGCTAGTACTCGGTGCATTCTACGAAAAGGCTGATCCACGAGAGACTGCACTTTTCGAAAACCGATTTCCAGCAACTCCGGTGAGAATGGCCGGCGCGGGCTCAGACGGGTCGATCTCGCGGCTACCTGCAAAGACGCAAGTTGCACGATCGAGTAGCCAAGGGCATCACTCCAAACTGGATTGGCACATGATTTTGGTGAATACGCATTGTCGTGGCCCTATTGCACTTCGTACTCTGTGGTCACCTGTTATCGATCGACTTGAGTGCGAAAGCGGGACCGCTCGGCACGGGCCCGTGGGGGAGCAGCCATGCTTGTCAAAGTCATCGACCAGATCACCGACGACATGCACGAGACCGCGTGGGATCTCTACGAAGGCGCGTTCAAAGAGGTCCGCGCCCTCGCCGTGCAGCGCCATCTGATGTATCGGGCCGAGTTCGACCAGGTCATGTTCGATCCCCGAGTCGACAAGTACCTCTGCCTCGACGACGGCGGCAAACTCTGCGGCCTGTCCACGTACACCAATGATCTTTACGCGATGCCGTTGATCGCACCCGAGTACTTCGAACGCCGGTGGCCCGATCTCTACGCGCAGAACAAGATCTGGTACTGCGGATTCGTAGCCGTCGCTGAGGACGCCCGGTCCACCCGTGCCTTCGCGGAATTGGTCGAGGCCATGTACCGCACCGCCACGGATCGAAACGGGATCATCGCACTCGACTTCTGCCGTTACAACGACGACAGTCGCAACATGTCAAAGGTGATCCGGTTGATGTTGCGCCGGCTCTCCGGCGGCACGTTGCAAGCCTCATGCATGGACCAGCAGTCGTTCTGGATCTACGAGTTTCCCACGGCTTCGTAAGATCGTCAGGCCATAGGCGACCTCCACATGCACCAGAGCGGGGGCCCGTCGGGTAGCTCGATCACGGACCGGACCTGGTATCCGTGCCGAAGGTAAAGGTCACGGTTGCGCGGATCGTTGGCCTCGAGATAGGCGGGGAGCCCGGCCCGGTCCAGCCGTGCGTGGTGACGGTCCAGCAATGCGCTGCCGATGCCACGGTTCTGCTGGCCGGGCCGCACCGCCATGAACGCCAGGTAGTGGTGCGGCTCGAGCGGGTGGTGCTCGTCGAGCGCGGCGTCCAGCTGCTGGCACCTGTCGAACGCGGTGTCCGAGGCCTCCTTGAGCCGGCGCTCGTAATCCACAGGCGCCGGGATCATCGCGGTGAGCGGGAACCAGAGCGCCACGCCACTCATCCGGCCGTCCGCGTCGGCGGTGCTGTAGACCTCGCCGTGCTGCAGGGCGTGCTCCACGAAGATCTCGAAGTATCGGGGCGAGTTACGCCTGCGCACCAGCATGTCCGGCTGCATCCAGCGAGCCACCGGGCCGTCCCACATGGCCTCGGCCACCAGAGTGGTGATCTCCTCGGTGTCGAACGGCGACACATGCCGGATCACGAGTTCTTGGATGGCGTACGTCATGGATCTTCCCTACTTGATCGACGGAAGTTGGTCTCGATACTCGTGCGGGTGCTGCGCGTTGGTCTGCGCATGCGCGTGTGAGTGCGGGCGGGCCAGCTCGGCGTAGTCGACGACGTTCCGGCCGTCCGCTCCCCGGCCGATCCCCGCGTACACGTCCGGTCGGGTGCGCTTCACGATCAGCGCCCAGCAGAAGCCGATGGCCGCGCAGATCAGGTACCCCACCGTGAACACCCAGTGGAAGACCGAGTCGCTGCCCACCTGCAGCAGGTCGCCGAAGCCGATGACGGTCGCCAGCAGGATGATGCTGAGCAGGAAGAACGCGATGATCGGAGCAACCCGGCCACGCCACACGTTCTCCCCACGCGAGTGCTGGACGAAGAACGCGATCACCGCGGCGGACGCGCTCCACATCAGAATCAGCACGCCCAGCCCGCCGACCACGGTCAGCCACGCGAACAGGTGCACCAGCGGGTCGATGCCGAGCATGCCGTAGGTGAGCAGCACCCCGAGCGCCAGGATGCTCTGGGTGATCGATCCGACGACCGGAGCTCCGGTACGCGGGTGAGCCGTCCCCCACCGGCTCGGCAGCACCCGCTCCCGGCCGAGGGCGAACTGGTACCGCGAGACAGCGGCGTGGAACGCGAGCAGGGCGGCGAAGATGCTGGTCATGAAGAGCAGGTAGCCGATGGTGATCAGGGTGTCCGGCACATGGGGCGCGACCAGGGTGAACACCAGGTCGGTCTGCTCGGTGCGGGCCGACGCGACGATCTGTGTCGGGCCGGCCGCCACCGACATCGCCCACGCCGACAGGGCGCAGAGGATGCCGGCCAGGATCACGCAGAGGTGGGTGGCCCGGGCAATCGTGCGTTTCGGGTCCTTCGCCTCCTCGGAGAGCACGACGGTCGCCTCGAAACCGGTGAAGCCGCCGATGGCGAGCACCATCATGGCGACGACCTCGGGTGTGAGCAGCTGTTGCGGCGCCAGCGCGGCGAAGCTGACCGAACCCTCGGCCGGGTTCCCCGCCATCACCAGGTCGTAGATCAGCACCACCGCGATCTCGGCGATCAGCAGGATGCCGAGCACCTTGCCGCTCAGGTCGACCCAGAGCATGCCGAGCACCGCGATCAGCGCCCAGGCCACCAGCGCACAGGCGAGCCAGGAGGCGGTCAGGCCGATCGCTTCGAGAATGCCCGAGGCCACCACCCCGAACAGGCCGAAGAGACCGATCTGCATGAGCGAATAGGCGGCCAGGGCGACGAACGCCGCCGCGACGCCGAGCTCCCGGCCGAGGCCATGGCTGATGTACGCGTAGAACGCCCCGGAGTTGACGATGTGCCGGCTCATCGCGACGAACCCGACCGTGAAGATCGAGAGGATCCCCGCCACCACCAGGTAGACCAGCGGGACAGCCGTGTTGCCGACCACCGCGTAGATCGTCGAGATGGCCCCGATGATCACGGTGAGCGGCGCCGCGCCGGCCACGCCGAAGAACACCACCGAGGAGACGCCGAGCCGGTTGCTCGCCAGCGACTGACTGACGATGTCCGGCCCGTTGCGGTTGGTCCGCTGGAGTTCCATCAGCATCGTGCCGGCCCACTGGTCGGGGTTGTTGCGGCGGCGCTGATGACGACCGGTCACCGTCGCCCCACCGCGAGGGCGGTGCCCACCGACTGCTCGGTGCACTCGACGAGCTCACGCAGGTCGTTGGGCAGGGAGGCGATCATGCTGGGCAGGGCGTGGTAGATGTGCGGGTAGTTCTCGAACCCGTACATGACGTGGCGGGTGAGCCCGGTCGCGACGACCAGGCCGACGAGCATCCGGTCGGACAGGTTGAGGTCCATGCCCCGGACCAGGATGTTGGCGATCCGGGTGGAGGCCCAGGCCGCGGCGTTGCGCTGCCGTGCGGTGTTGGGCATGTAGAGCGTCTGTGTGGAGCCGAGCATCCGGCGGCGGGTGACCATCTCGACGGCGCCGACGCGCATCAGGCGCTCGGCGACGCGCAGGGCCGCGTCCTGGGAGAGGAAGGCGAGCCAGGTCCGGACGTCCGTGTGCTGTGACTGGGCACTGAGCAGATCGAGGACGTCGTGGGAGAGCGCGTCGCGCGGTGGATGACGATCGACGATGAACAGCTCGCCGTCGGCGACACCGACACGGCCTTCGAGAACTAATTCGGAGAGCAGAGCGGCGGCCAGTCCGAGGCCGGTCGCGCGGGGATGGAGTCTGGACCGGCCGGTCCGGTCCTCGTGTGCGATCAGGTAGTACTGGTCAGCCAACACTTGCGCCACGCCCCTTAGACGCCAGTTCCAATGATCATTTCTCTATGTGTAGGAAAGAAGACAGAACTCGATGTCCGCAGCATCATGTACCCAACACCAAGGTCAATACAAGAAGTACTAGACTTCTTATTCAGGCCCTGCAGTCTGACACTCCTAAATGGATCATGCAGAATGGCGATCATGGGGCGCGTGATCATCAATGGGCTACTGGATCGTGAGGTACCGGTCGTAATATCGACCGCATCAGGACCGTAGGGAGTCCAGGTGTCCGATATCGAGGGTCCGACGCTACGACGCCGCCGACTGGGAGCGGAGCTGAAACGATGCCGGGAAGCCGCCGGCCTGACGCAACAGGACGTGTCCCGGCATTTCGAATGGCACGCCGCCAAGGTCACCCGGATCGAGACCGCGCGCGTGGCGGTGACCCCGCGCGACGTGCGTGATCTGCTGACCCTGTACAACGTGCGCGACCAGGGATATCGCGAAGCGCTGGTGGAATTGGCCCGGCTCTCCCGGGAGCGCACCTGGTGGACCGACTACCGCGACATCATGCGCCCCGGCAACTTCGTGGGCCTGGAGGCGGCCGCGTCCTCGATGCGGGCCTGGGAGCCGATCATCGTGCCCGGCCTGCTGCAGACCGAGGCGTACATGCGGGCCCTGATCAAGACCGGTCGCTCCACCGACACACCGCAGCAGATCGACAGGCGCGTCGCGCTGCGGCTCACCCGGCAGAGCCGGCTCGGCGGGGATCGGCCCCTGGAGCTCTCCGCGATCATCGACGAATCCGTGCTCCGCCGGGTGATCGGCGGCGAGGACGTCATGGCGGAGCAACTGCAACATCTGATCGATACAGCTAGATTACCGAATGTAATGTTGCAGATCTTGCCCTTCAGCGCCGGGGAACATCCGTTCCTGGGCGGGTCAGCAGCACTTTTGGAGTTCCGGGAGACTACCCATTTGGATGTTGTCTACCTCGAAGGCCTTGCGGGAGACTATTACGAAGAGCAACCAGACGAGGTTGCCCGGTACCGACAGGAGTTCGAGCGAATGAGCGCGAAGGCGCTCGATCATCGGACTACGATAAAGATGATCGAGAGTCTGCTCGTCGCGTAGCACTCCCGAAAGAATCTCATATCGAAGGGAGGTGCTCGAGTATGCTCGCGCACCAACTCGACGGTGCCGTCTGGAAAAAAGGCAGTCGCAGTAACGGCAGCGGCGGCAACAACTGTGTCGAGGTGGCAATCCTCGACAGGGGAATTGCCGTCCGTGACAGCAAGGACCAGACGGGCCCGGCTCTCTTGTTCACGGAAGCGGAGTGGACCGCTTTCGTGGACTCCGCCAAGGACGGCGAATTCGATATCGACTCGTGAGAGCCTACCGATAGGCGTGCACCGATGGAAGTCGTGAACAGATGATCGACTTTCGCGATGTGCGACTTGAGGAAGCCACGGCGCCTCCCCGCGGGGCGCCGTGGCGCGGGTCCAGCACTCGCCGGCGAGACACCCCGCCGCAGCACTGAAATGATGACAATCGGTCACCTGAACCCCACGAAGGGTCAGGCAAAAGCCGGCCGGAAGGCTGCCGCTGCGGTGCCGGGCAGCGGGATCAGGTGCCGGACCGCTTCGGCGTGAGCCGTGGCGACCGCCGCCTCCCGGGCCAGGCTGTCCCGGTTGCGGCCGGCCCGCAGCGAGTCCTGCCAGGCCATCCGCTCGGCCTCCACGGCACGCTCGTGCACCCGCCGCAGGTGCGCGGCGCTCGCCTGCAGCACCACCGTCTCCTGCACGGCCGGGTGCAACCGGGCATCCCACCCGTTGCGGCCGTGCAGCGCGTCCGCGACCGCCGCCACGGGCAGCTCACCACGGACAGCGGCGGCCTGCACCGCCCGGTGCAGGAAGCGCTCGCGGTACGCGTACTCCATCGGGGTCTTCGGGGTGTAGGGCGTGCCGAAGGCCGCCGTGGCCCGGCTCCTGGCCCAGCGCGCGTCCGCGGCCCGCCACGCCTGCCAGGCCGCGTCCACCCGCTCCCCGGCCGCCTCCCAGTGCCCCTGCCAGCGCTGCGCCGCGTACCCGGCCTGTTCCGCCGCCACACCCACCTCGTCGGCGTACCGCGCAGCCTGAACGGCCTCCTCGATGCGCCGCAGGCGCTCGGCGTCCCTGCGCTCGGCCCGGCGGCGCAGGAAGCCCACCGTGTCGATCAGGGCCCGCCCGGGGTTCCGCACGTTGTGCGGGCTGGCCAGCACCACAAGGGCCGGCAGGGTGAGCAGCATCAGGGTCGCCCAGATCGCCATCGGGGCGGGCTCGGTCAGCAGCATGTCGGCAAGGATGTTCATCGCAGGAGATTCCGTCCGCTCGTCTCGGTCCGGGGGCTGGTTCGAAAGAAGGAGCCGGAGCGAGGATCTGGAACCGTCCCGGCGCTCCCGGCATGCGTGGACCCACAGGCAGCACGAGGTGCTGTCCGACAAGGGTCAGGCGAGAGCGGCGGGCGGGGCCCGCGAGCCGGCGACGCCGGGAACGATCTGAGCGCTCAGGACGCGCTCAGCGCAGGTGGTCGAGCAGAGCGGTGCCGGCATGGCGGCCGGCGATTCCGGGGTACGCGCCGACGTGTCACCGAGGTCGGCGGAGGCCGTGGAGACCGCCACGGCAGAAGCGGAGATGCTGTGTGCGCCCGGGCCACGGGAGGGCTGACCGGCCGAGGCCGGTGCGGTGAAGAAGGCCAGAACGAGCGCCAGCAGAACAGGCAACGACCGGAGCAGAGCGCTGCGGTGTGTCGTGGCCATGCAACGAACGTACCGATATGGGCAGAAAGTCCGATTACGCCGCGCGGGTTGATCACCCGATCGGGCTGACGCTGATGGGACCGCCCGGACGGACGGTCCCATCAGTGCTGCTCACCCAGGTTTACCAGCGACGGTAATCGCTCTGGGTCTGCGCGTTGAACTGCCAGGTGCGCTCGCGCTCCGCCTTGTCGATCCGGCGGTCGCTGACCTCCAGGACGTCCAGACCCTTCTGGATGTCGTTGGAGTAGATGAAGCCGTTGTACCAGTACGCGGACCACGAGCCACCGGTGACGGCGCGCTCGGTGCTGAGCGGGCCGCGCTCCCAGAACCCGATCTCCTTGGGCTTGCGGGAGTCGGTGAAGTCCCAGACCGAGATGCCGCCCTGGTACCACGCCTGGACCATGATGTCGCGGCCCTTGACCGGGATCAGCGAGCCGTTGTGGGCCACGCAGTTCTCGGTCGAGGCGTTCTCCCGCGGGATCTTGAAGTAGCTGCGGAACTCGAGCTTGAGCTTCTTGCCCTTGCCCTTGATGTCGTAGATGGCGTTCGCGCCACGGTTCGGCCCGATCGCCGGGTTGCAGGTGGCCTGGCCGCCGCCGCCGAGCTCGTCGGTGAAGACGACCTTGTCGGCGTCGTTGTCGAACGTCGCCGAGTGCCAGAACGCGAAGTTCTCGGTGTCCCGCACCGTGGTGATCACCTTCGGCGCCACCGGGTTGGAGATGTCGAACAGCGCGCCGTCACCCATGCAGGCGCCGGCCGCGATGTCCTTGGCCGGGTACGCGGTGATGTCGTGGCAGCCGCTGGTCGCGGTGCCGTAGTCGCTGCCCGGGAAGCCGCCGTCCGGGAAGAGCACCGGCGTGGCGACGACCTTCGCGGCCGCCGGCTTCTTCAGCGGGACCTTGACGATCGAGATCTTGTCGTGCGGCCATGCGCAGTTCGGCAGGCTCACGCCGGACAGGTTGTAGGACGACACGTAGAGGTAGACCGACTTGTCCCAGCCCTTGCCCGGCACGATGGTGTGCGTGTGCGAGCCGCAGTCGGTCTTCACGGAGGCCACGTACTGCGGGTTCCGCGGGTCCTTGATGCTGAAGACCTTGATGCCCTCCCAGCGCGGCGTCTCGGCCGGCGCGGTGGACGGGACGGACGTGCTCTGGCACGAGTCGTCGGAACGCTGCGAGTCGGTGGAGAGGAAGAGCAGGTCTCCCCAGACCGTGATGTCGTTCTGCGAGCCGGGGCACACCACGACGGCCGCGACCTGCGGGCTCCGGGGATTGCGGATGTCGTAGACGGTGAAGCCGTTGTAGTTGCCGCCGTACGCGTATTTGCCCTGGAACGCCCAGTCCGAGTTGAGCGCGTTCTCGGCGGCGAACGGGGCCGGCTTGGGAATGTTGGCGATCTGCTTGAGATTCGAGCTGCTCCGGATCTCATCGACGCCCGGAATGTCCGCCGCTGCCGCCTGGGCAGGCGCCGCGACCAAGAAGCTGAGCAGGGCTGCCGCAGACCCGATACTGAACAGGCGCTTGAACCGCCCTTGTGGGGCAGGGTGCTTCATGGAGCTCCTTCCGGATACGGAGCCACCGACGACACACCGCGAGTTGTGTCGCGAGCACCCCCGGTGACAGCGATGTCGGTCGTTACGATAGCTGTCGAATGTTGCGTTGGGGACCCTTACCGAAAAGGAAGCGATGAATCGCCGACACGCCCGGACCCTGGCGGCCGCGACCTTGACGGTCCTGGCCGCCGGCGGGATCGCCCTGTCCGCCTGTACCGCCGAGAAGGAGACGCCGGAGGCCACGGCACCCACCGCCTCATCATCGCCGGTGCCGGTGCTGTTGCCGGGTCGTCCCGGAGAATCGGCAAAAGTGTCCGATTCTGATCAAGTGAAGGCGCCCGACGGGAGCGCCTACAACTCGATCGACGTGGCGTACGTGCAGATGATGATCGCCCACCATCAGCAGGCCGTGGAGATGGCCGACCTGGCGCCCTCCCAGGCCGGCAACGCCGCGCTGAAACGGCTGGCGGAGCGGATCAGCGTCGGGCAGAAACTCGAGATGGACTACCTGAGGTCCTGGTTGAAGGACCGGAACCGGCCGGAGTCGGACCCGTCGCACGACCACTCCACGATGCCCGGCGGCCAGAGCGCGGAGAAGGTCGCCGCGCTGACCGCCGCCACCGGCGCCGCCTTCGACCGCCAGTTCGTCGCGATGATGTCCGAGCACCACAAGGGCGCCCAGCAGATGGCCGCGGATCTGCTGCGGAGCGGGATGGACGAGCGACTGTCCGAATTAGCCAATGAGTCGGCGGTGGAGCAGGTCGCCGAGATCCGCCGGATGGCCGAGCTGGGCATCAGCTGACCCGTGGCCAGGTCTATCCGGGGACGGGTGATCCCTGGCTAGTCGTCATCATCGTCGTCGTCATCGTCGCCGTCATCGCTGGAGCCGGAATCGGAGCCCGAGCCGGCGGCCGGGAGCACCGCGCCGATCTGCGTCGCCCCGGCCGCGAGCGCCTGGAATCCGTCCTCGCTGATGTCCCCGTCCTCGCGCAGGTCGGCCAGCTTCTTGACGAACTCGTCGAGCTTGCCGGACGCCTTCTCCGGATCCTTGCGGAGCCGGTTCTTCAGATGCTGCAGTCGCCGGTTCAGCGCCTTGGCGCCGTCGTCGTCAAGCTCGCCGCGCTTCTCCAGCGCCCGCACCACGGTCATCAGCTGGGTCACCAGCTCGGCCGGGCGCACCGGCCGGGTGGTGGCCGGCGTCGGCTTCGACGTCGGCGCGGTGCTCGGGGTCACCGAGGGCTCCACCTCGGCCGTGAGCTCCGGCGAGGGCTCGGTGACGATTGCGCTGGGCACGGCGAGCGGCACGGCCGCTGTCTCGTCCCCGTCGGACGAACCCGGCGAGATGATCCAGACCGCGACCGACACGATCACCACCGTGGCGGCCGTGATCGCGCCCAGGATCTTCAGGCGGACGCCGGCGCCGGACGGCTTGACGACCGGCAGCTTGGTGGTCGGCGAGTAGTACGGATCATGAGGGACGGACACGGCCGCCATCATGCCAGGTCTACAGGAGCACCGGCAGTTCATGCAGCCCGCGCAGCAGCAGCCCGGGACGCCACCGCAGAGCCTCCGGTTCGACCGCCAGCCGCAGGCCGGGATGGCGGGCCATCAACTGCGTGAAAGCGATCTGCGCCTCCAGCCGGGCCAGCGGCGCGCCGAGGCAGTAGTGGATGCCGTGCCCGAACGCCAGGTGCGGGTTCTGCGTCCGGTCCAGGCGCAGTTCGTCCGCGTCCGGGAAACGGTCGCCGTCACGGTTCGCCGACAGCAGCACGACCACGACCGGGTCGCCGGCGCGCACGGTGACCCCGCCGATCTCCAGGTCCTCGGTGGCGACCCGGAACGTGGAGGTCTCCACCGGCCCCTCGTACCTCAGGAACTCCTCGATCGCGGTGGGCAGCAGCGACGGCTCGGCCCGCAGCCGCTTCCACCGGGGGCGGTCGCGCAGCAACAGGTACGTCCCGTTGCCGATCAGGTTGACGGTGGTCTCGTGACCGGCGATGAGAAGCAGGAACACCATCGAGGAGAGCTCCTCCTCGGTGAGCCGGTCCTGCTCGTCGCGCACCTGGATCAGGCCGGAGAGCAGGTCCGGGCCGGGGGTCGCGCGGCGCTCGGCGATCAGGGCCAGGATGTACCCCACCATCGCGCGGATCGCCGGCTCCAGCCGGTCGCCGGACTGCGAGCCGGCGACTATCACGTTGGACCAGGCGCGGAAGTCGTCCCGGTCGGCGGCCGGCACCCCGAGCAGCTCACAGATGACCTGGATGGGCAGCGGGAACGCGAACGTGTCGATCAGGTCGGCCTCGTCCCGGCCATCGATCGCGTCGAGCAGGTCCCGGGTGATCTCCTCGATCCGCGGGCGCAGGCTCTCCATCCGCCGGGCCGTGAAGGCGGCCGACACCAGGCGGCGCAACCGGGTGTGGTCCGGCGGATCGGCTGCCAGCATGTGCCGGGAGAGGATCGCGGCCGGGCTGGACTGCCTGTTCGCCGTCGCGGACGAGCCGACCGAGAACGCGGACTGCTTGGAGAGGCGCGGGTCGGCCAGGGCACGTCGCGCATCGTCGTACCGGGTCGATGCCTCAGGGGATCAGCTGCTGCGCCGGGGCGTGCGGGGCGGTCGCCGGGGCAGCCGGGGGCGCGGCGGAACCAGGCGACGGGGACGTCGGGGGCGTGGCTGGGAGCAGACGGCGATGACGGCGAGCATGGAGGTGACTATGCGTCACCGTGGGGCCGGATCCGCCTCCGTTGAGGGATTCTTAAAGATCATCTCAGCGAGAGGTAAGCAACCGTGGCAGATCCGGGTGCCCGGGGCGGATACCCTCCGGTCGTCGCCTGTTGAAGGCCGTCGTCCCTTGAAGGCCCCCACCCCTTGAAGGATGGAGCTCCCGCCCCGCCATGTCTTCCTTCCGCCGCGCGCTCGCCGTCGCCGCCTCCCTACTGGCCGTGACCGCGTGCACCACCACGGAATCCTCACCGGGGACCGGGAACCGGTCGGCGAGCCCGTCCGCCTCGGCGGCCCCGGCCACCGAATCGGCGGCGAGCCGGCCGAACATCGTCTTCGTGCTCACCGACGATCTCTCCGAGAACCTCGTGCGGTACATGCCGAACCTGCTGAAGATGCAGAAGGAGGGCACGCGGTTCGTCAACTACACGGTGACCGACTCGCTCTGCTGCCCGTCCCGCGCGTCGCTCCTCAAGGGACAGTTTCCGCACAACACCGGGATCTTCAAGAACCACGGCTCGGACGGCGGTTTCCGGCTCTTCCACAGCCGCGGCCAGGAGAAGTCGACGTTCGCGACCGACCTGCAGGCGGCCGGGTACCGCACCGGGTTCTTCGGCAAGTACCTCAACGAGTACCTCCCGGCGACCAGCTTCGGGGGCGGCAAGCCGTATGTGCCGCCGGGCTGGGACCAGTGGTTCGTGGGTGGCAACGCGTACGACAACTTCAACTACGCGCTGAACGAGAACGGGACGGTCAAGAAGTACGGCGAGAAGCCGGCGGACTACCTCACCGACGTGCTGGCTGCCCGGACGACCGACTTCATCACCACCTCGGCGGCGACCGGCACGCCGTTCATGCTGGAGGTGGCGACGTACGCGCCGCACGCCCCGTACACACCGGCGCCACGGGACGCGAACCTGTTCCCCGGGCTCAAGGCGCCCCGCACCGCGGCGTACGACAAGGTGCCGGCGGACGCGCCCGCCTGGCTCGCCCCGCACCCGAAACTGAACGCCCAGCAGAAGGCCCGGATGGACCAGGAGTTCCGGAAACGGGCCCAGTCCGTCGTGTCGGTGGACCGGATGCTCGGCGCGCTGCGGTCGACCCTGACGAAGGCCGGCGTCGCCGACGAGACCGTCGTGATCTTCAGTTCGGACAACGGCTATCACATGGGTGAGCACAGCCTGCCCTCCGGCAAGCAGACCGCGTTCGACACCGACGTGAACGTGCCGCTGATCGCCGCCGGGCACGGCGTCAAGGCCGGGCAGACCGTCGACGCGGTGGTGGCGAACATCGACCTGAGGCCGACCTTCACCGACCTGGCCGGGGTGCCGGCCGCCGCCGAGGTGGACGGGCAGAGCCTCAAGCCGCTGCTGGCCGGGGAGACCCCGGCGCGGTGGCGGGAGGCCGCGCTGATCGAGCACCGGGACCCGGCGACCGACCCGGCCGACCCGGACTACGAGCAGGACAGCATCAACATTCCGCCGACGTACGACGCGATCCGGACCGCCCGCTTCACCTATGTCCAATACGTCGACGGCACCCGGGAGTACTACGACAACCGGGCCGACCCGGACCAGTTGCGCAACCTGGCCGGCGACCTGTCGGCCGACCGGATCGCGCGGCTGCGCGCGTCGGTCAAGGCGATGACCCGCTGCGCCGGGGCCCAAGCCTGCCTGACCGCCGCGACCGGGCTCGGTTGACGCCGCAGGCCGGCAGGCGGCGTGTCTGCCGGGTCAGTTGACGCCGCGGGCCCACGGCGGCAGCTGGGCGCCCCGCGGCGCGTCCTGGCGCTGCACCACCGGGTAGACGCTGGAGTGCGCCTGCCACGACGGCTGCGGTGCGCTGGTCCGCTCATTCAGTGAGCGGACCAGCGCGCCCACCATGTCCTGCAGCGCCACGTGCAGCCGGACGTCGGTGACCAGGCCGGCCGCGTCGACGGCGGCCATCTCGAGCGGGATCCGCACACAGGCCGGACGCAGCAGCCGGGCGCCGCCGTGCTCGAGCACCGACTCCAGCGACGCCCGGGCGCCGTCGTCGCGCCCCGGCGTCACCACGGAGAGCCAGGCCACCGGTTTACGGCTCAGCTCGCCGCCGTCGACCAGCCAGTCGAAGAGGTTCTTCAGGCTGCCGGGCAGCGATCCGGCGTACTCCGGGGTGCTGACCAGCAGCGCGTCCGACCGGGTCACCCGGTCACGCAGCTCGGTGACGGCGACCGGTGGGTTCGGCTCGCCGGGCACGAACGCCGGCAGGCCGGAGAGGCCGTCATAGAGGTCGGCGGTGATCCCCGCGGTGGCGTGCCGGGCCGCGGTGCGCAGGGCGGCGGTGTGCAGTGATCCGTCGCGGGTGCTCCCCGAGATCAGCAGGACGCGCGTCATGGCGCCGACGATACGGGCCGCCGGCGATCACGACCGTACGGCCGAGCCGGGCCAGATTTTCGTACCGAATGGGTCTCACCGAGTAGCCACGGGCGAAGCCGGGCGGCAGCATGAACAAACGGTCCAAATGGGGGTGGGACCGGCCGGACTCCCACCCGCACAGTGTCAGGAGCTCGGAGCCCGATGTCACACCCCGCACCGCAAGACCCGTTCGAGCCGACCACGCCGTTCCCGCCGGCCTATCCCGCACCGGACAGCACGCCGCCGACCGCGCCGTTCCCGCCGGACAACGCACCGCCGACGACCCCGTTCCAGCCGGACGGCACGACGCCGACCACGCCGTTCCCGGCTCCGGAGAGCGCGCCGCCCACCGCGCCGTTCCCGCACGCCGCGCCGTTCCCCCCGCAGCCGTACGCGCCGCTCCCCTACGAGCCGCAGCAGCCCTACTCGGCGCCGCCCGCCCACTCCGGCCCGCCGGCCTACCCGGCCCCTCCCGTCTTCGGGGCGCCGGGCTACCCCGAGACCGGTTATCAACAGCAGGCAGCGGGTTATCCACAGCCCCAGACGCCGCCGTACCTGCCGCCGCCGGGATACCACCCGCACATGGTCGTCGGCATGCCCACCTCGGCCTGGTCGGTGGCGGCGCTGGTGCTCGGCATCTGCAGCCTGCTGCTCGGCTGGTGCACCTGGGCCGTGCCGGCGCTGCTCGCGGTGGTCTTCGGCCACATCGGACTCGCCGAGACGAAGGACGGCCGCAAGTCCGGCCGAGGCATGGCGATCGCCGGCCTCGTCATGGGTTACCTGGTGTTCCTGCCGATGATCGTGATCATCGCGCTGGGCGGCATCGGCATGGTGACCGGCGGGTTCGCCACGGCCCCCTGATCACAGGTTCCCCACGGCCCCCTGATCACAGGCAGTAACGAAAAAGGCCCCGCCCATCAGGGCGAGGCCTTTTCCTTCGTGGTGCGCCGCGTAGGACTTGAACCTACAACCCGCGGATTAAGAGTCCGCTGCTCTGCCAGTTGAGCTAGCGGCGCTTGCCAACGAGGAAGAACGTTAGCACACGGTCGGGGACCCCTCAGCGGGACCGTGGCAGGCAGCACTTCTTGTACTTCGCGGCGGAACCGCACCAACACGGATCGTTACGGCCGGGCGGCCACGCGACCGCGTGGACGTGGGTTTCGAGCTGCTGCGCGTACCCGGCTCGCACCGCTGCGTCCGAGGGATCGCCGCCGTGCCGGCTCACGTGCTCGGCCAACCCGTCGGCGGAACCCGGGAAGAGGCGGAAGCCGGACTGCCCGGACTCGGCCCAGACGGTGAGCGCCTTCTCCAGATCGGCGCGATGATCATCCCAGGTGTGCCCGTAGACCTCGGCGAACGCCGGCCAGCGCAACTGCACCCGGTCGAACTCGTCGTGCGGCCAGAACATGACGCTCTGACCGTTCCCGGCCGGCGCCCCGTCGAGGAACTCGTCGTACTCGTCGGCGGGCATCCCCATCTCCCGCCGGACCCGGCGGCGGGTGTGCAGCAACGCGGACGCCACCCGCTCGTCGATCTTGTCTTCCGGCCGGTCCAGGACCGTGGTCAGCGCCGCCGTCAGCCACTGCTCGGCGACGGCGCCCTCGCCGCACTCCTCCAGCGCCTCCGCGAGGTACATCGGCGCGTCCGGATCGCGGACCAGCCGGGGACGCAGCGCGGTGAACGCGGCCATCGCCTCGTCGTCGCGGCCGAGCCGGGACAACAACTCGCCGCGCTGCGCCCGGGCGAACCCGTCGGCCGCGTCCTCGAGCAGCTGGTACGTCGCGATGGCCCGCTCCACGAGGGCGAGAGCCGGCTCCAGGTCGCCCTGTTTCTCGGTGATCTCGGCGGCCAGCATCAACGCGTAACCGGCGTCGGCAGGATCGGCAAGCGTCTGCTGGTCAACCGCGGTGACCAGCTCGGTGACCGCGGCCCGGGGATCGCCGCCGTGCAGCGCGTCATGGCCGATTCCGTCGAGATCATCGCTGGTCAGCATCTGGATGGACGACACGAATCACCCTAACCCGCGGGCGTGGATCTCCACGCCCGCGGGCGGGTTTTCTCAGGTCGCGGCGCAGGTAAGCGACGGCCAGGTCCAGTTGCCGCCGTGCATCACGGTGAAGCCGAACGTGTTGCCGCTGCCGTTCGGGCGGGCCGTCATGACATAGGTCGAGTTCCACGTCACCGCCGCGTTCCAGGTGGCACTGACGCGCTGCGGCGAGCGGAACGTGACGGTGACCGTCCAGTTGTTCGACCCGGTGACCGTCACCTGGCCGTTGAAGCGGTCGCTCCACTTCCGGCCCTCGGAGTAGGTCGCGGTGCACGTACCACCCGGCGTGCCCGGTGTGCCCGGTGTGCCACCCGACGAGGGCGCGACCGCCCGGCCGGTGGTGGGCGAGATCATCCCGGCGCACAGGCCCCGGTTCCGCAGTCCCGCCGCGATCTGCGGGATCGCCGCGACGGTCGTCGCGTACTGGTCGTGCATGAGGATGATCTGGCCGTTGGTGAGGGTGCTCGCGGCCTGCACGATCTGGGCGGTGCTCGCGCCGTTCCAGTCCTGGGAGTCGACGTCCCAGATGACCGTGCGCAGACCCAGCGCCGACGCCGCGGACTGCAGGGTGGCGTTCGTCTCGCCGTACGGCGGCCGGAACAGCACCGGGGTGCCGCCGCCGGCCGAGGAGATCGCCGACTGTGTCCGGGAGAGCTCCGAGCTCATCTGCGCCGCGCTGAGCGTGAGCATGTGCGGGTGGGTGTAGCTGTGGTTCGCCACCCACATGCCGGCGGACACCTGGGCGGCCACGAGACCCGGGTTGGACGCCGCGTTCTGACCGGTGTTGAACATGGTGGCGCGCAGTCCGGCCGAGCGCAGGGCGTTGAGCAGGTTGGTGGTGTTGCCGGGGTTGGGACCGTCGTCGTAGGTCAGCGCGACATAGCCGTTGGCGCAGTCGGCCGCGGCGGCCTGGACCTCTGCTTCTGCCATGGCGGGCGCTCCGGACAGCAGTGTTCCGGCCACGGCCAGGACGGCGGCCGCGGCGAGGGATCGACGCATGGGGGATCACCTTTCGATGAGCGGGGGAACATCGATTGACGATCGTCGCTGTTTCATTGTTCGGACGTGCCGTGATCAAGTCAACCGGTAGTTTCCGAAACTTTCGGAGGTCGCATGCAGGCATCCGCAGGCGTGATGATCTTCACTGCTCCGAAACTATCGGAACGGGACAGAAAAAAGCCCCGGCTGTGGGCCGGGGCTGGTGCTGTAGCGAGTGCGTCGCGTAGGACTTGAACCTACAACCCGCGGATTAAGAGTCCGCTGCTCTGCCAGTTGAGCTAGCGACGCTGGCCTTGCAAGCGCTTGCCTTGCAACGGGGAAAACGTTAGCACGCCCTCCGAGCATCCCTGAAATCGGTTACTTGCCACCGCAAAGGGGGACCCGCGACTTGCGTGGATGAGTCAGTATGTCTGCGCTGAGAACTCCAGAACGGGGCCACGACAATGGTTGACCTCCGCCGCTCACTGGCGGCGATCCTGGCGCTTGCCGTGATCGCCCCCCTCGCCGCGTGTGGCGACGACCCGAAACCCTCCTTCGCCGAACCTGCCGCGTCCTCCTCGCCCGCGAGCGGCGCCTCCGCTCCGGTGACCGAGAGCACCACCGTGGCCGAGCCGGTGTCGCTCGAGGTCACGCCGGCAAAGGACAAGAAGAACGTGCCGGTCAGCGCCGAGATCGGGCTGAAGGTCAGTGGCGGCGAGGTCAGCTCGGTCACACTGACCGACGCGAAGGGCAAGACCGTCAGCGGCGAGTTCCGCGAGGACAAGTCGGCGTGGGTGCCTGCCAAACCGCTGAAGACCAAGCAGAAGTACGCGGCGAAGGTCGTCGTCACCGGCGCGGACGGCGCCACCACGACCGAGACCACCTCGTTCACCACGATGGGCGAGCCGGGCCGCCGGACGGGCACCGGCCTCTACCTGTTCGACGGCAACACGTACGGCGTGGCCATGCCGGTCGTCGTGGAGTTCAGCCCGGGCATCAAGAAGAAGGACCGCGCGGCCGTACAGAAGCGGATGTTCGTGCGGACCGACCCGCCGCAGCCCGGCGCCTGGTCGTGGACCGACAGCGGCACCCAGGCCTACTACCGCGCGCCGGAGTACTGGAAGCCCGGCACGAAGCTGACCGCACGGATCGCCGTCGGCGGCCTGCCCACCGGCAACAACATCTACGGCGACAAGGACCGCTCGGCGACCGTGAAGATCGGCCGGAAGCTCGAGATGAAGGTCGACAACAAGTCGAAGAAGATGACGGTCGTCCAGGACGGCGAGACGGTCAAGACGATGCCGGTGAGCCTCGGCAAGAAGAGCACCCCGTCGTCGAGCGGCACGATGGTGGTCATGCAGAAGATGGCGGAGACCGTCTTCGACACCACCGACACCGACGGCGCGGACGGTTACCGCACCGAGATCCAGTACGCGCAGCGACTGACATGGAGCGGTCAGTACATTCACTCCGCTCCGTGGTCCACCGGCGCACAGGGCGAGCGAAATGTGTCACACGGTTGTGTCAATGTGTCCCCGTCGAATGCACGCTGGTTGTTCGACAAGACGCTGATCGGCGACCCGGTCACGGTCCGCGGCACCGAGGACAAGCTGGACTACGGCAACGGCTGGACCCCGTGGAACGTCAGCTGGGAAGAGTTCGTCAAGGGCAGCGCGTTGAAGGTTCCGTGAGTGTTCAGTACCCGTGACCCGGGTACTACGGCACAAAACCGGGATTGGTCGAGAGACATTTTTGGAGCAGTATTGGGCGCCGGAGAACGACGCCGTGAGGGGACCATGGACATGGGTAAAAATCGGTCGGGTCGCCGCTGGCGCGCGGCCGTGGTCACGGTGCTGGCGGGCACTCTGCTGCTGACTGCCGCATGCAGTGGCGGCGGCGACGATTCCCCGTCGTGGCAGGGCGGCAGCCAGGCAGGCGGCGGCAACAGTGCCGCGCCGGCCGCCGAGGCGCCATCGCCGGAGCCGACGCTGAGCACCGTGGCGGTCACCTCGCCCGCGCTCGACGCGACAGGTGTCGAGGCCTGGTCCGACGTGAAGTACAACAGCGAGGACCCGGAGAACACCACGGTCAAGGTCACCAGTCCCAAGGGTGACGAGGTCAAGGGCACGCTCGACAAGGACGACAACGTCTGGAAGCCGAGCGAGTCGCTGGCCTGGGGCACGAAGTACACGGTCACCGTCACCACGCCGGAGGCCGAGGGTAAGAGCAACACCACGACCAGCACGTTCACGACGATGAAGAAGCCGGCGAACCTGGTTCGCGTGACCAGCTTCCTCGGCGACGGCAACGTCGTCGGCGTCGGTATGCCGCTGATCATGAAGTTCGGCCGGGCCATCCCGGAGAAGTACCGCGCCGAGGTCGAGCGCCGCATGGTGGTCACCGCCACCCCCGCCCAGGAGGGCACCTGGCGCTGGATCAGCTCCACCGAGGTCCACTTCCGGCCGAAGACCTACTGGAAGGCCGGTTCCAAGGTCTTCTACAAGGTTCAGCTCAAGGGTGTGAAGCTCGGCGACGGCTGGTACGGCCGCTCCGACCTGACGGTCGACCTGAAGATCGGCCGCTCGATGATCATGACGGTCGACAACAAGACCAAGAAGATGGTCGTCAAGCAGGACGGCAAGGTCATCAAGACCCTCCCCGTCAGCCTCGGCAAGGCCAGCACGCCGTCCTCCAGCGGCACCATGGTCGTCATGGAGAAGAAGGCGCACACCGTCTTCGACACCACCGACACCGACCCCGACGGCGGTTACCGCACCGACATCGACTGGGCTCAGCGGATCACCTACAGCGGCCAGTTCATCCACGCCGCCCCGTGGTCCGAGGGCCAGCAGGGCCGCCGCAACGTCTCGCACGGTTGCGTCAACGTCTCCGAGGCGATGGGCAAGTGGCTCTTCGACCGCACGATGATGGGCGACGTGATCACGGTCTCCGGCACCGAGGACAAGCTGAAGAACGGCAACGGCTGGACCGACTGGAACATGAGCTACGCCGAGTACAAAAAGGGCAGCTACCTCTGATCGAGGATTAAAACCCGATGTGGTGCGGGCCTGGTCTTTTCAGACCAGGCCCGCAACCATTTCCGGGTACGGGTCAGCGAACTCGCGCCTTGCGGGGCATGACCGTGTAACTGAACGAGATGACGAAGTCGATCGCCAGCACGAGCGTCCACATCCCCATCACCTGCCACAGCCCCGCCGCCTGGTCCAGGCCACCGGCCACCAGCGTGAAGAGGCCCAGGAATCCGGCGCCCAGCACGTACGCCAGCAGGTGGTCGAACCAGGCCCGGCGCTCCCGGGCGGCGTGCTCGCGTCCCACCTTCGGCACCGGCGCCGGAGCGGGACCGCCGGCGAACCGGTGGGCGAACCGCACGTCGGCCCACCGGATCATCCGGTGGCCGAAGACGACCGTGACAGCGAGGTAGACCGCGGCGAGCCCGTGCCCGAGCGTCGCCTCCGCCCCGCTGCGCAGGTCGATCGCGGTGAACGCCAGCAGCAGCACATCGACGAGCGGCACCGCGATCAGCAGGGCAGCACTGACCCGGCGCCACTTCGCGACGTAGCGAGCCAGCAGACCCAGCACGAGCAGAACCCAGAAGCCGATCTCACACGCGACGATCAGCGCGACCATGGCACTCCCCCCGTTTTCGCACGTTCGTGTTTTTTCTTTTATAACACGACTGTGCGATGATCGGTACGTGCCAAAAGTTGTCGATCATGAGGAGCGCCGCCGTGAGCTGGCCGGTGCCGTCTGGCGGGTGATCACCCGGGACGGGGTGGCGCACGTGTCCATGCGGACCGTCGCCGCCGAGTCGGGCTGGTCCTCCGGCGCGCTGCGCCACTACTTCGCCACCCGCGACGAGCTGCTCGCCTTCGCCTGCGACCAGGTGCTCGCCCGGGTGACGGCACGGATCCTGGCGCTGGAACCGCACGGGACGCCGGAGGAGATGGTCCGCACACTGCTGCTGGAGACCATGCCGATCGATCCCGAACGCCACACCGAGTCGTCGATCACCTTCGCATTCCTGGTCCTGGGCCTCAGTGACCCGGCCCTGGCCGCGGTTCAGCGCAAGATGCTGATCGACATGTCCGACCTGTGCCAGAGCCTGACCCGCCACCTGCTCCCGGACGCGTCACCGCAGCAGCAGCTGTCCGTGGCCCGCCGGCTGAACGCGCTGGTGGACGGCCTGAGCGTGCACGTGCTGGCCGGCCATCTGACGCCCGCCGAGGCGGTCGCCGAACTGGACGCCCACCTGGAGACCGTGCGGGTCAGCTGAAGGCGCGGCGGACCCGGGCGATCAGGCGCGGCCACTCCCGGTCGTCGGTGTCGGTCTCCTCGTCGTCGTCGCCGTCCGCGTCGGACCAGTCCTCCGCGGGGGCGTCGTACTCCTCGTCCCAGCGTTCCGGCTTGGCGGGCGGCCGGCGACTCGACGCCAGCGGCGACTCGGCGGTCCCCGGCCGGTCGGCGCGGGCCGCGGACTCCGGCCGGTCGGCGCGGACTGCGGACTCCGGCCGGTCGGCGCGGACTGCGGACTCCGGCCGGTCGGCGCGGACTGCGGACTCCGGCCGGTCGGCGCGGACTGCGGACTCCGGCTGGACGGCGCGGGTGGCTGCGGGCTCGGCAGGGGACTGCGCGGCGGCCCGGGTGAAGGTCAGCGCCTCGAAGGCTTCGAGCGTCAGGCGTACCCCGGTGAGCTGTTCCGCCAGCGCCAGGCCGCGCTCCCGCAGCCTGGCGTCGTCGACCCCGCCCGACCCCGGCTCGTCGCCGGCGGCGGTCGTGTCGAAGCCCAGGCCGTCGAGCACCTCGACCAGGCCGTCCGGGTCGGTTCCGGTGCGGCGGGACGGGTCGGCCGGGTCGAACCGGAGGACGACCCCGCCGTCGCGGGCCCAGAGGAAGCGGGTCGCGGAGTGCGACACCAGCACGGTGCCACGGGACAAGTCGCGCTCGGCAGCCGTACCCTCCCGGCCGTCCGGCTGGAGCAGCAGGGTCCACTCGCCGATCTCCGCGGCCGCCACGAAGGACTCACCGGTCAGCCGGCGGACACCGACGGCCCGGGTCGGGTTCGTGCCGCCCACCCGTCCGATCACCTCGGCCGGGGTGCGCCCGCGGATCAGGGTGAGGCAGTGACCATCGGCGAGTTCCGCGAACTGCTCGGTGAACCAGGCGTAGTCGTCAGCGTTTACCGCAACCATTCGATGATCATGCAGCATCGCGCTGTGCGTGCGCTGTCGGAGGTCAATCCGTCGCGAACGCCCCGTTGATCTCCACTTTCCGGTCACCGGCCGCCGCGATCGCGCCGAAGATGTCCGCGCCGGGATCCCGCCGGCCGGCCGCGTGCAGGTACTGCGCCGCGAACGTGTACCCGCCCGGCGCCAGCGTCGCGCCCTCGTGCAGGGTGAACCGGTAGAGCAGCGCGTCCTTCTCCTCGGTCACCGACATCGAGAGCATTTCCTTGGGTACGGAACTCCACTGCCCCGCGCTCGTGACACCGTCCGTGCGGGCCACGCTGACCACCACGTCGAGCGCCGTGACCGTCTCGGTCGTCGTGAGCACCAGGTTGCCCTGCGCCCAGTTGTCGTTCGAGTGCGCATCGATCACGGCCGCCGAACTGAGGTACCCGGCCGCCGGAGTCCACTGCGGAGCGGCCGGAGTGCCGGCCGTCCCGCCGGTCGCGGAAGGCCGATGTGGACGGACCGTCGACGTGACGGGCGGCTGCTCGGACGGAGAGAACGAGGCGGACGGCGACATGGACGAGGACGGGGACGGGGACACCGGGGGTGACGCCGGGGCGCTGCTCCCGGTCGCCGCCGGAACCTCGCCGGAGGGACGGTCGCCGATCAGCTTGACGCCGGCGACACCCACCACCAGGGTCGCCACCACCGACGCGGCGGCCGCGACCGGGCGAAGAGCGAGGAACGCCCACCGCCCGCGGGCCGGCTCACCGCGGCGGCGTGCGACCCGGGTGAGGATCGCGTCCCGGTCCGGCACGTGCCGGTCGGCTTCCTGGCGCAGCACCCGGCCGAGATCCGGGTGCCTCGAGTCCTGATGGTCAGCCATGGAGGCCACCCATCATCAGCGGCATGCCGCGCAGGAACTCGCTCAGCTGGGCGGCGCCACGCGACGTGTGACTCTTCACGGCCCCCACCGAGATTCCCAGGATCGTCGCCACCTCCTTCTCCGGCACGTCGAACGCGTACCGCAGAATGACGCACTCCCGACGCCGCTGCGGAAGTCGCTGCAGCGCCGCGCGCACGTCGAGGACCGCGGGGGTGTCGCTCTCGCCGCGCTCGCGGCGGAGCAGCCCGAGCCGGAGGATGCCGGCGCGTTCCCGGCTCTGCCGCTTGATCCATTGACGGGCCAGGTTGGTCACGATGCCGCGAGCGTACGCGATCGGGCTCTGCGCCGCCTGAACTCGCTCCCAGTGCCGCCACACCTCGACGAACGCGTCGGCGGCCAGATCGTCGGCAGCCTGCGAATCGCCCGTCACCAGGTAGGCGAGACGGGACAGGTCGGCGTGATGGTCGTCGAAGAAACGCCGGAAGGCATATTCGGTTTCATACTCGGACAAGCCACTGTTCCTGACCGTCAGGGGGAGCACGGGGATGGGCGGCGTCAGCCGATCTTCACGGAGTACGCGGTGGTCTCCAGACGGCCCGAGCCGGTGAAGATCTCGGGACCGGCCTGCACGCTCGACAGGTACTTGCTCTTCGCGAGCCAGCCGCGGGCGACCAGGTCGTCGGTGAAGTCGGTGAGGTCCAGCGAGGCGGACGAGGTGTTCGCGGTACGCACGAACGAGTACACGTTCCAGCCGATGTTGCCCTTGTAGAGGTCCCAGGTGGCGCCGGCGATCGTCACGGTGGCCTGCTTCGTGCCGACCGGACCCGCGCCGCCGGACTTGTAGAGCCAGACCATGACCTCGTCGGTCGGGTTGTTCTGCCAGTCCGGGTTCGCGATGTCGTGCAGCCAGAGGTCGTACGCGACGTTCATGATGTTGCTGGTCGTCTGGGTGACCTGGAAGTTCCAGGACGCGTTGACCTGCTTGCCGGCGCTGAGCCGGATCGGCAGGCCGGTGCCTGTCGCCTTCCAGCCCCAGTGCCAGCCGAGCACCGCGCTGGCGTAGGACTTGACCTTGGTGGTGTCGCCGGACCAGTTCCAGCTCGTTTCCCAGCTCAGGTTGTCGCCGCTGAGGCCGTTCTCCCGGACGCACTGAGAGCCGGCGCCGTCGGCCTTGCCCCAGACGTTGTTGTTGACCCAGTATTTGCCGCGGACCAGGGCGGCGTAGTCGGTGCAGTTCTCGGTGCCCTTGGTGGTCGTCGCGGTCGGGCTCGCGGTCGCGGTTTTGGTGGGGCTCGTTGTCTTCGACGCGCTCGGGCTCGTGGTCGGGCTCTTTGTCGCCGTCGGGCTCTTTGTCGCCGTCGGGCTTGCGGTCGCGGTCTTGGACGCGCTCGGGCTTGCGGTCGCTCCGCAGGTGACGCCGTTGAGGGTGAACCCGGTGGGCGCGGCGTTGTCACCACTGGACGTGCCGTTGAAGCCGAGCGCCACCTGCCCGCCCGCCGCGATCGCGGCGTTCCAGCCGGCGTCCTTCACCGTGACGGTGCTGCCGGTCTGGGTCCAGGCGCCGTTCCAGCCGCTGGAGATCTTCTGACCGGAGGGAAAGGTGAACCCGAGCGTCCACCCGCGGACCGCCGCCCCGGTGTTACGGATCTTCACATCGCCGGTGAAGCCGCTGTTCCACTGGCTGGCGACGCTGTAGGTGACGGAACAGGCCGCGGTCTCGGCGGCGTCGGCGTTCAGGACGCCGGCCACCGCGGCAGCGGCGCCGACGGTCAGCACCGAGAGCGGTACGACGATGCGCTTGGCAAGCATGAGGGAGTCTCCCGGGGAACGAGGATTGATCCACACCCCAGTGGTCTCCCGCACTCAAAAGGTTGCGCGAGTTCCGGAATTATTTTCCCGGCTTCGGCCGGCCTGATCGGAGCGACACGAAAAAGGCCCGGTCCCTGAGGACCGAGCCTTTTGCTCACGTGGGGTGATCGACGGGACTTGAACCCGCGACCCCCTGGACCACAACCAGGTGCTCTACCAACTGAGCTACGACCACCACGCTCACAGGGCGAACCCTGTGTTGCGGGACAATCATAGCCACACCACTGGGGGGGCCGTCGAGCGGGTTAGGGGCTACAGCCCGGCAGCGATCGCCTTCGCTGCCTCCACGTCCGGGCCCGGCTGCGGCACGAAGACCGTGCGCCGGTAGTACTCCAGCTCGCGGATGCTCTCCCGGATGTCGGCGAGCGCGCGGTGCGACAGGCCCTTGGCCGGCTGACCGAAGTACACCCGCGGGTACCACCGGCGGCACAACTCCTTGATCGAGGAGACGTCGATCATGCGGTAGTGCAGGTGGGCGTCGAGCGCCGGCATGTCCCGGGCCAGGAAGCCGCGATCGGTGGCGATCGAATTGCCGCAGAGCGGAGCGGTCCGCGGGTTCGGAACGAATTCCTTGATGTACGCGAGGACGGCTTCCTCCGCCTCGGCCATGGTGACCGTGGACCGGCGGACCTCGTCGGTCAGACCGGATTTCGCATGCATGTCACGCACCACTGGCGGCATCGCGTCGAGCGCCGCGTCGTCCGCGTGAATCACCAGATCGACGCCTTCGCCGAGCACGTTGAGTTCGGGATCGGTGACAAGCGCCGCGACCTCGATCAGCTTGTCCTTGCCGAGGTCGAGACCGGTCATCTCACAGTCGATCCATACCAGAAGATCCGCCACGGCCACAGCCTACGCCGGGCGCGGCGACATCGTTTGCCGCGTACAGTGACCCCGGTCCGAATCAACACTGTTTGTCCGGTTTGGTGGGTGGACTTCCCACTTGGCCGATTGTTGGGTAAAGTGTACTTAACGGACGAAGCCCCCCTTCGGTTACTCCGTTCCCCCCGGTAAAGGGCCCTCTGTGTCGGCAGCACGGAGGGCCCTTTCGGGCTTATTACCCCAGCGCACACCGGGCTGCTCCCCCGCCCAGTGGATCTCCGGCTTCTCCCCCGGCACCATGAACTCCAGCAACCGCTCACCCTCCCGCTCCACCTCCAGCCGATCCCTCTCCGCCAGCGGGCGGAAGGGCGCGATGCTCAGCGACGACCCGCTCACCCACCAGCTGGCCGCCACGAACCCGTCCACCAGCACCGTCGGGCGCACGATCGACCAGCCCGGCGTCACGAGCGGGCGGTCACCCGGATGGATGATTCGGTCACGGTCGGCATGGCCGAGGATCGCGTTGTCGAACTCCGGGATGAACACGACAGGAACCGGCAGGTCCGGATCGGCCAGGGGCGCGTCGGTCAGGTCGTACAGATCAATTCCGGTCTCGCTCCGGAAGACCCGCAGCCGATCGCGCAGCGTGGCGATCACCCCGCGCAAGCGGGTGACGCCCGACCACACCTGCATGTCCTTGATCGAAGCGGGACCGAACGCCGCCAGGTACCGCATGACGAGCGTCTCCGGCGCCGGCTCCGCGGCCAGCGGCTGCCCGATCCAGTCCTCGGCGAGTACACAACCCACGCGCCCCCGATGCCGCCACGTTCCGGCCGGAGGTGGATGAAGAAGAGACAACCGCAGATGTACGACCAGCTTGAGCCACTCGGGATCCGGGCCGGGAAACCGCTCGACCAGACGACGGGTCAGCTCCGGGCGGCTCATCGGGCCGTCGCCGAGGATCTCTTGGGCGGCCTCGAGAAGGGTCGCCTGGTCCAGGCCGTCGAGTCGCCCGCCGCGTGCTGCGAACCGGTCGAGCCCGGGCTGCAATGTCGGGCGTAACCAGCGGAAATCCCTGGCGGTACAGAGATGTTGGGTGCCGCGGAGGAGGCTACTGCGGACGACGGTGCGGTCGTGGAGGAGCGCGGTGAGGTCGTCCAGGTGGAGGTCGGGGTGGCGGGCGCGAAGGCTCAGGTAGGGGGAGTCGGATTCCTGGGCCTGCAGGGCGACGAGGTGCTCGATCGTGTCCGCGATGGGGTGGCTTGCCGGGTGGGTGAGTAGTTGGCGGGTCAGGTAGGTGCGGTTGAGCTCGCGGTTCGACAGAACTCTCATGGGTGGAACGGTAGGGATTATTGCGGCCAGTTCTTGACCGGAGTTGTGGGGCGTGAGCTTGCGGTGCCGACCGTTGAGCGCTGCTGCGGGGATGCGGGTGGGCGCGTGCGTGTGTGCGGATGCCGGAAATATCCGGCATCCGGGGATCAGGACTGTGGATGGTCGCGACCCTGGCTTTGGCTGCGATCCTGACTGGGGCCACGATCCTGGATGGGGTCGCGATCCTGACTGAGGTCGGGACCCTGGCTGGGCTCGGGATGCTGGCTGGGGCCACGGTCATGGTGGCGGTCTTGATCACGGTCGGCAGCGGGGCGGCCCGCTACGGTTCGGCGGCGGCGGCGCTCGGTGGTGCCGGCCAGGAGCTCGGCGGCCTCCTCGCGATAGCTCAGCGCTTTGGGCCGCGGCTTATCAGCGGATTGGCGCGGTTTGCTCGCCAGGTTCGACGCCTGCGCCTCGGAGGATTCGCTTTTCGGAAGCGTCGCTTTGACAGGCTCATCCTTGGAAACCGGCACCTTGACGGGCTCGGCCTTGGGAACCGGCGCTTTGACGGGCTGCGTTTTTGGAAGCGGCGTCTTGATGGGCTCGGCTTGCAGGAGTGGCGCCTCGACCGGCTGCGTTTTCGGAGACGGCGACTCGACTGCCTTCTCTGAGGCGCGGGCGGCCATCGACTCGGCGGCCTTGATCCAGGCGGCGGGGGCGCGGCGAACTACGCCCGTTTTGCCGGGTGTGACGGATGTCGGTTTGCCAGTGAGGCGGCTCTGCGCCTGGGCCAAGGGGTTGTTCTTTCGGGCGGCCTTCCTGCTTGCCGGTTTTTCCGATTTTTCTGGCTTGGCGGGTGGGGCCGGGATGGTGGTGTCAGCCTGCTCTGAGGCGGGGGCCGGTTTCGGGTCCAAGGCCGGTGGCATTCCGGCGGCGGAGGTTGCGGGCAGTTCCGGCGCGGCCACCGGGCTGCTCGGGATCGGCAGGATCGGATCCTTCGGGCTCGCCGGAGCGGCCTCCGCCGGGCCAGCTGGAGCGGGCTCCGCCAGGACGGCCGCAACGGGCTCCGCCAGGGCGGCGGGAGCGGCTTCGGCCGGAGCGGCTGTTGCGGGTTGTGCTGGGGTGGGTTCGGCCTGGAGGGGCTGGCTGGGCTTCGCTGCTGGGGGCCATGTCGGCGGCTTGGCTGGTGGGGTGTGCTGCGAGCGTGCTGCCGGGATCGGCGGGGTGGCGGTGCGGCCGCCGGTCAAGCGGGTCAGGCCGATGGCGGTCCAGTCGGTGGCGGCTGGGCCGGTTTGCAGGGCGATGCGAGAGACCGGGGATTTGGCGGGTGCCGCCGCTGGTGTCGCTTCCTGAACAGCTCGCGGTAGCGGGGACTTCGCATCGTTCGGGGCGGCGTTCTTTCGTGCTTGCTTCTTGGAAGCCTGTCGGCCGCCTGTTCCGCCCTGCCGGGGAGCTTCCGCGAGGGTGGCTGGGCGCGCCTCCAAGGGGGCAGCGGTCTCCGCGTCGGCGGCCGGCTGCGGCTTCGAGGCGGCGGGGGTCTCGGCAGCTGGCGCGGCCTGAGGCTCGGAAGCAGCAGCGAGGGGCGCGGGCTCCGGCTTGGGAGCGGCAGCGGGCGCGGGCTGGGGCTCGGCAGCGGCAGCGGCAGCGGCAGCGGGCGCGGGCGCGGGCTCGGAAGTGGCGGCGGGCGCCGGCTGGGGCTGGGGGGCTTTGGCTGCTTCGGGCCTGGACTGGCCTGGCAGGGATGTGGGGCGGGACGGTTCGGCTTCGGCGGCTTTGCGGGCTGCGGCCTCGCGGAGGCGGGCGGCTGCTCGGGCTTCGGTCTGGCGGGCTCGTTCGGGGGCGGTTGCGGCTACCCAGGCGCCTACCGCTGTGGCGTGGAATTCCGGGATGTCGTCGGGTGTGGCCGGGCGGCGGTTCGCGCGGCGGGCGGGGATGGTGGCGGGTTGGTGCATACCGGACAGTGCGGATGTTTCGCCCAGCAGGTTGAGGGGTTGGCCGGGTGCGGGGGTTCGCGAACCGGCGCCGAGAAGCGCGGTGCCCGTGGCGACCGCGCCCGAGGAGCCCGCACCTGCGGAGCCCGTCCCTGGGGAACCCGCACCCGCGGAGACCGTGCCCGCGGAGACCGTGCCCGCGGAGACCGTGCCCGCGGAACCTGCACCGGCGGAGACCGTCCCCGGGGAACCCACGCCGGACGACGTGGCTCCCGACGAAGTGACACCGGACGAGGTGACGGCTGAGGGAGAAGGCGCGGGGGAATCCGCGACGGAGGACGCGTTGCCGGGCAACGCGAGCGGGGAACCCACGGGCGATCCGAGCGGGGACCCCGACGGGGACCCGAGCGGCGCACCCAGCGGAGACCCGAGCGGCGAGCCCAGGGGTGAACTCAGTGGGCTGCCGGGCAGGGCACCGCCGGACGCAGCGCTGGGCGCCTTCGGGGGCCAGGCGAACTCGGGCAGCGCCGGCGGGCGGACCGGCCGGGCATCGGCCAGAGTGCGCGGGCGGTGAGCGCCACCCTGGCGGGGGCCGCCGGAACGAGAGACGACGCCGGACGGCAGCGGCGCCCCGATCGCCTGCATCAGCTCCGGGACCTGGCTGGGCTCGACCACGTAGACGATCTCGCGGCGGCGGCCCGGCCAGACCAGGGCCACGACGCCGGCCATCAGGAGCAGGGTGCCGAGCGTGATCAGGCCCCAGGTGCTGGAGTTCAGCCAGCCCGGCCGGATCTCGGCGACGGCGGCCAGGCGGTTCACCGGTGCGCCGCCGGCGCTCATCACGACCAGGCTGTGCGAGCCGGTCAGCGTTCCGGGGACGAGGTCGAGCGCGCCCTGCCCGGTGCGTGTCCAGAATGCCTGCTGCCCGGGGATCCCGTACGGCGCCCGGGGGCCGGCGACCCGGGTGGAGGTGATCGGGAGCGTCCCGGTGCCGATGTCGACGGCGTCGATGCGGGTGTGTGACACCCCGGCCAGATAGTGCTCGACCTCGGTGGACGGCGCGAGGCCGATGAAGCCGGGACCGTCGGTGGTGGCCACGGTGAGCCGCAGCTGGGTGTCGCCGATCCGCGCGAAGGGGGCGTCGTCGCGCAGCAGGCGGTCGATGTCGGGCACCACTACGGCGTAGCCGGGAACCGCCAGTTTCTGCAGCTCACCGCTGAAAGCGCCGCCCGGGTCGCGGTGTTGCATGACCGTCCACAGCGCGGCGCCGGCCAGCAGCGCGGGCAGCCCGACGGCCAGTAGGAGCATGCCGAGGATCGTGCGGAACACCCGCATCTCTTCTCCCCCTTCCCAGGCGGTACTGCGCAGACCATACAGACGCAAATAACCTCAAAATGGGCGAATGGGAACGTGATCCCCGATTGATATGCGAACGGCCCGGCACCCTTCAGGGATGCCGGGCCGTGGAAGCGCTCGGTTACTTGATGTTCGCCGTCATGGTCAGCGTGGACTGGTCGATGTCGCTGGTCCGGGCGGTGAACTTGAACGTCCACTCGCCGGCGGCCGGCAGCGCGATGTCACCGATCGCGTGGAAGTCGGTGATCCGCAGCAGCGGGATCTCGATCGGCTCGATGCCCTTGTCGGCCAGCGCCGCGGTCGCCTTCCACTCGACCACGGGCAGCGGCTTGTTGTCCGGCGTGTAGGCGTACAGGTGGATGGAATTGTTGCCGACCGCGGCCGGGAAGATGTCGACCTGCAGGGACATCTTCTCCGCGGTGAGGGTCTGGGTGACAGTCGTGCTGGCGGCGCCGGTCTCGGCCGCCTCGGCGGTGCGCGGCGGGGAGATCTGCACCAGCGCCGCGGTGATCGCCAGCACGACCGCGGTGATCGCGAGTTCGATCGAGACGATCCGGCGCAGCGGGCCGGGCGCCTCCTCGGCGCTGCGGTCCCGGACCAGCTTGCGGGAGTACGCGGCGACCCCGATCACGATCGCCGCCAGACCGATCTTGGCGAGGATGAGCCGGCCGTAGGTGCTGTTGATCAGGCCGTCCAGCGACGCCACCTCGATCAGCGCCTGCACCACACCCGCGAAGATCAGCGCGCCGACCGCGGCGGCCGCCCAGCGCGACCAGATCGGCAGGATCGCGCCGAGCTCGCGGCCGTTCGCCCTCGGCAGCAGGAACCCGAAGAGCATCACCAGGCCGCCGAGCCAGACCGCCATCGCCGCCAGGTGGATCGCGTCGATCACCACCGAGACGCCGGCCACCGGGGAGGCGGTCGGGTGCCCGGTCAGCGGCCAGGTGGCGAGCGCGGCCACGCCCAGCACGCCGAGCAGCGCCAGATCCAGCTTCGACTCGCCGCCCCCGCCGCCGCGCGGGCCGCCGAGCAGCGGCCGGAGCAGGAACGCCGCCGCGATCACCACGCCGAGCCGGACCAGCATCACCGCGCCGAACGTGCTGCCGAGCACGTCGCGCAGGTCACCGACCCGCACGTCGAAGAGCCCGACACCCAGCGTGTACGGCGCCTGCAGGTACAACCCGAGCAGCGTGCTGCCGGTGACCAGGCCGATGCCGGTCCAGATCAGCCGTCCCGGCCCGCTGCGGTCGAGACGCTGCGGCCACAGCAGCGCCAGCACGAGCACCGGGCCGACCAGGAGCACCAGGCCGACGTACCCCAGGTATTTGCCGACCGGGATGAGCGCGCGGACCACCGGATCGACCCGGACCTGGTCTTCCGCCGACGCCGCAGGCGGCGTCGACGCGGCGCCCACCGAATAGGTGATGGTCCCGGCCACCGGGTGGCTGTCGGCGGAGATGACGCGATAACTGACCAGGTACGTCCCCCGGCCGCCGCCCGACCGCAGCGGGATCGTCACCTCCCCGCCGCTGACCGACGGGTCGCCCTGGTTCGCCTGCGAGCCGTCCGGCGCGATCACCCGGATCTTGCCGGGAATCAGCTGGACCGACTCGCTGAACGTGAGCGTGACCCGGTTCGGCGCGTCCGGAACGATCGTCCCCATGCCCGGGTCGCTGCCGACCAGCGCGGCGTGCGCGCTCGCCGGCGCGGCGGACAGCAACGTCCCGAAGAATCCGAGCAGTAAACCGGCCAGCACGGCCAGCACCCGGCGGCGGTCAGTCAAGATGCACTCCGTTTCCGGTGGGGGAAGCCCTTGCATGGTTCCAGATACCGACCGGGACTGCCGATTCGCGTACCATTCGGCTCGTGACGGCTGGTGAGCACGAGACGGACGAGACCACCGCGCTGGCCCTGGCCGCCCGTGACGGCGACCGGTCGGCGCAGGCCGCGTTCGTGCGTGCCACCCAGGCCGAGGTGTGGCGTTTCACCGCCGCGCTGATCGACCCGGGCACCGCCGACGACCTCACCCAGGAAACGTACCTGCGGGCGTTCCGGGCGCTCGACACGTTCGCCGGCCGGTCCAGCGTGCGCACCTGGCTGCTCGGCATCGCCCGGCGGGTCTGCGCCGACCACCTGCGCTCGGTGGTGCGCCGCCGCCGGCTCGACGCCCGGCTCGCCGCGCAGGCCGTCACCGAGCTGCCCTCCCCCGACCCGGCACACCGCCTGAGCAGCGCGGACCTGCTGAGCCGGCTGAGCGACGAGCGGCGGACCGCGTTCGTGCTGACCCAGGTGCTCGGTTTGTCGTACGCGGAGGCGGCCGAGGTCGAAGCGGTGCCGGTGGGGACGATCCGGTCGCGGGTGGCCCGCGCCCGCGATGAGCTGATCACAGCTGTTTCCCAGGCTCAGGCCAGCTGATTCAGGGTCTTCCGGCCCTGCGTGTGACGCCTGTCCCGGAGTAGACATGATCGGGAACCGGGCCGGAACACCGAGCGTCTAACGGGGCGTGACCATGGATAGAACATGGCCGTGGATCTCCACGGCGGCTCGGCTCGCCCTGGCCGCGGTCTGGCTGGTCGCCGGGGCGCTCAAGGTCGGTGACCTCGGTGCGTCGGCGCGGGCGGTCAACGCGTACCAATTGATGTCCTACGACACCGCCAAGATCGTTGGCTCGGTCCAGCCGTTCCTGGAGATCGCGCTCGGGCTGCTCCTGCTGATCGGTCTCGCGACCCGGCTCACCGCGGGCATCTCCGCGGTCCTGCTGGTGGTCTTCATCGCGGGGATCATCTCGGCCTGGGCGCGCGGTCTGCAGATCGACTGCGGCTGCTTCAGCTCCGGTGGTGAGCTGGCTGCGGGCAAGGAGACCGTGTACGGGCTGGACATCCTGCGGGACCTGGCGTTCCTGGCGTTCGCCGGGATCCTGCTGTGGAAGCCCCGGACCAGGTTCTCCGCCGACAGCGCCCTGATGGGCGACATTCCGATGGGGGCACGATGAGCAAGGGTCAGCGGGACCGGGCCACCAAGGCCCGGGAGATCGTCGCGAAACAGAAGGCCGCCGAGCGCCGCCGCAAGGTCACGCTCTGGACCTCGGTCGGTGTGGTCCTGGTCCTCTTCCTCGCCGGCCTGGTCGGTTACACCGTGATGTCCCAGCAGGACGACGGCACGGTGGTCACCCCCGCCGCGGCGGTCGACGACGGCACGGCGTTCGCCGTCGGCACCGGTCCGGTCGTGGTCGACGTCTACGAGGACTTCATGTGCCCCGCGTGTGAGAGCTTCGAGCAGTCCAGCGGCACCACCCTGCAGAACCTCGCCGAGGCCAACAAGATCACGTTGCGGATCCACCCGGTGGCGATCCTGGACCGCTTCTCCAACGGCACCGAGTACTCGACCCGCTCCGCCGGCGCTGCCGCCGCCGCGGCCGAGGCCGGCAAGTTCCTCGAGTTCCACAACGTGCTCTACGACAACCAGCCCGCCGAGAACAGCGACGGCCTGGACAACGCGAAGATGATCGAGCTGGCCGCGTCGGTCGGCCTGACCAGCGAGACTTTCGTGAACGCCGTGAACGAGGGAACCTACAAGGCGTGGGCGACCGAGGCGACCGAGAAGTTCTCCGACCGCAACCTCACCGGCACGCCGACGATCGTGGTGGACGGCACGAGGCTGACCGGCCCGAACGACACCGTGCCGACGACCGAGCTGCTCACCCAGACCATCGAGAAGGCGGCCGGGTGACGCGACTGCTCTCCGCGGTTTTGGTGATCGCCGGCCTGATCCTCGGGCCGGCGACGCCTGCTTTCGCGCACGCCGGCGACACCACCGAGGTGAGTTCGTACCGCAGTCAGGTCACCGGGCTGAGCAGTCCGCTGGACGGCCTGAGCGTGCGAGTCGTCGAGGGCGGCGCACGCCTGGAGCTGAGCAACTCCAGCGGCCGGACGATCGAGGTGCTCGGGTACTCCGGTGAGCCGTACCTCGAGGTACGCCCGGACGGCACCTACGAGAACGTGAACTCGCCGGCCACGTACGTCAACGAGACGCTCGGCGGCGAGACCCCGCTGCCCGCGAACGCCGACCCCACCGCCGCGCCCGCCTGGCGCAAGGCCTCCTCGGACACCACGGTGCGCTGGCACGACCAGCGGGCCCGCTGGGTCGAGGCCGGGCTGCCGCCGCAGGCCGTCGCCGACCCGGACTCCGAGCACCGGCTGCGCGATTGGACGATCCCGCTGCGTGACCAGGTGCGGGTCTTCGAGATCCAGGGCATCCTCGACTACGAGCCGGCCCCGCTGACCTGGGCCTGGTGGGTGGGCGCGGCCCTGCTGGGCCTCGCGGTCGCCCTCGTCGCCGGTCGGTGGCCGAGGTCGGCCGGGCCGCTCGCGCTTCTCGGTGGTCTCGCCACATTGGGGTACGCGTATGCGCGCACGGCCGACGGCGCCGGACTCCCCGGCGTTCTCGTCCTGGCCGGGCTGATCGCGGTCGCGGCGGCCTACCGGCATCCGCCGTTCTTCCTGGCCCTGGCCGGATTCGTGCTCGCCGCGTTCGCCGGTTTCGGCAGCGCCGACGTCTTCTTCGCGCCGGTCGTGCCGGCCGCCGGTCCGGGCTGGCTGGCGCGCGCGGCGGTCGCGGTGGCGATCGGCGCCGGCAGCGGGCTCGCGCTCACCGGGGTGCTGCGACTGCGCGCGGCGACCCCGGCACCCGCACCGGCGCCGGATCCGGTCGCCGTCCAGTGAGCCGCTCCGGGCGTCAGACCCCGGTGATGTCGTCGACGTTCACGTTGACGGCGACGACGTTGAGTCCGTAACCGGTCAGCGCCTCGGTCACCTTCCGCTGAACCTCGCCGGTCACCTCGGCGACCACCCGGCCGGCCTCCAGGACCAGTACGACGTTCACCGTGACGTTGTTGTTGCTGATCTTCGCGGAGACGCCGCGGCTCGCGTCGCCGACCTCGTCCAGGCCGACCTTGTCGAGGACGCTGTTGAAGAACCGGGCCACGTCACCGCCCAGATCCGCGACACCGGGAACCGCCCGGGCCGCCGCGACGGTGATCTTCTCCACCACCTCGCTGGAGACGGTGGTGGTCCCGTTCGTGGCCTCGCTCATGACCTGATCTCCACTCTCGACGTCTGCGCCCGGAGTATATGACTCGGTGCGCATAACACCATCGAAAGCGCTTTCTGTTTTCCGGTCGGCAACCGTTTCCGCCATTGCAGGGCCCCCTACCCACGGATTCCCCACCGGTCCTGACCTGCACAAACATTGACACACTCCGGAATGGAGTTAAGAGGTAACGTTCAGTTATTCCTACGGAACGGGGAGGATCAATGGACCATTACGGTGACGAACTCACGCTCCGCCTCTCGGCAGTGAGCGACATCCGGCCCCTCGACGACGACCAGACGCTCACCACGTTCATGCGGGAGCTGGTCACCCGGATCGGCATGACCGTGATCGCCGGGCCGCTCGTCGCCACCGAGGGCGGCACACCGGAGAAGGCCGGCAAATCCGCGGTGGTGATACTCGCCGAGTCGCACGCGGCCGTGCACACCTATCCTCACCTGCGCGAAGTCCTCGTCAACGTCTTCTCCTGCAAGCCGTTCCGCGAGTCCGACGTGCTCGCCGAGTTCCACCGCCTGGTCGGCGACTTCGAGATCACCGAGCGCTCGCTGTCCCGCCGCGGCGAGGAATGGCCCCGCGACCTGACCGCCGCGAGACAGCTCTGGAGCGGACAGCGAGCGGCCGCCTGACCGGCACTATCGTCGGTTCCATGACTGAAAACGTGCGTCTGGCCGCCGGCGACGCCGCGCCCGACTTCACCCTGCCCACCGACAACGGGGACAGCCTCTCGCTCAAGGACCTGCGGGGGCGCAAGGTCGTGCTGTACGCGTACCCCGCCGCGATGACGCCGGGCTGCACCAAGCAGGCCTGCGACTTCCGCGACTCCCTGGCCTCGCTGCAGGCCGCCGGCTACGAGGTGGTCGGCATCTCGCCCGACAAGCCGGCCAAGCTGGCGACCTTCCGCGAGCGCGACGCCATCACGTTCCCGCTGGTCAGCGACGAGGACAAGAGCGTGCTCACCGCGTACGGCGCGTTCGGCGAGAAGCAGCTCTACGGCAAGACCGTGACCGGCGTGATCCGCTCCACCTTCGTGATCGACGAGAACGGCGCGATCGAGCGGGCCTTCTACAACGTGAAGGCCACCGGGCACGTCGCCAAGCTGCGCCGCGATCTCGGACTGGACTGAGGCTTCCCAACAGTCGGAAAAGTCCGGCGAAACCCTGAAACTCCGGGCCCGCCCCGCCGATGGGGAGGGCAATCCCGCCACCCTCCCGGGCAGGCCGGGCAGCCCGGAGCTCACGGCGGCCGTCATGCGGTACCAACCCGCAAGGCGGCCGCCGTGCACGTGCCCTCCAGCCGTCAGCGTCGCGCCGGTATCGGGCCGGCGAGCACCTCACGCACCGCGTCGATGATGATCGAGGGCTGCTCGTACGGCACCAGGTGGCCGCTGTGCTCGGCGATCATCAGGCGCGAGTCACGGGACAGTTCCAGCATCCGTCGCTGGCCGTCCTGCCAGACCTGCTCGAGCGCCGCGCCCGTCGTGGCGTCGATGCCGGCCGCTGCGTAATCCTGGGGCAGCCCGCGGGCGATGACCCGGACCGGGAGATCACCGAGCTGTTGCCTCCGGACGGCGTCCTCCGTGCCGGCGATCAGGTCCGCCTCCTCCTGCTTGGCGCCGAAGTAGCCGGGCGAGCCGGCGGTCACGTCGAGGAACTCCTCCCGCTGCTCCGCGGGCACCAGACCGTCGAGAAGGGCGCCGCCGGCGACGCGCAACAACCCGAAGGTCTTGAGCGTGGCGGGGATCCACGGCGGCAGCGTGGTGGCCGTGGTCGTGCCGGCGAGCAGCGAGGCGGTACGGCGGGCGTCGTCCTCGGGCCGGGCGTCGACCAGGACGAGGCCGGCCACCTCGCCCGGGTATCGCCGCGCGAACTCCCGCACGTAGAGACCGCCGAGGCTGTGGCCCACGAGCACATACGGTTTCGGAGCGCCGATGCTGTCGAGCGCGGTGTGCAGTTCGGCGGTGATCTGCTCACCGGTACGCGGCGCCTTGGACGCTTCGCTCCACCCGTAACCGGCACGGTCGTAGCGGACCACAGTGGCATCCCGGTCGAGCCCGTCCGCGACCGCCGTCCAGGACGATGCCGCTTCGCCGCTGCCGGCTTCGAATACGACGGTGGGACCGCCGGCGCCCTCCTTCACGACGTGCAGCCGGTGGCCGCCGACGTCGACGAGGCGTCCGGGCATGGGATGAGCGGCACGACCCGCGGCGACGTTGCGCCACTCCACGATCGCCGCGACCGCCGGGACGACGACGAGAATCACCAGGAGAATCGCGATCACTCGCCGTTTTGTTAGTACAGTCGTGTTCACAAAGCCGATGCTAACACGAGCGTGTACATTCGGCGGGTGCCCCGCCTCATCGATCACAGCGTTCGCGAGCAGGCCATCGCCGACGCCGCGTGGCGGGTTCTGGCCCGCGACGGCATCCTCGCCCTCTCGGTCCGCAACGTCGCCGAGGAGGCCGGCCTGGCCACCGCGTCACTGCGCCGGTCCTTCCCCACCCAGGACGCGCTCCGCGCCTACTGCCTCGAACTCGCCGGACGCCGGGCGCAGGCGCGCCTCGACGCGCTGCCGATCGGGACGGACATGCGGCGCCATGTCGAGCAGTGCCTCGAACAACTGCTTCCGCTCGACCCGGACCGGCGGATGGAGATGGAGGTGTTCCTCACCCTGGGCGCGCTGGCCTTCACCAATCCGGTCATGCGGGCGTCGTTCGACACGTCGCACGCCCTCGTCGGTCAGGCATGCGCGTCCCTGCTGGGCATGCTCGCCGAGACGCCGCCCTACACCGGCCTGCGTCCGCGGCTGGCCGAGCACGGGCGCCGGCTGCAGGTCCTCATCGACGGCCTGGGATTCCACCTGGCGCACAACCCGGAACTGCCGCCGAGCTGGGCGACGCATGAACTCCGGCGTTATCTGGACGCCCTCCGCGAAGCCGCCTGACGCACAGGGGCCCGTACCATCGGCGGTCACCGACGCGCCATGAACGGAGCCGACGGTTTAGACTCCTCCCAACGAGTTTGCCTGTCGGGCAAATGGGGCGGAAGTGGCGAAATCGGCAGCCGCGCGGGTTTTAGGTGCCCGTGCCCGAGAGGGCGTGGGGGTTCGAGTCCCCTCTTCCGCACGAACATGCGACGAGGCCCGGGCCAGCTGGCCCGGGCCTCGTCGCATGTTCGATGTTTCAGCAGGCGGCCGTGTCCTCCGCGGCGGCCAGGGCGACCTCGGGATCGGTCGGCGCGGCGCCGGCTGCCGGATCCGTCGTCGCGGACTCCAGGAGCGGGGACGCCGATGAGGCGCTCGGGGAGGGCTTCGGCGAGACCGAGGTCTTCACCTTGGCGGAAGCCGACCCGGAAGCCGACTCCGAAGCCGACGCTGCAGGTGAAGCGGCACCCGATGCGGAAGCCGAGGGGGACGCCTTCTTCTTCGTGGACGATGCCGTGGACGACTCCGTGGACGAGGAAGACCCGGACGACGCCCGGACACCGGTCTTCTGCACGGTTCCGGGGGTCATCTTGATTCCGGTGACGGTGCTGGTCCGCCCGTACACGTCGGTGATCTTGATTTTGAAGGGGCCCGGACCGGCGCCACCGTCGATCAGCCAGTAGTTGAAGTCGGTGCGGTGTGCGCTGGTGAAGCCGCCGCCGGAGCTCGCGACCTTGACCGACGACAACAGGTTGGCGTGGTTGTCGATGCGGGCGGCGAACCAGTACTGCGACGCGCCCTCCTTGATCCGGACGCTGATCGGGCCGGGCACCGACGGGTTCTTGACCAGCTTGTACTTGATTCCGATGATGCCGTCGATCTCGGCGCCGATCTTCTTGAACGCGGTGCGGCTCAGGTCCAGGTGGCCGGGGGCGCACTCCGGGCAGGAGTCGAAGACCTTGACGCGGACCTTGCCCTTGGGCCCGGTGACGTCGAGGTAGGCGCCGCACGACGCGCCCTCGGCGTACTGCGCCGGGCCGAGCGCCACGTACAGATCGTCGGCGGGCACCTCGAACGAGCAGTTGCCGGACGTGCCGGCCAGCTCGTAGAAGGTCGCCTTGCCGGACTTGGTGGTGGTGCTCGGCGGCGCGGCGCAGGCGGATCCGCCGGTCTGCAGGACGAGGGCGACGCCGATGATTCCGGCGATCACCGCCGCGCCTCCGGCAGCGAGCCATCGGATCGGGAACGGACTTCGGTGAGCACTCACCCCGGCGATCCTGGTGGGCGGTGGTGCACGGGGCAAATCTTCTAAGACTCTCCTAAGACAGAATCACTTCGAAGGGGTCACCTGTCCGAATCAGACCAGTCCGGCCGGCGGCCAGGTCGGGGATCAGGTTGATCGCGAAAAGCAGGCCGCCGTCGCGCCGGCGGTGCTTGCCGAGGACGTGCAGCGGCTGCCGCCCGGTCTCCCCGGTCTCCTGGTCGATGGTGGTGACCCGGCAGCGGGCGCACGACTTGGCCGCCCGGAACGTCATGTCGCCGATCCGCAGCCGCCGGCCGATCCAGTCGTCCTCCGCCCACGCGGGCGCGCCGGTGACCACCACGTTCGGGCGGAAGCGGTGCATCGGCACCGGCTCGTCGCCACCCTCGGTGAGCCAGTCGTTGACCGCGTCGAGTGAGGCCGTGTTGGCCAGCAGCACCGGGTAACCGTCGGCGAAGCTGACCCGGTCGTCCGGCTGGGCGAACTCGGCGACGGCCCGGCCGGTGGGGTCGGCCTGCCAGGTGAGCCGGACGTCACGGCCGAGGAACGCGCTGGTCCAGACCGTGTCGGCGACACGGGCGGGCACCGGGGTCTTGTTCTTGAAGACCCGCACGGCGATCTTCTCGCCCTGCTCCGGTTCGTCCAGATCGAGCTCACCGAGGCCGGGAGCGCTGAGCGTCAGGCCGCCGGGACGCGGCCGGGCGGTGAGCTGGGTGAGCAGCGGTGTCTCACGCTGGGTGATTCCGACGCCGTCGGTGTCGACGATCATCCACCGGCGGTCGCCGGTCAGGCCCCAGGGCTCGACGCCGGCTTCGTCGTGGTCCAGCCGGTGGCAACCCTTGACCGGGTACGTGTGGAGCGAGGCGATCCGCATGTCCTGCAGCTTGTCACACGCGCTCCTACGCTGACTCTCATGATTGCGCGGATGTGGCGGGGCTGGGTGGCGACCGAGCGGGTCGGTGAATACGTGACCTACATCGAGCAGACGGGTCTGGCGGCGTACCGGCGGACCCCGGGCAACCGGGGAGCTCAGATGTGGACCCGGGATCTCGGCGACGGCCGGTCCGAGGTGACGACGCTGAGCTGGTGGGAGTCGCTGGACGTGATCCGCGGGTTCGCCGGCGACGACATCGGGCAGGCGGTCTTCTACCCCGAGGACGACGCGTTCCTGATCGACCGGGAGACCTCGGTGACCCACCACGAGGTCGTCGCGACCTGACCGCGGCTGCTGCCACTTTCGGCGGACCCTCTGGTTTCTGAAAGTTTTTATGCATAGGCTCCAGGCGTGAATGAAGGAGTCGTCAAGATCTTTCAGGGTGCCCGGCTGACGCCGACACAGCGCCGGATCGCGCACTGCCTTGTGGAACACGACTCCAAGGCGGCCTATCTGTCGGCGGCGGAGGTGGCCGAGCTGGCCGGGGTCAGCCAGCCGTCCGTGACCCGGTTCGCGATGGCGCTCGGCTACTCCGGCTATCCGGCGCTCCGGCGTGAGCTGCGCGCCGTCACCGCGGACGAGCCCGCCGAGCCGGCCGGGCAGAACGCCATGCAGCGGGCGGTGCACGCCGAGACCGAGCACCTGCGCCGGCTCGGCGAGCAGCTGGACCGGCTGGAGGACGTGCGGGCCGCCGCCGAACTGCTGATCGCCAGCCGGCCGCTGCCGGTGCTCGGTCTGCGGGCGGCGGCGCCGCTCGCCGCGTACTTCGGCTATTTCGCCGCCAAGGCCTTTCCGGACGTGCGGGTTCTCGACGGCGGTGGCACCAGCCTGCTGGACCGGCTCGATCAGGCCCGCGCGGCCGGCGCCGGTGCGATGCTGGCGATCGTGCTGCCGCGCTATCCGCGCGAGACAGTGGAAGCGGTCCGCGAGGCGAAAGCGGCAGGCCTCGCGGTCGTGGCGATCACCGACTCGGCGGTCAGCCCGGTCGCCGAGTCGGCCGACGTGGTGCTGCCCGCCGCGGTCGGCACCCAGCTCGTCTTCGACCTGCACACCGGTCCGATGGCGATGGCCATGGTCCTGCTCCAGGCGATGTGCGACGCGGCGCCCGAACCGGTGCAGCGCCGCCTGGAGGAATTCGAGGCGACAGCCGCACAGCGACACATCTTTCTGGCGTGACGGTAGGAGACGACAATGACCGAGATTCGTTCGCCGCGCGGTACGTCGTACACCGCTCAGGGGTGGCCGCAGGAGGCCGCCAAGCGCATGCTGATGAACAACCTGGACCCGGACGTGGCCGAGAGGCCGCAGGATCTGGTGGTCTACGGCGGCACCGGCCGCGCCGCCCGCGACTGGCCGTCGTTCCACGCGATCGTGCGCGAGCTGGACGCGCTCAAGGGTGACGAGACGCTGCTGGTGCAGTCCGGCAAGCCGGTCGGTGTGCTGCGCACCCACGAGTGGGCGCCGCGGGTGCTGATCGCGAACTCGAACCTGGTCGGCGACTGGGCGACCTGGCCGGAGTTCCGCCGCCTGGAGCAGCTCGGCCTGACCATGTACGGGCAGATGACGGCCGGCTCGTGGATCTACATCGGCACCCAGGGCATCCTCCAGGGCACCTACGAGACGTTCGCCGCGGTGGCGGCCAAGAAGTTCGGCGGCGACCTGGCCGGCACGCTCACCCTGACCGGCGGTTGCGGCGGCATGGGCGGCGCACAGCCGCTCGCGGTAACCATGAACGGCGGCGTCTGCCTGATCGTCGACGTGGACCGCACCCGGCTGCAGCGCCGGGTCGACACCCGGTACCTGGACGTCATCGCCGACGACCTGGACCAGGCGATCGCGCTCGCGCTGGAGGCCAAGGCGGCGCGGACCGCGACGTCGATCGGCGTCGTCGGCAACGCGGCCCTGGTCTTCCCCGAGCTGCTCACCCGCGGCGTCGAGATCGATATCGTCACCGACCAGACCAGCGCGCACGATCCGCTGAGCTACCTACCGGTCGGCGTGGAGCCGGCCGACGCCGCCGAGCTGGCGCGGACCAAGCCGGAGGAGTTCACCGACCGGTCCCGGGCCAGCATGGCGAAGCAGGTCGCCGCGATGGTCGGCTTCATGGACGCGGGCGCCGAGGTGTTCGACTACGGCAACTCGATCCGCGGCGAGGCGCAGCTGGCCGGGTACAACCGGGCGTTCGAGTTCCCCGGGTTCGTGCCGGCGTACATCCGGCCGCTCTTCGCCGAGGGCAAGGGCCCGTTCCGCTGGGCGGCGCTCTCCGGCGACCCGGCCGACATCGCCGCCACCGACCGCGCCGTGCTCGACCTCTTCCCGGAGAACGAGCCGCTCGCGCGCTGGATCAGGATGGCCGGCGAGCGGGTGGCGTTCCAGGGCCTGCCGGCCCGGATCTGCTGGCTGGGGTACGGCGAGCGGGACAAGGCGGGTGTCCGCTTCAACGACATGGTGGCCCGGGGCGAGGTGTCCGCGCCGATCGTGATCGGCCGGGACCACCTGGACTCGGGGTCGGTGGCGTCGCCGTACCGGGAGACCGAGGCGATGCTGGACGGCTCCGACGCGATCGCCGACTGGCCGCTGCTGAACGCCCTGGTCAACACCGCGAGCGGTGCCAGCTGGGTCTCCATCCACCACGGCGGCGGTGTCGGCATCGGCCGCAGCATCCACGCCGGCCAGGTCTGCGTGGCGGACGGCACCGCGCTCGCCGGTCAGAAGATCGAGCGCGTGCTCACCAACGACCCGGCGATGGGCGTGCTGCGGCACGTGGACGCCGGCTACCACTCGGACGCGGCGGGCGCTGTTCAGATTCCGATGCCGCGATGAGCGACTTCACCGATCTCTGGAACGAGATCGCCCCGATCGGCCGGGCGGACAGCGGCGGTTACCTGCGGTACGCGCTGACCGAGCCCGAGCTGACGCTGCGCGACTGGTTCCGCACGCAGGCCGCGCGAAGGGACATGCTGGTCACCGACGACGGCAACGGGAACCTCTTCGCATGGCGGGGCGAACCGTGGGCTCCCGGTACGGTGCTGACCGGCTCGCATTTCGACTCGGTTCCGCACGGTGGCGGCTATGACGGCCCGCTCGGGATCGTCAGCGCGTTCCTCGCCGCCGACCGGGTGGCGAAGTCCCGCTCGATCGCCATCGCCGCCTTCTGCGAGGAGGAGGGCGGGCGTTTCGGCGTACCGTGCCTGGGGTCTCGTCTGCTGACCGGCGCGATCGCGCCGCAGCAGGCCGGCGCCCTGAAGGATCGCGACGGGATCTCCTTCGCGGAAGCGCTCGGCAAGACGCCGGACGGCGCCCAGCCCGCCCGGATCGGGAACCTGAAGGCCTTCGTCGAGCTGCACGTCGAGCAGGGGCGGGCGCTGGAGACGCCGGTCGGGGTGGCGAGCGCGATCTGGCCGCACGGGCGCTGGCGGATGGACTTCGCGGGCGTCGGCGACCACGCCGGCACCACCCGGATGACCGACCGGCACGATCCCATGCTGACGTTCGCGTTCGCGGTGCTCGCCGCGAACAAGGAGGCGCGTCTCACCGGCGCCCACGCCACGGTCGGCCGGGTCCAGGTCGAGCCGAACGCCACCAATGCGATCCCGTCCCTGGTCCGGGGCTGGCTGGACGCCCGCGCGGCCGACACCGGCACGCTCGATCAGCTGGTCGACGGCGTGGTCCGGAAGGTCACCGAGCGGGCCGGGCGGGACGGCACGTCGCTGACCGTGACGCCGGAGTCGGTGACCGACGAGGTGGCGTTCGACGAGGCACTGGCGAAGCAGCTGGCCGCTAGATTGGGAAATGTGCCGATTCTGCCGACGGGCGCGGGGCACGACGCCGGGGTGCTGTCCGCGCACGTGCCGACCGCGATGCTGTTCGTGCGCAACCCGACCGGGGTGTCGCACTCGCCGGCCGAGCACGCGACCGACGAGGACTGCGAGGCGGGGATCGAAGCGCTGGCGGCGGTGCTGGAGGAGCTGTCGTGAGCAGTTATCACGCCGCCTACGCGTGGGTCGACGGCAAGATAGCGCGGGATGTCCGCATTGACGTTGCTGACGGTTACATAACCAATGTCTCGATGAATTCTGACAAATCTGGTGAATCACTGCGCGGACTGGTGATTCCCGGATTCGCCAACGCCCACTCGCATGCCTTTCATCGAGCGCTGCGCGGCCGCACCCACGGCGACCGGGGCAGCTTCTGGACCTGGCGCGAGCTGATGTACCAGGTCGCCGGCCGGCTGGACCCGGACAGCTACTTCACCCTGGCGAAAGCGGTCTACGGCGAGATGGCCCTCGCCGGGATCACCACCGTCGGCGAGTTCCACTACCTGCACCACGGGCCGGACGGCGTCCCCTACGCCGACCCGAACGCGATGGGCCACGCGCTCATCGCCGCCGCCCGCGAGGCCGGCATCCGGATCACCCTGCTGGACGCGGTCTACCTGACCGCCGGCGTGGAGGGCAAACCCCTCGAGGGCGTGCAGCGGCGCTTCGGCGACGGGAGCTACGACGGCTGGTTCGAGCGGTTCGAGCAGCTCCACGGGGGTGACGGGGTGAAGATCGGGGCGGCGCTGCACTCGGTACGGGCGGCGCCCGCCGACGGGATGGCGACGTTCGCGCAGCGGACCGGCGGGCTGCCGGTGCACGTCCACCTCTCCGAGCAGCCGGCCGAGAACGAGGCCTGCCGCAACGTGCACGGCTGCTCCCCGGCCGAACTGCTGGACGCGATGGGCGTCTGGCAGCCGACGACCACCGCGGTGCACGCCACCCACCTCAGCACGGCCGACCTCGGAATCCTCGGCGACGGGCAGTACATCTGCTTCTGTCCCACCACCGAGCGGGACCTGGCCGACGGCATCGGGCCGGCCCGGGCCCTCGCCGACGCGGGAGCGACCCTCACCCTCGGCAGCGACAGCCACGCGATGATCGACATCTTCGAGGAGGCACGCGGCGTCGAGCTCGACGAGCGGCTCGCCACCCGGCAGCGCGGGCACTTCACCGCCGCCGAACTGCTGACCGCGGCCACCAGCGCCGGACACGCCTCGCTGGGCTGGTCCGACACCGGTGAGATCGCCGCCGGCAGGCGGGCCGACCTGGTCGCGGTCTCGCTGGACAGCGTCCGGACCGCCGGCACCGACCCGGCCGGCCTGATCTTCGCGGCCACCGCGGCCGACGTCACCGACGTGATCGTGGACGGGCGCCGGATCGTCACCGACGGCCGGCACCGATCGATCGACGTGCCGGCCGCCCTCCGCGACGCGATCGCCGGGGTGCTCTCATGAGTCTCGCCGTCACCGGCATCGGTGAACTGGTCACCAACGATCCGCACCTCGGCATCGTGCACGACGCGGCAATCGTGGTGGAGGGCGACCGGATCGCCTGGATCGGCCCGTCCTCGCAGGCCCCCGCGGCCGACTCCCGGCTCGACGCGGACGGCGCCGCGGTGCTGCCCGGATTCGTCGACAGCCACGCTCACCTGATCTTCGCGGGTGACCGGGCCGCCGAGTTCGGCGCGCGGATGGCCGGGGAGGCGTACACCGGCGGCGGTATCCGCACCACCGTCGCCGCAACCCGCGCGGCCTCCGACGACGATCTGCGTCGCAACGCGCGGCGCCTGGTCGGCGAGGCGCTGCGGCAGGGGACGACAACCATCGAGATCAAATCCGGGTACGGGCTGAGCGTCACCGAAGAGGCCCGGTCCCTGCGCCTCGCCGCCGAGATCGTGGAGGAGACCACGTTCCTGGGTGCCCACGTGGTGCCGGCCGAATACGCGGGACGGGCCGACGACTATGTGGACCTGGTCCGCTCGGAGATGCTGGAGGCGGTCACCCCGTACGCGAAATGGGTCGACGTCTTCTGCGAGCGCGGCGCGTTCGACGCTGACCAGGCCCGCGCGATCCTGACGGCCGGCGCGAAGCGCGGCCTGGGTCTGCGGCTGCACGCCAACCAGCTCGGCCCCGGCCCGGGCGTGCGCCTCGCGGTCGAGCTCGGCGCCGCCAGCGCCGACCACTGCACACACCTGGACGACGCCGACGTCGCGGCCCTGTCCGGGTCGGACACCGTCGCCACACTGCTGCCCGGCGCCGAGTTCTCCACCCGGTCGCCCTACCCGGACGCCCGGCGGCTGCTGGACGCCGGTGTCACGGTCGCTCTCGCCACCGACTGCAACCCGGGGTCGTCGTACACGTCCTCGATGCCGTTCTGCATCGCCCTGGCCGTGCGGGAGATGCGGATGACCCCGGCCGAAGCCGTCTTCGCGGCGACCGCCGGTGGCGCCGCCGCCCTGCGCCGCGACGACCTCGGCATCGTCCGGGTCGGCGCCCGAGCCGACCTGATCGTGCTCGACGCGCCCTCCCACCTGCACCTGGCCTACCGGCCCGGTGTTCCCCTGATCCGCACCATTCTGCACAACGGAGTGCCGCAGTGATCGTCACCGTTCAGCCCACCGGGGTCACCCCCGCCGATGTCCTCGCCGTCGCCCGTGGCGACGCCCAGGTCGAGATCTCACCCGCCGCGCTGGAGGCGATGGCCACCAGCCGCGCCATCGTCGACGGCATCGAGGCGTCCGGACGCCCGGTCTACGGCGTCTCCACCGGTTTCGGCGCGCTCGCCAACACCTCGATCGCCCCGGAACGCCGTGCCGAGCTCCAGCACGCGCTGATCCGCTCGCATGCCGCCGGGATCGGCGCGCCGATGCCGCGCGAGGTGGTCCGAGCGATGATGCTGCTCCGGGTCCGGTCGCTCGCGATGGGTCGCTCCGGGGTCCGGCCGGTGCTCGCCCAGGGCCTCGTCGACCTGCTCAACCACGGCATCACCCCGTGGGTGCCGGAACACGGCTCGCTCGGCGCCTCCGGCGATCTCGCGCCGCTCGCGCACTGCGCGATCGTGCTGCTCGGCGAGGGCTGGGTGCTCGGCAAGGACGGCTCCCGGCTCGACGCCGCCGAGGCGTTGCGCACCGCCGGCCTGCGTCCGCTGGACCTGGCCGCCAAGGAGGGCCTCGCGCTGATCAACGGCACCGACGGCATGCTCGGCATGCTGCTGCTGGCGATCTCCGACGCGCGGCACCTGTTCGCGATGGCCGACGTCACCACGGCCCTGGCGATCGAGGCGATGCTCGGCTCGGAGCGGCCCTTCCTCCCCGAGCTGCACAGCATCCGCCCGCATCCCGGGCAGGCCGCCTCGGCCGCGAACGTCCACCGGCTCCTGCAGAACTCCGCGATCATGGACTCGCACCGGGATGACCTGGCGCACGCGGTGCAGGACGCGTACTCGATGCGGTGCGCGCCGCAGGTGGCGGGCGCGGCCCGGGACACCCTCGACTTCGTCGAGCTGGTCAGCTCCCGTGAGCTGATATCCGTCGTGGACAATCCGGTGGTGCTGCCGGACGGGCGGGTCGAGTCGACGGGCAACTTCCACGGCGCACCGCTCGGCTTCGCCGCCGACTACCTGGCCATCGCCGCCGCCGAAGTGGGCGCGATCGCCGAGCGCCGGGTCGACCGGCTGCTCGACGTGACTCGCTCCCGCGACCTGCCGCCGTTCCTCTCCCCCGACGCCGGTGTCAACTCCGGGCTGATGATCGCGCAGTACACGGCGGCCGGCATCGTGGCGGAGAACCGGCGGCTCGCGGCGCCCGCCTCGGTCGACTCGCTGCCGACCAGCGGCATGCAGGAGGACCACGTCTCGATGGGCTGGGCGGCCACGAAGAAGCTGCGGACCGTCCTGGACAATCTGACCAGCCTGCTCGCCGTCGAACTGCTGTCGGCGGTGCGCGGGTTGCAACTGCGTGCGCCGCTGACCGCGTCGCCGGCGGGCCGGGCGGCGGTGGCGGCGGTCGAGCCGTTCGCCGGCGGGCCGGGGCCGGATGTGTTCCTCGCGCCGGTGCTGGAACAGGCCCGGCAGGTGATCGCCGGGCCTGCCCTGCGAGCCGAGATCGAGGCAGCGGTCGGCCCGCTGGGCTAGAGCTGCCAGAGGGCACTCACCGGTACCGCGCGCATCCGATCGCCGAACGGCAGCGTGCTGGTACCGGTGTAGAGAACGATCCCGGCGATCAGATCGTCGCCGAGCCGGTCCGCGACGCGGCGCAGGCCGGTGAAGTCGTCGGAGCGGACCGTCGAGGCCGCCTTCACCTCGATGGCGACGACCTGCCGCTGCCGGTTCTCCAGGATCACGTCCACCTCGACCTTGTTCTGGTCACGGTAGTGGTAGAGGTCGACGAGTTGGTCGGACCAGGTCGCCTGGCGGGGCTTTCGTTCCGCGAGCCTTGAGCTTTCGATTTGCGGCGAGGTCGCCTTTCGATTTGCGGCGGGTCGAGCTTTCGATTTGCGGTGGGGTTGGCCTTCGCGGTCACGCGTACCCGAAAGGGGGCGGGACCGGGACGCCTGGCGCAACCCCACGCCGGCTCTAGCGGGGCAGCTCCTTGGCGATGACCTTGGCCAGCTCGCGGAACGCCTTGCCGCGGTGGCTGATCGCGTCCTTCTCGGCCGGGCTCAGCTCCGCGTTCGTCCGCTGCTGACCGTCGCCCACGAAGATCGGGTCGTAGCCGAAGCCGCCCTCGCCGCGGCGGCTACGCAGCAGGCGACCGGTCTGCCGGCCCTCGACCAGGTGCTCCCGGCCGTTCGGCAGGACCAGCGCGGCCGCGCAGACGAACGCGCCGCCGCGGTGCTCGTCACCGACGTCGCCGATCTGCGCCAGCAGCAGGTCCAGGTTGGCCTGGTCGTCGCCGTGCTTGCCGGACCAGCGGGCGCTGAAGACGCCGGGCATGCCGTTCAGCGCGTTCACGGCGATGCCGGAGTCGTCGGCCACCGTGGGCAGGCCGGTGCGCTTGGCGCCCTCGCGCGCCTTGATCAGCGCGTTCTCGCCGAAGGTGAGACCGGTCTCCGGCACGTCCGGGTAACCGGGGAAGTCACCGAGGCCGACCAGCTCGATCTGGGCCATGCCGAGCGCGGCGTCCAGGATGCGCTGCAGTTCGGCGAGCTTCTTCGTGTTCCCGGTCGCCAGCAGCAGCCGGGCGCTCACGAGAGGGCCTTCTGCTGCGCGGCGGCGAGCTCGGCGCACCCGAGCACCCCGAGATCGAGCATGGCGTCCATCTGGGCCCGTTTGAACACGCCGTTCTCCCCCGTTCCCTGCACCTCGACGAAGTCCCCGGCGGCGGTGCACACGACGTTCATGTCCACCTCGGCGGACACGTCCTCGTCGTACATCAGGTCCAGTCGTGCCTCGCCGTCGATGATGCCGACGCTGACCGCCTGGATCGAGGTGTGCAGCACCTTCTCCACCTTGCCGGCCAGCGACTTGCGGTCGGCCAGCCAGGTCACCGCGTCGTGCAGCGCCACGTAGGCGCCGGTGATCGCGGCGGTGCGGGTGCCGCCGTCGGCCTGGAGGACGTCACAGTCCAGGACGATCGAGTTCTCGCCGAGCGCCTTGAGGTCGATGCAGGCGCGCAGGCTGCGGCCGATCAGGCGGGAGATCTCCTGGGTACGCCCACCGAGCTTGCCCTTCACGCTCTCCCGGTCGCCACGGGTGTTCGTCGCGCGGGGCAGCATCGAGTACTCAGCGGTCACCCAGCCGAGGCCCGAGCCCTTACGCCAGCGCGGCACCCCCTCGGTGACACTCGCGGTGCAGAGCACCCGGGTGTTGCCGAATTCCACCAGGACCGAGCCCTCGGGGTGGATGCTCCAATGCCGGGAAAGCGTCACCGGTCGCAGCTGGTCGGCCGCTCGGCCGTCGGGTCGCGCCATGCCCCCAACCCTATGCGTAACGGGCCGCGCCGGCTTCGTCCGCCCCGGGCTTGCGGGTCGGTGGCAGCGGTGAGCGCGCCCAGGGCACCGCCGGGCGCAGCGGCACGACCCCCCGCGCCACGGCCGGCACGGTCGCCGGAAGCGCGCCGTGCGCCCGCAGGAAGCCCTCCACCGAGGCCGGCCAGCCGAAGTGCTCGGCGCGGGCCCGGGCCGCCGCGCGGCGCTCCACCCGCGGCCGCTCCATCAGGGAGCTGACCGCGTCGGCGATCGCGTCGGCGCTGCCCGGCACCGCGATGCCGGCGTTGCCGACCACCTCGGGCAGGGCGCTCTGCTCGTTCACCACGACCGGGGTGCCGCAGGCCAGCGACTCCAGCGCGGCCAGGCCGAACGTCTCCACCGGACCGGGCGCGATGGTCACGTCCGCGCTGGCCAGCAGCGCGGCCACGTCGGCCCGCTCGGAGATGTGGCCCGCGAAGCGGACCGGTAGCCGGGCCGCCCGGTACGCCAGAGCGGTACGCCGCGTGCCGTCCCCGGCCATCACCAGCACCGCCGGGATCTTGCCGTTGCGCAGCGCCGCCACCGCGTCGACCGCCAGCTCGGGCCGCTTGGCAGCGGAGAGCCGGCTGCAGTAGACCAGCAGCAGCTCGTCGGGCCGCGCGTACCGCGAGCGCACGCTCACGTCCATCCGGCTCGGGTGGAACAGGTTGAGGTCGACGCCGAGCGGCACCTCCACCAGGTTCGGCACGTCCAGCCGGCGGAACTCGGCGGCGGCGAACCCGGTGGTGCAGACGATGGTGTCGAACGCCTCGGCGGTGCGCCGGTTGAACCGGTCCGCGAGGGCGTCCCGTTTCGGCATGCCCCAGACGCCGAGCACGCCGGCCAGGCTCTCGTGGGACACCATCATCGAGCGCACACCCCGCTGGCGGGCCCAGTCACCGGTCCAGCGCAGGGTGGTCCGGTCGGAGACCTCGATCCGGTCCGGCTCCAGGCTGTCCAGGAGCCGGGTGAGCTCGCTGCGGCCGGCCAGGACGCGGTAGCCGCCGGTGCGCGGCAGGGGGGCGCTGGGCAGGGTGATGACCCGGCCCTGCTTGGTCATCTTGTCCGAGTGACGACGGCCCGGAATGATCAGGACGGGCTCGTGGCCGGCGGCCTTGTAGCCGCGGCCGAGCTGCCGGAGGGCGGTACGCAGGCCACCGGTGTGGACCGTGACGAAGTTGGCCAGGCGAACGATGCGCAATGCGACAACTCCAAGATCACGACACGTGGTGCATCGGTGCAGCCGACCCCGCCCCCGTACATCGGCTCAGAGATCGTATCTGGCCCCGGGGCGGACGACTTCGACCGGTCCCGCGTACGCCGCGCTGGCCGCCTCCACAATAGATGCCTCGCTGGCCCAAGCCGGCACCAAATGGGTCAGAAGCAGTCGTCCCACGTCCGCCTTGGTGGCCGCTTCACCCGCTTCGCCCCCGGTGAGGTGCAGGTCAGGGGGGTTGGGGGCGCCGTCGAGGTAACTCGCCTCACAGAGGAACAGATCGGCGCCCGCGGCAAGCCTCAACAGGGCCTCGCACGGCGCGGTGTCCGACGAGTACGCGATCACCCGCCCGTTGTGCTCGATCCGCACCCCGTACGTCTCCACGGGATGGTTGACCCGATCGACGGTGACCGTCAGCGGGCCGATCGGGAACGTGCCGGGCTGCAGCCCGTAGAAGGTGTAGACGTCGTCGACCGGCTCGCCCTCGGTGCTGTACGCGGCCGCGATGCGCTCCGCGGCGCCGAGCGGGGCGTAGACCGGCACCGGCGGCAGCGGACCGGCCGGGTCGTAACGGCGGACCACCACGTACGTACACGCGTCGAGCATGTGATCGCAGTGCAGGTGGGTCAGAAGGATCGCGTCGACCCTGCGCATATCCGAGTACCGCTGCAGCGCGGACAACGAACCAGAACCGAAGTCGATCAAGAGCCGGTAGCCCTCGGCCTCCACGAGATAGGCCGAACACGCCGACTCGGGGCCGGGGAAACTGCCGGCACAACCGAGAACGGTTAGTCGCATGCGGTTTCCTCTGACTCACATCGGGTCGAACAACAATCGGTCGCCCGCGCCCCACCCGACCGGTCCGCGCTGGACTTGTCAGACCAGTCAATCACGGAGCGAAGCGTACGCCCCGACCAGTGCTTCGCGTAAACAACTGATCGATTTGTCGCTAAATCGACAACGCACATCACAACCGCCGTGACCTCGGTCATCACGAATTCTCTCGTTACGTCCAGTGACCCGTCGGCGTTGCTCAGGGTAGTACGTCGAAGGTCATCTGATGGAGGCCCCGTGACCGCGGTCGAACAGGCTCGCACCACCCCCGCCGCGCCGGTCCCATACACCGCGGAAACCGAGGATCCGGGGGTCTTCCGCTTCCCGGCGCCGGAGGATCCGCCGCCCGGCGCGGCCCGGATGCTGGCGATGGCGCTCTACGGCACCGCCCTCGGGCTCACCGGCGTCGGCGTCGGCCTCTACGCGGTGGTGGCGGTCTTCGGCGGCGCGCCCGGCTGGTATCTGCCGGCGCTGGGAGTGCTGACGCTGCTCAGTGTCCTGCTGACGGCGGCCGCGTTCCTCGCCATCCACGAGCGGAACCTGCCGTGGTGGCTGCTGATCGCGGCCGCGCCGCCGATGGCCGCCGCGGTGGCGGTGGCCCTCTCCTACTAGGTCTGTTTCACAAGAGGGCTCCGGCCTAAGCCCAGAGCTGCCCTTCGAGGGCCTCTTCGGCGTCGTTCAGCGTGCCGCCGTACGCGCCCGTCGACAGGTACTTCCAGCCGCCGTCGGCGATCACGAACGCCACGTCGGCCCGGCGACCCTCGCGGACCGCCTCGTGCGCCACGGCGAGCGCCGCATGCAGGATCGCGCCACTGGAGAAGCCCGCGAAGATGCCTTCGACCTCGACCAATTGACGGGTACGCAACACCGCGTCCCGGGTGCCGACCGAGAATCGCCGGTCCAGCACCGAGGCGTCGTACAACTCGGGAACGTAACCCTCGTCGATGTTGCGCAGGCCGTAGACGAGTTCGCCGTACCGTGGCTCGGCCGCGACGATCTGGATGCCCTCGACCTTCTCCCGCAGGAAGCGGCCGGTGCCCATCAGGGTGCCGGTGGTGCCCAGACCGGCCACGAAATGCGTGATCGTCGGCAGGTCGTGCAGCAGCTCGGGACCGGTGGTCTCGTAGTGCGCGCGGGCGTTCGCCGGGTTCCCGTACTGGTAGAGCATCTTCCAGTCGGGGTGCTCGGCGGCGATCTGCTTCGCGGTCGCCACCGCCTGGTTCGACCCACCGGCGGCCGGCGAGAAGATGATTTCAGCGCCGTACATCCGGAGCAGTTGGATCCGCTCGGCCGAGACGTTCTCCGGCATCACGCAGACCAGCCGGTACCCCCGCAGTTTCGCCACCATGGCGAGCGCGATACCGGTGTTTCCGCTGGTCGGCTCGAGGATGGTGTCACCGGGACGCAGATGCCCGGTCTCCTCGGCCTCGCGCACCATGAACAGCGCGGCGCGGTCCTTGATGCTGCCGGTCGGGTTCCGGTCCTCCAGCTTGGCCCACAGACGCACCGGCGGCGCCCCTTCGGGCACCGCCGGGGAGAGGCGGGGCAGGCCGACGAGCGGCGTGCCCCCGCACGCGTCCAGCAGGCTCTCGTAGCGAGCCATCATATCCGCCTTTAGTCCGTTTTAGGGGCGGTGGAAGGGTCAGAGGGAGCCGAAGAGCGCGGCCGCGGCCGCGAAGCCCAGGGCGCCACCGGCGACGGCCGGCAGGATGGTGATCGAGTCGCCGTCCTTCACCTTCGCGTCGAGCGCGCCGAGGAACCGGACGTCCTCGTCGTTCACGTAGATGTTGACGAAGCGGTGCAGGCCGCCCTCGGGCGTGATGAGCCGGCCCTTGAGGCCGTTGTGCTTCGCGTCCAGGTCGTCGATCAGGCCGGAGAGCGTGTCACCCGCACCCTCGACGATCTTGGAACCGCCGGTGTAGTTGCGCAGGATGGTGGGAACGCGAACTTCGATAGCCATGACTGTCAATGCTCCTAGAGAGAGTCGTTCACGAAGAAGGGCAAAGCGGGTCGGGACGGTCGCTCAGCGACACTCGTAGACCACCGACACCGGGCTCTGCCCGAACATGTACGACTGCACGGCACTCACCTTCACGCGTCCACCGTCGCATCCACGATGTTGACCTCTTCTTCGGTCACCACACCGTCCACGATACGGAACGAGCGGATCTCCTCCACATCCGGCTCACGTGTCGAGACGAGGAGATAGTGCGCGTTCGGCTCGCCGGCGAACGAGATGTCGGTGCGGGACGGGAACGCCTCGGTCGCGGTGTGCGAGTGGTAGATGACCACCGGCTCCTCGTCGTTGTCGTCCATCTCGCGCCAGACCCGCAACTGCTCCATCGAGTCGAACTCGTAGAACGTCATCGAGCGGGCCGCGTTGTCCATCGCGATGTGCCGGCTGGGGACGTCACTGCCGATCGGCCCGGCGACGACGCCGCAGGCCTCGTCCGGGTGATCCCGGCGGGCGTGGGCGACGATCGCGTCGATGATCGCCTTGTCGATGGTCAGCACGGCGTTCACATTACCGAAGTATTTCGCGCCACCGGGGGTGGCGGTGCCCACACCTGGCGTTACTTCATCTCCGGCAAGACATTGAGCAGGGACTCCTGGAGATAGCCCAGATACGCATAGACGGAGAGCTGAAAGACCCGGCTGGATCCGGGGTCCTCCAGGACCGCTTCGTCCAACTCTTCGGCGAGGTCGGTGTCGGCCCGGATCTCGAGCCGGGTGCCCATCGCGAGCCGCGCGTCGTTTATCGCACGGAGCCAGGCCTCGGCGGCTTCACCGTCCAGCCGTACCTCTCCCTCGCCCTCGTCCGGCAGGGCCGCGAGAATCGCGCCCGCCTGGTCGATCTTGCTGGTTTTGAGGTCGCTCTCGGTGTAGAGCCGGAACTCACTCGAGTCGTCCGGCCGGTCCGGATAGATGTCCGGGAAGAGGCGGGACACCACCGGGTCCGTATGGTCCATGCCGTCGGTCAGCAGGCCCACCACCTCGGCAGCCACTTTCCTCAGCACACGAACCTCGTCGTGCTCGAAGGTGGCCACACACTGGCCGCCGATGCGTCGGAACATGCTCTTCCCCACCCGCTTGTCGGACCTCAGGCCCGGTCGACCGTGGCCCAGAGACCGTATCCGTGCAGTTGGTTGGCGTCCATTTCCATGCGCTCCCGGGCGCCGGTGGAGACCACCGCTTTCCCCTTCGTGTGCACATCCATCATCAGCTGCTCCGCTTTCTCCTTGCTGTAGCCGAAGAGCTTCTGAAAGACCCAGGTCACGTACGACATCAGGTTGACCGGATCGTCCCAGACGATCGTCACCCAAGGCCGGTCAGCAGCCGGTTCTTCCTCGATCTCCGGCGTCTCGACGGGAGCAACCTGTGGTAACGCCATGCCCCCATGTTGCCACCGGATTCGGCGGATCGGTGAACCGGAGCACCGAACCGCAGGTCAACACCCGTTCGGTGCCCGCGCGCCGCAGATCCGCGTCCGGCGCAATAGGGTAGGGCCGTGGAGACCAGCACCCCCGCCTTGATGACGGATCACTACGAGCTGACCATGATCAGCGCCGCGCTCAAGGACGGCACCGCCTCGCGGAGGTGCGTCTTCGAGGTCTTCGCACGCCGCCTGCCCACCGGCCGGAGGTACGGAGTGGTGGCCGGCACCGGCCGCCTGATCCAGCTGATCAAGGATTTCCGGTTCGACCCCGCCGATGTGGATCATCTGCGCTCCTCCGGCGTGGTCGACGAGACGACCGCGACCTGGCTGGCGAACTACCGCTTCACCGGCGACGTGGAGGGGTACGCGGAGGGCGAGCTCTTCTTCCCCGGATCACCGATCCTGACCGTTTCCGGCACGTTCGCCGAGTGCGTGGTGCTGGAGACGCTGATCCTGTCGGTGCTCAACCACGACAGCGCGATCGCGGCGGCCGCGGCCCGCATGGTCACCGCCGCGCGCGGCCGGCCGATCATCGAGATGGGCTCGCGCCGGACCCACGAGCACGCTGCGGTCGCGGCGGCCCGGGCGGCGTACCTGGCGGGGTTCGCCTCGACGTCGAACCTGGCGGCCGGCCGCTGCTACGGCATCCCGACCACCGGCACCTCCGCGCACGCGTTCACGCTGCTGCACGACGACGAGCCGACCGCCTTCGGGTCCCAGGTGGCGGCGCTCGGCAAGAACACCACGCTGCTCGTCGACACGTACGACATCAGCCAGGGCATCCGCAACGCAATCGCGGTCGCCGGCCCCGACCTGCGGGCCGTGCGGATCGACTCCGGTGACCTCTCCGTGCTGGCCCAGCACTCCCGTGAGCTGCTCGACTCGCTGGGCGCCACCGAAACCAAGATCATTGTCTCCGGCGACATGGACGAGTACTCGATCGCCACCCTCGCCGCCGAGCCGGTCGACATGTACGGCGCCGGCACCGCGGTCGTCACCGGCTCCGGAGCGCCCACCGCCGGCCTGGTCTACAAGCTGGTCGAGGTCGAGGGCCGCCCGGTGGTGAAACGCTCGGAGAACAAGGCGACGGTCGGCGGCCGCAAGACCGCGGTCCGCCGCCACAAGCCGACCGGCACCGCCATCGAGGAGATCATCTACTCCAAGGGCCTGCCCGACCACCAGGCCGGGGACCGGCTGCTGCAGCACACCCTCATCGCGTCCGGCGAGGTGCAGGCGCTGCCCACGCTGACCGAGTCCCGCGAGCACCTGCGGCAGTGCCTGATCTCCATCCCGTGGGAGGGCCTCAAGCTCTCGGCCGGCGATCCCGCCATCCCCGTCGTCATCGTTCCCACCGCATAGGGGTTCACCATGTCTCGCGCGCTGATCATCGTTGACGTGCAGAACGACTTCTGCGAGGGCGGTTCGCTCGCCGTGTCCGGCGGCGCCGCGGTCGCCAAGGGCATCTCGCTGGTCCTGGAGAAGGCCGGGGACCGCTGGGATCACGTGGTCGCCACCAAGGACTGGCACATCGACCCGGGCTCGCACTTCAGTGAGACACCCGACTTCGTCGACTCGTGGCCGGTGCACTGCGTCGCCGGCTCCGGCGGCTCCGAGTTCCACCCGGAGCTCGCCACCGACCGGATCGAGGCGGTCTTCCGCAAGGGCGAGTACCAGGCGGCCTACTCCGGCTTCGAGGGTCAGACCGAGACCGGTGAAACCCTCGCAAGCTGGCTGCGGGGCAAGGGAGTCACCGACGTCGAGGTCGTGGGCATCGCGACAGACCATTGCGTACGGGCGACAGCACTCGACGCGGCAGCCGCCGGTTTCACCACCACCGTGGTGCTCGAGCTGACCGCCGGGGTGGCCCGGGCGACCACCGACGCGGCCCTCGAACAGCTGCGCGCCGCCTCGATCGCGACGACCGGCACACCAGTTGTCGACGCCTGACATCCGCCCGATCACCGACGCCGACTGGCCCGAGGTCTGGGCGATCATCAGCGAGGTGATCCGGGGGCGGGAGACTTTCCCGTACGACCCCGGCATGGACGAGGCGACGGCCCGCGGCATGTGGATCGAGCAGGCGCCCGGCCGGACCGTGGTGGCGGCGTCCCCGGAAGGCCGGATTCTCGGCACCGCCAAGATGGGCACGAACCGCCCCGGGCCGGGCAGCCACGTCTCCACCGCGAGCTTCATGGTCGCGTCCGAGGCACGCGGCAAGGGTGTCGGCACCGCGCTCTCCCGGCACGCCGTGGACTGGGCACGCCGATCCGGGTACGCGAGCATGCAGTTCAACGCCGTGGTGGAGACCAACACCGCGGCCGTCGACCTGTACCGCCGGATCGGCTTCCGGATCGTCGGCACCGTGCCACGGTCCTTCGACCACCCCGCGCACGGCCGGGTCGGCCTGCACGTCATGTTCCTGGAATTCTCCTCCGACCACCTCGGCGCCAGGACCGCGCGGACCGACGTCCTCCCGGACGATCACACGTCCCCGGCGGTCTCCCTCGACCTGGGGCACGAACCGGACGGCATCTCGATCGACGGCGGGCTGTCATGACCGGTCAGAGTTTCCTCCTGCTGCACGGCTGGCAGAACCGCCGCCCACCCACGCACTGGCAGCACTGGCTGGCCGGTGAGCTCACCGCGCAGGGTCACTCGGTCGATTACCCTCAGCTGCCGAACCCGGACTTCCCGGTGCTCGACGAGTGGCTGGCCGAACTGCGTACCCGCGTCGCCGCGATGCCCGGCACGACACGCACAGTGCTCTGCCACAGCCTCGGCTGCCTGCTCTGGCTGAACGCGGCGGCCCGGGGCGAGGTCCCGCTGCGGGTGGATCGGGTCGTGCTGGTCGCCCCGCCGTCCCCGTCAGTCACCCGAAGCCACCCGGAGATCGCCGGGTTCGCTCCCTCACCGGTGACGCCCGCCCAGCTGAGCGCGGCGTCCGCCTACACCCGCCTGGTAGGCACCGACAACGACCCCTACTTCCCCGAAGACATCACCACGGTGTACGGCGATCCGCTCGCCGTCCCCACCGACGTCATCCCCGGAGCCGAACACCTGAACCACGAGTCAGGTTACGGCCCCTGGCCCTCACTCCTGACGTGGGCAACCGCCCCCGATCCCCACACCCCGATCCAGCCCCGCCCCCGCCACTGACCCCGCCGCGCGGGGGCGCGACCCGGCGCGGGAAGGCGTGAGCGCGGAGTTGCCGGCCTCAGGGTCGGCTGGGTTCGCCTGCATGAGCAGACTTCCCCTCGGCGGCGTGGGGCCCCTCGGCCGCCAGCGGCGCCCCGGCCGGCAACGGCACGGCGGCGGGCAACGGCGCCCCGGCGGGCAACGGCGCCCCGGCGGGCAACGGCACGTCGGCAGGCAACGGCGCCCCGGCGGGCAACGGCACGTCGGCGGCCGGCGGCTGTGCCAGTGAGCGGCGGCGGCGGAGTTCGGCGGGTAGGACCAGCAGCGCCACCAGAACGCCGACCGCGCCCACCGCCACGAAACCCCACGCAGCGCCCTTCGTGTCGATCGCCAGGCCGGCCAGCGGGCCGCCCAGGGCGACGCCGACGGTGAGGGCCGAGTTGTGCAGGCCCATCGCCTCGCCGCGGGCCGCGGCCGGGATCATGCGGCTGATCGCGTCGGAGCTGGCGGTGATCGTCGGGGCGCAGAGGGCGCCGGCCGGGATGAGCAGGACGGCGAGCAGCCACCAGTGGTCGCCGCCGAGGCCGACCGGGATGGTGAGCAGCGCCATCGGGGTGAACAGGGCGAGGGCGGGCAGGCCGCGACGGATCGTCCCGTACGCGAAACCGCCCAGCAGGGAGAAGAACGCCCACAGCGAGAGCACCGCCCCCGTCCAGTGCACCTCGCCGGACTCGCGGAGCACCGCGACCACCGCCACGTCGGTGCCGGAGAGCACCAGGGTGGCGGCCATCGTGACGGCCAGGATGGCGACGAACCGCGCGCTCAGCCAGCTGCGCCGCGGCACCCGCTCGCCGCTCGAGACGGGTTTCTCGTGCGCGGCCCGGGTGGGCGGGTTGAGCAGCCAGAGCCCGAGGCCGGACAGGAAGATGCCGCCGGCCAGGGCGAGCATGGCGACCCGCGGGCCGGCGCTGGTGGCGATCAGCACGCCGAGCGCGGGCCCGGCCATGAACGACATCTCGGTGGTGATCGAGTCGAGGGCGAAGGCGGGCAGCCGGTGCGACTCGGGGGTCAGGGCGGCGATCGACTGCCGGGCGACCGAGAACGCCGGGAGGGCCAGGAACCCGCCGAGCACGGCGACCGGGAGCAGAGCCCAGTAGGGCAATGACTGCGCCACCAGCCAATAGATCACCTCGGCCACGGTGGTGAGCACGAGCACCGGCCGCAGCCCACGCCTGTCGATGAGACGGCCCATGACCGGCGCCCCGACCGAGCCGCCGATCGTGGCGGCCGCGCCGACCAGACCGGCCGCACCGTAACCCCGGCCGAGGTCCGTCACGACGTGCAGCGTGAGCACCACTGCCGCGGCCGCGATCGGGATGCGGGCGAGGGTGGCGACCACGAGCAACGACGGGATCTTCGGCAGGGCGAGCGTTTCCCGGTAAGGCGTGAGCAACATGACGATCCTGACCTCCGCCGCCGATCCTCCCCCAGGGGTACGACAAGAAACCACCGGGTTTGACGAGTCTCACGTAACACGGCGGAAACGCGAACGGGCCGGCCCCGAAGGGCCGGCCCGCAACGTGCGCGGTGGAGAACTAGCTCTTGTCTTCCTGGTAGGTCGCGCCGCCGTCGGACTCGGCGGTCAGCGGCCGGGCGCCACCCTCGGGCGGGCCGGCGAGCGAGTGACCGGCGGCCAGCTCCGGGAACTTCTCGTCGAACGCGGGACGCTCGGAGCGGATCCGCGGCATCCGGTCGAAGTTGCGCAGCGGCGGCGGGGTGGTGGTGGCCCACTCGAGCGAGTTGCCGTGACCCCACGGGTCGTTCGCCGTGGTGACCTTGCCGACCTTGTAGGACTTCCACACGTTGTAGATGAACGGCAGGGTCGACAGGCCGAGGACGAACGAACCGATCGTCGAGAACGTGTTCAGGAAGGTGAACCCGTCGCTCGGCAGGTAGTCCGCGTACCGCCGGGGCATGCCCTTCGTGCCCAGCCAGTGCTGCACCAGGAACGTGGCGTGGAAGCCGATGAAGGTCAGCCAGAAGTGAATCTTGGCGAGCCGCTCGTCGAGCATCCGGCCGAACATCTTCGGGAACCAGAAGTAGATGCCGGAGAAGACCGCGAACACGATCGTGCCGAAGAGCACGTAGTGGAAGTGCGCGATCACGAAGTACGAGTCGGAGACGTGGAAGTCGATCGGCGGCGCGGCGAGCAGCACGCCGGAGAGACCACCGAAGAGGAACGTCACCATGAAGCCGACCGCGAAGAGCATCGGCGACTCGAAGCTGATCTGGCCGCGCCACATGGTGCCGATCCAGACGAAGAACTTCATGCCGGTGGGCACCGCGATCAGGAAGCTCAGGAAGCTGAAGAACGGCAGCAGCACCTGGCCGGTGACGAACATGTGGTGCGCCCACACCGACATCGACAGCGCGCCGATCAGCAGGGTCGCGGCGACCAGACCCTTGTAGCCGAAGACCGGCTTACGGCTGAAGACCGGGATGACCTCGGTGATGATGCCGAAGAACGGCAGCGCGATGATGTACACCTCGGGGTGGCCGAAGAACCAGAAGAGGTGCTGCCAGAGCATCGGCCCGCCGGTCTCCACGTCGAAGACGTGCGCACCGAGGACGCGGTCCGCGGCGAGCGCGAAGAGCGCGGCCGCCAGGAACGGGAAGACCATGACCGCGAGCAGCGCGGTGACCAGCATGTTCCAGGTCATGATCGGCATCCGGAACATGGTCATGCCCGGGGCCCGCAGGGTCAGGATCGTGGTGATCAGGTTGACCGAGCCGAGGATCGTGCCCAGACCGGAGATCGCCAGGCCGACGACCCACATGTTGCCGCCGACACCCGGCGAGTGCAGCGCGTCGCTGAGCGGCGTGTACGCGAACCAGCCGAAGTCGGCGGCGCCACCGGGCGTCAGGAACCCGCCGATGGTGATCAGACCGCCGAACAGGTAGAGCCAGTAGGCGAAGGAGTTCAGCCGCGGGAACGACACGTCCGGCGCGCCGATCTGGATCGGCACGACGTAGTTGCCGAACGCGAACACGATCGGTGTCGCGAAGAACAGCAGCATGATCGTGCCGTGCATGGTGAACAGCTGGTTGAACTGCTCCGGCGACAGCAACTGCATGCCCGGGCGAGCCAGCTCGGCGCGCATCAGGAGGGCCATCAGGCCACCCAGCAGGAAGAACACGAAGGCCGTGATCATGTACATGATCCCGATCTGCTTCGCGTCCGTCGTGCGCAGGATCCGAGCGATCGCCGAACCCTTGACCTGCCGCCGAACCGGATATGGCCGGGTCGCGATCGGCGACGGCGCAACGGTCGTCACGAAATGCCTCCGTTGTCTCGTTCGTCCCTCTCGGGGTACCCCTGAAGATCGGGCGTATCCCGTGGGCAGGATAGTCCCCCTCATGACCTTCGGCTGGCGCGGGGGGACCCAACCGGCCCACATGGACAAGATCCATGCAGGTAAGAGGGTCTAAACCGGAGACACCAGCTCGCGATAGTGGTCGGTGAAGAGACGCAGGCCACGCCGGCGCAGCATCGGGTCACGCAGCGTGGGCGGGACGTCGCGGGTGCGGTCCCGCTCCCGGGTCCGCTCGCGCACCTCGCCGCAGCGCGGCCGGCGCCGCCGCTCGAACGCCCGCAGGGCCGCCGGGATGTCGTCGGCCGAGGCCCGGAGCTCCTGGCCCAGCACGTAACCGTCCTCGAACGACATCGCCGCGCCCTGGGCCAGGGTCGGCGCGGTGGCGTGCGCCGCGTCGCCGGCGAGCACGACCGGGCCCTTGGACCAGCTCGGCAGCACGACCTCGTCGGTCCGCGCGACCTGCACTTTCTCGATCTTGTCCAGGATGGCCGGCACCGGACCGCCGAACGACTCGAAGAGCTCGAGCATGCGGGCCCGCGGGTCGTCCGGGTTGGGACTGTCCGGCGCGGTCTCGTCGGCGTAGCAGTAGATCCTGCGGCCGCCCATCGGCATCGCGACGAAGGAGGCCCGGCGCCCGAGCACCGCCGTCCAGTCGGTGAGCGGCGGCCCGCCGCTCACCACCGAGCGGTAGACGATCTGCCCGGTCGGCACGGCGGGACCACCGAGACCCACTTTCTCGCGGATCGTGGAGCGCCGGCCGTCCGCGCCGACGACCAGGTCGTACTCCGCGACGCCGCCGGTGGAGAACTCCACTTTCGCCGCGCCCTCGACGATCTCCAGCCCGGTGACCTCGGTCTCGAAGCGCACCTCTCCGCCGACCCCGGTGAGCAGCACCTGCTGCAGATCGGCGCGGGACAGCGCCCGTGACTCGCCGACGCCCGCCCACAGAGCCGCGACGTCCATCTCGAAGAGCTCGCGGCCGCGCGCGTCCAGGAAGACCTGCCGGAAGATCAGATCGCCGAGCGGTCGCAGCGGGACGTCGAGCCCGAGCAGCCGCAGGGCCCGTGACGCATTGCCCGGAAGGTAGATGCCGGCGCCCGGCACGACGGTGGCGGGCAGCGCCTCCACCACGTCCGGCCGGAATCCGGCGATGCGCAGCCCTCGCGCCGCAGCCAGGCCGGAGATGCCGGCGCCCACCACAAGGATGCGCAAGGTCATCGCACCAGAGCTTTCTTGTCGATGGATACGGGCCGGAGCCAAGACACTACCCCCCGCCATCACCGCGGGGGAACACCCGCGATCGACATCAAGTCCGATTTGTTCGGTCAGGAGCTGCTGACCAGCTCACCGAAAGCCCGGTCGGCACGGGCCAGCGCGACCGCCCGGCGCATCCGCAGGATCCGGCGCGCGGTCCGCGGATCACTGCCGGCGGGCAGCCGCGCGGCCTCGGGGGTGGACTGCCAGACGACGACGAACGGCACCGCGGAGTTCTGCATGCCGACACCCCACCACGGGGGTACGACAGTTCTCACCCGAGTTACACCGGTGTATTTCTCGATGCGCGCGGGCAGACAATAAGGGTATGACGGACCGCCTCGACGACTACCGCCGCAAGCGGGACGCCCGCCGCACCCCGGAGCCGATCCCACCGGCCATCAGGACGACGAGCACGGTTACCACGAACCGCTTCGTCATCCAGCAGCATCACGCCCGCAGCCTGCACTGGGACGTCCGGCTGGAACACGACGGCGTGCTCGTCTCGTTCGCCGTGCCGCGCGGACTCCCCCGGGATCAGGCTCGGAACAATCTCGCCAAGCACACCGAGGATCACCCGTTGGAGTACCTCGACTTCGCCGGCGAGATCCCGGCCGGCGAGTACGGCGGCGGCCGGATGACGATCCACGACCGGGGCACCTACGAGACCGACAAGTGGCGCGACGACGAGATCGGCGTGACCTTCCACGGGGAGCGGACCACCGGACGGTACGTGTTCTTCCAGACCGGCGGCAGGGACTGGATGGTGCGCCGGATGGATCCGGCCGAACCGGGCTGGGAGCCGATGCCCGAGGTGGTCGCCCCGATGCTGGCGACCCGGGCGGCGGGACTCCCGGCCGACGACGCCGACTGGGGTTATGAGATGCGCTGGGGCGGGCGGCGGGTCACCGCGTACATCTCCGGTGGAAGATCTCGCCTGACCGACGCCGACGGCGTCGATGTGACCTCGTGGTACCCGGAGATCCGGCCGATCGGCCCGGCGCTCGCCCCGGTCGAGGCCGTGCTCGACGGTGAGATCGTCGCGTTCGACGGCGCCCGGCCCGCGCCCGAGCTCCTGGATCGGCGCACCGCGCCGAAGGACTCCGCGGCGGCGCGGCGGGCGGCGGAGCGCACGCCGGTGCAGTTCCTGGTGTACGACCTGCTGTGGCTGGAGGGGCACTCCACGATGGAGCTGGTCCGGTACTCGGAGCGCCGTGAGCTGCTGGACGGGCTGGCCCTGGCCGGGGACCACTGGCAGACGCCCCCGTTCTTCGCCGGCGGTGGCGAGTTCGCCCGTGAGGCCGCCCGGGCGCAGGGCCTGCCCGGAGTGGTCGCGAAGCGGCTGGACTCGCCCTATCTGCCGGGCCGCCGCAGTCGTCTCTGGCTCGCCGTTGCGGCGGACTGATTTCCTCAAGCCGGCCCCTCCCCCGCCGATCATCAGGTTTCCATCGGCTCGGGCAGGGAAGGGTCTCAATACGATGCACGCAGACGTCTCCGCCGAACTCTGGAAGTCCGCGACCTGGGTCCTCGACACCGGTCGCGCGGGCCGCTCCGCCCCGGCGAGCTGGGACATCGCCGTCACCGCGATCGGCTTCGCCTACACCGATCCGGCGCGCGCCTGGCAGCGCCTCCGAGGCCTCTTCGAGGCCCAGCGACCCACCGGCCAGCTGCCTTCCGAGACCTGCACGACCTTTCCCGGGTACGGCCGGAGCCGCACCCGCCAAGCGACCCCGCCCCTGCACGCGGTGGCGGCGTGGGAGGTCTACCGGCATTGCGCGGCGCACGGGGCGGCCCACGTCCGGCAGGCACAGGCCGAGATCTCCTGGCTCTACCCCCGGCTCTCGGCTCAGCAGGAGTACCTGACCGGCGAGACGTCACACCCCGGCTTCGACGCGATCCTCGGCGCCGCCGATCTCGCCCTGGCCCAGATGGCCGGCGCGCTGGGCCGGCCCGCCGACGCCGACCGGCACCGGGATCGGGCGCAGGCGATCGCCGAGGCGCTGGTCCGCCGGCTCTGGGACCCGGTGACCGGCACGTTCCGATCCCGTGACCCGCGCACCGGCGAGCCCGGCCCGGCGCACACGGCAGCGGGACTGCTGCCGCTGCTGCTCCCGGACCTGCCGGCCGAGCACGCCGAGGCGATCCGCGCCGAGATGGCGTCGGAGCGGTTCGGGCTGCCGTCGCGGACCGGGCTGCCGGTGCCGGAGAACGACGGTGGCGGCCGCGGGCCGATCCGGGTCGACCTGAACTGGCTGCTGCGCCGGGGACTGCTCGTGCACGGCCAGCGCGCCGAGGCCGACCGGCTGCGGACCGCGGTGACCGGCCTGGTCCACGCGAACGGGCACTACGCGGCGTACGACCCGGACACCGGTGAGGGTCGCGGCACGTCGTCCGACGAACGGACCGCGGCGCTCTGCCTGGACCTGCTGGCCGACCGCTCGGCTCCGGCGTACGCCAGGGCCTAACGCTTCTCCCGGACCTCCAGGGGCTGTTCCAGCAGGGCCTCGGTCACCCGGTTGAGCTGCCGCACCTGCGCCACGGTGAGCCGGTCGAAGATCAGCTGGTGCACCGCCTCGGCGTGGCCGGGCGCGGTCGCCACGACCTTGTCGTACCCCTCGTCGGTGAGCACGGCGATCTGGACCCGGCCGTCGTCCGGGTCCCGCTCGCGGCGGATCCAGCCCTTCTCCTCCAGGCGAGCCACCACGTGGGAGAGCCGGGACAGCGACGCGCAGGCCAGTTTCGCCAGCTTGCTCATGGACAGGCGGCGGTCGGGGCGCTCGGAGAGGGTCATCAGGACCAGGTAGCCCATGTGGGTCAGCCCGGCGTCCCGTTGCAGCTGGGCCTCCAGCGCGGCCGGCACCTTGACGAGCACCTCGACCAGGCGGCGCCAGGTGTGCTGCTGCTCGTCGGTCAGCCAGCGCGGCCCGCCGTCGATGGGCTCAGTCATGTTCGCAGGTTAGTGGTGATCGCGCCGGGCGGAGGCAGCCGGGGCCGCCCTCATCCGCGGGGGCCTATATATAACGCGTCGTTTCGATCGACTTACATGAACGTTGCCGGGTAGTCTGTCGAAGGACTTTCACCCCGACACGACGCCGGAACCGGCTGGCTGGGGGGCCTCGGCCGGTTCCGGCGTCGTTTTAACCGATCAGTCGCCGGAGCCGCGCGCGTCACGCCGACGGCGGCTCGTCCTGGCCGGCTTCCTCGGCCGCGTCGGCCTCTTCCTTGGTCTTGTGCACGGCGCCGTCCGCGTGCTCCGGCGGGCCGTAAACCGTGTAGAGGACCAGCGGGTTCGGGCCGTCGTTGAGGAAGTTGTGCTTGCGCCCGGCGGGCACCACGACCAGGTCGCCCTGCGCGACCTTGCGGGTCTGACCCGAGATGATGGCCTTGCCGACACCGCTGACGAAGGTGAGGATCTGGTCCACCTCGTGGACCTCCTCGCCGATCTCGCCGCCCGATGGAATCGTCATGACCACGAGCTGGGTGTGCTTACCGGTCCAGAGGACGCGGCGGAAGTCGGGACTCTGCTCAGCGACGGTCGCAATCGTGAAGTGCTCCATGCACCGCACGTTACCCGCGTCAGGCGTTGTGCAATCGGCCCGGCGGAACCGGTGACGGCCGGCCGATCAGATAGCCCTGCACGTAGTCGACGCCCAGCTCACGCAGCATCCGCAGGGTCGGCTCGTCCTGCACGAACTCGGCGACGGTGTGGATCCCGTACGCCTGGCAGACCTGCACCAGCGCCCGGACCAGCACCTGGTCCTGCGGGTTGTCGACCAGATCCACCACATACTCCCCGTCGATCTTGACGAGGTCGATCGGGAAGAGCCGCAGGTAGCGGAACGACGCGTACCCGGAGCCGAAGTCGTCGAGCGCCAGACCGCAGCCGAGGTCACGGACCCGGTCGGCGAAGCGGCGCGCCTCACTCAGGTTGCCGATCAGCGCGGTCTCGGTGATCTCGAAGGTGAGCTGTGCCGGATCCACCGCGTACCGGTCGAGCAGTTTCTCCACCTCGGCGGTGAGCCGGGGGTCGCCGACCGAGCGACCGGAGAGATTGACCTGCAGGCAGAGGCCGGGCTCCTCGGCGGCGAGCCGCATGGCCCGCTCCACCACCCAGAGGTCGATGTCGAAGATCGCGTCGAGCCGCTCGGCGGTGTCCAGCACCTGGATCGGCGACTGCGGGCCGTCGGCCTCGTCGATCACCCGCAGCAGCAGTTCGTGCCGGGTCACCTTGTTGGTCTGCAGCTCCAGGATCGGCTGCGAGTAGAGCGTGAACCGGTCGGTGCCGAGCGCGTCGGCGACCCGGCTGCGGTACGACCCCTGCCGGTCCCGCACCGGAACCGGATGCGCCACCAGGGTGAGCGGCCGGCGCAGCTCGCGGGACTGCCGCCAAGCCTGCTCGGCGTCGATCAGCAGGTCGTGGCTGCCGGCCTCGGCGTCCTGCTCGAAGCGGACCAGGCCGCCCCAGGCGGTGGCTCGCGGGCATCGGTCGGCCGGCGGCGCGGACCGCAGCGCGTCGATCAGCCGGCGGGCGTGCTCGTGAGCCGTGTTCCAGGCGGCCGCGGCGAGCAGGACACCGATCTCGTTGGGCCCGACCCGGCCGAGCAGATGCTCCGGGGGGATCCGGTCCTCCAGCAGCCGCGCGGCGCGGCGCAGCAGCTCGCCGTTGCGCTCGGGGCGCACCCCGTCCTCGCCGTCGTCCTCCGCCTGGACCCGCACCACCAGCACCGCGCCGGCCGAACCGCGCAGCGCCCGGTCGATCTCGTCGGCGAACCGGGCCCGGGTGAGCAGGCCGGTCGCCGGGTCCGGCTCGATCAGGGACGCCTGCACGGTCTCACCGCGCCGGGTGAGCCGCGCGTTCTCCCGGCGGGTCCGCTCCCGGTGGGTGACGTCCTGGACCGTGCCGCGCAGGCCGCGGACCGTGCCGTCCGGGCTCATCATCGGCTCGAGCCGGCAGTCCACGTCGAACCAGCCGCCGTCGGTGCGCATCAGCCGGACCGTGGTGTGCACGGTGTTCCGGCTGGTCCACGCCTCGGTGATCGCGCCGAGCGCTTTCGCGTGGTCGTCGCGGTGCACGTAACGGGCGAGTATCTGCCGGGTCATCTCCTTCTCGGCGGGCGGGCGGCCGAGCATCGCGGAGAGCGCGGCGGACCAGACGATCTGGTCACCGGCCGCGGAGTAGGTGAACCAGGCGGCGCGGTCCTCGGCGGGCTGCCGTGGTTCGGGCAGAGCCGACGGCGGGGCCGGCGACCAGCGCTCCCGTTCTTCGGGCACGGTCATTCCACGACACCTCCCCCCTCACGCACGGCTGCTCCCCCGACCAACCTCAAGACCCCTCACCTATTACGACCCGTCACCGGGCCGTAGTAACAGTGGACACAAGCGTCAAAGTTTTGACGTTTCCGCCAGCGGGGCCAGGAGCAGGGAATTATCGCCCATCCAGAGAGACGAAACAACCGATCGGATGACCTCGTCACTCCGCATTTACGCCGAAATGCCGCCGAGAACTCCATGACAGACAGTTACTACAAGTGTTGGCCTTGGAACCTTGCGCAATCTTGTACCCGAACCCGACCGTCCACATGCACTCACCGCCAGCAGAAGAGTGCTTTATGTAGTGGCGATCTCCAACTCCGCGATCCGCTGCCAGAGCGGCCGCATGGCCGCCTCCGGCTCCCGGGCGAAGACGCTGCCCCGGATCCGCACGAACACGCAGTTGCCGACCCGCTCCAGCACCGACTGCCGGCGCATGTCGCTCTCCCAGCGCTCCGGGCCGTGGTACGCGTCCCCGTCGCACTCGATCGCGAGCCGGCGCCCGTCCGGAGCGTTCAGCACGAAGTCGATCCGGTAGCCACCGATCCGGAACTGCGGGATCGGACGGTACCCCCGCTCGACCAGGAGCTTCAGCACCGCACGCTCGAAGTCGCTCTCGCAGCGGGCGGCCAGGTCGGCGGCCGCGGCCTCGGTGGGCAGGTTCAGCGCGTACGACAGGAGCAGTCCCCGGGCGTCGTCGGCCGCGAGCGCCGAGGGCCGCACCGAATGGAAGATCCAGAGCTGGTCCCGGGCCCGGGACGCCGCCACGTTGATCCGCCGGTGGTAGTCGCGCTTCGTGAACGCCGCCACCCGAGGATCGTTCTCGGACACCACCATCGAGACGAGCATGACGTCGCGTTCGTCGCCCTGGAACGTGTACGCGTCACCGACCCGCAGCCGCCGGGCCTCGATCTCGTCCTCGCCGATCGCCTCGCGCAGCTGGGTCAACAGGTGCGCGGCCTGCCCACTGCTGCTCAGCAGGCTGATCACGCCGAGCGTCCGGCCGTCGTACCGCGGATCCGCCACGATCTTGGTGACCCGCTCGACGAGGGCCGCCGACTCCTCCAGGTTGACATCGCCGAAACCGGCCAGCGACTGACGTACCCCGGACGCGCAGAAGACCGTCTGGATCGGCGGCAGCACCGGCCGGTCGGCGCGCAGCGGCATGATCTTGTGGTCGTAGTAGTGCCGGGACGAGAACTCGATGATCTGCGGCACGCACCGGAAGTGCTCGGTCAGCAGGATCCGCTCCGGCGAGCGGCGCACCGCGTGGTCGTAGAGCGAGGACTCCGGGTCGAAGTGCTCGGCCGACGGCACGTCGTCCAGGTGCCGTTGGATCAGCCCGGTCACCGACCCGACGAAGCCCAGCTGCGGACCGATCTGCTGGTCGTCGCCGACCACCACGGCCCGCTCGGCGAGCGAGAGCACCGGCAGCGCGAACAGGTCCGCCTGGGACGCCTCGTCGACGATCACGACGTCGAACTTCGCGCCGCCGGCGAACTGCTCGATCGCCCGGTCCACCGACATGACCCAGACCGGCACCGCGCTCACCGCGGACTCCATCGCCCGCTGGGCGTGCGCCTGCCAGGCCGCCGCGCCCCGGCCGGTGCCCTTCCCGATCTTGCGAAGGGCGGTGGTCCAGTCCCCGAGCGCGGCCCGCCGCCGGTCGTCCAGCGCCCGGGACACCTCCAGCCAGGCGGACGCGACGACCAGCTCACCGGTCAGGCGACGGATCTTGGCGCGGGCGCGTTCCACCCGCCGGGACAGCACCGCCGGATCGACGTCACCGACCACCTCGTCGAACCAGGTCTGCGCCCGCCGCCACTCCCACGCCTCCAGGCACGCCTGCCCGGAGACGACCGGGTGCTCGCCGCCCGCGATCATGGCGGCCCACTCCGGCGCCACCGACAGCAGCCGATCGTGCGCCGCGTGGAACCGCATCACGTCCGGTTGCAGCAGCACCAACCGGCGCACCGCGGCGACCGCGTCGTCCCAGCCGTCCAAGGTCTTCCACGCCTCGGCCAGGTCCGGCCAGGGCGCCACCCGTTCCGCCACGGCACGGGCCTGCGCCTGCGCCTTGTCCAGAACGAAGACCCCGGCCGCGCTCTCCAGCAGGCCCGCCACGTCGGCCAGGCACGCCGCGTCGATCTCCAGCTCCTTCTGCGGTACGAGCTGAGCGAGTCGCCCGGCCAGCGGCGGCCACCTGTCCAGATCGAAATCTAGCGACTGTTTCGCCTCCGCCAGCAGCACGCCCGCCCAGACCTCCGGATCGCCCCATCCGGTCGGCGGCGCCGGGACGGACAGCCGGTCCACCCACTCCAGCCAGCTGTCGCCGAGCCGCCGGCGTGCCTGCGACCGGCGCACCCCGGAAATCACCAGGTCGACGTCGTCCACGGTGCGCAACGGCTCACCGTCCACCCGGATCTCGTCGGCCAGCCGGTACAGCCCCGGCTGCAGCAACCGGCTCAGCCCGCGACCCGCCTCGAACCGCTGCCGCATCTCGCCCAGCCGGGTGAGCAGCAGTTTCGGCTCGTTCAGGGTCGGCTCGGGCACCGCGATCCGGTGGCCGGTCACCGCACGGGCCAGGGTGGCAAGCTCGGCGAAGGTCTTCTCGGTCGCGGCGACCTGATCGTTCCAGAGGCGGCGCCAATGCGGGTCGTCGAGCAGCCGGCCCAGCCGGTCGGTCCAGGTGCCCTCGCGCCGCCGCAGCCACGCCACCGCGTCCTTCAACTCGGCGAGCAACTCGGACATGCCGGTCCGCTGCTCCGACCGTACCCTCCCGATCTCGACGCCCTGGTCCGCCAAGCGGGAGAGAGCCTCCTCGATCTCGCCAATCCTCTCCCGGGCCGACGCGGCAGCGGCGGCGTCCGGCAGACCGGAGATCTCCGGCAGCGGGCGCATCGCGGCCGCGCGGTCCTCCGGCGTGAGGCGTGCGGCCAGCTTGAGCAGCGTCGCGAACTCCTCGATGGTCAGCGGCGGCGGCCCGGAGATCGGGTCCGGGATGCCACCGTGCGCCGCGGCACGCTCCCGAAGCCAGGCGCCGACCTCGGCGGGGAGAAGAGCAACCCCACCGATCGGGTACGTGGCCGCCTCGCTCTCGGCGATCAGACGCAGTCCCGCCATCGCCGCGGCGAGTTCCCGTTCCGCCTCCTCCAGTGAGGTGGTGAGCCGCTCCACCCGCCTCGCCTCGGCATCCTTGTCCAGCGTCGCGGCCCGATCCGAGAGCTCCCGGGCGGCCAGCTGAAGCTGCACCAGCTGATCGGTGGTCCGGCCGAGAACCGCGAGGCAGAGCGCCTGCACCTCCTCCGGGAGGCCGTCGCGGAGCACCCGCAGCGGATCCTCCTTCTGCGCCACCACCAGGACCCGTTTGCCGTTCGCCATCAGGTGACAGATCAGGTTGCGGATGGTGTGCGTCTTGCCGGTGCCGGGCGGGCCCTGCACGGCGACGTTGCGGTGATGCGCGAGCCGGCGCGCGATCGACTCCTGCGCCTCGTTCGTGGGCAGCGGCATGAGCAGACGCTCGCCGACACGCGACCATGACTCCGGCTGGTCGCCGGGCATCTCCAGGCGGCTCGGCTCGTGCGCCACGATCGCCGCCAGGGAGCCGACCGAGTCGAACTCGCCGCTGGTCAGGCGATCCCTCAAATTGTCGAGGAAGGCACGGAGGTGGCGTTGCCTCGGCCGGGTGAAGAGGACGGCGGTGTCGACGACGTACGCCGGCTTGGTTGATCTCTCGCCTTTGTCGAGGATCTCCCGGTCGAAGCCCAGGCGGGTCAGCGCGCGCTCGAAGAACTCGCGCCGCTCGAAGTCGTTCCAGAGGTCCACCTCGACCGCGCCACCCGGGCCGGCCAGGGAGGCGAGCTGGTTCAGGTACCGCTCGTCGAGCCCCGCGAGGGCCTCCACCTGCAGCCGGGACGGGCCGGCCGGGGAGACGCTGACCAGGGCGCGGTCCGCGTCGTACTCGATCAGCACCGGGGTGGCGACCAGCGGGTAGCGCACCCGGTTGCCGTCGACCGTGGTCTCCAGGACGCCGTGGCCCCAGACCAGCTCGGTGGTGGCGGTCGCCATGTCCAGCTGGTACATCCGGTCGAAGAGGCGGCGGTGCAGCTCGCGGGTCTGCTCGGCGGCGGCGGTGGCCTGGGACCAGGGGCGCCAGACAGTGTCCCGCCAGTGCGCGAAGTCGTCCGCTTGCTCTGTTTCCCCGGCTTTGTCCTCACTCTCCCCGGCTTTGTCTTCACTCTCCCCGGCTTTGCTGCCCGCCTCCGGCACCGGCTCGTCAGTCGCGGAGATGTCGCCGCGCAGCCGGCGGCGCAGGGCGGCCGGGACGGTCACCGGCGCCGGGAGCTCGGGCCGACCCACACGCAGCCACGAAGTGCCGTCGGCCCCGGGGCCGGTCCGGCAGTCCGGGTGGTGCGGCAGGTCGTCGAGCCACTGCGCGTCGGACGGCAGGGTCCGCGACGGCTTCTCCATCTGCGCCCGGACGGCGAGCAAATAGTCGGCGACGGCCACGGCACGATCCCGGATCGTGGTGGGCGACTCCCGCTGCTCGGCCATCCCACGGAGTTTAGGCCGTACCGCCGATTCGGCATCGCTTCCGCCCGGCCGGTTGTCGCGGTGGCTCACCAGCACATCGCCGAACCGCTAGGGTGACGCCACTGATCTCGGACGACGTCGTGGGGAAGCACGTGAATCAGGGCTGGCAGAACATGGACGGCAACGGGCACTACTGGCCCGGTCAGCAGCCGGGGGTTCCACCGTCGTACTACGCCGGTCCCACCGATCCGCTGGTCAGCGGCGACTACAACGGCTGGTTCCGGCGCGGCGCCGCCCTGGTGAAACAGATCTGGAAGCCCGCGCTCCTGCTGCACGCCGTGATCGCCGTGCCGACCGTCGCGCTGACCCTGCCCACCCAGAACTACATGCTGCGCGAACAGCAGGACGCCGCAGCCGCCCTGGACGTCCGGCCCACCGAGCTGCCGCCGCTGGGTGATCTGGTGCTGGCGCTCACGCTGCTGGTGATCGCCGCCCTGATCGCCGGCACCATCTACGTGATCGCCATGTCGGCGACCGTCCAGCTGGTCGTCCAGGCGGCAACCGGGCGGCCGGTCAGCCTCGGCGCCGCCCTGGGGACCGCGCTGCGCCGCACCCCCGCCCTGCTCGGCTGGTACCTCCTGCTCATCCCGCTCGCCCTGATCGCGATCGCCCTCTGCGTGCTGCCGGTCATCTACGTCGCCGCGGCCACCGCCGTCCTGCCCGTGGTCGTCACCGTCGAACGCGGGACCGGAATCGGGCGGTGCTTCCAGCTGTTCCACGCCGACTTCGGGGTCTCCGCGGGGCGCATCGGCACGTACTTCGGCGTCGCGATCGTCGCCGGGCTCGCCGTGGCAGGGGTCAGCGCGATGGTCGAGGTCGTCGGTGGCGCGGGGGCGGGGCTGGCGGCTGACGGGCTGCTGAACGGGTTGTTCTCGGTGGCGTTCGCCGTGGTGGGGACGCCGTTCGTGGTCGCTGCTTATGCGGACATGCGCTCGCGGCGTGAGCCGTTCTCGACTGCTTACTTGATGGCCAACTGATTCGCGGTCCCGCTCCGTCCGTTTTAGCGCGTGCCCAGCGCTCGGCGTGTCCAGCGTGCTCGGCGCGCTCGGGTGCTCAGCGCGCTCGGGTGCTCAGCGCGCTCGGCGCGCTCGGCGCGCTCGGGTGCTCGGCGTAGCCCGCGCAGGTCAAACCCGGCGCGTCACAGGGCCGCCCTACGGCTCGGTCGGCCCGGCCGTAGCGCACGCAGGCCAAACCCGGCGCGTCACAGGGCCGCCCTACGGCTCGGTCGGCCCGGCCGTAGCGCACGCAGGTCAAACCCGGCGCGTCACAGGCCCGCCCTACGGCTCGGCCGGCCCGGCCGTAGCGCACGCAGGTCAAACCGGCGGCGGGTTGCACGCCTGGGCTACGGCTCGGTGAGGGGGCGTCCGCTCTCTGGGTGTGGAACGGCCACCTCGGGCGGCGGCTGCCTGAGGTGGCCGTTTGTGGGTGGGTGTCTTCCGGGGAACTAGGGGAACTGCATGCGCCTCGGCCGGGGGATCACCGGCGGCGGGAGGGGCAGGTCGTCCAGGTGGCCCCAGTTCAGGGTGCCGTTGTCGGTGGACTTGACCTCGCCGAGGCAGGCGCGGAGCAGTCCCAGGTTGGGCGCCCCGGCGTAACCGGCGATGACCACCTCGGGTTTCGGGGCGATCTGGGCGATCGCTGCGCAGATCTTGGCTACCTCACGCTCGTCGACGGCGTCGAGTGGGAGGGGGGCCTCGACCGGTGAACGGCGCCACGGTGGGCCGAAGCGGCGCAGCAACTCGCGGGCGAGACGGCCGAAGGAACGGCCGACTTCCGCGTCGCGCATCGAGAGGCGGGCGGACTGGCCGTAGCACCACGGGACCACGATGTGCCCGTTGATGAGGACCAGCTGGTACACCGAGCGCGGGACAGCGATGATCTCCGCTCCCGGGAGTGTGCCGAGGAAGAGGACCAGCTCTTCGTACGGCAAAGGCCAACGAGGGTTGCCGAGCACACGTTCCATGGTCTGAGTCATCGCGGGGTGCGCGTGCACCTCGCGATCGATCGCCGTGCTCAAAGCCTCCGGGACCCGGGTCCACAACTCGTCAGCGATCTGGGCGCCGAACTGATCGATGAGCCAATCACTCGGACCGACGAGAACGTCTGGGCGCATTCCCCACCACCACCGTCCGTGTTCCTGACGTCACTGCTGGCTAGAAGAGTTGCACTTCCGATGATCGACTGGAAGGGGTCGCAACGAGATCATAAAAACAACCGTGAATGAAATCGCGCATGTCGATCAAAGGTGGGCCACGACGCTGGAGCGAGCGGCCGGAGAGCGGTGAAACCTGCAACTTGCGGATGCGAACCGCACGCGCAAGTTGCAGGTTAGTTTCGCCATTCGCCCGTGCTGATTATTGAAGCGGGTAGTTATTTCCAGCCGATGACGGAGAGGCAAACATCGCTTCACCGAGCGTGATCAAATGACGGCTCACCTGGGACGGCGGGGAATTTCTGATCATTCCGCCGTACGGGTGACGGGCCGGGTCCGGCGAAGTGGATCTACTGCAAGTCGGCGTGGCGGGCTTGCAAGCGGGCCCACCGGCGCGGTGTCCCCCGAGGGCCACGAGATCACTAGATGGCTCACGACGGAGCAAGTGTCAGATACCCGTCAGATCAACTTCGGTTCGGCGCCCCGGGTGAGGCCCCACGCGTGCGGGTCACGCTCGGCAAACGCTTGCGATCTCGTCGGGCCGACCCAGGGCAACCCCATCATCGGGTACGGCGGGAACGGCGCTGAAAAGGGAGCGGCTCTTACCTCGTACCGGAAAAGGGAATTTCTTAACCGGGAAACCAACGGTCGATCAATCAATTCTCGATTACTCGTCATGAATGGTCGTCGCGCCATTGACGTTCAGTGCACGGCAGCCGTGGCCGGACTGCCGGGCCGGCGCGAGCGCCCAGCACAGCGGCTTCTCAGCCCGAACACGCAGCGTGACAACACCTCACTACCGACCGGAAACGGAAGCGTTTCTCACCGCCGAACGTGAACGAGCACAGGCGGACCTGTTCGCATAACCGGAAAGGCGACCCGATCCCGGCCGGACGGAGGCTTGTTCAGCGCAGTCAGCGCAGTCAGCGCAGTCAGCGCAGTCAGCGCGGTCAGTGCGGGTCCACGGTGTCCCAGGAGTGTTCGAAATCCTCCGGCCGCAACTGCCATTCCCGGAGGACCGCGAGCAGTTCCGCCTCGTCCGCGGCGTCGGCGTGACGGAGGCGGACCGCACCCAGGTCAGGGTCGTAACCCTCGAGCCGGTCCGCCTCGAACTCCCAGTGCGTGACCCGGAAACTGCGCGCCGGGTCGCTGCGCGCACGGCCCGATCGCCTCGCCGCCTCGTCGGCCGGTCCCGAACTCGGGACGATGTGCACCAGCGACCAGCGAGGCGGCTGCGAGGCGGGCAGGAGCACACCGAGCCGCCGGCCGAGCCGGAGCGCCGCCAGCTTGACGGCCGGCCAGTCCCATTCACGCTGATCCATGATGCCGGGGAGCGTACCGAGCGGCGCGGAAACTTGTCGGACAGGAACGCTACGGTCGTCGGGTGAATGTGATCCCGAGCCCGGCCACCGAGGCGGCGACCGTCATCACGGCGGTGCTGAGCGACCTGCGGTCCGGCCGCGATCGCGGCGTGGTGGTCGACTCGCCGCCCGGCGCCGGCAAGTCCACGCTGGTGGTTCGCGCAGCCGGGGAGGTGGCCGCGACAGGCGCGCCGCTGATGATCGTGGCACAGACGAACGAGCAGGTGGACGACCTGATCGAGCGGCTCGGCGTGCGCTCGCCGGAGGTCGGGGTGGGCCGGTTGTCCGCTGTCGACTACGAGCCCTCCGACCGGGTGCGGGCACATCCGAGCTGCCGGGTGGCGGCGAAGGTGGCGGATCTCGGCTCGCCCGCGGTCACCATCGGCACGGCCGCCAAGTGGGCGACCGTCACCGAGGGCACCTGGCCGCAGGCGATCGTCGACGAGGCGTACCAGATGCGGTCGGACGCGCTGCTGCGCGTCGCTCCCCGGTTCGAGCGGGCGCTCTTCGTGGGCGACCCCGGGCAGCTGGATCCGTTCTCCACGGTCGAGGTCGACAGGTGGATCGGCCTGTCCTGGGACCCGATGCAGAGCGCGGTCGCGGTGCTGCTGCGGCACAACCCCGACCTGCCGGTGCACCGGTTGCCGGTCTCCTGGCGGCTGCCCGCGTCGGCGGCGCCGGTGGTGGCCCGGGCGTTCTACCCGTTCACCGGGTTCCGCTCCGGGACCGGCCCGGGCGACCGCACGCTGGCTTTCGGGAAACCCGCTGAGGACGCGCTGGACGAGGTTCTGGACACCGCGGCCGCGACCGGCTGGGGGCTGCACGAGCTGCCCGCCCGGTTCACCGTGCGGACCGACGCGGAGGCGGCAGCGGCCTGCGCGACACTGGCCGCCCGGGCGCTGACCCGGGAGGGCGTCGCCTCGTCGGAGTCCGGGACCGGCCCGCTCACCGCGGACCGGATCGCCATCGGCGCGGCACACCGCGATCAGGTCGCGGTGATCCGTTCGCTGCTGCCGCCGGAGGCCGCCGACGTCACCGTGGACACGGCGAACCGGTTGCAGGGCCGGGAGTACGACCTGACCGTCGTGCTCCACCCGCTCTCCGGCCGGCGCGACGCGACGGCGTTCCACCTGGAGTCCGGCCGGCTCTGCGTGCTGACCTCGCGGCACCGGCACGCGTGCGTCGTGGTGGCCCGCGCCGGCATCGCCGAGCTGCTCGACGCGCACCCGTCGACCGAGCCGGTCCACCTCGGCGTCCCGGTCAAGTTCCCGGACGGCTGGGAGGCGAACCAATCGATGCTGGCGCATTTATACCGGTCATAACCGAATCGGAGGCGTGTATCAGCCGATCCTGCGGCCACGCCGGGGCGAACTGACCGCGCACGAGCTGGATCGCCTGGGGCACGCCGCATCACATCGCGCACGTGTTGAAGGAGCCGAAATAGTCGTACGCTTGTTCTAATGTCGCTCACGGCTGCCCTGGCGTACGCCCGGCACGGCATCCCCGTCCTGCCGGTGCACACGCCTGCCCGGGGTGGCGTCTGTTCCTGCGGCAAGGGGTCCCGATGCGATCACCCCGGCAAGCACCCGCTCCTGCGGCACGGCCTGCACGACGCCTCCACCGACCCCGAGCAGATCACGCTCTGGTGGACCCGCTGGCCGCGCGCCAACGTCGGGCTGCGCACGGGCGTGGTGATGGACGTGGCCGACGTCGACTCCGCGGAGGGCTGGCACGGCTTCCGCCACCTGCTGCGCGACGAGATCCCGGCCGGCCCTCAGGTGCGCACCGGCCGGGGCGGCCGTCACTTGTGGTTCCGGCCGACCGGGTTCGGCAACCGGGTCGGGCTGCTGCCCGGGCTCGACTGGCGCGGCGCGGGTGGTTACGTTCTGGCGCCGCCGTCACGGCACGCCAGCGGGGTGGACTACAGCTGGATCCGGCGGCCCGGGCCGGGCCTCCCGGCCGGTCCGGCCGCGCTGCTCGCGCTCATCGAGGGCCCGGCACCGCCGCGGGGCCGGCGGGTGGTGGCGCACCCCGATCGGTACGCGGAGGTCGCGCTGGAGTCGGAGACCGACCGGGTGGCCCGCGCGCCGGTCGGCGCCCGCAACGACACGCTGAACCGAGCGGCGTTCGCGCTGGGGCGGTTCGTGGGGGCCGGGCTGCTGGACGCTCCGACGGTCCGGCGGGAGCTGACGTGGGCGGCGCGGTGCGCGGGGCTCGGGCCGACGGAGATCCGGGGGACGCTGCGGTCCGGGTTGACGGCCGGGATACGGCAGCCGTTCGACAATCGGGGCGGCGCCGCAGCGTGAGCGGCGCGCGCCAAACGCGGCGCGAGCGCCAAACGCGGCGCGAGCGAACGCGGGTGAAGCGGCGCGCGGAAGGCGGGCGGCGACGTCGGCGGGCGCCCGCTCAATTGGCCGGCCGCGACGTTGCCGCGGCATCGAGGTTGCCGCGGCATCGAGGTTGCCGCGGCATCGAGGTTGGCGCGGCATCGAGGTGAGCGGGAGGCCAGGTCGGCCGGGCCGCGAAGGCAGGCGGATCGAGGTCGAGCGAGAGGAGGCCGTCGAGGGCCGGCCCTCGGGCGTTACTACCGGCGCCCTCGGGCCGGCGGGCGGAGGAGCCACCCGATGGGGTGGGGGTGGCCGTTCGGACAAGGGTGAAACGGATGATCGGATCGGCTTCGGAGCGGCTGCCACCGCCACTGCGCCGGTAGCCTGGCGAGCGGGACCGGGGGGCGATGGTGCTGCAGGAGGACGTGATCGGCGACGCCGAGCGCCGCATGCTCGCGGACCCGTTACGCCTGCGGTCGGTGCGCCGGATCATCGGCGGGCCCCGGCCGGACGAGGCGTTCGACCGGGTGGCGATGCTGGTGAACAAGCTGGTCGACGCGCCGATGGGCGTGGTCTGCCTGGTCGCCGAGGACAGGCAGTATCTGGCCGGCCAGGTGGGTGTGCCGGAGCCGCTCGCCACGGTTCGCGAGATGTCACTCACCCATTCGTTCAGCAGGCATGTCGTGATGGCCGGGCGCCTGCTGGCGATCCCGGACGTGCGGGCCGATCCGCGGACCCGGGACAACCCGGCGATCCGGGAGCTGGGCGCTCTGGCGTACGCGGGTGCCCCGATCACCGACCCGGACGGCCTGATCGTCGGCACGCTCTGCGCGGTCGACCGGGAGCCCCGGGTCTGGACGCCGAGCGAGATCACCCTGATCAGCGAGCTCGCCGAGGTGTGTTCCTCGGAGGTCTGCCTGCGGATCGCCCGGGTCGCGGCGGACGAGGCCCGCCGGGCCGCCGAGTCGGCGCACCAGCAGCTGGAGGTGCTCGCCGAGCTGACCGAGTCGCTGGCCGCGACGATGGACGTCGAGGAGGCGATGCGCCGGCTCGGTGACATCGTGTCGACCCGGCTCGCGGACTGGTGCGTGGTGACGATCGCCGACTCGCCGCGCGGTGCGGCGCACGTCTCGGCCGCTCACCGGCACGCGGATCGGGCCGCCGACATGGCCCGTCTCGCCGAGCTGGGCATGCGCTCGCACGCCGACCTGGACGCCATGGTCCGGGCGGCCCACCGGACGCGTGCGCTGCGCACCCCGGACGGCGCGGCCGACCTGCGGAGCCGGCTGCACGACGCCGAGCTCGCCGAGATCACCACCCGGGCCGGGTTCGGCGCGTCGCTGCTGGTGCCGATCACCTCGCCGGTGCGGCGGGAGACGCTCGGCGCGGTGCTGCTGGTGAAGCATCCGGACCGGGCGGCGTTCACCGCGGCCGAGGAGCGGACCGCGGCGGAGATCGGCCGCCGGGCCGGGCTGGCGGTGGAGAACAGCCGGCTCTACCGGGAGCAGCGGCACGTCGCCGAGGTCCTGCAGCGCAGCCTGCTCACCGAGTTGCCGGCGATTCCGGGCGTCGACCTGCACGCCCGTTATGTGCCGGCGCAGGACGGCGCGGCGGTCGGCGGCGACTGGTATGACGCTTTCGCTCAGCCGGACGGCAGCGTGATGGTGGCGGTCGGTGATGTCGCCGGGCACGACATCGAGGCCGCGGCGACCATGGGTCAACTGCGCAATCTGGTACGCGGTGACGCGTACGGCCGTGACGAGGAGCCGGGTGATCTGCTCTCCCGGCTCGATCAGGCGCTGCACGGGCTGCGCGTGCCGGGCGCCGCGACAGCGGTCCTGGCCCGGGTGCAACGGTCCTGGTCGGGCTGGGCGGTGAATTTCGCGTCGGCCGGCCATCCGCCGCCGCTGCTGATGCTGCCGGACGGGACGGTGCAGGTCTGGTGGGTGCCGCCGGAGCCGCTGCTCGGCCTGCCGCCGAGGGAGCCGCGGACCACCAGCCGCCGGTTCGTGCCGGCCGGCTCGACGCTTGTCCTCTACACCGACGGCCTGGTGGAGAACCGGCAGCGCCTCCTGGACGACGGTGTCGCCCGGATCGGCGAGGTGCTGAGCGCCGCGGCCGGTCGCACACCCGACGAGCTGGGCGAGTTGCTGCTGGCGGCCGCCCCGGACGGCAACGACGACATAGCGCTCCTGCTGGTCCGCCTCAACTGATCAAGGCTGCACCGCCTCAACTGATCAAGGCTGCACCGCTGAACCGATCAAGGCTGGACCGCGAAGTCGGTCAGACGGGCGCTTCGGTGACCGGCGGCCCGCCGTGGGTCCACGGCGTGTCTGCCGGGTCGGGGAAGGAGCCGCCCGGCCGGAAACCCTCGTTCAGCGTGGTCAGCACCAGCCGCTCCCCCACCTCGGGCACACTCCCCGGCTCGGCGACCAGCTTGCGGCCCATCCCGCCGGAGAGTTCCAGCAGCACGTCCACCCCGTCACCGGCCGGCGTCACCGAGATCACCCGTGCTTTCTGCGCGGTCCGGGCCGGCGAGGTGAGCGACGTGCCGGGCTCCATCCGTACCGGCTCGGTGGTGTGCACCATGATCCGCGGGCGGAGCGCCTTACGTTTGCCGCTGTCGTCGATCCGGTTCGGGTTGGCGAGTGTCACCACCCCGGCGAACGCGGCACCGGTGAGCCGGTGTTCGGCGAGCACCAGCGGGTCGTCGAAGGCGCGCTGCACGGCGTACCGGGCGGCGGCGTTCTCCAGCCGGGCGAGGCGCGCCGCGGCGGCCACCGCGCTGTCCCGCCGGGGCTGTGGCGCGCCTCCCTCGGCGATGTAGTCGGCGAAGGCGGTGTACGCGTCCCGGTCCGAGTCCCACCGCGACGACACCCGGTCGCCGACCGGCAGCCCGCGCAGCAGCCCGAGCGCACGCCACATCCCGTCCCAGGTCGGCAGGATCAGCTCGTGCAGCACGTCGGGCAGCTCGGGCGCGGACCGTTCGATCAGCGGCGCGAGCACCCGGTTGTCGAACTCCGGGTCGGTGGCGGGACCGGCGGCCGGCCCGTTCTCCGCGGCACGGGCCGCGGCGGCGCCCGACTCGATCCAGGCCAGCTGGGTGCCGAACTGGGCGTCCTCGGTGCCGCTCTGCCCGGTCGCCCAGTGCAGTCCCAGCGCCTGGACGGCGGTGAGCAGCAGCGCCGAGCCCGGCATCTCGGCGGCGCCGGTCAGGAACGTCAGCCAGCGGCCGAGCCGGGGCACACCGGCGGGCACCGGGTACTCGCCGTCGACCGTACGAAATCGGGTTGATCTTCCCAGCAGCCGGAGGAAGTCGACGCCGGCCGGGTTCGGTACCCAGAGTTGCGGCGCGTCCAGGTAGCGCAGGCGGACGTCCTTGCCCCGGTCGATCGGGACCTCTTCGCTCTCGGTCGCGAACGACTCCAGGTACGGCAGGAGTTCCTCGGCCAGCTCGGCGAAGAAGGCGAACCGGTCGTCGCGGTTGCGGGGCTGCCGGACCACGAGCAGCCTCGGCTTCGCCGGATCGGTACCGATCATGGCGGCGAGCGGCGCGTTCGCCTCGCCGGCCATGGCGAACGGGACGAGCACCAGCGGTTCGTGGTGGACGTGCAGGTGCCGCACGGTGGCGATCGGCTGCGCCCGACCGGTGGCGACGGCCTGCGCCCGCGCCAGCGCGGTGAGGGTGCTCAACGGCCGGCCACCCGGAATCGCCGGGAACCCGGCACGACACTCGTGACAGCGCTCATGACAGCGCCTCGGCGCGCAACCGCAGGGCGGCCCGCAGCAGCGCCGCCGACTCGGCCTGCTCCTCGGTGGGCTCCTGGCGGCCCTCGGCCAGCGCGAGCACCTCCTCGACGCTCTCGATGCCGCCGAGCGCCTCCCGGACGGTCCGGCCCAGCGCCGCGGTCCCGCCGGAGGCCTCGTGCCGGCAGTAGACCGAGAGTTCGCAGGCGGAGAGGCACTCCGGGGCGTACCGGGCCTCGACGTGCCCGAGGGCTTCGACCAGATGGAGGGGCTCCAGGGTGACGTCGAAGCTGACGCCCGGCGGCAGGGCCTCGATCAGCGACGAGACCGAGGCGAGCCGGGACAGCTGGCGGCGCAGCGTGGACATCTGTTTGCGGACGTCGAGGACGACGGCTTTCGGGTTGAGCGAGAAGTTCTCCGGGCAGACCAGCACCACGTTGTGGCTGACCAGGTCGGGGTCCTTGCCGAGACGGGTCAGCAGGTCGCGCAGGGCGAGCACGTAGACGGCGGCCTGCACCGCGGCGGCCGAGACCTTGGCGCTGTCCGCCTGGTCGTCGACGATCGCGAACGACTTGATCTCGACGACCTGGAGACGGCCCTGGTGGGCGTAGGCGACCAGATCCGGTTCCAGATAGACGGTCTGCCCGGCCACCTCGAGCGTGAGCAGCGGATGGTCGATCAGCGCGGCGTGCGCGTGGGCGAGCACCCGCTCGGTCTCCGCATGCCGGTCGCCGAGCGAGTCGGCGCCGAGATCCTGGTACGCCAGGGACGCGGACGCGCCGAGCACCGACCGCAGCAGCTCGCAGTCGTCGGCCTTGAGCATGGCCTCGAACGCGTTGCCCCGGGAGAGCGCGAACCGGGACTGGCCGAAGCTGCCGGGGAAGCCCAGCCGGTCGGCGAGCTTGAGTTTGTCGACTCCGGCGGCGTCCAGCACGGCGCGGCGGGAGCAGCCGGGGTTGCCGGTGAGCGCGGCGATCGTCCGTGCGTTGTGCCGCTTGGCCTTCGCGGGGCCGCGCAGATCATCGAGCCGGTTCTGCATGGTGCACTCCAGGGGGAAGCTGGGGACCAAGAGTAGATCTTCACACATGCGGTTTGCGAGGTTTCACCCACGAGAGGTGAAGAAAACGCACGTATCGGACACAAATCGCGAGGCGCGCTACGTTCGAGACATGCCGAAGGCCATCTGGAACGACGAAGTGATCGCGGAAAGCGACGACACCGTGGTTGTCGAGGGCAACACGTACTTCCCCCTCGCCAGCGTGCGGGAGGACGTGCTCGTCCCGTCCGAGACGCACACCGTCTGCCTGTGGAAGGGCAAGGCGTCCTACTACTCGCTGCAGGCGGGCGGGCACACCGCCCCCGATGCCGCCTGGTTCTACCCCGACCCGAAACCGGACGCCTCCGCGGTGCGCGACCGGGTCGCATTCCGCAAAGACGTCCGCGTCGAAGCCTGAGACCACCGGAGGGAGGCCCGCTCACGTGATGCGCGGGTGGGCCTCCTCGATCGCGCCGACCTCCAGATAGTCCAGCATGTCCTGCTGCTCCGCCGGGTCCAGCGCCTCGAACGCCGCGTAAGCCTCGTCCCGCGCATGGGTGGTCTCGGCCGCCAGGAGCGCGATGATCGCCGACCAGGCCAGCGACACCCGGTCGAAGAGCCGCGCCCGGCGCAACGACGTGAGCCGGGAGAGCAGTCCCACCTTCGTCGCCGCGTCGTCGTCGGCGGGCACCCGGTCGCAGAGCTCGAAAAGGGCCTTTCCCCGGTACGGATGCTCGGACTCGACCATCCGCGCGAGCTCCGCGTTGCTCATCTGGTCCACCGGCGGCGCCGGGCCACGACGGGGCAGCGAAGGGGTGGGTTCACCGGGCACGACTGTCACGTCCACTCTCGAATCCGTTGCCGGGTGTCTGATGCGGCAACGTGGGGGTGTTCTCAAAGGTGGGAAACGGCGGCGCGGCCGGCATCACCGGCTCGTCCGTCCCCTCCGCGGTCTGATCGGCCAGCCCGGAGGCGGCGCCCCGGGTCCGGTGCACGCCGTCGTCGGCGCCTGGCTCTGCACCCAGCACGATTTCGCCCTCCGTTACCGCTTGCGGTCGTGTTGTCCCATGAGATCACGGGAATGCAACCCTGTGCGAGCACCCACGGTAGTGACTCCCGCCGGTCACCCGACCCGACGACCGCCGTAACCTTGCGGCAACGCATCGACCGAGACCGAGGCAGGACCGGAGGAGATGCCCGTGGAGGCAGGTCAGGACGGCGGAGAGACGCCGGAGCAGTGGCGATCCGTGCTGATCGACGTCTCCCGCGCCACCCTCGCGGAGCTCGTCGCGACCGACGACTCGGCCCTCGCCCACGCCCTGCGCCGGGTCACCGACGAGCTGGATCGGCCCGGTGAGCCGATCGCCGGCTTCAACTCCGCCATCTGACCCGCGGATGCGTTCCCCGGCCTTCCAGCTCAGCGACGCCGCTCTCGCCGCCCTCGGCGCCGGCCGTCCGGACGCCGGCACCCTCGACACGCTGCGCCGCGCCCAGGTGAGCCGGACCCTCCTGCTGCTGCGCGAGCTCCGGCGCCGGCATCCGGCCGCCCCCGCGTGGTACTCCCGGATCCTCGCGGCCGGCCCGGACGAGGCGAACCGGCTGATCGCCGATCCGATGACGAGCCTCTGGGCCGCCCGCGCACTGCGCGCCGGCGACCGGGCCGAGGACGTCGAGATCCAGGGACGTCCGCTCACGGCCGTTTCCCACGACCTTCATCTGCGGGTACGGGTGGACGACTCCAGCCCGCTGCGGCACGAGTTCGGCCTGCCGCCGTCCGAGCCGCTCACCGGGGCCGAGCGCGACCACTGGCAGCGCTGCCTCGACGACGCCTGGCGGACCCTGGTGACCCGGCACCGCCCGGCCGCCGAGATGCTCGCCGCGATCCTCCGGGTGATCGTCCCGGTCCGCCCCGACCCGTCCGCCGAGGGGATCAGCGCCACCTCCTCGGAGGCGTTCGGCGCTGTCGCCATGTCGGCCCCGGCGGACGCCACCGCGCTCGCGGTCGGCCTGCTGCACGAGACCGTGCACAGCGTGCTGAACGCCACGAACCTGCTGTTCGACCTGGTCGCACCCGGTGGCGGCAGCGGTTATTCGCCCTGGCGCGACGATCCGAGACCGGCCTCCGGCGTGCTCCACGGCACCTACGCCTATCTGGCCGTCACCCGGTACTGGCGAACCGAGCTGGCGCACGCGGACGACCCCGGCGCGGCGTTCGAGTTCGCCCGCTGGCGGGTCGCGGTCGCCGATGCGGCGCGGCGGCTGCTCGCCGGTGGCGAGCTGACGCCGGCCGGCGCGCGGTTCGTGACGGCGCTGCTCGACGAGGTCCGGCCGTGGCTGGACGAGCCGGTCGACCCGGAGGCGGTCCGGCTGGCCGACCTGGCCCGCACCGATCATCACCTGCGCTGGCGGCTGCGGAACCTGACCGTGGCGCCGGAGGACACCGCCGCCCTGGCCGCGGCCTGGCGGGAGGGCCGGCCGCCACCGCCGGTGCCGTCGATGCCGGCGCACGTGGTGGGCCGGGCCCTGGAGAACAGTCCCCGGCTGCGCCTGGCCCGGGCGTACCTGCGGCGGGACGACGACGACCCGGCGGGCGGCGTGTCGGCCGGAGACTCCGCTTGTGTCCGGGGTGATGCGGGGGCCGCTGTCACGGCGTACCACATTGATCTTGAGAAGGACCGCGACCAGGACCTCACCTGGGCGGGCCTCGCCCTGGTCTCCCCGCGCCCGAGCCTGCGCTCCCGGCCGGAGCTGGTGAAGGCCGCCGCCCTGGCCGTTCCCGAGGCCCCGGTGGACGAGCTCGCCGATTGGCTCGCCGGATAACTCATCTGCACCGCCGGCGGACCGATACGACTCGCCGGAGGTGGCTCGTGGGTCGTCACGCATTCTTGGATCGGGTACGGGTCGGTGTCGACGACACCGTCGTGATCGCCTCGCTCGTCCTGCTCGCCTGGCCCGCCGAGGGCGGTCCCTACCCGGGGGCGCACCCCGGTGGGCACGTCGTGCCGCTGCTCGCGGCGCTCTGCCTGGGCCTCGCCGTCCTGCTGCTGGACGGCGGACGGCCGGCGCTGCGCACGGCGGTCACCGCTGCCGCGCTTGTCACCGCCGGGTTCCGCCAGCTGCACGGCGAGCTCACCCCGACCGCGGTCGGCCTGGTGCTGCTGGTGGCGATCGCGGTCCTGGCCCGGGAGTACCTCGGCAGGCGAGTCAGCGCCGACCTCTCCCGGCAGCAGAGCCTGCTCGCCCAGCACGCGTTCCGCGACTCGCTGACCGGCCTCGGCAACCGCCGGATGTTCCTGGAGTACGCCGACGGCGTGCTGCACGAGCCGTCCCGCGCGCAGACCGCCGTGGTGATCGTGGACCTGGACGGGTTCAAGGCGCTCAACGAGTTCCACGGGCACGAGATCGGCGACAACCTGCTGCGCGCCGCCGCCGACCGGCTCTCCACGAACGTCCGGGCCGGCGACACGGTGGCCCGGCTCGACGGCGACGAGTTCGCCGTGCTGCTGCCCGGTGTCGAGGACGAGCAGGCGGCGATCGCCGTCGCCGAGCGGGTCCTGACCGAGCTGCACCGGCCGCTCACCGTGGCCGGTATCCCGATGAGCGTGCGCGTCAGCGCGGGCGTCGCGGTGGCCGGCCGCAACGAGCGCCTCGACTCCGTGCTGCGCCGCGCCGACCAGGCGCTCTTCCGGGCCAAGCAGGAGGGTGGCGGGGTCGCCCGGCGGTTCGACCCGGTGCGCTTCGCCGCCGCCGAGGCTCGCCGCCGTGCCGAGGCCGACCTGCTGCGCGGGCTGGACGCCGGCGAGTTCGAGGTCTACTACCAGCCGATCGTCGACCTGGCCGGGGACGACCGGACCGTCGGCGTGGAGGCGCTGATCCGCTGGCGGCACCCGGAGTACGGCCTGATCCCGCCGGCCGACTTCCTCGACCTCGCCGAGTCCCTCGGCCTGCTCCCCCGGATCGGCGGCTGGGTCCTGGAGGAGTCCTGCCGGCAGGCGATCGCCTGGCAGCGGCAGTTCCCCGGATTCGAGCTCAACGTCAACCTCTCCGCGTCGCAGCTCGGCAACCCCCGGCTGATCGACGAGGTACGCGAGATCCTGGACCGCACCGGCCTGCCCCCGAACGACCTGGTGCTGGAACTCACCGAATCGGTGGCGCTCACCGACCTGGACGAGTCGGCCCGGGTCCTCGGCGGGCTCAAGTCCCTCGGCGTGCGGCTGGCCCTGGACGACTTCGGCACCGGTTTCTCGTCGCTGAGCCACCTGAGCACCCTCCCGGTCGACGTCGTCAAGATCGACCGCTCGTTCGTGCAGGGCATGCCGTCCAGCGGCGGTGCGTCGGTGGCCGAGGCCGTGCTGCACATCGCCCGCACCTTCGACCTGGCCCCGGTCGCCGAGGGCGTCGAGGACGCCGCGCAGGCGGACTGGCTGCGCGGGCTCGGCGCCGGGCGGGCGCAGGGTTACCACTTCGCCCGCCCGATGCCGGCCGACGAGGTGACCTCGCGGCTGGATCAGGAGGCGCTGGTCTCGGAACGCGCTGCTTAGACGCGCGGCTCAGCTCAGAGCGGCGGGAGATCGATGTCGGTCTCCAGGCGAACGCCTTCGGCGGTCCTCCGGAACACCGGGTGGCCGTCGCCGAACGCCTTCGCCAGCGCGTCCAGCGCCTGCTGCCGTGCCGCCTCGTCGCCGTCACCGAGCGCCAGGTTCCACGCGCAGGCCGCCGTGTCCGGGTGGTCCACGCCGCGCACCTGACGGGATCGGCGCAGGGTGTCCGCGGCCAGCTCCCGGGCCGGTTGCGCCTCGCCGGCCGCGGCCAGGTCCGCCGCGTACCCGTTCGCGCAGCTCAGCGTGAACGGATGGTCGGCGCCGACACTGCGCCGCAGGCCACCGAGCACCTCATGGTCGATGGTGCGGGCCTCGGCGTACCGGCCTGCCGCGCGGACCACGGCGGCCAGCCCGGCCGAGGCGGCAAGCGTGAACGGATGCTCGTCGCCGAGCACCGCGTGGTAGCGGATCACCGCCCGTTCCAGCAGCTCGTGAGCGCCGGTCAGGTCGCCCTCGGCGCGGGCGCAGTGCGCCAGCGAGACCGCGGCGGCGAGCGTGTCGACGCTCAGGTCACCGAATTTCTGCCGGCACGCCGCGAAGTTGGCGGCGGCCAGCTCGCGGGCCTCGGGCTGCCCCCGGCGGCGGGCCGCCATCGCGGCGAACCGGCCGGCCCAGAGCGCGAACGGGTGGTCGGCGGGCACCCGTCCGGACGGCTGGCCGGCGAGCACCGCCGCGGCGGCGGCGAAGTCGCCCAGCCCGTACAGGTCGAAGGCGAGGCCGGTGCGGGACGACAGCGTCTCCGGGTGGCCGTCCACGAAGATCGCCTGCCGGTGCCGGAGCACCTGCTCGTCGATCGTCCGGGCGCCCCGGAAGTCGCCGAGCAGCCGCAGGTCGGCGGCGAGGTTGTTGGCACAGCGCAGCGCGGTCGGGAAGCTCTCGCCGAACAGCCGCCGGTAGCGGACCAGGTTGTCCGCGTCGAGCTGCCGGGCCTGCCCGAAGTGGCCCTGCATCCGCAGGTCGCCGCCGACGCTGTTGGCGGTCGCCAGGGTCGCCTCGTCGTCGGCGCCGAAGACCTCGCGCTGGGTGCGCAGCGTCTGCAGGTTCAGGTTCCGGGCATCCGAGGTACGCCCCACCGCCCGCAACGCGTTCGCCAGATGGAACGCGGCGAGAAGCGTCTGCTCGGCCGTCTCGCCGAGCGCGTCACGCCAGCGGGCCACCGCCGACGACGCCAGGTCCCGGCTGGAGTCGTAGTCACCCCGGGCGAAGTGGAACCGGATGCAGTTGATGACCAGCTGACGAACCTCCTCGGCGTCGCCGCCGAGCAGGTCGGAGTGGATCAGGTGCGGCGCCAGCTCGGCGTACCGGTACCAGCCGGCCGGGTTGTCCGGGTCGCCCGGGTCGGCGGCCGCCAGCATCCCGCGGACCGTGCGCAGCAGCGCGGCGTGCCGCTCCGAGCTGAGCTCCTGACCGAACATGCCCCGGACCAGCGGGTGCACGGTGAGGCTCTCGCCGGCCGGATCCAGGTCGGCCAGGCCGAAGCGGCCGATCCGGCGCATCGCGGCCCGCAGCCGGCGCTCGACCCGGACCGTGCGGGCGACCTCACCCTCCAGCGGCAGGGTGCGCGCCGCCCAGAGCAGTCGCCAGGAAATCGGCGCGCTGGCCAGGAACGTGCAGAGCTCCAGCAGGACCCGGTCGGCCGGCGCGTCCTCGCCGAGCGCCTCGGCGGCCAGTCCCCAGGCCACCCGGATCGGGGTGGGGAAGGCCAGCTCGGCGGCCCGCTCGTCGTACCGGCGCAGGTACTCGCTCAGCGGCCAGCCGGCGGCCTCGCGCACCGCGGCGGCCAGGTCCAGCGCCATCGGCACGTCGTCGAGACGGGACGCCAGCTCCTCGGCGTCGGCCGCGGACAGCTCCGGCGCCCGGGCGCGCAGCAGGTCCACACTGTCCGTCCGGTCGAAGACCGGCACCGGCAGCGCCTGTGCCACCTCGGCCGTCCATCGTGGGTTCCGGCTGGTCACCAGCACGTGCCCGGCGCCGCTCGGCAGGTACGGCATGATGTCCTCGGGCCGGTTCGCGTTCTCGAAGACGACGAGCCAGTTGCGGTACGGCTCGCCCCGGCTCAGCGCGTCGCGCACCGCGCCGAGTGTCCGGTTCAGATCACGCGCCTCCGGGATGCCGAGCTGCTGTGCCAGACCGGCGAGCGCGGCCCGCATCCCGGCGTTCTGCTCGGCCGGGATCCACCAGACGAGGTCGTAGGTGTCGGCGAGGCGATAGGCATATTCCACCGCCAATTGGGTACGTCCGGTACCGCCGAGCTGGTGATCCGGGCTCGGCAGCAGCACCACCGGACCGTTGCCGAGCAGACCGCGCACCCGGGTCAGCAATTCCTCCCGGCCCACGAAGCGGGGGTTGCGCGGCGGCAGGCCGCCACGGATCGGCACACTGTGCTCCTCACGTGTTGGTGATGCCGATTACCGTACGTGGAACCCCCGCCAACGCAAAGCGGGCACGCGCTCGAGACGGAAGGCTCCCCGGTGACTGATGAGATCGTGACGAGTCTGGATGTCGCCGACGGCACGGCCACGGTGACGCTGCAGGGCGAGATCGACATTCTGACCGTGGAGCGGCTGCGGGTCGTGCTGGGCGAAGCGGTGGCGAGCCGCCCGCGCGAGATCGTGGTGGACATGGCAGGTGTGGCGTTCATCGACTCGACCGGTCTCGGCGCCCTGATCTCCGGTTTTCAGCGCGCCCGGGACAAGTCGATCGCGTTCCGGCTGGCCCACCCCAGCGCCAACGTCCGGCAGATCCTGGTGCTGAGCGGGCTGCTGGAGGTCGTCCGGGTCACGCCCTGACGGCTTTGGTTTTGACGGCTTTGGTTTTGACGGCTTTGGTTTTGACGGCTTTGGTTTTGACGGCTAGGCCCAGATCGGGCGAGATGGTCTTGATCTTCTTGCCGGCGAAGAGCATCAGGCTGAGCACCGAGGCGAGGATGGCCAGGGCCCCCGCGCCGTACCAGGCCATCGTGTACGCACCGAGCTGATCGCGGACCAGGCCGGCCGCGGTGGCCGCGATCGCCGCACCGAACTGGTGCGAGGCGAAGACCCAGCCGAAGACGATCGGGCCGGCCGCGCCGAAGTACTCCCGGCAGAGCGTGACCGTCGGCGGCACCGTCGCCACCCAGTCCAGGCCGTAGAAGAGGATGAAGACCAGCATGCTCGGGTGCGCGGTCGCGGCCAGGATGGACGGCAGCACCAGCAGCGACAGCCCGCGCAGGAAGTAGTAACCGCCGAGCAGGATCCGGCTGTCCACCCGGTCGGTCAACCAGCCGGACGCGATGGTGCCGACGATGTCGAAGACGCCGACCAGGGCGAGCAGGCCGGCCGCGGTGGTCTGCGGCATGCCGTGGTCGTGCGCGGCCGGGATGAAGTGCGTGCCGACCAGCCCGTTGGTGGTCGCGCCGCAGATCGCGAACCCGCCCGCCAGCAGCCAGAACGCTCGGGTCCGCGCGGCGTCCCGCAGTCCGCGCAACGCGGTGCGGGCTGCGCCTCGGGGTTGGTCGATCCGGGAAGCGCCGATGCCTCCGTAGGCGGTCACCCCCAGGTCGGCCGGAAAATCTCTCAACCGCCAATAAATCAGGGGTACGACGAGAAGCGCCGCCACCGAGACGGTCAGAGCGGCCGTCCGCCACCCGTCCGACCCGGCGATCCGGGACAGCACCGGCAGGAAGATCAGGTTGCCGGTCGCGCCGCCCGCCGTGAGCACGCCGGTGACCAGGCCGCGGTGCTTGACGAACCAGCGCCCAGTGATGGTGGCGACGAATCCGAGGGCGAGCGACCCGGTGCCGAGGCCGACCAGGACGCCCCAGCAGAGCATCAGCTGCCAGCTCTGTGACATCCACAGGGTCAGCCCGGAGCCGGCCGAGACGAGCAGCAGCGCCGCCGCCGCGACCCGCCGGATGCCGAACCTGTCCATCAGGGCGGCGGCGAACGGGGCGGTCAGGCCGTAGAGCAGCAGGTTCACCGACACGGCGGCCGAGATGGTGCCGAGTGACCAGCCGAACTCGTCGTGCAGCGGCTGGAGCAGGACGGACGGGGTGGCGCGGAAACCGGCCGCGCCGATCAGCGCGATGAAGGTCACCGCGGCCACGGTCCAAGCGGGGTGGATTCGTCTCACACCCGGATTCTGCGGAATCCGGCACCACCGATCGAGTGGCCGGGAGGCCATGATGCGCAAGAATCGAGCCATGCCATCCAACCTCCCCGCCCACCACCCAAGATCGGACTGAAGGCTGTGCATATCGTCGCCGTCCTGGCGTTGGAGGGTGTGGTCGCTTTCGACCTGGGCACGCCCGTGCAGGTGTTCCGGTCCGCCCGCCGCGCCGACGACGAGCTTCTCTACGACGTACGGGTCTGCGGTCCCGGCCCGGTTCGCAGCTCGGCCGGCTTCACCGTGATCCCCGACCACGGCCTGGAGACGCTGCGGATCGCCGGCACCGTGGTGGTGCCCGGCGTCCACGGCGTCGGACCGATCCTGGACGGGACCATCGATCCGGAGATCCGGGACGCGCTGCGCGCCGCCGCCGAACGGGGCGCCCGGATCGTCTCGATCTGCACCTCCGCGTCGGTCCTGGCCGCGGCCGGCCTGCTCGACGGGCGTCCGGCGGCCAGCCACTGGGCCTATGAGCGGGTTCTGCGCCGGCTCTACCCGGGCGTCGGATGGGACTTCGACGTGCTCTTCATGGACGACGGCGACGTGCTGACCTCGGCCGGCGTCGGCGCCGGGATCGACCTCTGCCTGCACATCGTGCGAGCCGACCACGGCAGCGAGGTGGCCAACCGGGCGGCCCGCCGGTGCGTGGTGCCGCCCTGGCGGGACGGCGGCCAGGCCCAGTTCATCGAGCGGCCGGTGCCGTCCGCAGCCGGCAGAGGCACCGAGGCGACCCGGGCCTGGGTGCTGGAACGGCTGGCCGAGCCGGTGAGCCTGGAGGAGATGGCGGCGCACGCGCGGATGAGCGTGCGCACGTTCACCCGGCGCTTCCGGGACGAGACCGGGCTCAGTCCCCGGCAGTGGCTGCTGCGCCGGCGGGTGGAGCAGGCCCGCCTCCTGCTGGAGTCCACCGACCTCGGCGTGGAGGCGGTGGCCCGGCGGGCCGGACTGGGCAGCGCGACCGCATTGCGGCAGCATCTGCACGCCACGATCGGAGTGGCACCTTCCGCCTATCGCCGGACGTTCCGGCACACGGGGTGACTCAGCAATCCGGTGCGACGTCCGATGGGTCCGTCGGAGGACTCGATGGATCAAACGTTCCGCCCGCTGCTCGATGCCCTCAAGCAGATCGGCGTCGACCCGCACGCGGTTGATGCGGCAGCCGATGAGGCGCAGCGCAGCGGACGGTCGGTACGCGCTGTCCTGATCAACGACCAGGTGGTCACCGAGGAGCAGCTCACCAAGGCCGCGGCCGCCGCGTTCGGCATCAACACGCTGGACCTGGTCGGTTTCACTCCGGACCCGACAGCGCTCAAGCGCATCCCGCTGCCGGTGGTGCTGCGTCACCGGGTCCTCGGCCTCGCCATCAACGACGGCGAGCTGGTCGTCGGTGTGACCGACCCGGCCGACGTGGTGGCGCTGGACGACGTGCGCGCGGCGACCGGCATGACCATCCGCCCGGTCGTGGTGGCCCGCAGCGAGGTTCGCCGGATCATCGAACGCCTCCAGCGCGAGGGCGCCGACCTCGCCGACCTGGCCGACGAGGTCGAGGACTCGGCCATGTCCGCGCAGGCCACCAGCACCGAGGACGCGCCGATCGTCAGGTACGTGAACAGCCTGATCGAGCAGGCCGTCATGAACCGCGCCTCCGACCTGCACCTGGAGCCGACCGAGGACGACATGCGGGTGCGGTACCGGATCGACGGCGTGCTGCACGAGCTGGACATCGTGCCGCGCGGCGTGATGGCCGCGCTCACCTCGCGTATAAAGATCATGTCTGGCGTCGACATCACCGAGAAGCGGCTGCCGCAGAACGGCCGGATCAGCGCGCTTATCCGGGACCGGACCGTCGACCTGCGTACCGCGACGCTGCCCACGGTCTGGGGCGAGAAGATCGTGCTCCGCGTCCTGGACACCGGCGGCATCGACCTGGACCTCTCGAAGCTGGGCTTCACCCAGCACAACCTGGACCGGTTCAGCGCTTCGTTCACCAAACCGCACGGCATGGTCCTGGTCACCGGCCCGACCGGCTCCGGCAAGTCCACCACGCTCTACGCCACCCTCGGCAAGATCAGCCGGCCGGAGATCAACGTGATCACCGTGGAGGACCCGGTCGAGTACCGGTTGCGCGGGATCAACCAGGTGCAGGTCAACGCGAAGGCCGGGCTGACGTTCGCCTCGGTGCTGCCGGCGATCCTGCGGACCGACCCGGACGTGGTGCTGATCGGCGAGATCCGGGACGGCAACACCGCGCAGATCGCGGTCGAGGCCGCGCTCACCGGCCACCTCTTGCTCTCCACCCTGCACACCAACGACGCGCCGGGTGCGGTCACCCGGCTCACCGAGATGGGCATCGAGCCGTTCCTGGTCGGCTCGTCGCTGGACTGCGTGCTGGCACAGCGGCTGGCCCGGCGGATCTGCGACTGGTGCAAGGAGGCGTACGCGCCGACCGAGGAGGAGATCATGGCCGCCCGCTGGCCGATGGAGGACCTGGCCTACCCCGAGGTGCTGTACCGGCCGGTCGGCTGCCGCAACTGCGCGAACACCGGTTACAAGGGCCGGATCGCGCTGCACGAGGTGATGCCGGTGACCGCGGAGATCGAGTCGATGACCATCCGGCGGGCCTCGGCCGGCGAGATCCGCGAGGCCGCCCTGGCCCAGGGCATGTACGACCTGCGCTCCGACGGCCTGGCCAAAGCCGCCGGCGGGCTGACCTCGATCCGGGAGGTCTCCCGGGTGGCGGTCTGACCGGTGGCGGGCCATCACTAAAGCGCGTCCCCGCCGTGCCGATTCAACAGGCATCGGACAGTGAAAGGACTGGGAGCGAGAGATGGACACGATCGAGCAGGTTCGGCCGCCCGAGACGGCCGCCACCTCGGACGATCTGGACGTGCTCGACCAGTTGCTCGTCACTCTGGTGGAGTCACGCGGCTCCGACCTGCACCTGACCGTCGGCTCGCCGCCGATGATGCGGGTCGACGGCGGGCTGCGGCCGGTGCCCGGCTACGGCAAGCTGAACGCCTCGGACACCGAGCTGCTGGCCCGCGCGGCGGTCACCCCGGCGCAGTGGGAGACATTCCAGCGCGTCCAGGAGATGGACTTCGCGCACAGCATCGTCGGCGTCTCCCGGTTCCGCGGCAACCTCTACCGGCAGCGGGCCTCCTGCGGCGCGGTCTTCCGGGCCATCCCACACAAGATCAAACCGCTGGACGAGCTCGGCATGCCGGAGTCGGTGGCCCGTTTCGCCCACCTGCCCCGCGGCCTGGTGCTGGTGACCGGCCCGACCGGTTCCGGCAAGACCACCACGCTGGCCTCACTGCTCGACCTGGCGAACCGGAGCCGGGCCAACCACATCATCACGATCGAGGACCCGATCGAGTTCCTGCACCCGCACAAGCGCAGCGTGGTCAACCAGCGCGAGGTCGGCTCGGACACCGAGAACTTCGCCACCGCGCTCAAGCACGCGCTACGGCAGGACCCGGACATCATCCTGGTCGGCGAGCTGCGTGACCTGGAGACGACCGCGACCGCGCTGACCGCCGCGGAGACCGGTCACCTGGTGCTGGCGACGCTGCACACGCAGAGCGCAACCCAGACCATCGATCGGGTCATCGACATCTTCCCGCCGCACCAGCAGCTGCAGATCCGCGCCCAGCTGGCCGCCAGCCTGCAGGGCGTCATCACCCAGGCGCTGGCGCCGAAGGCCGACGGCAAGGGGCGGGTGGTGGTCGCCGAGATCCTCACCGCGACCCCGGCCATCCGCAGCCTGATCCGCGAAGGCAAGTCGCACCAGATCCCGTCGTTCATGCAGGCCGGCGCGAGCGAGGGCATGCTCGCCTTCGATCAGCACCTGGCCGAGAAGATTCGGGAGGGCGCGATCACCATGCAGACCGCGCTGGAGATCAGCCACTCACCGGACGAGCTCAAGCGGCTCGTGGGACGGGCGTGATGTCATGCCGGCCACCAAGACCTTCAACTACAACACCATCGATGCCCACGGGAAGAAGTCCAAGGGCACGATCGAGGCGCCGAACGAGGCCGCCGCCACCCACATGCTGCGCCAGCGTGGCGAGGTGCCGCTCGGGCTGACCCTGGCCGGGCAGGGCCTGCAACGCGAGCTCAAGATCCCTGGCCTGGGCAACCGGGTCAAGCTCAAGGACCTCGCGGTGTTCGCCCGCCAGTTCGCCACGATGACCGCGTCCGGCATGTCGCTGCTGCGATCGCTCGCGATTCTCGAGGAGCAGACCTCGTCGGTGCCGCTGAAAAAGGCGATCGCCGAGGTACGCGCCGACGTCGCCGGTGGCGGGGCGCTCTCCTCCTCGATGGCCAAGCACGACCGGGTCTTCCCCCGGCTGATGATCGCCATGATCCGGGCCGGCGAGACCGGCGGCATGATCGACAAGGCTCTGGTGCAGATCGCGGAGAGTCTGGAGAAGGACACCGCGCTCCGCGGCAAGATCAAGGGCGCGCTCACCTATCCGGCGATCGTGCTGGGGTTCACCTTCGTACTCATCGCCGCGGTTTTGATCTTCATCGTCCCGATCTTCGAGTCGATGTTCAAAAGCCTCGGTGGCGAACTGCCGGCGATCACCCAGTTCCTCGTCACGGCCAGCCACAACATGGTCTGGATCGGCCCGCTGATCATCGGCGTCGGGGTGGCCACGAGCATCATCTACAAGCACCAGATGCGGACCAGTCCCGAGTTCCGGTTCCGGATCGACGGGCTCAAGCTGCGCATGCCGGTCTTCGGGCCGCTGCTGCGCAAACTGGCGATGAGCCGGTTCTCCCGCAACCTGGGGCTCCTGCTCAACGTCGGCGTGCCCGTCATGCAGGCGCTGTCCGTGGTCGGCGAGACCACCGGCAACGAGGTCATCAACGTCGCGATGAAGGACGTCCAGGCCGCCGTCCGTGACGGTCAGCCGATGTCCTCCGCGCTGCGCAACCACAAGATCTTCCCCGAGATGGTCACCCAGATGATCGAAGTCGGTGAAGAAAGCGGCCAGATCAGTCAGATGCTGGACAAGGTTGCCGACTTCTACGACAGAGAGGTCGACGAGGCAGCCGAATCCCTGACCGCGTCGATCGAACCGATCATGGTGCTCATCATGGGCGCCGTGGTCGGCGGCATGGTCGTCTGCCTCTACCTGCCGATGTTCACGATCTACCAGAACATCCAGACGAGCTGATCCACGAACCCCCCGGCCGCTCCCGACGGCCGGCTTCGCACCGCCCCTTCCCCACCCCACCCTCACACGCCCTGGAGGCACCCCGAAATGCAGGACGTCATCGCCGAGCTGCGCGCCAAGAAGGACGACGAAGGCTTCACCCTGATCGAGCTTCTCGTGGTCGTGGTGATCATCGGTGTCCTGGTCGCCATCGCGGTCCCGGTCTACCTGAACTACCGCCAGGGTGCGGCGGACAAGTCGGCGCAGTCCGACGTCCGGGGCGCGATCAGCGCGGTGGAGCAGTACTACACCAACAACGGCAACGCGTACCCGACCGCGGCGGCCACCGCCACCGCCACCGGCAACGTCACCTCGCTGGAGCTGCCGGCCATCGGCACCGGCACCAAGGCCACCATCACGCTCTCCGACAAGACTCAGCTGGCCTACGTCCCGAACGGCACCACCGCCTACTACATCTGCGCCAACAACACCGGCGGCAGCGACAAGTGGTACCTCTACGACAGCTCCACCGGCGGTTCGGTCAAGACCGCCAGCAAGGAGCTGTCCCTCACCACCTGCAAGTGATCTTGCAGTAACGCCCGCCGCGAGCCGAGAGGAACGACATGACGGAGACGCTGATGCTGCTCTGCCTCGTCGGGGTGCTCGGTCTCGCGGTGGGCTCGTTCCTCAACGTCGTGATCTACCGGGTGCCGCGCGGCGAGTCGCTGGTGCGGCCCGGTTCGCACTGCCCGCACTGCGGCAACCCGGTCCGGGCCCGGCACAACGTGCCGGTGCTCGGCTGGTTGCTGCTGCGCGGCCGGTGCGCCGACTGCCACGCTCCGATCAGCGCCCGGTACCCGCTCGTCGAGGCCGGAACGGCAGCACTGTTCGTAGCGGTCGGCACCCGGTTCGGCTGGTCCTGGGAGCTGCCCGCCTACCTCTACCTCGCCGCCGTCGCGATCGCCCTGTCGCTCATCGACCTGGACGTCATGCGACTGCCCGACCGGATCGTTCTTCCCTCGTACGCGGTGGCCGCCGCCCTGCTGATCCCGGTCTCCCTGGCCGCCGGCGACCCCGGCGCGGTGCTCCGGGGCCTGGTCGCCGCCGCCCTGCTCTACCTCTTCTACCGGGTCCTCTCCCTCTGGGGCCTGGGCGGTGGCGACGTGAAGCTCGCCCCGCTGCTCGGCTTCTACCTCGGCTGGCTCGGCTGGAGCGCGGTCGCGATCGGCGCGTTCGCCGCCTTCCTGCTCGGCGGGATGGTCGGCGCCGTCCTGCTCGCGCTCAAGCTGGCAAGCCGGAAAACCAGGATCCCGTTCGGCCCGTACATGCTGGCCGGCGCTTTTCTCGCGGTCTTCGCCGCGGCGCCGGTCAGTGGTTGGTACAGCAATCTGCTGCTCGTCTGAATCTCCCGGGAAGGAACCTCGATGGCTGGCGCACCACCGATCGGGCTCGACATCGGCTCGTCCTCCATCCGGGCCGTCGAGGTTCGCCGCTCCAAGGACGAGTACACGCTCACCAATTTCGGGCAGTACCCGTTGCCGGCCGGCACCGTCTCCGGCGGCGTGATCCAGGACCCGGTCGTGGTCACGTCGGCGCTCAAGCAGCTCTGGGCGGCGTGCAAGTTCGGCACCAAGAAGGTCAGCCTCGGCGTCACCAACCCCCAGCTGGTGGTACGCGAGATGTCCATCGCCAACCTGCCCGCCAACCAGATGAAGCAGGCCCTGCCGTTCCAGGTCAAGGAGGCCCTGCCACTCGCGGTCGAACGCTCGCTGCTGGACTTCTACCCGCTGGAGGAACCGGGCGACAATCCGACCGTACGCGGTCTGTTGATCGCCATGCCGAAGGACGCGGTGGTGACCCTGGTGCAGGCGGTGCAGAAGGCCGGCCTGCAGGTCAACGACGTCGACCTCGCGTCGTTCGCGCTGCTGCGCTCCGCGTCGCGGCTGGACGCCCAGGTCGAGGCGATCGTCGACATCGGCGCCAACATCACCAGCGTCGTGGTGCACGCGGACGGGGAACCGCTCTTCGTGCGGACCCTGCCGCGCGGCGGCGCCGAGATCACCGAGAGCATCGCCACCCGGCTCGGCATCGACGTGACCGAGGCCGAGACGCTCAAATGCCGGTTCGGCATGCACGGCGACGGCAACCCGGACACCGTCACGGCGCTGACCGACGCGGTCCGGTCACTCTCCAGCGAACTGCGCAGCTCGTTCACGTATCTCGCCTCGGGCGAACGGCAGAAGCAGGTCACCCGGGTCTCGCTCTGCGGCGGCAGCGCGCTGATGCCCGGCCTCGCCGAGCACCTGCAGGAACAGCTCGGTGTCGCGGTGATGTACGCGGACAGCACGGCCCGCCTGCGCGACACCCGGCGGGCACGGGAACGCGGATTCGACAGTTTCGTGCCGTCGGCGGCGGTGTCGATCGGCCTCACCCTGGGAGCGACCCGATGACCACGGTCCTGATGCCAGTGGACCCCTCGGTCTCACCGCAACAGGCGGCCCGGGTGCTCAGCATCCGGGCGGACCTGCTGCCACCGGAGATCCGGGACAACCGGCGCGCACGGCGTACCAGGGGCTTCATCCTGGTCTCGCTGGCACTGGTGCTGGCCCTGCTCGGCAGCTGGTACTGGTACGCGGTGCAGGATCTCGACGAGGCCCGCGCGCTCAACGACGCCGCCTTCACACAGCTCACCGACGTGCGGCGGGACCAGCAGCAGAACGAGCGGGTGCAGGCCCTGATCAAGGTCGAGAACGGCCAGGCCCTGCTCACCAAGGAGCTGACCGCGGTCCTCGGGAACGACCTCTCCTGGGCGAACCTGATCAACCTGGTCCTCGACAAGGCCGACGACCACGACGTGACGATCAACGAGATCACGCCGTCGCTGAACAACGAGAACACCGGCACGACGGAGGTGAGCGGCACCGTCGGCGAGGTGCTCCTCACCGGCAAGGCGAAGACCAAGAAGATCATCGCGGACTACCTCGACGCGCTCGCCGACACGAAGGACCTCTCCAAGCCCTTCGTCAGCACCATCACCGACGACACCAAGGCCGCGTCGTTCAGCATCTCCCTCTACATCACCGACGAGGCGCTCTGCGGCCGCTTCGTGGACGACGACCACCTCTGCCCGAGCGAGGGAAAGTGATGAACGCCCGACGCGTCGACAGCATCTGGCTCATCGGCGGCATCTCGCTGATGGCCGCCATGATCATCGCCAGCTGGTTCATCGTGATCAAGCCGAAGTACGCCGACGCCGACTCGGAACGTGAGCAGGCCGGCACCATCACCGTCCAGGTGAGCAGCCTGAACAGCAAATACTCGGAGCAGAAGAAGCGGGCCGAGGACCTCGACGAGTACATGGCCGACCTGGCGACCTATCAGGAGGCCCTGCCGCAGGTCAGCAACACCAACGAGATCCCCGCCTTCCTGCGGCGGCTGCAGACCCTCGGAACCGACCTGAGCGTCCGGGTCAACGCCTACACCGCGGCCGATCCGGCGACCTCCACCGACGCCGGCACGGTCACCGAGCTACCCATCAACATCAACGCCACCGGTACGGTCACGAACCTGACCAAGTTCATCAAGCAGCTCCAGACCACCCAGCCCCGGGCCCTGCTGATCGAGAGCGCGGCGATGACCCGGGGCTCCGGCCGGACGGCCACCCTCCAGGTGTCGATGAACGCCTTCATCACCGCCTCGGAGACCGCCGACCTGGAGGAGCTGAAGAAGTCCCTGGACGATGACTCCACCGACTCCTGATTGCCACCGCCCCCGGCTGGGCATGGATCGACATATGGCTCTGGTGCGGAAAGGATCCCGTCTGATCACGGTGGATGGCGTCACATACCGGTGGCGCGTGCGGAAACGCCCATCCCGCCCGGCGCCGCTCTCCTTCGCGGTGGAACAGGCCGACCGCCGAGGCGCCGTCCTGCTCGCCACCATGCCCGACACCACACCGGCCGACTGGATCGGCCCACCCAGCACACCGGTGGTCCCCTCCATCGTCGCCGAGGTGGTCCGCCGGGGCCGGGAGCGCGGATGGCGCCCGGAGCAGACCGGCCCCGCCTTCCCGATAACCGTGGGCCGAGACATCTGGGCAAGCCGCTGACCGGGGCAGGGCGAGCAGCGCGGTGGCCGCAGGAGGGGCAGAACGAAAAACGCCCGGACCGAAGTCCGGGCGTTCGCAAGGGTGGAGCTGAGGGGACTCGAACCCCTGACCCCCACACTGCCAGTGTGGTGCGCTACCAGCTGCGCCACAGCCCCTTGCTTTCGTCCCCGGCGTTTCCCCCGGGCACGCTGGAAATATTACACACTCCGCCGGAGCCCTTCACGGCACCCCCTCAGTTGAGGGTCGGGTCCGGCGGGAAGTGGGCGACAGCAGCCAGGATGTCGCCCTGTCTGCGGAGGACCATGGCCCACAGGTCGTCCGGCCGCTCCACGAAGGGATCGCCGGGGAGGGCGTCGAAGACGAACCACGAGCCGGCCGCGATCTCCTCCTCGAGCTGGCCGGCGGACCAGCCGGAGTAACCGGCGAAGACCCGGATGCCGGCGACGTTCTCCCGCATGCGGTCCGGGTCGGCGGAGAGGTCGAGGGTGCCGAGAGCGCCGCTGACCGGGTGGAACCCGGACACCCTCTTCTTCACCTCGGGACGAGTCCGGGCCAGGCAGATGGCGGACTCGGGCTGCACCGGGCCGCCCTCGAAGAGCACCGCCGGGTCGCCGGCCAGCTCACCCCAGTTCCCGAGGACCTCGGCGACCGGAACCTCGGTCGCCCGGTTCAGGACGACACCGAGGGCGCCACCGGTCTCATGGGCGACCAGCAGCACGACCGTACGGTCGAAATTGGGGTCTTTCAAGGTCGGGGTGGCCACGAGCAGTTGCCCGGTCATCGACTCCACCGACCGGCCTCCAACCCGCTGCCCCTCACCGAACACGTGCATCCCGCCGTCCGCTCGACGTAGCCATGACTCGCACATTAGCTTGCGTTTCCGGCCACGGATAAGGTCTGGACATGAACCCGCCACCTACGGCAGCAGAGATCGGCGTCATCGGCGGATCGGGGCTGTACGCGCTTCTCGACGACGCCACCGAGTTCGAGGTGAGCACGCCCTACGGCGCGCCGTCCGACAAGATCACCGTGGCTGACGTGGGCGGGCGCCGGGTGGCGTTCCTGCCGCGGCACGGGCGTGATCACCGGTTCCCGCCGCACAAGATCCCGTACCGTGCCAACCTGTGGGCGCTGCGCTCGCTCGGCGTGCGCCAGATCGTCGCCCCGTGCGCGGTCGGCGGCCTGCGGCCCGAGCTCGGTCCGGGCACGTTCGTGGTGCCGGACCAGCTGATCGACCGGACGAGCGGGCGCGAGCAGACCTACTATGACGCGGGCGCGGTCCACGTGTCGTTCGCCGATCCGTACTGTCCGGCCGGCCGCGCCACGGTGCTGGATTCCGCCGAGCGGGTGAAGGCCGTCGACGGCGGCACGATGGTGGTCGTCGAGGGGCCGCGCTTCTCCACCCGCGCCGAGTCCCGCTGGTTCACCGCGATCGGCGGCACGATCGTCAACATGACCGGCCACCCGGAAGCGCTCCTGGCCCGCGAGCTGGAGCTCTGCTACACCGCGATCGCCCTGGTCACCGACCTGGACGCGGGCGTCGAGGGCGACCACGGCGTCACCCACGAGGAGGTTTTCCGGGTCTTCGGGGAGAACACGGCCCGCCTGCGCGAGGTCCTCCTGGACGCGGTGGTCAAGCTCCCTGCCGAGCGTTCCTGTCCCTGCAAGGATGCCCTTGCGGGCATCAAACTGCCGATCCAACTGCCCTGAGGGGTACGGGGTGAGAGCACGCGCGTCGCGATGCGGCGCGCGTCCGGTCCTCAGCTCAGCATCGCCGCCACTTCGGGAGGCCGAAGGTGGTCGCCACGAGGCTGGCCTTGCTCGCGCGGCTCCCGGTGGTGCGCACCGTTTCAGCGACGGACAGGTCCAACGATGCGCCGCAGGGTGACCACGCCGCCTTGCGGGGGACAGCGCTGGTGTTCCAGGCGCCGGTCTGCGGGCCCTTCGTTTTCTTGACGTCGCGCACGGTCCACGGGAAGCCGGTGAACCACATGGCCGTGATCACGGTCGCGGTCGAGGTCCCGTCGAGGGCGACGGTGGCCTGATTGGTCACCGAAGGGAGCGAGAAGCTCCATCCGGACGCAGCCTTCACCCGCGCGATGAGGCGGCAGCTCTTGTAGTCGTTGCCGGCGACTGAGAAGCCTCGGTATCGCAGCGTGAACGACCCGGACGGCAACGGTTCCACACTGGTGGTCTTTCCTGGGCAGCCGCTACCGAACGCGTTGAGCACACTGATGGTGAGCTGCGGGTCAGCTCTGGGTGGCACGGAACTTGCCGAGCTCGCCGGCACCAGCAGGGACGTGCCGACGAGCGCCGTCACGATGATCTTCAGTCCGGGCACGGTACCCCCTTGGTCGTTTTTCGGCGTTTTCCGGACAGCGCGCCGGCCGGCCGGCCACGGGAAGTCCCGTCGCCGGCCGGCCGGTGGTCGCATGTCAGCACTGCTTCCAGGAGAGGTTGAAGACCGTCGACGCCTGCGTGTCGGTGTCGATCAGTTCCGCGGAACTCGATGCCTTGCCGTTGACCCGCAGCGTGTTGTTGACGTTCACGTCGAGTGTTCTGTTGCACGGCGCGTAGATGAGGCTGTGGGCGGTGCTCGTCGTGGTCCAGAGCTCGTCGTCCGGACCGTTGATCGAATCGGTGGCCGACGCGTTCCACGGGCTTCCGGTGAACCACGCGTTCATCTGCAACTTGGCCGACGACTGGTTGTCCAGGTCGGGCGTCACCCGGTTGATCACCGAGGTGACCGCATAGGTCCAGCCCTGGGGTACGGACACCCGGACCGAGACCTTGCAGCTCTTGTAGTCGTTGCCGTACACCCGGAACGCGCTGTAGGCCAGGCTGAACGCGGTGTTGTCCTCGGTGGGCTGGGCGTCGGTGGTACCGCTCGGACAGCCGCTGCCGAAGGCACTCATGACCTTGAGGGTGATCATCGGTGCCGCGGGCGCCGCCTGAGCCGCCACCGGGAGAAGCGATCCGAGCAGCGCCCCGGCAAGGACTGCCGCCGCCTTCTTGGTACGGAACATCAGAACTCCTTTTACATTGGTCTTGCGTGAATTAGCACTGCTTCCATTTCAAGAGGAATGTCGTCGAGACCCGCGCGTCCTGCGCGAACAACTCCATCGAACTCGTTGTGGGCCCGGAGACCCGCAACGTGGTGTTGAGCGTCAGGTTGGTCGACGCGCCGCACGGGGCGTAGATCACCGCATTGGCGACACTGTCCGTCTGCCAGAAGTCGTCGTACGGTCCTTTGAACGTCTGGTCCGCCTTCAGGGTCCACGGGAAACCGGTGAACCACGAGGTCATCAGAATCCGGCCGGACGCCCCTTTGTCGAGAACGCCGTATCCCCGATTGCTGACCTCGTACACCGAATACGTCCAGCCCGCAGGAATGATGACCTGAATGTCGACCTTGCAGTTCTCGTAGCTGCCGCCCGTCACCTTGAACTCGCTGAAGCTCACGGAGAACGCGGTCTCGTCCGGCACGCTGGTGGCGACGGTCGACGTGCCCGGGCAACCGCCGCCCTTGGCAGTCAGCGGCCTCAGCTTGATGACCGGGTCGTCCAGTCGCGTCCCCGCCAGCGCCGCTGAGGGGACCAGCGACCCGATGAGCGATACCCCGACGACTGCGGCCGCCATCATCCGCCTCAACCTGGACATGGAATCCTCTCAATCACATCTTATCCTTGGGAATAGCGAATTGCCGGACACATTGCGGCCCGCGTTTTTCCCGCGCAATTAGGTGGCAACCGAGAACGCGGCCACCACCCTTGATCCGGCAAACCGCAAAGCCACGCCGACCTGTTACCGCCGGCTTGCGTTCACCGCCAGAAAGATGAATATCAGGCCGCTTGTCAGCTACGCAGGCAGTCCGGTGATCAAGTACACGATCCGGTGGTTTCAAACTGGCGCACCGCACCAATCGCTCCGCCGAGCCTACCCACGCCGTAGCCCGATGGTGCTGCAAAGACTAAAGGTCTGCCCGCAAATCGGATTAAAACTCGCTCAACGGGGTATCCGCGCGGCCCGGAACACGCACACCCACCGGGCCCGCCGCACCGTGGGGACGCCGAGGGCTCGGCTCCGGAGCAACCTCGAGGGCGTCAGTTCAGGGCACGAGGACGACCTTGCCGCAGTTGACTCGAGCTTCGATGATCCGGTGGGCCTCCGCGGCGTCGGACAACGCAACTTCGGCATGGATGGCAACGTGAAGTCGTTCGGCGTGGTGCAGGCGCCAGAGTTGCTGATGGTGGTCGTCGTAGAGCCGGCGCCGGGTGGTCGCGAACCTGGCCATGGTCATGCCGGTGATGGTCTTCGACCCGGCAAGCAGGTCGAATGCCGGGACGGTGCCACCGCCGGAATTGAAGAAGATGAGCCGCCCTCCGGGGCGTAACGCTGCAACGGCTCGCGGCAGGAGTTCGCCACCCACGGCGTCGAGGACGACGTGGACCGGATCACCCCATTGCGCGTCGCCGTAGGTCACTACCTCGTCTGCGCCGAGCCGGGACAGGAAGTCCGCCTTCGCGGTGCTGCTGACGGCCGCGGTGACGCGCTTGACTCCCTGAAGTTTCGCCAACTGGACGGCGAGGTGCCCGACACTGCTGGCGGCACCCGTGATGCAGACGGAATCGGCTTCCGTCAGATCGGCCGTCGCCAGCGCCGCCAGTGCGACATGCCCGCTCCGCACCAGGGCCACCGCCTGCGTGCAGTCCGCCTCGTCGGGGACGAGGCTGGCCGTGAACGTCGGCACGACCACGACATCGGCGTAGGCGTCGGTGAAGGCCAGGCCGACGACCCGATCGCCGACCGCGTAACCGGTGACCTGCGGCCCGACGGCGATCACCCGGCCGGCAACCTCGCCGCCCAGCGTGCCGGGTAGCGCGGTGCGCTCGCCCTCGCCGCGGACCTTGCGGATGGCAGGCAACGTGACCCCGACTGCCTCCGCGCGCACCAATAGCTGGCCAGGTCCAGGCTCGGGCTCCGGCACCTCCTCGAGGCGCAGAACCTCCGGGCCTCCGTACTGGTGATAACGAACGCTGCGCACCGTCGCCTCCCTTATCGTTGGATGTCCCCCACGATAGACAATAACGTTGGGGTGTCCCAACGATTTAGGAGACGGATGCCATGGTCGACGGCCCATACGCTCCGGTCAACATCCGTGTGCTGCCGAGCTGGCTGCTCGGCCGGGCCGCCGCCCGCGGCCACCAACTCGTCGCGAAGGCGCTGGCGAGCGAGGACATTCGGATGATGCATCACGCCGCCCTTGCGACGGTGGCTGACCGGGGACCCATATCCCAGGCTGAACTCGGCCGAACCCTGAAGGTGGACCCGAAAGACATGTCCACGATCGTCCAGGACCTGAATCAGCGTGGCCTGGTGGTTCGTACCCCCGATCCCGCCGATCGGCGGAAGAACGCCATATCCCTTTCGCCGGCCGGCAGTCGCTTGCTTCACCGCACCGAGAAGCTGGGCGAACAGGCCAACGCCGAACTGACCGCAGCACTCACACCGGACGAGCGAGAACAACTCATCAGGCTCTTGACCCGCATCGTGTCGCCGGCGGAGGAGCCGACGGAATAGGTGCGGCCACCACCCAGGATCCGCGTTCCGGCTGCCGTTCGGCCGGAGGTGGTGTTGCCGCTGGCCAACGAGGCCCTGTTCAACGAGGCGAGAAACGAAAGCGGCGGCACCATAGGTGCCGCCGCTCCAGGTGAACTCTCCCCCGCTGTCGCGGGTTCAAGTAACCCCCACGTGGTGGAGGTGCCGGGAATCGAACCCGGGTCCTTCGTTGCTTTGTCAGGGCTTCTCCGAGCGCAGCTCACTATGCCTCTACTCGGCCCTACCAATCACGTGAGCGAGTTGGTATGACGGGCCCAGTCGTGTTTGATCTCGCCGCACGGTCCTCACGACTAGAACCGGTTGGCCAGCCTTCTAGCTGATGCCGACAGACCGGGTCGAAGGCGACCCCGGGTCGACAGACTTGCTACTTACCTCAGGCGGCAAGAGCGAAGTCAGCGCGGGAGTTATCCTTGGCGCTTATAAGTTTCCGACGACCGATTCTCGAGACGACGTCGGCTTCCTCGGCTCGCTTCCCCTGTCTCCACGTACGAAGTCGAAACCAGTCACCCCCTGGTATGTGTCACACAGCTACGCAATCTTAGCTCACGCGACAGCTGCCGCCACTCACGGAGCATGTGGCCGACCGTACGCTGTCGTCGTGGTCCTTCCCGGCCTGGAAGCCGGCGGTGATCGAGCGGCCGGCGCCCAGGGTGCCGCGCACGGTGACCTGGTCGTCGTCGCCGCTGACCGAGGCGTTCCAGGAGCCGTAGACGCGGATGTCCGAGGCGGACGAGAACCTGACCGTCACGGAGAAATCGCGGCTGCTGGAGCTGTTGTTGGCGATCCGCACCGAGCCGATGAAGCCGCTCCCCCAGTCGGCGCTGGTGGAGTACGTGGCGGTGAACGTGTCAGCGGTCGGCCGCGGGCTGGCCGGCGGTTCGGCGGTGGTCCGCTCCGGCGTGGGGCTGGCCGGGGGCCGGCGCGAGGGCGTCGACGTGACCGGGGCGGTCGAGGCTGCGGGCGACGCCGAGGCCGGCCTGGAGACCGACGGTGAGGCCGAGACCGAGGCCGACGGCGAGGCCGAGGCGGACGGCGACACCGACAGCGACACGGACGGCGACGGTGAGACGCCCGCCGGCACCGTCGCGGTCGCGAGCGGCTGGTCCAGCGGGATGTGGTTCTCGACGGCCTGGAGTTCCGCGGCGGATGGCTGGATCAGCTGCGGATCGTTCCCGGCCTCGGTCTCGGAGCCGCCGACGCGGACGACGATCCAGCCGACCAGGGCGACCAGGACGGCAGCGGCGAGCCCGAGAATGAGTCGTGCCGGGGTGAACTGACGAGCGACGTGCTTGGGCACGGCCGAGTCTCCTCGAGACAGCAGAAAGAAACGATCAAGCAGTGGCGGGGCAGAATACCGCGTCAGTCCATACCCTTGGCACGGCGGCCCAGAGCCCGGTTGATCTCCCGCTGGGCATCTCGGCTGGCCAGGTCCTGCCGCTTGTCGTAACTCTTCTTGCCCTTGGCGACGCCGATCTCGACCTTGGCGTACCCGTTGTGGAAATAGACCGAGAGTGGCACCAGCGTGACGCCGTCGTCCCGGAGCTTGCCGAGGATCTTGTGGATCTCTTCCCGGTTGAGCAGCAGTTTGCGCACGCGGCGCGGCTCGTGGTTGGTCCAGGTGCCCTGCGTGTACTCCGGGATGTGCATCCCGTGCAGGAAGATCTCGCCGTCCTTCTCGTGCCCGAAGGCGTCGACGAGAGAGGAGCGCCCGGCCCGGAGGGATTTCACCTCGGTCCCGGTGAGGACCATGCCGGCCTCGTAGGTATCCAGGATGGTGTAGTCGTGGTACGCCTTGCGGTTGGAGGCCACCGGCTTACGCCCCTGTTCGCGCGGCATGTCGGCCCTCCCTATTGACGTTCGTGCAACCGATCAATAGTACAAGGGTTCTCAGCAGAGACAGCCCGGCAGGTACCGGAGCGGGTTGCGGGGCACGCCGCCGAACCGGGTCTCGAAGTGAAGGTGGGCGCCGGTGGACGCGCCGGTGCTGCCGACCCGGCCGATCACCTGACCGCGGCGTACATAGGAGCCGCGATGAACGTACATCCGGGATTGGTGGCCGTAGCAGGTGGTGAACCCGTATCGGCCGAGCCGTCCGTGGTTGATGCACGTGTAGTTGCCGTACCCACCGGCCCAGCCGGCCTGGATCACCCGCCCGGATGCGGCGGCCCGGATCGCGGTGCCCGATCCGGCGGCGAAGTCGGTGCCGGCGTGCAGCTGCCAGACCCGGTAGTAGGGGTCGTAACGGTTGCCGAAGTCGCTGCTCTTCCAGCCCTGCACCGGCATGGTCAGCCGGCCGCCGCCGTAGCTGCGGACCCCGCCGGCCCGGCTGTCGTATCCGCGCAACGCGGCCTGGACCTTGCGCTCGGTGGCGAGCGCGGCGCGGTACTGGGCGAGCACGGTGGCCCGTTGCGCCTGCGCGGCCCGCAGCGCGGTCTGCCGGGCGAGCACCAGCTGGTACATCGCCTGCCGGGCCTTGACGGCCGCGGCCTGGGCGGCTTGCGCGGCGCGGAGCTTGGTGACGGCGATCCGCTCGTACTCCTCGGCGACGCGCTTCGCGGCGCCCGCCCGGTCCTGTGCGGCCCGGGCGTCCCTTCGAGCCCCGATCAGGGTACGGACCTCGGTCTGCTCATGGCCCATCACCTGCTGGACCAGTCCCATCCGGTCCAGCATGTCCTGTGGCCCGGTCGCTGTGACCAGCACGTTGATCCGGGCGAAGGTGCTGCCCATGTACGTGGTGGCGGCGATCTGGTCGACCCGGTCGCGGGCGTCGTTCACCCGCGCGGCGGCGGTGGCGTAGAAGTCGGCGACCTCGGCGTACTCGGCACGGGCCCGCTCGGCCTGCCGGCGGGCGGTGGCGGCCTCGACCCGGGTGGCGACGACCACGCCGCGGGTGGTGGCGACCCGGCGCTGAGCGGCGGGCATGGCCGCGGTGGCGGCGGCCAACCGGCGGGCGGCTGCCCGGGCGGTGACGCTGGCGCTCTCCAGCAGCGCCTCGGCGCGGCGGACCGCGCGGGCCGCGTCGCCACTGCGATCAGCGGCGGCGGGGGCCGGGTGGAACGCGAGCCAACACAGACAAACGGTGAGCAGTGCAACAGAACGGCGATACCTCACGGGGAGTCACCGTACCCCCACCAAACGCCCGGAAAGCCCTAAATCGCCCGACGGCCACGACCCCATCCGGGGTCGCGGCCGTCGCACATCAGCTCGGGTGAACGTCAGACCTTGAGGTAGAACCGCAGGGTGACCCACGCGGTGACCGCGCTGACCAGGGCGCCGACACCGGCGAGCAGCGGCAGCATGAGCCACACGTTGCCGTTCGGGATGGGCGTCAGGATCGTGGTCAGGGCCTGCAGCTTGTTGTCGAGCAGCACGACCTTGCCGATGAACAGGGCGATGAAGCCCAGCACGGCGCCGATCAGGCCGGCGACCACGGCTTCCAGCACGAATGGTGCCTGGATGAACCAGTTCGATGCGCCGACGAGTTTCATGACCGCGACCTCGCGGCGCTTGCTGTAGGCCGCCACCTGGATGGTGTTACCGACCAGCAGCAACGCGGCGAATGCCATCACCGCCGCCACGACCAGCGACATCACCTGGATCGAGTTGAAGATCTTGAAGACCTTGTCGAGCAGCGTGCGCTGGTCGATGATCTGCCGGACCCCCTGCAGGCTCTCGATCTCCTTGGCGAAATCCGCGTACTTCTCCGGATCGTTCAGCTTCACCCGGTACGACTCGGGGAGGCTGCTCGCACTGATCGAGTTGACGAAGTCGGGAGAGTCCTCCCAGAGCACCTTGAAGCGCTCGAACGCCTGCTCCTTGGTCTCGTACGTCTTCTCCTTGACGAGCGGGTTGCTGTCGATCGCCTGATCGATCGCCGCCCTCTGCGCCTCGTCGACGTCGTCGTTCAGGAAGATCGAAACCTCGATCTCTCCGTAGTAGAAGTCCTTCATGCGGTCGACCTGCATGTACATGAGCACGCTGGCGCCGAACATGGTCAACGAGACCGCCATGGTGATGATCATGGCGATCGTCATCGTGACGTTGCGCCACAGGCCCACCAGGACCTCATTGAGGACATACTTCACGCGCATCGGGGGGATCCTTCCGGGACTCCGCGTGTTCCTGCGTCAGCTTTCGGTACGTACACGGAGCCGGGCCTAACCGTAGACACCGCGGGCCTGGTCACGGACGATCCGTCCGCTCTCGATCTCGATGACCCGGCGGCGCATCTGGTTGACGATGTTGGAGTCGTGCGTGACCATCACGACCGTGGTGCCGGTCCGGTTGATCCGGTCGAGCAGTCGCATGATCTCGATGGAGGTGTCCGGGTCGAGGTTACCCGTGGGCTCGTCCGCGAGGAGGATCAGCGGGCGGTTCACGAAGGCCCGGGCCACCGCGACACGCTGCTGCTCACCACCGGAGAGCTCGTGCGGGTAACGGTGCTCCTTGCCACCGAGACCGACCAGCTCGAGCACCTCGGGGACGACTCGGCGGGCGACGGCCTTGGTCTTGCCGATCACCTCGAGGGCGAACGCCACGTTCTCGTACGCGGTGCGGTTGGGGAGCAGGCGGAAGTCCTGGAAGACGCAACCGATCGACCGGCGGAAGTGGGGCACCTTCCACGAACGGAGCGAGGTCACGTCCTTGGCGTTCACCACCACCTTGCCGCTGGAGGGCGAGACCTCTTTCAGCAGCAGCTTGATGATCGTCGACTTGCCGGAACCGGAGGGGCCGATGAAGAAGACGAACTCACCCTTCTCGATCCCGACGCTGACATTGTCCAACGACGGCCGAGACGCCTTCGGATACGTCTTCGTCACGTTCTCGAGCTGAATCACGGGACTGGAGTCTACGCGGTGTAACGAAATCGCCAAGCCTGCCGGGGGCCGGAATATTTACCACCTGCGGTAACGGCCGAACCGGGCACTCCTCGCCTGACCTAGCGTTCAGACGAGGTAGCGCTCAGTCACGGATCTTACTTAGGCGCTCATCTGGTTCTGCTTGCGCCACTTGATGCCGGCCTGGATGAAGCCGTCCAAATCGCCGTCGAAGACACCCGTCGGGTTGCCGACCTCGAACTCGGTGCGCAGATCCTTCACCATTTGGTACGGGTGGAGGACGTACGAACGCATCTGGTCGCCCCACGATCCGGTGGTGTCCTGCTTCAGATCGGCCATCTTGGCCGCGTCCTCCTGGCGCTTGCGCTCCAGAAGGCGGGCCTGGAGCACCCGCATGGCGGCCGCCTTGTTCTGCAGCTGCGACTTCTCGTTCTGACAGGACGCCACAATCCCGGTCGGGATGTGGGTCAGCCGGACCGCCGAGTCGGTGGTGTTGACGCTCTGCCCGCCGGGGCCGGAGGAGCGGTACACGTCGACCCGGATCTCGTTGTCCGGAATGTCGATGTGGTCGGTCTGCTCCACGACCGGCATCACCTCGACACCGGCGAAGCTGGTCTGCCGGCGGCCCTGGTTGTCGAACGGGCTGATCCGCACCAGCCGGTGGGTGCCGGACTCGACGCTCAGGGTGCCGAACGCGTACGGCACCTTGACCGCGAACGTGGCGGACTTGAGGCCCGCCTCCTCCGCATAGGAGGTGTCGTAGACCTCGGTCGGGTAGCCGTGCCGCTCGGCCCAGCGCAGGTACATCCGCATGAGCATCTCGGCGAAGTCGGCGGCGTCCACGCCACCGGCGCCGGCCCGGATGGCGACCAGGGCCTCGCGGGAGTCGTACTCACCGGAGAGGAGAGTGCGGACCTCCATCTCCTCGACGGCCTTGGTCAGCGTGGTGATCTCGTCACCGACCTCGGCGATCGAGCCCTCGTCCGATTCCGCCTCCGCCATCTCCAGCAGGAGGCCGGCGTCGTCGAGACGGGAACGCAGGCGTTCCAGCTTGGAGATCTCACCGGAGACATACGCAAGTCGGCTGTTGACCTCCTGCGCGCGGGCCTGGTCGTCCCAGAGGTCCGGGGCTGAGGCCTGCTCTTCGAGATCCGCCTTGTCGCGGCGCAGCCTGTCCACATCCAGGACGGTCTCGATGTTGCGGAGGGTGGCGTCGAGGACTTTGATTTGCTCAGCGAAGTCGGCAGCGGTCACGACACCCAAGACTACGCCGCCCGGCCAGTGAGCTGGCCGGGCAGGTCGCATATCAGCCCGTGGGCGCGGCCTTGAGCCATGTGAGAGCGGCCTTGTGGTACGCGACGGCGAACTCGAGCGCCGCCGCGCCGTACGGATCGCCGTTCTTCTTCGCCTCCTTGGCCTGCTCCTTGGCCATCGCCATGGCCTCGGAGTGGTACTGATTGGCGTTGCTGTAGAGCACCTCCAGCTGGTCGCCGCTGTGCTGCTGGCCGAAGGCGACCCGGAGCGCGACCGGGTTGCGCAGCGCGTCGCGGCCGGGCGACTCGGTGAGCCATCGGGTGAAGGCCCGCTTGCCGGAGGCGGTGATGGCATAGGGCTGACTGGACCTGGGACCCGGCTTGCCGAGGCGGACATAACCCATTTCGGCCAGTACGGGCAATTCGCGGTAGACCTGGCTCCGCGTCATCGACCAGTAGGGCCCGAGGCGGCGTTCGGCAGCCGCCATCAGCTGTCCACCGGTCATCGGACCCTCGTGAAGGAGTCCGAGAAGGGCGGCAGCCGTCGGATTGATTTGGAAGTCGGGCATGCCTTCTAAGCTGCCACTTTGTCGGTCCGGCGTCCAGGATTTCGCACGATCCGTCCAGTTTGCGCCTCCACAAACGACTGTCCCGCACAGACAGTCCGACAACGAGCGTGCAGACTCGGCGTTTTGCCCGTCTGAGCACCGTTGACCAGGTAAAATGGGTCACCCAAACGGTCAGACGACGCATTCGAGGCAGGAAACCGGCTAAACCGGTCAATGCGCCCATGCGAAAAACGACATCCGTTCGATGACGGCTCCGATTACCCCAAAGCGGGCCATCGACGCAAAGCATGTACGGATATCGCCATTCCACCGGCGGGTCGAAAGTCCATCGTGCCATCGCCGCACCGAACCCGCCGCCGGTCAGGTGGCCGCAGGTTCGCCGGTTACCCTGACCCCCATGACCGACCGTCACACCGCCGCGGAGAGCGCCCGTCCCACCGTCGCGGAGAGCGCCCGTCACACCGCCGCGGAGAGCGTCGAGGAGTCCCGGCTCACCGTGGCGCTGATCGCGGCCGCCGCGCTCGCCTGGACGGCCGCGATGCTGTGGTCCGCCCGCACCACCATCACCGGCCGGATCAGCGCCGAGATGGAGGTGACCTCCACGGCGTACGCGCTGCCCGGCGCCGTCGCCGCCGACCTGGTCGCGGGCGCCGCCGTCGCCCTGCTCGTGCTGACCCTGATCGGCTCCCGGCGGACCCTCGGCGCCAGCCTCCGGTTCGCCGTCGCGACCGGTGCCGGCCTGCTCGTGGGTGTGCTCAGCGCGATCCCGATCATCACGATCAACACGGCCGGCTCGCTCTACGCCATCGTCGGTGGCACCGTGGCGGCCGCCGCGACCATCGGTGGCGCGCTCGCCGGTTTCCGGGTCCCGCCGGTCATCGCCGCCGGCGCGGCCGCCTCGGTCGGCGTGTTCGTGCTCGGCTTCGTGCTCAACCTCTTCCAGGCGCCGGTGCTCGAACTGCTCGGCGCGGGGGACACCGAGTCGTCGGCGAAAGCGGCGCAGTGGTTCTCGTACGGGCAGGCGGCGCTCAGCGGGCTGGCGGCCGGCCTCATCGCGTACTTCATGCTCCGCCGGCACCGCCGCCGCGCCGCGGGCGCCGACGTGAAGTGGCCGCTCTACGCGCTCGCCGGTGCGGGCGCCGGCCTGGTCACCGTGATCGGCGAGATCCTGTCCCGGACGGCGGGGTCACAGGTGCTCGACCTGGCCGGCAAGGTCAGCGAGATGGACAGGCTGGCTCAGGACATCCTCAGCACCGCGCGGCTCAACAGCGGTCTGATCGTCCTCTTCGTCGGCGCGATGACGGCGATGCTCGCGGTCGGACGGACGCTCTCCCCCGCCGCCGAGGACGAGGACGAGGCTCAGGTCAACTCGTCGAGCTCCGAAACGGCGTACCACTCCAACTCGTGATCCTCGGCGCTGTCGACGGTGAACTGGGCGTCCGGGTCACCGGCGAGCGCCTCCTCCACCACGTCGGCGGCCGCCGCGACAGCCTCGGCCGCGTCCGCGCCGTCGAGGTGGATGCTGGCAACCTCGGTCAGCCGGATCGGGGCCGGCAGCCGCACCGAGCTGGAACCCAGCTCGGTGTCCTCACGCACCAGCGCCGAGGCGGGTACGTCGGCGGAGACGACCACGCGGCGGCGCGGCGCTGACGGGTCGTGCCGGAGCAGTCGCAGGGCGCCCTGGGCGGCCCGGGTGAAGGCGACGTACTCCAACTCCTCCTCGTCGCCCTCCGCATACCACTCGCGCAGGGCGGGCGTCACCGCATGCGCCTCGGCCGCCGAGTCGCCCAGCTGGCCGGACTGCCGCAGGGCCGCGAGCATCGGCACGGTGGCCGGCACGTAAACCCGAACCAGGTCGGTGATCGCCACGTTGTCCTCCTGCGCTTCGCGTCGCCGTCTCCCATTCCATCAGGCCGCCGTCCATCCTGATGATCCGGGCCCGCTCTCGCACGTAAACGGTGGCAAACTCAGGCTATGGAACCTCGATTCCTGTTGCTGACCGACGTCGCGGCCGAGCTGAACGTCTCGGACTCGCAGGTCTACCACATGGTCCGCAGCGGCGAGCTGCCCGCGATCAAGATCGGTGGCCGTGGTCAGTGGCGCGTGGAACGCACCCGGCTCGAGGAATACATCCAGCACAAATACGAAGAAACCGCCGCATGGGTACGGGACAACCCCCTCACCGAGCGCGAAGCGGAATGACGGTTTTGCCCCTTCCCCCGCATCGCTCGTCGCGTGTTGCCGCGACGCACTGAGGCGAGGGACAGTCGAAGCAGTCGGAGGCAAACGAAGGCAAACGCAACGAACGGGGGTCCTCATGCGCACGACGATTCATTTGCGCCCGCTGCCCCGCTATGAGCCACCGTTCGACGACGAGCTGGCGCCACAGGTGTGGAGCCCGCCGCGGCAGCAGCTGGCGCTCGACTGGAGCACGCCGGCGCCTCCGCCCGCACAGTCGGAGGGTGGGCCGACAGGTGGGGCGGCAAGCCGGTCGACGGGTCAGCCGGCGGGTCCGCCGGCCGCCGAGGTGCCCGGGGCGTCCGGTGACGCCAAGCTCGCCGTGCGGCGGTTCGTGCACCTCAGTGTCGAGGTGCTCAACGGGTTCCGGCCCGCCGGCCATCTGCGCCGGCTCAGCCTCCCGTCACACGCCGCCGACGTGGTGGCCGCGGGCCTGGCCGGGGCGCAGTGGGTCGGCCAGCTGCGCCGCGCGAAAAAGACACGCCGCCCGGCGCCGGTGGCCGTTCTCAAGGTGCACCTCTGCGAGCCACGAGCCGGCGCCGTGGAGGCCGCGGTGGTGCTGGTGACCGGCGAGCGGACGTGGGCGCTGGCCCTTCGGATGGAGCTGCACCAGCAGACCTGGCTGGCGACCACGCTCCGCCTGATCTGACCACTCTGACCCCGTCATTCCCCGGGGCGGCCGGCGAGCACCACAGGCGGCGGACGTCCTGGGCTCCACCCACCCGCTGCGGCGCGGGCTAACGCGGCGGCGGGCTAACGCGGCGGCGCGGGGAAGCGCGGCGGCGCGGGGAAGCGCGGCGGCGCGGCGGCGCGGGGAAGCGCGGCGGCGCGGCGGCGCGGGGAAGCGCGGCGGCGCGGCGGCGCGGGGAAGTGGCATCGCAGCGCGGGCATCTGCGGCACGGACGTGGCGCTGAGGTGGCGGCGCGGGCGAGCGTGGGCCGGCACGTAGGGCTGGGACGGCGCGAGCTGGCGTGGCGCGGACGGCGTGGCGCGGACGGACCGGGCGCGGGCGAGCGGGGGCCGCCACGCAGGGCTGGGACGGCGCGAGCTGGCGTGACGCGGACGGGCGCGGGCGACTGGGCGTCGGTGGAACGGGAGCGGCCCGCAGCCGGCGTTGTGCCGGGCTGCGGGCCGCTGGAAGAGCTCGCCTGGCTCAGACTGCGCCCGGAGCTCCGTGGCAACGCTTGTACTTCTTGCCGGAGCCGCAGTAGCACGGCGCGTTGCGGGACGGGCCGCCGGACTCCTGGCCCGCTGCACGGCTCGCGCTGCGGGCGCTGGTGTGCGCCGGGCTCGCCGGGACCGGGGTGTTGCCCGGGCCGACGTTGGGCGGGGCGCTCTGCTGCTGGATCACCGGGCGGCCGTCGCCGGCCTCGCCGTCGATCGCCGGCGCGGTGTACTGCAGGTTCTGCGGACGGCCGGGGCCGCCGAGGCCCTTCGCGTGGACCTCGACCCGCTCGGGCTCGCCGGTGGGCTCGTCGTCGGTGTCCGGGCCGCCGACGTTCGGCAGCTCGAACGCCTGGGAGGGGTCGACCGTGACGGTGGGCTGCTCCTCGACCTGGACCTCCAGGTTGAAGACGAAGCCGACGGCCTCCTCCTTGATGCCCTCCATCATCTGGTTGAACATGTCGAAGCCCTCGCGCTGGTACTCGACCACCGGGTCGCGCTGCGCGTAGGCCCGCAGGCTGATGCCCTCCTGCAGGTAGTCCATCTCGTAGAGGTGCTCGCGCCACTTCCGGTCGATGACCGCGAGCAGCACCTGACGCTCCAGCTCGCGGACCCCTTCCTCGCCCAGCTCCTCCTCGCGGGCCCGGTACGCCGCCTGCGCGTCCTGCTTGAGCTGCTCGGTGAGGAACTCCTGGTCGATGGTGTTCTTCTCGCCGCCGGACTCCTCGATCAGGTCCTCGATGGTGAGGGTGACCGGGTAGAGCCGCTTCAGGTTGGTCCAGAGCTGCTCGAGGTCCCAGTCCTCCGCGTACCCGTCGGAGGTGGCGGCCAGCACGTAATCGGCGACCACGTCGTCGATCATGTGGGTGACCTGGTCGTGCATGTCCTCGCCGTTGAGCACGCGGCGGCGCTCGGCGTAGACCACCTGGCGCTGCTTGTTGAGCACCTCGTCGTACTTGAGGACGTTCTTCCGGATCTCGGCGTTCTGTGCCTCGATCTGGGTCTGCGCGCTGCGGATCTGCCGCGTCACCATCTTGGACTCGATCGGCACGTCCTCGGGGATGTTGAAGCGCTCCATCACCGCCTCGACCGCGCCGGCCCGGAACCGCTTCATCAGGTCGTCCTGCAGCGACAGGTAGAACCGGGACTCGCCCGGGTCGCCCTGCCGGCCGGAACGACCGCGCAGCTGGTTGTCGATGCGGCGGGAGTCGTGCCGTTCGGTGCCGAGGACGTAGAGGCCGCCGGCCGCCTGGACCTCGGACGCCTCCTGCTCGCAGGCCTCCTTCACCGACGGGAGGACCTCTTCGAGCGCCTTCGCGTACTCCTCGGGGTTCTCCACCGGGTCGAGGCCGCGCTGGGTCAGCTCACTGGCCGCGAGGAAGTCGGGGTTGCCGCCGAGCAGGATGTCGGTGCCACGACCGGCCATGTTGGTGGCGACGGTGACCGCGCCCTTCCGGCCGGCCTGCGCGATGATCGTGGCTTCCTGAGCGTGGAACTTCGCGTTCAGCACGCTGTGCGGGATGCCGCGCTTGCGCAGCAGCGTGGAGAGGATCTCGGAGTTCTCCACGGAGACCGTGCCGACGAGGACCGGCTGACCGGTCACGTGCCGCTCGGCGATGTCCTCGATGACCGCGTTGAACTTGGCCCGCTCGGTCTTGTAGATGACGTCCGGGTGGTCGATGCGAACCATCGGCCGGTGCGTCGGGATGCTCACGACGCCGACCTTGTAGACGCTGTTGAACTCGCCGGCCTCGGTCTGCGCCGTACCGGTCATGCCGCCGAGCTTCTCGTACAGGCGGAAGTAGTTCTGCAGCGTGATGGTCGCCAGGGTCTGGTTCTCCTGCTTGACCTCCACGCCCTCCTTCGCCTCGATGGCCTGGTGCATGCCCTCGTTGTAGCGGCGGCCGTGCAGGATGCGACCGGTGAACTCGTCGACGATCAGGACCTCGCCCTCGGGGCTGACGATGTAGTCCTTGTCCTTCTTGTAGAGCTCCTTGGCCTTGATCGCGTTGTTCAGGTAACCGACGAGCGGGGTGTTGACCGACTCGTACAGGTTGTCGATGCCGAGGCGGTCCTCGACCTTGGCGACGCCCCGCTCGGTGATCGCGACGGTCCGCTTGGCCACGTCGACCTCGTAGTCGCCCTCGCCGTCCTTGCCCGGCTGGAGCCGGTTGACGATCTGGGAGAACTCCCCGTACCACCGGGCGGAGTGCTCGGCCGGGCCGGAGATGATCAGCGGGGTCCGCGCCTCGTCGATGAGGATCGAGTCGACCTCGTCGACGATCGCGAAGTTGTGCCCGCGCTGGACCAGCTCCGTCTTCGACCACGCCATGTTGTCGCGCAGGTAGTCGAAGCCGAACTCGTTGTTCGTCCCGTACGTGATGTCGCACTGGTACGCCGCGCGATGCTCGGTCGCCGGCCGGTTCGGCAGGATCACGCCGACGGTCAGGCCGAGGAAGACGTGCACCCGCCCGACCCACTCGGCGTCACGCTGGGCGAGGTAGTCGTTCACCGTGATGATGTGCACGCCCTTGCCGCTCAACGCGTTGAGGTAGGCCGGGAACACACCGGTCAGGGTCTTGCCCTCACCGGTCTTCATCTCCGGGATGTTGCCGAAGTGCAGCGCGGCGCCACCCATCAGCTGGACGTCGTACGCCCGCTGGCCGAGCACCCGCTTCGCGCCCTCACGCGCGACCGCGAAGGCCTCGGGGAGCAGCGAGTCGAGGGACTCGCCCTCCTCGTAGCGCTCCTTGAACTGCTGGGTGCACTCGCGCAACTCATCGTCGGTCAGGTCGACGTAGTCGTCCTCGATCGAGTTGACCGCGTCCGCGATCGCCTTGAGCCGTCGCACCATGCGGCCTTCGCCGGCACGGAGGATCTTTTCCAATATCGACACGGGTCAACGCTCCCCTAGACAGTCTGCGGAACCATCGTAGGCACCTTCGCCCGAGACCTGTGACCCGAGCCTCCGGTGAAACTCGCAAAGGGCGCGAAAGGTGTCACTAAGTTCGCTGACAGCGTCATTTCACACCGGTTTGGCGTCTCGGGCGCGTCTCGGGCGAGGATGGCGGAGTGGATCAGGACATCAGTCTGCTGCTGCGCGGCGACCGCCCGGAGGACCGGGCCGAGCTGACGAGGCTGCTCGCGAGCGAACCCGGACGACTGGAACTCCTCATCGCCTGGGAGGACCCGGCGGCCCAGCGCATCGCGATGGCGGCCGGTTTCACCCGGGAGGGTGCCCGCCGCCTGCCGGGGAGGGAACTCCAGGTCTGGTCCCGGCTGGCCGGCGACCCGACCGAGCCGGCGCCGCGCCTGCTGCCCGACATCCCCGGCGGCGAGCTCACCGACGGCGTGGTGACGCTGCGCCCGCTCGGGGAACAGGACGTCGCTTTCTACACCGAGCTGCACACCCTGCCGGAGGTGGTGAACACGAGCGTGCCACCGATTCCGCCGACACCCGAGGAGGTACGGCGGCGGTGTTCCCGCTCGGAGGCGCAGTGGCTGGCCGGCACCCGCGCCGACCTGGTGATCCTGGACAGCGCGACAGGGGCTCCGGCCGGCGAGATCGCGGTCTACTACCAGGAGCCGCCGACCAATCAGGCGATGATCGGGTACAGCCTTCTCCCCCCGTACCGAGGGAGGGGTTTCACCACCCGCGCCGCTCAGCTCGTCGCCCTCTGGGCGTTCGCCGAGACGGACATCGTGCGGCTGATCGCCGGCACCGCGCCGGACAACGTCGGCTCGCAGCGGGTCCTGGAGAGGGCCGGTTTCCGGCGCGAGGCGTACCTCAGCTCCCGGCTGCCCGGCCCGGACGGCACCCGGATCGACGACATCCAGTACGTCCTTCTCGCTGGAGACCTGCTCGCACAGGCCTCCAGCGGAGATTAGTCACGCGCCCAGGCTGAGGATCCCGTAGTCGTAGCCGCGACGGCGATAGACGACGCTGGGCCGGCCGCTCTCCTTGTCCTGGAACAGGTAGAAGTCGTGGCCGACGAGCTCCATCTGGAACAGCGCGTCGTCAACGGTCATCGGCTCGGCCGAGTGCTCCTTCTCCCGGACGATGCGCCACGGCTGGTCCGCGCCGTGCTCGGCCAGCTCGGTGTCGAGGGCGGGCTCGGCGACCAGGGTGGCGGTCCGGCCCGGGCTCACATCGGTGGGGAGGTTGGCGGTCGCTGCGGCGACGGACACCGGCGCATGTCGGCCGCGGTGCACCCGGCGCCGGTCGGCGGAACGCCGCAGCCGGCCGTCGAGCTTGTTGATGGCGCAGTCCAGGGCTGCGTAGAAGTCTTGTGCCTGGGCCTCGGCGCGAACGACCGGGCCTCTCGTCATGACGGTGATCTCCACCCGCTGGCAGGTGTCGGACTGTCGCGGATTGCGCTCGTGGAAAAGCTCCACGTCCACTCTCATCAGCTTCGGGTCGTAACGCTCGACCTTGCTCAGCTTCTCGGCGACATGCTCTCGATAGTGATCGGGAACCTCTACGTTGCGGCCCTTGACGACAATGTCCACTCGTGACCTCCCCCAACGTTGTGCTTGCGGGCGCCTGACGCGGCGCGTGGTGCTCAGAGAAGACGCCGCGTTGACTACCACCGACGCGGCCGACGTGGGTGAGACGACTCCTTTCCGGTGCGGGGACGGGACCCGATCAGCGCTCCGGTGGTGGGTGAACTTTGCTGATTCACCCCTCGTCACCTAGACGCTAACCTGCCTCTGCCTCGCCGTCACCACTCGTTTGGGATAACCGATGGCTGACATTCGCCTCTATCGGCAGCCCGGGACGGCATGGGAGTCAAATACCGGGAGTAGTTTTCCGCAGTTGCGTCGCTGCCAGCACCGCAGCACCCGTGACCTGCATGCCCGCCTCCTCAAGACGGCGAACCACCGCGGCCAGAGTGGCACCGGTGGTGACGATGTCGTCCGTCACAACCAGGGTGCCTCCGATCCGGCCGCCGCGTTGCAGAACGCCGATTCGAGGATTGATTCGCAGGGAATTGACAGCTGCCGCATGCCGTGCGGCAGCATCCAGTGACGTGGAGTCAGGACGGGGCAGTGCCCGCAGCGGCTGGATCGTCGTCGCGTCCCAGCCGGCCGCGCGCAGCCGCCGCATCGCGTGCCTGGTCATCCGGGCCATGTGGTCGCCGTACCGCTCGCGGCGCGCCGCGGCCGTGGAGGGCACCGGGATCAGCACCACCGGCCGGCCGCGCGGCGCGAGCGCCGCCACCGCGCCGGCCAGGAGCGTTCCGAGCGGCCGGGCGAGCCGGTGCCGGCCCTTTTCCTTGTACGCCAGGAGAGTGCCCCGCAGCGCCCCGGCGTAGGGCCCGACCGTGACACAGTCCGGGAATCCGGCGGGCGGCGGTGTCGGCGTCGCCGGATGCGGCCGCAGCCCCTCCAGCTCGGCCACGCAGACCGCGCAGGTCCCGTAGGTCAGCCGGACCTGTTCCGCACCGCACCCGGCGCACGCCCCCGGCAGCACCAGGTCGGCCAGCTCGCCGAGGAGCGCGGCGACCATCAGTTCAGGAAGAACGGCGCCGTCGGAACGGTGTTGGCAGACCGGTTGCTGGGCGGCTCGGCCAGGCTGCTCGCGACGATCTGGACCGGGCCGGAGAGCACGTCCCAGGCCGCGTCCGCGGTCGTGAACGACACGAAGTCGGCGTTGCCCAGCTCGTTGCTGCTCTGGTTGACCGGGTTCTCCGGGTACGCCGTCACGTAGGTCACCGTGTCGTCCCCCAGGTCCGGCAGTCGCGGGTCCTGCAACGCGCCGTCGATCGTCACGTCCAGGACCGCGACCCGGCCGGCGCGGACGCCCGCCACGGTCAGCCAGCCCTCGCCGCTGAAGTCGGCGGCGGTGACCGTGTCCAGCGGCGGCCGGAGCAGCTCCGGCTCGCTGAGCGACACCCCGTCGCCGCTGACCGTCAGGACGGCGCGGTAGAGCCGCCCGCCCGCGACGATCGCCGCCCGATGCCCGTCCGGCGCCACCGTGATCGCGCTGATCTTGCCGGTCACGCCGGAGACCTGCACCTGTCGCGCGGCGCCGCCCTCGGCCCGGAAGCTGTAGAGCCCGCCGCCCGCGATGATCAGGCCGAGCGAGGACTCCGGGTCGCCGTCGGCGGTCAGCGCCCAGACCGGGTATCCCAGGCCGCCCGGCAGGCCACTCACCGCGTGCAGCGCCGCGTCCGGCCCGCCGCTGGTCAGCGTGGACCCGACGCGCAGCGCCTCACCACCGCCGGAACCGGTCACCAGGGCGGCGTAGGTGTGCGTCGCCGACGTGCTCAGCGCCGCGGTCCGGACGTCCTTGTTCGCCTGCGGCGGGATGGCCGGGATCGCCGCGACCGCCTTCCGCGACTCCGAAAGCCGGACGATCTTCCCGCCGTAGACGGCGAACCGCTCCGGGAACTGCTCGAGCCGGGACGCGGCGTTGCTGGTCAGGAAGTCGGTGGCGTAGTAGTTCTTCGTCTCCTGATGACCGATCTTCAGGGCCAGGTTCTCCCACGGCAGCGGGCGCAACGACCACTGCAGCTGCCGGCGCAGCCGATCCAGCGCCTCGGTCGCGCCCTCGGTCGGCACGGCCTGCGCGCTCAGGGTGATGGTGAGCGTCTGGTCGGCGATCGCCGGGATCTTGCCCTGGAGAGCGGTGCCCTCCGGGAGCACCTCGACGACGCTGCGCAGCCACGGCGCGGGGCCCTCGATGAGCCAGCCGAGCAGGGTCGTCGGCACCTGCTCGATCGGGACGTCGTGCAGCAAATAACGGACGTCCGGGACCAGGCCGGTGTGCTCGGTGTTCCAGAAGTAGATGGTCCGCCGCGTGTACCGGCTGGCGAGCGCGGTGTCGCTGATCAGCAGCACCGGAGGCGCGTCCAGGACGTAGAGCGAGATGCCGTCCTCGGCGGTGCCGAGGGTGATCTCGTATTTCCCGCGCACCGGCTCTTTCGGCGGCTCCAGCAAGCCGTTCTTGCCGAGCGTGCCGATCAGCTCGTACGTGATCTGGACGGTGGAGCGCCCCTGCGACACGAGCGGCGTGCCGATCAGCCGGATCACCCGCGGAATCGCCACCGGCTTGAATTTCTCGGCCACCGGCGGAGACATGAACTCCCGCACCCGCTCGGTCGCGCCGTCGTAGTCACCGGCCGCCGCGGCCAGGTAGTTGGTGACGAACTCGGTCCGGTCGCTGGTCGAGGTCCGGGTCTCCTGCGCCGACGTGTTCTCGCTGCCGGAGCTGATGCCGGTGGACGGGCCGGGGCCGACCGCGGTGACCCCGGTGTCGTCCGGGATGCCGCAGCCGGCGAACGTCAGCGCGGTGAGCGCGACGACGGCGGGCAGGGCCTGCACGTGACGGTGGGTGCGACGCATCAGCCTGTGACCTCCGCAGGGCGGTCCCGGGGAATGAGCGGGAGTGGCGCCGCGACCAGCCGGTCACCGGCACGGACCGGCAGCGTGAGGCGGAACTGCGAGCCCTCGCCCGGCGCGCCCCACGCCTCCAGCCAGCCGCCGTGCAGGCGGGCGTCCTCGACGCTGATGGACAGGCCCAGACCGGTGCCGCCGGTCTGCCGGGCCCGGGACGGGTCGGCGCGCCAGAACCGGTTGAAGACCAGGCGTTCCTCACCCGGTTTCAGACCGATCCCGTAGTCGCGGACGGTGACCGCGACCGCCGCCTCGTCGGTGGAGAGCGTCACCACGACCGGTTTCGCCTCGGCGTGCTCGATCGCGTTGCCGACCAGGTTGCGCAGCACCCGCTCGACCCGGCGCGGGTCCACCTCGGCGATCACCGGGGTGTCCGGCAGGCGCAGCTCCACGTCGACGCCGGCGCGCTCGGCCAGACCGGAGAGTCGCTCGGCGACCCGCTCCACGATCGGGACCAGGTCGGTGTGCTCGGCGTCCAGCGCGGCGAAGCCGGCGTCGAACCGGCTGATCTCCAGCAGGTCCGTGAGCAGCCCCTCGAACCTGTCCAGCTCGGCCTGCAGCAGCTCGGCGCTGCGGGCCACCGCGGGATCGAAATCCTCCCGCTCCGAGAAGATCAGGTCCGCCGCCATCCGTACGGTGGTGAGGGGTGTCCGAAGTTCGTGAGAGACGTCCGAGGTGAACCGGCGCTGCAGGCGGGACATCTCCTCGAGCCGGACGATCTGGCGCTGCAGGTTCGCCGCCATCTGGTTGAACGCCGCCGCGAGCAGGGCGAGGTCGTCCTCGCCGTCGACTTTCATCCGCTGGTCGAGCAGGCCCGCGGAGAGCCGCTGCGCGGTCCGCGCGGCCACCCGGACCGGGGTCACCACCATGCGGGTGACCAGGGCGGCCACCACGCCGAGCAGGATGACCAGGGCGATCCCGGTGATCAGCACGGTGGTCCGGATCTGGTTGGCGGCGCGGTCCTCGGTGGTGAGCGGCACCATGTAGTAGAGCTCCAGGTGACCGAACTTGGTCGGCACCGGTGAGCCGTAGACCAGGTATTTCGTGGTGGCGCCGCCGACCTCCGCGGTCCGGATCTGCTGCGCGACCTGGCCCTGCTCGGCGACCGTCCGGATCATGTCCGGCGTGATCAGGTCGCGGGTGTCCACGGGCGGCAGCGTGACGGCCGGCAGATCCTGGTAGTGCTCGGCGCGAATCGAGATGATCGAGCCGCCGTTCTCCGTCTGATCGCCGTCGACGAGGTCGTTCACCGTGTCGTTGATGGTGTTCGGCAGCTCCGGGTCACGCGCCTGCGGGTGCAGGGTGAGCTGGCTGTACGCGTACGCCACCTTGCCGCTCATCGACGAGGAGATCTCGTCCTGGGTGCGGTTGAGCAGGATGTTGGCGCTCTGCGCCGCGATGAACCAGCCGAACGTGCTGACCAGCAGGCTGGAACCGATCAGGGTGAGGGTGACCACCCGCAACTGCAGCGAGCGGCGCCAGGCCCGCCGGGCCGGCGCCGTGTACTGCCGGCCGCGCCGGGCGACCATGCGCCAGTAGCGCCGCACCACTCGCAGGGCACGGCGCACAGGCATCGGAAGCCACGACGGAGCACGCATCTCGCGGCAAAGAGTAACCGCTCGTTCGGCTTAGCCCGTGCCGGCCTTGTAGCCGACTCCACGCACCGTGAGGATGATCTCGGGCCGCTCAGGGTCGGGCTCTATCTTCGCCCGGAGCCTCTGGACGTGCACATTCACCAGTCGGGTGTCGGCCGCGTGCCGGTAACCCCAGACCTGCTCGAGCAGCACCTCGCGGGTGAAGACCTGACGCGGCTTGCGGGCCAGCGCGACGAGCAGATCGAACTCCAGCGGGGTCAGCTTGACCTCCTCGCCGTCGCGGGACACGGTGTGCGCCGGGACGTCGATGGTGATCTGGTTGCCGGGCGGTCCGATGGTGAGCATCTCCGGCGCGGCGTCCTCGCCCCGGCGCAGCCGGGCCCGCATCCGGGCCACCAGCTCCTTGGGCTTGAACGGCTTGACCACGTAGTCGTCGGCCCCGGACTCCAGGCCCAGCACCACGTCCACGGTGTCGCTCTTGGCCGTGAGCATGACGATCGGGATGCCCGACTCGGCTCGGATGGCGCGAGCCACGTCGATGCCGCTCATGCCGGGAAGCATCAGGTCCAGCAGAACGATGTCGGGACGGTTCTCCCGGAAGGCGGCCAGGGCACGTTCACCGTCCGCGACGAAGGAGGGGAGGAAACCTTCGCTGCGCAGGACGATGCCGAGCATCTCGGCCAACGCGGGGTCGTCGTCGACGACCAGTACCCGGGCTCTCATGCGGTCCAATATTGCACTGTCCGCCCGGTCTCCGCGCTACCTGGGGGTCGATCTTGTCCGGGAAGCGTACCGGCGGACGTGCTGGCGGACATGAAAACGGGCGGTCCCGCGGCGGGACCGCCCGTGGCGCACGACCTGAGATCAGGCGCCTGGCCGGTCGAACTCTCCGGCGCGGACACCGGCGATGAAGCCGGTCCAGTCACCCGCGCCGAAGGTCAGTACCGGGCCCGTGACGTCCTTCGAGTCACGAACCAGCACCGCGGCCGGAACCTCGGCGACCTCGACGCAATGCCCAGCAGCGCCACTGCGGCTGCTCTTACGCCAGGTAAGCGTGGCGTTCTGCATGATCATCTCCTTCCATGGAATGCTTTCCCATTGGACCTCACCCGGAGCACTCAACGAGCGAGCCGATCCCTCGTCTCAGCGATGGCCGTTCGGCTCTCTTCTAGCGACAATGCGCGTTCCTGCAGGTCATCGAACGCGTCGCCGTAAACGTCGATCTCCTCCGGCTTCACCCGGAAGAGGCCGCCGGTCAGCCCCTCGATGTGCACCACCGGGTTACGCGTGCCCGGTGCGAACTCCATGACCAGGAACGACTCGATGAGACCCGCGTGCGCGCCGGCCTGGAACGGGAGGATCTGCAGCTCGACGCCGGGGCGGGTGCTCGCCTCGTAGAGCCGGCTCAGCTGCCGGTGCTGCACGTCCCGGCCGCCCACCTCGCGCAGCAGGACACCCTCGTCGATGACCAGGCGCAGATTGGGGGGCGGGTCCCGGGTCAGCACGTCCTGCCGGCGCATCCGCAGCGCCAGGCGGCGCGAGATGGTGTCGGTATCGTCGATGTCCGCGCCGGTCTCGATCACGGCTCGCGCGTACTCATGGGTCTGCAGCAGGCCCGGCACCACCTGGGCCTCCCACTCGGAGATCCGCACCGCTTCGCCCTCGAGAGCGAGGTACTCGTCGTACGGATCCGGCACGGACGACCGGTACGGCGTCCACCACGCGCGCGCCCTTCCCCGCCGGGCCAGGTCGCGCAGCCGGCTGCGGTCCTCGACCGCGACGCCGTAGAGGGTGAGCAACCGGTCCAGGTCGGCCTCGCTGATGCCGGTGTGCGCGGTCTCGATCCGGCTCAGTTTCGACTCCGACCACCCGAGCGCGGTCGCCACGTCGACAGCACGGCGCTCACCGCGGAGCCGGCGCAGTTCTCCCCCGAGCTCACGGCGTGCAGTCGATGTCGGCCTCGCCACGGAGCCACCATATCGGCGTATCGACGCGCCGTTGCAAGTTGCACTGACACATTGCACTTGCAGCGCCGATGACCAGCGTGACGTAATGATGGGAGAGAGCCGGCCCCCGAGGGCGGCAAACCCCGGGGAGACAAGAGCCCCCGTTCGGCGGGCGAGCGGGGGCTCCGGCATGTCTTGACGCCGGTCTAGTAGCGGTAATGGTCCGGCTTGTAGGGTCCCTCGACCGCGATTCCGAGATACGCGGCCTGCTGCTTGGTCAGCTCGGTGAGCTTCACGCCGAGCGCGTCGAGATGCAGCCGGGCCACTTTCTCGTCCAGTTTCTTCGGCAGCACATACACCCCGACGGGGTACTCCTCGGTCTTCGTGAAGAGCTCGATCTGAGCGATCGTCTGGTTCGAGAAGCTGTTGCTCATCACGAACGACGGGTGCCCGGTGGCGTTGCCGAGGTTCAGCAGCCGCCCCTCGGAGAGCACGATGATCGAGTGTCCGTCGTCGAACTGCCACTCGTCGACCTGCGGCTTGATGGTGACCCTCCGGACGTCCTTCCGCGCGGCCAGCCCGGCCATGTCGATCTCGTTGTCGAAGTGACCGATGTTCCCGACGATGGCCTGGTGTTTCATCCGGGCCATGTGCTCGTGGGTGATCACGTCGAAGCACCCGGTCGCGGTGACGAAGATGTCCGCGTACTTCACGACTTCATCGATCGTCGCGACCTGATACCCGTCCATCGCGGCCTGCAGCGCGCAGATCGGGTCCACCTCGGTGACGATCACCCGCGCGCCCTGCCCGCGTAGCGACTCGGCACATCCCTTGCCCACGTCGCCGTACCCGAACACGACCGCCACCTTGCCGCCGATCAGTACGTCGGTGGCCCGGTTGATCCCGTCGATCAGGGAGTGGCGACAGCCGTACTTGTTGTCGAACTTCGATTTCGTCACCGAGTCGTTCACATTGATCGCCGGGAAGAGCAGGGTTCCCTGCTGCTGCATCTCGTAGAGCCGGTGCACGCCGGTGGTGGTCTCCTCGGTGACACCCTTGATGCCGGCGGCCACCCGGGTCCAGCGCCGGCCGTCCTCCTTGAGGCTCCGGGCGAGCAGGCCGAGGATCACCGCGTACTCCTCCGAGGACGCGCTCTCGGCCGGCGGCACCACACCGGCCTTCTCGAACTCGGCACCCTTGTGCACCAGCAGCGTCGCGTCCCCGCCGTCATCGAGGATCATGTTGGGCGCCTCGCCGTCCGGCCAGAGCAGCACCTGCTCCGTGCACCACCAGTACTCCTCGAGCGTCTCGCCCTTCCAGGCGTACACCGGAACGCCCTTCGGATCCTCCGCCGTCCCGTCCCTGCCCACCACGATCGCCGCGGCCGCGTGGTCCTGCGTCGAGAAGATGTTGCACGACGCCCAGCGCACCTGCGCCCCGAGCGCGGTGAGCGTCTCGATCAGCACAGCGGTCTGGATCGTCATGTGCAGCGAGCCGGTGATCCGCGCACCCCGCAGCGGCTGGCTCGGCCCGTACTCCGCACGCAGCGCCATCAGCCCCGGCATCTCGTGCTCCGCCAGCTCGATCTCCTTACGCCCGAACGCGGCGAGCGACAGGTCCGCGACCTTGAAATCACCCACGAAGACCCCTTCCATCGGGTACGGGGCCAGCGGTCACCAGACGCAGCCACAACTCCCGTGACACCCGGCCGCGAGCCCCTTGCCAACTCATCCTGGCTGCCGCGCCGCCGGCGCGTGACCGGAACAGACACACCGCAACCTGGCTCCGGACATAGCGAACGGGGCGACAGGCCTAAGCCCGCCGCCCCGTTCATCCCCCCGGTTTGGTACCGCGCGCGTCCGTGGGACCCCCCGATCACCAATGACGCTGCGTGCTTCTAGATTCACACTCCGCAACCACCATGTCAAGTTATTCCAGCAAATTTCGGACCAAACCCCCGCACTCCCACCCGCCCGCACCCCACGCAGCCCTCCGACGCCGCAGCCGCAGCCCACACAGGCCCCGACGCCGCGGCCGTAGCCGTAGCCGTAGCCCACGCAAGCCCCAACGTCGCAGCCGTAGCCCACGCAAGCCCTCGACGCCGCAGCCGTAGCCCACGCAGGCCCCCGCGCCGAATAACCTGCCTGAACTACGGCCGACCAGCCCGAGCCGTAGCCCACGCAGGCTCCCAAGGCGAATAACCTGCCCCAGCTACGGCCCACGACCCCGAGCCGTAGCCGACGCAGGTTCCAAGGCCCGGCTTTGCAGATCTTGGAAACGCCGGCGCCGGCTGCCGCTCAGTGCGGACAAAGCGGGCACGGGACAGCACTGTTAGCCAGCCCGCCAAGACGAGCTGGTTAACAGTGCTGTCAGCAGTGTGGTCGGGCAGCGCTGAGGGCCAGCCGGACCGGCCGGGCCGGCCGGGCCGGCCGGACCAGCCGGACCAGCCGGTTCACAGTGTCAGCCTGGCCGCTTTTGATCACGCGCAACGAGCGCGGCCGAACATGCCCACCAGCTCAACGCCCGAACTCAGGCGGGCACCGCCGCGACGAAGACCACGCCGATGCCGGCCGCGGTCAGCGGCCCCGCACTGGCCGGCGCGTAGGCAGCCCCGCCGGGACGCACTTCCACCGGCACCCCGTGCTCCTCGCCCACGTGCACGTCACCGGACGCCCCGAGGATCACCCGCGGCCCCTTTCCGGGCAGTTTCACCGGCGCCCGGTCCTCGCTCAGCGTGACCCGGTACAGCTCGAAGTCCGGCACCGGGACTTTCCACGACGTCACGCCCGGCGCCATCTCGGTGGGGTGCAGCAGTGGGTCCTCCAGGACGTCGAAGCGCAGCACCCGCAGCAGCTCGTCGACGTCGACCCGTTTCGGGGTGAGGCCGCCGCGCAGCACGTTGTCGCTGGCCGCCATCAGTTCGACGCCGAGGCCGCCGAGGTACGCGTGCAGGTTGCCGGCCGGCATCCAGATCGCCTGGCCGGGCTGCAGCCAGACCAGGTTGAGCAGCAGCGCGACGAGCACGCCGGGGTCGCCCGGGTAGTAGCCGGCCAGGTCGACGGCGAGCACGTACGACGGGGTGTGCGGGTGGTCGTCGGGGATCTGGCGTGCGGCCGCCGCGACCTGCTTGATCAGGTCGTCGCGGTCGGCTTCCGGCCAGGTGAGCAGCAGCTGGACCGCGTCGGCGAGGTCGCCGTTGCGCAGGGTGGCGACGATCGGGTCGAGCTGCGGCAGCTTGAGTTCGCCGAGCACCTCGGCGGAGATCTCCGGCGCCCGGAATCCGCAGAGCGCCTCGAACGGGGTGAGCGCGACGAGCATCTCCGGCTTGTGGTGTGCGTCGGTGTAGTTCTTCGGCGCGCCCGGGTCGAGCTCCTGCCGGGCGTAGGCGGCCTTGGCGTAGGCGGCGTCCGGGTGCGCCTGCAGGGAGAGCGGCGCGCCCGCGGCGAGGACCTTCATCAGGTACGGCAGACGCTCCCCGAACCGCTCCACGACCGCGGCGCCGAGCTGAGCGCCGGGGTCGTCGGCGATGAGTTTGTTGAGTGCGACCGGCCCGTCCGGCCCGGACACCGTGGCCGGGTCGCCCGGGTGCGCGCCGAGCCACAGTTCCGCCTCGGGCCCGTCGGGGGCGGGGCGGCCCTGCAGCTCGGCGATGGCGGTCCGGGAGCCCCAGGCGTAGGCCCGGATCGCTCCGTGAAGCGGGTACACGGTCATACCCGGCAAAGTAGCAGCTATCCGGCGGCTGCGGAGGATGCTGCCGAAGCCCGGTAGATGTCCGGCTCGATGTAGATCACCCGGGCGATCGGGACCGCTTCCCGGATCCGGACCTCGGTCTCGTCGATGTGCTTGGCCACCTCTTCGGCGCTCTCCGTCGGCGGCACCGCGATCTTCACGGCGACCAGCAGTTCCTCCGGGCCGAGGTGCAGCGTCTTCATGTGGATGATCCGCTCGATGCCGCCACCGGCGAGCACCGCCTGCTCGATCTTCCGGACCGCCTCCGGGTTCGCGCCCTCGCCGAGCAGCAGGCTTTTCGTCTCGATCGCCAGGATCGCGGCGATCGCCACCAGCAGCAGGCCGATCGCCGCGGTGCCGGCCGCGTCCCAGCGCCCGTTCCCGGTGATCAGGGTCATCCCCACGCCGAACAGCGCGAACACCAGGCCGACCAGGGCGCCGCTGTCCTCCAGCAGCACCACGGGCAGTTCCGGCGCCTTGGCCCGGCGCACGTAGTTCACCCAGGACGTCCCGCCTCGCGTGCGGTTCGACTCGGTGACAGCGGTGTAGAACGAGTAGCTCTCCAGGCCGATCGCGACCACCAGCACCGCGACCGGCACCCACTGCCAGGACTCGATGCCCTCCGGGTGCTGCCACTTGTGGTACGCCTCGTAGAGCGCGAACAGCCCACCCACCGTGAACAGCACGATCGAGACGATGAACGCATAGATGTAACGCTCCCGCCCGTACCCGAAGGGGTGTTCCGGGGTTGCCTGCCGTTTCGCCTTCTTGCCGCCGACCAGGAGCAGCAGCTGGTTGCCCGAGTCGGCCACCGAGTGGATCGACTCGGCGAGCATCGACGACGAGCCGGTCAGAAGGTACGCCCCGAACTTGGTGACCGCGATCCCGAGGTTCGCGCTGAGCGCCGCGATGATCGCCTTGGTGCCGCCCTCAGCGCTCACGCGATCCCATCCACGATGGGGTTGGCCAGCTCTTTCATCTCGCTGATCGCGGGCACGGCCATCGGGTCGAGCCCGTGCGCCAGCGCCAGGTAGAGCGACGCGAAGTCGGGGACGGCGACCAGCGAGGCGAGCCGCTCCAGCGCCGAGCCACCCTCGGCGGTGAGCACGTCGCAGCGCACACCGCGCCGCTCGGCCAGGGTCTGGATGGCGTCGGCGCGGCGCTCCTCGACGGCGACCGGCTCGTCGGCGTCGTCCTCCGGGTTCAGACCGCCGTCGCGCAGGACCACCAGGCGCAGCCGGGTGACGCTCTCGTCGGTCTCGTCCGGGTCGGCGAAGATGTCCCGGTTCGTCTCGGCGAGGCCGCCGAAGACGCCGTCGAGCAGGCCCACCCGGCCCCGGCCGGCCTCGCCGAGCGCGCCGGCCATCACCGGGTACCTCGCGTTGGCGGCCAGGGTGTCGCCGAAGCGCCGCGCCGCGACCGTGGCCAGCGGCGACGAGCCCCAGACGATCGGGACCGAGCCGGCCAGGCCGAGCGCGAGCGCCTTGGCCGGGTTGACGAACGAGTCAGCGGCGGGACGGCAGCGCTCGGCGTCCGCGTCCAGCCGGGTCGCGGTCTCGGCGATGTCCGCCTCGGTGACCTTGACCAGGCCCAGGGCCCGGCCGGCGAAGAGCACCGGAATGGTCAGGCCCCAGATCGTGGCCCGGGCCGGCGCGCGACGCGGCACACCGATGAACGGCGCGCGGGCCCGCTCGGCCATCGCCTCCAGCTCGGAGCCGGGGTTGCCGATCGCGACCAGCCGGGCGCCGCGACGGGCGGCGGCCTCGGCGGCGGCGAGCGCCTCCGGGCTGCGGCCGGACGCGGAGACCGCGATCACCACGTCGGCCGCGCCGACCCAGCCGGGCACGCCGGCGCTGCGGTGCCCGATGATCGGCACCGGGCAGCGCGGCCCGGCGACGGTGGCCAGGATGTTGCCGGTGAGGCCGGCGGTGCCGATGCCGGCGACCACGACGGCCCGCGGGCGGCCCTCGTCGGCGAGCATGCTCAGGTCCACCTCGGCGGCGAGCGCCGCCGACTCACGGACCTGGGCGCCTGCCGACGCGGTGGCCCGGAGCATGCCGCCCGGGTCGTTGCCGAGCATCGATTTCTCGTCGTCGAGCAGCGCCTCGTCGGCGATCCGGTGTCCGTTGACCCCGGCGGTGCCGTCCATCGGGTTCACCATCAGGACGCCTCCGTCGCGGTCCCCGGCTTGCGAGCCTCGTCGAGCAGGAGGATCGGGATGTCGTCCCGCACCTCGAAGATCAGACCGCACTCGGTGCACGTCAGCGTCTGCGCGTCGGCGTCGTAGTCGAGCGGGGCGTGATGCGTGTCCGGGCACGCCAGAATGTCCAGCAACTGCTGATCGAGCGCCACCGGTTGACTCCTTATCGCACCGACGTGAGTTGGTCGAGGCGATCCTATCCACGAACGATCGCGAGGACCTCGTCACGCAGCTCCGCCATCCGCCGCGCGTCGGGCGCCTCGACGTTGAGACGCAGCAGCGGCTCGGTGTTCGAGGCGCGCAGGTTGAACCAGGCACCCCCGCCGACCTCGAAGGTCAGACCGTCGAGGTCGTCCACCCGGGCGTCCGGGAACGCGGCGCGCACCTCTTCGATCTTGGCAGCGGCGTCCGCGACCGTGGAATTGATCTCACCTGAGGCGACGTACCGCTCGTACTCCGCGGCGAACTCGCTCAGCGGCAGGTCCTGCCCGCCGAACGCGGCCAGCACGTGCATCGCGGCGAGCATGCCGGTGTCGGCGAACCAGAAGTCGCGGAAGTAGTAGTGCGCCGAGTGCTCGCCGCCGAAGACCGCGTTGCTCGCCGCCATCTCGGCCTTGATGAACGAGTGCCCGACCCGGCTGCGCACCGGCTTGCCGCCGCGCTCCGTGATGATCTCCGGGACCGCGGCCGAGGTGATCAGGTTGTGGATGACCGTGCTGCCCGGGAACTTGGCGAGCTCGCGGGCGGCGACCAGCGCGGTGATCGCCGACGGGGAGACCGGGTCACCCTTCTCGTCCACCACGAAGCAGCGGTCCGCGTCGCCGTCGAACGCCAGGCCGATGTCCGCGCCCTGCTCGCGGACCGCCTTCTGCAGGTCGACCAGGTTCGCCGGGTCCAGCGGGTTGGCCTCGTGGTTGGGGAACGAGCCGTCCAGCTCGAAGTAGAGCGGGACGATCTCCAGCGGCAGCGCCGGCAGCACCTGGTCGCCGAGCACCGCCGGAACCGTGTAGCCACCCATGCCGTTGCCGGCGTCCACGATCACCTTGAGCGGCCGGATGCCGGCGAGGTCGACGAGCGAGCGCAGGTGCGCCGCGTAGTCCTTGAGCGAATCCCGCTGCTCGACCCGCGTGGGGCCGTCGGCCTCCGCGTTCAGGTCACCGAGCAGCTCCTGGGCGCGCTGCCGGACCACCACGAGACCACTGTCCTGGCCGACCGGCCGGGCGCCGGAGCGGCACAGCTTGATCCCGTTGTACTGCGCCGGGTTGTGGCTGGCGGTGAACATGGCGCCGGGCAGGTTCAGCGAGCCGGAGGCGTAGTAGAGCTGGTCGGTGGAGGCGAGCCCGATGTTGATCACGGCGGCGCCGGCCGCGTTGACTCCGCGGGCGAACGCGGCGGCCAGCCCGGGACCCGAGTCGCGCATGTCGTGACCGATCACGATCTGGTCCGGCTCGTCGCCCGACTCCCGCAGCATCTCGACGAACGCCGTGCCCAGCGCCCGGGCCACCGGCTCGTTGAGCTGATCCGGGACGACGCCTCGGACGTCGTACGCCTTGATGATCTGCGACAGATCCGTCACCGCTCGCTCCTCAATGAGTCCCCTTTGGGCTGAGGGTACCGGGGCGACCTGCGCCGGAAGGCCTCAGCAGGAGATCCCGGCAGGCCCGGTCCGCCGCCCGGGTGGTTTCCGGCAGGCGGTACTCCGGGGTGAGCCGCAGCGTCATCCGGCACGCGCTGTCGAGGTCCATCCGATGCCCCGCCGAGACGAAGACCGGCTTCACCCGGGCGCGGGTCCGCAGCACCGCGCCCACGGTCTCCCCCGCGTCGATCAGCGGCGACCGGTCACCCCGTTCCTCGCCGACCGGCGCGAACTCGCCGACCAGCCGCGTCTTGCCCACCCCGAACGCCGGCAGATCGGTGAGCACGCCGAGATGCGCGGCCAGCCCGAACCGGCGTGGGTGGGCCACGCCGTGTCCGTCGCAGATCAGCACGTCCGGCCGCACGGTCAGCTTCTCCAGCGCCTCCAGCAGGGCCGGCACCTCGCGGAACGCGAACAGGCCCGGCACATAGGGGAACGCGGGCCGGCCGAGGACCACGGCGGTGTCGCGCACCGAGAGATCCGCGTAGTCGAGCACCACGACGGCCGCGCCGAGGCGGTCGCCGTCATAGGCCACGTCCAGTCCCGCCACCGTATCGATTTCCGCCGGTCCGGGGGCGGAGATCAGGCGGGAGCGCAAGACCTCCTGCGTCGCAAGGGCTTCCTCGGGGGTACGGGGCCAGGTTCGCACCGCCGAAGCATAGGAAGCACTGTTGTCTCCGGGCGTGACGGGCGTCACGATGGGTGGGTCTGGAGGTACCTCTGGTGAATCCGTGGCTTGCCCTGACCCCGGGAGACGACCCGGCCGAGCGGATCCGGCAGGTAGGCCGCGCCCATGAGCAGTTCCTGACCGGCAACGCCCGGCCGGCTCGGATGCGCAGCGTGGTGGCCGACTCGTGGGCCCGGTCGGCCGCGTCCATCGGCGCCGACAGCACCGCCCCCATCGATCTGGCCGACGACGACCTTGAGGCGTACCGGTCGGCCCATCCGCTCGCCCGGGTCATGCCGATCTTCCGGGACCTGCTGGGCGGCCTGGCCGACGACGGCGACCACATCCTCGCGGTCTGCGACGCGCACGGCCGCCTGCTCTGGGTGGAGGGCCGCCCGGCCACGCTGCGCGGCGCGGCCTCGATGAACTTCGTGCCCGGCGCCCGGTGGGACGAGGCGAACGCCGGCACCAACGCCCCGGGGACCGCGCTCGCCGTCGACCACGCGATCCAGATCTTCGCGACCGAGCACTTCAGCCGCACAGCGCAGAGCTGGACGTGCGCGGCGGCCCCGATCCACGATCCCGGCACCGGACGGCTGCTGGGCGCCATCGACGTCACCGGCGGGGACCATCTGGCGAACCCGCACAGCCTGGCCCTGGTCCGGGCGACGGCACTGGCCGCCGAGGCGTACCTGGGCGCGGCGAAGCCGCTCGGTGACCGCCCGGCGGTCGCCGCACTCGGCCGGGACGAGGCGCTGCTCGCGGTGGGTGGCAAGCGGCTGCGGCTGGGCCGCCGGCACTCCGAGCTGCTGGTCCTGCTCACCGTGCACCCGGAGGGCCGCACCGGCGACCAGCTCGGCGTCGATCTGTACGGCGACGACGTGAACCCGGTGACGGTCCGCGCCGAGTTGTCCCGGCTGCGCCGGATCCTCGGCCCGGAGCTGCTCGACTCCCGGCCCTACCGGCTGCGCGCCGCGATGGACGTGGACTTCGGCACGGTCGGGCGCCTGCTGGACGGCGGACGAGTGGCGGAGGCGCTCACCGCGTACCCCGGAATGTTGTTGCCCGGCTCGGACGCGCCGGGTGTGGTCCGGCTGCGCCGGCGCCTGGACGACCGGCTGCGCGCCGCCGTGCTCGCCACCGGTGACCGCCGCCTGCTGCAGACCTGGCTGAACGGGCCGCTCGGCACCGACGACCTGGAGATGTGGCAGGCCTACGCCGCTCTCACGCCGACGGACCCGGTGGCCGCCCGCCGCGTCGCCGAGCTGTCCCGGGAGTTCGCGCTCTGCAACGTTGTTGCAACCTGACGGCAACTAACGTCCGCCTCGAAGAGGAGGCGTGACCATGACCATCTATACCCCGCCCGGTTCCGACGGATCGATCGTCAGTTACCAGTCCCGCTACGACCACTACATCGGCGGTGAGTACGTCCCGCCGGCCAAGGGCCAGTACTTCGAGAATTCCTCGCCGGTCACCGGCCAGGTCTTCTGCGAGGTGGCCCGGGGCACCGCCGACGACGTGGAACGGGCGCTGGACGCCGCGCACGCCGCCGCTCCCGCCTGGGGCCGCACCTCCCCCGCCGAGCGCGCGAACATCCTCAACAAGATCGCCGACCGGATGGAGCAGAACCTCGAGAAGCTCGCCGTCGCCGAGGCCTGGGAGAACGGCAAGCCGGTCCGCGAGACGCTCGCCGCCGACCTGCCGCTCGCCGTCGACCACTTCCGCTACTTCGCGGGCGTGATCCGGGCGCAGGAGGGCACCGCCGGCGAGCTCGACGAGGACACCGTGGCGTACCACTTCCACGAGCCGCTCGGCGTGGTCGCCCAGATCATCCCGTGGAACTTCCCGATCCTGATGGCGGTCTGGAAGCTCGCGCCGGCGCTGGCCGCCGGCAACGCCGTGGTGATCAAGCCGGCCGAGCAGACGCCGGCCTCGATCCACTACCTGTTCTCGCTGATCGGCGACCTGATCCCGGCCGGTGTGGTGAACATCGTCAACGGGTTCGGCGTCGAGGCCGGGAAGCCGCTCGCGTCCTCGAACCGGGTCGCCAAGGTGGCCTTCACCGGCGAGACCACGACCGGCCGCCTGATCATGCAGTACGCCTCGGAGAACTTGATCCCGGTCACGCTGGAACTCGGCGGCAAGAGCCCGAACATCTTCTTCGACGACGTCAGCCGCGCCGACGACGAGTTCTACGACAAGGCGCTCGAGGGCTTCGCGATGTTCGCGCTCAACCAGGGCGAGGTCTGCACCTGCCCGTCCCGGGCGCTGATCCAGCAGAGCCACTACTCCGACTTCCTCGCAGCCGGCGTGAAGCGGGTGGAGAACCTCAAGCAGGGCAACCCGCTGGACACCGACACCCAGGTCGGCGCGCAGGCCTCCAACGACCAGCTGGAGAAGATCCTGTCCTACCTGGACATCGGCCGTCAGGAGGGCGCCCGCGCGCTGGTCGGCGGCGCTCGCGCCGAGATGCCCGGCGACCTCGCCGGCGGTTACTACGTCCAGCCGACGATCTTCGAGGGCCGCAACGGGATGCGGATCTTCCAGGAGGAGATCTTCGGGCCGGTGGTCTCGGTCACGCCGTTCGGCGACTTCGACGACGCCATCAAAATCGCCAACGACACCCTGTACGGCCTCGGTGCCGGCGTCTGGTCGCGGGACGGGAACCAGGCGTACCGGGCCGGACGAGCGATCAAGGCCGGACGGGTGTGGACGAACTGCTACCACCTGTACCCGGCGCACGCCGCGTTCGGTGGCTACAAGCAGTCCGGCATCGGCCGGGAGAATCACCGGATGATGCTCGACCACTACCAGCAGACGAAGAACCTGCTGGTCAGCTACTCGCCCAAGGCGCTCGGGTTCTTCTAGAGATGGCCTCCCGGGTTGACGTGACTCCCGCGGCTGCCGCGCTCATGCGGCAGCTGCGGGAGCAGCACGGTCCGCTGATGTTCCACCAGTCCGGCGGCTGCTGCGACGGCAGCTCGCCGATGTGCTACCTGGAGGGTGAGTTCCGAACCGGTGGCTCCGACGTCCTGCTGCAGTCTCTGGTGATCGAGGGGGTTCCGGAGCCCATCACGTTCTGGATGTCGGCCAGTCAGTTCGAACTCTGGAAGCACACCCATCTGACCGTGGACGTGGTCCCCGGGCGGGGCGCGGGTTTCTCGCTGGAGGCGCCGGAGGGCGTCCGCTTCCTGATCCGGTCGCGCCTGCTCACCGAGGCGGAATTGGCCGAACTCGCCGCTTGAGCAGCTCTCAGCAGGGCCGGGCCGCCTCCGGGTGGCTCGGCCCTTTGGCGTGCCGCTTGCGCGGGTGCGCAATGATACGCCAGCAAACCCGAGCGTGTTCCCGTTTTCGAACGATTGACACGCCTCCCGACTGGCGGCCGCCCTTTTAACGAGGCATCGTCGTCAGTCGCCGACAAAACCTGGGAGGAAGCTTCATGCGGCTGTCGCATACCAGAAAGGCATTCACGATCAGCGTGTTGCTGATCATGACGGCCCTTCTCGGCCAGGCCGCCGCGGCCCAGACCACGTCCACGTCCACGTCGGTGCCGGCGGCCGCGCCCGCCACGTCCGGCGCGGCGTCAGCGGCCGCCCCGGCCTCGCCGACCCCGGCCGCCCCGTCCTCGGCTTCTTCGTCCTCGGCGGGCTCGCCGGCCGGCGCGGCCACCACGCCGCCCGCCGCGCCGCCCGTATCCGCGTCGCAGTCGACCCCGGCGAAGAACAGCGACCGGACCGAGAGCGCCACCACCGACAAGCGGCACGGCAAGCCGCGCACCAACGGCCCGGCCCGCAGCATCACCACGACCGGCCGGGACGGGGTGGCGCTGACGTTCGACGACGGGCCCGACCCGACGTACACGCCGCAGCTGCTCGACATGCTGGCGAAGGCGAACGTCAAGGCCACGTTCTGTGTGGTCGGCACGCAGGTGAAGCGGCATCCCGAGCTGGTCAGGGCGATCGCGAAGGCCGGCCACTCGCTCTGCAACCACTCCTGGAACCACGATCTCAAGCTCGGCAAGAAGCCGCCCGCGAAGATCAAGGCGGACCTGGAGCGGACGAACAACGCGATCCGTGCCGCGGTGCCGGGCGCGGAGATCCGGTACATGCGGGCGCCGGGCGGCAACTTCACGCCGAACCTGGTCAAGGCGTCCCGCAAGCTCGGCATGGAGTCGCTCTACTGGCATGTCGACCCGCGCGACTGGGAGCACCCGAAGGGCGAGTCGCACGCCGCTCACCGCAAGAAGGTCATCCGGATCGTGCAGAAGCACACCCGGAAGGACTCGGTGATCCTGTCGCACGACTACGCGCAGCCGGACACCATCGCGGCCTACCGCACGCTGCTCCCGTGGCTGCGCCAGCGCTTCAAGCTGATCGCCCTGTAACACCCGGCCGGCCCCGCGTGTGGATTTCGGGTGCGGACCGCGCCTGAAATCCACACGCTCCCGCTCGGGCGGGACTACGTGTGGATTTCGGGTCGGAGCGCGCCCCAACTCAACACGCTCGGGCTTGCACCGGGCTGCGTGTGGAGTTCCGGTCAGTGCGAGGGCGGGATGACCCTCAGGTGGCCGCGGCGGCCCGTCTGGTGCCCGGGGGTGTGGTCGGCCTCGTCCGGGCGCGCAGGGGCCGGACGAGCGGCTTCGCGGACGGCGTCGGCGAGCGCCACCAGGTCGTCGGTGGTGGGGGGCGGAGGCGCGAAGTCGCCGTCGTGGCGAACCAGCTCCCAGCCTCGCGGGGCGGTGAGGCTGCGGGCGTGCGGCTCGCACAGGTCGTAGGTGTGCGGCTCGGCGAACGCCGCCAGCGGCCCGACCACGGCCGTCGAATCGTTGTAGACGTAGGTCAGGGTGGCGACCGCCTGTCGGGGACAGCCGTTCCGGGAGCAGCGCCGTGGTGACCTCACGGCGGCACGTTATCTCTCCACCGGCCGATCTGGGGAGCGTTGCCTCGCGACACGCCGACCCGTGATGCATCACGATTCGGCCATGGCTGCCCGACACGCCGCCCCGTTGGGGCGAATTACCGGGTGAGACACACGATGCGAACGGCCTGACCACGTATGCGGCCCCGGTGGGGATACGCTGGCCGCGTGACCACCAGCCCTGAACGCCGCCGGACGGAGCCGAAGGCGACGCGCGGCACCGGCCCGGGGCATCCCACCCGGCGCGATCGGCACGGACGCGGCCTGCGCGGCCGTCTGGTGCCGGCGACCGTGCCGCTGGCCCGTACCAAGGCGGAGATTTTCGACGACCTGGTGCTGGACACGGTCGAGAGCCTGGAGCGGCGTTACGCGAAGGAGCTGGCCGGCGTCGAGTTCGCCGTGGAGGACGTGCCGCCGGAGCTCAACGTCTACGACTCGGACGTGCTCGAGGACGGCGAGGTGCCTCTGGCCCGGCTGCTGCCCGGCCGACCGGGACGACACGAGTTGCCGCCGCGGATCGTGCTCTACCGCCGCCCGCTGGAGTTCCGGGCGATGGATCGGGAGGACCTCGCCGACCTCGTCCACGATGTGATCATCGAGCAGGTTGCCAACCTGCTCGGGGTGGATCCCGACGAGTTGGCCTAGGCCACCCGCCGTTTCAACTTGCGACGTTCACGTTCGGACAGTCCACCCCAGATCCCGAAGCGTTCGTCGTGGCCGAGTGCGTACTCCAGACAGTCGGCCTTCACGTCACAGCGGCCACAGATGCGCTTGGCCTCGCGCGTCGAGCCGCCCTTCTCCGGAAAGAAGGCTTCCGGGTCGGTCTGCGAACACAGTGCCCGCTCCTGCCACTCGGGGGCGTCCCCGAGCAGGTCGAACCCTTCAACCTGCGCTTCCATCGGCGTGCCTCCATTTTCCGCGCCGGCTGCGAAGCCGACGCTGACCCCCCACGCACGCGGCGTGTTTCTGTGGGTTCGACGCGAAAAGCGACACATCGTCCCCACAACCCCACCAAAATTACACGCGTGTAAGACGTGCGTCGTCAAGCCGAACCTGCTAAATGGGCCCGTTTCCTACAAGCGTCAAGGACCTTTCGTGGTCCCGTTCCAGCCCTATCTCCCGTAGCCACCGGAAGGTAACGCGGGCCCGGGCATGCACGTCCAATTTAACCCGTTTTGTAACTAAGGGGCAGGGGGTCCCCCGAGCGGGTCCGCCGAATGGATCACGCGGTCACCGGCGCGCGTGGACAGAGGACCTTTCCACACCGGATGAATCAGCAGGTAGATCGATGCCTCCACGGGGATGCACCGGTGCCGCCAGGCCGTCCGGTCCGGACAGAGCGGCCACGTGCGCGGCCAGGCCCGGGTCGAGCCAGCCGTCGGCGGCACGGTGGACGTACTCGGGATAGATCGTGAGCCGCTCCCGCAGCTCAAAACCCGATTTCTCAGATTTTTCACGCAAAATGTCGATCTGGGGCCAGGGGCGCTCGGGGTTCACGTGGTCCGGCGTCACCGGCGACACCCCGCCCCAGTCGTCGATCCCGGCCCGCAGCAGCAGCGAGAACTCGTCGTCGATCAGGTTCGGCGGCGCCTGGATCCGGGCGCGCGGCCCCATCAGGATCCGGGCCACCGCCACCATGGCCGCCAGCTCGCGCAGCTCGGCGTCGGGCATGCCGCGCATCGCCGTGTCCGGCTTGGCGCGGAAGTTCTGGATGATGACCTCTTGGATCTGCCCGTGCTCACGGGCTGTCCGCCGGATCGCGAGCAGCGAGTCGACCCGCTCGGCGACGTTCTCCCCGATGCCGATCAGGATGCCGGTGGTGAACGGGACACCGGCCCGGCCCGCATCGTCGAGCACCCGCAGCCGGACCGCCGGCTCCTTGTCCGGCGAGCCGTAGTGCGGTCCGCCCTTCTCCGACCAGAGCCGGGTCGCGGTGGTCTCCAGCATCATTCCCATGCTCGGCGCGACCGGCTTGAGCCACCGCAGCTCGGCCTCGCTCATCACACCGGGGTTGAGGTGCGGCAGCAGACCGGTCTGCTCGAGGACCGCCACGGCACAGGCGCGCACGTAGTCCAGCGTCGAGGCGTAACCGCGCTCGTCCAGCCACTGCCGGGCGGCCGGCCAGCGCGCCTCGGGACGGTCACCGAGAGTGAAGAGCGCTTCCTTACAGCCCTGCGCCGCGCCCTGCCGGGCGATCTCCAGGACCTCGTCGAGTTCCAGGTAGGCCGACGGCAGCCGATGCGGCACGGTGGCGAACGTGCAGTAGTGGCAGCGGTCCTGGCAGAGTCGGGTGAGGGGGATGAAAACCTTCCTCGAGTACGTGACGACGCCCGGCCGACCGGCTTCCCGGAGGCCCGCGTCCCGCAGGTCGCCGGCGATCGCCAGCAGCTCGTCGAAATTCTCGCCGGTGGCCGCGAGAAGCGCGATCGCCTCGTCCCCGCCGATCGTCTCGCCGGCGGCGGCCCGGCTCAGGGCGCGCTCGATGCTCGCCGCGCTCGGTACCTCGGCAACCCCTGCGATTTCCACGTTGACCTTCGCCACGCACAGCAGCCTAGGCCGGATTCGATCCGGCCGCCGCCGTGGTCAGCGGGCATAGCAGTGTCGTGGAACACGGTGGCCCCGGGGTACGGCACACCCCGGGGCCGGACCGTCACTGCCGCGGCGGGTCCTGGTCGGCCGGGCCGAAGCCGGGCCGGTCGGAGGGCACGCCCGGGCCGGGCACGGGCTGTTCGGACGGAACGCCCGGACCGGGAACAGGCTGTTCGGACGGAACGCCCGGACCGGAGACAGGCTGTTCGGACGGAACGCCCGGGACCACGCGGGTGGGCTCGTCGACCGGCGCCTGCGGCACGGGGTAGACGGCGCCCGGCGGAGGAGGCTGATTCCACGCGGGCGGCGCGGCGAAACCGGGTGCCGGCGCGAATCCAGGGGGAGCGAAACCGGGCGGCGGCGCCGGATAACCCGGCGGCGGGCCGGAAACCGGACCAGGCGGCGGACCCTGCGGGCCCGGGTATCCCTGCCATCCCGGCGGCGGACCGGGCGGGTACTGCTGGAACGGCTGCCCGTAGACGCCGGGCTGCGGCCGGGGCGCCGCGAACATCCCACCCCAGATCTGCCAGACCGCGTACGCCACCAGCGCGAACAACGCCAGCCAGGCGGCACGGGCGAGCAGCTCCAGGAACGCCGACCACGGCGACGTGGAGGCGATGTTGCTCACCCCGAAGAACACGCCGAAGACCAGCCCGAAGAAGGCCGCCACCCCGTACTCGACGAGCGTGACCAGGGCGATCACCCGGGCTTTCGGGTGCACCGGCTGCACGGCGAGCGACAGCACCACCGCGGCGAGCGGCATGAAGATCGTCGCGAGATTCACGAAGCTGCCGAAGCTGTACTGCGTACGGACCAGGAAGCCGTCACCGAACAGGTCGAGCACCGCGGTGGCCAGCAGGACGGCCGGAACCCCGGCCAGCGCGTACACCGCCAGGTCACGCAGCGGACGCAGGTACTGCCACACGGACTTCCCGGTGGCCGGCGGCGGACCGGGCGGTGAAGGCGGCTGTGGTGTGGTCACGGTTACTCCCGGTGGGCTTGCAAACGGAGGCTCAGCGTAAACCGCCACCCACAACCGGAGGCGGTCACGCGGGTGCGGGAGGATGGAGGAATGCGGATCGTGGTCCTTACCGGGGGGATCGGCGGCGCCCGGTTCCTCCTCGGCGTGCGCGCGCACGCCCGCGCCATCGGCGCCGAAGTAACCGCCGTGGTCAATGTCGGCGACGACGTACGCATGCACGGCCTGCAGATCTGCCCCGATCTGGACAGCGTCATGTACACGCTGGGCGGCGCCGCCGACCCGGAACGCGGCTGGGGCCGGGTCGGCGAGACCTGGGTCGTCAAGGAGGAGCTGGCGAAGTACGGCGTGGAACCGTCCTGGTTCGGGCTGGGTGACAAGGACACCGCCACGCACCTGGTGCGCACCACGATGCTGAACGCCGGTTACCCGCTCTCCGCGGTGACCGCGGCCCTCTGCGAGCGCTGGCAGCCCGGCATCACGATGCTCCCGGCCACCGACGACCGCCTGGAGACGCACGTGGTCGTCGATCTGGACGGGGAACGCAAGGCGATCCACTTCCAGGAGTGGTGGGTGCGGTACCGGGGTGAGGTGCCGACGCACAACTTCGTCTTCCGGGGCGCGGACGCCGCCAAGCCGGGCGCCGGGGTGCTGGACGCGATCGCCTCCGCGGACATCGTGCTGGTCGCCCCGAGCAACCCGGTGGTCAGCATCGCGCCCGTCCTGGCCGTACCCGCGCTGAAGGAGGCCGTGGCGAACGGCCCGGCACCGGTGGTCGGGGTTTCGCCGATCATCGGTGGGTCGCCGGTGCGTGGGATGGCGGACAAGTGCCTGAACACGCTCGGTGTCGAGGTGAGCGCGGCGGGTGTCGGCCGGATGTACGGCCCGCGCGCCGACGGCGGCCTGCTGGACGGCTGGCTGGTCGACACGACGGACGACGGCGTGCAGATCCCCGGCCTGCGCACCCGGGCCGTGCCGCTGTGGATGTCCGACGAGCAGACCACCGCGAAGATGGTGGCGGACGCGCTGGAGCTGGTCCGATGACCTTGGAGATCCGTCCGGTGCACGGCATCGGGGACGTGACCGCCGGTGACGATCTGGCCGAGCTGATCACCAAGGCAGCGCCGTGGCTCGCCGACGGTGACGTGCTCGTGGTGACCAGCAAGATCGTGTCGAAGGCGGAGGGCCGCCTGGTCGAGGTACCGGCCGACGGGCCGGAACGCGAGGAGGCCCGGCAGCGGGCGCTCGCCGGCGAGACCGCCCGGGTGGTGGCCCGGCGCGGACCCACCACGATCGTGCAGACCCACCACGGTTTCGTGATGGCCGCGGCCGGCATCGACGCCTCCAACGTCGACAAGACCCACCTGGTGCTGCTCCCGGCCGATCCGGACGCGTCGGCCCGGGCGCTGCGCGACAGCCTGCGCGCCCGGAACCTCGACGTCGCGGTGATCATCTCCGACACCATGGGCCGGGCCTGGCGCAACGGGCTCACCGACGTGGCGCTCGGCGCGGCCGGCATCGAGGCGCTCCGCGATCATCGGGGCGAGATCGACCCGTACGGGAACGAACTGACCCTCACCCAGATGGCCGTGATCGACGAGCTCGCCGCCGCAGCCGAGTTGGTCAAGGGCAAGTCCGACCGGGTGCCGGTCGCGGTGGTCCGCGGCTATCCGCGGACCACGCACAGCGACCTGGGCGCCCGGGAGCTGGTCCGGGACACCGCGAGCGACATGTTCAGCCTCGGCACATCGGAGGCGCGTGAGCAGGGTCTGCGCGACGCCGCGCGGCTCTCCGGAGAGCCCGCCGACGCCGATGTCGCCCGGTTCGTCGCCGCCCGATCCGGCGCGTTGCGCCTCACCCCCGCCGGTCCGGCTCCGGCGGATCTCCTCCGGCTGGGCGCCAGGGCCCAGGGGGTACGGGTGAGCCTCGCCGCCGCCGGCCTGCGCAGCGCCGTGGAGTTCGACGACGAGGGAGTCACCGTGACCATCGAGGGGGATCTGTGAGCACGCCGCTCTACGAGGACGCCGTCCGTGTGCTGACCGGCTGGACCGCCACGTCCGAGGACGCCGAGCTGGCCCGCAAGCGCACCCTGGCCCTGCTCGCCGACGGCCCGGACGCGATGACCCGCGCGCACCGCGTCGGTCACGTCACGGCCAGCGCGCTGGTCGTCGACGACGCCGGCCGGGTGCTGCTCTGCCTGCACGGGCGGCTCGGTATGTGGATGCAGCTGGGCGGGCACTGCGAGGCCGGCGACACCACCCTGGCCGCCGCGGCGCTGCGTGAGGCGACCGAGGAGTCCGGCATCGACGGCCTGATCCTCGACCCGGAGCCGATCGACATCGACGTCCACGAGGTGCGCTGCGGCGCCGCGGACGGCGCGCCCGCCGAGCCGTCGGTCCACTTCGACGTCCGGTTCCTGCTGCGCAGCCCGGCCGGTGCCACCGAGCGGATCAGCGAGGAGTCCGCCGATCTCGCCTGGTTCACACCGGACGCGCTGCCGAGTCCGCTCGCCTCCGGGACCGCGCGCCAGATCCCGCCGGCGCTGTCCCGGATCGGTCAGATGTAACCGTGGTGGCCGAGCTCCTTGAGCTCGTCCACCAGGTGCTTGACCTCCTGCGCCCGCTCGCGGGGGCACACCAGCACCGCGTCCGGGGTGTCCACGATGACCAGGTCGCGGACGCCCAGAGCGGCCACCAGCCGGCCCGAGGACGGCAGCACGACCAGGTTTTCCGCCTCGCGCAGCAGCACGGTCGGGCGCTCCGGCTCGCCGCCCTGGCCGACCACGACATTGCCGGACGGGTCGGCGGTGAGCACCTCGCCGAGGGTGTGGAAGTCACCGACGTCGTTCCAGCCGAAGTCGCCGGGGATCGTGCCGACCCGGCCGGCCGTGGCCGCGCCCTCCATCACCGCGTAGTCCACCGAGATCCGCGGCAGGGTCGGCCAGACCTCGCCGAGCACCTCCTCACGGCCGGGCGTGTCCCAGGCCTGCGCGATCCGGCTCACCCCGGCCGCGAGCTGGGGCTGCTGCCGGGACAGCTCGGCGAGGAAGGCGTCCACCCGCCAGACGAACATGCCCGCGTTCCACAGGTAGTTGCCGGACTTCACGTAGCTCTCGGCCACGTCGTAGGACGGCTTCTCCTTGAACTCCTCGACGCGCAGCAGCGCGCCGTCCTCCGACGCGCCACCGCACTGGAGGTAGCCGTACCCGGTCTCCGGGCGTGTCGGGGTGATCCCGAGGGTCATCAGCAGGCCCTGGCGGGCGCCGACCATCGCCCGGCGGATCACCGAGGCGAACTCCACCGTGTCGGCGATCAGGTGGTCGGAGGCGAACGAGCCCATGACGGCTTCCGGGTCGCGCCGGGCGATGACGGCGGCGGCCAGGGCGATCGCCGCGCACGAGTCACGCGGCGAGGGCTCGACCAGAACGTTCTCCTCCGGCACCGAGGAGAGCTGGCGGGAGACCGCCGCGGCGTGCGCCACGCCGGTCACCACAAACGTCCGATCGGGTGACGTCAGCGTGTCCAGACGGTCCACGGTGGCCTGCAGCAACGAAGCCGTGGTGCCGGTCAGAGGGTGCAAGAATTTGGGATGACCGGCGCGTGACAGTGGCCAGAGGCGGGTTCCGGTGCCCCCTGCGAGCACCACGCCGTACAGCACGGCCTGTTCGTCAATCATGAGCGGTGAGTCTAGTGTCCATCAGGCGGAAACCCGGTTCCACGTTGTCACGTGCACCTCGGCGCTGGATGCCCAGGTGAACTCTTTCGCCCGATCGAAACCGGCCTTCGCGAGGGCCTGCCGGCGTGGCTCGTCGTGCAGCAGGTCGGCCAGGTCCTCGGCGATCCGCTCGGGGGCCTCGGTGGTGTACGCCACGGCGTCCCCGCCGACCTCGGGCAGCGAGAGCCGGGGTGTGGTCAGCACCGGGGCGCCACAGGCCATCGCCTCGAGGATCGGCAGCCCGAAACCCTCGCCGAACGACGGGTAGCAGGCGACGAGCGCGCCGCCCAGGAAGCCGGGCAGATCCGCGTAGCGCAGGTAGCCGGGGCGGAGCAGGCGCAGGTGCGGCGGCACCTCGGCGACCGCCCGGTCGATGTCGTCGTCGTGCCCCTGGCCGCCGGCAAGCACCAGGGCCGGCGGGTGCGGCCAGTCGGCGACCGCACGGGCCCAGCCGCGGATCAGGTTCGGCACGTTCTTCCGGGGCTCCTTGGCGCCGAGGAACGCGACGTAACCGGAGTCGCCGAGGCCGAGACGGGCCCGGACCCGGGCCTTCTCCTCCTCGGTCGGCTTGTGGAACGCGGCCTGGTCGACACCGTGGTAGGCAACGTCGATCCGGGTCGGGTCCGCGTCGAGCAGGCGGATCAGCTCGTCCCGGGTGGCCTTGCTCGGCACGATCACCCGCGCGGCGCGCCGCAGCGACGTCTTGATCGCACTGCGGAAGAACGTGCGCTTCGTGTTGTCGTAATGCTCCGGCTCCGTGAAGAACGTCGCGTCGTGCACGGTGACCGTCACCGGCGACCCGGCGCGAAGCGGGCACGTGTAGAACGGCGAGTGCAGCACCTCGGCGCCGACCTGCTGGGCGAGCAGCGGAAGACCCGTCTGCTCCCAGGCCAGACGGGCCGGGCGGTGCACGATCGCGGCCGGGCCGGGGATCACCTCGGCCTCGGGCAACATGCGGCGGTAACGCTCCGCATCCGAGCGCTGCGCCACGACGGCGAGGTTCACACGGTCGGCGCTGAGCTGCCCGAGCGCGCCGAGCAATCCGTCGACGTATCTGCCGACACCGCCTCTGTCAGCGGGCACACTTGTGGCGTCGACCAGCACTCGCGGGGGGCGACCGGGGGTCACGAGGCATCTCCTTGGCGTCTCCGACGAACCGATGTCATCTGCAGTCGAGGGTACGCCGGGAAGGCTTCGAGAACGTGTCCGCGACGCTGAGGGTTGTTCAGGAACTACCGTTAGCCTCACTCGGCCGCCGGCCAACGATGTTGATCTCCACCGTCCTGAACAACCCTCGTGGTCGTTCCGATGACGTCACTGACAGTGATCCCTCTATCGTGAAGCCGGTGACGAACACGATCCCGCAGGCGTTCGCGGCCGCAGTCCGGAAAGACTCGGCCGCTCCCCTGCTGACCTGGTACGACGACGCCACCGGAGACCGCACCGAGCTCTCCGGGGCGACCCTGGACAACTGGGTCTCGAAAACGGCGAACCTGCTGGTCGACGGTGTCGGGCTGGGCCACGGCGACACGGTGGCCCTGGTCCTCCCGCCGCATTGGCAGACCGCGGCGCTGCTGCTCGGCGTCTCGGTCGCCGGTCTCGCCGCCGACCTGGGCGAGGAGCCGCAGCCGGTGGAGGCCGTCTTCACCACGCCCGGCCTGGTCGAACGCGCCGCCGCCTGGTCCGGCCTGGACAGGTACGCGACGGGCCTGCTGCCGCTCGCCATGCCGCTGCGCACCCTGCCCGACGGGTACGCCGACTACGTCACCGAGGTCCGCAACTACGGCGACTTCTTCCGCGGCGCGCCGGTCGGCCCGGCGGATCTGGCCCTCGGGGGCCCGTACGAGCTGTGTCACTCCGACGTGATCGAGAACGCCGTCGAGCGCGCCGCCCAGCTCGGCATCACCGCCGGTGACCGGGTGCTGATCGACACCGCGCTGCACCCGGAGCCGGCCGACTGGCTGCTCGCGCCCCTGGTCGCCGGCGCCTCGGTGGTGCTCTGCGCCAACCTGGACAGGTCCAAGCTCGAAGCGCGGAGCACCGCCGAGAAGGTCACCGTCACTCTCGCTTAGCGGCCAGGTCGGCGAACGCGGTCAGCGACTCGGGATTGGCGAGGGCGCCCTTGGCCGCCGCCGACTCGACCGGGGTGCCGGTGAGGATCCGCTTCACCGGCACCTCCAGCTTCTTTCCGGACAGGGTGTGCGGCAATGCCCGTACCTGATAGGCGGCGTCGGGGACGTGCCGGGGCGAGAGCGCGGCACGCAGCTCTCGCGCGATCCGGCCGCGCAGGGCGTCGTCGAGCTCGGTCCCCTCGGTGAGCACCACGAAGAGCAGCAGCTCGCCGTTCGGGTCGTCCGGCTTGTCCAGGTGCACGACCAGCGAGTCGACCACCTCGGGCAGGCTCTCCACCACCGAGTAGAACTCCGCGGTGCCCAGCCGCACCCCGCCCCGGTTCAGCGTCGCGTCCGACCGGCCGGTGATCACGCAGGAGCCGTCCTCGGCGATGGTGATCCAGTCACCGTGCCGCCAGACGCCCGGGAACACGTCGAAATAGGCCTCCCGGTACCGCGAGCCGTCGGTGTCGCCCCAGAACCCGACGGGCATGCTCGGCATCGGCGCGGTGATCACGAGTTCGCCCAGCTCGCCGATGACCGGCTTGCCGCTCGCGTCATAGGCCTCCACCCGGGCGCCGAGGATCCGCCCGGCGATCACCCCGGCCCGGACCGGCAGCAGCGGCGCTCCCCCGACGAACCCGGTGCACACGTCGGTGCCGCCGGAGAGCGAGAGCAGCTGCAGGTCGCTGCCGACCGCCTCGTAGACCCAGGCGAAACCCTCGGCGGGCAGCGGCGCGCCGGTCGAGCCGACGCCCTTGAGCCGCTTGCGCGGGGTCAGCCCGGCCTTGCGGCAGGCCATCAGGAACGGTGCCGAGGTGCCGAAGTAGGTGATCCCCGCGGTGTCCACCAGGTCCCAGAGCGCGGTGAGGTCCGGCCAGCCGGGGTTGCCGTCGAACAGCACGATGGACGAGCCGACCAGCGGGCCGCTGACCAGGAAGTTCCACATCATCCAGCCGGTCGTGGTGAACCAGAAGAAGCGGTCGTCCGGGCCGAGGTCGTGGTGCAGGGCGAGGGTCTTCAGGTGCTCCAGCAGGATGCCGCCGTGCCCGTGCACGATCGGTTTCGGCAGGCCGGTGGTGCCGGAGCTGTAGAGGACGTAGAGCGGGTGGTCGAACGGGACCGGCTCGAACGCCATCTCGTCGTCGCCGTCGAGCTGGTCCCAATCGCCGCCGTCAGCGTGGAGATAACCGATGGTGATCACGTGCTCGATCGACGGGATGGCCTCCGCGATCTCGGATATCTCGGCCTCTCTGCTGATCGCCTTGTCGCCGTATCGGTAGCCGTCCGTCGCGACGAGCACCCTCGGCTCGATCTGGCTCCACCTGTCGATCACGCTGCGCGCGCCGAACTCCGGCGCGCAGGACGAGAAGATCGCGCCGAGACTCGCGGTCGCGAGCATCAGCACGTAGGTCTCCGGGATGTTCGGCGCATAGGCCGCGACCCGGTCACCCTTGCCGACACCCCTGGCCTTCAGCCCGGCACGGACGCGGCGGACCTGATCGCGCAACTGCCGGGCGGTCAGTCGCACCGGCTCACGACTCTGCGAGTACGCGTGGACGACCGTCTCGTCATCGGCCCGGCCGGGCATCCGCAGCAGGTTCTCCGCATAGTTCAGCGTCGCGCCCGGAAACCAGCGCGCACCGGGCATCGTCGTGTCGCCGAGCACGGCCTCCGGCGGATCGTGGGCCACCACCTCGAAGTAGTCCCAGATCGACTGCCAGAACCCGGTCAGGTCGGTGACCGACCACTCCCAGAGCGCCGCGTAATCGGCGAAGACGAGCCCGCGCTCGGCCTCCAGCCAACTCAGGTAACGGCCGATCCGGGACGTCTCCCGGATGTCAGCCGGCGGCTCCCACAACACTGTGTCCGTCGTCACCGTCATGCGGCACACCCTAACTCTCCGCAGGCCCGCCGCTGACGCGGAGTTGATCGCTAACCGTCGCTGCCGTCGTGCTCGGCGCGGGCCTTCTGGATGGCGGTCCGGCGGGCCAGGCGGTGGTCGCGCCGGATCATCGCCTCCTGGAACCGGCGGCGGTCCTCGGCGTCACCGGGCAGCACCGGCGGGACCCGGCGCGGGCGGCCCGCCACGTCGATCCCGACGAACACCAGGTAGGCGGTCGCCACCGGGATCGGCGCCGGCTCCACCGCGTCCCACCTCTCGGCCGTGACCCGCACGCCGACCTCCATCGAGCTCGACCCGGCCCAGTTCACCTGGGCGTACGCGTGAACCAGGTCACCCACCCGCACCGGCTCCAGGAAGACGATCTCGTCGATCGCGGCGGTGACGGCTGTGCCGCCGCTGTGCCGTGCCGCGCTCGCGCCCGCCACGTCATCCACGAACTTCATCAGCACACCGCCGTGGACCGTGCCGTACAGGTTCACGTCGATCGCGGACATGATGCGGCTGAGGGTGACACGCGAGTGTGCGGTGGGGCGTCCTTGTTCCATGCCGGTACGGTACGACGCCGTTCGCGAGCGCTTGCCCGATCGGGGTAGCGTGCCGGATCATGCGCCACCTCAGGTCGATTCTGTATGCACTCGTGCTGGCCCCGTCCATCTGGATCCTGGCCGGTGTCGGCTTCACCGACGACCTGAGCAGTCGCGGGCGCGACTTCTTCGCCGCCGAGTCGGTCAGCGGCCTGCTGCTGGTGCTCTTCGCCGGCATCCTCTACGCGATCCTCACGTTCGCCCCGGTCTCCCCGGCCGGGCCGGTGCTGGCCGGCGTGGCCTACCTGGGCGTCACGATCTGGGCGTGGAACTCGCCGGCGGCGTACGCGGCGCTGTGGTCCCCCGAGGTGTCCAAGGAGGGCTTCGACCTGAGCCGTCCCGGTTACGGCCTGGCGGCGCTCCTGGCGATCCCGCTGATCGGCACCGCGCTGAGCGCCCGCCGCTGGGCACGGTACGAACCGCCGGTCCTCCCGATCATCGGTGAGATCGGCCGGTTCCGGGGCAAGGCGACCGTCTCCACCGCGCCGCTGTCGATCGCCGAGACGACGGTGATCCGGGCCGGCCGGCCGATCACCGACGACCGCACCGTGGCGATCCCGGCCGCCGCGCCGGGCACTGATCCCGCCGTCCCGGCGGCTGACCGGACCGTTGCGGTGCCGGGCGCCGACCGGACCGTGGCATTCCCGACGAACGACCGGACCGTCGCGGTGCGCAGCGCCGACCAGACCGTCGCGATCACCGACACCGACAAGACCGCCATGATCGCCACGCCGAAGCCGACCGCCATGGTCGCCACGCCGAAGCCGACCGACACGACTGACGCGACCGCCGTGGTCGCCTCCCCGAAGCCGACCGTGACGGCGCCGAGCGAGGACCGGACCATGGTCTTCCCCGCCGCGACCGGCAAGTCCGTGCCGGTGACAGCGGACAAGACGGCGGAGAAGACCGGCGAGAAAGCCGGCGAGAAGACGACGGAAAAGGCCGTGGAGACGGTGGAGAAGCCCGCGAAGGAGGACGAGGAGACGCACCGGCTGGACAAGGCCGCCGTGGTGCCGGGCCAGGACGAGCCGACCACCCTCATCCCGGCCCAGCGCAGCGCCCCGGCCTCCGAGTCCTGACGAGGACTCAGACGCTCTCGACGCGGCGGGCGAACACCGCCGCCGCGGCAGCGCCCACGCACAGCACCGAGCACATCAGCCACACCACGACATAGGCGCCCTCGGTGGGCGTACCCCCGCTTTGCACCAGCGCGGCCAGAATGGCCGCCACCACCGCGCCCGCGACCGCGCCACCCAGGGTTTTGACGTTGTTGTAGAGCGCCGTCGTGATCCCGGTGCGGGACGCGTCGGCGGTCTCCGCGATCACCGTGGGCATCGCGCCGAGCGCCACACCCGCGGCCAGGCCGACCGGCACCTTGAAGAGCAGCAGCTGCCACAGCTCGTCGTGGAAGAGCGCCTGGGCCAGGAACGTCACGGCGATCGTGAGGAATGCCGCGATCAGCGTCGGGCGGTACCCGAAACGGCCGGCGATCACCGCCGTCAGGTTGGAGCCGACCACGGCGGCGACCGCTGCGGGCAGGGCGACCAGGGAGATCTGCAGCGCGGTGAAGCCGAAGCCGTACCCCGCGTCGGCCCGATCGGCGGCCAGGAACGTGGAGTCCGGGGCCTGGCTGCCGAAGTAGACGATGCCGAAGACGAACGAGCAGAGGAAGAACGGCGCGACGTGCCGGCCGGCCAGCGCCCGCAGGTCGACGAGCGGTTCCGCGGTGCGCAGCTCCAGCACGATCCAGCCGGCGAAACCGGCGAGCCCGGCCAGCGCCAGCGCGGCGCCGGTGACGGCTGCGGAGCTGAGCAGCGAGATGCCGGAGAGCAGCGCCACCATCGAGGCGCTGAGCACCGCGACGCCGGGCAGGTCCAGCTTGCCGGTGGCCAGCTTGGCGGTCTCCGGCACGGCGAGGAACGACACCGGCACGCAGATCACCGCGAGGATCGCGGGGATCAGCAGGGTCAGCCGGGCGTCTCCGATCACCTGGTGGAGACCGGCGGTGATCACGCCACCGAGCAGGCCGCCGAGGGCCAGCGCGCCGACCAGCCGGGCGATCGCGCGCCGGGCCAGCTCGACCGGCAGGCGGTCGCGGACCAGGGCGATCTCCAGTGGCAGCAGCGCGGCCAGGGGGCCGAGCAGGGCGCGGCCGGCGAGCAGGACCGTCAGGTTGGGGGCGATCACGACCAGGACGCTGCCGACCGCCACGCACGCCAGCGCGACGCGGAGCATGCGGCGGTGGCCGTAGAGGTCGCCGAGCCGCCCGAACGCCGGCACCGAGACCGCGGCGGCGAGCAGCTGGACGGAGATCACCCAGTTCAGGTTCGCGTCCGAGATGTTCATCTCGGCGCCGAGGTCGGGCAGCAGCGGTGCCACCCCGCCCTGGATGAACCCGCTGGTGATCTCGAAGAGGACCAGCAGGCCGACGACCGCGGAGACCTTCTGCGGCTTGTCCAGCACGGCGGTCACGAGGCGGCCTGCTCCTGGCGCGCGGCGGCCGCCCGCTCCGGACCCGCGGCGGCGGCCTGCTTCAGGCCGGCGGCTTGCTTCAGGCCGGCGGCTTGCTTCAGGCGGGCGGCGGCGAGCGAGGCGAGGGCCACGGCTGCCTCCGGCACGGCCCGGTCGTCGAACACCGCCTGCGGCGCGTGGTTCATCGGCGCGGAGGCCGGGTCGGTACCCGGCGGCACGGCGCCGAGCATCAGGTACGCCCCCGGCACCTCGTCGAGTACGAAGGAGAAGTCCTCGGAACCCGCGAGCGGCCTCGGCGCCAGGAAGATCCGCTGCGCACCGAAGGTGCCCCGCACGGTGCGGTGCACGAAGTCGGCCTCGGTCGCGTCGTTCACGGTGACCGGGTAGTTCTCCTCGTAGTCGATCTCCACCTGGACGCCGTGCGCGTCCGCGACGCCCCTGACCACGCGTTCGAACCCGGCCCGGATCGCGGTGTGGGTGGCGGCCGAGAACGTCCGTACCGTCGCCTGGAACGTGCCGCTCTCCGGAATCACGTTGTTCGCCGAGCCGGCGTGGATCGAGCCGACCGAGAGCACCGCAGGGTCCCACGCGTCGGCGGTGCGGGTCACCATGGTCTGCAGCGCGGTGACCATCTCGCAGAGCGCCGGCACCGGGTCGACGGCCAGGTGCGGCGAGGAGCCGTGACCCCCCTTGCCGGTGACCGTGACGGTGACCGAGTCGGAGGCCGCCAGCACGGTTCCGGCGCGGGTGGCGAACACGCCGAGCGGCAGGGCGGTGGCCGCCACGTGCAGGGCGTACGCCGCGACGACACGGGATCCGGCGGCGTCCAGCACCCCCTCCTCGATCATGATCTTGGCGCCGCGCTGACCCTCCTCGCCCGGCTGGAACATGAACACCACGTCACCGTCGAGCTCGTCGCGGCGGGACGCGAGCAGGTGTGCGGCCCCGACCAGGCCGGCGGTGTGCAGGTCATGGCCGCAGGCGTGCATCACTCCGGCGATCTCGGAGGCGTACCCGACCCCGCTCTCCTCCTGTACCGGCAGGGCGTCCATGTCACCGCGCAGCAGCACGGCCGGGCCGGGGCGGCCGCCGCGCAGCACCGCGGTGACCGAGGTGAGGCCGGCGCCCCGGGTGATCTCCAGGGGCAGGCCGTCCAGGGCGGCAAGGACCTTCGCCTGGGTCAGCGGCAGGTCGAGGCCCAGCTCAGGCTCGCGGTGCAGCGCCTGGCGGAGCGCGATCAGACGTTCCGCGTAGGGAAGCGCGTCGGAGGAGGTGAACATGCCGGTATGGTCACCAGAATGAACGCTGCGACGCGGAAATTGCAGGGATCCGCCGTCGATGACCGCTGAGACGCCGGAAACGCTCACCCTGGACGAGCTGGACTATCAACTCCTGACCGCCCTGCAACTGGCGCCCCGCGCGGACTGGCAGCGGATCGGCGCCGCGCTCGGCGTGGACGCCTCGACCGCGGCCCGGCGGTGGAACCGGCTCTTCCGGTCCGGGCACGCCTGGATCAGTTGCATGCCGGCCCAGTTCGCGCTGCAGTCCGTGGTGCTCGCGGTGATCGAGGTGGACTGCGTGGCCGGGCGGCTGCCCGAGGTCGCCGCCGGGCTCGCCGACGACGTCAACATCGTCACCCTGGAACACGTGACCGGGGCACGGGACCTGCTGATCCAGGCCGCCTTCGTGGACCACGTGCAGCTCGGCCGCTACCTGAGCCTGCGACTCGGCATGCTTCCCGGTGTGGCCGCGTCGCGTACCCAGATCGCGCTGACCGTGCACATCGAGGGCAGCCGGTGGCGGCTCGACCGGCTCAGCGACGGGGCACGGCAGTCACTCGTCGAGGGCCGGCCGACGGCGGTCCGGCCCGGTCATGTCCTCGGCGACGAGGACGTGCGCCTCATGCAGGTGCTGAGCGAGGACCCGCGGCAACCGGCGGTGCGGATCGCCGAGCGGACCGGGTTGAGCCCCACGACGGTTCGCCGGCGGCTGGACCGGCTCGATGCGGAACGCTCTCTCGCGTACCGGTGCGAAGTCGCTCGTTATGTGTCCGGATATCCGATCTCGGTGTCGATCTGGTGCACGCTCCCGGCCGGCGACACCGGGCGGGTGGTCAGCAAGCTGAGCGGGATGCGGGAGACCCGGTTCTGCGCCACGCTCTCCGGCTCGGCGAACCTGATCCTGGTGGTCTGGCTGCGGTCGGTGCAGGAGGTCGCCGCGTTCGAGGCTCGGCTGGCGGTGCAGGTGCCGGAGCTGCGGATCACCGACCGGGCGGTGGCGCTCTGGGTGATGAAGCTCGGCGGTCATCTGCTGGATCCGCTCGGGCGCAAGCTGCGAACCGTACCCCTGGGATTCTGGAACGACCCGGAGTCCGACGCTGCCGAAGGCGAGCTTTTGGCCCGCCTCCGGCAGGTGGTCGGCTGACCGCCCCTACTCAGTCAGCCGGAGGTGGTCCACAGTAAACGCCTGACGCTCACTTGAGCACCCATTTCTGGTTGGCCCCACCGCCGCAGGTCCAGATCTGAAGACGTGTCCCGTCCGCGGAGTTGTTACCTGTGACGTCCAGACATTTGCCGGAATATCCGTTGGTGAGCCGCTGGGTCGCGGTGTCGTAGGCCCACTGCTGCGACGAACCGCTGTGGCAGTCCCAGAGGTGCGCAGGTGTGCCGTCCGAGCTGCTCGGGCCGCTGATGTCGAGGCACTTGCCGAGCGAGCGCAGCGTCCCGTCGGACGCGCGCGTCCATTGCTGCGCGGCGGTTCCGTTGCAGGTGTAGAGCTGGATCGCGGTCCCGTTGGCGGCCGCCGCGCCGGCGACGTCGACGCACTTGCCGGCCAGGCCGGTGATCGCGTTCTGCGTGGCGCCGGCGCCCGCCCAGGTGAACGTGGCGGTGGTCCGGGCCGGAAGCGTGTAGACGAAGGACTGGTTCGCCCAGTTGACCCGCACCGACTGCGCCGACGTCCCGCCGTTGTGCGCGATCAGCGCCTTGGAGCCGTCCGGGTTGCGCCAGGCCACGTTCTGCACCGCGGTGTTGTTCGACTCGATCCGGACCGCGCCCGGCTTCACGAACTTCGTGAGGTGCCCGGTCGTGTAGTACTCGACGGTGTAGTCGACCTGACCGGCCCGGCTGCCGCCCTCCTGCACGGTGATCAGCCCGGTGCAGGTGCCGCAGCCGCCGTTGTGCGGTCCCATGTTCTGGTTCAGCGCGAGGCTCCACTTGACCAGGCTGCCGCTCCAGTTCCGGGCGTAGCTGACGATGTCGGCGAGGTCCTCGTTGTGCTGGTTGGCGATCCAGGTGCCGCCGGAGTGCTCGGTGCTGAACTGCCTGACCGCCGGGTACGTGTCGTGCACCTGCGAGCCGACCGCCGGGTCACCGAAGTACCCGTGCCAGGCGATGCCCCCGAAGAGCGGATCGTTGCGTACGCCCGGGTCGGCGAGGATGGCCGCCCCGAAGTTCGCGTAGTCGCCGTAGTTCCAGTCGTGGATCAGCACCTTCGTGGTGATCCCGGCTGCCCGGAACGCCGGGTAGACGAAGTTCTTGGTGAACTCGACCAGGCCGGCCGGGTTCCAGCTCATACCCGGGTAGTTCATCGCCGCCGGGTTGGACGCCTGGCAGCAGTTCGGCTCGTTCTGCACCGATATGTAGTTCACCGGCACACCGGCGGCCTGGTAGCTCTGGATGTACTTGACCAAGTACTGGGCGTACGTCGGGTAGTGCTCCCACTTCAGCCAGCCCATCTGGTCCATCCGGCCGTTGTCCTTCATCCAGCCGGGCGCGCTCCACGGGACGCCCTTGACCCGTAGCGCCGGGTTGAGCCGGCGGGCCTGCTGGGTGAGCAGCCGGACGTCGGTGTCGTACCCGTTGGCGCCGAAATCGTTCAGGTCGCAGCAGGTGTCGTCGAGCGAGACGTTGCCGGGCCGGGACAGGTCGGAGGCGCCGATCGGATTGCGGACGAACGAGAGACCGATCCCCTCGGTGGGGCTGAACAGCTTGGTCATCACGGCGTCCCGGGTGGCCGCGCTGATCGGGCCGCCACGCATCAGGTACGCGGTGGTGTCGGTGATCGACGCGCCACCGCCCTCGAAGGTCTGGTAGGTGACGCCCTCGTTCACGGTGATCGTCTGGTTGGCGGAGCCACCGGCCGGGCCGAAATTGATCGCGGCCTGCTGCTGGAGGCCGCGGGTCACGGTGCGGCCGCCGCTGTCCGATGTGGTGGTGAGGTAGACGTTGACGGTCTCGCCGGCGGCGAGCGCGGGAGACGCGGGGGATGCGACGAGGGCGGTGGCGGCCAGCAGACCACCGGCCGTCGCTGCGAGGAACGACCTCATGGGGGGACTCCCTGCTACTTCGACATGTAACAGGAAGGAAACCTTCGTTAATCCAATTGCGTCAATGAATCCGGGTACCGGGATGCGCTGTTCCGGTTCCGGAACCGTGTAACACGTCAGTGGATTCTCTGATCACCAGCGACGTGGCGAGCTCCACGTGCAGGGCTTCCAGGCGATGCCCGCCCAGCATCCGCAGCAGCAGGTTCACCGCCATCCGGCCCATCTCGCCGAGCGGCTGCCGGACCGTCGTCAGCCTGGGATGACAGGCCTCCGCCAACTCGATGTCGTCAAAACCCGCAACCGACAGATCATCGGGTACGCGTAGACCCCGCTCCCCTGCCGCACGCAGCGCCCCGATCGCCATCTTGTCGTTGAACGCCACCAGCGCGGTCGGCCGGTCCGCCAGATCGAGCAGTTCGGCGGCCGCCCGGTGCCCCAGCTCGGTGGTCGGCTCGGCGACGAACCTGGTCAACGCGGGATCCTGCAGCACACCCGCGTCCGCGAGCGGCGACAGATAGCCGGCGAACCGGTTCTCACTGGCCAGCCAGTCGCGCGGGCCGCCGATGATGCCGATCCGCCGGTGACCGAGTTCGACCAGGTGAGCGGTGAGCTGCCGGGCACCGGCGAAGTGCGCGGCGGAGACCGCGGCGATGTTACGCGGCGGCGGGGTGCGCGGGTCGACCACCACGAACGGGAAGCCCCTGTCACGCAGCCTGACCAGCTCGGCGCCCGGCTCCGGCGGCAGGATCAGCACCGCGCCGGCCACGTCCCGCCGGCCGGTCAGGTCACCGAGCACCCGCTCGTGCTGCGCGGACACCCCGGCGTTGAGGATGACCTGCAGCCCGTGCGGCTCCAGGGCCTCGGCGACCGCGGAGACGATCAGTCCGAAGTAGTCGGTCAGCACGTACGGGCAGCGCACGAAGATCCCGGTGGCCCGGTCGCCCCGCCGCCGGGGCGCCTGCCGGCCCAGGCCGCCCATCGCGCTGAGCACCTTGTCGCGGGTGTGCGGAGCGACGTTGGCGCGCCCGTTCAGCACCCGGGAGACGGTGGCGATCGACAGCCCGGTCTGCGCCGCCACGTCCCGGACCGTGACGCGTTTTTCACCGCCTTGTTTCATGAGCGAAGCATAGACACTGATACCTGAGTATTAGGGGACTTGCGGCTCTGCGGGCCGACGATCCGGCACCCACCGCGCTCCTACCTTCCCGGTCATGAATCGACTGTGGATGGTCTCGCTGCTCCTGCTCGCCGCGCCGGCGCTGTGGCTGGCCGGCCCCACCGTGGCGGCCGAACCGGCGCCCCTCCGGTACGTCGCCGACCCCCTGCCAGATCCCACCGGCCGCCGGTTCCTCGCCGCCGACCCACGCGGCGACGGCCGGATCGTCGAGGTGCTGGGCGACCTCGCGACGGCCCGCCGGGCGGCGATCCTGATCCCCGGCGTGGACACCACCATGTCCAATTTCGACACCGGCCTCGGCGGCGTGGTCGCCCGTGCGCCGGCCTGGCAGGCACGCCGGCTGCAGTCCGCGCTCACGCCGGGCGCGCCGGTCGCGGTCATCGCCTGGCTCGGCTACGACCCACCCGAGGGGGTACGCCGTGACGCCCTCCGCGAGGACCGGGCGGCAACCGGCGCCCTGGCCCTGGAACGTTTCGTCGCCGGGCTCGTCGAGCAGCACCCCGACCTGGAGATCACTCTGATCGGCCACAGCTACGGCTCGATCGTCGCCGCCCGCGCCGCGGCGAACCTGCCGCCACAGGTCACCGACATCGTCGCCATCGGCAGCCCCGGCATGGGCGTCGCCGACCGCGCCGCGCTGCACACCGGGGCCCGGGTGTGGGCCGGCAGCGCACCCGACGACTGGACCCGCCGCCTCCCGGGCATCCGGATCGCCGGGCTCGGCCACGGCCGCCTCCCGATCGACCCGAAGTTCGGCGCGCTGCCCCTACCCTGTGCCGACGTCGAAGGCCACGACGGCTATTTCAAGCCCGGGACGTCGTCGCTGCGGGCGATGGCCGAGATAGCCGCGTCGTCCCCGAAGCGGTTCCGGGAGGCCTCGATGTGACCGAGGTACCGCTGGGTCCAGCCGCACATGCCGTCGACCACCTGCCGCAGCCCCTCGCCGGCTTCGGTCAGGGTGTACTCGACGCGCGGCGGGACGGTGGGGTGGACGATGCGCCGCACCAACCCGTTGCGTTCCAGCATGCGCAGGTTCTGGGTGAGCATCTTGTGGCTGACGCCCCCGATCTCGTTGCGCAGCTCACTGAAGCGCAGGGTGCGCTGACCGAGGAACTCGATGATCAGGAAAGCCCATTTGTTCGCCAGGTCCGAGAAGATCTCCCGTGCCAGCGAGTCCGCACGGGCCAAGTCGGCTTCGGGAGGGAGCTCGCTGATCTCGTTCCGAGTTCCCATCCAGTGCTCTCCTCCAGTCGCTGACGGTCCCCGCCGCCCGCGAAAGCGTAGCGCTGCGGGTCCCGCGGCCAGGACCGCACTGCCGACGTCGATCAGCCGGCGCGCTCGATGCCGGCCAGCAGCTCCGGTGCGCGGCGTTCGTCGCCCCCGTCCGCCGCCGCGGTCAGGGCGGCGTCGGCCGAGCCCTGGCTCGCGCCGGGCGGGACGACCAGAAGATCGAAGCGGTCACGCCCGAAGTCGCTCATGACGGTGACCAGCCCGGCCGGCTGGGAGGTGTACCACCCGAGCCGTGCCACCGAGCGGCCCGCAGCCGCCCGCGGAGGATGCGGCAGGTCCCATTCGGCGGGGTTGAGCAGCACATGCGTGATCTCGCCCCGCAGATCGGACAGGGCTTTCACCAGCGCGGGGAGTTCGGTTGCCGCGTCGGTCGAGTGAGGCCACCACGCCCCGTCGAGAACGGTGGTCCGGGAGGGATGCGGGTCCAGCCGCAGTCGTGCGGCGTCGGCGTGCCGATCCATGATGGTGCCTCTCTGTCGGCGACATCCGCGTCATCAAGGGGCGGGCGCGATGCGCTCTCCGGGAGACGCCGAGAAGGCCGGGTGTCACTGAACCCTACGCCCGTTCAGACCGTTTGCTCGCCGCGTGACGCGGGTATCTTCGAAGTAACGGCTGTCCAGACTCCCGCAGCCTTCGTCATCAGCCGTCGCTCACCCACACGTCGCATCGTGTCCGGGGAGCACATCGAGGGAGTCGCACGATGAGCGTCCCTGTTTCTGTTTCCGCCGATCCACAGCGATCCCCATCCGCCGCGACGTCCGCACCCGAACGGCCGCGCACGGCCGGCAGCGACTTCGCCGCGCTGAACCGGCGCATCACCGAGGCGGGCCTGCTCGAACGGCTACCGGCCTACTACGCCGTACGGATCAGTGTCGTCGCCGCGATGTTCGTCGCCGCCTGGGCGGTGGTTCCGCTGCTCGGCTCGTCATGGTGGCAGCTCGCCGTCGCCGCGCTTCTGGGCGTCGTGTTCGCCCAGGTGGCGCTGCTGGCGCACGACGTGGCACACCGCCAGGTCTTCCGTACCAGGAGGACCAGTGAGCTGGTCGGGCGGACGGTCGCCAACGCCGGGATCGGCATGAGTTACGGGTGGTGGGTGGAGAAGCACACCCGGCATCACAACAACCCCAATCACGATGAACTCGACCCGGACGTACAGCCGGAGTTGCTGATCTGGGCGACCGAGTCGGCGGTGGGCCGGCGCGGGCTGAAGGGGTTCATCAACCGTCACCAGGCGGGCCTGTTCTTCCCGCTGCTGACACTGCTCAGCATCGACCTGCGCATCTCCAGCATCAAGGCGCTCCGGCGTCCCGGGATGAAGCACCGCGGTCTGGAAGCCGGCCTGATGGCCCTGCACCTGGTGGCGTACGCGGCAGTGCTTCTGGTGGTTCTGTCCCCGGCGCAGGCGCTCGCCTTCTTCGTCGTGCATCACGCGGTGTTCGGGGTGTACCTCGGCATGACGTTCGCGCCCAACCACAAGGGCATGCCGCATCCGACCGGCGACGAGGACTACCTGCGCAAACAGGTGCTGACCGCCCGCAACGTCACCGGTGGCTGGCTCACCGACACGGCCCTGGGCGGCCTGAACCACCAGATCGAGCACCACCTGTTCCCGGGGATGCCCGCCCCGAATCTGCGCAAGGCTCGACCGATCGTCAAGGCGTACTGCGCCCAGATGGGCATCGCCTACGAGGAGACGAGCTTGGTCGAGTCGTACCGGCAGGCGCTGCGCCACCTGCACGACGTGGGCGCACCGCTGCGCGCGAGCAGGACCTGACCGTCAGGGCTTCATCAGGCCGGGCAGGGCAGCCAGGTCGGTGACGATCAGCTCGGCGACCTCGGTCAGACGCCGGTTGTTGTTCCGCGCGTAGGCACGGATCCGGCGGAACGCCTCGTCGACGCCGACACCGTGGACCTGAGCGATGGCGCCCTTGGCCTGCTCGATGATGATCCGGCTGTTGAGGGCTCCCTGCAGTTGTTCGGTCAGAGCCTCGCTACGACGTATCGCGCGTTCCTGCATCAGGCCGATGGTCGCGATGTCGGCGAGCGTCTGCATGATCGGAATATCGGCCGCGTCGAAGTCCCCGCCGGTGGCACTGCCGAAGATGTTCAGGGCGCCGATCACCTGCGTGCGGAGCCGGAGCGGAAACGCGTGCACGGAACGGAAACCGGCCTCGACCGCACGCGGCGCGAAGCGCGGCCAGCGGTCCGACGCCGAGGCGAGGTCGACGTTGACGATCGACTGCCCGGTCCGGAACGCCTCCAGGCAGGGGCCCTGGTCGTTCTGCAGCTGGAACAGTTCCACCAGGCGGACGTTCTCGTCCGAGCCCGCCATGAACTCCAGCCGCCCTCGCTCGTCGGCCAGCATCAGGCCGGCCGCGGCCGCGCCGACCAGGCTCTGCGCCCGATCGGTGAGCATGTGCAGGAAATCGAGCAGATCGAACTCGTCCACCAAGGTGTCGGCGGCCTCCACGAAGATCGTCGCGAGCCGCTCAGTCGAAACGCTGCTCATGATCTGCCTCCCGCTAACCATGTACCCGCCAACTGCTCATTCGTCACGCCCATCGAATCGCAGCCGTCGCTCGACGACATCGCGAGCGACGTTCTCGAGACGACGGTTCCGAGCAAAGGCGTGAGCCCGCATCCGCGCCAGCGCCTCACCGATGGATACCCCCAGTTGCATCATGACCATCCCCTGCGCCTGGAACAGTTCGGCGCGGCGGCTCACATCCAGGATCCCGGCATCACCGTCGCGCCCGGCCTCCCGCTGCTCCATGTCGAGCAGCGCGCCCACGGTCACCTCGGTGAGAGTGAAGGCGGTCTGCAGCTCCACACCGTTCAACGGGCCCGCCCGATCCCGGAAGATGTCCATGACCCCGAGCCGCGCCGCGCCGACCTGCAACGGGAAGGCGAACACGGCGCGGACGCCGTCGTCCCGGGCGGCCGGGCCGTAGAATGGCCATCGGTAGCGCCCGGCATCGGACAGATCCGGCGTGAGCACCGGCCGGCGAGCGGCGAAAGCGTCGATGCACGGTCCTTCACCGAGAACGAACTGCAGCTCCTCGACGCGCTCGCTCCACGGATCCGACGCGGCGCACGCTCCACGCGTCCCGTCACCGGTCATCACGCTGATGCCGGACCCGGTGGCCGACAACGCCTCGACGGCGGCCAGGCAGACCCGCTGAAGAAGGCCGAGGTCCGCCGGCTGCCGGTCGATGAGCTGCCGGACGAACGCCCGGCGGTCGTTCTCGCCGGAGGGCGAAATCATGACGGCACTCGGCCGGGCGACAGCCGGGCCGAGCCGTGCGTCGATACCGGCACACCCGTCCCCTTCCCGGCGCATACGCCGAGGGCTGGGGCGGCATGAGCCAACAGATACGGCTCACCCTACTCCCCGACGCTGCCTGCTCACCCCTTCGCGCACCCCGGATTTCTCCTGGTCGCGGACGCATCCTCCGCGGATCCTGAGACGCGCCGGACCACGCAGACGCAGTGGGCTGACCACGTCATGCGGCTGCTCGTCGTACCCCGGCCGCGGAGTTTGCGCCGCCGCGGCGGCGGGTATCCACCCGATATCCCGTTCGCGCCGTCGTCGCTGCCCGCAGCAGCGCTCACGGCGGCCGCCAAGTCCCCGCGGCCTCATGCCTCATCCGCCGCCTCCGCGCGTCGCCTGAGACGACAGGAGGCTCCATGACCATCTGGTTCAGCACCGCCCGGCAGCGGGCACGGCAGCGGCTCGCCGCCGCTCAGCGCACCTGGGCGCCGCCACCGTTCACCGCCGGGCCCGAACTCGGCTCCGCTCCGGCACCCGTCATGGTGGTCGAACCCTCGCCATCCGTCGATGACGGGTTACCCCACGGAGTGCGCATCGCCGGCGCGTGGGCCTGGCGCGTCATTCTGTTCATCGCGGCGGCATACCTGGTGATCCAGGTGATCAGCAGGCTGCGACTGGTGGTCATCCCGATCGCGGTCGCCGTGCTGCTGGCGGCGATGTTCGAGCCGATCGCCTCAGCCCTGCGCAGCCGGGGCATGAACCGCTCCCTTTCCGCGGGTCTGGTGCTGGTCACCGGGCTGATCGTGGTCTTCGGCGGCCTCACGCTCGTCGTGCAGACCTTCATCGCCCAGCTGGCCGACCTCAGCACTCAGGTCGGCCAGGGCATCGCCGAGGTGCAGAGCTGGCTCGCACGAGGACCGTTGCACCTGTCGCAGACCCAGCTCGACGACGCCGTCACCCGCCTGCAGACGGCGCTCACCGAGAATCAGGGCGCTCTCACCTCCGGCGCTCTCACCACCGCCACCACCGTCGGCGAACTCGTCACCGGCTTCTTCCTGGTGCTGTTCACGCTCTTCTTCTATCTGCGCGACGGCGGCCAGATCTGGGCCTTCCTGTGCCGGCTGCTGCCCCGCAACGCCCGCCTGCCGGTGGCCCGAGCCGGGCACTACTCCTGGCACACCCTGGTCTCCTATGTGCGCGCCACGGTGCTGGTCGCCTTCGTCGACGCCGCCGGCATCGGCATCGGGCTGGCGATCCTGCGAGTCCCGCTCGTTCTGCCACTTGCCGCGCTGGTGTTCCTCGGAAGCTTCATCCCCGTCATCGGCGCCACCCTCACCGGCACGGTCGCCGTCCTGGTGGCCCTGGTCACCGTCGGACCGGTCAAGGCGCTGATCCTCCTGGGCGTGGTCATCGCCGTACAGCAGCTAGAGGGCCATGTCCTGCAACCGCTGATCATGGGGCGGGCCGTCGCCCTGCATCCGCTCGCCGTGATCCTGGCCATCGCCACCGGTGTCATCACCGCCGGCATCGTCGGCGGGCTGGTCGCCGTCCCGCTGCTCGCGGTCCTCAACACCGCCCTGCGGTACCTGTTCAGCCACCCCGACGGTGAGCCCACCCCGGACCGGCAGCCACCCGGCACCGAGCCCACCGACGACACGGCCCTCCCGCACATCGTCCACCAGCAGCGGGACGACGGTGAGGTGGCGTCACCCGAGGAGACTCCGACGGCGCCGGAACCCCGTGCGACGGAGGTCGGCACGCCACGATGACCGGCGCGGATGAGGGACGGGTCAGGTCGCGTCCATGGCTTGGACGTCGTGCAGCTCACCGGCCATCATGTGCAGCCGCTGGACCGGCACCTGGAGGCGCAGGAACGGAAACTCGTCCAGCTCCTCACGGGTGGCGTGCTCGAGAATCGCCCGGTACAGGGTCGCGAATCCACTCTCGAAACCCGAGTCGCGGGTGCCGAGGTCGTGCAGAGTCGCGAGGGACCGCTGGATGTCCGCTCCGGCCACCGTGCGGGCCGCACCCACCACGTCGCCGGTGGCGGTGCCGTTGCGGACGGCCGGATGGACGACGGCCCGTTCGCCGCGCTCATGCAGATGGACCAGGGCGGCGAGCTCCCTGAACCGCCGCTCTCTCTCCGCGCCCCGGGAGCGCTCGACACCGGCACACAGCCGGCGGATCTCATCATGCTGCTCCAGCAGCACATCGATGACGTCGGCGTAGCTCATCACGACCGCCGGCCCCGCGTGGTAAGGACGGGTGAAGGTGTTCGAGGATCTCATGGTCGGCCCCCAGCTCGAATCAGCAGCGATGACGCCGGGGTCCGGAGCGTTGTCGACGTGGTCCCTCCACGGTACTCCCCCCGGGCACGGAATCACCCCGGCCGCGTGCCCGGACCGCCTGGTCAGGAAGCTGCGGCACCCTGCTGGAGAATGGAGACGAGGGCGAGGGTGGCGCCGGCGCCCCGAGTAAGGCTCGGTCCGCACGGGGTTGCCATGTGTAGCGCGTTCCCCGAACGCCGGCCCGTTCTCACACGGATTCGGATTCGGCGAGCGCGACCGGATCGAGGTGGAGCATGGCGAGCAGCCCGCTGTGCCGCGCAGGATCGATGCGGTCGGGCAACTCCCGATCGACGAACTCGGCTCTGGCGTGCTGGCTGCGTTCGCGGAGCGCGGCGATGACGACGGCCTTTGAAATGGTCATATGTCTGCTCTCCCGAGGTTTGTCCGCCGGTGGTGGACCGAAGCCGCCGGGGTCAGGAGCGACGTCCCTCACTCTACGCCCAGCGCGCCGGGCGGCTCCCCGCGGGCACGACCCGATGTCCGAAACACGCAGGCCGCGAGTGGTCTACGTGAGCCAGGGGTTGCGCCGCACGAGCGGGGAAGCCGCCCACCGGCGACCGAAGCCCCAGACGTTTCCGGCGCCCAGCAGGGCTAGCAGGATCAGCACAGCCGCGTAGACGAGGTGATCATCCAGGAACGGGTTGGTGGCCGGCGGCAGCGCCACCGTCCACATCAGCACGCTCAGCAGGGCGCCGGAGGCCGCGGCGATGCGCATGCCGATGCCCAGGATCAGCGCCGTGCCGATGCCGGCCAGCGCCGCCATGAACAGGCCGTCGACGAGGGCGTTCCCGGCGACCGCGTGATAGAGGCCGGCGAACGGGCCGGTCGCGGATTCGCCCAGGACGCCGGCGGTGGGGCTGCCACCGTCCAGCCACGCGTTCGCGGCGGGAGTGCCGCGCCCCAGTCCGAACAGCTTGTCGAGGAACGCCCACAGGAAGAGCCAGCCCGTCGCGAGCCGGATTCCGGCTGACAGGTAGCGCGCGGCGGTGGCTGTCCGGCCGGTGACCGACAACGTGCTTTCCGGTACGTGCGCCTGGTGCCGCGCGCCCTGTCCCGGCCGTTCACGGACGGCCGGCGGGAAGACGGGTCGAGCCGTTGCGCGATTGTTGGCGATGTTCACCATCGCACTCACATTCCTTCGGATTGCTCATGACGCATGGTCCGCGGCGCGTCCAGCGCCACCACGGATCGATCGGATCGCGGCGCCGCCGGCTCAGAGCGGCAACCGTGCTCCCGTGCGGACTCCGGCACCACTCCCCGGACATGGCAACCGGGATTGCCGGTGATGTCGGCGGGCCCCACAGCCACCGGGGTCTCGGGCGACGGTTCGACCGTACGCGCATTTCGCCGAGTCTGCCGGACCCGGCGGCGGCGTGCGGGAAGTGGGAACCATCGACGCCGTCGGCTCCACCCGAAGCCCTGAGCGCCGTCACGCACTCGCGAATCGCGCACATCCACGAGCTTTCAACGCGACGAAGCAGGGCCGACCGTCGACCGTCGACCCTGCTTCGAACTACGGGAACTCGCCCGTTTCAGCCCTTCAGGAGCTGCCGCGCCATCACGATCCGCTGCACCTGGTTGGTGCCCTCGTAGATCTGGGTACTCTACGATGACACCCACTCTGAGCTGCGAAAACTCTTTCCCCCAGGAACTCGGCCAGGATTTGGCCAGGACACCCAGGACTCGTCAGCAGATTCCTCGACCGACCTTCGACCAATGCCATCGACACTTGATGATCCAAAAGTCGTCCAGCAGCAACCGGCAAAGATCAGCAACAACCAGCAACACCGGAGCCCCCCGGGCCAGGTTGAGATCGAGGCATATCGATGAAATTGGGGGCTCGATCGCTCAGTGCCTATCTAGGCCCCTGCTTTGATCACTGCGGCGAGGTCTGCAGTTCGGCCTGCCAGGTCCGGAAACGTTCGCGCATCGCCGCAACCTGGTCGGGTTCGAGCCCATAGTCGATGAAGTCTTGATCGTCGAAACGGTTGATGGCACCGAGCATCTGCGCGAAGAACTGCCGATCGAATCCGGCGTCGGCCTCCGACGCCAGGTTGCACAGCTGCTCCGGCGTATACCGGCCACGACTTATAGCGGCGTCGATGTCGATGAAATCCCGCGCGGCGGCCCGGTTGTACAAGGCGTCCATCTTGCCCGCCATGACGTCGTCGGGGTGCAGGACCGGACCGATCTGCATTTCAACGGGCGGTTGAGCGCGCCAGTTGGCAACGAGTTCGACTCGATGTTGCTGGCCCGGATCGGCGGCCTGGCTGACGTACAGCCGGGCAAATGTCTCAAGGCGGAGATCGACCACAACACCGAAACCCTCGCTTTCGAAGGCGGCGATGACCGCATCAACAGCTGTGGGAAAGTCAGCACGCCGTTGCCAGTCGGCGAAGAGGTCGACGTCCTCACTCGGCCTGTCGATGATGCCGTGCGCAGCGACGGCATGACCTCCGGCCAGGGCGAAACCGAACGGACCGCCCGCCCGTAGACCGATCTCGGCGAGCACGAGGTGCAGCGGCTCTGCCTCGTGTGGCACTACGCGGCGGCCCTGCGGGCTTCGGCGAGCACCGGATGCTTCGCCTCCCAAGCGAGTCGCACCTGCGGTGGAAGGACCAGGCTGTTCCAAAGGCGCAGGAGCGTTGGACCGCTCAGCCAGAGCTGGAGATCCTCGGTGGTTGTCGCCTCGCGCAGAACGGTCTCGTACATGCTGGCGAGTCGGCGCGGGTTGTCGAGGTCGTATCGCGCACGCCCGGACCAGTCGAGCCGTCGGCTGAGCACGACCTGACCCGTGATCGGCCCGTCCAGTTCACCGAATTCCTCGATGACGACGTACGGCCGCTGATCTGCGTACCGTGAGCCGCGCGGCGCGCCAGGCCCCGGCTCGGTCAGCTCAGCCACAGTCCTATACCTCTCGTCGTGTGCCCGGCAGGCGAGCAGGACCCGATACAGATCGTACCGCCGGTAGCGGGAAGTAAAGGGTGCTGCTACCGACGTCTCAGGTGCCGCTCGCCTGCGTCCTGATCTGCCGGCGCTGGCTGATCGGCTGGACCAGCCGGAGAGGGTCGCGTTGAAGGCAGTAACTCAGAATCCAATTTCTCAGCCGTCGCGCCAGCCAGGATCCATCGAACCCTTCACGCGCCTCTGTGAATCGCGGACATCTACGAGCCACTCGTAGATAAAAAACGGGGCCGACTCTGAAGAGTCAACCCCGCTACTACCTGCGAAAGCCCGCTTCCTCAGCCCTTCAAGAGCTGCCGCGCCATCACGATCCGCTGCACCTGGTTGGTGCCCTCGTAGATCTGGGTGCTCTACAATGAAACCCTATCTGAGCTGGGAAAACTCGCTCTTTCGAGGGCTAGGCCAGCATTTGCCCAGCACGCCCGGGGCCCGTCAGCGGCTTCTCCGCACAACCCCCTGCCGAGTCATCGGCTGTCGACGATTCAGGCGCTGACCATCAGGGATCAGCAAGGACCAACAAACACCAGGAGCGCACCAACCCAGCACTCATCAGGACCAACCGATGAAGGCAAGGACAACATCACTCAGCGTCGATCTACCACAGCACCTACCTGGAGACTGAACGCGGTGCCCAATGATCGGTCAGCTCGGCCACAGTCCTGCTCCTCTCATCGCCTGCCCGGCAGACGGTCAAGCCTTGACGAGGTCGCGCAGGCCTGCCGGGTCGTCTGCGGCGACGTAGCTACTGCCGGAGGCCCGCCTTGAGAGGTTCGCCGCGGCCAGCCGTAGATTCGCGAATGACCAACTGCGGCTGAAATACGATGTCTCGCCCGTTTCGATCCCTTTCGGTCATTTCGTCCATAACGAGTTGTACCGCGGCGCGGCCGATCTCGGTGGCGGGCTGGCGCACGCTGGTGAGTTCGACGGCGCTGGCGGCGCTGGCCAGATCGGTGTCGTCGAAGCCAACGACGGCGAGATCATCGGGCACTCGCAGCCCGTAGCGGGTGAGTTGCTGGATGAGCCCGGCCGCGATGAGGTCGTTGGCACAGAACACCCCAGTGGGTCGCTGCCGGGATGCCTGCCCGGCGAGGCGTGCGCCGACCTCGAGTCCGCCGGCGATGTCGGCGTTGCCGGTGTCAAGCCACTCCAGTGTCGTGTCCGCTGTCGCGGCGACTCGGGCGGCGCCATCGTATCGTTCGTCGCGCCGCCAGCCGGCGAACGCCAGTCGGCGGTGCCCGTAGTCGAGCAGATGGCGGGCGGCGATCTCACCGCCGAGGACGTCGTCGCTGCGTACCGCGCTGTGCCGGCCGCCTGGAACCTGGCGGGCCAGCACGATGACCGGGGTTCCGCGCTCGGCGATGAGGGTCAGTGCCGGATGGTTCACGTCGTTGGGCGTGATGATCAGGCCGTCGAGGCGCCATTCGGCCAGCCGGTGCAGGAGTCGCTGTTCGCGGGTGTGCTCGCCCAGGCCGGTGTGGAACAGCGCGACCTCAGCGCCGGCCTCGGTGGCGGCTTGTTCGGCGCCAGCGGCGACCTCGGCGAAGAAGGGGTTGCCGAAGTCGAGGACGACCAGGCCGAGGGTGCTCGTGCGTCCGACTCTGAGGGCACGCGCGGCGGCGTTGGGCACGTACCCGATGGTCTCCATCGCCTGCCGGACACGCTCCTGGGTCGCCGGGTTCACCAGGTGCGGCCGATTCACCGTGTTGCTGACCGTCGCGTCGGAGACGCCGGCCACGCGGGCGACATCCCGGATCGTTGCGCGCGCCACGATGGTCCAATCGTCTACGGTTGGCGGCTCCCGGCCTGAAGAGTACGGGAGCCGCCGGACGGGTCAGAAGTAGCGGCGGGGCGGTAGCGGTGCGATGGGGTCTTCTGCCGCCGGCCGGTATGTGCAGGAGAAGGTGTGGGTACCGCTGCTCACGCTCACCGGCTGCTGCCCGGGCAGTTCAACCTGTGCGTCACAGTTGGGTGGCACGATCACCTCCACCTGCAGCGTCGAGCCTTCTCGTTGCCAGTGCACAGCTGCGTCGCCGTAGGGGGTGCGGTGCTGAGCCGCCGCCCAGCTCAGCCCGCCGCCGGGCCGGGGCCGCACGCGCAGCGTCCGGTAGCCGGGGGCGGCCGGAGCCAGGCCGGCGACGGTGCGGTGCAGCCAGTCGGCGACGGCGCCGAGGGCGTAATGGTTGAACGAGGTCATGTTGCCGGGGTTGATCAATCCGTCGGGAAGCATGGAGTCCCAGCGTTCCCAAATCGTGGTGGCGCCCATGGTGACCGGATAGAGCCAGGACGGGCAGCCCTTCTCCAGCAACAGCCGGTACGCCTCCTCTAGGTGCCCGCTGACGGTGAGCGCGTCGAGGATCAGCGGGGTGCCGGCGAAACCGGTGCCTATCCGGAACTCGCCCTCACGGACGAGTTCGGCGAGCCGTTCTCCCGCGTGGACCCGCTGCGCCGCGGTGAGCAGGTCGAAACACAGGGCGAGGGCGTATGCGGTCTGGGTGTCGGAGACGCAGCGGCCGGCTGCGGTGACGAACTCGCGGCGGAAACCGGCGGTTACCCGGTCGGCGAGACCATGCCAAACAAAAGCGTCGTCGGTCTTGCCGATCAGCTCAGCCTGCCGGGCGAGCAGCCGGGCCGAATGCGCGAGGTAGGCGGTGGCGACCAGGTACGGGTCGGTGCGTGCCTGCTGCGGCCGGTCCGGCGGGGCGGCCGGGTCGAGCCAGTCGCCGAGTTGGAGTCCTTCGGCGATGACGTCGCGGTCGTTGAGCAGCCGCCGGCAGGCGTCGACCCAGGTGCGGGCGGTGTCGTAGCCGCGTAGCACCGGCCCGAGGTCAGCGGCCCGGTCGAACAGCACCAGGGGGACGACGGTGGTGACGTCGCCCCAGACCGCGCAGTGGAACTGGGTGAAGTCGGTTTCGATGTGCGGCACGTAGAGCGGCACGAGGCCGTCGTCGCCGGTCTCGGCGGTGACGTCGGTGAGCCAGTCGGCGATGCTGCCGGTCGCGTCGTACAGGAATGCAGCGGTGGGTGCGAAGACCTGCAGGTCGCCCGTCCAGCCGAGGCGCTCGTCGCGTTGCGGGCAGTCGGTGGGCACGGAGACGAAGTTGCCGCGCATGCTCCATCGCACGTTCTCGTGCAAGCGCTCGACCAGCGGATCCGAGCAGGAGAAGGTGCCGACCTCGTGCATGTCGTCGTGGCAGACGACCGCGACCACGTCGGCCGGGTCGAGATCGCCGGGCCAGCCGGTGATCTCCGCGTACCGGAAGCCGTGGTAGGTGAACCGTGGCTCCCATGTCTCGGTGCCGGTGCCGGCCAGCACGTATACGTCGTGGGCGACGGCGGTTCGGATGGGCCGGGTGCACAGCCGGCCCTGTTCGAGGACTTCGGCGTGCCGGATACCGATCTCGGTGCCGGTCGGCCCGGTGACCGTGATGCGCAGTCGGCCAGCGAGGTTCTGACCGAAGTCGATCAGATGGGTGCCGTCGTCGAGACGAGTCACGCTGGCCGGCGGGAGGGTTCCGGTGCGGCGCACCGGTGGTCCGGCGGGTGCGGTCAGCTCACCCACCGTCGGTTTTTTCGTCTGTACGGGTGTCCAGCCGGCCGGTTCGATGCGGGCGTCGTGGTGTTCGCCGTCGTAAATGCTCGATGCCGTGATCGGCCCGTGGGCCCAGGTCCAGGTGCCGTCGGTGACGATCTGGTCGACGCTGCCGTCGGTGTAGTGCAGTTCGAGCTGGGCCAGCAGCGCGGTGTCGGTGCCGTATCGTTCGCCGATCCGGTTCCAGCCGTATTCGCCACGCCACCAGCCGTCGGCGAGCCAGCCGTCGATGGTGTTCGCGCCGGCCCGCAGCAGACCGGTGACGTCGTAGGTCTGGTACGGCAGCCGGTGGTGGTAGCTGGTCCAGCCGGGGGCGAGCACGTCGTCGCCGATCCGGTCGCCGTTGAGCTGCAACTCGTAGAGGCCGCACGCTGTCGCGTACAGTCTGGCTTTGAGCAGCCCTGGGCGTGCCGTGAAGTCGCGCCGCAGCAGAACCGGGCGCCGGTCTCCGACGCTGATGTCGGCGGAGCCGACGAAGCCGGCTGCCCAGTCCTCGGGCTCCAGGAGGCCGGCCTCGACGGTGGTGGATTCGCTCCAGGGTGTCGGCCGGGTTTCCCCGGCTGCCCAGACCCGGACCCGGACCTCAGCCTGCTGGCGGGAGGTCAGGGCCGGACCCGGCCACGGGACCAGCACGCTGTCAGCGGACTTGATCCGTCCGGTGGTCCGGCCATCGATCTCGATCTCGTAGGCGGTCTGGCGCCAGCCCGGACGGACGGTCTGCACCTGCCAGGACAGGCGCGGGCTGCGTTCGCCGACGCCCAGCGGGTGATCGTGGTGCTCGATGCGGGGTGCGGGTACGCGCGTACCCGTGCCGTTCATGGCGGACATCGCGGCTCAGCCCTTCACCGCGCCGGCCGCCAGGCCGCGCATGACTCGCTGGTTGAGGAAGATGTAGATGGCCAGGATCAGCAGCACGTTGATGCAGATCGCGGCGAAGGTAGGGCCGTACTCGACGACGCCGAACTGGCCGGTGAAGTTGAGCAGGCCGACCTGGACGGTGCGTTGCGCGTCGTCGGTGGTGAAGGTCAGCGCGATGAGCAGGTCGTTCCAGAGGAAGAAGAACTGCACGAGCGCGATCGTCAGTACCGAGTTGCGCATCATCGGGAAGCCGATCGAGACGAACGAGCGGATGATGCTGGCGCCGTCCATGGTGGCGGCTTCGAAGACGCTCTTGGGGATCGCGCGGAAGTAGGTGGCCATCATGAAGACCGTCAGCGGCAGGCCGGTGGCGGTGTAGGTGATGATCAGCGGCCAGAGTGTGCCGGTCAGGTGCAGGTTGAAGTAGACGGTGAAGAGCGGCAGCAGGATCATCTGGCCGGGGATCATGATCCCGGCGAGGAAGAGCAGCAGGGTGGTCTGCCGGCCCTTCCAGACCAGCACCTCGAGCGCGAACCCAGCCGCCGTGCCGAGCACGATGATCAGGGCGAGGGCGGGCACGACTGTGAGCAGCGAGTTCTGCAGGTAGGTCGCCACCGACGACCACGCCTGTGTGTAGTTGTCGAAGTTGGTGAAGCTTTCCGGCAGGGCGGTGGTCGAGCCGTTGAGGAACTCGTCCTGGGTCTTGAAGGAGCCCAGGAACAGCCAGATCAGCGGGTACACCACGATGATCAGCAACAGGGCCACACAGGCGTAGCCGGGCAGCCGGCGCACGGTGCGCCGCCAGTCGCGGGTGTTGCGTGGCGCGGGCGCGCTGGTTGCGGCGCGGGCCGGGCGGCTGGTGGTCAGTGTCATGGCTTATCCCTGTCCCACGTCGCGGCGCGTCGCGCGGAAGATGACAACGGTGACCAGCAGGCACAGCACGGTCAGGGTGAGGGCGATGGTCGAGCCGTATCCGTAGTCGCCGTAGGCGAACGAGGTTTGGTACATGTAGAGCGTCAGCGGGCTGGTGGCGCTGCCGGGGCCGCCGCCGGTCAGGGCGTAGATGGAGTCGAACGCCTTGAGCGTGCCGTTGATGCTGAACACGAGCGAGCTCACCAGGACCGGCAGGGACAGCGGGACGATGATGCTGCGGATGAGCCGCCAGGTGCCGGCGCCGTCCGTCGAGGCGGCTTCCATCATCTCGTCGGGGATGTCGAGCAGGCCGGCGTAGAGCAGGACCGCGTAGAAGCCCATCGAGCGCCAGATGTCCATGAGCGCGACGACGAGGAACGCGTGGCCGGGGGTGCTGAAGAAGTCGACGCCGGTGCCGCCGAACGCTTCGATCGCGGCGTTGACCGGGCCGGTCTGTGGCGCGTACTCGAAGAACTTCTGGAACAGCAGGGCGACCGCGACGGTGGGGAGGATGACCGGGAAGAACACCAGGGTGCGGATGATCGAGCCGGCCCGGCGCAGGAAGAAGACATAGAGGAGCGCGAGCAGGTATCCGACGAGGACCTGTCCGACGGTGATGACGACGGCGTACTTCACGGTGAACCACAACGCCGTGGGTAGGGCCGGGTCGTCGAACAGTTTGCTGAAGTTGGCGCCGCCGGCCCAGGTGAAGCCGGAGATGACGCTGCCGGTGAAGAACGTGTAGCCCAGCGACCACAGCATCGGCACCAGCATGATCAGTGAGTAGACCAGGAGCGCTGGTCCGAGCAGGATGGCGACCGACTTCCGGTCGCCGAGCACGCTGTGCATTCTCGTTTGTTGCCTCTCTAGGTGAGCGCCGGCGGCACGACACCCCAGCCAGACCGCCGGCGCTCCGTCCTCCAGGGTCAGCCCAGGTTGGCGGTGACCGTCTGCATGAACTTCTCGCCGGTCAGCTGACCGCCGGCGAGCAAGCCGCCGTTGCCCTGGCTGATGGTGGTGGCCTTGGCCGAGAAGTACGCCTCGAACCACAGGACGCTGGTCTGCACGTTGCTGATCTCGCTCTGGATCTGCTTGGTCAGGGCCGGGACCTCGACGCTGCCGTCCGTGGCGAAGCCGGTGATCTGGCTGGAATCGCGCAGCGCCACGGTGCCGTAGTTGTCGACGATGCACTTCACCCAGGCCTGGGTGTTGGTGTCGTTCTCGTACGCCTTCTTCGAGATCGCGAGGGCGGTGCCGACGTTGGCGGGCATCTGGTCGGCGGTGCCGGCGCCACCGGTGACGGTCGGGAACTTCAGGAAGCCGACGTTGTCCGCGCCGACCTTGTTCTTGCTCTCGTCGTTGAAGTCCGACAGCGCCCAGGAGCCCATGTAGATGAAGGCGGCCTTGCCGGCGAGGAACGTGTTGAGCGCTGTCGCGTAGTCGATCGAGGTGGGCGACTTGCCGAAGTAGCCGGCCTTGCCGAGCGCGGCGATGGCGTCAGCGGCCGCGACGTACTGCGGGTCGGTGAGCTTGGCCTGCCCGTCGGCGACCTTCTTCAGCGCGTCGGGGCCCTGCGAGCGCAGGATGTAGTTGCCGACCCAGCGGGTCACACCCCAGCCGTCGCCGCCCTTACCGGCTTGCGAGATCGGCTGCACGCCCGCGGCCTGAAGCTTCGCGAATGCGGCGGTCAGGTCGTCCCAGGTGGCCGGCGGGGTGGTGATGCCGTTGTCGGCGAGCAGCTTCTTGTTGTACCAGATGCCCTCGATGTTCAGCTCGGTCGGCAGCACGAGCTGCTTGCCGTCGTACAGGCTCTTGATCGTCGACGACGCGGCGGGCAGCACGCCCTCGGAGATCGCGGCGGTGTCGAGCACCGAGCCGCTGTCGGCGAGCTGGCTGGTCAGCGACGGCGCGTTCGCGGCGATGAACGTCTGTGGCAGGGCACCCTGTCCGGCCAGGAGCTGCAGCTGCTGGTCGAGGCTGGCCTGCGCCTGCTTCTTGATCTCCAGGGGCTGCGCGGTGTTCTGGGTGGCGCACTCCTTCTGGCTCAGCGTGGTGAGGGTGGCCGGGATCGTGGTGTTCTCGTTGATCGACAGGAACGAGAAGTTCTTGGCCGACGAGCCGCCGGAGGCGGTGTCGTCGTCTGCCCCACCGCAGGCGGCGGTGCAGGCCACAAGCGCCAGAGCGCTGATCGCCGCCGCCACGCGGGCGGGTCGGCGGGTGCGCGGAGATATGGGTGCCACAGGTCCTCCTTGACGACCGCGGGAAGTCTTCGTTGAAGCGTCTAAAGACTCTGTGGGCAAGGACACGTGGTCAATACGAGGTTGTTGATACCGCTTATTGATCGCTTGGATATCCGCAGTTCACGATCGCTACCAGCGTTTATCGCGATTCAACACGTGTGAAACAGAGTCGGGCGCGGCGCGGCGGTATAGACTCCCCTTCAGGGCGCTGGCCGTTTCAGGGCTGTTCGGGATTGAAGCGTCTGACCTACGCTCTGCCCGTGATCAGGATCGCGGACGTCGCCGCGCACGCCGGCGTGTCCGTCGGCACCGTCAGCAACGTGCTCAATCGGCCGCACGCTGTGGCTCCAGCCACGCGTCAGCGGGTACACGCTGCCATTACGCACCTCGGCTACGTGCCGAACGAGGCGGCCCGGTCGCTGGCCGCTGGGCGCCGCCGGGCCATCGGCCTGATCGTCCCGGACGTGACCAATCCGTTCTTCGCCGACCTGACCCGAGGCGCCGAACAGGTCGCCGATCAGCGTGACGTCGTGGTCATGCTGTACAGCAGCGGCGAGTCCGGCGAACGGGAGGCCCGCTATTTCGACCGGTTGGAGAGCCAGCGGGTGCAAGGAATCCTCGCCAGTCCGGTGCATGAGGCGGTGCCTGCGGTCACCGATCTGGCGCGCCGCGGAACCCCGGTGACACTGGTCGACCGCGGCTCCTCACGGCGGGACCTGTGCTGCGTGTCGGTGGACGACCACACCGGCGGCCGGCTCGCCGCTGAGCACCTCATCGCCACCGGCCATCGCCGCCTGGCCTTCATCGGCGGACCGTTGTCCATACCGCAGGTCGCCGCCCGGCTGGCCGGTGCGCACGCGATATGCGCGGCGGCCGGCGCGACGCTCGAGGTCATCGAGACCGAGACCGTGAGCGTCGTGACCGGCCGCGGTGTGGGAGCCGCGCTGGCCGGCAGGTCGGCGTCGGCCCGGCCGGACGCGGTGTTCTGCGCCAACGACCTGCTGGCGCTGGGGTTGTTGCAAGCGGTCAGCGGCCACGGTCTGCGGGTGCCGGCCGAGCTGGCGATCGTCGGCTACGACGACATCGACTACGCCGCTGCGGCCGCCGTGCCGCTGACGTCGGTCCGGCAGCCCCGTACCGAACTGGGCCGGGTTGCTGCCGAGCTGCTGTTCGAGGAGATCGCCGAACCGGGCCAGCACCGGCATCGGCAGGTGGTCTTCCAGCCCGAACTGGTGGTCCGGCAATCCAGCGGCTCGACCCCGGCCGCCTGAGGCAGCCGGGGTCATCGCCTCATCGGGTGATCAGCGGGGGTGGGCAGCCAGCCGGGCAGATGCGGTGAAGCCGGGAACGACCTGGTTGGGCTGCGTCGCGTCCACGGCGGCGCCGGTGGTGCCGACGATGTTGCGGATGCCGCCGCCGAACGCGATGACCGCGGTCGTCATCGCGGTGAAGCGGACGCTGGCGCGCTGAGGGGCCTCGATGGAGGTCCAGGCGTGCACCGGCGCGCCGGCGAAGGTGGAGTCGAGGAACAGCGTGTAGATCGCCGTGCCTGTGGCCGCGTGAGTCGTCACGCCGGACGCGACCTTGTATGACGCGTAGCCCTCCTTGGTGCCGTCCATCCAGGCGGCCTGGTTCGGCGGGTCGTACGGGAACTCGCTCTGGTAGAAGACCGTCCGGCCGCGCTCGCCGTTCCAGATGACCTGGTTCTTCTGGTGGTGTTCGACGAACAGCCCGAGCGCGGTGACGTCCGTGCCGTTGACGACGAGCCCGGTGTCGCTGGTGTTGCTGGTCCAGCCCACGCCGGTGCCATGGTCGGCGCGCCAGAGCCAGTTGTCGTCGAGGATGACCTTGCTCTGGTTAACCTGCAACGAGATCTTGCTGGAGCCGGCCTGGGCGCCGCCGATGCGGACGAACAGGTCGCTGAGCGTCGTCGGGTTGGTCGCGTCACCGATGTTGTTCGCGGTGCCGGTTCCGATCTTGACCAGCACGTCGGTGCCGGGGCTCGCGTCGACCAGCAGGCTGGAGATGACGACGCCCTTGACGTCGCTCACCTCGATCGCGGCCTGCCCGCCGGTGGGTGCCAGCGTCGCGTATCCCATGCCCATGACGACGGTGTCGGCTCGGGTCACCGTGATCGGGCCGTTGAGGCGGTAGATGCCGGGGGTGAGGATGAGGTGCTTACCGGACGCGAGAGCCTTGTTGATCGTCGCGGCGGTGTCGGTGCCCGGTTTGGCGATGTGGAAACGGGAGATCGGGATGCTGGTGCCGGCAGTGCTGTCGGTTGCCCAGTTCACGCCCGAGGCGTTGGTGCGGGCCTTCGGCACGAACACCGCGTAGGAGTCGCCGTTCACGGTGAGGAAGGGGGCGGGCCGTGACGTCGGGGTGGTCGGCAGGGTGGTGATGCCGCGGCCGGTGAAGTCGCTGGCCGGTGCGCCCTTCACGCCGGAGAAGACGAGGTTGGCGGAGCCGCCGCGCCAGCTGCCGATCTGACTGTCACGCACGTAGTACTGCGCCTGGCCCGGTCCGGCGTCACCGCCGCTGTTGACGGTGCCGCTGATCCGGCTGTCGGCCATGGTGGTGCCGAACAGAGTGGCACCGTAGGCGCCGTTGAGGTCCAGGTTGCCCTGGATGTCGACGCGGCGCAGCGAAGACGCCTGGGAGGTGGCCCAGCGCATGGTGTGTGCCGGCGCGACACCTTCCGGCTTGGCGCGCTCCGCGTCCGCGCCCACCGGTCGTTGGATCGGGTTGATGGAGAGGTTGTCCAGTGAGCGGTAGAAGTTGGTCAGCCCGTCGGAGGAGCCGTCGGCGTTCTGCCGCGGCTCGGAGTGCAGGGCGCCGTTGATCGTGACGCTGGTGGGTGACGTGCCGAGTCCGGCGATCGAGGTGTAGTAGCCGACTTCGCTGTTGACGATGCCGGTGGCCGTCGCCGGGTCGTTCTGGCCGGCCGCGTTGCCGTAGACGCCCGGTTTGAAGTAGACCGCCTGCCGGTTTGTGCTGAACTCCGGCTCGGCGGAGATCTTCTGCAAGAAGGCGTTGATATCTGTGACGGGAGTCTTCGGGTCGAAAATCTTGACATTCGGGCCGAAGTCCGGAGTGGTCGCTGCCCATGCCGACGGGGTCGCGCCGGGGAAGGCGAGAGCGCCGGCGGTCGTGATGGCAGCGAAGATCGAGACTACTACGGGGTTTCGTCGCCGTGTTCGCACGAATGTCTCCTCAGCTCGGCGCGCCGTACCCGCGTGGTGGCCGCGGGTGGGGATGGCGCGCGGGTGCCGTCACCGTGCCGGAATGCCACGCCAGCGGAGAAGACGAGATTGTTTATGCGGTGTATCCGTCGTGTGAATGAACGGTGTCCCAGCGCTATTGCTGAACCTGGATGGCGGCGTCGAGGAAGCACTGCCGGAGCCATTGATGCGCCGGATCGTTCTCGTGACCCGGGTGCCACCACATCGCTTCGACGATCGGTGCGGTCGGGAAGGGACAGTCGAGCATCCGTACCCGGCCGGAGGCCTCCATCGCCGCACCAAGCTGTCGTTGCACCAGGGCAACCCGCCCGGTGCCGGCGATCAGGGCGGGCAGCACCGTGTAACTGTCGACCACCAGCCGTGCGTCGAGGTCGATGCCGTGGGTGCGCAGCTCGCGGGCAGCGGTAGTGATCGCCGTGCCATCGTGGTAGGTCAGCACCCATGATCGACGAGCCAGGTCTTCGCCGGTCAGTGCCGTATCAGTGGAGGCGTCGACAAGGCACGCCCACTCGTCCTGATACAGGTTGCGGTGCGGCAGCCCGGTGACGATGCCGTGTGGCAGCACCAGCAGGTCGACGTCGCGTAGTTCGTCGGCGGCCTGATCGACGTTCTGACGGGTGGTGGGCTGGACATGCATCCGCACGTGGGGTGCTCGCTCATCGATCAGCGCCGCCACAGCCGCGCCGAGCACGGTCAGCGCGTAGTCCGACATGATGACGGTGAAGGTGCGCCGAGACAGTGTCGGGTCGAAGTCCGGTTGAGCGCTGAGGACCTGGTCGGCGGCTGCGACGACGTCAGCGGTCGGTGCGGCGAGCCGGGCCGCCAGGGGGGTGAGTTGATAGCTCTGTCCGATGCGGATGAGCAGGTCATCGCCGAAGTGCCGGCGGAGCCGGGCCAGGGCTGAGCTCATCGCGGGTTGGCTGATCTGGAGCCGTTCGGCGGCCCGGGTGACGCTGCATTCGGTGAGCAGCGCGTCCAGCGCGGTCAACATGTTGAGATCGACATGGCGGGCCATCGTCAGACAACTCCGTTTCGAGACAACCAGCCGGGCGGGCACCTGACTGCCGGCGCCCGCCCGGTCAGCCTAGATTTCTTCGAGGCGGGCACGCAGGACGACCACCGAACGCAGCACCGGTGCTTCACCGGCCGTAGCGGGCCCGTGCATCTTCGCGAACGCGGCCTCCACGTCCTCGATGCCGACCTCCTCGGTGACGAACGCGTCCAGGTCGAGACGGCCCTGCCGGTACAAGTCGACGAGCATCGGGAAGTCCCGGGACGGCAGGCAGTCGCCGTACCACGACGACTTGAGCGCGCCGCCACGGCCGAACACGTCGATCAGCGGCAGCTCCGGCACCCTCATGTCCGGCGTCGGCACACCGACCAGCACCAGCACACCGGCCAGGTCACGGGCGTAGAAGGCCTGCTTCCAGGTCTCCGGCCGGCCCACCGCCTCGATCACCACGTCGGCGCCCTCCGCGCCCGGATACACCGAGGCGCAGATCCGCTTGATCTCCTCGACCGGATCCGTCTTCGACGAGTCCACGAGGTGGGTGGCGCCCAGCTTGCGGGCCGCCTCCAGCTTCGCCGGGTCGATGTCCACCGCGATGATCGGCGACGCGCCCGCGAGGGCCGCTCCCGCGACCGCCGCGACACCCACACCACCACAGCCGATCACCGCGACGGACTTGCCGCGGGTCACCCCGCCGGTGTTGATCGCCGCGCCGATGCCGGCCATCACGCCGCAGCCGAGCAGCCCGACGGCGGCGGGCCTGGCGGACGGGTCGACCTTCGTGCACTGGCCGGCCGCGACCAGGGTCTTCTCCGCGAACGCGCCGATGCCCAGCGCCGGCGACAGATCGGTGCCGTCCTCCAGGGTCATCTTCTGCTTCGCGTTGTGCGTGTTGAAGCAGTACTGCAGGTCACCGCGCTTGCACGCCCGGCACTCCCCGCACACCGCACGCCAGTTCAGCACCACGAAATCACCCGGCGCGACACCCGTGACACCGGCGCCCACCGCCTCCACGATCCCGGCCGCCTCGTGTCCAAGCAGGAACGGGAACTCGTCGTTGATCCCGCCCTCGCGATAGTGCAGGTCGGTGTGACACACCCCGCACGACTGGATCTTCACCACGGCCTCACCGGGCCCGGGGTCCGGAACGTTGATCGTCACGAGCTCGACCGGAGCGCCCTTGGCCCGTGCGATGACCGCTTTCACCTGCTGCATGGTCCTCACTTTCGGTGCAGTTGTACGGGGATGCTGCGCCAGGCGCGCAGGGTGTTGTTGTGGTGGCGGTGGACCGGTCCGGCGAGTTCGATCCGGGACACCCGGCGGGCGAGGGCGGTGAGCACGGATTCGGCTTCCAGGCGGGCGATGTGCTGGCCGACGCACTGATGGATGCCCATGCCGAAGCCAACGTGCCCGGACGGGTCCCGGGACAGGTCGAAGCGGTCAGGGTTCCCCCAGCGACGGGGGTCGCGGTTGGCGGCGCCGAGGAACATCAGGATCTTCGCGCCGTCCGGGATGACGGTGTCCCCGATCTCGACGTCGGTGGTGGCCGTGCGGAAGAACGTCTGCACCGGCGACTCCCAGCGCACCGCCTCGTCGAAGGCGACCCGGGCCAGTGCCGGCTGCTCGCGCAACCGCTGCCACTGCACCGGGTTGGTCGCGAAGGCGTAGAGCACGGCGGACAGTCCGTGCACGGTGGTGTCGACACCGGCCGACAGCAGGGACCGGACCACCAGCGGCGCCTGCTCATGTGTGAGGTCGCCCCGGTCGGCGGCTGCCCAGATGGCGGCGCCGAACCCGTCCGGGGTGAGCACCTCGCGGGCGCACTGGGCGTTCACCCAGGCCGACAGGTCAGCGATGCGCCCGGATCCGGCATCGACGAGGTCGTTGGGTGGTCCGAACGCGTTGAACAGGTGGTCGCCGTAGGGCAGCAGGTTCTCCCGCCCGGCGTCGGGGATGCCAACGGCGTCCGGGAAGACCCGCAGCGGGAATGCCTCGGCGAGCGCCGGCACCGCGTCGATGACGTCTCCGTGGCTGAGGACCCGGTCGACGAGGTCGTCGGCAGCGGCTGCCCACTGATCCCGGAGCCGGTGCAGCGACCGCGGGCCGATGGTCGCCGACAGGACGCGGCGTGGGGCGTCGTGCTGGGGCGGATCTGCTTCGAGCAGCAGGCTCGGCGGGCGCCACGGCTTCTCGTACCGGAAGTTGCTCAGACCGACGCCGGCGGCGGACTGGAAAGCCTGCCAGTCGGTGAGTGCGGCGTGCACGTGCTGGTAGCGGGCCAGCGCGTAGGTGTCGTAGCGACTCAGGTGCACGACCGGACCCGCCTCGCGCAGGGCCTCGTGCAGCGGGCCGGGATCTTCGAGGTTGTCGTGGTCGAACGGGTCGGCGTGGGAGACCGGCAACTTCCCAAGACCAAGTTTCACAGATCCACCACCAGACGGTCGGAACGGGATCGCGAGACGCAGGCGAACATGCAGGTGCTGGCCGCGCGTTCGGTGTCGTCGAGGACGCTGTCGCGGTGGTCCGGCTCCCCCGCCAGCACGGTGATCTCGCAGGTGCCGCACACGCCCTGGCGGCAGGAGGACAACACGTCGGCACCGGCAGCAGCAAGGACATCGAGGACCGACGAGTCCGCGGGCACCGTCACTACGGTCTTGGACCGGGCCAGCTCGATCTCGAACGGTGTGCTGCGCGCTGGTCCGGTCAGCGTGGAGGCGGTGAAACGCTCGGTGCGCAGCGTGTGCTGCGGTAGTCCGGCGCAGGCCTGCTCGACAGCGGCCAGGAGCGGGGCCGGGCCGCAGCAGTAGACGCGAGTGCCGGGCTGCCAGGCATCGAGGAATCCAGGCAGGTCGAGCAACCCGTACCGGTCCTCGGGCCGCAGGTGGACGCGGTCGCCGTACCCCGCCAGATCTTGACCGAAGGCGAGGCTTGCCTCGCGCCTGCCGCCGTAGAGCAGCTGCCAGTCCGCGCCGAGCAGGTCGGCCTGGGCGATCATCGGCAGCAGCGGCGTGATGCCGATGCCGCCGGCGATGAACAGGTACCGCTCGGCGGGCACGAGTGGGAAGTTGTTGCGCGGCCCACCGAGGCCTACGGCCTCACCAAGATCAAGATCATCATGAATGTACGCGGATCCGCCCCGTCCGTTCTGCTCCCGCAGCACCGCGATCCGGTACGAGTAGGCGTCCCACCGGTCGCCGCACAGCGAGTATTGGCGCACCATCCCGCTGGGGAGGATCAGGTCGATGTGAGCGCCGGGCGTCCAGTCCGGCAGGCGGCCACCGTCCGGGTCGGCCAGCGTCAGTGCGACCACGCCGTCGGCGACCGGCTCTTTGCCGGTCACGCGCAGGGTTCGTGTTTCCGCCACGTGAACCTCCTGTGACATGAGGCCGCCAGAATGCGACGGCGGTCACAGCGCGAGAAGGTCACTTCTCACTGAGCGAGAGACGAGTTCACCGGAGCTGCCGGGCGATCCCCCGTGCCGCGGCCTGTAGCGCCGGCACCAGCGACGGCGCACGGCCATCGTTGGGCACGATCACCGACAAGCCGGCCACGACCGGACTCGCCGGATCAGGCCCTTCGCGTACGGGTACCGCGATGCCGGTGGCGTCGGCGTGGATCTGCCCCTCCGACACGACGAAGCCCTGCTTGCGGATGCCGTCCAGCACGCCACGAAGCCGTGCCGGATTAGTGATCGTTGTCGGCGTGTAGCCGCGCAACGGCCGGGACAGGACTTGCTCTTGCAGGTCACGTGGTGCCCAGGCGAGCAGAACCAGACCTGCGGAAGAGGCGTGCAGCGGCAGCCGACCGGCAATCCGGGTCACGTTGATCACCGCGTCGCGAGCTGACAGCCGCTCGACGAAGAGCACCTCGCCGCCGTCGAGCACTCCCAGCTGAACATGGTGGCCGATGACCGCGTGCAGGTCTTCGAGAAACGGCATGGCCGCCTCTCGCAGCCCGAGTGTCGGCGACGCGCGTTGTGCCAGCTCCCACAGCCGCACGCCGATGCGAACCTTAGCTGTCGCGGTCCGTGCGAGAAGGCCCTCATCAACGAGAGCGGCGATCAGCCGGGAAGCGGTGGCGACGTGCAGCCGTGCCCGCCGGCCGATCTCCGAGACCGACAACTCGGGCTCGTCCGGAGTGAACGCTTGCAGGATCCGGGCCGCCCTGGCGAGCACCGGCTCACCACGAGGTCGGTCATCAGTCTGCACAGCGCCATCGTGACACCCCGGCCATACGAGCCCGCGGCTTGCCGAACCCTATCTACTCAAAGGCGGGGCGGAAGACCGCCGGGCGACCATCCGCGGCCGCCACTGCACGTGGATCGCGGTGGTCCGTCCAGCCACTCGGTCGAGCAGTGCTCCCAGCACGTCGTCGGCATTGCTGGCATCGTGCGCCGACACCGAGCTCAGTGCGATCAGTGGGTGTGCGGCGATCGATGAATCGCCGGCCCCCACGACGGACAACTGGCCGGGAACGTCTACACCGACGTCACGGGCTGCCCGGAGAACGCCGAGCGCCATGACATCCGTACAGGTCACGATGGCGGTGGGCGGTTGCGGCTGGGCCAGCAACTCGCACGCTGCCCGGTAACCGCCGTCGTCGCCGAGACCGGCCGGATGAGCGAAGACGGCGGAGCCCGCACAGACGCGTTCGAGCAAGGCGGCAGGGTGTCGGTCTCCGCTCACCGCTGGTGACAACCAAGCGATCCGCGTGTGGCCCAGGGCGACAAGGTGATCGAGCTGCAGACGAGCGGCGGCGACATCGTCAACGGAGAAGCTGTCGAGCAGGTCACTCCGGCTGGCACGGCCCACCAGAACGACCGGGACCCGGCGGGCCAGGCTCTCCAGCTGATCCTCGGTCAGGCTGATGTCCGCCAGGACCAGCCCTTCCATCCCATGATCGACGAGCGACCACGCCGCCTCGAGCTGATGGTCAGCAGTGTCGGGCACGGGACGCACCAGGAAGTCATACGGTGTCGCGTCCAAAGCCCGGGCGAACGACGTGATGATCGACGTGGCAAGCGGACCGGCTTCCTGCGGCGATAACACGCCCAGGGTCTGGCTGCGGCCGCGCAGCGAACGGGCGGCCACCTGCGGCCGGTATTGCAACTCGCTGATGGCCGCAGTGACCCGGCGGTGCATCTCCGCGCTGACTCCCGGCGCCCGCCTCAGCACTTTCGAGACCGCCGCACGCGACACCCCGGCGTGAGCGGCGACGTCCCGGATGGTCGCCTTCGCCTTGCTGTGCATACGGAGATCGACATCCTGGCTGAGGAACAACGAACACGAAACCGCAAGAATGGGGTCTACGACTCCCGTTGAACAACGCGTCTCTCATTCACCGAGAGACAGATGCGGGCCTGCAGGAGCAGGCCCGCATCGCCTTGTCGGAACCCCCACACAGCGGACCCGGTTCCTCAGCCGGCCGCTAAGCCGCAGCCTGCCGGGGCGGAGGCCACGAACGCCCTCTGCATCACCTACCACGCCGGAATTACTCAGCGTAGGCAAACGGATTCACCCGCGGGCGATGGCTGGCCTTCAACCATAAGACCAGTTCATAGGCCGTTGGCGATTCGGCTGGAGCTGCATGACGTCAACGCATTTAAGTTTAAGAATCAAAGGGGCCAGGATTTGCCCAGAACGACAACCGAAAAAGAACACAAAGAACCAGTAGCGAGGAAGTGACCGACCCCGCCATCGAGCACGATCAAAACCCCAGTGAGCTGCGGAAACATTCTCGGAGCCGCTCCAGCCGAGCAAAGCGGGGGCACACCTTCGTGAATCCCGGACATCTACGAGCCACTCATAGATAACAAACGGGGCTGACTCCGAAGAGTCAACCCCGCCTTGACCTGCTAAAACGTCTGGATTCAGCCCTTGAGAAGCTGCCTCGCCATCACAATCCGCTGCACCTGGTTGGTGCCCTCGTAGATCTGGGTGATCTTTGCGTCGCGCATCATGCGCTCGACCGGGTAATCGCGCGTGTATCCGTACCCGCCCAGGATCTGCACCGCGTCGGTGGTGATCTCCATGGCCGCGTCCGACGCGAAGCACTTCGCTGCCGCGCCGAAGTACGTCAGGTCGGCGTCGCCGCGCTCGCTCTTGCCGGCCGCCGCGTAGGTCAGCTGCCGGGCCGCCTCCAGCTTCATGCCCATGTCGGCGAGCATGAACTGCAGGCCCTGGAAGTCGGCGATCGGCTTGCCGAACTGCTTGCGCTCCTTCGCGTAGTTCAGCGCGAAGTCGAGTGCGCCCTGCGCGATGCCGATGGCCTGGGCGGCGATGGTGACCCGGGTGTGGTCCAGGGTCTTCATGGCGGTGGCGAAACCGGTGCCCTCGGCACCGATCATGCGGTCGGCCGGGATGCGTACGTTGTCGAAGTAGACCTCGCGGGTCGGTGAGCCCTTGATGCCGAGTTTCTTCTCCGGCGCGCCGAAGCTGACGCCCTCGTCGGACTTCTCCACGACGAACGCGGAGATGCCCTTGGAGCGGGCGGACGGGTCGGTGACCGCGAAGACCGTGTAGAACTCCGAGACGCCGGCGTTGGTGATCCAGCGCTTGACGCCGTTGAGCACCCAGTGGTCGCCGTCGCGGACCGCGCGGGTGGTCATCGAGGCGGCGTCGGAGCCGGCCTCGGGCTCGGAGAGGCAGTAGGAGAACATCGCCTCGCCGGCGGCGACCTTCGTCAGGTAGCGACGCTTGATGTCCTCGGAACCGGAGAGGATCAGCGGCATCGTGCCGAGCTTGTTGACCGCCGGGATGAGCGAGGAGGAGGCGCAGGCGCGGGCCACCTCTTCGATCACGATCGCGGTGGCGAGGGCGTCCGCGCCGGCGCCGCCGTACTCCACCGGGATGTGCGGGGCGTGGAAGTCGGAGGACCGCAGGGCGTCGTAGGACGCCTTGGGGAACTCGCTGGTCTCGTCGGCTTCGGCGGCGTGCGGGGCGACCCGCGCGTCACAGACTTCACGCACGGCGGCGCGAATGGTCTCGTGGTCCTCCGGCAGCCGGTATGCGTCGAAATCAGACATGACCTTAACCTTCCCTAAGTGGTCCCGCGGTCATGTTACCGGCGCGTAGCGCTGACCACGCAACAGTCGGAAGTGTGCGGAAGATCCCGCCCGGGAAGTACCCCCTGCAAAAGCGTCGGGTTCCGTGCCGTTTCCACAGATCTCCACCCGGTTGAGACTGTTCTAATGAGGTGTCCGACCGGCATGCTCTAGTTACCAAGAGGAGTCGAGGAGGTCCCGTGGCGCAGGCTGACGAGTCCGATTACGCCGACGATCTGGCTCGGATCGACGCCTCCATCGCGGAACTGAAGATCAAGGACATGCAGGCCGCGTCCGAGCGGACGAAGATCGCCAGCAAGATCCAGGCAGCTCAGTTCCAGCGGGACATCCTCGCGCACGCCCAGAAGTCCAAGGGCGCCAAGAGCAAGCGGACCACCCGGCGCAAGCCGGTCGGCACCGGTGACTTCCCGCCGCCCCCGCCGCCGGGCTCGCAGCCGCAGGCCGACGACCCGCCGCCGCCGTCCCGCTCGGGCGCGCGCGCCACGTCGCCGTCCCGCTCGGGTGCGCGCGCGACGCCGCCGTCCCGCTCGGGTGCGCGCGCGACGCCGCCGTCCCGCTCGGGCGCGGGCGCCACGCCGCCGCCGGACTGGGCCGAGCCGGGCACCCGGCACACCGGCCCGCCCGGCGTCGCCAGCGACGGAGTCACGATGCTCGTCGACGATCCGCCGCCGAGCGAGCGCGTCGAGCGACCTGGGCGCCCCGGCGCCGGTCCGCGCCGGCAGCCGCCGCCGATGCAGCACCCGCCGGAGGCGTCCACCCAGTCCGTGCAGAACATCCTGCTCGTTCTCGGGGCACTGCTGCTCGGTGTGGCCGCGGTGGTCTTCGCCGGCGTGGCGGTGGACAACCCGTTCGGCCGTACCCTGATCCTGGCTCTTGCCACCGGCATCGCTCTCACCGTCGCGCCCGGCGTGGCCCGGCGGGGTCTCACCTCGACCGGCGAGTCGATCGCGGCGGTCGGGCTGATCATGTTCCCGATGACGCTGTTCGCGCTGCACGGCAGCGCGGTGGCGGGCGGTCCGGACGTTCCGACGCCGCTCTACCTCGGGATCACGTTCGCGATCACCGCGGTGGCCGCGTTCGTCTACGCCGGGGTCACCCGGCTGGCCGCGCCGCGGTACGCGACGGTCATCGCCGCACAGCCGGTGGCGCCGCTCCTGGCGTACCCGATGATCCAGAGCCCGGCCGGCTGGGGCCTGGCCCTGACCGCCGTGGCCGTGCTCGACCTGCTGCTGCTCACCACCGTGATCCGCAGCGGACGGCTGGTGCCGCGCTGGCCGCTGGGCCGGCCACTCCCGCCGGACCGGGAGTCGCTCGCGGACGCCGACGGCGACCGGTTCGACGATCCGGACGCTCCGCCGCGCCCGGAGTCCCGCCCGGAAGAGCCCGACCTGATAATTTCCGGTCTCAGCCGGCCGAAGCGCCGCTGGCTGCCGACCCGGATCTTCCCGGGTCCGCGTCCCGAGGACGCGCCGCCCGCCGGTTCGATGCCGCTCGCGCCGCCGGCCACCCCGCCGTCCGCCGACTGGCTGCGCGAGCTGACGTTCGCGCTGCTCTGCTTCGCCTGCGCGGGCGCGCTGATCTACGCGTCGGTGGCGCTGCTGCAGGCCGAGGCCGTCGGTGACGCGCTCCGGTCCGGCCTGGTGCTGATCGCCGCCGCGCTCACCGGGGTCTTCGCCGCCAAGCTGCTGAAGAACCCGCTCGCGATGAACGTCGCGGGCGCGGTGCTGACCCTCGCGGTGATCGGCACGACCGCCCGCCTCACCGACGTGGTCGACCCGCGCTGGACCCTGGTGATCGCGGCGGCGACCGTGGCGGTCACCGGCGCGGTCGTCGGCCTGCTGGCCGAGCCGATCCGCCGCGGCCCGCAGTGGGCGTCCACCGGCGCCCTGACCATCATCGGACTGATCGTCTCGATCGACGCGCTCCGGGCCGCGCTGGCCCCGGTCGCCGCCGCCCGCCCGGTCTGGAACGCCGACACCGCCGCCTACGGCCAGCAGCTCGCCGACGCGGTCGGCCCGTCCGGCTGGCTGCTGGCGTTCAGCGCCCTGCTGCTGACGGTCGCGGCGGCGCTCGCGCTGCCGTCGAGCATCCGGCACGAGGGCGCGGTCGCCGGCATCGCGCTGACCGCTCTCGCCGTGCCCGCGTCGCTCGGGCTGCCCTGGTCCGAGGCGCCCTGGCCGCTGGTTCTCGCGTCGATCGGCCTGGGCGCCGCGGGCCTCTGGGCGAGCACCCGCCGGATCGCGTTCGCGCACGTCATCGCCGCCGGCGTGGTCGGCCTGTTCGGCGCCGGCGCCTCGCTCAGCGCCTCCTGGCTGACCGCCGCGGTGCTGACCGCGATCGGCGGGGCCGGCGTGATGGTGGCGATCGCCGCACGCCAGATCCCGGTCCGGCTCTTCGCCTGGGTGATCGGTGACTGGGCGTCCGGCGCCGCCGCGCTCGCGCTGCCCGGCGCCGCGGTGACCGCCGCGCTGGCGATCGCCGACCCGGGAGGCGGGCCGCCGCCGACCGCGCAGGCGACGGTTCCGGCCCTGGCCGCCGGCTTCCTCGCGGTGGCCGGCACGCTCAGCTACGCGGCCGTCTACCAGGTCGCCCGGCGCGAGATCAGCCTGCCGCTGACGCTCGGCACCGGACTCGGCGCGGTGGCGATGGCGCTGGCCGCCCTCTTCGCACCCGGCGCGGCCGCGCCCGACCTGTGGGTGGGCGCGCTGCTGCTCGGCGCCGCCGGCCTGCTCTTCTTCGCCAAGTCGATCGACGAGCGGGGACGCAACGACCGGTTGCTGGACGGGCCGGACATCGCCGCCGCGGCCGCCACCGTGGCGATCTGCGGCGCGCTGGCCCGGGTCGCCGCGCTCGCCTTCCCGGCCGCGCCGCTCGCCGTGGCAGGCGTGGTGGTGCTGCTGGTCGGAATGGGCGTGACGGTCCTTCCGGAGGACTGGAAACGCGGCCCGTCCCGTGGCCTCGGCGTCGCCGCCCTGGTGGTCGGTCTGATCGCCGGCGTGCAGGCGGCGATCGACGGGCTGCGGATCCTCGCCGTTCCGGGTGGCCTCTGGGAAGGCGACCTGAGCCGGTACGCGCAGGACCCGCCGGCCGGCGCCTGGCAGGCCTCGTTCGCCCTCGTCATGATCGCCGTCACGGCCGCGATCGCGATGCCCAAGCCGTGGTCGCACCGCGCCTCCGGCCTGGCCGCCGCGCTCGCCACGATCGGCGCGCCGTACGCGCTCGGGCTCCCCTGGTGGGCGCCGCTGCTCGTCGGCGGGGCGGTCGCCATCGCGTACGGTCTGGCCGCCGTCGCCGCCCCCTCACCCGCCGCCGGGCGTGCCCGGGCCGCGGTCGCCGCCGTGGTGCTGCTGCACGCGGTCGCCACCTGCCTGGTCCGCCCGTGGGCGACAGCGCTCGGCCTGCTGCTGGTGGTGCTGCTCGGCGTGCTCGTCGCGGTGCTGGCCCGGATGCCGATCCGAGGCGCCGCCCCGGAGCCGATGGAGGCCGCCGAGGAGGCCGCGGAGAACGCCGAGATGCCGGACACCGCGCTCCCCCGGCACCGGGCGCAGATCGGCGGCGCGGCCACCGGCGCGGTACTGCTGGCACTCCCCGGCGTCTTCGCCAGCGCCGCCGCCGACCAGCACTACGACGTCCAGGTCATCCTCACCGCCGCGCTCGCCGCGTCCGGCATCGGCCTGGCCGTGCTCGCCGCCCTCGGCAAGTACATCCCGCAGTACCTCCCGTGGGCCACGATCGGCCTGGTGCTCGGCGCCACGGTCACCGCCCTCACGTCGGTGCCCTCCGACTACCCGACGGCGCTGTACGCGGCGGCCGCCGCCCTGCTGGGCGTGCTCGCGGAACTGTTGCGCGGCTCGATCCCGGCGCCGGTGCAGCGGGTCGCCCCGCTGGAGTACCCCGCCCCGCGGTACGTCCGGGTCCGTCGCGGCACGCTGCGCTCGAGCGGCCTGACCGCGGGCGGTCTCGGCGAGCGCTGGCTGGCCGACCCGGCGACCGGCGCGGTCTGGCTGGCGCTGCTGCCCACCCTGCTCGCGCTCTTCTCGCTCGCGCCGGCTCTGCGGGCCGCCCTGGTCGACCCGCTGAAGCAGATCAACGCGATCTGGGACGGCCCGATCCCGGCGCTGGCCGTGCCGAACGCCGGCAACGTGGACGCCACCAGCGCCCTGGCCGCCGTCCTGCTGACGGGCGCCGCCGCCCTGGCCGCGCTCGGTTTCGGCGGCAAGGCGTCCGAGACGGTTCCGGTGATCCTGCCGGGCGTGGCGCTGACCCTGCTGATCACGCCGATCGCGCTGCACGCCGGGTTCCCGGCGGCGACCGGCGCGGCGCTCGTGGTCTTCACCATCTCGATGCTGGGTCTGGCGCTGACCCCGCCGCCGGCCGCGACCCGGGCGCCGCTGCTGCGGACCACGCGCAGCATCGTCTTCGTGGTCGGCCTGCTGGCCGGTGGCGCCGGGCTGGCCGGCAGCCTCGCCGAGGAGCCGCTGACGCTGTTCACACTGGGCAGCGCGATCGGTGTGGGACTGGTGGCGGCGGTCGGTGGCCGTACCCAGATGGCTCGGATCCTGGGTTGGCTCTTCGCCGCCCTGATGGGCCAGATGTTCGTGATGACGGTGGCGATCTCGGCGGGTCTGACGCGGCAGTGGGCGGCGTTCGGCGTCCTCGCGGTCGGCGCGGTGCTGCTCTCGCTGGAGGCGGCGCTGCCGAGGCTGGGCCTGCCGCAGTACCGGGCCGAGGCGGTCACCGTCGAGTGGTGCGGGTACGCGTCCGCGCTGATCGCCGGCGTGCTGGCGTTCGACTCCCCGGCGCATCTGGCCGCGCTGCTGGCCGCGTGGGGCGCGGTGCTCGGCCTGACCGCGTCCCGTCCGGACCGCACCCCGCAGCAGCGGCGCACGCTGTTCTGGGTGGCGGTCGGCTTCGAGATCGTCGGCTGGTGGCTGTTCATCGCGCTGGCCGAGGTGGCCGTCCCGGAGGCCTACACGCTGCCGTTCGCCGCGCTGGCGCTGGCGGTCGGCGTGGTGGAGGCGCACACCCGGCCGGACCTGAGCAGCTGGGCGGCCTACGGTCCGGCGCTGCTCGCCGCGTTCGTGCCGACGATGGGCATCGTGCTGGCCGACGCCGGTGGCGACACCCGTCCGGTGCTGCTGCTGCTCGGTGCGGTGGTGACGCTGATCGTCGGCTCGCGGACCCAGCAGCAGGCGCCCGTGGTGATCGGCGCGATCGCCACGGTGTTCGCCGCGTTCTGGTTCGGCTTCAACCTGGTCGGGCCGTGGCTGGTGCTGGTGCCGGTCGGTGTGGTGCTGCTCTTCCTGGGCGCGACGAGCGAGAATCGCCGCCGCACCCAGGAGCTGCGAAGCGTCCTGTCGAAGATGCGCTGAGATCCGGAGATCTCAGCCGAGCAGTTTCGCCCGCAGCGCCGCGTCCTTCTCGCCGACCATCTTCTCCAGGCCGGTCTGGAAGTCGGCCATCCGCTGCCGCAGCGCCGGATCGGACGACCCGAGGATCCGGACGGCGAGCAGGCCGGCGTTGCGCGCCCCGCCGATCGACACGGTGGCGACCGGGACGCCGGCCGGCATCTGCACGATGGAGAGCAGCGAGTCCATGCCGTCCAGGTGCTTGAGCGGGACCGGCACACCGATCACCGGCAGCGGCGTGAGGGCCGCGACCATGCCCGGCAGGTGGGCCGCGCCGCCGGCGCCCGCGATGATCGCCTTGATGCCGCGGTCAGCGGCCGACTCGGCGTAGTCGACCATCTTGCGGACGGTCCGGTGCGCGGAGACGACGCCGACCTCGAACGGCACCTCGAACTCGGCGAGCGCGATCGCGGCGGCCTCCATGGTGGGCCAGTCCGAGTCGCTGCCCATGATGATGCCGACGACGGGTGCCATCACTTGCCTTCCTGAAGCCACTGGGCGGCCCGCACGGCACGCGCGCGGACCTCGTCCACCGAGGAGCCGAGCGCGGTCACGTGACCGATCTTGCGGCCGGGCCGGATCTGCTTGCCGTAGAGGTGCACGCGGACGCCGGGGTCCGCCGCGAACAGGTGGTGCAGCCGCTCGTCGATCGAGATGCCGCCGGGCTCGCCACCCAGCACGTTCGCCATCACGACGACCGGCGCGGTCAGCTCGGTCGAGCCCATCGGGTAGTCCAGCACGGCCCGCAGGTGCTGCTCGAACTGCGAGGTCCGCGCGCCCTCGATGGTCCAGTGGCCGGAGTTGTGCGGGCGCATGGCCAGCTCGTTGACGACGATGCCGGCGTCGGTCTGGAACAGCTCCACCGCGAGCAGGCCGACCACGCCGAGCTCGGTGGCCAGGTCGATGGCGAGCTGCTGCGCCTCGAGCGCCAGGTCGTCCGCGAGCCCCGGCGCCGGCGCGATCACCTCGACGCAGATGCCGTCTTTCTGCACGGTCTCGACCACGGGATAGGCCGCGACCTGCCCGAACGGCGAGCGTGCCACGAGGGCGGCGAGCTCGCGCCGCAGCGGCACCTTCTCCTCGACGATCAGCGGGATGCCCGTCGACACCAGATCGGCGGCGGCTTCCGGCGATCCGACCATCCAGACGCCGCGCCCGTCGTACCCCCCTCGGGTGGCCTTCGCCACCACCGGCCAGGACCCGCCCGCGAAGGCCTCGATCTCCTCGGCCGTGCTCACCCGCCGCCACCGCGGCACCGGCGCGCCGAGAGCGGCGAGGCGCTCCCGCATCATGCCCTTGTCCTGGGCGAAGACCAGCGCCTTCGAGCCCGGGAAGATCTTCACGCCTTCCGCTTCGAGCACCTCGATGTGCTCGGTCGGCACATGCTCGTGGTCGAACGTGACGGCGTCGCAGCCCTTCGCGAACTCCCGCAGGGCGGACAGGTCGGTGTGCGTGCCGATCGGCACGTCAGCCGCGACCAGCGCGGCGCTGTCATCAGGCTTCTCACTGAGCACACGCAGTGACTGGCCGAGGGAAATGGCAGCCTGGTGGGTCATCCGGGCCAGCTGGCCCCCACCCACCATGCCGACTACAGGCAGACCGGTTCGGGTATCCATCGCGCGCCAAGCCTATCGACGGCGCAGCTCAACCCCAAAATCAACCCCATTTCCCGGTACGCCCGAACCTCCCCCAACCGCACCCGGAGCCCTCCCCGCCCTCCGGGCGCCTCCGGTTTCCGCCCCGTCCCCTGACGATCGGCAACGCAGACACCCGCCATGCCCCGCCGATACGATGTCGCCATGAGCGCAGAAGCGGTAGGCCGGCACATGCCGGCCGTCATCACGCTCGACGACCTCGCCGCGATGATCGAAGCGGACACGCATGGTCACCGCTACGAAACCAGTGTCGAAGGAGCGCTCTCCGTCGTGCCTCCCCCGGACAATCAGCACGCGATCATCGCCACGCGGCTGATGGCATGGCTCATCGCCGCGGGGCTGCCACTCGAACAGATCATGCAGGTCGCCGGCATCCGGGTCCCCGGTCCGGACGGCGAGGGCGGACGCGTTCCCGATCTCACGGTCTGGTCCCGTCCTCAGCCACCGGCGGTCTGGATGTCCACCGCCGACCTGGTTCTGGCTATCGAGATCATCTCGCCCGGCTCCGAGGCGATCGATCAAGTCGTCAAGGTGTCGGAATTCGCCGCCGCCGGGATCCCGCAGTACTGGACCGTGGCCCGCGACACCGCCAACACGGTCACCATCCACCGGCTCGGCCCCGACGGCGCCTATGAAGTCACCGCCAGGGTGCCGCTCACCTGGTTGCTTCAGACCTCCGTCGGGGATCACCTCTCCGTCGGCGACTGACCCAGGCGGTCGGCCAGGTCGCCCGGTGTGGTGACCGGACGGTCGCAGACGAAGCCCCGGCAGACGTAAGCCGTCGACGCCCCGCCGATCAGCGGGCGGTCCGCCAGCAGCGGCACGCCCGGCCGGTCCGGTTCCCCGACGACGATCACCGTGCCGCCCGGCGCCGACCAGTGCGCCGCCTCCACCAGCGGATCCGCGGCCGTCCGGTCGGTCGTGGCGATAGCGATCTCGTAGGGGCCGGTCAGTGCCGCCTCGGCCACCGCCGCCGCGTAACCGGCGAACCGCGGGTGTCCCCCGATCAGCGGGCCGACCGTGGCGAGCGCCGCGTCCGCCGCCTCCCGGTGCGCCGTCGAGCCGCTCAGCGCCGCGTACGACACCAGCGCCGCGCACACCACGGACAGACCGGACGGTGTGGCGTTGTCCGTCGGGTCGGCCGGGCGGGTGAGCAGTTTCTCCGCGTCGTCGGCCGTGTCGTAGAACCCGCCGTCCCCGCTGCCGAACCGGGCCAGCGCCACGTCCAGCAACTCCCCCGCGAGAGTCAGCCACCGGGGGGAGGCGGTCACCTGGTGCACGGCGAGGAACGCCTCCGCCACGCTCCCGTAGTCCTCCAGCACCCCGGCGGGTTCCCCGGCCACACCGTCACGTGAGACGCGGCGCAGCCGCCCGTCCACGAGGTGCCGATCGGCGAGCACCTCGGCGAGCGCGACCGCCGCGTCCCGCGAGCCGGCCGACCCGGTGAGCACACCGTGCTCGGCCAGCGCGGTGATCGCCAGCCCGTTCCACGACGCGACGACCTTGTCGTCCCGGGCCGGCTGGGGCCGTCCGTTCCGCGCCGTCAGGAGCCGCTGCCGCACGTCCCGCCAGCGCTCCACGATCGCCGGATCCGCCTCGTCGATGTCCCGGGCCAGCACCAGCACGCTCTTGCCGTGCTCAACGCCCTTCATTCGGTCCGCAGCGCCGTCTATCGGCGCGGAGGCCGAATTATGGGCGAAAGTGCCGGGCTCGGTCACCCGGAACAGGTCGGCGGCCCAGGCGCCGTCCTCCGCACCCAGCGCCTCGGCCAGCTCCGCGGGCGTCCACGCGTACGTCAGGCCCTCCACGCCGGAGGTGTCGGCGTCCAGCGCCGACGCCAGGCCGCCCTGCGCCGTCCCGAGGTCGCGCAGCAGGAACGCCGCCGTCTCGTCGGCGATCCGGCGGGCGAACAGGTCGCCGGTGAGCCGCCACAGCTGGGTGTAGACCCGCAGCAGCAGCGCGTTGTCGTAGAGCATCTTCTCGAAGTGCGGCACGGTCCAGGTCTCGTCCACCGCGTAGCGGGCGAAGCCACCGGCCAGCTGGTCGTAGATGCCGCCGCGGGCCATCCGCTCACACGCGTGCCGGACGATCTCCAGGGCGTCGGCCGAACCAGTCCGCTCGTGGTGACGCAGCAGGAACAGCAGGTTCATGTGCGGCGGGAATTTCGGGGCGCCGCCGAATCCCCCGTACGTCTGATCCTGCTCCTTGGCGAGGCCTTGGGCGGCGGCCGCGAGAAGGTCGCCGGAGATCGGCGCCCGCGGCCCGCCGATCATCTGCGCGCCACCCACCGCCTCGACCACGGCGGCGCCCTGTTTCAGCACGTCGTCGCGCTGATCACGCCACGCGGTGGTGACGCTGGCGAGCAGCCGGCCGAACTGGTCGCGCGGGAAATAGGTGCCGCAGAAGAACGGGTCGCCGTCGGGCGTGGCGAAGACCGTCATCGGCCAGCCGCCCTGACCGGTCATCGCCTGCGTGGCGGTCATGTAGACGGCGTCCACGTCGGGTCGCTCCTCGCGGTCCACCTTGACCGAGACGAAGCCCTCGTTCATCTGCGCGGCGATCGCCGCGTCCTCGAAGGACTCGTGCGCCATCACGTGACACCAATGACAGCTCGAATACCCTACTGAGATCAGTAAAGGCACGTCTCGCCGCTTGGCCTCCGCGAAAGCATCGTCCCCCCACGGCCACCAGTCAACGGGGTTGTCGGCGTGCTGGAGGAGGTAGGGCGAGTTGGCACTACCCAGCCGGTTCATGGACCAACCCTCTCACAAGGGTGGCCGCGGGATGAGGCACGACTCGGCTACCCCGTCGTCCTCGCCCGGGATGCCGTGACGCTCAAGGCGGCCTCACGATTGGGTAGTTCAGGCCCTCAAATTTTAGTAGTTCTCCATCTCTGATTTTGGTACTTTACCTTCCGGTATTTGGCACTACACCGTCATCGGAGACAGCATGGTGGAGCCACTCGCCAGGTTCGCGGAACGGCGTGTCTCTGCGCTGCTCGACAACTTGCTCCCTGTGGAGCCGGTCATCGCCTTGCACGGCCCACGCTCCGTCGGCAAGTCCACGGTCTTGAGCACCTTGGCCCGCGCCCGGGGAGTGCCCGTTCGATTACGTCATCGAGTTCGATGACGGCCAGGTACTCGCCTTCGAAGTCAAGGCAAACGAACGCGTCGCGGGCACCGATCTAAAAGGTCTCCGCAAGCTACGAGCGGCGCTTGGCGACAAGTTCATCGCCGGAGTCGCTCTCAGCACAGGACTCCGGTCCTTCACCTACGAGGACCGCATCCACATCATGCCGGTCGACCGGCTCTGGACATCCATCAGCCAATAGCCGTGAGACGCCTTCTCGATCGATCACATCAGCCCCGGCGTACGCCTTCCTCGTGGGCCTCGTGGAAGCTTCCGACCCGGACGGTGGGGTCTGCGCTCTCCGTCGTCCGCAAGCGATCGGTGAGCAGAAAGCCGGGCAAAGCGAATCGGCTTGCGTGTGCTCGTTCCGACAGCACGAACGTTGCGCCCCCAAGATCGGGACTCCAGCCGGCACCCACGGCATACGTGATGATCGCGCGCAGGTCAGAGGAAGTGGGGTAGGCGCCGCCTGTCGCGCACGCTCCCCACGGCGACGGCAAGGCCGAGGACAGCAAGTCCGCCTGTCGTACCCGACTGGTCTTGCCGTTCCCCCAGACGCGTACGCGAATGCAGCGATGGCAGTCACCACTGCCCTGGACGTGACGGATCTCCGCACGCCACACGAAAGTACGCCCGTCGACGTGCAACCGTCGCAGCCGGATCGGCAAGCAACTCACCCGGACGGAATCCTGCCGTCTTCGCCCGTCGTGTGCCATCGCGTTTCGCTGGCAGCGCTCTGGCTACTCCCGAAGCTGGCCTTCAGTACGTCGACTACTGGGTCGACGAGGTCACTGACAGCGACCAGTGGCAGGCCGCATACCCCACAGAAATGATCACCGGCACGTCCCGGCGGCGAGTCTCCTCGAACGCCTCCGCCGACCACTGCCACCAGTCGACGGGGTTGTCCTTGTGCTGCAAAGGCCACGTTGCAGGCCTCTCACGACGCCTCAGGAGGCGCCGTCCGCCCGCAACCGGGTCACCGGGGCCGGCGCGTCCTCCCGGAGCTGCGTCAGCGCCTGGACGATCTTGTCGGCCGGCATGGGTTTGCAGAAGTGGTAACCCTGCGCGATCGGGCAGCCCAGCTCGATCAGCGCGGCCCGCTGCTCGATGGTCTCGATGCCCTCGGCCACCACCCGGACGCCGAGCCGCGCGCCGAGCTCGACCGCGCCGCGCACGACCGCGCCGGCCGCCGGCTTGTCGATCATCTCGTCCACGAACGACCGGTCGATCTTGATCTCGTCGACAGGCATCCGGGTGACCGAGGCGAGCGAGGAGAACCCGGTGCCGAAGTCGTCGAGCGACATCTGCACGCCGGACGCGCGCAGCCGGGCCAGCACCTCGTCGACGATCTCCTGCTCGCTCACCGCCACCGACTCGGTGATCTCCAGGACCAGCCGTGAGGCGGGCGTCCGGTGGCGGCGCAGCGCCTCGGTGACCTGGGCCGGGAACGTCGGGTCGGTGAGGCTGCGCGCCGACACGTTCACCGAGACCGGGATGTCGATGCCGTGGGCCGCCCAGTCGGCGGCGGCCGCGAGGGCCAGGTCGAGCACCCGCCGGGTGAACGGGATGAGCAGTTCGCTGCGCTCCACGGCGGGCAGGAAGGCGCCCGGCGAGAGCTGCCCGCGGCGCGGGTGCCGCCACCGGACCAGCGCCTCCACCCCGGTCGGCGCGGCCGTCACCAGGTCGACGGCGGGCTGCAGGTGCAGCACGATCTGGTCGTCGGCGGCGAACGCGTCCTGCAGTTCGGCGAGCAGTGCCAGGTGATCGGTGCTGCTCGCGTCCTGGCTGCTGTCGTACGTCCCGACCGTCACGTTCAGCTCCTTGGCCTGGCCGACCGCGAGCGACGCCCGCCGGAGCAGCTCGCTCACCTCGATCCGGCCCGGCCGTTCCGCCACCACGCCGACGGTCACCTCGACGGCGAGGCGCACCCCGGCCACCTCCATCGGCAGCCGCAGCTGCTCGACCAGCTCCCGGGCCCGGCGCAGGGCCGGCGGCAGCGAGCCGGCGGCCCGGCTGCCCTGGTCGGAGAGCGCCGCCATCGCCGGCAGCAGCAGTGCGAACTCGTCGTCGCCGGTCCGCGCGACGAGCTCCAGCGGCCGGGCCAGCTCGACCAGCCGCTCCGCGACGAGCCGCAGCACCTCGTCGCCGCCGCGGTGGCCGAGCGTCCGGTTGACCTCGCGGAAGTCGACCACGTCGAGCAGCAGCAGGGCCACGTGCTGACCCCGGTCCAGCGAGCGCAGCAGCAGGTCGCCCCGCTCGGCGAACGCGGTCCGGTTGATCAGCCCGGTGAGCGGGTCGTGCACTCGCTCGTACGCCGCGCGGGCGTCCAGCTCGGCGATCCGCTGGTGCGCCGCCGCGTCGTGCAGCGCACCGGCCAGCGCCTCGCCGTACGCCGTGATGGCCGCCTCGTCCTGCGGCACCGGCAGACTGGGCTCACCGAGCCAGACGGTGAGCTCGCCGACCGGGTGCCCGGCGACCGCCATGCTGCGCGTGATGGCCGGCCCGGAGCGGGCGGCGGCGGGGTCACCCAGGCCGGGGCCGTCCTGCGCGTACCGGCGGTGTCCGGTGCCGCCCCGGACCTCCAGCTCGGCGCGGCGGGCCCCGAAGACGTCGAGCGCGCCGCGCAGACCGGCCCGGGCCACCTCGGCCTCGGTGGTTCCGGGCAGCCGGGCGGTGGCGACCGCGAAGGCTTCCCACATCCGGCGTTCCTCGGCGGCGCGCAGGTGGAAGCGGTAGGTGCGGTGCAGCAGCCAGAGGGCCGGCCCGAAGGCGAGCAGCCAGAGCGGCTCACGGACCAGCGCGAACACCGCGCCGAGACCGACCAGCACGTTGCCGATCGACATCGGCAGCTTGGCGTAGAGGACCCGGGCGGCGATCCGGCCGGGCGCCGCGTCGCGGTGCAGGACCAGCGTCAGCACGACCAGGCCGAACGTGATCAGGAGGTAGGTCGCGGCGCCGGCCACCAGGGCGAGCGGCAGCCGGGTGCCACCGATCGGGGCGTCCCCGGCGAGGATCGTGGTGACGAACGCGGCGCCGGCCACGCCGACGGTCATCGAGGCGACCAGGTGGACGATCTCGGCCGGGTTGCGCAGGCCCGTGAACCAGGCGAGCAGCATCCAGGCCGCGCCGGTGCCGATCAGGGTGGCGGCGGGCAGCCAGCCGGCCGGCGCCACCACGAAGCCGACCACCACCGCCGCTTCGGCCCAGCTGACCGAGACCGCGTCCGGCCCGAGCCGGAACCGGAGGCCCGCAAGTTGCGCGATGGCGGCCAGCACGGCCGCGACGCAGATGCCGTCGAGGGCGGGGAGCGGGCGGTCGGCGGGGAGCTGCACCGGCTGCAGGACGCCGATCACCACGGCGACGGCGGCGGCCACCACGACGGCCGCGGTCAGGATGCGCACCGGACGCGTACGGCCGGGTTGGGAGCGGTTCTCGGCTGTCACGAGAACCGCCCGCCGTGCACGTGCACAGTAATCTGCACGTGCAGATGCTGTGCGGAGAATTCGCGCCGGAAAGGTGTCATCTCGGCGCCCCCTTCCGCGCAGGGTCCAGGGGCCGTGTGGCCCCCGGGCGGAAGGCTAAATCAATACCGATGAACGCAACAGGGCTTGACGGACCCGAGACGGCGACACTCAGCTCTGCCGGAGGGAAACCACCACGGGTACGAGGGACGCCCGCACCGTCAGGCGCGGTCCGCTCCGCCACCGGCGGTGGAGTCGCGCTTCTCCTCGGCCGCGCCCGTCACCTCGGGTTCCTCCATGGTCACCGGAGCAGCGGATCGATCCGCTTCGACATCGGAGCCGGCCGCCGCAGCCGGACGCTGAGCATCGGCGTCCAGCCGGGCGATCTCTGCCACACGATCGCGCTCGGCGGCGTCCGAAAAACTGTCGGGAAGCCGACGAATCCGCTTGTTCATGTTGCGGATCAGCAGAACCGTGGCGACACACATGAGGACGATGAGGAACAGACCCATCGGACCGGCCAAGCCGCCCGAACGGGTGTCACCGAAGTTGTTGACAGCGAAGACGTCCACGCCCTCAGCGTACTGCCTCAGTGGGTCGCGACCTTCTCCCGGATGCCCGCGAACAGGTCGGACTCCGGAATCGGGCTGTCCACCAGCGAACGGGCGAGCTCGAAGTCCTCGGTCGGCCACACCTTCTGCTGCAGCTCCAGCGGGATCTTGAACCAGAACCCGTCCGGGTCGACCTGCGTGGCGTGGGCGCGCAGCGCGTCATCGCGGATCCCGAAGTACTCCCCGCACTCGATCCGGGTGGTGATCTTGTCGCCGCGGTCCTGCCGCTCCGACGATTTCTCCAACCATTCCGTGTACGGCGATTCCAGTCCCGCCGCCAGCATCCCCTCGTGGAGAGCGAGCATGCGCGCCCGGGTCCAGCCGGAGTTGTAGTACAGCTTCAGCGGCTGCCACGGCTCGCCCAGTTCCGGGAACCGCTCCGGGTCGCCGGCCGCCTCGAAGGCCACCACCGAGACCTTGTGGCACATGATGTGGTCGGGGTGCGGGTAACCGCCGTTCTCGTCATAGGTCGTCATGACGTGCGGCCGGAACTCGCGGATCAGCTTGATCAGCGGCTTGGCCGCCTCCTGCGGGTCCTGCAGGCCGAAGCAGCCCTCGGGCAGCGGCGGCAGCGGGTCGCCCTCGGGCAGGCCGGAGTCGACGAAGCCGAGCCAGGCCTGGTCGACGCCGAGGATCTCGCGCGCCCTGGTCATCTCGTCGCGGCGGATGTTGGCGATGTCGGCCAGCACCTCCGGCCGATCCATCTTCGGGTTGAGCACGCTGCCGCGCTCCCCACCCGTACAGGTCGCGACGAGGACCTGAACTCCCTCGGCGACGTATTTCGCCATGGTGGCAGCGCCCTTGCTCGACTCGTCGTCGGGGTGGGCGTGCACGGTCATCAGGCGCAACTGCTCGGCCACGTGAATTCCCTCTCGACCAGGCCTGCCGACGGCGGCCCGGGATCGGCTGCGAAGATGGACCCTGCCATTCTGGCCGATCCCACCGACAACAAACGCACGAGAGGTCGTCAGGTGAGCGAGACGCACGCCACAACGCCGGTCTTCCCGCCGGGCCGCTACGGCCGGCGCCGCGAGGGCAACCGCTCCCGGTGGGTGCCGATCCTCGCCGTCGCGCTGTCCGCGATCGTCATCCTGGGCCTCACCGTGCAGCTCTACCGGAAGTTCGGCGAGGGGAACTACGACCCCCAGATCATCGGCTGGAACGACCCGACCGACACCGAGATGGTGATCCAGTTCCGGGTCCTGGTGCCGGAGGACGGCACCGCGACCTGCATGCTGCGCGCCCGCGACTACGACGGCTTCGAGGTCGGGCGCCGGCAGGTCGACGTGCAGGGCCCTCCGGGCGGCGGGTCCGTCGAGGTCAGCGAGTCGGTACCGACCACCGCGCGGGCCTCGGTGGGCGACGTGATGGGCTGCCGGGCCGCCGGCTGACCGGCCCTCAGTCGTTTCCGACCACCTTTCGCCTTCCGAGTGGGGCGCATACCGCTGGTAAGCTTGGTGATTCGCTGCGTTGAGCATGCCTCTTTCAGCGGCCTGCTCTGACCCTGCCCCCCATGCTCTGAACAATGTCCAGTCAGCAAGGAGATCGACCGTGTCCAGTTCCGAGGCGCCGAAGACCTGGCTCTCCCAGGACGCTCACGACCGGCTGCAGGCCGAGCTCGACGAGTTGATCGCCAACCGGCCGGCGATAGCGGCGGAGATCAACGCTCGGCGCGAGGAAGGCGACCTTCGCGAGAACGGCGGCTACCACGCCGCCCGCGAGGAGCAGAGCCGGCAGGAAGGCCGCATCCTGTACTTGAAGGAGTTCCTGCGCAACTCGGAGGTCGGCGAGGTCCAGGTCGCCGACTCGGTCACCCCCGGCTCGGTCGTGACGATCTACTTCGACGACGACCAGGCCGACACCGAGACGTTCCTGCTCGGTTCCCGGGAGATCTCCTCCACGACCGACCTCACCGTGTACAGCCCGGAGTCGGCGCTCGGCAAGGCGATCCTCGGCGCGCGGACCGGTCAGACCGTGACCTACACGGCCCCCAGCGGCGCCGACATCAAGGTCACCGTCGTCAAGTTCGGCGCCTTCGAGGGTTAGAAAAGCTCGCACGGGCTCGCGGTGGTCTCCCACCGCGAGCCCGTTCGCGTTTCAGGGAGTCGCGTCGGCGAGCAGGGAGACCCGGTAACCGGCGTCGCGCAGGGCGCTGATCAGCGTGGACGAGTGGGACGGGCCGCGGGTCTCCACCGAGAGGGCGACCTCCACCTCACCGAAGCTGAGGCGCGGGCTCTGCCGGGAGTGCGACACGTCGACGATGTTCGCCCGCTGGTCGGCGATCTCGCTCAGCAGCCGGGCCAGCTGACCGGGCCGGTCGGTGCAGCGCACGGCGAGCCGCAGGAAACGGCCGGCCGACGCCAGGCCGTGCTCTATCACCCGGAGCAGCAGCATCGGGTCGATGTTGCCGCCGGAGAGGATCGCCACCGCCGGGCCACCGCGCGGCGGCACGTACGCGCCGGTCAGCAGGGCGGCGACCGCTGCCGCGCCGGCCGGCTCCACCACCGTCTTGTGGCGTTCCAGCAGGATCAGCAGCGCGGCCGACAGGTCCTCGTCGGTGACCGTGACGACGTCGTCGACGAGTTTCTCGACATGCGCGAACGTGAGGTCGCCGGGACGCAGGACGGCGATGCCGTCCGCGATCGTGGCGCAGGCGTCGAGCTTCTGCGGCGCTCCGGCGGCGAGCGAGGGAGGGTACGCGGCCGCGCCGCTCGCCTGCACCCCGATGATCCGGATGTCCGGCCGCACCGCCTTGGCCGCCACCGCCAGCCCCGAGACCAGCCCACCGCCACCGACCGCCGTGATGATCGTGGTGGCCTCCGGGCACTGCTCCAGGATCTCCAGCGCCACCGTGCCCTGCCCGGCGATCACGTCCGGGTGGTCGAACGGGTGGATCAGGACCGCCCCGGTGGTACGGGCGAACTCGTGTGCCGCCTCCAGCGCGTCGTCGACGCTCGTCCCGGCGTACTCCACCGCAGCCCCGTACCCCTTGGTGGCGCTGACCTTGGGCAGCGGCGCGCCCTCCGGCATGAAGACGGTGGCCCGGATGCCGAGCAGCCCGGCCGCGAGAGCGACACCCTGCGCGTGGTTGCCGGCCGAGGCGGCGACCACGCCACGGGCCCGCTCCTCCGCGGAGAGCCGGGCGATCCGGGTGTACGCGCCGCGCACCTTGTACGACCCGGCGCGCTGCTGGTTCTCGCACTTGAGCCAGACCGGCACCCCGGTGATCTCGGTGAGCGGCCGGGAGGTGATCAGCGGCGTCGTCTTGGCCACCCCGGCCAGCAGGTCACGGGCGGCCTCGACGTCGGCGAGGGTGAGCAGATCCAGTGGTGCGGTCATGGGCACCAATCGTGCCATCAACGCCTCAGACCAGGTTCTGCCGCTGCCACGGGTTCTGCAGCTCGAACTGACCGGCCACGGAGAGCAACAGCATCTCCGAGTCCGGCGGGCCGACCAGCTGGACGGCGAGCGGCAGCCCGTCCGGCCGGGAACCGACCGGCACCACGATCGCCGGCAGCCCGGAGTAGTTCCAGGGTGCCTGGTACGGCGCGTAGTTGGCGTTGTCCTGCATGTTCTTCATCCACGACGCGGACGAGTATCGCACCGCGAGCGGCGGCACACCGGCCAGCGCCGGGGTGAGCAGCAGGTCGAGGGAGTTGTCGGCGAAGAACCGGATGGCCCGCTCGCGCCACGCGTCCCGGTGCGACTGGCGGACCAGGTTGAGCCGCATCGCCGCCTTGCCGAGCTTGATGTGCCGCTGGGTCCGGGCCTGCAGCCGGTCCACCGGCAGACCCTCGGAGTTCCGGTACGCCCCGGCGAACCAGGTGGCCAGCACCCCCAGCGCCACCCCGGTCGGGTATTTCGGGTCGGCGGCGATCGTGTCGTGACCGGCCTGGGTGAGCAGTTTCGAGGCGGTCGTCACGGCGCCGACGTTCGGCTCGTCCGGTTTCACGCCGGCGATCGGCGGCCGCAGCGAGACGCCGACCCGCAGCCGGCTCGGCTCCACCAGTTTCTGCGGGGTCAGCCCGGCCAGCACCGAGAAGCCGAGCGCGGCGTCAGCCACCGTGGTGGCCAGCATGCCGTTCTCCACCAGGCCGAACCAGTCCTTGTCACCGAAGTCCACCGGCACCACACCGCGCCCCGGTTTCAGGCCGACCAGGCCGCAGCAGGCCGCCGGGATCCGGATCGAGCCGAGGCCGTCGTTGCCCTGCGCGATCGGCACCAGACCGGCCGCGACAGCGGCTGCCGCGCCACCGGACGATCCGCCGGGCGTCCGCTCCAGGTCCCACGGGTTGCGGGTCACGCCGGCGTCGTCGTCGGTCGCCGCCCAGAGACCCATCTCCGGCATCCTGGTCACCCCGACCACGACGGCGCCGGCTCCGCGCAGCCTGCGGACCACTTCGTGGTCCTCTTCAGCCACCTCGGGGGTACGGGCTGCCGCGCTCCCGTGCCACGTCGGAAGACCCGCCACCGCGGTGTTCTCCTTGACCGCCACCGGCACGCCCGCCAGCGGAAGGTTGACCAGGTCCTCCTGATCGTCGACCTTCTCCGCCTCGGTGATCGCCTCCACGTCGCGGACCACCCGGAACGCGCCAAGCTCCGGGTCGGAGATGGCGATCTGCTCCAGATGGTCGGCCACGACCTGGGTGGCGCTCGCGTCGCCGCGGCGCACCGCACGGGCGATCTGTTTGGCGGTCGCTCCCACCCAGGTCGTCGTCATCGCGCAGATTCTCCAGCGTCGGTCTCTTTAACCCAGCGCCTGCTCGAGGTCGGCGAGCAGATCGTCAACGGTTTCGATGCCGACAGACAGTCTCACGAGATCGGCGGGAACCTCAAGCGCTGAGCCCGCAGCCGACAGATGTGTCATCTGCCCCGGGTGCTCGATCAGCGATTCGACGCCGCCCAGCGACTCGGCGAGCACGAAGAGCTTCGCCCGGTTGCAGATCTCTACCGCCTTCTCCGGACCGCCCGCCGCGCGGAACGAGACCATGCCGCCGAACCGGCTCATCTGCTTGGCCGCGATCTCGTGACCGGGGTGGCTCTCCAGGCCCGGGTAGAGGACCTGCGCCACTGCCTTGTGCTCGCTCAGGTAACCGGCGATCCGCTCCGCGTTGTCACAGTGCCTGTCCATCCGTACCCCCAGGGTCTTGATCCCCCGGAGGGTCAGCCAGGCGTCGAACGGACCGTTGACGCCACCCATCGCGTTCTGATGGAAGGCCAGCTCGTCGCCGAGCCCGGCGTCCGCGGTGATCAGCGCGCCACCCACCACGTCGGAGTGCCCGCCGATGTACTTGGTCGTCGAGTGGATCACCACGTCGGCGCCGAGGGCGAGCGGCTGCTGCAGGTACGGCGAGGCGAACGTGTTGTCCACCGCGAGCATCGCGTCGTACTCGTGGGCCAGCCCGGCCAGCGCCGGGATGTCGGCGATGTTCAGCAGCGGGTTGGTCGGCGTCTCGGCCCAGATCAGCCGGGTGTGGCCGGGCCGGAACGCGGCGCGCACCGCGTCCAGGTCGTCCAGCGGCACGGCGGTCCAGTCCAGACCCCAGCGCTCGGCCACCTTGGAGAAGAGGCGGAACGTGCCGCCGTACGCGTCGTTCGGGATGACCACGTGATCGCCCGGCCGGCACACCGTACGCAGAAGGGTGTCCTCGGCCGCCAGGCCGCTCGCGAAAGCGAGCCCGCGCCGGCCCGCCTCGATCGCCGCGAGGCACTCCTGCAGCGCGTCGCGGGTCGGGTTGGACGAGCGGCTGTACTCGTACCCCAGGCGCGGGGCGCCGACGGCGTCCTGTGCGTACGTGCTGGTCTGGTAGATGGGCGGCACCACCGCGCCGGTCCGCGGATCCGGCTCCTGGCCGGCGTGGATGGCGAGGGTGTCGAACCCGTACTCATTTGCCGTCATGTTGCGCAAGGCTAGTCTCACCAGGTGGCCGACTGCGTGTTCTGTGGCATTGTGGCGGAGACCGTCCCGGCGTTCGTCGTGGCCTCGTCGCCCGCCGGCGTGGCGTTCCTCGACATCCGTCCGGTGTTCAAGGGGCACGTCCTGGTGATCCCGCGTCCGCACATCGTCGAGTTGCCGCTGCTGCCGCCCGAGCTTCTGCCCGGATATTTCGCCTTCGTCCAGGCGATCGCCACCGCCGTTCCGCGTGCGCTCGGCGCACAGGGCACCTTCGTCGCGGAGAACAACATCGTCTCCCAGTCGGTGCCGCACCTGCACACCCACGTCGTGCCCCGCACCAAGGGCGACGGCCTGCGCGGCTTCTTCTGGCCCCGGCACAAGTACGCGAGCGACGACGAGGCGGCCGACTTCGCCGCCAGAATTGGTAATGAATATCGCTCCCTCAGCGTTGCAGAAACTGGACGAAGGGAGTGACCGTGTTCCTGCGGTACAAGAAGCTCGACCTGCCCACCGCCGAGACCGCCCTGCCCGGCCGCGATGCCGAGATCCAGGTCGCCGCGACCCACACCGTGCTCGGGACTCCGATGAAGGGCCCCTGGCCGGCCGGGTACGAGCTGGCCGTCTTCGGAATGGGCTGTTTCTGGGGCGCCGAGCGCATCTTCTGGCAGATCCCCGGGGTCCACTCGACCTCGGTCGGCTACGCCGGAGGCTTCACCGCCAACCCGACGTACGAGGAGACCTGCTCCGGGACGACCGGGCACACCGAGGCGGTCCAGGTCGTCTACGACCCCGCCGTCGTCTCGTACGAGGACCTGCTGAAGGCGTTCTGGGAGAACCACGACCCGACCCAGGGCATGCGCCAGGGCAACGACGTGGGCACCCAGTACCGATCGGCGATCTACACCACGACGGACGCACAGGCGGCGACGGCTCAGGCGTCGCTGGAGGCCTTCCAGCCGGTGGTCACGGCAGCCGGCCACGGCAGCATCACCACCGAGATCAAGCCGCTGACGCGGTACTACTACGCCGAGGACTACCACCAGCAGTACCTTTCAAGTGATAAAAACCCCAACGGGTACTGCAACCACGGGCCGAACGGGATGACCTGCCCGATCGGGGTGGCTCGCACCAACTGATGCTCTTCTGATCTGGGCTCGTGCTCGCCGTTGGCGGGTGCGGGCTCAGCTCGTTTCTGCCTGCCATCCCGTCGGCCGTCGACCCACCCTCCGGGGGAGCGGGCCGCCGTCGGGGCCGCCACTTCGCGCGTGGCGTGAGGTGAGTACGAGGGCTGGCGGTCCCGACGGTGGCCTGCTCGGCTGCGACTGGGGCGACGGGCGGCGGGATGGCTTCCTCCATCCCGGAGGCCTGAGATCCCCGCCGGAGGCATGGCTCTTGATTTGGCTCCGATGGTGAGCCGGTGCGCCGGCCGATGCCGGCGCTTGCGCCGCCAGCAGGCCGAGCGCGACCGGCGGTCACTGTTCGCGGACGAAGACTCCGACGCCTGGCAGGGTCTCGGTGATCTCCTTGACCCTCAGGATCTGCATCGCGCGGTCGATGACAGGTTCGGTGACCTCGTAGTGCGCGATCAGCTCGCGACGGCTGGGCAGCCGGGAGCCAGGCGGGAACTCGCCAGCGGCGATCCGCTTCTGAAGGTCGTCAGCGATCTCTTCGTATCGGTAACGCGGCGGCACAGGTGATCTCCTCGGTTGGCACTTCCGAGTAGACCACCAATGACTAGCCATTGACTACCCAACGCTAGCTGTGGGAGGTTGAAGCCGGGTCTCCTCGGTTGGCGCTAAGGAGACTCGGATAGCGGGGCCGGACGAGGCTGGTCCGGCCCGTGGTCAAGGCGAAGGCCCGGAGCAACCATGATGCTCCGGGCCTTCGTCTGCTTACTCTGCCCGAACGGGTGCATCTTCCGCGCACATGGCCGCGAAGCACGACCACCGCGGGTCACTCGGAGCTACTGACTCTTTCCGCTGCGTTGCGAGTCGGGTTACCGTCATGCCTGTCTATCTGGAACCTGCGGAGGATGAATGGCGCGACGCAAGGGCCTGATCGCTCAGATGATCGATGCCCGCAAGCAGGCCAAAAAGCTGGAAGCCCAGGCAGAGGCACGCAGGCATCGCGAGCTGATCGCGGAGCAGAAGCGTCAGCAAGCGGAGGCGGACCGGGAGGCCAAACAGGCCGAGGCTGCCGCGAAGAAGGCCGAGGCTGCCGCGAAGAAGGCCGAGGCAGCGCGGCTGCGGCAGGAAGTACAGGCGCAACGCCTGGCTGACCAGGCAGCAACGAAGGCAGCGCGTGAAGCCGCTCAGCGGGCGCAGGCTGAGGAACGACGCCGAAACGCCGAAACGCGCGCAAAAGCACAGGAAGCAGCCGCCGCCAAACGTTTGGCGGACCAAGAAGAGCACGCCCGAAAGATCGCAGAAGCAGAGTTCCGGACCGAGGCGGTGACGGCCAGGTTTGCCGAGTTCGCGAAGCTCTTGATGCACAGGAACCGCCGTGCCGCCGACGCAACCGTCGAACTGAGCGCGACTCTGTCGAACGGCGGACCCGACCCCTTCGTTGAGCGCTTACAACATGTCCTTGCCCAGTCCCGCTACCCAGAGGGCCTGACAGGCAAGGCCGCCGCGCACTACGACGCCGCCTCCCGCGAGTTGCTCATCGAATATGAGCTACCGCTTCAGGATGCAGTACCTACAGTCGTCGCCTACCGCTATACCAAGGCGAAGGGCATGACGGCCGTGCCACGTAAGGAACCGGAGACCAAGAAGCTCTACGGCGACCTCCTTGCACGGCTGACACTTCGCACCATCGCGGAGGCCTTCGACGCCACGGCGCCCGACCTTGTCGCCGGCGTCGTCTTCAACGGCTACGTCTCCACCAAGGACAAGGCGACCGGTCGAGCGATCCGCCCGTTGCTGATCAGCATCGATGCTGAACGGGACAGATTCGCCGAGATAGAACTCGACGAGCCTGAGCTCGATCCCGTGCTGTGCCTCCGCAGTCACCTCAACGCCATCGTTTCTCCGCACCCATATGACCTTGAAGCCGTCCGGCCAGTGGTGTCCTTCGACCTGTCGAAGTACAAGTTCGTAGATGAGATGGACGTTGTCGCCGGCATGGACAGCCGCACCGATCTGCTAACCCTCTCGCCCGGCGAGTTCGAACACCTCATTCGCCGGCTCTTCGAAGCCATCGGCATGAAGTCATGGGTTACTCAGGCGTCCAAAGACGAAGGCGTCGATGGCGTCGCCATCAATGAGGACCCGATCGTGGGCGGGCTCTGCATCATCCAAGCCAAGCGCTACAGCAAGATCGTCGGCCTCGAAGCCGTTCACGCCCTGGCCGGTGTCATGGACCACAAGCGCGCCGCCAAGGGCGTCCTCGTGACGACCTCATGGGTTGGCAAGGCGAGCCGCGACTTCGCCGCAGCCAACGGACGCATCCAGATCATCGAAGGTCGCAATCTAAAACACATGCTCAAGGAGCATCTCAACCTAGACGTGCTGATCGGCCTCCCGAAGCTCCCGCCAGGCTGGCAACAGTCAGACGTGACCTAGTAGAGCGGCGGATTGAGCTAGGTAGCCTCATCGGCACTGAGTGGGCGCACCGCGATAACTTCGCGCAGGGCGACCGGCCTTCATTGCTCGCTTAGCCATAGGGAGCTATCTCAGTATGACTTTAGTTCAAGTTCTCGCAGATGAGCTTTCGGTCCACATGTCATGCGATTTCCGACTAACGAATCCCTATACACGCCAGACGGTTGACGATAGCGCACATAAGCTGGTGTCAATTCAAGGCGCCGGATGGCAAGGCTTGGTTGGCGTGACGGGAGTTTCTGTTATCGACGCGATGCCGGTCGGTGAATGGATGGCAAGGACTGTGGGTGGCTTCCGCAGTGATCTCACATTCCAGGAAGCCCTTTCAAGACTCATTACGGCAGAAACGTCGATCGCGAAAATCTTGGACCCACGAGCAAAGTGGCACACATTTGTTGTAGGTGCCGTAATTGGAAGCCAGTCGACCATCGCCTTCGTCTCCAATTACCAATCGGTCAACGACATACCCGGCAGCCCTTTGCCCAGCGCCCCATCCGATCACTTCAGCGTCAGTATTGCCAAGCCTAAGAAGGCTCGCTTATTCCTAGCCGGCGCCGTGCATTCCGTTTCGAAACTTGAACAGGAAGGCTTGGAGGCCGCGCTGCGCTCCGGATTGCCAGAAGCAAAGATCAAGGAACGACTTAGGGATGTAAACATCGCAGCGAGCCGACGTAATGCGATCCAAGAACAAGCAAAGTATCGTTACGGGTCGGGAACGGTGAGTGAAGGATGCTACGTTGCTTCGATTGACGCGACTGGTCGAGGCACTAGTCGGCCTTTCTTGACTGATCAACAGAAGGGTGACTTCATTACGCCCGAGATGGCTCAAATATTGGGCCAGGCGGGTCTGTCCATACGCCCCGCAATAGACACCGATGGCAGGCATAAGCCCGTCAGACTTATACAATCAGCCAGCGGCTCCTACAATCCTTCGGCGAATTACTTCCGTGAACAATTCAAGCTTCAGCCCGCCAATAGCGAGCTTTGGAACAATTACGGCGCATGGCTAAACTCGAAAGGCATGACACCACAAGCGAAGGAGGCCTTCAGGCGCGCTATAGAACTAGACCCGCGAAACACGACTGCCCTCGCAAATCTCGCGAAACGGTTCTGGTTCGACGACGGAGATTGGCTGGCCGCCAAAGAGATGTATGAAACCGCACTGAGGGCGTCCGAACCAGACGTGCCGTCCTGGATTCTTTCTGACTTCGCCGACTTGCTCTCTCAGGACGGCGCAAGCATCGGGAGGGCTGACGCTCTGCACCAACGCGCGTCACTAGACATCGGCAACCCCGTAACCATCGCTAGGCGCGCGCACTTCATTGCGGAACATGGGGCCAGCGTTGAACGTGCTATCGAAATGATCGAACAGGCCATAGCGAAGCAGCCCAATAATTTTCAGATATGGTTCATAGCGGCCAAGATAGACCAGTACTTCGCTAAGGATTTTCCCGCAGCGCGCTATAAGCTTGAAAAGGCACTGGAGCTAGCACCAGACGACGTTGATGTACTTCTTCAGTACGCCAACCTTCTTCTCATCCAACACGAGCCTGAGACGGCCGTTCACTTCTACCGCCGGGCGGTCAAGCGCGGAATTGACTTGAAGCTGCTGCGAGGCAATTATGGATTGGCCCTCCTTTGCGCTCGCAAACCCAAGCCTGCATGGCACCAATTAAAGCGGGCAATGCAGCTACTCCCGGACGCCGTGGATGTAAAGATAAACGCGAGTGCAGCCATGTACGTGCTCGGCTACGATGGCGCACATAAAATCCTGGAACGTGTATTGCTCGAATCGCCTTCGAATGAACTGGAGTTGGAGGCCTCAGCAATTCTACTGGCCGCAGAAATCAATGGATCTGGAGTTGACATGCTGCGCGCACGCATGGTCACTTTGATCGAATCAGGTGTTACAGCAGACGACCTCGCTGTTCGAGCGGTTGCCCAATCATTGCCAGCCCCTGAACGCCGTGCTTACGCGTTGACCGTTGCAGACGTGATTGCAGGAATAAGTCCGGCGACTGCCTTAACGCCGTCATAGCCTCCGCCATGAGCCGACAGATCGACAAACCCTTCAAATTCGCACGTCTCGGCGCCAGACAAACGCGTACCGACGGGGCTCTTCGCGTGGTCGGGCCTGAGCGACAGCGACGGCACGAGCTCGCGCCCCTGGCGGCGCGAGCGGCCCGTTTCGGGCCGCCTTGACCCTGTATTGAAAGTTGTAACCATGGATTGGCGACCAAGAGAGGCGATCAAGTTGGCTCGATGCGACGCATGGTCTCCTGGCCGGCACGAATGCCATCAACGATCGTCGGCTCACCGCGAGCTAGCCCTGAACCGGAGAACCTCCACTTGGCGTCGACCAAGATCTCCCGATCATCTCGTGCGGGTAGCCCTTCGGCCTGGCGGCGTTCATCCTCCTGGTGCGCCATCCGCTCATCGCGCAGCTCGCCGTATGTGACCGAGTAGCGGCGGCTTTTAGTGGCGGCGTGGCCTCGATAGCCGAGCATGTGAGCCCAGCGACGGAACGGCACCTCCCCATACGCAGGCACGGCGTCCAGGGCGAAGCAGACTCGTACCATGCGCTCCGTATGCGCGGGCAGGTGTAGGTGTTGCAAGGCGTCAAGGCTCTTGATCCGTCGCGGCGGGAGGCCGGTGATCTCTCCGCCCTTGGTGACGTACTTGGCGATGTAGCGGGCGACATTGCGGCTGGTGATGCCTCCGCCGGCTTCGGCGATCGTCTGGGTGTCTACCTGGGTGCCGAAGCGCAGCTCTCGGATGGCCCGCTCCGGATCGACCGGATCCGGCACGTCGATAGAGGCAGTCACTACGGCACCAGCAGTACCTGTCCGACGCGAAGAACCCGTACGGCTACTGCAACCACGGCCCGAACGGCATGACCTGCCCGATCGGTGTCGCCCGCACCAGCTGACTCGGCAACACGGGACGGGCACCTCTCCGGAGTCCGTCCCGTGTGACGATGGTGCGGAGGAGGTGGCCTGAGATGCGCCAGTACGCGAAACCGATCGTCGTTGCGGACGATCTCACCCTGCTTCGCGGGCGGACGACGGGTGTCGTCACCCTGCCGCGTCACCTCGACTGGTCCGGTGCGGCCGACTACGACCTGAACAGCCCCGGCCGGATCGTCGACCTCTACCGCACAGTCCTCATCGAGGCGGCCAAGCCGGACGACCTGCACGTCTTTCTTGATCAGACGGTCCTGACAAGGCTGTGGCCATCGATCTGGCTCCCGCCGGAACTACGCCGTGCGTGGGAACAGCGCTTTCCGGAGCTTCGGCCGACCGCGCCGGAGGTCCCTGCCGCGTAAGGTCGCCGGCATGGATCCCCGTCACCGCGAGCTGGCCGAGATCGCCCTTCGCGCGGCCGGAGGTGATTACGGACTCGCGCTCGCCGGTGGCTATGCCGTTCGCGAGCACGGCATGGGTGATCGACCGAGCGGTGACGTCGATCTGTTCACCGACTGGCAGCGCCGGGCAGACTTCCCCGCCGCCGCTGATCTCGTCATAGAGGCCCTGACGGACCATGGCTTCCTGGTCCACGTCGTAGCCCGAGCGGACACCTTCGCTCGGCTGCTGATCTCTCGAGTCGACGAGCCTGACGCGAAGCCGCAGAAGATGGAGTTGGCCGCTGACTGGCGCGCTCACCCGCCGGTGGCTCTGAGCGTCGGGCCCGTGCTGCACCCGGACGACGCAGTCGGCAACAAGATGGCGGCGCTCTACGGGCTGCACTCGCCCGCGACTTCCTCGACATCGATGCCGTACTCGCCAGTGGCCGCTATACGAGCGATCAGCTCCTCCGGCTGATCGAGGGTGCCGATCCCGGTTTCGATCGCTCGACCTTTGCCGATGTGCTGGGAGCGGCCGACCAGATCAGTGATGCCGCATTCGCTCCCTACGGCGTCGACACGGAATCCATCCGCGCCCTCCGGCAACGATTCGCCGAGTGGCAGAAGGAACTGCGACAGGGATGACACGCCGGTCAGAGCTGAACAGCTGTCACCAGCAGTACCTGTCCGACGCGAAGAACCCGTACGGCTACTGCAACCACGGCCCGAACGGCATGACCTGCCCGATCGGTGTGGCCCGCACCAGCTGACGCCTGGCTGCTCCTGGGCCCGATCCCGTCTCGCCGGGAGCGGGCCCGGACTGTTCAATGACCGCGTAGAAGCCTGGACCGAAGCATCTACTGCCCAAGACGGCGGCGCACGGTGGCTGGGCGTCGATGAAGGCTCACGCAACCGCTCCGTGCGCTCTCACCTACGCCAGGGCAGCGATGTCGTCACACACAGCGCTAACGTGTGCCCTCGCCCCCGCCGGCAACGCCCGTTCGCGTGATCAACGCCCCGAGCCGACACTGCGAACCGAGCCGACACTGCGAACCAGCCGGTCCGGCTGGCTCTCAGCGCTGTTCGAGCACGCTGCTGACAGCACTGTTGACCAGCTTGTCTCGCCCGGCTGGTCAACAGCGTTGCCGACCATCCGTTTTGTCCGCACTGGGCACCAGCCGGCGTCGGCGTTTCCAAGATCTGCGATTCCGGGGCCGCGAGACGCCACGCGGGACTACGAGACGCACTCGGGACCGCGACGTCACTCGGGACCGCGACGCGACCTGCGGCGCGCACCTGGATCAGGCGTGTGCCGCCGTCCAAGTTCGCGAGGCTCATCGCGTGCCGCCGCCCGCGTTCGCCCGGCATATCGTGTGCTGCCGTCCGCGTTCGCCGGGCACATCGTGTGCCGCCGTCCCGCTGCAGCCACGGATCTCAGCCGCAACGGAACCCCGCACCCCGACCACGGCAACCGGCCGCCCCGTAAATTCACGCCCTCGAACGAAAAAAATCGACATGTCCCGACATCTCACTCACACTCGGAACAGTGGGCTTAGCGGGAGGTCGACCATGTCACCGCGGTACCGGAACGAGGACGAGCGAGCCGCCTGGGAACTGGCTGAAGCGATGACGCAGCAGGCCCGGGCGATGATGCGGGAAGCCGAGATCGCCATGGAGAGCTGGAAGCTCGGCAAGGAGATGAACCGGCAGCGCTGCGCGCGTCGGGGGATCAACAAGACGGACGCGGAGATCCGCTGGGCGGCCTCGGCCAGCGCCAAGAACGCGATCACCAACAACAGTTTCCACGTGGCGCTGGCGACCATGTATTACGGCGCGGCGACCGCCAATTACGCCCGTGCCCAGTACCTCAGGAACCAGCCCTGACCACTCACTCCTCGCCGGCGTCGTGCTCGGCGACCGGGCCGGGCTGCGGCCTCGGCGGGTCGGCGGCGGCCGGCGACGCGGGCACGGCGAGCGCCAGGCCGAGGACGGCTCCGGCGCCGATCAGGCGGAGGCCGTTCAGCGATTTGGCCAGGGAAACAGTACGGCGTTCGGGCTTGTCCACGCAGCTCTCCTCACAAGCCGGGAAGCGGGCCGGAACCCACGATGACACCTCAACCTGAGACATGACTGTGTCAGGAGCGCGCAACGGGGCACCATTGACACGTGGAGATCGCCACCGAGACCGAGCGCAAGTACGACGTCCCTGAGACCTTCGAACTTCCCGAGCTGGCCGGGGTGGCCGGCATCACCGGCGTGAACGGCGCCGAAACCCATGATCTTGACGCCACCTACTTCGACACCGAAGACCTCCGGTTGATGAGAAATCGCCGGACACTTCGGCGGCGGTCCGGCGGGCACGACGCCGGCTGGCACCTGAAGACCCCGGGTGACGGCTCCGGGCGTACCGAACATCGGGTCTCCGGGCACGAGGGTGACGCCGTTCCGGACGAGCTGCTGCCCCTGGTGCGCGGCATCGTCCGGCAGCAGCCGCTGGCCCCGGTGTGCCGGTTGCGCACCCATCGGGTGGAGACCCCGTTGCGGGACGCGGACGGCCGTACCCTCGCTCTGATCGCACAGGACCGGGTGAACGCCGAGTCCGATGACGGCGAGAGCGCCTGGCAGGAGATCGAGGTCGAGCTGGTCGACGGTGACGTGGCGGTTCTGGACGCCGTGGAGCGGGCGCTGCTCGATGCGGGCGCCACCCCGGCCGCCGGTCCCTCCAAGGTCTCCCGCGCGCTGGCCGACCGGCTCGCCGCCGCCGAGCGCGCCGCACAGACCGGGACCAAGGCCAAGACCAAGAGCAAGGTCAACCCCGTCCTCCGGTACGCCCGTGAGCAGCGCGACGCCATCATCGGGCACGACCCCGCGGCCCGTCAGGGTGATCCCGACGCCGTGCACAAGATGCGCGTGGCGACCCGGCGGCTGCGCAGCACCCTGAAGACCTACCGCCGCTGGTTCCCGGAGACCGGCGTCGGCGACGAGCTGCGCTGGCTGGCCGGGATGCTCGGCGCGGTCCGTGACCCGCAGGTGCTGGAGGGCAAGCTGCTGGCCGGCCTGGACGAGTCGGGTCCGGAGTTCGAGCCGGTCGCCGGGCGGATCCGGGCGGCGCTGGAGCATCGCGTCGAGAAGGGCCGTGCCGAGCTCGCCGAAGCCCTCGATTCGGACCGTTATCTCACCCTGCTGGACGCCGTCGACGCGCTGGTGGACAACCCCGGGCACGATGGCGGGGACCCGTCACGGCGTACCCGGAAGGTCTTGAAGAAGGCGGACGACGAACTGGACGCCGCGATCGCCGGTGGGGTCGACGAGGAGCTGCACGAGGCGCGCAAGTCCTACAAGAGGGCGCGCTACGCCGTCGAGGTGATCCAGCCGGAGCACGGCGGGCCCGCGAAGCAGCTGGTGAAGGCGCTGACCGCGCTGCAGGACGGCCTCGGCGCCCACCAGGACTCCACGATCGCCCGGGAGGTCCTGCGGGAGATCGGTCCGGACAGTTTCCATTTCGGCGTGCTGTACGGCAGGCAGGAACAAGTGGGTAAGGAGACCTTGCGTGAGGTGCCCGCGCTGGTGCGGGCGTCCCGGCGCAAGAAGGTGCGGCGTTGGCTGGTGAAGACATGACCACAGATGTTCATCCGGAACACGTTGATCACGAGCAGACCGATTCCGAGCATGTTGATCAAGGACATGTGGAGGAACCGATGACGCAGCCGTACGACGGTCCGGTCACCGAACTCACCGGCTACCGCGTGGTGGACGACGAGGACGACGATCCGTACCTGTTGAACGCCGACGGGACGCCGGTCGACACCTGGCGCGACGACTACCCGTACGACGAACGGCTGCCTCGTGCGGAGTACGACCACGACAAGCGGCTGCTCCAGATCGAGCTCCTGAAGCTGCAGAACTGGTGCAAGGACACCGGGGAACGCCTGGTGATTCTCTTCGAGGGGCGGGACGCGGCCGGCAAGGGCGGCACCATCAAGCGCTTCATGGAGCATCTCAATCCGCGCGGCTCCCGGGTGGTGGCCCTGGAGAAGCCGAACGAGAAGGAGAGCACCCAGTGGTACTACCAGCGGTACATCAAGCACCTGCCGTCCGCCGGTGAGATCGTGCTCTTCGACAGGTCCTGGTACAACCGGGCCGGCGTGGAGCGGGTGATGGGCTTCTGCAGCCGCGCGGAGTACCTCGAGTTCATGCGGCAGACCCCGGAGCTGGAGCGGATGCTCGTCCGGTCCGGCGTCCACCTGGTCAAGTTCTGGTTCTCGGTGACCCAGAGCGAGCAGCGGACCCGGTTCGCGATCCGCCAGGTCGACCCGGTCCGGCAGTGGAAGCTCTCCCCGATGGACCTGGAGTCCCTGGACAAGTGGGACGACTACACCGAGGCCAAGGAGGCGATGTTCTTCTACACGGACACCGCCGACGCCCCGTGGACCGTGGTGAAGAGCAACGACAAGAAGCGCGCCCGGCTCGCCGCGATGCGGCACGTGCTCAACCGCTTCGACTACACCGGCAAGGACCCCGAGATCGTCGGCAGGCCCGACCCGCTGATCGTCGGGCCTGCCTCACTCGTGGTGGAAAGCACCGAGATGTCCCCCAGAGTATTCCCGCGGCTCTAGTGATTTAAAAGCATTGGCGGAGACCGTCGACCTTGGTTAACGTGGCCGTACACGTGAAGGGAGGTGGTCCGAAGTTGTATAGCAACGGGACTCGTGAGGTGGCTGTCCGCTAGCCGCTGTCCTTGACAGCTTCGTTTGAGCGTCGAGACCGTGTGGCAGCGGCCCGGCGAGTACCAGACAGCCACCCGACCCCAGGGGATCCGGCCTTGTCCGACCGGACCTCACCCGCGTCAGCGAGTGAGGAAGTCCCCTGGGGTCGCTTCATATACGGGGTTTCCACTCATGCGCGAGCTGATCGTCCTCGGCACCGCCAGCCAGGTGCCGACACGTCACCGCAACCACAACGGCTACCTCCTCCGCTGGGACGACGAGGTGATCCTCTTCGACCCGGGCGAGGGCACCCAGCGCCAGATGCTGCTGGCCGGCCAGGCCGTCACCCCGCTCAAGCACATCTGCATCACCCACTTCCACGGCGACCACAGTCTCGGCCTGCCCGGCATCCTGCAGCGCGTCTCGCTGGACAAGGTGCCGCATCCGGTCGCGGTCCACTACCCGGCCGGTGGCCAGGAGTTCTACGACAGGCTGCGGCACGCCACGAGCTACTGGGACAACGCGGAGATCGTGCCCTCGCCGGTGGGCGCCGGCTTCGCGGTGGAGACCTGCGCGGGGCGCCTCACGGCACTGCCATTGCGACATTCCATCGAGGCGTACGGGTACCGCCTCACCGAACCTGACTCCCGGCGGATACTGCCCGCCCTGCTGGTCCAGCACGGCATCCAGGGCCCGGCAGTCGGCGAGCTGCAGCGCGCCGGCCGCCTCGGCGAGGTCACGCTGGAGCAGGTCAGCACCGTCCGCCCCGGCCAGAGCTTCGCCTTCGTGATGGACACCGGCCTGTGCGACAACGTCTACGCCCTGGCCGACGGCGTCGACATGCTGGTCATCGAGTCCACCTTCCTGGCCGAGGACGCCGCGATGGCCGCGCAGGTCGGTCACCTGACGGCCGGGCAGGCCGCCGCGGTGGCTCGCGAGTCGGGCGTACGCACGCTGGTCCTCACCCACTTCTCCCAGCGGTACCAGGACCCGTCCCGATTCCTGGAGGAGGCCCGCACGGAGTTCGCCGGCCCCGTCGTGATCGCCGAAGACCTCCTTCGCGTCCCGGTCCCGCCTCGGCTACTTTCTCAAGAATGACCGTCTCGCTGCGTCCGGCGACCGACACCGATCTGCCCGCGATCGGCACCCTGCACCACCGTTCCCGGGCCGCCGCCTACGCCCACCTGGTCGACCCGGCGTCGTTCGACGCGCGCGGCGCCGAGATGATGGCCGCCTACTGGGTGGAGCGCTGGCGCTGGGAGCGCGACACCCACCGCCTGACCGTCGCCCTGGACGGCGACGAGCTGATCGGCTTCTCCTACGTGGGGCCGAGCGAGACCGAGGGCGCGGCCGAGCTCTACGCGATCCACCTGGACCCGTCCCGGGTGGGCACCGGCGTGGGCCGCCTGCTGATGATCGACGCGCTGGAGGCGTTGCGGGCCTACGGCAAGGACCGGGCCGTGCTCTGGGTGCTGGAGGGCAACGAGGTGGCCCGGCGCTTCTACGACCGAGGTGGCTGGACCCCGGACGGCGCCACCCGCGACGACACGGTCAACGACCAGCCGGTCACGCACATCCGTTACGCCCACTCGCTCCAAAACTCGGCGGAACATTGAGGGCCAGTCGGACCGTGTGCATGAAGTGATCGATCCGGGGTCCCGCCAGCTCGCCAGACTCCCGAGTGGCGCCTCACTGTCCCGAGTGCGTCTCGCGGTCGCGAAGCGTCTCGCGGTCGCGAAGCGGGTCGCGGTCGCGGTCGCGAAGCGGGTCGCGGTCCTCGAGTTCGTGGATCTTGGAAACGCCGATGCCGGCTGGCGCTCAGTGCGGACAAACCGGGCGGCCGGCAGCACTGCTGACCAGCCGGGCGAGACGAGCTGGTTAACAGTGCTGTCAGCAGCGCGTTCGGAGAGCGCTGAGAGCCAGCCGGTCCGGCTGGTCCACAGCGTCGGCCGACGGCTTTGATCACGTGAACGGGCGTTGCCGGACGCGCGCGGTCGCTTGACTGCGCGCATTGAGCACCTGGCGGCCGCAACGACCAGCTCCGGGGGACGGTGGGGCAGCGGGCGCTGGGCTTCGGTGGCAGCATCGCGGGGTGATCGGACGCTGGCACGGCCTCATCATCGACTGTCCCGAACCGTCGGAGCTGGCCTCGTTCTATGAGCGGCTGCTGGGCATGCAGCGCGTTCAGGACGAGGGTGACTGGGTGGTGATCGGGGATGCGCCGGATCGGCCTGGGCTCGCGTTTCAGCGGGTGGGCGAGTTTCGGGCGCCGAGCTGGCCGGATCCTGCGCACCCGCAGCAGATGCATGTCGACGTGCGGGTGGAGAGCCTGGACGACGGCGAGAAGCGGGTTCTCGAGCTGGGCGCGGTCCGGCTGGGTGGCGGGGGCGAGACGTTCCGGGTCTTCGCTGATCCGGTGGGGCACCCGTTCTGCCTGGTCGCCTGGTGACGACGGGCCCCTGCGGGCGACCTGGTGACGACGGGCCGCTGCGGGTGACCTTGGAATTCGCGGGGCGGCGCGAAGGAGCGGGCGGGGACGCCGGGGCCGGCGGCGTGCCGCGCCCGCGGAAGGGGCGTCAGGGAGTGGCTGCTGCGGGACGGGTCTGTTGCTTGTGGGGACGGGTACTGCGCGTACCCGGAAAAAGCGAAAAGGCGGGAGCACGTGACCTATGAATGCGGGGGAACCTGTGATCACGTGCTCCCGCCCACCGCCCCGCCGGAATCGGGTGCGCCTGGCCGGAGGCGCGGATCAGCGGAGGCGTGCTGATCCTGAAGAACCGATTCGAGGCGGGCCTGGGCGCGGGATGCCGGAGCGCTGGCGGGGCGCCCCGGCGTCACCGCCGGGAGACGTCGGCCGGGCCGGGAAGCCGTTGCTTGCCGGGGGACGGTCAAGCTCTTCGGCGACGTCTAGTCCTTCATAAAACCCTCCTGTAGCGGTGCTCTGCCGGAACGTTGAGTCCGCGGCCGGGCACGCTGCGCATGCTGTTCACGTCGTGTCGCAGCGTCCACGCCTCACGCCAGGGTCGGCGGGCCACCGCGTCGGCTCGTTCGGCGAGCCGGCGGGCCGAGCACGGCCAGCGCCATCCGCATCCGACGCAGTTACCGTCTCCGCCGGCCGCCGTGTGGCGTCCGAGCAAGTGCTGCGCGTCCCGCCACAGAAGGCGGTCCACGATGTCGGCGGGCGCCGACTCGTCGACGTCGACCATTCCCTACCCCTTCGTCCGGGAGTGGCTCATAGCTCCGTCACGACACATACAACCGCAGCGCGCCATCAGCTGGTCGGACTGAGTGTGCGATTGTGGCGACTATCTGTAACGGTCCATGCTCGCCGAGGGCGGAGCCGAGACGGGCATCGATGGGTCCTGCGTCGCGGCCCGCTCTAAGACCTGGCCGGGGTTCGCGTGCATCGGCGGGCGGCAAGCCGCTGCAGGCTGCCCAAGCCCTGCAGCGGCTGATGCTCGGCCCGGCGATCGGCTAGCTCAGATGGGCGAGCAGGTCCTGCCGGGTGAGCACCCCGGCGGGCTTGCCGTCCACCAGGACCATCGCGGCGTCCGCCTTCTCCAGCAGCGCCACCGCCTCGGCCACCGGCTCGCCGCCACCGATCATCGGCAGGGCGTCGCTCATGTGCTTCTCGATCGTGTCGTGCAGGTGGGCCTGCCCGGTGAAGAGCGCGTCCAGCAGCGCCTTCTCCGAGATCGAGCCGGCCACCTCGCCGGTCACGACGGGCGGCTCCGCTTTCAGCACCGGGAGCTGGGAGACCCCGTACTCCCGCATGTAGTCGATCGCGTCCCGGACCGTCTCCGTCGGGTGGACGTGGACCAGTTTCGGGATCTCGGCGCCCTTGCCGGCGAGCGCGTCCGCCACGGTGGGGGTGGCCTCATTGGTACGGAGGAACCCGTACCGCGCCATCCACTTGTCGTTGAAGATCTTCGACAGGTAACCGCGGCCGCCGTCCGGCAGCAGCACCACGACGACGTCGTCCGGGCCGGCCTTGCGGGCGACCTCGAGCGCCGCCACCACGGCCATCCCGCACGAGCCGCCGACCAGCAGGCCCTCCTCGCGGGCCAGCCGGCGGGTCATCTCGAACGAGTCGGAGTCGCTGACCTCGATGACCTCGTCGGTGACGCTCGTGTCGTACGCACTCGGCCAGAAGTCCTCGCCGACACCCTCCACGAGGTACGGACGACCGGTCCCGCCGGAGTAGACCGAACCCTCCGGGTCGGCGCCGACGATCCGGACGTCGCCCTGCTCCTTGAGGTAACGCCCGACGCCGGTGATCGTCCCGCCGGTGCCCACCCCGGTCACGAAGTGGGTGATCTTCCCGCCGGTCTGCTCCCAGATCTCCGGGCCGGTCTGCTCGTAGTGCGAGCGCGGGTTCGCCGGGTTGCTGTACTGATCCGGTTTCCAGGCGCCGGGGATGTCCCGGGTCAGCTGGTCGGACACGTTGTAGTAGGAACGCGGGTCCTCCGGCGCCACGGCGGTCGGGCAGACCACCACTTCGGCGCCGTACGCCCGCAGGACGTTCTGCTTGTCTTCACTGACCTTGTCGGGGCAGACGAAGACGCACTTGTAACCCCGTCGCTGGGCCACGAGGGCCAGACCGACTCCGGTGTTGCCGCTGGTCGGCTCCACGATCGTGCCGCCGGGCTTGAGGAGGCCCGCCTTCTCGGCGTCCTCCACCATCCGCAGCGCGATCCGGTCCTTGACCGAGCCGCCGGGGTTCAAGTACTCGACCTTGGCCAGCACGGTGGCGCTGATGCCTTCGGTCACGCTGTTCAGCCGGACCAGCGGAGTGTTACCGATGATCTCGACGACGTTGTCGTAATAGCGCACGCTTCACTTTACGACCACGCGCGGGCTGGTCCGCTCCCACTCCAGGAAGCGATCCGTTTCGGCGAGCACCGCACCCGCCAGCCAGGTGACCGCGACCGCGTCGTCGATCAGCCCGAACAGGAAGACGAACGCCTCCGGGACGGCGTCGATCGGCGACACCACATAGAGGGTGGCGGCCGCCATCATCGCCAGCCGCATGCCGCCGTCGTAGTCGCCGCGGGTGGTGGCCCGGATCATCCGGGGCAGCGCGGCGAGACGCTCCCCGAGGGGCCGGCCGCCACGGGCGCCGGCGGTCAGAGCACGCGCCAGCGCGGTGAACGCCGCCGCACGTTTCAACGTCTTGGCCATCTTTGTTCCCCTCTCCGCCACTCCAGCATGACGTGGGCGCGCCATGATTGCCTCTCGCCATCGCGAGTTAGCCTCAAGTACCCACTTCTGCTGCCGATCACGGCCGGAACACCGAGCCATTCGAGGAGGAAATCATGAGCAGCATCGATTTCACCCTCTCCGCCACCGGCTGGCGGCGGATCAAATGGGCCGGACGGGTGACAGGCGTCCTCGCCGGGGTGACCGCGTTCTCGGCCGGCGTGCTCCTGCGCCAGGCCGCCGACGCGCGACGGGTGATCCCGATGGCCGAGGCCCCGCCGCCGCGCGGTGACGGGGTGTACGGCGCGAAGTTCGGCGGCCGCCCACTGAACCTGGTGATCCTCGGCGACTCGTCGGCCGCCGGATACGGCGTGCACCGCCCCCGGGAGACACCCGGCGCCCTCTTCGCCACCGGCATCTCGCGCCGCCTGCGCCGCCCGGTCCGGCTGCACCGGCTGGCCGTGGTCGGCTCGATGTCGTCCGGCCTGCCGTACCAGGTGGACGCGGCCCTGGAGTACGAACCGGACCTCGCGATCATCCTGATCGGCGGGAACGATGTGACTCACGCCTCAGCCCGGACCGCGGCGGTCCGTCATCTGGGTGACACGGTTCGCCGACTGCGGGCGGTCGGCTGCAAAGTGGTGGTCGGCACCTGCCCGGACCTCGGCGCGATCCAGCCGATCAAGCCGCCGCTGCGGTGGCTGGCCCGGCGCTGGAGCCGGCAACTGGCCGCCGCGCAGACGGTCGCCGTGGTGCGGGAAGGCGGCCGGACCGTCTCGATCGGGAACCTGCTCGGTCCGATGTTCGAGGCGGATCCGGTACGGATGTACAGCTCGGACCGATTCCATCCGTCCGCCGAGGGGTATGCCCGAGCAGCGGCGGTGATGATGCCGACCGTGATGGCCGCGCTCGGCGAGGACGAGCGGACCCCGGTCACGGACAGCGTCCGGACCCTGCCCGAGGCCGCCGTCGCGGCGGTGCGGGCGCCGGGCACCGAGGTCAGCCCGGCCGGGCGGTGGGCGCAGCTGCGCCGGCACCCGTGGTTCGGCGAACCGCGGCACTGGTTCGGGTCGAGGGCGGGCACGGTCAACCCGGTTTCCGCCGTAGGGTATACGCCAGAGGATCATCAAGTCGGCTGATGCAGGGAGGCGTGACATGGCTGGTCTGCCGAAACAAGTAGGCCGGGCCGCGGCCACCGGACTGCTGGCCGGCGCGGTGGGCGGCGTCGCCCTGATCGCCGGTGAACTGCTCGCCGCGAAAGCCCGGCGCTACGCGAAACCGACGATGGGCCTGGCGCTGCGCACCTCGATGGGCCCGGCGACCGCGACACCCCTGCGGCTGGTGCTCCTCGGTGACTCGGCCGCGGTCGGCGTCGGCGTGGAGTGGCTGTCGGACACGGTCGGCGGCCAGCTCGCCCGTCTGCTGGCCGACGGCACCCCGGAGACGGGACCCCGGCACGTGCTGCTCAGCAGCGTCGGCGTGGCCGGATCGCGGTCCAGCGATCTGGGTACGCAGGTGGCCCGCGCGCTGCTCGGCGACCGACCCGACGTCGCGGTCGTGCTGATCGGGGCGTACGACGCGACGTCCGGCCGCGTCCCCGAGGAGGCGGCGATCCACCTCGGCCAGGCGGTCCGGCGGCTCCGGTCGGCCGGTGTGCAGGTCGTCGTCGGCACCTGCCCCGACCTGGGCGCGACCCGTTCGATCGCCCCACCGCTGCGGCAGATCGCCGGCGTGGTCGGCCGCCGGATGGCGAAAGCGCAGGCCCGGGCGGTCGTCGAGGCCGGTGGCGTGGTCGTCGACCTGGCCGGCGAGACGGGCGCGGTGTTCCGCGCGGACGCCGGGACGCTCTGCTACGACGGCTTCCACCCCTCCGCCGACGGCTACCGGGTGTGGGCGCACGCTTTGTATCCAGCGGTGGCAAAAGCCGCAATGTCAGGGGTGTGAGAAATTCGCGCTTCCGACCATGTTACCGGTGAGTAAACTGGCGGCATGCCGGAAGCTGTCATCGTTGCCACTGCCCGCTCCCCCATCGGACGCGCCCACAAGGGCTCCCTCAAGGACCTGCGGCCCGACGATCTCGCCACGACGATCGTCGACGCCGCTCTCAGCAAGGTGCCGCAGCTGGACCGCACGCTCATCGAGGACCTCTACCTCGGCTGCGGTCTCCCCGGCGGCGAACAGGGCTTCAACCAGGCCCGGGTGATCGCCACCAAGCTCGGCCTGGACGGCCTGCCCGGCGCCACCGTCACGCGGTACTGCTCCTCGTCGCTGCAGACCACCCGGATGGCGTTCCACGCGATCAAGGCGGGCGAGGGTGACGTGTTCATCTCGGCCGGCGTGGAGACGGTCTCCCGGTTCGCCCGCGGCTCCTCCGACGGCCTGCCGTCCGAGGCGCAGAAACTCGTCGGCGGCCCCTGGACCAACCCGTACTTCGACGAGGCCCAGGCCCGCACGAAGCGGTCCGCCGAGGCCGGCACCACCTGGCACGACCCGCGCGAGGACGGCGCGGTGCCGGACATCTATATCGGGATGGGCTACACCGCCGAGAACCTCGCCCAGGTCAAGAACGTGACCCGCGAGGAGATGGACGAGTTCGGCGTCCGCAGCCAGAACCTCGCCGAGAAGGCCATCGCCAACGGCTTCTGGGACCGCGAGATCACCCCGATCACGCTCCCCGACGGCACCGTCGTGTCGCGCGACGACGGCCCCCGCGCCGGCGTCACCATCGACGCGGTCTCCCAGCTCAAGCCGGTCTTCCGCGAGGACGGACGGGTCACCGCCGGCAACTGCTGCCCGCTCAACGACGGCGCCGCCGCGCTGGTCATCATGAGCGACACGAAGGCCCGCGAGCTCGGCATCACCCCGCTCGCCCGGATCGTCTCCACCGGCGTCACCGGCCTCTCCCCCGAGATCATGGGCCTCGGCCCGGTCGAGGCGTCCAAGCAGGCACTCAAGCGTGCCGGCATGAGCATCTCCGACGTCGACCTCTTCGAGATCAACGAGGCGTTCGCGGCCCAGGTCATCCCGTCGTACAAGGACCTCGGCATCCCGCTGGAGAAGCTCAACGTCAACGGCGGCGCGATCGCGGTCGGCCACCCGTTCGGCATGACCGGCGCCCGCATCACCACCACGCTGCTGAACTCCCTCGACTGGCACGACAAGTCGATCGGCCTGGAGACCATGTGCGTCGGCGGCGGCCAGGGCATGGCCCTGATCATCGAGCGCCTCAGCTAGTTCGGACGCTTCTCAGCCGGTTCCCACCGCCGCCTCCACTCGCGCGAGGCGGCGGTGGGACCTTTTTGTGGGTACGGGGGTAGAGCACTTGAAGATCGTCCCAGTGCGACCCGGTTCTGGGTTGTTCGACGGCGCTGTGGCGGTGTTCGACGAGTACCGGGTGCACTACGGGGAGACGCCCGACCGTGAGCGGACGCGCGCCTGGTTGGCGGCTCAGCTGGGCAGCGGCAGGCTGGAGATGTTCGCGGCGGTCACGGGCGGTGTGTCCGCGGCAGGTGCCGGCGGCGCGTCCGCGGCAGGTGTCGGCGGCGCGTCCGCGGCAGGTGTCGGCGGCGTGCTCGTTGGCATGGTTACGAGTGCGATGCAGCCGGCTTCGCTCCGATTGGGCGTGGTGTGGCACGTGCAGGATCTGTTCGTGCGGCCGGAGGCGCGGCGGGCCGGTGTCGCCCGGGCGCTGCTCGATCACGTCGTGGGGCTCGCCGAGGCGGCCGGGGCGGTGCGGGTATCGCTACGGACCGAGGTGGACAACGGGGCGGCGCTGCGGCTCTACCAGGCGGCCGGCTTCCTAGCGGTTAACGGTCTGACGTCTCTCAGTCGGCCGCTCCCCCGCTAGTCCTGTCACGTGGTTCGCGGCCTCGTGGGTGTCTTCCCACCTCCCAGCCGTAGCCGCGGCAGGTTATCCGGCGGCGCTTAACCTGCGCCCGCTACGGCCGGGCCTCACGAACCCGAGCCGTAGTCCAGGCAGGTTATCCGGACGTTTTGGCTGCTTGGGCTACGGCTCGGTGGGGCTCGGGCTCGGGCTCGAGTTCGATCTTGGTCGGCTGGGCGGGAGTGTGCTGCTGCGACGGGAACCTGTGTCGAGACGACAGGACGACGCGGCAGCCGCGCCGAGACGCCGGGGCGGGAGTGGTTTGGGGTGGGACGGCTCTGGGGGCGCTACGGGGCGCCGGGGCCGGCGGCGGGATGCGCCGGGCCGGCGGGCGTCAGGGGTGACGGGGGTGGGACCGGTCGGGTGCGGTTGAGGGCTGGGGTAATGCGTACCGGGAAGGTCAGAGGGTTTTGTGGGCCTCGGTCACCGCGGTGGTGGCTCGGGTCAGCAGCTCGGGTGGGGGGCCGGCGATCAGGATGTCGTCGGCCAGGACTCGGAGCTGGTCGGGGAGGACCATCGGGTGGAGAAGGGGCAGCTCGTGGCGCGGGGATTTCTCGGCCTCGGCGCCCAGGTCGGCCAGCTGCTGGGCGAGGCCGTGGATGAGCTGTGCGCGTGTCTGGCCGGTGGTGGTGGCCGGCTGGGACCAGCGGCGTTCCTCCCAGTGGCGGACCTGGTTGAGGAGGCGGTCGATCGCGGCGGCGAAGTCAGACATTCGCCAAAGGGTACCGGGAAACGGGACAACGCCCGGTCTGCGGGGAGGCGGGCCGGGCGTTGCTCATGACGACTGGACGAACCGTCAGTCGTCGCCCTGCAAGAAGCTGAGCAGGCGGAGGATCTCCAGGTAGAGCCAGACGAGGCTGACCAGGATCCCGAACGCGGCGGTCCAGGAGTAGCGCTGCGGAAGACCCATCCGCACGCCCTCCTCGACCTCGTTGAAGCTCAGGATGAAGCTCAGCGACGCGACCACGATGCAGACGAGGCTGAAGATGTAGCCCACCGGGCCGTTGTCCCGCAGGCCGGTGTTGACGTCGAAGAGCGCCAGCACGAAGTTGATCAGCATGACCGCGAACAGGCCGGCCATGATCGAGACCAGGGCGCGGGTGAATTTCGGCGTGGCGCGGATGACCCGGGCGCGGTAGAGCACGGCCATCAGGAAGAAGACGCCGAAGGTGGCGACCACCGCCTGAAGGACGATCCCCTCGTAGCCCATGATGTTCTCGAAGAACTTGCTCACCATGCCGACGAACACGCCCTCGACCACCGCGTAGGTGACGACGAGAGCCGGGTTCGCAACCCGCATGAACGAGATGACCAGGCCGAGCACGAGGCCGACCAGGGCGGCGCCGATCCATGCTGCGCCGGTCGCCGAGGCGGGAATCAGGTTCCACGCGGCGACGGCGGAGATGCCGGTGATCCCGAGCAGTGTGACGGTCTTGACCACGACGTCGTCGACGGTCATCGGCCGGACGGCCGGCGGAGAGGCGGGGTAGCCCGTAGCCGTGGGGTAGGGCTCGCCGTAAGCCGGCTGACCGTAACCCGGCTGGCCGTATCCCGGCTGGCCAGGGGCCTGCCCGTACCCCGCCGCGCGCTCCCGCTCAGCCGCCTGGCCGAGGCGCGAAAGCACCGGGTTCGATGTCTTCACTGTTTCCAGCCTCCCTTTGAGGTTGAGGCATCATGCCTGTCGTTCCAGAGTACGGGGTGAACGCCCCCCACGGCGCCCGCAGACGCTGTGAGCAGTCTGAGAACCCGTGGTCAGGCACGTGATCCCAGCGGAAATCGACGATACGACCTTCATCAAAACGACGGAAGGGATGCTCCGACTGGAGCATCCCTTCCGAAGGAGATCAGTGCCCGGGGCGGGTCTCGAACCCGCACGCCTTGTCAGGCAGCCGCTTTTAAGGCGGCCGTGTCTGCCATTCCACCACCCGGGCGGACCTGCGAACACCGTATCTGGTGCCGCCCGGATGGTGGCAACGGCCTCAGCGAGTGCCGGCGGAAACCTTGTCGGCGGCCGGGGCGACCGGCGGGGTCACCTCGACGAACTCCTCACGCGGGTGGTGCAGCTGGCCGAGGGCCACCGTCTCGCGCTTGAGGATGAAGGCCAGCACCCAGTCGGCGAGCACCCGCACCTTGCGGTTGAACGACGGGATCCGGCTGACGTGGTAGAAGCGGTGCATCAGCCACGCCGGGTAGCCCTTGACCTTCACGCCGTAGACGTGCGCGACACCCTTGTTGATGCCGAGGCCCGCGACACCGCCGACGTGCTTGTGGCGGTACTCCTTCGGCGAGCCGCCGAGGATGACCTGGCGGATGTTGTCGGCGAGCACGGTGGCCTGCCGGACCGCGTGCTGGGCGCTCGGCGAGCACCAGCCACCCGGGTTCGTCAGGTCGGGGACCTGGGCGGCGTCGCCCGCGGCCCAGGCGCCCTCGAGCACCTCGCCGGTCTCGACGCTGGCGACCTGGAGGGTGGGCAGGCAGTTGATGTGCCCGCGCGGGCCGAGCGGCAGGTCGGTGTGCTGCAGCATCGGCGACGGCTTCACGCCCGCGGTCCAGACCAGCGTCTCGGCGCGGAACGAGTCACCGTCGGAGAGCTCGATCTGGCCGTCGACGCAGGACTTCAGGAAGGTCTCCAGGCGCAGGTCGATGCCGCGCTTGGCGAGCTGGCGGGCGGTGTAGGCGCCCATCTCCGGCCCGACCTCGGGGAGGATCCGGTTGGAGGCCTCCACCAGGATGAAGTGGACCTCCTTCGGGTCCAGCTCCGGGTAGTACTTCAGCGCGTCCGCCACGACGTCCTGCATCTCGGCGAGCGCCTCGATGCCGGCGAAACCGCCACCGACGAACACGAAGTTCAGCGACGCCTTGCGCACCTCTTCGTCAGGCGTCACGGCGGCGACGTCCAGGCGGTCGAGGATGTGGTTGCGCAGGTAGATGGCCTCGCCGATGGTCTTGAGGCCGATGCCCATGTCGCTCAGGCCGGGAATCGGCAGCGTGCGCGAGACGGAGCCGGGGGCCACGATGATGTGGTCGTACTCCATCTCGTAGGCCGGGCCGTCGATCGGCTGGATCGTGACGGTCTTGCGTGCGTGCTCGAGCTTCGTGACCTCACCGGAGACGATGCGGCACTTCTTCAGCTCCCGGCGCAGCGGCACCACAGCGTGTCGCGGCGAGATGTTACCGGCCGCTGCCTCAGGCAGGAACGGCTGATAAGTCATGTGCGGAACAGGGTCGATGACGACGATCTCGGCCCGGTTCCGGTTCAGCTTCTTGGACAGGCGGAGGGCGGCGTACAGCCCGACGTGACCTGCTCCAACGACGACTATGCGCGGTGGATTCACGCCCCTATTCTCGCGCGCGAGGGGCCGTTCATGCGTTGTTCTGTGACGATCGCAACGGCCAAAGTCAAGTGTCGTAACTAACAGATTTCACTCGCGACGGGCCATACGTGCTAGGAGAACTGTCACAGCCGTCGCCCCGGCGAGCCCCACCAGGGTCGCCAGCTGGAAAGCGCTTCCACCCAGGTCGGCGGTGAGTCCGAGAGCCAGGACGATCAGCACCGAGGAGATCAGGATGACCACCGCGGCACGGCCCAGCCAGAGGCCCGGGACGTCCAGGTTCACGATCGAGTCGATGGGCAGCACGGCGGCCAGCGCGGTCAGCGTGTGCGCCAGGTAGAGCAGCGCGGCGAGCGCCAGCACCCGCCAGAGCGCGACCTCGGCGTCGAAACCGGCCGTGTCGAGCAGCCAGCCGGCCACCGCGGTGAGCGCCACGGCGGTGCCGCCGCGACCGGCCGGCGCGAGCGCGGGCCAGAGCGCGATCAGGGCGAGCATCCCGGCGTACCGGCTGGCCAGAAGCGGCGCCGGCCAGGCGACGCCGAGAGCCAGGAGGCCGGTCAGCCACACCGAGAAGCGGACGATTATGGGTACGGCGGTGGCCCGGCTCAGCACTTTCCGGAGACGGCCCGCTCGTGCCGTGATCGACGTCAGCATGTCAGCGTCCCCTCGGCGCGGAGGCCATCCGGGCCACGTCCCGCAGCACCAGGTCCAGGCTGCCGGCCCCGGCCCACTGCACCACCGGTACGCCGTGCTCGCGCAACCGGCCGAGCACGTTCTCCCGCTCGATCCGCCAGAGCCGGCTCGCCGCAGGCGTCCACTGGTTGCGCACCGGCGGGGTGGCGTCCTTCGGCAGCGTGTCGACCGCGACGGTGTACCGGCCGGACTGGGTGAGCTGGGCGAGCATGTCGGCGGCCCGCGGGTCGACGAGCGGGGTGAGCACCACCACCAGCGCGGACGACGAGATGTGGTGCGGGAGAAGGAGACTCTCGTCGACCGGGTCGGCGCGGACGTCGAGCAGCCACTCCAGCACCGTGAGGTACTGCCGGCGGCCGGACGCGGCACGCAGCCGCCGCCCGGACGCGCCGTACTCCAGCAGCGAGACCCGGTCGCCCCGGTGCAGGTAGTGCTCGGCGACCGCGGCGGCCGCGCGGACCGTGGTGTCCAGGACCGACGAGCCGCCCCGCACGCCACCGGCGAGACCCACCTCGCCGAGGGCGTCGAGCAGGATCAGCACCTCCGCGTCCCGGTCCGACAGCGTGTACGCCACGTGCAGGTCACGGGTCCGCAGCGAGACCCGCCAGTCGATGCGGCGCAACCGGTCACCGGGCGCGAACTGCCGCACACCGGCCAGCTCGCCGCCCTCCCCCGGCCGCCGGGACCGGTGCGCGCCGACCAGACCGGCCGCGGCCGGCATCGCCTCGGTCGCGTTGAACGGCTCGGTGACCGGGTAGACCCGCACCCCGCGGGCCGGCGTGACGATCGGGCGGCAGGAGAGCAGTCCACCGCAGGCGGCGGCCCGGGCAGCCGCCGGACCCACGTCCTGCCGTCCCCAGCGCAGCGCCTCGCCGGGCAGGTCGATCGCGGCCCAGCCGTCCGACGGAACGGTGATCGCGAACGGCCGGTCGGCGTGCCGCAGCCGCAGCCACGGCGAGGTACGCGTCCGGACCACGACCAGGTCGTAACCGATCACGTCCGGGTTCGCCACGGTGATCCCGGCCTCGACCTCGCCGCCCTCGACGATGTGCTCCTCGTCCGCGGTGATCGTCACCTCGGGTGCGGCTCTGGGCCGGCGGTGCAGGTTGATCGCCGCGCCGATCGCGAACGGCGCCGCGAGCAGCACCAGATCGACGCGGCCGAGGGCGACCCCGAGCAGCAGGAGCAGACCGGTGAGCAGCACCGTCCGCCCGAGCGCCCGGGTCGGCGCCCAGACTCCGGCAGTCGGCTCAGTCATGCCGCGCGTACGTCGGGAGCGCCCCGCTGGCCGGCGCGGGCACCGCGGAGAGCACCTCCTGGACCACGAACGACGGGTTCACCTGGCGCAGCCACATCTCCGGGCGCAGCGTGATCCGGTGCGCGAGCGCCGGCACCGCCACGTCCTTCACGTCCTCCGGCACCACGTAGTCCCGCCCGGCCATCGCGGCCCGGGCCCGGGCCAGCAGCAGCAGCGCGAGCGAGCCGCGCGGCGACGAGCCGACCAGCACCGCGCCGTGCTCGCGGGTCGCCGAGGTGAGCGCGACGATGTAGCGCCCGATCGAATCCTCGACCGCGACCGACTCGCAGGCGGCCTGCATGAGCTGCAGGGTGTGCGCGTCCACCACCGGGGAGAGGGTGGCCTCCTCCTGCCGCCGGGACATCCGGCGACGCAGCACGTCCCACTCCTCCTCGGCGGTCGGGTATCCGAACGACACCCGGAGCAGGAACCGGTCCAGCTGCGCCTCGGGGAGTGGATACGTCCCCTCGTACTCGATCGGGTTGGCGGTGGCGAGCACGTGGAACGGCGGGTCCAGCCGATAGGTCACGCCCTCGACCGAGACCTGCTTCTCCTGCATCGCCTCGAGCAGGGCGGACTGGGTCTTCGGCGGCGTCCGGTTGATCTCGTCGGCGAGCAGCATGTTGGTGAAGACCGGGCCGGCCCGGAACGCGAAGTCGCCCTTGCGCTGGTCGTAGAGGAACGACCCGGTGACGTCGGCCGGCAGCAGGTCGGGAGTGAACTGCAGGCGGCGGAAGTCCAGCCCGAGCGACTGCGCGAAGCACCGCGCGGTCAGTGTCTTGCCGAGGCCCGGCAGGTCCTCCAGCAGCACGTGCCCGCCCGCGAGGATGCCGGCGAGCACAAGCTCGAGCGAATCCCGTTTGCCGACCACCACGGTGCCGACCGAGTCGAGGACCGCTCCGGCCAGCCGCCCGACCTCGTACGGGGGAAGAGCCTGCGTCACCGGCCCACCTTTCTCACAGTCGTTCCAACGCATCTAGCAGAGTTCCGACGTCACGGGACTTGAGCCCGTGCCGCCCAGGGGAGTCCAGCGCCGTCCACAACGGCTCACCGAGCAGCTCCCGGGCGCGGCGCGGATCGCTCGCCCGGGTTATGCCGTGCCGGAGCCGCAGCCGTTCGTCGGTGAGCTCGGCGAGCACCGGCAGAACGTTACGCGCATACAGATCCGGGTCGGAGTGGGCCTGCTCCAGGTTTCGCTCCCAGCGTTTGACAGCGAAAAGCAAGGAGTCGGCGGTGGCCGGAACATTCTTGCCGATCTTGGAGCGGAGCTTCGGCGCGGGTGGTGGCGCGACAACCGACGCGGCGTGCACCACCAGGCGCAGGCCGAGCAGGGCGGCCACGAGCAGCAGCAGCGGGACGCTGACCCCGCCGGCCCGCAGACCAGCCACGATCACCATGGTGGCCAGGACGATGGCCGCCGCCTCGCCGATCAGCCGGGGGATGCGTGAGCGGCGCTTCGCGGGCGCCGGAGCGGCCTCCCCGGCAGGCTCGTCATAGCCACCACCGAAGAGATCATCAAGGCTGCCATCACTCACACCGACACACCCCCGAGATCAGCCCGCAGACGCTCCAGTGCGGACCGTGCCTGTTGGCGCATCTGATCGTCCACGGTGTGCGTGGCATAGCGCGCCTCGCGGTACACCTCCAGCAGCGCCGCCAGCACCTGCGCGTCCACCCGCTGCTCGGCGAGCAGCCGTCCGACCAGGTCGGTGGGGCTGTCGCCGGGATGGCGGGGCGTGCCGGCCGCGGCCGCCGCGTCCTCCAGCCGCACCCAGCAGGCGATCACCGCGCGGCGCGGGTCGCGGTCGGTGTCGGAGAGCTCCTCCAGACCCGCGTCCAGTGCCGCCACCAGATCCTCGGCGGTCCGCGGCTGACGGCGGGGACCGAGCCGCCCGCTGCGCCGGCCACGCCGTTTCAGATAGTCGTGCACCAGCGCCCAGGAGAGCAGCACCACCATGCACACCACCACGAAGCCGAGCACCGCGAGCGCCGCGTCACCGGCCCAGCCGGGCAGGCTGCGGGCCGCCTCCGGGACGGCCTCCGCGGTGGCGCTCGGCTCGGCGGCCGGCTCGGTCCGGGGTGGCAGCAGCGGCGGGGCGGTCGTGGTCGGCGTCGCGTCGGGCGTGACGTGATCCAGCTGAGGCGCGGAACGGGTCGCGGCCAGCGAGATCACGAAAAGCAATGAGACGACGGCGGCCAGCGGCCACCATCGGCGCAGTGCGGCGAGGTCCATGCGGGGGCTCAGATCCGTGGCTCGAGAGGAGTGGGCGGTACGGGCGATTCCGTCAGAGCACGAATCATGCCAGGCCCGCACGAGCCTTCGCACGGGCGAACACCTCGTCCAGCATGGCGGGGGTCAACCGGCCGGTGAACGTGTTCTGCTGGCTGACATGGAAACAGCCGAGCAGATCCGGCGCGCCGGGGAGGATCACCTCGGCGCCGTGCCCGAACTTCGGGCGGGGGACGGGCGGGCGCAGGCCGTACACGTCAATCAGGGCCGGCCACCACGCAGCCCAGGCGAAGGCACCCAGAGCGACCACCACCCGCAGGGTGGGTCTGATCAGTTCCAGCTCGCGACGCAGCCAGGGTGCGCACGTGTCGCGCTCCTGGGGCAGCGGCTTGTTGTCCGGTGGCGCGCAGCGGACCGCCGCGAAGATCCGGGTGTTCCGCAGCTGGAGGCCGTCGTCGATGGAGACGCTCGTCGGCTGGTTCGCCAGGCCCGCGCGATGCAGCGCGGCGAAGAGCACGTCGCCCGACCGGTCACCGGTGAAGATCCGCCCGGTGCGGTTGCCGCCGTGCGCGGCCGGCGCGAGACCCAGGATCGCGATCTCGGCGTCCGCGGCGCCGAAGCCGGGGATCGGCCGGCCCCAATACGTCTGGTCCCGGAAGGCGGCCCGCTTGGTCACCGCGACCTCGGTCCGCCAGCTGACCAGTCTCGGACAGGCGAAGCAGTCCGCGATCTCTGCGTCGAGCACGCTGAGTGACGCGGCCGAGGCCGCTTTCGCTTCAACTGCTTCAGGGGTACGCGGGGAAGCGCCGGACGGAAGCATCCCGTCAGCACAACATCCGGTGCTGATCGTCGTGCAGCCGGGGCGGCACTTCCCCGCGAACTCGCCGTTGGTCAGTCGCCGTCGGTCGGTTCGCCGTCGGTCGGTTCGCCGTCGGTCAGTTCGCCTTGAGGCAGAGCAGGTAGCCGTCGCCCTCGTCGCTGGCGATCACGGCGCCTTCGCCGCCCTCGGCGAGCTTCTCGTTGAAGGTCTTGTCGCACGCCGTGCTGTTCACGTCGGTGACCTTGTCCACCCGGCCGAGCACGGTGAACTTGGCGTCCGACGCGGAGCACTCGACAATCTTGGCCTTCACATCGGTGGCCTGCTCACCGAGGTCGTCGCCGACCGAGATGCAGTCGCCGACCTTGGCCTCGGCGGTCGGGTCCTTCGCCAGCAGCGCGCCGAGGCCACCCTTGATCACCGCGATGATCACGAAGATGGCGATGGCGCCGAGGATGCCGAGGGCCTTCTTGCCCTTTTTCTTCTTCTCGGGCTCGGGCACGGGCGCCGGGGGAAATGCGGGGGCGTCACCCTTGCCGGGCTCGCCGAAGCCGCCCTGCGCGGGGTAACCACCCTGCTGGGGGTAACCACCCTGCTCGGGGTAGCCGCCCTGCTGCGGGAAGCCGGGGGCCGCGGGCTGGCCGTAGGCCGGGGCGGCCTGCTGACCGTAACCGCCCTGCTCGGGGTAGCCACCCTGCTCGGGGTAGCCACCCTGCTGCGGGTAACCGGTCTGGGGCTGACCGCCCTGCTGCGGGTAGCCCTGCTGCTGGGGGTAACCGCCCTGCTGGGGGTAACCGCCCTGCTGCTGGCCGTAACCCGGCTGCTGCTGCGGGTGACCCGCGGGCGGGTAGCCGCCACCGGACGGGGGCGGGTAGGCGCCGCCGGGCGGAGTCGGCACAACCGGGTCTGTCATGGGTCTTCCTCTCGAGGGGCACGACCGGAAAATCGGTCGCCGGCGGCTGAGAATAGCGACCGCCTTTGCCCCAGCGCGACCCCGTTACCAGCTCTTATTCACGGCTGGGTGAGGCGTTGACGACACCCGGTGCGGAGGGTGACGCAGCGGGTTCCGTGGGCGACGGTTGCGTCAGAAAACTCGGTGACGGCGTGGCGCCGCCGTTGCGGAACGGGGCCTGCTCCGGGCAGTAGGGGTAGCCCAGGGAACGGCTCGCGCTCCAGTTGCCGGTCGCCGAGTCGATGCAGCCCGGCTCCCCGAACTGGATCGGGTTACCCCACTGGTCGTAGAGCTGCGCGTTCTGCACCAGCCGGCCCTGACCGTCGTAGACGAAGACGTCCTGGACGCCGTCGTACTGGCTGACGTAATTGACGTCCATGGAACCGGACTGGCGGGAGTAGCCGTCCGCCTCGAAGAAGCCCACCACCGCGTAGATCGCCAGCGCCACGGTCCCGGCCCGGAACAGCAGCCGGGGCATCCGCCCGGCCGGTTCGCCACGACGGCCCAGCCAGATCGAGCCGACCACCGCGGCGCCGAGGAAGAGCAGGGCGACGAGCTCGCTCCCGCTGCCGCCGATCCGGGGCAGCAACCCGAGCGGCGCGCTGTTGTCGTCGAAGACGTAGGCGAACGCCATTGCCGCCAGGTAACCCCGCAGCACCCACCAGCCGGGACGGAGCAGGATCAGGAAGTCGCTGGCTTTGGCGTACCCCAGAAGGGGCCCGACCCGGACGTCGGCCCGCCGCGTCGCCTCGCCGGCGCGGTCACGCAGGTCGCGGAACCGGCCGCCCGGCGAGCTCGGCGAACCCGGGACGCCGGTGGCGATGCCCGCGCTCGCGATCAGCTCGGCGGCGTAGGCGGACGGCGAGCCGAGCCGCTCGACAAGGGTGCCGCCGCCCTCCGCGAGCACCTCGGCGAGATGCTCCGGCAGGTCCTCGAGCAACTCCTCGCGGGTCGCGGCCGGCAGACCCCCGAGCGCCTGCCGGACCTCCTCCACGTAGCCGCCGATCTCGTCCTGCGCCGTCACGTTCACGCCGTCCCCCGTTGCTCGCGAAGAAGATCATCCATGATCGATGCGAAGCCCTGCCAGATCTTGCCGGACCGCTGCAACTCCGCACGGCCGGCCGCGTTGAGGGCGTAGTACTTCCGGTGCGGGCCCTCGTCGCTGGGCACCACGTAGCTGTTCAGCAGGCCGCTGCTGAAGAGGCGGCGCAGCGTGCCGTAGACCGAGGCGTCGCCGACATCCTCGAGGCCGGCGGCACGGAGGCGTCGCAGGATGTCGTAGCCGTAGCCGTCCTCGTCTTTCAGGACAGCCAGGACGGCTAGGTCTAGCACGCCTTTGAGCAGCTGGGTCGGATCCACGCGGAGCACACTACTGCGCAATACGAAGTACCGTCAACAGCGAACTACCGCAGGCGCCGCGGAACGAGGTGTGGTGGAGTGGCGAGGCCTGTCAGAAAACGGGGCCTGTCAGGGGAACGAGGCCTGTCAGGGGTTGGCGAGGCCGAAGGCTATGCCGTCGAGGATGTCGTGCTCTGAGGCGATCACCGACTCGTGCCCCGAGCGCTCCACGATGATCTGCTCGATCAGCGCCCCCGCGCCGATCACATCGGCCCGGCCCGGGTGCATCACCGGCAGGGCGCGCCGCTCCGCGACAGTCATCCTCAGCAGGTCAGCCGTCACCCTCGCCACGTCGGCAGTGTCGATCCGGCTGTGGTGGATGCGCGCGGAGTCGTACCCGGGAAGATCGAGAGCGATGGCCGCGACGGTCGTGACCGTCCCGGCCAGACCGACCAGAGTCCTGGCTTGCGAGGAGCCGACAGCGGCGAGCGCCGTGTCCACCGCCTTCGTGATGTCGTCGGAGGCGGCGGCGATCTCGGCGGGCGTGGGCGGGTCGCTGTGCAGGTGGCGTTCGGTCATCCGGACACAGCCGATGTCCATCGAGATGGCGTGCTCGACGCCGGTCGTGCCGGTCACGAACTCGGTGGAGCCGCCGCCCAGGTCGAAGACGAGGTAGGGGCCGGGCACGTCGAGGCCCTGCACCGCTCCGAGGAAGGAGAGCGTCGCCTCCTCCTCGCCGGTGATCACTTCCGGGTCGATGCCGAGGACGCCGCGGACCATGTCGCGGAAGTCCTGCGCGTTCCCCGCGTCGCGGGTGGCCGAGGTGGCGCACATGCGGACCCGGGTGACGCCCAGTTCGGCGATCTCGGCGGCGTAGCCGAGCAGCGCCGTGCGGGTGCGCTCGATCGCGGCGGGGGCGAGCAGGCCGGTACGGTCGACGCCCTCCCCCAGCCGGACGATCTCCATCCGGCGAGCGACGTCGACCAGCTTGCCGTCGGACACGTCGGCGATGAGCAGGCGAATCGCGTTCGTCCCGCAGTCGATCGCAGCAACTCTCATAGGTGCAACAACATCCTTTTGTTTCCCAACGTGTTGGGCTTGACCCGCTCGAGATCGAGGAACTCCGCGACACCCTCGTCGTAGGAACGCAGCAGCTGCTCGTAGACCGAGTGCGGCACCGGCGCCCCGTCGATCTCGGTGAACCCGAAGGAGCCGAAGAAGCGGGTCTCGAAGGTGAGACAGAAGACGCGGCGGACGCCGAGTTCGCGCGCCTGGTCGAGCAGCGCGGTGACGATCTTGTGGCCGATCTTCTGTCCGCGCCGGGACGGGTCGACCGCGACCGTACGGATCTCGGCGAGGTCCTCCCACATGACGTGCAGGGCGCCGCAGCCGACGATCGTGTCGTCCTCGTCGGCGGCGACCCAGAACTCCTGCACCGACTCGTAGAGCGTGACCGTCGCCTTGCTCAGCAGCCGCCGGTCGCTGGTGTAGGCGTCCACCAGGGCCCGGACGGCCTTGACGTCACCGGTGCGAGCGCGACGGATGATCATGAGCTCGGAGCAGAAGCGACGCAGGAACCGCCGGACCAGTACGGCCCGATCGCGTCCCGCACCTCGTCGCCGAACGGGTTCACACCCGGTCCGGCGGCGAGCGCGTGCCCGAGGTGGACGTGCAGGCACTTCACGCGGTCGGGCATCCCACCGGCGGAGACGTGCGCGATCTCCGGCACGTCCTCGATGGCGGTCCGCCGCTCCAGATAGTCCTCGTGCGCCGCCTGGTACCGCTTCGCCAGCTCCGGGTCGGTGCTGAGCCGTTCCTGCATGTCCCGCATCACGCCGGCCGACTCCAGGCGGCTGCACGCGGCGGTGGCGTGCGGGCAGGTCAGGTAGAAGAGCGTGGGGAACGGCGTGCCGTCGTCGAGGCGGGGTGCGGTCTCCACCACGTCCGGGTTGCCGCACGGGCAGCGGTGCGCGACGGCGCGGGTGCCACGCGGAGGACGGCCCAGCTGGGCCGCGACGATCTCGAGATCAGCGGGGGTTGGTGCTTCAGACATCAGTTCGCGGGCTCCGCATTCGCGGCTTGGACGCTGCTCCACAGCGTGTCGTACCAGCGGTCCGGAGCGGCCGCCGGCGCTTTCTCGTCGGCGTCGCGAGCGGCGCCTTCCGGATCGGGATAGACCAGCAGCGGTGTCTCACCGGGACGGACGTAGAAGTATTTCTCCCGGGCCTGGATCCGCAGGTACTCGTCGTCCTGCCATTTCTCCAGCTCCTTGGCGGTGTCCGCGATCGTCTCCCGCTGCTTGGCCTGGCTCTGCTCCATCTGCGCGATCTGCGTCTCCTGATCGAGGTACGTGCGCAGTGGATAGGTGTAGGCCAGCGCGAGAGCGACGATCACCGCGATCAGGATGGTGGCCCGGCCGGTCAGCGCGCGCGGGCGCGGTGCGTCGGTGCGCTTGGCGGCTTCGCCGCCGTCATTTCCGGGGGTACGCCGTGACGACGGCGCCCGGACCGGTCCGGTGTTGCGCGTCCTGGCCTTCGTTCCTGTGGTGGCCCGGGCGCCGGACGTGGGAGACCGCCGGGCGGCGCTGGGACGGCGGGCCGGGCCCTGCCCGCTCGGCAGGCGACGCTGTGTCATTACTGCCTCCCCCGGCTCGCCCCTTGAGGATTTGTGGCGCCCGTGACGAACCTACGTCGGCCGCGGCGGGCGCCACAACTCCATGATCTGTCGCCGGGTCGTCAGCCGACGCGGTAACGCGGGAACGCGCCCGCACCGGCGTACCGGGCGGCGCCTTCCAGCTGCTCCTCGATGCGCAGCAGCTGGTTGTACTTCGCGACGCGGTCGGAACGGGCCGGGGCGCCGGTCTTGATCTGGCCGCTGCCGACCGCCACCGCCAGGTCGGCGATCGTGGTGTCCTCGGTCTCGCCGGACCGGTGCGACATCATGGTCTTGAAGCCGGCCCGGTGCGCCATGTCGACGGCGTCCAGGGTCTCGGTGAGCGAACCGATCTGGTTCACCTTGACCAGCACCGCGTTGCCGGCGCTCTCGGCGATGCCACGGGCGATGCGCTGCGGGTTGGTGACGAACAGGTCGTCGCCGACGATCTGCAGCTTGGTGCCGAGCTCGGCGGTCATCGCGCTCCAGCCGGCCCAGTCGTCCTCGGACAGCGGGTCCTCGATCGAGACGATCGGGTAGTCGGCGGCGAGCTTCGCGTAGTAGGCGATCATCTCGTCGGTCGACTTCGGGGTGCCCTCGAAGACGTACGACCCGTCCTTGTAGAACTCGGTCGCGGCGACGTCCATGGCCAGGACGATGTCGGTGCCGAGGGTGAAGCCGGCGGCCTGGACGGCCTCGGCGATCAGGTCCAGCGCGGCGGCGTTGGCCGGCAGGTTCGGCGCGAAGCCGCCCTCGTCGCCCAGGCCGGTCGAGAGGCCCTTCTTCTTCAGCACGCTCTTGAGCGCGTGGTAGACCTCGGCGCCGGTCCGCAGCGCCTCGCGGAAGGTCGGCGCGCCGATCGGGGCGATCATGAATTCCTGCACGTCGACGTTCGAGTCGGCGTGGGCGCCACCGTTGACGATGTTCATCATCGGCACCGGCAGGACCGCGGCGTTCGGGCCGCCGACGTAGCGGAACAGCGGCAGCTCGGCGGAGAGCGCGGCGGCCTTCGCCACGGCGAGCGACACGCCGAGGATCGCGTTGGCGCCCAGCTCCGACTTGGTGTCGGTGCCGTCCAGGTCGAGCATCTTCTGGTCGATCAGGCGCTGCTCGCTCGCCTCGTAACCGATCAGCTCGTCCGCGATCTTGTCCTCGATGTTCGCGACGGCCTTCTCGACGCCCTTGCCCAGGTAGCGGCCCTTGTCGCCGTCACGCAGCTCGAGCGCCTCGAACGCGCCGGTGGAGGCGCCGGAGGGCACCGCGGCGCGGCCGACCGTGCCGTCGTCCAGGCCGACCTCGACCTCGACGGTGGGGTTGCCCCGGGAATCGAGGATCTCGCGGGCGACGATCGCTTCAATGGTGGCCATTTGTGGTGTCGCTCCCTAACAGTTGGACGAATACAGTTTCGGTCCGCGACCCTGCGGGCCGTCCACGGCCCTGAGCCTATCGAGTCGGGCGATGCGGCGTTCGCGGGGCCGGTCAACTTCGCACCCTGTTTACCTCAAACCAGCACCCCGGCTGCCGAACCGTTGGGCACTATGACTGGTGACCTCTTCCCCCTTGAGGGCTCGGCCTTCCTCGCTGAGGGCTCACGCCTGGAATTGGACAACGGCGAGGACCGCATCCCCGGCATCCGGGTCGTCCGGGCCGCCGACACGTCCGTGACTCTCTCCCTCGCCCTCGACGACGTGCCTCCCCCAGGCGCCGCCGTGACCCTGCGCGGCGGCGGCACACCCCGCGGCCGGTACGCCATCCGCGGCACCGTGACCAGCACCGATGAGAACCGGGTGGAGATCCGGCTGATCGGCGAGCCGGAGATCGAGCAGCTGCGGCACTACGTGCGCGGCGGGGGCGGCGAGAACGTTCTGCTGGTCCGCCCCGGCGAGGTCGAGGCGATCGGCTGGGTGCACGACATCAGCGAGAACTCGGTGCGCGCCCACTTCAGCGACGTGGACGTCCGTCCCGGCGCGCCGATGGTGCTGCGGGTGCAGCTCGGTGAGGACGTCGTGGAGTTCCCGGCCGTCGCCACGAAGGTCAACGCGATCCGCCAGCGGGTGCCGGCGCGCGGCCCGCTGATGGTGGAGCTGGTCGCCGTCTTCGAGGAGGACGAGCGGCAGGCGAAGATCATCCGCCGGTACGTGCTGCGCCAGCAGATGGCCCGGGCCCGGGCGGCCGCATCGGCGTGAGCCGTTTTCCCCGCACCAATCGAATTGAATAGCGAATTGTCATACCCCGCGAATGGCTGGTTTCCGAGTCGGCAACGAGATAACTCGATTGCGACGCATCGATGAACTGAGCAAGGCTGTCCCCCGTGCCCTCCTCCTTCAGAGCTGCCGTCGCACCGCCGCTCGTCCTCGCCCTCGGATTCCTCGGCGGGTGCGGCGGGCTCGACCAGGCCAGCGCGTCCGGTGTGAGCGACAGCGACGTGGTCAGTGAGGTCGCGTCCCAGCTGGCCGGGTCCGGCAGCCCGGCGTACACCGCCACCTACCGGCTGGCCGGCGGAGCGACCGCGCGGGTGGTCCGGAGCCCGGCGCCGGAGCGGATCGCCTACGAGTTCCCGGGCGGGCGGCTGATCAGCACGCCCGCCGCGGTGACCCACTGCGCGGCGGACACCTGCACGGCCACCGACGCCGCCGGCGCCGACATCGCTCTGCCGGAGGGCACCGGCCTGGTCACCGACACCCAGGTCGTGGCGCTGCTGGAGGCGGCGGCCGTCGACGAGAACCCGGAGGCCACCCAGCGGGACACCACCCTTGCCGGCCGGCACGCGACCTGCCTGGCGCTGACCGGCGTGCAGGCCGCCGAGACGTCGTCCTTCGACGTGTGCGTGACGGTGGAGGGCACGCTCGCCAGTTTCCGGGCGGTGCTCGACGGCGACGAGGTGGACGTGGTGCTCAGCGAGTACACCGGGGAGGCCGAGGAGGGCGCCTTCCAGATCCCGTCCGGTGCCCGCCTGATCGACCGCCGGGGCCGGTGACCGGGGGTCAGACCCCGAGCAGGGTGCGCAGGTGACGCGGGGGCGGCGAGCCGTGCGCCAGCATCGCGTCGTGCCAGGCGCGGGGCGTCGCGCCGAACGGGCGGGCCGCCGCGATCGCCGCCACCTCGGTGTACCCCACGAAGTACGTCGAGAGCTGGGTGGACGTCAGCAGCGCGCGACGCCACTTGCCGGCCGCCTCGCCCTCCTCCTGGAAGCCGCGCCCGGTCATCAGCTCCATCGCGTCGGCCTCGGACAGGTCCTCGCAGTGCACGAGCTGATCGATGATCGCGTTGATGCTGGTCCGCAGCCGCATCTTGAGCCGCTGCATCCGAACCGGGACGCCACCGAAGCCGAGGCCGGCCATCACATCCTCCGCGTAGACCGCCCAACCCTCGATGAACGGGCCGGACAGCCCGAGCGAGCGGACCCGCGTCGCGGCCCGGAACCGCCGGGAGCGCGCGAGCTGCAGGAAGTGCCCCGGCATCGCCTCGTGCACCGTCAGGTTGCGGATCAGGTGGTTGTTGTACTCCCGGTAGAAGCTGCGCACCCGCTCGGCCGGCCAGTCCGACGGGGCCGGGGCGATGCAGTAGAACGTCGGCACGTCGGCCGTCTCGAGCGGGCCGGGTGGATCGCAGTAGGCCACCGCGACGCCCCGGGCGAACTCCGGCATCTCCTCGATCACGCACGGGTCGTCGACGAGCGACACCACGTCGTGCTCCCGGACGAACGCGGTCGCCTCGTCCATCGTCACCTTCGCCAGCCCCACGATGCTGGCGTTGTCGGGGTGATCCGCGGCGAGCGTGTCGAGCGCGCGGCGGACCGTCTCGTCGGTCGCCGGGCCGCCGACCAGCTCGGCGGAGGCCACCCGCAGCTCCTCGCCCACCCGCTCCAGGTCGGCGCGGGCGCGGGAGAGCACCTCGGCCGCGGAGAGCTCGGTGTCCAGGGTGTGCCAGAGACGCGCCTCCCAGAGCCGGCGGCCCAGGCGCGGGTCACGGCCCGGCTCGCCGGTCTCGAGCAGCCTGCGCAGCCAGCCGTCGAACTCGCCGAGCGCGGCCAGCGCGGCGTCGGCAGCGGGCCGCACCACGTCCTCCATCGCCGGCTCCTCGGCGAGCAGGCCGGGCACCTCGTCACGGATCAGCGCGGCGGTGCCGGCGAACTGCCCGGTCGCCGTCTCGGCGTGGATGCGCGGCACGTCACGCAGCACCGCACGGGCCGTGGCGAGCGCGTCGGGAATCGCGGCGAGCCGCCCGGCGAGGCTGGTCAGGCGCTCCTCGGCCGGCGCGAACGGGCGGGACAGCAGCGCGTGCAGCAGCGGGCCGGGATTGTGCTCCAGCGGGTTCCACTCGTGCTCTCGGACGTCGGTCAGCTCGAACGCGCCCCGCTCCACGAGGGAGCTCAGGATCGCGTGGTCGACCTGGTCCTCCGGGCCGAGGCCGTCGGGATCGACGCCGCTGAGCGCGTCACCGGCGTCGCGCAGCATCGCGACTCGACCGGCCACCCCGGACCCGGACAGGTCGGGCAGCCGGTCGTCGAAACGGTGGTCACCCGCATAGGTCGCGGTTGCGGGGTCGCTCTCCAGGAGAGCGTCGACGATACGCTCCGCGAGCGGCACGAACTCAGCCATGCCGAGAAACCTACTCGGCGGGACCGACGTTTTCCGCCGCTCGCACGGCGTCGGCGTAGGCGAGAGCCGCTTTCCGCAGCTCGGCCTCCGGGTCCAGGCCCGCTTCGCGCGCTTCGGCCACCACGTTCAGCAGCGAGGACCCGAGATCAACAGCTTCGGGCAGGGGTACGGTCAGCCCGCTCCGCCGTACCCGATGAAGGATTTTGGCCGTCAACGCGAGCGCCGGCTGACTCAGGGCGATGCCGTCCAGGACGGACTCCCGCTCCTTCTCCGCCTGTTTGATGCGCTCCCAGTTGGCGGTGATCTCCTCGATGTCCTTGACCTGCTCGCCGGCGAAGACGTGCGGATTGCGCCGCACCATCTTCTCGACCAGTCCACCGGCCACGTCGTCGATGTTCCACCCGTGGCCGTCCGGCTGCTCCTCGGCGAGCCGCGCGTGCAGCACCACCTGCAGCAGCACGTCACCGAGCTCCTCACGCAACGCCGCCAGGTCGCCCGAGACGATCGCGTCGTACGCCTCGTAGCTCTCCTCCAGCAGGTAGGGCGCGAGCGTCTGATGCGTCTGCGCCCGCTTCCACGGGTCGCCGCCGGGCGAGACCAGCCGGTCCATCACGGTGACCGCGTCGAGCAGCCGCGCGCCGGGCGGGTCCCAGGAGCCGTACATCAGCTCCAGCTCGGCCAGCTGCGGCTCCCGGGCCAGCCGCAACCCGAGCTGCCGGGCGAACGCCTGGTCACCGCCGGGACCGGCGAGCCAGACGGCGGCCTGCCGATCCCCGATCGCGTCCAGCAGGCCCTGGGCGTCGGTGTCGAGCACGGTCACCGTCACGCCTGTCGTCCGCAGTGCCGCGGCCTGCTCGCTCTCCGCGGCGGCGAAGACCGGGAACGCGCGCACCGCGTCCCACGCCTCGGCGGTGAGCAGCCCGGCCGGCAGCCGCGGCGACGTGACGAGCAGGATGATCCGGCGGCTCAAGCGACGTCCACCACCAGCGGTTCCCCGCCGGGCTCGCCGAACGGCACGCTGACCAGCGCGAACGAGCGGCCGGTGTTCTGATCGGTGTAGTTGGCGAGCGCCACCTCGAGGTTCTCGTACCGCGGGCTGACCTCGACGTCGAGCTTGTCGACCACGCCCTCCATGTCGTCGCGCAGCGCGAAGGTGCTCTGCAGCTCCTGCTTCTGCGCGGGCTCCAGGCCCGCCGCGAACTGGGCGTACGCCGGCAGCGCCACCTCGTTGTCGGTGAACCGCTGGTAGACGTCGCGCAGGTCCGCGTCACTCGGCTGGGCGGCGGTCCCGGACGCGGCGCTCTCCAGCAGGTACTGCCGGGTCAGCGCGTTCTCGGTGTAGAGCCGGGTCAGCTCGGCGCCGGCGGGCAGCCCGATCTGCTGGGCGACCTCGTCGTACGGCATGGCGCCGGGCACCGTCACCCCGCGCTCGCCGGCCACCCGCTCCAGCAGCTCGTGGGTGAGCAGCAGCCCGACGATGTCGGCGCGGACGATCGGCATCCGCACCGGCCGGCCGTTCGACGCCTTCACCAGCACGTCCTCGGTCTCGTCCCAGATCCGCTGGACCTGATGCTCGGTGATGTGGGCACTGTTTCCGATGTAGACGGCGACGGCCGGCTGGGACCGGCAGGCGGAGAGCCCGCCCACGGCCAGGGACGCGACGACAACGGCGGAGGCGAGTCGGCGGGCACGCAGCATGGTCATGACTGTCTCATGCGCAATGTGATCTAGGTCGCCCACCCCTCAGCGTGTCGCCACGGCGGGTGCCGGCACGTCGCCGAGGACGTCCTTGAGCAGCTGTGCGCACCACTCCAGCAGCGCCTGGTCGCGCAGCGGCTCGCCGCCCACCCGGCGGGTGCTCGGCCGGGGCACGCTGACCTGGTCGGCGGCCGGCTTGTAGACCGAGTCGGGGTGGTAGCGCTTGAGCCGCATCTGCTTCGAGTCGGGCAGCGGCAACGGCGAGAAGCGGATGTGCTTGCCCTGCATCGAGACGTCGGTAAGACCGTAGGCCCGGGCCACCAGCCGGAACCGGGCCACCGCGATCAGGTTGGCGACCGCGGCCGGCGGCTCGCCGTAGCGGTCGGTCATCTCGGCGACGACCTCCGTCAGCCGGGTCTCGTCGCGCGCCTCGGCCAGCTTGCGGTACATCTCCAGGCGCAGCCGCTCGACCGCGATGTAGTCGGTGGGCAGGTGCGCGTCGACCGGCAGGTCGATCTTGACCTCGGGCTCCTCCTCGGGGCGCTCGCCCTTGAACGCGCTCACCGCCTCGCCGACCATCCGCACGTACAGGTCGAAGCCGACGCCCTCGATGTGGCCGGACTGCTCACCGCCGAGCAGGTTGCCGGCGCCGCGGATCTCCAGGTCCTTCATCGCCACGTACATGCCGGCGCCGAGCTCGGTGTGCTGGGCGATGGTGGCGAGCCGCTCGTGCGCGTGCTCGGTGAGCGGCTTCTCCCGGGGGTAGAGGAAGTACGCGTACGCCCGCTCGCGTCCCCGGCCGACCCGGCCGCGGATCTGGTGCAGCTGGGCCAGCCCGAGCAGGTCGGCGCGCTCGACGATCAGGGTGTTCGCGTTCGGGATGTCGATGCCGGACTCGACGATCGTGGTGCAGACCAGGACGTCGAACTCCTTCTCCCAGAAGCCGACCATCACCTTCTCGAGCTGCTCCTCGCTCATCTGACCGTGCGCCACCGCGACCCGGGCCTCGGGCACCAGCTCCCGCAGCTTGCGGGCGGCGCGGTCGATCGACTCGACCCGGTTGTGCAGGTAGAAGACCTGCCCGTCGCGGAGCAGCTCGCGGTGGATCGAGGCGGCGACCTGCTTGTCGTCCTGCGCGCCGACGTAGGTCAGCACCGGGTGCCGTTCCTCCGGCGGGGTGGCGATCGTCGACATCTCCCGGATGCCGGTGATCGCCATCTCCAGGGTCCGCGGGATCGGGGTCGCCGACATGGTCAGCACGTCCACCGACGCCCGCAGCGCCTTGAGCTGCTCCTTGTGCTCGACACCGAACCGCTGCTCCTCGTCCACGATGATCAGGCCGAGGTTCTTGAACCGGGTCGACTTGGCGAGCAGCCGGTGCGTGCCGATCACGATGTCGGCGGTGCCGTCGGCGGCCTGCTCCAGCGTGAGTGCCGCCTCCTTCGGCGTCTGGAACCTGGACAGCTGCTTGATCTGCACCGGGAACTGGCTCATCCGCTCGGTGAACGTGTTGAAGTGCTGCTGGGCGAGGAGCGTGGTGGGCACCAGCACCGCGACCTGCTTGCCGTCCTGCACCGCCTTGAACGCGGCCCGCACCGCGATCTCGGTCTTGCCGTAACCGACGTCGCCGCAGATCAGCCGGTCCATCGGGACCTGGAGCTCCATGTCGTGCTTGACCTCGACGATCGCGGCCATCTGATCCGGCGTCTCGGTGTAGGGGAACGCGTCCTCCAGCTCCTGCTGCCACGGGGTGTCCGGGCCGAACGAGTGCCCCTTCGAGGCCTGCCGGGCGGCGTACAGCTGGATCAGCTGGGCGGCGATCTCCTTGACCGCCTTCTTGGCCCGGGCCTTGCTCTTCTGCCAGTCGGCGCCGCCCATCTTGTGCAGGCTGGGCGACTCGCCGCCGACGTAGCGGGAGAGCTGGTCGAGCTGGTCGGTGGGCACATAGAGCCGGTCGCCGGGCTGTCCGCGCTTGGACGCGGCGTACTCGATGACCAGGTACTCCCGGTCGGCGCCGTTGACCGTGCGCTGGACCAGCTCGATGTAGCGGCCGATGCCGTGCTGCTCGTGCACCACGAAGTCGCCGGTCTTGAGCTCCAGCGGGTCGATCGTGTTGCGCCGCCGGGCCGGCATCTTGCGCATGTCCTTCGTGGACGCGCCACGGCCGCCGGAGATGTCGTTTCCGGTGATCACCGCGAGCCGGGACGCCTCGTCGACGAACCCGTGGTTGAGCCCGCCGCAGGTGACCAGCAGCTGGCCGTCCTCGATCGGTTTCGCGATCGCGTCCACCGGGGTGACGCCGAGACCGGCGTCGCGGAGCAGCTCGGTGGCCCGCTGAGCGGTCCCCTTGCCCTCGAAGACCAGCGCGATCGCCCAGCCCGCTTTGGCCCAGCCGTCCAGGTCGCCGGCGAGTTTCGCCGTGTCGCCGTGGTACAGCGGCACCGGCTGCGCGGCGAGCGCGATCGCGTCCCCGGCGTCCGGCGAGACCTCCACCGCCGACGACGGATCCTCCCAGGGCAGCGCCTCCTCGGCGGCCGCGTCGGCCAGGCCGAACGGGGAGATCGTCCACCACGGTTGCCGCAGGGTGGCGGCGTGTGCCCGGACATCGCCGAGACTCCGGAAAGCGACGGCGCCGACATCGATGGGTGCCTGCCCGCCGGAGGCGGCGGCGGCCCACGACGCTTCGAGGAACTCATCGGAGGTACGGGTGAGATCATGCGCCCTGGTGCGGATCCGCTCGGGGTCACAGAGCAGCACGTGGGTCCCGGCCGGCATGCAGTCGATCAGCAGCTCCATGCTGTCGGTGCCCTGAAGCAGGGCCGGCGCCAGCGACTCCATGCCCTCGACCGGGATGCCCTCGGCCAGCTTGTCCAGGATCTCGGCGAGCTCCGGATGCTGCGTCGCGAGCTGCGCGGCCTTCTCCCGCACCGCCGGGGTGAGCAGCAGCTCGCGGCAGGGCGGCGCCCAGAGCCGCGGCACCGCCTCGATGGTGCGCTGGTCGGCGACCGCAAAGGTGCGGATCTCCTCCACGTCGTCGCCCCAGAACTCGACCCGGGACGGGTGCTCGTCGGTGGGCGGGAAGACGTCCAGGATGCCGCCGCGGACCGCGAACTCGCCGCGCTTGGTCACCAGGTCCACCCGCGCGTACGCCATGTCGGACAGTCGCCGGGCCACCTCCTCCAGCTCCGCCCCGCCGCCCGTGACGAGCTCCACCGGCTCCAGATCGCCGAGGCCCTTGAGCTGCGGCTGCAGGAGTGAGCGGACCGGGGCGACGATCACCTGGAGCGGGCTGTCGCCGGGGTGCGCGAGCCGGCGCAGCACGGCGAGCCGCTTGCCGACCGTGTCGGAGCGCGGGGAGAGCCGCTCATGCGGCAGCGTCTCCCAGGACGGGAAGACCGCGACCCGGTCGGCCTCGATCAGGCAACCGAGGGCGTCGGCCAGGTCGTCGGCCTCGCGGGAGGTCGCGGTGACGGCGAGGACCGGGCGCTGGGCGCCGCCGTTCTCGCTGGCGCCGGCCACCGTCGCGACCACGAACGGGCGCAGTGACACGGGCGCGGTGAGGTCCAGCGAGTCCGAGTCGACGTGACCCTTGCGGGCCAGGTCGCGGGCGCGGGCCAGGCCGCGGTCACGCAGGGCGGCAGGAATGAGACCGGCGAGTTGCATGTGCAGAACCCCCTGAGGGCACGACGAACGACCCCGAACGCCCGAGGAGGGTGGGGGTGCGCTCCCAGCTTAGTCCGACACGCCGACAGACCGGGGAACGCGCGCCTTATCGCACAGCATGTCCGACATAGGCAGCGGCACGTCAGCGAGAGTCGCCTCTGCTTCTGGGATGCCAAGGGGGAGGCATTGTGCGGATCCTGCTGCTCGTGTCGGCGTTCAACGGGCTGAGCCAGCGTGTCTGGTGTGCCCTGCGGGAGGCCGGGCACGACGTCGGCGTGCTGCTGGCGACGAGCGGGCCGGACATCGTCGAGGGCGTACGCGCCGCGAACCCCGAGCTGGTTCTCTGCCCGTACCTCAAGGAACGGGTCCCGGCGCAGGTCTGGCAGCGCTGGCGGACCGTCGTGCTGCATCCCGGCCCGGTCGGCGACCGCGGCCCGTCCTCTCTGGACTGGGCAATCGCGGAGAGCGCGCCGACCTGGGGTGTGACCGCCCTGCAGGCCGTCCAGGAGCTGGACGCCGGTCCGATCTGGGCGACCCGCACCTTCGGCATGCCGGCCGCGCCGCCGCGCAAGTCGGCGCTCTACACCGGGCCGGTCTCGGACGCGGCCCTGGAGTGTGTCTTCGAGGTGGTGGCGAAGGCGACCGACCCCGGTTTCGTCCCGGTCCCGGCGGAGAACGCGCCGACCGAGGTCCCCGGCGCGCGGGCCCGGCCGCCGATGCTGCCCGGCGACCGGACATTCGACTGGTCCGAGCCGTCCGAGGCGATCCTGCGGCGGATCCGCGCCGGTGACGGATCACCCGGCGCGCGCACCGAGGTGGGCGGGCTGGACGTGTACGCGTTCGACGCGCACCCCGGGATGGCCCGCGGCGCCCGGCCGGGCACGATCCTGAGCCGCCGCCAGGGCGCGGTGCTCGTGGCGACCGGCGACGGCAGCCTCTGGATCGGGCATCTGCGCCCGGCCGCCGACGACGGGATCAAACTGCCGGCCACCACGGTCCTCGGTCCGCGGCTGCACGGCGTTCCGCACTCCACGGCCGGGCCGGCCGACGACCCGGAGACCCCGCAGGCGTACCGGCAGGTCCGGTACCGGCGCACCGGCACGGTGGGCTGGCTGCACTTCGACTTCTACAACGGCGCGATGGCGCCCGGGCATTCGCGGCGGCTGCTCGCCGGGCTGCGGCACGCGGTCGCGCAGGACACCCGGGTGCTGGTGCTGCGCGGCGGCACCGAGGTGTTCAGCCACGGCATCAACCTCAACGTGATCGAGGGGTCGGCCGATCCGTCCGGGGCGGCCTGGGCCGCGATCCGGGCGATCAACGACGTGTGCCGGGAGATCGTCACGTGTACTCGGCAGATCGTGATCGCCGCCTACGCGGGCAGCGCCGGCGCCGGTGGCGTGATGCTCGGACTGGGCGCGGACATCGTCGCCGCACGGGACGGGATCGTGCTCAACCCGTACTACGACATCGGTTTGTTCGGTTCTGAGCTGCACACCTTCACGCTGCCGCGCAGAGTCGGGGCGGACACCGCGCAACGCCTGATCGACGAGCGGCTGCCGGTGAGCGCGACGCAGGCGGCCGGAATCGGGCTGGTCGACGAGGTCGGGCCGCGACACCCGGAGGCGTACGCGGGATGGCTCTCGGCCCTGGCCGAACAGCACGCTGACCTGCGCGCCGTGCGCAAGCGGCGCGCGGCGAAGGCGAGGCGGCTCGCCGCCGAGCGGATTCCCCTCGACGTGTACGAGACGCGCGAGCTGGCCGAGATGAGCCGGGACATCTACACCGACCGGTCCGGTTTCGCCGCCGCCCGCCGCGCGTTCGTCCGCAAGATCCGGCCGGCCGAGACACCGCGTCACCTGCTGCTCGCCGCTGACCCCACCGGCGCCGCCGGGATCCGGCAGCGCGCCGCCGACGCGGGCCCGGCCACCGGTCCGCGCCCGGCATTGCGCCCCTCGGTACCGGTGTCGGCCTGACGGATGAGTGTGCTGCACACCCCGGACTCCGGGGCGACTCCCCCTGCCCGTTCACCGGCCCCGGCCGTTCCGGGGCAACGGCCTCCCACCGGCCGTGCCGCCATGCCGGACGACGAGATCGGCAGCACCCTGCTGCTTCCGGCCCAGTACGAGTACAGCGCGTACAGCGTGCTGGCCGGACCCGCCGACCCGATGCCGCCGGACGACTACCGGGTGCGGATGCGGCGCCTGGCCCGCCGCCGCCCGATCCGGACGGTGCTGATCACGCTCTTCGCCTTCGCGTTCGAGTCGACGTTCTTCGGCTGGCTGGTCACCTCGATCGAGGTGCCGGACCAGCGGCTGCAGACGATCCTCTACGCCGCCACCCTGTTCATGATCGCGGCGACCGCGACGATCGAGCTGTTCCGGCTGATCAACGTGGTGGCGCTCTGCCTCGCCACGCTCTGGGCGCGCGATCCCGCGCCGGTCGTGCCGGACACCGGCACGCGCGTCGCGTTCCTCACCACGATCGTGCCCGGCAAGGAGCCGATCGCCATGGTGGAGAAGACGCTGCGGGCCGCCCGCAAGATCCGGTACGGCGGGCTCCTCGACGTGTGGCTGCTCGACGAGGGCGACGACCCGGTGGTCAAGCTGATGTGCCGGCGACTGGGTGTGCGGCACTTCAGCCGGCGCGGGCGCGACGAGTACAACACCGGCGCCGGACGGTTCAAGGCGAAGACCAAGCACGGCAACTACAACGCCTGGCTGGACGCGCACGGCGACGACTACGACGTGTTCGTCTCGGTGGACCCGGACCACGTGCCGATGCCGAACTTCTGCGAGCGGCTGCTCGGGTACTTCCGCGACCCGGACGTGGCGTTCGTGGTGGGCCCGCAGATCTACGGCAACTACGACAACCTGGTGACCCGCTGGGCCGAGTCGCAGCAGTACCTGTTCCATTCCCTGCTGCAGCGGGCCGGCAACCGGCGCGGCATCGCCATGCTGGTCGGCACGAACAACGCGGTACGCGTCGCGGCCCTCAAGTCGGCGGGTGGCCTCGCCGACTCGATCACCGAGGACATGGCGACGAGTCTGGCGATCCACAGCACGCGTAACCCGGTCACGAACAAGCGGTGGAAGTCCGTCTACACACCGGACGTCCTGGCCGTCGGTGAGGGTCCGTCCTCCTGGACCGACTACTTCACCCAGCAGCACCGCTGGGCGCAGGGCACCGACGAGGTGGTGGTGCGCCGCTTCGCCCGGACCGCCTGGCGGCTCGGCCCGGCCCGCGCGCTGCACTACGCGCTGCTGATGTCGTACTACCCGCTGGCCGCCGCGGCCTGGCTGCTCGGCGCCGCGAACGCGGGCTGTTTCCTGCTGTTCGGCGCGAAGGGCGTGCAGGTCCCCGAGTCGGTGTGGCTGATGCTCTACGTGGACGCCGCGCTATTCCAGGTCGGCCTCTACCTGTTCAACCGGCGGCACAACGTGAGCCCGCACGAGGGGTCCGGCTCGTCCGGGCTGGCCGGGATGCTGGCGTCCACGCTCTGCACACCCGTCTACGTCTCGTCGTTCCTCGGCGCGGTGCTGCGCCGGCGGTCCGGGTTCGTGGTCACCCCGAAGGGCGACTCGGCCAGCCCGGACCGGTTCGCCACGTTCGCGCCCGGCCTGCGCTGGGCCGCCCTCTACGCGGTGCTGCTGCTCGTCGCCCCGTTTCTCGACCACGTCGACCCGGCCATGTACGCGTGGCCCGCCCTCAACCTCGTCATCTGCCTCACACCGACCCTGATCTGGCTGACCGGCCGGAGAAACCCGAAGGAGCCGCCCACATGAAGCCCCGCTCGCGTCCCACAGTCGTTCGCCGTCTGGTGAGCGGTCTGGCCACGCTGGCAGTGCTCGCCGTGGTGGCGGTGGCGAACCGGCCGATGGTCGCGGCCGGCGCCGAGGCGCTGCACGAGTACCAGATCAACCGGCAGTCCTACAAGGAGAGGTACGGGCACTGGGCGCGCCTGCCGGTGCCGCACGGGTTCCGGGTCAACGCCATCCACGCCGCGCTGCTGCACACCGGCAAGGTGCTGATCATCGCGGGCAGCGGCAACAACCGGGACGCCTTCGAGGAGGAGTCGTTCCGTACCGTGATCTACGACCCGGCGACCGAGCGGTTCACCGAGATCCCCACCCCGTCGGACGTCTTCTGCGCCGGGCACACGTTCCTGCCGGACGGCAATCTGCTGGTGGCCGGCGGCACCAAGTCGTACGAGGTGCTGGCCGAGGACGTCGAGCACGCCGCCGGGGTCATGAAAATCAAGAACGAGTCGCCGGACGGCGGTCCCCGGGTGTTCCCCAAGGGCACCGCGTTCGTCTCGGCGGCCGGCCTGGTCTACCGGACCCGGACCAAGGTGACCGTGCCGGCGGCGAAGAAGATGACCCACGGCGCCACCACGACGGTGCACGCCGGCGCGGCCGAGGTCTGGGTGGACGCGGCGGTCAAGGGTGACCGCGCGGCGGTCCAGGCGCCGGCCCAGTACCGGATCGACGGGCTGACCGGCGCGGACGCCCGGAACCTCTACGGGGTCGCTGACAAGATCACCCGGGAGAAGCAGGAGTACGGCGGCGACAAGACGTCGTACGAGTTCGACCCGGTCGCGGAGCGGTACGTGCGTACCGGAGATCTGCGTGACCACCGCTGGTACCCGACGCTGATCGGGCTCACCGACGGTGACGTGCTCGCCGTCTCCGGCCTCGACCAGTTCGGCCGGGTGCTGCCCGGCCGCAACGAGCGGTACCTGCGGTCGCAGCGCCGCTGGGTGGCCGCGCCCGAGCTGAAGCGCTACTTCCCCACCTATCCGAGCCTGCACCTGATGGCCGACGGGCGAATCTTCTACTCCGGCGCCAACGCCGGGTACGGCTCGGACACCGAGGGCCGCACACCGGGCGTCTGGGACGTGCGCCGCAACAGGTTCCGCGAGGTGCCCGGCCTCCGCGATCCGCGGATGACCGAGACCAGCTCGTCGGTGCTGCTCCCGCCCGCGCAGGACCAGAAAGTCATGATCTTCGGCGGGGGCGGGATCGGCGAGTCGGAGGAGTCCACCCGGCGTACCGGAATCGTTGATCTGGACGTGAAGTCTCCCGCCTACCGGCCCGGCCCGGACCTGCCGAAGCCGGCCCGATACCTCTCCACGGTGCTGCTCCCCGACGACACGGTGCTGACCACGGGCGGCTCGTCCGGATATCGCGGCGGGCGGTACCGGGGCGCCACGCGCAGCGACCTCTACAACGCGCAGATCTACCGGCCGGGCGACAACGCCTTCATCACCGCCGCCGACTCCACGGTCGGCCGCAACTACCACGCCGAGGCGATCCTGCTGCCCGACGGCCGAGTGATCACCATGGGTGGTGACCCGCTCTACGACCAGGCCGGGAAGGGGCCCGGCACGTTCGAGCAGCGGATCGAGGTGTTCAGCCCGCCGTACCTGTTCCGGGGCTCCCGGCCGGTGATCTACGCCGGTCCGGACACCGTCGCGCGCGGAGCGACCGCCCGGTTCGCCACCCCGGACGCGGGCCGGATCACCGCCGCCCGCCTGGTCAAGCCGAGCTCGGTCACCCACGTCACGGACACCGACCAGCGATCCGTGGCGCTCGACCTGAAGCGGTCCGGCGGCGCCGTCGAGGTGACCGTGCCGCGGCGGGCCGGGCTCGTGCCGTCCGGCTGGTACATGCTCTTCCTCGTCGACGCCGCCGGCGTGCCGTCGGTCGCGCGCTGGGTGCGGGTGCGCTGATCATGGCCCGGCACCTCAAGGTGACCGGCCGTCGCCGCCGTGCCGCCCTGGTCGCCGCCCTGGTGCTGGTCACCGCCGGTGTCCTGCTCCGGGACAACGAGCCGTCCCCGGCGGTCCGGGTGCCGGAGGCGACCACGACCGGGGCGCCGGCGCTCTACGTCGACCCGACCGGCGCGGCCGCCGATTACGTGCGGCGCCTGGAACGGGCCGGGCGGACGGCCGACGCGGCGGTCCTCCGGCGGATCTCGGACCGGCCGGCGGCCACCTGGTTCACCGACGCGCGGCCCGGTTACGGCGACCGGGCACGGCAACTCGCCATCGCCGCGGGACGGGCCAACCGGCTACCGGTCCTCGCGTTCTACTTCATCCCGCAGCGGGACTGCGGGAATCACTCGAAGGGTGGTGCGCCGAGCGCTGACACGTACAAGAAATGGATTGCGACGTTGACCCTGGCCCTGCGCGGGCTGCGCGCCTTGGTGATCCTGGAGCCGGACGCGGTGGCCCACACGGTGCGCGGATGCCTCACCGGACGCGCCGCGCAGCAGCGGCTCGCCCTGCTCAGCTGGGCCGTCGCGACGCTGCGGACCGAGCCCGGCGTGCGGGTCTACCTGGACGCCGGGCACCCCGGCTGGATGCCGGCCGCCCGGATCGCGCCGGCGCTGCGGTCCGCCGGGGCGATGCGCGCGCACGGTGTGGCGCTCAACGTCGCCAACTTCCAGACCACTAACGACAACATCAGGTACGGGACAGAGCTGTCCCGCCTGCTCACCGGACGCCACTTCGTGATCGACACCAGCCGCAACGGCAACGGACCGGTCACCCGGGGCACGGCCGAGCGGCGCTGGTGCAATCCGCCCGGGCGGCGACTCGGCACACCGCCGACGCTCGTCACCGGGCATCCGCTCGCCGATGCGTACCTCTGGGTGAAACGGCCCGGAGAGTCCGACGGCGCCTGTGGCCGCGGCGCGCCGCGGGCCGGACGCTGGTACCCCGCGTACGCGATGGCACTAGCCAGGTGAGCGCGTGCGCGCGATACGCGCATGAGACTCTTGACTCAATCCACCCCCGGTCGGGGGTACGCCGATACGATCGGCGAAGTCGGGACAGCGCCGTCCTGGAGCCATCCGTTCTAAGGAGCGCCCCGATGACAGAGCCGCCTGCCCATCTCGACCGCGAGGGTTCGGACGCAGCCCTCCGTGCCGACATCCGCCGGATCGGCACGCTGCTCGGGCAGACCCTGGCCCGCCAGGAAGGCCGGCCGCTGCTCGACCTGGTCGAGGAGATCCGGGCCCTGGTCCGCCAGGACGCCCCGGCCGCCGCCGACCGGCTTTCCGCCATGGACATCACCACCGGCACGAAGCTGGCCCGCGCCTTCTCCACCTACTTCCACCTGGCCAACATCACCGAGCAGGTGCACCGCGCCCGCGACCTCCAGCGCCGCCGGGCCCGTGACGGCGGATGGCTGGACCAGGCCGCCGCGCGGATCTCCGAGAAGGGCGTGCCGGCCGAGGAGATCGCCGCGGCCGCCCGCCGGCTCGCGGTCCGCCCGGTCTTCACCGCGCACCCGACCGAGGCCGCCCGCCGCTCGATCCTGTCGAAGCTGCGCCAGGTCGCCGACTCGCTGGACGCCGAATCGGCCGCCGCGGCCCTGTACGGCGCGACCGACACCACGGTCTCCACCAAGCGGTTCGCCGAGCTGATCGACCTGCTCTGGCAGACCGATGAGCTGCGCCTGGACCGGCCGGACCCGACCGACGAGGCGCGCAACGCGGTCTACTACCTCAAGGACCTCTACGCCGAGGCCGCACCGCAGGTGCTCGACGACCTCGCCGAGACGCTGCGCCGGCTCGGCGTGGAGACCGCGCCCACCTCACGGCCGCTCACGTTCGGCACCTGGATCGGCGGCGACCGCGACGGCAACCCCTTCGTCACCCCGAAGGTCACCCGCGACGTCCTGCTCATCCAGCATGAGCACGGCATCCAGGCCACCGAGAAGGCGATGGACAAGCTGATCGACGAGCTGTCCGTCTCCCGGCGGCTGCGCGGCGTCTCCCTGGACCTGTCCGCGAGCCTCGCCCAGGACCTGGACAACCTGCCGGAGATCGCGGCCCGGTTCCGCCGGGTCAACGCGGAGGAGCCGTACCGGCTGAAGGTCCGCGCGGTCAAGGCGAAGCTGGCGAACACCCGGGCCCGGCTCACCAACAACACCCCGCACGTGCCCGGCCGCGACTACCTCGGCAGCGACGAGCTGATCAGCGACCTGGAGCTGATGCGCGCCTCGCTTGCCCGCAACTCCGGCCAGCTGCCCGCCATCGGCATCGTCGCCACCGCGATCCGCCAGGCGTCCGCGTTCGGCCTGCAGCTCGCCACCCTCGACGTGCGCGAGCACGCCGAGAAGCACCACGAGGTGCTGCAGCAGATGTACACGCAGGTCGGCGAGATCGACGACTACGCGACGCTGGACCGCAGCGACCGGACCAAGCTGCTCGCCACCGAGCTGACCGGTCGGCGCCCGCTCTCCAGCGCCGACACCCCGCTCACCGACTCGGCCCGCAAGACCTTCGACGTGTTCAACACGATCCGCGAGGCGCAGGACAGCTTCGGGCCGGACGTCATCGAGACCTACATCATCTCGATGACCCTCGGTGTCGACGACGTGCTGGCAGCGGCCGTGCTGGCCCGCGAGGCCGGCCTGGTCGACATCCACACCGGCCGGGCCCGGGTCAACATCGTTCCGCTGCTGGAGACGCCGGCCGAGCTCGACGCCGGTGGCGACCTGCTGGACGAGATGCTGTCCCTGCCGGCCTACCGGGAGATCGTCCGGGCGCGCGGCGACGTGCAGGAGGTCATGCTCGGGTACTCGGACTCGAACAAGGAAGCCGGCATCACCACCAGCCAGTGGCGCATCCACAAGGCGCAGCGGTCGCTGCGTGACGTGGCCGCCCGGCACGGTGTGCGGCTGCGCCTCTTCCACGGCCGCGGCGGCACCGTCGGCCGCGGCGGCGGCCCCACCCACGAGGCGATCCTGGCCCAGCCGTACGGCACGCTCGACGGCGCCATCAAGGTCACCGAGCAGGGCGAGGTCATCTCCGACAAGTACACCGTGCCGGCCCTGGCCCGGGAGAACCTGGAACTGACCGTGGCGGCCGTCCTCCAGGCCACCCTGCTGCACACCACGCTGCAGGTCGACCCGGTCCGGCTCAAGGTCTGGGACTCGGTCATGGACACCGCCTCGGACGCGGCGTTCACCCAGTACCGGTCGCTCGTCGAGAACCCGGACCTGGCCGCGTACTTCTGGGCGGCCACACCGACCGAGCTGCTCGGCGCCCTGAACATCGGCTCCCGCCCGGCGAAGCGCCCCAACGCGGACGCCGGCCTGAGCGGTCTGCGGGCCATCCCGTGGGTGTTCGGCTGGACACAGACCCGGCAGATCGTGCCCGGCTGGTTCGGCGTCGGCACCGGCCTCGCCGCGGTCCGCGCCGCCGGCCTCGGCAACGAACTCGACGCCATGCACGAGAACTGGCAGTTCTTCCGCACGTTCCTCTCGAACGTCGAGATGATGCTGGCCAAGACCGACCTGTCGATCGCCCGGCGCTACGTCGAGACCCTGGTCCCCGAGGAACTCCACCCGATCTTCCACAAGATCGAGCGGGAGTACGAGCTGACCGTCCAGGAAGTCCTGGCGATCACCGGCGGCACCGAGCTGCTCTCCTCGCAGCCCGAGCTGTCCCGGACGCTGGGCGTGCGGGACACCTACCTGGAGCCGCTGCACCACCTGCAGGTGGCGCTGCTGCGTCAGTACCGCGACCTCGACGACGCGGGCCGCCAGATCCCGACGGCGCCGGGCGCCCGCCGAGGCCCGTCCGACTCGACGGCCCTGGAGCGTGCCCTCCTCACCACCGTCAACGGCATCGCCGCCGGCATGCGCAACACCGGCTGACCCATCAGGTACGCGACGAAGGGCTCCCGGTTCCGGCCGGGAGCCCTTTTCCGTCAGGTCAGCTGCTGTTCCGACTCGGTCAGCCACTTTCGGTACCAGCCGGCGAAGGTCAGCGGCCGGCCGTCGTCGCCCAGGACCGGGGAGAAACCTTGGTCGTCAGCCCGGTCGTCGGCCCACATCTGCCCGCGGGACGGGCCGCTCACCACGAGCGCCTCGCGCAGCGCGCAGCCGTGGTGGCATAGGTAGATCAACCCGACCGAGTGCGCCGGGCTGAACGCGACCCGGTCGTGCAGCTCCCACCAGGACTCCTCGGCGTCCCCGCCGTCGTCCTCGTCCGGCTGCTCGGGCAGCTCGTCCACCGGGTTGAACGCCTCGGTGTGCGGGAACGGCTGGGCGAGCGTCGCCTGATCGGTGATGTCCGCGCCGTCGCCCTCCCACTCCCAGCGGTCGGCGGCGCGGCGCAGCGGGAACAGGCCGTAGGCCGGGCCGGCGCCGCCTCGGCTCACCTCGCGCAGGAACGAGCGGTACTCCCCCGGCAGCTCGACGCCGAGCTGCGCCTCCAGGGCGGTCAGCTCGGCGTCGGTGAGTGGCGGCTCGAGCAGCCCCTCGTGCCACCGCCAGCCGAACGCCCGGTCCAGGCCGGGGCGGGCGGCGAGGGCGGCGACACGCGGCCGGACATCGGTCCAATCGATCTCCATCACGGCGGGCACACTATCGCCCCCCTCCGACAGAATTCCGGGGCGGAACAGCGCGCCCCGGGCGGGCCAGCAGCCCGCCCGGGTGGGCTGTCAGCTCGTCTCGCCGGCCAGACTGAAGCTGCCCAGGCGGTTGATCGCCGCCAGCGTGCAGGCCACCACGAACACCACGCTCATCACGATCGCCGTCGTGACGCCCACCTGGGACTGCAGGATCGTGGTCGGTTCGAGCTTGTCGGCGATGGTGATGACGTACTGCTCGATGGAGAGCACCCGCGTCCCGCTCAGGAAGCGCCCGAGCAGCCCCTCCCAGACCAGGATGTAGACCAGACCGAGCAGAACCGGCCGGCGGGTCAGCAGGCTGAGCAGCAGGAACAGCGCGGAGTACGCGAAGGCGCCGACCACCGCCGCCACCGCCAGGGCCAACCCGAACGTGGCCGAGTCGGCCAGGACGCCCGCCACGAAGAGCGGCACGGCCGAGGTGACCGCGGAGGCGCCGGCGGCGACCATGTACTTCGCGAGGATGATGTCGCGGCGCGGCAGCGGCTTGGTGAGGATGTGCACCAGCGTGCCGTCGTCCACCTCGGAGCCGAGGACGCCGGTGCCGACGATCAGCGAGACCACCGGGAGGACCACGGCGAAGCCGAGGCCGACGATGACCGCGGCACCCCACTGGTCGGCGTCGATGTCGTACGCCCGGCAGATCGCTGCCAGGCCGATCAGCAGCAACGGGAGCGGGAGCAGGATCAGCGCCCGGCGCTGGCCGAAGAGCCCGCGCGCCGTGATCAGAGCGACGGTGGACATCAGGCCTCCAGCAGGTAGGAGAAGACGCTCTCCAGGGACTCGTCGGACGGCACCAGCTTGTGCAGCCGGATGCCCTGGTCCAGGGCGATGCGCGGCAGCGCGCGGGTGAAGCTGCCGTAGTCGGACGCCCGGACGGTCATGCCGCCGCCGGACTCGATCTCGATGCCGCTCACCGATTTCTCGCCGATCAGCGCGACGGCGAGCCGCCGGTCGTCGGAGCTCTGCACGGCGAACACGTGCGGGCGGTTCGTCATCAGGCGACGGATCTTGCGGTAGTCGCCGGAGGCCGCGAGGCGGCCCGCCACGATCACCTGAACCAGGCCGGCGACCTGCTCGACCTCTTCCAGGATGTGCGAGCTGAACAGGATGGTGTGCCCGCGGTCGCCGAGCGAGTGCAGCAGCTCCATCATGTGCATCCGCTGGCGCGGGTCCATGCCGTTGAACGGCTCGTCGAGCAGCAGCACGCGCGGGTCGTGGACCAGAGCGGCGGCGACCCGGGTGCGCTGGCGCATGCCCTTGGAGAAGGTGCCGATCCGCCGGTCGGCGGCCCCGGTCATCTCGACCAGCTCGAGCGCGCGCCGGGCGGCGCCGGCCGGGTCGGGCAGTTTCTGCATCTTGGCGCAGGCCAGCACGAACTGCTCGGCGGTGAGGAACGAGTGCACCGCTTCGCGCTCGGTGACCAGGCCCAGGTCGCGGTAGACGGCCGGGTTGCGCCAGGTCGGCTTGCCCTCGATGGTGACGGTGCCGCGGGACGGCGCGAGGAATCCGGCCATCATGTGCAGCACGGTGGTCTTGCCGGCGCCGTTCGGGCCGAGCAGGCCGGTCACGCCGCTGCCCAGCGACATGGTGATGTCGTTGACCGCGACGACGTTGCCGTACCAGCGGGTCACGTTGGTCAGCTCGACCACGCCGGTGCCGGCGCCGGTCTGGGGCTCGATGGTCTGGGTCGTCACAGCGAGGCCACCTTCCGGTATCGGGCCAGCAGCAGCAGGAGGCACGCGGCGATCAGGCAGAACGCCTCGATGGCGTAGACGGGTCCGAAGTCGCCGATCGGGATGCCCATCTCGTCGTCGGCGCTGCCGGAGATCCAGGTGCCGACGCCGGAGACCAGCGTCATCGGGCTGGCCAGGCCGGCCAGGTGGTTCGCCGTGCTGGAGGTCAGGATGCTCAGCACGCCGACCACCGGGGTGGTCAGCAGGAAGACGGCGACGATGCCGCCGGCCGCGAACGCCCGCTTGCCGGTGAGCGACGCGATCAGCAGGCCGATGCCGCTGAACAGCAGCGCCCAGAGCAGGCTGTAACCCCAGCCGGGCGCCAGGTCGAGGAACTCGTTCCAGACGCCTTTCGCCCCGTCGTCCGTGGTGAACGCGGCGCCCAGGAACATGATCAGCTGCGGGATGCCGAGGAGCAGCCAGACCGCGCTCGCCATCGCCAGGTATTTCGCCGTCACGTAGTCGGCGGCGCGCAGCGGGCGGCTGAAGTAGAGCGGCAGCGTGCCGGACTTGATGTCCCGGGACATCAGCTCCGGCGCGAGGATCGCGACGAAGAAGATGATCAGCCAGGCCATCTGGTCGTCGAACTGCGTGTACGTGAAGATCACCTGGTTGAGCTGGGACCGGACGGCCGCCAGGATCACCGCGACCAGCAGCATGATGCCGGCCACCAGCCAGGGGAAGATCTTCGCCTTGGCCGAGCGGCCGAAGCCGAACGCGGCGCGCAGGCCGTGCACGTAGAGCGCGAGCAGTGCCGCACCCCGGCCCAGCCGTACGCCTTCGTACCGCTGATAGCCAATGTCGTGGATGACGCCGGCCTCAGACATCGGCGGTCTCCTTCGCGGTGAAGAGCTCGGCGACGCGGTGCCGGCGCTGGTCCAGGCGGTGCAGGGAGAGGTCGAGCTCGGTCACCGCGTGCAGGATCCGGTCGTAGGCGGTCTCCGAGTCCATCGGCACGAGCAGCATCCGCCCGTCCCGGGTCACGGCCATGCCCATCCCGGCCAGGGCGGCGGCCAGCTCATCCGTACCCTCACTGACCTCGACCGCGAGCACATCGGAGGCCGCGGTCATGCTCGAGATCCGGTCGGCGCGAAGCAGCCGGCCGCCCTCGATCGCGATGAGCGAGTCACAGATGCGCTCGACCTCGCCGAGCAGGTGCGAGCAGACGACGACGGAGATGCCGAACTCGGTGCCGATGCGGTGCACAAGCGCCAGCATGGCGTCGCGCCCGGCCGGGTCGAGGCCGTTGGTCGGCTCGTCAAGCAGCAACAGGTCGGGGTCGTGGACGAGCGCCTGGGCCAGCTTGACCCGCTGCTTCATGCCCGTCGAGTAGCCGCCGATCTGCCGGTACCGCTCCTCGTAGAGGCCGACGTGCCGCAACGCCTCGGAGGCACGCTCGCGCGCCGCGGTGCGTGGCAGGCCGCTCATCCGCCCCAGATGGGTGACGAACTCGGCAGCCGAGACGTCCTGCGGCAGGCAGTCGTTCTCCGGCATGTATCCGACCCGCGCACGGACCCGGTCGGTCTGGGTGACCGGGTCGAGGTCGAACACGCGGACCGAGCCCGCGCTGGGCGCGATCAGCCCCAGCATGATTTTGATGAAGGTGCTCTTGCCGGCGCCGTTGGCGCCGACGAGCCCGATGACTCCGGCGTCGACGTCAACGGTCAGGTCGGCGAGGGCGGTCACCCCGCCCCCGTACGTCTTCGTCAGCGCCTGCGTAGCGATGATGGTCACGGCCTCAGCCTAGAAAGGCGACGCACCCCGGGGTATCCGGAAGTAACCCTGATGACTCTCAGGGTCTCTCAGCTTCCCCACAGGAAACGACCGGAGACAGAAAGCGACCGGAAGACGGGGAACTCAGCTGACCGCCACCTGGAACACCGGCAGCCGCCCCAGCCGCCGATATTCGCGCAGCGCGGCCGGAGTGCTGTCGACCGACGAGTCCTGCCCCTTGTGGTTGGCGGGCGTCTCGAAGTGCACCATCGCCTTGATGCCGGGGAAGCGGCCGATCTCCCGGCCCACCTCGCGGTAGAAGTCGGCCATGTGCCCGGGGTTGCGCTTGGAGAACCAGACACCCCACTCGGCGACCATCAGCGGCTTGTGCGGATGCCTGGCGCGCACCCAGTTGTAGAAGCCGGGCCAACCCGGTTTGCTCGCCGAGCGGCGGTTGAGCAGCTCCTCGAAGTCGCCGTGGCCGTAACCGGGGTCGCTGTAGGAGTACGTGTCGAAGCCGATCCAGTCGACCACGTCGTCACCCGGGTACATGTCACTGAACCAGCTCTTGGTGGTGTGCGGGACGTAGGCCATGTGGATCAGGACGGTCACCACGTTGTGCGCGCCCTTGGCCCGCAGCCGCTTGACCACGTGCCGGAACATCGCGGCGTAGTCCCGAGCCGTGTATCCGGAGCCGGTCCTCTCCCGTACCTGATCCTCGGCCTCGTGGTGGATCGCGAAGAAGAACCGTTCCCGGTAGTTCTTGCGCAGGTGCTCGGCGAGCCGGTCGAGGAAGGCGTCGGTGCGCCGGTCGCCCTTGGCGATCTGCGCCCAGGTGGTGGTCTCCGGTTTCCAGTTGAGCAGCAGGATCCGCTTGCGGCCGTGTTCGCGGGAGATCGCGATCTCCTGCTCGGTGGGGAAGACCTGGTTGATCCCGCTGTGGTAGGCGTGGAACACCGCCTGGTGCCGCCCGGTCTTGCGCTCGAACTCGTGCAGCGCCTGCACACCGCGGGCCTCGGTCTTCGCGCCCGGCGCCACCCCCCAGAGCACCCCGCAGGTCGGCACGAGCCGGGCGCCGGTCCGGCACTTCTTGCCCTCGGCCCGGTTCGCCGCCCGCGGCTGGTGCCGGACCGGCACGCCGCCGAGCAGCTGGGTGCCGGAATTACTCAGAACCGGTTTCCGGTACGGGGGGAGCACGCCCCCCGACGCCCCGCCGTCACCGGGAGTCCCGGCGGATCCGGGCTCCGGCTCGTACGCCGGCGGTCCCAGTGGCGCGAGTGTGCGGGGCAGTGGCGCGTCGGCGTCCGGCACGACGATCCGCGGCTCCCGGGGCGGCTCGTGCCGCAGCCCGAGCTGGTCGATGCCGCCGGTCCAGGCCCATGCCAGGGTGACCGTCACCGACATGGCGAAGGCTGTGGTCAGGACTGCCCTGTGCACGAGTCGGCTCCGGTTCTGTCTCACAAACAGGCAGTATCAGGCGATCGGCGCAATTTGTCCAGAAATGACGCGATTTAACCGGATCCCCGAGTTAAGTCGTTTTGGCCGCTCCTGCGGCCCGTCTCGTAAGAAGATCCGCAGAAGAGCGAGAGCCCGTCTCGACCCACTCGATCGAGGCTGCGAAACTGTCCCCCAAGTCTGCTGCAGGGGGATGCGAAGGTGAATGGATCGGTACTGCCCGAGGATGTGCTGCGGGACGCCCCGTCCTTCACGCCGCGCCCGTACGAGTTGGCGGACCTCGAACTACTGCTCTCCGGGGCGTACGCACCACTGACCGGGTTCCTCGGCCGGGCCGACCTGGCCTCGCTGAGCCGGACCGGCCGTCTCGCCGACGGCACTCCCTGGCCGGTCGCGGTCACGCTGGAGGTCCCCGGCGAGCTGGCGCAGACCCTCGACCTGCGCGATCCCGGCCGGCGCACGGTCGTCCTGACCGACCCGGAGGGCGCGCCGGTCGCCGCCATCGACGTCACCGACGCCTGGCAGACCGGGGTCAACCGGTTCGGCATCGGCGGCCCGGTGCGCCGGATGGGCGACGGCGGCCATGGCCCGTTCCAGCGGCTGCGGCGCACCCCGGGCGAGGTGACCGCGCTGCTTCCCCCCGGACGGGTGCTCGGTGTCATCGCCGACCGTCCGCTGCACCGGCCGCAGCTCGCCCAGATCGCGCACGCCGCGCGCACCCTCGCCGCGCACCTGCTGATCCTGATCCCGGTGAGCGGCCCCGGACCGGACGGCCTGCCACCGGAGTCGCTGGTCCGCTCGATCTTCGCGGCCCGTGACCGGATGCCACCGGCCACCGTCGTCGCGGTGCCGCTGCTGCCGCACGGCGACGAGATGCGGGACGCCCTGCTGCGCGCCCGGGTGGCCCAGGCGTACGGGGTGACCCACGTCCTCTCCACCGGCGAGATGCTCTCCGGTGCCGGGGTGCGCGTCCTCGTCCCGCGCGAGCTCGCCTACGACAACCGGGACGGCCAGTGGCGCTGGCGCGACGACATCCCGCCGCGCAACCGCCGCCTCGCGATGTCCCCGGCCGAGATCGACGACCTGCTGGACCGCGGCTTCCCGCTGCCCGAGTGGCACACCCCGCCGGCGGTCGCCAAGGAGCTGTCCCGGGTCCGGCCGCCGCGCCGGCACCGCGGGCTCGTGGTCTTCTTCACCGGCCTCTCCGGCTCCGGCAAGTCGACGATCGCCCGCAACCTGGCCGACGCCATGCGGGAGAACGGCGAGCGGACCATCACCCTGCTCGACGGCGACGTGGTGCGCCGCGAGCTGACCGCCGGCCTCGGCTTCAGCAAGGCCGACCGGGACCGCAACGTGCGCCGGATCGGCTGGGTGGCGGCCGAGGTGGGCCGGCACCGGGGCATGGCCGTGGCCTGCCCGATCGCCCCGTACGAGGAGGCCCGGGCGGCGGCCCGGCGGATGGCGGCGGAGGCCGGCGCCGGGTTCGTCCTGGTGCACGTGGCCACCCCGCTGGAGGTCTGCGAGCGCCGCGACCGCAAGGGCCTGTACGCCCGAGCCCGCGCCGGTCAGCTGCGCGGGATGACCGGGATCGACGACCCGTACGAGGTGCCGGTGAACGCCGAACTGACCATCGACACCACCACGATGACCGTGCCCGACGCGGTCGAAGTGGTGCTCGCATACCTGATCGAGAACGGCTGGGTGGAGCCCAAACTCACGTAGGCCCATCACTCGCGGCGGGAGTGCGGCGTTACCCCTCTGGGGCGAAACGCCCGAAACACTCCTTTACCCGGAAGGGCCGCCGAACTCTGATGGAAGCGCCTCGTCCTGCGTCCGCCGATGTCTCGCAATACCTGGGCGCGTTCCGCCGTCACTGGTGGATCGCCCTGGTCGCGACGGGGGCCGGCCTTGGCGCGGGCGCCATCTTGGCGCAGACCATGCCCAAGGTGTACGAGTCGTCGACCTCGGTGCTCGTCCAATCCGTCGACCAGGACACCAACGCGCAGGGCGGCCGGACCAAGGGCGCGGTCAACCTGGACACCGAGGCCCAGCTGGTCGGCTCCGGCGCGGTCGCGACCCGAGCCGCCGCCCTGATGCGCTCCGGGACCTCGCCGATCGAGCTGGCACGCTCGGTGTCGGTGCAGGTTCCGGCGAACACCACGGTCCTCGTGATCACGTTCCAGGCGGACACGCCCCAGGCGGCACGGATCGGCTCGCACGCGTTCGCCGAGGCGTACCTGCGCAACCGGGACGAGACCGCGCGCGCCCAGCTGGACAAGCAGATCCGGTCGCTGAGCCTCAAGGTCAAGCAGCTGACCGGGGCGCTGACCGGCCTGAACGCGAAACTGGCCGTCGCGGCGCCCGGCAGCTCCACCGAGAGCAACCTGCAGAGCCTGCGGAACAACTCGCAGAACCAGCTGAACTCGCTGACCGGCCGCCTGAACGAGCTCACCACGACGATGGTCGGCGGCGGCACCATCATCAGCGACGCCCGCCTCCCGGAGCGCCCGACCAGCCCGAACACGCTGCTCAACGTCGGCACCGGCGGCATGATCGGCCTACTGCTCGGCCTCTGCTTCGCCTACCTGCGGGAACGCTTCGACAGGCGGCTGGTCACCGCGGCCGACGTGCGGGACCGGGGCCGGGTGCCGGTGCTGGCCGTGCTGGACGAGCGGAGCACGCCGCACTTCGACGACGTGGTGCAGCCGTACGGGCCGGGCGGGCGGGTCTTCAACCGCCTCCGCAACGAGGTTCTCGCCAGCCTGCGCGAGGGCGACCAGATCATCGTGGTGACCGGGATCAGCCGGGGGTCGGCCAGCACGCTGGTGGCCGCGAACCTGGCTGCGGCGCTGGCCCGTACCGGCAGTGATGTGATCCTGATCGGGGCGCACCTGCCGGACAGCGTCGTCGATGCCGCGCCGCTGGCGCGGATGCTCGGGGTCTCCGCCCTGCCCGGGCTCTCCGACCTGCTGGCCGGGCGGGCGTCCCTGTCGCGCACGCTGCAGCGGACCCCGCGCATCCCGTCGCTGCGGGTGATCACCACCGGGGGCGCGGCCACCGCCGCCGGGCTGATGCAGTCGCAGCGCCTCAAGGACACCCTGTCGGCGCTGCGCCAGCAGGGCGGATACGTGGTGATCGAGGCGCCGTCGACGAGCAGCAGCGCCGACGCGCAGAGCCTGGCGAGCCTCGCCGACGCGGCGATCCTCGCGGTCGAGCTGCGCCGCTCCCGCCGGCCCGCCCTGATCGACGCGACCGAGCAGCTGCAGCGGGTCGGCACCCGGCTGCTCGGCGCCGTGGTGATGCCGAAGCTCGCCCCGATGAAGCCCGGCGACTTCGTGGCGCCGGCCGTGACGCTGACCCCGCAGCCGGTCGACGAGCCCACCCAGAAGCTCCAGTTCGCCGGATCGCCGCGTCAGCGCCCGGCCGAGGCGGTCGCCGACGAGACCGCGGTCATCGAGAAGATCGCCAGCGACGGCGACGAGAAGTGACGACGGTCGCGGCGGCTCCGCTCGCCGGACCGGCCGCCCGCAGCGTCAAGAACCGCTCCCTGCCGGCCTGGCCGGTCGCCGGCATCCTGCTGCTCTACCCGCTCTGGTGGGCGCTCGGCCTGGGCGTGCTGATCTTTCCGCTGATGGCGGCGCCGATGCTGTTTCTGCTGGTGCGCCGGCGGGCCGCGGGCCGGCCGCTGCGCCTGCCACCGGGTTTCGCCTGGTGGGCGATCTTCCTGATCGCGGCGGTGGTCAGCATCGCCGCGCTGGGCGCGGACCCGACGGGCACCGTGGTGGAACGCGCGAGCGACAGGCTGCCGGCCGTCGTCTACAAGCTCTCGATGTACCTGTCGCTGACCGTGCTGCTGCTCTACGCCGGCAACCTGACCGAGGCGGAGCTGTCCCGCCGGCGCCTGGTGCGGCTGCTCGCCGGCATGTTCGTGCTGACCGTGGCGGGTGGCCTGCTCGGCATGGTGGCCGGCACGTTCGAGTTCACCTCGCCGGTCGAGTGGGTGCTGCCGTCCGGCGTACGCAACAAGGGGTTCATCAGGTCCCTGGTGCACCCCTACGCCGCGCAGATCATGGATCTGGTCGGTGGTGAGAAGCCGCGCCCGGCCGCGCCCTGGGGTTACACCAACACCTGGGGCAACAACTTCTGCCTGCTGGCCGGATTCCTGCTGGTGGCCGCGTGGGCGAGCCGCAGCGCCGGCAAGAAGGCGCTGGCCCTGCTCTGCCTCGCCATCTCGGCCGTGCCGGCGGTGGCCTCGCTCAACCGCGGCCTCTGGATCGGGATCGGCGTGCTCGTCGTCTACGTCGCGATCCGGTACGTGCTGGCCGGCCGCATCTGGATCCTCGGGGTGGTGATCGCCGCCGCCGGTGCGCTGGCCGCCGTGCTGACGGCCACCCCACTCGGTGACACCGTGCAGGCGCGACTCGACAACGGCAAGTCCAACGGCGTCCGGTCGTACCTGATCGAGAGGGCCCTGGACGGTTTCGCCGAGTCACCGGTGATCGGATACGGCGGCACCCGGGACACCCTCGGCGGGCGGAACTCGATCGCGGTCGGGGAGAGCGCGGGCTGCGAGCGTTGCGGCAACTTCACGGTCGGCGGCAACGGGCAGCTCTGGCAGCTGCTCTACGCGCACGGCGCGGTGGGCACGGCCGGATATCTCGGTTTCTTCGGGTACGGGTTGTGGCGCTTCCGCCGTGACCGGAGCGCGATCGGGGTGGCCGCGAGCGGTGCGCTCGTCACCTCGTTCTCGGCGATGCTCTGGTACAACTCCCTGGTCACCCCTCTGGCCTTCATGGTTCTGGCGTACGCGCTGCTCTGGCGCGACTGGATCGAGGGGAGCGACCACACATGAGTCCCGTGAGGACGGCGCCGGCGGAACTGACCGCCGACGACGCGATGCTGCGGACCCAGTACCTGAACGAGGTTCTCGGGCTGCTCTATCCGCCACCGTGCGACACCGAGGGCGGAGCTCTGCCTTCCCGCGGGGGAAAACCCATGAAGAACCCGGGGGTGCCGGTGATCGCCGAATACCTGGTGGTCCCGAATGCGCGGCGGCCCCGGCTGCTCGTGCCCTCGCTGAACCCGGCGGTCGCGGCCGCGGCGGTCCGCAGGTACGCCGAACCCCAGTCCCGCCTGGCCCGGCTCAAGCGCGACGCCGTGGTGGCCGCCGTGCACACCCGTGCCACCGGCCTGCTGTTCCGCGACCGGATCCGGGTCACCGGCCCGGCGTCGGCGGGCATCGACGGATACCTGAGCGACGCGCTGCGCCGCGACCTCGCGGTCAGCATCCACATCGGCCCGGCGCGGGCCAACCGCAAACCGGTGTTGCAGCTGCTCACCACCGAGGGCGAGACGTTCGCGTTCGGCAAGCTGGGCACCGGCCCGCTGACCAGGAGCCTGGTCGGTGCGGAGACCGCGGCGCTGCAGCGGCTCGGTGCCGGCGGGCTGACCAAGGTGGCCGTGCCCCGGGTGCTGCACGCCGGGCAGTGGCGTGGCCTGCAGGTTCTCATCCAGTCGGCGCTGCCGGTCTGGCTGCCCCGGGCACCGCTCAGCGAGCGGCGGCTGACCGCGGCGATGGTCGAGGTGGCGGGCTGCCAGGGTGTCACCTCGGGGCCGCTGACCGGCAGCCGGTACTGGCAGCAGCTGCAGGAACGGCTCGCCGCGGTGGCCGACCGGCCGGAGGGCGCCGGGCTGGCGGCCGCGGTCGGTGTGCTCGCCGCCCACTCCGGTGACACCACGCTGCGGTACGGCGCCTGGCACGGCGACTGGGCCCCCTGGAACATGGCGAGTCTCGAGCACGCGCTGCTGGTCTGGGACTGGGAACGGTTCGCCACCGGGGTGCCGCTCGGCTTCGACGCGGTCCACCACGAGCTGCAGAAACGCATCCAGTCCACCGGGGACGCCCGGGCCGCGGTCGAGGCGACCGTACGCCGCAGCGACGAGTTGCTGGCCCCGTTCGGCGTCGCGCCGGTGTCCCGGGAGATCACCGCGCTGCTCTACCTCGTCGACCTGGCCGTCCGTTACCTGACCGACCGGCAGGCGGAGGCCGGCGCGCGGCTCGGCGTGCTCGGCACGTGGCTGCTGCCGGTGCTGATCCGCCGCGTAGAGGAGCTCTAGACACCATGGACGTACGTAACCTGCCCGCACCGGTGAAGCGGGTGGTGCACCTGGGCTCCCGCTCGATCGGACGGCTCACGGCGGAGAACCGGATGCTGCCGTCGTTCCTGATCTGCGGTGGTCAGCGGTGCGGCACCACCTCGCTGTACCGCGCCCTGGCCGCGCACCCGGTGGTGCTCAAGGCGGTGCTGCACAAGGGCGTGCACTACTTCGACACCGACTATCACCGAGGGCTCGACTGGTACCGCGCGCATTTCCCGCTGCTGCGCAGCGCCGAGAAGATCGCCGAACGGTACGGGGTGCCGGCCCGCACCTTCGAATCCAGCCCGTACTACATGTACCACCCGCAGGCGGCCGCCCGGATCGCCCGTGATCTGCCGTACGCGCGGCTCGTGGTGCTGGTCCGGGATCCGGTGGAGCGCGCGTACTCGCAGCATCATCACGAGGTGGCCCGGGCCTTCGAGTCGGAGCGTGACTTCGGGGCGGCGCTGGCCCTGGAGCCGGCCCGGCTGCACCGCCAGGAGGAGCGGCTGGCGATCGACCCCAGCTACTACAGCTTCGCCCACCAGCACCACGCGTACCGGGCCCGCGGCGAGTACGCCCGCTACCTGAGCGTGATGGCCCAGCACGTCGGCCGGGAGCGCATCCACGTCGTGGAGAGCGAGCGGTTCTTCACCGAGCCGGAACCGGTCTACGACGAGATCTGCGCGTTCCTGGGACTGCCCACCGACCTGGAACGGCCGGCGTTCGAGCAGCACAACGCCCGTCCCCGGGCCGGCGACATGGATCCGGGCCTGCGCCGGGACCTGCGGGCCTACTACCAGTCGCACGACGAGGCGCTGGCCGGCTGGCTCGGGCGCACCCCGATCTGGCGCCGGGCGTGACGGCTCCTCTCCTACCCGCCCGGCCCTCTTCTCCGGACGATCCTGATCGGGCGGCGCGGGGCGCGGCGCGCGGCGGGCTGGCGAACATGGCCGGGTCGGCGCTGGCCGGCGGCACCGGCGTGCTGGTCACCTGGATCGTCGCGCGCACCCTCGGAGCGGAGGAGGCGGGCGCGTTCTTCGCCGCCACCGCGGCGTTCGTGCTGGCCGGCGGCCTGGCCAAGCTGGGCACCCACACCGGCCTGGTGTACTGGCCGGCCCGGCTGCGCGCGACCGGCCGCAGCCACCTGCTCGGCGCCTGCCTGCGGACCGGCATCCCGCCGGTCGCCGGGTTCTCGCTGGTGCTGGCCGGGGCGATGTGGCTCGCCGCACCGGAGATCGCGCGCCTCACCGCCACCGAGTCGCCGCACATCGCCGCCGGGCACACCGCGGGCCTGCGGGTTCTCGCCGTCTTCCTGCCGTTGCAGGCGCTGACCGACGTGCTGCTGACGGTCACCCGGGGATACCGCATCATGCGGCCGACCGTGCTGCTGGACCGGGTGCTGCGCAGCGTATTGCAACTGCTGGCGGTGAGCGCGGCCGGAGTGGCGACCCTCTGGGTCACCGCGTCGCTTCCGATGTTCGCGCTGGCCTGGGCCGCGCCCTACCTGCCGGTCGCGATCCTGGCGGGGTGGGCGGCGCGTCGGGCGTACACCGGCAATCGCCCGGCCGGACCCACCGCCGAGCGTGCCGAACGACGGCGCCTGCGCCGCGATTTCTGGATCTTCACCGGTCCCCGCGCGGTCGCCGCAGTCGCCCAGCTTGCGCTGCAGCGGGTCGACGTGCTGCTGGTGGCCGCCCTCGGCGGCCTCGCGCCGGCCGCGATCTACGCGGTGGCCGGCCGGTTCGTGGTGCTGATCCAGTTCGCCAACCAGGGACTCTCCCAGTCGGTGCAGCCGCGGCTCGCCGAGGCGCTGAGCACCGGCGACCGGCAGGCGGCGAACCGGCTCTACCAGACCGCGACCGGCTGGCTCGTGCTCGTGACCTGGCCGATCAACCTGCTGGTGATCGCATGCGCGCCCTACTACCTGCGAATCTTCGGCGACGACTACGCCGCGGGCCGGCCGGTGGTGCTGGTGCTGGCCGCCGCGATGCTCGTCGCGACCGGCTGCGGCATGGTCGACATGGTTCTCGCGATGGCCGGCCGGACCTCGCTGAACCTGGGCAACGTGCTGGCCGCCCTGGCCGTGATGATCGGCCTCGACCTGCTGCTGATCCCCCGCGCCGGAGCGCTCGGCGCCGCCGCCGGACTGGCCTGCGCGGTGGTCGTGAACAACCTGCTGCCGCTCGCGCAGGTCTACCGCAGCACCGGGCTGCACCCCTTCGGAACCGGCACGCGCGCCGCCGCGCTGCTCTCGCTCGGCTGTTTCGGGCTGCTGCCCGCGGTGGCCGGCGCCCTGACCGGGCTCCTGCCGGCGCTGGCCGTCGCCGTGCCGGCCTACTGCGCGGGCGCCTGGCTGCTCCGCCGCGAGCTGGGCCTCGCTGCCTTCGCCCGACGATCTCAATTGGAGGAGAGTTGACCAGCGATTACACACAGGTGTTCCGGGACACCGACGCGGTCGAGAAGTACGAGACCGTCACCTACGCCCCGGACAGTTACGCGTCACGGATCAACGAACGGCAGCGGAGTTACCTGCGGACGCTGGTGCGCCGCGAGTTCCCCGAGCACCCGCCGGTGCACCACGACTTCGCCTGCGGCACCGGCCGGGCGGTCCGGGCACTGCACGGCCTGGTCCGGGAGGCGCACGGGTACGACACGTCGGCCGAGATGATGTCCAAAGCGGCGGACGTGGGCTCCCGCGCGTACTGGCACCAGGTCCCGATGGACGGCCCGGTGCCCACCCCGGTGCCGGCCGGCTTCCCGGCCCTGGTCACCATCTTCCGGCTGCTTCTCAACGTCAACGAGGGGGTACGCGACCGCGCCCTCGCCTTCGCCGCCAAGGCGCTGCCGCACCGGGGTTCCGGGCTGCTGGTCGTGGAGAACCACGGCAACGCCGGGTCGCTGCGGCACCTGCGCGCCCGGCGGCACGACGGCGAGCGCTGGTTCGCCGAGCTCTCCCACGAGCAGGTGGAACGGCTGCTCGCCCGGCACGGCTTCGAGATCGTCGAGCGCCGGGGCTTCTCGATGCTCACCCCCTCGCTGCACGACCGGCGGCTGGCCCGGATCGCCGACGCCACCGCACGGCACCTGCCGGGCATCGACGGGTACGCGGTGAACGTCCTCTACACGGCGCGGCGGGTCCATGCGTAGGGTCGCCACCACCGCCGTGGTGCTGCTGTTGCTGCTGGCCGGCTGCTCCCGGGACGACCGCAAGGAACCCGCTCCGGAACCGTCGCCCGACCTGTCCCGGGCTCCCCGGGCGGTCGCGGTCAACCCCGGCCCGTTCCAGGCGGGGCCGTTCCGGCCGCCGGAACAGGGCGCATACCTCGGCGCGTGGATCAAGCCGGACGAGCTCACCCACGTCGGCCGGATCGCGGCGGTCGGCGGCTTGGAGCAGTCACTGGGCCGGCGACTCGACTTCATCAACACGTACCGCCGCTTCGACCAGATGATGGGCACCGCCTCGGACAAGGAGTTCCTGGCCCAGGACGCGAACCTGATGATCAGCTGGGCCACCGGGGACAACCGGTCGATCCTGGCCGGCGACCACGACAAGCTGATCCGTAAGCAGGCCCGCGCGATCCGCCGGATCAAGAAGCCGGTGATGCTGCGGATGCGCTGGGAGATGGACCGGCCGAACCTGCGGGCCACCATGTGGTCGGGCGCCGACTACATCGACGCCTGGAAGTACGTCCGGAACATCTTCCGGCAGGAGCGCACCGAGAACGTCTCCTGGGTGTGGTGCCCGACCGCCGAGGGGTTCGTCCGGGGCGACGCGCCGGACTTCTACCCCGGCGACGACCAGGTGGACTGGACCTGCGTGGACGTGTACGCCGGCGCGCAGTTCCAGCCGATCGGGGAGCTGATGGGCCCGTTCCTGGACTGGGCCGCCCAGCGGCCGAAACCGATCGTGATCGGCGAGTTCGGGGTGGCGAAGGTGTGGGGGTCGGCCGGCCGGGCCGACTGGCTGCGCGACGCCGAGCGGACCTTCAAGGCGAACCCGCAGATCAAGGCGGTGGCGTACTTCGAGTCGAACCCGGACCGGAACAAGCCCAACCAGCATTTTCAGCTGATGGGTGACGAGCCGGCGTTCGCGGCCTTCCACACCATGGTGAAAGACCCGTACTTCAATCCGTAGTGGCAAAAAGTGTCGTACACCTGTTCCAAGATGTTCTCATGGACCTCGACGAGTTCTTCGACGAGCAGAGCAGGCTGATCGACAAATACGGGTGGACCGTCGTCCACGTCGAGCCGGCCGACGACGACCCGCCCGGTGCGGTGCCGTTCGGCTACACGGTGGGCCTCACCGAGTGCGGGCATCCCGAGGTGGCCGTCGCCGGGGTTCCGCTCGACCTCACCGGCGCGCTGCTGAACGAGGCGGCCGCCCGGATCCGGCACGAGGGCCTGCGGCTGCGTCACGGCCAGCGGGTCGCCGGCCTGGTCGCCGGTCACGATTTGATGGTCGTGGCCGGCGGGCCGACCGACGAGGTCTTCCCCGGCGCCGCGCTGTATCGCTACGGCGAGGAGCAGGTCGTGCTGCGCCAGCTGGTCTGGCCCGACCCGGAGGGCCGTTTCCCCTGGCAGAGCGGCTATGTCGAGGGCGACTGGCCGCAGCCGACGATCGGGGTGGCGGCGGTCCGGGCGGCCCGCCGCTGCACGGGTTTCCGGGGGCTCCCCCGCGGCCGCGCGAGACGGGGCGTGCGCGGCCCGGGGTGATTCGGTTCCGGGCCGCGCGTGGCCGCCCACGACGCGGCGCCGCGCTGTGCCGAGCCGCCTCACGCCGCGATGCACGCTGCGCCGCGCCGCCTCACGCCGCGATGCCGCGCCCTGCCGAGCGGGCCCTCTCACGGGCGGGGGACGCCGGGCTTTCACGGGCATGACCGTGACTGCGGGCTTGTCACCGGCGGGACGCCGGGCTTTTCGCGGGCGTGACGGTGGGCCTCTCGCGGGCGCCGCGCGGGGCTCGGGCCAGCAGCCGCAGGGCGTAAGGGGCGTCGTGCCTCAGGTACCGGCCGGCCAGGCGGCGCGGCTCGACGCCGAGGCGGTGTGCCCACTCCAGGCCGGTGCGCTGCATCCAGCGCGGAGCCCGGTGCACGTCGCCGGCCACGAAGTTCACCGCGGCGCCGCAGCCGATGAACCAGGCCGACGGCAGGTGCCTGCGAAGCCGCTCGATCACCAGCTCCTGCTTGGGGAAACCGAGCCCGACGAAGACCAGATCGGGAACCGCCTCGATCACCTCGGCACGGAAACGGGCGTACCGTGCCTCGCGCCGCTCGAAACCGAACTCCGGGCTGACCGCGCCGGCGATCCGCAGGCCGGGCGCCTCCGCCTGGAGCCGGGCCGCGGCCCGGACCGCGCCGGCCGGGCGATCCTCGGTGGCCGGCGCCCCGCCGATCACGAAGACCGACCGGCCGTCCCGGCCGAGACCCCGTGAGAGTGACCAGATCAGGCTGCTGCCGGCCACCCGTTCGGGCAGCGGGGCGCCGCCGAGCCGGCTCGCCCAGACGAGCGGCATGCCGTCCGCCACGATCAGATCGGCGTCGTCGAGATGGCGGCGGGACCGCGGATCGGCAGCCGCACGGCGCAGGATGTCGATGTTCGGGGTGATGATCCGACCGCCTCGCCCGTGCGCGAGGGCGTCCCGTACGACGGCCACGACCTCGTCCTCGGTGATCCGGTCGATTCCGGTTCCGTCCAGGTGTACGCGGTCGAAAGCCTCGATAGACACCTAACGCCTCCTTTTGCCTGCTTCACTCGTTACCACAGCGAAACGAACGAAGGCGGGCCAAAGTGGCACAGGTGCTATTTCTGGGCGGACTCGGGCGAAGCGGGACAACACTCGTCGAGCGTCTCCTCGGCGAACTGCCCGGGATGTGCGCGCTGGGCGAGATCGTGCACCTGTGGCAGCGCGACGTCCGCGACGACGAGCGTTGCGGCTGCGGGGTCCGGTTCTCCGCCTGCGAGTTCTGGCAGCAGGTCGGCAAACGTGCCTTCGACGGCTGGGACAACGTCGATGTGGACCGGGTGCACGAGCTCCGCGAGTCCGTCGAGCGGACCCGGCACATCCCCCGGCTCGCCACCGCGACGACGGCAACCGGTGAGGTACGCGAGTACGCCGCCTTCTACTCCCGGGTCTACTCCGCCGCCGCCGAGGTGGCCGGCGCCCGGGTCGTCATCGACTCCTCCAAGCACTCCGCCCTGGCGCACGTGCTCCGCTGGGCCGACGACGTCGACCTGCGGGTGGTGCACGTGGTGCGGGACCCGCGCGGGGTCGCGTACTCGTGGACCAAGACGGTGGCCCGCCCGGAGACCGACGGCGCCGACGAGATGACCCGTTACTCCCCCGGCCGCTCGGCGCTGCTCTGGAACGCGCACAACGCCGCGTTCGGGCTGCTCGCCCGCCGCGGCGTGCCGGTGCGCCGGATCCGTTACGAGGAGTTCCTCGCCGACCCGCGAGCCGCCCTGGTCCGGCTGGCCGACTTCGCCGGCGTCCCGCTGCACCCCGGTGACCTGGACTTCCTCGGTCCCGACCACGCGATGCTGCGAACCGGGCACAGCGCCGCCGGCAACCCGATGCGGTTCACCGTGGGCCGGCTCCCGCTGCGCCACGACGACGCCTGGGTACGCGCGCTGCCCCGCTCCCAGCGCCGGCTGGTCGGAGCGGTCTGCGGCCCGCTGCTGCACGCCTACGGCTACCCGATCAACGTCGCATCGGAGGCACGATGAACTGGCCGTCCGTCGGGGTGGTCATCCCGACTCGCAACCGCCCCGAGCTGGTGCGCCGGGCCATCGCCGCGGTCCGCGAGCAGCGCTATCCCGGTGAGATCCGGATCGTCGTGGTCTACGACCAGACCGAGCCGGACTATCTGCTCGCCTCCACCTCGGCCGACGGCGTGCCGGTGCTGATCCTGACGAACTGGCGCACCTCCGGCCTGGCCGGCGCCCGCAACACCGGCCTGCTCGCGCTGGACACCGAACTGGTGGCGTTCTGCGACGACGACGACCGCTGGCTGCCGGACAAGCTGCGCCGACAGGTCGCCGCCCTGCTCGCCGACCCGGACGCGGAGTTCGCCACCTGCGCGATCGAGGTGGAGTACGAGGGACGGACCACGGCACGGCTGGCCGGCCGGGGACGGGTCACCGTGGACGACCTGGCCCGGTCCCGGATGGCGATGCTGCACTCGTCGTCGTTCCTGATCCGCCGGGAGGCCCTCGCCACCGACGCCGTCGGCCTGGTCGCCGAGGACGCGCCGGGCAGCCAGAACGAGGACTGGGACCTGCTGCTCCGGGCGGCCCGCCGGGCGCCGATCGTGCACCTGGACGAGCCGCTGGTCCAGGTGCTCTGGGGCCGGACCTCGCACTACGCCTACGAGTACGCCACCAAGATCTCCTCACTGCGCTGGATGATGCGCCGGCACCCGGAGATCAGCGGGTGCCGCCCCGGCGCGGCCCGGGTCTACGGCCAGCTGGCCTGCTGGTCCGCGGCGACCGGCAACCGCAGCCAGGCCTGGCGGTACAGCAAGGAGGCGGTGCGGGCGAACTGGCGGGAACCGCGCACCGCGATCGCGCTGGCCGCGCTGACCGGCGCGGTGAAGGTGGAGAACGTGCTGTCCGCCCTGCACAAGCGCGGCCGGGGTATCTGAACTCACCCTTTCGCACTGAGCCGATCACGCGGTAGTGTTCGAGTGTGTTCGAATTAGTGCGGTCACCGCTGAAGGTGCGCTGCTGATGCTCGCTCAACAGCGTCAGTCCGCGATCCTCGACCGGGTGCGCGCCACCGGTGGAGTCCGGGTCAGCGAGCTCGCCACGGAGTACGGCGTCTCCGACATGACGATCCGCCGTGACCTGGAGGCCCTCGCCGACCGCGGTTTGCTGGCGAAAGTACACGGCGGAGCGACCACCGTCAGCCCGGGTTCGGCGCACGAGCCTGGATTCGCCGCCAAATCGGTGCGCCAGCGCGGCGAGAAGACCGCTATCGCGATGCGGGCCGCCGCCCTGGTCTCGCCCGGTGACGCGATCGCCCTCTCGGCCGGGACGACCACGGCGGAGCTGGCCCAGCGCCTGGTCGACGTCCCGTCGCTGACCGTCGTGACGAACTCGATCCCGGTCGCCGACGTCTTCTACCGGGCCGGCCGGCCGGACCAGACAGTCGTGCTGACCGGCGGTACCCGTACCCCGTCTGATGCTCTTGTCGGACCGGTCGCCGTGGCGGCCATCGCGTCACTGCACCTGGACCTGCTCTTCCTCGGCGTGCACGGGATGAGCGAGCGCGCCGGGTACACCACGCCCAACCTCATGGAAGCCGACGCGGACCGGGCGCTCGTCGAGGCGTCCGAGCGCCTCGTCGTGCTCGCCGACCACACCAAGTGGGGCACCGTGGGCATCTCCTCGATCGTCCCCCTCGAACGCGCCGACGTCCTGATCACCGATTCCGGTCTGGACGAGGACGCGCGAGCCCTCCTTTCGGAAACCGTTCCTGAACTCGTGGTGGTGAACCCCCAGTGACACCGATACGCTCGTCCATCCAGCTCTCCGATGGCCGGGACCTGTTCTATTACGACGAGGAGCCGGACAGCGGCCGCGCGTCGTACCCCGACACCCGGCACCTGCCGCCGCCCCCGCCCGCCTCCCAGCTGCGTTACGACCCGCTCGTCGACGAGTGGATCGCGATCGCCGCGCACCGCAACACCCGGACCTTCCTGCCGCCGTCGGACGCCTGCCCGCTCTGCCCGACGAACGCACACTTCGCCAGCGAGATCCCGGCGCCGAGCTACGACGTGGCGGTCTTCGAGAACCAGTTCCCGTCGTTCAGCGACCGGATCGTTCCCGACGAGATCACCTCGCTGACCGACCTGGTGCCGGTCAAGCCAGGTCTGGGCCGCTGCGAGGTGGTCTGCTTCACCAGCGACCACAACAGCTCGTTCGGCGCCCTGCCGCCGTCCCGGGTGCGGACCGTGATCGACGCGCTCGCCGACCGGACCACCGAGATCTCCGCGATGCCCGGCGTCGCGCAGGTCTTCCCGTTCGAGAACCGGGGCGTCGAGATCGGCGTGACCCTGCACCACCCGCACGGTCAGATCTACGCCTACCCGACCGTGCCGCCGCGCACCGCTGCCATGCTCCGCGCCGCTGCGCGGCACGCTTCGCAGACCGGTGGGGGCATTCTCTACGCGGACGTCCTGGCCGCCGAGCAGACCGCGAAGGTACGGGTCATCGCGTCCAACGAGCACTGGACTGCCTACGTGCCGGCGGCGGCCCGCTGGCCGTTCGAGGTGCACCTGGCCCCGCACCGGCAGGTCCTCGACCTGCCCGGCCTCAGCGACGCCGAGCGCGACGCCTTCGGGCCGCTCTACCTGGACGTGCTGAAGCGCTTCGACGGCCTCTTCGGCAAGCCGATGCCGTACATCTCGGCGTGGCACCAGGCGGTCGTCGGCGAGGGTCGTGAGCTGGGCTACCTGCACCTGCAGCTGTTCAGCATCCGGCGGGCGGCCGACAAGCTGAAGTTCCTGGCCGGCTCCGAGTCCGCGATGGGCGCCTTCGTCAACGATGTGGTCCCGGAGAACGCCGCACAGATGCTCCGCGAACGTGCTTGATCGGCGTCGCCTCCGGCTCGCCGGCGCTGCGCCTCTTTGCGCCGACGGACTTCGGTTGGGCTTACCGCACGTTTGACGCGAACGAGCCGCGCCACCCTCTCGGGGACGCGGCTCGTTCGGCCTGACGGGTTACTTCGTACCGTAATAAGCGTCCTCCATGATCCTCCTGAGGTCCTCGAGCATCGGCATCCGCGGGTTCGCGGGCGCGCACTGGTCCAGGTAGGCGTTCATCGCCTGCTGCGGGAGGGCGGCGAGGAACTCCTGCTCGTTGACGCCGGCGCCCTGGAACGACGGCGGGATCCCGACGGCGTCGCGCAGGCGCTCCACCGCCCGGGCGTACGACTCGACGCCCTGCTCCGGGGTGTCCGCGGGCAGGCCCAGGTGACGGGCGATGTCCTGGAACCGTTCCGGCGCGACGTACCGCTCGTACTTCGGCCAGCTGTTCAGCTTCGACGGCACGGTGCCGTTGTGCCGGATCACGTGCGGCAGCAGGATCGCGTTGGTCCGCCCGTGCGCCACGTGGAAGGTGGCGCCCAGCGTGTGCGCCATGGCGTGCACGATGCCGAGGAACGCGTTGCCGAACGACATGCCGGCGATCGTCCCGGCGTTGTGCATCTTCTCCCGGGCCACCGGATCGGTGTCGCCGTGCCGCACCGCCTGCTCCAGGTTCCCGAAGATCAGCTTGATCGCGTGCAGCGCCAGGCCGTCGGTGAAGTCGCTGGCGTAGACCGACACGTACGCCTCGGTCGCGTGGGTGAGCGCGTCGAAGCCCGAGTCCGCGGTCACCACCGGCGGCAGATCCATCGTCAGGTGCGGGTCGATGATCGCCACGCTCGGGGTGAGCGCGTAGTCGGCGAGCGGGTACTTCTGCCCGGTCTCGGTGTCGGTGATGACCGCGAACGGCGTCACCTCGGCGCCGGTGCCGGACGTGGTCGGCACGCAGACCAGCTTCGCGAGCGCGCCCAGGGCCGGGAACTTGAAGGCCCGCTTCCGTACGTCGAAGAACTTCTCCTTCATGTCGCCGAAGTCGATGTCCGGGTGCTCGTAGAGCAGCCACATCACCTTCGCCGCGTCCATCGGTGAGCCGCCGCCGAGCGCGATGATCGTGTCCGGGCGGAACGAGCGCATCAGGGCGGCGCCGCGCTGCACGGTGTCGATGCTCGGTTCCGGCTCGACGCTGTCGATGACCTGGATCGTCACCGGCTCCGGCCGCTCCCGCAGCACGGCGCTGATCCGGTCCACGTAACCGAGCTTGGTCATCGTGTGGTCGGTGACGATGGTGACCCGGGCGACCTCCGGCATGTCCCGGAAGTACCGGATGGCGTGCGGCTCGAAGTACATCTTCGCCGGCACCTTGAACCACTGCATGTTGTTCGTCCTGCGGCCGATTCGTTTGATGTTGAGCAGGTTGAGGGCGGACACGTTGTCGGAGACCGAGGTGTGCCCGTAGCTGCCGCAGCCGAGCGTCAGCGACGGGCGGAAGCCGTTGTAGATGTCGCCGATGCCGCCCTGCGAGGCCGGCGCGTTCCAGATGATCCGGACCGCCTTCATCCGCTTGCCGAACCGCTCGGCGAGCGCGGCGTCCCGGCCGTGCACGACAGCGCTGTGCCCGAGACCGTGGAACTCGACCATCTGCTCGGCGTACCGGATGCCCTGCTCCTCGTCGTCCGCCGTGAGCATCGCGAGCACCGGGCAGAGCTTCTCCCGGCTCAGCGGCTCACCCGGACCGACCTCGCCGATCTCGGCCAGCAGGATCGAGGTGTCCGCAGGCACGGTGAACCCGGCCTGCTCGGCGATCCACACCGGCGACTGGCCCACCACCGCGGCGTTGAGCTTCTCGCCGACGCAGTCGGTGCCCTCGCCGTCGGGCGGGAAGATGTAGTTCTGCAGGAGCGTCTTCTCGTCGGCGCTCACCACGTACGCGTGCAGTCGTTTGAATTCCCTGAGGGCCTGCTCCGCGATCCCCCGATCCAGGATGACCGCCTGCTCGGACGCGCAGATCATGCCGTTGTCGAACGTCTTCGAGAGCACGATGTCGTGCACCGCGCGGACCACGTCAGCGGTCGGGTGGACGTAGGCGGGAACGTTTCCGGCGCCGACGCCGAGCGCGGGCTTGCCTGTCGAGTACGCCGCCCGGACCATCCCGTTCCCGCCGGTCGCCAGGATCGTCGCGACACCCGGGTGGTTCATCAGCGCGGCCGTGGCCTGGATCGACGGCTGCTCGACCCACTGGATGCAGTGCGCCGGAGCGCCCGCCGCCACCGCCGCGTCCCGGACCACCCGGGCCGCCTCGGCGCTGCACCGCTGCGCGCTCGGGTGGAACGCGAAGACGATCGGATTGCGGGTCTTCAACGCCAGCAGCGCCTTGAAGATCGTGGTGGACGTCGGGTTGGTGACCGGGGTGACCGCGCAGACCACGCCCACCGGGTCGGCGATCTCGGTGATCCCGTCGACGTCGTCGCGGTGGATCACGCCGACCGTCTTCATCCCCGCCATGCTGTTCGTGACGTGCTCACAGGCGAAGATGTTCTTGACGGCCTTGTCCTCGAACACGCCCCGGCCGGTCTCCTCGACCGCCAGCGCGGCGAGATCACCGTGCTTGTCGAGCGCCGCCACCGAAGCCTTGCCGACGATGTGGTCGACCTGCTCCTGGGTGAAGTCCGCGTAATCGGCCAAAGCCTTCTCCGCGTCCCGCACCAGCAGGTCGATCATCGCCTCCCGCTCGCCCACGATCCGCTCCTCTCCGCTCGTCTCCCTTCATCGTTCGCCGTTGTGCTTCCGCTCCGGAGTGCCGAAAGGCCCGCCGGCATGTGCCGGCGGGCCTTTCGTTCGTGCTTACGTGCTTACTTGCTTACCTGCTCAGTTACTCAGTTGCTCGCTTGCTCGCTTGCTCACGCCGCGAGCTTGCGCGCCAGGTTCTCGTCGAGCGCGTTCATGAACTCGTCCGTGGAGAGCCACGGCGCGTCCTTCGCGATCAGCAGCGCCAGGTCCTTGGTCATCTGACCGCCCTCGACGGTCTCGATGCAGACCCTCTCCAGCGTCTCGGCGAACTGGGTCACCTCGGGGGCGCCGTCCAGCTTGCCGCGGTGCTTGAGGCCACCGGTCCAGGCGAAGATCGACGCGATCGGGTTCGTCGAGGTCTTCTCGCCCTTCTGCCACTGCCGGTAGTGCCGGGTGACAGTGCCGTGCGCGGCCTCCGCCTCGACGGTCTTGCCGTCCGGGGTCATCAGCACCGAGGTCATCAGGCCGAGCGAGCCGAAGCCCTGGGCCACGGTGTCGGACTGCACGTCACCGTCGTAGTTCTTGCAGGCCCAGACGTAGCCGCCCTCCCACTTGAGCGCGGCGGCGACCATGTCGTCGATCAGCCGGTGCTCGTAGGTGAGGCCGGCCGCCTTGAACTGGTCGGCGAACTCGGTCTCGAAGATCTCCGCGAACAGGTCCTTGAACCGGCCGTCGTACGCCTTCAGGATCGTGTTCTTGGTGGAGAGGTAGACCGGGTAGTTGCGGGCCAGGCCGTACCGGAACGAGGCGCGCGCGAAGTCGCGGATCGACTCGTCGTAGTTGTACATCGCCATGCCGACGCCGCCGGCCGGGAAGTCCGACACCACGAACTCCATCGGCGCCGAACCGTCGGCCGGGGTGAACGTGACGGTCATCTTGCCCGCGCTGGGCGCCACGAAGTCGGTCGCCTTGTACTGGTCGCCGTGCGCGTGACGGCCGATGATGATCGGCTTCGTCCAGCTCGGTACCAGACGCGGCACGTTGCTCATGATGATCGGCTCACGGAAGACGACGCCGCCGAGGATGTTGCGGATCGTGCCGTTCGGCGACCGCCACATCTTCTTCAGGCCGAACTCCTCGACCCGCGCCTCATCCGGCGTGATCGTCGCGCACTTGACGCCGACACCGTGCTGCTTGATGGCGTTGGCCGCGTCGATCGTCACCTGGTCGTCGGTCTCGTCGCGGTACTGGATCGAAAGGTCGTAGTACTCGAGGTTCACGTCGAGGTACGGCAGGACCAGTTGCTCACGGATCTGCTTCCAGATGATCCGGGTCATCTCGTCGCCGTCGATCTCCACGACCGGGTTCTTGACCTTGATTTTCGCCATCGGCCGGCGCTCCTCTCCCGAAACACATGCTTAGCAGTACGAGCGTACTGCCCGCCCGCCGACCATCACCGGGCGGCCCCGCACCTCTACCATCTCAGGCTCGGCGATCCGGGCGGGGCGATAAGCGATTCCGGGACAGCTCAGCCCGTACCAAATCGGGCTTGAACTTTTCACAAGCTGAGCAACCGCCAGGTGTGGCGCCTGCGCCACGTCTCGTCGCCGGCCCGGAACTCCCGGAGGAACCGGACCGCCTCGGTGACATCCGGAGTCTCCGCGCGGACATGATCGCCGTCCCGGCCGGCCCGGTGCTCCAGCACATAGGTCCCTGCGGCGGCGCCGGCGCTCGCACCGAAGCCGACCTGCGCGAAATGGCCGTCCGACCGCTCCAGCAACGCGTAGAAGTTGTCACTGCCGAGACCGCGCACCACCCGCTCCAGATCGGCCTCCGCGGGATCGTGGACCATCGGCCACTCCGCCGACGTCAAAGTGAAATCGGCACGATAGCCGGGGGCGTTCGGGTCCAGCAGCCGGCTCTGCGGCTCGTAGCAGACCAGACCGTGCTGGGCCGCGAGACCACGCACCGCCTCGCCGAACTCGCCGGCCCGCGACCACACGCAGGAGAGCGCCAGCACCGCGTCCGACTCCTCCGGCAGCACACTCCACACACTGTCCGGACCATCCGCCGGAAACCGTCGCAGCAGCTCCGCGCGCAACGCCGCCACCGCCTCGTGCGGCGCGAACATCAGCTCGTCCTCGGGCCACCGGCGGATCTTCGCCTCGGCGATGTCCGCGCTGATCGGAGCCGGCTCGTGCCACACATAGAGATCGAAGCTCATCGCCACTCCTCCCACCCGGGCCGGCTACGGCGCCCACCTGACAAGATCGACGGTAGCCGCTCTGTCAACCTTCGTCCCCAGCCCCGGACACGATCAAGCCCACACGCGCCATCCTCACCCGGTGCCCCGCCACCCCCACACCCCACCCGAACTCGCCGGCCGCGCCTTCCGCGGCTCGGCAGCCGTCGACTCCGGCCTGCTCACCCGCGGAATGCTCGCCGGTCCGTCCTGGTCACGGATCTTCCCCGACGTGTACGTGCACCGCGATCACCAACTCGACCATCGGGACTGGTGCGCGGCGGCGACGCTGACGATCCCGGCCGGCGCCGTGATCGGCGGACCGAGCGCCGCCAGCCTGTGGGGCGCCGTGACACCGGCGCACACCACGCCCGTGCATGTCGCCGCGCCGCGCGCCATCAGGCTGCGCCGGGACCCACGTATCGCGGTCCACTACACCAGCCTCCGGCCCGGCGACGTCACCACACACCACGGCCTGGCGCTCACCACCGTGGAACGAACCGCCTTCGACGTCGGACGGCGGGCCGGCCGAGCCGATGCGCTCGTGGTGCTCGACGCCCTGCTGCACCGTCATCTACTCGACCCGGACGCCCTCCGCCGGATGATCAGCAGACGCGTGAACTGGCCGGGAACGTCCCGGCTCGGGGCCCTGCTGGCGTTGGCCGACGCCCGCAGCGAATCACCGATGGAGACCTGCCTGCGGCTTCTGCTCGTCGATGCCGGGGTTCCGCCGGGGGCCGTGCAGTTCGAGGTACGCCAGGCGTCCGGCTGGCTGGTCGGACGGGTCGACCTGGCCTGGCCCGAGGTGCGGCTCGCGGTGGAGTACGACGGTGATCAGCACCGCTCGGCGGAGCAGTTCCGCCGAGATGTGGAGCGGCTCAACGCGCTGCGGATGGCGGGGTGGACGGTGCTGCGGTTCACGGCTGAGGACGTGTTGCGCCAGCGGTTGAAGACGGTGCGGCTGGTGACGGCGGCGCTGGCGGAGTTGGAGCCGTTGCGGGGCCGGGGCTGATCGTGAGGCCGTGGCCGGGGCCGATCGTGAGGGCGGGGCCGCAGCGGTTCCGCCCCCACGCGAGCCGTAGCCCACGCAGGTCCCCGGGCAGGCGAGCCGTAGCCCGCGCAGGTCTCGGACCCGCCAGCCGTAGCACAGCCATGTAATCAAGCACCGGTCACCGGCCTCAGCTACGGCCCGCACACCTCGGCCGTAGCCCAACCTTGTGATCAAGCACGAATAACCAGCCTGAACTACGGCTCGGCCCACCGAGCCGTAGTTCAAGCATGATCAAAGGACCCCAAACCTGCCTGAGCGACGGCTGAGCCTCCACCCGCCGAGCCCAACTGAGCCAACTGAGCCCAACCGAACCAGCCACCCCGGCCGACCCCAGCCGCCCGGACGACCACCGTGCCGCACCCCGCGACCGCACCACGTCAGTGGAAGAAGTGGCGTGTGCCCGTCAGGTAGACCGCGATCCCGGCCTTCTCCGCCGCCTCGATGACCAGATTGTCCCGGATCGACCCGCCCGGCTGCACCACGGCCCGCACCCCAGCCGCGATCAGCACCTCAAGCCCGTCCGGGAACGGGAAGAACGCGTCCGAAGCCGCCACACTGCCCGCGGCCCGCTCCTCCCCGGCACGCGACACCGCGAGCCGGGCCGAGTCGACCCGGTTGACCTGGCCCATCCCGACGCCGACGGTCGCACCACCGGACGCCAGCAGGATCGCGTTGCTCTTGACGCTCCGGATCGCCCGCCACGCGAACGCCAGATCCGCCATGACCTCGTCGGAAACCGGCGTACCTGTCGCCAGTGTCCAGTTCGCCGGGTCGTCGCCGTCCGCGTCGATCCGGTCGGCGGCCTGCACGAGCACACCGCCACCGACCTGCTTGATCTCCGTGGCGGGCGGGTTCCAGGCCGGCGCCACGAGCACCCGCAGGTTCTTCTTCTCGCGGAAGAGGTCGAGGGCGGCGGGCGCAAACGACGGCGCCACGATCACCTCGGTGAAGATCTCGGAGAGTTGCTGCGCCAGCTCGACCGAAACTTCGCGATTTACTGCGACAACGCCACCGAAGGCCGACACCGGGTCACACGCGTGCGCCTTCCGGTGCGCCTCCGCCACGTCGGCGCCGATCGCGATCCCGCACGGGTTCGCGTGCTTGATGATCGCGACACAGGGCGCGTCGAAGTCATTGGCGCTGCGCCACGCGGCATCCGCGTCGACGTAGTTGTTGTAGGACATCTCCTTGCCGTGCAGCTGCGTAGCCTGCGCGAGCCCGGCCGGCGCGTTCGGGTCGAGGTAGAGCGCGGCCTGCTGGTGCGGGTTCTCGCCGTACCGCAGAACCGAGGAACGCCGCAGCGCCAGCCCGCTGAACTCCGCGAAATCGCCGCCCACGAGCGCCGACGCGGTCCAGTTCGCCACCGCCACGTCGTACTCGGCGATGTCCGCGAAAGCGCGAGCAGCGAGCAGCTTGCGCTGCGTCAGCGAGAAACCGCCGTCCTTCAGAGCTTCCAGCACCATCGGGTACGCGGAAACCGCCGTCACCACCGCAACGGATGCATGGTTCTTGGCAGCCGCCCGAACCATCGCCGGCCCGCCAATGTCGATCTTCGCGATGCACTCCTCCTCACTCGCACCGGACGCGACCGTCTCGGTGAACGGGTAGAGGTTGCTGACCAGCAGATCGAACGCCTCGATGCCGTGCTCGGCGAGCTCACTGACGTGCTCGGGAAGGCGCATGTCGGCGAGGAGACCGCCGTGCACCTTCGGGTGGAGCGTCTTCACCCGGTCGCTCAGGATCTCGGGGAAGCCGGTGATCTGCTCCACCCGGGTCACCGGCACGCCGGCCTTCTCCACGGTCGACGCGGTCGAACCGGTCGAGACGATCTCCACGCCGGCGGCGTGCAGCGCCTGGGCCAGCTCGACGATGCCGTCCTTGTACCAGACGCTCAGCAGCGCCCGCTTGATCGGACGACGACCCTCGCCTGAAGAGGTGGTCACGGAATCCGTACCTTTCTGTCCTCGATGGTCCAGCCCTGGCGGACCAGCCGGCCGACGTACTCCACCAGCTGCGCCCGCTCGGCCACCTTGATCCGCTCGGTGAGCGTCTCCTCCGTGTCGCCGTCGAGCACGGGGACGCTGACCTGGGCGATGATCGGCCCGGTGTCGACGCCGGCGTCGACGAAGAAGAGCGTCGCGCCGGCGATTTTGACGCCGTACGCGAGCGCCTCCCGCGGGCCGTGGATGCCGGGGAACGCGGGCAGCAGCGCGTTGTGCGTGTTGATGTACCGATCGCCGAACGCGTCCAGGAACTTCTTGCCGACCAGCTTCAGGAACCCGGCCGAGATGACCAGGTCGGGCCGGTGCTCGGCGACGTGCGCGGCGAGGGCGGCGTCCCAGTCGTCACGGGTGGGATACGCCTTCACCGAGTCCACGAAAGTGGGCACACCGGCGGCGGCAGCATGATCGAGACCGGCGATGCCGTCCCGGTCGGCGCCGACGGCGACCACCTCGGCGCCGTACGCCGGGTCCTTTGTCGCTTCGAGAAGAGCCTGCAGGTTGCTGCCCGATCCGGAGATGAGGACGACCAGGCGGGCGGGCGCGGGGTCAGTCACCTGTGCACCCTATCGCCGCAGCACGAACGCCCCGTCAACGGGCAGCGTAGATCGAATCGAATCCATTAGGCTGACGGCCGCAGCCCATCGTGGCGGAGAAGGAGTGTGAAGAGAGTGGCATATCCCCCTCCGGCCTACGGACCGCCGGCCGGCCCTCCGGCTCAGCCGCAGAACGGGCTCGGGCTGACCGGGATGATCCTCGGCATCGTCTCGATCCCGATCTCCTGCTGCTGGCCGGTGGGCGGAGTGCTCAGCGTCCTCGGCCTGATCTTCAGCATTCTCGGCAAGAAGAAGGTCGACACCGGCCTGGCGAACAACCGCGGCATCGTGATCGCGGGCATCGCCACCAGCATCGCGGGCCTGGTGCTCAGCATCGCCTTCGCGATCCTCGCCCTGACGTTCCCGTCCGACTTCGACTGGAACCAGTGGATCGAGGAGAACTCCCAGCCCTGACGCGACCGGCCCGGGTGCGACGCTCAGGAACTCCGGTTCCCGAACACCCGGGCTGCCGCCGCGCCGGCCACCACCGAGGCCGCGGCGACGATCGCGGCGATCAGCGCCACCCGCAGCGGGTCCGGCCCGATCTCGGAGAGTTTTCCGGCCCCGAGTGATCCACCGGAGAGCCGCGCCATCAGACCCAGCACCACCCCGGCGACCGGTCCGGCCAGCACGCCCGCTCCGATGAGCAGTGACCACGGCGGGTCGTCCGCCGTCGCGCCGCCGCGGCGACCGGTCCGCAGCGCGCCGCCGCGCCCGTGCCGCAGCCGCTGGGTGAGCAGCCATCCGGCCACGCCACCGGCGATCACCGGCAGGAGCAGCAGGGCGGTCCCGGTCGCGCCCATCGGGCCGTCCGGCAGTCCGGCCACGAGCGGCAGCATCGGCAGCGGGCCGACCGAGACCTCGGTGATGCTGACCGCTGATCCGGCGCCGAGCGCGAATCCCGGCCCGAGCAGGTAGGCGGCCGCCCAGATCGCGGCGTTCACCGCGTACCCGATGCTGATCAGCGTGATGCCGGCCTGCCCGGCCACACCGGTCTGGTAGGCGGCGATCATCTCGGCCGCCTGCCCGCCGCCGAGCGCCACCGAGAGGCCGCCGGCGACCGCGCCGGCGCCGAGGATCAGGAACGCGGCGACCAGCCCGGCGCGGACGCCGTGCCGCAGAACCGGCGGCATCCTGCGGGCGAGCACCGAGACCGCGTCGGTCCCCCGCAGCGAGCCGATCAGCGCGCCCGCGACGCCGAGAACGAAGAAGTGCACCGCGGCCAGACCGGCGGAGACCTGGGTGCCGCGCCCATCGGTCGCGACCGCCGCCAGGGCACCCACCAGCGCGTACGGGAGACCGACAGCGCCCGCCACACCCAGCGCGGTGGCCGTCGAGCCGCTGCGCCGGGCCCCGACCGCACGTGTCACATGCAGGCCGGCCCGGTTGAGCCGCCAGATCACCAGGAGGGTGAGCAGCAGCGGCGTGACCGCGAGCGGGCCGATCGAGGTACCCACCGGCAGACCGTGCCCGAGAAGCCAGGCGGCCAGACCGGCGTGCGCGGCGGCGCCCAGTCCGCCGGAGTCCTCCAGCGTGCGGGCCAGACCGATCACCACCGCGATCGGCAGATAGCTGAGCAGGGCGGCCCAGAGCGTGGCGAAGCCGGCCGCCACCGCCATCGGCGCCCGGCGCACCGGCTCGCCGGGCCGGCGCTGGTGGGGCAGGCGCACGGTGTCCCGCCGCCCGAGCATCTCGTCGTCGACCACGACGGTGTCCCGGTTGGCCGGATCGGCGCTGCTCGGTTCGGCACCGGCCGGGGCGGTGCTCTCCGAGGCGGTGCTGTCCGAGGGGGTGTCCGCGCGATCGCGGTCGATCGGCGTCTCCTCGGTGTCCCGCACCACAGACTGCAGCGCCTCGGCGACCGCGAACGGGTCCTCCGAGCCGTCAGGCCGGTCGGTTGTGCTGGGCATCGCGACTACTTTTTCACGTCGCGGCGGTTCCGGCGATGCAGAGACAGCGGCGCGCCGCCGATCAAGTCGTAACGACCTGGTCGGCGGCGCGTCATCTCCGCTGACTTCAGCTCATGACCTCGCGCATGAGGCGGGCGGTCTCGCTCGGCGTCTTGCCGACCTTGACGCCGGCCGCTTCGAGGGCGGCCTTCTTCGCGTCGGCGGTGCCGGCCGAGCCGGAGATGATGGCGCCGGCGTGGCCCATCGTCTTTCCGGGCGGCGCGGTGAAGCCGGCGATGTAGCCGACGACCGGCTTGGTGACGTTGGCCTTGATGAACTCGGCCGCACGCTCCTCGGCGTCGCCACCGATCTCACCGATCATGACGATCGCGTCGGTGTCCGGGTCCTCCTGGAACGCCTTCAGCGCGTCGATGTGCGTGGTCCCGATGATCGGGTCGCCACCGATGCCGACAGCGGTCGAGAAGCCGAATTCGCGCAGCTCGTACATGAGCTGGTAGGTCAGCGTGCCGCTCTTGCTGACCAGGCCGATCCGGCCCTGCGGGGTGATGTCGGCCGGGATGATGCCGGCGTTGGAGGCGCCCGGCGAGGCGATGCCCGGGCAGTTCGGGCCGATGATCCGGGTCTTGGAACCCTTGGCCACGTTGTACGACCAGAACGACGCCGAGTCCTGCACCGGCACGCCCTCGGTGATCACGATGGCGAGCGGGATCTCGGCGTCGATCGCCTCGACCACGGCGGCCTTGGTGAACGCCGGCGGCACGAAGATGACCGAGACGTCCGCGCCGGTCTCCTTGATGGCCTCGGCGACGGTCGCGAAGACCGGCAGCTCGGTGCCGTCGAAGTCGACCTTGGTGCCGGCCTTGCGCGGGTTCACGCCACCGACGACCTGGGTGCCCGCGGCGAGCATCCGCTTGGTGTGCTTGGAGCCCTCACCACCGGTGATGCCCTGGACGATGACCTTGGAGTCCTTGGTGAGCCAGATAGCCATTAGTTCACTTCCCCGCAGCCGCGAGCTCGGCGGCGCGAGCGGCCGCTCCGTCCATCGTGTCCACCCGCTGGACCAGCGGGTTGTTCGCACCGTCGAGGATGGCACGTCCCTCTTCGGCGTTGTTGCCGTCGAGGCGGACCACGAGCGGCTTGGTGACGGTCTCGCCGCGCTCGGCGAGCAGGGCCAGGGCCTGGATGATGCCGTTGGCGACCGCGTCGCAGGCGGTGATGCCACCGAACACGTTGACGAAGACGGACTTCACGGACGGGTCGCCGAGCACGATCTCCAGACCGTTCGCCATCACCTGGGCGCTGGCGCCGCCACCGATGTCGAGGAAGTTCGCCGGCTTGACGCCGCCGTGCTTCTCACCGGCGTAGGCGACCACGTCGAGGGTCGACATGACCAGGCCGGCGCCGTTGCCGATGATGCCGACCTCGCCGTCGAGCTTGACGTAGTTGAGGTTCTTCGCCTTGGCGGCCTGCTCGATCGGGTCGACGGCCGACTTGTCCTCGAGGGCCTCGTGGTCGGGGTGCCGGAAGCCGGCGTTCTCGTCCAGCGTGACCTTGGCGTCGAGCGCGAGCACCCGGCCGTCGCCGACCTTGGCGAGCGGGTTGACCTCGACGAGGAGCGCGTCCTCGGCGACGAACGCCTGCCAGAGCTTCACCGCGATGTCGACGACCTGGTCGGCGACGTCGGCCGGGAACTTGGCGAGGGTGACGATCTCCCGCGCCTTGGCCTCGTCCACGCCCTTGCTGGCGTCGATGGCGACCTTGGCGACCCGGTCCGGGTCGGTCTCGGCGACCGTCTCGATCTCCATGCCGCCGGCGACGCTGGCGATGCAGAGGAAGGTCCGGTTGGCCCGGTCCAGCAGGTAGGAGAAGTAGTACTCCTCCTTGATGTCGGCCGTCTCGGCCAGCATCACCTTGTGGACCGTGTGGCCCTTGATGTCCATGCCCAGGATGTCGGTCGCGCGAGCCTCGGCCTCGTCCGCGCCGTCGGCCAGCTTCACGCCGCCGGCCTTACCACGGCCACCGACCTTGACCTGGGCCTTGACGACGACCTTGCCGCCGAGCCGCTCGGCGATCGCCCGGGCTTCCTGCGGGGTCTCGGCGACACCGCCGCCCAGCACGGGCAGCCCGTGCCGTTCGAACAGGTCGCGCCCCTGATACTCGAACAGGTCCACGTGTCTCCTTTCGCTCGCGACGCCAAGCGCCGGCAAGCCGCACCGTTGCGTCCCGACCTGTGTGCGCGGCGCGTCGCAGCTGCGCCGCCAGCGTGAGGATCGTCCAGCCTTCCGCAGGATTGCGGCATGGCCGTCATTCGCAGACTAGCGACCGTTTGGACCCCTGTGACCGCGCGGGTGCGCGGTGTGCAAGACCGCACACCACAGTGGCGAAATCGCAGCTCCGGGGCTCTTGTGACAGGCGTGCGGAATGTGCACCGGAGGGAATGCCGCAGCCCCTGTCCACAGGCCGTCCACAGGGGCGCGGGAGATCGATCCACTCAAGATCTGCTGACACGGGAGAGTGAACGGAAAAAGTCACAGCACCGCACGTAACCCGGCTGAGAAGGACATCGTTGATTGAGATGTCGGAGCGCTGAAACTTAAGGCGCCCGCAAGGAAAACGGCCGATGCCCTGTCGGTCGAGGGGTGGCGGCGGGGCATCGCGCATAGAGGGGCCGGACGTGTGAGGGGTGCGTCCGGCCTCTCCCCTTGCGGTGGAGAAGCCCGCACCGGCACTCCGGCCAGCCGTTACGGTGGCGGGCCCGCGCGAACGCGGGCCCGGTAATCACGACACCGGCGTAGCTACATTGGCGCGCACCCATTCAACGATGGACGCGGTCGTCGCACCCGGCGTAAATAGCTTGGCTACACCGAGTGATTCCAATTCCGTGATGTCGTCCTCCGGAATGATGCCGCCGCCAAAAACGACGATGTCCTCGGCATCACGTTCCGCCAACAGCTCGATCACTCTCCGGAATAACGTCATGTGTGCCCCGGAGAGCACCGACAGACCGATCGCGTCGGCGTCCTCCTGAATCGCGGTCTCCACGATCTGCTCGGGCGTCTGGTGCAGCCCGGTGTAGACCACTTCCATTCCGGCGTCACGCAACGCCCGCGCCACCACCTTGGCGCCACGGTCGTGCCCGTCCAGCCCGGGCTTCGCCACCACGACCCTGATCCGTGCTTGCATGCAAGACCCCTTCGGGCTATCCGACCCCGGTGCCGGGCGCCTCAGGCGGGCAGCCCCCGCGGTCACCTGAACGAACGGTAACCCGAGACGCCGAGCCGGGGTAGCAGGCGGTCCAACCCGAAGGGCCGATGAATAGTTCCTTAGGTCACATTACTTTCCGCATTCCGCCTGCTCACAGAGGGTCGCCATATCACCCACCCGGAAAGGTAACCAATTCGGACATTCAATGATCAATGCTGACCAGGAACTGTCATGAAAATGGCGCTGCGACTTGTGACCCGGCTGCCGTTTCGTTACCGTGGCCCACGGCTCTCGCACAGGTTCACCCCATAGCGAGGACCCGGCAAGCCATCGTTTACCGCTGTTCGCGGGCGAGATGGCGGGCCGCCGTAATGCCACCGACGGAGGGTTGTTCGTGCGCCAGCGCTTGTCGTCTGAGCCCGATCGCTATCGCGGCCGCCGCCGCGTCCCGACCCCTCCCCGCAGCCGTTACGCCGCGGTCGTCACCTCCGCATTCGTCGGCGCCGGCGTCGTCGCTCTCGGCGCCGCCTCGAACCTCCCGGACGCGAAAGACGTCAACCCCGACGTTCTGCAGAGCCTGAAGAGCTCGCAGATCGCGACCGACGCCCTGGAGAGCCGCGACAGCGACGGTGAGCGCGCCTCCCGCAGCAGCGAGCGGTCCGACAAGGCCGAAGAGGTAAGTGCCGAGGTCTCCGCGGAGGACATCTACCTCCTGCCCCTCGACGACTACCAGTTCTCCTCGCCCTACGGCGTCCGGTTCGGCAAGCTGCACGCCGGCATCGACCTGGCCGCCGCCGACGGGACGCCCTACAAGGCGGTGCACGGCGGCAAGGTGACGAGCGCCGGTTACAACGGCGGCTACGGCTACTCGATCACCGTCGAGCAGGAGGACGGGACCGAGATGATCTACGCGCACTCCCGGCGCCTGCTGGTGAAGAAGGGCGACGAGGTCAAGGCCGGTCAGGTCATCGGCGAGGTCGGCAACACCGGTTACTCCTACGGGACCCACCTGCACCTCGAAGTGCACGTCAAGGGCACCCCGGTCGACCCGATCGTCTTCCTCCGCGAGCGCGGCGTCGACATCAAGCTGCAGATCGAGTCGGTCTACGCCGGCATGGCCGCCGCCGAGGCAGCTTCCTAAAAGATCTTCCCCATTGGGGTACGGGTTGAAACACCGCCCGTTGCAATCCGGTTGATCCTCTCTCTCCAGCCTCACGCTCTCCCCTGAGAAGCCGACAGGAACGTGTCAGCAACCGTTCCGTCCGCCGGGAGGAATCCGCGTGGGTCAGCAGTCGTCATCGGGCCGGGTCGGCCGGCACCGCCAGGAGCGACTGCACCGCCACCGCGCACCCTCCTTCCCCACCCTCTTCGCCACCCGCAGCCGCACCGCCCTCTCGGTGAGCGCCCTGAGCGCCACGATCGCGGCGGGCGTGACAGCTGCCGGCGTCGCCGCCTCCGCCGCTCCCGGCGCCCTCGCCCACCTGTCCGGCGACAGCACCTCGATCGGCCACACCTCCCAGAGCGCCGGCTCCACGGCGCAGGCCACCGCGTCCCACCCCTTCGCCGAACTGCCGGTCGTCGCGCCGGCCGGTGACGAGGCCCCGGCCAAGCGGTTCGTCCCGGGCAGCGCCGCCGCGCACGAGTGGGCGGAAAGCGTGGCGGACTCACTGAGCGAGCCGGCCGTAGCCGCCGTGCAACGCAAGAAGCGCCCGGTCATCACCACAACGGCCGCCGCCACTGGCACGAGCGGCGGCCACCGCACCGCCACGACCTCCGGCTCCAGGTCCGGCTCCAGGTCCGGGTCCGGCGGGCAGTGGGTGCACCCGATGCCGTCAGCCGGCGTCACGTCCTGTTTCGGCCCGCGCGGGGGACGCCTGCACGCCGGTGTCGACCTAGCCGCCGCGCACGGCACCCCGATCGTCGCCGCGGGCGCGGGCACGGTGGTGTCAGCCGGGCCGGCCGGCGGTTACGGCAACGCCGTGCTCATCCGGCACGCCAACGGGTACCTCACCCATTACGGCCACATGTCCGAGATCCAGGTCGCGGCCGGCCAGCGGGTCACCGCCGGCGAACAGATCGGCCTGGAAGGCTCGACCGGGCACTCCACCGGCCCGCACCTGCACTTCGAGGTGCACGCGGGCCACTACAAGAACCCGATCGAGCCGACCGCATGGATGCACGCCCACGGCGTCGACATCAGCGGCTGCCCCACGCCGTAGGCCGGGTCGGTCAAATCTTCTCGATCGGGGCGTGCCGGAGCACCAGCCACATCACCTGGTCGCCGAAGTCGATCTGCGCCCGGGCGCCCGGCCCGTGCCCCTCCACCGCCAGCACCCGGCCCAGGCCGTAACGCTGGTGGTTGACCCGGTCACCCGGATCCACCTTCGGCGCCGACTTCAGGTCGCTCGCGGTGGCGAGTTTGCTGCCGTCGATGCCGAGTCGCTCGGCGATGCGCTGCGCCTTGGGCGTACCCCCGGCGAAGCCTCCGCCGCGCTGGCGGTCTCCCCCACCGCGACCACCCACACCGCCCCCGGTGCCGGACCACGACGTGTACGACCCGCCGGTGCGCTCCCAGCGGACCAGCTCGGTCGGCAGCTCGTCGGTGAAGCGGGAGGGCGGGTTGTACTGCGGCTGGCCCCAGGCGGACCGGGTCACCGCGCGGGAGAGGTAGAGCCGCTGCCGCGCCCGGGTGATGCCCACGTAGGCGAGGCGGCGCTCCTCCTCCAGCTCGGTGTTGTCGCCGAGCGCCCGCATGTGCGGGAAGACGCCGTCCTCCAGGCCGGAGAGGAAGACGACCGGGAACTCCAGGCCTTTCGCCGTGTGCAGCGTCATCAGCGTGACCACGCCCTGGTGGTCGGGGTCGTCGCTGGGGATCTGGTCGGCGTCGGCGACAAGCGCCACCTGCTCCAAGAAGCCCGCAAGCGTGGCGACCTGCTCCTCCCCCTCCTCCGCCAGGGACTCCACGCGCTCGGTGTACTCCCGGGCGACGCTCACCAGCTCCTGCAGGTTCTCCACGCGGCCCTGGTCCTGCGGGTCGAGGCTCTCCTCCAGCTCGCTGAGCAGGCCGGACCGCTGCAGCACCGCTTCCAGCACCTCTTCCGGCGGCGCGGTCCGGGTGAGCTCGCGCAGGTCGTCGAGGAGCCGCACGAAGTCACCGATGCTGTTCGCCGCGCGGGTGGAGATGCCCGGCGCGTCCTTGGCGTGACGCAGCGCCTGGCCGAACGAGAGCCGGTCCCGGTTCGACAGGGCCTCGACGCAGGCCTCGGCCCGGTCGCCGATGCCGCGTTTCGGCGTGTTCAGCACCCGGCGGACGCTGACCGTGTCGTCCTCGTTCACGATCGCGCGCAGGTAGGCCAGGGCGTCGCGGACCTCCTTGCGCTCGTAGAAGCGCACCCCGCCGACCACCTTGTAGGGCAGGCCGACCCGGATGAACACCTCCTCGAACACGCGGGACTGCGCGTTGGTGCGGTAGAAGACCGCCACGTCACCGGGGCGGACCTCGTGGTTGTCGCAGAGCCGGTCGATCTCGCGGGCCACCCAGTCCGCCTCGGCGTGCTCGGTGTCCGCCACGTAACCGACGATCTGCTCGCCGGCGCCCTGGTCGCTCCAGAGCCGTTTCGGCTTGCGGGAGGTGTTGCGGTCGATCACCGCGTTGGCCGCGGAGAGGATGGTCTGGGTGGATCGGTAGTTCTGCTCCAGCAGAATCGTGCGGGCCTGCGGGTAGTCCCGCTCGAACTCCAGGATGTTGCGGATCGTGGCGCCACGGAACGCGTAGATCGACTGGTCGGCGTCACCGACCACGCAGAGCTCGGACGGCTCGACCTCGCCGCCCTCGGTGCCGACCAGCTCACGGATCAGTTGGTACTGAGCGTGGTTGGTGTCCTGGTACTCGTCGACCATCACGTGCCGGAAGCGGCGACGGTATGCCTCGGCGATCATCGGGTGCGCCTGGAAGAGGTGCACCACGGCCATGATGATGTCGTCGAAGTCCAGCGCGTGCGCCTCGCGCAGCCGCCGCTGGTAGAGCTCGTAGGCCTCGGCGACGGCCCGCTCGTTCGGCCCCTTCGCCTTCTGCTTGAACTCCTCCGGCTCGACCAGCTCGTTCTTCAGGTTCGACACCTGGGCGGCCAGGCCACGAGCGGTGTACCGCTTCGGGTCCAGGTCGAGCTCGCGGGCGACCAGCTGCATGAGACGGCGCGAGTCGTCCGCGTCGTAGATGGAGAACGTGCTCTTCAGCCCGACGTGCTCGTGCTCGGCCCGCAGGATCCGCACGCATGCCGAGTGGAACGTCGACACCCACATGAGCCGGGCCCGCGGGCCGACCAGCTGGGCCACCCGCTCTTTCATCTCGCCGGCGGCCTTGTTGGTGAACGTGATCGCGATGATCTCGCCGGGGTGCACACCGCGCTCGGCCAGCAGATAGGCGATCCGGTGGGTCAGCACCCGGGTCTTGCCCGAACCGGCGCCGGCCACGATCAGCAGCGGCGAGCCGGAGTGCGTGACAGCGTCACGCTGAGGCCCGTTGAGCCCGACCAGCAGGGACTCCGGATCGATCCGCCGAGGGCTCGGCCGGGAGGTCGGCCGGGACGGCTCGGTGTGCTTCTCCTGCGCCTTGATCACGGGCATGGAGAACAGGGTGTCGGCAGGTTCTGAGGAAGGTCGCATCGCGGGAGCAAGTGTATGCCGACCCCCCGACAGAACTTCCCCGCCGACCCGCTCATCCATCGACGTTCCCCCGAAGTGGTAGCGCCGGATCGGCTGTTACACCAAGCTGTCCGAGTCGGCGAAAAACTCACTCCGATCGGGGGACTCCCCATGACACGGTTGCGTCTCGCCCTACCCGCCGCGGCCATCGCCGCACTCGCACTGGCGGCCGTTCCGGCGCCACCGGGCGCGGCCGCCGCGCCACCGGCCGAGTTCACACCGGTGACCGCTGCCTACGACGTACCCAAGGGCAAGGTCGTCGAAGGTCAGTTCCTGAGCTACAACGACTTCCACGGTGCGATCGACCCACCCACCGGAAGCGGCGCGGTGGTCAACGCGAGCGGCACGTCGACGCCCGCCGGCGGTGTGGAGTACCTCGCGACCTGGCTGAAGAGGCTGCGCGCCGAGGCCACCGCCGAGGGCCGGTCGACGATCACCGCGGGCGCCGGCGACCTGATCGGCGCGACCCCGCTGGTCAGCGCGGCCTTCCACGACGAGCCGACGATCGAGTTGATGAACGAGATCGGGCTGCAGGTCAGCTCGGTCGGCAACCACGAGTTTGACGAGGGCGTGGCCGAGCTGATCCGGATCCAGCGCGGCGGCTGTCACCCGGTCGACGGGTGCCAGGACGGCGACGGCTACCGGGGTGCGGCGTTCACCTATCTGGCGGCCAACACTATCGACAAGCAGACCGGACTGCCGATCCTGCCGCCGATCGAGATCAAGTACGTGCGCGGGGTGCCGGTCGGCTTCATCGGCATGACCCTGGAGGGCACGCCCAGCATCGTCAACCCGGCCGGCATCCAGAACGTGCGCTTCACCGACGAGGTGGCCACCGCGAACAAGTGGAGCAAGGTGCTCAGCGCGATCGGTGTGAAGGCGCAGGTGCTGCTGCTGCACGAGGGCGGGTCGCAGGGCTCGGCCACCCCGACGCCGGGCGTCTCGGACTGCACGAAGTTCACCGGTCCGATCGTCGGAATCGTGGCCGGCCTCCGGCCCGAGATCAGCATCGTGATCTCCGGGCACACGCACCGCTTCTACACCTGCAAGCTGCCGAACAGCGCGGGCGCCGACACGGTCGTCACCAGCGCCGGCAGCAACGGGCAGCTGGTGACCGACATCGACTACTCGCTGGACACCCGGACCGGCCGGTTCACCGGGATCACCGCGCGGAACGTGATCGTGGAGAACGGCGTGCCGGACGGCAAGGGCGGCTGGTCGCGGGACGCCTCCGGGGCGTACCTGCGGAACCCGGACACCGTCGACGCCGCGGCCAAGAAGGTCGCCGACAAGTACCGCACCGCGGTCGCCCCGATCGCCAACGAGATCGTCGGCAGCATCAGCGCGGACATCGTCCGGACCGCCACCCCGGCCGGCGAGAGCCCGCTCGGTGACGTGATCGCGGACGCCCAGCTCGCCTACACCCGGCCGGCCGGCGCGCAGATCGCCCTGATGAACCCGGGTGGCATCCGCGCCGACCTGGACGCCGACCAGTCCTCCGGCGGCGAGGCCTACGGCCAGGTCACCTACGGCGAGGCGTTCACGGTCCAGCCGTTCAACAACCTGGTGGTGACGCAGACCCTCACCGGCGCCCAGCTGAAGAACGTGCTGGAACAGCAGTTCGCCGGCTTCGCCGGGCAGACCACCCAGCGGATCCTGCAGGTGTCGGCCGGGCTCACCTACACCTGGAGCGCGTCCGCCGCGCCGGGCTCCAAGGTCAGCAACCTGGCCCTGAACGGCACGCCGATCGACCCGGCCACGAACTACCTGGTCACCACGAACGACTTCCTGGCGAACGGCGGCGACGGCTTCAGCAACCTGACCCAGGGCACCGGACGGGTCACCGCTCCCGGCTTCGACGTGGACGCGCTGGTGGCACACCTCGCCACCGGCCCGATCGCGCCGGGACCGGCCAACCGGATCACCACGACACCGTGAGACCAGGCGTGACGTCCCACCACTCGGGCGGTTTCCTTGCGGGACCGTCCGGGACGGGGGCATACTCGGCAACGTGATCCAGCGAGCGCGATTTTTTTACTACGGCACCGGAAGTCCGGCAGCCGTAGGTCGCGTCTGAAACACAGACCTACAACAAGCCCCGGGCTTCCCCAGTCCGGGGCTTGTTGCTGCCCGGGCCGGGTCGACCGGGGCGTGAGCACCCGAGGAGCAGGACATGACCGCCGAGACCGTGGACCAGACCACCGGAGCCGGCGCGGAGCAGGCCGCCGCGGCGATCCGTGCCAAGCGTGAGCGCATCGACGAGATCGACCAAGCGATCATCGACCTCTGGCTGGAACGCGCAAGCCTCTCCCAGGAGGTCGGCAAGACCCGGATGGCGAGCGGCGGCACGCGCCTGGTGCTGGCCCGCGAGCGCGAGATCGTGGAGCGTTTCCGCACCGCCCTCGGCCCCGACGGCACCCAGGTGGCGCTGCTCCTGCTCCGCTCCGGCCGCGGCCCGCTGTAGCCCTTTCCCGATCTTGCCGGGAACGCGAGCGCACCAGATCCGCGGTGGAACGAGACAGCGGCGGCCCGGGAGAACCCGGGCCGCCGCTGTTCATTTCCGGTCAGACGGTCAACGACCGTGAACCACGTCGCGGATCTCGGCGAAGTGGCACGCGCTCGGGTGCGGCGACCGGTCGCGGATCTGCAGCAGCGGGTCCTGCTGAGCGCAGATGTCCTGAGCCTTCCAGCAGCGGGTCCGGAACCGGCAACCCGACGGCGGGTTGGCCGGCGACGGCACGTCACCCTCGAGAACGATCTGGTCGCGCTGGCCGCGCAGGCGCGGGTCCGGGACCGGCACGGCCGAGAGCAGAGCCTGCGTGTACGGGTGGGTCGGCTGCTCGTAGATCTCCCGGTCGTAACCGTGCTCCACGATCCGGCCGAGGTACATCACGGCGACGCGGTCGGAGATGTGCCTGACCACCGACAGGTCGTGCGCGATGAAGATGTAGGACAGGCCGAACTCGTCCTGCAGCCGCTCCAGCAGGTTGATGACCTGGGCCTGGATCGACACGTCGAGCGCGGAGACCGGCTCGTCGCAGACGATGATCTCGGGCTTGAGGGCGAGCGCGCGGGCGATGCCGATGCGCTGGCGCTGGCCGCCGGAGAACTGGTGCGGGTACCGGTTGATGTGGTCCGGGTTCAGACCGACCGTGTCGAGCAGGTCCTGCACCGCACGCTGCCGGCCCTTTTTCGGGACGACCTCGGGGTGGATCTCGAACGGCTCACCGATGATGTCGCCGACCGTCATACGCGGGTTCAGCGAGGTGTACGGGTCCTGCAGCACCATCTGGATGTTGCGGCGGGCCTTGCGCAGCTCGGTGCCCTTGAGCCGGACCATGTCCTGACCGCGGACCATGATCGAGCCCGAGGTCGGCTTCTCCAGGCCGACCAGCAGCTTCGCCAGCGTGGACTTGCCACAGCCGGACTCGCCGACGACACCCAGCGTCTCGCCGCGGCGCAGCTGGATGTCGACGCCGTCGACCGCGCGGACCGCGCCGACCTTGGTCTTGAAGACGATGCCCTGGGTGATCGGGAAGTGCTTGATCAGACCCTTGGTCTCGAGAACGACATCACTCACCGAGGACCTCCCGGAAGAAGTGGCAACGGGCGGTACGGTGCGGCGCGACGGCATAGGCCGGCGGCGGCGGGTCCTGACGGCACGGGTCCTTCGCGTACCGGCAGCGGGGGTTGAACGCGCATCCCTTCGGGATGTCGGTCAGCGCCGGCGGCAGGCCGCGAATGACGTTGAGCTCCTGACCCTTCATGTCGAGCCGGGGAATCGACTCGAGCAGGGCGCGGGTGTACGGGTGCGCCGGGCGGGAGTAGATGTCGTAGACAGCCGCTTCCTCGACGACCTTGCCCGCGTACATCACGGAGATCCGGTCGGCCACGTCCGCGACCACGCCCATGTCGTGCGTGATCAGGATGAGGCCCATGTTGCGCTCCTGCTGGAGCTCCGCGAGCAGGCCCATGATCTGCGCCTGGACCGTCACGTCGAGAGCCGTGGTGGGCTCGTCGGCGATCAGCACCTCGGGGTCGAGCGCCAGCGCCATGGCGATCATGACGCGCTGCCGCATACCACCGGAGAACTGGTGCGGGTAGTCGTTGATCCGCGACTTCGCCGCCGGGATCTTGACCTGGTCGAGCAGCTCGATCGCCCGCTTCTTGGAGTCCGCGCGGGACATTCCGCGGTGCATCCGGAACAGCTCGCTGAGCTGGAACCCGACGTTGTAGACCGGGTTCAGCGCGGAGAGCGCGTCCTGGAAGATCATCGCGATCCGGTTGGCGCGCACCTTGCGGCGCTGCTCCTCCGAGACCGCCAGCAGGTCGACGCCGCGGTAGCGGATCTCGCCCTTGGTGATGAACCCGGGAGGGCTCTCCAGGATGCCCATGATCGCCTGAGCGGTCACCGACTTGCCACAGCCCGACTCGCCCAGGATGGCGAGCGTCTCGCCCGGGGAGAGCCAGAAGTTCGCGCCGTTGACGGCCTTGGCGACGCCGTACTGGGTGCGGAACTCGACGTGCAGGTCGGTCACCTCGAGCAGAGGTGCGCGCGGATCGATGCCGGGTATGACATCCATTTGCGCCTTGATATCAGTCACAGGGTCACCGCAACTTCGGGTCGAAGGCGTCGCGGATGGCGTCGCCCAGCATGATGAAGGCCAGCACGGTGGCCGCGAGGAAGATCGACGGCCAGACCAGCGGTTCGGTCGCCACTCGAGCGTACGGCGACGCCTCGGAGATCGAGATGCCCCAGCTGATCGCGTCGTTCTTCAGGCCGACGCCGAGGAACGACAGCGTCGCCTCGCTGGCGATGTTCGTGCCCAGCAGGATCGTGAGAACCACGATGAAGGACGCGATCGAGTTCGGCAGGATGTGCCGCAGCATGAGGCGGCCCGGTCCGGCGCCCAGCATCCGGCCGGCGGCCACGTAGTCCTGGCTCTTCGACGAGATCACCGCGGACCGCATCACCCGGGCCGCGGAGGTCCAGGTCAGCAGGCCGAGCGTCAGTGTCACCGCGAGCACACCGTCCGACTTCTCGGTGACCAGGCGGTTCGACAGAACGATCGCGCCGAGCAGGAACGGGATGCCGAGCATGATGTCGATGCCGCGGGACAGGACCGCGTCGGCCCAGCCGCCGAAATAACCGGCGGCGAGACCGAAGATCAGCCCGATCACACCGGCCAGCAGGGTCGACATGATGCCGACGATGATCGAGTTCCGGGCGCCGTAGACGGTCTTCGCGAAGACGTCACAGCCCTGGAAGTCGTACCCGAAGTACGCCGAGCCGCTGGCGCCCTTGTGCTGGTTCGCCAGGGTGCACGCGCGCGGGTCCGCCGAGGTGAAGAGGGTCGGCCAGATCGCCATCAGCAGGATGAGGAACACCAGCACGACCGACACCCAGAAGATCTTGTTCCGGCGAAGGTCGATCCAGGCGTCTCCGGCAAGGCTGCGTGGCTTGTCGGACTTGCGGCCCGGACGTGGCCCGGCGGCTTGTGGCGCGGGGGCCTCGACAGCGGTTACGGCGTTGGGGTCACTCATAGCGGATCCTGGGGTCGAGGGCGGCGTACAGCAGGTCGACGAGGAGGTTCACGACCAGGAAGATGACCACCAGCACGCTGACGAAGCCGACCACCAGCGGGCCGTCCTCGGTCGTGATCGCGCGGGCGATGTTGAAGCCGACGCCGGGGATGTTGAAGATCTTCTCGGTCACGATCGCGCCGGACATCAGGCCGCCCAGGTCGACGCCGATCAGCGTCACGACCGGGATCAGCGAGTTGCGCAGCACGTGGACCCAGATGACGCGCCGGCGAGTCAGGCCCTTGGCCCGCGCCGTGCGCACGTAGTCGGCACGGAGGTTCTCCACCACCGAGGTACGGGTCACCCGCAGCTCCGTGGCGATCACCAGACTGCCCAGCACCAGGGCCGGCAGCAGCAGGTCGAAGAGCGAGGCGTCCCGGGTCGCGGTCGGCGGGAACCAGCCCAGCTTGATACCGAAGACCAGCTGTGCGAGGGGCGCCAGGACGACGATCGGCATGGCCAGGACGACCAGGGTCGCGACCAGGGTGGCGTTGTCGAAGAAGCCACCCCGCCTGATTGCGGAGTAGACGCCCGCCGTGACCGCGATCGTGGCTGCGATGACGATGGCGAGCAGTGCCAGCTTCAGGGTCACCGGCCACGCGTTCGCGAGCATGGCCGAGATCTTCTGGCCGGTCAGCGACTGGCCGAGGTCACCGGTGAGGAGACCCTTCATGTAATACCAGTACTGAGTGAGGAAGCCCTCATCCAGATGATAACGCTCCGTCAGCGCGAGGCGCTGACTCTCAGTGATGGGCCGTTCGCCCGCCAACGCCTGGAGGGGGTCGTCCTGGTTGGCGAACGTCAGCGCGAAAACCACAAAGGTGGCCCCGAAGAAAGTCAGGACCATCTGCAGTAAGCGCCGCACGATGTAGCGGAACATACGGGTTTAGCCTCTTCCGCGGAAGAGCGCCGGCCTCGTGAGCTCGGCGACGAGGAGTGGGGTTAACGCAGTGGTGGCGCCACGGTTTCACATGCTCCGTGACGCCACCACCGTTCGAGCGGTTAAATCAGCTGACTACTTCGATCTCGTACAGGTTCACCTTCTGGAAGAGGTCAACCGTCACGTTGGAGACCTTCTCCGAGTAGCCGAACACGTTCTGACCGTTGCGCAGCGGAATCACCGGCATTTCCTTGGCGAGGATATCCTCCGCCTGCTGCCACTTCGCGATGGCCTCCTCCGGAGAGGCGGCCGAGCGGCCCGCGGCCACCAGGTCGTCGAAGGCGGTGTTGCTGTACCCGTAGTAGTTGGAGGAACCGTCGGTGCTGTACAGCGGGCCGAGGTAGTTCTCCATCAGCGGGTAGTCCATCAGCCAGCCGAGGCGGATGAGGCCGACCGGCTCCTTCTTCTCGACCTTGGTCAGCAGGTCGGCGAACTTCGGCTCACCGACACCGGTGCAGTTCACGCCGAGCGAAGCCTTGATCTGGTTGCACGTCGCGTCGACCCACGCCTTGTGCGGACCGTCAGCGTTGTAGGTGATCTTCAGCTCGGACGGGCCCTTGGCGGCGTCGTAGATCTTCTTCGCCTCGGTGGGGTTGTACTCACAGTTCGCGCCACAGGTGTTCTCGCGGTAACCCGCCACAACCGGGGAGACGAACGAGGTCGCCGGGGTCTGCGAGCCCAGGAAGACCTGGTCGGTGATCTCCTTGCGGTTGATCGCCATCGAGATCGCCTTGCGGACGTTGACGTCCTTGAACTCCTGCTGGAACGTCGGGAAACCGACGAACTGGAACGAGGAGTTCGGGCTCTTCTGGAACCGGTCGCCGAGGTCGGCGGAGGCCGACGCGAGGCTCTCGATCGGGATCTGGGTCTGCACGTCGAGGTTGCCCGCGACGAGGTCCGCGTACTGAGCGGCGTCGTCCTGGTAGATCTTCCAGGTGATGCCGTCGATCTTCGGGACCTGGCCCTTGAAGTCGGCGACCTTCTCGACGACGACCTGGGAGTCGTGCTCCCACTTGCCCTTCATCTTGAAGGGGCCGTTACCGATGATCGCGTCCTCGAAGCCCTCGGCAATGACGCCGTCGGAGGAGAAGGCAGCCTTCGGCAGCGGGTAGAACACCGTGTAGCCGAGCAGCGACGCGAAGCTCGCGAACGGGGCGGCCAGCGTGATCTCGATCGTGCTGTCGTCAACGGCCTTCAGGCCGGTGAGCTTCTTCGCCTTGGGCTCGGGAGCCTTCTTCGGGCCCTCCTCGCCGTCCGGGTCCTCGCTCTGCAGGTCGGCGTAGCCGGCGATGCTCGAGAAGAAGTAGGAACCGCCCTGGCCGTTCGGACCGTAGGCGCCGTAGTTCCAGGCGTCGACGTAGTTCTGCGCGATGACGGGCTCGCCGTTGTGGAAGGTGAAGCCCGGCTTCAGCTTCACGGTCCAGACCTTGTTGGTCTTGTCCGGCGTGATCGACTCGGCCGCAACCGTGACCGGGTTGTTCTTGGCGTCGAAGTCGACCAGCGGGTAGAAGAGCGAGGCCAGAACCTCAGCACCGTTCGACTCCGTCGTGTTCGACGGGATCAGGTGCTGCGGCTCGGCGATACCGATCACCACAGTATTGGAAGCGGCGGACGACTCGTCCGAGTCGCCGCTACTGCAACCGGCGGCCAACAAGGCGATGGCGGTCGCGCCGACCGCCATCTTCCATGGGCTTTTCCCAAGCATGGGAGTGCCTCCTTCAGGGGCGCTCACGAGGGGTTGTGTGAGTAGCTGCCACTGTGACACAGAGGCACGGAAACCGATGAGCGCCGTTATCAAGCCGATATTAGCCGTTTACGTCCGTACGCAGACCCAAAGATCGTTCTTTCGCCGGATTCGACCGGCCTGACCTGCGTGTACGTCCGCGCGTGGCCCCTCGGCTACCCCCTGCAGCCAAACGGCCCATTTTGGACGGCCAGTCGGATGACCTTCAGACCAGGCGCCGGTCAGCGGCCCATCGTGACAGCTCGTAGCGGTTGCTCATCTGGAGCTTCCGGAGCACGTTCGAGACGTGCGTTTCCACTGTCTTGATCGAGATGAACAGCTCCTTGGCGATCTCCTTGTACGCATAACCCCTGGCCAGCAGCCGCAGCACCTCGCGCTCACGGTTGGTGAGCTGGTCCAGCTCCGGGTCGGCCACCGGCACGTCCGGCCGGGAGGCGAACGCGTCCAGCACGAAACCGGCCAGCCGGGGGCTGAACACCGCGTCGCCGTCGGCCACCCGGCGCACCGCCGCGGCCAGCTCGTCCGGCGAGATGGTCTTCGTGACGTAACCGCGCGCCCCGGCCCGGATCAGCCCGATCACGTCCTCCGCGGCGTCCGACACCGAGAGCGCCAGGAACAACACCTGCGGATGGGTACGCCTGATCGACTCCAGCACCGCCCGGCCGCCACCGTCCGGCATGTGCACGTCGAGCAGCACCACGTCCGGGCGGACCGCCTGGATCCGGCTGATCGCCTCGGCCACCGAACTTGCCTCGCCCACCACGTCGACATGCGCGCCCAGTTCCGAGCGCACCCCGGCGCGGAACATCGCATGGTCGTCGACGAGGAAGACGGTCAGCCGTCGCGGTGCGGTCTCTGCAACGGGCTCGGTCATCGTGCCTGCTCCTTACCGGCGGTCACGCTCTCCCGTGTGACGGGGAGCATGAGCCGCACTTCTGTACCGTCGCCGGGCGCGCTGCGGATCTCGGCGCGCCCGCCGTGGCGCTGCATGCGCCCGATGATCGACCCACGGACGCCGTGCCGGGTCTCCGCCACGCCGTCGATCTCGAAGCCCGCGCCGCGGTCCCGGACGAAGACGCTCAACTCGTCCTCCTCGACCTCGGCGTAGAGCGAGACTGTCTGCACACCAGCGTGCCGTGCGGCATTGACGAGCGCCTCGCGGGCCGCCGCGACAAGCGCCGCCACCCGATCGTCGCACTGGGTGTCGCCCACCACCACGGTCTCCACGGTGATCGCGTAGGTGTCCTCCACCTCGGCCGCCGCCTGCTCCAGCGCCGCCGCGAACCGCTCGGTCGGCGAGGCGGTCGGCTTGTAGAGCCAGTTGCGCAGGCTGCGCTCCTGCCCGCGAGCGAGCCGCTGCACCTCCTTGATGTCCGCCGAGTTGCGCTGGATCAGCGCGAGCGTGTGCAGCACCTGGTCATGGATCATGGCGGCCAGCTCGGCGCGCTCCTGCTCGCGGATCCGGCCCTCGCGCTCGGCGCGCAGCTGACCGAAGGTGCGCCAGAGCAGCGGCGCGACCACCACGCCGACGCCGGCCAGGCCGACGAAGGCGAAGATCACACCGTTGAAGACCGCGGAGATCGAGTTGTCCGGCGCGTAGACGGCGACCACGCCGATCAGGCCGATCGCGACGAGGACGCCGCCGCCGATGAAGCGGAAGAGGAAGGAACGCCGATCGTTCTCGGACACGATGGCGGCGACCCACGGCGTCGAGGCGATGTTGTAGTCGGCACCCTGCTCGCGGCGGCTGGAGTCGGACTGGTGCCAGATCACACCGGCGCCGACCGCGATCACCGCGATCATCCAGCCGACGGTGGTGGCCACCTGATCGTCGAAGACGAGGGCCTGGAGCAGCACCACGCCGAGACCGATCGCGGCGAACGGCGCCAGGGCGGAGAGGTCACGGCCGGCCGGCTGCTCGTCGCCGCGCGCTTCCTGCGGCAGCACCGCCCAGTACGCGGCGTAGAGAAGCAGGCCCAGTGCGTTGAAACCGAGCAGGACCACGAGGGCGATCCGCACCGCCAGCACCGGCACGCCGAGATGGCGCGCCAGCCCGGCGGCGACACCCGCGACGATGCGGTGGTCCCGCGGCCGGTACAACCGGCGCGGCTGAGGAACAGCGGTGGTGGTGATCGCACTTCTCCTTTCGTACCCTCCGATCGTCACACGTCGCGCCGCTCGGGGGCCACGGGTAACCACCCTGGGAAACCGGGACCCCGGATCTCAGGGTGGCCTCAGGGTCGGTTCCGGAAGCGGCTCGGGTGAGCGGGCGCGCAGGATCGATGGCATGAACGACGAAGCTGCCCAGTCCCGCGGACCTTCCACGCCGGGCGCCGGTCCACAGGGCGCCGAGGCACCTTCCTCTCCCGACACCGGCGCGCAGCCCGAGACCGCCCCCGGCACACAGCGGGAGACCGCCGCCGACGCGCAGCGGGAGACCGCTTCCACCGCGCAGCGGGAGACCGCTTCCACCGCGCAGCCGGAGACCGCTTCCGCCGCGCATCCGGAAACGGCTCCCGGCGCACAGCCGGATCCGCGGGCAGAGCCGCAGCCGGGCCCTCCGCCCGGTGCGCACGCCGGCCCCCCGCCCAGCGCCCAGGCCGGCCACGCGCCCGGTCCGCAGGCCGGCCCGCCGCCCGGGTGGCAGACGAGCGCGAACGTTCCGCCGTGGCTCGCCGGCGCGAGCGCCGCGTTCGACCGGCAGCAGCTGGTGCGGCCGCGCAACGGGCGGTACATCGCCGGCGTCTGCGGCGCCCTGGCCCGGGCCACCAACACCGACCCGGTGCTGTGGCGGGTGCTGCTCGGCGTGCTGGGCATTCTCGGCGGCACCGGCGTTCTGCTCTACCTGATCGGCTGGCTGATCATCCCGTCCGAGGGCGACACCGCCTCCCCCGTCGAGTCGCTGCTCGGCAAGGGCCACTCCGGGATGGCGCCGCTCTCCGTCGTGCTGCTCGGCAGCGCCGCGCTGCTCACCTTCGCCTTCATCGTGAACTCCGGCGCGCGGTCCAGCATGCTCGCCGCGGCGGTGGTCCTCGGCGCGTTCCTGCTGATCAAACGGGGTGGCGTGAGCGACACGACGCGCGCCGCCACCACCGCGCCGCCGTCACCGCCACCGCCCACCGGCGTCCCGGAGGAGCCGACGATGGCCTTCACCGCGCCCTTCGCGACGCCGGGAGCCGCGCCGGGAGCCATGCCGGGAGCCGCGCCGGGACAGGCCCCGGCTGGAGTGCCGGGGGCCGATCCGGGAGCGGGGCCGGGGACCGGTCCGGGAACGGGTACGGGTTCGGGAGCCGTCCCGGCCGAGCCGGTGACCGCCCCGCCCGCGCCGAGCTACGAGCCGCCGCTGTTCGCCCCGCCGGCCGAAGGCTACCGCCCGCCGTTCGCGCCGCACGGCCCCTACGCCAGCGGATCCGTTCCCCCGCAGCCGCCGCAGCCACCGAAACCGCCCAAGCCCGCCAAGCCGCCGAAGCCCCCGCGTGAGCGTTCGGTGCTGGGCCGCCTGACCTTCTTCGCGGTCGTCGTCGTGATGGGCCTGCTCGCCGTCCTCGACATGGCCGGGGTGAACGTGGTCGTCTCGGCGTACTTCGCGGCCGCCCTCACCACGATCGCGCTCGGCCTGATCGTCGGATCGTGGTTCGGCCGGGCCCGCGGGCTGATCGCGCTCGCCCTGATCGCCACCCTCGGGCTCTTCGTCTCGACCGGCACCGAGCGCTGGGGTGGCGAGTTCCGGGACAGCGTCTACCGCCCGACCAGCCTGAGCGAGCTCGCCGACCGCTACGACTTCACCTTCGGCAACGTCACGCTCGACCTCAGCGAGATCGACTTCACCGGCGCGCAGCAGCAGACGACCGTGGACATGAAGATCGGACAGCTGCGGGTCGTGCTGCCGCCGAAGGTGGACACCACCGTCGACGTGACGGGTGGCGGCGTCCGTACCGTCCTGTTCGGCACCGAGAGCGCCAGCTCCGACGAGAACCGGCAGACCGTCACCGACCTCGGCGCCGACGGCGCCGGTGGTGGAACACTCCAGCTCGACCTGCGGCTGGACACCGGCAACGTGGAGGTTTCCCGATGAAGGCGCACCGCATGGACGGCGTCTCCCTGACGTTCGGCCTGATCTTCTTGGGCATCGCGGTCTGGTGGGCGATCTCCCGGGTGATCACGGTTCATCTGCCCGCCGTCGGCTGGATCGTCGCGGCCGGTCTGATCTTCTTCGGGGTGATCGGCCTGCTCGGCGCCATCCGCTCCGGCCGGCGTGACGAGCCGGCCCCGGCGCCGGTGGCCGCCGAGGCCCGGATCGAGACCCCCGGCGACCTGCCCCCGGAGATGCACGCCTCGATCGTGCAGGAGCTGCTCGACGACCCGGCCACCCGGTTCACCAAGGAACAGCACCACCGGGACTGACCAACCACCGGGACTGACCGGAAGTGCCAGAGCCCCGCCCACCGGGAAACATCGGTTGGGCGGGGCAATATGCTCGCTGGATGACCCCGTATCCCGCCGTGTCCACCACGCCCGTAACCGGTGTGGGTGCCCGGGCCGCCCGTACCCTGACCGCCGAGTTCGCCCGCCAGAACGCGGCGACGTCCGCGCTGCTGGTGGGTGCCGACCATGCCTCCGCGGTGGTCGCCGCGGCCGTCGAGGCTCTGCTCCCCGGCGACACCCTGACCCTCGTCCCCGGTGAGCACAGCAGCGCCGATCTGCTGCGCGGACACATCACCGGCCTGGGCAGCTGGGTCGCCGAACGGGTGAAGATCGTCGAATCTCTGGACGAGGCGCAGCCCGCCGACGTCGTGATCGTCGCCGAGCCGGTCACCGGCACGGCCGAGGAGACCCGCGTCCTGCTCGACCGGCTCGGCAAGCACCTCGCCGACGGTGGCGTGCTGTCGGTCGCCACACCTGCCACGCCGGGCCGCACCGGTGGCGCCGCCGCCGAGCTCTTCCGTCAGGGCGCGCTCTTCGGTGTCGGCTCCGACCTGGTGGTCCGCAACCAGCCGCCGCTGCGGGTCCACAAGTTCCGGTTCTCGCCGGCCGACGTGTCGACCGCCGCGGCTCTCGCGCCTGCCTACCGCACGTCGAGCGTCCCGGTCACCCGGACGATGCACATCGACTCCAACGGCGTCGCCGCCGCCGGCATCGCGCTCGGCCTGGCCGCGCTCGCCCGCCGCGCCCGCCCGAAGTCGAAGCTGTGGCTGATCCCGGCGCTCGCCGCCGCGCCGGTCGCCGCGTTCTTCCGTGACCCGGAGCGCGACGGGCCGACCGACCCGTCCGCCGTTGTCGCCTCGGCGGACGGCAAGGTGCTCTCCGTCGAGCGGATGCACGACGAGCGGTTCGGACCCGGCGAGTTCCTCCGCATCGCGGTCTTCCTGTCCGTTTTTGATGTGCACGTGAACCGCTCGCCGGTGGCCGGCCGGGTCGCCGACTACTTCGTCGAGGAGGGCGGTTACGCGAACGCCATGACCGCCGCGGCCGAGCACAACGTGGCCGCGTACACGGTGCTCGACACCGACCACGGCACGGTCGCGGTGGTCCAGCGGACCGGTCTGATCGCCCGCCGCATCGTGCAGCGCGCGCCGGTCGGCACGCTGCTGGCCCGCGGCGAGCGGTACGGACTGATCCGGTTCGGCTCGCGCACCGACGTCTACCTGCCGGCCGACAAGGCCGAGGCGCTGGTCAACGTCGGTGAGCGCGTGGTCGGTGGCGCCACGGTGATCGCCCGCTGGAAGTGATCCACTCATGACGAAGGCCGCCTCCCGGGTCGGGGAGGCGGCCTTCGCCGTAGAACATCGGCCGCCCGAAGCGGCGACCGGGTGGGCTGGTCAGACGCGCTTGGCGCGCATCCAGAGGACCGGGCCGCTGGCCAGGTAGGTCGCCACGATCAGCACGAACGCCATCCGCGGGTCGATCAGCGCGCCCACCACCGGCAGCAGCAGGAGCCACGGCGGAAGCTTCAGGATCCGGGCCAGTTTGGCGTAGGGGAAGCTGGACACCATCGCGAAGGCGAGCATCGTCACCCCACCGAGCAGGGCGATGCCGGGCAGGTCGTCGAGCCCGATCAGCACGGTGAGCGCCAGCACCGCGGCGGCCATCGTGGTGGGGACGCCGCTGAAGAACCGGCCGTCCTTCGGCGAGACGTTGAAACGTGCCAGACGGATCGCGGCACAGCCCGCGACGAACGCGCAGGCGATCGCGGCGGCGGCCGGTGGGACCGAGTCGGCGAGTGAGGCGTAGACCACGACCGGCGCGGCGAGACCGAAACTGCACATGTCGGCCAGCGAGTCCATCTGCGCGCCGAACGGGCTGGAGACGCCCAGCTTGCGGGCGAGCGCGCCGTCCAGGCCGTCGAAACCGACGCAGGCCACCAGGCAGGCGGCCGCGATCCGGACGTCGCCGTCCATGGCCAGGAAGATCGCCAGCAGACCGAGGCCCAGGCTGGCCAGGGTGCACGCGTTGACCAGCGCGAAGCTGGCCTTGCGGGAGATGGTGTGCTCGCCGGGAAGCAGCGAGATCGAGTCCGTCTCCGGCTCGGCGACCGGGACGGGCACCGGAACCACCAGGGTGCGCACCGGCTCGGACGGGGTGTAGAGCACCTCGGCGCGGGTCGCGGTCGCGGCCCGGCCGGTGTCACCGGAGCGGCGGCCCACCCGAACCATCAGGGCCTGCCGCGCTAGACTCCCGCCGCGGCGCAGCCGGCCAGCCCAACGACGCCCAGCGGGACGGGGACTATCCGTCGTTCGACGCCGGCGCCAAGGGGAACTCGGCACGTGCTTCCTCCATGGAGTTCGGTTGTTCCGCCGGTGTCCGGCGAAATGCGGGTTACACCTTCGCACAACCCGGACTGCCTTGGCGAGAGGCGCATGATCCTCATGTACAACGCCGGCGTCCGCGAATTTCATTCATCCTCGGCCTTACGATCCCGATTTTAGCCCTTCCGGGCCAACGCCTCCCGGGACAGCTCGGTAAGGGGCAGCCTCGCGAGCTCCGCGCGGGTGAACCAGCCGGCCTCGGAAGTGGATCCGCCGGCCTCCTCGGTGACCGCCGCCGGGGTCGGATCATCGACCGTGACCTCGTAGAACACCCGGATCACGTGCCAGTCGAGGGGCACGCCCTCGGGGCCGAGCGCCGCGGGGTCGTACCTGTGGGAAACGCCCAGGAGGCTGACGACGCGACCGTGCTGGGAGGTCTCCTCGACGAGCTCGCGGGCGAGCGCCTGGTCCGGTGTCTCGCCGAAGTCGGTGCCGCCGCCGGGCAGGTGCCAGCGTCCCCCGCCCGGGTAGCCGTCGGCGATCCGGGTCAGCAGGATCCGGCCGGCCGGGTCGCTCGCCAGGGCGTACGCCCCGAAGCGCTGCACCGGTCCGGGCGGCCGCTCCGCCGGAACCTCGGGCACCGGCACCGCCGGGGTCTCGAAGGGGACTCCCAGGACACTCGCCGTGAACGGCAGCAGCGGCCGCGTCGCGACGTCGGCCGGCGACACCCACTCGGCCAGGTCGCTGGTGCCGTCCGCCTCGTCGCGCAGGTCGCCGCCGATCATCTCGACGTCGTAGAGGATGCGGTCGGTGTGCTCGACCGTGTCGTCGGGCAGCACGATCAGGTCGGCGGTGGCGGCGCGCACCCCGGTCACGCGTACCGAAAGGCCGGTCTCCTCGGCGAACTCCCGGACGATCGTGTCGTCCGGGTGCTCGCCGTGATCGATGCCGCCCCCGGGGAGCGACCAGACACCGGGGAACGCCGCCGAGTCCGAGCCCCGGGTCAGCAGCACCCGGCCGCCGGTGTCGCGGCAGACGCCGTACGCCGCCGCCCGTCTATTGATCTTCACCGAGCCTAGATTAGCCGCGCCGTCCGCAGCGCGTCCGCTGTCACCTCGGTCAGCTGGTCGGCGGCGAGTTCGGCGACCTCCTTGAGCGGCATCCACCGTGCCTCGTCGGTCGAGCCGCCCACGTCGTGGATGGTCACCTCGGTGGGGTGGTCGACGACGACCCGGTAGAACGCCCGGACACCGTGCCAGTCGATCGGGTATCCCTCCGGGCCGAGCGAGGCGGCGTCCCGGTGGCTCGCCACCCCGAGCAGCTCGACGATCCGGCCCGCCTGTCCGGTCTCCTCGACCAGCTCCCGGATCAGGGCCGGTCCCGGCTGCTCGCCGTAATCGGTGCCGCCGCCGGGCAGGTGCCAGCAGCCGGCGCCCGGATATCCCGGCGAGATGCGGGTGAGCAGGAGGTTCTCGTACGGGTCGGTGGCGATCGCGTACGCCGCGAAGCGCTGCGCCCGGTGCAGTCCGTCCGGCCCCTCGTAGGCATAGAACGAGGGGAAGACCGGCGCTTCCTCGGGCCGCAGGTCGGCGGAGGCGGCGGGCAGCCCGAGCGCGGCCGCGGTGAACTGCCGCAGTTTCAGCCCGGCCGCCTCTTCGAGCGTGTGCCACCGGGCCAGGTCGGTGGGGTGCCCGACCCGGTCGATCAGGTTGCCGCCACGCACCGACACCTCGTAGATCAGGCGGTCGGTGTGGATGGTGACGCCGCGATGCGGCATCGACCGCATGTCGGCGAGGACGTCGTGCAACCCGGTGACGGCGACCGAGAGTCCGGTCTCCGCCGCGGTCTCACGGACGACGGTGTGATTGGGATCTTCGCCGTGGTCGACGGCGCCGCCGGGCAGCGACCAGACTCCGGGAGTGCCGGATTTGGACGAGGCCCGGACCAGGAGAACGCGGCCCGCGTCGTCATGCGCGACGGCGTAGGCGGCGATCCTGCGGAGCGGTTCCAGTGCGGGGGTCACGGGCGGCATTCTGCCCGGAATATGTTACCTCTCAAGAACTTCTGTCAACTTCACGACAGTGGGATAGCGGTGAGTAACCGCAGCTCAGGGCGGTTTTACCCGCCCTGAGCAATTGATCCACTACAGGGAGTCACTCCCACTCGATGGTGCCCGGCGGCTTGCTCGTGACGTCCAGAACCACTCGGTTGACCTCCCGGACCTCGTTGGTGATCCGGTTCGAGATCGTGGCGATCACGTCGTACGGCAAGCGGGACCAGTCGGCGGTCATGGCGTCCTCGCTGGAGACCGGCCGCAGCACCACCGGGTGACCGTAGGTGCGTCCGTCGCCCTGAACCCCGACGCTGCGCACGTCGGCGAGCAGCACCACCGGGAACTGCCAGACGTCGCGGTCCAGCCCCGCCGAGGTCAGCTCCTCGCGGGCGATCAGGTCGGCCTGACGCAGGATGTCCAGCCGGTCCCGGTCCACCGCACCGATGATCCGGATCGCCAGGCCGGGACCCGGGAACGGGTGCCGCTGCACCATCGCCTCGGGCAGGCCGAGCTCGGCGCCGAGCGCGCGGACCTCGTCCTTGAAGAGCGTGCGCAGCGGCTCGATCAGCGCGAACTGCAGGTCGTCCGGAAGGCCGCCGACGTTGTGGTGCGACTTGATGTTCGCCGTGCCGGTGCCGCCGCCGGACTCCACCACGTCCGGATAGAGGGTGCCCTGCACCAGGAACTCGATGTGCCGCTCGGCGTCCAGGTCGCGGGCCGCCGCCTCGAACGTGCGGATGAACTCGCGGCCGATGATCTTGCGCTTCTGCTCCGGGTCGGTGACGCCGGCGAGGTGGCCGAGGAACTGCTCCTCGGCGTCGACCACGACGAGCCGGATGCCGGTGGCGGCGACGTAGTCCTTCTCCACCTGCTCGCGCTCGCCCGCCCGCAGCAGACCGTGGTCGACGAAGACGCAGGTGAGCTGGTCACCGATCGCCTTATGGACGAGCGCCGCGGCGACCGCCGAGTCGACGCCGCCGGAGAGGCCGCAGATGACCTGCTTGTCGCCGACCTGCTCACGGATCAGGGCGACCTGGTCGTCGATGATGTTGCCGGGCGTCCAGGTCGGCTCGATGCCGGCGATGTCGTACAGGAAGCGCTTGAGCATCTCCTGGCCCTGCTCGGTGTGCGCCACCTCGGGGTGGAACTGCACACCGGCCCGCTTGGCGGTCAGATCCTCGAACGCCGCGACCGGCGCGCCCGGGGTCGACGCGGTGACCGCGAAGCCCTCCGGGGCGACCGCCACGCTGTCGCCGTGGCTCATCCAGACCGGCAGGTCGGCCGGCAGGTCGCGGAGCAGGGTGCCGCCCTGTGCGGCGAGGAGGGTCCGCCCGTACTCCCGGGAACCGGTGTGTGCCACCGTGCCACCGAGAGCCTGGGCCATCGCCTGGAAGCCGTAGCAGATGCCGAAGACCGGGACGTCGGACGCGAAGAGGCCGGCGTCGAGAACCGGCGCGCCCGGCTCGTAGACGCTGGACGGGCCGCCGGAGAGGATGATCGCGGCGGGGTTCTTCGCCAGCATCTCGGCCACCGGCATCGAGTGCGGGACGATCTCGGAGTAGACGCGGGCCTCACGGACCCGGCGGGCGATCAGCTGGGCGTACTGGGCGCCGAAGTCGACGACGAGGACGGGACGCGGGGTACTCACCCGGCGAGTTTACCGGCGGCGTGTCGCGGCGGAGGGGCCTCCCCCTACGCCGCGACCAGCACCACTGTCAGCGACGGTAATAGGTACGCGTCGCCAGCTTCGTCACGTTGCCCGCCTTGTCGTACGCGCGCACCACGACCTTCATCGTCCGCTTCTGCTTCGCCACCTTGAAGGACAGCTTGTAACCGGCCTTCGCGTCGGTCGCCACCACCTTGCCGTTGACGAGCAGCTGGACCTTGCTCACCCCGTACTTGTCATTGGCCTTGACCGAGACGGTGACCGTGCCCTTCACCCGGGCCTTGTTCTTCGGCGCCTTGGTGATCGACACCTTGGGCGGGGTGTTGTCCGCCACCACGGTGCGCGCGCCCAGCCAGGTGATGTTGCCGGCCTTGTCGGTCAGCCGCAGCTGCACCTTGACCGCGCCGTTGTACTTCTTCGTGTTGAGCTTCGGCGCGAACGGGGCGACGTAGTCCCAGCTGTGCCACTTGCCGTTGACGTAGAGGTCGACGTTGCGGATGCCGGAACCGCCGGTGTCCTTCAGTCCGACCGGGGTGATCGCGGCGCTGCCCCGCAGCTTCGCACCCCCGCCCGGGCTCGTGGTGGTCGCCGACGGCTTCGCGGTGTCGGTGCCCCGGGTCAGCGCGGCCTTCGCGTCGACCAGGCCGTACTTCACCCAGCCGCCGATCTTGCGGGTCGAGCTGGTGATCGCGTTCGACAGGCCCCACCCGCTGTACCTCGGGTTCTTCGAGGCGACGAGCGCGGCCACGCCGGAGACCAGTGGAGCGGAGAAGGACGTACCCCGGATGATGTAGTCCTTGCCGGTGCAGTCGGAGAGACCGACCCAGCAGTAGCTGCCGTCGGTCAGCATGCCCGCGGTGTAACCGGGTGCCGCCACATCCACCCAGCTCGCGCCGTAGCTGGAGAACTTGGCGCGGGCCGTGCCGCCGGTCCGGGTGTCGGTGGCGCCGACGGACAGCACGTCCGCGTACGCCGCCGGATAGTTCTTCCTGCTGCTGTTCTCGTTGCCGGCGGACGCCACGACCAGCGCGCCCCGGCCGTTCGCGTAGGCGATCGCGTCCTGCAGGACCGGTGACGGCTCCGAGCCGCCGAGCGAGAGGTTGATGATCTTCGCGTTCTGCTTGGCCGCGTAGATGATCCCGGCAGCGACGTCGGACGTGTCGCCCTTGCCCTCCCAGTTCAGGACCTTCACCGGGAGGATCTGGCACTGCGCGCAGACACCTGCCATGCCGGCGCCGTTGTTCGTCTTCGCCGCGATCAGCGACGCCACGGTGGTGCCGTGGCCGTAGTCGTCGGTCGCGCTGGTGTCCCGGTTGACGAAGTCGTAGCCGCGCAGGACCTTGCCGGACAGGTCGCCGGCCGGCGTCACGCCGGTGTCCACGACGGCGACCTTGATCGCACCGCCGCGCGTGGTGGCCCACGCGTCCGGCACCTTGATCTGGCCCAGCTCTTTCTGGTTCTTGTAGATCGGGTCGTTCGGCGTCACGGCGAACGCCTCGACCGCGGGGTCCACCTGGACATAGGAGACCTTGGGGTCGAGCTTCAGCGCCGCGATCAGTGCGGTCGCCTTCGCGGCCGGCACGTCGAGCGTCTTCGCCCGTACCTCGGCGAGCGCGTCGCGCAGGACGCTGCTGCCGCTCGCCTCGGCGTCGCCGAGACCGAAGCCGGAGAGAGTGGGCAGCGCGGCGCTGACCTCTTCTCCGGCCTTGAGACCCACCACCAGGCGGACCGGCGCGGCGGCTGCGGCCTGCGCGGGACTCGTGATCCCGGCGACGCCGAGACCGGCCAGCAGGCCCGCGGTGGTGATGCCGGCAAGAGCGCGCCGGCTGGAAGAGTTCATAGTGGAGGGACCTCCCCGTCGCGATCGCCGGGGATCGGCGGAACGCCGAGCCAGCGTACTTGCGATCTTGGATATCGCAAGGACTTTTTCAGCGAACGGGAGATGTACGGGCATTGAGCGCCACAACGATGTCCTTTACTGTTCCGCTATGCGGAACAGCAAGATCACCTGGGCGGTGATCGCCGGTGCGGTCGTCGCGTTGCTCGCCGGCGTCGGCGTCGCCATCGCGATGAATCGCAGCTCGACCGAGACGGCGGCGCCATCCAGCTCGGCGGCTGCGTCCCTGGCCGTGCCCTCGCCCAGTGTGGAGGCGACGCCGTCCGCGTCACCGGGCGCGGACATCAAGGGCCCGCTCGATCTGGTGCTCGTCGGCGTCGACACCCGGGTGAGCATCCCCGGCTGGGAACCGCACGCCGACACCGTGATGCTGCTGCACGTCGACGCCGGGCTGGACTCCGCATACCTCTACTCGCTCCCCCGCGACCTGCGCGTCGACATGCCCGCCTACAAGAAGTCGGGCTTCTCCGGCGGCCGCTACAAACTCACCGAGGCGATGAGCCGGGGCTCCCGCATTCCCGGGGAGAAGACCAAGAAGAGCACACAGCAGGGGTACGAACTGCTGACCCGATCCCTGAGTGACTACACCGGGATCAAGGAGTTCCAGGCCGGCGCCGTGCTCACCTTCGCCGGCCTCTCCAAGCTCGTCGACGCGCTCGGCGGCATCGACATGACCATCGACCAGAAGGTGAAGTCGCGGCACCACAAGCCGGACGGCACCAACCGGCCGATCGCCCCCGGCGGCGGTGACCACACCGGACCGCAGATGGTCTACCAGCCCGGCAAGCGGCACCTGGTCGGCTGGCAGGCGACCGACTACGCCCGCCAGCGGTACGGCCTGCCCAACGGCGACTACGACCGGCAGCGGCACCAGCGGCAGATGGTCAGCGCGATCCTCACCAAGGCGCTCTCCCAGGACGTACAGGAACCGGAGAAGCTGCGCGAGGTGATCGAGGCGGTCGGCGAGTCGCTCGTCTACGTGGGTGGGCGTACGCCTTTCGAGTACGCGTACGCGCTCCGCGACCTGACCCCGGCGAAGATCACCCTGGTCGACCTGCCCGGCGCGGGCGTCTCCAGCGGCGGCAGGTACCTCGGTGAACAGCTCAAGCCCGAGGGCACCGGGTTCCTCAAGGCGCTCGTCAAGGGCAAGGCCGAGGCGTACCTGTCCGACCATCCCAAGCTGGTCAACAGGCTGTAGAACGTACGCTCGTCCCCATGAGGGACCGGGTAATCGGCACACTTGCCGCCCTGACACTGCTCGCCGGATGCTCGACGGGCTCGGAGCCGGACGACCCGGGACCGAGCCCGTCAGCAGTGTCCTTCTCGGCCGGCGCGGAGGGCGTCGGCGACCCGTACTTCCCGAAGTACGGCAACGGCGGGTACGACGTGGCCGGGTACGACCTGGCCCTGACGTACGACCCGAAGGCCGGCACCCTGGACGGCACCGCGACGATCACCGCGACCGCCGGGCAGAACCTCTCCCGGTTCAACCTGGACCTGGCCCACCTGACCGCCCGCGAGGTCACCGTGGACGGCGTCACGGCGACCAGCACGGCCCAGGGCAACGAGCTGGTGATCACACCCGGCGCGGGCATCGTGGCCGGTCAGCAGTTCACCGTCGTCATCGCGTACGGCGGCAGGCCCGGCCTGCTGGAGAACAAGGCCCTCGGCAACGGCGGCTGGATGAGCACCACCGACGGCGGCGTCGCGCTCGGCCAGCCCGAGTCGGCGAGCACCTGGTTCCCGGTCAACGACCACCCGTCGGACAAGGCCACCCTGAAACTGGCGATGACCGTGCCGGACGGTCTCGAAGTGCTCAGCAACGGCGTACCCGGTGAGCGGACCACCGCCGGCGGCAGGACGACCTGGCGCTGGTCGGAGGACTCCCCGATGGCGAGTTACCTGGCGACCGTCGTGATCGGCCAGTACCGGATCACCACCGGCCGGCACAACGGCCTGCCGATGATCACCGCGGTCCCCGAGTCGCTTCCCGCGGACGGACCGGCGGCCCGCTCGCTGGCCCGCACCGGGGAGATCACCGACTATCTGGCGACCGTGTTCGGGCCGTACCCGTTCGACGCGAACGGCGGCGTCGTGGTCGACGAGGACCGGATCCGGTACGCGTTGGAGACCCAGTCCCGCCCGGTCTACGGCAACACGTTCTTCACCGGCGGCGAGAACCTCGGCGTGGTCGCGCACGAACTCGCCCACCAGTGGTTCGGCGACAGCGTCGCGCTCAGCCGCTGGCAGGACATCTGGCTCAACGAGGGGTTCGCGACGTACGCGGAATGGCTCTGGTCCGAGCACTCCGGCGAGGCGACCGCCCAGGAGCTGTTCGAGAGCACCTACAACTCGTTCAACTGGGCCGAGATCCCCGGCGACCCGACACCGGCCCGCCTCTTCGGCGCCGCCGTCTACCAGCGCGGCGGCATGACCGTCCACGCGCTGCGCGAGACCATCGGCGACAAGGCGTTCTTCGCGCTCGTCAAGTCCTGGACCGCCACCCACAAGGACGGCAACGTGACCACCGACGAGTTCATCAAGGCCGCCGAGCAGGCGTCCAAGAAGGACCTGACGACGTTCTTCCAGAACTGGCTTTACGGGACCGGGAAACCTCCGGCCCCGTGAAGCCGTTCCATCACTTGTCCAGGACGAGCGCGACCTTCTGGAACTCCTTGACGTCCCGGTAGCCGCACTTCGCCATCGCCCGGCGCAGGCCGCCGAACAGGTTGAGCTGGCCGTCCGGGCGATCGGCCGGGCCGTAGAGGACCTCTTCGAGGGTCCCGTCCGGCTCGCCCGCGATGCAGAACCCGCCGCGCGGCAGTGCCGGGTGGCTCGCCGACGAGTGCCACCACGCGCCACCGGCCGGGGCGCCCTCGGCCAGCGAGAGCGGCTCGCCGAGCATGACCGCGTCAGCACCGCACCCGATCGCCTTCGCGATGTCGCCGGAGGTGGAGATGCCGCCGTCGGCGATCAGGTGAACGTACCGGCCGCCGGTCTCGTCCAGGTAGTCGCGGCGGGCCGCGGCGGCGTCCGCGATCGCGGTCGCCATCGGCACCCGGATGCCCAGCACGGTGTCCGTCGTCGACCACTCGTCGGCGCCGACACCGACGATCACGCCGGCCGCGCCGGTCCGCATCAGGTGCAGCGCCGTCTTGTAGTCGGTGCAGCCGCCGACGATGACCGGCAGGTCGAGGTCGGCGATGAACTCCTTGAGGTTCAGCGGCTCGTCCGTGGTGGACACGTGCTCGGCCGAGACAAGCGTCCCCTGGATCACCAGAAGGTCGACGCCCGCGTCCAGCACCACGGGGGCGAGGGCGAGGGTGTGCTGCGGCGACACCCGGACCGCGGTGGTGACACCGGCGGCGCGGATCTGCCGGACACGCTCGGCGATCAGCTCCGGCTTGATCGGCTCCGCGTACACCTCCTGCAGGCGCTTCGTCGCGTCCGCGTCCTCGTCCAGCGAGGCGAGCTCTTCGAGGATCTTGCTGGGGTCCTCGTAGCGGGTCCAGAGACCCTCGGCGTTGAGCACGCCCAGGCCGCCGAGGCGGCCCAGGGTGATCACCGAATCCGGGCTCTGGGTGGCGTCGGACGGGTGCGCGACGCAGGGGATCTTGAAGGGGTACGCGTCGAGTCTCCACTCGGTCGACACGTCGTCCACGTCGCGGGTGCGGCGGCTCGGAACGATCGCGATGTCATCCAGGTGGTACCCGCGCTGTGCGGTCTTGCCGAGGCCGATCTCCACTACGTCACGCATGATGGGGAGCCCTTAAGTTTCTAGCGGGAGTGGTAGTTAGGAGCCTCGACCGTCATCTGGATGTCGTGCGGGTGGCTCTCCTTGAGCCCGGCCGCCGTGATCCGGATGAGCTGTCCCCGCTCCTGCAGATCGGGGATGGTCTCCGCGCCCACGTAGCCCATGGCCGCGCGCAGCCCGCCGATGAGCTGGTGCGCCACCCTGGACAGAGGACCACGATAGGGCACCTGCCCCTCGACGCCCTCCGGGACCAGCTTGTCCTCGTTCACATCCTGCTGGAAGTAGCGGTCCTTCGAGTACGACTTGGCCTGACCGCGGGACTGCATCGCGCCGAGCGAGCCCATCCCCCGGTACGACTTGAACTGCTTGCCGTTCACGAAGATCAGCTCGCCGGGGCTCTCCTCCGAGCCCGCCAGCAGGCTGCCGAGCATGACCGTGCTCGCCCCCGCCACGATCGCCTTGGCGATGTCACCGCTGTACTGAATGCCACCGTCACCGATCACCGGCACACCCGCGGGCTTGCACGCCCGGGTCGCCTCCATGATCGCGGTGATCTGCGGCACGCCGACGCCCGCGACGATCCGGGTGGTGCAGATCGCGCCCGGGCCGACGCCCACCTTCACCGCGTCCGCACCCGCCTCGACCAGGGCCTTCGCCCCCGCATAGGTCGCCACGTTGCCGCCCACGATGTCGATCGGGACGTCCTTCTTCAGCCGGGCGACCATCTCCAGCACGGCACGCTGATGCCCGTGCGCGGTGTCGACGATGACCACGTCAACCCCGGCATCGACGAGAGCGCGGGCCCGCTTGTAGGAGTCGTCGCCCACACCGACCGCCGCGGCCACCCGGAGCCGGCCCTGCGGGTCCTTCGCCGCGTTCGGGTACTGCTCGGACTTGGTGAAGTCCTTCACCGTGATCAGCCCGCGCAGGTGACCACCCGCGTCGACGAGCGGCAGCTTCTCCACCTTGTGCTTGGCGAGCAGCTCCAGCGCCTGGTCCTTGCTCACGCCGACCGGCGCGGTGATCAGCGGCGCCTTCGTCATCACGTCGCGGACCTTGGCGTCGAAGTCGTTGACGAACCGCATGTCCCGGTTCGTCACGATGCCGACGAGCACGCCCTGGGCGTCCACCACCGGGGCGCCGGAGATCCGGTAGCGCGCGCAGAGCGCGTCGACCTGGCGCAGGGTGTCGTCCGGGCTGCACGTCACCGGGTTGGTGATCATCCCGGACTCGGAGCGCTTCACCAGGTCGACCTGAGCCGCCTGGTCCTCCACCGAGAGATTGCGGTGCAGCACGCCGATGCCGCCCTGACGGGCCATGGCGATCGCCATGCGCGCCTCGGTCACGGTGTCCATGCCCGCCGAGAGCAGCGGCACGGAGAGCTCGACGTTGCGCGTCAGCCGCGTCACAGTGTTGACCCGGCTGGGAACGACATCCGACTCACCGGGCTGAAGCAGCACGTCGTCGAAGGTCAGACCGAGGGGAACGGTGCGGGCGCTGTCTGTTTCCACAAATCATCCCTAGACAAGAGGCGGAGTCCATCATCCTACCCACCCCAGGTCGGGGCACCCGGGCGGCGGACAGAACGTGCGGGCCAGCACACCGCGCCCGGAGGTGAGTACGGTATGGGGGTGCAAGAAGAGCCGATCGACCCGTTCAACGGCGATCCCGCCGACCCGGCCGCCGGACTCGACGACCTCAACGAGGACGCCGAGTCCGAACCGCTGACCGAGGACGAACGGCAGGACGTCCTGGAGGACCTCTCCGACCTGGAGATCTACCAGGCGCTGCTGAGTCCGACCGGCATCCGAGGGCTGGTCATCGAGTGCGAGGACTGTCACGAGCCGCACTACTTCGACTGGGATCTGTTGCGGGGAAACCTGCGGCACCTGCTGGACAGCGGGCGGCCGCGGGTGCATGAGCCTGCCTACGACCCGGACCCCGATCACTACGTGACCTGGGAGTATGCGCGGGGATACGCGGACGGGGTGCACGACACGTTGACCGAGGGGTCGGAAGAGGAAAACCCCGGATAGCGGGTCACCAGAAGCACGCTGAATTTAATGGCGTCGCTTCGCTCCGCAGGCAAAACGCTGGGCCCAATGGCGTCGCTTCGCTCCGCAGGCAAAACGCCTTATACCCGGTGACTTGGCCGCTGGTTTGCCGCCACCCGCAAACCCCGCGGGCGTCGAGAAACCAGTGGCCAAGTCACCGGCGGCGTTTTGCGCGTGCTCTGTGGCTACGTGCTCTCGGGAAAATAGAGCGCCTTGACCTACGTCCAGGACCTGCGCCTTAGACCTACGTCCAGGACCTGCGCCTTTGGCCTACGCTACGAGGCCTGCTCGGAAGCCTGCGGCTACGGCGTGGGCTCGGTCTCTTGCCCCTAGTTTTCGGAAGAGGCGCCGTGCGTGGGTTTTCACCGTGTCCTCGGAGACGAAGAGCTCCCGGCCGATCTCGGCGTTCGACTTGCCGTCTGCCATGCCCCTCAGGACCTGGAGCTCTCGTTCGGTGAGGGTCAGGCGCCTGCCCTGGGGGGCCGCCTCGGCCATCCCGGCCTCGTTGCCGGGCCAGGCCACCATCGGACGGCCGGTCGCCGGATCGATCGGGGCGTCGCCCCGCTGAGCCGGGACCATCGGGGCGTTCGGGCCCAGCATCGCCGGGACGGCCGCCGCGTTCTGCACACCCATGCCGCCGGGACCGTTGTGGTACTGACCGCGGGTGCCCGGGGAGTTGTTGTTGCGTGCCCCGCCGGCCACCGTGGCCGGCTGGGCGTTCGCTCCGTTTATCGGCATGCCCTGCGGGCGGACCGGGAGCAGCAGCAGGAGCAGCGCCTTGGCGACGACGCTGACCAGATCGTGCTCCACGCCGCGGATGACGCCCCGGGCGCCGGCGGCGACGGCCGCCGCTGCCACCCGCGGGTCTTCCGCGCCGAACAGCACTACTTGCGCCTGTGGGGCGCGTGCGAGCACGCGCCGGGTGAACCCGACGCTGTCGGGCCGGGTCACGGCGGTGTCGGCCAGGACCACTTCGGCCGGCCGTTCCGCCAGTCGGATCATGGCCTCGGTCTCGCTGACCGCGGTCCGGACGACACCGGTCATGCCGAGCCGGGCCGCGGTGGACGCGACGGTCTGGGCCGCCAGCGGGGTTCGGACGCACACGAGGACGGTACGCACAGTGATCCTCCTTCTCTCTCAGAGGAGATCACGCGAGGGCCGCAGCATTACGCGCTTTAGATGGAAAAAATGGGAAAGATGGGTATGACTTGCCACCCCTTTGCCATACCGCTCGCGAAGACATCGACATGGTGCGTGTGAGCCGGCGATCGCCGGGGTACACCCGCCAAAGGCCTGGGCACAGGCCCTCACGACGAACACTCCGCGGTGCCGCGCGGGAGGAGGGTGTTGATGTCGAACGTTCGCAGACTGCCCGGGCCCATCGCCGACCTTTGGGACTGGCAACGACTGGGCAATTGCCGTGGCCGGGACAGTGCGCAGTTCTTCCACCCCGACGGCGAGCGCGGGTCGTCCCGCAATCGCCGCGAGGCCAAGGCAAAGACGATGTGCGGCGCGTGCCCGGTGCGGGCCGAGTGCGCCGCCCATGCTCTGGCGGTTCGCGAGCCGTACGGAGTCTGGGGAGGTTTCAGCGAATCGGAGCGGCTGCGGCTGCTCGCGGTCGGCTGGGAGGACCTGGCGGATCGTCACGGACGAGTCGACCTTGCCCGGCTCGAGGCGCGCCTCGGCCGGCCCCACAAGACGGCAGTGCCCGCACAACGGCAGGCGCCTGCGGCCTGACGCCGCCCGGCACGCGGCATCACCACACGGCTGGCGACACGGTCCGAGACTGCGGACCGTGTCGGGTGATTCAGCGGTTCTTCAACCGCATTGGTGGACATGCAAGCCACCGTATGAGCGACTTGCTTTCCTGAGTCGGACCGAAAGTGCGGCTTCCGGCTACCTGACACTCACCTTGACCTGGTGCCACCCCGTGGCGCCGTCCGGCGCGGGCGGCGCCTCGTTCGCTATCTGTGTCACACCGTCGGTGTCGGTCGCCCGAACTCGCAGGATGTGCTCACCGGACGTGGCCTCCCAAGGGTGACTCCACTGCCGCCAGGTGTCCGCGGAGACCGCCGGCGCGAGTGACGCGGGCGTCCACGGGCCGTCGTCCACCTGTACCTCGACCTTGGCGATCCCGCGGTGCTGCGCCCATGCCACGCCGGCCACGGTGATCACGCCGGCGGTCGGGGAAGCGCCTTTGCGCGGGGTGTCGATCCGTGACTGGGTCTTGACGGGCGCCTGCGCCGACCAGCCCCGCGGCACCCAGTAGGCGTCGAAGTCGGCGAACCGGGTCAGCTCGATCTCGGTGATCCACTTGCAGGCGGAGACATATCCGTAGAGTCCGGGAACGACCATGCGTACCGGAAAGCCGTGCGCGACCGGCAGCGGTTCTCCGTTCATCCCGATCGCGAGCAGCGCGTCCCGCCCGTCCCGCAGCACCGTGGTCGGCGCGCCGCACGTCCAGCCGTCCGCCGACCGCTGCACCACCTGGTCCGCGCCGGGCAGCGGATCCGCCTCGTCCAGCAGGTCCTTGATCGGTGTGCCGAGCCAGAGCGCGTTGCCGATCAGGTCGCCGCCCACCTCGTTCGAGACGCAGGCGAGCGTCACATACCGCTCCACCATCGGCCGCCGCAACAGCTCGTCCCAGGTGATCTCGATCGGGTTCCGAACCATCCCGTGGATACGCAGACGCCACGTCGCCGGGTCCACCTGCGGCGTGACCAGCGCGGTATCGATGCGGTAGAAATCCCGGTTCGCAGTGACGTAGGAAACCGCTCCGGGCGCCTGGGCGCCGCCGGGCACCACCGGCACGCTCCCCGAGGCCGCCGGCAGCGCGACCGCCTGCCGCGCCACGTCCACCGCGCGGCGCGAGCTGAGCAACCTGCCGCCGACCCCGGCGCCTGCCGCCACCCCGGCGACGATCCCGAGATCCCGCAGAAACAACCGCCTCCGGTACGGGGTACCACCCGGTCCCGCCACCTCCGGTTCCCGGCCGTCCTCATCCGCGCGACGCCGCAGATGCCGTAGCACGAACAGTCCGGCCACCGCCCCGATCAACGACGGCAACGCGGCACCGGCGCCGGCGCCCTCCCGGCTCATCGCGGCAGCCGCCCCGACCAGCCCGAACAACCCGATCCCGGCGACCGCCAGGGCCCACCGGCGGATCGCCAGCACGCCCAGCCCGTACGCGTAAAGGCCCAGCAGGATCGCGGTGCCGGCGAGCAACGCGGTCTTGTCGTTCACCCCGAAGACCCGGATGCCGAAGTCCTTCACGGCCGCCGGCACATGGTCGACGACCACACCACCGACCGCGACCAGCGGCCCGGATCCCGCCCCGGTGCCGACCGCGACCAGCTCGGCCACCCCGAGCGCTGCCCCCGCCGCCGCGACCCCGGCAAGTCCGCCCCGCACGCTGCTTCTCACCCCGCCATCCTCTCTCGCGCTCCGGCAGCGGGCGCGCTCCGACGGCGGGCCGAGATCACCGGCGGAGCTTCTGGATGGCCCAGACGATGCCCCAGCCGGCCAGTGCCGCGAAGGCCAGGAAGACCGCCGCGATGGTGACCTCCAGGGCGACCTCGTCGTTGTCGGCCGTCGCGGCGACGCCGATGAGCAGGCCGAACCCGCCGAAGAAGAGGAACAGCGGGGAGAGCGCCACCAGCACGACGACCGGCCACGCCTTCCCGGCCGGAGCTTCGGCAGGCGGGGCCACCGCGGCCGGGTTCGGGACCGGGATGCGGCGCGGATCACGGGCCGGCATCGCCGCCCAGAGCTCGCGCGGCACCCGGGCATCGAGCGCCGGCACCACGGCGTGACCGTTCGCGTACATGCTGGGCTCGAAGGTGACCTGGATGCCGTCGTGGCCGACGAACCGCCGGGCACCGTCCGGCCAGGTCAGCAGCACCGAGCACTGGTCGTAGAAGACCGTCGCCGCGGAACCGTCGCCGACCACGCTGACACCCCGGTCACCGGCGACGAACGTGACGCCCTGGTCCTCCAGCGACGGGTACCTCGTACCGTCCACCACCGAGTCCGAGTCGCGTGGCGCCGGCGTGTACCCGGCCCAGTCCGCGCCGGTGCGGCCCGGCGTCATCAGCAGGCCGTCGGCGAACGCGGCGGAGGCGACCGCTGCCACGTCCGCCGCGGTGACCGCGCGCACCTCGGCGATCAGATTCTCGACGGTCTGCACCGGACGGCCGGCGAGCAGGTTGAACGCCTGGCCGGGCAGCCGCGTCCCGTTCTCCTCGGCGCGGGTCAGCTCCTCGACCCGCTGGTTCACCACGGCCGTCACGTCCGCCTCGTCGACCAGCCCGAGCCGAAACGAGGCGAGCACGTCGACGAAACCGCCGAGCACGGCGCCCTGCTTCTCCGGCAGCGCGTCGGCGAACGCGGTGATCACGGCCCGGCCGCCGGCGCGTGGCTCGTAACCGGCCTGCACGGTGTAGGAGAGGCCGCTCTCCTGGCGCAGCGAGCGGAACAGCGCCCGTTCCAGCACCCCGGAGAAGACACCGGCGCTGGTGGAGCGTTCGACGACGGCGTCCCACGCGACCACGTTGGACGGACCGGGGAAGTACGCCGGCCGTACCGGAAGGGCTGACGACGGAGCCGGCGCCGGTCGACGCGAGCCGTGCGGCAGGCGAAGGTCCAACCCGGCGGGAACCGCCGGACCGGCGATCCAGAGCACGGCGTTCTCCACCGTGAAGTAGTGGGCCACCCAGGCCCGCAGGTCGTCCGGGGTGATCCCGGACAGGCCCCACTCCGGATAGGTCGCCACCCCGTAGTCGCGGGCGCCGTGCCGCCACAGCGGGAGCGCCTCGGTCGGTCCCTCACCCCGGGTGTTCTCCTCGGTGCGCAGGATCTCCTTCTCGGTGGGGAGCCGGTGCATCGGCAGGTCGTTCAGCGCGGTGCAGACGCCGTTGAGGAACGCGACGATGTCGGCCTCGGCGCCCTGCATGTGGAAGAACGTGTACTCGGTGCCGGTGGCGCCGTTGTAGTGGTAGTCGGCGACCCCGAACGCGTGCAGCGCCAGATGCTCGACGAGGTGGGTGATGCCGCGCCGGGCCAGCGGCTCGTCCGCGAAGCCGACCCGGAAGGCAAGGCCGGCGTGCATCTGCCCGGTGGTCGGGGCGAGCACCGTGGGTATGCCACCGACCTCGATCTGCGTGATCATCGCGTTCCTCCCAGCGCCCAGGCGCGGGCGCTGCGGAACTCGCCCACCGGATCGTCGCTCAGGTAGTCCCACGGGTGCTCGGTCGCCAGGTTGCCGAGCGGCCCGAACGCGGAGGCCGCCGCCCGCTGATCGTCGAGCAACGTGAACACCATCGCGAACGTGCTCAGCGCTTCCAGCCAGCCGTGACCGCGGGTGAAGGAGGGATCCCAGATGGACCGCTGGGCGGCCTGGTAGATCTCTGCCCGGACGTGTTCCTGCGCCAGGTAACCGAGCATCGCGGGCCGGCCGTCGAGCTCCAGCACGTGCTCGATGTGCGCCTCGGCGACGAGCACCCCGTGCGGTGAGCCGAGCGGGGCGGCGGCCGCGGCGTCCCGGGTGAACTCGTGCAGCTGCTCCCAGCTGCCGCTCCACTTGGGACAGAGCGTCTGCAGGAGCTGGAGCTGGCCGGGCAGGTGGTGCGGGTCGGCGGCGACCAGCCGGTCGTACCGGCGGCGGGCCTCGGCGAGACCGAGCTCCAGGCCGCGGGCCGAGGTGAGCCGCGCCTTCCAGATGGCCGGGTCCTTCGGGTGGTACGCGGCGCCGTCGATCAAAACCTGCTCCGCCTTGCACAGCCAGTCCCGGAAACCGGCGAACTGCTCCTGGCTGACGTGCTGCGCGCGGGCGCCCGTGCGGATCTTCCAGCCGACGTCGATCAGGTGGGTGCCGAGCAGGGCGGACGCCGTGCCGTCGCGGGGGTCCTGCCGCAGCACCGGGCGCAGGAAGTCCTCGATGCCCGGCATCTCGCAGACATCGCGGATCAGCGCGGTGCGCTCCATCGGCGCGGCGGCGTCGAGCACGGCCCGGCAACCCGGCCAGTCACGCCGGGCGACCGCCTCACGCAGGACCGCCGTCTCCGGGTACGCGGCCGCGCGGTCCAGGACCACGTCGGTAGGTACTGACATGGCGCGCAGCATAGAGGCCGATCACCACCCGCGCGACGGTGATCCCACCCTCACCCGTTCGGCCGGGAGATCCCCCAGACGTCACGCCACCCGCGCCGGGGCTGCGGGATCGCGTCCGGGTCACGGGGTGGCATGTCGATGCGGAGCGCGGGCGGCGTCCGGCTGTCGATGTCGGCCACCACGGCCGCGCCGCCGGTGTAGAGGGTGGGTTCGACCCGTACCGCGATCGCGTCGTCGCCGATCAGCCGGCGGCCGCCGTCCGGCCAGGCCAGCACGGCGGCGCAGGAGTCGTAACGGACGGTGCGGATCGCGTCGTCCTCGACCACGCTCACCCCGTCCTCGCCGTGCACCAGCCGCAGGCCGCGGTTGCCGCGGGCCCGATGGGTCCGGCCGGTCACCATCGAGGCGGAGACCTCGGGCGCGGCGGTGTAGCCCTCGGGTCCGGCGGTGGTCCCGGCCGGCGCCATCAGCAGCCCGGCCGGGTACGCGGCGGCCGCCACCCGGGCCACCTCGTCGACGGTTACCGACCGGACCTCGGCGACCGCCTCGTCGACGCCCTGCACACCCCGGCCGGCCAGGACGTTGAACGCCTGACCGGGCAGCCGCCCGCCGCGTTCCTCGGCGTCCAGCAGGCCCTCGCAGGTCAGTTTCACCACAGTGGACACGTCGGCGGCCTCCACCCGGCCGTCCCGCATCGCGGCGAGCACACCTGTCAGACCGGCCAGGACACCGGGACGGTCAGCGGGCGCCGCGTCGGCGACCGCGGTGATCCGGGCGGTCCGGGCGGCGCGCGGCTCGTACTCGGTGCGGACCTCGTGCCGGACGCCGCGCCGGGTCAGGTCCCGGCCGAGCTGGCGTTCCAGCACGTTGGCGAAGACCGCGGCGCGGGCCTCCCGGCGGACCACGGTGTCCCAGGCCACGCTCTCGGCGTGACCGGCGCCGCGGTGCCCGGCGAACCAGGCCGGTGTCACCGGCAGCGCGCAGGACGGCACCGGCGCGGGCTGGCGCACCCCGTCCGGCAGGTCCAGGCGCAGGCCGGCCGGCACCTCGTCGCCGGCCACCCAGAGCGCGGCGTTCTCCCGGGTGAAGAACTGTGCGACCCAGGCGTGCAGGTCCTCGCCTGTCACGCCGTGCAGGCCGCGTTCGTGGAAGCTCGGCATGCCGTAGTCCCGGGCGCCGTACCGCCACATCGACCGCGGTTCGGGCTGCCGTCCGGCGCTCTCCGACCGCAGCACCTCGATCTCCGCGGCGATCCGCTCGGCGGGCAGGTCACGCAGCGTGGCACAGACCCGGTTCAGGAATGCGGCTATCCGGTCGGCCGAACCCCGTACATGGAAGAAGGTGTGCTCGACCCCGGTCGTGCTGTTGGTGTGCGCGCCGGCCTCGCCGAGGCCGTGCAGCGCGAGGTGCTCGATCAGGTGTGTGATGCCCCGCCGGACCAGTGGCTCGTCCGCGAGACCGACCCGGAAGACCAGGCCGGCGTGCGTTTCCCCGGTGACCGGCGCCAGCACCGCGGGCACGCCGTCCACCTCGAGTTGCTTGATCATCCCGCGCCTCGGCGGGCGGCACGCGGGAAACGACGCGGGGGCATGGCGGGCAGCATAGATCCACCGCAATCACCGGCCGTCGGGAGGGAGGCCGGATTTCAGGACAGCAGCGGATCGTCCAGCAGGTGTTCGAACGCCAGCTCGGCCGCGCCGATCAGGGCCGCGTCGGCGCCGAGCTCGGGCGTGCGCAGCCGGACGTGCTCGCGGCAGGCCGGCAGCCCGACCGCGTTGAGCCGGCTGCGGATCTGCGCGGCGGCCCCGAGGTAGACGTCGCGGAGCGTGCCCCCGAAGATCACGACCTCCGGGTTGAAGATGTTGACCAGGTTGCCGACGCCGAAGCCGAGCCAGTCGCCGACCTGACGCAACGCGTGCTGCGCCTGGCTGTCCCCGCGCATCGCGGCGTCGACCACCTCGAGCACCGCGTCCTTGCCGGTGCGGTCGGCCCGGCCGGCGACCCGCAGCAGCGCGTGCTCGCCGATCTCGGTCTCCCAGCAGCCGCGCGAACCACAGGAACAGGGCCGGCCGTACGGGTTGACCACCATGTGCCCGACCTCGCCGCTGTATCCGCCGTGCCCGGTGACCCGGTGCCCACCGGCCACGATCCCGGCGCCCACTCCCACGTCCCCGTAGAGGTAGATGACGTTGTCGCAGTCCACGGCGGCGCCCCGGGAGTGCTCGGCCAGGGCGCAGACGTCGGCGTGGTTGCCGAGGGTGAGACGGCCGGATTCGCCGAGCTCGGTGAGCAGCGCCTCGCCGACCGGTTCCTCGACCCAGCCGATCGTCGGGGCGAGCCGGACCACGCCGTCCGCACGCCGGACCATGCCGGCCACGGCCAGGCCGCTGCCCACGCAGCGGGCGTCGTCCGGAACCCCTGCGCGCATCTGCCGGACGAACCGGGCCAGGGGTTGCACCGCGTCGTCGGCGCTCATCCCGGGCGGGCGCTCGGTCTCGTACTGTTCCAGGATCCGCCCGCCGAGGCCGACCCGCGCCGCGCGCAGCCGGTCCACCTCGATGCTGAGCGCGTAGGCGTACACCCGCCCGGACTCGGGCCGGACGACCAGCGAGGGTCGACCGGCCCGGCCGGTTTCGCGTGGCGCCGCCTCGCTGACCAGCCCGACGCTGATCAGCTCGGCGGTGAGGGCCCCGATGGTGCTGCGGTTGAGGCCGAGCCGGTTCGTCAGTTCCGCCCGGGACGTGGCGCCGTGCACATGCACGTACCGGAGCAGCGTTCCGAGGTTGTGCCGGCGTACCTCTTCCTGGGTGGGGCCGGCTCGCATCAGCTTCCCGATGCGGAGGCTCTGCGCCGGGCCAGGGCGTCGACGCTCGCCGCCGCCAGGAGCACCAGGCCGGTGAAGATGTACTTCTGGCCGGAGCTGAAGCCCATCAGGCCCATGCCGTTGTCGATCACGGCGATCACCGCGCCACCGATCACCGCGTTGATCACCTTGCCCTTGCCACCGAAGAGGCTGGTCCCGCCGATGACCGCGGCGCCGACCGAGTAGAGCAGGATGTTGCTGCCACCGGTGTTCGGGTCGACCGAGCTGGCCCGGCTGACCACGAGGATGCCGCCGATCGAGGCCATGAACGAGCAGATCACGAAGACCGAGATGCGGATCCGGTCCACCGCGATGCCGGCGCGACGGGCCGCCTCGGCGTTGCCACCGACCGCGTAGACGTGCCGGCCGTACGTGGTCCGGCCGAGCACGAAGCCCCAGACGATCATCGCGATCGCGATGATCGGCACCACGATCGGCACGCCCTTGAGCGAGTTGATCGCCGGGTTGATCGCCCGTTCCTGGGTGAGCACCGCGGTCGCCGCGATGAGCAGCACCGCGAGGCCGCCGATGCGCAGCAGCACGATGCCGAGCGGGTCGGCGATCAGGTTGCGGGCGTTCCGGCTGCGGAAGCGGTTCAGCTGGATCGCCGCGTACCCGGCGATCGCGAAGATGGTGAGGCCCCAGCTCCAGGCCACCGAGAGGTTGTCGTTGTTCAGCGAACGGACGAACTCGTCGGTGATCGAGATGTTCTGACCGCCCTTGAGCATGGTCAGCAGCACACCCTGGAAACCGAGGAACGCGGCCAGGGTGACGACGAACGACGGGATGCCGAGCTTCGCCACGAGCAGGCCGAGCACCAGGCCGATCACGATGCCGGTGAGCATCGCGGCCGGGATCGCCACGTACCAGGGCAGGCCCTCGTTCGTGAGCAGGATGGCCATCACCGCGCCGCACACGCCGCTGGCGAAACCGGCGGAGAGGTCGATCTCGCCGAGCAGCAGCACGAAGACCAGGCCCATGGCGATGAAGACCACCTGGGCACCCTGGGTGAACAGGTTCGCGAAGTTGAGCGCGCTGAGGAACGTGTCGCTGCGGGCCACGCCGAAGATCAGCGCCAGGACGAGCAGGCCGAGAACGGCCGGAAGGCTGCCGAGATCGCCGCCGCGCACCCGGCCCCAGTAGTCGCGGATGTGGCTCGCGACCGTGGGCTTGACGGCCTGGATCCCACCGGCCGTGGTGGTCGTGGTCGTGGTCACTGGGCTTCTCCCGGCGTGATGTCGATGAACTCCGAGGGCTTCTCGGGCGGAAGGCCGAGGTTGCCGCTGCGCCCACCGGTGATCAGCTCGACGACCTGGGAGTGGGTGACGTCGGAGGCCTTCACCTGGGCCGCCATCCGGCCGAGGTAGAGCGCCGCGATCCGGTCCGAGACCGCGAACACGTCGTTCATGTTGTGCGAGATCAGCACGACGCCGAGGCCGTTGTCGGCGAGCCGGCGGACCAGCTCGAGCACCTGGGCGGTCTGCGCCACGCCGAGCGCGGCGGTCGGCTCGTCGAGGATGACGACCCGGCTGTTCCAGAGGACGGCCTTGGCGATCGCCACGGTCTGCCGCTGACCACCGGAGAGGCTGGAGACGAGCTGGCGCAGCGACTTGACGGTCCGCACCGACAGGCTGCGAAGGGTCTCGCCGGCCATCTCCTCCATGGTCGCCTCGTCGAGGATGACGCCCGACTTCTTCTCCCGGCCGAGGAACATGTTCTGGACGATGTCCAGGTTGTCGCAGAGGGCGAGGTCCTGGTACACGACCTCGATACCCAGCGCGGAGGCGTCGCGCGGGGAGTGGATCGCGACCTCCTTGCCGTCGAAGGTGACCGTGCCCGCGTCGATGGTGTAGATGCCGCTGATGCACTTGACCAGCGTGGACTTACCGGCGCCGTTGTCGCCGACCAGGGCGGTGACCTCGCCCGGGTAGACGTTCAGCCCGACGTCGTGCAGGACCTGGACAGGACCGAAGCTCTTGTCGATCCCGCGCAGCTCCAGAAGGGGTGTCGCGGTCACTGATGGTTCTCCTTCGTTCGGTGACCGGTTTCGCCGGGGGCTCGACCACGTCGTCGTGTGTCTCCGCCGACTGTGGGAGGGGTGTCGCAACCGACTCCGGCGCCGCCCACGCTGACGTGGGCGGCGCCGGCCTCAGCCGTTACGACTCGGGTGGATCAGCGTCAGCTGATGCCCGCGTCGGTGCAGGCCTTGGCGAAGTCCGCGGTGCAGAGCTCCTCCTTGGTGACGAAGCCGTCCGCCACCACGTCCTTCACGTTCGCCTTGGTGATCGACTGCGGCTTCAGCAGCACCGACTTGACGTCCTTCTTGGACTCCGGGTCGGTGACGGTGCCGGTCGCCGAGCTCGGCGCCTGGCCCTTCGCCAGGGCGATCGCCAGCTCGGAGGCGGCGTCCGCCTCGTCCTTGATGGCCTTGTAGACCGTCATGCACTGGTCGCCGGCGAGGATGTTCTGCAGACCCTGGACGGTCGCGTCCTGGCCGGTGACCGGGACCTGGCCGTTCAGCTTGTTCTTCTTCAGCACCTGGATGGCCGCGTTGCCGAGACCGTCGTTGGCGGCGAGGACACCCTTGATGTCCTTGTTCGTGGTCAGCATCTGCTCGAAGAGCGTGCCGCCCTGAACGTTGTCCCAGTCCGGAACGTCCTGGTCCGGGCCCTTGACGTACTCGTTGGCGTCGAACTTGGGCTTGAGGATCGAGTCGTAGCCCTCCTTGAAGAGGGTGGCGTTGTTGTCGGTCGGCGAACCGTTCAGGTACGCCACGACCGGCTTGGTCGCCTTCTTCTCGGTGAGGCAGTCGATCAGACCCTGACCCTGCAGCTTGCCGACCTCGACGTTGTCGAAGGAGACGTAGTAGTCGGCGCCGCCGTTGAGGGTGAGGCGGTCGTAGTCGATGGTCGCGATGCCCGCGGCCTTCGCCTTGTCCAGCACGGCCTTGCCGGTGCCGGAGTCCAGGTTGACGATCATCAGAACCTTGACGCCGCTGGAGATCATGCCGTCCGCGATCGTCTGGAACTGGGTCTTGTCACCCTGCGCGTTCTGGATGTCGGCCTCCACACCGGCCGCCTTGAAGGCGTCGGTGAGGTACTTGAGGTCGGCGGTCGCCCAGCGCGCGGAGCTCTTGGTGTCCGGCAGGATCACACCGACCTTGCCGGCCGACGCGCCACTCGTGCTGCCGCTTCCGGCGTCGCCGCCGTCCTCGTTGCTGCCGCACGCGGCCATGCTTCCGGTGGCCAGGAGGCCGACCGCGGCAAGGGTGAACAGTCCCTTACGCATTCCTTATGTCCTTTCGGGGGGTAAATCCGGGGCCTTGGTTCGGATTTGGCAGGGCTGGTGCGCAGCCGCAGGGGTGGCACGGCGCCCTAGGACCGATGGATGAGGAACCGGTTTGTTGTGCCCGGCAACGTATTCCGGCGGTGGCCGAGAACACAAGCGGCAACGAAGATCTATCTCGTAACGAGGGATAACAATCCGGCAACACGACGCGGTTACCAGGGGCTACTCACGCCCGCCGAAAACATCACCGGATACACACACGGTGACGCTGCGTTGATGCGTTTACAGATACCGGGGAAACCGACGTTTTCCCGGTACGGCTAGGATGCGCTCGCCTCAGCCCCGGATGGGGGCCACCGTGGCGCTGGTCAGGCGGATGAGATCGGCCGGCGCGAGGGAGACCTGGAGGCCGCGTCGGCCCGCCGAGACGTACATCAGTTCGAGGCCCGGCGCCGTGTCGTCGATCACGGTGAGGAGTCGGCGGCGCTGCCCGAGCGGGCTGATGCCGCCACGGACGTAACCGCTGCTGCGCTCGGCGGCGGCCCGGTCGGCGAGGACCGCGCGCTTGCCCCCGGCGGCCTGCCCGAGCGCTTTCAGGTCAAGATCACCGGTCACCGGCACGACGCCGACCACCAGCTTCCCGTCGACCTCGGCGATCAGCGTCTTGAAGACCCGGGCCGGCTCGACACCCAGGAACTCGGCGACCAGGGCGCCGTAGTTGGGGGCGTCCGGCGACACCTCGTACGGATGGAGGGTGTGCGCGACCCGCTCGGCGGCCAGCAAGACGGTGGCCGGCGTGCCGGCCGCTTTCTTCGCCATGCCGGGCAGGCTACTCGTTCACGCGGTGGTAGTGATCAGCACCACCGGCGCGCCGTCGATCCGGGTCAGCACCAGGCCGGCGCCGTTCGGGCCGGCGAGCCGCAGGTCCTTGCGCAGCTGGTCGGGCACGAGCGCCGAGCCGCGCTTGCGGATCTCCAGGCGGCCGATCCCCCGCTCGCGCAGCAGCGTCCGCAGCTTCTTCAACGAGAACGGCAGCACGTCCGTCACACCGAGCCGCCGGGCGAACGGCGTGTCCACCGGGTCGTCGGTGTAGACGTAGGCGATCTCCGGGTCGCCCAGCCGGCCGTCCACCGTCGCGGCGAACTCGGCCACCAGGTGCGAGCGGACCACCGCCGGGTCCGGGTCGTAGAGGTACGCGCCGACCGGCCCCACCGGCGCGGCCGCCACTCCCGAGCCGGTCAGCTCACTGACGCCGCCCGGCTTGATCAGCGTCGCCCGCCGGGGCTCGCGCGCCAGCGGCCCGCACCAGAACGCCGCCTCGACCAGATCGCCGCCGACGCTGACCCACTCCCCCTCGGCGCCCGGCGGCAGCAGCGCGTGATCGATGCCGGGCGCCAGCTTCAGTGCGGTCAGCGGCACCCGGTCCGGCAGCGCGGCCACGAAGTCCCACGGCGGCGAATAGGACTTCGGGTCGAACACCCGGCCGCGCCCGGCCTGCCGCCGCGCCGGGTCGGCGAAGACCGCGTCGTATCTCTCCACCTCGACCGTCGTCGCGTCCGCGCACTCGACCGTGATCAGGCCGGCGAGGCCGAGCGCCTCGGCGTTGGCGGCGGCGACCGCTGCGGTCAGCGGGTCGGCGTCGACCGCGTGCACCCGGATGCCCTGCCGGGCCGCCGCGATCGCGTCGGTGCCGAGGCCGCAGCCGAGATCCGCCATCGAGCGAGCGCCCGCCGCGGCGAGACGAGCGGCACGCCGGGCGGCCACCTCGGCCCGGGTGGCCTGCTCCAGCCCCGGACGGGTGAAGAACATCCGGGTGGCGTCCGGCCCGAATTTCATCGCCGCGCGGCCGCGCAAACTAGCCTGGGTCAAGGCGGCCGCGGCGAGTTCCGCGCCGATGCCCCGGGCGCGCACGGCCGAGGCGGCGGCGAGTGGCTCGGCGTCACCGAGCTCGGCCGCCACGGCCAGGGCTTCGGCTCCGGCGGGGGTCAGCAGACGAGACAGCAACTCAGGGGTCACGACAGGCATTCTCCCCGGCGTGACAGGCTGGCACTCTGGTTGACGGAGTGCTAGTTCCGGAATAGTCTCCGGTTAGCACTCTCACCATGAGGGTGCCAGCCGCCCGGCCCGTCCGTGCGGTTAGGCGCCAGGCGGACCGGCACCCGCGACGACGGCCCCGCCCGGTGGCATGAGGCATCAGACCGGCCTGGCACATGGCCGGCGAAACCTGTACCCAGGAGGGTATGCCCGTGACTACCGCGACCAAGGTTGCGATCAAGCCGCTCGAGGACCGCATCGTGGTCCAGGCGAACGAGGCTGAGACCACGACCGCTTCCGGCATCGTGATCCCCGACACCGCCAAGGAGAAGCCGCAGGAGGGCACCGTCCTCGCTGTCGGCCCCGGCCGGATCGACGACAAGGGCAACCGCGTCCCGCTCGACGTCAAGGTCGGCGACGTGGTCCTCTACTCGAAGTACGGCGGCACCGAGGTCAAGTACGCCGGCGAGGAGTACCTGGTGCTCTCCGCCCGCGACGTCCTCGCGGTCATCGAGAAGTAAGACCTGACTGATTGCGCTGGCGCCCTGTTCCGATGACTCGGGGCAGGGCGCTGGTGCGTGAAGGGACCATAGATGGCGAAGATTCTCAGCTTCTCTGACGACGCCCGGCACCTGCTGGAGCACGGGGTCAACACGCTCGCCGACACGGTCAAGGTCACCCTCGGGCCGCGCGGTCGCAACGTCGTCCTGGACAAGAAGTTCGGCGCTCCCACGATCACCAACGATGGTGTGACCATCGCCAAGGAGATCGAGCTCACCGACCCGTACGAAAACCTTGGCGCGCAGCTCGTCAAGGAGGTGGCGACCAAGACCAACGACGTCGCCGGCGACGGGACCACCACCGCGACCGTGCTCGCGCAGGCGCTGGTCCGTGAGGGCCTGCGCAACGTGACCGCGGGCGCCAACCCGATCGGCCTCAAGCGGGGCATGGACAAGGCCAGCGAGGTCGTGTCCAAGGCGCTGCTGGCGAAGGCCGTCGAGGTCGCCGACCACAAGGCGATCGCGAACGTGGCCACCATCTCGGCCCAGGACGCCACCATCGGCGAGCTGATCGCCGAGGCGATGGACCGGGTCGGCCGCGACGGTGTCATCACCGTCGAGGAGGGCTCGGCGATGCTGACCGAGCTCGAGGTCACCGAGGGTCTGCAGTTCGACAAGGGCTTCATCTCGCCGAACTTCGTGACCGACGCCGAGTCGCAGGAGGTCGTCCTCGAGGACGCGTTCATCCTGCTGACCACGCAGAAGATCTCCAGCATCGAGGAGCTGCTCCCGCTGCTGGAGAAGGTGCTGCAGGCCGGCAAGCCGCTGCTGATCGTCGCCGAGGACGTCGAGGGCCAGGCGCTCTCCACGCTCGTGGTGAACGCGCTCCGCAAGACCATCAAGGTCGCCGCGGTGAAGGCTCCGGGCTTCGGTGACCGCCGCAAGGCGATCCTGCAGGACCTCGCGATCGCGACCGGCGGCGAGCTGATCGCCCCCGAGCTCGGCTACAAGCTCGACCAGGTCGGCATCGAGTCGCTGGGCAGCGCCCGGCGGATCGTCGTCGACAAGGAGAACACCACGATCGTCGACGGCGGCGGCAACAAGGCCGACGTCACCGACCGGGTCGCCCAGATCCGCAAGGAGATCGAGGCCTCCGACTCCGACTGGGACCGGGAGAAGCTCCAGGAGCGTCTCGCGAAGCTCGGCGGCGGCATCGCGGTGATCAAGGTCGGCGCGGCCACCGAGGTCGAGATGAAGGAGCGCAAGCACCGCATCGAGGACGCCATCGCGGCGACCAAGGCGGCAGTCGAGGAAGGCACCGTCCCCGGTGGCGGCGCCGCTCTCGCGCAGGTCTCCAAGGAGCTCGAGGACAACCTCGGCCTCACCGGCGAGGAGGCCATCGGCGTCTCCATCGTGCGCAAGGCCCTGGTCGAGCCGCTGCGCTGGATCGCGCAGAACGCCGGGCACGACGGTTACGTCGTGGTCGGCAAGGTCGGCGAGCTGGGCTGGGGCCACGGCCTCAACGCGGCCACCGACGAGTACGTCGACCTGGCCGCGGCCGGCATCATCGACCCGGTGAAGGTGACCCGCAACGCGGTCTCCAACGCCGTCTCGATCGCCGCTCTGCTGCTCACCACGGAGAGCCTCGTGGTGGAGAAGCCGGCCGAGGCGGCCCCGGCCGCCGCGGGTGGCGGTCACGGGCACAGCCACGGTGGCCACGGCCACCAGCACGGCCCGGGCTTCTGACCCGATCAGTACACCGGGAAGGGCGCGCCACCGGCGCGCCCTTCCTGCGTTTCCGGGGTCTTCTCCGGGTGGCCCTGCCAGGAGCGCCACAGCGCCGCGTACGCCCCGTCCGCCGCCAGCAGCTCGTCGTGCGACCCCAGTTCGGTGATCATCCCGTCCTCCACGACCGCGACCCGGTCCGCGTCGTGCGCCGAGAAGAGCCGGTGCGCGATCGCCACCACGGTCCGCCCGCGCACCACGGCCGCGAGGCTCCGCTCCAGATCGCGGGCCGCCCGCGGGTCGAGCAGCGCGGTCGCCTCGTCGAGCACCAGCGTGTGCGGGTCGGCCAGGATCAGCCGGGCGAGCGCGACCTGCTGGGCCTGCGCCGGAGACAGCGGCAACCCGCCGGCGCCGACCACCGTCGCCATGCCGTCCGGCAGGGCGTCGACCCACTCCAGGGCGTGCACGGCGGCGAGCGCCGCCCGTACCTCGCCCTCCGGGACGCCGGGGCGCACCAGCGCGACGTTCTCCCGCAGCGTGCCGATGAAGATGTGGTGTTCCTGGGTCACCAGCGCGACCTCGGCGCGCAGCCGTTCCGGCGGCAGCGCCGCCAGCGACACGTCACCCACCGTGACACTGCCGGCGGTCGGGTGGTGCACGCCGGCCAGCAGCCGGCCCAGGGTCGACTTGCCGGCGCCGGAGACGCCCACCACCGCGAGCCGCTCACCGGGCTCCAGGCTGAGGTCGATACCGTGCAGCACCTCACGGTCGGACCGGTAGGCGAACCGCACCCCGCGCAGCTCGATCCGGCTCCCGGACGGCTCCGGCCCGGTGACCGCCGGCGCCGCCTGCGCGGTCACGCCGAGCAGTCGGGCGAGTGACGCGGCGCCGACCTCCAGCTCGTCGAGCCAGGCGGAGAGCCGGTCGAGCGGGTCGACCAGCTGCTGCACGTAGATCACCGCCGCGGTGAGCTGCCCCAGTGTCACCACGTCACGCAGGTAGAGCCAGCCGCCGGTGAGCAGCGTGACCACGAGCGGCAGCACGTAACTGGTCTCGATGATCGGCCACCAGACGGTCCGCAGGAAGAGCGTGTGCCGCTCGGCGCGCCAGGCCCGGGAGAGGTCGGCGTCGGTACGTTCCACCCGCTGCCGTCCCCGCCGGAGCGCCTCGACGGTCCGCGCGCCCTCGACGGTCTCGGTGAGTCCCTCGGTCACGTCCGAGTACGCGGCGTTCTGCTCCAGATATCCGGCCGGCGCCCGCCGCAGATACCACCGGGTGCCGGCCACCAGGATCGGTGCCCCGATCAGCAGCGGCATCGCGAAGAGCGGGCTGACCAGCACCAGCGCCACGACGACGAGGACCAGCGTGATCAGCGCGATCATCGTCTCCGGCACGGCGAACCGGACGCACTTGGAGAGCGCGTCGACGTCCCGGGTGGCCCGGGTCAGCAGGTCCCCGCTGCCGGCCGACTCCACGGTGGACAACGGCAGCGTGATCACCCGGCTGATGAACTCCTCGCGGAGCCGGGCCAGCACCCGCTCACCCAGCCGGGCCGAGGCCAGATGCGCGAACCGGGTCAGGATCGCCTGCAGCAGCACGAACCCGGCCAGCGTGAGCACCATCCGGTTCAGGTCGGACATCGGCTCGTGCTTCTCGATCCCCTCGACCAGGTCGCCGAGCAGCCGCGGTCCGGCCAGGGCGGCCAGCGCCGCTGCCACGTTCAGGCCGACCGCGGCGCGGAACATCCCGGGGTAGTGCCGGAACACCTCACGGGCGTACCTGCGGACCTGGGAGCTGCTCGCCACCGGCAGCGGGCGGCTCACGACTGGTCCTCGCGCAACACCATCCGGGCGTACGCGCGTGTGGTGCGCAGCAGGACGTCGTGCGGCCCGGCAGCCACCAGACGTCCGCTCTCGACGTAACAGACCTGGTCGGCGCGGCTCAGCATCAGCGGGCTGGACGTGCAGATCACCGTGGTCCGCCCGGACCGGGCGGCCCGCAGACGGTCGGCGATCCGCGCCTCGGTGTGCGCGTCGACGGCGTTCGTCGGCTCGACCAGGATCAGGGTGTCCGGGTCGGCGATCAGCGCCCGGGCCAGGCGCAACCGCTGCTGCTGCCCGCCGGAGAACGACCTGCCGCGTTCCGCGACGACGGTGGCCGCGCCATCCGGGAGCGCCGCGACGATCCCGGACGCCGACGCCACCTCGAGGGCCTCCGGCAGAGCGCCGGTGCGGTACGGGTCCAGATCGGACTCCAGTGGCCCGGCGAACAGCCGCGCGTCGTTCTCGGCCACCAGGATCCTCTCGCGGACCTGGGACAGCGACGCCGCGGCGAGGGCCACACCCCCGAGCGTGGCGCCGTCCGCGTACCGGCCGAGACGGTCGGCGATCCGGGCGGCGTCGGACGGGAGGGCGGCGACGATCGCGGTCATCCGGCCGGGCGGCACACGCACTCCCGACTCGATGTCGACGAGTTCACCGGCGGGCAGCGGAACACCGCGGTCCGGATCGGTCAGCGCCGGTTCCACCGCGAGCATCGCGACCACCCGGCGACTCGACACGTGCCCCCGGGTGATCTTGTCGACCGCCTCGGTGAGCTGGCGCAGCGGGGCGACCAGGAACGCCGCGTAGGCATAGAACGAGACGAGTTGCCCCACCGTGATCCTCCCGGCCCACGCGGATCGGGCGCCCAGCCAGGTCAGCAGGACCAGGAAGACTCCGGGCAGCAGGACCTGTGCCGCCTCGAGCAGGGCTTCGACGCGCGCCGTGCGTACCCCGGCTGCGCGCAGCGCCTGCGACGCGGCGCGATAGCGCGCCGCCATGATCGGCTCACCACCCACGCCGCGCAGCACCCGCAGCCCGGAGACCAGGTCGGCGGCCTGGCCGGTCAACCGGCCCTGCAAGCGGCGGTACTCGCGCTGGCGCCGGTGCAGCGGCCCGATCAGCAGGCCCACCACCAGCATCATGACCGGCACGCCGAGCAGCACGATCATGCCGAGCGGCACCGAGATCCGCAGCAGCAGCACGGTGATCGTGGCGACCGCGAGCAGCGAGCCGATCCCCCGGGAGAGGATGTCGACGGCGCCGCCGATGTGGCTGATGTCCGAGGTGCCGATCGCCACCACCTCGCCGGCGTCCAGGCGCCGCGGCAGGGTGGCGCCGAGCCGGTTCGCCTGGCGCACCACCACCTGCACGGTCCGGAACGCGGCGCCCAGCCAGTTCGTCACCGCGAACCGGTGCCGCATGATGCCGGTGACGGCCTGCATCGTGCCGACGCCGAACAGCAGCATCGTCCAGCCGGCGAGCTCCCGGCCGTCACGGTCGACCGCGGCGTCCACCGCCTGGCCGACCATCGCGGGCGCCAGCGACTGGCAGCCCATCCAGAGGATCGCGAGCGCGGCCGCGAGCACGACCGTCAGGCGGGACCGCCGGACCAACCAGAACAGATATCGGGCGGCGGACCGGGAGTCAGGCAGGCCGGGATCCGGCTCGGGCAAGATGCGCATCAGGCCCCGACGGTAAAGCCGGGTGGCCTGGACTGCGACCGCTCAGCGATCGACCGGCGTGAAATCCCAAACGTGCGGAGTGCGTGCTACCAGGTGGTCCGGCGGGGTCGGCATGCTCTCCGGAGTGTTGCGCCATTTGGTGATGACGACGATGCGCTGATCGGTGGACGAATAGACGTCACTCGACACATGTTGTGGCAGCACCTCCAATGCGGGCACCGCCGTGTCGCAGACCCAGCTCAGCAGCTCGTCGAAGCCGCTGCGCGAGGCCCGCACCTCCCACATCCGCGCGATCATGAAGGCTTCCTACCCCGCCACGCTGACCTCGGTCAAACTCATCGCCGAGTCCGCCGGGAGGTCGAGACGGCTGGGAGCGACGCCGGCCGCGACGAGGTGCGAGCCGAGTGCCGCGACCATCGCGCCGTTGTCGGTGCAGAGCGAGGGCCGGGGTACGCGTACCGCGATCCCGTGCCTGGCGGCGCGCTCCTCGGCGAGCGCCCGCAGCCGCGAGTTGGCCGCCACACCACCGCCGACGACGAGCGTCTTCACGCCGTTCGTCAGGCACGCGTCGATCGCCTTCGCGGTCAGCACGTCACAGACCGCCTCCTGGAAACTGGCCGACACGTCGGCGATCGGCACCGGCTCACCGGCCCGCTCGCGGCTCTCCACCCAGCGGGCCACGGCCGTCTTGAGCCCCGAGAAGGAGAAGTCGAACCGGTGCGCGGCCTGGTCCTTCGGCGCGGTCAGCCCGCGCGGGAAGGCGATCTTCCGAGGATCGCCGGAGACGGCCGTCCGGTCGATGATCGGCCCACCGGGGAAGCCGAGCCCGAGCAGCCGGGCCACCTTGTCGAACGCCTCGCCGGCCGCGTCGTCGATGGTCGCGCCGAGCGGGGTGACCCCGGCCGTCAGGTCGTCGACCAGCAGCAGCGAGGAGTGCCCGCCGGAGACCAGCATGGCGATCGCCGGCTCGGGCAGCGGACCGTGCTCCAGCGTGTCGACCGCCACGTGCGCGGCGAGGTGATTCACCCCGTAGATCGGTTTCTCGGCGGCGAGCGCGTAGCCCTTCGCCGCGGCGACCCCGACCAGCAGCGCGCCGGCCAGGCCGGGCCCGCTCGTCACCGCGATCGCATCGACGTCGGCCAGCGTCACACCGGCCTCGTCGAGCGCCCGCTGCATGGTCGGCACCAGCGCTTCCAGGTGCGCACGGCTCGCCACCTCCGGCACCACGCCGCCGAACCGGGCATGCTGGTCCACACTGGAGGCCAGCGCGTCGGCGAGCAGGGTGTGCCCGCGCACGATGCCGACACCGGTCTCGTCGCAGGAGGTCTCGATCCCGAGGACCAGGGGTTCGTCACGCATCGCGCATCATCACCAGGGCGTCCGTGTTGCTGGGTTGGTAGTAGCCGCGCCGGATCCCGACCGGCTCGAAGTCGTAACTCGCGTACAGGGCCTGCGCGGGGGCGTTGTCGACGGCCACCTCGAGCAGGGTCTTGCGGACACCGCGCCGGGCCGCCTCGGCGAGCAGCGCCTCGAGCAACTGCCGCCCGACACCGCGTCGCTGCGCGTCCCGGCGCACCGCGATGTTCTGCACCCAGGACTCCGCACTGTCCACGACGGAGAGACCGGCGTAGCCGAACACCACGCCGTCCTCCTCCGCGACCAGGTAGTAGTGCCCCTGGGCCAGCTCGTTCCAGAACATCGCGGCGGACCATTTCTCGGCGCCGAAAAGGTCCTCCTCGAGCGGCATCACCTGCCCGATGTGCCACCAGCGGAACCGGTCGACGCGCATCAGGTCAGCACCGGCTTGCGCGCGCTCGGCTCGACCGCGTCGGGCCGCCGCAGATAGAGGGGGGTCAGCGCCTCGGTTCGGGCTTCGCCGCGGATCTTTTCCGCGGCGAGCGCCACGAGGGCGGCTCCGGGCGGATAGAGGAGATGTTCCTCCACCGGTACGCCGAAGACGTCCCCATATTTCAGAGCGCCCTCGCCGGCAGCCCGCGTCGCCCCGTTCACGTCCACGTCAGCGGGTTTCGCGACCTCGGGGCCGGTGAGCCGCTCCCCGTCCTGATACGTCGCGAAGTACACCTCGCGCCGCCGCGCGTCCGTCGCCACGAGCACCCGGCCCGGACCGGCAGCCCGGCCCAGCCCGTCGAGCGAACACACCCCGTATGTCGGGATGCCGAGCGCCTGGCCCATGCTCGCCGCGGTGGCCAGCCCGACCCGCAGACCCGTGAACGGGCCCGGCCCCAGACCTGCCACGATCGCCGTCAGGTCACGCGGCCGGTAACCCGCCTCGGCCAGCACCGCGGCGATCTCCGGGGCGAGTTTCTCCCCGTGCGCGCGGGGGTCGACCGTGCGGCTTTCCGCAACGCCGAAGAGGCCGTCGGCTGTCACTTCGACGAGCGCCGCAGTGGAGGCGGGTGTGGCGGTGTCCAGAGCGAGAACGAGCACACCTGACCTTACCCGGCCCCGCGCCGGTCCCCGTCGACGCTTACCCGGCCCGCGCTCACCCGGCCGCGCGCGGGTCCCAGTCGATCAGCTGGCGGCCGCCGTCGGCGAGGGCCTTGTTGGCCGCGCTGAACGGCCGGCTGCCGAGGAAGCCCACCCGGTTCAGCGGGCTCGGGTGCCCCGCCTCCAGCACCGCGTGCGCCGGGTTGGTGATCAGCGCCGCCTTCTTCTTCGCGTAGCTGCCCCAGAGCAGGAAGACGATCCGCTCGTCACGCTCGTTGAGCGCCCGGATCGTCGCGTCGGTGAACGCCTCCCAGCCCTTGTTGCCGTGCGACCCCGCCTTGCCCGCCCGGACGGTCAGAACCGCGTTGAGCAGCAGCACACCCTGACGAGCCCAGCCGGTCAGGTCGCCGCTCACCGGCTTGGGGATGTTGACGTCCTCGGCGAGCTCCTTGAAGACGTTGTTCAGCGACGGCGGCTTGCGGACACCCTCACGCACGCTGAAGCTCAGCCCGTGCGCCTGGCCCGGACCGTGGTACGGGTCCTGGCCCAGGATCAGCACCCGGGTGTCGGCGGGCAGGCACAGACGGTACGCCGCGAACAGGTCCTCCACCGGCGGGTAGACGGTCTCGCTCGCATACTCGGCGGCGACGAACTCGCCCAGCCTCGCGGTCGCCTCGGCGTCCAGGAAGGGCGTCAGCTCGGCGCGCCACTGCGCCGGCAGCAGTTCGGTCAGGTTCACAGGCTCTCCAGTCGCTGCGCCCAGTCGCCGCCGTGCGGGACCAGGTCGATCACTCGGGTGTCGTCGTCCAGCCGGTCGATGCGGACCTGCAGGTATTCGTCGTTGAGTTGCTCCACCAGGCCCACGCCCCACTCGACGACCGTCACCGCGTCGTCGGCCGAGGCGTCCAGGTCCAGGTCGTCGATCTCGGCGCGCGGGTCGGGGCGCTCGCCCAGCCGGTAGGCGTCCGCGTGCACCAGCGGCAGCGGACCGCGATGCACCCGGGCGATCACGAAGGTCGGCGAGGTGATCGGGCCCTGGACGCCGAGCCCGGCGCCGATGCCCTGCACCAGCGCGGTCTTGCCGGCGCCGAGCGGGCCGGTGAGCAGCAGCAGGTCGCCGGCCCGCAAAATCACGGCCAGACGCCTGCCGAAGGCCTGCGTGTCCTCGACTGTCGCGAGCTTCACGTGATTTTCTCCAGGAACGGGATCAGCGCGGCGTTGACCTGATCGGCTTTCTCCAGCATCACCACGTGACCGCTGTTCTCGATTTTCAGCAGCTCGGCCTCGGGCAGGTGCTTGAGGATCTCCTCGGAGTGGGTGACCGGGGTCAGATAGTCGCGGGTGCCGACGACCACCAGCACCGGCACGCCGCGCAGCGCCGACAGCGCCGGGAACCGGTTGTGCGAGTAGAGCGTGCTCAGGTATTTCGTCAGCGTCTCCACCGACGTCCGGGAGTTCATGCTCTCCACGAACGTGACGAGCGACGGGCTGGGTTTCGCCTCGCCGAACCCGTACCTCCGGGTGAGCAGCCAGGCCAGGTCGGAGGAAGCGACCCGGGCCCGGTCGATGGTGCCGCCGCCGAGATGGGCCGCCTTGTCCCAAAGAGGGAAGAACGGCGCGCTGACCCGGGCCACCACGTTCGTGACGCCGAGCTGGGCCTTGTCGATCAGGCCGGCCGAGGTGGACATCAGGACCACACCGGTGACCCGGTTGCCGAACCACTCCGGATATTGCTCGGCGAACGCCATGATGGTCATGCCGCCCATCGAGTGCCCGACCAGGATGATGTGCCCGTCCGGGACGGTGGCCTCCAGCACCGCGGCGAGCGAACGGCCCAGCGCCGCGATGTCGTAGGTGCCCGACTGCAGCTTGCCCGAGCGGCCGTGACCGGGCTGGTCGTAGAAGACCATCCGGTACTCCCCGCGCTCGGCGAGCTCCTTGCGCTGGAAGTAGAACGTGCCCATGTCCAGCGCGAACCCGTGCACGAACACGATGGTGGGCCGGTCGGTCGGCTCGGCCGGCTCGACGATCTCGACATGCAGATCGGTGCCGTCGGCGGCGGTGACCGTGAGCTCGGAGTCGAACGGCTGATCACCGAAGGGCTCCTCGACATAGGGGTCGCCGGGCGCGTTGACCGAGCGCCGCACGAGCACCCGCTCCACGGCGAACGCGGTGGCCAGCCCGGCGGCCGCGACACCGACCACGGCGCCGAATATGCCCGCGGTCCTCGCCGCTTTCTTCACGGCCGCACCTCCCCGTCATAGACCTTGGGCACCCGGCTGCTGCCGAACCGGGTGACGATCTCGTAATTGATCGTCCCGGTCGCGGCCGCCCAGTCGTCCGCCGTCGGCTCGCCGCCGTCGCCGGGCCCGAACAGGGTGGCCACGTCGCCGGCCGTCACCGGCTCGTCGCCGACGTCGACCACCACCTGGTCCATGCAGACCCGGCCGGCGATCGGCGCGACCGTGCCGCCGATCCGGATCGGCGCCGCGTTTGACGCGTGCCGGGGAACGCCGTCGCCGTAACCCAGCGGCACGACGGCGAGCGTCGTCTCCCGCGAGGTGGTGTAGGTCAGGCCGTAGGACACGCCCTGACCGGCCGGGACCCGCTTGGCGAGGGTGACCCGCGCCCGGGCGGTCATCGCCGGGCGCAGCCCGAAGGTCTCCCCGGCGATCGGGGACAGACCATAGGCCGCGATGCCGACCCGGACCATGTCGAAGTGGGCGTCGGGGCGGCTCAGGGTGGCCGCCGAGTTGGCGATGTGCCTGTACCTCGGGGTGATCCCGAAGCGCTCGGCCAGCTCGAGGCCCTCGTGGAACGCGGCCAGCTGCCGGTCGACCGACTCGTGGCCGGGCTCGTCGGCGCAGGCGAAGTGACTCCACACGCCGACCACCTCGACATCGCCGCCGGCCTGCGCCTTGGCCGCGGACTCCAGCAGCGCCGGCCACTCGGCCCGGGGAGACCCGCCGCGGGCCAGGCCGGTGTCGAGCTTGAGGTGCACCCGGGCGACCCGGCCGGCCTGCCGCGCGGCGGCGACCAGCTCGTCGATCAGCTCCGGCGTGGCAGCACTGAGGTCGATGCCCGCCTCGACACCGGTGTGCAGCGGCAGGCCCGGGCTCAGCAGCCAGGCCAGGACCGGCGCCTCGATGCCGGCCCGGCGCAGGGTGAGCGCCTCGTCGAGGGTGGCGACACCGAGCCAGGTGGCCCCGCCGGCCAGCGCCGCCCGGCCGGCCGGGACCATGCCGTGCCCATAACCATCCGCCTTGACCGCGACCAGCACCTCGGCTGAGGTGCGGGACCGCAACGCCACGACGTTGTCCCGGATCGCGTCCAGATCGACGCGGACTTCGGCCTGCCACATGCCTCTAACCCTACTGAGAGGTATGACAGTCCCGGCCACCCCCGGAGATCACTTGAGGAGATCACGCAGGACCGGGCGCAGGGCGGCCGCCACGTCCGGCGCGGTCACCGGACCGTCCGCCGCCGCGCGCCGGCCGGCCAGGCCGTGCACATAGGCGGCGGCCACCGCGGCGCGGACCGGCGGCAGACCCGCCGCCAGCAGCGAGCCGAGCAGCCCGGCCAGCACGTCACCGCTGCCCGCCGTGGCGAGCGCCGGGCTGCCCGTCGGATTGGCCCAGATCTCACCCGCCGGAGTGGCCACCACGGTCCGGTCGCCCTTGAGCAGCACCACCGCGTTCGTCCAGGCGGCCAGCCGGGCGGCGGCCGCGGCCCGGTCCGCGCCGGGCGCCTCGCCGGCCAGCCGCTTGAACTCGCCGTCGTGCGGGGTCAGCACCACCGGGGCGTCCCGGCGCAGGTGCTCGGAGAACTCGCCGCCGACCAGCAGCGTGATCGCGTCCGCGTCGAGCAGGACCGGCAGCGAGGTGGCGAGGACGCTGCGCAGCTCGGTCCGGGCCGCGTCGCCGGTGCCGAGACCCGAGCCGCACACCCAGGCCTGCACCCGGCCGGCGTCGGCGACCCGGGGCGCCACCACCACCGACGGGTGGGCACGCACCACCTCGGCGTGGGCGCTCCCCGCGTACCGGACCATCCCGGCCGGACCGGCGAGCGCGCCGGAGGTCGACAGCAGGGCCGCGCCCGGATAGCCGGCCGAGCCGGTCGCCAGGCCGACCACCCCGCGGGTGTACTTGTCCGAGACCGGGCCGGGCACCGGCCACCACGCGGCGATGTCGGACGACTCGGCCACCCGGACCGCCGGGCCGGTCACCAGTGACGGACCGAGGCCGATGTCGACCAGCTCGACCTGTCCGCAGCGGATCGCCGCCGGGCCGATCACGTGGGCCGGCTTCAGGCATCCGAACGTGACGGTGACGTCGGCGTCGACGCACTCACCGGGGACGTCGCCGGTGTCGACCACCACCCCGCTCGGCGTGTCCACGGCCACCACGAGCGGGCGATGACCCGTACGCCCGCGAAGCTCACCCAGCCGGCGCACGGCGGCAGCCGCCGGCGGTCGCAGCCCGCCGGTGCCCCCGATGCCGACGATCCCGTCCATCACCAGGTCGACGCGGGCCGGCAACTCGACAGTGGTGAAGCCGCCCGCCGCCCGCAGCGCCGCCAGACCGGCCAGATGCACCCGCTCCGGGGTGAGCAGCAGCGCCCGGACCTGCGCGCCCCGGCGGGCCAGCGCGGCGCCGGCGTAGAGCGCGTCACCACCGTTGTCGCCGCTGCCGACGAGCAGCAGCACCCGAGCGCCGTAGACCCCGCCGGCCTCCTCCAGCAGCAGCGCGCAGCGCCGGGCCAGACCGGCCGCCGCCCGCTGCATCAGCGTGCCCTCGGGCAACGCCGCCATCAGCGATTTCTCGGCTGCCCGGACATCCGCCGCCCGCCATGCCTGCCGCACCCTGTCATCCCCTCACTCGCCGGACTCGGCGACCACCATCGCGGACGCGATGCCGCCGTCGTGTGACAGCGAGAGATGCCATCGATGGATGCCACGCTCGGTCGCTGCGGCGGCGACCGTACCCGAAACGGTCAACCACGGCCGCCCGTCCGGGTCGGTGACGATCTCGCAGTCGTGCCAGCGCAGACCGGCCGGCGCCCCGAGCGCTTTCGCGACGGCCTCCTTGGCCGCGAACCGGGCGGCGAGAGACTCGGCCGAGCGCGGATTGCCGGACCCGGTGAGCCGTTCCGGCTCGGTGAACAGACGATCCCCGAGCAGCGGCGTCCGCTCCAGAGCACGGGCGAAACGCTCCACCAGGACGACGTCGATGCCCACAGACACGATCACAGGGGCCACCCTATCGGTGCCCGGAGCACCTTCCCCGCGTACGCGAACCGGGGCGCGCCCGCCGCCCACCGGACGGGTGGACGTGTGCGCGCACCCCCTCTCACGAGCGCGCAGTAGCAGCGCTCTCTTCTCCCGCACAACCCCTGTGGACAAACCGCCGGCCGGGCGCCGGGCCGGTCGTCCACAGGACCGGCCGGCGCACACCGGCGGCTCCTAGCGTTCGGGGCATCCCGTTCCGCCGCTGCGCCTGGAGGCCGCCGATGAGCTCCGAATTCCCCGTCGAGGATCCGCACTTCGAGGATTTCCACGCCGAGACCGGGGACCTGCGCCGACTGGCCGCGGCCACCGACGACCTCGCCGCCCGGATCACCGGCCTGACCGGCCCGTCCAGCCCGTCCGGCCTCGTGCCCGGGTCTGCGCCACGCTGGGCAGCGGCCACCCCCGCCGCTCTGGCCGCCGACGCTCTCCGGCACCAGCTGGAGCTCCTCGGCTCGGACATCGCGGAGACGGCCCGGCGGATCACCGCCGCCGCCGCGGCCTATCAGGAGGCCGATGATCGCGCCGCGACCAGATTCCGGCTCACCCGATGAGCCCGGCCACCTACGCCCGGCTGCGGATGACCGATCCGGATCGCTGGCGGACGGCCGCGCTGGCCTGGCGTCGCTGGGCGGCCCTGGCGGGTGCGCTCGGCGCCGAGTTCGGGCCGGTCGCGGCACGCCTGCGGGCGGCCTGGTCCGGCGCGACCGCCTCCGCCGTGGCCGACGCGCTCGTCGCTTTCCGTCGCCGGATCGCCCTGTTCCGGGTGCTCTGCTGGCGCGCCGACCAGGTGCTGAGCGAGTTCGCGTCGGCGCTCGCCCGAGCCCGCGACCTGCTTCTGCGTGCGCGCGGCCGGGCGGAACGCTGCGGCTTGGTGATCGACGACAGGGGTACGGTCCACGGCTCCTCCCCCGAGCGACCCGGCGTCGTGGCGGAACTGTCCGCGGCCCTGAGCCTCGCCGCCACGGCCGACACCGAGGCCACGACGAGGCTGCGATCGCTTGTCACCGCCGGCTCCCCCGGAAACACAGCCGGGCCCTCGGGAGACAGCGCGCCGATGCCGCGCCCCGACTGCACGACCCCACCCGCCGAGGTGCGGCGCTGGTGGGACCACCTCTCCCCGGATCGGCGGAACTGGCTGCTCGCGACCGAGCCGGCCGCCCTCGGGTCCACCGCCGGCATCCCGGCCGCCGACCGTGACGTGGCGAACCGGCTGCTCCTCGACGACCAGCGGGCCGCCGGGGTGGACGAGGCGCGGGCACGGGTCGAGGACGGGACGGTGCTCCGGCCGTACCTGATGGGATTGGACGTCTCGGGGGACGGCCGTGCGGTGATCGCCCTGGGTGACCCGGACCGGGCCCGGCATGTCCTCACCCACGTCCCCGGCATGACCAGTGACCTGGAGTCGTTCGGCGGCGAGCTGACCAGGGCGGAACGCGTCGCGGTCCGGGCGCACGAGATCGCGCCGGGCGAGGCGGTGAGCGCGGTGCTGTGGCTGGACTACGACGCCCCGGATTTCGTGCACGAGGCCTGGTCGGACCGGCAGGCCCGGGAAGGCGCCGAGGGGTTGCGGCGGTTCCAGGAGTCGCTGCGGGTGACCCATGACGGTCCGCCGGCGGATCAGACGGTGCTGGGGCACAGTTACGGCTCGCTGGTCGTCGGCGCCGCCGCGGCCGGATCGTTCGCGGCGGACCGGGTCGTCTTCGTCGGCTCGCCCGGCGTCGGCGTCGACTCGGCGGCCCAGCTCAGCGTCCCGGCCTGGTCGACGACATCGCGCAGCGACGTGATCCAGTACGCGGCGGTGTCACCGGACAGCCTGGTCCGCGACATCGTGCTCGCGGGCCGGGTGCCGCTGATCGGTCCGGCGATCGCTTTCGGACTGCCGGAGGACGACCTGTGGTTCGGGCGCAACCCGAGCGATCCGGCGTTCGGCGCCCGGGTCTTCCCCAGCCAGGCCGACGCCGGGCACCTGGGTTATTGGGATCCGGGCCGGCCCGCACTTGACGCGCTGGCCCGGATCACCGCTGCTCAGGAGCCCGTCACTCGACCGTGACGGACTTCGCCAGGTTGCGCGGCTGGTCCACGTCGTGCCCGCGCGCCGCGGCGATCTCGCAGGCGAGGATCTGCAGCGGAACCGTGGTCATCAGTGGGGCCAGCAGCGTCGGGGTGTGCGGGACCTCGATCAGGTGGTCGGCGAACGCGCGGACGCCCTCGTCGCCCTTCTCCGCGATCACGATGGTGCGGGCGCCACGGGCACGCACCTCCTGGATGTTGGAGACGACCTTGTCACGCATCACGCCGCGACCGGCGGGCGACGGCACCACGCAGACCACCGGGGTGCCCTCGTCGATCAGCGAGATCGGGCCGTGCTTCAGCTCGCCGGCCGCGAAGCCCTCGGCGTGCATGTACGCCAGCTCCTTCAGCTTCAGCGCGCCCTCCAGGGCGACCGGGAAACCGACGTGCCGGCCGATGAAGAGGATCGTCGAGGCGGTCTTGAGGTCCCGGGCCAGCGCGCGCACGTCCTCCATGCCGTCGAGCAGCTCGCGGAGGTTGTCCGGGGCCTGGCTCAGGCGCTCGACCACGGCGGCGACCTCGTCGGCGTACATGACGCCGCGGATCTGGGCGAGGTGCAGGCCGATCAGGTAACAGGCGACCAGCTGGGTGAGGAACGCCTTCGTCGAGGCGACGGCGATCTCGGGGCCGCCGTGGGTGTAGAGCACGGCGTCCGACTCACGCGGGATCGTCGAGCCGTTGGTGTTGCAGATGGCCAGCACCCGGGCCTTCTGCTCCTTGGCGTGCCGCAGCGCCATCAGCGTGTCCATCGTCTCGCCGGACTGGCTGATCACGATGACCAGGGTGGACCGGTCGAGGATCGGGTCGCGGTAGCGGAACTCGCTGGCCAGCTCCACCTCGCAGGGGATGCGGACCCAGTGCTCGATGGCGTACTTCGCGACCATGCCGGCGTGGTACGACGTGCCGCACGCGACGATGAAGACCTTGTCGACGTCACGCAGGTCCTGGTCGGTGAGCCGCACCTCGTCCAGGATGATCTCGCCGCGCTCGCTCAGCCGGCCCAGCAGCGTGTCCGCGATGGCCTGCGGCTGCTCGGCGATCTCCTTGAGCATGAAGTACTCGTAGCCACCCTTCTCGGCGGCCGACAGGTCCCAGTCGACGTGGTATTCCTGGCCGGTCGCCGGGGCGCCGTCGAAGTCGGTGATCTCGATGCCGGCCGGGGTGATCAGCACGACCTGGTCCTGGCCCAGCTCGATCGCCTCGCGGGTGTGCTCGATGAACGCGGAGACGTCGCTGGCCAGGAAGTTCTCCCCGTCACCGCGGCCGACCACGAGCGGCGAGTTGCGCCGGGCGGCGACCACCGCGTCCGGCACGTCGACGTCGACGGCGAGCAGCGTGAACGCGCCCTCGAGCCGGCGGACCGTGCGGCGCATGCCCTCGGCCAGCAGCGCCGGGCCCTCGAAGCCACCGGCCGCGCGCAGCGCGCGCACCTCGGCGGCGAGCAGGTGGGCCGCGCACTCGGTGTCGGTGTCGCTGCGGAACTCGATGCCGTCCGCCTCGAGCTCGGCGCGCAGCCGGGCGAAGTTCTCGATGATGCCGTTGTGGATGACCGCGACACGGCCGTCCGCGGAGAGGTGGGGGTGGGCGTTGCGGTCGGTCGGGCCGCCGTGCGTGGCCCAGCGGGTGTGCCCGATGCCCGTGACACCGGAGGCGATGCCGTCGCCGGTGCGCTCGCCGAGCGCCTTCTCCAGGTTGGCGAGCTTGCCCGCCCGCTTCTCGGTCTGGACGACATCGCCGTCGATGATGGCGACCCCGGCGGAGTCGTATCCCCGGTACTCCAGGCGGCGGAGCCCATCGAGAACGATGCTCAACGCCGGACGATTGCCTACGTAACCCACGATCCCACACATGCCGGGCAGCGTAGCCGACTTTCGCTCAAACGTCATGCTCGGGACAGCCACTTTCGAGCACGGGGCGTGATCGGAACTCTACAAGCTGGGTCTATGGGTGAGCAAGTGCACTGCTGGCGTACCGTCGGCTACGGCAGCGCCTCACCGGGAGGGAACTCATGAGCGATCCGCGCGATCCGAGCGAGCCGCGCCAGCCGCCCCGGCCCCCGCAGTTCACTCCGGGCCAGGCCACGCCACCCCTCCCACCGGACGCGACGTTCGCCGCCCCCGGCCCCGACCCGACTTCCCAGTTCCCGCCGGTCGCCTATGAGCCGGTCAACTACGCGCCGCCGGGTTATTCGCCGGAGCCGGGTTACGCGCCGGACTACACCCAGAGCGGCTATCCACCGCCTCCGCCACCGCCGTCGGGCGGGTACAGCGCGCCGCCCCGGAAGAGCAAGACCCCGCTGATCGCCCTGATCGTCGCCATCTCGCTGCTGCTCTGCGGCGGCGTCGTCACCTCCGGCGTCCTGATCGTGCGCAGCATCACGGACAAGGCGCAGGAAGCGATCGAGCCGATCACCAAGCCGACGCTGCCGGCCCTGCCGACGTTCCCCACTGAACTGCCCGACGTGCCCGGCATCGACCCCAACCGGGAGATCACCGTGACCTACGAGGTCACCGGCGACGGACCCGTCGAGATCCTCTACACCGAGCAGCTGGGCGCCGCCAAGGTGCTCAACCGCGTCGAGCTGCCCTGGAAGGTGACCACCACGATGACGGGTGTCGCGCTGGTGTCGGTCTCCGCGCAGCGCACCGGCGGCGAGGGCAGCGTCACCTGCCGCGCCACCGTCGACGGCAAGGAGGTCGCCGAGCAGACCGGATCGGGCGCGTTCGCGACGACCACCTGCACCCAGCTGGTGTTCGAGTGAGCGCCGATCCGCTGATCGAGCGGATGCGGCCGTTCGGCACGACCATCTTCACCGAGATGTCCGCCCTCGCGGCACGCACCGGCGCGGTCAATCTCGGTCAGGGCTTCCCGGACACCGACGGTCCGGCGGAGATGCTGGCGGCCGCCGCCGAGGCCCTGGCGGGAGGCTTCAACCAGTACCCTCCGCTGGCCGGCATCCCCGCCCTCCGGCACGCGATCACCGCACACGAGCAGCGGTTCTGGGGCCTGACCCGGGACCCGGACACCGAGGTGACGGTGACGGCCGGCGCGACCGAGGCGATCGCCGCCGCGATCCTGGCACTCTGCGAGCCCGGCGACGAGGTGGTCTGCTTCGAGCCCTACTACGACAGTTACGCCGCCTCGATCACCCTGGCCGGCGCGGTCCGGCGGCCGGTCACGCTGCGGCCCGGCCCCTCCGGGCGGTACGAGTTCGACGAGTCCCAGCTGCGGGCCGCCTTCGGCGCGCGGACCCGTCTCGTGCTGCTCAACACCCCGCACAACCCGACCGGAAAGGTCTTCACCCGCGCCGAGCTGGACCTGATCGCCGATCTGTGCCGTGAGCACGACGTCTACGCCGTCACCGACGAGGTCTACGAGCACCTGGTCTTCGACGGCGTGCACATCCCGCTGGCGGGCCTGCCGGGGATGCGCGAGCGCACACTACGCATCTCGTCGGCCGGCAAGACCTTCTCCTGCACCGGCTGGAAGGTCGGCTGGGCCACCGGGCCGGCCGCCCTGGTCTCCGCGGTGCTACGGGTCAAGCAATTCCTGACGTTCGTGAACGCCGGGCCGCTGCAACCGGCTGTCGCCGTCGCGCTGGGCCTGCCGGACTCCTACTTCACCGGCTTCACCGAGGGCCTGCGGGAGCGCCGCGACCGTCTGGTCGACGGACTCGCCGACGCCGGCCTGGCCGTCCTGCCGTCCGAGGGCACCTATTTCGTGACCGCCGACATCCGGCCGCTCGGCGGGACGGACGGCATCGAGTTCTGCCGCGGTCTGCCGGAGCGATGCGGTGTCGTGGCCGTGCCCACCCAGGTCTTCTACGACCACCGGGAGGCCGGCCGGCACCTGATCAGGTTCGCTTTCTGCAAACGAACCGAGGTGATCGACGAGGCCGTGAAAAGACTGAAGGGGCCCTTCTAGAAGAGCCCCTTCGGTGAAACGTCACGCCGGGCTGGCGGCCCGTACCTCGTCGGCGATCCGCTCGGCCACGCTGCGCGCCTTGTCCTCGGTGGCGGCCTCGACCATCACCCGGACCAGCGGCTCGGTGCCCGACGGGCGCAGCAGCACCCGGCCGGTCTCGCCCAGCTCGTTCTCGGCGAGGGCCACGGCGGCCTGCACGGTGGGAGCCGCGGCGCCGGCCTCGCGGTCACCGACCCGTACGTTGATCAGCACCTGGGGCAGCTTGTGCACCACGGCCGCCAGATCGGCGAGGGACTTGCCGCTCGCCGCGATCTGGGCCATCAGGTGCAGGCCGGTCAGCACGCCGTCGCCGGTGGTGGCGTAGGCCGGCATCACGATGTGCCCGCTCTGCTCGCCGCCGAGCGCGTAGTCGCCGTTCTGCAGCTCCTCCAGCACGTACCGATCGCCGACCTTGGTCTCCAGCAGCCGGATGCCGGACTGCTTCATCGCGATCCGCAGACCGAGGTTGCTCATCACGGTGGCGACGAGCGTGTTGTCGGTGAGCGTGCCGGCGTCGCGCATGGCAAGCGCCAGGATCGCCATGATCTGGTCGCCGTCGACGACGTCGCCGGCGGCGGTCACCGCGAGGCAGCGGTCGGCGTCGCCGTCGTGCGCCAGACCGAGGTCGGCGCCTTCGGCGAGCACGGCCTCGCGCACCTTGTCCAGGTGGGTGGAGCCGCACTCTTCGTTGATGTTGAGCCCGTCCGGCTCGGCGTGGATCGCGATGACCTCGGCGCCGGCCTCGCGGTAGGCCACCGGGGCCACGTCGCTCGCCGCGCCGTTCGCGCAGTCCACCACGACCTTGAGCCCGGCCAGCGGGTGCGGGGTCGCCTCGATCAGGTGCTTGATGTAGTGCTCGGCGCCGTCGAGAAGGTCGTGCACCCGGCCGATGGCGGCGCCGGTCGGCCGGCCGACCAGGCCGTGCCCGTCCGCGACGGCCTGCTCGATCTTCGCCTCCAGATCGTCCGGCAGCTTGGCGCCACCGGCGGCGAACAGCTTGATCCCGTTGTCCGGCATGGGGTTGTGCGAGGCGGACAGCATCACACCGAGGTCGGCGTTCGTCTGCCCGACCAGGTACGCCACCGCCGGCGTGGGCAGCACGCCGACCCGGACCACGTTGGCGCCGGCGCTGGTCAGGCCGGCGACGACCGCGGCCTCCAGCATCTCGCCGCTGGCCCGCGGGTCACGCCCGACGATCGCGAGCGGCTGGTGGCTGCTGTCGGTCTCGACCAGCACCCGGGCGGCAGCGACCGCGACCGAGAGGGCGAGTTCGGGGGTGAGCAGATCGCCGTTCGCAAGACCGCGAACGCCGTCGGTGCCGAAGAGTCGCCCCATGGTGGCTTCCTTTCGCCGGTGACACGTGACCCAAGACTGCCCCAGGGACGCTTGTTCTCCGAGTACCGGAACGGCTGGTTGGGAGGGTGTCGAATACAGCGACGGCCGAGCACGCCCCTAGCCATCCGGGGTGCGCTCGGCCGTCGGTCAGAAGCGGCGCAAAAATCAGCGCTTCGAGTACTGCGGAGCCTTACGGGCCTTCTTGAGACCGTACTTCTTGCTTTCCTTGACCCGAGCGTCACGGGTCAGGAAGCCGGCCTTCTTCAGCGCCGGCCGGTCGTCCGGCTCGAGCGCGATGAGGGCGCGGGCGATCGCGAGACGCAGCGCGCCGGCCTGGCCGGTGATGCCGCCGCCACGCAGGTTCGCGATGACGTCGAACTGCTCGCCGCGCTCGGTGGTCACGAGCGGCTCACGGATGAGCTGCTGGTTCACCTTGCTCGGGAAGTAGTTCTCGAGGTCGCGGTTGTTGCAGGTGATCTTGCCGCTGCCGGGCACGAGGCGCACCCGGACGATGGCCTCCTTGCGGCGGCCGACCGTCTGGACCGGACGGTCACCGGGGCGCGGAGCGCGGACCGGGGCCGGCGCGGGCGTCTCGACGACGACGACCGTCTCCTCAGCGGGCTCCTCGACCGTCTCGACCGTCTCGACGGTCTCCGGCTCGGTGATATCGGTCATGCTGCTGCCTTCTCCCGCGCTCACTGCGCGATCTGCTTGATTTCGAACGGCTGCGGCTGCTGAGCGGCGTGCGGGTGCTCAGCGCCCGGGTAGACCTTCAGCTTCTTGATGATCTGCCGCGCAAGCTTGTTGTGCGGGAGCATGCCCTTGACGGCCAGCTCGATCGCCTTCTCGGGGCGCTTGGTGAGCAGCTCCTCGTAACCGACCTGCTTCAGACCACCCGGGTAACCCGAGTGGCGGTAGGCGACCTTGGTCTGCCGCTTGTTGCCGGTCAGCGCGACCTTGCCCGCGTTGATGATCACCACGAAGTCGCCGGTGTCGACGTGCGGGGCGAACGTGGGCTTGTGCTTGCCGCGGAGGAGGTTCGCGGTGTGGGTGGCCAGGCGACCCAGAACGACGTCAGAAGCGTCGATAATGTGCCACTGACGCTCGATCTCACCCGGCTTCGGGCTGTACGTACGCACAGAATTACCTTGTCTCGTCGTCGGTCTGGGGGCGCGCGCTGGTCGCATCAAGCCGATGCGTCAAGCGACCCCGCATAGGGACCACTCGCAACAGTCGCACAACAGCAGGCAACAATACCCGGCTACGCGACGAGTGGTCAAAACAGGCGGTGATTAGGGCACCAAAGAACCGGCGAGCATCCTGGTTGCAGACACTCAGCCCCGGCGGAACCCCAAACGAGGCAAGCATACCCCGCCCTGCCGAGGCCCCCTAATCGGGTGCTGCAGCCCACCCTGCCTGACTTAGCAGGCTTGAAACAAATGGGACGCTCTTCCGAAATCAGACCCCGGCACGCTTCCGTCATGCCCAACGGTGCGGTTCTGGAGAAGATGCGGCCCGGGATTCGCCGATGCCGCCTTCACGGGCGCACCATGGAGGAACCATCGTCAGGGTTGAGGACGGACCTGACGATGTCCGCCGGGCCGGTTCGCCGGTGCGGCGAGGAGGAGTCGCGGCGTGCCCCGGACGGAGGTACGGCGAGGACCGCAGGCGTGACATGGGAGCGGGTCGACGCCGAGGACGGCGGGCTTCGAGCGTGCCCTTCGGTGGACCGTTCGGCCACGCCGCGACTTCTCGACACGAGCAAGCCAGGCGGCACGAGCAAGCCAGGCGGCACGAGCAAGCCAGGCGGCACGAGCAAGCCGGCTTGCCGATGACCGACCGGCCCCCCGGCGCCCGCCGGGCCGCGCTGACCGCTGCCGCCCTCGCGGAGCCGGCGGCGGCCCTCTCCGGTTACACGATCGGCGTGACCGCCGACGGCCGCAAGGACGAGCTCGCCACCCTCCTCGAAGCCCGCGGCGCCCGCGTGGTGCTGGCGCCGGCCCTGCGCATCGTCCCGATCGCCGACGACGCCGAACTGCGCGCCGCGACCCGGGCCTGCCTCGACACGCCACCCGACATCGTGCTGGTCAACACGGGTATCGGCATGCGTGGCTGGCTGGAGGCCGCGGAGGGGTGGGGTCTTGCCGAGCCGCTGCGGTCGGTGCTGTCCCGGGCGTACCTGGTGGCCCGTGGGCCGAAGGCACGCGCCGCGGTCCGCACCGCCGGTCTGCACGAGCAGTGGACACCCGACGGCGAGGGTTACGAGGAGGTCGTCGACCACCTGACCGCCCGCGGCCTGACCGGTCTCACGGTGGCCCTGCAGCTGCACGGCGACAGTCAGCCGGAGTACACCGAGGCATTGCAGCGGGCCGGCGCCCGGGTGATCGAGGCGCCGGTCTACCGCTGGGCGCCGCCCGTCGATCAGGCGCCGCTGCACCGGCTGGTCGATCTGATCATCGGCAAGCTGGTGGACACCGTGACGTTCACGTCGGCCGCCGCGGTCCAGGCCGTGCTGCGCGCCGCCGGCACCGGTGCCGACGCCCTCTTCGACTCGCTGCGCGGCGACGTCCTGGCAGCCTGTGTCGGACCTGTCACCGCAGCGCCGCTGCGCCGTCAGGGCATCCCGGTCGTCACTCCGGGTCGCGCCCGGCTCAGCGCCCTCGTCCGCACGATCGTCGACGAGCTGCCGAAACGCGCCGTCACCCTGGAGGTGGCCGGCCATTCCCTGACGCTGCGCGGCCACGCGGCGATCGTCGACGGCGAACTCCGCCCCCTGGCGCCGGCCCCGATGGCGGTCCTCCGCGAGCTCGCCGGTTCACCCGGACGGGTCCTCTCCCGCGCCGCGCTCCTGCAATCACTTCCGCGCGGCGCCGACGAACACGCCGTCGAGATGGCCGTCGCCCGCCTGCGCGCCGGTCTTGCCGTACCCGGTGTGGTCCAGACCGTCGTCAAGCGCGGCTACCGGCTTCCCGCCTGAAAATCACCCATCGGGTACGCCCGAAGCCCTCCCCAACCGCACCCGAGGAGTCCCCGAGAAGCCGCGCGGCCCGGGCGCGGGGCCCGGGCCGTCCGGCGACTTTCGCTACCGGAGCATGGCTGAGGTGGGCGGCTCAGCCGACCGGCGCGGGTTGATTTCCCTCATGCTCGGCGACGAGCGTGGCCATCGCGTGCTCGACCACCCCGATCAGCACCGCTTTCGCCGACTCCCGATGGCGCGCGTCGCACATCAGCAGCGGCACCCGGGGCGGAATGGCGAGCGCCTCGCGCACCTCCTCCGGCTCGTACCGGGGAGCGCCGTCGAAGCAGTTCACCGCGACGAGGTACGGCAGGTGCCGGTTCTCGAAGTAGTCCAGCGGCGCGAACGCGTCGGTGAGCCGCCGGGTGTCGACGAGCACGGCCGCCCCGACCGCGCCGCGGATCAACTCGTCCCACATGAACCAGAACCGGGTCTGCCCCGGTGTCCCGAACAGGTAGAGGATCAGGTCCTCGGCCATGGTGATCCGGCCGAAGTCCATCGCCACCGTGGTCGACTCCTTGCCGGGCACCTTCGAGGCATCGTCGATCCCCTCACCCGCCGAGGTCATCACGGCCTCGGTGGTCAGCGGGTCGATCTCGGAGACGGCACCGACGAGCGTCGTCTTGCCCACACCGAAGCCACCAGCGACGACGATCTTCGCGGAGGTGATCTCCGTGGGACGCGCTCCGGCCCCCTCAGAGCTTGCGTAGTCCACCCAACACCCTTCCCAGAAGATCCATCCGCTCCGCGAAACCGGTTCGCGGAGCGGCACTGTGCAGCGTCAAAAGCCCATCGGCGACCATGTCGGCGACGAGCACCCGGGTCACCCCCAGTGGTAACCGGGTCAGCGCCGCGAGCTCCGCGAGCGACTGCGCCTTCGGCTCGCACAGCACGGCGATGCGGTACTTGTCATGTCCGGCGAACCGCGCTTCCTGTACGGCCGCCCCGCTCGCGACCAGGACCGCCTCGATCGGGATGTCCCGGATCGGCTCGGTCCGGCCGCGGGTGACCGCGTACGGCCGCACCAGGTTGCCCCGGGGATCGTGCGGCTCTGCCATGTCGCGGTCACCTCGTCCCCACCGGAGGCCAGCGGCCCCCGGCGTCTAGTAACTGACGGCCTCGCGTGGCGCCGGCGACAGTGCCGCGCCGACCCGTTCCACCAGCAGAGCCATCTCGTAGCCGACCTGGCCGACATCGCAGCTTCGCGCCGCCAGAACAGCCATCGACGAACCGTCGCTGATGGACATCAGGAAAAGATAACCGCTGTCCATTTCGATGATGGTCTGTTGCACCTGTCCGGCATTGAACATCCGGGACGCACCGTCGGTGAGGCTGACCACGCCGGAGGTGATCGCCGCGAGCTGGTCCGCCCGGTCCGCTGGCAGGTCACGCGAGGAGGCCAGCAGCAGCCCGTCCGCCGAGACCGCGATCACGTGCGCGATACCGGCGATGCTGTCGGCGAAGTTGCTGAGCAGCCAGCCCATGTCGTGCATGGTGGGGGGCCTGGTCACTGTTCTTTCTCCTTAGGAGCATGTGTCGCTGTGACGGCGGATTCGGCAACGCCGTCCGTCCGCCCTCGTTGCACCCCGCGGTGGTACGAGGACAGCAGTCCCCGGACCTCCTCCGGGTTGCGACGGTGTTGGGTCCGCGCTGTGTTCTCCACACCGCCGGGCACCAGCTGCGCCTGCGGTATCCGTTTGGGCAGCCCGGACCGGGTGGTTCCGGCGTCCTGTGGCACGGCCGCGGCCATCGCCCGCTGCCAGCCGTCGTCGGCCGTGGTCCGCCACCGGTCCTCAGCGGCCTGCCGAGGCCTCGGAACTGTAGCCGCCGCCGGAGCACCCGCCGGAGCCGAGACGGGCGACCCGGAAACCGGGAACGCCGAAACCGGCGGCGCTGACATAGGCGCGGACACGGGCGGTGCTGACACGGGCGGCGCGGAAACCGACGACGCGGAAACCGACGACGCTGATACCGGCGGCGCGGAGACCGGCGGCATGGCCACCCTCGGCATCGCGGCCGAAGGGGCGGAGACCGGAGGAGCGGAGGCCGGAGGAGCCGAGACGGGAGATGCGGCGACCGGCGACGCGGCCGGGGCCGAAACCGGCGCCGGCGGAGGCGCGTAACCCGCCGTCGGCATCCCCACCTGCCCGTGCACGTCCGCACTCCGATCGAACCAGTTGTGCTGCATCTCCAGCTGAATCTTGTCGTCCAGCAGAGCTTCCGAGCCCGGCCGCGTTTCCGGGGCCGCCGCGAAAGCGCCCGGAGGCGTCTCCACAGCCGGCACGAAGGCCCCCGCGAAACTTTCCGCAACCGGCGCGGGCGACCCCGGCGCCCGGGTCGGCAGAGGCGGCCGATCCGGCGTGGGTGCGAGATCCAAATCGGACGCCGGTCCACTCAGCGACACCGGCTTGCGGAACACCGGCTCGGCCGGCATCGCCACACTCCGGACCGGTGGCCGCGCTTCCGGCCGCGCCGCCGGGAAGCCCGTGCCCGACGGGACCGGCGGCGGTCCCGGCCGGGTCCAGCTGGCCGCCCGCTGAGGCGCGGCCTGCGTACCCGGCAGAACCACCACATCAGCCGGCAACGTGATCTCGGCGATCGTGCCGCCCTCGCTGCCCGGCAGCAGCTCGACGCCGATCCCGTGCCGGGCCGCGAGCCGTCCGATCACCGCGAAGCCCATCAGCCGGAACGCGCTGACGTCCACTTCGGACGGCTCGGTCAACCGGCGGTTGATCAGCTCCATCTGGTCGGCGGAGATGCCGAGTCCACGGTCCTCGACCTGGACCACGGCGTGGTCACCCACCCGGCCGCCGTGCGCCATCACCACGGTCGACGGCGGGGAGAACCGGGTCGCGTTGTCGAGCAGCTCGGCGATCAGGCGTACCACGTCGTTGACGGACGCGGCCGAGACCAGCACGTCGGTGTCGATCGAACCGAACTCGATCCGGTGGTAGAGCTCGACCTCGGACTGCGCGGCCCGGATCGCGTCGATCAGCAGCGCGTCCTCGCGGCGTGGCGAGCCGACCTCGGCGCCGGCCAGCACCAGCAGGTTCTCGTCGTTGCGGCGCATCCGGGTGGCGAGGTGGTCCAGCTCGAAGAGGCGGGCGAGCCGCTTCGGGTCCTCCTCCATCCGCTCGATCTGGTCGAGCTCGCCGATCATCCGGTCGACCAGGTTCTGACTGCGCCGGGCCAGGCTGAGGAACATGGTCGAGACACTGGTCCGCAGCGCGGCCTGCTCGGCCGCGACCCGGATCGCCTCCCGGTGCACCATGTTGAAGGCCTCGGCCACCTGGCCGAACTCGTCGTTCTCGGTGACCGGGATCGGGTCCCGGGTCTGCGCGACGATCCGGTCGACGCCGCCCTCGCCCAGGTTCTCCACGTCCTGCAAACGAGTCACGGCCTCGGGAAGATCCCGGTTCGCCACCGCGAGCGCGCCCTCCCGCAGGCGCCGCACCGCGAGGTGCATCGAGCGGCCCAGGTAGATCGCGACGATGACCGCGGCCAGCAGCACGAGCAGCACCAGGACGAACTCGACGGTGGCCCGCCGGGAGGTGTCGCTGCTGCTGTCGCGCGCGGTCGCGACCACCTGCTCGTCGATCTGCGACTCGGCCGCGCCCAGCAGCCGGGTCACCGTGCCGAAGGCCTCGACGACATCGTTCGGCGCGGTTCCGGCGAGCCCGCCCGACGGGGTGGAGAGCGTGTCGGCGCGGGTCACGGCCTCGTCCTCGGCCACGGTCTCGACCAGGGCGATCTGCTGCGGGGTCGCGACCGACCGGAGGTCGGCCAGGGCCTCCCGGCGGGTGGCTTGCGCCGCGACGATAGCTTGCTGCCGATCGGCGTTCAACCCCCCGCTGGTACGGGCTACGAACGTCACCGTCGCCTGCGTGGCAGCGGCCGTCTCGATCCGGCTGAAGGCGGCGAGTGTCCGCAGGCCGTCCGCGACGGGTCCCGGTTCGGCGATCCGGCTCACCGTCGCGGTGAAGCCGCCCATCCCGGCGATCGCGTCCCCGTACCGCCCGGCGGTCTCCGGCACCGTCGCGGACCGGTCGGCGACGGTCCGGCGCAGTTCCGGCAGGGCGCGCAACGCGGTGTCGGCCTGGGTGAGCCGCTGGTCGACCATGGCCGGGATCCCGTCAACCGCGGCACGGCGGGTACCGACGACCTGTGCCTGTGCGTCCACCGCCTTGACCGCTTCCCGGTACCCGGTGTCCGCGGCGTCCGGCACCGCGAGGTACGCGAGCGCCGCCATCCGCTCGTCGTGCAGCAGACCGGTCAGCCGGGAGAGTTCACTGCCGAGGCTGGTCAGGTCGGCCACCCGGCCGGCGTCAGTGGCCCGCTCGCCGACCTCGCCGAGCCGGACGGTCGCGAGGATCAGCACCGCGGCCAGCGGCAGGAAGAGCAGGGCGGCGAGTTTGGCGCGCATGCGCGCGTCGCGAAGCCGCGGAAGGCCACGTCGTGCAGCCTGGGCCGAGGATCCCGTGCTCACGACATCTCCTTCGTGGTCGTCCCCGCTCGGCTCCGACAGATCGGCCGGCGCGCCGGGGGCCGCGGTCCGGCCCCGTCCGGTGCCCGCAGCAAAGCCCGCGCCGATTTCGGCACGGCGGCGATTTCATCAGAACGCCGGACCGTTTGGGAAGCCTGGAACCTCCCGGAAAATGCTCGGCTGTCCGGGTGGAAACCGGACCGGAACACGAAGCGCAGCAGCGACATACGGTTTGACGTGCGCGAATATTCCACCCGCGACCTTCCGTGAAGTCACCGTCACCGTTCCAGCCACTGAGATTTCCGTCCCGTGACCTTGCGAAGGTCTCACGTTCGCAAGGTTTGGCACGATGCGACGGACTATTTGTCCGCCCTTCCAACCACCCCACCGCCGCCCAAGAACGGACTGAAGGCTGCCTGATCAGTGTCCACTGCAGACGGTCGGCGTGGCAACTGACCCGTACGTCGCCCTCCAGTAACCCACAGTGACGCCTGCCATAGTTACACAAATCGATGTTGATGATCGAGACTTTAGGGTGTCTTAATAAGCGGCCTCCGGACTGGCGTGTCGGCCTGGCCATTCCGTAACGTGCGCGGCATGGCATTTTGGAGCTGGGTGAAGCTGCTGGCCACCACCACGGCGGCGGCAGCCGTGGTCGGTGCGGGTCAGCTCGGCCTCGCCTACGGGCTCAGCATGGTGCGCCTCGATCGGGACCTTGACGTCACAGCGAGTGATCAGTGGACGTCCCAGCTCGCCTGGGTCGCCTGGATCGCGATGACCGCCGCCGCGATCGGCGCCGTCGTCGGCACCGGCTTCCGTCCCCGCTGGCGGTCCCAGCCGGTCGGTGCCGGTGGCGCGCTCGCCGTCGGCCTCGCGTCCGGCCTCGGCGCTCTCGTGGTGCTGCCGCTGACCATGCAGCCGGCCCGCTCCGCCCAGGTCGCCGGCGTCGACCCGGTCTTCGTGATCGGCGTGTGCGCCGGCCTCGGCGTCGCGGTCGGCATCTTCGCCGCCTGGGCCGCCGCCGCGCGAGCGGTCGTCCGGTGGAACATCGCCGCCCTCACCGTGCTCGTCTGGGTGATCGGCCTCGTCGCGGTCACCCCGTCGCTGCTCCCCGGCCACACCGCGGCCCCGGTCCGCCTCGGCGTGCTGGAGGGCGATTTCCTCCCGGCCGTGGTCAACGACCGCACCCCGTTCGTCACGATGCCGCTGCTGGCGCTCTTCTCCGGCCTGATCCTCGGCCTGATGGCGCGGGGCCGCCGGATGCCGACCTCGGCGGTGGCGCTGACCGGACTGGCCGGTCCGGCGCTGCTCACCGTCGCCTACCTGATCGCCGGTCCGGGCGAGAGCAGCGGCTTCACCTTCAGCCCGTACTGGTCGGCGATGTTCGCCGCCGGCGCCGGCGTCCTCGGCTCGGTGCTCGCCGTGATCATCCGAGGCGCGCCGGAGCGGGCCCACGACGACGAGCAGTCGACGGCCACCGCCGCGTCCCGCGCCACGTCCGGCGCCACGTCACCCGGCGCCGCCCTGGGTGACACCGTCCCGGGCAGCATCGCCTCCGGCAACACCGCTTCGGGTAGCGCCGCCTCCGGCAACACCGGTTTGGGCAGCACCGCCTCCGGCAACATCGCTTCGGGCGCCACCGCGCCGACCGGCAGCGACCTCGGCCCCGCCCCGCTGCCCCGGCGCGATCAGGCCGCCCCTTCCGTACCCGGTCAGTCCGCCATCGCCGCCGCGGCGGCCGCCGCCGCGCAGCGTCCGGACCCGCAGCTCCGCCCCTCGGACACCGGCGTCGTCACCGTCGCCGACCGCCCGCACCCCCTCGCCGACCTGGCCAACCAGGCCCCGGCCAACGCGCCCAACTCACCCTTCAATTCGGGTACGGGCACGCCGTTCGGCCAGCCGCCCCAGTCCCCCGCCCGCTTCTCCGGCCCGCCGCAGCAGAGCCCCGGCCAGCACAACCCCGGCCAGCAGAACCTCAGCCAGCACAACCCCGGCCAGCAGAACCCCGGGCAGCACAGCCCGGGCCAGCACAGCGCCCACCAGGGCCCCGGCCAGCAGAGCCCCGCACCGCGTTTCGCCGGCCCGGCGCCCCGTTTCTCCGGCCAGCAGGAAGCCCCCTCGCAGTTCTCCGGTCAGCAGGAGGCCCCGTCGCACTTCTCCGGCCGGCAGGAGCCCGCACCCGCACCCCGCCGCGGCTGGCGCGGCCGCCGGCAGGCCCCGGAGAACCCACCGGCCTCCCCATCCGGCTCGTTCGACGGTTTCGCGACCGGCAACCCCGGCCCCCGGACCGGAATCGACACCGCCGAGCACCCGCGCATCACTCCGGCGACCGCCCGTCCGCCGGTGGTGGAGCCGACCTCGATCAGCGGCCCTCCCCCGCAGCGCGGCGCACAGGGCCAGCAGGACGAGTACGTCAACTGGGTGAACGGCCTGGGCGGAGCGTGAAGCGTTACCCAACTCCGGTGAAATGATCGGACCGGGAGGTACCACCACCCTCCCCCCACGGTGACGATGGTCGATGTCCGGGTAATCCCCCCACGGCATCGGAGTCCGATCATGATCACCCGAATCGGCCGCTTACTCTCCGGCCTGGCCCTGGTCCTCGCCCTCTCCGGCACGGCACTGGTGGCACCCGCCGTCGTAGCCCCGACCAACACCGACGCTGCCCAGGCCGCGGTCTACAACAGCTGCACGATCAGCCGCTGCTCAGCCGCGCGCACCGCGTACAACGGCTGGAAGTCCCTCAACTGGCCGACGAGCGCCGGCTGGTATGCCTGGCCGTACGGCAACTACAACTACACCGGCGGCACGTTCTACAACCGCGAGGGCCAGCTCCCGTCCGCCTCCTACGGCGAATACGACGTCTACTCCCGCGCCCGGGGCGCCTCCCGCGACGCTTACCGCATCGTGGTCAACCGCAGCACCCGCGTCGCCTACTTCACCCCCGACCACTATGTGACGTTCTACAAGCTTTAATACTGCAACGGCACTCAGCAGGCGATACGTATAGATGATCGGCTCGTTGCCTGTTGTGTGACGTCGATCGAGTTTGATCAGTGGTCGAGTGAACTGGACCGGTTGCATGCCCGGTTCGCGGACCGGTTCACCCGCGCGGAGCCGCGGCGGCGGGCCCGGCAGTATCTGTCCGGGCTGGTCGCCGGCCTCGATCGTAAGAACGGCTGGACCCTCGCCGAGCAAGCCGGTGACCTGTCACCGGACGGGATGCAACGCCTGCTGCGGTGGGCCGACTGGGACATCGACGCCGTGCGTGACGAGGTCCGGGATTACGTGATCGAGCACCTCGGTGATCCGAATGGTGTGCTGATCATCGATGACACCGGGTTCCTGAAGAAGGGCGTGAAGTCCGCCGGGGTCGCCCGGCAGTACTCGGGAACCGCCGGCCGGATCGAGAACTGCCAGGTCGGTGTCTTCCTGGCCTACCGCTCGACGCGCGGGCACGCGTTGATCGACCGGCAGTTGTATCTGCCGGCGGCGTGGACCGATGACCGGGATCGCTGCCGGGCGGCAGGGATCCCGGACGAGGTCGGCTTCGCCACGAAGATTGAGATGGCCCGGCAGATGCTGCAGCGGGCGTTCACCGCGGGGGTTGCGGCGGCGTGGGTGACCATGGACGAGGCCTACGGTCAGTCGAAAGCGTTGCGGGTCTGGCTCGAAGAGCACGACCAGCCGCATGTGGTGGCGACCCGCTGCAACGACGACGTGGTCACCACCAGCATGGGCCGCGCCCGCGTCGACGAGCTGATCGCATCGCTGCCGGGCCGGGCCTGGTCGCGGATCTCGGCCGGTCCCGGGGCTCACGGACCGCGGGAGTATTGGTGGGCGCGGATCCCGATCCGCATCTGCTGGCGGCCCGGGCGTGGGCACTGGCTGCTCGCCCGGCGCAGCATGAACACCGGGGAGCTGGCCTACTACGTCTGCTACGGCCCGCGGAAGACCCGGCTGATGGACCTGGCCCGCATCGCCGGCACCCGATGGGCCGTTGAGGAATGCTTCCAGCAGGCCAAAGGTCAGGCCGGCCTCGACGAATACCAGGTCCGGGACTGGCGGGCCTGGTACGCGCACATCACCTTGTCGATGGCCGCTTACGCCTGGCTCGTCGTCGCCCGGACCCAGACCGCGCAACAGCAAACAGCACCGGTGACGACATGATGATCGGCTACACGGTACCGGAGATCCGGCGCCTGCTCGCCGCACTGTTCGTCCGCCACCACCAGCCCAAACACATCTGGTGGTGGTCACGCTGGCGACGACGACGCCAACACCAAGCCCGCCTCAGCCACTACAAACGCCGCGGCTACCCACTCAGGTGAAGTGCCGTTGCAGTATTAAGCCCTTCCCGGGTACGCGCGGCGACCGTCCCCCGGACAGCCGCCGCGCACGGTTTCTCCTCCCGAAAAAACGGCCGCGCGCCCCTCTAGCACCCGAGCTGCACTCAGGCGCGAAAACCTCGAAAAGGACGCCGGAAAAGTGGCTGCTAACGCTTAGCCCGGGGAGCCCACGACCGAACAACCTGGCGTAAGCGAGATCGAGCAACCCGCTCGGCCGACAAGAGCAAACCCGGCGCAAGCCGGGGACGCAAAGCCACAGAGCCCATGAGGCTGGCTGGGCTACCGACCTTGGGGAGAACCTTCTTAATGCGCAACATGATGCAGCTTCTTGGTGGAATCGCTGTCGCTGGTGTCGTCGCGGCCGGAAGCACCGCCTTCACCGCCTCGGGCGTCACCAACTCCGGCGGCTTCACCAAGATTGCCGGTGGTGGCACGACCACGATGACCGTGGAAGGCGCGGTGCTCAACTCGGCTGCCCTGGTTTACGACGCCACGGACGGCAACAAGGTCGTCGGCGCCACCCTCAACGTCGCCGGCAGCAACGGCACGACGCTGAACACCACCACGTCGGTGATCACCGGAACGCTGAAGGGCACGAACAACAGCGGCACGACGAGCTCGACCTCGGCCCTCACCTGCACCTGGGGCTCGACCACCATCTGGAACTGCGTAGTCGGCAACGCCACCACCGGCTACATGACCGCGGTGACCGATCTCGACGTCAAGGTCCAGCCGGGCATCTGATCCTAGAACCGCCTCGAACGGTCATCCCGAGATGACACCATGGCTGCTACCACAGCTGTGAGTCGTCACATCGCGGAGTAGCCATCCCGAGGTTCCGACGTATCGCCATGGCCGCCATCCTCGTGATGGCGGCCATTGGTGCGTGGGCGGTCAGCACCCAGCGACTCTCCTACGTCATCACGCACGGCGTCAGCATGAACCCGACCTACTACGCCGATGATCTGGTTTTTCTGATCAAGTTCGATTCCTACGAAGTCGGGCAGATCGCCGCATACCATGGGACCGGAGGCATAGAGACACTCCACCGCATCATCGGCGGCGACGCCCTCACCGGCTATGTCTTCCAAGGAGACAACAACCCCGCTATCGACGCGATCGAACCCACCGCGAACGAGCTCATCGGCCGCGCGGTCTTGCACGTCCCCAAGGGCGGAGTGTGGCTGAAGCCTCTGCTCAGTCCGACCGCGCTCGGGATGTTCGGGTTCATGATCGTCGGCACCCGGGCAGCCGCGGTGAGATCCCGCCGGGACATCCCGCGCGGCCGGCAGAAGAAGAGGACGAAGAGCATGTCCGGCCAAGGCGGCTCCTGGGCGGTGGTGATGACCGTCGCCAAGGCGGTCAGACGGCTCCACCCGGCGATCTGGGTTGTCGCCGTGCTCTCCGTCGTGCTGGCCGTCTGCGGGCTGCTGTTCGGGGTGCTCGGCTGGATGAGGCCGGCCACGCAGACCACCGACTCCTCGGTAGAGGCCGGTGAGTCGATGACCTTCTCCTACTCTGCGGACGTGCCGCGCAGCGCCGCCTACGACGGCACCACGGCGTACTCCCCCGACCCGATCTACCGGAATCTCGCGGAGTTCGTCGTCCTGCGGATGGAGTATCTCGGAAAGCCCGGAACTGTCGAGGTGAGTGCCCGGCTCTCGACTCAGACGGGCTGGCATTCGACGGTTCAGCTGGCTCAGCCCAAGGAGTTCTCCGCACAGCGCTTCACCGGGACCGTGTCGCTCGATCTCGACGGGCTGGACGAACGGGCGCAGCGAGCATCCGAGGCCATCGGCACCGACATCGGAGCGGTCACGGTGTCGGTCACCGCGCGAGTCAGCCATGCCGACGGATCAAGCTTCGAGCCATCGGTGAGCTTCGGCCTCACGAACATCCAGTTGGCTCTCCTCGGCGGAGCCGAGAGTCTGGTGGTCAAGCGGTCGGCCGCGACATCCGGCGGCGGGACCTTTCCCCGTCAGATCTCGCTTTTCGGCACGGATCTGTTCACCGCCGGACAGGCACGTAGCTGGGCGGTGAAGTCGCTGCTCGTCGCGCTGGTCGGCATCGCTGTGGTCGCCCTGCTGGCCTTCCGCCGGGTTCCGCTGAAGAACCGGGAACAAATCCAGCGCCGCTACCCCCACCTGCTGGTCCCGGTGGAGCCGATGGCCAGCCCGCCCGGCAAACCGGTCGTCATCGTGGACAGTTTTCCGGCGCTGGTGAAGCTCGCCGAGAAGTACGGGCAGATGATCCTCACCTGGACCCGGCCGGACGGCGCGGACGATTTCGTGGTTCGCGACGACGGGGTGACCTATCGCTACCGGATCATCCCGGCGAACGTCACCCCGGAACCGCAACCCGAACCCCGGCCCGCCTCGCACCGCCGCCCCTCAGCCCGCAAAGCCACCGGGGTGGCAAAGGTAGCCGCACCCCCAGCCGCTCCTCCGGCCGAAGCCCCGACTCCCGCTCCACCTGCGGCCGAGACCCCGGCCCCCGCCGCGCCCGCAGCCGAAACGCCGGCCCCCGCAGTTCCTCCCGCCGAAGCGCCGGCGTCCGAGGAAAAACCCGCAGAGACCCCAGCCGACAAACCTGCAGAAAAGCCTGCGGAACAGCCCACCGCAAAGGCCCCCGAAAAGCCGCCCGCCGAGAAGCCGGAGCCCTCACAGGACGCGGCCCCCGCGCCAAAGCCCCCCGCCAAGCGAGCCCGCCGCCCCCGTAAGAAGGCCGAGCCCGCGAAATCGGAGCCCACCCCCGACGAGACCGACAGCAAACCACCCCTCCAGCGCCCGATCCGCCTCAAACCGGAAGCCGAGCGCAAGGCCATGGAAACCCTCGGCGAGCTCAACAAATCAGTGGGTGGCGCCCCGAAACCCGAGGGCTCCGAGCCCGAGGCACCCCACGAGCCGATCTACGACTTCCTGCCGAAGCACCCGGAACAAGCGGATCAGGCCGACGGTGCCACCGGCAGGTAAACCCGGCCACCCGCCTCCACGAACTCCGACGATTTGGACTTCATCCCCGCCGCCCGCAACTCATGGCTGATCCGCATCGAGCAGAACTTGGGCCCGCACATGGAACAGAAATGCGCGGTCTTTGCGGGAGCCGCCGGCAGCGTCTCATCGTGGTACGCCCGAGCCGTCTCCGGGTCCAGCGCCAGCTCGAACTGGTCCTCCCACCGGAAGTCGAACCGCGCCCGGGACAGCGCATCGTCCCATTCCTGCGCGCCGGCGTGCCCCTTGGCCAGGTCAGCCGAGTGCGCCGCGATCTTGTACGCGATCATCCCCGCCTTCACGTCCTCCTTGTTCGGCAGGCCGAGGTGCTCCTTCGGGGTGACGTAGCAGAGCATCGCCGTCCCGAACATCCCGATCATCGCGGCGCCGATCGCGGACGTGATGTGGTCGTAGGCGGGCGCGATGTCGGTCGCCAGCGGCCCCAGCGTGTAGAAGGGCGCCCCGCCGCACAGGTCGACCTGCAGGTCCACGTTCTCCTTGATCTTGTGCATCGGCACGTGGCCGGGGCCTTCGACCATGACCTGGACGTCGTACTCCCAGGCGATGTGGGTCAGTTCCCCGAGGGTGCGCAGCTCCGCGAACTGTGCTTCGTCGTTGGCGTCCGCGATCGACCCGGGGCGCAGGCCGTCCCCGAGCGAGAACGTGATGTCGTACTCCCGGAAGATCTCGCAGAGCTCGCGGAAGTGGGTGTAGAGGAAGTTCTCCCGGTGCTCGGCGAGGCACCAGGCCGCCATGATCGATCCGCCGCGGGAGACGATGCCGGTGACGCGTTCGGCGGCGAGCGGCACGTGCGCGAGCAGCACCCCGGCGTGGATCGTCATGTAGTCGACGCCCTGTTCGGCCTGCTCGATGACGGTTTCCCGGAACAGCTCCCAGGTCAGCTCGAGCGGGTCACCCTTGACCTTCTCCAGCGCCTGGTAGATCGGCACGGTTCCGATCGGGACGGGCGAGTTCCGTACGATCGCCTCCCGGGTCTCATGGATCCGCGGCCCGGTGGACAGGTCCATCACGGTGTCGGCGCCCCACCGGGTGGCCCAGGTCAGCTTCTCCACCTCCTCGGCGACGGACGAGGTGACGGCCGAGGTGCCGATGTTCGCGTTGACCTTCACGAGGAACCGCGAACCGATGATCATGGGCTCGGACTCGGGGTGGTTCCGGTTGGCCGGCAGCACCGCGCGACCGGAAGCGATCTCGTCGCGCACCAGCTCGGGGGTGACGCCTTCGCGCACCGCGACGAACTCCATCTCGGGCGTGACGATCCCGGCGCGCGCGGCGGCGAGCTGGGTCTGCCCGGTCCACCACGGTTTGCGCAGCGGCGGCAGCCCGACGAGCGGATCACTGCCCGGACCGGACGTGTCGTAGAGCCGCACCGGCGGTTCGTCCCCGGTCAGAACCACCTCGGTGAACGGCACGCGGATGTCCGAACGGGGACCGTCCACATAGGTCTTACGTCTCACGGCAAACCTCCACGAAATTGGATAAAAACGGCATGACACGGCCGCGAAGGATCAGCGACAGTGCTGCCGGAACTCAGAGGGACCAGGCGAAGTGGTCCAGCGGCCCGGGTCCCGCCCCGAGCTGCCAGGAGGCGCCGCCGCGCAGACCGCGATACACGTAATCCTTCGCGGTCATCACCGCTTCCGGCACCGAGTCGCCCGCGGCCAGCCGCACCGCGATCGCCGACGAGAACGTGCAGCCAGACCCATGGTTGTTGCGGGTCTCCACCGGCGAGCCCCGCAGCACGGTGGTCTCTCCCGCGACGTGCAGGACGTCGACCGCAAGTTCACTTCCGGTCACGACCACCCCGCGTGGGCCGAGCTTCGCGAGCTCGGCGGCGGCTTCGGCCATCTCCTCGGCCGTTTCGATCACCCGGCCGAGGAGGGCGCCGGCTTCGTGCCGGTTCGGCGTCAGCACACTGGCGTACGGGAGGAGCACTCCCACCACAGCCGAATCGGAGAGCCGGCTTCCGGCGGTCGCCACCATCACCGGATCGATGACCAGATGGGGCAGGTCGCCGGCCCGTTCCGCGATCACTTTCGCCACCGCCGGATCGGACACCATCCCGACCTTCACGGCCGCCACCGGCAGATCTGAGAGCACCGCGTCGAGCTGCGCCGCGACGATGTCGGCGGGCACCGCGTGGATCGCCGTGACACCCAGCGTGTTCTGCGCGGTGATCGCGGTGAGCACCGACGTCCCGAACGCCCCGAGCGCCGCGAACGTCTTGAGATCCGCCTGGATCCCCGCACCCCCACCGGAGTCCGACCCGGCGATGGTGAGCACCACCCGCGGCGTCACCACGCTCCCGCCCCCGCACTCGCCGCGGCCCGCTGAGCGGCCGCGAACGCGCCCGCCAGCTCGCTCGCCACCCGCGCCGGATTGGCCGCCCGCATGATCGCCCCGAGCACCGCGATCCCCTCGGCACCGGCCCGGGCGCACTCCGCGGCCCGCGCCGCCGAGTCGACCCCGCCCAGCGCCAGCCACGGCACCCGCCCGGCCAGCGCCGCCGCCCCCGCCGCGCCGAGCGCCGGCCCGTAACCCGGCTTCGTCGCCGTCGGGTAGATCGGCGACAACGTCACGTAATCCACATCGGAGGGCGGCTCGGCGCCGTGCCACGAGCGGCCCACCAGCGGAACCCCGGACGGCAGCGGATCGGCGGCCGAGAGGTGCACGGCCGTGCCGCCCAGCGGATCCGGACCCGCGACGATCAGTCGCCCGGGCGGCAGGAGCGGCCTCAGCTGCGCCGCGAGGGCGGCTCTCTCCTCGTACCCGAGGTCGCGCTCGCGCAGAATGACCCAGTCGGCGCCGCCGCGGACCGCCGCCGCGACCACCTCCACCAGCGGCCCGGCGGCGGACCGCCGGTCGGTGAGCACGACGAGCCCGCCCGGCGTCACCATTCCGCGATCCCCTCGTCGGCCGTGGACGCGAGCGCGTGGAACCGGCGTGGGATTCGCCCGGCGGCGCGGGCGAGCCGTCCCGCCGCTACCGCGTGCCGCATCGCCGCCGCCATCGCCGCCGGATCGTCGGCCCGGGTGATCGCGCTGGCGACGAGCACCGCGTCGCAGCCGAGTTCCATCGCGAGCGCCGCGTCGGAGGCGGTGCCGATGCCGGCGTCCAGCACCACCGGCACGTCCACGTTCTGCCGGATCAGCTCGATGTGGTGCGGGTTGGAGATGCCGAGACCGGAACCGATCGGCGAGCCGGCGGGCATCACCGCGGCGCATCCGGCGTCGGCCAGACGGCGGGCCAGGATCGGGTCGTCGGTGGTGTACGGCAGGACCGTGAACCCGTCCGCGACGAGCGTCTCGGCGGCTCGGAGCAGTTCCACACCGTCCGGCAGCAGGGTCCGCTCGTCGCCGATCACCTCAAGCTTGATCAGGTCGGTCTCGAACGCTTCCCGGGCCATCTGCGCGGTCTTCACCGCGTCACCCGCCGTGTAGCAGCCCGCGGTGTTCGGCAGCACCCGCACACCGAGCCGGTCCAGCATCGGCAGCAGTCCCGGACCTGCCGCGTCGACCCGGCGCAGCGCCACCGTGACGAGCGTGGTCTCGGACGCCGCGATCGCCTCTTCCAGGATCGCGAGGCTCTGCGCGCCGCCGGTACCGAGGATGAGTCCGTTCTCGGGGAGGAACATCTCAACCCCCCTGAGCAGCGGTGAGCACCTCGACCCGGTCACCGTCGGCCAGGTCCACCTCATTCCACGCCGAGCGCGGCACCACGGTTCCGTTGACGGCGACCGCCACCCCACGCTGGGCGGCGATGATCTCGGCAACGAGGGTCGCGACGGTGCAACTCTCGGTCCTGCTCCGGTCCTGGCCGTTGATCGTCAGGCGCATCAGAACCTCCCGGGGGTGAAGGCGTCCAGCAGTGGGTCCGCGGCTCCGGTGAGCACCAGGTCCGCGATGAGCCGCGCGGTGATCGGGGCGAGCAGCACCCCGTTGCGGTGGTGACCGGCGGCCACCACGGTCCGGTCGTCGAGCCGGCCGAGGATCGGCGCGTTGTCCGGCGTGCCGGGCCGGTGCCCGACGGTGAGTTCGATGATCTCGTGCTCGGAGAGGCCGGGGACCAGGTCGAGCGCGGCGCGCAGCAGGTCGTGCACCCCGCCCGCGGTGACCGCCCGGTCGGAGCGCTCCTCCTGGGTGGCGCCGACCACCACTTCACCGTCGGCGCGCGGCACCAGGTAGACGTGCCGACCGTCGGCGGCGCCGTCGATCACGTGCCGGAGCAGGCCGGGTTCGCCGCGCAGGCGCAGGACCTGGCCTTTCACCGGGCGGATGGGAAGTCCGGTCAGCGCGGCCGTGCCCAGGCCGGCCGCCACCACAACGGTATCGGCAGAAATTTCGGAGATGTCGGTTACATGCTTGAGGGCCACGCGACCGTCCAATGCGAAGCGCAGCGCCGCCACCACCTTGCGCGGGTCGACCTGCCGCTCCGTCGGCGAGTAGGCCCCGGCCCGGATCCGCGGCGACAGCGACGGCTCCCGGTCACGCACCTGCGAGCCGGTCAGCGTGGTGAGTTTCTGGTGCTGCCACTCCCGCTTCGCCTCCGCCAGATCGTCGGCGGTCAGTGCCACGCTCAACGTGCCGGCCTCGTCATATCCGACGTCTCCCAGTGACGACGCATACGAGGGCCAGAGCGCGTTGGACGCCTCCAGCAGCGGCTCCAGGAACGGAAACTCGAACGCCGACTCCCCACCCGGAGCGAGCATCCCGGCCGCCACGTGCCAGGCGCCCCCGGTTCCCTCCGGCGCCGGGTCGTAGACCGTGACGTCCGCTCCCCGGAGCAGCAACTCCCGGCCGACGGCAAGCCCGATGATCCCGCCGCCGACGATCGCGACCCTCATCGCAGGGCCTCCAGGAACTCGGCGACCGCCCGCTTCGGATCGGTCACGAACGCGCCGATCGCGGCGACCCCGTGCGACGGCAGGACCGGCACCCGGTCGGCAGTGATCCCACCGATCGCCAGCACCGGCGTGCCCGGCACCGCGTCGACGACGGCGGCGACACCGGCCGGGCCGATCGGTGGTGGCAGGCCGTCCTTCGTGGACGTCGCGAACGCCGGCCCGGTGCCCAGATAGGAGGCGCCGGCGGCGACGGCGGCCCGGGCGTCCGTCGGGTTCCGGCAGGTCGCGCCGATCACCGCGTCCGGGCCGAGGATCCGCCGGGCGGCGTCCACCGGCAGGTCGTCGGCGCCGACGTGCACACCGTCCGCGCCGGCCGCCAGCGCCACCGCTACCCGGTCGTTGACCAGGCACATCGTGCCCGCCGGGCGGAGGATCTCGAGGGCCGCGACGGTCAGCGCGTACGCCTGGGCGTCGCTCGTCTTGACCCGGATCTGAACGGCGACGTCGGGCTGGCCGGCGACGCCGCGGACGACGTCGAGCGAGTCGGTGATGACGTGGAGCCGGGGAAACGACAACGAACCGTGCATGAAGCACTCCTCCCTGCGCCGGCATGACCCGGATCAGGTTCGACGGTCGGGGGCCGCGTCAGCCCCCCTCTCAGCCCGGTGCCCGGACTCCCGTGGGGTTTTTCTTTGTTGTGACCGGACCATAACACGACTCGTCACGGATGACTCCAGCGATTGCCGCCGGTGAGTTAGGACTCGGTTTTCCGACGGCCGCGGGGTTTGCGGATGGCGGAAAACCGCGCCCTAACTCACCGGTTACAAGGCAATCGCCGCGGAGCGAAGCGAAGCCAGCTAGCTCAGCGGACGTCCCAAACCGGTTCGGGAACCTCGACGACCTCGCCATCGCCTCTGAACAGCACGAAACGATCAAAGGAGCGGGTGAACCAGCGGTCGTGGGTGACAGCCATCACCGTACCGTCGAAGGCTTTCAAGCCCTCCTCCAGCGCCTCCGCCGACGCCAGGTCCAGGTTGTCCGTCGGCTCGTCGAGCAGCAGCAACGTGGCACCGGACAACTCCAGCAGCAGCACCAGGAACCGGGCCTGCTGACCGCCGGAGAGCGTGCCGAACCGCTGGTCGCCCTGTGCCGCCAGCTCGTACCGGTTGAGCGCCTTCATCGCCCCGGCCCGGTCGACTCCGGACCGGTGCTCGTCGCCCCGCCAGAGGATCTCGACGAGCGTCTTCTCCATCAGCTCCGGCCGGTCGTGGGTCTGCGAGAAGTGCCCCGGACGCACCCGCGCGCCGAGCCGGGCCACGCCGCCGTGCATCACATGCGTCAGCGGCGCGCCGTCGACCGGCTTGTGCTCCAGATCGGGCTCGGAGCCGCCGGCCGCGAGCAGCCGCAGGAAGTGGGACTTGCCGGTGCCGTTCGCGCCGAGGACGGCGACCCGGTCCCCGTACCAGATCTCCAGGTCGAACGGGAACGTCAGGTTCTCCAGCTCGAGCTGCTCGCAGATCACCGAGCGCTTGCCGGTGCGCCCGCCGCGCAGGTTCATCCGCAGGGACTGCTCCTTCGGCGGCAGCGGCGGCGGGCCGGCCTCCTCGAACTTGCGCAGCCGGGTCTGCGCGGCCTGGTAACGCGAGGCGAGACCGTCGTTGTAGGCCGCCTTGTTCTTCAGCGTGAAGACCAGCTCGCGGAGTTTCTCGTGCTCCTCGTCCCAGCGGCGGCGCAGCTCCTCCATCCGCTCGTGCCGGTTCGACCGGGCCTCGTGCCAAGAGGCGAAGCCGCCCGGATGGGTCCACGCGCCGCCGCCCTCCACGGCCACCACCCGGTTCGCGGTCTGCGCCAGCAGCTCCCGGTCGTGCGAGACGTAGAGGATCGATTTCGACGACTCCCGCATCCGCTGTTCCAGCCAGCGTTTCGCGGGGACGTCGAGGAAGTTGTCCGGCTCGTCGAGCAGCAGCACCTCGTCGCTCCCGCGGAGCAGCAGGTCCAGCGCAAACCGTTTCTGCTCGCCGCCGGAGAGGGTCCGCACGATCCGGTCCTTGGTCTCCTCCCACGACTTGCCCAGGATCGAGACAGCGACCGTGTCGAAGAGGACCTCTGCCTCGTAACCACCGGCCTCACCCCAGTGGGCGAGCGCGTTCGCGTACCCGATCTGACTCTTCTCGGTCTCGTCGAGGGCCGCGGCCGCGGCGCGCAGTCGCTCACCTGCCGTGCCGAGCGCGGGCGCGACAAGCGACAAAGCAAGATCTTCCAGGGTACGGTCGTCGCCGATCATGCCGATGAACTGGCGCATCACGCCGAGCCCTCCGGACCGCGCGATCGTGCCGCTCTGGGTCGGGATGTCTCCCGCGACCATGCGCATCAGCGTCGTCTTGCCGGCCCCGTTCGGCCCAACCAGCGCCACCTTCGCGCCCTCGCCGACCCGGAACGACACGTCGGCGAAGAGCTCCCGCCCGTCCGGGAGCACGAAACCGGCGCCGGCGACATCCACGTAACCCATGCCCGGCATCCTCCCCGGTGACCGCTCGGTCAGTCAGCCGATTTTCGGGTGACCTTCAGGACTCGGAACCCCCGCTGGCTGGCCACACGCTCGACCTGCCAGCCGAGGCCGGTCAGCCAGGTGTGCAGCGAATCACCACCGAGGTTCCGGTTGATCACCAGCCAGGCAACACCGTCCGGTGCCAGCCGCGGCAGCCAGCGTTCCATCAGCCCGTGCAGCTCCGCCTTGCCGACGTGGGTGGGCGGGTTGCTCCAGATCTGCTGGAACTCCACGTCCGCGGGCACGTCGTCGGGCGCTGCCACCCGTACCCTCAAATTCTTGGTGTTCTCGGCGGTCAACTCCCGGGCGCGGGAGTTCACGTCCACGGCCCACACGGTCGCCGCCGGCGCCTCGGTCGCCAGCACCCGGGCGATCGGGCCATAACCGCAGCCCAGGTCGAGAAACGTCCCCTCGGCCGAGGCGTCCGGCAGCCCGGCCTTGCGGAGCAGCACGGCGGTGCCCGGGTCCAGCCGCCCGGCCGAGAACACCCCGGACGCGACGGCGAGCCGGTGGTTCTTGCCGGCGACGCTGAACTCGATCTCGCTGCGCCGCAGCGGCGCATCCGGGTCGGCGGAGAAGTAATGGTCGGCACTCACCCGGCAAGTCTCCCGCCGCCGAACGAGCGGCGGGACATCGGGGTACCGGACAAACTGTGCGTTCATAGATCAGCGTCCCCGCCTAGCTTGGGCCTCATGCGGTACGCCATCCCGACGCGCCCCGCCCACCATGCCGCGCACGCTCTGGTCCTGAGGCCGTTCCCGATCACCACCGGCCAGCATCGCTCCCGGGCACACAGCCGCCGGCATCTGCGGCGGGAACCCCTCCGAACGGCCCACCTGCTCACCCGCGGCCTGGCCGCCCTGATCGTGCTCGGCATCTGCGTGATGGTCGGCGTGCTGATCGTCGCCGACGAACGCCACCCACCGGCCTCCGGATCGTCCGGACCGCTCACCGCGAGCGACGTCTTCCCCGAGCAGGCGTCCCTCTTCCGGGCGAGCCAGGCGCGGGCCGAGGCCGATTGCCCGGTCGCCGTCACCGGCGCCTTGCGGTCGGTGCTCCAGGGGTACGGGTGTTCGCAGTCGATCCGGGCAGTCCTCACCGTCCCGTATGCCGACTATCGGGTGACGGCCGGTGTGCTGACCCTGCCGGACACGCCGAGCGCGGCAGCCGTCAGCGAGGTGGTGCGCGACCTGGTCGAAACCGGCGACGGCAGTTTCGCCACGCTGACCGGCGCCGACACCCCGCCGGGCACCCCCGTCGCCTGGCGCACGCACGACCGCTACCTGATCTACTGCGTGATCGTCAGTTCCACGGGTGAGCTGGTCCCCGGCACCGATCCGGCGGTGACCCGGGTAACCACCGACCTGCTCGACATCCACCTGAGCACAGCCCTGCCAACCACCTGAGCCCGCGTGTGGATTCCAGGCGCTCGGCTGACGTTCGCCCTGTGTGTGGAGCTCAGCCTCGGAGGCGGCGGGTGGCCTCGGCCCGCGCGGCGTACTCCGCCTCGTCCGGGTAACCGACCGCCACCAGGGTCAACCCGTGCGCGGCCGCCACCGTCACCTCGCTGGAGCGTTCCCGGAGCGTGAGCAGCCGCCCCGGCCACTCCGGCTCCCGGCGGCCGTCGCCGACGAAGAGCATCGCCCCCACCAGGCTGCGGACCATCGCCTGGCAGAACGCATCCGCCTGCACGGTCGCCACCAGGACCCCGTCCGGGTCCCGGCGCCAGTCCAGCCGGTTGATCGCCCGGATCGTGGTGGCATGCTCCTTGCGTTTGCAGAACGCCGCGAAGTCGTGCTCGCCGAGCAGCCCGGCCGCGGCGGCGTTGAGCCGGTCCAGGTCGAGCGGTCGCAGCCAGCCGAGCGTGTCGTGCCGGCGCAGCGGCTCCGGACCCCACTGCTCGTCGCAGACGCGGTACTCGTACCGCCGGAACGTCGCCGAGAAGCGCGCGTCGAAGGTGTCCGGGACCGGCCGGAGCGCGCGGACCCGGGCGTCCGGCGGCATCAGGGCGGCGAGCCGGCGCAGCAGCGATCCGGAGAGCCGTTCCCAGTCCTCGATCGGCAGGTCGATGTGGCAGACCTGTCCGGTGGCGTGCACCCCCGCATCGGTACGCCCGGCAACCGTCAACCCGAGCGGCGTCTCCGGTCCGACGAGCCGGCCCAGCGCCTCGGTGAGCACGCCGGCGACCGTCCGGCGGGTCGGCTGGGCGGCCCAGCCCGAGAAGCCGGCGCCGTCGTACGACACGTCCAGCCGAAGGCGGATGGATTCCGACATTACGGGCGTGCTCCTCGCGTACAGGTGAAGTGTTTTGATTTCCGCCAAGCGAAAAGCCCGGCACCCCGAACGGGTACCGGGCTTTCCGAAAAACCTGAGTATCAGGCCTTGGTGGTGTCGTCGCCCTCGGCCTGGTCGCCGGGGCCCTCGGCACCCTTGTCACCGGACGCGTTCACGGGCGCCTCGGCGTCCTGGTCAGCGTCGGTGTCCGCGGCCGGCGCGCTCTTCGGCGCGTCGTCCTCGGGCGCGAGCGCCTCGACCTTGGCCTGCTGCGCGGCCGCCTTGCGGTCAGCCTTCGACGGCGCGGCGGTGGTGGCCGCGACCTGCAGCTCCTCGACCAGCTCGATGACGGCCATCGGAGCGGCGTCGCCCTTGCGGGGGCCGGTCTTGGTGATCCGGGTGTAGCCGCCGGGGCGGTTCGTGTACCGCGGAGCGATCTGCTCGAACAGGGCGTACACGACGTCCTTGTCCTTCACGACGGTCAGAACCCGGCGACGGGCGTGCAGGTCGCCGCGCTTGGCCTTCGTGATGAGCTGCTCGGCCAGCGGACGCAGCCGCCGGGCCTTCGTCTCGGTGGTCTTGATCTTCCCGTGCCGGAAGAGCTCAGTGGCCAGGTTCGCCAGGATGAGCTTCTCGTGTGCCGGGCTGCCGCCGAGGCGGGCACCCTTGGTGGGCGTGGGCATTTCTTCGATGCTCCTCGTGAATATGTCGAGCAGTGCGGCGGAGCCGCCTCGGGCAGCAGGGTTATGGCGCGCGGCAGCCGGACTTACAGCTGCTCGGTCTCGCGGTAGTCGTCGGTGTCGTAGTCCACGTCGCCGAACGAGTCCACGACGTGCGCCGGGTCGAAGGAAGGCGCGCTGTCCTTCAGCCCCAGGCCCATTCCGGCGAGCTTCATCTTGACCTCGTCGATCGACTTCTGGCCGAAGTTCCGGATGTCCAGAAGGTCAGCCTCCGTACGCCCTATCAACTCGCCCACGCTGTTGATGCCCTCGCGCTTGAGGCAGTTGTACGACCGGACGGTGAGGTCCAGCTCCTCGATCGGCAGGGCCAGATCGGCGGCCAGCTGAGCGTCCTGCGGCGACGGGCCGATGTCGATGCCCTCGGCGGTCTCGTCCAGCTCCCGGCACAGGCCGAACAGCTCGACGAGGGTCGAGCCGGCCGAGGCCAGCGCGGTCCGCGGCGAGATCGACGCCTTCGACTCGACGTCGATGATCAGGCGGTCGAAGTCGGTGCGCTGCTCGACACGGGTCGCCTCGACGCGGTAGGTCACCTTGAGGACCGGCGAGTAGATCGAGTCGACCGGGATCCGGCCAATCTCGGCGCCGGCGCTCTTGTTCTGCGCCGCCGTGACGTAGCCACGGCCCCGCTCGACGGTGAGCTCCATGTCGAGCCGGCCCTTGCTGTTCAGGGTGGCCAGCTTCAGGTCGGGGTTGTGCACGGAGACGCCAGCCGGGGGCTGGATGTCACCGGCGGTCACGTCGCCAGGGCCCTGCTTGCGCAGGTACATGCTGACCGGCTCGTCGTGCTCGGAGCTGACGGTCAGTTCCTTGACGTTCATGACCAGCTCGACCACGTCCTCCTTGACACCGGGGATCGTGGTGAACTCGTGCAGCACGCCGTCGATCTTGATGCTGGTGACCGCCGCGCCCGGGATGGACGACAGCAGGGTCCGACGCAGCGAGTTACCGAGGGTGTAGCCGAAGCCCGGCTCCAGAGGCTCGATGGTGAACCGGGAGCGGGTCTCGCTGAGCGACTCCTCCGAGAGGGTCGGCCGCTGGCTGATGAGCACGCTGTTCTTCTTTCTGTCAGGCCACCCACTATTTGATGGCCATCACCGATTGCCCGGCGCCTTCGAGGCGCCGGGCAACTTTGTTACTTGGAGTAAAGCTCCACGATCAGCTGCTCCTGAACCTGCGTGTCGATGACAGCGCGGGCCGGGATCGAGTGGATCAGGATCTTCATCTCGGCCGGGATCGGCTCGAGCCACGCCGGAACGGGGCGGGAGCCGGCCTGGGCCTGCGCCACGACGAACGGGGTCATTTCCTTCGACTTCTCACGCACGGTGACGATGTCGTGTTCCTTGACCCGGTACGACGGGATGTCGACCTTGGAACCGTTGACCAGGAAGTGGCCGTGCTTGACCAGCTGCCGGGCCATGTCGCGGGACGCGGCGTAGCCGGCCCGGTAGACGACGTTGTCGAGACGGGTCTCGAGGATCTGCAGCAGAACCTCACCGGTCTTACCCGGCTTGTTCACGGCTTCCTCGTAGTAGCCGCGGAACTGCTTCTCCAGAACGCCGTACGCCCGACGCGCCTTCTGCTTCTCGCGGTGCTGCAGAAGGTACTCGGTCTCCTTGGTCCGGCCACGGCCGTGCTGGCCGGGCGGGAACGGGCGGGACTCGAAGGGGCACTTCGGTCCATCGCACTTGCTGCCCTTGAGGAAGAGCTTCATCTTCTCGCGGCGGCAGCGCTTGCAGTCAGCACCGGTGTAACGAGCCATCAGTCAATTCCCCCTTAGACCCGGCGACGCTTCGGCGGGCGGCAACCGTTGTGCGGCTGCGGCGTGACGTCGGAGATCTGTCCGACCTCGAGGCCGGCGGCCTGCAGCGAACGGATGGCGGTCTCCCGGCCGGAACCGGGACCCTTCACGAAGACGTCCACCTTGCGCATGCCGTGCTCCATGGCACGACGCGCGGCGGCCTCGGCGGCCAGCTGCGCGGCGAACGGGGTCGACTTGCGGGAGCCCTTGAAGCCCACCTGGCCGGACGAGGCCCAGGAGATCACAGCACCGGTCGGGTCGGTGATCGACACGATGGTGTTGTTGAAGGTGCTCTTGATGTGCGCCTGCCCGTGGGCGACGTTCTTGCGTTCCTTGCGCCGGACCTTCTTGACGGCGGCCCCTGCGCGTGCCTTCGGTGGCATAAGTCAGTGCGCTCCTATTACTTCCGACCGGGCTTCTTCTTACCGGCGACCGTGCGCTTCGGGCCCTTGCGGGTACGAGCGTTGGTCCGGGTCCGCTGTCCACGCACGGGCAGGCCCTTGCGGTGGCGGATGCCGGCGTAGCAGCCGATCTCAACCTTGCGGCGGATATCCGCAGCGACCTCGCGGCGCAGGTCGCCTTCAACCTTGAAGTTGGACTCGATGTAGTCGCGGAGCTGGACCAGCTCCTCGTCCGTGAGGTCCTTGGCGCGCTTGTTCAGGTCAATTGCGGTAGCAGTCAGTGCCTCGACGGCACGGGTGCGACCGATGCCGAAGATGTAGGTGAGCGCGATCTCCATCCGCTTTTCGCGGGGGAGATCAACGCCGACGAGACGAGCCATAAGTGGGCGTACTCCTCAGGTTTCTCACGGAGGTCTGTGCCTGTCCCACCCCGCCTGCCCGGGCGGGCCCCGGCCTCCGACCGGGGGTACAGCCGCTCATGCGCGTGCACGCGCGGCTGGGACGAGCTTGTTCAGTGGTACGGATCCTGCGACGAGGCTGTGATCAGCCCTGGCGCTGCTTGTGGCGCGGGTCGGTGCTGCAGATGACCATGACCCGGCCGTGCCGCCGGATGACCCGGCAGTTGTTGCAGATCCGCTTGACGCTCGGCTTGACCTTCACGGTTTGCCTTAACTCTCAGTCAGACGGGATAGAAAACCCCGCGACCCGCTGCTTACTTGTAGCGGTAGACGATTCGCCCACGGGTCAGGTCGTACGGCGAGAGCTCGACGACGACCCTGTCCTCGGGAAGGATGCGGATGTAGTGCTGCCGCATCTTGCCGGAGATGTGTGCCAGGACCTTGTGACCATTGGCGAGCTCCACGCGGAACATAGCGTTCGGCAGGGGCTCGATCACTCGGCCTTCGATCTCGATGGCTCCGTCTTTCTTTGGCATGTCCTCCGCTACCTGACATCGGGTTCTTGGGGCAGGCTGTGCAACGTCTTACCCGAGCTGAAAAACCGCTCGGACCAGCCGCGGCTCCCCCGCCCTCGAAGCGCTTGAGGACATGGAGGAGAGGACGCTGCGCGCCAGCAAGCTAGTCTACGCGCCCGTTACACCGACGCCAAACCGAGGGTTCCGCAACCCGGGGTCGGGCGTGTCAGCGCCGGGACATGTACGACTTTATCGCCTCAGTGGCGTCGCTTGTCCCGATCTCCGAGTCGCGCCAGAACCGCGAACGCCACCGGGATGAGCACCCAGGCCGGCCAGAAGTAATACGCCTCACCGGAGGCCAGGCTGGAGATGCCCCAGATCACCGTGCAGAGCAGGAAGAGGCCGATCGCGGGCTGGACACCGCTCCGCCGGCCGTGCGCCTCAGCGGCCGCGGAGACCGGGGCGCCGGGCGCCGGTGGCGCCGGCTGGATCTGCGACTTCTGCACCGGGACCGTGCCCGGCAGGTCGTCCAGCAGCCCGTCGAAATCGGCGAAGGTCCGCGCGCCGTACGCCCGCTGGATCCGCTCGTCGTACTCCCCGAGATCGAGCCGACCCTCGTCGAGCGCCTTCTTCAGCTGATCCGCCACCTGTTGCCGGTCGGCGTCGCCCGCTCGCATTCCCTCGCGCCCCATGGACCCCAGCATGCCAGCCGGGGTCCAGTTCATCCATGGGCGGCGTTGCTAAGGCTGTTTGGCGGTCACCAGATCGCCGAGACGGGCCCGGCCGCCGTCGGGGGCGGTGGTCACCCACACGCCGTCGTCCAGCAGCGCCATGGTGTGCTCAACGTGCGCGGCGCGGGAGCCGTCCCGGGTCACCACGGTCCAGCCGTCGTCGAGCTCGACGGTCCGGGGCGAGCCCATCGTGATCATCGGTTCGATCGCCAGAGCCATGCCCGGGACCACCCGGACACCGCGGCCCGGCTTGCCGTGGTTGAGCACGTGCGGGTCCTGGTGCATCTCGGTGCCGATGCCGTGGCCGCCGTAACCGTCGACGATCCCGTACCGGCCGGCCTTGCGGATCACCTTCTCGATGTTGAAGGAGATGTCCGTCAGCCGGCCCCGGCCGTTCGCCACGCCCCGGGCCGCCGCGGCGATACCCGCCCACATGGCGTCCTCGGCGACCTCGGCCATCCGCAGCAACGCCGGATCGGTCTCGCCGACCCCGACGGTGATCGCCGAGTCGCCGTGCCAGCCCTCCAGGATCGCCCCGCAGTCCAGGGAGATCAGGTCACCCTCGCGCAGGATCTGCTCGGTGCTCGGGATGCCGTGCACCACCTGCTCGTTGACCGAGGCGCAGATCGAGGCCGGGAAGCCGTGGTAGCCCTTGAACGAAGGGATGGCCCCGGCGTCCCGGATCACCTTCTCCGCGATCGCGTCCAGGTCGCCGGTCGACACACCGGGTGCCACCGCGTCCCGCATGGCGTCCAGAGCGGCCGCCACGACCAGGCCGGCCGCCCGCATCAGCTCGAACTGCTCGACCGACTTCAGCTGGATGTTCTGCTCGTTACGTGCCACGTCAGCCCCCGTAGGAGCGCAGGGCGTCGATCGCGCGCACGGTCACGTCCTCGACCGGTCCGGTCGCGTCGATGCCGACGAGCTTGCCCTGGGCGCCGTAGAAGTCGACCAGCGGCGCGGTCTTGTCCGAGTACTCCACCAGCCGGTTCGCGATCGTCTCGGCCTTGTCGTCGTCACGCTGGAACAGCTCGCTGCCGCAGCGGTCGCAGATGTTCTCCTTGCTCGTCGGGTCGAACTCGACGTGCCAGATCTTTCCGCAACCACGGCAGGTCCGCCGGCCGGAGAGCCGGCGGATCACCTCGTCGTCGTCGACCACGAGCTCCATCACGATGTCCAGCGCGGTGCCCAGGTCGGCGAGGAGCTTGTCCAGCGCCTGCGCCTGCGGCACGGTCCGCGGGAAGCCGTCCAGCAGGAAGCCGTCGCTCGCGTCCGGCTCGGCGAGCCGGTCCCGCACCATGTTGATGGTCACCTCGTCGGGGACGAGCTGGCCGGCATCCATGTAGCGCTTGGCCTCGACGCCGAGCGGCGTCCCCTGCGACACGTTGGCGCGGAAGATGTCACCGGTCGAGATCTTCGGTACGGCGAGATGGGCGGCGATGAACTCAGCCTGGGTCCCCTTGCCGGCCCCCGGAGGGCCCACCAGTACCAGCCGCACCTACATCGCCTCGCTTCGGTCAGGAGAAACCACGCCCACCGTCGACGCCAGAGCCCCCCGGCCCTGCGTCCCCACTACCGGAGGAACCCTTCGTAGTTCCGCTGCATGAGCTGGCTCTCGATCTGCTTCACCGTCTCCAGACCCACGCCCACCATGATCAGCACTGCGGTACCACCGAACGGGAAGTTCTGGTACTGCTGCTGGTTGAGCCAGATGAAGAAGAAGTTCGGCAACACCGAGATCATGGCCAGGTAAAGAGCGCCCGGCAGCGTGATACGGCTGAGGATGAAGTCCAGGTAGTCGGCGGTCGGCTTGCCCGGACGGATGCCCGGAACGAAACCACCGTACTTCTTCATGTTCTCCGCGACCTCAGTCGGGTTGAACGTGATCGACACGTAGAAGTACGTGAAGAAGATGATCAGCAGGAAGTAGAGGCCGATGTAGATCGGGCTCGTCGGGTCAGCCAGGTTGTTCTGGATCCAGATCTGGTAACCCTTGAGGTTGTTCTGGTCGAAGAACTGCAGGTACAGCTGCGGCAGATAGAGCAGCGAGGACCCGAAGATGACCGGAACGACACCAGCCTGGTTGACCTTCAGCGGGATGTAGGTGGAGGTGCCGCCGTACATCCGCCGGCCGATCATGCGCTTCGCGTACTGGACCGGGATGCGGCGCTGGGCCTGCTCGATGAAGACGACCAGCGCGATGATCACCAGGACCAGGCCGATGACCAGCAGGAACTTGCCGGTGCCGCTCGACGTCTTGATCGTCCAGCCCTCGCCGGGGAGGCGGGCCGCGATCGAGGTGAAGATCAGGACCGACATGCCGTTGCCGACGCCGCGGTCGGTGATCAGCTCGCCGAGCCACATGACCACGCCGGTGCCGGCGGTCATCGTCATCACCAGGACGGTCAGCGTCAGCCACATCGGAAGACCGGTGTCCTCCGGGATGATCTGGTACGCCGGGTTGTCCTGGTCGCAGACGTTGCCGAAGAGCTGACCGGTCCGCGCCAGGGCGACGAACGCGCTGGCCTGCAGCACGGCGAGGCCGAGCGTCAGGTACCGGGTGTACTGCGTGATCTTCGCCTGGCCGGACTGGCCCTCCTTGCGGAGCTGCTCGAGTCGCGGGATCACGACCGTGAGCAGCTGCAGGATGATCGACGCCGTGATGTACGGCATGATGCCCAGCGCGAAAACGGAGAGCTGAAGCAGCGCACCGCCGGAGAAGAGGTTCAGAAGGTTCAGCACGCCGTTGCCGGAAGCCTCGGTGAGAGCCAGACAGGCCTTCACATTGGCGTAGGACACACCGGGGCTGGGCAATGTGGCACCGAGACGGTAGATCGCGATAATCGCTACCGTGAAGAGTAGCTTCTTCCGCAGGTCAGGCGTCCGAAGCGCGCTCGAGAAGGCGGACAACAACTGATCCTCCTGCGTGGTCGCCACACTCTGGGTTGCGGTATCCCGGAAGTTCGGGCACACATCATTGGGCAGCCGTAGAGGCCGCCAGCGGAGCACTGTATCAGCAACGCCGAGAGCTCAACCACCGGCGTCGCATGGTCCGATGCCCCAGTACAACACAACTGTCCGGATTCGTGTACGAACCGGGCGTGCTCCACCTTGGCCGGTCACCCGTCCCGGCCGGTTCTCACCATACGGCAGCGCGGCCCGCTCAGAACGCCCCTGAGGGCACCGGATGTTACGGCCGTGTTCCGTACGGTTGCGGCCACCTTATCCGCCCCACGCGCTTCACAGGCCCCTCAACGACAAGAGGCCGTGGCGCCGGGCTTCCCCGGTACCACGGCCTCCCACCGTTTCACGAACTACAGCTCGGTGACGGAACCACCGGCAGCCGCGATCTTCTCCTTGGCCGACTCGCTGAACGCGTGCGCCTTGATCGTCAGCGACACGCCGCCCAGCTCGCCCGAGCCCAGGACCTTGACCGGCTGACCCTTGCGGACAGCGCCGGCCTCGACCAGCTCGGCCGGACCGACCTCGCCGCCGTTCGGGAACAGCTCGGCGAGACGGTCCAGGTTGACGACCTGGAAGACGACCTTGTTGCGCGGCTTGTTGCGCAGGCCCTTCATCTTCGGCAGGCGCATGTGGATGGGCATCTGCCCACCCTCGAACGCCGCCGAGACGTTCTTCCGGGCGCCGGTGCCCTTGGTACCGCGACCGGCGGTCTTGCCCTTGGAGCCCTCACCACGACCGACACGGGTCTTCGCGGTCTTGGCACCGGGCGCGGGGCGCAGGTGGTGGATCTTGATCGCCATTACTCGACCTCCTCAACACTCACGAGGTGGTTCACGGCGAAGATCATGCCCCGGATCTCGGGACGGTCCTCCTTGACCACCACGTCGTTGATCCGCTTCAGGCCGAGCGACCGCAGGGAGTCCCGCTGGTTCTGCTTACGGCCGATACCGGACCGGACCTGGGTGACCTTCAAGCGTGCCATCAGCGCACCGCCGCTTCCGCACGCGCCGCCAGCATGGCAGCCGGCGCCACGTCCTCGACCGGCAGGCCACGGCGAGCCGCGACCTTCTCCGGCGACTCGAGGCCCTTCAGAGCAGCCACCGTCGCGTGCACGATGTTGATCGGGTTCGAGGAGCCGAGGCTCTTCGACAGGATGTCGTGGATACCGGCACACTCCAGCACGGCACGCACCGGGCCACCGGCGATAACACCGGTACCAGCGGAAGCCGGCTTGAGCAGGACGACGCCCGCGGCAGCCTCACCGGTGATCGGGTGCGGGATGGTCGCACCGATACGCGGGACCTTGAAGAAGTGCTTCTTGGCCTCTTCGACGCCCTTGGCGATGGCCGCGGGCACCTCCTTGGCCTTTCCGTAGCCGATGCCGACGGTGCCGTCACCGTCGCCGACGATCACCAGGGCGGTGAAGCTGAAGCGACGACCACCCTTGACGACCTTCGCGACACGGTTGATCGCGACGACCCGCTCGAGGTGCGGGGTCTTCTCGACGGGCGCGTTGCCGCGGCCGCCCTCACGGCGGTTGTCCCTGCGGTTGCCACCCTCGGTGTTACCGCCGGACCCGCCGCCTCGGCGCTGCTGACCAGGCATTGGTCAATTCCTCCTAGAACTCGAGTCCGGCTTCGCGGGCGGCGTCCGCAAGCGCGGCAATCCGGCCCGCGTACTTGTTGCCACCGCGGTCGAAGACGACCTTGGAAATACCCGCGGCCTTGGCCCGCTCGGCCAGGAGCGCGCCGACCTTGCCGGCGTGGACGCTCTTGGCGCCCTCGCCACCACGGATCGAGCTGTCGAGCGTGGACGCCGAGACCAGCGTGTGGCCCTTGAGGTCGTCGATGATCTGCGCGGTGATGTTCCGCGTGGACCGGGTGACGACCAGGCGGGGACGCTCGGCAGTGCCGCGGATGTTCTTGCGGACCCGGAAGTGCCGACGCGCCTTGCCAACGGCACGCGCGGCGGCGACCCCGCCGCCGTTGCGGCGCTTGAGCAGCGTGGCGGTCACTTCTTACCTGCCTTTCCAGCCTTGCGGCGGATGACCTCGCCCTGGTACTTGACGCCCTTGCCCTTGTAGGGCTCCGGCGGGCGGATCTTACGGATGTTCGCGGCGACCTCACCGACCAGCTGCTTGTCGATGCCGGAGACCGTGAACTGGGTCGGCTTCTCCACCGAGAAGGTGATGCCGGCCGGGGGCACAATGTTCACCGGGTGCGAGAAACCGAGAGCGAACTCCAGGTCCTTGCCCTTGGCGGTCACACGGTAACCGGTGCCGTTGATCTCGAGGGTCTTCTTGTAGCCCTCGGTGACACCGATGATCATGTTGGCGACGAGGGTACGCGAGAGGCCGTGCAGTTCCTTGGCCTTGCGCTCGTCGTTGGGGCGGTTGACGTGCAGCTCTCCGCCGTCCTGCGAAACCGTGATCGGCTCGGCGACGGTGTGCGACAGCTCGCCCTTGGGGCCCTTGACCTTGACGGTCTGGCCCGTGATGGTGATGTCGACTCCGGACGGCACCGGGATCGACTTACGTCCGATTCGCGACATGTCTAAGTCTCCAGTTACCAGACGAAGGCGAGGACTTCCCCGCCAACGCTCCGCTTGCGGGCCTGCTTGTCGGTCAGCAATCCCTGGGACGTCGAAATGATCGCGACACCGAGACCACCGAGCACGCGGGGCAGCTCGTCGGACTTGGCGTAAACCCGCAGGCCGGGCTTCGAGACGCGCTTGATGCCGGCGAGGCTGCGCTCACGGTTCTGGCCGTACTTGAGCTCAACGACCAGACGCTTGCCGACCGCGCCCTCCTCGGGCTCCTCAGACGTCCACGAGGCGATGTAACCCTCAGCCTTGAGGACCTCGGCGATGTTCGCCTTGATCTTCGAGTAGGGCATCGTCACCTTGTCGTGGTACGCCTGGTTGGCGTTACGCAGACGCGTGAGCATGTCTGCGATCGGGTCCGTCATCGTCATGGGTATTCGTCAACCTTTCTCGCCGGGGTTCCCGCGGGCGGGCCTACGGCGAAGCGGTATTGCACAAACCCGGCCTCTACTCCGCTGACGAGCGGTGGGCGGGGCGGTTGGATGGGTTACCAGCTGGCCTTGGACACGCCGGGGAGCTCACCGCGGTGGGCCATGTCCCGCACGCAAACGCGGCAGAGGCCGAACTTGCGGTAGACCGAGTGCGGGCGACCGCACTTCTGGCACCGGGTGTAGGCACGCACAGCGAACTTCGGCTTCGCCGCTGCCTTGATGATCAGCGCCTTCTTCGCCATGCTCAGTTCTCCTTGAACGGGAAGCCCAGGAGCTTGAGCAGCGCCCGGCCCTCGTCGTCGGTCTTGGCGGTGGTGACCACCGTGATGTCCATGCCCCGCGGGCGATCGATCCGGTCCTGGTCGATCTCGTGGAACACCGACTGCTCGGTCAGACCGAAGGTGTAGTTCCCGTGGCCGTCCAGCTTCCGGCCGTCGAGGCCGCGGAAGTCACGGATACGCGGCAGCGAGATCGACAGCAGCCGGTCCAGGAACTCCCACATCCGGTCGCCACGAAGGGTGACCTTCGCGCCGATCGGCATGCCCTCACGCAGCTTGAACTGCGCGATGGACTTGGTCGCCCGGCGGATCAGCGGCTTCTGGCCGGTGATCGTGGTCAGGTCCCGAACCGCGCCGTCGATCAGCTTGGCGTCACGAGCAGCCTCGCCGACACCCATGTTCACGACGACCTTGACCAGGCCGGGGATCTGCATGGGGTTGCCGTACTTGAACTGCTCGTTGATGGCCGGCACGACCTCGGACCGGTACTTGGTCTTGAGGCGCGGCAGCGTCTTGGTCTCGGTGGCGGCAGTCATCAGAGTTCCTTACCGGTCGTACGCGCGATGCGGACCTTGTTGCCGTTCTCGTCGATCCGGTAGCCGATACGAGTCGGCTTGCCCTGGTCGTCCAGCACCTGCACGTTGGAGATGTGAACGGGGGCTTCCTGCGTAACGATGCCACCGGTCTTCGAGCCCCGCTGGTTCGTGCGGATGCGCTCGTGCTTCTTGACTCGGTTGACGCCCTCGACCAGGACCTTGTCCTGCCGCGGGAAGGCCGCGATGACCTTACCCTTGGCACCCTTGTCCTTGCCGGCGATGACGACGACCGTGTCGCCCTTCTTGATCTTCACGGTCAGAGCACCTCCGGCGCCAGGCTGATGATCTTCATGAACCGCTTGTCGCGCAGCTCGCGCCCGACCGGGCCGAAGATGCGGGTGCCGCGGGGGTCCCCGCCGTCCTTGATGATGACGGCGGCGTTCTCGTCGAAGCGGATGTACGAGCCGTCCGGGCGCCGCTTCTCCTTGGCGGTGCGAACGACGACCGCCTTGACGACGTCACCCTTCTTCACACCGGCACCGGGAATGGCGTCCTTGACCGTGGCCACGATGACGTCGCCGATGCTCGCGTAACGGCGACCGGAGCCCCCGAGTACGCGGATGCACAGGATCTCCCGGGCACCCGTGTTGTCGGCGACACGCAGTCGCGACTCCTGCTGGATCACGTCTGTCTCCTATGTCTGCCAGTTCTCCGGGAACGTTCACCCGAAGCTTGGCGGAACGATGGTCCGGTGGGGCCGGCCGGAGCCGGCCCCACCGCACTCACTTGGCCTTTTCGAGGATCTCCACGATCCGCCACCGCTTGGTGGCAGAGAGCGGACGAGTCTCCATCATCAGAACCCGGTCGCCGATGCCCGCCGCGTTCTGCTCGTCGTGCACCTTCAGCTTGCGGGTACGACGGATGACCTTGCCGTACAGCGCGTGCTTGACCCGGTCCTCGACCTCGACGACGACGGTCTTGTCCATCTTGTCGCTGACCACGAGGCCTTCGCGCACCTTGCGCTGGGCGCGCGGTGCGGCGGTGGTGTTCTCACTCATGCTGTCACCTCATCCGGCGCAACCGAGAGCCCCAGCTCGCGCTCACGCATGATCGTGTAGATCTTCGCGATGTCCTTGCGGACGACCTGCAGCCGACGGTGATTGTCGAGCTGGCCGGTCGCGCGCTGCACACGAAGGTTGAACAGCTCCGCCTTGGCCTCCCGCAGCCGCGAAACAAGCTCCTCTTCGGAGAGTTCGCGCAGCTCGGCTGCCTTAACGCCCGCTGCCATCAGCTTTCACCCACTTCGCGTGTCACGATGCGGCACTTCATCGGGAGCTTGTGGATCGCGCGGCGCATCGCCTCACGCGCGACCGTCTCGTTCGGGAACGACATCTCGAAGAGAATGCGTCCCGGCTTGACGTTCGCCACCCACCACTCGGGAGAACCCTTACCGGAACCCATGCGGGTCTCGGCCGGCTTCTTGGTCAGAGCCTGGTCCGGGAAGATCGAGATCCAGACCTTGCCACCACGCTTGATGTGGCGGGTCATCGCGATACGCGCCGACTCGATCTGCCGGTTCGTCACGTACGCCGGCTCCAGAGCCTGGATACCGAACTCGCCGAAGACGACCCGGTTGCCGCCCTTGGACGCGCCACTGCGGTCCGGGTGATGCGGCTTACGAAAGCCCTTTGGGGGCTTACGCGGCATCAGCATGTGTCAGCCCTCCTGCTGCGTCTCGGCCACGGCCGGGGCCGCGGCAACCGCGGCGTCATTCACGTTGTCGCCGTCACCGGTGGTCCGGGACTGGGCCGCAGCGCGACCCGCCTCGGTGCCGCCGGCGGTCGTGCCGGACGAACCGGAACGGCCACGACGGGGACGCTCGGGACGGTCGGCACGGTCACGACGGGGGCGCGCGGGCGCCTCAGCCACGGCCTCGCGACCCGGAACGGCGTCGCCCTTGTAGATCCAGACCTTCACACCGATCCGGCCGAACGTGGTACGGGCCTCGAAGAAGCCGTACTCGATGTTGGCGCGGAGGGTGTGCAGCGGAACGCGACCCTCACGGTAGAACTCCGTGCGGCTCATCTCCGCGCCGCCGAGGCGGCCGGAGACCTGCACGCGGATGCCCTTGCAGATCGGGTTCTTCATGGCCGACTGCATGGCCTTGCGCATCGCCCGGCGGAAGCTGACCCGGCTGGACAGCTGCTCGGCGACGCCCTGCGCCACGAGCTGAGCGTCCGACTCGGGGCTCTTCACCTCGAGGATGTTCAGCTGGACCTGCTTGCCGGTGAGCTTCTCGAGCTCGCCGCGGATCCGGTCGGCCTCCGCGCCCTTACGGCCGATGACGATGCCCGGCCGGGCGGTGTGGATGTCGACGCGAACCCGGTCACGGGTGCGCTCGATGTCCACCTTGGAGATGCCGGCGCGCTCAAGCCCCTTGGACATCATGCGGCGGATCTTGACGTCCTCGCCGATGTAGTCCTTGTAAAGCTTGTCCGCGAACCAGCGGCTCTTCCAGTCGGTGGAGATGCCGAGACGGAACCCGGTGGGGTGAACCTTCTGACCCATTACTCGGCACCCTCCGTGCTCTGGGACTCGGCCTTCGGCGCCGGCTTGGCGGCGGCCTTCTTCGCCGGGCGGGTCGCCTGGACCGCCTCGACCGCGATGGTGATGTGACAGGTGCGCTTGCGGATCCGGTACGCCCGGCCCTGCGCCCGCGGACGGAACCGCTTGAGCGTCGGACCCTCGTCGACGAACGCCTCGCTCACGAGGAGAGCGTCGGGGTCGAGCCGCTCGTTGTTCTCAGCGTTCGCGATCGCGCTGGCAAGCACCTTGTAAACCTGCTCGCTGGCGGCCTGCGGCGCGAACTGCAGGACGGTGAGCGCCTCCTTCGCGGGCAGACCGCGGACGAGGTTGACCACCCGGCGCGCCTTGTTCGGCGAGATGCGCACGTGTCGCGCAACCGCCCGCGCGCCCGGAAGCACCGGAGCGTCGCCCTTAACTGGCATCGCTGTAGCTCCTTGATCCTCTAATCCGTGTATCTGCTTAGCGACGACGGCTCTTGCGGTCGTCCTTCTCGTGACCCTTGAACGTACGGGTCAGAGCGAACTCGCCCAGCTTGTGACCGACCATGGCCTCGGTGATGAACACCGGGACGTGCTTGCGCCCGTCGTGCACGGCGATCGTGTGCCCGAGCATGTCGGGGATGATCGTCGAGCGCCGCGACCAGGTCTTGATGACGTTCTTGGAATTCTTCTCGTTCTGGACTTCCACCTTCTTGATCAGGTGGTCGTCGACGAACGGGCCCTTCTTCAGGCTGCGAGGCATCTTCTACTCCCGTTACCCGCGCTTGCGGGTGGCGTAGCGGCGGCGAACGATCAGCTTGTCGCTCGGCTGGCCCTTGCGACGGGTACGGCCCTCGGGCTTACCCGCCGGGTTCACCGGGTGGCGACCACCCGAGGTCTTACCCTCACCACCACCGTGCGGGTGGTCGACAGGGTTCATGGCGACACCACGGACGGTCGGGCGCTTGCCCTTCCACCGCATACGACCAGCCTTGCCCCAGTTGATGTTCGACTGGTCGGCGTTGCCGATCTCGCCGACGGTGGCGCGGCAGCGCACGTCGACGCGACGGATCTCGCCGGAGGGCATACGCAGCGTGGCGTACACGTCCTCACGGCCGAGGAGCTGGATGCCGACGCCGGCCGAACGGGCCAGCTTGGCGCCACCGCCGGGACGAAGCTCCACGTTGTGGATCGTCGTACCGACCGGGATGTTGCGCAGCGGCAGGTTGTTGCCGGGCTTGATGTCGGCGCCAACGCCCGACTCGACCCGGTCACCCTGCTTGAGGTCCTTCGGCGCCACGATGTAGCGCTTTTCGCCGTCCGCGTAGTGGAGCAGCGCAATACGGGCGGTGCGGTTCGGGTCGTACTCGATGTGAGCGACCTTGGCCGGCACGCCGTCCTTGTCGTTCCGCTTGAAGTCGATCAGCCGGTACTGACGCTTGTGACCGCCGCCCTGGTGCCGGGTGGTGATCCGGCCGTGGACGTTGCGGCCGCCCTTCTTGGGCAGCGGGACCAGCAGAGACTTCTCCGGCGTCGACCGGGTGATCTCAGCGAAGTCGGCGACGCTCGAGCCGCGGCGGCCCGGCGTGGTCGGCTTGTACTTACGGATAGCCATGATTCATGAACCCCTTAGCTGACCGGGCCGCCGAAGGCCTCGATGCGGTCCCCGTCAGCCAGCTTCACCATCGCGCGCTTGGTGGCCTTACGCTGGCCCCAGCCGGTGCGGGTGCGCTTGCGCTTGCCCTCACGGTTAGCGGTGTTCACGGACAGCACGCGGACGTTGAAGATCTGCTGGATCGCGATCTTGATCTGGGTCTTGTTCGCGTCCGGGTGGACGAGGAACGTGTACCAGTTCTGGTCGAGAACGCTGTAGCTCTTCTCGGAGACCACCGGGGCGACGATGATGTCGCGCGGGTCGGCGATCGTGCTCACTTGTCGCCCTCCTCGGACGTCTCGGCGGAACCGCCCAGGAACTCGTCGAGCGCGACCTTCGTGAAGACAACCTCGTCCGCGACCAGCACGTCGTAGGTGTTCAGCTGGCCGGCCTCGATGAGGTGCACGGTCGGCTCGTTGCGCAGCGAGACCCAGTTCAACTCGTCCTGGCTGTCCAGAACGACGAGAACCTTGGTCGTCTGGGCGACCTTGCGCAGCGCCGTCACGGCGGCCTTGGTCGACGGCTTCTCGCCGGTGACGAAGGACTCGACGACGAACACGCGGCCGTCCCGGGCCCGGTCCGAGAGGGCGCTGCGCAGAGCAGCGGCCTTCATCTTCTTGGGGGTCCGCTGGCTGTAGTCGCGCGGCACGGGGCCGTGCACGACGCCACCACCGGTGAACTGCGGCGCGCGGATCGAGCCCTGACGGGCGCGACCGGTGCCCTTCTGCTTGTACGGCTTCTTGCCGCCGCCGGCGACCTCGCCGCGGGTCTTCGCCTTGGCCGTGCCCTGACGGGCGGCGGCCAGCTGCGCCACGACGACCTGGTGCATCAGCGGGATGTTCGCCTGGACGTCGAAGACGTTCGAGGGAAGCTCGACCGAGCCGGCCTTGTTGCCCTCGGCGTTGATCACGTCAACCGAGCTCACTTGGCACCGCCCTTCTTCGCCGCGGAACGGACCAGGATCAGCGCGCCCTTGGGACCGGGAACCGCGCCCTTGACCAGGATCAGGTTCCGCTCGGTGTCGACGGCCTGGATCGTCAGGTTCTGCACGGTGAACCGCTTGCCACCCATGCGACCCGCCATCCGGACGCCCTTGAAGACGCGGCCGGGAGTGGCGCAGGCGCCGATCGAGCCGGGCGAGCGGTGCTTGCGCTCGACACCGTGGCTGGCACGCAGACCGTGGAAGCCGTGGCGCTTCATGACACCGGCGTAGCCCTTACCGCGGGTCTTGCCGGTCACGTCGATGGCGCTGCCGGCAGCGAAGGAGTCAACGGTGACCTCCTGGCCGAGCTCGTACTCGCCGGCGTCGACGGTGCGCAGCTCCACGAGGTGGCGCCGCGGCGACACGCCGGCCTTGGCGTAGTGGCCGGCCTCAGGCTTGTTGACCTTGCGCGGGTCGATCGAGCCGTATGCCAGCTGGACAGCCGAGTAGCCGTCCTTCTCATCGGTGCGGACCTGGGTCACGACGCACGGGCCGGCCTGAACCACGGTCACCGGGACGACCTTGTTGTTGTCCCAGACCTGGGTCATGCCGAGCTTGGCGCCCAGGATCCCCTTAACTTGCCTGTCCATTAGTCGCGATCCCTACAGCTTGATCTCGATGTCGACGCCAGCCGGCAGGTCGAGGCGCATGAGCGAGTCGACCGTCTTCGGAGTCGGGTCGATGATGTCGATCAGACGCTTGTGCGTGCGCATCTCGAAGTGCTCGCGCGAGTCCTTGTACTTGTGCGGCGAACGGATCACGCAGAAACGGTTGATCTCCGTGGGCAGCGGCACCGGGCCTGCGACCTGCGCCCCGGTACGCGTCACCGTCTCGACGATTTTCCGCGCCGAGGAGTCGACGACCTCGTGGTCGTAGGCCTTGAGCCGGATGCGGATCTTCTGTCCCGCCATGGTGGCTTCTGTTTCCTTCTCTCGATGCCGCTACGTGCGAAAGCGGTGGCCTCCGCATGCCCGCAGGACCGTTGATCCTGCGTTGTCCGACCCCCGCGGTCGGGCGTGTCGCGCCTGTTCACAGAGTGCTGGGCACTCCAGGCTCCGCCCCAGGTCACCTGGTGCGGATCGATCGCGAGGATCTGAGGGTGTCGGGCGGCAAACGAACCACACCCGGACACCCGGCGAGGGTGGGCAACTGACGAGCGGCATTGCCTCGAACAGCTACCCACCCCGCGCGGACGCAACCTGACTAGTATGCCGGATTCTCGCCGACAACGCTAATCGGGGTCACCGATGAGGTTGCCCACAGGTTAACCCCGTGGACAACCATCAATCACTTGTTGATCTTCGTGACCGTTCCGGCGCCGACGGTGCGGCCACCCTCACGGATCGCGAACTTCAGGCCCTGCTCCATGGCGATCGGCTGGATCAGCTTCACGGACATGGAGGTGGAGTCGCCGGGCATGACCATCTCGGTGCCCTCGGGCAGCGTGACGACGCCGGTGACGTCCGTGGTGCGGAAGTAGAACTGCGGCCGGTAGTTCTGGAAGAACGGGGTGTGCCGGCCACCCTCCTCCTTCGAGAGGATGTAGACCTGGCCCTCGAACTCCGTGTGAGGAGTCGTGGTGCCCGGCTTCACGACGACCATGCCGCGCTCGACGTCCTCGCGCTTGATGCCGCGGAGCAGCAGACCGACGTTCTCACCCGCGCGGGCCTCGTCGAGCAGCTTGCGGAACATCTCGATGCCGGTGCAAACGGTCTTGGTCGACTTCTCGCGGATACCGACGATCTCGACCTCCTCGTTCGGCTTGAGGATGCCGCGCTCGGCGCGACCGGTCACCACGGTGCCACGGCCGGTGATCGTGAAGACGTCCTCGATCGGCATGAGGAACGGCTTCTCGGTCTCACGCTCGGGCTGCGGGATCGCGGTGTCGACCGCGTTCATCAGCTCCATGAGCTTGCCGGTCCACTCCGGGTCGCCCTCGAGCGCCTTGAGCGCCGAGACGCGGACGACCGGCAGGTCGTCGCCCGGGAACTCGTAGGTGCTGAGCAGCTCGCGAACCTCGAGCTCGACGAGCTCCAGGAGCTCCTCGTCCTCGACCATGTCGCTCTTGTTCAGGGCGACGACGATGTACGGAACGCCGACCTGGCGGGCCAGGAGCACGTGCTCCTTGGTCTGCGGCATCGGGCCGTCGGTCGCGGCAACCACCAGGATCGCGCCGTCCATCTGCGCGGCACCGGTGATCATGTTCTTGATGTAGTCAGCGTGGCCGGGGCAGTCCACGTGCGCGTAGTGACGCGACGCGGTCTGGTACTCGACGTGCGCGATCGAGATCGTGATGCCGCGGGCCTTCTCCTCCGGCGCCTTGTCGATCTCGTCGAACGGGGTGTACGGGTTCAGGTCCGGGTACTCATCGTGCAGGACCTTCGTGATGGCCGCAGTCAGCGTCGTCTTACCGTGGTCGATGTGACCAATGGTGCCGATGTTGACGTGCGGCTTAGTCCGCTCGAACTTCGCCTTCGCCACTGGTGTCCTCCTGTGGACTGATCATTACTTTTCGCCCGGCACGCCGATAAGGCGCTCAGGACTCTGTCGACTGCTCGTGCACGTGCGGTCCTCGACGGACCGCACGTGCCTCACCGCGTCAGGCGCCGGTGGCCTTGGCGATGATCTCCTTAGCCACGTTCTGAGGAACCTCGGCGTAGGAGTCGAACTGCATGCTGTAGCTGGCCCGGCCGGCAGTCTTCGACCGCAGGTCGCCGACGTAGCCGAACATCTCCGAGAGCGGCACCAGAGCCTTGACGACGCGAGCGCCGTGGCGCTCCTCCATCGACTGGATCATGCCACGACGGGAGTTGAGGTCGCCGATGACGTCACCCATGTTGTCCTCAGGGGTGGTGACCTCAACGGCCATCATCGGCTCCAGGAGGGCAGGATCGGCCTTGCGGGCCGCTTCCTTCATCGCCATGGAGCCGGCGATCTTGAACGCCATCTCGGACGAGTCGACCTCGTGGTACTGACCGTCCAGGAGCGTGAACTTCACACCGACAAGCGGGTAACCGGCGAGCACACCGTACTGCAGGGAGTCCTGCGCACCGGCGTCGACCGAGGGGATGAACTCCTTGGGCACGCGGCCACCGGTGACGGCGTTGACGAACTCGTAGGTCGGGCCGTCGGCGTCGAGCGACAGCGGCTCGACCTTGACGACGACCTTCGCGTACTGACCCGAGCCACCGGTCTGCTTCTTGTGCACGTAGTCGAGCTTCTCCACGGTGCCGCGGATCGTCTCGCGGTACGCCACCTGCGGCTTACCGATGTTCGCCTCGACGTTGAACTCGCGCCGCATGCGGTCGACGAGGATGTCGAGGTGCAGCTCGCCCATGCCGGCGATGATGGTCTGCCCGGTCTCCTCGTCGTTGAAGACGCGGAAGGTCGGGTCCTCCTCGGCCAGACGCTGGATCGCGGTGCCCAGCTTCTCCTGGTCCGACTTGGTCTTCGGCTCGATGGCGACCTGGATGACCGGCTCCGGGAAGGTCATCGACTCCAGGATGACCGGGTTCGCCGGGTCGCAGAGCGTGTCACCGGTGGTGGTCTGCTTGAGACCCTGGACGGCGATGATGTCGCCGGCCTGCGCGGTGCTGCGCTCCTCACGCTTGTTCGCGTGCATCTGGTAGATCTTGCCGATCCGCTCCTTGCGGTCCTTGGTGGAGTTGACCACCTGAGAACCGGACTCGAGCGTGCCGGAGTAGACCCGGACGTAGGTCAGCTTGCCGAGGTGCTTGTCGGTCTGGATCTTGAAGGCCAGCGCCGAGAAGGGCTCGTCGTTAGACGGCTTGCGCAGCAGCGGGGTCTCGCCGTCGGTCGCGGTGCCCTCGATCGCCGGGATGTCCAGCGGCGACGGGAGGAACTCGACGACCGCGTCGAGCATGGGCTGCACGCCCTTGTTCTTGAACGCCGAGCCACAGAGGACCGGGTTCGCCTTGCTGGCGATCGTGGCGCGCCGGATGGCGGCCTTGATCTCCTCGACCGAGACCTCTTCGCCCTCGAGGTACTTCTCCATCACCGCGTCGTCGACGTCGGCCAGGGTCTCGAGCAGCTTCTCGCGCCACTCGGCGGCCTGGTCGGCGAGGTCGGCGGGGATCTCCTCGATCGCGTAGTCCTCGCCCTTCTGGGTCTCACCACGCCAGGTGAGCGCGCGCATCTCGATCAGGTCGACGACACCGATGTGGTCGCCCTCGAGCCCGATCGGGATCTGCAGGACCAGCGGGGTGGCGTTCAGCCGGTCGATCATCATCTGCACGCAGCGGAAGAAGTCGGCACCGGTCCGGTCGAGCTTGTTGACGAAGCACATCCGGGGGACGTTGTACTTGTCCGCCTGACGCCAGACGTTCTCGGTCTGCGGCTCGACGCCGGCAACACCGTCGTACACCGCGACCGCACCGTCGAGCACACGCAGCGACCGCTCGACCTCGACCGTGAAGTCGACGTGGCCGGGCGTGTCGATGATCTGGATCGTGTGACCCTTCCACTCGCACTTGGTGGCGGCGGAGGTGATGGTGATACCGCGTTCCTGCTCCTGCTCCATCCAGTCCATGACGGCAGCGCCCTCGTGGACTTCACCGATCTTGTACGTGATACCGGTGTAGAACAGGATCCGCTCAGTCGTCGTGGTCTTACCAGCGTCGATGTGCGCCATGATGCCGATGTTGCGAACCTTGGCGAGCGCGTCTGCGGCGGCCACTTCCATCCCTACTTTTCTTCGTCGTCGTCTCGTGGACCGGTACGACTGCCGTGGCCCGGCACAAGGCCGGGCCTGCAGCAGGGTCTTACCAGCGGTAGTGCGCGAAGGCCTTGTTGGACTCCGCCATCTTGTGGGTGTCCTCGCGCCGCTTGACAGCAGCGCCGAGGCCGTTGCTGGCGTCGAGCAGCTCGTTCTGCAGGCGCTCGATCATGGTCTTCTCACGGCGAGCCTTGGAGTACTGGACGAGCCAGCGCAGGCCGAGCGTGGTCTGACGCGGGGTGCGGACCTCGACCGGAACCTGGTAGGTCGCGCCACCGACGCGGCGGCTGCGGACCTCGAGGGTCGGCTTCACGTTGTCCATCGCACGCTTGAGGATGACCACCGGGTCGGTGCCACCGCTCTTCTCGCGGGCACCCTCGAGGGCGCCGTACACGATGCGCTCGGCGAGCTGACGCTTGCCGCCGATCAGGATCTTGTTGACCAGCTGAGTCACCAGCGGGGAGTTGTACACCGGGTCTGCGACCACAGGGTGGCGCGGAGCGGGTCCCTTACGCGGCATGTCAGCTCTTCTCCTTCTTCGCGCCGTAACGGCTGCGGGCCTGCTTGCGGTTGCGGACACCCTGGGTGTCCAGCGAACCACGAACGATCTTGTAGCGAACGCCCGGAAGGTCCTTAACACGGCCGCCGCGCACGAGCACGATGGAGTGCTCCTGCAGGTTGTGACCGACGCCCGGGATGTACGCCGTGACCTCGATCTGGCTGCTCAGCTTCACACGAGCGACCTTGCGCAGCGCAGAGTTCGGCTTCTTGGGGGTAGTGGTGTACACGCGCGTGCACACGCCGCGCCGCTGAGGACTTCCCTTCAGCGCCGGCGTCTTTGTCTTGCTCGTCTTCGCCTGGCGGCCCTTTCGGACCAGCTGCTGGATCGTGGGCACCGGGTTTCTCCGCTCCCTTCGGCCGCTTCCTGTTTTTACGGCCGCACCGAGTATTTCTGCCTCTGTGTGCGGGCTTCGCCCTGGAGGGCGTCTCCCGCACCCGCGGTCGGGCGTGTCGTCCGGCTCACGGTCCCGCCACGCGTGGGTAGACCACGCGTTTCGGGTCTTGTCTCTGTCGGGACAGGTGCTCTCACCGAGCTCCGCCCGTCGTGCCGCTATCCCCGTCGTACCTTCCGAATCGGGTGCACGCACGAGTTGCCCGGGCGAGCCCGGGCACGAAGGGAAAGATTACCCACCATAGGCACCCAGGTCAAAATGAGCTCAGGCTCCCACGATGGACATCTCCGTATACCAGTGTACCGGGTGCTCCGGCGCGGCATCGCCGCGGTGCCGGATCCCGGAGCCCACAGAGCTGTACGGTGGCCTCCGCGTAACTGGTCGGTAGCCGGGCGTGGCCACTCACGACATCTGCAACACCAGTCCCAGCAACAGACCGACCAGACCTATTCCCGCGCCGGCCGCGCCGCAGGAGATGCCGGCGATGCCCACCCCTCGGCCGGTGAATCGCACCCGGCCGGGCTGACCGGACCGGCGGATCTGCCGAAGAGCGATCATCCCGGCGGTCACCGCTCCCACACCGGCCAGCACACTGAGCAGGGTGAACGCGCCACCCACCCAGACCCCCCAGCCCTCGCCGGCACCCACCGCGCCGAAGCAGAGAGCCAGCGTGGAAACCAGGATCGCACCGATCCCGGCCACCAGCGAGCCGATCGCCAGGCCGGATGTGATCGGCACGACCCTCAGCTGCGCCAGGCCGAACCCGGTGCCACCGACCGCGTCGACGCGTTCCAGCTGCCAGCCCACGGACGGCGGCGCCACCGGCGGCGGGCCGTAGGAGGGCTGCTGTGGCGGGCCGTAGAAGGACTGCGGCGGCTGCGTCATGGGGGAAAGCATGTCACCCGTCCGAGCCGGGGCGCAGCCCGGCGTCAGTCGGTCCCGGGCGCGAAGTCCGTCCCGCCGGGCGCCGCGGCGAAATGCAGCAGGCCGGCGATCACGGCCACCACCAGCGACGCCAGCGCGAGCACCAGGCCGGCCCAGGCCAGCCGGCGTCCCCGCCGGATCCACGCCGAGCCGGTCAGATAACCGCCCGCCGCATACGCCTCACGGTGTGCCTGCCGGGCCAGCAGCAGCGCCACGGTGGCCGGTATCACCCCGCCGATGAACACTCCGGTCAGCAGCCCGACGAGCCCGAGCGCGAACACCGCACGGGACTTGGTGGACGGCACCGGCTCCGGATCCAGCGGGTGACGGGTCGGCACTGGGGAGACGGTCATCCGTCCATCTTAAGAACGCCACAGGGGCGGCCGCGCCATGCGCGACCGCCCCTGTGTCAGAAACCCTTAGCGGTACGACCCGAAGTCGAAGTCGTCCAGCGGCACAGCCTGCCCGCTGGCCGGCCCGAAGCCGTAGTCGGTCTCGGGGTACCCGGTCATCGAGTACACCTTGGCCTTGGCCTCCTCGGTCGGCTCGACCCGGATGTTCCGGTACTTGCTGATACCGGTACCGGCCGGGATGAGCTTACCGATGATGACGTTCTCCTTGAGGCCCACCAGCGAGTCGCTGCGCGAGTTGATCGCAGCGTCGGTGAGCACCCGGGTGGTCTCCTGGAAGGAGGCCGCGGAGAGCCACGAGTCGGTCGCCAGCGAGGCCTTGGTGATACCCATCAGCACCGGACGGCCGGCGGCGGGCTCGCCACCCTCGCCCACGAGACGGCGGTTCTCCGACTCGAAGAGCGCCCGGTCGACCAGCACACCCGGCAGGAACTCGGTCGCGCCGGAGTCGATGACCGTCACCCGCTTGAGCATCTGGCGGATGATGATCTCGATGTGCTTGTCGTGGATGAGCACACCCTGCGAGCGGTAGACCTCCTGGACCTCACTGGTCAGGTGGACCTGGACCGCGCGCGGACCCATGATGCGCAGCAGCTCGTGCGGGTCGATGGTGCCCTCGGTGAGCTTCTCGCCGACGTTGACGTGGTCGCCGTCGTGCGCCCGCAGCTTGACGCGCTTCGAGATCTTGTCGTACACGATCTCGTCGCTGCCGTCGTCCGGGATCACGATGATCTTCCGCGAACGCTCGCCGTCCTCGATGCGGATGCGGCCGGGGGTGTCGGCGATGGGCGCCTTACCCTTCGGCACGCGGGCCTCGAAGATCTCCTGCACACGCGGCAGACCCTGGGTGATGTCCTCACCCGCGACACCACCGGTGTGGAAGGTACGCATCGTCAGCTGGGTACCCGGCTCACCGATGGACTGGGCCGCGATGATGCCGACGGCCTCGCCGATGTCGACCGCCTTGCCGGTCGGCAGCGAACGGCCGTAGCAGGCCGCGCAGACGCCCAGCTTCGACTCACAGGTCAGCACGCTGCGCACCCGGACGTTCTCCACGCCCGCGGCGACCAGCTTGTCGACCATGATCGAGTTGAGGTCGTCGCCACGCGACACCACACGGTTGCCGTTGGCGTCGTCGATGTCGTCGGCCAGGGTACGGGCGTGCACGCCGGTCTCCGCGTGCGTGTGCACGACCAGGGTGCCGTCCGGCTCCCGCTCGCCCACCTGCATCGGGATCGCGCGGTCGGTGCCGCAGTCCTCCTCGCGGATGATGACGTCCTGCGACACGTCCACCAGACGACGGGTCAGGTAACCCGAGTCGGCGGTACGCAGCGCGGTGTCGGCCAGACCCTTACGGGCGCCGTGGGTGGAGATGAAGTATTCCAGCACGGTCAGACCCTCGCGGTACGACGAGGTGATCGGCCGCGGGATGATCTCACCCTTGGGGTTGGCCACCAGACCACGGATCGCGGCGATCTGCCGGAGCTGGAGGAGGTTACCGCGGGCGCCGGAGTTGATCATCACCCAGAGCGGGTTCTCCTGCGGCAGCGCGGTCTCCATCTCCTTGGAGATCTCGTTGGTCGCCTTGGTCCAGATCTCGATGAGCTCGCCGCGACGTTCCTCGGCGGTCATCAGACCACGCTGGTACTGCTTGTCGATCCGGTCCGCCTCGACCTGGTAGCGGGCGAGGATCTCCGGCTTGCGCGGGGGACCGATGACGTCGCCCATGCCGATCGTCACACCGGACCAGGTGGCCCAGTGGAAGCCGGCCTCCTTGAGCGCGTCCAGGGTCGCCGCGAGGACGACCTTCGGGAAGCGCTCGGCGAGGTCGTTGACGATCGCCGACAGCTGACCCTTGCGGATCTCGTAGTTGACGTACCGGTACCCGACCGGGAGCGTCTCGTTGAAGATCACGCGGCCCAGGGTGGTCTCGACCAGGACGGGCTCGCCCTCGGTCCAGTCCTCCGGAGCGGTCCAGGCCTCGCCCTTGGCGCCGTTGTCGACACCGATGACCTCACGCAGACGGATCTTCACCGGCGCCTGCAGGTGCAGCTCGCCGTTGTCGTACGCCATCCGGGCCTCGGCGTCCGAGCTGAACACCCGGCCCTCGCCCTTGGCGCCGGGCGTGAGGTGGGTCAGGTGGTACAGACCGATGACCATGTCCTGGGTGGGCATGGTGACCGGCTTGCCGTCGGCCGGCTTGAGGATGTTGTTCGAGGACAGCATCAGGATCCGCGCCTCGGCCTGGGCCTCGGCGGACAGCGGCACGTGGACCGCCATCTGGTCACCGTCGAAGTCGGCGTTGAACGCCGTGCAGACGAGCGGGTGGATCTGGATCGCCTTGCCCTCGACCAGCTGCGGCTCGAAGGCCTGGATGCCGAGGCGGTGCAGGGTCGGCGCGCGGTTCAGCAGCACCGGGTGCTCGCTGATGACCTCTTCGAGCACGTCCCACACGACCGGGCGCTGACGCTCGACCATCCGCTTGGCGGACTTGATGTTCTGCGCGTGGTTCAGGTCGACCAGGCGCTTCATCACGAACGGCTTGAACAGCTCCAGCGCCATCTGCTTGGGCAGGCCGCACTGGTGCAGCTTGAGCCGCGGGCCGACGACGATGACCGAACGGCCGGAGTAGTCGACGCGCTTGCCGAGCAGGTTCTGACGGAACCGGCCCTGCTTGCCCTTGAGCATGTCGGAGAGCGACTTGAGCGGGCGGTTACCCGGACCGGTGACCGGCCGGCCACGACGGCCGTTGTCGAACAGGGCGTCGACGGCCTCCTGCAGCATCCGCTTCTCGTTGTTGACGATGATCTCGGGCGCGCCGAGGTCGATCAGTCGCTTGAGGCGGTTGTTGCGGTTGATGACGCGGCGGTACAGGTCGTTCAGGTCGCTGGTGGCGAAGCGGCCACCGTCGAGCTGGACCATCGGGCGCAGGTCCGGCGGGATGACCGGAACGCAGTCCAGCACCATGCCGAGCGGCGAGTTGCGGGTGTTCAGGAACGCCGCGACGACCTTGAGCCGCTTGAGCGCCCGGATCTTCCGCTGGCCCTTACCGGTGCGGATGATCTCCCGGAGGTTCTCCGCCTCGGCGTCCAGGTCCATGTTCTCGAGGAGGGCCTTGATGGCCTCCGCGCCCATGCCGCCGGTGAAGTACTCACCGAAGCGGTCCCGGAGCTCGCGGTAGAGCAGCTCGTCGGTGACCAGCTGCTTGGAGTCGAGCTTGCGGAAGGTGTCGAGCACCTCGTCGAGGCGGTCGATCTCGCGCTGCGCCTTGTCCCGGATCTGGCGCATCTCGCGCTCGCCGGCTTCCTTGACCTTGCGGCGCACATCGGCCTTGGCACCCTCGGCCTCGAGCTCGGCCAGGTCCTGCTCCAGCTTGGCGGCCCGCTTCTCGATCTCCGAGTCACGGCCGTTCTCCGACTGGCGCTTCTCGGCGAAGATCTCGTTCTCGATGGTCGACATGTCGCGGTGACGCGCCTCGGCGTCCACGCTCGTCACCACGTACGAAGCGAAGTAAATGATCTTCTCGAGGTCCTTGGGCGCGAGGTCCAGCAGGTAACCCAGCCGGCTCGGGACGCCCTTGAAGTACCAGATGTGGGTCACCGACGCGGCCAGCTCGATGTGACCCATGCGCTCACGGCGGACCTTGGACCGGGTCACCTCGACGCCGCAGCGCTCACAGATGATGCCCTTGAACCGGACCCGCTTGTACTTGCCGCAGTAGCACTCCCAGTCCCGCTGCGGACCGAAGATCTTCTCGCAGAAGAGTCCGTCCTTCTCGGGCTTGAGGGTGCGGTAGTTGATCGTCTCGGGCTTCTTGACCTCGCCGTGCGACCACTGCCGGATGTCGTCAGCGGTAGCAAGGCCGATGCGCAACTCGTCGAAGAAGTTGACGTCGAGCACTTGGACTATCCCTCGTGTTTCGTTGCTCGGGTGAATTCAAGGCCGGCGGGGAGCGTCCCCGGGGTGTGCACCCCGGGGACGCTTACCGTCAGATCTCTTCGACGCTGCTGACGCCCTCGTTCGGGCGCCGGGACAGGTCGATGCCGAGTTCTTCCGCGGCCCGGAAGACCTCGTCGTCCGTCTCGCGCATCTCCAGGGCCACACCGTCGCTGGAGAGCACCTCGACGTTCAGGCACAGCGACTGCAGCTCCTTGAGGAGCACCTTGAAGGACTCCGGGATTCCCGGCTCCGGGATGTTCTCGCCCTTGACGATGGCCTCGTAGACCTTCACGCGGCCCAGGACGTCATCGGACTTGATGGTCAGCAGCTCCTGCAGTGCGTAGGCCGCACCGTAGGCCTGCATCGCCCAGCACTCCATCTCACCGAACCGCTGGCCACCGAACTGAGCCTTACCACCGAGCGGCTGCTGCGTGATCATCGAGTACGGACCGGTCGACCGCGCGTGGATCTTGTCGTCGACCAGGTGGTTGAGCTTGAGGATGTAGACGTAGCCGACCGAGATCGGGTCCGGCAGCGGCTCACCCGAGCGACCGTCGAACAGCTGGGCCTTGCCGTCGCCGTTCACCAGGCGCTTGCCGTCCCGGTTCACCAGCGTCGACTCGAGCAGACCCTTGATCTCCTCCTCCTGGGCGCCGTCGAAGACCGGGGTCGCGACGTTGCTGTCAGCAGGGGACTCGTGGGCCTCGATGGCGCGGAGCTGACGCTTCCAGTCCGCGTCCTCGCCCTCGACCGACCAGCCGGTCTTGGCGATCCACCCGAGGTGGGTCTCCAGGACCTGTCCGATGTTCATACGCGAGGGCACACCCAGCGGGTTGAGCACGATGTCGACCGGGGTGCCGTCCTCGAGGAACGGCATGTCCTCGACCGGGAGGATCTTGGAGATGACGCCCTTGTTGCCGTGGCGGCCCGCGAGCTTGTCACCGTCCTGGATCTTCCGCTTCTGCGCGACGTAGACCCGCACCAGCTCGTTCACACCCGGGGGCAGCTCGTCGCCGTCCTCGCGGGAGAACGTCCGGACACCGATGACGGTGCCGGTCTCGCCGTGCGGAACCTTCAGCGAGGTGTCCCGGACCTCCCGGGCCTTCTCACCGAAGATCGCGCGGAGCAGCCGCTCCTCCGGGGTCAGCTCGGTCTCGCCCTTGGGCGTGACCTTGCCGACCAGGATGTCGCCGGGGACGACCTCGGCGCCGATCCGGATGATGCCGCGCTCGTCCAGGTCGGCGAGCATTTCCTCGCTGACGTTGGGGATGTCGCGGGTGATCTCTTCCGGGCCGAGCTTGGTGTCACGGGCGTCGACCTCGTGCTCCTCGATGTGGATCGAGGTGAGCACGTCCTGCTGCACGAGGCGCTGCGACAGGATGATCGCGTCCTCGTAGTTGTGGCCTTCCCAGCACATGAACGCGACCAGCAGGTTGCGTCCCAGGGCCATCTCGCCCTCGTCGGTGCAGGGACCGTCGGCGATGACCTGGCCGGCCTCGACCCGGTCACCCTCGAAGACGACCGGCTTCTGGTTGACGCAGGAACCGGCGTTGCTGCGGCGGAACTTGTGCAGCAGGTAGGTACGACGGTGACCGTCGTCCTGGTGCACCGTCACGTAGTCGGCGCACAGGTCCTCGACGACGCCGCCGACCTCGGCGACGACCACGTCACCGGCGTCGACCGCGGCGCGGTACTCCATGCCCGTGCCGACCAGCGGCGACTCCGCCTTGACCAGCGGAACGGCCTGACGCTGCATGTTCGCGCCCATGAGGGCACGGTTGGCGTCGTCGTGCTCGAGGAACGGGATCATCGCGGTCGCGACCGAGGTCATCTGCCGCGGCGAGACGTCCATGTAGTCGACCTCGCCACCGGGGACGTAGTCGACCTCACCGCCCTTACGGCGGACCAGGACGCGGTCCTCGGCGAACGTGTTGTCGCTGGACAGCACGGCGTTCGCCTGGGCCTTGATGAACCGGTCTTCCTCGTCGGCCGTGAGGTAGTGCACCTCGTCGGTGACGACACCGTTCTCGACCTTGCGGTACGGCGTCTCGATGAAGCCGAACGGGTTGACCCGCGCGAACGTCGAGAGCGCACCGATCAGACCGATGTTCGGACCCTCGGGGGTCTCGATCGGGCACATCCGGCCGTAGTGCGACGGGTGCACGTCACGGACCTCGAAGCCGGCCCGCTCACGGCTCAGACCACCCGGGCCGAGCGCGCTCAGCCGGCGCCGGTGGGTCAGGCCCGCCAGCGGGTTGGTCTGGTCCATGAACTGCGACAGCTGCGACGTGCCGAAGAACTCCTTGATCGCCGCCACCACGGGACGGATGTTGATCAGGGTCTGCGGCGTGATCGCCTCGACGTCCTGGGTCGTCATCCGCTCGCGGACGACGCGCTCCATCCGGGACAGGCCGACGCGGACCTGGTTCTGGATGAGCTCGCCGACCGTCCGCAGACGGCGGTTGCCGAAGTGGTCGATGTCGTCGGCCTCGTAGCCCTCCTCACCGGCGTGCAGCCGGCAGAGGTAGTCCACGGTCTTGACGATGTCTTCCTCGGAGAGCGTGCCCCGGACGATCGGGACGTCGATCTCGAGCTTCTTGTTGAACTTGTACCGGCCGACCTTGGCGACGTCGTACCTCTTCGGGTTGAAGAAGAGGTTGTCGAGCAGGGTCTGCGCGTTCTCCCGGGTGGGGGGCTCGCCCGGACGCAGCTTGCGGTAGATGTCTAGCAGGGCCTCGTCCTGCCCTGCGATGTGGTCTTTCTCGAGCGTGGTCATGAGCAGCTCGGACCAGCCGAACCGCTCCCGGATCTGATCCGCCGACCAGCCGATCGCCTTGAGCAGGACCGTGACGGCCTGCCGGCGCTTGCGGTCGATGCGAACACCCACGGTGTCACGCTTGTCGATGTCGAACTCCAGCCAGGCACCCCGGCTCGGGATGACCTTGACGCTGGTGAGGTCACGGTCGGAGGTCTTGTCCGGCTCCTTGGTGAAGTACACGCCCGGCGAGCGGACGAGCTGACTCACCACGACCCGCTCGGTGCCGTTGATGACGAACGTCCCCTTGGGGGTCATCATCGGGAAGTCACCCATGAACACGGTCTGGCTCTTGATCTCGCCAGTGGTGTTGTTGGTGAACTCCGCGGTCACGAACAGCGGGGCACAGTAGGTCAGGTCCTTCTCCTTGCACTCCTCGATCGAGGCCTTGACCTCGTCGAATCGCGGAGCCGAGAAGGACAGCGACATGGTGCCGGAGAAGTCCTCAATGGGACTGATCTCTTCGAGGATCTCTGCGAGGCCCGAGTGGGCGTGCGGGTCGTCCGTCGTCCGGGCCTGCCAAGCCTCGTTGCCAACCAGCCAGTCGAAGGAGTCCGTCTGGAGGGCGAGGAGGTTGGGGACCTCTAGCTGCTCGGTGATCCGGCCGAAAGAAACCCGGCGGGGTGCGTAAGCGCTCGACGTACGGCTGGTCTTCGCAGGGCGGGAAGCTGCCAAGATGCGTCCTTCCGAGGACCGGTGCTGCGGTGCGGCTGAAAATCTGCTGCGGCTTTGTCTGCGTGCACTCCAATGAGCCCCCGGGAATCAATCCACATGGATATCCCGACAGGCATCAAGACAGAAGGCAGCGCAAACTAGCAGTGTAGCCGCTCGGCTAACCGCTGTCCAGCCCACACCTGAGGTGGCCCGCGGAACATGCCCTCACCAGCGGTGGGGCCGCTCAGAAACGCGGCGACTCTTCCTCGGGTGCCGGTCTGCGAGGATCGGCACTCCACCGATTACCCACAGCGCGACTGTCGCAAGCGCGGAAACTTGCTGATGTCAGCGTGCCTGTCAGCGGACACACAGTCAAGGGCTGTGCCGCGGGTCGGACGGGTGCAGTCATCCGGCTGGCGCACCAAAGGGACCATAACGCATGGATAGCGAGCTTTGACATGCTTTGCGGCGTGTCTCGGTCAGGCTCCGGCCGGCTCGTCCTGAGCAGCCGGAACGGACACCGAAATGCACCGATGGCGGGAACCCATCATGGATTCCCGCCATCGACAAGCAACGCTGAGGAGCGTTAGATCACTTGAGGGTGACCTTGGCGCCTTCGCCCTCGAGCTTGGCCTTGGCGGCCTCGGCCTTCTCCTTGTTGACACCCTCGAGGATGGCCTTGGGGGCACCCTCAACGGCGTCCTTGGCCTCCTTGAGGCCCAGGCCGGTCAGCTCACGCACGACCTTGATGACCTGGATCTTCTTGCCGCCGTCGCTCTCGAGGACGACGTCGAAGGAGTCCTTCTCGGCCTCGGCCTCGGCCGGAGCCGCAGCGCCACCGGCGGCCGCGATCGCAACCGGGGCAGCGGCGGTGACCTCGAAGGTCTCCTCGAACTGCTTCACGAACTCGGAGAGCTCGATCAGCGTCATCTCCTTGAACGCGTCAAGCAGCTCGTCGGTGCTGAGCTTCGCCATATCAGGCAACCTTTCCTAGCTTTGAACTAAAAAGTTTGTTCGGAACCGCAAGGCCGATCAGGCCTCGGCGGAACCTTCCTTCTCGCGCTTCTCCTGCAGGGCCGCACCGAGGCGCGCCACCTGCGACAGCGGGGCCTGGAACAGCCCGGCCGCCTTGGTGAGGTTGCCCTTCATGGCGCCGGCCAGCTTGGCCAGCAGCACCTCGCGGGACTCGAGGTCAGCAAGCTTGTTGACCTCGTCCGCCGTGAGAGCCTTGCCCTCGAAGACACCGCCCTTGATGACGAGAACGGGGTGGGCCTTGGCGAAGGCACGAAGGCCCTTGGCCGCCTCGACCACATCGCCCTTCACGAAGGCGAGCGCGGTAGGACCGGTGAACAGAGCGTCGAGACCCTCGATGCCCGCGTCGGTCGCCGCACGCTTCGCGAGAGTGTTCTTCGCGACCGCGTACTTGGCTTCGCTGCCCAGCGAGCGACGGAGCTCGGTGAGCTCCTTCACGGTGAGGCCGCGGTATTCGGTCAACACGGTGGCCGTCGAGGCACGGAAGTGGTCCGTGAGCTCGGAAACGGCCGAAGCCTTGTCGGCCCGGACCGGCTTGTCCGCCATGTCCCTCCTCTCTCAGTGTCCAGCCACTGGTCGAGAGGGTCCGCACAAGAAAAACGCCCCGGCGCAGGGGCACGGGGCGACAACTGGCACACCGGAGCGTGCCGCTGAATCACAACCGTTCGCCCTGCGCAGGTCGCCCACTCGTGCGGGACCTTCGGCCGCGGCCTCCGTCGTGGTGACGGCTGCTGCGGCGACCAGCGGTCTATGGGTGGAACTTCGAGAAGCAACAGTACGCGCAACAGCCGCCCAAACCAAATCGGCCCCGTCCCGCACTTCTCCGGCTTCCGATCCGCCCCCGATCGGTCGGCAGAGCGACCACCGGGTCAGGACCGTCCGCGGCGCAGCCGGGCATAGACGGCGAGCACCACGGCACACCACAGGAGCGTCCACGCGGTAAGTCCGAGCAGGGTCCCGGCGGCCGGCGCGGCACCCTCGCTCAGCGCCCGCGCGGTGGCCATCACCGGCGGCACCAACCACGGCGCGATCGAGTCCCGCAGGCCCAGCACGATCACCAGGACCGCCCCGGTGACCAGCACCGCCACCCCGGGCAGCACCCGCCGGGTCACCGCCCGGGCGGCCAGCGCGCCGAGCGCGAGGGCGCCGAGCAGCGCCAGCAGATGGGCCGCCACGCCGAGCAGCACACCCACCGCGGTCGACGGCTCGCCGGAGCCGGCCTCCGGACCCCGGATGCCGCCGAACGCCCAGGGCGCCAGCATCGCCAGCAGGCACACCCCGGCGCCGAGGACGGCGGCCGCCAGCAGGCCGGCCGCGGCCTCCCGGGCCGGGCCGACGGCGAGCCGGGCCAGTTGCCGCTGCACGTCCGGCTCGGTGTCCAGCACCAGCTTGGTGATCCAGGCCAGCACCGCGAAGAGCGCCGCCGCCGAGTATCCGTAGGCCGCGGCGGCCGGGGACGCGCCGCCGCCGTAGAGCACCGACAGCACCACGAGCACGGCGACCAGCGGGGCCAGGGCCCGGCCGCTGCGCAGGAAGCCGGCCGTCCGCATCCGGGCCAGCGCGATCATCGCTCCTCCTCGGTGACGGCCGGACCGGTGGTCACGGGACCGGTCGTGGCGGGACCGGTCGTGGCGGGACCGGTCGTGGCGGGACCGGTCGTGGCGGGACCGGTCGTGGCGGGACCGGTCGTGGCGGGACCGGTCGTGGCGGGGCCGGAACCCGTGGCGGACGGCTCGGCGGGGACGGGTCTCTCCCGTACCCCAAGGACACGGTGACCGGAGGCACGCAGCCCGGCCACCGCCAGGGCGGCGTCCTGCCGCTGCACCGCCACCTCGACGATCACCTCGTCCGGCGGGACGCCCGTGGACTGTGCCGGGACGTGCGCCGGCGTATCCGTGACGCGCAACTCCCCGTCGGTGACGGTCCAGTGCAGCGCCCCCGGGAGGCTGGCGATCTCCCCTCGGTGATCACTGACCAGGACCACTCCCCCGCGCCCGGTCACCTCGGCGACGATCTCCGGGATCAGCGAGCGGGACGCCGCGTCGAGCCCTTCCCACGGCTCGTCCAGCACCAGCAGGCCGGGCGGGGTGAGCAGGGCCTGGGCGAGGCCGACCTTCTGCGCGGTGCCCTTGGAGAGGTCGCCGAGCGGGGTGCCCGCGTGCGCGGTCAGTCCCAGGCGCTCGATCCAGTGCTCGGCGGCGCCCGGTCCCAGGCCGCGCACCGCAGCCATCGCCCGCAGGTACCCGAGCGCGGAGAACGGCTGCGTGGCCGGGAAGCGTTCCGGCACCCAGCCGATCACCGCGGGCCGGTCCCGGATCGCGCCGCGCACCGGCCGCAGCACGCCGGCGGCCAGTTGGAGCAGCGTGGACTTGCCGGCCCCGTTGTGACCGAGGACCACGACGACGCTGCCGGGTTCGACCGTCGCCTCGGCGTTCCGCAGAGCCCAGGGGGCGCGGCGGGCGTACCGGAACCAGATGCCCTCGAAACGCATGGCCGGAAGCCTGCCATGAAAAAGGCCCCCGGGGTGTCCCGGAGGCCTCGTTCGTATTGCTTACGCGGGCGGTCAGCCCTCGTTGGAGTCGCCGCGCAGGTTCTTCACGGCGTTCGGGTCGACCTGGACGCCCGGGCCCATCGTGGTGGCGACGGTGACCTTCTTCAGGTACTTGCCCTTGGCGGCGGACGGCTTGGCCCGGAGGACCTCGTCGAGCACCGCGGCGTAGTTGTCGACCAGCTGCTCCGGCGAGAAGGACGCCTTGCCGATGATCATGTGCAGGTTCGAGTGCTTGTCCACCCGGAAGGTGATCTTGCCACCCTTGATCTCGTTGACGGCCTTGGTGACGTCCATGGTCACGGTGCCGGTCTTCGGGTTCGGCATGAGGCCACGCGGGCCGAGGATCCGGGCGATCCGACCGATCTTGGCCATCTGGTCCGGCGTCGCGATCGCGGCGTCGAAGTCCAGCCAGCCACCCTGGATGCGGGCCACGAGCTCGTCGGTGCCGACCTCGTCGGCGCCGGCCGCGACGGCCTCCTCAGCCTTCGCGCCCTGGGCGAAAACGATCACGCGGGCGGTCTTGCCGGTGCCGTGCGGCAGGTTGACGGTGCCACGGACCATCTGGTCGGCCTTACGCGGGTCGACACCGAGGCGCATCGCGACCTCGACGGTGGCGTCGAACTTGACCGGGCTGGTCTCCTTGGCGAGAGCGACCGCGTCCTTGGGCTCGTAGAGCTTGTTGGCGTCGATCTTCTCGGCGGCGTTGCGGTACGCCTTGCTGCGCTGTGCCATTTCACTTACTCCTGTGGTTGATGGCGGGGCCGCACGCGGCGGCCCCTCCCACTGATATCGCCAGAGATCCTGACGATCAGATCTTGGTGACCTGGTTGAAGTTCAGCTCGACCGGGGTCTCCCGGCCGAAGATCGACACCAGGACCTTGAGCTTCTGCTGGTCGGCGTTGATCTCGCTGATCGAGGCCGGCAGCGACGCGAAGGCGCCGTCCGTGACGGTGACCGAGTCACCCACCTCGAAGTCGAGGACCTTGACCTCGGGCTTCGCCTTCTTCTCCTCGGCCGCGACGGCCGGGGCCAGCCACTTCAGCACCTCGTCGAGGGAGAGCGGCGCCGGACGGTCGACCCGGTCGGTCGCGCCGACGAAGCCGGTCACGCCGGGCGTGTTGCGCACGCAGGAGTAGGACTCCGGGGTGAGATCCATCCGGACGAGGATGTAACCGGGGAAGACCTTGGCCTGCACCTGGTTGCGCTTGCCGTTCTTGACCTCGACCTCTTCGCGGGTCGGAACCTCGACCTGGAAGATGAACTCCTCCATGTCGAGGCTCGTGATGCGGGTCTCGAGGTTGGTCTTGACCTTGTTCTCGTAACCGGCGTAGGAGTGCACCACGTACCAGTCGCCGGGCGCGTACCGCAGCTTCTGCCGCAGCTCCTTGACGGGGTCGTAGTCCTCGTCGGCCTCGGGAGCCGCAGCCGGCTCGGAGGTCTCGTCCGCTTCGGGCGCCTGGGTGGCGACCGACGTCGCGGCCGCCTCTACCGACTCGTCGGTGTCCAGCGACGACTGCTCGTCAGCAAACTGCGCGGTCTCGTCGTCGTACTCAGGCACGCTCGCTCACTTCTCCAGATCAGGTCTCTTCGGTTCCAGCACTCGTACGGGGAAAACGGCGGATCAGCCGAGAGCCCAGAGAATGCCCTTACCGAAGGCGTAGTCCAAGCCTGACACGATCGCGGTCACGACCGTCACGAAGACGATCACAACGCTCGTGTAGGTCAGCAGCTCCTTGCGGGTCGGCCAGATGACCTTGCGGAGCTCGCTGACGACCTCGCGGAAGAAGCCACCCACCCGGCCGATCGGTCCGCCGCGACGCTTCTTGGCTTTCGGGCTGTCCGAGTCGGCCGAACGCTCGGCCAGCGCGGTCCCGCCACTGCCGGTCGCGGTGTCGGCGCCGTCGTCCGGCACGCCACCGCCGGCGGCGGCGTCGGCGAGTACCTCGTCGTCGCCCGGGACGTCGTCACCGGGCCGGTCCTTCTCGGCCACTTCGCCCTACTTCCGTCGTCGGTGGGTGTTGATGTTCCCGTCAGCACTCGATCGGACGCGGAGATTGTGCGAACCGCGCACCGGGCGGGCACGTCGAGGAGGTTTGCGCAGGGGTGACAGGACTTGAACCTGCAGCCTGCGGTTTTGGAGACCGCTGCTCTGCCAATTGAGCTACACCCCTTCGCGGGACCTGGACCGAAGACGGTTCAGTGCCCCACGGCGCACCAGTGTACGGGTACGCCCGGCGTTATCCCAACCCGGGCTACCGCTTCCTGATGAGCGCCTGTGCCAAGGACAGTACCTTGTCGCCGTTGCACGTGGCGGTCAGGCTCAGCCGGGTGTGTCCGTCATCGGTGATCTCCTTGACCGTGGCGCCCACCACGATCTCGGTCCCCTCGTCGGTGTCCGGCACCGGCACCGGCCGGGCGAACCGCACGCTGAACTCGACGACCGCGTCGGCGGCGCCGGCCCACGCGGTGACCGCGCGGCCCACCAGAGCCATCGTGAACATGCCGTGTGCGATGACACCGGGCAGGCCGACACCGGTGGCGGTCCGCTCGCTCCAGTGGATCGGGTTGAAGTCACCCGAGGCACCCGCGTAACGGACCAGATCCGCCCGGGTGACCCGGAACGTCTGCGGCTCCAGAACCTCGCCCGCAAGCCCGCTCATGCCGCCTCCTCGCCGCGCTGCACCAGTTTCGACCAGACCGTGACGACCGGCTCGCCGGCCTCCGTGCTCACCTCGGTCCGCGTGGTGATGAACTCGTGCCCGCCCCGGCTGGTGATGTCCTCGACCGAGTTGACACAGATCAGGGCGTCACCGGCGACGACCGGGCGGGTGTAGGCGAATCTCTGGTCGCCGTGCACCACACGGCTGTAGTCGAGGCCGAGCGCCGGGTCAGAGATGATCTGACGGCTCGAGGCCATGGTGAAAACCACCGGGAACGTGGGTGGGGCAACCACGTCGGGGTAACCGGCGGCACGGGCCGCCTCGGGGTCGTGGTACTCCGCGTCGGTGGCCCCGATCGCCCGGGCGAACTCGCGGATCTTCTCCCGGCCCACGAGATAGGGCTCGGTGGCCGGCCAGCTGCGGCCGACGAAAGACTGGTCCAGGGACATGCCCCACAAACTACTCTGCGCCGCCCGGATGACTCCGGACGGCGCAGGGTGAAACTTTTGACGCTGAGATCAGCGCGTCTCGCGGTGCAGGGTGTGCTTCCCGTCACGGGGGCAGAACTTCTTCAGCTCAATCCGGTCCGGGTCGTTACGCCGGTTCTTCTTGGTGATGTAGTTCCGGTCCTTGCACTCCGTACACGCCAGGGTGATCTTCGGACGGACGTCGGTCGCCTTGGCCACGGCGGGGTGCCTTCCTGCTAACGGGGTTCTAACTGTCGACGTACCAGCGTAGACGCTAGGGCCGTCGCTCTGCAAAGTGGGCCCCAAGACGGGGAACCACCAGGGATTTTACCAAGTAGCGGTGGCCGGACTTGAACCGGCGACACAGCGATTATGAGCCGCTTGCTCTGCCATCTGAGCTACACCGCCGAGCCAGGCTCATAGTTCATCGCCGGCGGGGCGGGAACGAACCCGGAAGAGCCCCCTTACGGAATCGAACCGTAGACCTTCTCCTTACCATGGAGACGCTCTGCCGACTGAGCTAAGGGGGCTTGCTGCTTCGCGATCTCTCGCTCGCTGCAGGAGTAAGACTACACGGCCTCTGGCCGGGGGTGAAATCGGTACCCCCACCCCCGTGAAAGGCCTGCTCAGATCACCGCTCGGAGCCTGCGGACCTCTCCGGTCGGAGTGGACTCCGGCTCGGTCTGAGCGGACAGCCAGGCCTCCAGCCGCTCGAACGGCAACGGCCGGCTGAAGAGGTAACCCTGGCCGAGCTCACAGCCCATCTCCTCCAGCAGGTCCAGGGTGAGCTCGCTCTCCACCCCCTCGGCCACCACCGTGAGCCCGAACTCCCGGGAGAGCCCGACCACCGCCCGGACGATCGCGAGATCGCCGTTGTCGGTCGCCATGCCCTGCACGAACGTGTCGTCGATCTTCACCTCGTGCACCGGCCACTGCCGCAGGTACGCCAGTGAGGAGGCACCGGTGCCGAAGTCGTCGACGCTGAGCCGGAGGCCGAGGTCACGCAGCCGGTACAGCGTGGGCAGCACCCGTTCGATGTCGTTGAGCATCCCCGGCTCGGAGATCTCGAAGGTCAGCTGGCCGGGATCGACCCGGTACTCCGTCAGCATCTCCTCGACCAGGTCCGGGAAGCGGGAGTCGAGCAGCGTCCGCGCCGAGAGATTCACCGCGATCGCCAGCGGGCGGTCCGCCGCGGCCCAGTCCCGGCAGCGCTGCAGGCCGGCCCGGAGCACCACCTCGGTGAGCCGGGCCAGCTGGCCGGTGTGCTCGGCGACCGCCACGAAGTCCTCCGGGGCGACCTCGCCGTGCGCCGGATGCGACCAGCGGGCCAGGCACTCCACGCCCACCACGTGCCGGTCGGCGAGCGTGACCATGGGCTGGAAGTAGACCTCCAGCTGCCCGTTGTCCAGAGCGCGGCGCAGGTCGGCGGCGATGCCCAGGCGGCGGACCGCACGGGACTCCAGGGCGGGGTGGAAGGGCTGAACACCGTACGGAAGGGCCTTGGCCGCGTTGGCAGCGAGCTCGGCGCGCTGCAGCAAGGTCTCGGGGTCGCTGCCGTGATCCGGATAGACCGCCACGCCGACCGCGGTGTCCACGTCCAGGGTGAGCGAGCCGACCGCCATCGGACCGCGCAGGCGCTCCCGCATCTGGGTGGCGAGCGTGATGGTCGCCTCGAGGCTCTCGGCCCGCAGCGTGACCACGAACTCGTCGCCGCCGATCCGGCCGACCAGCGCGCCGGAGTCCGCGATGCCGCGCAGCCGGGCCGCGACCTCGGAGAGCAGCTTGTCGCCGGCCGCGTGGCCCATCGACTCGTTGACGTTGCGCTGGCCGTCCACGTCGAAGAGCACCACCGCGACGACCTCGTGCTCGGCGTGCACCCGCACCGACTCGGCCAGCGCGTCGACGATCCGGCGCCGATTCGGCATCCCGGTCAGCCGATCGTGGTACGCGTCGTGGCGCAGCCGGTCGACCAGGCGCGAGTTCTCCACGGTGGCCGCGGCGTGCGCCGCGATGGTCTCCAGGACCTGCACGTCGCTGTCCCGGAAGCTGCGGCTCTCCCCCAGCCGGTTGACCACCTCGAGGGTGCCGATCACCGTCTGACCGGACCGGAGCGGGACGACCAGCACGTCTTTCGCCCGGGTCGAGCGCAGCTCCGCACGCAGGTGCTCGGTCTCCGGGAACCGGGAACCGACCCCGATCACCCGGTGCTCCTGGATCGCGTGGTCGCGGATCACGGCGGGCACCGGCGAGATGTCGAGCAGTCCCTTGTTGTCCACCTGAGCGGTGAGCAGCACCTCGGGATAGCGGTCCTGCGGGGCGAGCCAGAGCGTCGCGTACTCCGAGCGCATCAGCTCGCGGACCCGGCCGAGCAGGACGTCGGGCAGCGCGCTGTCCGAGCTCTCCTTGCGCAGCGCCTGGGTGAGCTCGTAGACGTCGGCGAGGGTGCGGTGCTGCCGGAAGAAGCCGGCGAACGAGCGCAGCAGCAGCGTCAGGGCGACGGCCAGGACCCCGAGCAGGATCGCCGACCATTTGGTCGCCTCCAGGGCGATCAGGAAGAGCAGGCCGACCGCCGCGTTGACCCCGGCGATCATCTGGTTGGGCAGGCTGGCCCGGAGCATGTCCGGGGCGGCCCGGCCGCCCTGCACCACGCTCATCACACCGGCGAAGCAGGCCAGCTGCACCAGGACGTTGACCGCCACGGCGACGGCCAGGATCCCCCAGGTGCCCGGTCCGGCGTTCACGATCGGCGGGAAGGCCTCGATCACCAGCAGCGACGCACAGATGCTCGCCGCCTGCTTGGCCACGTTGAACCAGGCCTTGACCGGTGCAGTCGTGTAGCGCACCTGCATGGACAGGGCGCCGATGACGACCACACCGATCATCAGGACCGGCGATATGTAGTAGAGGCCGAGGACGAGCGGGACCTCGGTCACCGTCACGGTCAGGCCGCTGCGCCGGATCACCACGTTGAACGCGGCGAATTGGCTGACCAGATAGAGCGCCAGGATGACCAGGGCCGGAAGTGCGTCCCGGTACCACCCCGGATCGTCGATCCAGAACCCGATCGTGCAGGCGAATGCGAACAGACCGAGCGGACCGGTGATCAGCCACGCGTAATCCGCGGAACGCCGCCGGGATCGTGAAGGGCCGGCCATGGCGCTCCTCTTCAGGTCGCGCGGAAAAGTGAGCTGGACGATCAGGTCCAGTCGAAGTCAAGCGTGGTGTAGCGAACCGCCGTGGCACTGTCAGACGCGGTGTGACCAGCGGCGAGTCCACCGAAAACAGCCGCAAGCACTAGCACCAAACCGGCGAGGCGGCTCAGTTTCCTTGCAGACATGCATGACTCCTGTTGGCGCGTGTACTCAGGTTCGGTATCCTGATGTTGCCACACCAGTTGTGCGACGGGGAGCGTCCACCGGCGGGTCGAACCGAGACTTCCCGAAACAATGGCCGAACGGTTGAGTCAATCCCGCGACAGCGAGTTCAAAAATTGAGGGCTTTGTGCCGGATTTACGGGTAGAAGTGAGGGCAATTCGCCTCTGTCCGTCAAGGTTGCTTGACGTCAGGCTGGCTTGACGCAACCATCGTCCAGTGACGACACCGGAGGAACTCGAACCCCGCCACACCCTCGTGACGGCGACCGCCCGGTACAACGATCTGCGCATGCGCGACGCCCTCGCCACCATGGACCCGGAGGGCAGCCCCCGCCTCACCCGCGACGAAGCCCTGGAGATGCTCGCGCTCAGCGAGGTGGTGATCCGCAAAGCCGGTTACGGACGGCAGCCGATGATCCGCACCGCCCGGGGCGCCGGGGCCTCCTGGGCACAGATCGGCGCCGCCGTCGGCAGCAGCAAACAGGCTGCCTGGGAGGCACACCAGCGCTGGCTCGACGCGCAGAACTAGGGCTGGTCGCCGGTCGCGGCCGGGCGGGTGGTGTGCGCGTACTGCGACCAGGAGCCCGGGAAGAGCCGGCCGGCACCGAGACCCGCGTGCTCCAACGCGATCAGGTTGTGGCAGGCCGTCACGCCGGACCCGCAATAGGAGATGACGTCGGCGGCGTCGCTCACGCCCTGCTCCGCGAACCGGTCCCGCAGCTCGCCCACCGGCCGGAACCGCCCGTCGGCGCCCAGGTTCTCCCGGGTGGGCAGGCTCCGCGCGCCCGGGATGTGACCGGGCCGCGGATCCACCGGCTCCGCGTCACCCCGGTAACGGGACCGGTCCCGGGCGTCCAGCACCACCCGATCACCGGCCGCCGCCTCGTCGATGGTGGCGAGCCGCCCGGCCGGCCAGTCCCGCGCCGTGAACGACGCCGGCGCCGGCTGCGGCACCTCGGTGGTCAGGTCGCCGGTCCAGGCGGCCAGCCCGCCGTCCAGCAGCGCCGCGTCGTGGCCGATCGCCCGGAGCATCCAGACGAGCCGGGCCGCGATCACGCCGCCGGCGTCGTCATAACCGATCACGGTGTCGTCGTCCCCGATCCCGGCCGCCGCCATCGCCGCGGCGAACGTGCCCGGATCCGGCAGCGGATGCCGGCCCTCAGCCGGCGAGCCGTGCCGGGCCAGCGCGGTGTCCAGGTCGATGAAGACGGCGCCGGGAAGATGGCCCTTCGCGTACGCGTCACGGCCGGACCGCCCGTCCAGATACCACCGGACGTCCGCCAGGACGACGTCGTCACGGTGATCGCGCAGCCACTCCACGTCCACGACCGGGTCGATCACGATGTCCGTCTCCTTATGACTACGGGCCGGTGCGGTTCCCGCATCGACGGTACGCCGCGATTTCCCGTACCCGATCAGTCGTCTCTGCGGGCCCGGGCCCGTGGCCGGAAGCGGACGACGGCGACCGCGACCAGGGCCACCGAGATGACGGACGCGGTCGTGCCGGAGGACCCACCCGCCAGGCGGGCACCCCCCACGAAGATCAGGACTGCCAGGCCGAACAGCAGGTGATAGAAGCCGGCCTCCCGATCGGTCCGGAACGACCGGCCGATCACCGCCGGGGCGCGCCCACTGACCAGGACGCGCGCGCCGAACGCCAGCAACAGCAGCCCGATCAGGCCGCCCAGCACCGCTGTACCCACCGCATCAGTCTGCGACGCGGGCGGCCGTCACTCAGCGGTAATTCGTGAACTGCAGGGCGACGCCGAAATCCTCTTGCTTGAGCAGCGCGATGACCGCCTGGAGGTCGTCCCGCTTCTTGCCGGTGACGCGCAGCTGGTCGCCCTGGATCTGCGCCTGCACGCCCTTCGGCCCCTCGTCGCGGATCTTCTTGCTGATCGCCTTGGCCTTGTCGGACTCGATGCCCTCGACGACCTTCAGATCAATCTTGTACGTCTTGCCGGACTGCCGCGGTTCCCCGGCGTCCAGCGACTTCAGGGAGATGTTCCGCTTCACCAGCTTCTCCTTGAAGACGTCGAGCGCCGCGGTGGCCCGCTCCTCCGTCTCGGACGTGATGGTGAACGCCTCCCCCGACTTGGCGACGACGGTGCCCGTACCCCGAAAGTCGAACCGGGTGGCGAGCTCCTTCTCCGCCTGGTTGAACGCGTTGTCGACCTCCTGCCGGTCGACCTTGCTCACGATGTCGAACGACGGGCTGGCTGCCATGATCAGACTCCTGCTTGTCTTCGTCCCAGTGGTGCTTCAGCGGGGCAATCCGGGCCCCGCGACATGCCGACCGTACCCGGTTGCGAGGGCCGCCCGCGGTACGGCTATCCTGATGTCCGCTGCTGCGGGAGACCGCGGTGGTTCCCAGGCGGGTTGCCCGAGCGGCCAATGGGAGCGGACTGTAAATCCGTCGCGAAAGCTACAGAGGTTCGAATCCTCTACCCGCCACAGGGAAGTAGAACGGCCCCGGTGCCAGCGGAAACGCGGTCCGGGGCCGTTCTCGTTGTGATCCAGTGAGCCCAACTCTCGACGAGCAGTCGTGGGCAGACGAGAGCACACTCGTCCTCCGGCCATGGGCCTCCTCGGCACCGCGCAGCCGGGGCTCAGAGTGGAGAAGACCTACCGCACCCTTCGCTGCCGCGCGGAGGCGGCCGGTAGCGTACATCGATGAGCGCCGACTTCGCAGAGATCATCGGGGCCTGCTTTCCAACCGTCGACTCACCGCACGGGCCGTGAGCCGCGCATCGGCGCGTGCCGAGTCGACCATCAATCAGTTACTCAGTGGCAGGTTGGAGCCGAGCCCGGAACTCCTCCACGACATCGCGCCGATCCTGGAGATGCCGCTTGCCGACCTGCTGGTGATCGCTGGGCTGCCTGCCGGCAGCCACGCCGCGCCGCCCGATTCGTACCCGGCTGCCCGAGAGATCGGCAGCCTGGTTGCAGCGGCCAGCAGGCTCGCTCCGCAGCAGGTCCAGCAACTCGTGGAGCAGGCGAAGTCGCTGAGCCGGCCGGAGAATGATGATCGCTCTCCGGTGCCTTGAACGGCGCGTACGAACAGCCCCCGCTTTCCGGCTGGGATCCGCACCAGACCACCAGCCGCTTCACCTTCGCAATCTGGGACCAGGCTCTTGAAATGGCGATCTGGCCGGTGTGCCGCTGCGAACGCTTCAGCCAAAATCTCCCAGCCTCAGTCTCTTTCGCTCCTACCATGGCGCTCGTGACGGAGATCTATGTTCTCGATGGCCGGCGGATCAACAGCCTGGATGATTTCTACGCCGTCGTCGGCGAGACGATGGGCTGCGGTGGGTACTTCGGCCGCAACCTCGACGCCTTCGCCGACTGCTTACGCGGCGGCTTCGGTACGCCCGACGACGGTGATTTCCGGGTTGTCTGGCGTCATCATGAGCGCAGCCGAGAAGCGCTCGGACATGCCGAAGCCGCACGGAATATGGAACGGTGGCTTCTTACCTGTCATCCGAGTCATCGCGAATCTATGCGGGTACGGATCGAAGCGGCTCGGGTTGGTCACGGCGAGACGGCGTTCGGCTGGCTCATCGAGATCTTCAACGAGGAGATCCCCGGTCGGCTCGCTCTGGAGTAGACGAGTCGGAACGGCAGCGCCGAAACCGACACTGGAGCGTTTCTGCTTTTGCGGCATCCTGTGGGACCGCTGGTATCCGCGCGTTTCCGGGCGCGCAGCTTTCACCCGATGGGTGCACGGCGCGGTGATGCCGCGCGTGGCGGCCCGGCTATGCGTGGGACGGGGTGCTGCTCGGCCATGCACCCGTCGCCGGCGGTCGCCGGGCGGCCTGGAGTGGGCAACTGGCCGCGCGGCTGCCACGGGCGTGGTAGCCGCGTTTGGGGAGTGCTCTGGCCGTACCCGAAAAGATTGATACAACCCTGCCTTCCGGACTGGCGTCTATCTAAGTGACGGCAGAACGGGGAGCGGGATGGACGAGGACTATCTGGCGTATGTGAACGGGCGGCTCCCGGCGCTGCGCCGGCTTGCCTATCTGCTCAGCGGCAACCGGGATCAGGCCGATGACCTGGTGCAGGAGACGATCACCAAGCTGTATGCCCGCTGGCCGAAGGTGTCGCGTGCGGAGAACGTGGACGCCTATGTGCACACGATGATCGTGCGGACGTTCCTGGACGAGAGGCGGCGCGGGTGGTGGCGGGTGGGGTTGTTCGCGTCGGCGCCGGAGCGGGTGGAGTCGAGTGGGGCGCCGGGTGTGGAGCAGCGCACCGTGCTGCGGGCGGCGCTGGCGAAAGTGCCGGCGCGGCAGCAGGCGGTGCTGGTGCTGCGGTTCCTGTGTGACAGGTCGGTGACCGACGTGGCGCAGATCCTCGGCTGCTCGGAGGGGACGGTGAAGAGCCAGACGTCGCACGGGCTCGCCGCTCTGCGCCGGATTCTCGGCGACAACGGGCCGGCGCTGCAGGAGACCCGGTGAAGGAGGAGAGCGGCATGAACGAGGACGAGTACGGAACGCTGCTGATGCGGCCGCTGGACGCCGAGCCGGACGCCACCGCGCGGATCGACGTGGCGAAGGCCATGCGGAACGGTCTGCGGGCCCGGCGGGTGCGGACCTGGTCCACCGGCGCCGCCGTCACGACCGGCCTGGCCGTCGCGGTGACGAGCGGGATCCTGGTGCTGCGCCCGCATCCGGCGTCGCTGCCACCGCCGCTCCCGGCGGATCCCGGGGTGCCGGCCGCCTGCACCGCCGCGGAGCTGCCGCTCGGCACCGCGACGTCGGCGGCGGTGAACGGCGGTGACCCGACCGGGAGTGTGCTGGTCGGGGAGACCGAGCCGGTCGCCGGCGGGGACGGTGACGTGCTGGTGTGGCGGGACGGGAAGCTGGCCGAACACGTCACGTACACCGGGCCCCGGGTGTCGATGGGTGACATCAACACCGCCGGGATCGCGGTGGGCGCCACCACCGAGGGGACCGTGATGCCCTACGTGCTGCACGACGGCACGGTGACCCGGTTGAAGGGCGCCGGCAACGCGGCCGCCATCAACGAGGCCGGGCTGATCGCCGGGGACGCCGAGACCAACCAGGGTGAGGGCGTCCCGCAGCGCTGGGCGTCGTGGACCGCGGAACCCGAGGCGATGCCGATGCCGCCGGGCTACACCGCCGGCACCGCCTGGGACGTCACCGAGGACGGCACGATCATCACCTCGCTGTACGGGGGTGACCTGAACGGCATGTTCCTCTGGCACCAGGACGGCACTGTCGAGGCGGTCCGCTCACCGCAGCCGGAGAAGGGCGACGAGAAGGTGTACGTCGAGCCGCGCGCCTACCACTACGGCTGGATCTACGCCGAGGTGCGGATGCTGCTCGAACCGAGCGCGCGGCAGTCACCGGCCGCCCTCAACCCGCGCATGTTCCGGTACGACCCGAGCAGCCGGACCTGGGAGAAGCTGCTCGACGAGGTGACGGCCGCGCAGATACCCGGGCCGCACCGGAAGGCGGACTGGTTCATCCAGGGCGAGCCGGCGGTCTACGTCGGCAAGGAGGTGATGTCCCTGCCGCGGCTGGAGAAGTACCCGGACGACTCGTTCGGGGTGGCCTTCATCAGCGAGAACGCCCGGATCGCCGCCGGTTCCAACCTGAGCGGCGTCGCCGCGGAACGCCCTGTTCAGCCGATCATCTGGCGCTGCCGGTAGTCCGGGACAGTCGCTCCTCGACCTCCCTGCGCATCGACGGGGGCAGGGAGTCCGCGACCAGCAGGCGGGCCAGCCGGTCCTGGTCGTGCATGTAGATGCCGAACGCCTCGGCCACGGTCAGCCCGTGGCCGGGGCGTTCGCGGATCTCCACCCGGTCGCCGGCCCGGATCTCGCCGGGTTCGAGGATCCGCAGGTACGTCCCGGTCCGGTTGGCCTGGGCGAACCGCTTCACCCAGCGCGGCTCCTCCATCCGGTGCTGGAACGTCGCGCACGGGATCCGGCCGAACGTGGGCTGCAGCACCACACCGGACGGGAAGTGCCACTGCTCGCCGATCACCGCGCCGAGCAGGTCGATCCCCTCGGTGGTCAGGTTCTCGCCGAAGATGCCGTTCGGCAGCTCACGGCCGAGCTCGGCTTCCCACCAGGCGTAGTCCTCCCGCCCGTACGCATAAACGGCCTGGTCGTCACCGCCGTGGTGCTGGGTGTCGCCGATGAAGTCGCCGACCACCCCGCTGTGCAGCCCCACGTGTTTCGGGCCGGGCGGGCGCACCGCGATCGGGCCGTCGATCGGCCGCTTGCCGATGCCTGTGACACCGACGCCCTTCGCCGGGTTGGGTTCGGACGATCCGACGTTGACCGAGAGAACGATGCTCATGGAAGCAAGACTAGAGGCCCCACGCCTTCGCGATCCGGATCAAGCTGTCCTGCCGGGTCGCCGGGTCGTAGACCGAACCGGCCAGGATCAGCTCGCTCGCGCCGGTCCGCTCGACGAGCGCGTCCAGCCCGGCGACGACCTCCTCGGCGGTCCCGGCGAACTGCGTGCCGGGCAGTGAGCCGAGCACCGCCCGGTCCAGGTCGGTCAGCTCCCGGGTGGCCGCGGTCTCCGGCGAGACCATCGGGCCGAGCCGGCCGGTCCGCAGGCTCAACGCCATGATCCGGCTGGGACCGGCGAGGTAGTCGGCCTCCTCGGTGGTCTCCGCGGCCAGGACCGAGGCGCTGACCATGAGGTGCGGCTCGGACCAGCGCGGCGACGGCTGGAAGCCCTCCCGGTAGAGCCGGGCGGCGGTGTCCACGTCGGAGCTCATCGCGAAGTGGTACGCGTAACAGAACGGCAGGCCGAGCGCGGCGGCGAGCTGCGCGCCGTAGGTGGAGGACCCGAGCACCCAGACCTCCGGGTAACTCTCCGCCGCCGGGGTCGCCGACAGCCGGGCCGGCGCGGTGGCCCGGGCGTCACCGAGCAGCGACATCACGGTCTGCAGGTGCTCCGGGAACTGCTCCACGGTCAGGTAGGGCGACACGCCCCGCAGCGCGGCCGCGGTGGCCTGGTCGGTGCCGGGCGCCCGGCCGATGCCGAGGTCGATCCGGTCCGGGTAGAGCGCCTCCAACAGGGCGAACTGCTCGGCCACCACGAACGGCATGTGGTTGGGCAGCATCACGCCGCCGGAGCCGACCCGGATGTTCCGGGTGTTCGCGGCGACGGCTCCGATCAGGACCGGCGGCGCGGTGGAGGCGACGGCCGGCATGTTGTGATGCTCGGCGACCCAGAACCGGGCATAGCCCAGTTCGTCCGCGGTTCTGGCGATCTCGATGGTGCCGCGCAGGGCGTCGGCGCTGCCGTGCCCTTCACGGACAGTGGCGAGATCTAGGACGGAAAGCGGGACGCGGCGTTCTGGCACCACTCGAACATAGCGCGGCCGGCACTCAGTGCAAACCCAGCCAACTCACAGTTAGACGGGGATGAAACCGCAGGTCACCGATGTTGTCTGGAGTGCGGGCCACAAGCCCGCAAGCCTAAGGAGTGGATGTTGTCCAGCCATCACAATGGCCTCAAGACAGCGGCTCTGCTGGGTGTGCTCACGGGTCTCATCCTGACCGTGGGCTACTGGCTGGGTGGCAGCGGCGGCCTGGTCGTCGCCGTGATCATTTCGCTGGCCACGAATGCTTTCAGCTACTTCTACTCAGACAAGATCGCTCTGCGATCGATGGGCGCGCGGCCGGTGAGCGAGGCCGAGTTCCCCGAGCTCTACACGATGGTCCGCGAGCTCGCGACCGAGGCGGGTCAGCCGATGCCACGGCTCTACGTGTCCCCGGCGATGCAGCCGAACGCGTTCGCCACCGGGCGTGATCCGCAGCACGCTGCGGTCGCGGTGACGGTCGGCATCACCCGCCTGCTGACCCTGCGCGAGCTGCGCGGTGTGATCGGCCACGAGCTGTCGCACGTCTACAACCGCGACATCCTCATCTCCAGCGTGGCGGCCGGCCTCGCCGGCATCGTCACGATGCTCGCCCAGCTGGCGTTCTTCCTGCCGTTCACCAGCTCCGACGACGAGGACAGCCCGAACCCGGCCGGCCTGCTGCTCATGATGATCCTCGGCCCGCTGGCCGCGTCGATCATCCAGCTGGCGATCAGCCGGAACCGGGAGTTCCAGGCGGACGCGTCCGGCGCCACGATGACCCGTGACCCGCTCGCCCTCGCCAGCGCCCTGGAGAAGATCCACTACGGCACGCAGAGGATGCCGCTGCCGGCCGAGGGCCAGCTCACCTCCAGCGCCCACCTGATGATCGCCAACCCGCTCCGGGGCGGCGGGATCGCCGGGCTGTTCTCCACGCACCCGCCGATGGAGGAGCGGATCCGCCGCCTGCACGTGCAGGCGTCCTTGGTGAGGTAGGGCACCACTGGGTTATTTCAGTTCTGTTAACCAGGCCTCCGGCGTTAGCCTCGAAACGCGTTTCACCCGTTACCGAAGCTGATTCCGGAGGCCTGCCCGTGACCGCGTTGCGTCAGTACCTTGGCGTGTGGCAACTACCGGGCGGACGGGTTCTGCTGGTGGTCGGGATCCTCGCCCGGCTCGGTATCGGCATGACACCGCTGGCCCTGTTGCTCCTGGTCGAGCAGACCACCGGGCGGTACGCGGCGGCCGGTCTCGCCGGTGGCGTCTACGCCCTGGCCGGCGCCGCGCTGAGCCCGATCGCGGGACGGCTCGCCGACCGGATCGGGGCGGCGCCCATCCTGCTGGCGACGGCCGTGCTGCACCCGCTGGCGCTGGGCGCCCTGGTCCTCGCCAGCCGCGGCGGCGCCGGCAATCTGCCGTGGATCTTCCTGGCGACGGCGGTGGCCGGGGCGACGTACCCTCCGCTGACCGCGGCGATCCGCCGCGCCTGGACCGACATGACCGGCGCCAACGGTCTCCGGCAGGCCGCCCTCGCCGCCGAGACCTCCCTGTTCGAGCTGGTCTTCGTCCTCGGCCCGATGCTCGTCGCCGCCTTCATGGTGATCAGCGGCGACCCGGCCTCGGCCCTGCTCAGCGCGGCCGTCGCCACCCTCGTCGGCACCCTCTGGATCGCCCGTCTCCCCGTGATGCGCCACCGGGCCGGCCACGGCGCCGACCACGCCGCGAAAGGCCTCGGCCCGCTGCGCGCCGACGGCTTCCCGCACCTGCTGATCTGCGTCACCGCCCTCGGCGTGGCGTTCGGGGCGGCCGGCGTCATCGTCCCCGCCTATGCCGGCCAGCACGGCGGCGGCGACAGCATGGGCGGCGTCCTCCTCGGCGTCTGGGGCGTGGGCAGCGCGATCGGCGGCATCTGGTTCGGCACCCGCCGCCCCGCGATGGCGCTCACCCACCAGTTCGCCTGGCTGCTGGCCGCGGTCGGCACCAGCTTCCTGATCCTCGCGCTCATGCCCAGCCCGATCTGGCTCGGCGCCGCCCTGGTGATCGGCGGCGCCACCCTCGCACCCGCGCTCACCGTGGAGAACAACCTGGTCGGCCGCCTCGTCCCGGCCGGAATGCTGAACGAGGCCTACACGTGGATGGTCACCGTCTCGGTCTCCGGCAGCGCCGCCGGCGGAGCCATCGCCGGCGTGATCGTCGACCAGCCCGACGGCCTGCCCTGGTCCTTCGCCTTCGCCGGAGCGGTGGTCCTGGCCGCGGCGGCGGTCGCGGCCCTGCCGCAGGGCTCGATGGCGCGAGCAGATCGGCTCGCCGCCGAGCAGTGGGCGACTTCAGGGGTACGGTCCTAGCCGTCCCCGACAGCACCCGAACTGTCCCCGAGAGTCCGCGCGACCACGCGCCCGGCCCCAGGCCGTCCGGCGAGTTTCGCTACCGCTGCACGGCTGGGCCCTTGCGCTCCCGCGCACACTGGTGGTCATGGGAACGATCCAGGATCCGAACCCGGACCGGGAGTGGCTGAAGCGCTCCTACGTCGAGACGAACTCCAACCCGTTCTCCTTCTCCTCACAGACCGACATGATGGGCGGCATCGTCGAGGGCACCGGCATGAGCCGGATGGCCCGGATCGGCCGGAGGGTGTTCAAGATATCCGCCCTGATCATCGTGTGGTCGATCGCGCTGGCCGGCCTGGCGGGCCTCGTGCGGGAGGCGCTGTAGTCCCGGGCGCTCCATACGCCGTCCTCGGCGGCTGCCGGCGGCTGCCGGCGGGCCGGGCGGTCGGGCTGGGCCGGGCGGTCGGGCTGGGCCGGCGGGCCGTGGATCGTGGAACCTCGCGTGCCCGCTGGCGCTCAGCGTCGTCCAACCGGCCTGTGACAGCACTGAAAGCCAGCCGGCCGGCGTGAGCTGGCTCCCAGCGCTGTCACCGGACGATCCAACAGCACTGTGCACCAGCCGGACCAGCCGGCACCCAGCGCAACAACACTCACCACCAGCCGGACCGGCCGGACCGGCCGGACCGGCCGGCGCTCAGTGCTGGTCCGGCATGTGTAGTTCGGGTGCGGAGCGCGCCTGAACTGCACACGCGGAGATGCGAGATCAGGAGAGGGCGTCGAAGAGGAGCTGGGGCGCGAACCCCAGCGCCACCGCTACCGCGACCGCCGCCACCAGCGTCACCGCCACCGGGCGCGGGACCGGTAGCCGGGGGTTCACCGCCGCGTTCACGAGGGCCGGGTCAGCCACGGACAGGCCCACCCGGGCCGGAACCGTGTAGAGGGCGGCGGAGACGCGGACGTAGTACGCCAGGGCGATCACCGCGTTCAGTACCACGATGCCGGCCAGCCAGGTCCAGTTCGCGTCGACCAGGGCGTCCACCACGGAGAGCTTCGCGAACAAGCCTGCCAGCCCGGGTGGCAGACCGGCCAGGCCGGCCAGGGCCAGGACCAGTGCGGCGCCGAGCCAGGGACGGCGACGGGCGGCGCCCCGGTAATCGTCGATCGCACCGCCGTCGGCGCCCGGGCGGCGCAGGGACACCACCACGCCGAAGGCGATCAGTTCGAGGACGACGAAGAAGGCGGCGTACGCGAGGGCGGCCACCACACCGGGTTCGCCGAGCGCCAGGGCGGCCAGGATGTAGCCGGCCTGGGCGATCGAGGACCAGGCGAGCAGGCGCACCATGCGGGACTGCCGGAGCGCGACCAGGTTGCCGATCGTCATGGTCAGGATGGCGAGCAGGATGACGACGGCGCGGGTGTCGAGGCGGGACACGACTGCGGCCAGGGCGAGGACGCCGCCGAGTTTGGAGGCGGTCGACAGGTAGGCGGCCACCGGCACCGGGGCGCCGTCGTAGGTGGCCGGCGCCCAGGCGTGCAACGGGACCGCGGCGACCTTGAAGGCGAGGCCGATCACCAGCAGGGCGGCGCCCACTCCGGCGATCGGGGCGAACGGGGCCGGGGCGGGACCGAGCAGGGCCAGGTGTACGGCGCCGGTCGCCGCGTAGTTGAGCGCCACCCCGAGCAGGGCGATCGCCGTGGAGACGACGCTGATCAGGAAGAACGTGACCGAGGCGGCGGCCGGGGCGGTGCTGACGCGTTCGCCGGGTGCGAAGCGGCGCAGGCCGACGAGCACGTAGAGCGGCAGGGTGAGCGTCTCGAGGCCGACGATCAGGGTGATCAGGTCACCGGCGTAGGCGACGGTCACGCCGCCGGTCATCGAGCAGGCCAGCAGGAAGCAGAACTCGCCGGCCGGCGCGACGCCGAGCCGCAGGGCGGGCAGCGAGAACGCCAGCACCCCGGCGGTCAGGCCGGCGAAGAGCACCGCGGTGGTGGCCGCGGCGCCGGAGGGTATCCAGGAGCAGCCGCCGGCGGCGCAGAACGTGGGGTCGGCGCCGTTCGTCAGCAGGGCGCCGGCCGCGGTGGCGAGCGTGCCGAGCAGGGTGACGCCGGCGGTCACGGCACGGCGGCCGGTGAAGAGGTCGGCAAGCAGAGCCAGAATCGCGGTACCCGCGGCCATATAAAGCGGGATAAGGGCGAAATGACCGACGGCCTGACTACTCATGGGCGGGCTCCGAGGGAAGCGGCACGCGGCGCGCTGGGACGGGCGGCGCTGCTCACGGGCGGCCACCTCCGAGGAGAGAGACGATCGGCAGGTCGGTTCCGGAGAGGATCAGGGCCGGGGCCACGCCGACGACCAGGGTGAGCAGCACCAGCGGCGCCCACGCGACCCACTCCCCCGCGCTGATCGCCGAGCGCGACGACCGTACCGCCGGGGTTGCCGGACCGTGCGTGACCCGCCGCAGCAGGCGCAGGAAGTACGCGGCCGTCAGCGCGCCGCCGACGGCCGCCACGACGCCGCAGGCCACCCAGAACGGGTGGCCCCGCTGCACCGCCGCGACCACCGCGAACGCCTCGCCCCAGAAACCGGCCAGACCCGGCAGGCCGAGCGACGCGATCGCGGCGAAGCCGAGCAGGCCGGCCAGCCGGGGCGAGCGTTCGCGCAGGCCGCTGAGCTGGTCGAGCGTGCCGGTCCCGGTACGGTCCTTGATCGTCCCGACCAGGAAGAACAGCAGCCCGGTGATCAGGCCGTGCGCGACGTTGCCGATCAGCGCGGCCTGGATCCCGGTGACCGTGAGGGTGGCGATGCCGAGCAGCACGAAACCCATGTGCCCGACGCTGGAGTAGGCGATCAGCCGTTTCAGTTCGCGCTGCCGCAGGCAGATCAGCGAACCGGCGAGGATCGCCACGACGGCCAGCACCGCGAGCACCGGCGCCGCCCAGGCCGCCCCGTCCGGCGCCACGCCGACGCCGACCCGGATCAGGCCGTACGTGCCCATCTTCAGCAGCACGCCGGCCAGGATCACCGAGCCGACCGTGGGCGCCTCGGTGTGCGCGTCGGGCAGCCAGGTGTGCAGCGGCCAGAGCGGCGCCTTGATCGCGAACGCCACCGCGAACAGGGCGAAGACCAGCCACTGCGTGTTCCGGCTCAGCGGGAAGGTACCGGTCAGGTCGCCGGTGCCGGTCTGCGACACCACCGTCACCACGCCGATCAGCAGCAGCACCGAGCCGGCCAGCGTGTAGAGGACGAACTTGCGGGCCGCCCGCCGCCGGTCCGGCCCGCCCCAGCCGGCGATCACGGCGTACATCGGGAGCAGGACCACTTCGAAGAAGATGAAGAAGAGGATCAGGTCCAGGGCCAGGAACGTGCCGAGCACCCCCACCTCCAGGACCAGGAGGAGGGCGGCCAGGGCGCGGGCCCCGGTCTTGATCGTGTACGCGCAGCAGAGCAGCGTCAGCAATCCGGTGAGAACCACCAGCGGGTACGAGATCGCGTCCACGCCGAGGTGGAACTCCAGCCCGAGGGCCGGCACCCAGGGCACGTCGAGGTTCAGCCAGGGCACCAGACCCGGCACACCGTCGACGGAGAACCAGCCGAACTCGTCCGGGACGACCACCGGCACGGCGAGCGTCAGCAGGAACGTGACGGCCGCGAAGACGGTCGCGACGATCCGGGCCTGCCGGTCGCGGGCGGCCGGGAGCAGCGCGACCACGGCGGCGCCGGCGGCCGGGACGGCGAGCATCGCGACGAGCAGGAACGACCAGGAGTCGGTGGTCAGCGTCATGCGAGCGCCCCCAGCCAGGCAACGATGCCGAGGACCAGGCCGCCCAGCAGGACCAGCAGCGCGGCGCCCGGCAGGGCGATCCGGTGCACCTCGGCGAAAAGGCCGCCGAGACCGCGGGTTCGGGCGCCCGCCCCCATCACGGCGGCGTCCACGATCTTCTCGTCACCGGTCGTCACCCACCTGGCGAGGTAGCGCACCGGGACCACGACGTACCGGTGCTGGACGGCGTCCAGATGGAAGCCGTCGGCGAACAGCGGGCGGGCCCGGCCGAGGGCGAGCGCCGGGTCCGCGCCCGGAACCGCCCACCAGATCCACCAGGCCACGCCGGCGCCCGCGACGAGCAGCAGCATCGGCAGCGCGACAGCGACGCCGAGGTGCGGGTCCTCCAGCTCCAGCGAGGTGCGGAAACCGGGGGCGTAGGCGGCGAGCCCGAGCAGCGCGGACGGGACCAGCAACACCAGCAGCGGCCCGCGCATCGGCCACGGCGGGTCATGCGGGGTGCGCGGGACCTGGTAGCGGGCGTCGTCGAAGCCGATCTCCCAGTCCGGCCCCTCCGGACCGTGCTCCCGGGACACCCCGAAGAACGCCCGGAGCAGGAGTCTCGTCGCGTACCAGGCGGTGATCCCGACCGCGAGCAGCGCGGCCAGCCAGACCACCCACCCGGCCCAGACCGGGATCGGCTCGGTCCCCTCGGTGGCGTGCGCGGCCGCGGTCAGCACCGTCTCCTTCGACCAGAAGCCGGCCAGCGGCGGCACGCCGGCCAGCGCGCCCAGCCCGATCACGAACGACCAGAACGTCACGGGCATCGACGTGCGCAGACCACCCATCCGGGACAGCAGCCCGGAGCCGACCGCGTGGATCACCGCGCCGGCCGCGAGGAAGAGCAGCGCCTTGAAGGCGGCGTGGGTGAGCAGGTGGAACAGCGCGGCGGCGGGCGAGCCGACCGCGAGCGCGGCGGTCATGTAGCCGATCTGGGAGACCGTCGACCAGGCCAGCACCCGTTTCAGGTCGTCCTGCGCGGTGGCGGCGAGCGCGCCGAGCAGGATCGTGATCGCGGCCATCAGGCCGAGGACGGCGAGTGCGGCCGGTGACTGCTCGTAGAGCGGGTAGAGCCGGAACACCACGTAGACGCCGGCCGCGACCATCGTCGCGGCGTGGATCAGCGCGGAGATCGGGGTCGGGCCGGCCATCGCGTCCGGCAGCCACGTGTGCAGCGGGAACTGGGCGCTCTTGCCGGCCACCCCGGCCAGGATCAGCAGCAGCGCGGCGGTCAGCGTGCCGGCGTCGTACGGATAGGTGGTCACCTGGTCGAGCCGGGTGCTGCCGGCCTGCGTGATCAGCACGGCGATGCCGAGCAGGAACCCGACGTCACCGACCCGGGTGACCAGGAACGCCTTCCCCGCGGCGGCGGGCGCTTCCGGCAGCCGCCGGTCGTGGCCGATCAGCAGGTAGGAGCAGGCGCCCATCACCTCCCAGCCGACCAGCAGGACGATCAGATCGTGCGACGTGACGACCAGCAGCATCGCGCCGGTGAAGAGGCTGACCTGGGCGGCGTAGGGCGCGTACCGGGGGTCGTCGTGCAGGTAGGTGACCGAGTAGACCTGCACGAGCAGCGCGACGAGGCTCACCGCCAGCGCGACGTAGACCACGGCCGGGCTGATCGCGACCCCGAAACTGACCGCGAAGTCGCCGAACCGCGCGATCTCCAGCCCGGTCTCGAACGGTTCGCTGCCCGCGACGAGCAGCCTGATCGCGAGGAGCAGCGCGGCCGCCGCCCCGGCGATGCCGAGACCGGCGGCGATCCGCCTGCGTGGTCCCGCGCCGTCGCCGGCCGGCAGCAGGAGTCCGAGAAGACCACAGAGCAGGGGTACGAGGGGAAGCAGCGGCCCGGCGACGTCGACGCTCACCCGGCCACCCGTTCCTCGTCGTCCCCGGAGAGTGTGCCGTCCCCGGAGAGCTCGGTGTCCAGCCGCACCTCGTCGGTGATCACAGCTTTCCGCATCCGGTAGTACTGCAGGACGATCGCGAGGCCGACACCCACCTCGGCGGCCGCCAGCACGATCACGAACAGGGCGAAGACACCGCCCGTGCCGGGGGTGGCCGCGCCGGGCCGGGCCCACGACTCGATCGCGACGCCGGTCAGCGCGGACCGCAGCGAGACGTCCGCGGTCACCAGGATCAGGTTCACCGCGTTGAGCATCAGCTCGACGGCCATCAGGACCAGGATCGCGTTGCGCCGGCGCAGCACGCCGTAGACGCCGAGGCCGAAGAGCAGGGCGCCCACCACGTACGGGATGACGACGTGCATCAGGCGTCCACCCCCTCCTCGACCGGCCCCTCCCCGACCGGCCCCTCGCCGGGCAGGCTCGTGCGGGCGCCCACATCCGGGCGGGACAGGATGATCGCGCCGACCAGCGCCGAGAGCAGCAGGATCGAGAGCACCTCGAACGGCAGCACCCAGGCGCCGAAGATCTGCTCGCCGACCCGCTCGGCGGTGCCCGGCTCGGGCTCCGGGTAACGCACCCAGTGGAACGCGTCGGCGAACAGGGCGGCCAGCCCGAGGCCGGTCCCGCCGCCGATCAGGATCGCCGGGAAGGCCGGGCGGTCCAGGTCGGCCGAGGGGCCGATCGGCGCGCGGGTCAGCATCACCGCGAACAGCAGCAGCACGACCACCGCGCCGACGTAGACCAGGACCTGCACCCAGGCGACCAGCTCCGCGCCGAGGACCAGGTAGAGGCCGGCGATCGCGCCGAGGCTCACCACCAGGTAGAGGCCGGACCGGACCAGGTGGCTGCTGGTCACCACGAGCGCGCCGGAACCGACCGCGAGCGCGCCGAGCGCCAGCAGCAGCACGTCGGAGACGGTCACGGGGCCTGCTCCGGGGAGGCGGCGTCACCGGGTGGCTTCGGGACGGCTCGCGCTGCGGTTGCCGGGGGCGCCGCCCGTACCGAAGAAGGTCTTGCGGTCTTGGCGGCAGTCGCCGCGCCGGGGCCCGCGGCCTTGCGCGCCGCCGTGGCCTCCTCCTTGCTCGGCTCGCCGAGCACGTCGTGTGCCGGCGGCGGAGGCACGGTGCGCATCCACTCCCCCAGCCGGTCCTTGTCGTGCAGCAGGGAGAGCACGTCGGTCTCGGCGTATTCGAACTCGGGCGTCCAGTGCAGCGCGTCGAAGGGGCAGACCTCGATGCAGATGCCGCAGTACATGCAGAGGGAGAAGTCGATGTCGAAGCGGTCCAGCACGTTGCGCTGACGGGCGCGTGCGGCGCCCGGGACGACGACCTCCTCCTTGTGCGAGTCGATGTAGATGCACCAGTCCGGGCACTCGCGTGCGCAGAGCATGCAGACGGTGCAGTTCTCCTCGGACAGGGCGATCACGCCGCGGGAACGTGGGGGCAGGTCGGGCTCGACGTCCGGGTACTGCTGGGTGGTGGACCGCTTGGTCATCGTCTTGAAGGTGACCGCGAGCCCGTCGAGCAGGCCCTTGCCGGGCACGTCGCGGCCGCCGTTATCACTCACAAGGGCATATCCTGCCCGGTCCGGGCGGGCGACGCGACCTCGGCCCGCCCGATAATTCCGCTAGGTCAGGGCCTTCACGGCGACGGTCAGGACCAGCTGGGCCAGTGAGACCGGGACCAGGATCAGCCAGCAGAGGCGTTGTAGCTGGTCCTCGCGCAGGCGCGGATAACTCACCCGCAGCCAGATGATCACGAAGGACAGGGCGAAGATCTTCAGCAGGGTCCAGAGCCAGCCGAGCTGATCGGCGAACGGGCCGTGCCAGCCGCCGAGGAACAACACCGTGGTCAGGGCCGCGATCACGACGATGCCCACGTACTCGGCGAGCAGGAAGAACGCGAAGCGCAGACCGGTGTACTCGGTCATGTAACCGAAGACCAGCTCCGAGTCGGCGATCGGCATGTCGAACGGCGGGCGGCGGATCTCGGCGAGGCCGGCGATGAAGAAGACGAACGCGGCCGGCGCCTGCCAGATCAGCCACCACGGGCGCCACGCCTCGACGATGCCGGGCAGGCTCAGCGTGCCGGCCGCCATCGCGACACTCGCCGCCGCGAGGACCAGCGGAAGCTCGTAGCCCAGCAGCTGGGCCGCGCCGCGCACGCCGCCGAGCAGGCTGTACTTGTTCGCCGAGCTCCACGCCGACATCAGCACGGCCACCACGCCGATCCCGAGCACCGCCAGGACCAGGAACAACCCGATGTCCAAGCTCTGGGCGACCAGGCCGCCGGGTCCGAGCGGCACGGTCAGGAGCACGATCAGGTACGGGAAGAGCGCCACGATCGGGGCGAGCCGGAAGACCGCACGATCAGCCTCGCGGGGTGTGACGTCCTCCTTCTGCACGAACTTCACGCCGTCGGCGACCAGCTGGGCCCAGCCGTGGAAGGCGCCCGCGTACATCGGGCCGACCCGGCCCTGCATGTGCGCCATCACCTTGTGCTCGGCCTGTCCGACCACGAGCGGGAGCACCAGGAAGGCCGCCATCACGGCGACCACCCGGATCAGCAGGTCCAGCCAGAGCGGCATCAGCTCGCCCCTCGTTCCGGGCGGCTCCGCTTCGGGCCCCACTCGTTCGGGTCGGGGACGCCCGGCGGCCGCATCGGGGCACGCTTCGCCGTGCCGCCTTCCGACTCACCCGGCTCCTTCGCGCCCGGCCACGGCTTCGCCACCCGCGCGGCCAGCACGAACTCCTTGCGCAGCGGATGCCCCTCGAACTCCGGGGGCAGCAGCAGCGGGCGCAGCCCGGGATGACGGGCGAACGCGATGCCGAACATCTCGTGCGTCTCCCGCTCGTGCCAGTCCGCGCCCGGATAGAGGTCCACCAGCGACTCGATCTCCGGCTCGTCCCGGGTGATCCGGGTCCGCAGCAGCATGCCGTGCCGGCGCCGCACCGACCAGAGGTGGGCGACCACCGTGAAGCCCTCGTCCAGCTCGTCGACCGCGGACAGCCAGTCGAAGAAGTCGCAGCCGACCGCGCCGGGGTCCCGGGCCATCTCCGCGGCGAACCACCAGCGGCCCACCGGCACGTCGATCACCGCGCGGGCGTGCCCGGGACCGCCGCCGGAGACCCCCGCCGTCGCGTTGAGCGGAAGCTGGTCGGTCGCCAGCAGGGTGACCATGCGGTCGCCGACCTCTTCTGGCGTCATGCGCCACATCCTATGGTCGCCGGAGGTCGTCGCAACGTTCCCCCGTGCACGCGCGTGTATTCCTCGCGGCGACGCCAGCAAGGTGCTGGCCGAGCACAGCTTCGCCTGCTCCTGGCCGCCGGTCCGCAAGGAATTCAAACCCCGGAGCTGCTCGGGAAGAACGTGGAATTCTGGGACCGGTACCAGGCGGATCCGGCGGAGCGTGCCGAGATCGGGTACCTGCTGCCGATCCGCTGAGGATTGCCGGCGGCCGGGGTGCAACCGGTCGCCGGGCCGCGGCGTGTAGTGGCCGTGACAACCATCGCCAGAAGTGGATCGGAGACGCGGATCGCCGTGCGCCCATCCTTCGACGAGGTTTACGCCGCCCACTACGCCGACCTGACGGTGCAGCTCTACGCGTACTTCGGGGACCGGCAAGAGGCGCAGGACGTGGTCCAGGAGGCGTTCTACCGCGCGCTCGTCCGGTGGAACAGCATTTCCTCCTACGACGATCCGGTCGCCTGGATCCGGCGGGTCGCCTGGAACCTGGCCGTGAGCCGCTGGCGCCGGGCCCGGACGGCGCTCAGCTTCCTCGGCCGGCAGCGACGGGCCGAACCGCAGTCGGAGGGCCCAGGCCCGGAACGGGTCGCGCTCGTCGCCGCGCTCACCACGCTGCCGGACAGCCAGCGCCGCGCCCTGGTCCTGCACTACCTGGCCGACATGCCGGTGTCCGAGATCGCCCAGCGGGAGCGGGTGGCGGCCGGAACCGTGAAGTCCTGGCTGCACCGAGGACGGGCCGCGCTCGCCGCCCAGCTCGAAATCTCCGATCTTTCCGACAGCGCTGGAGGTGCGTGATGCCCGACCGGATCGAGGAACTCTTCGCGGATCTGCGCGCCGAGACGCTGCCCACGGTCATGCCGCCGGGCACCGGGCCGCTGCGGCGGGCCGCACGGCGTCGCCGGGCCGCCCTGTCGGCCGCGGCGGCGGTCGCGGTGCTCGCCGTGTCCGGGCTGGTCGCGGTGATCCGGCCGGGCGACACCGCGACACCGGCGGCGGCCCCCGCGATCAGCGCGGCGCCGGTCACCGAGGACTCCGAGGACGTGGCGACGGCGCTCGGCATCGACCCGGACAGCCCGGATCCCGGCGCCCTCGCCGTCTTCGACCCCGGCGACGGCCTGATCAGCACGACGCGTGACCTGCTCGGCGGCCGGTACGACATGAAGATGGTCTGCTTCGGCGCCGGGACCATCGACGTCACGGTGGGGAGCACGGAGGCCTCCGTCGGATGTGACACCGGCCAGTCGACCGTGCTGACCGTGCCGTTCACCGTCGCGAAGCCGGGCGCCACCGTGCCGATCACGATCCGCCCGCACGTGGCCGGCCGGGGTAAGGCCTTCTTCGGGTACCTGCCGGTGCTCTCGGTGGCCGACCGGACCCCGTACCTGCAGGCCGCGGAGGCGATGCTCCCCGAGTTCGACCAGCAGCGCAGCGTCGCCGCGGAGAACTTCTTCCTGGACCACCACAACAAGAGTGTGGATTGGGCCACGGAAGCCGGCCGGTACCGGATCCGGGCCGCCTGCGCCGGGCACGGCAGCGCGACCCTCACCGTCGCCCGGATGAACGACGGGGTGACCTTCGGGCCGAAATCGGTGCCGGTGCGCTGCGGAACGACGAAGTCCCTGACCTACGACCTCACAAGCGGCGGGCTCTCGATCGAGCTGAGCCCGGACACGGAGGCACTCGGCCGCAGCGCCGGCGCGATCCTGGTGGAGAAGGCCTAGGCCTCAGAGGCCCGGGAGGCGGCCGTTGCGGAAGACGTCGACGAAGTCCTGGTGGTCCTCGCGGGCCTGGTCGCCGTACCGGTGGGCGAACTCCACCAGGTGCCGGACGAAACCGGCCTCGTCGGCGTCGACCACCGCCACGATCGCCTCCTCGGTGGAGAAATCCACCAGGTCGTGGCTGGACTCGTCGTCGGCGACCGAGTGCATCCGGGCCACCGCCCGGCCCAGGTCGGCGATCACACCGGTCAGCTCCTCCGGCTCGTTCACATCGGACCAATCCAGGTCCGCCGCGTACGGGGAGACCTCGGCCACCAGCTGACCCACACCGTCCAGCTCGGTGAAGCCCAGCCACGGGTCGGCGTGCGCCTGCAGTGCCCGCTGCGACTCGGCGGTCCGATGGCCCTGATGCGTGAAGTACGACCGGACCCGCTCGTCGTCGATCCAGCGCGCCACGGCCGGCATCTGCGCCTGCTTCATGTAGATGACGACGTCGTTCTCCAGCGCCTCGGTGTGCCCCTCCAGCAGCAGGTTGTACGACGGGAGGCCGGCCGAGCCGATGCCGACGCCCTTGCGCAGCTTGATGTCCTTGATATTGGTGGAGACCGGCCGGGACCGGTCCGGCAGCGTCCTCAGGTAGGTGTCGAAGGCGGCGCGCACCGCCACCTCGGTCGGTCCGTCGACGTCGTAGACGCCGTCGCCGAGCGAGAACCGGCGCTCGTAGTCGTCGATGGTGGTCTGCGCGGCGAGCAGGTCCACCCGGGTGTTCAGTCTCGCCTCCTGCAAGACCCTGCGGAGTACGCCGTCCGCGTTCTCCAGCGTGATCGAGCCGATCGCGTCGTCCCCGCCGTGCGCGATCGCCCGCAGCTCGGTGAGGTACGACCGGGCGAACCGGGTGACGAGCTCGGTGATGTTGTCGTCGGAGAGCGCCTTCGAATACCCGATCAGCGCGACGCTCGCCGAGAACCGCTTCAGGTCCCAGCTGAACGGGCCGACGTACGCCTCGTCGAAGTCGTTGACGTTGAAGACCAGGTGGCCCGACGAGTTCATGTAGGTGCCGAAGTTCTCCGCATGCAGGTCACCGTGGATCCACACCCGGTTGGTCCGCTCGTCCAGATAGCTGTCGTCGCGGTAACCGCCGGTGAGGTCGGCGTAGAAGAGCGAGGCGCTGCCCCGGTAGAACGCGAACGGGGACGCCGCCATCTTCCGGAACTTGCGGCGGAACGCGGCGGGGTCGATCGCCATCAGCGCGCCGAACTCGCGCGTCAGCACGTCGACGATGAAGTCGGCACGAGACTGAGAACCCATGTTGATCACGCTACTCAGCCGTCGCCCGGGAGGGGCACGTCCGCGCGGATTGAAACCGCTACCCTTTCCGCTATGTCCGCTTCACGCTTGCTGCGTATCGGAACACGGTCCTCGCCGATGGCCCTCGCCCAGGTGGAACGCGTCCGCCTGATGCTGGCCGAGCGGCACCCCGACGTCACGGTCGAGGTGCTACCGCTCTCCACCAGCGGCGACAGGTGGCAGGGGTCGCTCGCCGATCTCGGCGGCAAGGGCGCCTTCACGAAAGAGGTCGACCAGGCCCTGCTGGACGGCCGGGTCGACCTGGCCGTGCACTGCGTCAAGGACGTGCCGGGCGACCGTCCTGCGCCGGCCGGCACGGTGCTCGCCGCCTACCTGGCCCGCGACGACGTACGGGACTGCCTGATCCACCCCGGCGGCAGGCGGATCGACCAGCTCCCGGCCGGGTCCCGGGTGGGCACGTCGGCGGTGCGCCGGATCGCCCAGCTCGCCCTGCACTATCCGCACCTGACGGCCGTGCCGATCCGCGGCAACGCCAACTCCCGCCTCGCGAAACTCGACGCCGGCGACTACGACGCGCTGCTGCTCGCCGTCTCCGGCCTGCACCGCATCGGCCAGGAACAGCGGATGACGCACCCGATCGACGTCGACACGTTCGTGCCCGCGGTCGGCTCCGGCACGCTGGTCCTGCAATGCCGCGACGACGACACCGTCGCGGTTGAGCTGGCCGAATCACTCGGCGACCGGCGGACCCGGCAGGAGACCGAGGCCGAGCGGTGGATGCTGCACATCCTCCAGGGAAGCTGCCACTCGCCGATCGCCGGTTACGCCCGCACCGAGCCGGACGGCCGGATCGGCCTGCGCGCCCGGGTGATCAGCATCGACGGCAAGACCGTGCTGGACGTCCACGAGTGGGCCACCGACCCGATCGTGCTGGGCACTTCGGTGGCGGCGGCGCTGCTCCGCCAGGGCGCCCGCGACATCCTCGACGAAGCCACCCGCTAGCCGGGCCCGACCGGACCGCGCCCGCCGGCCTGGACCGGCGGCCAGACCAGCTAGTCGGCCTGGATCGCCGGCCGGACCAGCTAGTCGGCCTGGATCGCCGGCCGGACCAGCTAGTCGGCCTGGATCGCCGGCCGGACCAGCTAGTCGGCCTGAATCGGCGGGCGGACCAGGGGAGCCGTCAGGGACAGCGCGTCCGGGCGGGAGACGCCGCCCACGCCGGACTGCTCGGCGGCGATCTTCTCCTGGAGACGCAGGATGCCGTGCAGCAGCGCCTCCGGCCGGGGCGGGCAGCCGGGCACGTAGACGTCAACCGGGATGATCTGGTCGACGCCCTTGGTGACCGAATATGAATCCCAGTACGGTCCGCCGCAGTTCGAGCAGGAGCCGAAGGAGATCACGTACTTGGGCTCGGGCATCTGGTCGTAGAGCCGCTTGATCGCCGGCGCCATCTTGTCGGTGACCGTGCCGGAGACGACCATGAGGTCGGCTTGGCGCGGCCCGTGCGCGAACGGAATGACGCCGAGACGCATGAAGTCGTGCCGGCTCATGCTGGACGCGATGAACTCGATGGCACAGCACGCCAGACCGAAGTTGAACACCCACAGCGAATAGCGGCGTCCCCAGTTCAACACGAACCGGATGGGTTCACCGAGAACTCCAGGAAGCGCCATCCGGTCAACCTACCTCGTAGGGCGCGGTCAGGGTCATCGGTGTGCGGGCGACCTCCAGAACCCGTTCCGGAAAGTGTGGCCCCTCGGTGTAGTAGCGGGCCCGCGTCCGGCCGACAGGCTCGAGCAAACCGGCGGCAGTGAGATCCCGGAGGTCCCGCTGAGCTTGCTGCAGGGTGAGACCCTCCGCCTGCTCGTAGCGGTGACGGCGGATCCGACCGATCACGGCGACGTCGTGCAACGCGGAGACAGTCCGCTCATCCAGACCGGTCTCCGCGGCGAACTCCAGCAGCATGCTCCAGACGGCTGCGGACCTGTCCACGCGACCTTGGACGGCCTGCGCCTGCTCGTGGTAGGCAGTCAGATTGAATCGGATCCAACTGGAGACGTCCTGGTCGGGGACGAAGGTGGATCCGCGGCGCTTCAACTCTGCGTAGTAGGCCCAGGTGTTCTGGCGACGCCCGAGCCATGCCTCGATCGAGGAGAACTCGGGAGCGAGCACACATTCCCGCGCAATCATCAGCGTCTGGAGTGACCGCGACATACGCCCGTTGCCATCGGCCCAGGGGTGGATGGAGACGAGGTGCAGGTGCGACATGGCGGCACGGACCAGAGGATGACTTCCATCGTCGGTGTTGAGCCATGCCACCAGTTCACCGATCAGACCGGCAACCTCGTCAGCGGCGGGAGCCGTATAGGCGGCAAGTCTCGGGTCGTCCGGGTCGGTGACGTAGACGGCCCCGGGACGCCACTGCCCGGCCGGCCTCCGTGCGGAGTGGCGATGCCCCTGCAGCACCCAGTGCAAAGCGTTGAGCAGACCCTTGCTGTATTCGAAGTCCGCGACGTCGTGCAAGGTCTGCACGTAGGTCATCATGCGCTGATAGGCGAGCGTCTCCTCGCGATTCTCCTCGGAGACGTCGACGTCCCGTTCGCCATCCATCAAGTCCTGGACGTCGACGGTGGAGACACGGAATCCCTCGATCGAGTTCGAACGGGCCACCGCGTCGGCCGTCAGGTACTTCCGCAGCCCGAGAGTCCACTTGGCGGGGCTGCCCTGGATCTGATGACGCAGGTTCTGGCGCATCTCTTCAATGCCGGCCAGTACGGCTTGGTCGGCATCGGTCAGCACAGGCGTCGGGTACAGCACGGGTCCAAGCCTACGACGTAATCATTGCGTCATTGGATTACCGGGCGCTGGAGGTGGCTGAGGAAGCCGGCCAGCAGGGCCTCCCGCACGGCCGGCGGGGAGGCGTTCAGGACCGTGTTGACCATCGCCATCCGGGAGAAGTCGCCGCCACCCAGGCCCAGGCCCTCGGCCAGCCCGGCGATCAGCTCCGGGGTGATCATCTCGGGGGTCAGCGGGGGCAACTCCGGCACCGGGACCGGGCCCCTGGCCTTCGCGGCCGCCACCGCTGCCTCCAGGTCGGGTCCGAACGCCTCGGCGGTCTCGCGGACCGCGGCCGTCACGGTCAGGTGCAGGGTCGCGGGGAAGTCCGCGTACGCCATCTGGGGCTGGGTGTGCCAGCCTCGCGCGGCCAGCTCGTCGGCGAGGACGAACAGGTCGGCGCCGTCGGACGCCAGGCAGACCACGCTCGTCGAGGCCGGGGCGTAGAGCCGGACGCCGTCGGTGGCGGTGACCGCGGCGGCCAGGATCGTGACCGCCTCGCGGGTGCGCGCGGCCAGGTCGAGATAGCCGGCGTCGCCGATGTTGCGCAAAGTGGCGAATGCCGCGGCGATCGGGCCGCCCGACCGGGTGGACGAGATCACCGGGTTGACCATGGTGTAGCCGGGCCAGTCCGCGTAGGCGAAGTACTGCGGCCGGCGCAGCTCCTCCGTCGCGTGCAGCAGCACCGCGACGCCCTTCGGGGCGTAGGCGTATTTGTGCAGGTCGACCGAGATGCTGGTGACGCCGGGAACGGACAGGTCGAAGGGTGGCAGGTCCGCGCCGAGCCGTCGCAGGTAGGGCAGGATCCAGCCGCCGAAGCAGGCGTCGACGTGGAACCGGACCCCTTGGCCGGCAGCCGCGGCGGCGAGCTCCGGGATGGGGTCGATGACGCCATGTGCGTAACTGGGCGCGGAGGCCGCGACCAGGACGGTGTCTCGGCTGATTGCCGCGGCCATCGCTTCCGGGTCCGCCGCCAACCCCTTCACCGGTACGACGTCGAGTTCCACCCGCAGATAGTGCGCGGCCTTGGCGAACGCCGCGTGCGCGGTGGACGGGACGACCAGGCGCGGCTGCTCGATCTCGGGGTGGGCGTCCCGCGCCGCCTTCACCGCGAGGATCAGCGACTCGGTGCCCCCGCTGGTCACGCTGCCGACCGTCTCCGCACCGCCGCCGAGCAGCCGGGCGGCCGCCGCGACCAGGGCGTTCTCCATCGCGAGCAGGGACGGGAACGCCGTCGGGTCGAGGCCGTTCACCTGGTACGAGAGCGCGTGCGCGGCGACGGCCAGGGCGTCCAGGCCGGGGCGGGCCGGGTCGTAGACGTACGCGAAGAGTTGCCCGCCGTGCGTCGGCAGATCGGCGCCACGCAGCTCCCGCAGCTCGGCCAGGACCTGGTCGCCGGGCACGCCCTTCTCCGGCAGCGCATCGATCATGACGGGACCTCCGTTCGGGTCAGCTCGCGGTACCCGCGGAGCACCACGAGCGCGGCGCCGACCAGCACCGCGGGGACGACGGTGAAACCGAGCAGCACGCCGAGACGGGCGTCGTCGCTCTGGGCCGCGGCCTCTCCGGTGGCCGACGACGCATACCCGAAGATCTGCAGCATGGCCGCGAAGATGCCGGGGCCGAGCGCCAGGCCGAAGGTCTCCCCCGCGGTCCACAGGCCGGTGAAGACGCCGGCCTGGCGGCGGCCGGTGCGCTCGGTGTCGTAGGCGATGCAGTCCGGCAGCATCGACATGGCGAACACCTGCTGGCCGGCGTATCCGGCGCCGATCACCGCGACGATGCCGTAGACCACGGCCGGCGGCAGGACCGGGGCGGCGAGCAGGAGCAGGGCGCCGGCGGTGAACAGCAGCGAGGACACGATCAGTGAGCGGAGCTTGCCCCAGCGGCGGCCGGCGGCGCTCCAGAGCGGCATGACGAGCAGCGCCGGCCCGACGAACGCGGCGAACAGGAACGTCGCGCCGGAGGACTGGAAGAGCACGTGGTCGGCGAAGTACTGGACGCCGGCCAGCATGGTGCCGATGCCCGCGGCCTGGACCACGAAGCAGATCAGCAGCGCGCGGAACGGCCGGTTGCCGGATGCCACGCGCAGTTGCGCTCGCAGGCTCGGCTCGGATTCCGCGGCGGTACGGGAGTCTGCTTTACGCGTACCCAGGAAGGTGGCGAGCGTGCCCACGACGATGAGGGCGCCGACGAAGGCGCCGGACCACCGGTGTCCTTCCCGGCCGCCGCCGGTGAGCTCGACGACAAGCGGTGCGAGCGCGCCGGACGCCAGGATCGCCAGCGCCAGGACCGCGACCCGCCAGGTCATCAGGCGGGTGCGTTCGGCGTAACCGTCGGTCAGCTCGGCCGGCATGGCGACGTAGGGCACCTGGAAGAAGGCGTACGCCGTGGCGGCGGCCAGGAACGCGACGGCCACGTAGGCGCCGGAGGCCGCGCTCCCGGCGAACGGCGCTCCGAAGATCGCCGCGAAAAGCACGCCCAGGAGCAGGCCGGCGACCAGGAGGAACGGGCGCCGGGAGCCGGCCCGGTCGGAGATCCGCCCGGCCATCGGATTGACCACCACGTCCCACGCCTTCGGCAGCAGCACGAGCAGGCCCGCGGCGCCGGCCGCCACACCCAGGGTGTCGGTCAGATAAGGCAGAAGAAGCAAACCGGGCACCGTGCCGAACGCGCCGGTGACCAACGAACCCAGCGCATATCCAGCCAAAACTCCACGAGGTAATACGCCCGTCCGTGGTAACACGGGAGAGGGACCAGGTGTCGTCATCGACGCGCATCGTAACCATGATCCGGCCTCGCCGCCTACGCTCGCCGCATGACAAGCGTTGCGGCCGGCGTGGCCGCCAGCCACCCGGCGACGGCGCGCACCGGGGTGCGGATCCTGCAGGCCGGAGGCAGTGCGGCGGACGCCGCGGTGGGGGCCGTCCTGGCGTGCTGCGTCGCGGAGACGGTCTACACGGGACTGGGTGGCGGCGGGTTCGCCACCTACTTCGAGGCGGACACCGGCGAGGTCACCTGTCTCGACTTCTTCGTCTCGGTCCCCGGCCTCGACGGGGACCGCAAGGCCGAGCCGATGGTCTCGGTCGACGTGTTCTTCGGCGGGCTACCACAGACCTACTCGATCGGCGGGGCGAGCGTCGCCGTGCCCGGAGTCCCGGCCGGTCTCGGTGAGGTGCACCGGCGCTGGGGGCGGCTGCCCTGGGCCGAGGTGGTGGCGCCGGCCGCCGGTCTGGCGCGGACCGGTGTGCTGCTCCCGGCCGCGCACGCCCGCACGCTGGAGTCGTGCGCCCCGGCGCTGGCGTACGGCGCGGGTGCGGAGCTCTACCAGCCGGGCGGGCGGCTGCTGCAGGGCGACGAACTGCTCTTCCACCCCGGGCTGGCGACCGCGATGGACGCCCTCGGCGAGCAGGGACCGGACGTCTTCTACACCGGGGAGTACGCGGACGTGCTGGTCGGCGCGGTGCGGGACGCGGGCGGCTCGCTCGGCCCGGCCGATCTGGCGAGCTACCGGGTGGTGTCGACCGACGTGGACCGGGCCATGCTCGCCGGGCACCGGGTCTACGCCCGGCACGACCTGAATCGGACGATCGACACGATCGCGGCGCTGCCGGACGACCTGTCCCGGCCGAAACGGGCGCCGGCCGTCGCCACCGCGCTGCGCAACCGGGGAACGCAACGGCTCGGCGACACCACGAACGTGTCAGTGGTCGACGCCGACGGGAACGCCTGCGTGATCACCACGACGCTCGGGCTCGGCGCCGGGGTCTGGCTGCCCGGGCTCGGCATCAACCTGAACTCGATGCTGGGCGAGGGCGAACTGCTCACCGAGGAGCTGGTGCCGGGGCGGCGGATGGCGTCGTACATGTGCCCGCTCGTGGTGATCGCCCCGGACGGCGGGCTGGCCGTGGCGGCCGGGTCGGCGGGGGCGTCGCGGATCCGTACCGCCCTGGTGGACACGCTGCTCGGCCTGCTCGTCGACGACCTGACCGTGCCGGAGGCGATCGCCCGGCCGCGGTACCACGTGGTGGAGGAGACCGTGCACGCCGAGGCGGGCTGCCCGCCCGAGGAACTGGCCGCGCTCACCGACGCGGGGTGGCAGGTGGTCGAGTGGCCGGAGCTGAACCACTACTTCGGCGGGGTGACCGCGGTGGGCCGGGCCGGCGCGGCCGGGGATCCGCGCCGGGGCGGGGTGGGGATCCTTCTGTAGAAAGTCAGGCACTGCTGGGCGTCACATCGTCCGGGCCGCGGTTTCCTCGGCGGCGTCCGCGGTCTCCCGCAACGCCACGTCCAGATCGGTCGCGGTCAGACCGAAGGTGCGCTCGGTGAGCGAGCTGTCCATCACGAACGGCGCGTAGAACTGGTAGTCCATCTCGGCCAGCTCCCGGGCGATCGGGACGACCAGCCCGGCCGTACGCATCACGAACCTCGGCACGATGTGAATCTTGAGCTGGGGCTGGCCGGTGAGCTCGCAGTAGCGCGCGGCCATCTGCCGGATGGTGACCGGCGCGGGCGAGGGGACGTGCCAGCCCTTCCCGTACGACCGGTTGTCGCGGGCGAGGGTGACCAGGGCCCGGGCCATGTCGCCGGTGTAGGTGAAGCTGTGCGGCAGGTCCACGTTCGCCGGGGCCCAGGCCGCGCGGCCCTTCTGGATGGCCGGCAAAAGGGCGGCGGAGAAGACCCCGGCGGTGCCCGCGCCGACGTAGTCAGAGCCGCGGACCTCGACCGTACGCACCCCGCTGGTCAGGGCGTCCTGCCACATCCGGTTGCGGATGCGGCCCTTGCGACCGGTCGCGGCGAGCGGGGTGCTCTCGGTCATCCGGCCACCGGGCTGAGGGCCGTACCCGTACAGGTTTCCGGTGATCGCGTAGACCGCGCCGGCCGCCGTGGCCGCGGCGAGCATCGCGTTGTTCATCGGGAACCAGAGTTTCTCCCACTCGGTGTATTTCGGGTTGGCACAGTTGTAGAGGACCTCGGCGCCGGCGGTCAGCTCGGTGAGCCGGCGGGCGTCGGCGGCGTCGGCGGCCACCCGCTCGATCAGCGGATGCTCCGGGCCACGACCGCTCCGCGTGACGACCCGGACGCTTTCTCCCTGGTCAGCGAGGAGCGAAGCGACCTTAGACCCGATCGGCCCGGAACCCACGACGACGTGCTGTGCCATTGCGATCTCCTTTGTGAGCAGTGCTCTCTGTTAAGAACGACAGTCTCATAGAGCGCCGCTCGAATGCAAGAGCAGTGCTCTCGTTGTGGCACACTCAGCTTATGAGCGCCGCGAACTTACGGGCCCGGGTTCGGGCCGAGATGACCGAAGAGATCAAGACGGTGGCCCGCCGCCACCTCGCCACGGACGGCGCGAACCTGTCACTCCGGGCGGTCGCTCGCGACCTGCAGATGGCCTCGTCGGCGGTCTACCGCTACTTCGCCAGCCGCGACGAGCTGCTCACCGCACTGATCATCGACGCGTACAACGAGGTCGGCGACGCCGCCGAGCGAGCCATCTCGGCCGCGGCGACTCCCCTCGACAAGTGGCTCGCGGCCTGCCACGCGGTGCGGGACTGGGCCCTCGCCAACCCGCACCAGTGGGCGCTGATCTACGGCAGCCCGGTCCCCGGGTACCAGGCGCCGCAGGACACCGTCGGGCCGGCGACACGGGTCCTTCTGCTGCTCGGCGTGACGCTGGGGGAGGCGTACCAGAACGGTCTTGTCGAAGATCGGGAACCGCTGACCGGAGGTTTCGCCCGCGAGCTCGAGCCGATCGCGTCCTCGTTCATGCCGGGCATGCCGCCGCGCGTCGTCGCCGACACCATCGCCGCGTTCTTCCAGCTCTGCGGCGCGGTGAGCGCCGAGCTGTTCGGCCAGCTCAACAAGTCGGTCGACAACGACAGGCGCGGGTTCTTCGAGTATCAGATGCGGTCAGCGGCGTCGCTGGCCGGGCTGGCCTGACGCGGGCTTGCCTGACCCGGGCTTGCCTGACGCCGGGCGTGCAGGACGTGACCGCCGGGCGTCTCCGGCGGCACGTCCGGACGGCCGAAATAGCGCGCCGCGAGCGCCGACGGACCCAGGTCTTCGATCTCGGTGAACCCATGTCCGCGCAGCTCAGCGTCGATCTCGTCGGGCTCGAAGTAGGTCAGCCACGGCTCGCCGAGCTTGGCCACCCGCGCGGCCCGTGCCTCCAGGGCGGCCCGCCGGCCGGGCGCCATCCGCTCCGGCGACTGCGCGTAGTCGAAGACCACCTCGTTGCCCTCGCCCGACGCCACGAACGAGAGCGTCTCGGCGAAGCCGTCGCTGGTCAGGTAGGGCACCACACCCAGCCAGAGGAAGAACGCCGGACCGTCCAGGGTCACGTTCAGTGACTCGTGCTCGAAGTCCACGCCGGCGTAGCGGACGCCGCCCGGCACCGCGATGCCGGTCTCGGCCAGCCGCGCACGCTTCCAGGCCTGCGTGTCCGGGTGATCGACTTCGGTCACCCGGAGCTGCGGATGCGGGTTGCGGTAGGCGAACGTGTCGAGTCCCGCCCCGAGGATCACCAGCTCCCGCACGCCCCGCGCGACGGCCGCCGCGATCGCGTCCTCGGCGAAACGCGTCCGCGCCGCGATGAACAGCCGCATCCCCGACCGCGGTGCGTCCGCCAGGAGATCCGCTTGCGGTTCATTCAGGATTTGTACGGCCAGCGGGTCCCGGAAGATCGACCCCTCCTCGAGCAGCTGGTGCGCGGCTCGATAGCGCGCGGCACTCCACGCCGTCCGGCTCGGCTCACCGTTGCGCATCAGGCGCCCACCCGGCTTTCGTCATCTCCATGTGATCGCCGCGCATCACGGCATCCACCCGGCCTTCGTCATCTGCACCCGATCGCCGCGCATCGGCACGCCCTCGGCCAGCAACCGGGCCCGGGCCTCCCGCTCGTGCCCCGGGGGAAGCCGGCCGCTGCTGCTCACCACTCGGTGCCACGGCACGCCGCCACCGTGCCGGGCCATGATCGTGCCGACCTGGCGCGGCGAGTTGCGGCCGGAGCGCTCGGCCAGGGCGTCGGCGATCGCGCCGTACGACATGACCCGCCCCTCCGGGATGGTCTCCACCATCGTCAGAACGTGTTCGACGTACTCCTCGGGTGTCATCAATCGCCACCATATGGGATCTGACCGCGATCGACAGCGGCCCGCCTTGCAGAATGGGCCGAGTGCGGGATGTGGTGACCGGTGCGCGCCGGATCGTGGTGAAGGTGGGGTCGTCCTCGCTGACCACGGCGGAGGGCGGCATCGACGACAAACGGGTGGACGCCCTGGTCGACGTCCTCGGCGGGCTGGCGACGGCCGGCCGTGAGGTGGTCCTGGTCTCCAGCGGCGCGATCGCCGCCGGCCTGGCCCCGCTGCAGCTGCGCCGGCGACCGCGTGACCTCGCCACCCAGCAGGCGGCGGCCTCGGTGGGCCAGGGTCTGCTGATGGGGCGGTACACCGCGGGTTTCGGGCGGCACGGGCTGACCGTCGGGCAGGTGCTGCTCACCGTCGACGACGTGACCCGGCGGGCGCACTACCGCAACGCGTACCGGACCCTGCGGAAACTGCTCGACCTGGGCGCGCTGCCGATCGTCAACGAGAACGACACGGTCGCCACCGAGGAGATCCGGTTCGGTGACAACGACCGGCTGGCCGCGCTCGTCGCCGCGCTCGCCGACGCCGACCTGCTGGTGCTGCTCTCCGATGTGGACGCGCTCTACACCGGTAACCCGTCGGACCCGGCCTCGCGGCGGATCTCCCTCGTCCCGAGCGAAACGGATTTGTCGGGTATCGACATCGCGACGCCGGGCCGCTCCGGCGTCGGCACCGGCGGCATGGTGACGAAGGTCGAGGCCGCCCGGATCGCCACCGGCTTCGGCATCCCGGTGGTGCTCACCGCCGCGCCGCTGGCCGGACCGGCGGTGGCCGGTGCGGATGTCGGCACGCTGTTCGAGGCCGCGTCCTCACGACCGGCCGCGCGGCTGTTCTGGCTCGCCCACGCCACCGCGCCGCGCGGGCGCCTGCACCTCGACGCCGGCGCGGTCGCCGCGGTGGTGACCCGCCGCAAGTCGCTGCTGCCGGCCGGCATCACCGCGGTGGACGGCTCGTTCGCGGCCGGCGACCCGGTCGACCTGGTCGACGCCGGTTCCGGCACCCCGGTGGCGCGCGGCCTGGTCAACTACGACGCGGTGGAACTGCCGGCGCTGCTCGGGCGGTCCACTCCGGAGTTGGCCGCGGCCCTCGGCCCGGGCTATGAACGAGAGGTCGTGCACCGCGACGACCTGGTGCTGCTGTAACCAGCTTCGATCTTCTGCTTCGATCTCTTTGAGGAGTTTTTGCCATGAGCGTGCTGGAGCAGGCGGCCGCCGCCCGGGTCGCGGCCATCGATCTCGCTGCGGCGACCCGGGCCGAGAAGGACCGGGCGCTGCTGCTGATGGCGGACCGCCTGGTGGAGCGCACCGACGACATCGTCGCGGCGAACGCCGTGGACATCGCGAACGGCCGGGAGAACGGCATCGGCGAGGCGATGATCGACCGGCTGACGCTGACGCCGGACCGGGTCGCCGCGATGGCCGACGGGCTGCGCCAGCTCGCCGCGCTGCCCGACCCGATCGGTGACGTGGTGCGCGGCTCCACCCTGGCGAACGGGCTGGAGCTGCGGCAGGTCCGGGTGCCGTTCGGCGTGGTCGGGATGATCTACGAGGGCCGGCCGAACGTGACGGCCGACGCGGCCGGCATCTGCCTCAAGTCCGGCAACGCGGCACTGCTGCGCGGCTCCGGCTCGGCCTTCTCCTCGAACGCCGCGATCGTCTCCGTGCTGCGCAAGGCGGTCACCGACGCGGGCCTGCCGGCCAACGCGATCCAGCTGCTGGACGCCACCACCCGCGACTCGGTGAAGGAGCTGATGCGCGCCCGTGGCCTGGTCGACGTGCTCATCCCGCGCGGCGGCGCCTCACTGATCAAGACGGTCGTCGAGCAGTCCACGGTTCCGGTGATCGAGACCGGGGTGGGCAACTGCCACGTCTACGTCGACGCCGCCGCCGACCTGGAGAAGGCGCTCGCCGTCACGGTCAACTCGAAGACGCAGCGCCTCTCCACCTGTAACACCGCCGAGTCCCTGCTGGTGCACGCGGAGATCGCCGACTCGTTCCTGCCGCTGGTGCTGGAGGAGTTCGCGCTCAAGGGCGTGACCGTGCACGGTGACGCGAGGGTCGCCGGTCACAGCGACGACGTGGTTGCCGCGACCGAGGAGGACTGGGGCACCGAGTACCTGTCCGCGGACATCTCGGTCGGCGTCGTCGACTCGCTGGAGGACGCGCTCGACCACATCCGGCAGCACGGGACAGGCCACACCGAGGCGATCGTGAGCGAGTCGGTCACGGCGACCCGGCGGTTCGTGGCCGGGGTGGACGCGGCGGCCGTGATGGTCAACGCGTCGACCCGGTTCACCGACGGCGGGGAGTTCGGCTTCGGGGCGGAGATCGGCATCAGCACGCAGAAACTGCACGCCCGCGGTCCGATGGGCCTGCCCGAGCTGACCTCGACGAAGTACGTCGTGACGGGCAACGGTCACACCCGCTGATCGTCGTGTCGCGGCCGGCCGCCAGTGTCCGCGGCTGGCCGGCCGCCCGCGTCAGCGGCAGGCGCGCAGCGCCGTCAGTGCCCGCGGCCGGCCGCTTCAGCGGCAGGCGCGCAGCGCCGTCAGGGTGATGTTGACGTCGAAGAGCGGGCCCTCGTTGCTGTCCCAGCCGCCGTCGACGCGCTGTGTCTCGGCCAGTCGCTTACGCGCGCTCTGGAGCAGCCAGTCGTCACCGAGGTTGACCCGGCGCAGCGCGGCCGCCATCGCCGCCACGTCCGCCGGGGCCATCTCCGGAAGCCGCTCGCCGAGCACCTGCTGCACCCGCGCCGACTCGTAGTAGAACTGCCGCTGGTGCAGCAGCCCCGCGGCGTGCCAGCCGGCAGCCAGGAACGACGGCCAGGTGCCGTCCGGGTTGAGCTGCGAGACCACCCAGCCGGCCGCGCGGGCAAGCGTGTCACCGTACGGCGAGCGGGTCTGATAGGGGTCGGCCTCCACCGCTGCCGCGGTCAACCAGAAACCGGCAACCGACGTGAGGTAGAGGGTCGCCTCCGGATCACCGGGCAACGCCCACGGCGGGGCCTGGTCGGCCAGCGACTCGTGCTCCTGCCAGGTGCCGTCGCCGCGCTGGGCCACGGCCAGCCAGTTCAGCGCGCGCTCGACCACCGGGCCGCGCAGGCTGCCCAGGTCGTCCAGCTCGGCCAGCCGGAAACAGGTCGCGTCGATCGACGGGACACCGCCCTCAGCCGACGCGGGCCAGCCGCCCTCCAGCATCTGCCCGGCCGCGATGCGCTCGACGACGTCCTCCGGGGCCGGCTGACCGGTCCGGAGGTACGACAGGCGGGCACGCTCGACCGGGTCACCGTGTGCGACCACGTACCCGATGGCGGCATCTATATCGACCACTGTGGTGACGCTACCGTCCGATCCTGTGTTTCGCTGTGCCCAACGGGCGTGAGTGACTCTAGGGAGTTGCCACGCCAACCCCCTAGAGTGACAGTCATCAGTACGCCGGCAGCGACGGGTCGACCGTGTTCACCCAGGACACGATGCCGCCCTGCACGTGCACGGCGTCCTTGAATCCGGCCGCCTTCAGCGCGGCGAGCGCCTCCGCCGAGCGGACACCGGACTTGCAGTGCAGCACGATCTGCTTGTCCTGCGGGAACTGCGACAACGCCGTACCCGAAAGGATCTCGCCCTTGGGAATGAGGACCGCGCCGGGGATCCGGTTGATCTCCCACTCGGCGGGCTCGCGCACGTCGACCAGGAAGATGTCCTTGCCGGAGTCCTGCCAGTCCTTGAGCTCGCGGGCCGTGATGGTGGCGTTGAGCGTGGCCTCCTGCGCCTCGACCGAGACCGCGCCGCAGAAGTCCTCGTAGTCGTCCATCAGGTCGGTGAGCGTCGGGTTCTCCCCGCAGAGCACGCAGTTCGGGTCCTTCCGGACCTTGATCTTGCGGTACTCCATCTCCAGGGCGTCGTAGACCATCAGGCGGCCGACCAGCGGCTCACCGATGCCGGTGATCAGCTTGATCGCCTCGTTGACCTGGATCGAGCCGATCGACGCGCAGAGCACACCGAGCACGCCGCCCTCGGCGCAGCTCGGAACCATGCCGGGCGGCGGGGGCTCCGGGTAGAGGCAGCGGTAGCAGGGACCGTGCTCCTCCCAGAAGACCGAGGCCTGGCCGTCGAAACGGTAGATCGAACCCCAGACATACGGCTTGCCGAGCAGCACCGCGGCGTCGTTGACCATGTAACGCGTCGCGAAGTTGTCGGTGCCGTCGACGATCAAGTCGTACTGGCTGAAGATCTCTTTGACGTTGTCCCGGTCCAGCGCGGTGTTGTGAATGACCACGTTGACCAGCGGGTTGATCTCGGCGATGCTCCGCGCCGCCGACTCCGCCTTGGGCGTGCCGACGTCCGAGACGCCGTGGATCACCTGACGCTGGAGGTTGGACTCGTCGACCGTGTCAAAGTCGATGATGCCGAGCGTGCCCACGCCGGCCGCGGCCAGGTAGAGCAGCGCCGGCGAGCCGAGGCCGCCCGCGCCGACCGCGAGGACCTTCGCGTTCTTCAGACGCTTCTGCCCGTCCATCCCGACATCAGGGATGATCAGGTGTCGCGAATAGCGGCGGATCTCATCGACGCTCAGCTCAGCGGCCGGCTCGACGAGCGGGGGCAGAGCCACAGTTCACTCCCCGGGGTTCGGTGGATTCGGTGATACGGAACGCCGACCATTGTTGCTCGCCCGGACGCAACACGCCCATGACGAGGGACACGGGCCCGACATGCGGGATCGCGGAATAATCAGGCGGCCGGCTCGCCCGCGTACCGTTTGCCGTCGAGATAGGGCCAGGCGTTGCGGGTGCAACCCTTCAGGCCGTAAGTCTGCGGCATCATCACCGGCGCCTTCTCCCCCTCGCCCGGGCACGCCTCGTGCCCGTGGCCCAGCTCGTGCCCGACCTCGTGGTTTATCGCGTACCGGCGGTACTCGTCGACGTGCTCGGCGTACTCCGGGATCGCGTCCGTCCACCGATCGACGTTGATGATCACCTGCCCGGGGACACGGCACGAGGTGAAACCCTCGGTATGCAGGCCGCCGGTGGCGCACATCTTCTCCGACGTGCCCGCCGACGCCAGATAGATCGTGAAATCCGCGTTCCCGGCGTTCGTCACCCGCCGCAGCCGCAGCCGCCCGTCGCTGACCCAGCTCCGCTCGTCACCGAGCGTCCGATCGATCACCTCGGCGAACTCGGCAGGCGCCGTGCCGTCCACGGTCTCCTCCACAGCCACCCGGAAACGGTGCAGCTTCCCGGCTGTCCCAAGCATCGGGCCGCGCGATTTCGCGTACCGGAACTCGCCTGATTTCTGATCTTCGCCCGTCTCCTCCTCGACCGGCGCCTGCGCACCCACGTCGTTCGGCACGATGCCCTGCGTGGGCGCCGGGGCGGGAGTCTGCACGCCTTCCCCGAGCCCGGCCGGCTCGGGTGGGAGCGGCTTCTCCTGGGTGCGCAGCTCATGCCCCACGATCAAAACCCCGGCAACCACCATCAGGTACGCCAGGAGCACCGCCCGCCGCCGCCGGCGGATGGTCCGTCGCGTGCGGGGGTCGGGCGCAGCCTGGCGAGCCGTGGAGTCGGGGCTGGGTTCATCGTCGTAGGCGGGGTGGTCGTAGGCGCGGGCGTCGTATTTGCGCTCGTCGTCGGTCCGGTCGTCGTAGCCGCGTTCGGCGTAATTGCGGTCGTCGTAGGCGCGCTCGTCGTCGGTGCGCTCGTCGCGGGCGAAGGCGCCGGGGAGGAAGCCGTGGTCGTGGTAGTCGGTTTCTGCGGCCGGGAGGTACAAGCGCTCGGCTGTCGTGTCCTCCTGGGTTTCCACGGGGTAGGCCCAGGCGTCGTCCTGGGTTTGCGGGTCGTCGTGGGCCGGGGTCGCTTCGGGGTGGTTGCGGGTCGGCGCCTCTTCCCAGATGGGAGTGCCTTCCCACGCGGCCGCTTCCGGCGTCTCGCGCTGGGTGAGCGCCTCCACGCGGGCCGGTGTCTCGTGATGGGTGAGGGACTCCACGTGAGCCGGTGCCTCGTGGAGAGCGAGCGCCTCCGCGTGGGCCGATGTCTCGTGGAGGGCGAACGCCTCCTCGCGGGCGGCGATCTGCTCACGAGTTGGCGGGACATACAGGTTCGCCGGCAGTTCAGCCGGGAGCCGGAGGCTCGCCGGAAGCCCTCTCGCCGGTCGGCCGTGCTCATAGTCCCCGTCGGACGTGGGCATGGACGTCTTCGTCGACATCGCCGGCGGCGGTGTGGAGGTCGATGTGGGTGAGGGCGTCGGCGTCTCGGGTGGGCGGGCGATGGCCGGCTGGCTAGGACGGGAAGCAGCCAGGCGCTCGGCAGCAAGCTCCAGAATCCCCCGCGTCATCTCGGGACGCTCAGACTCGGAGCGCTCGGCATGGGTGCGCTCGGCATGGGTGCGCTCGGGCTGGGTGCGCTCGGGCTGGGTGCGCTCGGGCTGGGTGCGCTCGGGCTTGGTGCGCTCGGCCTGGGTGCGCTCGAGTTGAGTGTTCTCCGGCTGGGCGTCTTCCGGTAGCGCGGCGGCCTTCCGGTTCGACAACGCACGTGAACCCGCAGCCGCACGGGTGGGCCGGCTCGTCTTCGTGGAGGCGCCCGCCCGAGCTTCCAGTGCCGCTTCCACGGATCGCACACGTGCCGGGGTGGCCCGGTTCTCCGGAACAGCCTTCGCCGGCCCCGCACCGCGGCCGGCAAGAGCTGCCCGATTAGCGGCTTTCGTACTCTCGGCTGGCTTCTTCGCTCGCGTAGTGGACTTCGACTCCGCCTCGACTGATCCCGCAGTAGTGCTCGACGCGCCGCCCTTGACGCTGTTCGTTGACGCGCGCCGCATGCTCTTCGCGGGCGTCGGCGTGGGTTCAGGTTGAGTTGCGGAGGTGCTCTTGCGCGCGGCTCGACTGGACGTCTTGCCGATTGGCAACTCATCAACAGGTGGACGGCTCGACGTCGACTTGACCGCAGACGTCTTGACGGCAGAAGTCGACTTGATAGCCGGACTCGCCTTGACTGCAGTTGATTTTTTTGTGGTCGACTTCGCAGCGGTCGACTTTGCGGCCGTTGACTTGGTGGCCGTCGACTTGGTGGCCGTCGACTTGGCGGCCGTTGACTTCATCGCTGTTGACTTCTTCGCCGTCGACTCGGCGGGCTGCGCGATCTCTGTCGCCTCGTCGTCCGGGTCCTGCTCGGCGGCGTGCCTTCCCGCCCTGCGTGTGGACCCGGCCGACGCCGTCACCACGGCGCGGCCTGATGGTGACGTGGCTGCGAGCGTCCGACTGCGACCGAACGCCTCGTTCACCTCGGCATGCAGCGGCGTCGTCTCGTCCGGTTCCGGGTCGGCGGCTCGGTGTGCTCCTACCCGTACCGGTGGCAGGCCGGCCATCAGCGCGGCCTCGGCTCGGGAACGCTCGACGGAACGCCCGGCGGAGGAGGCACCGGGCTCAGCGGGGCTATTTGTCGCGTTTGCCATAGCAATCGCCAGCGTGCCACGACTCGCCGCTTGTCACAGGACTTTCGCGTTTCCGTCCGGAAGATCCGAGACGGTCACCTTGTCCGACCGATGAGCCCATGCCCCGCCGATTCGCCAGCCACAGGGAAGCCCGTTCGCGACTCCCTCTGACCCGAAACGCGGGCTGAAGCCGTCCGGCCCTGACCCGGGGTCAGATCGCGGGGCCCGAGAAGCTGCGATTGTCTCGGCGAGGCCAGGCGTACGGCACACAGCCCCGCAGCGTCAGCGTCTGCTGGACCATCACCGGAGCCGGACCACCCTTCTTCGGGCAACCCTGGTGACCATGGCCGAGCTCGTGACCCACCTCGTGGTTGATCACGTAACGCCGGTACGTTGCCAGCTCGACCTTGGCGTTCACATAGGGCGTCGCCGACAGCCGCCAGCGGTCCAGGTTGATGATCGCCTTGCCGGGGGTTCGGCAGGATGTGTACGGAACACCGCCCACCCTGATGTTCGTGCCTCCCCGGGCACACATCTGACCGGCGGTGTCCCGGGTCGCCAGGTAGACCGTGAAGTCCGCCTTGTCGGTGCCGCTGACCATCTGCAGGCGCAGGTTGCCGTTGCCGATCCAGCTCCGCTTGTCACCCAGGATCGACTGGACCTGCGCGGCGAAGGTGTCGGCGTCCTCGTTGCTGCCCTTCTCCACGGCCACCCGGAAACGGCGCAACTGCCCCTTGTGGCCGAGGACGGGACTGCGCTTGGACCCGTACACGAATTGGCCCGAACCATGCGTGGGCACCTTGCCGGAGAGTCGCAGCAGGCCCGCCGCCGGGAAGGGTTTGGCGGACGACGGCGAAGCCGAGGCCGATTCCAAGATCGGCGCGCCCGGATCGCCGGAGAGCGGTGACCTGGAGACGCCCGGCGACGCGGCGACCGGCGGCACGACCCCGGCCCCGGCCGACGACGCGGCCCCCGGCAGGGCGCCGGAGCCGGACGCGGGATCCAGCGACGCCGACGGCGACGAGGCCGCCACCGGCGCGGAATCAGCGGTCACCTGGTTGCCGACCACCACCGCGATCAGCACGACGAGCGTGAGCGCGAGGATGACCAACCAGGACAGCCGCCACCGATCGGCGCGGTCAGGGCTGTGGGGCTCGGCAGGCGGCGTTGAAGAGATCATGGGTCTTTCACACTGGCACACGCTGTCGATCGGGCCCACCGAATGTTGATCAAGTGCGGTGTGGCACACAGGGGCCGGGTGAAAGGTTTGGAATCAGTGTGGAGCGGCTTGCCGAATGTCGTCGAGCATGCCCACGATGCCCCTGCCGACCAGCCTCGGCACCTCCATCTGGGCGACGTGCCCGACGCCGGGCAGCACCAGCAGCCGGCTGTCCGGAATCGCCCGCGCCACCTGAGCCGGCACCCGCGGATCGACAAGCTTGTCGTTGAGGCCGCCGATCACCAGCGTCGGCGCTTCGACGCGGGCGGCGAGCCGCCACTGCGAATTCACCCCCGGGAGGTACGCCCGGAGGAAGCTCCCGACGAGCCCTCGCAGGGTGCCCAGGTATGCCTTCGGATAGTGCGCCACCGTGTAGCGCAGCTGGATCTCCTCCATCGCCTCGGCACGGCGCTGCGGGTGAACCTTGGTGGTGTCGCCGAAGCAGGCGGCGAGGACCTGCTCGGCCATCTGCTCGGCGGTCACCCGGGTCAGCGCCCACGCCATCAGTCGCTCGGCGCCGGGCAGGGCGAGCAGCGGCAGCACCGGACCCTGCGCGGTGCGGCGCGGGTTCAGGAACGGCATGGCCGGTGAGACCAGTGTCAGCGTGCGGACCAGGTCGGGCCGCAGGGCAGCGACCCGCACCGAGATCGAGCCACCCAGCGAATTGCCGACGAGGTGGACCGGGCCCCGGCCGGAGTGCTCCAGATAATCGATGAGCGTGGCCGCGAAGGCCGGGATGGAGTACCGCGGGATCGCGTCGCTGTAACCGAATCCGGGCAGGTCGACGGCCTGCCCGTCGAAGCGGTGAGCGAGCAGGCCGGCCAGGTCGGTGAAGTTCTGCGAGGAGCCGCCGAGGCCGTGCACGTAGACGGCCGGCTCGGCGCCGGGCTGCCCGGGCGTGTCCCGGACGTGCAGCATGGAACCACCGACCGTGACCCGGCGAGCGGGCCAGGGCGAGGGGATCTCATCCGCCGACAACAGCTCGCTGTCGTCGGCCAGCACCGCGCCTCTCATCAAGCCAACAGTGCCTCAAGACGACGGTTGACCGCCGCCAGTGTGGCGCGGACCATGGCATGCCGCTCGTCGCCGGTCACCACGGCGGAACCGGCCAGCTGTTCCACCCACCCGCCGTCGCAGGAGAGCAGCAGCACGACGACCGCCACCTGCATCTGGCCGAACGAGACGGCGGCGGCGTGCTCGACGAAGCAGCGGGCCGGGCCGTGCTCGTGCTGGGATTCCGAGAGCAGCTCGTCGACCGCACCGGCGGTGGCCGTCGCGCAGAGGCGCAGCAGGTAACCGTCGACGGCCGGGCCGGTCGCCACGCCGGACGCGGCGCGATCGCCGGCGCGCAGCCGGACCTCGACGCTGGCGTCCGCGCCGAACGTGTTGACGTGCACGTTCTCGATGACCACGCGGGGGCCGGGGCTCTCGCCCGGGTCGAGCGGGCGGGGACGGCTGGCGTCGACCGGAACCAGCGAGGCGCGCTCGGCGACCGGCGTCCGCTGGGCCGGAGCCGCCGAAACCGGAGCCGGAGCCGAGGCCGGAACCGGCGACGACGAGAACGAGGGCGTCGATGCGGGCGCCGGCGGGAACGGCGGCGCCGATGCGGGCGCCGGTGAGAACGGCGGCGCGGAGGCGGGCGCCGGCGAGAACTGCCGCGGTGGGGCCGAGGTCGGAGCCGCGGAGACGGGCGCAGCCGAGACCGGGGCCGGAACCGAGGCCCGGCCGGGACGCGCCTGACCGGGAACGATCGGCGCGGCCGCGCGCGGAGGCGACGAGATGGGCGCAGCCGCCCGCGGGGGCGCGGAGATCGGGGCGGCCGGGCCGTCGGCGGGCATCGCCGCGTCCAGACCCATCCGGTCCTGCAGGAGGCGGGCCACGCGGCGGCTCACCTCGGCCGGGTCCGCGCCGTCGGAGAGGTCCAGCCGCAGGCTGTGCGCGCCGGCCGGGGTGGCCCGCAGCGACGCGTCGCGGACACCCGTCACGCCGCGCACGGCGGCGAGGATGTCCTGGACGTCGAAGCCCTCCTGCCGCTCCTGCGCAGGCACGACGTCACCGCGGCGCAGATGCGTCGCGATGCGCGCCAGGGCAGGCGCCTCGGCCGATGGCTCCACGGAGGGCGGCTCCGGAACTCTGGGGACGTCAGGCTGGGCCGGCACCCGCTGCGGCAGCGCGCCGCTCGGCTCGGTCATGGCCGCGGCGAGCGCGCTGTCCGGCTCCTCGGCACGGGCCGGCGCGGGGTACGGGCTGGCGTCGTCGGTGAGTGGGTCGGTGGCTGGGGGGAACGCGACCGGCGCCGGCTCGTAGCGGCGCGAGAAGCTTGCCGAATCGTACGCCGGGCGGGCCGGCGCGGCCGGGTTGTCCGCCGATCGCTGGTCGCCCACGGGTGCCGGGTCGACCTGCGGCAGGCCCTGCGCCAGCGTGTCGGTGACGAGCGCGTGCCGGGACCGCTCGGCCGGGGCCGGAGCGGCCGGGGCAGCCGGCGTGACCGGGGCGGCATCGGTGGCGGGCACCCAGTCCGGCCGGCTCATCGGCACGGCTGCGCGCGGCGGCGGGCCGTCCCGGTAGGAGTCGTCGAGGTCACCCTCGTACGGGTACGGCGGGGCGCTGGCCGGGCGCGGCGCGACGGCCGGGCTGACCGGCGTCGGCGTGGCGGGCGTACGGCGGTGTCCGAGGATCTCGGCGAGGCGGCTGCGCTCGCCGGGCCACGGCGCGGGCGGATCGGCTGTCACGGAAGGGGGGTTCTCCACCTGGTTCGGGGCCGGAACGGCTGACGACGGGAACGGCTGACGCCCGAACGGGCGTCCATCCGACGGGCGTCCATCCGACGGGCGACGCCACGACGGCACGTCGGTGTCCTGCTCCACTGCCGCGCCCGCGTTCGACCACGGACTGTCGGCGTTCGCCCACCCGTTCACTCGACTGCGGTCACGCGAGTCGGCACCGTTACCGCTTCCTGCGGCCCCGGTGTCTCCCGAATGCCCTGTTTCATCCACCGCGTGCTCCTCGCTCGCCCCTGCTGAGGCTACCGTGTGGTTGCAGTGGCGATAAGTTGCAGCGTCGCGACAATTGCCCGCACGACCGCGACAAGCGCCGATCCGGGCAATCCACGACGACGTACCGCGGGGACCGACCCCCTGGAGGTTGAAGAAATGACCGCTGCGTCCGGCGGGGCACAGACCGCCCGACCGACCCGTCTGCCACGTTCCGCGCGCCGCAAGCAGCTGCTGGCCGCGGCGCAGCAGGTCTTCGTCGCCCACGGCTATCACGCCGCGGCGATGGACGACATCGCGGAGCGTGCGGGGGTGTCGAAGCCCGTTCTCTACCAGCACTTCCCCGGCAAGCTGGAGCTTTACCTGGCCCTGCTGGACACGCACTGCGACGCGATAATCGCCAAGGTGCGGAGCGCCATGCTGGCCACTCCCGACAACAAGGAACGTGTCAAAGGCGCGGTCCGTGCGTACTTCGACTTCATGGACCACGAGAGTGAGGCGTTCCGGCTCGTCTTCGAGTCGGACCTGCGCAACGACCCACAGGTGCGCCAGCGGGTCGAGCGGGTCGAGCAGGGCTGCATCGCGGCTGTGACCGACACCATCATCTCGGACACCGGGCTCCGCCCGGATCAGGCCGAGCTCCTCGCGTCCGGCCTGGCCGGAGCTGCCGGACAGGCCGCGCAGTTCTGGCTGGCGAACGGCCGGCGTACGCCCAAAGCTGAAGCCGAAGCGCTCGTAGCAGCGCTGATCTGGCGCGGGATAGCCAGCTTCCCGCTCCAGGGAGGTTCATCAGCCGGAACGCCGCCGGAAATCGGATAGCCTCATCAGCGGTAGACGGTTGACAGAGGAGGGCCCCGTGGAGGTCAAGATCGGCGTGCAGCAGTCGCCGCGTGAGCTTGTGCTGGAGAGCGCGCAGACCCCGGCGGAGGTCGAGCAGGCGGTGTCCGAGGCGCTGGCCAAGGACGGCGTCCTGACGCTTACGGACGAGAAGGGCCGCAAGGTGATCATCCCGGTCGCCAAGGTGGCCTACGTGGAGATCGCCGAGGCGTCGCACCGCCCGTTCGGGTTCACGACGCGCTAATCGACACATAGCTATACAACGGGAGGGCGCCCTGATCGCAGGGTTCCCTCCCGTAACTTGCTCTCGGGTGCGCCCGGCCCCAGGTCGGGTAGACTTGCGCCGTCGCCGTCCTCGTCGATTTGTCAAATCGACCCCGGGTCCGGTTCAAACCGGCCCCGCGAAGCACGGCGAACGCGCGTGCGGCCCGCTTAACCGCGTGTGGCCCGCGCCCAACAAGACCGCGCCCCAGACTTCGACGGGCGCACCACGAGAGGGCACCCGTAAAACTTCATGACCGACAATGAGCAAGCTCTAGTACCCGTCACCAGCCGTGCACCGGTCCGCCCCGACAGCCCCACCTTCGCTGAGCTGGGCGTTCGCGCCGAGACTGTCGAGGCGCTGTCCGCGGCGGGCATCACCCACGCGTTCGCCATCCAGGAGTACGCGCTGCCCATCGCGCTGCGCGGCACCGACCTGATCGGCCAGGCGCCCACCGGCACCGGCAAGACCCTCGGCTTCGGCCTGCCCCTGCTCGAGCGCGTCACCGCGCCGTCGGAGGGCGCCGACGGCAAGCCGCAGGCCCTGATCGTCGTGCCCACCCGCGAGCTCGGCCTGCAGGTCGCCCGCGACCTCGCGGCGGCGGGCAGCACCCGCGGCGTCCGCGTCCTGCCGATCTACGGCGGCGTGGCGTACGAGCCGCAGGTCGACGCGCTGAAGAAGGGCGTCGAGATCCTGGTCGGCACCCCCGGCCGCCTGCTCGACCTGGCGAAGCAGAAGCAGCTGAAGCTCGGCTCGGTCCGCGCGCTCGTCCTGGACGAGGCGGACCGGATGCTCGACCTCGGCTTCCTCGACGACGTCGAGAAGATCCTCGCGATGCTGCCCGATCAGCGTCAGACGATGCTCTTCTCGGCCACCATGCCGGACCCGATCGTGGCGCTGTCCCGCCGGTTCCTGCGCAACCCGGTGACGATCCACGCCGGCCACACCGCGGAGAGCGCGGCGTCGCCGCTGACCAAGCAGGTCGTCTACCGCACGCACCCGATGAACAAGCTGGAGATGGTGGCCCGCATCCTGCAGGCCCGCGGTCGTGGTCTCACGATGATCTTCACGCGCACCAAGCGGGCCGCCGACCGGGTCGCCGAGGACCTCGACTTCCGGGGCTTCGCCGTCGCGGCGGTGCACGGCGACCTGGGCCAGGGCGCCCGGGAGCGCGCGCTGCGGGCGTTCCGCACCGGCAAGATCGACGTGCTGGTCGCGACCGACGTCGCCGCCCGCGGTCTGGACGTCTCGGGCGTCACCCACGTGATCAACTACGACTGCCCGGAAGACCCGGAGACCTACACCCACCGCATCGGCCGCACCGGCCGGGCGGGTGCCACCGGTGTCGCGATCACGTTCGTGGACTGGGAGGACATGCCGCGCTGGGTGCTGATCGACAAGTCGCTCGGCCTGGGCATGCCGCAGCCGCCGGAGACCTACCACACCAGCCCGGCGCTCTACGCCGACCTGGACATCCCGAGCGACGTCTCGGGCACCCTGCCGACCGCGGACCGCAGCCGAGCCGGGCTGTCCGCCGAGGTGGAGGAGGACCTGGGCACCGCCAGCCGTCGCCAGGGCGGGCGCGGCCGTGACCGCGATCGCGATCGTGGACGCGGCGGCCGGTCCCGCGGCGGTTCCACCGGTCCGTCCGACAGCTCCGGTTCCGGCCCCGGTTCCGGCTCCGGCTCCGGCTCCGGCTCCGAGGCGGAGTCGACCGAGCGGCCCAAGCGCGAGCGACGCCGCCGCCGGGTGGTCGAGGACGCCGAGGGTACGCCTTCGGCAGTGACCGAGAACGCACCCGCGTCCCCGGAGACGACCGAGGAGGCGCCCGCCGCACCGCGGGCCCGCACCCGCCGGCGTCGCACGCCCGCCACGGCCCCGGTCGACGCGGCCTCCACCGACACGGCCTCCACCGACGCAGCCCCGGCGGAAGCGCCGGCCGAAGCGCCTAAAGCGGCCAAAGCGGTCAAAGCGGAATCGCCGGTGACAGCGGAAGCCCCGGCCGAGACGAAGCCGGCGACCGCCGAGGGTGAGACGGCAGCGCCGCGTCGCCGTCGCCGCCGCGCCCGCGCCGACGAGACGCCCCAGGCCGCCCCGGCCACCGAGGCCGCCGACGCCTGACCGGCGACAATGAGAAGCACGGGACCACGGACGGTCCCGTGCGGCTCAGCTCCAGCGCTCCTCGAGCTCGCCGAGCAGCCCGATGTTGAGCCGGTACGCCGCCGACACCTCGTCGAGGAAGGCGTTGCGCTCCCCGCGTGACCAGGGCACGGCGTTGAGCTGGTCGCGGTACCGGGCCCGGAACAGCGGCGGGTCGACGCCCTCGAAGACGAAGAACCGATACCCCTGCCGGTCCAGCCGGTACGCCTCGACGAGCTTCTGCCCGAGCCACTGCCCGCCGGACAGATCACCGAGGTACCGCGTGCAGTGATGCGCCACGTACCCGGTGGCGTGGTCGAACGCGGCGGACCGGATCCGGGTGCAGTACGTGGTCGTGGCCGGCAGCGCGGAGATCCGGCTCTGCCAGCGCGCGCCGAACAGGAACCGCAGGTCGGCTTCGAGCGCAGGGATCCGAAACAGCTCCGGGTAGACGAAGTGCCGGGCGACCGGATCGTCGGTCATCGCGGCGGCGGCCAGCTCCAGCGTCTCGTAGACGAACCAGTGCTGGGCGGCCAGCTCCGCGTAGGCGGCGAGCGGCAGCCGCCCGGTGGCGAGCCCGTCGACGAACCGGCTGCGCTGCGCGACGGCGCGCCCTTCCCGGGTGACCTCCCGCAAGCGGTCGGAGAGCAGGCCGACGATCAACGACACCTCCTTGCCCGCTGATCAACTTAACCGCGCCGCCGCGAGATCCACAGCCCTCCGGGCCGTGGGCAGAATGGAAGACATGCCAGAGCCGCTCGATCAAGTTCTTGCCGAGGTCCGGGAGCTGCTGCTCGCGCCGGGCCTGACCCGGGCCGTCGCGGCCGGCCGCCGTCGCGGCCATGTGCCGTCGGTCACCCGGGCGCAGGTGCGGCCGGTCACGCTCAAATCCGGGCAGCGACTGCAGATCGTCACTGACGACGGCGCCCGGCCGTTCACCCGTAACGTCGCGCCCGGCGCCGAGGCGGCCGCGGCCTTCGACGAGTTGCTCGCCGAGCCGTTCGGCAACTGGCACGTGGAGACCGAGACGACCACCGTCCAGGTGCGGGTGACCAAGAAGGGCGACGCTCAGGTCCACCGGGCCGCCGTGTCCGCCGGCACCGCCGCCAAACCCGCCGAGCAGGCTCACGACCGGGAGAAACAGTGGCTGCTCGACCCGGGAGACCCGCTCTTCGACGTGATCGGGGGCAACGCCGCGAAACGCCGTCAGATCGACGCGTTCCTGCGCGCGCTGGCCGCCACGCTCCCCGACGAGCTGCCTCAGCCGTTACGGGTCGTCGACCTGGGCTGCGGAAACGCGTACCTGACCTTCGCCGCCTACCGGTACCTGCACATGCGTGGCGCGCGGGTCGAGGTGGTCGGCGTCGACGTCCGCGAGGATCAGCGGGTGCGCAACACGGCGGTCGCGGAACGCCTGGGCTGCGCCGATGAGGTCAGCTTCGTGGCCGGCACGATCGAGGACGCGCAGCTGCCGTTCGCGCCGGACCTGGTCCTCGCGCTGCACGCCTGTGACACGGCCACCGACCAGGCGCTGGCCCGGGCGGTGCGCTGGGAGGCGAAATGGGTCCTGGCGGCTCCCTGCTGCCACCACGACATCGCTGCGCAACTGAAAACCCTCAAGACCCCTTTCCCGTACGGGGAGACGACACGTCACGCGATCCTCCGGGAGAGGTTCGCCGACGTGCTGACGGATTCGCTGCGCGCCGCACTGCTGCGACTGAACGGGTACCGGGTGGACGTGGTGGAGTTCGTCGACTCGGCGCACACCCCGCGCAACCTGCTGCTGCGGTCCCGCCGCACGGGCGCCGCGCCGACCGCCGAGCAGCAGGCGGAGTACTCCGCGCTGACCGGCCAGTGGGGCGTGACGCCCGCGCTGGAGAAGATGCTGGCTAGCTGACCACGACGGTCCAGGCCGCCGTGGAGACCTTCCCGGCGACCTGGAAGTCGAGGAACATCCGGTAGGTGCCGGGGCTGGGCGCCGACAGCCAGAACTTGATCTTGCCGTCGATGAGGCGGGTCTCCGGGTGCACGTGGACGTAGGCCAGGTCGTTCTCCCGTAGGACGACCAGGTGGCCGTACGCGCCGAGGTAGGGCTCGACCGTCACCGGCTTGCCGGCGGCGTCCTTGACGGTCATCAGCAGGGGCTGGGTCGCCGCGGTGCCGGGCGTTCCCTCGTACCCCACCTGGAAGCCCTCGGTGGTCGTGGCCCGCGCCGGATCGGGCAGGGTGACCGGCGTGTAGTTCCCGGCGACCGTCAGGTCGCTGCCGAGCGTGGTGGCGATCTGGGCGCCGCCGACCAGCGCCGTGAAGTCCGCGATCATGCGGTAACTGCCCGGCTCGGCGAGGGTGAGGTCGATGCTCCAGGTGCCGTCGGGCGCCATCACCGGGTGCAGGTGCTGGAAACCGGTGAGGTCACGGCGGATCACGATGAGGTGCAGCGGCTTGTCGTGCACCACGGCGTACGTGGTGACCGGCGCCCCACCCGGCCCGTGAACGGTGAACTCGAGCTTCTGCGCGCGGCCGGCCGGGAACGTGGTCGTCACCGGCGTCAGGGTGAGCCCGCTGGAGCTGAGGGACAGGCCGCCGACCGCCGCGCCGGCCGCGTTGGCGCCGGGTACCGGGACGCTCACGCCGTGGGTGTGCGGCTGGCTCTCGTCGACGACCGTCGAGGAGGGCGCCGGGGTGGCGCCGACCCCGGCCGGGGCCGAGGTGGCGGCGGTGCCGTTGTTGAGGCGGCCCAGTCCGTATCCGGCGAAGAGCACGACGATCAGCAACGCGCCGAAGGCGGCCAGCCGGAACCCGGCGTTCGGCGGGATCGCGGGAGCCGTCCCGGCGGAGCCCAGAACCGGTGGCTCGTCGGTCTCGGTCCCCGCCGACGCGGGCTCGGCCGGCTCGGGCCCCGCCGATGCGGGCTCGGCCGGCTCGGGCCCCGCCGATGCGGGCTCGGCCGGCTCGGGCCCCGCCGATGCGGGCTCGGCCGGCTCGGGCCCCGCTGGGGTGGGCGCGGCGGAGTCGGCCGCGGCCGGGGTGTCGTCCGCGCCGGTGCGGGGCTCGGGGGCCGGGTGCGCTGCGGCGGTCGGGTCAGGCATCCGCGAGCTCGTAGCCGGCCTCGTCGACCGCCTCACGAACGGCGTCGTCGGAGAGCGGCGTGTCGCTGGTCACGGTCACCGCGCCGGAGGTCAGGTCGACCTGGACGCCGGCGACCCCGGACAGCGCCGAGATCTCCTTGGTCACGGCCTGGACGCAGTGCGCGCAGGTCATGCCCGTCACCTGGTAGGTGCTGGTCACCGCCATGGTCGAACCCCTCCTTGGACTCGCGTCCCAACGGACATACCGACTATACCCCCCACCCGTATCTCTCTCCGGCCGCCGGGATGAGGGCCGCTGTGAATTGGTCGCGGCCGGTCCGCCCGGGGTTCCCAGCGATCAGGAATCCGCAGGCCGCGAATTCCGGCGGATGGGTAGATTGCCGCCCGTGACCGATCGCAAGCACGGGCAGTACGTCCTCACCGAGGACCGGGAACGCGTCGACCTGGACCGGGTGCACCGGTGGCTCTCCGAGGAGTCGTACTGGGCCGCCGGACGGGAACGCGACATCGTCGCCCGCTCGATCGAGGGCTCGCTGCCGTACTCGATCCTCCTGGGGGACGAGCAGGTCGGGTTCGCCCGGGCGGTGACCGACGGCGCCACGTTCGCCTGGATCTGCGACGTCTTCATCAACCCGGCCCACCGCGGTCACGGGCTCGGCACCTGGCTGGTCGACAGCATCCTGGAGAGCCTCGCCGAGCGGGGCATCCTGCGGTTCCTGCTCGCCACCCGGGACGCCCACGAGGTGTACCGCCGGTCGGGCTTCGAACAGCTCGCCGGCGCCCACCGCTTCATGGAGATCGACCGCCGCCCCACCCGCAACGCGATCCTCGGTCACCTGGCCGACCTCTCAGCCCGCGACGGCCAGGGACAGCGGGAGGACGGCGTCGGCGCCGGCCCGGCGTAACGCCCGCCCGGCCAGCGTCATCGTCCAGCCGGAGTCGACCAGGTCGTCGACGAGGAGGATCGGACCGGTCACCCCGGCCAGGGCGGCGGACACGTCAGCCGGGACGGTGAAGGCGTCGTGCAATGCCCGTACCCTCTGGGCGCTGTTGCCCCGCGCCGTGGTTTCCCCCGCCGCGTCCGAGGTCAGAGCACCGAGAAGGGGCAGCCGCCCGACCCTCGCGATGTGCTCGGCGAGGCTGTGGACAAGTTGTGGACGACGCTGTGAGCCGACCGCCACGACGGCCGCCGGGCGCTGCTGCCAGGCGTCCTCGCCGTGCGCCCAGGACTTGAGCACCTCGACCACCGCGGCGGCCAGATCGTCCGGGATCGAGGCGTCCGCGGACTCCGGGCTCACCACCGAGCGCAGCCGGCCGCCCCAGCCAAGATCGGAGAGACGGCCGACGGACCGGCCCGGCTCGATCTGCTCGGACGGCGGGATCTTGCCTTTCAGGCTGACACCGACGGCGGCCAGACCGGTGGGCCACATCTTCTTCGGCGCGATCACCACGCCGGGGCGGCCCAGGAACGCGTCCGCCGCGGCCAGCGACGCCGACGAGATCTCGGCGTCGAAGAGAGGGCCGGCACAGTTGTCGCAGCGCCCGCACGGTACGGCTTCCGGGTCGTCCAGACAGCGCCTGAGGAACTCCATCCGGCAGTCGGACGTGTCCGCGTACCCGATCATGGTTTGTTGCTCTGTGGCCCGCGCCTCGGCGACCCGCCGCAGTCGCACGGTGTCATAGGTCCAGGGTTCGCCGGTGGCGAGCCACCCACCGCGGGTACGACGGACCGCGCCGTCCACGTCGAGGACCTTGAGCATCAGCTCCAGACGGGTGCGGCGCAGGTCGACGAGGGGCTCCAGAGCCTGCGTGGAGAGCGGCCGGTCCGCGGAGAGCTGCGCCAGCACCGACCGCACCTGGTCCTCCGGCGGGAAGGCGAGCGACGCGAAGTACCGCCAGATGGCGGCGTCCTCACGCCCCGGCAGCAGCACCACCTCGGCGTGCTCGACGGCCCGGCCGGCCCGGCCCACCTGCTGGTAGTAGGCGATCGGCGACGGCGGCGCGCCCAGGTGCACCACGAAACCCAGGTCCGGCTTGTCGAAGCCCATCCCCAGCGCGGACGTCGCGACCAGCGCCTTGATCTTGTTGTCCAGCAGGTCCTGCTCGGCGGCGCGGCGCTCGGTGTCCTCGACCTGCCCGGTGTACGACGCCACCGCGAACCCGCGTGACCGGAGGAACTCGGCGGTCTCGGTGGCCGCCGCGACCGTCAGCGTGTAGACGATCCCGGAACCCGGCAGCCGGTCCAGATGATCGGCGAGCCAGGCCAGCCGGTGCGCCGGGTCGTCCAGGCGCAGCACGGCGAGGCGCAGCGAGTCCCGGTCCAGCGGGCCGCGCAGCACCAGCGTCTCGCCCTCGCCGAGCTGGTCGGCGACATCCGCGGTGACCCGCGCGTTGGCGGTCGCCGTGGTGGCGAGCACCGGGGTGTGCGAGGGCAGCCCGGCCAGGAACGTCCGCAGCCGCCGGTAGTCGGGGCGGAAATCGTGTCCCCAGTCGGAGACGCAGTGCGCCTCGTCGACCACGAGCAGACCGGTGCTCGACGCGAGGCCGGGGAGAACATTGTCCCGGAAGTCCGGGTTGTTGAGGCGCTCCGGGCTGATCAGCAGCACGTCCACCTCGCCGGCCCGCACCTCGGCCTCGATCAGCGACCACTCGTCCAGGTTCGCCGAGTTGATGGTCCGCGCCCGGATGCCGGCCCGGGCAGCGGCCTCGACCTGGTTGCGCATCAGCGCCAGCAGCGGCGAGACGATCACCGTGGGGCCGGTCCGGGCGTCCGCGCGCAGCAGGGCGGTCGCCACGAAGTAGACCGCCGACTTGCCCCAGCCGGTGCGCTGCACGCAGAGCACCCGCCGGCGGTCGACGGTGAGCGCCTCGATGGCGCGCCACTGGTCCTCCCGGAGGACCGCGTGCTCTCCGGCCAGGCGGCGCAACACGGCTTCGGCGCGCTCACGGACGGCGGCTCGGTCCTGCGTCGTGTCAGTCACCCGGCATGTCTATCAGCCCGGCGCGGTGCGGCCGGAGTCATCCACAGGCCGGGCGGTTGTCCACAGGTCCGGAGGAGGGACTTGCCCCAACGCGCTCCAGCGGCCCCCGCCGAGCGGGGCCGAGCGTTCCGGCCACGCCGGGCGTGCGAGCCGAGCGTTCCAGCCGCGCCGGGCGTGCGAGCCGAGCGTTCCAGCCGCGCCGGGCGTGCGGGCGCGGCCGCACGCCCGGGTGCTGGTCAGGCCTGGGTGTCGTCCTGGCCGAGCGCCGCGCGCAGCAAGCGGATCTCCCGCTCCGCGATGGCCGCACCGGTGATCGGCTCGGCCGGCGGCTCCGGCTCGGCCGGCTCCATGCGCATGTGCCAGTCGGTGTGGACCGTGGTGTCCACCACCCAGCTGCCGCAGCGCAGGCAGGTGTAGCCGTCCGGGTCCTCGATCGCGGCGGCCGGGCTGGACGCCGTCCCGGTCACGGTGTCGATCGTGTCCTGCGGCTCGGCCCGCCCGCCAGGGGCCGGGACCTTGGCCGTGCCCCGGATCGCGCCCCACCGCTTGGCCCGGTGCATCTCGGCGGCGGTCCAGAGCCGGAACCACTCGTTCACGACCACCTCGGACGGGACGTGCAGCGCCTCACCGAGCAGCTCGACGAGTTTCCAGGAGGGCATCATCTTGCCGCCGAGCACCTTGCTGAGCGTGGCCTTGCTGTACCGCACCCGCGCCGCGAGCACGGCCAGCGACGGCTTGCCGCTGCTCAGGTGGGCGATGTTGAGCCGGTCGACGAGTTCGGTCCAGGCGCTCGTGCCGTCGATGAACCGAGCCCGCATCCGGGCGAACTCCCGGTCGTGGACCAGGTTGGCGGCGCCGATCGTCGCGCCGGCCCGGTTGCTCGGCGCCGGCTCGGACTCCCGGTGACGGCCGGCGGCGTAGGGATCCCCGCGGCGTGGCGCGGGCGTGTAGTGGAATTGCTTGCCCACGTCGTCGGCGTCGTCACGGTACCGAGTCATCGGACGCTCCGATCACCGACAGTGACCGGACAGTTCTCCTCCGGAATGCTATTGCTTGCGGACGGCGACATTTCTGGCACCCCTTCATTGTGCTGGCCTCGAGCATGGAGGTCTCGAGCATTTGGGTGGTCCCGAGCCGAAGATCAGAATGCGATATCGGGCTTGATGGTGGACAAGTCCGCACCGCTGGATACACATTCTGCACTCACCCGCGCCGGTGCACCAACCCGGAATTCGGCGCGGACCGAATGATCACTTGCGTCCGCGAAACGTGAAAGTTGCACGCGACGGCCGGGCGGGCAGGCCAGTAGATCTTACGAACCTCTATGGATCGGGTGGCCGGAAATGGATTGAGGGGCCGGTGCACGCTTGATCGCGCACCGGCCCCTCAACCGTCCAGGAAGATCGCCACCATAGCCGCTTCCTGATATTGCTCAGCCGAAGCGGCCCGGGACCAACCGAACACAACATCGGGCGGGACCACTTTCGTCGCCCACGCCCGCCACCATACCCGCCACCGCCCGCGAGCACCGAGATCGTTCCCACTGTTAAGCGAGAGATAAGACTTCTCCGGGAACCGGGATCCACACCCGCGGGCCACTCCGGCCCACCACCGCCCGACCCGGATCGCAGGGCCTCAGCAGCACCTTTCCAAACATTATGATCGTACGGTTTCGGGCCGTCGACAATGACTATCGGAATTGATCTACACAGCGACCGGAACCAGGTCAGTCAATTAGATCACCCGAATCATCCGATCGTGCCGTCGATCAGTCTCTCCGGAGGATGCCGGGCCACCGGAGCAAAGGAGGAAGAAAGACTCACTGTGAGCATTCCTTTTCCTTTTCCATTGCGATCCGGCGATCCGAATGGTGATGGCGACGGCGTACAACGCGTTGTTTATGACATCTCTGCCCGGAGAGCCATTGTCGGCAGGATTTCTCATCGGCCGCCGATTCGAATGTCGAACGTCTCGATCATGGTCGGGCGGGACGATCGGGCATTTACCCATTAACCGACAATTCAGACATGCCCTACTCACCGTGCGTGATGGGCGTAGTGGCTTCGCGTATTGAGTTGCGCAGATTTTCGTCAGAGATTCCGCGGCGTGTCGATCTTCAGGCGGTCGCCCGGCCGGGGACGGGCTTCGCCGAAAGTGGCGGATGTCCGGCGGCCGGGGTGAAAGTCTCGACGCATGACCACGACGATCGCCGAGAAGCTGCTGATCAAGTCGAACTCGACTGTCTGGCTCAACGAGCCGTCCCGGCTCCCGCTGCTCACCCCGATGCCCGAGGGCGTCCGCGAGACCGGTGTGCTCGCCACCGCGGGCACCGCCGTGCTCTTCGTGGAGGACGCGGCGGGCGCGCGGGAGCAGCTGGCCGAACATCGAGCGGACCTGGGTAAGCCGGGTGCGTTCTGGATCGCGTACCAGAAGGATGGCGCCCCCGCCCTGGACCTCTCCCCGATCGTCGCGGACTACGACATGCGCGCCTGTGACCAGGTGGTGATCGACGAACGCTGGTCGGCGCTGCGGTGCGAGGTCACCCAGCCCGGCTAGCGGCCCAGCACCGAGCCGCCGTTCACGTTGATGATCTGACCGGTGACGAATCCGCCGCCCGGGCCGACCAGCCAGCGCACCGTCTCGGCGATGTCGCCCGGCACACCGGCCCGCTTGACCAGGGTGGCGTCGATCCGGGCCTGATGTCCCTCCGGGGTCATCCGGCCGACGAAGAACTCGCTGTCGGTGATGTATCCCGGTGAGATCACGTTGGCGGTGATCCCCTCCGGCCCGAGGCTGGTGGCGAGATCCAACCCGTACCCGTGAAGTGCGGCCTTGGCCGCGGAGTACGGCCCGCCGCCGCCACGCTGAGCCGCGATCGAGCTGGTCAGAATGATTTTGCCGCCGGGGCGGCGCAGCCTCGGCAGCAGCGCCGTGGTCATCAGGACAGCGCTCAGCACGTTCGAGTCGAGGTTGGCCCGCCAGCGCTCGGCGACGCCCGCCAGGGTGCTCTCGTCGTGCGCGACGAACGCCCCCGCGTTGTTCACCAGCACGTCCAGGTCCCGGTCACCGACCGCCTCGACGACCCGCGCCACCTGGGCCGGGTCCGCGACGTCGGCGGTGACCGCGCTCGCCTGCGGGCCGATCCACTTCACCGCGTCGGCGAGCACCTCGGCGCGCCGGCCGACGATGATGACGTCGTAGCCCTCACCGGCGAGCATGCCCGCCGTCGCCTTGCCGATGCCGGTCCCGCCGCCGGTGACCACTGCGAGTCGTGTCATGGCGTCGAGCCTATCGACCCGTCCTCACCGGGTGGCCGGAGTGCATGGCCAGCGAGAAACCGGCTCCGCGCTTCGTGACCGGCGCCGGATCCCGGCGCTGCGGTGTCTGCGGCACGGCCGGCTCCCGTACCCCACCGGCCCGGCGCGGCGGCACCCGCTTGCGCTTGCCCGCCTTGGCCGGGGGTTCCTCGCCGGTCGCCGCCCGCACCGAGTTGTTGTTGACGCCGCCGGGGCTGGTGCTGCCCAGTACCTCCGCGCGGCACGGCAGGCCGTCCACCGCGAACGACAACGGCAGCGGGTTCCGATCGCGGTACCCCCCGCGCAGCAGGACCGATGTCGTTCGTCCCCTGCCGTTCACCGCGACGCGGCGGCCCTCCTGACTGATCGCCTTGGAGGCCGACGCCAGTCGCTGCGTGCCAGGGTAACGGAACTCCACCCGCCAGCGCGAGCTTGCCGCGGCGGTCGTCGTCACGGTCAGCCGCGCCACGAAATCGGTGCCGGAGTCGCGCCGCACCTCGTAGGTCACCGCGCACCGCCCGTGCGGGGTGCTCAGGCTGCCGGCTGCCGCGCCCGCCGCCGCGGTGTGCGTCGTGCCACTCTCGCCCGCCTCCTCGCGAGCCGACCAGCTGAGGACCGACGAGCCGAGCAGCAGCACCGTGGCGAACGCGGCGATCGTGGACATCCGGTTGCGCCGGTGTTCGGCGGTGTCCCGCAGCCGGCCGAAGGGGGCGCTGAAACTCGGGCCGCCGAGGAAGAGCCCGCCGCCCAGCGGGCGCACGTGACGCAGCCGCAGAGCCGCGCCGATCCGCATTCCGGCCCGCAGACGCAGCTTCGCCACCTGGGCCGGGTCGCGGCGGGGCAGTCCGCGGAACCGTCCGGCCGCCGGCTGTTCACCGCCCGCGGGCATCGGCACGACGGCCCGGGCGGCCGGGACGGTCGGACGCTCGTCGCTCCGCAGCGGCGGGATGATCGCGCGAACCCCGACCGCCGCGGCGAGAGCCCGTGCCACATCGGCCGCGCCGGGCCGGCCGGCCGGATCCTTGGCGAGGCAGCGCAGGCACATGGCGGCCACCGTGGCGGGCATGCCGGGCACCTCGGGCAGCGGTTCCGGGTCGGAGTAGAGGTGCGCCCGGAGCGCCTCGGCGGTGTTCTCGGCGGGCCACGGCATCCGGCCGGTGAGCGCGCGGTAGAGCAGCAGGCCGAGCGCGTACACGTCGGTGGCCGGCGAGACGGACGCGCCGCCGAGCCGCTCCGGCGCCAGGTACGCGGGCGTGCCCAGCAGGCTGCCGTCCGGGGCGGCGTCGCGCTGCCCGACGACCGCGGAGATCCCGAAGTCGACCACCTTCGCGCCTGCACCGGTGAGCATCACGTTCGCCGGCGTGACGTCGCGGTGCACGACGCCCCGGGCATGCGCGGTTGCCAGCGCCGACGCCACCTCGACCGCGATGATCACGGCTTCCCGCCAGGGCAGCGAGCCCTGCCGGGCGATCCGCGCGGCGACCGACTCCCCGTCGTTCAGCTCCATCACCACGAACGGGACGGTCAGCTCGTCGGAGAACCGCGCCTCACCGAAATCGTGGATGCCGGTGATGTGCGGATGGCAGAGCCGGGCGGCGGCGAACGCCTCCTGCCGCAGCCGGTCCCGGAAGGTACGGTCCTCGGCCAGCTGCGGTGACAGCACCTTCACCGCGACGTCGCGCCCGAGCGTCTCGTCGTAGCCGCGCCAGACCACCGACATCCCACCGGTGCCGAGCTTCTCGACGAGCCGGTACCGTCCGGCGATACGAAGCGATCCGCCCTGACCGTTTCGCTCCGTTCGCGCCATGCGCCGATTCTCGCCCGAGCAGCGAGCCCTCCGGACCCGCACCCGAAAACCCGTCGCTAAACCTCGGTCAGCCGGCCAGCAGCTGGTCCACCGGGGCATAGTCGTCGGTCAGGATGCGGGCGTCCGCGACGAAATCCTCCAGTTCCGTCCCGGCCAGCAGCGTCACGGGCTGTTTCACACCGCTCAGCCCGGTCCGTACGGTTTCCACCGGCAGCGGGCTCTTCGACGCCAGGATCACGAAGTTCGACCCGTGCCCGCCCGCGATCGCCTCCGGCGGGGCGATCAACGCGATGTGCGGGAACGCCGCCGCCACGGTCGCCACCTCGGCGCGGATGAAGCGGTTCGGCGGATAGTCGATGACGTTCTGCGCGTAGATCCCGCCGTCCCGCAGGACCCGCGCCACGTCGGCGGCCATCTCCCGGGTCGCCAGGTGCCACGGCACCACCAGGTGACCGAAGGCGTCGCCGACCACGACGTCATACGACGAGGTCGCCTGCGCGGCCAGCCCGACCCGCGCGTCCCCCACCCGAACCCGCAGGTCGGGCCCGGTGACCAGGCCGAGCTTCTGTTCGTCGAGGTCGACCAGGCCGCCGTCGAGCTCCAGCACGAGCTGGTCGCTGCCGGGCCTGGTGGTGCGCAGATAGTTGGGTACGGTGAATCCCCCGCCCCCGATGTGCAGGGCGTCCACGGGCCCGGGCCGCAGGTCGTCGAGCACCGCGCCGATCCACTGGACGTACTCGAATTCCAGGTGCCGCGGATCGTTCAGATCGACGTACGAGTGGCGTGCCGAGTTGAGGATCAGCGTCCGCCCGCCGTCCCGTGCGGGATCCTCGTCGACCCGCGCGCAGTGGTAGGCGGTCTCCAGGTCGCACGGTGTCGGCGAGGTGGCGCCGAGCCCCGCGCCGACCAGCCCGACGGCGGCGAGGGCGGCGCGCATCCGGGGTGATCCGGGCATGTCGCGCCGAAGCCACCAGCCGAGGACCAGGCCGCTGACGGCGAGCAGCACGGCGAGGCTGAGCACGATCGCGCTGCTGGGCATCGCGGCGACGAAGACGAAACCGGTCACCAGGGTCGCGGTGATCGCCCCGAGGGTGCCGATGCTGGAGAGCCGCCCGACCACGCTGCCGGCCCGCCGCAGGTCGCCGAGCTGGAGTTTCACCACCATCGGCGCGATCGTGGACAGCACGAACGCGGGCAGGAAGATCGCCAGCGCGGCGAGCATCAGCACGGCTGGGGCGGCGCCGCCGCGGAGCAGCTCACCGCCCCAGCGGACCAGCGGCAGGGTGAGCGCGGTGCCGATCGCGCCGAGGATCAGGGCCGGGGCGAGCAGGGCGCGGGGGTCGAACCGGTCGGCGAGCCGGCCGCCGAGCCAGGCGCCGTAGGCGATGGCGGCGAGCGCGACGCCGATCACCGAGCTGCTCACCTGGAGGGTGACGCCGACATACGGCCCGACGAGGCGCAGCGCCACGATCTCCAGGACCAGGACGGCGCCACTGGACCCGAAGGCGAGAGCCGAGGCGAGGGCGGAGGGCAGGGCGCGCGGCGGGGTCTCCACCGCGCGGATGCTACCGGCGGCCGCTGCGAATCTCCTGGATCTCTATCGGCGGGCCGCCAACACTCCGAGGTGCAGGTTGGGCTCCTGGGCGCCGGCTGCGAACGACGGCAGCTCCAGCACCTCCACGCCGGCGGCGCGCAGCAGCGCCACACCCTCGCAGTGCACGAAGACGTCCGGCTCCCGCCAGGCGATCACCACGCGCGGGATGCCGGCCGCGATGATCAGGCTGGTGCAGGTGGCGTGCGGCCGGCTGGCCCGCTCCGAGCAGGGCTCCAGCGTGCTGTAGATGGTGGCCTCCCGCAGGCGCGCGTCACCGGCGGCCTTGAGCAGCGCCGACTCCTCGGCGTGCACCCGTGGGTCGTCGTCCCGGGAGAACCCCGAGGCGATCTCCCGGCCGGACGCGTCGACGATGACCGCCTCGACCGCGAACGCGGTCTCCGAGCGGGGGCAGCGGTGCGCCAGGTCGACAGCGCGGCTCATCCACCGGTGGTGGTCCATGCGGCTCCAGTCTGCGGTCACGGGTCACGGCCCGTACCTCATCGGAACGCTAGCGCCGCACTTTCGAATCCTGGCACAACCGGCTCGAAGAAAACCTCAGAGCATGCTCAGGTGCACGTGGTTGGTGTGCACCGCGGCCGGTCCGCCGCTCGCGCTGTACGCCCGCCAGCCGGTGCTCGGCATCCAGATCTGCCGGTACCAGATCACGTACATCACCCCGAGCTTGCTCGCGTTCTTCACGTAGTACGCGGCCAGCCGGTCACCGTAGCTCTTGTCCCCGCCGGTGGCCGCCACGTTCTTGAAGCCGCTCGCCGCCGCGGAGAAGTCGCAGGCCCGGCCCTTCGGGTGCTCGCCGGACGCCCGGGCGCTGTAGCAGACCGTGTACCGCTTGAACCCGTCGGCGCGGGACTCCTGGTACGCGTGCAGCGTCCGCGGCGTGATGCACCCACCCGACGTCGGGTCCTTGACCGTGCAGGACTCCTTGGGCCACGAGCCGTCGGAGTTGCGCGGCGCGGGCTGCGCGGCCGGGGAGTTGGCGTCGACGAACCCGCCGGCCGCCCCGCCACCGACCTCGGCGAGCGCCAGCTCGGCCTCCTTCTTCTTGCGGGCCATCAGGGTGACCTGCTTCTTCTGCTCCTTGACCTCGGTGTCGAGCGCGATCTTGGCGCGTTTCGCCGTCGCGATCTCCTCCTGGTACTGGCCGAGGGTGCCGCTGTCGAGCTGGGCGAGCATGTCGAGGCTCTGCGCCCGTTCCATGAAGCCGTCCGGCGAGGTGCTGTTCAGCAGCATCGTGACGGTGCTGATCCGGCCCATCTGGTACGACCGGTTCGCCACCTCGCTGACCTGGGCGGTCAGCGCCTTCGCGGCCGCCTCGGACTTCTTGAGCCCGTCGGTGAGCTGCTTCTGGCGCTTCTTGGAGGTGGCCAGCTTGGTCTTCGCCTGGTCGTACCCCTTGGCGGCGGCAGCGAGGGCGGTCCGCAGTTTCTTGCTGCCGCCCTCGTCGTCCGGGTCGGCGGCGGCCGGGGACGCGGGCACCGCCAGGATCACCGCGACGGCGGCGACGAGCAGAGCCAACAGGGCAGTGCACCGGCGCGGGAGTCTGGCCGCCACAGATGACCTCCAAGTCGTGAGCGCCGGTACTCTACCGTGCCGGACCTGCCCCGAGGGAGATCGATCAGGTGGCCGAATATCCACCGTCGACGAAGAGTGTCTGACCGGTGACGGCCTGACCAGCATCGCCGGCCAGGAAAACGGCACACCCGGCGAAATCCGCCGGCAGACCGTTGCGCCCGATCATGCTGCGGGCAGCGTGGGCGGACACTTTCGTGGGATCCGAGAACACCTCTTCGGTGAGGGGCGTGTGCACCACACCGGGCGCTATCGCGTTGCAGCAGACGCCGTGGCGCGACCACGCCTCGGCCTGCGACCGGGTCAGTCCGACCAGGCCGGCTTTCGCGGCTCCGTAGGCGCCGCTGTTGCCGTAGGCACGGAACGCCTGCTGCGAGACCACGTTGATGATCCGTCCCCAGCCACGCTCGGCCATCGCCGGCGCGAACGCCTGACCGAGCAGGAACGGCGCGGTGAGGTTCGCTTCGAGGGTCAGGTCCCAGACGTCCTCGGTCAGCGAGGACATCGGCGGCCGCAAATTCACGGCTGCCGAGTTCACCAGGATGTCCGGATACCCGTACCCGTCGATGATCGCGGATGAGGCGGCCTTGACCGCCCCGCGCACCGAGAGGTCCGCGGAGATCGCGCCGGCTTGGGCGCCGTGCCCGCGCAGCTCGGCGACCACCTCGGCCATCGGCGCCTCGCGCCGCGCCACCAGCACCACCCGCGCGCCGGAACGGCCGAGAGCCAGGGCGATCTCCCGGCCGATCCCGGAACTGCCGCCGGTCACGACCGCGGTGCGCCCGCTCAGACCGAAGAGCCGATCAAGGTACGACGTCACGACGCGAACCTAGCCTTCCGGAACCTCGGGCGGACCGTCCGGGAAGAGGGTGCCGTGGACGCTCTCCCAGATCTCGTCGTTCGCGGCGACCAGCAGCCCGCGCTTGCGGTTCGTCGGCCGGTAGGGCGAGCCGTCCCAGTGCCGCACCGTGCCACCGGCCTCGCGCACGATCAGCGAACCGGGCACGTGGTCCCAGGGCAGGATCCGCCAGAACATCGCGAACTGCTGCTCGTCGGTGGCGACGGCCGGGTACTCGTACCCCGCGCAGTGCCGTCCCGGGGTGTGGCCGCCCAGGCCCGCCGCGTTCGCCCGGACCGATTCGCGCAGGTCGTCCGGGAAGTACTTGTGCGAGATCACCCCGTGCAGCGCGGCCGCGCCCGGATCGTCGGTGCGGGTCTTCACCCGCACCCCGTCGCGGTACGCGCCGGAGCCCGCCTCGGCCACCGTCAGGTGGTCGCCGACCACGTCGAGGATCCACGCGGCCTGCGGCTCACCGTCCCGGACCAGCGCGACCATCACGCAGAACGGCGTCCGGCCGGCGGCGAAGTTGTTCGTCCCGTCGACCGGGTCGACGATCCACACGGCACCGCCCGAGCCGAGCCGGTCCCGGACCGCGGGGTCGGCCGCGACCGCTTCCTCGCCGACCACCAGGGAACCCGGCAGCAGCGCGGTCAGCCCCCGGGTCAGCGCCCGCTCGGACTCCTGGTCGGCGATGGTGACCAGGTCACCCGGAGACTTCTGCGTCACCTCGCCCTCGGCCAGGTGCTTCCAGCGCGGCAGGACGACGGTGTGCGCGACCTCGCGGATGAGTTCGGCGACCTGATCAAGCACGTGGCGGCAACTTCACGACGCTGACGAAGAACTCGTCGATCTGCCGGATCACCGCGATGAACCGCTCGAAGTCCACCGGCTTCGTCACGTACGCGTTCGCGTGCAGCTGGTAGCTGCGCAGGATGTCCTCGTCGGCGGAGGAGGTGGTCAGCACGACGACCGGGATCCGGCCCAGCTCGTCGTCCTTCTTGATCTCCTCGAGCACCTCGCGGCCGTCCCGCTTCGGCAGGTTCAGGTCGAGCAGGATCAGGTCGGGGCGGACCGCTCCCGCGTACTGACCCTCGCGGCGCAGGTAGGAGAGCGCCTCCGAGCCGTCCTGCACCACGGTGAGGCGGTTGCGGACCTTGTGCTCCTCGAACGCCTCCTGCGTCATCAGGACGTCGCCGGGGTCGTCCTCGACGAGCAGCACCTCGATCGGGGTGCCACTCTCCCGGGCGTCTGTCATGCTCCCACCACCTCTCGCGTGCCGGCCTGCGGCTCAGGGTCCTCGGTGCCGGGCAGCACCGGCAGAGTGAAGTGAATCGACGCGCCCTCCGGCACGTCCACATCCAGCCAGATCCGCCCGCCATGGTATTCGACGATCTTCTTGACGATCGCGAGTCCGATGCCGGTGCCCTCGTACGCGTCCCGCGAGTGCAGCCGCTGGAAGATCACGAACACCTTGTCGGCGAACTCGGCCTCGATGCCGATGCCGTTGTCCCGGACGTTGATCTGCCACTCCTCGCCGTCACGTTCCACGGCGATCCGCACGACCGGCGGGACGTCCGGGCGGCGGAACTTCAGCGAGTTGCCGATCAGGTTCATGAACAGCGTGGTGAGCAGGGGCTCTTCGCCCTCCACAGTGGGCATCGGCGCCCAGATGATCTCGGCGTCCTCGCCGGCCCGCGCCTCCAGCTGCGACTTCACGTCGGAGAGCACCTTGTTCAGGTCGACCTCGGTGAACCCGGCGGTGAGCCGGCCGATCCGGGAGAACGCCAGCAGGTCGTTGATCAGCCGCTGCATGCGCTGGGCGCCGTCCACCGCGAACGCGATGTACTGGTCGGCGCGCTCGTCCATCTGACCGGCGTACCGCCGCTGCAGGAGCTGGCAGAAGCTGGCCACCTTGCGCAGCGGCTCCTGGAGGTCGTGCGACGCGACGTAGGCGAACTGCTCCAGGTCCCGGTTCGACCGGGTGAGCTCGTCGGTCTGCGTCTTGAGCTGCTGGTTCACCCACTCGACGTGGCTGCGGGCGTCGCGGACCTCGGTCAGCTCGCTGGCGATCTGCTGACGCATCCGGTCGATGTCGTCGGCGAGCGCCGCCAGGTCGGACGAGCCCCGCTTGATCTCGATGTGCCGGTCGTAGTCGCCGGCCGCCACCTGACGCACCTGGTCGGCCAGCTCGGTGACCGGCCGGGTCACCACCCGGTCCAGCAGGAAGAGCAGGAACGCGCCGGTCAGCACGATGATCACCGCAGCGGCGATCTCGATGGCGACGAGGGTACGGCTGGAGTCGCGGGCCGCGTCCGCCGAGATCGTCCGCAGCACCTGGATGTGCGCCTGCATCTCGGCGACCGCCGCGCGCACCGCGTCGAAGTCAGCGGTGTCGGAGGCCTCGACTATCTCCTGCGCCGCTTCCGGGCCCTGCCCCCGCACGGTCCGGATGATCGGCTCGGCCACGTCGGTCCGCCAGGCGTCGGCGCGCGCCTTGACCATCGCGAGGGAGTTGCGGATGTCGTCGTCGTCCGGGCGCAGCAGCGACTCGATCCGGGCGATCTGCCGCTGCTGGTCGGCGAGGCCCACCTCGTACGGCTGGAGGTTGCGCTGTTCACCGGTGATCGCGTAACCACGGACGCCGGTCTCCTGGTCGACGAGCGCCGTGTTCAGCGTCTCGCCGGCCGCGCGCATCGGGCTGGCCCGGTTCAGCACGTCGTCGACCTGCCGGTTGTTCGCGGCCGCGGTGATCGCCGCGAGAACACCGAGGCCACCGAGCACCACGCCGACCGCGATACAGAGCGCGATGATCCGCTGGCGCAGCGTCCAGCTGCTCGCCTTGAACAGGTTCACCGCCCACCACCCCGGGAGATCATCAGCATCGCGACGTCGTCGGTGAGCGGTCCGCCGTTGGCCTGGTCGGCGCGGGCCACCAGCCACGGCGGCAGCCCGGGGAGGGACACCTCGCGGGCCGCCGGCTCGTCCAGCAGATTGCAGAGCCCGTCGACGTCGAGCCGTTCGTTACCCACGCCGGTGTGCCCCTCGATGAGTCCGTCCGTGTACATCAGCAGTGACCAGTCATGGTCGGTGAACTCCAACTCCGTCACGGGTGTAGGCGTGGGTCGTACCCCGAGCACGATGCCGGTACGCGCGGCAACCGGGTGGGCCCGCCCACCGGAGAGCACCACGGGCGGGGGGTGCCCGGCCAGCCGGACCCACGCCCGGTTCGCCGGCACGTCGATGACCGCGGCGGCCACCGTGGCGAACACCTCACGGGCCCGCCGCTCGCTCATCAGCACCTGCTCCAGCGACGGCAGCACCTGGTCCTCGGGCACGCCGGCCAGCACCAGGGCCCGCCAGGCCACCCGGAGCTCGACGCCGAGCGCGGCCTCGTCGACGCCGTGCCCGCAGACATCGCCGACGATCACGTGCAGCCGGTCCTCGCCGACCTGCACCACGTCGAAGAAGTCGCCACCGAGCAGGCCCAGCGCCCGGCCGGAGCGGTAGAACGTCTCCACCGACACCTCGGACGTCTGCATCAGTGGCTGCGGGAGCAGACCCCGTTCCAGGCGGGCCGACTCGGCCTGCAGAAGCTCCACCTCGCGCAGCCGGCGGGCGTTCTCGTCGGCGCGCTTGCGCTCGACCGCGTACCGCAGGGAGCGGATCAGCAGTACGCCGTCGACCTGGCCCTTGACCAGGTAGTCCTGGGCGCCCTCGGCGACCGCCTGCACACCGAGGTGCTCGTCCGAGCGCCCGGTGAGCACGCAGACCGCGGCGCTCCCGGCGACCGCGAGCAGCTTGCGCAGCCCGTCGATGCCCTCGGCGTCCGGCAGACCCAGGTCGAGCAGCACGCACTCCACGCCGACCAGCCGCTCCCGCGCCTCGCGCAGGGTGCTGGCGACGGTCAGCTCGAACGGCGCCTCCGCCTCCTCGAGCAGCTCACGAACGAGAAAGGCATCGCCCTCGTCGTCCTCGACGAGCAGGATCCGCAACCGTTCCAGCTGGTTCGCCGCGTACCGCGAGGGCGCGAGCGACCGCTCCGTCATTCCGATTCCCCACTCGACGCGCAGATGACTCGCAAATCGTGTACCACTCGGGGCGGGACCACAACTCCGGTCACCACCTCGTGACCTGCGCTCATTGCGGACCGTCGTTCTCGGCCGCCACCCGGCGGGCGTGCTCGGCGATGACCTGGCCGAGGATGCCGTGCAGCTGACCGCAGTCCCGGCAGTGCAGGTTCTCGTCGAGGTGCCGGCCACCACAGCCGGAGCACGAGCCGCGGTCCTCCGGATCGCGATAGGACACCAGCGCCTTGCACAGCGCGCGCACCACGTGATCGCTGAGCGTGAAGACGTCCTCGCCGAGCGCGGTGCGCACACCGATGACGGCGACGGGCGCGGCGTCCGGCTGCGGGTTGTACGGCGCCACCGCGTCGATGAATTCCGCGATCACTGCGGCCGGGTCGAGCGGAGTAGTCACCCGCACCACGCTATTGCACGCGCCAATGGATCTTCGGGGTACCCGGCAGTGACCTCGGCCGCTTAGATGTGAGCCATGCGTGACTTCGCTCTCATCCGCCCGGCGCGACGGCCGATCGCCGCCGCGGCGGTGCTGGCCGTCCTGGCTCTGGCCGGGTTCTTCGCGATCCGGTCGATCACCCCGCCGGCCGCCCGCCCGGCGTCCGCACCGGCCGGTGACTTCAGCGCGGAGCGCGCGTTCGAGCACGTGCGGCAGATCGCCGCGGCGCCGCATCCGGCCGGCAGCCCGGCGAACGAGAAAGTCCACGACCACCTGATCGATACCCTGCGCGGGCTCGGCCTCTCCCCCGAGTCGCAGGACACCGTGACGATCCAGGGCGGCACCCTGTCGGCGAGCGCCGGCGGCGCCGGGCTGGCCCGGGTCCGCAACGTCGTCACGCTGATCCCGGGCGCCGCCTCCACCGGCCGGATCATCCTGGTGGCGCACTACGACTCGGCGCAGGTGGGACCGGGCGGCAACGACGACGCCGCCGGGACAGCCACGATCCTGGAGACCGCTCGCGCGCTGACCAGCGCCGGCGGCCGGTTGCGCAACGACGTGGTGTTGCTGCTCACCGACGCCGAGGAGGCGTGTCTCTGCGGGGCGAAGGCGTTCGTCGACCAGCATCCGCTGGCGAAGGACGGCGGCGTGGTGCTGAACCTCGAGGCGCGCGGCAGCGACGGCCCGGCGATCATGTTCGAGACCTCGGACGGCAACGGGCGGCTGGTCAGCGCGTACGGGGCCGCCCCGCAGCCGGTCGGCACGTCGTTCGCGGTGGAGATCTACCGGCTGCTGCCCAACGACACCGACTTCACGCCGTTCCTGGACGCCGGCTTCCTCGGCATGAACGCGGCCTACATCGACGGCGCGGCCGTCTACCACGCCCCCACGGACACGCCCGAGTCGATGAACACCGCCAGCCTGCAGCACCACGGCGAGAACACCCTGGCCGTGGTCCGTGAGCTCGGCGGCCGGGATCTCTCCGGGATCGGCGAGGGCGGCGACGCCACCTACTTCCCGGTGCCCGGCCTGCTGGTCCGGTACCCGGGATCGCTGGTCTGGCCGCTCGCGGCGCTCGCGCTCGTCGCGGTGGCCGCCCTGGCCTGGCTGGTCCGGCGGCAGGGCCGGGCGACCGGCAAGCGGATGGTCGCGGCCGGCACGCTCACGCTGATCCCGATCGTGGTGGCGCCGGCGCTGGCCCAGGGGCTGTGGGCGCTGCTCACCGTGATCCGCCCGGAGTACGGCGGGCTGCCGATCGACCCGTACCGTCCACTCTGGTACCGCCTCGCGGTGATCGCCCTCGCCGCGTTCACCATCCTCACCTGGTACGTGCTGCTGCGCCGCAAGGTCGGGCCGGCCGCGCTCGCGGTGGCCGGGTTCGGCTGGCTGGCCGTGCTGGGCGCGGTGCTCGCGGCGGTGACGCCCGGTGGCGCGTACCTGGCCACGCTGCCGGCCCTGGCCGGCGCCTTCGCCGCCCTGATCGCGCTGACCGCCGGTGAGGTGGCGGGTGTCGTCGCGATCGCTGCCGGCGGCGTGGTGGCCGTGGTGATCCTGCTGCCCACCGTACTGATGCTCTTCCCGGCGCTCGGCATGCCGATGGCCGGGGTCGGCGCGTTCCTGACCGTGCTGCTCGGGCTCGCCCTGCTCCCGGTCGCCGACCTGATCCACCCGGCGTCGAGCGGCGCCCGCGGCATGGCCGCCTGGCGGGACCGCAGGCTCGGCGCGGTCCCCTCCGCGGTCGCCCTGGTCGCCGTACTGGCCGGCACCGGCACCGGCCTGGCCGTGGACCGCTTCGACGACGAGCACCCGTCGCTCACCCACCTGATGTACGCCCTGGACGCGGACACCCAGCAGGCCCGCTGGCTCAGCCACGAGACCGATCCGCAGGACTGGACCGCGCAGTACCTCACCGAGCCGCCCGGCACGGTCACCGGCCTGCTGCCCGCGTTCGGCGACGAGGAACTGCGCCAGGGACCCGCGCCGGCCTGGTCAGATCTCGCCGCCCCGCAGTTGACCATGATCGGGGATTCCGCGGCGAGCGGCGAGCGGACACTGCGCCTGCTGCTGAAGCCGCAGCGGCCGGCCCGGTTCGTGACCTTGCACGCCGGCTCGGACACCGTGGTCACCCGAGCCACCGTCGCCGGCCGCCCGGTCGAGGTGACCGGCTCGGCAGGCGACGGCTGGGGCTTCGGTTTCGTCTTCCACGCGCCGCCGGCCGAGGGCGTGGAAGTCACGCTGACAGTGCGCGGCGCCGGCCCGGTGAAGTTCCGGGCCATGGACGCGACCGACGACGTGACGACGATCCCCGGTTTCCGGCCACGGCCGTCCGGGGTGGGCGTCCTCGGCTCGCACAGCAGCGAAATGGTCGCTGTCGCGAAGTCCTACACGTTCTAGCGGCCGCGTCCCCTGCGTCCCGTCGGGGCGTCGTGCCGGAAATGCACGAAGAGCCGTCCCCAGTTGTCGCCGTCCTTCTCCACCCGGTGGTAGAGCTGCTTGATCTCCTTCTGGTCCAGGAAGCGGAGCACCTTCTTCTTCAGTGCTCCGCTTCCCTTGCCCGGAATGATCTCGACCGAGGAGGCCTTCTTCTGGATCGCCTCGTCGATGATTCCCCGCAGGGCACGGTCGATCTCGTGCCCCTTGTTGAAGATGTCGTGCAGGTCCAGTTTCAGCTTCACGATCGGAAACCCTACGCGGCGTCGTTCTTACCGAGCCAGGTCTCGACCCGGCGCAGCGCGTCCTGATAGTCGGGCTGCGTCTTCATGGCCGCGGCCAGACGCAGGTGCGGCAGCGCCTCCCGGAACCGACCGGCCCGCTCCAGGGTCCGGCCCAGCACGTGATGCGCGTAGTGGTCGGACGGATCGTGGTCGATCAGCGCCCGCAGCTGCGTCTCCGCGCCGTTCAGCTGGGCCGAGTTGAAGTAGGCCCGGGCCAGCAGCTGGCGGACCGCGGTGTTGTGCGGCTCGGCCTCGACTATCGGCTCGAGCAGCTTCGAGGCGCCGAGCGGATCGCCGGACTCGAAGAAGAAGGTCGCCCTGCGGTACTCCTCGAGAAGATCCACGTCACGCTCCCCACCGCTCGCGTGGCCGGAAAATCAGCCAACGCTCACACAACAACGGGCCAACAGCGAGTGTTCCTCCCCCGACGGTAACCGTGATGCCGCTCGCTGGCGATCATCGGTTTCAGAAACCACCGTCGTGCAACCTCCCATCCCTCATCGCCATGCGCCGCCGTGCCGAACACTGTGACGACATCCGGTGTAGGGACGCTGTGCCTTATGCGTGACCGAACTGTGTCCGCACCGCACAGCTACAACACAGGAAACGAAAAGCCGGCGCAGAGCGTCGCCCAGCACAGTAGGGGCATGACGATGGCGAACGCAGACTCCAGCACCGAACTCCGGCGGCCCGACGGGACCCCGGTCCGCGTCCTCGTGGTCGACGACGAGCCGACTCTCGCCGAGCTGCTCTCGATGGCGCTGCGTTACGAGGGCTGGGAGGTCAAGAGCGCCGGTGACGGCATGACCGCCGTGCGCACCGCCCGGGACTTCCGGCCCGACGCCGTCATCCTCGACATGATGCTTCCGGACATCGACGGCCTGGAGGTGCTCCGCCGGCTGCGTGGCGAGACCCCCGAGGTCCCGGTGCTGTTCCTGACCGCCAAGGACTCGGTGGAGGACCGGATCACCGGTCTGACCGCCGGCGGCGACGACTACGTCACCAAGCCGTTCAGCCTGGAGGAGGTGGTGGCCCGGCTGCGCGGTCTGATGCGCCGGATGGGGCACGCGCCGATGCGTACCGAGTCGCAGCTGGTCGTCGGCGACCTCACGCTGGACGAGGACTCGCACGAGGTCCGCCGCGGCGGTGACCTGATCACCCTGACCGCGACCGAGTTCGAGCTGCTGCGCTACCTGATGCGCAACCCGCGCCGGGTGCTGAGCAAGCCGCAGATCCTGGACCGGGTGTGGAACTACGACTTCGGCGGCCAGGCCAACGTCGTGGAGCTCTACATCTCGTACCTGCGGAAGAAGATCGACGCCGGCCGCGCGCCGATGATCCACACCATGCGCGGCGCCGGTTACGTGCTCAAGCCGGCCGACTGACATGAGCGCCGACGCCCGGCCTCGTCCCGCCCGCTGGCGCAGTCCGGCGGGCTGGTCGCTACGCACCCGGCTGGTCGCCATCATGATCGGGCTGCTCGCGGTCCTGGGCCTGGTCGTCGGCGGCACCGCCGAGATCTACCTCTACCGCTCCCTGCACACCCAGATCGACAACGAGCTGGGTGACGTCGCCAAGCGCGCCACCTTCCAGTCGAACCGCAATCAGAGCAACCCGCCCCCCGACCTGCCGTCGCCGACCAACCCGGAAGGCGGCCGTAATCTCGGCGGCATCCCGGGCAACGCCATCGTGCTCGAGCAGGCTGACGACGGCTCGCTGATCGGCGGCCCGCTGCGGTTCCTAGAGGGGAGCGTCGAGGTCGGCGATCTCACGGATGAGCAGAAGACGACCATCCAGGACGAGGTGCCGGCCGACGGCACCAAGGTCGACGTGACACTCGGTGGCGACCTGCCGCAGTACCGGTTCACCAAAGTCACCAAGAACAACGGCGCTGTCTTCTACGTGGGCCTCTCGCTGGAGCAGGTCAACTCGACGCTCATCACGGTCGCCGCCTTCACCGGATGCGTCGTGCTCGGGTCGCTGCTGATCGCCGGATGGGGTGGGGCGCTCATCGTCCGCCGTACCCTCAAGCCTCTTGATCGTGTGGCAGCGACCGCGACCCGTGTCTCCGAGCTCAGGCTGGACCGCGGCGAGGTGCAACTCGCGCAGCGAGTGCCCGAGCAGGACACCGACCCCCGCACCGAAGTGGGGCAGGTCGGCGCGGCGCTGAACCGGATGCTCGACCACGTCGGCAACGCCCTGGAGGCACGGCACGCCAGCGAGATGCAGGTGCGGCAGTTCGTCGCCGACGCCAGCCATGAGCTGCGCACCCCGCTCGCCGCGATCCGGGGGTACGCCGAGCTCAGCCGCCGCAGCCGCCAAGTCATCCCGGACGAGATCGCGCACGTGCTGACCCGGGTCGAATCCGAGGCGAAGCGGATGACCGCGCTCGTCGAGGACCTGCTGCTGCTCGCCCGGCTGGACGCCGGCCGGCCGCTCGCCCAGGACCCGGTCGACCTGACCATGCTGGCCGTCGACGCGACGAGTGACGCGCACGCCGCCGGGCCACGCCATTACTGGCAGCTCGACCTGCCGGACGAGCCGGTCACGGTGATCGGCGACGGGGCACGCCTGCACCAGGTGCTGGCGAACCTTCTCGCCAACGCGCGGACACACACACCGGAGGGTACGACCGTGACGGTCAAGGTGGGTGCGGTGCCGGACGCCGCCGTGCTCCAGGTGATCGACAACGGTCCGGGCATCAAGCCGGAGCTCGTGCCGCGGATCTTCGAGCGCTTCGCCCGTGGCGACAGCTCCCGCTCGCGCGCCGCCGGCAGCACCGGTCTGGGCCTGTCGATCGTGCACGCGGTGGTCACCTCGCACCACGGCAAGGTCGGCGTGCAGAGCCGGCCCGGGCAGACCGTCTTCACCGTGATGCTGCCGCTCGGCCCACCACCCGTCGTCCCAACAGCTGAACAAACGCCGCAGGAGCTGCATCCGTCGCGGTGAGGCGGCTATGCTGGCGGCGTGTCTCGGACGTGGTCGTTTTATTGGTTTACGAGGCCGGCTCAAGCCGGTGCCTCGGCCATGACCGCATGACCTGAGACACCCGCCAGAGCCGGCTGAGGCAGCGACACGACGTCGCTGCCTTTTTGTTTGCGTCGAGCAAGCCGGCTCTCGCCTCGGGCGATGCCGGCCGAGGAAAGAGAGAAGCCATGACCGCCCCTGAGGTGCAGCGAGTCCGCGACCAGCGCATCGAGAAGGTCGTACCGCTGATGAGCCCGGCGCTGCTGCACCACGAGCTGCCGCTCACTCCTGCGCTGCACGACACCGTGCTGGAGGGCCGCAAACAGGTCGAGGACGTGCTGAACGGCCGAGATCAGCGGCTGCTGGTCGTGGTCGGCCCGTGCTCGGTGCACGACCCGATCGCCGCCGGCGAGTACGCCGACCTGCTGCGCACGGAGGCCGAGCGGCTCAGCGAGGACCTGCTGATCGTGATGCGGGTGTACTTCGAGAAGCCGCGCTCCACGGTCGGCTGGAAGGGTCTGATCATGGACCCGGCGCTGGACGGCAGCGGTGACGTCGGCACCGGCCTCCGGGTCGCCCGCAAGCTGCTGCTCGAGGTCGTCGGCCGGGGCCTGCCGGTCGCCGTGGAGTTCCTCGACCCGATCACCCCGCAGTACATCGCGGACACCGTGGCCTGGGGCGCGATCGGCGCGCGTACCGTCGAGTCGCAGGTCCACCGCCAGCTCTCCTCCGGGCTGTCCATGCCGATCGGCATGAAGAACCGCCCCGACGGCAGCGTCTCCACGGCCGTCGACGCGATCCAGGCCGCTGCGGCGCAGCACGTCTTCCCCGGCATCGACTACTCCGGCACCCCGGCGATCCTGCACACCACCGGCAACCCGGACTGCCACCTGGTGCTGCGCGGCGGCGGTGGCAAGCCGAACTACAGCGCGGCGGACGTCGCGGCCTCGGTCGAGCTGCTGCGCAAGGCCGGTCTGCCCGAGCGCCTCGTGATCGACTGCTCGCACGGCAACAGCAACAAGGACCACATGCGCCAGCCGATCGTGGCCGAGGACATCGCCGCGCAGATGGAGGCCGGTCAGACCGCGATCAGCGGTGTGATGCTGGAGAGCTTCATCGAGCCGGGACGCCAGGACCTGGGTGGCGACCTCACGTACGGGCAGTCGGTCACCGACGCGTGCATGGGCTGGGACGCCACCGTGGCGGTGCTGGAACGGCTCGCCGCCGCATCCGCGAAGCGCCGCCACTCGCTTTAGGACTCTCAGGCTTCGCACAGCAAAGACACAAGGGCGCGACAGCACATCCGTCAATCGTTCATCGGGTACGAATCCGCCAGCTCTCCCCGGGGAGTACCTCGATGACCTCGACGTTGCCGCCGCCTGCTGTTGAGGAGCCGGCTCCCGTTCTCGCGGAGCCGGCTCCACCACGTGATCGCACCGGTGCTAGTCGTCTCCTGCTGGGCCGCAACGACGCCGCCTGGATCCGCCCCTCGCTGATCGCCCTCCTGCTGCTGACCGCGGTCCTCTACATCTGGGGCCTCGGCGCGTCCGGCTGGGGCAACGCCTTCTACTCCGCCGCGGTCCAGGCCGGATCGGAAAGCTGGAAGGCGTTCTTCTACGGCTCGTCCGACGCGGCCAACGCGATCACGGTCGACAAGACGCCGGCCGCTTTGTGGATCATGGCCATTTCGGTACGGGTCTTCGGGCTCAGTTCGTGGAGCATCCTCGTCCCGCAGGCGCTGCTCGGCGTCGCCACCACCGGACTGCTCTACGCCACGGTGCGCCGGGCGTACGGGCCGGCCGCCGGGCTGCTCGCCGGAGCGATCTCGGCACTCACCCCGGTCGCCGTGCTGATGTTCCGGTTCAACAACCCGGACGCGCTGCTCGTCCTGCTGATGGTCGCCGGGGCGTACGCGACCCTGCGGGCCGTGGAGACCAGCTCCACCAAGTGGATTGTGCTGACCGGCGTCTTCGTCGGCTTCGGCTTCCTCGCCAAGATGCTCCAGGCGCTGCTCGTGGTGCCGGCGTTCGGTCTCGCGTACCTGATCGCCGGTCCGCCGAAGCTCGGCAAGCGCCTCGTGCAACTGGTGCTCGCGCTTGTCGCCCTGGTCGTGTCGGCCGGCTGGTACATCGCCGTCGTCGAACTCGTCCCGGCGTCGATGCGGCCCTATATCGGCGGCTCGCAGAACAACAGCATCCTCGAACTCACCCTCGGCTACAACGGCCTCGGCCGGCTCAACGGCGACGAGACCGGCAGCGTCGGCGGCGGGGGAGGTGGCGGCGGGGGCAACGGCGGCGGCATGTGGGGTTCCAGCGGGCTCGGCCGGCTCTTCGACAGCGCACAGGGCGGCCAGATCTCCTGGCTGCTGCCCGCCGCGCTGATCGTCCTGCTCGCCGGCCTGGTGATCACGGCGCGTCGCGCCCGCACCGACCTGCAGCGCGCCGGGCTGATCGTCTGGGGCGGCTGGCTGGTCACCACCGGGCTGGTGTTCAGCCTCATGCAGGGCATCTTCCACGCGTACTACACGGTCGCGCTGGCGCCGGCGGTCGGCGCGGTGGTCGCGATGGGCGCCACGCTGCTCTTCCATCGGCGGGGCAACATCGTCGCGGCGCTCACGCTCGGGGTGGCCGTCGCGGTGACGGCCTGGTGGTCGTACACCCTGCTGGGGCGCAGCGCGGACTTCCTGCCGTGGCTGCGGCTGCCGGTCCTGATCGTGGGGCTGGTCGCGGCGGTCGCGGTGGTGGCGACGTTCCGGTTGGCGCAGCGGCTGGCGCTGGTGGCCGCCACGGTGGCGGCTGTCGCGGGGCTGGCCGGGCCGGCGGCCTATGCGGTGCAGACCGCGTCGGAGCCGCACACCGGGTCGATCCCGTCCGCCGGGCCGTCGGTCAGTGGCGGGGCCGGTGGGCCTGGGGGTGGTGGTCGCGGCGGGTTTAACCGTGGTGGCGGCGGATTCCTCGGTGGTGGGCAGGGCGGATTCCCGGGTGGCGGCGGCCAGGGCGGTTTGCCCGGCGGGGGTGGTTTGCCGGGCGGCGGTGGTTTGCCCGGCGGCGGTTTCCCGGGCGGCCAGAACGGCGGGACCCAGGGCGGCGGGACCCAGGGCGATGGCGGGCGGACCGGCGGCGGCATGCGCGGGGGTGGCGGCATGGGCGGCCTCCTCAACGCCGCCGAGGTCAGCGACGAGATGAAGGCGCTGCTCGAGGAGAACGCCGACGAGTACACCTGGGTGGCCGCGGCGATCGGCTCGCAGAGCGCGTCCGGTTACCAATTGGCGACCGAGAAGCCCGTGATGGCGGTCGGCGGTTTCAACGGCACCGACCCCTCGCCCACGCTGGAGCAGTTCCAGCAGTACGTCTCCGAGGGGAAGATCCACTACTTCATCGGCGGCGGCGGTTTCAGCCGGGGCGGCGGTAACGGCGGCAGCAGCTACAGCTCGCAGATCAGCGAGTGGGTGACCGCCAACTTCACCGCGAAGACGGTTGGCAACACCACCGTCTACGACCTGACCTCCCCCACAGCGGCCGGTGCCGGCTCGGCAACCGGAACCACCACCGCCTGACCGGCAGCATCGGTCACCCGCACCAGCAAGCGGCCCGCGTCAGTGGCGCGGGCCGCTCCGTCTCTACACCAGCGACCGCCCTCCCCGCCAGCGCGATCTTGGCAAATGGCGCCCACCCGACTTCGCCGTTCTGCGGGGACGTTTCGCGCTTGCCGAGTGCCGCTTGAGGATTCAGCCGCAGCAGAGCCGCCGAGCCGTAGCTGGCGCAGGTGAAAGGTGCCTTGATCACCGGGCCGGGGCCGAGCGGGCGCGCGGGCGGGCGGGGGCCGCGAGCCGCGCGGGGGTGCGCCGCGCGGGGGGCGAGCCGCGCGGGGCGAGCCGCGCGGGTGCGGGCGAGCACCAGCCTGATCAGTTTCGGCCACGAGTCTGTCCAGGTAGGCGGCATCCCCAGAGGAACAGATGCCGCCGTTCCGTACATGTCTGATCTTTCCGGTGAACTTGGGCTCGGATGCCGGGCGATGATCCACGCCGGGCGGAAAAATCGGCACACCGACCCGTATCACAAAGGCAATGCAGAGGTAACAATGACTGTGATCGGGATCGCTATATCTCGATCGACAACTCTCCCGGCGCGGCGAACCGGAAGGTGACGGCATGCTCAGTAAAGAGGACAACCGGCGGCTGGCGCAGCTGGAGCGCCAGCTCCAGCGTGACGATCCGGAGTTCTGCGCCCGCATGGGCGGCGGCAACTTCAGCGTCTCCGCGACCGGGCGCCCTCCGCTGCCCCTCTTCGTCCTCGCCGCCGTCCTGGCCGTCGCCTCGCTGGTGTGCGTGCTTGTCGGCTGGCTGATCGCCGGGCTGCTGGTGGCGGCGTGGTCGATCGTCACGGCGATCGCGGCGGGCTTCCGCTGGCGTAACACCCGCCGGATCTAGCGCACGAGAAAGGCCCCCACCGGTGGACACCGATGGGGGCCTTCTTCAGCGCTCGTTACTTGACGATCCGCGTGACGTAGGTCTTGGACTTCGAGCTGTTCCCAGCCTTGTCCTCAGCCCCGTACGTGATCTTCAGGGTGCCCTTCTCGACACCGGTGACCGCCACGCTCCACGCGCCCTTGGCGTTCGGGACCGTGCTGATCGCGGTGGCCTTGGTGGTGGCGTCCCGCTCGGAGCTCGCCTTCACCCAGCCCGTGCCGGTGAAGTAGTACCACTTGCCGGACCGCTCCTGCACCAGCTTCACGGTCACCTCGGCCACACCCGCGCCGAGGTCGTAGGCGGTGCCGCCGACCGACGTCCAGGACGATGCCCGGTCGTCGTTACGCGGCTCGGCGAGCCGGACCTCGGGACCGAAGCAGTCCGCGAGAACGGTCACCACACCGACCGTGACGGTCTTGCCCGCGCCCGCCGCGTTCGAGGGCGTCACCTTGACCTGGAAGAAACCAGGCTTCGTGTACGCGTGCGACACGCGCGTGCCGCTCGCCGACGCCTTGGTGGAGGTGCCGTCGCCCCAGTTGACGGTGAGCTCGGTCGCGCCGGTCACGCCGGTGAAGGCGAGGTCGGTCGACTCGGTCTCCCAGATCAGCTTCGGGTTGAGGCTGTACCGACCGGCCTGCGCCGCGACCACCACCGTGGCCGAGCCGCTGAACGTCGCCGGTCCGGAGTTGCCGACCTCGTCGGTGAGCGTGACCGACACGGTGTAGCTGCCGGCCTTGGCGTACTTGTGGGCCGCCGTGGTCGCGCCGGCCGGGAGCGTCTCCGCCGCGCTGCCGTCGCCCCAGTTCACGACCCGGGTGACCTTCTCCGCCGCACTGACGTCGTCGCTGAGCGCGACCTGGGTCAGGGTGACCGACTGGCCGGGCCAGAGCGCCGCGGCGTTCAGGCTGTAGGTGCCGGTCGGGGCGGTCTCGTCGGCCACGCCCTTGGTGCTGCGCGGCGTGGTGTCGGCGGTGATCGGGGTGTTCTCGGCGAAGTAGTTGACCAGCATGGTGAGGTCGTTGTCGCCGGTCGTCACCTTGTTCTTGCCTGTGCCGAGGGTGGTGAAGTTGTCACCGCCGGCCGCGAGGAACGAGTTCGACGTGACCCGGTAGGTCGCGTTCGGGTCGATCACGACGCCGTTCAGCTTCAGCGAGGACGCGATGATCTTCGAGTACCGCGGCTTGCTGTCGTCGTAGGAGTAGGTGAGCCCCTTCGACGAGCCCAGGTGCAGCACCGGGCGGGACGCCCCGGCCGGCTGCCACTGCTCCTCCAGCACCTTCTTGATGTCGGCGCCGGTGAGCGTCTGGGTCACCACGTCGTTCGAGAACGGCTGGACCGCGAAGGCCTCCGAGTAGGTGACCACGCCGCCGTCGGTGCCGTAGAGCAGGTCGGCACGGAGGCCACCCGGGTTCATGAAGGCGATCTGCGCGCCACCGCGACCCGCGTCGGCGGTCTGGTCGAGCTGGACGTCGGCGATGAAGTTGCCGAGCACCGACTCGGAACCGCGGTCCTCGGTGCCGGCGGCCGTGTAGGCCCGCTTGATGTCACCAGTGATCTTGCCGAGCTCCGCCTTGCCGAGCTCGGTCGCGGTGGCCTTCGCCTTGGTCACGATGTCGGCGACCGCGGTGTTCGACGGGAAGCCGGTGACGTTCAGCAGCTCGGCGGTGGAACCGGTGACCGACTTGGTGGCCGGGTCGTAGGTGAGCACCGCCTTGCCCAGCTTCAGACCGTAGTCCTCGGCCTGGATGACCGGACGGGTCTTGTCGGTGCCGGGGACCGGGACCTGGAACGCGTACGGCTGGTGGGTGTGGCCGCTGAAGATCGCGTCGATCTCGGCGCTCACCCGGGTGAAGTCGCCGAAGACCTCGTCGTTCTGCAGCGCCGCGGCGGAGTCGATGTTGGTCTCGGCCGCGCCCTCGTGGGCGAGCAGCACCAGCACGTCGGCCTCACCGTTGGCCTCGTTGCCGTCGGAGAGCTGCGCCGCGAGCGTGTTGGTCTCGGCGATCGGGTCGCGGAACTCCACGTCCTTGATGCCGTCCGGGCTGACCAGGGACTTGGTCTGCTCGGTGACGACGCCGATGTAACCGACCTTCACGCCGCCCAGGGTCTGCACCGAGTAACCGGGCAGGATCCGCTTGCCGTCCTTGTAGACGTTCGCCGCGAGGTACGGGAACTCGGCCCGGTCCTCGACCCGCCCGAGCAGGTCCGACAGGCCCTTGTCGAACTCGTGGTTGCCGACCGCGGAGACGGCCAGGCCGCCCTCGTTCAGCACGTCGATCGTCGGGTTGTCGTTGTCGATCGCGGAGATGAACGTGGAGGCGCCGATGTTGTCACCGGCCGAGATCCACGCGGTGTTCGGGTTGGCCGCGCGCAGCTGGTCGACCGCGCCGACGAGCTGGGCCGCGCCACCGTTGCCGGTGGTCGGCGACTCGAGCCGGCCGTGGAAGTCGTTGATGCTGAGCAGCTGCAGGTCCACCGGGCCGGCCGCGCCGGTGTCCAGGCCGACGACGACCGGGTCGTGGTCGCTGGAGCGGTACGGGTCCGGGGAGTAGAACTGCGCGTTGCCGTCGTACTCGAAGGCGAACGACTCGACCGAGTTGATGTTCCAGATGTCGACGCCGGTGATCCGCTTCGAGAACTCCGGGGTCACCAGCGCGTGGTCCAGCGAACCGGACTCGCCGCCGTAGACGTACGAGGACTTGTCGGGCGCGAAGGAGGCGTGCGCGTCGGTGTAGCCCTTGTCGTAGAGGACCTGCAGCGGGTCCTCCTGGCCGTACGAGTTGAAGTCGCCCAGCAGGATCACCTTGTCGGTGCCGAGACCCGCGACGAAGGTGGCGAGCGCCTGCGCCTGCCGGACCCGGTCACCGTTGTACGCGCCCTGCCCGTCACCGGTGTCCACGTTGTCACCGGTCGGCGTCACCGAGGTGCTCTTCGACTTGAAGTGGTTCGCCACCACGGTGAAGTCGATGGCGCCCGCGGTGAAGGTCTGCGCGATCGGCTCGCGGGCGTTGCCCCAGACCGTCTCGTCGTTGACCGACTTGGACGCGCCCTTGGGCGTGGCCACCGACGGCTTGTAGATGATCGCGCTGGTGATGTAGTCCTGCTCGGCCGCGCTCGGCAGCTCGGCCGGCGAGCGGACGTAGTCCCAGGTGCCCGCGCCCTCCTTCGCGTTGAGCGCGCCCACCAGCGTCTTCAGCGCCAGCTGGGTGTCGGTCTCCTCGAAGCGGACCGAGTTCTCGATCTCCATGAGGGCGATCACGTCGGCGTCCAGGGCGGTGATCGCCGATACGATCTTCGTTTCCTGCTTCTCCAGGGCGGCCGCGTCGGTAGCGCCGCGCGCCTCGCCACCGAAGTGGACGAAGTAGTTCAGCACGTTGAAGCTGGCGACCTTGACGTCGCCGCCCACGGCAGCCGGACCGGCCGTACGCGGGTTGGTGTGCTTGAACGTGGTGCGGGTCGCGGCCGGGGTGCTCGCGTCGACCGGGGTGGTCGGCTGCAGGCGCCACTCGCTGAACCCGTAGCTCAGGACGCTCGGGCCGAACTGCTCGACGGTGTCGCCGACGCGCAGCGGCTCGTCCTTCGAGAAGTACGGCGGCGCGAGCCCGGCCGTGGCCAGGTTGGTGGTCTTGGCGTCGTCGAGCAGGATCCGGCCGGCCCTGTTGTCCGCCTTCACCTTCGCGGCGGCCTCGGAGCCGGGGCGGGCCACGTCGGTCGGGATCCGGGCCGGGTCGTCACCGGCGGCGAGGATGATCTCGCCGTACCGGTTGGTGTTGTAGACGTCCGACACGGTGTACGCGCCGAGCGGGGCGACGAGCATCGACTCGACCGACTCGCGGGCGTCCTCGGCGAGCGGCAGGGTCAGCGCGACCGGGGTGGGCACGGTCGCGCCGGTGGCGCAGACCTGCACGTCGGCCTTGGCGCCGATGGAGATCTGGGTGAGTCCGTTGTACTCGCTCACCGCGCCGGCGACCCGGACCAGGTCGCCGATCGCGACCGACGGGTGGTTCGCGGTGTTCGAGGTCAGGTAGACCTGGATGCCGTCCGAGGCGGCGCCCGCGGCGACCTGGCGGTCCCCGCCGGAGCCGGCGGTCTGGATCGCGATCGCGTTGTAGCCACCGGTGCGGTGGTCAGCGGTCACGACGCCCTCGACCGTGACGGTCTTGCCGGCCAGGCCGGTCGCCGTCCCGGTGCCCTGCACCTCGGCGATCGAGTTGGTGACCGGGGTGGTGCAGCCGGCGCCGGGCTCCTCCGGCTCTTCCGGCTCCTCGACGACTGCCTTGTTCAGCGTGCCGAAGCTGCTGGCGGCCGGCGCCTGCCAGGCGCCGTCGATCTTCTGCAGTGAGTAGCCGACCGGCGTGGTGGTGGTCTCGGCGACCCCGATGTCGGTGCCGGCGACGCCACCCACCGTGAAGGTGCCCTCGTAGGTGAGGAACTCGGCGATGGTGCCGTCCGGCTTGACCAGGGCGACGCCGTCGGGCGCACCGTTCTGGACACCGTCGGTCGGGTACGTCTGAACGACCACACCGGACGCCGGGACGACGCCGCTGAGGGTGGCCGTGTTGTACGCGGCGCCACCGTTGCCGTTGTAGAGGACGACCCGCCAGCCGGTCAGGTCGAACCCGGCCGGGGCCTCGATCTCGACAGCCTCGCCGCTGTCGGTGCCGGTGTTGTCGTAGTGGATTTCGCTGATGAACGGCGTGTCAGTGGCCGCTACGGCAGGGCCGGCCAGCGAGAGGCCGAGCGCGGTGACCACGGCGGTGGCACCCACGCTGCGTATATATGGACGCATCGAGATAGGTCCTCCGATAGGAGTAGATCCGCCGCAGCGTAGGTAAGCCGAATGACGATCAATTCTCTTTCAGGTAACGAAAAGGCATTCAACCGATGCCTTATTGTTCGTTTTTGTTCGGCACGAATGTCCATTGCGGACTTAAACGGGCTCGACACCGAACGCCACGTCCAGGCGGTACCGCTCCCCTGGGTAACGGGACTCGCTCAGCTCCAGGGGCCGGCCGGCCTCGTCCAGGATCAGCCGCTCCTCGACCAGTAGCGCCGCGCCGACCGGCACGCCGAGCTCGCGGGCGTCCTCCTCGGTGGCGGGCTGGGCGGTCAGCGTCGCGGTGCCCCGGGTGGGCGTCCGGCCCAGACCGACGATCGCCTCGTGGACCGATCCGGACACGTCGATGTCGAGCAGGGGGGCGAGCGCGCCGGGATAGATGGCCCGCTCGAACGCGATCGGCTCGTCGTCGGCGAGCCGGACCCGGTGGATCGCCACCACGTCGCCGTCGCGCAGCCGCAGCCGGGTGGCCTCGACCGCGGTGGGCGGGCGCAGCTCGGCGAGCAGCACCCGGGCCGACGGTTTGCGGCCCTGTTTACGGATCTCCTCGCTGAGCCGGATCAAGTTGTCGGCGCGGCGCGGACCGGCCGGCACGGCCACGAACGTCCCCCGGCCGGGCGCGCGGTAGACGAGCCCGTCGTTGACCAGCTGCGTGACGGCGGCCCGGGCGGTCATCCGGCTCACGCCGAACTCCCGGGCCAGCTCCGGCTCGCTGGGCAGCGGGTCGTGCGGGCGGGACTGTGCGATCCGTGCGCGCAGCGCCTGCTCGATGCGGAAATAGCGCGGCACGAAGTCGGGCATGCAACAGAGCCTAGGGTACGGAGGAAGCTGTCTAGACAACTGGCTGTCTAGACAGCTAGCGTTGAACCATGAACTTCACCGTTGCGCAGATCGCGAAGATGATCGACCACTCCATCCTCCGGCCCGAGTTCACCGTCGAGGACGTGCGCAGCGGGTGCGCTGTCGCCGCGAAATACGACGTGGCCTCGGTCTGCGTGCGTCCCTGCGACGTGCCCACCGCGGTGTCGCTGCTGCGGGACACGAACGTGCGGGTCGGCACCGTGATCGGTTTCCCGCACGGTGACAGCGCCACCCAGATCAAGGTCACCGAGACCGAGCTCGCGGTCGACCAGGGCGCCACCGAGATCGACATGGTGCTCAACATCGGGTGGCTGCGGTCCGGCGACATCAACGCGGTGGAGAACGAGATCCTCTCCGTGGTGAAGGCCGCCGGCGAGGCGCATGTCAAGGTCATCCTGGAGACCGCGTACCTGACCGACGAGCAGAAGCTGGCCGCCTGCTGGGCCGCCGAGCGGGCCGGCGCGGCGTTCGTGAAGACCTCCACCGGCTTCGCGCCGACCGGCGCCACCGTCGACGACCTCGCCCTGATGCGGTCAGCCGTCTCCGCCGCCGTGCAGGTCAAGGCGTCCGGCGGCATCCGCACCCTGGACACCATGCTGGCGATGGCCGCGGTCGGCGTGACCCGCTTCGGCACGTCGGCGACGGCCGAGATCCTCGAGGACCTCGCCCGCCGCCAGGTCAACGTGCCCGGTGGCCGCGCCTGAGCAGAACGCCGGCTAGGAGACCCGGGACAGCTTCCACCACGTGGACGGGGTGGGGATCGCGGAATCGGTGCGCAGCTCCACCCGTACCCCGGAGGCCTCGACCTGGCCGACCACCGTGCCGGCGGCGGGCGTCGGACCCGGCGCATCGGCAGTGACCTTGACCGGGACCGCGAGGCCCGGCCAGCCCACCACCTTCAGCGGCGCGGCGGGCGACACCGTGGCGGAGTCGCCCCAGGCGGCCTCCACCTTTCCGGCCGGTTCGGCGCCGAGCAGCTCGTACTCCTTCACGGTCTTGCGCACCGCGGCCAGCAGCTTGCGGACGTGCACATTGACCTCGGCGAGCTGCTCGGGAGTGTTCGCGCCGGGCTGGTTGAAGACCGCGCCGACCACGGTGAGCGTGCGCTTGCCGACCTTGAGCCGGGAGGCGAAGACGAGGTTGCCGCCGGCCTGGTCGGTGGAGCCGGTCTTGATGCCGAAGACGCCCTCGACGCCGAGCATGTCGTTGTAGTTGTAGATCTTCCCGGCGACCGGGATGGTCGCCTCGCGCAGCTCGACGATCTCCGCGAAGACCGGGAACTTGATCGCGGCGCGGGCGAGTTCCACCTGGTCCGGCGCGGTGCTGACGGTGGTCGGCAGGAAGCCGCTGGGGTCGCTGTACTCGGTGTCGTCCATGCCCAGGGCGTCGGCGGCGGCGTTCATCTTCGCGACGAACGCCTCCTCGCTGCCGGCGTCCCAGATCGCCAGCAGATGCGCGATGTTGTTGGCCGAGGGGAGCATCAGCGCTTCCAGGGCGTCCCGCTCGGTGAGCTTCTCGCCCTCCTCCACGTGCACGAGCGACTGGTTCGTCGCCTTGCGCCCCTCGTAGTCCTCGACGTCCGCCGCCGTGACGGTGAGCGACGGGCCCTCGTCGTCGCCGGTGAGCGGGTGCTCCTTGAGGATCACGTAGGCGGTCATCACCTTGGCGACGCTGCCGATCGGCTCGGCGGAGTCGCCGCCCGAGCCACCGAGACGGCCGAGGCCCTCGACCATCAGCTCGGCCGAACCGGTCGGCGGCCAGGGCAGTTTCGGCGCCGCGCCGGGCACCTTGATCTCGCTGGCGACCGACGTGCTGAGTGTGGCGTCCGGCAACTCCCGGACCAGCTGGAACGTGGTCCCGGAACCGAGCAGGACAACTGCTGCCGCGACGATGCCGACGACGACGTTCCGCAGGGATTTCTTGGGTGGCGCGACAGCCGTTCCGTAAACCGTCATGCGGACAGGCACTCCCGCAGCATGGACATCTCGGCCGGCTTTTCCTGGTCGCGCATTTCCGTTTCCCCCCGTTTGACGGGCTCATGATACGGAGGCGTCGCCACCCACGGCTTTTGTCGGGGTACGGCTACAGCGCCACGACCGCACCCGAACCCGCCCGCGGCTTCGCCGTCATCGGGGTGGCGGCCGGCAGCGTGAAGACGAAGCGTGACCCGCCGCCCGGATTGTCCGACGCGGCGATCGTTCCCCCGTGGCGCTCCACGATCCGCTGGCAGATCGCCAGGCCCAGCCCGGTGCCGAGATAACCGCTGCCCAGGTGGGCGCGGTGGAAGTTGGCGAAGATCGCATCGTGCTGTCCCTCCGGGATGCCGATGCCGTTGTCGGCGACACAGACCCGGACCATGTCGCCCTCCCGGGCAGCCGTGACGGTCAGGGCCGGCGTGACACCGGGCGCCGTGTACTTGATCGCGTTGCCGATCAGGTTGTCCAGCAACTGCCGGACCAGCACCGGATCGGCGTGCACCGGAGGGAACGCGCCGACCGTGAACCGCGGCTCGGGCCGGCCCGCGGCGGCCGCGGCGTCGGTGCGGGCGTTCGCGATGTCGGCCACCACCGCGGTGAGGTCCACGTACGCCGGCGCGGCAACGGCGTTGCGGGCGGTCGTGTACGCGAGCAGGTCCTCGATCAGCGACCGCATCCGATCGGACGCCCGGGCCAGACGGGCGAGGTCCCCGCGCGCCTGGTCCACCCCCGGATGCGCCGGCACGGTCGCCAGAGCCTCCAGCGCGGCGTCCGTCCACCCGTCCACGCTGGCCACCGGATTGAGCAGGTCGTGCGCCACCACCCCGGCGAAGTTCGTCAGCTCGTCGCGGTGCCGGCGTTCGGCCGTGACGTCGTGGTAGAGCACCACCGCGCTGCGGGTGCCGTCCGGGTTCGGCAGGGCGGTGGCGGTGACCCGGACGAAACGGCCCTCGGGCACCCCGGGGTTGCGCACCAGGATCTCCGCGTCCCGGACCTCCTCGTCGGCCAGCGCCTTCAGGAACGCCTCCTCGTCGAGATAGCGGGAGCCGTCGGCGCGGAAGAACCCGTAGGCGGCCGGGTCGCTCTCCCCCGCGCCGATCCGGTCGCCGAGCAGGCGCACCGAGGCGGGATTGCGCAGCACCACCCCACCCGTGGAATCGATCACCGCGAGACCGTCGGCCATCGAGTCGACGATCGCGGTCATCAGCGCGGCATGCCGGGAGGCCTGTTCCCGCTGCGCCGCCAGCTCGGCCATCAGCCGGTCCCGCTCGTCGCGACCCAGCGCCAGCGCCAGCCCGACCACGGCGACCATCGCGGCGAACGCCTGCAGGATGACGGTCCGGAGAGCGAGGTCGCCGACGACCGCGAACGGGCCCTGGCCGTTCAGCGTGAACAGCGCGGCGATGGTGGCGACGAGCAGGCTGTGCGCCACCACGAACGGCGTCGCCAGCCGGGTCGCCACCCATACCGTCAGGCCGAGTACGGCGAACGAGAGCGGCAGGCGATCCGCGTACCGGAACCCCACCATGTACAGCGAGGTGGTGCAGACCGCAAGACCGGCGTACTCGGCGATCCGCCAGCGCGGCGTGACGCGGAGCATGGCGATCCACTGCCGCGCCCAGCCGGCCGGCGAGCCGTGCCGGGCCCGGTAGGTGCTGACCGCCTGGCCGATGCAGAGTCCGGCCATCCCGACGATCAGCGTGCCGGCGGTGTTCCGGGCCAGCCAGACCGCCGCCGCCACCCACGGATAGCCCTCGCCGAGCAACCACCGGGTGGTCGGACCGACGAACGCGCCGCAGGCCGTGGACGCGCACGAGGCGGCCAGCAGGATCCAGAGGTCACGTGGTGACCCGATCGGCCCGTCGCCGCCCGCGCCCCAGAGGCTCGGCCGCCAGCGCCGGAGCAGCACGACGAAGACCAGGGCCTGCGCGAAGTTGGCGGCCGCCGAGGCGAGCGAGGTGGCGTGCGTCGCCCCGGTCAGCGCGTTCACGAAGTACGAGATCGTGATCAGCACGACGCCGTCGACCCAGAACCAGGGAGACCGGCGCTGCGCGCAGAACCAGATCACCGCGACCCCGGCGGCCGGCCACACCATGCTGAGGTTGGTGCCGTCCACCACGGTGAGACGCCCGGCCCACGCCGACACGAGGTACGCCATGGCGAAGGCCACGGTCCGCGCCAGTGAGATCCGGTAGCTCATCCGTGCTCCCCCGCACGTTCCTATCGGCCGGATCCCCGTGTCACTGAGCGCGCCGCACCCGGCTCACTGATGGGCGGCCGTCCCGCCGGACCGACAAGCGACACCGAGGCCGTCGTGCTGACCGCGGCACTCCGGCTGCTGCTCGACGAAGGGCCGGCCGCGCTCACCGCGCAGCGCCTGTTCCAGGTCACCGGCGTCTCCCGGACCACGATCTACCGGCACTGGCCGACACCGGGCGACGTGCTCGCCGCGCTCATCGACGTCGCGCCGATCCCGCCCGGCACCCCTTCCGGCGACCTCGCGACGGACCTGCACGCCGAGGTCGACCGCCTCTGCGACCGGCTGCGCGACCGCCCGGTCGCCGCGTTCCTCCAGGCACTCGTCGTCGCCGGCGCGGTCGAGCTGCGCCACCGGTACGTCGGCGACCTGCTCGCGCCGTTCCACGAGGTGCTGCGCGCCGCGGGCGTCCCCGACGACGACCGGGAGGACGGCGTCGCGATGATCGCCTCTCCGCTGCTGCTCGACGCGCTGCTGCTGGACCGCACCGCCGCCCGCGCCCGGGCACACAGGATCACCGACACGTTCACCGGGAGGCTGAGGCAGCCGTGACGAACATGGTCGGCACGCGCGCCGTCTTCGGCGTCATCGTGCCCAGCACCAACACCGTCGTCGAGCACGACTACTGGGGCGCCCGGATCCCCGGCGTGGCGTACCGTGCGGGCTCGATGTTCATCCCCGACCCGGTGATGAGCGACGACGCCGGCTTCCAGGCCCTGCTCGGCCAGATCCGGGCATCGATCGGCACCGCGGTCCGCGACGCCCTCACGGCCGAGCCCGACCGGCTGGTGATGGGCATGTCAGCGGAGACGTTCTGGGGTGGCGTCGAGGGCAACGCCGCGTTCGAGCAGCGGCTTCGGGACCGCACCGGGTTGCCGGTCACCACCGGTGCGAGCTCCTGCCGGGCCGCCCTGCGGGAACTGGGCTGCCGGCGGATCGCGGTCTTCTCGCCGTACCAGCCGATCGCCGACCGCGAGGTGGGCCGCTTCTTCACCGAGGCCGGCTTCGACGTCGCGGCCATCACCGGCCTGCGCTGCCCGACCGCCATGCACATCGCCCGGGTGCCCGGCGACCGCCTGCGCGACGTCGTCGCCGAGATCGACGGCCCGGATGTGGAGGCGATCGTCCAGGTCGGCACGAACCTGTCGTTCGTGGCCCTCGCCGATCGCCTGGAGGAGGAGCTCGGCAAGCCGGTGATCGCCATCAACGCGGCGACGCTGTGGTTCGCGCTGCGGGACCACGGCATCCCCGATCGGGTGTGCGGCGCAGGTTCCCTGCTCCGCGACCACTGATTCCCTGCCGGGACTGTTGTGGGCGGGCTTCAGCCGCCGGCGTGGGACAGGGCGAAGGCGACCAGGAAGCCGGCGACCGTGACCAGCCCGATCAGCAGGTGCGCGTTCTCGAACGCCTCGGGAATCATGGTGTCGGCGACCATGGCCAGGATCGCGCCGCCGGCGAGTGCGGTGATGGCGGCCAGCACGGCTGCCGGTGCGCCGCCGAGCAGCGTGTAGCCGACGATCGCGGCGATGCCGCTGATCACCGCAATCGCGGTCCACAGGCCGAAGACGTACCGCGGGCTGCGTCCGGCGTTACGCATGCCCGCGGCGCTGGACAGACCCTCGGGAACGTTGCTGATGAAGACCGCGGCGACGGTGACGACCCCGACCGACCCGCCGCCGAGCAGGCTCGTCCCGATGACGATCGACTCCGGGATGCCGTCGAGCAGCGCGCCGAGCGCCAGGGCGGTGCCGGAGCCGGTCTGCTCCTGTTCGGAGGGTTGCTGCTGCCCGGACCGTTTGCGATGCCGGGCGCCGTGCCGGGCGAGCAGCACGTTGCAGCCGGTGTAGATCACCGCCCCGGCCACCGCGCCGAGCACGGTGGGCAGCATGCCGGCCCGCTCGTGGGCTTCGTCGATGAGCTCGAAGGCGACCGCGGACAGCAGCACGCCCGCGCCGAAGCCCATCACCGTCGCCACCACCTGCCGCGGCACCCGCGCCAGGTACCCGACGGCGGCGCCGACGAGCAGCGCCGAGCCGGCCAGCAGCCCCCACCCTCCGGCCTGGAGCCACTCCGGCATCACGACCACCTCACGCTCGACAGATCGGAGATCCTCGGATGCCCGCTTCCCGGCGTCTCACTCCACCGCCTTCGCCGGTGGGGTCCACTGGTAATGGCGGGACGTGGTGACCTCGTGGAAGCCGCACCGGCGCAGGATCGGCGCGCTGTCCGGGGACGCGTCGACGTGCAGCAGCCGGAAGCCACGGGCGGCCGCCTCCCGGGCACGCGCCGCGAGGATCGCCCGGTAGAGTCCGCGCCCCCGCCACTGCTCCAGGGTCGTGCCGCCAAGCAGCGCGCCGAAGTCGGTGCCCGGGCTGTAGATCGTCCACGCCGCGCAGACGATTTGATCATCGGTCTCCGCGACCAGGATGGTGATGTGGTCCGGGTCGGCCTTCACGTGGGCGCCGAGGTGACCTGCGACCCAGGAGAGGTCGAACCCCCACACCACTGTCTCGTGGTCGGCGATGCGGCGCAGGTCGCCGGCCTCGCTCACCCGCCGCAGCACGACGCCGTCCGGCAGGACCGGCTCGGTTGCCACCTCCTCAGCGACGCCGATCAGCACCGTTGACGGCCCCTGCGCCACGAATCCGGCCGCGACAAGCCGCTCGGGCAGTTCGGCGGGCAGGTCGTGGGCCCGCACCTTCCATTCGACGGCTTGGTCACGGTCCCGGAAGTAGTCCCGCTGGCGGGCGATCAGGCGGTCCAGCGCGGCGCCGCTCACGCCGAGGTCACGCGGCCCGCGGATCCGTCCCATGTGCTCTCCGACGATCCGCAGGAGTGGTCCGTCGTGCTCATGGATCTCGCCCGCTGGGACGGTGCCGGGTGGCATGCGCATCTGCGCGTCGTAGGCGGCCAGCAATGCGGCAGTATCGACCATCGTCACATGGTGCCGGACCCGACCTGCCCTACGCCGTCCGTGACGCCCGTCACCAGGGCTGGAAGGTCTCGCAGCCAACCAGGGTGACGGTCTCGGGGCGGCCGTTGCACACGTCGTTGTTCGCGCCGCCGTCGAGGAAGCCGACACCGTAGTAGACGTAGAGGGCGTCGTCGCCCGCCTCGCCGTAAAGCCTGTTGTTGCCGTCTCCGCCGGACATGTCGTCGTTGCCGCCGCCACCGCGGATGGTGTCGTTGCCGTCGAATCCGTAGATCTCATTGGCCGCGGCGTTGCCGGTGAGGCGGTCGTGGCCCGAGCCGCCGTTGAGGATCTCCACGTCGGCGCCGACGGTGTCATGTTCACCGGCCACACCGTCGTCGCGGGAAGCACCGTTCATGGAGACGGTGAGGTTCTTCTTGTAGCCCTGGTAGTCGACCAAGTCCCGGCCGGTGCCGCCGAGCAGCACATCGGCGTAGACCTTGCGGTCGTTCCGGTCGCCGTACAGCTGGTCGTTGCCGGCGCCGCCCTCGATACGGTCCGCGCCGGCCGAGGCGCTGAGGAAATCGTTGCCGTTGCCGCCGTACAGCTTGTCGTTGCCGTTGTCGCCGAAGAGGGTGTCGGTGCCGTTGCCGCCGTGGAGGACGTCGTGGCCGGCGCGGTCGGGCATGGTGAGGCAGTCGCTGTCGCCGAGGACCTGGTCGTTGCCGTCGCCCGCGGAGACGTAGTCGGACCCGTCACCGGCGTAGACGAGGTCGTTGCCGCCCTGGCCGTAGATCTTGTCCTTGCCGCCCGACGAGCCGCAGACCTCGTCGCCGTTCAGGACATCGGCCTTCGGACCACCGACGAGCGTGTCGTTGCCCGAGCCGCCGTTCGCATCGAGCTTGAGGTCGCTCTTGTTGACGACCGAGTCGTCCCGATCGTGGAGCTTGACGACCACCTTGGCGGGAGTCTTCGTGGTCTTGCAGCGGACCCGGGTCTTGTCGCCCTTGACCTGCTTGCAGTTCTTACCGGGCTTGACCGCCACCCGATCGTCGATCGTGACGGTGCGCCCGGAGCGGGTGATCACGACCTTGTTCTTGACCTTGTTGTCAGCCGAGAACGTGACAGTGCTGGCGCCCGCGGTCACCCATCCATAGCTCGCCGCCGCAGCGGGGCCGGCGAATGCCGTGGAAGCGACGGTGACGGCGGCCGAGAGGAGAAGAGCCGACAAGACTTTGCGTGACATCGAAGAATCCCCCGCTGTAGATATTGACCGGGTCATTTGGTGATGTAGATGTACTGGTACGGCGTCCACGTCGTGGTGTTGACGCTGTCCCCCGAGCTGCCCTTCCGGTACGCCGCCCGGACCCGGAGTTTGTAACCCTTGAAACCGGTGGCATCGAGGTGGACGGCCTCAGCCGCCGGGAAGTACCCGTCGTTCCAGGCCCGCCACTTGCCCTTGGAGAAGAACTGCACCCCGACGTACGCCTTGCGCGCCTTCGGTCCGGCAGTCATCTTGACGGTGAGCTTCGCCTTGGTCTTCACATGGACGTAGTGGTACTTGGTCTTGCCGATCTTGCCGGTCCTGTAGTGCTTGGACACCTTCAGCGACACGTTGACCTTGGTGCCCACGGTCGCCTTGACCGTCTTCGGCGCGGTCCGCGGGTCGCCGGTGAAGACCGCGGACACCGTGGTGTCGCGGGTCAGCCGGAGACTCGCCGACACGGTTCCCGACCTGCTCGCCACGGCACGCTTGAGCAGCCGTCGTCCCTGGTCGCCGCCGCTCGGGTCGGCCCAGATCTCCACGACACGGTTCTTGTACGTGGCACCGAGTTTCGCTGTGAACGTGACTGTCCGGCCGTACCCGAAGGTCTTCTTGTTGTTGTTGATCGTCAGAACCGGCGAGGTGCGGGAAACCGAGACCGACTTGGTCGCTGTGACGGCGGAGTGTTTCGCGTCCCCGGCATAGGAGGCTCGATAGGTCACCGTGCCGCCGGCCGAGGGGGTGTCGGTGACCGAGAACGATCCGTTGGCGGCGGTGGTCAAGGTACCCAGCGACTTACCGGACGGGTTCTCCAGGTCGGTGCGGGTGACGGTCACCCGGGTGCCGGCCGGCAGCGGGATCGAGGCGGTGAGCGAGCCGGTGACGGTGAGCGGCCTGCCCCGTGCCGCCGACGCCGGGCCGGACAACTTCAGCGACGGCGGCGACTTCTTCGGTTCGGTGTAGACCCGCAGGTGGTGGATGGCCGAATAGTTGTCGGTGATCGCGAACAGCCGGTTGCCGCCCGGCTCCCACGCGAGCGCGCGGTCAGCCACCTCGTCGTTGCCGGTGGTGGTCGGATCGGTGCGCGGAAGCGTGTACCTCCGGATCGGCACGGTCTTTCCGGGCGCGAAGATCCGCACTTCGGACCCGCCGATCGCCACCGTGCCATCGGATGCGACGGCGACCGACTTTGCCCAGCCGTTCACCGGGTAGGAGCCGGTCGGCGTCAGATCGGTGCTGCGGGCCACGGTGACCGCTGTCGAGTCGGCGGCGACCACCTGTGCGGAGTCCGGGGTGAACGCGACATCCCGGGTGTAACCCTTGGTGATGCCCTGCGCGCCGGTCCGGGTGAACGCGCCGCCCGCGACGTTGTAGACCGCGACGACCCCGCTGGAGGTGTGCGGGTCGAACGCGGCGAGCAGCGCGCTGTCCCCCGGCGTGCTCTCCTGCGTGGAGGTCAGTTCCGGTGCGCCGGACCACAGGTGGTAGGCGCCCGTGGTGTCCTGCTCCAGCGCCACGACCGGTTTCGCGCCGCCGAGGTCGAGGGAACCGATGTTGCCTTCCGACCCGATGTAGGGGTCCTTGCCGTAGTTGTCGTAACTGAACCAGAGCTTGCCGCCCGCGCTCTCCAGCGACAACGGGTAGACGCCGGCGCCGAGGTCGTACCGGACCGGTTCGGTGAGGGTCGCGGCGGAGAGCGCGACAATCGCCCGGCCCGACTCCAGCGCGCCGTAGAGCACGTTGCCGTCGCGGGACAGCGCCAGTCCGGTGACCCGGGGAAGGCCACTCGCGGTGGCGGCGACCGTTCCGTCGTACCTGGTCTCGACGATCTTTCCGCTGTCCGGATCGCTGACGAAGATCCGCTGGTGGGCGCCGTCCACCACCAGATCGCCGACGGACTTGAGGGGCAGGGCCTTACCGGAGTCAGCGAGCGCAGGCGTGGCACCCGCCGCAAGCACAGTGGATCCGGTCAGGGCCGCCACGACGGCGACGGCACCGATCCTTCGGTTTCGCATGGAGATCCTCGCGGGACGGGACATCGATGCCGACGTCACGCGCGAGGGTATATCCATGATCGACTACATCGCCCTCGGCCGAACGGACGAGTCGCTACCGATTCGTCGTAACCGTAGAGTGTCGTCGCCTCTCGTTGCTGGAGGCTCCCGCTCGGCACCCATGGCAGTGGCGGTCACCGGCAGTCCGGAGCAGGTCCGGTAGCATGAGCCTCCGCGCCCTCGTAGCTCAGGGGATAGAGCATCGGTTTCCTAAACCGTGTGTCGTAGGTTCGATTCCTACCGGGGGCACTCTTCATCCGGCGTCGCGCACGCCTGCCAGGGCCCGGCGCGCCCAAACGATTACTGGACCGCCATCATGCGCCCCTCCTTTTCTTGATCCACTCCAAAGAACGCGACGCGGCAGTGCCGGAGGAAGGCCGCCAAGGCCGGGCTGCTCCGGTTCTGCCAGACGAGCGCGAGCAGCGCGGGGATCTCGATGCCGTCGATCGGGACAGCGGTGAGATCCGCATGGGCGGCGGCCATCGATTCGCTCAGCACGGCCACCCCGAGCCCGCGGCGAGCCAGGCCCGCCACGGTGTCCGGCGAGGTCGCCGCGAGAGCGACCGAAGGATCAACACCTTCCGCCGCGCGGGCTTTGTCGAGCACGTCACGGATGCCGGTGCCCACCGGCAGGCAAATTATTGGGTACGTGGACAGCGCGGTGACCGAGAGACGCGCATGACCAGCTAGTTCACTGTCCGGCGGGATCAACGCGACGAGCCGCTCGCTCGCGATCACGTGGCTCGCGAGGTGTTCGGGAGGCTCGCCTGCCAGCCCGGCCAGCGCCAAATCTAGGTCGCCGGATCGGACGCCGGCGACGAGTTGGTCGGAGTTCGCTTCCACCAGTTCGAGTTCGATGTCGGGGTGTTCGGAATGGAACGCTGCGAACGCATCGAAAAGGGGCGCCACCTCGCATCCGATCACCATGCCGATCACGAGCCGGCCCCGCACCAGGCCGTGTACGTCGTCGATCGCGTCCCGGAGGTCGGCCGCGGCGTCGAGGGCCGCCCGAGCGTGCCGGAGGGCCGCCTCACCGGCGTCGGTGAGGCGTGCGACGCGGCCGGAACGCTCGAAGAGCTTGGTGCCGAGCTCCTGCTCCAGGGCTTTGATCTGTGCGCTCACACCGGACTGGGTGATGTGCACGCGCTCGGCGGCGCGGGTGAAGTTGGCGGTCTCGGCGACCGTGACGAAGTACTCGAGCTGGCGCAGATCCATGACTAATACTAATGGTTGCCAGAAGAACTATGCGTTGGACTTGTGGCCACACCTCCGGGAAGCTGAAGCCATGACCGAGCAAGCGCACCGACCTGAGGACCTGACCAGGCTGTTCGTCGAGCGTGCCAACGCAAAGGACGCCGACGGGCTCGCCATGTTGTATGAGGAGGATGCCGTGATGGCTTACCCGCCGGGCAGCCAGACGCGTGGCCGCGAGGCGATCCGCAAGTTGTGGGCCGACCTGTTGCCGCGCATGCCCCAGTTCGAGCCCGAGCCGCCGCTGCCCACGCTGATCAGCGGCGATCTGGCGCTGACGTCGACGCCCCCGAGTGACGGCTCAGGCGCACGGGCCCAAGTCGCCCGCCGCCAGCCGGACGGCACATGGCTGCGCGTGCTCGACCAGCCGGAATTCACACGGCCGGAGTGACAGCTTCTCCGGGCGCCCCGACCGGGACGCCCGGCGTCTCCCGAGCCGACTCAGAGCTTGATCCGCTGACCGGCGAAAAGGCGGTGCGGGCTGCTGAGGACATCGTCGTTGACGCGGTAGAGGGCGCGCCAGCCTCCGGCGACGTGGTGCCGGCTGGCGATGCGCGCGAGGGTGTCTCCTCTCCGGACGACGTAGGTCCGCGTGCCCGATCCAGGCGCGAGGTTCGCGCTCTGGAGCACGGCACTACGACCGGCCGCGGTCCGCACCACACGGGTCGGCGCCTCACGAACGATCCGGACTGTTGATGTGGGGACCGTCCGGGCCGGCGTTTCTCGGACCACGCGGACCGCTGCCTTACGAACGGCGCGGACCGGCGACTTGCGGACCGCTTTGCGGCTCACCTTGACGCTGGCTCGCTTGCCGCAGTGCGGCCAGGCGCGGATTCCCTGTCCACGTAACACACGCTCGGCCACGCGGATCTGCTCACCTTTCGTGGCACGGTTCGCGGTTCGGGCGTAACGCGTACCGCCGTAGGCACGCCATGTGCCGCGGCTGAACTGGAGGCCCCCGTAATACCCATTCCCCGTGTTGATGCGCCAGTTGCCGCCGGACTCGCAGCGGGCGATGGCGTCCCAGTTCACGTCGGACGGCACCGCCTGCGCAGGCGCGGCAGGCCCCAAAAGGCCAACCGTGCCGACCAGGCCGGCGACGGCTACACCGAACGCCAGGTGGACCTGCTTTCGGATTTGCACCATTTCAGTTGTCCTCCACGCCTGCGAGGTCAGCTGTCGGGTTCGGGCAGAGTGGCCCGGCCGCGTAGTGCGGCTTCACCCCAAGACGCGTGAGCGCCGAGGAACTTGTGGGTCCCCCGCTCCATGCCTTCGAGTTGTGATCCGTGGTCGGCGGCAGGATTCGGCGTTCCGGCCACGGTGCCCGCTCAGGCGGGCTGCCGACGGATGTCCACGGACCGATCGGGCGCGCTTACGCCTGGATCCAAGTCCGGTGGAGCTGTTACACCAAATTAACCCTTTGATCCGAGCTTGTATGGATAACCCGGCAGATTTTTGCCGACCCGCCTACCAGGAGGATGGTCATGTGCTGCGCACTCTCCACCCAGGGTGCACAATCGGCAGCCATGAGCGATCAAGCGCGCGACTTCGACGTGATCGTGTATGGCGCCACCGGTTTCGTCGGTGTCCTCGTCGCACGGCACCTGGCCGGATTCACACCGGCGGGCACCCGGATCGCCCTCGCCGGACGGTCACAGCAGAAGCTCGAATCCGTCCGTTCCCGGCTGAACGTGGACTGGCCACTCGTGGTCGCCGACGCCTCCGACGCCGCAGCCCTGGGCGCGCTGGCGTCCTCCACCAGAGTGGTCATCACGACCGTCGGTCCTTATGCGAAGTACGGCCGCGCGCTCGCCCACGCGTGCGCCGAGGCAGGCACCGACTATGTCGACCTGACCGGGGAGGTGCTGTTCGCCCGGGACAGCATCGACGAGAACCACGAGCTGGCGCGGCGCACCGGGGCGAGGATCGTGCACTCCTGCGGGTTCGACTCGATCCCGTCCGACATCGGGGTCCACGTTCTGCACTCGCTGGTGCAGGCCGACGGCGCCGGCGAGCTGACCGACACCACGCTGGTGGTGACGAGCATCCGGGCGGGGATCAGCGGCGGCACGATCGACTCGATGCGCAACCAGATCGACCTGATGGCCAAGGATCGCGGGCTACGGCGGATCGGTGCCAGCCCGTACTCGCTGAGTCCCGACCGTGAGGACGAACCCGACCTCGGCCGCCAGGAAGACATGATCACACTTCCGGCCTCCGAAGTGGATCCGTCGCTGCGGGGGCACCTCGCGCCGTTCGTGATGGCGTCCTACAACACCCGTGTGGTGCGGCGCAGCAACGCGTTGCGCGGCTGGGCCTACGGACGGCGTTTCCGCTACCGCGAGGTGATGAGCGTCGGCACGTCGCCGCTGTCACCGGTGCTCGCCCTCGGTACGAAAGTGGCGCTCGGCGGCCTGGTTCTCGGCCTGACGGTGCCTCCGGTCCGGTTCGTGCTGGACCGGGTGCTGCCGAAACCCGGTGACGGGCCGAGCGAGCAGAGTCAGCAGTCCGGGCACTTCACGATCGACATCTTCACCACGACGAGCAGTGGGGCGCGATACACGTCGCGGTTCCGGGCCAAGGGCGATCCGGGCTACGCGGCGACAGCGGTGATGCTCGGGGAATCGGCACTGGCTCTGGCGCTGGACCGAGACAAGCTGCCGGCATCGGAGGGAGGTGTGCTGACCCCGGCGACGGCGATCGGCGATGCGCTCGTCGACCGTCTGCGAGCAGCCGGAATGGAGATCACGGCACGTAAGGTGTGAACCGGGCTGAAGATCCGGCAAACGCCACATACTTTCTTGAGCGCTGGTCAAGAGCGGTATCGACAAGCCGACCAAATATCGATCGCGACTAGCACTAACCGGGTCTTTGTGGGCAGGATTCGGAGGGTGACCGCCGACCCTCTGCCCTATCCGCTGAGGTTGACGGGAACCGGCATCATCCTGCGCGAGTGGCGTCCGGACGATCTGGACGATCTGGTCGCACTGCTGGACGAGCCGGAGATCGCGCGCTGGACGCCGATGCCGTCACCCTTCGACGCCGAAGCCGGCCGCGCGTACCTCAAACGTGCCCACCAGGGACGCGCCAACGGCAGCCGGATCCAGCTTGCCATCACTGCCGACGGTGGGCCCCCGGTCGGCGAAGTGCTGCTCTTCGCCGTCGATTCCAACCTGCGCGAAGCCGAGCTCGGCTATCTGGTGGGTCACCCCTACCGCCGGCGCGGGCTCGCGTCGGGGGCGCTCTCACTTCTTTCCGGGTACGCGTGCCACACGCTCCGTCTGCGCCGCCTGCTGCTGCGCATCGATCCGGCGAACGTGGCGAGCACGTCGGTGGCCCGCCGGTGCGGTTACTGGCTGACCGGGGAGCCTCCGATCCATCAGGAGGGGCCGTACGGGCCGACTCAGCTGGACACGTGGGAGTTCGTTGACGGCCGCGTCGCCACCCGCACCGAACGCCTGAAAAATGTCGCAGCCCGGCGGTACGGTCGTCGCACCTAGCCGGACATGCCACGAGGAGGTGCGCATGATCAGTGTGGATCGGGCACAGGTGATGGCGTACCGGATCGCCGCGCTCGGCCTCGCCGAGCGGGCCGACGTGCGCGCGGCCGACCTCCCGGTGCTCGACCTCGGCATCCAGCAGTACACGCCGGACTCCACCCAGGTCGCGCTCACCGCTCGCACCAGCGCCGAGCCGGCCGACGACCGGCTGGCCGCGGTGTGGGCCGCCCGAGGCGCGCCGCACCTGCACCGACGGTCCGATCTGGCGGCGCTGACCACCCAGTTGTGGCCGCTCACCGACGCGGACGCCGCCGCTCGGATCAAAAGCGCGCAGATTCCCGATGCCGGAGCGTTGGGGAGCCGGGCGTTCACCGTGACGGCCACGGCCTTCCGTGAGGTGGTGACCGCACCGATCGCCCGGGGTTCGGCCAGCACGGAGGTGAGCAAGCGGGTGCCTGTCGCATTGACGTACCCGTGCAAGGGGTGCCGTGCCCGGCACATCGCCAGCAACGTCTGGCAGCAGGCCGGTCTGGCCGGCGGGGTCGAAGTCCTGTCCCGCGGCAAGGACGCGCTGCTCGGGCCTCTTCCGGAGGCTCCCCCGCTGCCCGACGCGAATGCCGGGATCGATCGCCTCATCGCGACCTACCTGCGTTTTCTCGGTCCGGCCGGTCCGGGCGAGGTGGCGAAATACCTGGGCAGCTCCCCCGCTGAGATCCGCAAGGTCTGGCCGGCCGGGCTCACCGAGATCCACATCGACGGCCGCAAAGCCTGGTTGCCGGAGGCCGAGGTGCCGGCTCTGCGGTCGGCGCGCGCCGTCTCCGGGGTTCGCTGGCTGCCCGGCATGGACCCGCTGCTCCAGGCCCGCGATCGTGACCTGCTGATTCCCGAGCGTGCCGCACAGAAAGAGGTGTGGCGGTCACTCGGCAACCCCGGCGTGCTGCTCGTGGGTTCCGAGATCGTCGGCGTGTGGCGCGCCCGTCTCGCAGGGCGCAAGCGGGTCGACCTGACGGTGACCGCGTTCAACGACTTGACAGCCACGCACCGCAAACAGGCTGACGAGGAGGCGGCCCAGGTGGCCCGGGCACGAGGCGTCCCCGAGGCCACGGTGACCTACGAGTGACACGGAGGACCCGCCACGCCGCGGCCGGAAAGTGGCACACGGGACCCCACCACGGCCGCGCACGACGCGCGGCCATGCCACGGCCGGGCCGGGGCTAGCAGGCGGGGCACGCCACGGCCATGCCATGGCCGGGCCGGGACTGACAGGCGGGGCACGCCCACGGCCGCGCACGACGCGCGGCCACTCCACGGCGGGGAACGGCATCGTGGTTGCGGTGGGCCGTGATGACGCGATCATGTCTGGGAGACTCGGGCGATGCCGACGATCGGATTTCTGCACACGGCGGACGTGCATGTCGCGACATTCGAGGGGCTCACCGCAGAACTCGCGCCCGGCTGGACGACGCATCACCTGGTCGACGCGTCACTGCTCGCGGATGCGCGGGTCAACGGGGTCACGCCCGAGATCGCCGCACGAGTGCGGGACCGTCTGGCCGAACTGGGATCCGCCGGCGCCGACGTCATCCTCTGCACCTGTTCGACAATCGGCGAAACCGCCGAAGATGAGAGCGAGTCCCGCCGGGTCCTGCGGGTCGACCGACCGATGGCGGAAGCCGCTGTCGCCGCCGGCCACCGGATCGCCGTCGTCGCCACCGTGGCGTCCACGATGGAACCGACGATGGCCCTGCTCCGGGAGAGCGCGGCCCACGCCGGCACCACCATCACCCTCATTCCCGAGCCCTGCCTTTCCTCCTGGCGGCATTTCGAGTCCGGGGACCACGACCGCTACTTCGACGAGATCGCCGACCACGTCCGCGCGATCGCCGGCACGGCCGATGTCGTCGTGCTGGCTCAGGCGAGCATGAGCCCGGCCGCCGACCGGCTCACCGGCCTACCCGTCCTGACCAGCCCCCGAACAGCCGTCGCCAGGGCCACCGCCGGCTAGAGAACTCAAGGGCGTTTGGCCGCCCGCTCCACCACCACGGTCGTCGACTTGATCACCGCTACCGCGACCGAACCCACCTGCAGGTCCAGCTCGTCGACTGCTTCCCGGCTCATCAGCGACACCACCCGGAACGGTCCGGCCTGGATGTCGACCTGCGCCATCACGGTGTCCTTGACCACGGCGGTGACGATCCCCCGCAGCCGGTTCCGAGCCGACGACTCCTCGGAACGCTCATCCGGCCCGGCGCCCTGACCCCTGACGAAAGCGGCCAGGTCCACCCCTTCGATGACCCGATGTCCCTGCTGGTCACGATGTGCGGAGAGCCGGCCCGCGTCGACCCATCGGCGGACCGTGTCGGAGCTGACGCCGAGCAGCTCGGCCGCCTCACCGATCTGAAATGTCGTCACTCGATCACCCTAGAAGAACCCCGAGGAAGCTTAGAAGAACCCCGAGGAAGCTCAGGAACCGAGCAACCTTCCGGCCTTGGAAACGCACATGAGGGCATGCCCTCCAAGAAACGGAAGATCCTCGCCGGCGGTCTCGCCACTGTTGCGGTCCTGGCCGGCGCCGGCCTGCTGGGTGTCGGCCAGCCCTGGGCGAGCGCCGCCGCGAACGTCAGCTTCGACACCGGCACCGGCCTGTCGTTCATCGTGAACGGCACGAACGGCAACATGACGTCGCTGAAGCACAACGGCACCGAGCTGACCGCTTCCGGCTATGCGGCCGGGCAGTTCGAGTCCGGCTGGTCGTCGGCGACCGTGACGAGCAAGACGTTCAACAACGGCAGCTCGATCCTGGTGAGCGCGGCGAACACGTCGATCGGCGTGACGCAGTACTACTTCGCCCGCAAGAACGACAACACGATCTACATGGCGACAAGCATCGCGAAGGCGCTGAACCCCGGTGAGGCCCGGTTCATCGCCCGGCTGAAGCCGTCGGTGCTGACGACCTCCCCGGCGGCCGCGAAGACGGCGAACGCCCCGACCACCGTCGAGGGGTCGGATGTCTTCGCGTTCGCGAACGGGCAGACCGCGTCGAAGTTCTACAGCTCGCAGCGGCTGATCGCGCAGAAGCCGTTCGGCGCGAGCGGCAACGGTCACGGTGCGTACATCATCCCGGCCTACACCGACATGACGTCCGGCGGGCCGTTCTTCCGGGACATCGAGGTCAACGACACCGGCAGCGCCGTCAACATCACCCACTACATGTTCAGCGGGCACCAGCAGACCGAGGCGCTGCGCCTGGGCCTGCACGGTCCGTATGCACTCGCGATCACCGACGGCGCCGCGCCGGCCGCCCGCAGCATGGACTTCCTGGCGTCCTTCATCCCCGGCATGCTTTCCAACGCGCAGCGCGGCGGCGTGAGCGGCACCGCGTCCGGCACCTGGAACGGCCTGAAGGCGACGGTCGGTCTGTCCGGCACGAACGGCCAGTACTGGGGGCAGGTGAAATCCGGCAAATTCGTCATCGGCCACGTCAAGCCGGGCACCTACCAGGCCACCCTGTACGCCGGTGAGCTGAGCCTGAAGACGACGACGATCACCGTGAAGGCCGGTGCGACGACGAGTCTCGCGATCACCGGAAGCGTCCCGGCGGCCGGCACCCTCTTCCAGCTCGGCACGTTCGACGGCACCCCGGCCGGCTTCCTCAACGCCGACAAGATCGAGACGATGCACCCGTCGGACAAGCGCATGTCCGCCTGGACCGGCAGCAAGACCGTTTCCGATCAGAAGAGCTTCCCGATGGCGGAATTCAAGTCGGTGAACTCCCCGATCGCGCTCGGCTTCAACCTCAGCACGGTCCCGGCGAACGGCGCGAAGCTACGGATCGCCACCACGTCGAGTTTCGCGGGCGGCCGTCCGGCGGTTTCGATCGGCGGCTGGACCTCGCCCTCGTCGGCATCCCCGGCCCCGGCGAACCTGAACTCGCGCAACGTCACCCGCGGCACCTGGCGCGGCATCAACACCACCTACACGTTCACGATCCCGGCGAGCGCTCTGAAGGCGGGCACCAACACGCTGTCCATCTCGGTCCTCAGCGGCAGCAGCGGCGACACGTTCCTCAGTCCGAATTTCATCTTCGACGGCCTCGCTCTGGACCCCGCATGAAGTAAGCCTTCGGGCCGTCTCAGGGCGGGTGCAGCCCGATTCGGGTACGGGCGGAATCACCCGTACCCGAATCGGGGGTTTTTTGTGGGGCTGGATGGGCATGCGCGGCAGCATGGCTGTTCAGCTGGACCCGCCGCTTCCCGCCCATCTGCAGGTGGAGGTCACGTCGGCGTGCAATCTGCGCTGCACGATGTGCCTGGTCCGCTATCGTCCGCCGGTCAACAAGCTGGCCGGCGCGATGCCACCGGAGCTGTTCCACCGGCTGGTCGAGGACGTGCCGCTGCGGCAGGTCACGTTGCAGGGGCTCGGTGAGCCGCTGCTCTCGCCCTACCTCCCGGAGATGATCGAGGCGGCGGTCCGGCGGAGGATCCGGGTCGGGTTCAACACCAACGCGACGCTGCTGAACCGCAGGCGCGCCGAGGAACTGGTGGCGAGCCGGGTCGACTGGCTGCACGTGTCGCTGGACGGCGCGACGGCGGAGTCCTACGAGGCGATCCGGGACGGCGCGCGGTTCGACACCGTGATCAGCAACCTGGCCGGCCTGGTGCGGGCGAAACGGGAGGCGGGCAGCGACACCCCGTGGATCCGGGTGGTCTTCGTGTCGATGCGGGACAACGTCGGTGAGCTGCCCGAACTCGTCCGGCTGCTGGGCCGGATCGGGGTCGACGAGCTGCGGGTGCAGAACCTGTCGCACAGCTTCGACGACACCGACCCGGCCGGGCGCTACGAGGAGATCCGCACGTTCACCGCCGAGCAGGCACTCTGGACCGGCGCGGACCGCGAGCGGTCCGACGCCGCGTTTGCCGAGGCCCGGCGGGTCGCGGCCGACACCGGGGTACGCCTGCGACTGCCCCGCTTCGACGAAACCGCCGGCGGTGGCTGCACCTGGCCGTGGGACGCCGCCTATGTGACGAGCGCCGGCGTGGTCCAGCCGTGCTGCATGGTGATGGGCGACGACCGGGTCTCCCTGGGTGACCTGACCGAGGCCGGTTTCCCGGAGATCTGGCACGGTGAGGCGTACCGGGAGTTCCGGCGGCGCCTGGCGAGCGAGGAGCCGCCGGACGTGTGCCGGGGCTGCTCGCTCTACAAGAACACGTTCTGACCGGCGATTACTTCGTGAACCGGAAGTACTTCCAGGCGCCGTACGTCGTGTAGTTCGCGCTGTCCCCAGACGTGCCCGTCGTGTAGACGGCCCGCACCCGGTAGTTCACGCCGGTCTTGTGCGTGCCGGTCAGCGTGAAGGTGTACGTGCCCGCCCCCGACAGCGTGTAGGCGCCGGACTTCCACGCCTTCCACTTACCGCCGGAGTACTGCTCGAGGACGAGCGTCTGCTTCCGCTTCGGGTACGCCGTCATCGTCGTGGTGAACTTCGGGTTCGTCGTCTTGCGCACGTAGTGGTACGAGCCGGCGACCTTGTAATGCTTGGCGACCGTGGTGGAGACGGCGACCCGGGTCTTCAGCGCCGAGGTGACGGTCCGGGCGGCGTACCGGGTGTCGCCGGCGAAGACCGCGCTGACCGTGGTGTTGCGGGTCAGCTTGTAGTTCACGCTCAGCGCGCCCGCGCTGGTGACGACGCCCTTCTTGAGCAGGCGGCGGGGCTGGTCGGCGCCGTACGGGTCGGCCCAGATCTCCACGGTCCGGTTCTTGTGGGTGGCGCCGAGCTTCGCGGTCAGGCTCACGGTCGAGCCGTACGCGTTGACACTCCCGTTGCGGTCCAGCGTCAGCCCCGGCGTGGTCTTCGGGACGGTGACCGAGATCTTGGCGGACGACGGCTTGTGCGTGGCGTCCCCGGGATAGCTGACGGTGTAGGTGATCGTGCCACCGGCCTGCGGGGAGTCGAGGAACGAGAAGTCCCCCTTGGCGCTGGTGTCCGACGCCGTGACCGCGACGCCGGCGGGCGACTCGGCGTCGGTCCGCACGACCTTGACGGAGGTGCCCATCGGGAGCCCACCGCTGAGGTTTCCACGCACGTTGATCCCGGCGCCCCGGCCGGCGGTCGACGGCCCGGTCAGCTTGATCGCGGTGGCGGTCTGCACCGGAGCCGGCGGGCTCGGGACGACGCTTGGCCTGTCGATCACCCAGAGGTTCTCGGTGCCGGCCTGATCGGTGATCGCGAAGAGCGTGTCACCGGTGGGCGACCACGCGAGGTCGACCAGGCTCGGCGCGGCGCCGGAGATCGGGAAGTCGAACTCGCGGGTCGCGACGGTCTCGGCGGCCGGGTAGATGCGCAGATCGGTGGCGGTCGCGCTGGGCGCCACGCCGACCGCGACGTAGTCGTTGGAGGCGACCTCCACGTCGACGGCCTGTGCCATCGAGATGGTGCGGCCCGAGGACGGGGACAGATCGTCGGTCCACGTGTAGTAGACGCCGTTGACGCCACCCGTGTAGATCATCGAGCCGTCGGCGGTGTACTCGAGCGAGCTGTGCCCGGACGTGAGCCCGGACTGCGCGCTGGTGACCACCCCGACCGCCCCGCCATGGGTGTCGTAGAGGAAGAGGTCACCGCGCGAGTCCGCATCCGTCAGCATCAGACGGCTCGAATCGGCGGGGCTGACGGCGAGCAGCGGCTGCCGCTCCGAGGCCGAGGTGTTGGTTCCGGCGCCCAGGACGTGCGTGGTGACGTCGCCGGTGGCCGGGTCGAGCGAGGCGAAGTAGTTCTTGCGGTAGGTGTACCAGACCTTGTCCTCGGCAACCGCGATGTGGCCCAGGTCCCCGCGGCTGGCGACGACCGGGTACCGCTTGATCTCGGTGAGGGTGGCCGCGTCCCAGGAGACGATCAGGCCGGTGTCCGGCAGGGCGGTCCAGAGCGTGCCGCCGTCGGCGGAGAGCTGCAGGTCGGTGGCGTTCGCACCGTCCGGGAGCGCCACCTCGGACACGACGGTGCCGTCATATCTCACCGCGAGGATGCGGTGCGCCACGTCGTCGGCGATCAGGAGCCGCTGACGGACTCCGTCGACGATCATGCGGTCGGCGTGGAAGTCGGTGATCGCGTGACGCTGCTGGTCGGTCAGGGTGGTCGGCGTGGTCGCGGCGGAGGCCGCTCTGGTGCTGAGGTCGACGAAGAACACCGAGGTCGCGGCGAGAATGCTCGCCGTGAGCGCGGCCCGGACGGCCCGTTTACGCATTGGCTCTCCCATGGGCGCTGATGAAGCCTGGTGAGCCTAGCCCGAAGATCAGATTCCCGGGAGAACGATACGGTTACGACCCGACGCGGCTGATGCGGAGATCGCTTCCAGGACCACGGCGGCGCGGATCGCGTCGGAAAGGCCGGGGCCCTGTGGCACCCCGGTGACGATCGAGCGCAGGAAACAGGCCGCCTCGATCACCTTGAGGTCGTCGTAGCTCATCGCGATCGCGGCGCCCGGCTGGAACGCGCCGAAGTCGCCGTCGCCCGGACCGGCGAAGATCGTCGCGTCGCCGAGACGGAGCTCGCCCATCCGGCGGAAGTCCCAGGACACGACGCCCCGGGTTCCGTAGATCGTGAAGCCGTAGTGGTTCGGGTCCTCCTGCGCGATCCGGCTGGCCTCGCATGTCACGCGGGCGCCGGACTCCAGCCGGAGCAGGGCGGCGAACCAGTCCTCGTTCTCCACGGGACCGGGCTCACCCGTACCCCGCTGATGGCCGGACGTGGCACCCAGCGCTCGTCGCCGCTGCGGAATGAGGATCGCGCTGTCCGCGGAGACCTCGACGATCTCGCCGAGCAGGTGCCGGATCAGGTCCACGGCGTGCGAGCCCAGGTCGCCGAGCACGCCGTTGCCGCCACGGTCGCGCTCGAAGCGCCAGGTCAGCGCGTCGTCCGGAGAGGCCGCGTAGTCGCTGCAGAAGCTGAACCGGGCATGCGTGACAGTCCCGATCACGCCGGTCCGGATCAGCTCCCGCGCTTTCGCGACGGCCGGGGCGTGCCGGTAGTTGAAGCCGACGGTCACCTGGCCGGGGCCGATGATCGCGCGGGCGTCGGCGGCGCTCAGCCCGACCGGCTTCTCGATCCACAGGTGCTTGCCGGCGGCGACGAACGCGGCGCTGATCTCCCGGTGCAGGAAGTTCGGCGCGGTGACGCTGACTGCCTGAATCCGCGGATCGTGCACCAGCGTGCGCCAGTCGGCCACATCGGACGCGAAGCCGAACTGGTCAACCGCCTCGGCGGCGCGTCCCGGCACGTCATCGGCCACCGCGACGAGCATCGGCGCCGGTAGATCCGGGTAGTGCTGGCGGACGCGCAGGTAGGCCCGGGTGTGCACCCGGCCCATCCAGCCCATTCCGATCACTGCGACACCGAGATTCACGGAGAGCCCCTTGGGTAACACGGTGAGCAAGGTCACTCAATACGGAGGTGCGTCCATGGCGCAGAGCCTCGAGCAGGGAACCATCAGGAGCTTGATTCCCGCTCGCATCGACCGGCTCAGCTGGTCACCGTTCCACACCCGCATCATTCTCGCGCTCGGCACGGCGTGGGTCCTCGATGGACTCGAGATCACCGTGGCGAGCGCCGTCGGCCCGGTCCTGGCCGAGCAGGAGACTCTCGCGCTCTCCAGCACACAGGTTGGCTTGATCGCGACGGTCTACCTGCTCGGCGAGGTGTTCGGCGCGCTCTTCTTCGGCCGGCTGTCCGACGCGCTGGGCCGGAAGAACCTCTTCATCGTCACACTCGCCGTCTACCTCGGCGGTAACGCGCTTACCGCATTGACCTGGGGTAACGGCCCAGCCGCACTGGTCTTCCTGTATCTCACGAGATTCATCGCCGGAGCCGGCATCGGCGGCGAATACGCCGCGATCAACTCCGCGATCGACGAGATGATGCCGGCGAAGTATCGGGGCCGGGTGGACATCGGCGTCAACGGAACGTACTGGGGCGGCGCGATCATCGGCACGCTCGGCACGTACATCCTGCTCAACAACGTGGACCTGAACTGGGCGTGGCGGATCGCGTTCCTCCTCGGCCCGGTCATCGGCGTCGCCATCTGGGGCCTGCGGCGGCATCTGCCGGAGAGCCCGCGCTGGCTGGTCATGCACGGTCGCGAGGAGGAGGCGGAGGAGAACATCGCCCGGATCGAGCGGGCCGCCGAGGCCTCCGGTCAGACGCTGCCCCCGCTGGACGACTCGAAGGCGATCGACATCCGGCCGACCCGGCCGCACGGCTATCTCTCGCTGCTGCGGGTGCTGTTCAAGCTCTATCCGGCGCGGTCGACGCTCGGCGCCACGCTGATGATCACGCAGTCGTTCCTCTACAACGCGATCTTCTTCACCTACACGCTGGTGCTGACGAAGTTCTACGGCGTCTCGGAGAAGGCGGCGCCGCTCTATCTGGTGGCGTTCGCGCTCGGCAACCTGATCGGCCCGCTGACCATCGGGCGGCTCTTCGACACGATCGGCCGCCGCAAGATGATCTCCGGGACCTATCTGCTGTCCGGCGCGCTGCTGGCGATCACCGCGTTCCTCTTCGACGCGGGCGCGCTCAACGTGGTGACGCAGACGATCGCCTGGAGCGTGATCTTCTTCTTCGCGTCGGCGGGTGCGAGCTCGGCCTACCTGACGGTCAGCGAGATCTTCCCGCTGGAGATCCGGGCACAGGCGATCGCGGTCTTCTTCGCCATCGCCCAGTGCTTCGGCGCGATCGGGCCGGTCTTCTACGGCGCGCTCATCGGCGAGGGCGACGACCCGGGCAAACTCTTCATCGGTTACCTGATCGGCGCCGCCGTGATGGCGGTCGGCGGCCTGGTCGAGGCGTTCATCGGCATCGACGCCGAGGGCAAGTCGCTGGAGGAGGTCGCCACGCCGCTGTCCGCGGTGTCGACGCGTCCACGCGCCACCGGCTGAGCGCGGGACAACGCCGGCGGCCTTTTCGAAAGGCCGCCGGCGGGACGAAGCCGGCGCAGCGTCAGAGCAGGCCGGCGCTGCCGGCCAGAGCCGCCGCCTCGGTCCTGCTGGCGACCTTCAGCTTCCGCAGGAGCGAGGCGGTCAGGCGCTTCACGGTACGTTCGGACACGTGCAGCAGTCCGGCGATCTCGCTGGTCGACGAGCCACCGGCGATCAGCCGCAGCAGGCGGCGGTCGTCGGTGTCCAGCTGGGTGACGGCCGGGTGCGGCGGCCGCGGGCGGGCCTGCTCGACGAGCGCGGCGAGCAGCCCCGGCGGCACTACCGACCAGCCCTCCAGCGCCGCGACCAGGGGCTGCCGGAGATCGGCGGCGTCCGCGGTGCGGCGCAGCAGGCCGGCCGCGCCGGCGTGCAGGGCCTCGACGGCCACGGACAGGTCGGTGTCGTCGGCCACGGCGACGATCCGCGCCTGCGGTGCCGACTCGTGCACCATCGCCACCGGGTTCCGGCCGGCCGGTTGCGGCAGGCCGGGGTCGACGAGCACCAGATCCGGTACGGCGGCGCGCATCACGCTCGCCACCTTCCCCGCTTCACCGGTGGTCGCCACCACTGTCGCGCGACCGCCGCTGATCTCGGGGATCAGCGCTTCCAGGACGCGGACGAAGGTGGTGTTACCGTCCACCACCACTACCCTGATCCCGTTCTGCATGCAGGCGGGATGCCCCGATCGGCCGAAACCATTCCTGCGAAAAAACCGGGCCTCAGCGCGGGTTGGCCGCCACGAACTTCGCGATGTACTCGTCGAGGCTGCGCTCCGGGCGCCAGCCCAGCGAGGCCGCCTTGGTGATGTCGGCCTGGCCGCGGGTCCGCTCGCCGGGCAGGGCCGGGATCAGCTTGTAGTCGGCGCCGAACATCTGGGCGACGTCCAGCAGCGGCCACTCGTGACCGGCGCCGAGAAGGTAGCCGTCGCCCTCGCCGTCGCTCGCCACCATCAGCAGGCCGCGGACGATGTCGTCGATATGTGTGAAGTCGCGGGTCTGGGTGCCGGGCGACACCACGGTGAGCGGCTCGCCGGCGAGGTACTGCCGCTCGAAGATGCCGATGACCGTCGCGTACTTGCCCGCGCTGATCTGTCCCGGCCCGTAGACGTTGTAGAAGTACGTGATCGCGTAGTCCAGGCCGAACCAGTTCGAGTAGTTCCGGATGTACTCGATGTTCTTCGCCTTGGTCCACGCGTACGGGTTGAGGTTCTCGTCCTGCCCGTCGTTGCCGAACTTCGAGCTGGAACCCGCGTAGATCAGCTTCGCCCGGTGGTTGGCCGTGAACTTGACCACCTCACGGGTGCCGAGGAGGTTGAAGTCCCAGGTCAGGTCGTGATCCTCGAACGACTGCACGATGCGCGAGTACTCGCCCATGTGGAAGACCAGCTCGGGCGAGGAGAACCCGCCCTCGACCCAGAGCCGGGCGATGTCGACCGTCGAGCCATCGACGTAGGTGACCCGGGGATCGTCGACGTGACTCTCCCGGGAACCGGTGAAGTAGTTGTCGAGCGACACGATCACCGCGTCCGGGTACTCGGTCAGCAGCGACTTGATCAGTGCCGCGCCGACGAATCCGGCGCCGCCGGTGACCAGCAGTGTTCGACTCAACGTGTTTCCCATCTCCCGGTGCTCGAAGCGCCGACCAGGCTACCAAGACCACAGTCCCATTCCGGATTCCCCGCCGTTTACCTCACATACATTCATGAGCTTCACTGTTAAGTCATGACGAGTCACGGCCATTCACACAACCCGATGAGCCGGCGCGCCCTGCTGGCCGGCAGCGGCGGACTACTGATGCTGGCCGCCGCCCCGGACAGCGCCTGGGCACGCACCGCCGGCGTCGCCACCAGCGCCGACCCGGTACGCGCGACAGGCGCCACCCGCACCTCCCGGATCAGCCAGGGCACCACGCTCTTCCACGGCGACCTGCACAACCACACCCTCATGTCGGACGGCGACGGCGACCCGGCCCTGGCGTACGAGTCGATGCGCTCGGCCGGCCTGGACATCGCCGCGCTCACCGATCACACCACGCTGCTCTCCATCGAAGGGCTGAGCCGCTCCGAGTGGAACCGCACCGGGCAGCTCGCCGACGCCGCCAACACGCCGGGCGCCTACACCGCGCTGCGCGGGTTCGAGTGGTCGCACCCGCTCCTCGGGCACGTCAACGTCTGGTACACCGGCAACTTCACCGATCTGGGCGGCTCCAGCAGCATGTCCCGCCTCTACAACTGGATCACCGCGTCCGGCGGGATCAGCGGGTTCAACCACCCCGGCCGGGAGCTGCTGCGGTTCAACGACTTTTCGTACAACGCGGCGATGCGCGACCAGATGGTCGGCCTGGAGATGTTCAACCGTGGCGACGACTACCTCTTCGACGGCTGGTCCAGCGGGCAGAGCTCACCGCTCAACGCCTGCCTCAACGCGGGCTGGCGCACCGGGCTGACCGGGGTGACCGACGAGCACGGGACCGAGTGGGGATATCCGGAAGGCAAGGGCCGGACCGGCATCTGGGCCGTCGAGAACACCCGCAACGGGGTGCTCGCCGCGATGCGCGACAGGCGGTTCTTCGCCACCCGGGTGAGTGGCCTGCGCCTCGACGCGACGGCTGCGGGGGTACGGATGGGCGGCACCCTCCCGTTGACCAGCGGTGACGTCCGTTTCGTCGTCGACCTCGACCGCGGGCCGGAGTGGGCGGGCAAGCTGCTGCGGATCCAGGTGCTGCGGCCCGGCAGCCGGGCGCCCGAGGTGGCCGACGTGATCGACGCGACGGCCGGGACGGTCACCGAGTTCACCGTGCCGCTGGACCTCGCCGACGGCTCCTGGGTGGTGCTGCGGATCTCCGACCCGTCGCAGGCGAACGCCTCCCCCGGGCCGGCCGGCCACCCGTGCAACGACTGGGGTGTGGCGTACTCCAGCCCGTGGTGGCTGACCGCCTGACCGCACCGGCGCCCGGACCGCGAGGCCCGGGCGCCGGCCCCGCTCACCAGCGGGACGGCGGCGGGGGCGGGGTCACCGGCGGGCGGTCGTTGCAGGTGATCACGTTTGGGACGTACGGGCCGAGCCAGCCGCCGTCGTTGCCGCCCAGGTCGGTGAGCCCGAACTCGGAACCGGACGCGGGGAAGCCGAATCTCCCGCAGTTGTTCACCCCCGCCGCGCCGACGTTGCGGGCGTCCACGTTCGCGAAGGAGGCGGACCCACCGGCTCGGGCGCTCAGCACGCTCGTACCCGTACCGTCGATCCTGAGGTCTTCGAATCTCACCCCGTCGATCGAGTAGAGGTCCTTCACCGGCCAGTCCGCGACCAGCATGATCGCGTTGTAGGTGCTGTCCAGGTAGTGATCACCGGTCACCTGGACGTCGGCGTCGATGCTGCGCTCCAGCGCGAACATCCAGATCGCGCCGAGACCGATGTTCCAGTTCAACTCGTACGTTCCCGCGCGCACCGTGGTGTTGCCGGTGAACCGCAGGTACCCGGTGAACGGCTCGGCGCCGAATCGGGTGCCCGCGTGCAGCGCGCTGCCCTCCCGGATCGGATCAGCGACCAGGTTGCCGGAGACCGTGATGTCGTTCCCGCCGTAGATCGCGATGCCGTTCGCCAGGGTCGGCGTCTGCACCGTGTTCCGGTCGAACGTGTTGGCCGAGTTCGTGGTCTTCTCCGCCCACATGGCGAGCGCGTCGTCGCCGGTGTTGCGGACGAAGTTGTTGCGGACCAGCGAGTTCGTCACCCCCGTGTGGAAGTTCAGGCCGTCGGCGATCTGGTCGACGACGATGTTGTTCGTGACCTTCACGTTCGCCATCGGGCCGTCGAACCAGAGGCCGACCTTGGTGTGCTGGATGTGCAGGCCGTCGATCGTCGAGTCGCTCATCGCGCCGCCGATGCCGTTCACCTGGTCGGTGTCGATCCGCTCCCGGACGTCACCCTGGATCGCGAAGCCGGAGAGATGCACGTTGCGGCTGCCACCCTCGGCGGCGCTGCGGCCGTAGAAGCCGACGCCGGCGTGCCGGGATCCGTCCGGGGCCGGCGCGTCAAGCGTGACCTGGCGGCCCTTGACGATCGTGTACCAGTTGCCGGCCCCGCCGATCGTCACGTCGTCGACGACGATGTGCCGGTTCACCTGGAAGACGCCCGGGGGCAGGTAGACCCTGCGGTGCGTCTTCTTCGCGTACGCGATCGCCTTCTCGATGGCCGGCGCGGCATCCCGCCGCCCGGTCGGGTCGGCGCCGAACAGCAGCACGTTCACCCCGGCCAGGTCCACCTTCGGGGCGCCGACCAACTCGGAGTCGAGCAGGTCGATCGTGGTGGGCACGCCGCGGGCGGTCAGCCTGATCCTCTCCCCCGCCCGATGGGTACGCCCGAGCAGGAGTCGCTGCTCGTCGTAGAAGTGCATCGGCCGGAACGGCTTGGTGATCACCGGCGCCGGGGTGGTGGCGGCCGGCACGCACTGACACTCGGTGATCCACCAGTCCGGGTGGAGCAGGTCGGCCTGCGGGTCGTCGGTGAACTGGTACTGGTTGTAGAGCCAGGAGTACTGCGAGGTCAGCGTCATGGTCCGGCTGACGTGCCGGGTGGTGACCGCGAGCGGCGCGGTGATCCCGCCACCGGCCGGCGCGTCCGGGATGCTGTAGCGAACGGTGATCGCGTTGGCGGCGCGCGGGAGGGTGAACTCCACGAACTCACCGGGATCCAGCGTGACGGCGGAGCGGCCGGAGGCCTCGGCGGGCAGCGTGTACGCGGTCCGGTCCGGGCCGATCACGGTCCCGTTCGTCCGCGCGTGCTCCGCCTCCTGTTCCACGAAGGCGACGTTCGCGCCCCGGCCGGCGGTCAATGACGGGTCCAGGGCGGCCCGGGTGAACTGGCGATCGGAGGCGGCTGATGCGGGGTGCGCGGTTCCGGTGACACCCAGGAGCGCGCCGAGAACGAGGGCGGACCAGCGAGGTCGCACAGACATCGAGGGCTCTTTCTCTCGGTGGGTGAGCCGACGATAGATGTCCGGTGATGTAACTCACAAGAGTCCGTCAAAGTATTTCGTGGATCTGCTCGTTTCTTGCAAACAACGGTCAGAACTCGGCGGGTGGCACGTTGAACGGCGTGATCACCTGCACCGCGGAGGGGTGCGAGCGGATCGGTCCGGGCAACGCCCCCTGCGACCGCAGGATCGCCAGGCAGGCGTGCCGCAGATCGGCCCGCAGGTCCTGGTGCAGCACCACGGAGATCCGGTGCGCCCGCAGCAGCGTCACGTTCTCCTCGTCCAGCCCGTGCGCCACGAAGACGTCGTAGTTGCGCCGCTCCTCCGCGAACGCGGCCACGATGCCGGCGTTCCCGCCGGTGCCGGCGGAGTAGACGGCCCGGATCGACGGGTTCCCGGCGAGGATCTCCCGCAGCGGTCCGGTGTCCTCGGCATCGGCGGTGACGAGCCGCCGCGACGGCAGCACGGACCGGAAGCCGGTCTCCCGCTCACCCCGCCCGTTGATCACCAGCAGGTCGCCGGCCCGGTCCGCGAGCAGCCGCTCGACCAGGTAACCGGCGGTCGCCCCGGCGTCGAAGTCGTCCACTCCGACATGGGCGATCCGCTTGCCGGCCGGCAGATCGGCGTTGAGCGTCACCACCGGCACGCCCAGCCGGGCCACCGCGTCGGCGACCTCCGGTGACGGCGGGGCCAGCACGATCAGGCCGTGCGAGCGGGAGCGGCCGACCCGGTCGAGGGCCTGCGCCGGGTCGTCGGTGAGATGCAGGCGCGGGCGGACCGCCACCGGGATCTCGGCGATCTCGGCGTCCAGGGCGGCGCGGACGGCTGCGGCGTATCGGCGGGACGTCCGCAGCACCACGTCGATCACGAACGTACGGCCGGACTGCGACTGCTGGCGATCCAGCTCGGCGATCGCCTGATGCACCTGGCGGACGGTGCTCTCCCGGACGCCGCCGCGGTTGTGCAGCACGCGATCCACGGTTGCCTGACTGAGGCCGGATGCCGCGGCTATCTCGCGGATGCGGTACGGGTGCTTCACGCGTACAGAATGATGGGTTTTTGATGTCTTATGGAAGGTCCTTGATGTTTTCTCGCTCCTTCGCGTGACGCCTCGTCCCCCTGGTTACGCTGAGATGGTGCGCGTGATCTCCCGGTTGACGGAGCAGGGTGTCAAGATCTTCGACGAGTACCTCGAGCTGATCGACACCATCGTGGTGCCGCAGGATCCGCCACCGCAGACCTACACGGTGAGCTCGACCGGCGACCGGCTGGTCTACACGACGAGCGAGGCGGCGATCTGCCTCGGACCCGACCGCCGCGAGGCGTGGCGTTTCGAGTTCCCGCCGGGCACCGAGGTCGTGCCTGTCGACTGCGCGTTCTGTCACGACGACACCCTGGTCTGGCTCTTTTTGCCGAACGTCGCCCGCGGCAGCTCCGACCCGGATGTGTGGACGGCTCTCGACGCCGTCACCGGCGAGATCAAGGTCTGCCACGACCTGGAGACCTCCGGGCTCGGCGGGCACCAGATCGCGTTCCCCTACGGCACGCACATGATGCTCGACGTCAGCGAGGGTGAGGCCGGCAGCCGGACCTTCGACTCGGGAGGCGAGGACTGGCTCCGGACCTATCCGTGGAACGACAGGTGTGCGATCGCGATCGCGCCGGACGCCAGCGGCTTCATGACCGTCGCGCACGGCCAGGAGGACGTGGCGTTCCACAGCTTCGGGCCGGAGGACGAGCGGGTCACCGTCACGATCTCGGACTTCCCCGTCGACCCGGACCGCACGGTGATCGAGTGGGCCGGTGGCTTCCTCGACGGCGATGCCGCGATCGTGGTGCTCTCCGACGAAGAGTCCTGGTGGCGGCACTTCCGGGTGGACACCCGCTTCGGCGAGGTGATCGGCGATCTGGGCATCGAAACCATCGACGAGTACGACCTGGAGCTGCTCGGCGATGGGACATATGTCATCACTGACACCGATGGGACACTGCGCCGGATGTGATCATGCTTCCGGTCGGCTAAAGTTGGTTTCGCCCGCCCGAGAGGCGCTGCAACGGACGTCTCACGTCCGCCACGCTCGGCCGGGTTCCATGACGCAAGGGCGCCTCCTGAGAGGGAGGAGCCCTCTTTTATGAGCGACAAACTTCGATCCGTCAACGGTCTCGACTTCGCGGTCGCCGACCTGTCGCTGGCCGAGGCCGGCCGCCACCAGCTGCGCCTCGCCGAGCACGAGATGCCCGGCCTGATGTCGCTGCGCACCGAGTTCGGTGACAGCAAGCCGCTCGCCGGCGCCCGCATCGCCGGCTCGCTGCACATGACCGTGCAGACCGCCGTGCTGATCGAGACCCTGGTCGCCCTCGGCGCCGAGGTCCGCTGGGTGTCCTGCAACATCTTCTCCACTCAGGACGAGGCGGCCGCCGCGGTCGTCGTCGGCCCGACCGGCACGGTCGACGCTCCGGCCGGTGTGCCGGTCTTCGCCTGGAAGGGCGAGACCCTGGAGGAGTACTGGTGGGCGACCATGCAGCTCTTCGACTTCGGCAACGGCCAGGGCCCGAACATGATCCTGGACGACGGCGGTGACGCCACCCTGCTGGTGCACAAGGGTGTCGAGTTCGAGGGCGCGGGCGCCGTTCCGGCCACCACGGCCGAGGACAACCACGAGTACTCGATCATCCTCGAGACGCTGCGGAACAGCCTCGCCGCGTCGAAGGACCGCTTCACCCGCATCGCCGCCGACATCAAGGGCGTGACCGAGGAGACCACCACCGGTGTGGCGCGTCTCTACAAGCTCGCCAAGGAGGGCACCCTGCTCTTCCCGGCGATCAACGTCAACGACGCGGTCACCAAGAGCAAGTTCGACAACAAGTACGGCATCCGCCACTCGCTCGTCGACGGCCTGAACCGGGCCACCGACGTGATGCTCGGCGGCAAGCTCGCCGTCGTCTGTGGTTACGGCGACGTCGGCAAGGGCTCGGCCGAGACGCTGCGTGGTCAGGGCGCCCGCGTCGTGGTGACCGAGGTCGACCCGATCTGCGCGCTGCAGGCCGCGATGGACGGCATGCAGGTCGTCCGCCTCGAGGACGTGGTCGGTGAGGCCGACATCTTCATCACCACGACCGGCGGCACCGACATCATCACGGTCGAGCACCTCTCCGCGATGAAGCACAACGCGATCGTCGGCAACGTCGGCCACTTCGACGACGAGATCGACATGGCCGGTCTCGCTCGTGTCGAGGGCATCGAGAAGATCGAGATCAAGCCGCAGGTCCACGAGTGGCGCTTCCCGGACGGCCACTCGGTGATCGTCCTCTCCGAGGGCCGGCTGATGAACCTGGGCAACGCCACCGGCCACCCCAGCTTCGTCATGTCGAACTCGTTCACCAACCAGGTGATGGCCCAGATCGAGCTCTGGACCAAGCCGGGTGAGTACGCCAAGCAGGTCTACGTGCTGCCGAAGCACCTGGACGAGAAGGTGGCCCGGCTGCACCTGGACGCGCTCGGCGTCCGGCTGACCACCCTCACCAAGAAGCAGGCGGAGTACCTGGGCGTCGACGTCGAGGGCCCGTTCAAGCCGGAGCACTACCGGTACTGATCGGTTACGAACACGAACGGGCGGGCCGGAGCGGTCCGCCCGTTTTCGTACCCGGATCTGGTTTTAGCCTTGACTTTATGCGCTTATTTGCTGTTTTTGGGGCAGCTGTCATGCTCGCCGTTGCCGCGGTCAGCCCGGCCCAGGCGCGCCCGGTCAGCGCCGACGCCGACTTCCTGATCGCCGCCCACCAGGGGAACCTCGCCCAGATGGCCGCCGGCAAGATCGCCAAGCACCAGGGTGCCACCGAGCCGGTCCGCGACCTCGGCCGCGAACTCGCCACCTACCACCGCAAGCTCGACGTGACGGTACGCCGGACCGCCGCCCGCCTGGACATCCGGCTCCCCGCCGAACCGAACTCGGAACAGCAGGCGCTCATCGAGCAGTACCGGGTCGCGTCCGGCGCCGACTTCGACACGCTCTTCCTCGGCAGCCAGCTCCTCGCGCACGAACGCGCGATCAAACTGGCCCAAGTCGTGATCGACACCGGCACCGAGCCGTCCGTGGAGAAGCTCGCCGGCAAGGCCCTTCCGGTGATCCAGCGTCACCAGCAGGTCATCGCCGCGACCCAGCAGAAGGTTGACCCAGCGTCAAAGGCCGACCTCGCCGGATAACGTGAGCGGGTCAGCAGGAACAATGATCGAATGAATCTCGAGGAGATCCTGCTTTTCGGCCTGATCGCGGTCGCGGTAATCGTCGCCGTGCGTTGGGTCACCGAGAAGACCGGCCTCCCCGCCGCGGTCCTGCTCACCCTGATCGGTATTGCCTACGCATACATGCCGGGTCCCAATCTCGAACTGGAACCCGAGCTCGTTCTGACGTTCATCCTGCCGCCGCTGCTCTACAACGCGGCGCTCGATTCATCATTGCTCGACATCCGGCGCAACATGCGCACGGTGATCAGCCTTTCCGTCGCGCTGGTGCTCGTCACCGCGCTCCTGATCGGCCTCGGCTTCTCACTCTGGGTAGCCGGGGCCACCCTCGCGGCGGGTGTCGCCCTCGGCGCCGCCGTCGCCCCGCCCGATCCGGTCGCCGCGCTCGCCGTCGGCCGCCGGGCCGGGCTGCCCAGCAAGATGGTCACGCTGATCTCCGGCGAGGGCCTGCTCAACGACGCCACCGCGCTGACCATCCTCACGGTCGCGGTGACCGCGCAGGCGCACGGCGACTTCAACTTCGACAACGCGGTCGGCCAGTTCGTGATCTCGGCGGCCGGCGGCGTGCTCGTCGGCATCGCGGTCGCCTACGCCGTACGGCTGATGAAACCGTTCCGCACCGACCCGCTCAACGCCAACGCGCTCTCCCTGGTCACGCCGCTCGCCGCGTACTTGATCTGTGAGAACGCGTTCGTCCACCACTACGTCACGATCTCCGGCGTGCTCGCCGTGGTGGTGGCCGGCCTGATCGTCGGCCACGACACCCCGCGCTACACCAGCGGGGCCACCCGGCTGCAGACCAGCGCCGTCTGGCGTCTGATCGACTTCCTGCTGGAGGGCGTGGTCTTCCTCCTGATCGGCCAGCAGGTGCCGAAGGTGATCGACGGTCTCGCCAAGTACGAGACCAAGACGATCATCATCGCCCTGGTGATCACGCTCGGTGTGGTCCTGCTGCTCCGCCCGCTCTGGCTGGTCGTCACCCAATGGCTGCCGCGCTCGCTGCACACCCGCCTCGGCGGGCACACCGACGAGGACACCGGCGACGCCCGCGAGATCCCGCTCACCGGCAAAGAGATCACCATTATGAGCTGGGCCGGCACCCGCGGCGTCATCACCCTCGCGGCGATCTTCACACTGCCGGCCGGTTTCCCCGATCGCGAGCTGCTGCACTTCTGCGCCATCGCGGTCGTGCTCGTCACCCTGGTCGGCCAGGGCCTCACCTTCGCCCCGTTGGTGCAGAAGCTCGGTCTGCGGGCCAACCAGACCGACCGTGCCCGGGAGCGCAACGAGGCCCGCTCGGCAGCCGTGCGTGCCGCCCTGGACCGTCTCGACGACATCCAGGAACAGCAGCACGACAACGTCGAGGACGAGGCCATCGAGACGATGCGCCGCCAGCTGCAGGTCCGCCTCGACCGTTACCGCCGCCGCCTCGACATGCTGGAACAGTCCGAGTCGTCCGACGTCCCGATCTCACCGCAGTACGAGGCGGCCCTGATGGTCCGCCAGGCAGTGATCGACGCCGAACGCGACGAGTTGCTCCGCTGGCGGGACGCAGGCCACCTCAACGACGACAGCCTGCGAGTCCTCAACCGCGAGTTGGACCACGAAGAACTGATCCTCCCCAAACGCAACGCCAGCCACTGACCGTGGGGGCCGGCCCTCAAAAGCCGGCCCCCTAGAGTGCCCGAACATCCCTCCGCCGAAGAGCAACCAACCCCACCAAGCCCAGCCCCACAGCCACCCCACTGAGCACCACCAGCGGCGCCAGGCCAACCGAACCGCTAGGCAGATGCGGCACATGGGTGAACGGCGACAGATCCAGCACCCACTGGTCGAGCTCCAGCAGCGGCCCCGCAAGCAACAGCAGCAGGCACACACCGATCACCGCCCAGGCCACCGAAGCCAGCCGGGGAAGCGTGCCGATCAACAGCATCGTCACCCCGGCCAGGACCCACACCGCGGGCAACTGAGCCAGCGACGCCCCCACCACCGGCCCGGGCGTCCCGTGCACGACACCCGCGAACACCCCCTCGGCGAGCAGCGCCGCGGCCGGCCCCACCAGGGCGAAGAGAAGATGCGACCCGGCCCAGGCCAGCCGCCCGACCGACGTGCTCAGCACCGCCTCGGCATGCCCGGTCTGCTCCTCGTCCCGCATCCGCAGGGCGGCCTGCACGGCGTAACACGCGGCGATCAGCCCGCAGATCGCCGCGGTGGTGGCGAAGTACGCATCGGTGACCTCCCCGCTCCCACCGATCCGGGAGAACATCTCGTCGACCCCCTCGGAGTCGGACGCCAGCTCCACCATGCTGCTGCCGACGGCCCCGAAGACCAGCCCGAGCGCGGCGAACCCGGCGACCCACCCGAGAAGCAGCCCACGATGCAGCCGCCAGGCCAGCGCAAGCGGCGAACGCAGCGACGCGGCCGCGGCGCGTGGTCCGAGCCGTGCGGCGAGCAGGCCCGCACCCATGTCGCGGTGGGCCATCAGGTACGCCGAGACGCCCACCGCAGCGACCGTGAAACCCAGTGCGAGCATCGCGGGCCTCCAGTCCTCACCGGAGGCAGAATAGGGAAAGACGCGGTGGACCCAGCCGATCGGTGACAGCCACGCCACAAACTCCGCCCTGTCCGAGATGTCCCCCACGAGCCGCAGGAGATAGGCCCCACCGAGCGCCACCACCGCGATCGAGCGGGCGCTGCGCGCGCTGGCCGTGAGCTGCGCCGCGACCGCCCCGACGCCGGCGAACATCCAGCCGCTGAGCGTGAAGACCGCCCCCAGCGCGAGCGAACCGGCGACCGGCAGCCCGACGCCGATCGTCGTGACGGCCACGACCGCACCCGTCAGGAGCGCCGCGCCGCAGGTCAGGATCAGCGCCGCGGCGAGCTGGGCGAACCGCCCGGTAACGGTGGCCCGGAGAAGCTCGGTGCGGCCGGCCTCCTCCTCGGCCCGGGTGTGCCGGATGACGGTGAGCAGCGCGGCCAGCCCGACCATGACCGGCACGAAACCGCCCCGCCAGACGACCAGCTCACCGAGGCTGTCGCCGTGCAGCGGCCCGTAGAGGGCCACGAACCCGGCGTTGCCGGCGCTGATCCGGGCGTAGTCGACGCGTTCCGCCTCGGTGGCGAAGAGCGTCTGGAACGAGGAGGCGTAGACGTACGGCAAAAGGCCGAGCCCGAGCACCCAGAGCGGCAGGATCACGCGGTCGCGGCGCAGGGCGAGGCGCAGCAGCCGCGGCGTGCCGGTCATTGCGAGTCCCGGGTGTAGTGCCGCAGGAACAGCTCCTCCAGCGACGGCGGCTGACTGATCAGGCTGCGCACGCCGGCCGCGACGAGGGTCTGCAGCGCCGGCTCCAGCGCGTCCGCGTCGACGTCGAAGGCCACCCGCCCGTCCTCGGTGGTCAGGTCGTGCACCCCGGTGATGCCGGCGAGGCCGTTGACCGGGCCGGTCAGCTCGGCGCGGATCGTGGTGCGGGTGAGGTGCCGCAGGTCGTCGAGGGTGCCCGTCTCCACGGCCCGGCCGGCCCGGATGATCGTGAGCCGGTCGCAGAGCGCCTCGACCTCGGAGAGGATGTGGCTGGAGAGCAGAACGGTGCGGTCCCCGCGCCGCTTCTCCTCGAGAACGACCTCACGGAACACCTCTTCCATGAGCGGGTCGAGCCCGGACGTCGGCTCGTCGAGCAGCAGCAGCTCCACGTCGGAGGAGAGCGCCGCCACGAGCGCCACCTTCTGCCGGTTGCCCTTGGAGTAGGTGCGCCCCTTCTTGCGCGGGTCCAGCTCGAACCGCTCGATCAGGTCGTCGCGGCGTTTCGGGTCGAGCCCGCCGCGCAGCCGCCCGAGCAGGTCGATCACCTCGCCGCCGGTGAGCGAGGGCCAGAACGTGACGTCGCCTGGCACATACGCGAGGCGGCGGTGCAGCTCTGTCGCGTCGGCCCACGGGTCGCCGCCGAGCAGCCGCGCGGTGCCGCCGTCGGATCGCATCAGCCCGAGCAGCACCCGGATCGCGGTGGTCTTGCCCGCGCCGTTCGGCCCGAGGAAACCGTGCACCTCACCGGTCCGGACGTGCAGGTCGAGCCCGTCCAGCGCGGTGACCGAACCGAATCTCTTGATCAGCCCCTCGACCTCAATGGCCATGTCAGCTCCCAGGAAGACTAGTGCCGATCGAGCGCCTCCAGCGCCTGGTCGGTCTGCTCGGGGGTGAGCAACGGCTGCGAGAAGACCTCGATCGAGGCCCGCAGCATGCGCAGGTAACCGGGCATGGCCCCGACGTCCTCGCCGAGCACGGCCGTGAGCTGGTCGCGCATCAGGAACATGCCCATCTTCATGGCGCCGAGGACCGCGACGAAGGCCCGGGGGTCGCCGGTCTTCATGCCGGTCGAGGCCAGCCACTCCTCGCCGCGCCGCACGGTCTCCTCGAAGGTGGCCAGGCTGCGCGGTGAGCCGTCCATCAGTGAGCGGACCAGGTATTGCTGGAGGCCCATGATGTCGGGCGTGAGCGGGCCGATGGCCTGCGACTCGGTGAACCGGATCTGCAGCTCGGCGACGCGCGCGAGGGCCCACTCGTCGCAGGCGTCGCGCAGTCCCTCCTTCGACCCGAAGTGGTGCCGGAGCAGGCCGGAGGAGACACCCGCTGCCTGCGCGATGTCGCGCACGGTGGCGCCGGCGATGCCGCGCTCGGTGAAGAGCGCGATCGCGGCGTCACGGATCCGGGCGCGGGCGGTCAGGTCGCTGGCAGCACTACTCACACGTGCAGCGTACTACACAGACGTGTAGTTTCACTCCCCGTTGATTGTCGCCGTGGTGACAGCGCTCGATGCGAGGTTCCAGCGGGACAACAGATCGGCGTAGACGCCCGAGTCGATCAGCCGCTGGAGCGCCTCCCGCAGACAGTCCCGCAGCGCGGTGTTGTCCTTGGCCACCGCGATGCCGAAGAGGCCGGGCTCGTACTGGGCGTCCGAGGCGAGCTGGTAGAACGCGCCGGTCCGCTCGTTGCTCACCAGGAACGCGGCGGGCGGGAAGTCGACCGGCACGGCGCTGACCCGGCCGGTGCGCAGCAGCAGGAGGGCGTCCGCGTTCGTCGGCTCACTGTCGATCACCAGCGGCCGGCTCTCGCAGGTCGGCTGCAGCCGCTGGAGCATCTCCTCCTGAAGGGTGCCGCGCTCGGTACCGACGGTGTGCCCGCAGAGGTCCTCGAAACTGGTGATCTTCTCCGGGTTGCCGCGCTGCACCACGATCGAGGTTCCGGTGCTGAGGTAGTTCACGAAATCGGCCTCGGTCTGCCGCTCGGCGGTGTCGGTCATCGACGAGAGCACCCCGTCGTACTCACCGGCCGCGACCTCGTCCAGCGCTCCGTTGAACTCGCCCGCCACCATCTCGCCCCGCACGCCGAGAACTCCGCCGAGCGCGGTTGCAAGATCAGGAGAAAACCCGATTATGGTACGGCCATCGGCCGCGTAGTACTCCATCGGCGCATAGCTCGCATCCGTGACGAGCCGGATCGAACCGCGCGCCCGGACAGCCTGCGGCAACCGGTCGTGCAGCGCCTGATCGACAGTCACGCCACCGGTGATGTCGAGGCCGCCGCCCGGTTCCTCCTCCGGTGTGCTCGTGGCACAGCCTCCGGCCGCGAGCAGGAGCAGGACGGTGAGCGCCCGGCGGATCCTCATCGGCTGACCCCTTCGAGATGCGGCTGAGCGGAGATCTGCGTCCACGGCACCGGACGGCTGAACAGGTAACCCTGGGCCTCGTCGCACCCGGCATCGGCGAGCCAGCGACGGACCTCCTCGGTCTCCACGCCCTCGGCGGTGGCCCGGCTGCCGAGCCCGTGCGCGAGCTCGATCACCGAGCGGACGATGGCCTGGCTCTCCGGGTCGCGCACCACGTCGGTGACGAAGGACCGGTCGATCTTGATCTCGGTGATCGGCAGGCCGCGCAGGTGGGACAGGTTGGTGTAACCGGTGCCGAAGTCGTCCACCGAGACACCGACGCCGGCGGCGCTCAGCTCGGCGACCGCCCGGGCCGCCTCGTCCGCGTCGGCGGCCAGCGCGGTCTCGGTGACCTCCAGGACCAGCCGGTGCGACGGGATGCCCGCCTCGGCGAGCAGGTCCAGGACCAGGCCGGCGAAGCCGGGCACCTCCAGGTTGCGGGCCGAGACGTTCACCGAGAGCGCCCAGTCGTGCCCGGTCGCGGTCCAGCCCAGCTGGTCGGCGAGGGCACGGCGCAGCACCCACTCGGTGAGCGGGACGATCAGGCCGGAGTGCTCGGCGGCGGGCAGGAACTCGCCGGGCGGCAGCAGCCCGCGTTCCGGGTGCTGCCAGCGGACCAGCGCCTCCACACCGCAGACGTCGCCGCCGGGCAGGGCCACCTTCGGCTGGTAGTGCAGGATCAGCTCGTCGCGTTCCAGGGCGTGCCGCAGCTCGGCCTGGACGACGAGCCACTGGTGCGGCTGCCCGGCGGTGGCGCCGGAGTAGACGACGATGCCGTTGGTGCCGCGCTTGCCCTGGTACATCGCGGAGTCGGCGCGCTGCTTCAGCTCCTCCACGCCGGTGCCGTGCGCGGGGTAGAGCGCCACCCCGAACGCGGCCTCGATGCTCAGCGGCACCCCGTCCAGCACCATCTCCGCACAGACCCGGTCGCGCACCTCGGCGAGCAGGGCGACAGCGGAGGCGGCGTCCCGGCGCGGCAGCAGCATGGCGAACTCGTCGCCGCCGAGCCGGGCCAGCCGGTCGTCCGGTCCGAGAGCCGCGCTCATCCGGTCGGCGACCACCCGCAGCAGCTCGTCGCCGGCGTGGTGGCCGAGGGTGTCGTTGACCTCCTTGAACCGGTTGAGGTCGACGAGCACGATCGCGCCGGTCCCGCCCTTGGCGAGGACCGCCTCGGCGTGCGTGCGGAACGCCGCCCGGTTCGGCAGGCCGGTCAGGGTGTCGTGCAGAGCCTGGTACTCCTGGCGGGCCGCATACCGGCTCAGCGAGCGGGTGGTCCACCACGCGAGCACGGCGAGCACCAGGTAGAGCGCGGCGAGTCCGGCGCCGATGCGCCACCAGGTACGGCTGACCTGCGCGTGGAAACGATCGGCGACCGCCTGGTACGGCAGATACACCTCCAGCACCCCGACCGACTGCCCGGACGCGCTCGCCACCTGCGGCCGCAGCACCCGGATCACCTCGGTGTCGATCACCTCGGCCCGGGGCTGGCCGGCCGCCGCGGCCTGGAAGTCCGGATCGGTGACCGGCACGCCGCCGCTGGTCGAACCGTCATCCGAGAAGATCACCCGGCCGGAGAACGCACGCAGGCGCAGGCGCAGCAGCGATCCCCGGAAGATCGCCTGCTCGGTGGAGTCGTGCATGCCCTCGGACTGTGCCGCGGTGAGGCCGTCCTCGATGCTGGTGGAGGCGCCGATGTATCCGGCGTTGAGCGAGGGCGCGACGGCCATCTCGGCGATCATCGCCGCCTGGGCCAGCCCCTGCTCCCGGCCCTGTTCCGCCGCGTCCTGGCGGTAGCCCTCGAAGACCAGCGCTCCGAGGGCCACCACGGGCACGAGGCTTGCCGCCGCGTACGTCACGAACAGACGGGAGCCGTTCCGGACGTGCGGGCGCCTGGATGCTCGGCGGGGCCACATGCGCGTCTCATCGACGCCCCGGCTCAACCCTTGAGAGAAAACACCGACGCCCCGGCTCGGCCCCTGAGGAAAAACACCGACGCCCCGGCTCAGCCCTTGACGGAGATCACCGGCGCCAGCGTGCCGGCCGCCCACGCCGCGAGGGTGGTCGGTGTGGTCGTGACGGGCGTCCGTGGCTGTTCGGGGGTGAAGTCCCCGCGCAGGCCGCTGGTCATCCCGACCAGCCCGGCCACCGCCGCCTCGGTGAGCCCGGCCTGCCCGAGACCCGCCGCCAGCACCTCGTCCGGCACCACGTCCAGGGTGACCTTACGGTCGATCGCCGCGCCGACGATCCCGGCGACGTCCGCCCAGGTCAGGTCGGCCGGTCCGTGGACCGCCTGCACCACCGTGCCGGACCAGTTCGGCGCGAGCAGCCGGGCGGCGGCCACGTCGCCCACGTCCCGCGGGTCGACCCAGGGCATCGGCTGGTCCGCCGGCATGGTCGTGGTGAGCCGGCCGTCGCGCAGCTCATCGAGGTTGCCGAAGAGGTTCGTGAAGTAGTACCCGTTGCGCAGGATGGTCAGGTCCACCCCGGTGGCCGCGAACGCCTCCTCGGACCGGGCCAGTCCGTCGATCAGGCCGGCGCCGTGCCGCCGTTCCGCGCCGACGCTGCTGATCAGGACGACTCGGCGTACCCGATGGGTGTGCGCGGCGGTCGCGCCTGCCTCAGCCATCGTGATCATGTCCGCGAGCGGATCGGCGGCGGTGAAGTTCTCCGGGGTGATCCAGAGCAGCGCGTCGAGCCCGTCCAGCGCGGTGTCGAGGAACGCCGGGTCGAGGAGGTCTCCGCGCATGACGTCAGCCAGCCCGTCGATCCCGGGATCCAGTTTCGCTGGATCCCGGACCACCAGCCGGGGCCGCTCCCCGGCTTGGATCAGCAGGCGGGCCGCACGGGATCCGACATTGCCGGTGGCACCTGTGATTCCGATAGTCATGCCGTCCAGCATCACTCACCGGGCGGTGGTGCCGCACCCGTCATGATGGCGACCGCGTCCGACATGCTGTGCGACTGCGGGGTGATCACCGCGATCCGCCGGCCGAGCCGCTGGATGTGGATCCGGTCTGCGACTTCGAAGACGTGCGGCATGTTGTGACTGATAAGGATCACTGGCAGGCCCCGGTCCCGGACGTCGCGGATCAGCTGCAACACCCGGTTGCCCTCCTTCACCCCGAGCGCCGCAGTCGGCTCGTCGAGGATCACCACCTTGCTGCCGAACGCGGCCGAGCGGGCCACCGCGACGGCCTGGCGCTGACCGCCGGAGAGCGACTCGACCGCCTGACCGATGTTCTGCAGGGTGCCGACGCCGAGCTCGGTCATGTGCCGCCGGGCCTCCGACCGCATGTGCTTGCGGTCCAGCATCCGGAAGATCGTTCCCAGCGGGCCGGAGCGGCGCTCCTCCCGGCCGAGGAACAGGTTGTCCGCGATGTCCAGGCCGGGGGCGACCGCAAGGGTCTGGTAGACGGTCTCGATGCCGGCCGACCGGGCGTCCATCGGGTTACGGAAGCGCACGGGCTCGCCGTCCAGCCGGATCTCGCCGCTGTCCGGCACGAGCGCCCCGGAGAGCGCCTTGATCAGGCTGGACTTGCCGGCCCCGTTGTCGCCGATGACCGCGAGGATCTCGCCGGGGAGCAGCTCCAGGTCGCTGCCGTCGATCGCGACGACCCGGCCGTACCGCTTGGTGAGGTTCTTGGCCTCCAGGACCGGGGTCATGTCTTCACCTTCCTGATCCACTGGTCGATCGAGACCGCGATCAGCACGAGCAGGCCGATCGCGAAGCCCTGCCAGACCACCTCGACGCCGGCCAGCTGCAGGCCATTGCGGAAGACACCGACGATCAGCGCTCCGATCAGGGTGCCGATCACCCCGCCCCGGCCGCCGAAGAGGCTGGTGCCGCCGAGCACCACCGCGGTGATCGAGTCGAGGTTGTACTCGGTGCCGACGTTCGGGCTGGCCGACGCGAGCCGGCCGATCAGGATCCAGCCGGCGATCGCGTAGAGCAGGCCGGCGGTCGTATAGACCGAGAAGAGCACCCGTCCGGTACGGATACCCGCCAGCCGAGCGGCCTCCACGTCGTCACCCGTCGCGTAGACGTGCTTGCCCCACGCCGTCGAGCTCAGCGCGTACGCGAAGAACCCGAACAGCAGCAGCATGATGATCGAGCCGTAGCTGAGCCGGAAGTCGCCGATCGGGATCGACTGCCCGGTCCACGTCATCAGCCCGGGCATGTCCGCGCCCCGTACCGTCTCGCTGTTGCTGACCACCGCGTTCAGCGAGAAGAAGATGGTCAGCGTGCCGAGCGTGACGATGAAGGGCGGCAGCTTGATCCGGGTGACCAGCAGACCGTTCAGCGCGCCCATCGCCGTGCCGCAGGCGAAACCGAGCAGCAGCGCGATCGGCGCCGGCATCCCGGCGTCGGTGCAGAAGAGCGCCATCAGGATCGACGAGAAGACCGCTATCGCACCGGCCGAGAGGTCGATGCCGGCGGTCAGGATGATCAGGGTCTGCCCCAGCGCCAGCGTCGCGATCACGGTGACCTGCAACAGCACCAGGGAGAGGTTCGCCGCGGAGAAGAACCGGACGTTGACGATCGAGAACGCGATGATCGCCACGACCAGGACGGCGAGCGGCCCGAGCACCGGATTGCCGTGCAACAGGTGCTGCACCCGGAGGCCGAACGAGTCGTGACGGCGGGTCTCGAAGTCTGCGGTCGTGGTCGCCATGACTCAGCCCCAGCAGTTCTGCCTGCCCCACGCGGAGTCCTTCGCCTCCACGCCGGCCTGCGGGTCGTCGGTGATCAGCTGGACGCCGGTGTCCACGAAGTCCTTGCCGGCGGTGTTCTGCGGGCGGGTGCCGTCCTTGGCGTACTGCGCGATCGCCTCGACACCCAGTTGCGCCATCTTGATCGGGAACTGCATCGAGGTCGCCCCGATCACGCCCTTCGCGACGTTGTCGACACCGGGACAACCCCCGTCGACCGAGACGATCGTGACCTCGCGCTCCCGGCCGGCCGCCTTGAGCGCCTCGTACGCGCCGGCCGCCGCGGGCTCGTTGATCGTGTAGACCAGGTTGATCGTCGGATCCTTCTGGAGCAGGTTCTCCATCGCGGTACGCCCACCCTCCTCGTTGCCGTCGGTGACGTCGTGCCCGGCGATCCGCGGGTCGTTCTCGTCGCCGATCCGGGCCGGGTCACCGATGTCGACGCCGAAGCCCTCCAGGAACCCCTGGTCGCGCTGCACGTCCACGGAGACCTGATTGGGGTTGAGGTCGAGCATCGCGATCCGCGCCTGCGTCCCGCCGGTGGAGAACTTCGCCTTGGCCCACTCCCCGATCAGGCGGCCCGCCTCGAAGTTGTCGGTGGCGAACGTGGCGTCCACCGCATCCGGCGGATCGACCGGCGTGTCCAGCGCGATGACCAGCATGTCGGCCTGTTTCGCCCGGTCGATGGAGGGGACAATCGCCTTCGAGTCGTTCGGTGTGATCAGGAAACCCTTGGCGCCGAAGGAGATCAGGTTCTCGATCGCCTGCACCTGCGCCTCGTTGTCGCCGTCCACCTTCCCGGCGAAGGTCTGCAGGTCGACTCCCTGCTCGTCGGCCGCCTGCTGCGCTCCCTTCTTCATGGTCACGAAGAACGGGTTGGTGTCGGTCTTGGTGATCAGGCCGACGACCGGTTCGCCGGTGCCCCGGTTGCAGGCACTCAGGCCGGCCAGGATCAGGACCGCGCAACCCGCGGCCGCGAGAAGCTTCGACTGCTGGCGCATGCCTCCTCCGAAACCGGACATCGAGAGACAACGTTGTCTTGGAGTAGACGCCCGGCCACCCGCAGTGTCAACAATGAGTTTCCAAGCTGTTGCGTTGAGTGATCAATGCGGGGAGTCGTCATGGCACGGCCGACGATGAACGACGTGGCACGCACCGCCGGTGTGAGCCTCAAGACGGTCTCGCGCGTGGTGAACGGCGAGCCCACGGTCACCCCGGACCTCGCCGCCCGGGTACGCGCCGCCGTCGAGTCCCTGGACTACCGCCCCCACCTGGGCGCCAGCATGCTGCGCCGCAACGACCGTCGCACCAGGACGATCGGCGTGCTGCTGGAGGACGTGTCCAACCCGTTCTCCGGCGTGCTGCACCGGGCGATCGAAGAGGAGGCGCACAGCCGCGGGGTGCACGTGCTGACCGGCAGCCTCGGCGAGGACGAGCGCCGGGAGCGAGAGCTGGCACGCGCGTTCCGGCAACGGCAGACCGACGGGCTCATCGTCGCCCCGACCGGTTCTGATCAGGGTTACCTGAGCCGGTTCAGCGGCACCCCGATCGTCTTCGTGGACCGTCAGCCGACCGGATTCCTGGCCGACACCGTGGTTTCCACGAACATCGCGGGCGCCGCCGCGGCGGTCCGGCATCTCGTCGCGCACGGCCACCGGCGGATCGCGTTCCTCGGCGACTGCCAGCGGATACCGACCGCCCGCGAACGTTTCCGCGGCTATCTGCAAGCGCTCGGCGACCGGCCCGGACCGGTGGTGCACGACATCCGCGGCGAAGCGGCCGCCGAGCGCGCCACGATCACCCTGCTACGCCGGCCCGACCCGCCGACGGCGCTCTTCACCAGTCAGAACCTGATTACCGTGGGGGCAGTCCGGGCGCTGCGTCGGCTCGGCCGGCATCACCTGGTCGCGCTCGTCGGCTTCGACGACTTCCCCCTCGCCGACCTGCTGGAACCCGCGGTCACCGTGGTGGCGCAGCACCCGGCGCGGATCGGCCGCGTGGCCGCCGGCGCCCTCTTCGAGCGCATCGACGGGCACGACGGCCCGCCGCGCGTGATCCGGGTGGCGACGACCCTCATCGCGCGAGGCAGCGGAGAAATCTCGATCTAGGGGCGGCGATTGCCGCCTTCCGCCAGAAACGACGAACCGCCCCTCCCGAGGGGAGAGGCGGTTCGGAAAACAGGTCAGAGGCTGACCGTGGGGTAGAGCGGGAACGGCGCCAGCAGCTCCGTCGCCTGCTTGCTCACCCGGTCGGACAGCGCCGGGTCCAGGGTGAACTTCGCCTTCGAGCCCTCGGCCGGGCTGGTGTTGCTGAGCACCGTGTGGATCAGCTCAGCGATCTGGTCCATCTCCGCGGCGCCGAGGCCACGGCTGGTCAGCGCCGGGGTGCCGACCCGGATGCCGGACGTGTACCACGCGCCGTTCGGGTCCGACGGGATCGCGTTGCGGTTCGTGACGATGCCGCTGTCCAGCAGCGCCTGCTCGGCCTGACGGCCGGTGATGCCGAACGGGTGCACGTCGAGCAGCACGAGGTGGTTGTCCGTGCCACCGGAGACCAGCTGCACACCACGCTTGAGCAGACCCTCGGCGAGCGCCTGGCTGTTCGAGACGATCTGCTGTGCGTACGACGAGAACTCCGGCCGGCGCGCCTCCGCGAACGCGATGGCCTTGGCCGCCATCACGTGCGGCAGCGGGCCACCGAGCACCATCGGGCAGCCACGGTCGACCTGCGACGACAGCTCCGGCTGGCAGAAGACTGCGCCACCGCGCGGTCCGCGCAGGCTCTTGTGCGTGGTGGTCGTGACGATGTGCGCGTGCGGGATCGGGTTGAAGTCACCGGTGAACACGCCACCCGCCACCAGACCGGCGAAGTGCGCCATGTCGACCATGAAGGTCGCGCCCACCTCGTCAGCGATCTCGCGCATCGCCGCGAAATTGACCTTCCGGGGGTACGCGGAATAGCCGCCCACGATCACCGCGGGCTTGAACTCCTTCGCCGTCTCCCGCAGCTTCGCGTAGTCGATCTGGCCGGTCGCCGGGTCGACGCCGTAGCTGCGCTGGTCGAACATCTTGCCGGAGATGTTCGGCCGGAACCCGTGGGTCAGGTGACCGCCGGCGTCCAGGGACATGCCGAGCAGCCGCTGGTTGCCGAACGCCTGACGAAGCTCCGCCCACTCGGCGTCGGTCAGGTCGTTGATCTGCCGCTTCTCGAACTTCTTGAGGTAGGGCACCTCGACGCGGTCGGCAAGAATGGCCCAGTAGGCCACCAGGTTCGCGTCGATGCCGGAGTGCGGCTGAACATACGCATACGGCGCGCCGAACAGGGCCTTCGCGTGCTCGACAGCGATCGACTCGATGGTGTCCACGTTCTGGCAGCCGGCGTAGAAGCGGCGGCCGATGGTGCCCTCGGCATACTTGTCGGACAGCCAGTTGCCCATCGCCAGCAGCACGGCCGGCGACGCGTAGTTCTCACTGGCGATCAGCTTCAGCGACTCGCGCTGGTCGGTGAGCTCCTGGGCGATCGCGTCGGCGATCCGGGGCTCAACCGAGCGGACCACCTCGAGCGCAGCGCGGAAAGCGGTGGATTCAGCATTCAGCTCAGCATGGTTTGAGTTAGACACAGTGGACCTCCCTATCACGTAGCGAAGAGGCCCAGGCGCACGGCAAGTCGTCGTCTCGACGGAGCCGCTCCCCGATGGTCAACCATCCGAACGCGCCAGTCACGGCCCGGGCCAAGCATACCGGCTGTCCGCACGGACCGGCGCCGTGATTTTCCTCCACCAAACAGAAAAAGGCCCACCCGGGTGACCGGGTGGGCCTTTTCTACGTTGAGTCCGGCGGCGTCCTACTCTCCCACACCCTCCCGAGTGCAGTACCATCGGCGCTGGAGGGCTTAGCTACCGGGTTCGGAATGTAACCGGGCGTTTCCCCACCGCTATGACCACCGAAACAACTGCCAACAAACCGCAACCAGCAACCCGATGAAAATCAACCGGGGTGGTTGTTCGTTTGCTGTGAATCACACAGTGGACGCAAGCGCAATGTTTAGAGTGGTTAAGCCCTCGGCCTATTAGTACCGGTCAACTCAACACGTTACCGTGCTTACATCTCCGGCCTATCAACCCAGTAGTCTCCTGGGAGCCTTACCCACTCAAGGTGGTGGGATACCTCATCTCGAAGCAGGCTTCCCGCTTAGATGCTTTCAGCGGTTATCCCTTCCGAACGTAGCCAACCAGCCGTGCCCTTGGCAGAACAACTGGCACACCAGAGGTTCGTCCGTCCCGGTCCTCTCGTACTAGGGACAGCCCTTCTCAAGTATCCAACGCGCACGGCGGATAGGGACCGAACTGTCTCACGACGTTCTAAACCCAGCTCGCGTACCGCTTTAATGGGCGAACAGCCCAACCCTTGGGACCTGCTACAGCCCCAGGATGCGACGAGCCGACATCGAGGTGCCAAACCATCCCGTCGATATGGACTCTTGGGGAAGATCAGCCTGTTATCCCCGGGGTACCTTTTATCCGTTGAGCGACACCGCTTCCACACGCAAGTGCCGGATCACTAGTCCCGACTTTCGTCCCTGCTCGACCCGTCAGTCTCACAGTCAAGCTCCCTTATGCACTTACACTCAACACCTGATTGCCAACCAGGCTGAGGGAACCTTTGGGCGCCTCCGTTACCCTTTAGGAGGCAACCGCCCCAGTTAAACTACCCACCAGACACTGTCCCTCGACCCGATCAGGGCCGCAAGTTAGATACCCAAACCCAACAGAGTGGTATTTCAACAATGCCTCCACCCGAACTGGCGTCCGAGCTTCACCGGCTCCCACCTATCCTACACAATTAAATTCGGATACCAATGTCAAGCTATAGTAAAGGTCCCGGGGTCTTTCCGTCCTGCCGCGCGTAACGAGCATCTTTACTCGTACTGCAATTTCGCCGGGCCTGTGGTTGAGACAGTGGGGAAGTCGTTACGCCATTCGTGCAGGTCGGAACTTACCCGACAAGGAATTTCGCTACCTTAGGATGGTTATAGTTACCACCGCCGTTTACTGGCGCTTAAGTTCTCCGCTTCGCCCTCACGGGCTAACAGGTCCCCTTAACGTTCCAGCACCGGGCAGGCGTCAGTCCATATACATCGTCTTACGACTTCGCATGGACCTGTGTTTTTAGTAAACAGTCGCTTCCCCCTGCTCTCTGCGGCCATACCACGCTCCACCCGCAAGGGGCTTCACGCGTCCGGCCCCCCTTCTCCCTAAGTTACGGGGGCAATTTGCCGAGTTCCTTAACCACAGTTCACCCGTCGCCTCGGTATTCTCTACCTGACCACCTGTGTCGGTTTAGGGTACGGGCCGCTCGAAGCTCGCTAGAGGCTTTTCTCGGCAGCATAGGATCAATGACTTCACCAGAACGGCTCGGCATCACGTCTCAGCCTGTATGGTGTGCGGATTTGCCTACACACCGGCCTACACGCTTACCCCGGCACAACCACCGGCCGGGCTCATCTACCTTCCTGCGTCACCCCATCGCTAAACTACTACCCACAGAGGTCCTAGTCTCCCGCATCGCCGGCCGAAGCCATTGAATTGATCAAGTAGTTAGTACTATGAGGTTCGTCTTGGGCGCTTCTACGCGGGTACGGGAATATCAACCCGTTATCCATCGACTACGCCTCTCGGCCTCGCCTTAGGCCCCGACTCACCCAGGGCGGATTAGCCTGCCCCTGGAACCCTTGGTCATCCGGCGGAAGGGGTTCTCACCCTTCATTCGCTACTCATGCCTGCATTCTCACTCGTGTAGCGTCCACGGCTGGATCACTCCGCCGCTTCACCCGCAACACGACGCTCCCCTACCCATCCACACGCTTGGGCTCAACCCCGAAAGATTGAGTCGAGCAAAGTGTGAATGCCACAGCTTCGGCGGTGTGCTTGAGCCCCGCTACATTGTCGGCGCGGAACCACTTGACCAGTGAGCTATTACGCACTCTTTAAAGGGTGGCTGCTTCTAAGCCAACCTCCTGGTTGTCCATGCGATCCCACATCCTTTTCCACTTAGCACACGCTTAGGGGCCTTAGCTGGCGATCTGGGCTGTTTCCCTCTCGACTACGAAGCTTATCCCCCGCAGTCTCACTGCCGCGCTCTCACTTACCGGCATTCGGAGTTTGGCTGATTTCAGTAAGCTTGTGGGCCCCCTAGACCATCCAGTGCTCTACCTCCGGCAAGAAACACGCGACGCTGCACCTAAATGCATTTCGGGGAGAACCAGCTATCACGGAGTTTGATTGGCCTTTCACCCCTAACCACAGGTCATCCCCCAACTTTTCAACGTTGGTGGGTTCGGTCCTCCACGTAGTCTTACCCACGCTTCAACCTGCCCATGGCTAGATCACCCCGCTTCGGGTCTAGAACATGCGACTTTGGGCGCCCTATTCAGACTCGCTTTCGCTACGGCTACCCCACACGGGTTAACCTCGCCACATGCCACTAACTCGCAGGCTCATTCTTCAAAAGGCACGCCGTCACCCCGCAGTATCACTACCGCTAAGGCTCCGACGGATTGTAGGCGAACGGTTTCAGGTACTATTTCACTCCCCTCCCGGGGTACTTTTCACCATTCCCTCACGGTACTTGTCCGCTATCGGTCACCAGGAAGTATTCAGCCTTACCAGGTGGTCCTGGCAGATTCACAGCAGATTCTAGGAGTCCGCTGCTACTCGGGAACACTGCAAAGAGGTCATAGATTTTCGCTTACGGGGCTCTCACCCTCTACGGCCGGCTTTCCCACACCGTTCAACTAACCTATAACTTTGTAACTCTTCATCAGAATGTCAGTCCTGATAAGCAGGTCCCACAACCCCGGAAATGCAACGCCTGACAGCTATGACACATATCCGGTTTAGGCTACGTCCGCTTTCGCTCGCCACTACTCACGGAATCACGGTTGTTTTCTCTTCCTACGGGTACTGAGATGTTTCACTTCCCCGCGTTCCCCTCACACACCCTATGAATTCAGGTGCGGATGACACGACATGACTCGTGCCAGGTTTCCCCATTCGGACACCCTGGGATCACAGCTAGGTTGGCAGCTCCCCCAGGCCTATCGCGGCCTCCCACGTCCTTCATCGGCTCCTGGTGCCAAGGCATCCACCGTTCGCCCTTGACAACTTAACCACAGAAAACAAGATGCTCGCGTCCACTGTGCAATTCTCAACCAACGACCAACCCACAACCATCAAGGCGCACCACCAGCAAAGCCCTCAGGCAATCGGTATGGAGCGCCAGGTCATGCCTGGCATTGAAAAACAACCACCGGCCCAGCCGGCAAGGTTGTTCTTTCAGATACCCAACAGGGTGCTTATCGCTTCCACCAGCCGCACCCGAGCTCGTTCCTGCACGCAAAGCGTGTGTACTAGAGGATTCAGGCCGTTGCCGGCTTCAGCTAACCAGTGTCTCCGCCTATGAGCTCCTCACCAACACATTCGGCTGGTGCAGGATTTCTGTCCACCTTTCGGCAGAAGAATGCTCCTTAGAAAGGAGGTGATCCAGCCGCACCTTCCGGTACGGCTACCTTGTTACGACTTCGTCCCAATCGCCAGCCCCACCTTCGACGGCTCCCTCCCTTACGGGTTAGGCCACCGGCTTCGGGTGTTGCCGACTTTCGTGACGTGACGGGCGGTGTGTACAAGGCCCGGGAACGTATTCACCGCAGCGTTGCTGATCTGCGATTACTAGCGACTCCGACTTCACGGGGTCGAGTTGCAGACCCCGATCCGAACTGAGACCGGCTTTTTGGGATTCGCTCCACCTCACGGTATCGCAGCCCTTTGTACCGGCCATTGTAGCATGCGTGAAGCCCTGGACATAAGGGGCATGATGACTTGACGTCATCCCCACCTTCCTCCGAGTTGACCCCGGCAGTCTCCCATGAGTCCCCAACTGAATGCTGGCAACATGGGACGAGGGTTGCGCTCGTTGCGGGACTTAACCCAACATCTCACGACACGAGCTGACGACAGCCATGCACCACCTGTCACCGGCCCCGAAGGACCCCACATCTCTGCGAGTTTTCCGGCGATGTCAAACCCAGGTAAGGTTCTTCGCGTTGCATCGAATTAATCCGCATGCTCCGCCGCTTGTGCGGGCCCCCGTCAATTCCTTTGAGTTTTAGCCTTGCGGCCGTACTCCCCAGGCGGGGCGCTTAATGCGTTAGCTGCGGCGCAGAAACCCGGAGAGGGTCCCCACACCTAGCGCCCAACGTTTACAGCGTGGACTACCAGGGTATCTAATCCTGTTCGCTCCCCACGCTTTCGCTCCTCAGCGTCAGTATCGGCCCAGAGACCCGCCTTCGCCACCGGTGTTCCTCCTGATATCTGCGCATTTCACCGCTACACCAGGAATTCCAGTCTCCCCTACCGAACTCTAGCCTGCCCGTATCGAATGCAAGCTCGGAGTTGAGCCCCGAGATTTCACATTCGACGCGACAAGCCGCCTACGAGCTCTTTACGCCCAATAAATCCGGACAACGCTCGCGCCCTACGTCTTACCGCGGCTGCTGGCACGTAGTTGGCCGGCGCTTCTTCTGCAGGTACCGTCACTTGCGCTTCGTCCCTGCTGAAAGAGGTTTACAACCCGAAGGCCGTCATCCCTCACGCGGCGTCGCTGCATCAGGCTTCCGCCCATTGTGCAATATTCCCCACTGCTGCCTCCCGTAGGAGTCTGGGCCGTGTCTCAGTCCCAGTGTGGCCGGTCGCCCTCTCAGGCCGGCTACCCGTCGTCGCCTTGGTAGGCCATTACCCCACCAACAAGCTGATAGGCCGCGAGTCCATCCCGAACCGAAAAACTTTCCACACGCACCCCATGCGAAGGCGTGTCGTATTCGGTATTAGCCCCCGTTTCCGAGGGTTATCCCAAAGTTCGGGGCAGGTTACTCACGTGTTACTCACCCGTTCGCCGCTCGAGTACCCCGAAGGGCCTTTCCGCTCGACTTGCATGTGTTAAGCACGCCGCCAGCGTTCGTCCTGAGCCAGGATCAAACTCTCCAACAAAATCTGTGGAAAATCTGATTCCCAGCAACATGATATGTTGCCAAAGGAATCTCCAACCCATCCGAAGACAGGCCGGGGTATTGCCATAATTGGCACTGGCTTATCAAGCACCCTGTTGAGTTCTCAAAGAACAACCGCACACCATCAACCGTTCCGCATTTCGCGGCCCGTTCTCCGGGGCACTCGTTCAACTTTACTCGCTCGTTTTCCGTTCCGTCAAATCCGCCTGTTTGCAAACTGCGCAGTCGGTGAATTCGACGATCCGAACTCCGTTCGAGCCCCGCGAAACATTACACGACGCTGGGCCGTGATCAAATCTCGGGGTTTGGCAGGACGGCCGCTGCGCTGGGCCCTGACTTCTGGCCCCGCTTGCTCGCCCGTTTCCCTGCCGGCTCGTAGAACTTTACCCGGCCGTCCCCGCAACGCCAAATCGGCCCCCTCCCCCATCCGTGGCGCCTGTGACCGATGGGTTCAAGGTCGATAACTGAGCCAAAATTGCATTCTCGGTACATCGGCCACTACGCACCGTAGATCTTGGAGAGGAATCAGGCCGGGAAGCTCGCCCACACATGTTTGGCGGCGGCGTCTCGGTACCAGCCGACCTCGATCGCGAAGGTCCGCGCGAGCAGCAGACCGAGCCCGCCCTGACCGAGTGGCCGCTCGACGTCGAACTGCGGTTCGGCGCGGAGGTCGTGATCCGACGCGTCCAGCACCAGGCGCTCGCCCACCCGGGAAAGGCGCACCTCCACCGGCGGCCGCCCGTGCCGGAGAGCGTTCGTCGCCAACTCGGTGGCGACCACGGCGATGCGTTCAGCCACGTCGTCCTCATCCAGCAAGCCCGAGCCCGGACCCGCCGACCCCTCGCCGGCAGAGCGCAAGCCCTCACCCGCCGAGGCCGCGTTCCCATCGGCATAGCCCGGGCCGTCAGCCGATGAGCCGGCGCCGCCGACCTCCTCGACCGCCCGGCGCAGAGCGGTCCGCAGATGCCGCAAACCGTGATAGTCGTCGACCGTCCACCGCCCCAGCTCGACAGCACCGTCGTACGGCGCCGAAGCGGGGAGCGCGGTCATGCCGTCCATCCTGCCCGTTCCCCCGTGATTCGCACTGGCCCGACCAGCTCACATCCTGCATCGCCCGGAGGGATTCCCACGGAACCGAGTGATCCACCGGCGATACAGAACAAGGAAGCCGGCCCGGGAGAACCCGAGTCGGCTTCCTTGTTACCGGGGAGGGTTAATCAGAGTGAGTCCGCGGCCAGCTGGCCGCGCAGCTTGGTCAGAGCCTTGGTCAGCAACCGGGAGACGTGCATCTGCGAGATGCCGATCTGGTCGGCGATCTGCGACTGGGTCAGGTTGCCGTAGAAGCGCAGCGTCAGGATCTTCTGCTCCCGCTCGTCGAGCATGGCGAGAGCAGGACCGAGGGCGACGCGAGTCTCGGCGATCTCGTACTCGTGGTCCTCACCGCCGAGCGTGTCGCCCAGCTCGGTGTTGCCGTCCGCGGAGATCGGCGTGGAGAGGCTCGTCGCGTTGTAGGCACGCGCGCCCTCCAGGCCCTCCAGGACCTCTTCCTCGGTGATCCCGAGGTGCGCCGCGATGTCCGGCACTGTCGGGGACCGGCCCAGCGAGTGGGTCAGCGTGCTGTTCGCCTCGGTGATCGCCAGCCGCAGCTCCTGCAACCGGCGCGGCACCCGTACGGACCAGGTCCGGTCCCGGAAGTGACGCTTGATCTCACCGATGATGGTCGGAATCGCGTAGCCCGCGAAGTCGACCCCGCGCTCCGGGTCGAACTTGTCCACGGCCTTGATCAGGCCGACGGTCGCAGTCTGGATCAGGTCGTCGGTGGGCTCACCGCGACCGGAGTAGCGGTGCGCGAGGTGACGGGCCAGCGGAAGCCAGGCCTCGATCGCCCGGTCCCGCAGCGATGCGCGGGACGGGTGGCCGGCCGGCATGGCCGCAAGGGCGCTGAGCAGTTCGGCCGCGCTGTCCGCAGGAGCCGCGGCGCTGGCGGCAGTCGACGACGGCACCGCCGTCTTCGTCTTCGTCTCGGTCACGGTCATTCGTGGTCCTCCCTGACACCTTCCCGGAGAGCCGGCCCTCTTGGGGCCCGTGTCGGTTAGGGCGTCCATATCCAGCGGACGACGTCGACTAAACGTCGGCCGGGCACACTTGGCCGTTCGGTTATGCAGACTCTAACTGACAGGTCTAGAGATGACTAGCCGAAAGTATGAGTCATTTACCGTAACAATGAAGGGCATTTCGGGTATACATCTGTCAAGATCGCAGGTCAAAACTCCGGGAATGGGTGAGCGGCGACACACGATCGGGCTAAAAGGTCCGACACCGGTGGGGGAACAGGTCCCTGTGGTGTCGCTCCCCGTTGGCGCTACCGTGTAGCGGATGCCACCTTCTGCCGATCTCCCTGGGTTTCTGGACAGCGTTGCCCCGATCCTGGACCGCTGGGGCTACCTGGCCATCGGCGGCGTCATCGGTGTGGAGAGCTTCGGCGTTCCCGCACCAGGGCAGACGATCATGGTGGCTGCCTCGATCTACGCCGGTGCCGGCCGGATGAACATCTGGTTCGTCGCGGTCATCTCGTTCGTGGCAGCGGTGGTCGGCGACAACATCGGCTACTGGATCGGCCTGCGCGGCGGCCGCAAAGCGGTGCACCGCTGGGGGAAGTACATCTTCGTCACCCCCGAGCGCCTGGAACGCGCCGAGAAGTTCTTCGCCCGCCGCGGCAACCGGATCATCGTGGTGGCCCGGTTCATCGACGGCCTGCGGCAGCTCAACGGCGTGATCGCCGGCATCACCAAGATGCCGTGGCGCACGTTCCTGCTCTACAACGCGATCGGCGCGGCCCTCTGGGTCGGCTGGTGGTGCACGGTCGCCCACCTGCTCGGCGTCCACATCGTCAAGATCATGGCGCACGCCCACAAGTACACCTGGGTGGCGTTCGTGGTCATCGCCCTCGCCGTCGGCGGATACGCCTTCTGGCACGTCCGCTACATCCGCCGCCGCCGTGCCCGCCTCGCCGCCACGGTCGAGGAGAGCAAAGCCTGATCGGGTACGGGGTTGAGCCCCTCCCCAGACGCAACGAAGACGGTTCCCGCCGCCCACTGCGGGAACCGTCTTCGTCTCCTATCCCCTGAACAAAGTCCTCAGGTGCCCTGCGAGGGTTGCGCCGCCGGCACCTGCCCGTCCGGAGCCTGCTCGCCGGGAGCGCCCTGCCCGTTCTGCTGAGTCCCGTTCTGCTGGGTCCCGTTCTGCTGGGTCCCGTTCTGCTGCTGGCCGGGCCCCTGGGCGCCGCCGGGAGCAGCCGGCGCGGTGGAACTGCTGTCCCCGCTGACAGCCACGGTCACCCCCGCGCCCACTCCGGCGCCGCCGAGAGCAGCCGCCACCAGGGCCGCGACAAGCGCAACCTTGGAACTCCGCCGAGCCCGCCGCCCCTCACCGAGATCCGACGCCCCGAGCCGCGGCTCTGCCAAAGGATCTCCAGAAGGCACCGCCCCGGGCTCACCGTGTGCCCCCGGCGTCGGGAGGGCGGGCTCACCGTGTGCTCCTCGGCCCGGAGACAAAGGCACACCGTGTGCTTCGGTCTCGGGTGCGTGCGGATCCGGCTCGGGCACGGAAGGCGTCGGCGGGGCGGACGGCGCTGCGGCGGGGTACACGGGCATCGCCGTCGGATGGCCGGGCGCCGCGGCCGGGAGGTCCGTGGTGCCGGGATTCCGCGTGACCCACGCTGTCGGCGCGTGCCATGCGGTGGTGGGTTCGGTGGCTTCCGGCGGCATGTGCCACGTCGTGGTCGGCTGGTCGCCGGTATCTCGGGTGGGCGGCATCGTGTCGGCGAGGCCGCTCCAGGAGGGTGGGACCGAGTCGGGGACATGGGCGTTCCAGGGGTGGCCCCAGGACGGCGGCGTGTCGGGGGCCTGGCTCGGAGCCGTGGGCGGGTGCCAGGAGGCGCGGGTGTCGTCGTTCCAGCCGGTGCCGGGGTCGACGGGCGGGGACGCGGCCGGCCAGGCGCCGGGGGCGTTGACGCCGTCGGCCGCCCACGGGTCCCGGCCGCTTGCCGGGCGTTCCCGGGAAGCGTGCGCGCCGCCCGGCTCCGCGGGGGGAGCGGGCCAGGCGGCGTGCGCGCCACCCGGTTCGCCGGATGCCGGGAAGGACGAGTGCGGGACGGAGGGCTCGGCCGGGAAGGACGGGTGCGGGACGGCGCCTGCGGACGGGGACCAGTCGAGTGGCACCGAGTTCGGGTCGGGGACCTCGGCCGGCCACGTTGCTCGCTCGGCGTGTGGGGCGCGGGGATGTGCCCCGGACGGGCGGCCCGGAGCGTACGGATCGTGCTGAGTCATCGGAGCTCCTCGGTTGTGTGCGGCGCTACCGGGAGAAAGACTGACCAGTTGGGCTATGCGGATCCTGTGCCGTTCGTAGGCAGCGGATATCAGAGCAGGGCAGCGGATATCAGAGCAGGGCAGGACTGACGGGGAAGAGTTGAGATGCAGCGGTTCACCTTCGCGGGGCGCACCTGCGTGATCACCGGGGCGGCCGGCGGGATCGGTTCCGCTCTCGCACTCGACCTCGCCAAACGGCGCTCGGTGCTGGCTCTCGTCGATCGGGACGCGGACGGCCTGGAACGGGTCGCGGCACTGGCACGGGAGATCGGGGCGGCGGACGTATCCACGTACCACGTCGATCTGAGCGATGGGGGCGACCGGCAGGACCTGGCCGGGGCGGTCTTGGGCCGCCACGGCCCGGCCGATCTTTTGATCAACAACGCCGGGGTGACGCTGACCGGGACGTTCGAGCAGAACAGCATGGCTGACATCGACTGGCTGCTGGAGATCAACCTGCACGCGGTGATCCGGACTACCAAGGCGTTCCTGCCGCAGCTGCTGGAGCGTCCCGGGTCGCACATCGTCACCATGTCGAGCCTGTTCGGGCTCCTCGCGCCGCCGGGGCAGGTGGCGTACGCGACGAGCAAGTACGCGGTCCGCGGCTTCACCGAAGGGCTGCGGCACGAGCTGGGACCACGTGGTGTCGGGGTGACGGTGGTGCATCCGGGCGGCATCCGCACCGGGATCGCGGCGAACGCGCGGGTCAGCGGCCTGGATCCGGCGGGTGAGCAGGCGGCGCAGGCCCGCCGGTTCGCCGAGGCGGCGCTGACGATGCCGCCGGAGGAGGCGGCCCGGCAGATCGTGGCGGCGATCCAGTCCCGGCGGCCGCGCCTGGTGATCACCCGGGAGGCGAGGGCGGGCGACTGGCTGACGAGGATCGCCCCGGCTCGTTACTGGGCGATCAGCGAGCGGGTGGCCCGCCGGTTCCAGTGACCGGGACCGGGGTTCCAGTGATCGGGGCCGGGGCCGGGGTTCCAGAGATCCGGCCCGGGGTTTCAAAAATGAAACGCGCGAAGCGGGCGTGCGTCGACCCGCCGACGGTGGTGAAGTCGCCGCCCGCGTCGATCGAGCCGGCCTTCGTGCCCGAGCCCAGCACACGGACGCCGATCACGCCGTTCGCCTGCGGCGCCCAGCCGGCCAGATGTCCCTTCTCGGTGACCGCGGCCAGTTTCACCCGCGGCTCGGAGCCGTCCAGGCAGGCACCCTTCGGACCGTTGCGCGGCGTGAGGCAGGCCCGGTCGAAGTGGCCGCCGACGTAGGTGACGCCGTGCCGTCTCGTGATCGCCACCGCGTCCCCGTCGAAGACCCGCTGCCAGCGCATCGAGCCATCCGGGGCGAACGCGACGGCCCGGCCGCCCCGGCCGCCGGCTGCCGCGTACACCCCACCGGAGTCGACGGTCAGCGCGTTGACCTCGGCGGCCACGGCCGGCCGGAAATACCGGTCCAGCGTGCCGGCGGTACCGCTCACCGCAGCCAGTCGCAGCGTGTTGCGCACCCCGTTGACCCGGTGGAACGCGCCGCCGAGGAAGACCTCGCCGCCGCTGACCGCGAGGGTGCGCACCCGGTCGTCGGCGGTCGGCCGCCAGCGCTCGTCCAGCCGCCCGGTGTCCAGGTCGAAGGCGGCGAGGTTGCGGCGTTTCACCCGGTCCACCGTGGTGAAGCTGCCGCCCAGGTAGAGGCGTCCGTGACCGGCCGCCAGCGCGTACGGCGTGCCGCTCACCTCATGGGCGAACGGATCAACGGTTCCGCTGATCGGGCTGAGCCGGGCGAGCGCGTCCCGCCGGCGGCCGGAGATCGCGTGGAAGTCGCCGGCCGCGTAGACGCCGTCCCCGGTCGCCACCAGCGCGCGCACCGTCGCGTCGGCGGCGGGCGCCCAGTTCAGCAGCTTGCCGGTCCGGGCGTCGAAGGCGGCCAGCCGCTGCCGCGGATAGCTGCGTCCGGCCCAGGTCGCGGTCGTGAAGGCCCCGCCCACGTACACGGTGTCACCCCGGTACGCGATCGCGTGGACCGTCCCGTTGAAGGCCGGAGCGCCGGACGGCGCGGGGGCAGCCGGGACGAATGCGATCAGTAGAGCGGCGAGAAAACGCACATAGCACTAACCATCCCGGCTCGGGGAAAGTCGCGCGGTCCGGCCCGGATCGAGGTCCTCGACGTGCAGCGGGTCGGCGCCGAGGACCGCCTTGTCCGGTTTCCGCAGGCCGAGCATGGTGAGCCAGCCGACGAGCTGCCGGTGGACGGCGTCCGGGCCGTCCAGTTCCCGGGCGGTCGGCCAGCCGGACGGGTGCACCAGCACCGCGTCTGTCTGCCAGCCGCCGAGGCCGCCGTGTGAACCGACGAGCTCCTCGAACGCGGCCACCTCGTGCGTGACCGGGTCCACCGCGCTGATCACCACGAGGTCGCCGACGTGCGCCGCGCTCTGGTGACGCAGCAGGTCGTGGCAGGCGGACGGCCCGTACGGAAGAAGGGGGTCGGTCCCGGTCACCGTGCCGTCGCGGAGCCGGTGGGAGCCGTCCGTCCCGTACGCGACGGGCCCCTCCTCGGTCTGCGCCACGACCAGGCCGATACCCGGATGGGCGGCCAGCCCGTCGATCAGCTGCGGATAGACGTGATCGATCGCGGACCGGTTCAGTCGGTGCGGGAAGCGAGTCAGGTAGATCATCGACAGGTTGCCGGAGGAGACCACGAGCAGCGGCGTGGCCGGTGGCGGCGTGTTCTCCGGCTCGACCTTGCCCTCCTCCTCGGCCGGCATCTGCGGGCCGGCGGCACGGTCGGATCCGGCCAGGCGGTCGGCCACCTCGTCGAGGGTCTCGCCGTACCGCTGACGGAACGTGGCGCCCTGGCTCTGCCCGTGGTCGGAGAGCACCACCAGGTGGTACTGGCGGGCGGCCTCCGGCGCGAGGCGTTCCAGGACGCCGAGCATCCGGTCCAGGCTCTCCAGCTGGCGCATCGACTCCGGGCGGGCCGGGCCGGCGTGGTGGGCGACCTCGTCGTAGTCGACCAGGTCGCAGTAGATCGCCGGCACGCCGCGGGCCATCTGCTCGGCCATCAGCGACACGTTCACGTCGCGCAGCAGCATCGACGCCGGCCGCAGGGCCAGGAACGCGCCGGACCGGCTGACCCGGGGCTGCAGGTTGCGCCGCCGCTGGAGGCGGGCCTGGTGCAGCTCGGTCAAGACCTCGGCCACGCCGAGGACGAGGGCACGGGTGAAGCCGTACGGGGAGGCCATGAACGCCGCCCAGCCGCGGGCCGACCGGCCGGGCAGCGCCGCGTGGCTGACCGTGAGCAGGTTCGTCGCCGCGTCCCCGCTGAACGCGTTGCTGATGCTCACCCCGCCGTCGCGGAGCAGCCCTCGGCCGTCGCTCAGCCGGGTCTCGATGATCGCCGCGTCGCGCGGGCGGTTGGAGACCATCAGCTTGCCGGTCTCCTTCTCGTACCAGCGGAAACCGGGGATCTGCCGGCTCGCGCCGTGCAGGATGCCGGCCTGCGAGGCCGGCGTGGTCGACGGCAGGCCGGTGTGCCAGCCGCGCATCGTGTGGGTGCCGGTCCGCAGCCAGTGCCCGAGCGTCGGCAGGTTGCCGGCCCGGATCGCCCAGCGCAGCACCGGCTCGGCGACCCCGTCGAGCTGCACCATCAGCAGGCCCGGCTCGGCGCCGGGTCGCGGCCGGCGGAACGTGATCAGTGGGCCACCGGCCCGGCGGGCGGCGCGGCGCCGGACGCCGCGCATCAGGCGGCGGGCCTCCCGGACGAACGTGTCGTCGCTGCCGCTGTCCGCCATCCAGTCCAGCAGGGCGGCCACCACGACCGCCAGGATCGCGGCGGCCACCAGCGTGGGCAGGCCGCTGATCTGCTCGGCCGGGTCCAGCTCCAGCGCGATCACCATGACCGCGACCTGCGCGACCACGCCGAGGAGCATCGCTCCCCACCCGCCCAGCGCGGTGATCCCGAGCAGCAGCAGCGGGCGCAGCACCGCGCCGACCACGGCGACCAGCACCACCAGGCCGAGGATGTCGAGAAGATCGGTGCTGGCCACCCCGGGCATCAGCCAGAGAGTCAGGGTGAGGACCACGAAGGTGGTCAGTGCACTGCGCAGAACGGCGCGCAGCCGGTTCAGGACGCGCCGCCAGGCGAACAATGCCCGCACCTCGGTACGCCAGCTCAGTGCCACTGTTCGACGATTGCACAGCCGCGCTTGTCATGACCCACGAGGTCGTGAACGACACGTTCGAGTGGTTGAGGGGCGGTATGGCGGGTATGGCGGCTAGCTTCGGCCCGGTGCGCTTGGTGTCAGCGTTACTCGTACCCGTACTCATGCTCGCCGTTGCCGCCTGCGGAGGTGAACCTCGTCCGTCTCCCTCGTCCACGCCTGCGCAGGTGGTGGCCGGGTACTTCACCGAATGGGGCGTCTACGGCCGCGGTTTCCGGGTGAAGAATGTGCAGGAGAGCGGCGCGGCGCGCCGGCTCACCCATTTGAAGTACGCGTTCGGCAAGGTCGACGACGGCCGGTGTGCGGTCGGCGACCCGTGGGCGGCCTACCGTAAGCCGATCGAGGCCGCCGACAGCGTGGACGGTGTGGCGGACAGCGCCGGCGCCCCGCTCCTCGGCAGCTTCGGGCAGCTGCGCAAGCTCAAGGCGGCGAACCCGCGGCTCAAGGTGCTCTGGTCGTTCGGCGGGTGGAGCGGCTCGGCCGGGTTCACCCGGGCCGCCGCCGATCCGGCCGGTTTCGCCGCGTCCTGCCGCGCACTGATCAACGATCCGCGCTGGTCCGGGCTGTTCGACGGCATCGACGTGGACTGGGAGTACCCGAATGCCTGCGGCGTCTCCTGCGACGCCAGCGGGCCGGGCGCGCTCACCGCGGTGCTCGCCGCGCTGCGCGCGTCGCTCGGCGCGGACGCCCTGATCACCGCTGCGGTGCCTGGCGACGTCGGAAAGCTGCGGGCCACCGATTACGCCGGGGCGGCCCGGTACGCGAACTGGCTCGGCGCGATGACGTACGACTACTTCGGCGCGAGCACCGGACCGGACGATCGCCGGACCGCGGCCCACTCCGCACTGAGCGCCTATCCCGGCATCCCCCGGACGGCGGCGACCACCGAGTCGACAGTCGCGGAGCTGCTGGCGCTCGGTGTCCCTGCGGCGAAGGTGCTGATCGGGGTCGGCTTCTACGGCCGTGGCTGGACCGGGGTGGACGGCGCCGAACCGGGCGCGACGGCCACCGGGCCGGCGCCCGGCCGCTACGGCAAGGGCATCGAGGACTACCACGTACTGGTGGACCGCTGCCCGCCGACGGGGACGGCCGGCGGGCAGGCGTACGCCCGATGCGGGGCGCAGTGGTGGTCGTACGACACCCCGGAGACGATCACTGAGAAGGTCACGTTCGCCCGGCAGCGGGGGCTCGGCGGACTGTTCGCCTGGGAGCTTTCCGGCGACACCCCGGACGCCCGGCTGCTGACCGCCCTCAGCCGATCCTGACCCAGACGTTGTCGAGCACGCCGTTGAACTGGTCGTTGTCGCGGTACGGGCCCTTCGCGCCGATGCTCAGCGGCCGGTTGTTGCTGACCGACAGGGTGACCGGCACGCTGGTCCCGCCGTACGGCACCCCGTCGACGTAGATCTCCAGCCGGTCGCCGGTGCGCTGACAGCGGATCCGGTGCCAGCGCCCGTCCGCGGTGCTGATCCGGCTGCGGGCGATCCGGATCGTCGGCCGGAGCTGGTCGACGAGCACGCAACTGGGATGGCCGGCGGCGCCGTCGATCTGCAGTTTGTACTGGCTGCTGGTTCGCGAGTAGCCCTTCTGCAGGACGTTCTGGCCGGTGCTGGTCTGTCCGGGCGGGAGCAGGACGTCGGCGCCGTAGGCGAGGTTGCGGCTGCCCGGGTTCAGGTCGGCCGACGTGGTGCTCTGCAGCACCACGTGCGGGCAGACCGGGTCGGTGCACTTGCCGGGGAAGGCGAGCGCGGTGCCGGGACCGTGCTCGACGAGCCGCAGCCGGCCGCCGCCGAACGAGAGGATGCGCAGGTGGTGGCCGTTGCCTGACTCGTCGGCGGTCGAGGTGGGCCACCCGTTGAAGCCGTAGCGGGCGGTCACCGAAGACGCCGGATCATCCCCGCGCGCCCGATCATCCCCGGGCGCCGGCTTTTCCCCGCGAGCCGGTGCGGGACCGGCGACGATCGCGGCAACGAGAATTGCGGCGAACATGCATCGCATAACCGAATTATCGGACGCATAGCGATTGGTCCGACGTAATTCCGGTCAGGTCACCGGGTAAGGCGAGCCTCGGCCTCAATCTCGATCTTCATCCGGGGGTCGAGCAGGCCGACGACCATCATCGTGGCGGCCGGTCGCACCGCGCCGAACCAGCGGCTCAGAACCGGGGCGCAGGCCTCGAAGTCGGCGCCGTCCGGCAACAGGTACCGCACCCGGACCACGTCGGCGATCGAGCCACCGGCCTCGGTCAGCGCCGCGTCGATCGTGCGCAGGCACTGCTCGGCCTGCTCGGCGACGTCGTCCGAGATGGTCATCGTGGCGTAGTCGAAGCCGGTCGTGCCGGAGACGTGCACCCGGTCGCCGTCGACCACCGCTCGGGCGTACCCGTACTTCTCCTCGTACGCCGAACCGGACGAGATCGCATACCGCTCAGCCATCCGGGCAGACTAGCGGCCGAACAGCTTCCAGCCGCGTTTCTTCTTCTCGGCCACCGGTTCGGCCTCGCCGTTGAGGACCTCCAGCCGGTGCTTGGCGACCGGATTGCCGGGCTCGAGCCGCAGCGAGGTGGCGAGCGCCTGGCGCGCCTGGTCGACGTGGCCGAGCGCGGCCAGGGCCATGCCGTGGGTGAAGTAGTAGTGCGCCTCGTTCGGATCCAGCCCGATCGCGGTGCGCGCGGCCTGCTCGGCGTCGGCGAGCTGCCGGTCCGCGGCGAGCAGCGCCCAGGCCACGCGGTCGTGCCAGAGCGGGTTCTTCGGCTCGACGACGACCGCCCGGTACGCCATCGACATCGCCTCGTCGTGCCGCCCGAGCAGGGTCAGCGCCCGGCTGGCGATGGCGAGCGGGCGGGGATCGTCCGGCGCCAGCTCGATCGCGCGGACGGCGGCCTCCAGCGCGGTGTCCATCTGGTCCAGGACCAGGCGGATCCGGGCCATCAGGATCCAACCGGCCACCGATTGCGGGTGGGCGGCCAGGACCGGTTCGAGAATCGTGGCGGCACGGTCCGGCTGCAGGTGTTCGAAGAGGGCGGCGGCACGTGCCACGCTCAGGTCGGCCGGGTCGGCGAAGGCACGCGCCGGGGCGTCGGTGGCCGCCGTCCGGGCTGACGAGGCCAGCTCGGTCATCGGGCCACTCCGCGTCGCACGTAGCTGGGGGTCACACGGTCATCATCGACCGCGAAGGCGAATAACTGAGACATTTCGCCGGAAGATCATCACCGTCGGCCGAGCATCATCCGCCGGAAGATCATCACCGGCCGGCGAGCCTCATCCGACGGAGGATCGTCATCGGCCGGCGAGCTTCCTCCGGCGGAAGATCACCAGAAGGCAGGTCGCGGCGGCCGCGGGCGCCGCCATCAGGGCGGCGAACCGCCACGCCGGATCGGCCGCGTCGGTGATCGCGAGACCCAGCGTGGCCGCGGCGCAGACGCCCACGATCAGCCAGAGCGAGTTGGTGGAGAGGCCGCGACCGGAGTCGCCCGGCCCGTCGGCCGGAGCGGTCAGCAGCCGGACGCCGAACCCGGTCGCCGCGGCCGTGCCGAGCAGCGCGGAGAGCCACCCGGCCGGCGCCACGATCGCGAGGAGCAGCAGCGCCACGGCGACCCCGGCCGCGATCACCGCGACCCGCTGACGCCCGGAGGCGAGCAGGCCGCGCAGATAGCCGCGCAGCGCGGGGTCGAGCCGGGCGACGAAGAAACCGGCGTACGCGGCGGGCGCCAGCGCGGCGGCCGCCGCGATCACCCGGGCGGACCCGGTCGAGGAGTCCGCGAGACGCCAGCCGAGGTACGCCAGGAGGGTCAGGATGATCGCGGTGTAGACCAGGAACTGGCGCAGGGCGACGTCCAGCAGGAACCGGCTGGCCTGCTGGCTCGGATCGGTCCGCAACGCCCCGACCAGCCCGGACGCTCCCCGGGCGAGGCGGCCCAGCGCGAACGGATGGTGGTGCACGACGTCCAGCGCGGCCAGTTCGTGCAGGGCCACCGCGTTCTCCGGGTCCAGGGCCAGCGCGTCCCGCAGCGCCTGCCGGGCCCGGTCCCGCAGGTTCAATTGCTTCATCACCATGGCGTACGTGATCCGGAAGTCGGACTCGTCCGGGCCGAGCCGCACCGCCTCGCGGGCCGCGTGCTCGGCGCCCACCGGGTCCCGGCCCTCCTCCAGCAGAGCCCATGCCAGCCGGTTGTGCCGGTACGGGTTTTCCGGCTGGCGCAGCACCGCCTGCCGCGCCGTGGCGATCGCCTCCTCGTGCTGGTCGAGCGCGGTGAGCACCCGGCTCAGCGCGGCGAGCGCGTCCGCCCACTCCGGCGCGTTGCGCACCGCGCGGCGAGCCATCTCCTCGGCCAGCTCCGGTTTCTTGAGGGCGAGCTGGGCGTGTGTCATCAGGATCAGAGCGGTGACGTCGTCCGGCTCCGCCGCGAGCACCGGACCGAGCAGCTCCGCGGCGGCGCCAGGCTCACCGCGGACCAGCTGGATCCGGGCCATCTCGACGGATCGGGTCACGCTCCGCGCCTCCTATCGGACTTCGATCACACCCTCGGCGATCAACCAGATGCCGAAGATAGCGAAGAGCGCGGCGGCGCCGTACTTGATGGCCTTCTCCGGGAGGTGCCGGCCGAGGTAGCGACCGACCAGGATGGCGAGCGCGTCGGCGGCGACCATGCCGATCGTCGAGCCGATCCAGGTGCCGAACCAGCCGTGCTGGGTGGCGAGCGTGATCGTCGCGAGCATGGTCTTGTCGCCGAGCTCGGCGAGGAAGAACGCCCCACCGACGGCCAGGATCGCCGAGCCGGTGGAGCGCTCCGCCTTGCTCTTCTCCTCGTCGGTGAGCTTGTCGCCGCGTAGCGTCCAGGCACCGAAGGCGAGGAACGCGATGCCCGCCACCAGGGAGATCCAGCCGGTCGGCAGGGTGGCCCCCAGGCCGTACCCGATGCCGACCGACACGAGGTGCACGAGGGCGGTCGCCACGGTGATGCCGATGAGCACCGGGACGGGCTTGAAACGGGTAGCGAATGTCATGGCCATGAGCTGCGACTTGTCGCCCAGCTCAGCCACGAAGATCACCGCAAAGCTGATGCCCAGCGCGGCGAGGAAACCTTCCACAGATGACTCCCGGTTGATGGCGACCGGGGCTCAGGCGCAGGGCGACCTCGACCCGGCCGCAATAGTGTTACGGCCTGGTCGAAGGTCTCGCTCGCCTTTGGGAAAGGCCGCGCGGCCGGACGCCGGAGCGTCAGTGTGTCGACCGCGACATTGGGAGCTACTCCCCTTCGCGCCACGAAGCATAGCGCATGAGGCTGAGCCGCTCCTTCGCCTTGCGCCCGACCGCCGTGGTGGGCGTGGGCTGGGCGATCGGCGCGCACTCCCGGTCGGACCGGTTGCCGTCGAGCCGCTTCGGGAGCGCCCCCGACGCGAGGTAGTCCGCGATCGTGCCGTCGATGCACGCGTTGCCGAAGAGCGAGCCGGCGTGCGTGGTTCCGCCCACGCCCTCGACGAGCACCGACTGCGGGAACCGGCGACGCGCCTCGATCGCCCCGGCGAACGGGGTGGCCGCGTCGAGTGTCTCGCTGATCATGAGGACCGGCGGGATCTTCGTCCCGGTCACGTCGACCGGGCGGCCCGGGCGGGCGGCCCAGTGCCGGCACGGGGCGTTGTACCAGGCGTTGCCCCAGGTCTCGAACGGCGCCTTGCGGTGCACCCGCCAGTTGTCCTTCGCCCAGCGCCGCCAGTCCGACGGCCATTTGCTGTCGGTGCACTGGACGGCCAGGTAGACCGCGTAGCTGTTGTCGCCGTCCGCGGTCTGCGGGTGGTTGTCGTCGTAGAGCTTGCGCAACGGCTTCGGGTCCCGCCGGTGCACCCAGGCGGAGAACGCCCGCGCGGTCTCCTCCCAGCCGAAGATGTAGTAGCCGGGCTGGAGGAAGACGTCGGTGAGCTCGGCCGGGCCGATCACTCCGCCGATCGGCCGGGTGGCCGCCTCGCCGAGATGCCGGTAGTAGAGCTTCTCCACGGCCTTACCGGTCCGGCCGAGGTGGTAGACCGCGTCGTACTTGGCGATCCAGGCGAAATACACCTTGATCGCCCGGTCGAAGGCGATGTCCTGGTCGAGGTTCGAGCGGTACCAGACCCGGCCCGGATCGACGACGCCGTCGAGGACCATCCGGCGCACCCGGTCCGGGAACGTGGTGGCGTAGACCTGGCCCAGGTACGTCCCGTACGAGAAGCCGTAAAAGTTGATTTTGTCAGCGCCCAGGGCGATCCGGAGGGCCTCGATGTCCCGCACCGAGTCCTCGGTGCGCAGGTGCTCCAGCAGCGGACCGCCGGCCTTGGCGCAGGCCGCCGCGTACGCCTTCGTCTTGGCGTGCCAGGCCTTCTCGATCTCCTTGGTGACCGGCACGTACGCCGGCCGGTTGTACCCCGCATAGCTCGTGTCGCAGACCAGTTTCGGCGTGCTCGCGCCCACGCCACGCGGGTCGAAGCCGATCCAGTCGTACCCGGCGCCGCCGCCCTTCGGCACGTGCGCCCCGAGCGTGGCCATGCTCCGCCCGGCGCCGCCGGGGCCACCGGGATTCACCAGGATGACGCCCTGGTACTTCTCCTGCGGCACGGTGTGCTTGACCCGCGAGACGGCCAGCTGGATCTTGGGCCCGTCCGGCTTCGCGTGGTCCATCGGCACGGTCACGAAGCCACACTCGGCGTTCTGCGCCTTGAGCGTCGCTTCGGTGCAGGGGCCCCAGGTGATCGCCGCCGCGGTGCGCCCGCCGCCGGAGGCCTCGGCCGGCGCCGCCGTCACCGTGGCGCCGGTGGCGCAGAGCGCGGCCGTGGTGGCGGCCGCCCAGAGTCTTCTCATCTTCGCCCCTTATGTCCGATTCACTCCCCATTTTGCGGTGAATCGGACAGGGAGCGGGCGTCCACGCCGATCTTTTCTAAGCTTTTGCCCGATTGAGACCGGCTTGGATCAACAGCGCGAGCACCCCCAGGGCCGCAACCACGCCGCCGTACGCCCAGCGCCGTCGCGGCGCCCGGACGCACCGGTTTCGGCGACCGAAACCGCGACGCGCGCGCCCGAAATTTCCCCCTTATGCCGCTCGGCCTGTCACCATGCGAAACATGGACGAGTTCTGGATCCACCCGCGGCTGGGTACGGCAACTCGGGACGGTCACGCTCCGCGGCACTACCTGGTAGCCCTCCAGCACGCGGTGCAGACCCTCGACGCCGACCCGCACTGGCAGCGCTGGTGGCACGGCTCCGGCCTGCACGGATGCGAGCTGGGGATAGTGACCGAAGGGCGCCTGGACCACCTGCGCCCGAGCGCCGACATCCACCGCGTCGACGACCTGCTACGCGCGAACTTCACCTGCGAGCTGCCACCGGCCGGCGCCGGACCGGACGAGCTGGCGCGGCGGGCCACCACCGAGGTGCGGACCATGTTCGAGGTGATCCGGGAGGCGATGGCGCTGGCCGACCTTCCGCCCACCCCGGACCCGTCGCCGGCGCCGGGCGACGCGGACGAGGTGCCGGTGACCGCGAAGTCGCTGCCGTCCATCCCGCGTGAGCTGGAGCAGCAGGGGTACCTGACGCTCACCCAGGTTCAGGATTTCTTCGGCTAGAACTCCACCCGCTCCGGGCGGTGCGCGCCGGGAGTCCGCTGCTCAGGGATTTTCGGGTACGGGGTGACGACCACCGCCGTCCCGCAGAGGCCGATACCCGCGTACCGCTCCGGCCACCGCCACCTGACCAGCGCCGCGTGCGCCAGCCCCAGCACGACGCATCCGCCGATCGCCGCCGGAACCGCGCGCACCAGCGGATAGCCCGCGGGCAGGCCGAGGATTTCCGGCAGGTCCCGGAAAGCCAGGTAGACGAGGCTACCAAGGGACACAGTGGACAGAAGGGGCGAAACAAAACGCCCCCAGGCGCTCTCGCCGCCGGGCGCCCGGTTCAGGTGCAGCAGCGCGGCCAGCGCGGTGACCAGCAGCAGGAGCAGGATGCTCAACGCGCCTCCGAGGATCATCCAGCGCGCGGTCACCGGCCCGGGATCAGCGCCCGCCGCATAGGCCCCGGCCAGCGCGGCGCCGACCGCCAGCGTCTGGGTCAGCGAGGCGGCCCGCGGTGCGCCGGTCCGGCGACCGGCGCCGGCCAGCACCGACGGCAGCACCCCCTCGCGGCCCATCGCGTGCAGGTGACGGGCCATCGCGTGATGCAGCGCCAGCACCCCGGCCAGCACGCCGACCACCAGGATCACCCGGGCCGTGGTCACCGCCCAGGGCAGCAACCGCTCGCCGGCCAGGGCGAAGAGCAGGTCACCGCCGCGGGCGCCGGCCACCGCGGTGATCCGGTCCGGCCCGGCTGCCACGATCATCGACCAGCTGAGCCCGCCGAGCAGCAGGGCGATCAGGACCACCGCGCCGTACGCGCCGAACCCGGCCGTCCGCCGCGGCCGCAGCGCCTCCTCGGCATAGACGCCGGCGCTCTCGAACCCGGCGAAGGCCAGCACCCCGGCCGCCAGCAGCAGCCCGAGCACCGGCCGGTCGATCGTCGCGGCGTCCACCCGGATCGACTCGGCGGTGATCCGCCCGCCTGCCGGCGCCAGCAGATTGCTGGCGCCCACGCCGACCAGGACCGCGGCCTCGGCGACCGCGAGCAGGCCGGCCACCCCGGCAGCCACCTCGATCCGCATGGTGCCGAGCAGCGCGACGAGGGCCCAGCACGCGGCAGCGCCGGCCCACCACGGGACGGTCCACTCCGCGCCGGCCGTCGCGAACCAGCTTCGCGCCAGCGGTGTGGCGGCGGCGCCGGCCAGCGCGTACAGACCGAACTGGATCGCCTGGTACCCGGCGAGCGCCAGCCAGGCGGCGGCCAGGCCGGCGGGGCGGCCCAGGCCGCGGGCGACATGGGTGTACGCGGCACCGGCACTCGGCAGGCGACGGATCATCGCCGCGTACCCACCGCAGAAGAGAACGAGCAGCACGGCCAGCGCCGCGAAGCTCAGCGGCACGAGCGGACCCGAGCCCGCGGCGAGGGACACCGGAACGAGGGTGATCAGGGTGACCACCGGCGCGGCGGCGGCGAGCCCGAAGAAGGAGACCGAGGCCACGCCGATGCGGCCGGTGGCCAGCGCGCGCGGATCGTCCTCAGGCGTGTCCACGGGTCCATTCAGTCCCATCAGCACCATGCATGCAACGTTTAGTAGCGATTCACTGACCGTTCGTGACCAGGTTGGCACGCGACTCACCGGTTTTTCTCAGGTGAGTCCCGACACCGCCGACAGCATCACCGTGCTAGCGACTGAGCAACTGACGGAGTTCCTCGCCGTCGTCGCGGACCGGCCCGACGAAGCCGCCGCCCAGCGTGCCGCCGTGGAGTGTGCGGTCCGCGCGCTCGGCGCCGACCTCGCGGTGCTGGTGGTCGACGGCAGCGTGGCCGCCGTGGTTGGGCTCACGGCCGACGCCGTCCCCGCGTACGCGGTCAGCGAGGCGGCGGCCGGTCGGCGGGGCACGCTGCTGATCGGCGCGGACACGTACGCCATCGCCCACGCCCCGATCGGTGGCGTCTCCCCCGGCGGGCTGGTGCTCGGCCGGCGGGCCGGCGGGTTCACCATCGAGGAGATCTGCCTGCTCCGCGGCATGGCGCAGGTGCTCGAGCTCAGTCTGCACACCCTCCAGCTGGTCGAGGCGGAACGGCGGCAGGCCGCCGAGAACGGCCGCCTGATCGACTCGCTGCAGCGTCGCCAGCGTCTCTTCGAGGAGCTCAGCACGGTGCAGCGGGCGATCGCCCGGCGCGAGCCGCTCCCCCGGCTCCTGGAGATGATCACCACGGCGGCGGCCGAGCTGATGGACGTCGAGATGGCCGGGCTCACCGTCCTGGACGGCGACGACCCGAGCCGGACCAGCCTCGTCGCCTCGCACGGCATCCCCGACGACGCGGTGGTGCGGATGCAGCAGGTGCCGATCGCCGCGCTCGGCGCCGCCGGACTCGCGATCATGGGCGACGAGTTGATCGCGGTGGACGACTACGCCAGCTCGCCGATCGCCGTACCCGAGGTGGTCCGCGCCAGGCTCAAGAGCATCATGGCGGTGCCGGTGCACGAGAACGGCGTGGTGATCGGCGCATTGTTCGTCGGCTCGTACGCCCGGGTCCGCGAATGGGACAAGCCGGCGCGGGAGATCCTCCAGGCGTTCGCCGAGCACGTCAGCCTGGCGATCACCGACGCCCGCACGCTGCGCGAGATGAACCACGCGTTCCACGACGCGCTGACCGGCATGGCGAGCCGGGCGCTGTTCATGACCCGTACCGAGAACGCCCTGGTCACGTCCCGGACCGGCGGCGCCGCGGCGCTGCTGATCGACCTGGACCGGTTCAAGGTGATCAACGACGCGCTCGGGCCGAACGCCGGTGACCGGCTGCTCGCCGCGGTCGCCGACCGGATCCGGGAGTGCCTGCGCACCGACGACACCGCGGCGCGGCTCGGCGGCGACGAGTTCGCGGTGCTGCTGCCGGACGTCACCGGGGTGGAGGCGGCCGTGCCGGTCGCCCGGCGGATCGTCGCGGCGATACGGGAGCCGTTCGACCTCGACGGCCGGGAGACGTTCGTGACCTGCAGCGTCGGGGTGGCGTACGGCGTGACCGGCGAGGAGGACGCCCAGGAACTGCTGGTCCGGGCCGACCTCGCGATGTTCGAGGCCAAGAAGCAGGGCAAGGACCAGTTCACGGTCTTCGACCCGGTGATGCGCGAGTCCTTCCAGAAGCACCTGGAGATGGAGGCCGACCTGCGCCGTGCGGTGCTGCGGCACGAGTTCCAGCTGCGGTTCCAGCCGATCGTCCGGCTGCGGACCGGGGAGATCTCCGGCCTGGAGGCCCTGGTCCGCTGGCAGCACCCGGAACGCGGGATGATCCCGCCGCTGGACTTCATCCCGCTCGCCGAGGAGACCGGCATGATCGTGCCGATCGGCGAGTGGGTGCTGCGGGAGGCGTGCCGGCAGGCCGCCGGGTGGAACGCGCAGCGGCCCGCCGACGCGCCACTGACGGTCAGTGTGAACCTCTCCGCCGTGCAACTGGACCGGGCCGATCTGCCGGACGTGGTGAGCTCCGCGCTGGAGGAGAGCGGGCTGCCGGCGCACTGCCTGGTCATCGAGCTGACCGAGTCGCTGATCGTGGACCACCGCCCGGAGACGCTGCGCCGGCTGCACGCCATGAAGGCGCTCGGCGTGCGGCTGGCGATCGACGACTTCGGGACCGGGTACTCGTCACTCGCGTACCTGCGGCGGTTCCCGGTCGATATCATCAAGATCGACAAGTCCTTCGTCGACGACGTCGGCGACGAACCGGCCGCGGCGGCGCTCACCCACGGCATCATCCAGCTCGGACAGGCGCTGCAGCTGTCCACGATCGCCGAGGGGATCGAGGACGCCGGGCAGCTGAGCGAGCTGGCCGGCGGCAACTGCGAGCTGGGCCAGGGCTACTACTTCGCCGAGCCTCTCACCACCGAGGCGATGCAGGATCTTCTCTTCGGGAAGTAACGGGTGTTCGCCCGTTGGACCGCGAGAATTGCCTGTGACGTAGATCCTTGAAAGGTCTGGTTCCCCTGTACTTCACGTGCGGGGTCGACATTTGCCGTCATGGACGTTCTGCTGACCGTCGTAGTGCCGGTCTACGCGGTCGAGGGCTACCTGTACCAGTGTCTGGAGTCGATCCGCGCCGGACTGACCGCCGAGGAGAACTCGCAGGTCGAGGTCATCGCGGTGGACGACGCCTCACCCGACGCGTGCGGGTCGATGCTGGACGGGTACGCCGCCCGCCACGGTGACGTGCGAGTCCTCCACCTCGCCAACAACGTGGGGCTCGGCCTGGCCCGCAACGCCGGTCTGGCGGAGGCCCGCGGCAGGTACGTGTGGTTCGTGGACAGCGACGACTGGCTGCCCGCCGGTTCGATCCGGGCGGTGCTGGAGCGGCTGCGCGAGACCGAACCGGACGTCCTGCTCATCGACCACCTGCGGGTGCACGAGAACGGCCGCCTGGACACCGACGCCAGCTCACCGCTGCTGCGTGGCCCGGCCACCGTGGAACGCCTGCTCGGCGTGCAGCACACCGCCTGGAACCGGATCATGCGGCGGGACTTCCTCGCGAAGCACGACCTGCGGTTCCCCGCCGGGTGGTACGAGGACGTCCCGTTCAGCAACCCGGTGCTGCTCGCCGCCGAGCGCGTCGAAGTGCTCGACCGGGTCTGCTACCACTACCGGGTCGGCCGGTTCGGGGCGATCACCGCGACCCGCAGCGAGCGGCACTTCGAGGCGTTCGAGCAGTGGGACCGGCTCCACGCCTGGGTGGACTCCGCGGGCGTGGACCCGGCGCTGCGTGTCCGGCTGTTCACCTTGATGATCAGTCACCTGCTGGTGGTCGCCGGCAATGAGTCGCGGGTGCACCCGAGCCGCCGGCGGGCCTTCTTCCGCAGGATCGCCCGGCTCTACCGGCAGCACCGGCCGGAGGGCTATCTGCCGCCCGCCGGGACTCCCGGGATCAAGCACCGGCTGGTCGCCGCGAACAGCTACGTCATGTACTCGGCGCTGCGCACGGGTTACCGGGTGGCGGGTCTCCGGCGCCGATCCACCGAACGGACACCTGCGGTTTCCCCGGACCTCCCCTCACCGCCACAGCGGGTCAAAGCCACCTCCCTACGTTGACGGCGTGCTACGTCCCGCCCGTGACTCCGACCGCGACCTCGTACTGAGCTGGCGCAACCATCCAGCCGTGCGCGCCGTCAGTCTCACCACCCACGAGATCCAGCCTCTTGAGCATGCCGCCTGGTGGTCCACCCAGACCGGACGGGTCCTCATATATGAGGATGAGTCGGGGACTCCGGCCGGCGTGGTGATCTTCAACGGGGCCACGTGGTCGTTCTACCTCGACGTCGAAGGGCTCGGCCCGCGGCTGCTCCCCGCCTGGATGCGGCTGGAGAAGGAAGCGGTCGAGTACGCGTTCGGTGTCCTCGGCCTGGACACGCTCGGCGGCGAGACGCTCGAGGAGAACAAACAGGTCCTCGCCTTGCACCGGCGCTTCGGCTTCCGCGAGGTCCGCAGATATGAACGGCTCGTCGACGGCGTGCCGAAGACGGTCGTCTGGACAGAGAGAGCGAAATGAGCAATTCGAAGCCGTACATCGTCGCGGAGATGTCGGGCAACCACAACGGTTCGCTCGACCGGGCCCTCCAGCTGGTGGACGCCGCGGCCGATGCCGGCGCCGACGCCATCAAGATCCAGACCTACACCGCCGACACCATGACGGTGGACGTGAAGCACCCCCGCTTCCAGATCTCCCAGGGGCACGACCTCTGGGGCGGCGACTACCTCTACCAGCTCTTCGAGCGCGCGCACACGCCGTGGGACTGGCACGCGCCGATCTTCGAGCGCGCCCGCGAGCGGGGCATCACGCCGTTCTCCAGCCCGTTCGACCGCACCGCGGTGGAGCTGCTGGAGAAGCTGGACGCGACCATGTACAAGATCGCTTCCTCGGAGATCACCGACCTGCCGCTGATCCGCCTGGCCGCGTCGACCGGCAAGCCGATCATCATCTCCACCGGCATGGCCACGCTCCGGGAGATCACGTCCGCGGTCGAGGCCGCGCAGGGTGCCGGCGCCACCGACATCACCGTGCTGAGCTGCACCGCCTCCTACCCGGCCCCGCCGGAGGAGACCAACCTGCGGCGCATCCCGGTGCTCCGCGAGGCGCTCGGCCTGCCGATCGGCCTGAGCGACCACACGCTCGGCATCGGCGTGCCGATCGCCGCTGTCGCGTTCGGCGCCGTGCTGATCGAGAAGCACGTCACGCTGGACCGCGAGGACGGCGGCGTGGACTCGGCGTTCTCGCTCAACCCGGCCGAACTGGCCAGCCTCGTGGTGGAGTCGGAGCGAGCCTGGCAGTCGCTCGGCACCACCCGCATCGGCCCGACCGACGCGGAGAAGGAGAGCCTGCGGTTCCGCCGCTCGCTCTACGTCGTCGCCGACGTGGTCGCGGGCGAGCCGGTCACCGAGGCGAACGTCCGCTCCATCCGACCGACCGGCGGGCTCGAGCCGGACGAGATCGGCACCGTAATCGGCCGCGTCTTCAAGTCCGACGCCGCCAAGGGAACACCACTCACCTGGGATCTGGTCTGACGTGTGGCTACAAGCTAACAAGCAGGAGTGGAAGCACTTCCTGACCGCCGCGGAGGTCTTCTGGCAGAAGAACCTGACGCCGGCCGAGGACGACGCCGTGATCCTGGTGGAGGCATTCCACCAGGATCTGCGCGTCACACTGCGCAACCTGGCGGTGGCCAACGCGATCCGCCGGTTCCGGCCGGCGAAGCTGATCGTCTTCACCGGGGTGGAGGAGGCCTGGCGGAACACCCTGTGGCAGGGCTTCAACGTCTCGCTGGTGCGTCAGCTTGCGAGCGCGTACGGCGCCGCCGAGACGATCGATGTCTGGGACGTGGTGCGCAAGTCGGACCGCAAGCCCACCTTCGACACGTCCGGCTACGTCGCCGCGACCGACGCGCGGCTCGCGAAACTGCCGCGGCTGCGGCCCCAGCCTCCGCAGGAGCGGCAACGGTACGGCGACGGCCTCGCCGCGTTCTACGAGGAGCAGTTCAAGCAGCCCGTGGTCGCGCTGGTCACCAGCCACGTGGACTACGACCAGTGGGGTCTGGCGGTGGAGGTGGCGCGGCGCTCCGGCGTGCCGGTTATCCACACCCAGCAGACCGGGTGCCTCAAGGCGTACGCGCTCTTCCCCGAGAACGACACCCACACCGGGACGTTCCGCGAGGAGCTGACCAGGCAGATCGCCGACGTCTTCGAGACGAAGCTCTGGCCGCGTCACGAGGAACTGCGCCGGGCCACCGAGCTGATCGCCTGGCGATCCAAGGTCAACCTGGGCCGGCCCAGCTGGTGGCGCGGTGGCGCGACCGCCTCGGTCGACCTGAACAACCCGGCCGAGCGTGCCGTGCTCCGGGCCCACACCGCGGCCCGGTTCGGCTTCGATCCGGACAAGCCGATCGTCGCCGTCTTCAACCACGCCGTCTCGGACGCGCTCGGCACCAACCGGGAACTCTTCCCGAGCCTGGCCGACTGGTTCACCGAGACCGCGGCCTGGGCGGCTCAGCGGGACGACGCCCAGTGGATGTTCCTGGACCACCCGAGTCAGGCGCTCTACGACTCCAGCGGCTTCTTCGACGCCTTGGCCAAGGAGCACGTCAAGTCGAAGCACATGGTCTTCAAGCCCAGTGCCTCGATCAGCAAGAACGCGCTCTGGAGCCTCACCGACCTGGGCGTCACGGTCCGTGGCAGCGTGAGCAACGAGCTTCCCGCATACGGCATCCCGGTGATCCAGGCCGGCTGGTCCGAGTGGAGCTCCTGCGGGCTCTCCACGGTGGTGGACTCGACGGACGGGTACTTCAAGACCCTCGACGAGAGCCTCACCGCTCTGCGCGACGGTGCCACGCTGGTCTCCGAGGAGCAGGTACGCCGGGCTCGGCTCTGGCTCTGGCTCTACCGCAGCGGCGCCGACGTGGTAACCCCGCAGGTGCCGCAGTGGGAGGTCTGGCCGGTTAACACGCTGTTGAAGACGGTCCGGGCGACGTTCCGGCACATCGAGAGCGACGCCGACCCGCTGTTCGAGACGGTGGAGCGGATGTGGACCCGGCGTGAGCCGATGCTGACCCGGACCGACCTCTCATGAGTGTGGGCGCCTACTTCCGCACCGACTTCGACGAGCCGGCCGTTCCGGCCGAGCTCCCGATGCAGCTCGCCACCGGGATGAACCAGGCGCTGACGATTGCCGACCAGATGGTCCGCGGTCGCGGCATCGTCGGGCGGGTCACCGGCGACTTCGGCGCGGTCGCGGTCAAGGTGCACGGCACCGGCGGACCGGTCCGGGTGACCGTCTCCATCGGACTCGACGAGGTCGCCACCCGCTGGTGGGCGGACCGCGTCCGCCCTTCGCGCACCGCCCCGGAGTTGCCCCGGGTGGTCGCGGTGCGGTCACAGGGCCGGATCCGCGGCGGCGCGGTGCTGGCACGCCGGCAGGGGTGGCGCGGCGCCGCCGGAGCGGAGGCCACCCTTTCCTTCGACCTGGCCGAGGGCGAGCTGAACGCCGATGGCCTGCTGATGGTCGAACTCGGCCAGACCACACCCCCGGAGTGGGCGGCCGGGCGGCTCTCCACCAGGCCGGTGGTCGGCCTGCGGATCAACAGCATCGGGGTACGAGCGATCGACTCGGTTTCCGCGGTCACCGGCCCCACGGGCTTCTCCGGCTGCGACTTCTTCGTGCTGCAGCCCGGAGCCGGCACCGTTCACCGGCTGACCACGGATGTGGTGCCGTCCGCTCCCCCGCTGCCGCTCACCCCGCGCAACAAGCTCACCAAACGGCGTCCGGCCCGAGCCGCCTTCAAGGCTGTCCGGGCGGCCCGGCGGATCGTCGTCCGGGCCAAGCCCTACCGGCCCGGACCGCTCGCCGGTGTGCTGGCGGCGGACCTGATCACCGGCACCCCGATCGCGGTGGAGGTGGCCGGCGACGAGATCCGGCTGGCCGCTCCGCCCACCGGACCGGTGCTGCTCGCCGCAGCCTCGCCGCAGCCCAACCTGTCCTGGCGTGTTCTGGAGGCGAAGTGATACACCGCCCGGCGCTCGGGACCGATCCGGTGACGAACCACCGGATCCTGCAGGACCTGCTCGAGACCGAGTCACCCGGCAAGCTGGAGTTGCCACCGGGACGGCACGTGCTCGCCGACGGCCTGCTCGTGCCGGGCGGCTGGACCGTCACCGGCACGTCCGCAGCAGACACCACGCTCGTCGCCGCCGGCCGCACCGGGCACCCGGTGCTGCACGTCCTCGGCTCGGACGTCACGATCGGCGACCTGACTCTGGTCCCGGCACCGTCGGACCCCGGGGAGCACGGCGGCGACCGCGGCACCGGGCTGACCATCGGCGAGTACCTCTACCGTTCCGAGCCGTCGTGGATCAGCGGCGTCGAGGTGCGCCGGGTCCGCGTCGACCACGACTCGCTGCGTACGGCGAACGGCGTCGGCGTGATGGGCGCGGTCCGGGACGTGACCCTGCACGACGTCGAGGTGACCGGCGGATACACCGGCCTCGCGGTGCACTGGGGCGCGGTCGGTGCGGACGTCTCGTCGATCGCCGGCCCGACCTACCACCCGCACCGGCTCACCGTCTCCGGCCTGCGGGTCAGCGGCGCGATCGAGGGTTTCTACCTGAGCTCGGTGCACGACGTGACGGTTCACGGCGCGGTCCTGCACGACGTGGAGATGGGCTTCCGCCTACTGCCGGGGGACAACACCGACCGCTTCGTGTCCACGCCGGACATCGGCGCGCGCATCACGGTCAGCGACGTGGACGTCCGCTGGAACGGGCCGCTCTACGCGGTCCGCATCGCCGGGTGGGGCCGCAGCGAGATCGACGGCGTGGTGAGCGTCCTGGCCTACCGGGACACCGTCGTGCGCGACTGCCGTCTGGCCGGAACAGGCACCGGCGCGTCCTGGTCGCCCGTCATGGTCGAGCAGGCGCCCGGAGTGGCACTGCGGGACATCACGATCGCCACGGCCTGATCCGTTCCGAGCCACGCAACCGACGGCGAGCCGGCCCAGCCGCAGCTGGGCCGGCTCGCCGTCGATAGGCGTCAGCCCTGAGCGTCCGGGGTGGTCACCGGGATGGCGGTGGCACTGGCCCGGATCGTCCGCTCCAGCTCCGTCCACACCTTCGCCTGCTCCTGGGCCCAGGTCACCTCACCGGTCCACGAGGTGCTGGTGCCCGTGGCTCGCTCGGCGATGCTCGCCCAGTCCTGTTCGGTGGTGGCTTTCAGTGCGAAGTCGTACACCACCTTCCAGGCCTGCGCCTGCGAGGCCGCGAGCTCCTGATTCGCTGCCCAGGTCGCCTGCGTGGACGCTGCCACGTCGGCGGCGTTGTTCCATGCCAACCGGGCCTCCTCGGCTGCTTTGACCTTGGCCGCGTCGGCAGCCTGCTCATAGGCGGTCTGCGCGTCCCGTGCCAGCACCAGAAGCCGCTCGAGTTCGTGGCGGTAGGTGGCTTCCTGCTCGTCGAGCTCCAGCCGGAACGCTTGAAGGTCACAAGCGGCGGCGCTGGCCCAAGCGTATTTGAAGAACTCGGCGATGTCGTTGTCGGTACCGAGCTGGACCGCTCGTTGGGCTGCTGCCCGCACCCAGGCGCCGGAGGCGTGCGCGGCCAGGCTCGTCACGTAGTCGCGGTCCAACTGCGCCTGCACCTTCGCCTGCTCCACCGGCGAGTTGGCGGCATCCAGCTTCTTGGCTTCGGGGAGTCCGGTCCGCACGTAGCGGTCCTTCTCGTCGAGAGTTCCGTACTGCGCCCGGGTCGCGGTCAGGTGGACGATCGGTGAGACGGTCGGGCTGGAGGTCGCGATCGCCCGGGAGATCAGCAGATTGTTGCGCGTCGCGCTCGCCGTCGCGCGACTGCGGGCCTCCATGTACCCGCCCCCGGTGCTGAAGAACTTCGTCGCCGCGTCGACCTTGTCGCTGATGTATGCCGTCCGCGCTGCGGATCGCACCTCCCACCGCGGGTCCAGGTCTTTCAGCCGCCGCGCCATCACCCGGTACTGGGCCTCCTGAGTGGAGGCAACCGAGGTGGCCGTGGAAGCGGTCACCGACGCGGCGACCGCTGGGCCGGCCGCCAGCGAGCACAGCAGCACCGGCACCAACACGACCGACATGCGTAGACCAGCGCGATACATAAGTCCCCCGTAGAGCTCGAATCCCGTCGGCGCAGGATGAGATGACGGCATGCACATCGGGCCGCTCCAGCGACCCGGATAGATGCCTGTTGCACATTGAAGCAGCAATGGATCATCACGGGGAAGGGAATCGGCGCCGCATTTATGAGGGAAGCGCCGCACCTGGCGCAACGACCGAGAGACATATGTCATATCGACGAATGTTCAGTCCATGCATCACCCTCATTGTGCATGTATTCGATTCGGAGCTGGTCAAGCCCGCTTTGTAATCGAGTCCAGTAAATGTCCGGAGCTGGCGCAATAGGCGTCACCAGCCGTTAACCATGCCCTCAACTCGGATTCATCTGTCACCTGTAGGGCTTGGCCGGCTTCGTCACGGGGGAGCTTCTTCTGTGTCCGTAAGCAATTCCAACAATCGCCTGCGAGTGCGCCTCGCCGCCACTCTCACCGCGGGACTGACCGTTACCACGATGATGCTGGTGCCGGCCGCCGCTGTGGCCGCGCCCCAGGCACCGGTGGTGGCCGCCGCCGCGGCCGCGGCCGCGGCCGCGGCCGCGGCCGACCCCACCTTCCTGGCCGACGACGTTGAGAAGATCAAGGCCGCCGGAGCGCTGGCCATCAACCCGGACAGCGAGATGCTGCTGCTCAACGACCAGCAGTTCGTCTTCGAGATCTGGCGCCGGGCCAGGGAAGGCAGCTTCGTGTCGGCTGAGGCCCTGCGCGCCTACGCCGCCGAAGAGTCCGACGCCGCGTACAACTTCATCGTCTCGGGCATCTTCGCCGCCGCGAACGACGACAACCAGGTGGAGATCGCCACCAAGCAGGCGCAGGCGCTGCGCCGCTCGGTGCTGGTCACCGTCGGACTCGACGCGTCGGACACCGCGCTCATCGAGAAGGACGACTACAGGTTCATCGTCGCGGTCTGGGAGAAGGCGGAGGAGGGCAGCTCCGTCAAGGCGGCGGCCCGGGCCGCATGGGCGGAGGGCAGCACCCAGACCGAGTGGACCCGGTTCCTGACCACCGGCGCGGCCGAGGCCGCCAAGGAGGACCTCGACCGCAAGCTCAAGGAAGCAGACGAGGTAGAGGCCGCCCGGCTCCGCGCCGAGGCGCTGGCCGCCGCGAAGCGGTCCTTGCTCCAGCTGCTGCTGCTCCCGGTCACCCAGGAACTCATCGACGCGCCCAACCGGCAGTACGTCCTGCACATCAAGGACAACGCCAAGGGCACCGAGGTCAAGCTCGCCGCGCAGGCCGCGCTCAACGCCTCCGACGCCACCCTGGCGCAGGCACTGCACGACTTCATCTTCACCGGCGGCGCCGCGGCCAACACCGCTGATGAGAAGGCCGCCGCGGCCAAGGAGCTCGCCGACTACCGCACCCGCGTCACCGCGATCCGCGACGCCGCCCGCGCTCAGGGCCTGTCGCCGAACCTGGTCGCCGCCGCCGACAAGGCGCTCACCGCCAACACCACGCTCGCTCTGCAGCAGTTCCTCCTCAAGGGCCAGGACGTGGCACGCGATCTCGACAAGAAGGCGGGCCTGACGGACGTCCCGTTCGCGGGCGACTTCAACGGCGACGGCCACACCGAGATCGGCGCCTACCGTACGAGCCTCGGCCAGTGGACCATCAAGAACGTCCGCGACGGCAAGCAGCTGCTCACCAAGCACGTCTACGGCGGAAACGGCTCTGATGTCCCGGTGGTCGGCGACTTCGACGGCGACGGCTCGGACGACTTCGGCCTCTACCGCAAGAGCAACGGCACGTGGCACCTCAAGAGCCTCAAGACCGGCCAGCAGATCATCGGCGGGTTCGCCATCAGCGGTAGCGACGGTGGCGACCTCCCGGTGGTGGGCGACTTCAACGGCGACGGCTCCGACGACATCGGGCTCTACACCCAGAACTGCTCGACCGGCTCGACCTTCAGCGCCTACAGCGTCAAGCAGCGGGCCAACATCAAGCTGAACTTCAAGTGGGGCGGCTGTAGCGACATCCCCGTCGCCGGTGACTTCAACGGCGACGGCTCCGACGACCTGGGCCTCTACCGTCGGGACTGCGGCGTCGGCTCCACCTGGTACGGGTACAGCGTCCGCACCAACGCCACCCTCTTCAGCGGCCTGCGGGCCGGCGGCTGCACCGACACCCCCGTCGTCGGTGACTTCAACGGCGACAACAGCGACGACTTCGGCTTCCACCAGCAGGACTGCACCAACGGGTCGGTCTGGCGGGCCTACAACGTGAAGGGCCGGGCCTACCTGCTCAACGGCCTGAAGTGGGGCGGTTGCAAGGACATCCCCGTCGCCGGCGACTACAACGGCAGCGGCGCCGACGACCTCGGCCGCTACACCCACAACTGCGCCACGGGCTCCACGCTGGCCAGCTACGAGGTCAAGCTCGGCGGTGTCAGCCGCAACGGCGTCCTGATCGGTAACAACTGCTAGACCCGCGCGGCGGGCAGTACCACCAGCGCTCCACGTTCGGCTCAGGGTCTGTCCCGTGTTCCTCGGGGCAGACCCTGAGCGTATGGAAGGTGTTGCTGCGATCGTGACAGACGGGAGCCCCCGGTCGAGTTTCCGACCGGGGGCTCCCGTCCGGGGCGGATTCCTCACTGCTTGAAAGCGCGCACCTCGACCTCGGACGGGCCGGTGACGCCGTAGACATCGTGCAACGTCGACACCATCAGCTCCGCGATCCTCGTGGCGTCACGGCTGTGCAGCGGCCACTTCCGAAACAGCAGCCACCAGTTGGGCTGGTCCGGCTCGTCCGGTGGCTGCCAGCCCTTCGCCCGCATCGCGGCCTCCTGCTCGGCGGCGAGCTGACCTTCCGGCGGCAGGAAGGTGTTGGAGACCGCATCCAGCGCGAGCCCGTCCGTCAGCTGGAAGAGTTCGGTGTATCGGTTACCGGGCGCCTCCAGGATGACGACGTCGCCGAGCTCCAACCGCGGAAGACGGTCGGCGAGCTGCTCGGTCAGCTCCGCCCACGACGATGCATTCACGCCAGTGCCTCGGTGACCTCGTCCCATTGGTCCTGGAACCTGTTGCTCGCCCACGTGACCGTCACGATGTTCTCGAGGTTCTCGACCAGAACCGTGGAGGCGTCGTCCAGTCGCCAACGTACCGTCGGCAGCTTCGTGTGCTTCCGAACAGTCGGTTCGCCGAATGCCGCCACACCTTCGGCGGCGGCATCGGCGAAGGCGTCGCCGACGAAACGGTCTCTGTCGCGTCCGTCTTCCTGGACGAGCTCGGTGATCCGGACACAGATGTCGTCGACGTACCCGTCACGGATCAAGAACCGGACCTGACGTCCGGGCACACCCAAGCCGGCGTCCGCGACAGCTATGGTGCCTGCGACCACATCCAGCAAGGTCCAGCCCATCCGCCGGCACAGATCGTCGACGTCGGTCTCCTGCCAAGACCATTGCGTGTCCCTCATGCCGGCCAGCATGGACCGGACCGCTCCGGGGTCGGCTTTCAGCCAGCTTGCCATGTGATCTCCTTGCCGAATGTCGGTCGAGTCCTGCTACCGCAATCCTGCTCTACGGGGTTCCGGCAACGGAGATCGAGCCCAAGCCGAGTCTTTCACCGTCGATGAGGTACCGCGTCACCGTCACCACGCCGGCTGGTGACGTCGTGGCGCGCAGGTAGACGATCTGGTCCGGGTTCTTGCCGTTGAGGACCTGCTGGAACTTGTTGCGCAAGGTCGGGTTTGCGCTGAGCAGGGGCCCGAGCTTGTTGTCCTTCTGCAGGAAGTGTCGTAGGTATTCGGTGCTCATCTGCTCTGCTCGCAGCTTCTTCGGGCCGTTCGGGTCCGGGTTGTCGACCATGCGGGAACCCAGGCCGCTGCCGGCGCCCTTCTCCTCGATCACGATGATTCTGCTGTTGAGGCCGTTGTCCTCGAACAGGATCCGGTCGAGGTTGTCGGGGGTTCCGCGGAGGCCAGTGCCTTGGGTGACCGTCTTGGCGCTCGAGTACTCCATGCGGGCGACGTAGGCGCCACCCGCGGTGCCGAGGTCCTCACTCCGCTGGCGAAGGGTCGTGGCCAGCAAGTTGTACTGGCGGCCGACCGTGCCCAGGTCACCGAGTTCCTTGGCGTCGAGGTGCGCCTCCGCATTCTGCAGCAGCTTCGGCATGTTGTCCGGACTGAGGCTGGACTCGTCGACATCGATCTTGTGCAACTTCAGCTTGGCCGCGATGGGCGCCAGCTTCGTATCCCACATGATCTTGCGCTGCGCGTCGATGGCATTTCGGGCGTCCGCGGCATCCTGCACCGATTCGGGGAGGCCTTTGTCCTGCGGAACGAGGCGCTCCACCGATGTCGCGTCCGGCTTCGCACGGAAGTCGATCGTCTTGGTGTTCGGCAGGTTGTCGTCGGTGACCGCCTGGCCGGTCTTGATGTCCTTCAAGGCACCTTGCGCGTCGCGGAACGTGCCCTCTCGATCGCCCGGGAAGTGGAAGCGGTTGTCCGGACCGAGCAACCGCTCCAGGCCGTACCGCTCGGAGGTTCGCGGAGGATAGGCACTGCGCAGGTCAGCCTCGCCGTATCGCGGCACATCGCTTTCGCAGTTGTGCACCAGGACCGGCGTCCGGTCGGCCAGCACGTAGTACGTGTGCAGGTCCGACACGGTCAGGTTGTGCATGTACCGCGCGCCCGAGTGCAGGCGCACGCCGACCACGGTGGCGGCACCGCGCTGCGCCAGGAGGGCATCACCGGACTGCAGGTCCGCAGCGTAGTTCCACCGGCGTTCCGTGGCGTTCCAGAACGGGTGCTGCGCCGTCGTCCGGATGGTCGCTCGGCTGCCGTCCCGTTCCTCGACCGTGACGTCGGCGAACTCCTCGTCCACCTTCCGGTGCAGCGCCGTGACCTCTTCGGCCGCTGTCTTCCCGGTGAGCGGGTCGGTGGCCAGCACCCGATCGCCGATGCGGATGGCCGCGATCTTCTTGGTGGCACCGCCGGCCAGCAACACCCGCGTGTCCGGGGCGAAGCTGTTGGTCTTCTTGCACGACTCGAGGAGACCGTTGAGGACGTCGCCGAGGTCCAGGTCGATGTCGAGTTCGTCAAGGCTCCGGAGAGCCTTCTCGAGGGCGGAGAAGCCGCCCACGTCGATGACGTCCTTGATCGCCTTGACCTCGGGCGCGTCGAACTTGAAGTGCTTCGGCATGTCGATGTCGAGATCGATCAGCTTGCTGAGGTTGACCGAACCGAGTTCCTTCAGCGCGTTGCTGATGTTCGGCATGCCGAACTTCTTGATGCCGTGCAGCAGGTCGCCGGAGAGCATCTTGGCGATGCTCTTGGTCAGGCCGTCCTGCAGCAGGTCGACACCCTTCGCGACCTTGCTGATCTTGGTCGGGATCACGATCGTCGCGACGTCGTAGGTGACCAGGCCGAAGAACTTGGCGTACTCGCCGTTCTTCCACTCGTCCAGGTGGATCAGCGAGCCCGGGTTCTTGAACAGCTCCTTGATGCCCTCGACGAGCATGCCGCAGGCCGTCGACGGGTCGAGGGTGACCAGCTCCTTGCCGCAGTTGCCCATGATCCACAGGCCGCCGAGGTCGTCGATGACGCCCTGCCCGAGGCCCTTGAGGTATTCGCGGGCGTCCTTGGGCAGCCAGTCCCAGCTGTCGACCGTCTTGTTGAGCCAGTCGGTCCACTCCTTGACCCACGCCGTCATCTCGGCCTTGGCCTCGGCGTCAGCCATCTCCTTGACCGAGCCGCGCAGCGTGGTCGCCAACGTGTTCATGTCAGCGGCCGACTTCTTCATCGACTCCGACACGAGGTTGGCGCTCTTGGAGGTCGCCGCGATCTGCTTGGCGATCTTGTCGGCGTTCCTCGCAGCGGCATTCGCCGTGCTGGCGTAGCCGCGAGCGGCGTTGGCAGCCTGGCGGGCGACCGCCGCGTCGTGCCCGGCCTCGATCGCCATACGCTGCGCGCCCTGGGCGTAACCGGCGGCCTTCTGCGCCGCCTTGGTCGCGTCCTTGGCCGCGGTGACGGCGCCCTCGGCCTCCTTGACCGCCCGCGTCGCGGCGTCGATGGCCCGCTTGCTCGCCTTGATGGCCCGTTCGGCGTCCTTGGCCGCCTTCGCCGCTGCTTCATACGCCGGCTTGACCTGGGCCTGCGCCAGTTGTGCCTGCGTGGCGGCGTGCGCCGCGGCCGCCTCGGCGTCGGCCGCGTGCTGCTGCGCAGCGGCACTCCGCTCCGCGCCGACCAGCATCGCCTCGTTGGCGATGTCCAACGCCATCGCGGCGTCGTTGTCCGTGTCGCTGTACCAGCTGGCGAGGTCGATCGCGGACGCCGCCGGGTCGGCGATCGCCATCGCGCTGACCTGGGCGTTGATCGCGGTACGGCCGGCGAGCCGGCTCTGGAACTGCGCGATACCCGCCTCGTACGTCGACGCGTCGGCGGCTGTCTTGGTCAGCTCCGCGTTCGCCTTCGACTTGGTGGCATGGTTGACCGCCGCGCGGGCCACATTCACCGATTGGCGTGCGAGTTCATTGGCCCGCTGCGCGTCGGCGATCGCCCGGCCCGCCGCGGCGCCCGCCGCCTCGGCGTCACGGCGCGCCCCCGCTGCCGCCGCGGCGGCAGCGTCTGCCTCAGCCCGAGCGGCGGCTGCGGCCGCCGCCGCACGATCCGCGGCCGCCGACGCGGCTGACGCCGCGGCCGATGCCGTGGCAGCGGCGGCCTTCGCTGATGACGCCGCGTTCCGGGCGCCGGGCAGTTGAGCCTCGATGATCTTCGCCTGCGCGGCCGCCCGTTCGCCCTCGGCGGTGCCCTTCTTGGCGATCGCCTCCTGCTCGAGCGTCGCGTGCTCGTACTCCTTGGCGTCGAGGTCCTTGACGGCCTGCTGAGCACGTTTCACGGCCTGGGTCGACTCGCCCATCAGCGTCTGGAACCGCTTGGCCGAGGCGTTGAGCTCGTCGGACGCCTGCCGCGCCTTCTCGCCCTTGCTCGCTGCGATCTTCTCCTGCTCGACCGCCCGGCTCGCCGCTTCGCGAGCGACCGCCATCTGGGAGACGGCGATCGACATCTGCTCCCGCGCGATGTTGCGCTGGGCGACCGCGCGCTCGTAATGAGCCTTGGCGTCGTCGGCCTTCGCCCACGCCTCGCGGGCTTCCTGCTCCGCGCGAAGCCGTTCCTTGCGGGCGTCCGCCTCGGCCTGCTCTGCCGCCAGGGCAAGCTTCTCCGCCTGGTCCGCCAGCTTCGCCGCCGCCGCCTGCTCGCGCTCGGCGGCCTGGCGGTACTTGACCGCGTTGCCGGCTTCCACGGTGGCGTTGCGGTCGGCGTCCAGGGTCTTGGCCGCCGCCTCGGTGGCCTGCGTGGCACTACAGGCCGTCTGCGCCGCGAACTTCGCCGCTTCCGCGGCGTCCTTCTGCGCCGTGACCACCTCTGCCCAGGCGACACCGTTCGACAGACCGGTCCGCACGAGGGTCTCGGCAGCGGTTCCCGCCACGCCCGCGTGGGCGGCCACCTGGTCCGCATTCCGCGTCGTGACCGTGAGTTCGGCACACGCGTCGGCGCGCAGGCGGCTGATGTCGGCGGTGTGGGTCTGCCCGCCCGCCTTACGGATCGGGATGTCCGCGGCGTAGGTCGCGTCGGCCTGCTTGGAGTACTTGTTCGACAAGAACATCGAGTTCGCCGTGACCGTCAGCGACTTGGTCGCCGCGACACTCGACTCGATGATCGTCTTACGGGCCTGCGCCGCCTGGGTCGCTCGTGCGGCCAGATCGACCACATCCGCGACCGCCTTGGCCCGGGCCTCCAGCGCGGCCTTGATCTGGTTCTGCGCCTCGGTGTCGCGCGCCATCGCGGCCTGGTAACCGGCGTTGTAGAACTCGGCGATCGTGGCCGGGTCCTCGCTGTCCAGAGCCATCTGACCGGCGCTGCGTACCTCGTAGCCGCCGGCGGCCACGATCTGCTCGACGCGAGCTTGGATCAGCTTGGCCTGATCCGCGGCGTTCACTTCCGCCTGCTGGTCAGCGGCCTCCGCGGCGGCCTTGCCGATGTTGACGAAGTCGGCGATCTTCGTGTCGCTGTTGGAGGCCAGCGCCGCTGCCGCGCGCTGGCGGACGATCGGGCCACCCTCCTCGGCCCACCGCTGCACGATCGCGCGATTCGCCTCGGCGACCCGCTTCTTGCGCCGGTCGGCCGCCGCCCGGTAGACCGGCAGCGCGTTGTCCAGGAACGCCGCGAACTCCACCGGGTCGTCGGTGCGGAGCACCGCTGCCGCGGCGGCGCGGACCTCGGGGTCCTCGTCATAGTCGGCGAGGTCCTGGATGAGCATCTTGTTCAGCTCGAAGTCGTCCGCCGGACTGGCGGCGAGCAGCCGCTGCTCCCGCTCCGCCTCGCGCTGCCGCTCCATCGCCACGAGCTGCGCCATCGTCAACGGCCCCGACGTGACCCCGGTCTTCCCGTGCGACCGCGCCGCGGCTGCCTGGGGCACCAGAAGGAGGACGAGCAGACCGGCGAGAGCCGCGGTCAGGACATCTCGAATTCGTACGGTGCGGGCAGCCGACGAGTGACGTCCCGGAAATGAACGCCGAAGGGCGCGGAACATGAATTCTCCCCGTGAAGACAACACGAACCTCGCGCCGACCCGCATGGAATACCGGCCCCAGCACAGGACTGCTGCGGCTGATATTCCATTCACACCAGCGAATTCGACGTCCCGCAACATCAACACACGTACGTACGAAAATCAATGCGCTTGCGAAGCGATACATCTCGCCTCGCTCGGCAGAGGTCCACTGCGGATCGGAGCGGCCGCCGGCGTCGAAGGGCAGCGTTCCAACGTCTTACCTGTTCACGCTCCTGACGGCGCGGGACGGCCGTTTAACGTACGACACCGAACCAAAAGACCGTCACCCTTAAATATCGTCAACCATTAACTTGCCGTCCATCGATGTCACCTAACGTCCCGGTCACGCAACACACGGGGAGGAGTACCAATGCAGCGAAAGACCCGATCGGCCCTGGCCGCCGCGACGGTGACGATCGCGGTGGCCGGGTTCGGCGCCGTACCGGCTGCGCCGGCCACCGCGGCACCCACGAAGGATCCGACCTGCGCCACCGCAGTCAACGGCACGCCCGCGGGCTCCGACGGGCAGTCCCCCACCGGATACGCCCTCAACGTCGGCGGCGCCAGCGAGTTCGGCACCGTGTGGGACCCGCCCGGCGACGACGCGGCCGGCAGCACGCCGGTGCAGGCGGCGTTCCCGAGCGTGCTCGGGTTGGACACGGTGAACGGGGACGGAACGCCGGTACGCCGGCAGCATGCCCGGTTCGGCCTGACCCGCGACGAACCCAGCGTCAACGGAAAGGTCGCCCAGGTGGAGTCGGTGGACGGCGGCGAGACCTTCCCGGCCGCTACCTACGCTGACGAGAGCGCCGGCGCGGCACCCTCGGCCCCCATCCGGCTGCGGGACGGCTCACTGCTCGCGTACTCCTTCAAGACGCAGGCCGCGCCCTACAACGTCGGCCGGAACGTGCGCTTCACCGCGTACCGCTCGACCGACGAGGGGCGGACCTGGACGTCGGAGGACGCCCTCTTCGACATGGGTTCCTACTGGCAGGGTGGCCGGAGCGCCAGCGTTCCGCTGGAGCTGGCCAACGGCGACATCGTGATGGCGGTCTACGGCAAGTACACCGACAGCGGCAGCTACCGGGTGCAGTTGCAGGCGAGCACCGATGGCGGGCGCACCTTCGTCCGGCGCGCCGTCGTTGCCCCGGACGACGCCGGGAACTCCTACAACGAGACAGGCCTCGCCCAGCTGCCGAACGGCAAGCTGATCGCTGTGATCCGGCACCACGCCGCGGACAGCTCGGGCGCCCTGAACGACGTCGTCACGCCGGTCTGGACGACCTCAGCCGACAACGGCGCCACCTGGAAGCCGCTGCAGGACCTGAGCGTGTCCTTCCCGTACGGCTACGACCCGATGAACGACACCACAAAGGCGCTGGAAGGGGTGGCACCCGACCTCAAACTCATGCCGAACGGCGTGCTGGTGCTGCGCGGCGGACGTCCGGACAACTGGGTGGCCATCTCCACCAACGGCGAGGGCACGGGCTGGGTCGGCCAGCTGACCTACCGCAACTGTCCCACCGATGGTGACCGGCACCGCGGCTCCACCGGTTACGGCGGCATGGACTACGTCGCCGCGAACCGTGCCATCGTGGTCGGCGACAACTGCGACGTCACCTGGGCGTGCACCACGACATCAGGGAACCGGTTCACCATCGACAAGCAGACCCGGGTCTGGCGGCGCTGGATCGACGTGCTCACCCCGGACGTGGGCCGCATCGACCTGGCCACCAAGTACCGCAAGGGGAAGATCACCGTCGGTGGTGACATGACGTCCTCCGTACCCGGACACCCGCGGGCCAGGGCCGACGGTGCCTTCGACGGCAGCACCGAGTACTGGTCGAGCGCGGTGAACGCGAACGGCGCCGGCACGTACGTGCTGAACCTGGACCGTTCGTACCCGCTCACCAAGGTGGGCCTGAGCCTGCGCAACGGCCGCCAGTCCACCGGCCGCGTCTACCTCTCGGCCGACGGTGTCAACTGGGGCAACCCGGTGGCGACCGCAGCGAACCGGACCCACCTGGCGATGGAGTACTTCCCGCTCTCCGCCACCGCCCGGTTCGTCAAGGTCGAGGTGGACGCGTCGGACAAGTGCGATGCGGCCCTGGGCGACAACTGCTCCTTCCTGAACGAGCTGGAGCTCTACTCCTCGATCAACTCTTTCGAGAACGACCCGGTGAACAACCGCCCGCGTGGCTTCACCGACATCGTGCAGAGCTGGCAGACGCAGCGCGCCCCTGAGCTGGCCGACAACGACAGCGCCTCCGCACTGGTCATCGTGGATACCAACGCGCAGGCGATCTCCCGGGTGAACTGGGCCGGGACGGCGGGCGCGACGAAGAGCCTGGAATTCCGGCTCAAGCCGCTCAGCCTGCTCGGCTTCCTCTTCGACGTGATGGGCAAGGACGCCGCCGGGCAGACGGTCAACGCCTACCACCTGGCAGTCGCCCAGGACGGGCGGATCAACCGGTACGACGGCACCAAGTGGGTGACGCTGGCCGGTCCCGGAACGGTCACCGAGAACACCTGGTCGACCATCCGGGTCACGGCCGACACAGCGAAGGCGTCGTTGCAGGTCAACGGGGTGACGGTGGCGACGAACGTGCCGTACACCAACAAAGTCTCCGCGCTCTCCGGCTACAGCTTCGCCAGCAACGGCACTGCCACGACCGGCGACAAGTACCTGGTGGACGACGTCCTGTTCACGCCGTGAGCGACCGTGGGCTCCCCCGGCGACGGGAGAGCCCACGAAGCGCTTCGCCGTTCACTGTGGAGTCACGCCGATGTCGGCCAGTGGATAAGGCGGGTTGTTACGGTCCGCCCGGCGTGCTGAGGTACAGCAACGCCCACGGGGGGAGAAACGATGTCACCTTCCAAGTGGCTGACCGGGGCCGGTGCGGCCCTGCTCGGCCCGCTGACACTCACACTCGGTCTCACCGCTGCGCCCGCCCAGGCCGCCACCGGCGGCGTCGTCCGGGTGGTGACCGACTCGACCGGCGCTCACGTCTCGTACACCGCCGCCGCCAGCCAGACGAACAGCGTCTCGATCAGCCGATCCGGCAGCAAGCTGGTCCTCGACGACCGGGTCGCGATCAAGGCCGGGACGGGCTGCAAGGCCGTCAAGGGCGACCGCACCAGGGTGATCTGCTCCTCGTCGCGCGGCTGGGCAGGCATCAGGATTGCGGTCGGCTGGGGCAACGACACCGTCGTCAACCGCACAAACGTCCGGCTGACGGCCGACGGTGGCACCGGCGACGACAAGCTGACCGGTGGTTCGGCGGTCGACGGGCTGCTGGGTGGCCTCGGCAACGACTACTTGAACGGCCTCGGCGGCAACGACAGCCTCAGCGGGAACGCCGGCAACGACCGGCTTTACGGCGGAGACGGCAACGACAGCCTCAACGGCCACGCGGGCAACGACAAGCTCTACGGCGGGGCCGGCAACGACGGCCTGTCCGGGGACACCGGAACCGACTACCTCAGCGGCGACACCGGCAACGACGTCCTCGACCCGGGCGCGGGCAGCGACCGGAGCTACGGCGGCGCCGGCGTCGACCGGGTGGTCGCCCGGCAGTTCACCGGGCCGGACGCCGACTACCTCAGCGGCGGAACCGGCGAGGACACCATCACTTACGCGTCCCGGACCACCGGGGTGAGCATCACCCTGGACGGCGTCACGGGCAACGACGGCGCCGCCGGCGAGCGCGACACCCTCGCCGCCGACTTCGAGGTTCTCCTCGGCGGCCGGGGCAGCGACCGGATCACCGGCACCGACCGCGCCGAGAAGATCTCCGCCGGCGCCGGTGACGACGTGGTGAACGCCCGCGGCGGCAACGACGTCATCGTGGGGGAGGACGGCAAGGACGTGATCGACGCCGGCAGCGGCAACGACAAGGTGACCGGGGACGGCCGCGTGTACGACGTGGCCTACTACGGGCAGGACACGCTGCGCGGCGGCACCGGCTTCGACATGCTGTACTACCCGGAGGCCTGGGAGACCATCTCGATCGACCTCAACGGCTCGGCGGCGGGCTCCGGGCTGAACGAGGGCGACATCATCGACGGCTCCTTCGAGGGCGCCGAGGCCAGCACCGGTTCCGGACCGGTGAGCTTCATCGGCAACGAGGCCGACAACGTCTTCACCGGCGGCGGCCTGAGCACCACCCTCCACGGCCGGGGCGGCAACGACACCCTGACCGCGTACGCCGGCGGCGCGAAGCTGTACGGGGAGGCCGGTGACGACACCCTTGTCGTCCGGGGTGCCACCGGTCCCACGGACGAGCCGAATCTGCTCGACGGTGGCGACAACGCCACCCCTGCCGGCGACAAGTGCGTCACCGCCCGGATCGATCGGGACAGCCTGGTCGGCTGCGAGCGGTGATCTCCCGTGTCCGCCCGGCGGCCGCCTCGGCGCCGGGCGGGCCGGCGTGGTGCACCCCTGCACTGCGCGCCGGAAACTTGCCGGGGCCGGATACGGTCGTTTCAAGATCCTCGCCTACAGTGGACTGTCAGAACGCCCAGCCGGTGCCGCCTTCCCGGTCTTGAGCGCCCGGATCCGGCCGGGGCGGACGCCGCCACGTCCCCCCGGCCGCCGGCACCCGATGCGCTACCGTCGGTGAAGCTATGGACCTTGACCTGGACCGGCGCTCGATCGCCGCGGTTTCGGCCGGTGGCGCGCTCGGCGCCCTGGCGCGGCTGGCCGTTTCCACCGTCCTGTCCGGTTCGCCGTGGGCCACCTGGCTGGTCAACGTGACCGGCTGCTTCCTCATCGGCGTCCTCTACACCCGGACCGAGCACCGGATGCTCCGTCTCCTCCTGGGCACCGGCGTGCTCGGCGGTTACACCACCTTCTCCACCGCGACCGTGCAGGTGGAGACAGCAGGCCTGCCCTACCTGGCCGCCACCCTGCTCGGCTGCCTGCTCGCCGCCTGGGCCGGTGCGGCCACCGCGGGATCGCTGCGTACCGCCCGGGCCGGTTGCCGGTGACCGCCTTGCTGGTGGCGCTGGGTGCCGCTGTGGGAGCCCCGCTGCGCTACCTCACCGACCGCTTCCTGCGCTCCCGCTTCGGCGCGGCCTACCCGTGGGGCACGCTGACCGTCAACGTGACCGGCTCCCTGATCCTCGGCCTGGTCCTGGGCCTTCCGCTCTCACCCGCCCTGGTGGCACTGCTCGGCACCGGCTTCTGCGGCGCCCTGACCACGTACTCCACCTTCAGCTGGGAAACCCTCGCCCTGGCCCGCCGCGGCGAACAGGCAGCCGCCGCCGCTTACGTCCTGCTCAGCGTCCTGGCCGGCCTGGGCGCCGCCCACCTCGGCACAGCCCTGGCCCACGCCCTGCCCTGACCCACCGTCCCCCACCCTCCCCGCCCCCAGCGACCTTGAGCACTCATCCCCACCCCGACGGGGAGTTTCATCCAAGATCGCGCCAGGGTCCGCGAAAGCGGCGACCGACGGGCGGCGGGGGCGGGACAAGAGGCGGTGGCGAGCGGAGGCGGGGGCGGGAGGCGAGGAGGCGAGGAGGCGGCGAAGCGTCAGGCGACGGGGGTCAGCTCGGGCTCCCGGGCGGCCGGCTGCGACGGCGCCGGCAGCTCGTGGGCGACTTCCGGCAGCCAGCGCAGGCCGCGCGGCAGCCACCAGTTCGCCCGGCCCAGCAGCGCCATCACCGCCGGCAGCAGGACCGCGCGGATCAGCGTCGCGTCCAGTAGCACCGCGGCGGCCAGGCCGACGCCGAGTTCCTTCGTCGCGAGCAGGGGCAGTGTCGCGAAGAGGGCGAAGACCGCCACCATGACCACCGCCGCGCTGGTGATGACGCCGGCGGTCGTGCCGATGCCCTCGCGGACCGCCTCACGGATCGGCAGGCCGCGGTCGTGGCCCTCGCGGATCCGGCTGACCACGAAGACGTGGTAGTCCATCGAGAGGCCGAACAGGATGACGAACAGGAACAGCGGCATCCAGTTGGTGATCGCGCCGGCCGCGACGAAGTCGAGCTGCTTCTCGAAGTGGCCGTACTGGAAGACGTAGACCAGCATGCCGTAGGCAGCCGCCACCGAGATCAGGTTGAGCACCACGCCGGTGAGGGCGACGACGACCGAGCGGAACGAGACGAGCAGCAGGATGAACGCCAGCCCGAGGACGAAGGCGAAGATGTACGGCAGGCTCTCGTCGTAGCGCTCGTTGTAGTCGACGCTCTCCGCGGTGTTGCCGGTGACCAGCGTGGTCGCGCCGGAGATCTGCCCGAAGGTGTCCGGCACGACGTCGTCACGCAGCAGTTTCAGCGCGGCGAGGGAGGCCGCGTCCCCCTCCTTGCCGGTGAGACCGACCGCGACCACGGCGACGTTGCCGGCCGGGTTGACCTCGACGTCGATCGGCTCGACGAGCTTGCCGCCGGTTTTCTGGGCGACATCTCGGAAGTCTTCTAGAGCCGCCTCGAACTGCGGCGTCTTCACCGAGTCGGCCGACACGACGACCCGAGCCGGCGTGGTCTTGCTCGGGAACGCCTCCCCGATCGCCAGGAAAGCCTGCACGACCTGCGAGTCCGGCGCCACGTCCTGGATCTGCTGGCCCTTGGTCTTCATCTCCAGGGCCGGCGCCGCGATCACGCCGAGCGCCGCCACCGCGACCAGCGCGGAGATCAACGGCTTGGCGAGTACGACCTTCAGCAGCCCGTTCCAGAAGCGGCCCTTGCTGTCACGCCGGTAGAGGCCAGGGATCTTGATCGCGTCGACCCGGTCACCGAGCGCCGACAGCAGGGCGGGCAGCACGGTCAGCGATCCGAGCACGGCGGTCGCGACCACCAGGATGGTGCCGGTGGCGAAGCTGACGAACGTGACGTCCTGGGTGAAGAACATGCCGGCCATCGCCACGATCACGGTGAGGCCGGAGATCCAGATCGAGCGTCCGGAGGTCTGCGCCGCGATCGCCAGGGCCCGGTGCGGGTCGGCGCCCTTACGCCTTTCGTCGCGTTCCCGGCGGATGTAGAAGAGGCAGTAGTCGACGCCGACCGCGAGCCCGATCAAGAGCATCACGTGGGTGGTCTCGTCGACCACCGGCGCGAACCGGCTGGCCGCCGCCATCAGGCCGATCGCCGCGACCACCGACATGATCGCCAGCAGGACCGGGAGCAGCGCGGCCACCACGGCACCGAACGCAACCAGCAGGATGCCGAGGGTGACCGGGATGGAGAGCATCGACAGCCGGGTCAGGCCGGCCTCCAGCTCGTCGCCGATCAGCTTGTCACCGCTCGCGTCGCCGGCCTCGGCGATGTAGAGCTCCGGGTGGGCGGCCTGGATCCCGGCCACCGCGTCGAGCGCCGGCCCGACCCGCTCGCTCGCCGTCTCCCGGTCGCCGGTGATGTCAAACGTGACGAGCGTGGACCGGCCGTCGGCCGACTGGATGGGCGCCTGCACCTCGCCGACCTCGGCGACCGACGACAGCGCCCGGGTGACCTCCTCCGCAGCGGTCACCCGGTCACTGCCCGACCGGTTCTGGATCAGCACCATCTCGCCGGAGGGCTGGGGCGGGAAGCCGGCCTCCTCGACGATCCGGTCGGCCTTGCCGGACTCACCGTGGCCGGACAGCGCGTGGTTGGCCTCCTCGGTGGGGACCAGTGAACTCAGCATCACCGTAGCGGCGACGAAGGCGATCCATCCGATGATCGCGAGCGCGCGATGGCGGGCGCTCCACATCGCGACACGAGCCGCGAAACCTTTGACGTTTTCCCTGTTCTCCATGGGGAAAACGCTATTGATTGCGGTGTGGGCCGACGATCCAGCGTGCACCCCGTTCCGAGGTAGTGCTAGCCCTACGTCTGGAGGTAGGTCAGCACCGCCAGCACCCGCCGGTGCTGCTCCTCGTCCTGGTGCAGGCCGAGCTTCGTGAAGATGTTGCGGACGTGCTTCTCCACCGCTCCGTCGGTGACGACCATCTTCCGGGCGATCGCGGTGTTCGACAGGCCCTCGGCCATCGAGCTGAGCACCTCACGCTCGCGCGGGGTGAGGCTGCGCAGCGGATCGTCGCGGCGCCGGCGGACCAGCAGCTGGCCGACCACCTCGGGGTCGAGCACGGTGCCGCCCTCGGCGACCCGGTTCAGCGCGTCCAGGAAGTCGGCGACGAACGCCACCCGGTCCTTGAGCAGATAGCCGACGGCTCCGCGGCGGTCGGCCAGCAGGTCGTCGGCGTACGAGACCTCGACGTATTGGGAGAGCACCAGCACCGGGCTGCCGGGAATCGCCGTACGGGCCTCCACCGCCGCCCGCAGCCCCTCGTCGGTGTGTGACGGCGGCATCCGGACGTCCACGATCGAGACGTCCGGACGGTGTTGCTTGACCGCCGCCACCAGGGACGGCCCGTCACCGACGGCCGCCACCACGGTGTGGCCGTTCTCCTCGACGAGCCGGACCAGGCCTTCTCTCAGAAGCACCGCGTCATCGGCGATCACTACCCGCATGCCGCCATCGTGTCAGATCGGCAATGCCGCGGTGAGCCGCGTTCCCTCCCCGTCGGCGCTCACCACGGCGAGCACCCCGCCGGCCGCCCGCACCCGGTCGTCGAGACCGGCGAGCCCGTGGCCCTTGGCGAGGCTGGCACCGCCCACTCCGTCGTCGGCGACGGTCACCAGCAGGCCGGTGTCGTTACGCTGCACGCTCACCTGGACCTCGGTGGCGTGACTGTGCTTCGCGACGTTGGTGAGCGCCTCGGCGACCACGAAGTACGCGGTGGACTCGATCGACGGGTCGAGCCGGTCGAGCGGCGGCGCGTCCAGGTCGACCGGGATCGTGCAGCGGCCGGCCAGCGCGGTCAGTGCCGCCCGCAGTCCCCGGTCGACCAGGATCGGCGGGGCGATGCCGCGGGAGAGGGCGCGCAGCTCGTCGAGGGTTTCCCGGGTCTGGCTGAGCGCCTCGGCGACGGTGGCCCGGGCGGCGTCCGGGTCGGTGGTGAACTGCTGCTCGGCGCGGCCCAGGTCCATGGCGAGGCGGACCAGCCGCTGCTGCGGGCCGTCGTGGATGTCACGTTCCAGCTTGCGCAGCGCCACCGCCTCGGCGGAGACCGCTGCGGCCCGCTGCTCCTGTGCCACGTCCCGGGCCGCGTTCGCCTGCGCCACTTCCCGCCGGAGCCGGTCGACGCCGTTCAGCAGGCTGTATCCGAAGGCGGCTTCGAGCAGGGCGGCCATCCGCACGACCGGGTAGAGCGTCGCCGAGAAGATCAGCCCGATCACGACGTAGAACAGGATCCGGGTGAACGCGTTGTCGTCGAAGCCGAGGAGTTCCGGCAGCTCGTTGTTGCTCTCCGGGTGCGGCAGCGTCCAGTCCCAGAGTGGGTAGGTGAGGCCGCCGATCGCGCAGGCCCACCAGGTGATGACGAAGCTGAAACCGATCGTGCTGGGGATGAACCGGAAGATCCCGTGCACCATGTCGAGCCAGGCCTGGCCGTCGCCCAGGGGCGCCATCGACCGGCGCCAGAACCCGCTGGTCCGGGCCGTGCGGTAGACCGGGTGCGTCACCTCGCGGCCCAGGACCGGGGCGATCCGGGCCCGCTCGACGACGGCGAAGCCCCGTGACATGAACAGCGTGGCAACCATGATCGGCACCCCGATCCAGATCACCACGGTGCCGATCCCGAGCGCGAACCCGGTCATGCAGAGAACCAGCGTGATCAGGCCGATCGGGAAGCCCAGGAGAACGTACTGCGTATCGACACCCAGCTGGCGCAGGAACCGCCGAGCAGGAGCGGGTGCGGCGGTGGCGCCGGCGTAGGTCGTTGTCATGCCATCGACACTAGGCATCGGCGCCACCCCTTCCGATCCTGCGGACCGCCCGATCGACGGTAGGGATAACCTCAGTAAAGCCGGTAGATGGTCACCGTTCCGCTTCGGTGAGCGACCTCGGCGACGGCTTTCAGCTTCGGTCCGGAGACCTTGCCGGCGGCGGTGTCGGCGAAGAGCCAGCGCACGCCGAACTCCTCGCGCAGACGAGCCACGTCCGCCGGGTCACCCTTTTCGAAGACGCGCTGGTTCAGGGCGTACACCTCGGGGTCGGGCGCCGGCTGGAAGAAGTATTTCAGGTCGTTGACCCCGTTGGCGGCAACCGTCCGGTCCGTATAGGCCCAGCTCTCCACGAGAGTCCGGTGCCCGCCCAGCCCGGCCACCCAGAACGCCCGGGCGTTGCACTGTTTGGTCTTCATCGGCATGCAGTGCACATTCGTCGCGACCAGATCGTCCGCGCCGGCGTTGCGGTAGAGCCAGAGCGCGGCCTTCATCTCGGCCGCGGTGACCGCCACGTTGGCCCGGGCCTTGACCGCGGGGGGTTCGCCGAGGCCCTCGACGGTACGGGACACCGCGCCCACCGTGCCCGCGGCGGCGATCGCGGCGATCAGCGCGACGGGCAGCGCCCGGGCCGCGCGTCCGCGCCAGATCAGCACCGCGACCAGCGCGACCACCGCGACCAGAGCCGCGGTGCGCAGCAGCGGCACGGCCATCGCCCACGCCCACGCGCCGGCGGTCTTCTCGGCCGGAAGGGTCATCTCGGGCGCGAAGATCTCCCAGAGCCCGCCGGCGACCGCACCGGCCACCGGGACCCACCAGGCGCGCACCCGGTCGGCGAGGGCCCAGGCGGTCAGCACCCCGCCGAACGGCAGCACCGCGTTGAAGAAGTAGATCTGGCTCGCCGACGGGTGCCAGAGCAGCCACATGCCCAGCACCCCGGCGATGACGATGCCACCGAGCAGCCACGGCACCGGGTCGTCCCGGAGCTTGCGGGGTGGCAGCACCAGCCCGACCAGCCGCGGCGACTGGACGATCAACCACCAGATGACCGCCCAGGCCACGAACCAGCGCGCCGCGGTGCTCGCCGTCTCCAGGCCGTCCGGGACCAGCCCGCCCCACTGCACGTCGTTGGGGATGCCGATGATCTCCTGGTAGGGCAGGAACCACCGCATCGTCGCCAGGAACTGCGGTTCCAGCGTGCCCGCGCCGCCACCGGCGAAGAGCTTCAGCCCGGCCAGCATGCCGGCGCCGACCACGCCGAGCAGCGCGACGGTGGTCCACGGGACCTTCCGGGTGATCAGCAGGGTGACCGCGCCGGCGAGCAGCAGACCGGCCGCGAGCGGCGGCAGCACGCTCGACTTGCTGCCGGCGCAGGCCAGCGCCAGCAGCGGCAACATCGTCCAGCCGGCCCAGCGCAGCGGGCGGCCACGCAGCACGTCCACGGCGACCAGGACGAACAGGCCGATCAACGGCATCGCGTACGTCTGCGACGGGCTGAGCAGCGTGATCGGGAGTCCGATGCCGGGCGGGCTGGCGACGTTGCCGACGGTGATCGACTGGCCGACGAACCCGATCGTGGCCGCGATCGGCGCCACCCACCAGCGACCGCTGACGCTGCGGGCCAGCGCCGCGAAGACCAGCACCGCGATCGCCGCGACCGGCATCAGCCAGAGCCGCAGGAACACCAGCTGCGGCTCGATTCCGGTGATCATGCTGCCGGTGGCGATGTCGGCGTCCGACAGGTAGTGATACTTCAGCGTCTCGCCGGCCAGCTGCGGCACCTGGAACGGCATCGAGCGGGTCATCTCGTGCACGAGCGCGAGGTGGTAGTAGAGGTCCGGGTACAGCTCGACGGTGTACGGCGGCAGCGGAACGGTACGGAAGACCGTCGCGCCCCAGACGGTCACCAGGAACACCACCACGGCCATCCCGGCCGACCAGCCGAGCGGCAGCGGCTCGCCCGGACCGGTCCGCCAGTGCCGGCGCAGTCGCGGCACCGCGGCGAAGAGCGCCATGACCAGCGCCGGCCAGCCGATCAGCAGGGCTTGCAGCCCGGTCGCGGCGGCGATCGCCCAGCCGGCGAGCAGCACCAGCAGGCCGGTGGCCGCCCCGAGCCCGAGATCCTCGGGGAGGTTGCCCCGGCTGCCGAACGCCGCCCGGAAGACGAGCGTGCCCGGCGCCACGACGGCGAGCAGCAGATAGACCGCGTAGATCGCGATCGCCCGGTCCGGGGTGGCGTAGTAATGCAGCACCCAGAACGCGGAGATCGCCGGAAGCAGCCAGGGGACGACCGCCCAGAGGCGCCGGTCCCGGTGCGGCGCCGGGGCAGTCACCGGCGCCGCTTCGAGAAGAGTCGTCATCAGGGCTGCAGCACCGTCAGCCGGGTGAACTCGGCCGGCAGGTCGTACCCGTCCCAGATCGCGCCGAAGGTCAGCGCCGATCCGAACGGCACGATCCGGTCCACGCCCCGGCCGCCCAGCTCGGTGGCGAACGCCTGCAGCTCGGCCGGGGTGAACCCGAAGTGGCTCACGGTCTGGTCCTGCCGGTTCATCGCCGGCACCAGGTCGAGCAGCGAGCCGGCCTCGGCGAACGGGAACGCCCCGGCGCCGATCCAGTAGCGGGGCGCGGCCTCGGTACCGGTCAGGGTCAGCGCGGTGATCCGGTTGTCCGGAAAGTCCAGCGCCCCGGCGGCCCCGATCGCGGCCAGCCCGTACGCGTTCACCCGCTTCTCCACCGCCATGGCCGGATCGACGACCCAGCCACGGGCGTCGACCACCTCGAGCAGCAGCGTGAGGAACTCGGCGCGAACCTCGTCACCGTCCCCGCCGACCAGGAAGACGGTCCGCGGCGACGAGCAGGCGGCCTGGTCGAACCAGTAGGCGTCGTTGGCGAAGCCGACCACCGCCGCGCGCCGGGCAGCCGGGTCGGCGGCGCGCCAACCGGCCGTCGAGAGCACGGCCCACGACGTACGGTCCGGGAACGTCAGGTCCCGCGCGGACGGCCGCAGCGGAAGCTTGCGGATCGTGTCCACGGCGTTGTCGCCGCCCCAGATCACCCGCAGGTCGCACCACGTGCTCAGCGCGCCGGTGATCGCGTCGTCGTGACCGTAGGTGACCATCCGCTGGGTCCGCGCGACGATCGGGTCGGCGTCCGCCGCGACCTCGCCGAGAGCGTCCAGGATCGTCTCCGCCGCGCCTGCCGACCGCGACGAGATCCGCACCACGTTGTGGTTGCCGGCCAGGGCGGAGAGCGCCCAGGAGTAGACGAAGATGGTGTCCACGTTGGCCGGTGGCAGGTGGAAGACGTTGCCCCGGGGGAAGATCAGCGCGTCGTCCCGCCGCATCTTCTCGACGGCCCGGTGCAGCTCGGCCGGGCGCAGGAAGTAACCGAGCGAGCCGAGCTCCGGGTGCTTGCGGGCCACGGCCGGCGCCAGCAGCTTGCGGGCCAGCTTCGCGAGGAAGTCGACGATCCGCGGGTCGCCGACGGTGAGACGGTCCGCGGAGGGCGCGGTCAGGTCGCCCGGCGTGCCGAATCTGAAGGTGACGCTCATGCCGCGCTCCGATACGTGTCCGAGCAGCCCCGGGCCTCGGCGCGGGGCAGCCGGCCGAGAACCGAGAACCGTTTTCCGGGCCAGTCCCCGTCGTCGATCCCGTGCACCACGCCGAGGTCCTCGGTCAGAAGCACATGCCCGGGGTACGAGGTCGGCAGCGTGCTCACCACTTCCAGCAGGCCCGGTTTCCCGGGTGGAAGCTCCGCCCAGGTCTCCGGGTCGCGGACCACCACGTCCGCGAAGTCCGGGCAGTACAGCGAGCCGCCCGACGGCCCTTCCAGGAAGATCGTGCCGATCTGCTCGACCATGCCGTAGTAGTTGTGCACGTCGGTCAGCCCGACGCCGGCGAGCGCCTCCCGGAAAGCGGACGGCGAGACCGCCTGGTCGATCAGCTTCTTCCAGCCGCCGGAGTGGATCAGGATGCCGTTGCCGAGGTCGAGCCCGTTGTCCCGGGCCACCTCGTACAGGTGCAGCCAGACCAGGTACGTGAAGCCGAAGATCAGGAACGGCTGGCCGCCGTGCTTCTCCAGGAATCCACGGATCGCGTCGAGGTCGACGGCGCCGTCGTTGTCGAGGGCCCAGACGTGGTCCCGGCCGAAGGTCGACATGCCGAGCACGCCGGCGCCACGGGCGCTGAACGAGCGGCGGTCCTTGAGCATCGCCTTGGTGTCGACGAGCAGCATCGGGAGACGCTTCGGGCCGAGCACGGTCTGCACCGTGGCGGCCAGGCGTCGCTGCTGTTCGGCGGCGGCGGCCTTGTCCAGGTAGATCCGGCTGACCTCGCCGGTCGTGCCGCTGGACGTCAGGACCTTGAACACCTCGTCGTCCGGGATGCTCTTGAGCTCCAGGTTCTTGAAGAGCCGGACCGGCAGATAGGGCAGCTCCGACACCGCGGAGGCCGCCACGAAGCCGGATGCGTCAAGGATCCGAGCGTAGGGTTCGCACCGCTCCCGGTGATGCTCGGTCAGAGCGGAGAGCTCCTTGAGCAGGACGGATTCCTTCTCGGACTGCGACAGGGTGAAGACACTCACAGCGACGCCTCCAGCGCCCGATAGTCGGTCTTGCCGTTCGGCAGCAGGGGCAGCGCCTCGATCGGGCGCACGTCCACCCCGGTGAAGTGGGTGCCGAGCCATTCCGAGATCTTGGTGCGCAGCGCGCGGGCGTCGTCCGCCGTGATGCCCTCGGCGAAGACGTGCAGCTTGTCGTCGCCGGCCACCGCGGACACCGGGAACTCGCGCTCGACGTCGTCCAGGTTGATCCGGACGCCGAAGACCTTGCCCATCCGCTTGAGCCGGCCGGTGATGAAGAGGAAGCCCTCCTCGTCGAGCCGGCCCAGGTCACCGGTGCGCAGCACGCCGCCCAGCTCGTCGCCGCGGGCCAGGTCGGCGCCGCTCTCCGCGTACCCCATCATGACGTTGGGACCGCGGTAGACGACCTCGTCGTCCTCGATCGTGAAGGTGGCGCCGGGCATCGGGAGGCCGACCGAGCCCAGCTTGTCGGCGATCCGGTCCGGCGGCAGGGTCGCCATCCGGGGCGCGGCCTCGGTCTGCCCGTACATCACGAAGAACCGGCCGCCCGCGGCGTCCATCTTCGCGGCGAACTCGGAGATCAGCTCGGCCCGGAGCCTGCCGCCGGCCTGCGTGAGGGTACGCAGGGACGGGTGCTTCGCCGGATCGAAGCGCAGCCGGCGCAGCATCTCGTACTGGTACGGGACCATCGCCATCGACGTGACCCGGTGCTCGTCCAGCGCAGACCAGAAATCGCGCTGCATGATCCCGGTGCGCTCCAGCACCACCGTGGCGCCGCGCAGCAGGTGCGAGTGGAGCACCGACAGCCCGTACGAGTAGAAGAGCGGCAGCGTCGTGATCGCCACGTCGTCGCCGGTGACGCCGAGTGACTCGGCCACCTGCTCGGCGTTGGCGAGCACCGCCGAGCGGGACAGCCGGACCAGTTTCGGGTTGCCGGTGGAGCCGCTCGTGGTGAGCAGCAGCGCCAGGTCCGGGTGCACCTCGTCGGTCATGTACCGCTGGATCAGCTCGGTGTGGTCGGCGTCCGGGTCGAGCAGCACGACGGGCGTGCGCGTCTGCAGCGCCGCCAGATATCTCGCGATGGCCGGGACGGTCGTCGGCATCGGCAGGAAGGCCAGCCGCTCCCCGGCGAACTCGTCGCGGAAACCGTCGACGAGCTCGCGCGTGAGGACGTCGCCGGTGGCCGCGTCGACGACGCGGGCGTCCGGGTGCAACAGGTTCACAGCGTCAGTCCCCCGTCCACTCCGATCACCTGTCCGGTGACGAAGCGGGCCTGGTCGGAGAGGAGGAAGGCGATCACGTCGGCGACGTCCTCGGCGGCGCCGAGCCGGCCCAGGGCCGTCCCGGCGATCCGCTCGGCGCGACCGGCGTCATCGAGGGTGTCCAGCATGTCGGTGGCGATGAAGCCGGGCGCGACCGCGTTGACCCGCACACCGCGCGGGCCGAGCTCCTTGGCGGCCGACTTGGCGAGCCCGGCCACGGCGGCCTTGGACGCGGCGTAGACGGCCTGACCGGCGACGCCGTGCGTCCCGGTGATCGACGCGGTGAGCACGACCGACGCGCCCGGCGACCGGGTCAGCAGCCGGACCGCGTTCTGCAGCGTGTACGCCGCACCCGCCGCGTTCACCGCGAAGAGCCGCTCGATCGTGGCGTCGGCGGTCATCCCGAGCATGCCGGCCGCGTGCGTGCCCGCGTTGATCACGAGCGCGTCGAGCCGCTTGAACGTCTCGAACGCGAGCCGCACCAGGGCCTTGCTGGTCTGCGGGTCGGCGATGTCACCGGCGGCGGCAACCGCGGTGACGCCGAACTTGGCGGCCAGCGACTCGGCCGCCTCGGTCACGCCGGCTTCGCCGTGCCCGTGCAGGACCAGGTCGTACCCCTGCTCGGCGAGGCGATGCGCGGTGGCCCGCCCGATGCCGCGCGACGCCCCGGTAACCAGGGCGACACTCACTTGACGTCCACCCCGTATTTACCAAGGATTCGCACGGCCTCGGCGAAACTGGACATTCCGATGACATCATCAGTGTCGATCATTACCGAGAATTCATCTTCGATCGCCGCGACCAACGACATGTGGGCCAGCGAATCCCACTTCTCGTTGTCCTGGTAGCGCAGGTCGTCCACGGGCGCGTCCGCCGGAAGATCGAGCGCGGTACGGAACGCGTCGCGTAGTCTCTGCAGCTCACTCACTGGTTAACTCCAATGGGGGGTGGTTAGAGGAGTCCTACAATCCCGCAGTCGACGGGTCGTCGCGACCAATCCCGCCTTAACTGAAAATGAACTCGCATTGGCGTTTCTCTGCGCGTCTGGAATTGCGCGATCCTCTGGTTATGCTTCCGGCTCGTACCGGCCTATCGCTGATCCCCCGGAGAAAAACGTGTCTGAAATCGCCGGCTCCTCGATCCTTGTCACCGGCTCCACCGGTTCGTTCGGCAAGGCCTTCCTGAAGTACGCGCTGACCCACCTCGACCCGGCTCGCATCGTCGTGTTCTCCCGTGACGAGCTGAAGCAGTACGAGGTCCGCCAGATGTTCGGCGACGACCCCCGGCTGCGGTTCTTCATCGGTGACATCCGCGACCGCGAGCGCCTGGCCCGGGCCATGCACGGCATCGACTACGTCGTGCACGCCGCCGCGCTCAAGCAGGTCGACACCGCGGAGTACAACCCCTCCGAGTTCGTCGCCACCAACATCAACGGCACCCAGAACGTCATCGACGCCGCGATCACCGCCGAGGTGAAGAAGGTCGTCGCGCTCTCCACCGACAAGGCGTCCAGCCCGATCAACCTGTACGGCGCCACCAAGCTGGCCGCCGACAAGATCGTGATCGCCGGCAACCACTACGCCGCCACCCACCCGACCCGGCTCGCCGTGGTTCGGTACGGCAACGTGATGGGCAGCCGCGGCTCGGTCGTCCCGTTCTTCCGCAAGCTGGCCGCCGAGGGCAAGAGCCTGCCGATCACCGACAAGCGGATGACCCGCTTCTGGATCAGCCTGGACCAGGCAGTGCAGTTCGTCGTCGACTCGTTCGACGTGATGCGCGGCGGCGAGCTCTACGTGCCGCGGATCCCGAGCATGCGGATCCTCGACCTGGTCGAGGCCGTCGCGCCGGACGCGCCCACCCACGAGATGGGCATGCGGCCCGGTGAGAAGCTGCACGAAGAGATGATCGCCGCCGACGACAGCCGCCGGACGCTGCGCTTCAAGGACCGTTACGTGGTTCAGCCGGTCGCCGCGAGCTGGGGTTACGAGGCGCCCGAGGGCGGCGAGCCGGTCCCGGACGGGTTCAACTACCGCTCCGACAACAACGACCTCTGGCTCACCGTCGACGACATGCGCGCCCTGCTCGCGGAGAACTGATGCTGCCCTACGGACGACAGTCGATCGACGCCGCCGATGTCGAGGCGGTCGTCGCGGCGCTGGGCAGCGACTGGCTGACCACCGGGCCGCGGGTGGCGGGCTTCGAGGCCGATCTGGAGAAGGTCGCCGGCGCGCCCTGCGTCACGGTCACGAACGGGACCACGGCGCTGCACGCGGCGTACGCGGCGGCCGGTGTGACGCGGGGCGACGAGGTGGTCACCACGCCGATGACGTTCGTCGCGACGGCGTCCGGCGCGGCCATGCTCGGCGCCAAGGTGATCTTCGCGGACATCGAGGACGAGTCCGCGAACATCGACCCGGCCGCCGTGGAGGCCGCCCTCACCGAGCGCACCCGGGTGATCGCCGCGGTCGACTACGCCGGTGTCCCGGCCGACTACGACCGGCTGCGCAAGGTCGGCGAGAGCAGCGGCGCGCTGATCCTCGGCGACGCCGCGCACTCGATCGGCTCGCTGGACCGGGGACGGCCGGTGGGCTCGCTCGCCGACCTGACCACGTTCTCGTTCTTCCCGACCAAGAACTTCACCACCGGCGAGGGCGGCGCGGTCGCGTCGATCCGGCCGGAGCTGGTCACACGCCTGCGCGCGTTCCGGACGGTGGGCGTGGTCCGCGAGGACTTCCGCAACCCGGACGAGGGCGCCTGGTGGTACGAGGTCCCGGAGTTCGGCCTCAACTACCGGCTTCCGGACGTGCTCGCCGCTCTGGGCAGCGCCCAGCTGCGCCGGCTCGGCGCGTTCAAGGAGCGGCGCCGGCAGCTCTCGGCACGCTACGACGAGCTGCTCGCCGGCGTGCCAGGTCTGCGCCTGCCGACGCAGCGGCCGGAGGTCGACCCGATGCGCCACCTCTATCCGGTGCGCGTCCTGGACGGCCGCCGCCGCGAGGTGTTCGACCGGATGCGCGAGGCCGGCATCGGGGTGCAGGTGAACTACATCCCGGTCTACTGGCACCCGGTCTTCGAAGACCTCGGATACCGGCGGGGCATGTGCCCCAACGCGGAGGCCTTCTACGCCGAGGAGCTCTCCCTGCCCCTCTTCGCCGACCTCAGCGACGACGACCAGGACCGTGTGGTCGAGACGCTGCGCGGCATCCTCGGGAGCTAGCGGGTGCACCACGGCAACCACTTCTACGGGCACGCCCACGTCCTCGCTGAGTACTGCGGGCTGGACCCGGCCGATCCGCCGCGGATCGACGGGTACCTGCAGCACGGCTGGAACGTGGTGGACGGGCTGGGCGCCGGTACGCCGTACGCGCCCGGCCGGCCGATCTTCGTCTGGTCCGAGCGCACGCGGCGGCGGGCCTGGTCGATGAACCGCCCGATGGCCACGGTGATCGGCTCGCCCTTCCTCTACCTGCTGAACTCCCTCGCGGACGACGAACAGCCGGAGGACGGACAACAGCCGGAACGGGACGGGACGATCTGGTATCCGTTCCACGGCTGGGAGGGCCAGAAGGTCGACGGCGACCACCGCCGGCTGATCGACGAGATCGTCGCGACCGAGCCCGGCCCGATCACGTTCTGCCTGTACTGGCACGAGTACTCCGACGCCCGGATCCGAGCCGCCTACGAGCGCGCCGGCCGGGTGATCTGCCACGGTTACCGGGGTTACATGCGCATGCGTACCGACACCCGATTCCTGCACAAACAGCTCGCCGAGCTGCGCCGGCACAAGCGGGTCGCCTCCAACCGCCTGAGCAGCGCGGTCTTCTACGGCGTGGCGGCCGGCTGCGAACCGGCCGTCTACGGCAACCCGATGCAGCTCGCCAAGGAGGACGCGCCGACCGCCGAGCGCATCCGGCGGGAGTGGGCCGAGCTGCACGGAACCGCTCCCGACCCAGGCACCGCCCGCCGGATCGCGCTGGCCGAGCTCGGTGACGGCTACCTGGCCTCCCCCGCCGAGCTGCGCGCCACGCTCGGCTGGACCACGGGGGATCAGCGGTGATCCGGATGATCGGCGGGGAGATGCCGGAGCACGCCGAGCAGCGCGCGCCCGTCGGCGGGGAGCTCTACCGTCACCTGCTCGGACGGCTGCCCACCGGAACCCGGGTGCTGGTCGCCGGCCCGCACCACACCGGCCTGCTCGACACGCTGGCCGACGGCCGTACCGTGACCTGCCTGGTCCGCTCGCAGCCGGACGCCGAAGCGCTCGCTGACCGCGGTTTCACCGTGCTCTGCGGCACCCTCGCCAAGATCACCGACACCGACCGGTACGACGTCGTGGTCGCCCTCGACGGCACCTCCCGGCTCTGCTCGCCGGAGGGCCCGCAGCTCGACTGGGCCGAGGCGGTCCGCGTGCTCAAGCGCGCGCTGCGCCCCGGCGGCACCCTGCTGCTGACCGTGGAGAACGAGCTGGGTGTGCACCGTCTCGTCGACCCGGGCACGGTCACCGCGCTGACCAGCGCCGCGACGGCCGCGGAATGGCGTCCGCTCGGCGAGTTCGGCACCGCGCCCGGCCGCCCGGACCGGCTCGCCGCCGCGCTCGGCGCCGAAGGGCTGCCGGTCTCCGGTCTCGCCGCCGCCTGGCCGTCCCAGGCCGAACCGTCCCTGCTGGTCACGCCGGAGACCCTTCGTTACGGGCCACTGGACGCCCTCGCCGCGCTCGCCTCGGGGGCGGTGGCTACCGCGTACCAGGGAAAAGCCGTCCTCAGTGACCCGCGCCGCCTGGCCTCCGCAGCGGTCCGCCGCGGCCTCGGCGCCGAACTGGCGCCCGCCTGGCTCGCCGTCGCGCAGCTCGCCGGGCGGCCGACGCCTGTCGTGCCGGTGCCACCGGTCAGCTATCTGCGCGGCGGAACGGTCGTGGCCGGCACCGGTTCCCTTCCGGCCGGACGGCTGCTGGAGGAGCTGCTGCTCACCGCGGCGCTCGGGCACGACCTGCCCGCGCTGCGGCGGCTGCTCACCGGCTGGACGGCCGCGCTTCCCGCCGCCACCGCCGACAACGTGCTGGTGGAGGACGACAGATACACCCTGCTCGACGAGTCCCGGCCGGAGCAGCCGGACGCGCTCGCCCGCTTCGCGAGCACCCTCACGCTCGGCGGTTACGCACACCCCTGGCCGGCCATCACCGACGTGGCCCGGCTGACCGAGGTGCTGGCCGGGGCGGCCGGGCTGGAGGCCGCACCCCCGGCTCCCGAGCCCGCCGCGGCACCGGGCTCCCGCCGCGACCACGAACAGCAGCTCACCGACCTGCGCCGGCGACTCGCCGACGCCGAGGCCCGCGGCAGCTTCTTCGAGACCGAGCTGGAGAAGCGGGACGCCGAACTGGGTCGCGCCAAGGTCCAGATCGCCGCGTTCAGCGGCTCCTTCGCCTATCGCGCCGCCAAGGCCGGGCTCGGCATCGCCCGCAAGGCGCGCCATCGACTCCACAAAGGACAGCAATGACCACCCTCGGCATCATTCAGGCCCGGATGGGCTCCACCCGGCTTCCCGGCAAGGTGCTGCGCCGCCTCGGCGGGCGAACCGTCCTCGACCGCGTGGTGCGCGCCGCGCGGGACAGCGGGGTCCTCGACGACCTGGTCGTCGCGACCACGATCGAGGCGGCCGACGACGCCGTGGCCGACGAGTGCGCGCGGATCGGCGTGGCCTGCCACCGCGGGCCTGTTGACGACGTGCTGACCCGGTTCCTCGGCGTGCTCGAGACCCGGTCCGCGGACACCGTGCTGCGGTTCACCGCGGACTGCCCGCTGCTCGACCCGCACCTGGTCGCACGGGCCGCACGCGTCTTCTCCGCGGCCGGCGTCGACTACCTGACCACCTCGATCGCCCGGACGCTGCCGCGCGGCCTGGACGTCGAGGTGGTCCGGGCCGCCGTGCTCAAGGAAATCGACAAATTGGCGTACGACCACCACCGCACGCACGTGACGTCGTACATCTACTCGCACCCGGCCGACTTCGACGTCATCGGGCTGACCGCTCAGCCGGACCTGTCCTACCTGCGGCTCACCCTCGACACCGAGGACGACTGGAAACTGATCGAAGCGGTGATCGACCACTTCGGCGACGCGCCGGTCGCCGTCCGCACCCTCGCGAGCTGGCTCGACGTGCAGCCCGAGCTCGCTGCGCTCAACGCGCACGTGCGCCAGAAGGAACTGGACCAGGCGTGAACATCGGGATCCGGTGCGACGCCGGGCCGCGTACCGGGGTCGGCCATCTGGTGCGGTGCGTGGCCCTCGCCGAGGAGCTGACCGCCCGCGGCGCCGACGTGCACTTCCTGGCCGACCTGGGTGGTGTGGCCTGGGCCGAGGCGCAGCTGGAACAGCGCGGACTGCCCTGGCATCCGGCGCCCTACGACGCGGTGGGCCTGGTCGCCGCCGCGCAACGACTCGGGCTGTCGGCGCTGGTCGTGGACTCGTACACGCTGCCGCCGCAGCAGAGCGCCGCGGTCCGGTCCGCCGGGTTGCCGGTGCTGGCCATCGTGGACGGTGACCCGCGCGGGCAGTCCGCGGACATCTACGTCGACCAGAACCTCGACGCGGTGCTCCACGACGGCGACGTGCGGCTGGCCGGGCTCGACTACGCGCTGCTGCGCTCGGCGGTGCGGGAACTCCGGCCGGCCTCTGCTCCTGTGCACGCTTCCACCCGTACCCCGAAGGTCGTCGCATTTTTCGGAGGGACCGACGCCTACCGCGCGGCGCCGCAGGTGGCGCGCCTGCTCACCGAGACCGCGGCGGGCTTCGACGCCACCGTGATCGCCGCCGACGAGAGCCTGCGCGCCGAACTGCTCGCCGTCCAGGCCGGGCCGGGCCAGCACTTCGAGATCATCGGCCCGACCGACCACCTGCCGAAACTCCTGATGAGCGCCGACCTGGTGATCAGCGCCAGCGGGACGTCCACCTGGGAACTGCTCTGCCTCGGCCGCGCCGCCGCCCTGATCTGGGTGGTCGACAACCAGATCCAGGGGTACGAGCGGACCGTCGCCCGTGGCTACGCCGCAGGTCTGGGCCGTCTCGGCGCGTTCGAGCCTGCCTCCGCCGACGTCCTGCGAACCCTGCTGACCTCACCCGAGTCACGGACCGGGATCGCCACGCGCGGCTGGTCCGCGGTGGACGGCCTCGGCGTCGTGCGGGTGGCCGACGCCCTGCTGGCTACAGCGCGGTCACCTCGATGATCACCTTGCCCACGGCGTGGTTCTCGACCGCCTCATGGGCCTCGGCGATCCGCTCCAGCGGGAACCGGAGAATCGGCAGACCGGCCTCCGGACCCACCCGGAACGCGCCCCCGTTCACCGCTTCCGCGACCGCGGCCACCGCGTTCGCCTTCTCCCCGGGCGTGGTGGTGTAGGTGAGCACGTAGTCCAGGCTGACGTTCTTCACCATCGCCGCGAAACTCGGCACGCTGACCGTGCCGCCCATGTAGATCGCGATGTTGCCGCCGGGCGCCACCACGTCCAGATCCAGCTCCAGGTTGGCGGCGCTCACCTCGACGATCAGGTTCGGCGCGGCGCCACCGATCGACTCCCGGACGTCCTCCTCCCGGTAGTTGATCACCCGGTGGGCGCCGGCCGCGGACGCCAGCTCGGCCTTCTCCTTCGAGGAGACCGTGGTGAGCACCGTCGCGCCGGCCCAGGCGGCCAGCTGGATCGCCGCGTTGCCGACCGCGCCGGCGCCACCCGCGACCAGGACCGTCCGGCCCGCGAGCGCGCCCGGGGCGAGCCGCTGCGGCCCGTCGGCAGCCACGGTCAGGCAGCGGTGCGCGGTCAGAGCCGGGATGCCCAGGGCGGCGCCGACCTCCAGCGGGATCCGGTCGTCCATCCGGACCACCTGGTGGCGGGGCAGCACCACGTACTCCTGGGCGGTCCCGTCCGCCCGGCCGTAGCCGGCGTCCCAGACCCAGACCCGGTCACCCGGCTCCAGGCCGCGCACGCCCTCACCGATCGCGTCCACCACCCCGGCGCCGTCCTGGTGCGGCACCCGCGGCGGCGAGACACCGTCCGGAACCCCACGGCCGGCCCGGGTGCCGGTGTCGGTCGGGTTCACTGCGGAGAAGACGATGCGGACCCGCACCTCGCCGGCGGACACCCGAGGCAGATCACGGTCGGTGATGCGAAGAACGGACGCGGCGGGACCGGGCTCGGAGAAAACGGCAGCACGCATGGCCCTCACTCTATTTCTCCGACTCGGGCACCCGGCGCCTCGCGGCAGCGGACGCCCGCGAGCCGGCACGGGGAGCCGACTGGGCAGGCGCGGGAACCAGCTGCTCCGGGTGGCTCCAGCGCTGCGGGATCGGCGCGTGACTCCAGCGGCGTGGCGTGGATAACCCGCATATATGCCGAAATCTTGGGTATCTGGATCCCTATTTCCGGCTCAGGGGTGCGGCTCAATTGCCGAACAACAGGTGCAAGCACTTCACCGCTTCGGAGGTACCGCCGTGCCCACCGTGTTGATCGCAGATGACGAGGCAGACCATCGGGACCTGCTCACCCTCGCGCTGCACCGGCTCGGGTACGACGTGGTGACCGCCGCCGACGCCGCCGAGGCCCTCTCCGCCCTGACCGAGGGCGGGGTGGACGCCGCCCTGATCGACGTCCGGATGCCTGGATTGTCCGGCATTGACCTCTGCCGGACGATCCGCAACGACCCGCGGATCGAATCGCTGCCGATCATGGTGGTCAGCGCGGACGTGCAGCGGCAGCAGATCATGACGGCGCTGCACGCGGGCGCCGACGACTACCTGCCCAAACCGTTCAGCCGCGCCGAGCTGACCGCCCGCCTCGAATCGCTGCTCCGGCAGTGTCCCGCACCGGCCCTGCGCTCGGCGTCGGCGGCGCGGATGGCGATGCTCGCGGCCCGGCAGTCGGTGCCCGAACGGGTAGAGCTGCCTGCCTCGATCCGCCGCATCGCCTGACCTGCCGCCTCGCGCCCGGCCCGGCACGTCGTAGGGTCGCGGGATGTCCCCGGTTCGATACGGCACCCCCGCCGGCCGCTGGATCCTGCTGGCCATGGTGCTCGGATCCAGCCTGGCCTTCATCGACGCCACGATCGTCAACCTGGCGCTGCCCACGATCGCCCGGGAGCTCGGCGCCGAGGCGTCCGGCCTGCAGTGGATCGTCAACGGGTACGCCCTCTCCCTCGCCTCACTGGTCCTGCTCGGCGGCTCGCTCGGTGACCGTTTCGGCCGTCGTCGCGTCTTCCAGACCGGCGTGGCCTGGTTCGCCCTCGCGTCCCTGCTCTGCGGCCTGGCGCCGAACGCCGAGATCCTGATCGCGGCCCGGGTGCTGCAGGGTGTCGGCGGCGCGCTGCTCACCCCCGGCGCGCTCGCGATCCTGGAGGCCTCGTTCGTGGCCGAGGACCGGGCCAAGGCGATCGGCGCGTGGTCCGGGCTGGGTGGCATCGGTGGCGCGCTCGGCCCGCTGCTCGGCGGCTGGCTGCTGGAGCTCGGCAGCTGGCGTGCGCTGTTCCTGATCAACGTGCCGGCGGCGGCCCTGGTGATCGCGATGACGGCTCGGCACGTACCCGAATCGTCTGATCAGAACGCCGCCCGCCGGATCGACGTGGCGGGGGTCCTCAGCTCGGCGATCGGGCTCGGCGGCCTCACCTACGGCTTCACGGCCTGGCCCAGCTCCGGGCCCGATGACCCGGCCGTGGTCCTCTCGCTGGCCGTCGGCGTGCTCGCTCTGGCGGCCTTCGTGCTGATCGAGGCCAGGTCCGCGGATGCCATGCTGCCGATCCGGATCTTCCGCACCCGGGCGTTCAGCGGCGCGAACCTGGTGACCTTCCTGGTGTACGCCGCGAACGGCGGAGTGTTCTTCCTGCTGGTGCTGAACCTCCAGGTGGTGTCCGGATATCCGGCCCTGACGGCGGGTCTGGCCCTGCTGCCGATGACCCTGCTGATGCTCACCCTGTCGGCCCGCGCGGGCGCGCTCGGCCAGCGGATCGGTCCCCGCGTCCCGATGACCGCCGGCCCGCTGATCTGCGCCGCCGGGCTGCTGATGATGTCCACGATCGGGCCGGGCGCGCCGTACTGGACGCGTGTCCTCCCCGCTGTGCTGGTCTTCGGGCTGGGGCTGACGCTGCTGGTGGCCCCGCTGACGGCGACGGCGCTGGGTGCGCTCGACGACGCGTACGCCGGCATCGCGTCGGGCGTGAACAACGCCGTCGCCCGGGCCGCCGGGCTGCTCGCCGTGGCGGTTCTGCCGCTGGCGGCCGGCCTCGGCGGGGGTTCGCTCACCGAGGCGGCCACGCTCGAACCGGTCTACCAGCGCACGATGCTGATCTGCGCCGGTCTGATGGTGGCGGGCAGCCTCGTGGCGTACCTGACCGTCCCGGGTCGTGCCCCCACGCGACGGACGCCGGCTCACACGTTCTGCGATCCGGCGTCCCCGCCCGTGCATCGGTGAGCCCCGGCGTCACACCACCGGGGCGGTGCCGATCAGTTTGCCGCTCTTGTCGGTGATCAGGATGGCTTCGACGTCGTTCACCGGGAACGAACTGGCACCGCTCACCTTCGCCTTGCCGTCCGGGGTGTCGCCCCAGACCGCCGCCTGCTCGGTCGCGCCCGCCTTGTTCCGCACCACGCACAGGAACGGCGCGTCGCCGCTCATCCGGGCCACGTCGAGCGCCACGGCGACGCCCCAGCTCTTCTGCGTGATCGCCGCGGTCCCGGTCAGGCTGCTGCCCGGCGCCGCCTCGAACCGAGCGGTGATCAGCTCCGCGCTCGGCAGCGCTTCCGGCGGGCCCTGCGGCGTCCGGCCACCGGTGAAGATCCCGTACCCGATCGCGGCGGCCGCGATCAGCACGACCGCTGCCGCGACGAGCCAGCGGGTCCGGTTGACCCGCACTTCCTTGTGTTTCTCGGCTCGCATCCGGCTGAGCAGGCCTTCGATGTTCTGCGGGCTCGGCCGCGCGGCCGGACTGACCGCGAGCGGAGCGCCACCACCGGAGTGCCGCGCGTCCGGCAGGTGTTGCAACATTTCCGGTACGGGGGCGAGCCGGTCCAGTTCCGCCCGGCAGTCCGCGCAGTCCCGCAAATGCTCGTCGAGGCGATCGGTGTCGGCCTCGTCGAGACCGCCGAGCAGATATCCACCCAGCAGCCGATGCAGGCTGCCGTGCTCGTCAAGGTCACTCACGATGCCCCTCCGCTTCGCTCCGGGTCCTCGTGTTTTCCGAGCTGAGCCCCATGGATGAGTTCACTTCGCTCACTCATCGAAGCATCCCCATCTCCTCGAAGACGGTGCGCAGCGCGCGGACCGCGTAGTACGCGCGCGATTTGACCGTGCCTTCCGGCACCGAGAGCTTGCGTGACGCATCAGCCACGCTCTGCCCTTCGTAGTACATCGCCTGGATGACCGCCCGATGTTCCGGCGAGAGACGCTCCAGCGCCTCGGCCACCAGCCAGCCTTCCACCATCTGATCCACATTGTCCGCCGACGGCACCGAATTGACCGCGTTCTCGTCGGCGACCAGCCGCGGCCTGCGCTGTTCCGCGCGCCACGCGTTGGTCACCACGTTACGAGCGATGGTGAGCAGGTACGACCTGGTCCGGCCCGGTTCCGGGTCGAGATGGTCGATGTGCTTCCAGGCCCGCAGGAGAGTTTCCTGCACCAGGTCCTCCGCTTTGTGCCGGTCCGAGACGTATCGGGACACAAAGTTGATCAGGACTGAGTAGTGCTCGGTGTAAAGCGCGGTCATCAGCTGCTCGTCGGGGCTCACCCGTCGCTTCATCGGCGCCAGCTCCCCTCGGGTTCCGCCCGGCCACCCGGATGTACATCGTGGCACGCGGACCGGTTCACGGCTGTCCCCAAAACAATCGATGCCCGGTCCTCGTACGAGGGACCGGGCATCGTCAGCGGGCGATGTGTCAGCAGACGCCGGGCCCGCCGTACCGGAACGTCCGGGAGGTCAGCTTGGACACCGCGTAGACCTCACTGGTGGCCCTGATGTTCATCGCGACGGCCGGACCGTTCAGGTAGGACACGCTGCCGACCCGGGCCGACGTGGAGTCCTCGGCCGACCGGCCGTTGCCCATCTCGGTGCACGGCTTGGGAGTGGCCGCGGCGACCTCGCCGAAGACCTGAACGAGGCCGGTCTTGGTGAACTCGTCTCCCCAGAGCTTGCCGGGGAAGTAACCGACCCACTCGCTGTCGAACGCGATCCACCAGGCGTCGTTGAAGAACTGGATGCCGAACCGCGCGTACTTGTCCTGGGCCAGCACGTCACCGGGGAAGATGTTCTTGCTGTACTGCACGAAGCCGCACGTGTTGTAGCAGGTCGGCTTCCGGTCGACCCAGTGGAAGACGAAGAGGTGCGGGTCGTCGTCGCCGTTCACGGTGCGGTCGACGGTCCAGCCCACCTCGACGATCTGGGATCCGTCCGCGGACTGCACGGCCAGCTCGGCGAGCGAGTGGTAATCGGTCTTGGCGAGGGTGGGCTTGCTGATCGTCAGGCTCGCGTACGCCCCGTCGGAGACGGCGGCCTGCGAGCCCACGCTGTAGAGGTAGTTCACCGTCGGCTTGGTGGTCGGCGCGCTCGCGTCCGACGTCGGCGGCGGCTCCGGCGGCTCCGGCGGCAGGACCGTGGTCTTCTCCGACTTCACGAACGTGGTGCGTGAGGTCCGGCCTTTCGGCGCGCGGTCCTCGGCGCGCTCCTCGCTCTCCTCGTCGGGCGCGGCCGCGATCAGGCCGGCCGTCTTGAGCGACTTGCTGCTGGCGCCGTCCTGCCCGGTCCGGATGCTGTGCGGGCGCGCACCCCAGGGCAGCTTCGCCGGCGGCGTGAGGAGCGGCTCCTCGGTGGTCGCCTGCGGGGCCGGCTCGGACGCCGCCGCGGCGGACTCCGGGGCGCCGGGAATCTGCTCGGCGCCGGCGTTCAGCGTCGACACGACGCCGATCGTGCCGATCACAGCTGCCGTGAGACCGGCCGCGAGAAGACCGCGGCGTGACTTCAACACGTGTCCGTCCTCGTTACATCGCCAAGAGCTTCGGGTCGTCGAAGGAGCACCGTCAGCGGGGATGGCGCCCGGGGGAATGTCGGCGCCGGTGGAGCGGCGGGACTCACCATATAGCCATCTCGATGCCGCGAGTATGGCCCTGAGCAGCAATTCCGCCGTTCCGCCGGTAGGGGTAGGCCGATCTGGTGACAGAACACCCAGATGTCACGACAGAGCGTGTTGGACCCACTGCGGAACGAAGTTTTTCGCGCCAGTTCGAGAAAGAGGCAAAGGCCGACAAGGCTCTTTCGGGTCACGGTTCTGCGCATCTGCGGACCAAGGTGGTGATCCGTGTGGTAAAACCTACTAGACCAATGGAGTATATATGAGAAGGAGCGATCTGATGACCGCGGTCGGTGTCCGTCTCGATCACCTCGCCATCGCGCAGGGCTTCGCCGCCTCGCCCGAAAGGTGGCCGGTGGCGCCCCGCTTCGACGCGGACGAACGGTGGTACCACCGGCTCGCGGTCACTGACGACTACGAGGTGTGGCTGCTCACCTGGCTGCCGGGACAGGGCACCGAGATCCACGACCACGGCGGCTCGGCCGGCGCGTTCCACGTCTTCCGCGGCACCCTGACCGAGGACACGGTCGGCACCGGCGGCGGCACGGCGCGGGTCGTCTCCCGCGAGCTCGGCGAAGGCACCGGACGCCGGTTCGGCGAGCACCACGTGCACCGGATGACCAACCTGTCCACCCAGCCGGCGGTCAGCGTGCACGTCTACGGCCCGGCGCTCACCACGATGACGAAGTACCGGCTCGGCCCGGCCGGCCTCGAGGTCCTCACCGTCGAGCGGGCGGGAGCGCAGTGGTGACCGCCGCGCCCGATCCGGGCACGCCTCCGCCCGGCGCCCACCGGACCACCGGCCTGGCCGGCGGGTTCGCCGCCTGGCCGGCGGCCCATCACTTCGGGTAGACAACTCCTGACCGGCCGCTGTACAGGTGCCGGGTGCCGTCGATGTCGTGCCCGGTGTTGGGGGCGTCCAGCCAGACGATGTACGCGGCGCCCGAGGTCAAACCGGTGATCGTGGTACTCACCGAGCAGCCGGTTCCGGCCGCCACGGTCTGCCACTCCGGTTCCGGCTGAGCGCCGCTGACCAGCGCCTGTGGCACGGCCGTGACCCGGTAGCCGGAGTCGTACTGGGTCGGCCACTCGACCTTGAGCGAGCCCGCGCCGGGCGTGACCTCGACCGGGATGAACACCGGGTCGGTCCGCGGCCAGATCTTGGTGCAGCTCGGGTCCGGGGTGGGCGCGGAGACCGAGGGCTCGGCGGTGACGACGGCCTTGCCCCGCGTCGGGACCGGGCTCGGCGTCGCCTGACCGGCGTCCACCTGCATCCAGCTCTCGCCGCTCTCCTGGACCGCCGTGGAGGCGCCGGAGTCGTCGGAGAGGCCGAGCGCCGCACAGCCGCTGAGAACCAGCGGCAGCGCCGTCAGGGCAATACCGATCTTGATAGTGCGCATCCGTCCCCCCGGGTCGATGTCTCCTCTTGATCGACCAAGGAGGCCCGGGGTTGAGGAGTTCAGACCGGGAGCAGCCGGTGCCCGGCCATCTCCAGCTCGCCGTCGAGGACGTGCACCGGCGTGTTCAGGCCGGAGACGTCGTGCAGCACCACGTCGCCGTCCTTGATGTCGTAGGTGCCGCGGGCGGCCTGGCGGCGGCCGGCGACCGCTCCCGCGTACGTGCCGTCGGTGTGCAGACGCAGCTGGACCGTCCCGTCCGGGCTGCGCCAGGCGCCCACCAGGGCGGCATCCCGCACCACCTTCGGGGTGCCGCTGAGCGGGCGCGCGGACACGTCAGCGGCGCCGCCCATGGCGATCGCGAGCAGGGCGGCGGCGTCGAGCACGGTGAAGTCGACGTGGGGCTCGCTGGGGGTGGTCATCGTCACCACTTTCGGACGGCGGTCGGGGTCAGCCCCTTCCTTCGGCCGTCGCGGGACGCTTCCCAGCGGTTCCTGAGTTGCGAACCGGTGCGAACCGGGTGACTTACGGGTGCGCGGCCCGCAGCGCCCCGGTCACCGCCAGCGCGAGCTTCTCCAGGTAGTCGTCGGCGACCGGCTCCCGCGCGATCGCGAGACGCCAGTAGAGCGGCCCGAGCATCATGTCGACGGCGAGGCCGGCATCCGTACCCTCGGGAAGCTCGCCGCGTGCGACTGCCTGGCCCACCAATTTCTCGGCGAGAGCCTGCTGATGCGTGCGGAGCGCCCGCTGGAGGGTCTCGGCGATCTGCGGGTTGCGGGCCGCCTCGGCCATCAGATCCGGGATGATCTGGGACGCTATCCGGTGCTGGAGCGCCCGGCTGACGATCATCATGAGCAGCTCGAGATCGCCGGCGAAACTCCCGGTGTCCGGAAGCGGCACCTTGCGCTCGGCAACGTCCGAGACGATCTCCATGACCATCTCGAGCTTGTTGCTCCAGCGCCGGTAGATCGCGGTCTTGCCCACCCCCGCACGGCGAGCCACCGCCTCGATGGACAATCGGCCATAGCCGACTTCCGCCAACTCGTTCATCACCGCGTTACGGATCGCCACGGTGATATCGCCTCGGAGCACCGCCGCTCCGGCAGGTGCGCGCTTAGTTGTCGCCACAGAGTCACTATAACGCTACGACGTAACGGTTGCGTTCCGCCGTTTGGTCAGCTAGCGTTCTGGCACGTCGATACGAACCCGTTCCAACGGGGACGGCGAGCGCCTGTCATGCTTGCTAGCTGTGTCCTCGAGCAAGCCACCGGAGCCCCCCGCCTCCGCCGGGCCGATTAGATCGGAGCACCACCCCATGCCAGAGACGGCGGTCGCCGAGACCGGCACCGGGCTCTCGCCCAAGGAGCTCGCTCGCCGACACGGCCTGACGGCGTCCGGGCGGCTTCCCAGCCTCCCCGAGTACACGCGTCAGCTGTGGTCCTACCGGCACTTCATCCGGGCACACGCCAGCGCGAAGATGACGTCTTCGCTGGGCAGCACGAAGCTCGGCACGGTGTGGCAGGTGCTCACACCGATCATCAACGCCGCGGTCTACTACCTGATCTTCGGCGTGATCATCGGAACCAGCCGCGGTGTCGACAACTTCCCGGCGTACCTCTGCATCGGTGTCTTCGTCTTCCAGTTCACCCAGTCGATCGTGCAGGGCGGACAGAACGCGATCACCGGAAACCTCGGCCTGATCCGGGCGCTGCACTTCCCGCGGGCCAGCCTGCCCCTCTCGGTCGCCCTGGTGGAGATCCGGAACTTCGTGGTGGCCCTGGTCGTGCTGATCGGCATCGTCCTGATCACCGGCGAGCCGATCACCGTGCAGTGGCTGCTCCTGCTGCCGCTGCTGGCCCTGCAGTCGTTCTTCAACACCGGCCTGGCGATGTTCATGGCGCGGTACGGCTCGAAGAACCGCGACATCAAGCAGCTGATCCCGTTCATCATGCGCTTCTGGATGTACGGGTCCGCCGTCCTCTACCCGGTGACCCTCTTCGAGGACAAGCTCGACGGCTGGCAGCTCGCCCTGGTCGAGGCGAACCCGATGCTGATCTTCATCGAGCTGTTCCGCCACGCGCTGCTGGAGGGCGTCACGCTGGCCGGCTCACCGGTCGTGCTGTGGCTCGAGGCGCTCGCGTGGAGCGTGGTCGTGGGTATCGGCGGATTCACCTACTTCTGGCGCGGAGAGAAGGGCTACGGCCGTGGCTGACAACGAACTCATCCCCACCGTCGTCGCTGACGACGCCCACATCATCTACAAGGTGTTCGGCTCGGCCGCTCCGGGCACGGGCAGCCCGCTCGCCAGCTTCAAGCGCATGGTCACCGGTACGAAATCGGCGAATGTGCGCGAGGTGCACGCCGTCAAAGGTGTGAGCTTCACCGCGTACCGGGGTGAGGCGATCGGTCTGATCGGCAGCAACGGCTCGGGCAAGTCGACCCTGCTGCGCGCGGTCGCGGGTCTGCTCCCGGTGGCCAAGGGCGCGATCTACGCGGCCGGCCAGCCCTCCCTGCTCGGCGTGAACGCGGCCCTGATGAACGAGCTCCCCGGCGATCGCAACGTCGAGCTGGGCTGCCTCGCGATGGGCATGTCACCGGCCGAGGTGAAGGAGAAGAAGGACGGGATCATCGAGTTCTCCGGCATCAACGAGCGCGGCGACTTCTCGTCGCTGCCGATGCGGACCTACTCGTCCGGCATGGCCGCCCGTCTGAAGTTCTCGATCGCCGCCGCGAAGCAGCACGACGTGCTGCTGATCGACGAGGCGCTGGCGACGGGTGACGCCAAGTTCCGCCGCCGGAGCGAGGCGCGGGTGCGTGAGCTGCGCGCCGAGGCCGGCACGGTCTTCCTGGTCAGCCACAGTGAGCAGTCGATCCGGGACACCTGCGACAGGTGCATCTGGCTGGAGTCCGGCCTGATCCGGGCGGACGGCCCCACCGACGAGGTGATGCGGGAGTACGAGTCCTACATGCGCAAGTAGGACCCGTACCCCCGAGGGGTTTTGATCTTTAGCGGACCGAGAGATGCACGTGGTTGGTGTGGTCGCTGGAGGGGTCGCCGCCCGCTCCGCTGTACGACTTCCAGCCACTGCTCGGCAGCCAGATCCGGCGGTACCAGATCACGTAGAGCACGTCGAGCGCGTCCGCGTTGTTGATGAAGTAGTTCGCCAGGTTGGTGCCGTAGGTCTTGCTGGCACCCGTGGCGTCCCCGCCGAAGCCGTTCTTGTCGGCCGCGAAGTCGCAGGCCCGGCCCTTCGGGTGCTCACCGCTGTTCTGCTCGCGGAAGCAGTGCACGTACCGGGTGAACCCGTCCTTCTGGGCCTGCTTCAGCGCGTGCAGGGTGCGCGGGGTGAGGCAGCCGCTGCTGGTCGGGTCCTTCTCGGTGCAGCCGGACCCTGAGCCGCTCGGCGCCGGATCGGCCTTGGCGCTGCCACCGCCGTCACTCGACGACGACGCGTCGGCGCCCTGGTTCGCCTTCTTCAGCGCGGTCTCGGCCTGCAGCTTCTTCTTCGCCATCACGTTGACCTGCTTCTGCTGGTCCTTGATGGTGGCGTCGAGGGTGAGCTTGGCCTTGCGCCGGGAGTCGAGGGTCGTCTTGAGCTCCTCGATCGCGGCGTTCTGATCGGCCGCGACGGTCGACAGGATCATGGTCCGGTCGATGAAGCTGCCGGTGTCGCTCGCGTTGACGAGCGCGCTCATCCCGCCCATCCGGCCCGACGTGTATGCCTGGGAGGCGATCTCGTCGAGGGCCGCCTGCTGGGGGCCGACCTGGGCGTCCAGCTTCTTGAGCTCCGCCGTCAGCTCGGTCTGCTTCTTCTTGGAGGACTTGAGCTTCGCCTTCGCCTCCACGTAACCGCGAGAGGCGTCCTCCAGCTGCTCGACGAGAGACTTGGAGCCGCCCTCGCCGTCGTCACCGTTGTCACCGGGAGCGGCGGTGGCCGGTGACGCCACGACCGCCAGCCCGCACACGGCGAGGAGCAGCCCCATCACGGCCGCCAATCGCCGCGCAGTCTTTCGCTGCACAAGGAATCCTTCCGTCGGCCGCCGACCGAGTTAGCTGACGGGTTCGGGACGGAAGCAATCCCTACCACCTTCAAAAGGCGGATTCACCCCGAGGAAATATGGTTCCCCGGCTCGCCGCGAGGGCGATTAGGCGGCGGTCCCCGGGTGGGAACCGGAACCGACCATACCCACTCAATCAACAGATCGACAGTTCTCGTACGTTCCGCGATTACCCGGACACGCGAGGTGATTTGATTACGGAAAGTCGCTGCCTGGTAACAGTTTTGGCCGTCTCGCCGCCCTGATACCGCGCCATTCCTCGGGTAAACTCGTCGCCGGTCCTGCCAGGACGGCACCGCCCCCGAGGAGCCGGCAGGCCGCCGCCTAATCACCGTGAGGTGAGCCGGGGAACCAAGTCAGTGGGGTGAGTCCGCCTTCGGGCGGTAGGGATTGCTTCCGTCCCGAACCCGTCAGCTAACTCGGTCGGCGGTGACTAGGAAGGAACTGTTGATGACCGCAAGTCCCCGCCGGTGGCTGATGCTTGCCCTGGCACCACTGGTGGCTACGACGTTGTTCGTGGCGCCGGTGACCCCTGCCTCCGCCGAGCCGAACGGTTCGTCCGCGACCGCGGAGGAAGAGGACGACGACGCCAACCTCTCCGACGTCATCGAGGCGGCCAACCGGCGCTACGTCTCGGCCAAGGCTGCCGTGACGAAGTCCACAAAGGCCCAGGCGAAGCTGAACGTCGAGATCAAGGCCGCGGAGACCCGGCGCGACAAGCTCATCCCCGAGGTGAACTCGATCGCCCGCGAGCAGTACGTGACGGGCAACCTGAGCGCCGTCGGCTTCCTGCTCGGTGCGAACTCGTCGAACGACTTCCTGCACAAGGCGATCTCCCTGGAGGAGATCAACAAGCTGCACGACGAGAAACTGCACGAGCTGAACGAGGCGATCGCCACGGTCGCCGAGAGCAAGGCGAAACTCGACGCCGAGGTCAAGGCGCAGAAGAAGAACGCCTCGCTCATGAAGAAGCAGAAGGACTCCGCGGAGAAAGCCCTGCAACTGGTGGGCGGCAATGCCCTCACCGAGGGCTTCGTGGTGGCGAAATCCCCGCAGGCCGACCCGGCCCCGCGGAACTCCAGCGGCGGTTTCTCGCCGGAGGGTTGCAACCAGAAGGACCCGACGACGAACGGCTGCATCACCAAGCGCACGCTGCACATGTACAAAGAGGTCAAGAAGGCCGGCTTCGACATGTTCGTCGGCTGCCACCGTGACGGCGGGCCGTTCGAGCACCCCAAGGGCCGGGCCTGTGACTGGTCGCTGCAGAAGAGCGGATTCTCGTCGGCGCACAACGACAAGATGATGAAGTACGGCAACGACCTCATGGCGTTCCTGGTGCGTAACGCCGACGAGCTCGGGATCTACTACGTCATCTGGTACAAGAAGATCTGGTTCCCGGCGTCGGGCTGGAAGGCGTACCACGGCGTCAGTGACCACACCGACCACGTGCACGTCTCCCTGCTCTAGGGAACGCCTCAGGCATCGGAAAAGCCCCCGTCCTCACGCTGAGGACGGGGGCTTTTCTCGTTGCCTCAGTGCACCGCGCGGCGCACCGGCGCCCGCCCGTGCGGCTGGGACGGCGCGGACCCCACCGGAGGAGCCGGCGGGATCGGCATGGTCACCGGGCGCACCTGGGTGACCTCGGTCTCCTTGCCGTGGTGCACGAGCGTCAGCCGGGCCGAACCGCCACCGTTGCGCAGCGAGTAGGTCACCTCGTCCGCCGTCACGTTCACCCGCAGCCGCAGACCGCGCCAGAGCAGCGAGAACTCCAGGTTGTTGATCCGGCTGGGCAGGCGCGGCGCGAAGCTCAGCTGCCCGTTGAAGTCCCGCATGCCGCCGAGACCGGCGACCAGCGAGATCCAGGTACCGGCCAGCGACGCCACGTGCACGCCGTCCCGGGCGTTCTGGTGCAGGTCGTGCAGGTCCATCAGGGCGGCCTCGCCCAGGTAGTCGTGGGCCAGCTCCAGATGACCGGTCTCGGCCGCGAGAACCGCCTGGATGCACGCGGACAGCGACGAGTCACGGACGGTCCGGGCGTCGTAGTACGCGAAGTTGCGCGCTTTCTCCTCCGGCGTGAACGCGTCGCCCCGGATGTACATCGCCATGACCAGGTCGGCCTGCTTGATGACCTGCTTGCGGTACAGATCGAAGTACGGGAAGTTGAGCAGCAGCGGGTAGCCCTCGGGTGGGGTGTTCTCGAAGTCCCACTCCTGCAGCCGGGTGAAGCCCTCGCACTGCTGGTGGACGCCGAGCTCCTTGTCGTACGGGATGTGCACCGCGGCCGCCGCATCCCGCCAGGACGCCGCCTCCTCGTCGTCCACCCCGAGCTTGCGAGCCAGGTCCGGGTGCCGCTTGCAGGCCTCGACCGCGGTCATCAGGTTCTGCTGCGCCATCAGGTTGGTGTAGATGTTGTCGTTCACCACGGCGGTGTACTCGTCCGGACCCGTCACGCCGTCGATGTGGAAGCGCCCGTGCCGGTCGTGGTGACCCAGCGAGCGCCACAACCGGGCGGTCTCGACGAGCAGCTCCAGGCCGACCTCACGCTCGAAGTCGTAGTCACCGGTGGCCTGCACGTACCGCCGGACCGCGTCGGCGATGTCCGCGCCGATGTGGAAGCCCGCGGTGCCCGCAGGCCAGTACCCGGAGCACTCCTGCCCCCGGATCGTCCGCCACGGGAACGCCGCACCGGACAGGCCGAGCGTCTGCGCGCGCTCCCGGGCCAGGTCCAGCGTCGAGTGCCGCCAGCGCAGCACGTCGGCCGCCGCGGAGGGCTGGGTGTACGTCAGAGCCGGCAGAACGAAGGTCTCGGAGTCCCAGAACGTGTGGCCGTCGTATCCCGGCCCGGTGAGGCCCTTGGAGCCGATCGGGCGCTGCTCGGCCCGCGCGCCGGCCTGCAGGGTGTGGAAGAGGCCGAACCGGACCGCCTGCTGCACCTCCGGGTCACCCTCGACCTTGACGTCCGAGTGGTCCCAGAAGGCGTCCAGGTACTCCCGCTGCTGCTGGACCAGGCCCTCCCAGCCGTCCAGGCGGGCACTCGCCAGCGCGGCGCCGACCTGGTCACGCAGGGCGGGCAGCGAGCGGATGCTGGACCAGCCGTACGCCGCGAGCTTGACCACCTGCAGTTTCTGGCCGGGCTCCAGCCGGCAGGCGACGGTGGTGCGCAGCCAGTCGGGGTGGCCCTCGGTGGTGATGGCGTGCCGGCCCGGCGTCTCCACCAGGTGCTCCATGGCCGCGGCCATCCGCAGGTCGCTGGCCTTGGTGCGGTGCACCAGGATGCCGCCGGCGCGCTGCTCCATCATCTCCTCGGCCTGCAGCGGCCGGTCCAGCACGGCGGCCACCCGGGGGTCCTTGCTCACCGGCGGCAGCTGCTCGTTCGCCACCAGCTCGGACTGCAGGATCAGCCGGGCGGAGCCCTCCAGGGGCTCGACCTCGTAGAGGAAGGCGACGACGGCCCGCTGTGTGAACGAGACCAGACGAACAGTGCGAACCCGGACGCCCTGACCGGACGGGGAGACCCACTCCACCACCCGCTCCAGGGTGCCGGCCCGCAGGTCCAGGCAGCGCTCGTGGGAGCGCAGCTCGCCGTAACGCACGTCGAACGGCTCGTCGTTGACGAGCAGGCGCATCAGCTTGGCGTTGGTGACGTTCACCATCGTCTGGCCGGACTCAGGGAACCCGTACCCACCCTCGGCGTGCGGCAGCGGCCGCAGCTCGTAGAACGAGTTCAGGTAGCTGCCGGGCAGGCCGTGCGGCTCGCCCTCGTCCAGGTTTCCGCGTATCCCGATGTGGCCGTTGGAGAGCGCGAACACCGACTCGGACTGGGCCAGCAGCTCCAGGTCCAGCCGGGTCTCCCGGATATGCCATGGGTCGACGGGATAGGCCCGTTCACGGATCACGGTCGTGCCTCTCGAGGTCTTCAGAAGTCGAGTCAGATTTACTGTCAGTTGTCGGTAAGGAGCTCGGCGAGGTCGGTCACGACCACGTCCGCGCCGTTGGTGCGCAGCGCCTCGGCCTGGCCCACCCGGTCGACGCCGATGACGATGCCGAAGCCGCCGGCCCGTCCCGCCGCCACACCGGCCAGCGCGTCCTCGTAGACGGCACAGTGCTCCGGCTCCACGCCGAGCAGCTTCGCCGCGTACAGGAAGGTGTCCGGCGCGGGCTTGCCCGGCAGGCCCTGCTCCCGGGCGACCAGGCCGTCCACCCGGACCTCCAGGAGATCGGCGATGCCGGCGGCCTCCAGCACGTCCTTGCAGTTGGCGCTCGCCGAGACGACCGCACGCCGGAGCCCGGCCGCCTTGGCCGCCTTCAGGTACTCCACCGATCCGGGGTAGACCTGGACGGCGCCTTCCTTGATCTTCTGCAGCACGAGCACGTTCTTGCGGTTGCCGACGCCGTTGACCGTCTCCTGGTCTCCGGTGTCGTCAGGAGTGCCCTCGGGCAGGGTGATGCCCCGGGAGGCCAGGAAGGTGCGCACCCCGTCGGCGCGCTGGCGGCCGTCCACATATTGGTGATAATCGGCGCCTGAATCGAACGGCACGAATGGCACACCGTGACGGGCCGACCACGATTCCAAGAACGAGTCGAACGTCTGTTTCCACGCCGCGTTGTGCACCAGCGCGGTCTGCGTCAGCACGCCATCAAGATCGAAAAGGCAAACGTTCACCTGTGAAGGAAGTCCGAGCACGCGCCCAATGTAGCCGGACGCGAAGCGGGACGAGAGCGGAAGGGCCTCTTCACATTTACGTGATGGTTCACAGGTCGTTCAACCTGCTGTTTCATCGGGAATCCGGCGTGCCATCCAAGGAGATGCGCAATCCGATCGAGGTACCGATAGGCCCGGTCGCGGTCGTCACGTCGTCGCACAACTGGTGCGCCAGCCACAGGCCGCGCCCGCCGACCTCGAAGGCCTCCGGCGCCTGCGGCTCGTCCAGGTAACCACCGGGAATGCCCGGGCCGGAGTCGGTCACGACGCACCACACCGAACCGTCCTCGACGCGCAGCACCAGCCGGCCGTTGCCGCCCGCGTGCAGCACGACGTTGGTGATGACCTCGTTGACGGCCAGGATGTACCCATGCCGGCGATCGGCACTCAAGGGGAGCGGGACGAGCCGGGAGGTCACCTCGTGCCGGAGAACGGTGATGTCCTCCTGGCCGAAAGCACGATCGAGGAGCAGCGGACCGGCCGGTTGGCGGACACCATCGGCCCTCGGCTCCCGCTCCGGAGCCGAACGCACGCTCTGGCCGATCCTGTCCTCCACCGTCGTGCAGCCTACGCGCTGTGGCCGACCGGTGGCACGGGGCATCGGTGATCCTGCCCGGAAGTGGCCTTGATCCGGCACTCAGCGCCAACCGACATCAATCCGGTCACCTCGCTCGTCGAAGAAGTGGAGTGCTTCCATCCGTACCGAAATGGCCAGCGGATGCCCAGGTCCCACCGCCGGATACGGCGCCAGCCGCACCGACAGCTCGGCCGGCTTCCGATGGTGCCGGCCGGGGTCGTTGAGCACACTCACCCGTCCGGTGGGCCGAGGATCGATCTCGACGGGTCCCGGGCGTGTCAGACGCTGCAGCGCGCCGCCGATCCGCTTGAGCGCGCCCTCGACCGGCGGCTGGGTGTGCACCGGGTTGCTCATCTCGTCGACCACGATCGCCGTCGCGCCGACGTCCAGGAACGCCAGCGACTCGTGCCCGTGGTGCTCCAGATAGCGGATCCGGCCCTGCAGGACGTGCCCCTGGGTGTCCGGCGCGACCGGGGTGAGCGCCTCCGCCCGGATCCCGACGACGATGCGCTCGCCGTGGTAGCGCATCACCGCGCGCGACCGCGGGTCGTTCCACGGCATGTAGAGGTTCTGGTCGCCGAAGTTGAGCACGATGTACTGATCGAGGTGGACGTAGACGGACGCCTCGAGCAGGTTCATCCGGGGCGAGCCGAGGAACGCCGCGACGTAGAGCGTGGCCGGGCGGCGGTAGACCTCGGTGGGCGTGCCGACGTCCTGGAGCACGCCCTTGCGCATGATCGCGACACGGTCCGCCATGGTGAGCGCCTCGGCCTGGTCGTGCGTCACGTACATGGTCGTGACGCCCAGCTCCCGGGTCATGCTGGAGATCTCCGCGCGCAGTTCGGCGCGCAGCCCGCTGTCCAGGTTGGAAAGCGGCTCGTCCATCAGGAACAGCCCAGGGCGGCGCACGATCGCCCGCCCCATCGCGACCCGCTGCCGCTGCCCGCCGGAAAGCTGGCTGGGCCGCCGGCCGAGCACCTCGCCGATGCCGAGCGCGCCGGCGATGGCGTCCACCCGCTCCTGCCGCGGGGACGGCTCGACGCCGGACAGCTTCAGGGGGAAGCCGATGTTCTCGCCCACGGTCATGTGCGGATAGAGCGCAAAATCCTGAAACACCATCGCGATGCTGCGCTCCCGCGGCGGAAGATCGAGCACCGGCTCGCCGTTCAGCAGGAGGTCCCCCTCGGTGGGGTCCTCCAGCCCGGCGATCATCCGGAGCACGGTCGACTTCCCGCAACCGGAGGGCCCGAGCAGCACCATGAACTCACCGTCGTTGACCTCGAGATCGAGGTTGTCGACGGCATAGGTGCCATCTGGCCAGATCTTGGTGACGTTCTTGAGCGCGACGGTGGACACCGTCAACCTCCTGCGATCGTGTGATCCCGATCCCACGACGGTCGGCAATCAGGCACTAACTCTGCGAGTGGAGTCAATGCCCTGCCATCGGTCGAAAGTGCCATTCGCGGATAGTGATGAATCGATTACCGAGATCTGAACGCCGGGAGATCGACTGTGCACGTACACACAAAGAAAGCGCAAAAAACGACACCCATCCGGTACGCGTTCGCACTCCCCCACCGCACCGGCGGGTCCCGCCACCGCCACACCTGACGCTCCTCCCGCCGGCGCATCCCGGCGCCGGCCCCGGCGTCCCCTCCAGCCGAACCCCACCCCACCGCGCTCCCAGTCGCCCGCCGGACGACCAGCGCTCACCAGACGACCAGCGCTCGCCAGACGACCAGCGCTCGCCAAGATTCGCGGCGGACCCGAGGAAGGGAGTCGCTCAGCCCGAGCCGACCCGGCCGGGGCCGACCAAACCGGAACCGATCAGTGCGAGCAGGCCAGCGCGAGCAGAGCAGCGGGCGCTGGGCAGCGCGAGCGGGCCAGCGGGCGCAGGGCAGCGAGGGCAGGCCGGCGCGAACGGGTCAGCGGGCGCAGGGCAGCGCGAGCAGGTCAGCGCGAACGGGTCAGCGGGAACGGGTCAGCGGGCGCGGCTTGCGTGCCAGTCTCGGACTGCCGTGACGGTGAACGACGCCAGCACCAGCACCGCCAGCACCGCCGTCCCCGCCGTCGCGAAGCCCAGCAGGGCCGCCAGCGCCAGCAGCAGCGCCCGCCCGTCCCAGCCGAGCACCGCACCACCGGCCCCACTCGCCGGGGCGCCCTTCTCCATCCGCGCGGTCAGGTCGTAGTGCCGCAGCGCGAGCGTGAACAGCAGCAGGAACACCACCGCGGGCGGCACCGAGCCGTAGAGGCCGACGGCGACCACGACCAGGTACTCCGCGGCGCGCAGGGCGGCCGGCACCAGCCAGTCCAGGGCGCCGCCGTGCCGGGTGCGGGCCGGGAAGCCGCTGAGCACGACCGGGACGGCCACGACGGCGAGCAGCCATGGATAGCGGGACGGGTCGAGGGTGAGGAACACCAGGACGGCAGCCAAGGCGTACCCGGTGAAAAGCGCGGCAAGCGCAAGCGGGCGTCCCGCGCCGACCCGGCTGAGGACGGCTCGCACCAGCGGACCGTCGTCGCGGTGGCGCATCGTGTCGACCGTGTCCAGCACCGAGACCCGCATGGAGAGTGCCCGCAGCGAGCGCAGCGCCAGCGTGTACGCGGCGGCGAGCAGACCGAACCCGACCACCGCGGCGAGCGCGATCCGGCCGTTGGTGACCGCGGCCAGCACGGACATCAGGGCCCAGCGTTCGCCGATCGGGAAGACGACGATCTTCTTGCCCCAGTAGATCAGTGAGCCGCGCTGGCTCTGCGCCGCGACCGAGGCCGCGGTGAGGCGGGCGCCGACACCGGCCGTGGCCTGCTGGACGGGCCGGGCGGCCGCCTCGTCGTGCAGGGCGCCGTACCAGGTGTCGGTCATGTGCCGGGCGGTCTGCAGGACGATCGCGGCGATGGCGAGGGGCCAGGCGTACGGCAGACCGATCCGTTCCGCCCCGGCCGCGAGACCGGCGTAGACCGCGTACTCCTTGGCGCGGTCGGCCATTGTGTCGAGCCAGCCGCCGAACGCGTCGAAGTTCCGGGTGTAGCGGGCGAGCTGGCCGTCCACGCAGTCGAGCACGAACCCGAGGTAGAGCAGGATCCCGCCGAGGATCATCAGCGGCCGGGACGCCTGCCAGAACGCCAGGGCCGCGGCGCCCGCGAACAGCACCGAGAGCCCGGTCACCGCGGTCGGGGTCAGACCCAGCCGGGCGGCTGCCCGGGTGACGATCGGCGACCAGCTGCTCACCGCGTACGTCGTGAAGAAGTCGTCCTGTTCCTTGACGGCGAGCCGGAGGCGAGCCGCGTCCTCGTCCACCGCAGCGACCGCCGCCCGTGCCGAGACCAGCTCGGCGGGGGTGCGCACCTGCTGGGCCCGCAGCGTCCGGGGCCGGGTGGCGATCGGGACCAGGCCGTCGTCGAGCAGCGCGGCGAGCAGGTCGGGCCGGTCGGCGGCCTTCTCCAGCAGCGGCAGGTCGGCGGGGGCGACGCACATCGCGCCGAGGAAGCGGGCGGTCCCGGAGCCGGGCGTGGCGGGCACGATCCGCCCGCGGTCCTCCTTGAGGTCGCCGGCGGCGTCGGCCATCACCAGCACGGTGCTGCGGCCGGCCGGCTCGGTGGCGAGCATCCACAGCAGGCTGGGGTGTGCGACCAGGTTGTCCGGGCAGATCAGCAGTTGCTCACCGGAGGTGCGCGCCTGGTGGACCAGCTCCCGCAGCCGGGCGACCCCATGCTGCTGGTTGATCGAGGCGGACGGGGAGCCCGCTGCGCCGGCGTGCACCGGCACGGAAGCGAGCCGCACGACCGAGGACGCGCCGGCTGCCCGCAGCGCGGCGTCGAGTTCCGCGGCGAGCTGGGCCGCCTCACTCTCCGGAAGGGCGGTTCCGGCCGGGGAGTAGAGAAGGGCCAACGTCACGGCCGAAAGGTTAACAGCGGGCGTCACCCGGGTACGGGTCACCCTTACGGGAGCTGGACCACCGGTATCCCCCTGTAGGCCGAGGGCCGCCGAAGTTTCCGTACCTACCGTCGAAGTGGTCGTGGCAGAACGCCACGGTCACCGCAGAAGGAGTGGATGAACGTGTCCCGCGCCGTCAAGACCCGCACTCTGACCCGCCCCCGCCACAACCGCATGTTCGCCGGTGTCTGCGCCGGCCTGGGCCAGCGCTTCGGCCTGGGAGCCGGCACGGTCCGGCTGCTGTTCGTGCTGTCCTGCCTGCTCCCCGGCCCGCAGTTCATCGCTTACCTGGTGCTCTGGGCGATGATGCCCAGCGAGTGACCCGCTGATCAGGGATTGGCGAACGTGACCGTCACGGTGGTGTAACCCAGCCGGGCGAAGAGGCTCTCCAGCATCCGCTGGGTGTTGTCTCTCGCCCGCTGGTCCATCCCGCTGGACCGGGCGGCCTCGGTGATCCGCTCCTGTGCCAGCTGATAGACCCGCTGCTGCTTGTTGGGCTCGTCGCCGAACGCGTCGCCGATCCGGTCGAGCAACCCGCGCTCCTCGGCGACGACGTAGCTTTTCGCCATGTCGAGGGCGGCCGTCGACTGCGCCGGCGCCGGCAGCGTCAGCTCGATCGTTTTCTTGGTCTCGTCGACTTTCAGCGCGTCACCGCTGAGGGCGCCGAAGTCGACGTAGGCCTCGACCGTGCCGGAACCGACGAAGAGCGTCCGCCGGTTCACCAGGAAGTCCGGGATGTTCTCCTTGTCCTGCTGGAGATCGACGATGACCTGGAAGGTGCCGTCCGCCGCGACGTAACGGTTGAGGTCCCGCATGGACTGCAGCAGCACGGGCTGGCTGCGGTCGACGGTCTGATCGGAGAACGGGTTGTCGAACGTCGGCAGCACGTTTATCGCCCGCAGGCCGAGGCAGCCCGCGACCATCAGCGCGAAGACGAAACCCGTGAAGATCAGCAGCCGGGCGAAGCCGCTCCGGCGAACATCGGTGGGAGCAGCCGTCGCGTCCTGATCGGGCACGGCCGGGTACTCCCTGGTCGGTTCGTCGACATCCGGTGAGTTGGCCATAACCCCACGGTACGGAGGGGGTACGACAATCCGCATCCGGAGAGCCAGGAACAGCCTTCAGCCCATCAAAGGGCGGTCGGATCAGTCCTCCACCAGGAGAACACGGGCGTGGATCTGATTGCGCTGCTGCAGCGCCGCCCGCAGCGCCCGGTGCAGCCCGTCCTCCAGGTACAGCGCCCCGTGATATTCCACGACGTGCGGGAAGAGATCGCCGTAGAACGTGGAGTCCTCGGCGAGCAGCTTGTCGAGCGCCAGCTCCCGTTTCGTGGTGATCAGGTCGGCGAGCCGGATCGGTCGCGGCGGAATCTCCGCCCACGCCTTCAGCGTCGTGTGGTGATCGGGGTACGGGGCTCCGTCCCGGACCGCTTTGAAGATCACGGCGGCTGCCCCTTTCCGTCAGAATGTTCCACCGCATGCCAGGGTAACCGCGCGAGTGTCAGACCTCGCCGGTCGAAGCCCACCGGCCATGATGCACCACATCGTCCACCGGACGGTGGCCGCGCCTCAGTGACGGAGACCTCTTGTCGTCACCTCGGTACCCCACGGTCAGCGCGCCAATCGGGGTAAATGCCTCGGGCACGCCGAAGGCCTGCTTGAACGCGCCGACACGGTCGGCCGGCAGCCCGATGAAGCACGAGCCGAGGCCCTCGTTGACCGCGGTCAGGTGCATGAGCAGCGAGGCGAATCCGGTGTCGATGTCCCAGTACGGCACGGGCCAGCGCGACTCGTCCCGATCCGTCCATCCCTTGTCCGCCTCCGCATATCTATCGATATATACGGACTTGTTGGACAACGCGACGATGACCAGCGGCGCGGTCGACATCCGATCGAGCCAGCTGTTCGAGCCCGAGGACAGAGTCCCCCAGAACAGCGAACGATCCGCTGCCGCCGTCAGGACCAGAAAGCTCCAGCCCTGCGAGAAACCCGCCGACGGCGCCCGCAGCCCATGCTTGATGATCTTGTCCACCAGCGCGGGCGGCACCGGGCGGTCAGGGTCGTACCCCCGCACCATCCGGCGCCGCCGGACGACCTCGTCGAACTCCATCAGGCCCGGATGCCCCAGGACGTCGTCCAGGTCTGACCCGGCTCCAGCACGACCAGGTCACGCCCGCTGCGGAACGCGTCCGGCGGGCACGTCATCGGCTCCACCGCGACGGCGCGCCGGTGCCGCTCGCCGTGCAGCGTGTCACCGGTGAAGACCTGCCAGTACTTGAACTTGTCGTCCGCCCAGACCACGATCTTGGAGCCGGCATCCCCGGAGGACAGGGTCACCGCGGTGATCCCGTCCGCGTCGAAGTCGATGTCACCGAACGTGGTGTCCAGCACCGCGCTGCCGATCCGGCGCGGCTCGTTGTAGTCGAACTCGGTGCCGGCCACCTTGTTCGCGCCGAGCGGCAGCAGCCGGTTGTCGGCGAGCAGCCGGGACCGGGCCGGCACGTGCAGCACCGTGTCGTCCACGCTCACGCCCGCAAGCCGCAGGTAGGGGTGCACGGAGTAACCCCACGGCGCGTTCGAGCCGGAGGTGTTCACCACGTCCTGCACGCAGCGCAGGCCGTCCGCGGAGACCGACCAGTGACTGCGCAGCACCAGCGACCACGGGTACCCCACCTGGGCGGGCAGCTCGTACTCCAGGGTCACCGCGCCGGCGGACTGCTCGGCGAGCCGCCAGCGCGACCAGTTGACCAGGCCGTGGATGGCGTTGTGCCGGGCCGGCTCGGTCAGCGCCAGCTGGTAGGTCTGGCCCTCGAACTGGTAGTGCCCGTCCCGGATGCGGTTCGGCCACGGCGCGAGGATCTGACCCGCGGAACCCGGTGCGATCTCGTCGGTGCCGAAGCCGTCGAGCAGCTCGGCGCCGTTGACGGAATAGGCGCGCAGCGTGCCGCCGACCTCCGTCAGGACGGCACGATGCCCGTCTGCCTCGATCGACCACTGGATGCCGGATTTAGCGGCTGCCTCTGCGCTCATACCCGCGACACTATCGGTCCTCGGAACTCTCGGAGGCGGGCCGGTATCGGATCAGTGCCGGAGACACGGCGGCCAGTGCCACGGCCAGGCCGGCCGCGACGAATCCCCCGCCCGCCCAGGAGCCGGTCACGCCGGTGACGTCGGCTGTCGCACCGGCGCGCAGGTCACCGAGCCGGGGACCGCCGGCCACCACGACGGTGAACACGCCCTGCAGCCGCCCGCGCAGCCGGTCCGGCGCGAACGTCTGCATGATCGATTGCCGGTAGACCGCGCTGACCAGGTCGGCCGCGCCCGCCACGGCGAGCAGCAGGACCATCAGCCACAGGTGGGTGGCGAGGCCGGAGAAGCCGATCGCCACACCCCAGCCGACCACCGCGACGACCAGGGCCAGACCCTGCCGCCGGACCCGGCTGATCCAGCCGGAGGTGAGACCGCCGAGCAGCGAGCCGATCGCGATCGCGCTGTAGAGCCAGCCCACCGCGGATCCGCCGCCGAACTGGTTCTCGGCCACCGCCGGGAAGAGCGCCCGGGGCATCGCGAAGATCATCGCGATCAGGTCGATCGCGAACGAGAGCAGCAGCACTGGCTGGGTGACCAGGAACTTAAGCCCGACCGCGATGCCGCGCAGTCCGGCCGAGGGCTTCTCGTCGCCCTCCTCGCGCTCGATCGGCGGGATGGCCGGGAGGCGCCAGGTGGCCCAGAAGGTCATCGTGAAGAGCAGGGCGTCCACCGCGTACGCCACCTCGACGCCCGCCTCCGTCGACCAGATCCCCATGATCAGGCCGGCGGCCAGCGGGCCGAGCACGCCACCGGCGGTGGTGGTCGTGTAGTTCAGCGTGTTGGCGGCCGGTACCAGGTCACCGGGGACGATCCGCGGAATGATCGCGTTGCGGGCCGGCGAGCTGATCGCGAAACCGGCCGACTGCACGGCGGTCAGCGCCAGCAGCAGATGCGGGCTGTGCAACCCGGCGACCGCCTGCACCAGCAGCCCGAGCGTGGACGTCCAGGTGATCACGGAGCTGGCCAGCAGCAACCGGCGCCGGTCCACCACATCGGCGACCGCGCCACCCCACAGACCGAAGATCAGCAACGGTACGAGGGCAGCCACCCCGATCAGACCGACCCAGGTGGTCGAGTCCGTGATGGCGTACATCTCCACCGGCACGGCCACGGCGGTGAACTGGAACCCGAAGAACGAGGCCCCGTTGCCGATCCACATCCGCCGGTACGCGACCACCCGCAGCGGCCGCGTGTCGATCATCCAGGATTTCGGCTTCTTCTCGGCGACCTGGCTCACGGGGCGAGCCTCTCGACCACCCATTTGCCGTCCGCGTCGCCCGGCACGGTGTCGCGCCGGAACCGCAGCCGATCGTGCAGCCGGCTGCTCCGCCCCTGCCAGAACTCCACGCTGTCCGGAATCACCCGGAACCCGCCCCAGTGCGGCGGCGCCGGAATCGGCCCCTCGCCGAACCGCGCGACCGCCGCCGCCAGCCCCGCGTCCACGTCGGCGCGGGCGGTCAGCACCCGGGACTGCGGACTGGCCCAGGCACCGAGCTGCGAGCCGCGCGGCCGGGCCTGGAAGTACTCCTCGGTCTCCGCGCGCGACACCCGCTCCACCACCCCCGCCACGGTCACCTGCCGCTGCATGGGGAACCACGGAAACACCAGGCTCGCGTACGGGTTGACGAACAGCTCCGTGCCCTTGCGGGACTCGTAATTCGTGAAAAAGACGAAACCGCTCGCGTCATAACCCTTGAGCAGCACGGTCCGGGCCGACGGACGTCCCGCCGCGTCGGCCGTGGCGAGCACCATCGCGTTCGGCTCGGGCAACCCGAACGTGGTCGCGTCGGCGAACCACGCCGCGAACTGGCTGGTCCAGTCCCCGGCCAGCCCGTCTTCGAGCAGCAACGGCCACTCGGTGTAGTCGCGGCGCATCCCGGCCGGCGACGGCGCTTCCTCGGCCACTTGCGCTCCGTTCACCGCTGTATAGAAATCGGAGGTAACCCCAAGACGCAAACGACGGTAAGTCGCCGGTGGCGAAACGTCAGTTGAACCAGGATGGGTGTCACCGAGAGCACAACCGCGACGCCTCGACCGGCGGTTACCCGGCGGGCAAGATGAATCACCCACCGCAAACCCGCTCCACCGTCCTGTTTCCCAGGGAGTGCCGTGTCCGACTTCAAGCCGGGACTCGAGGGCGTCATCGCGTTCGAGACCGAGATCGCCGAGCCAGATCCGACCGGCGCCGCGCTGCGGTACCGCGGAGTCGACATCGAGGATCTGATCGGCCAGGTCTCGTTCGGCAACGTCTGGGGCCTGCTCGTGGACGGGAAGTTCGGTCCCGGCCTGCCGCCGGCCGAGCCCTTCCCGGTGCCGGTGCACTCCGGCGACATCCGGGTCGACGTGCAGTCGGCGGTCGCGATGCTGGCGCCGTACTGGGGCCTGTCCCAGCTCTTCGACATCACCGACGAGCAGACCCGCTCCGACCTGGCCCGGGTGTCGGTGACGGCGCTCTCGTTCGTGGCGCAGGCGGCCCGCGGGCTGGGCCTGCCGGCCGTCCCGCAGAAGGACATCGACAAGGCCGAGACCATCGTGGAGCGGTTCATGCGCCGCTGGCGTGGCGAGCCGGACCCGCGGCACATCAAGGCCGTCGACGCGTACTTCATCGCGGCGGCCGAGCACGGGCTGAACGCCTCCACGTTCACCGCCCGGATCGTCGCCTCCACCGGCGCGGACGCGGCCGCCTGCATCTCCTCCGGGATCGGCGCGCTCTCCGGACCGCTGCACGGCGGCGCGCCCACCCGGGTGCTGCAGATGCTCGAACGGGTGGAACGCAGCGGAGACGCCACCTCGTACGTGAAGGACGTCCTCGACCGCGGCGAACGCCTGATGGGCTTCGGGCACCGCGCCTACCGGGCCGAGGACCCGCGTGCCCGGGTGCTGCGCCGGATCGCCAAGGACCTGAGCGCCCCTCGCTTCGAGGTGGCCGAGGCGCTGGAGGCGGCCGCCCTCGCCGAACTGCAGGAACGCCGGCCGGAGAAGTACCTCTTCACCAACGTGGAGTTCTGGTCTGCCGTGGTCCTCGACTTCGCCGAGGTGCCGGCGCACATGTTCACCTCGATGTTCACCTGCGCCCGGGTGGCCGGGTGGAGCGCGCACATCCTGGAGCAGAAACGGCTCGGCCGGATCCTGCGCCCCGGCCTCGCGTACGTCGGACCGGCGCCCCGCAAGCCGCAGGAGGTCGAGGGCTGGAGCCACCTCACGCATAATGTGTGACCGTGGTTGACATCCGGATTCCTGACACGATCAAACCCGTCGACGGACGGTTCGGCTCCGGGCCGAGCAAGGTCCGGCCGGAAGGCGTCGAGGCGCTCTCCGCGGTGTCCCGCACCTTCATGGGCACCTCGCACCGGCAGAAAACGGTGAAGGACCAGGTCGCCCGGTTGCGCCGGGGCCTGGCCGAGTTCTTCTCCATCCCCGACGGGTACGAGGTGATCCTCGCCAACGGCGGCACCAGCGCGTTCTGGGAGGTCGCCACGTTCGGGCTGGTCCGCCAGAAGGCTCAGTTCGCCGAGTTCGGCGAGTTCGGCGCCAAGTTCGTGCAGGCCGTCACCGACGCGCCGTTCCTGGCCGAGCCGACCGTGCACCGGGCGCCCGCCGGGCAGGCCGCCTATCTGACCGCCGAGGCCGGCGTCGACGTCTACGCCACCGTGCAGAACGAGACCTCCACCGGCGTGGCCGTCCCGGTCCGCAGGGTGGCCGGCGCCGACCCGGGCGCGCTGCTGCTCACCGACGCCACGTCCGGCGGCGGCAGCCTCGACGTCGACGTGCGCGAGACCGACGTCTACTACCTGGCCCCGCAGAAGGCGCTCGGCTCGGACGGCGGGATCTGGCTGGCCCTGCTGTCGCCGGCCGCCATCGAGCGGGCCTACGAGGTCAAGGCGAGCAAGCGGTACATCCCGCAGTTCCTCGACCTGGTGACCGCGATCGAGCAGTCCCGTCTGGAGCAGACGTACAACACGCCGGCGCTGGCCACCGTCTTCCTCGCCGCCGAACAGGTGGACTGGATGAACGCGCAGGGCGGCCTGTCCTGGGCGGTCAAGCGCAGCGCGGAGAGCGCCGCCGCGATCTACGGCTGGGCCGACAAGTCCGATTTCGCCCAGCCGTTCGTGACCGATCCGGCGCTGCGCTCCGCGGCGGTCGCGACGATCGACTTCGCCGAGGGCGTGGACGCCGCGACGATCGCGAAGGTTCTCCGGGCGAACGGCGTGGTGGACACCGAGCCGTACCGCAAGCTCGGCCGCAACCAGCTCCGGGTCGCGCTCTACCCGACCGTCGATCCCACGGATGTGGCGGCTCTCACCGCGTGCATCGATCACGTGGTGGAACGACTGTAAGAAATCTTGCTGGTGACGGGCCTCATTGCGGTGAACGGCCCGTCACCCGTACCCAATAAATGGGTTTTGGGTTTAGATAGCGTTTGGTCATGGAAGAGAGTGAAGATCATCTTCCCTGGTCAGCGAGTTCGACGGCGTGGCTTACCCCCATAGGGTGACCAAGGCGCGTACCGTGTTCCGAAACGCGCCCGGGTAGCTGACTCTCGGGACATCAGGCCAACGCGACGAGACGGAGGCAACGCATGCGGCCGGTACGCTTCGTCGCCCTCTCCGAGGACGGTCAGGCCCTGGTGCTCGCCGATGAGGTCGGCCGGCTCCTGGCGCTTCCCATCGACGACCGGGTGAGCGGGGTGCTGACCGAAGGCGGCCAGAGCTCCGGCACCGGGACGGCGGTGGCGGTCCTGTCACCGGAGATGACACCCTCACTGTCCCCCCGCGACATCCAGTCACGCATCCGTTCCGGCGAGTCCGCCGAGGACGTCGCCCGCATCGCCGGCGTGCCGGTCGACCGCGTGCTCCGCTACGCCGGTCCGGTGCTGCAGGAGCGGGCCATGCTCGCGCAGCATGCCCGCCGCACCCGGCTGAAGACGTCGGACACCGGCCAGCCGCTCGCCGAGGTGGTCGACAGCCGGCTCGCGCAGCACGGGATCGACACCGAGAAGATCTCCTGGGACGCGTTCCGCAAGGACGACGGCGCCTGGCGGATCGTCGCGACCTGGCCGTCCGGCAAAGCCACCGCCCAGGCCATCTGGGACCTGGACAAGGGCCGCCAGGTGGTCTCGCCGCACGACGACATGGCGCAGTACCTGTGCGCCGAGCGGCCCACCCAGATCCTCGGCCAGGAGCCGGCCCCGGAGCGCGGCGGCCACGGCCTGCCCGGTCCGGCCCGCAGCTCCGAGCCGGCCCGCGGCGGTCACGGCCTGCCGACCACGTCCGACGCCTCGCCGTCGCGCAACCGCGACCCGATCCGCGCCGGGCGTGACGCCCTGCTCGCCTCGCTCGACCGGCCGCTCGAGGGCAGCTCCGGCCGCGGCCTTGAGCCGGTCTCCCCGGCCGCCCGGCGTCCGGTCGCCGGTGGCGCCGCGGCGCTGCTCGGCGGTGGCGCCGGTTCCGCGTTCGACGACGACGCCGATCTGCCGAAAGAGGTTCCGGCGGTGCCGTCGCTGGCCGTGCTGCGCCCGCGCCGCACCGTCGGTCAGGGCAACGCGCCGGCCAGCACGGAGACCGAGGAGAACAAACCGCGCAAGCGTCTGCCCAGCTGGGACGACGTGCTGTTCGGGGGCGGCCCGGCCGCCCGGGAGTCCTCCTGAGCCTGTTCGTCGCGATCTTCCCGCCGGAGGACGTCCGGCGGGATCTCGCGTCCTCGGTGCCCGGCATCCGGTCCCGCGCCGACAAGTGGCACGTCACGCTGGCATTCCTCGGCGACGCCGACCCGGCCCTGGTCGCGCCGGCGCTGGGGCAGGCGTCGCTCGGCGACCCGTTCACGCTGCGGCTGACCGGCGGCGGGCGGTTCCGGTCGGTGGTCTGGGCCGGCCTCGGCGGGGACGTGGCCTCGCTCGGTGCGCTGCGTGATCGAGTGGTCGGGTGCCTGGCCGGCTTCCCGATCGACGACCGGGACTTCCAGCCGCACCTGACGGTCTCGTACCGGTACTCCGCGTCGATCCTGAACGGGTTGGCGGACTACGCGGGTCCGGAGTGGTGGGTCCGCGGGGTGTCACTGGTCCGCAGCGCCGAGGGGACCTATTCGCGGATCGGCGAGTGGACGCTGCCCTGATCGACTTCGGTCGCCTCCGCCCCGGATCCCGTTGGCGCGGGCACGGTCCCTCGGCCTCCCCCGCCGACCCGAACTCCGGCGCTGCGTGGGGAGTCGAGGTGCGGAGCGTGCCCGACATCCACACGCGGGCGGCGACCCTGGGCGGCTAGGAGCGGGTGCGCAGGAGCATGCCTGCCGCCTGCAGCTCCGCCTCCACCCGCAGGCGCTCGATCTCACGGTCGACGCCCGTCAGCGGCTGCAGGTGTTCGGGCAGGCCCAGGCATCGGCAGGCGAGCTGCAGCCGGGCGTCGTAGGCGCTCAGCACCGCCGCCGACCAGACCTCCGAGTAGCGGGTCGGGCCGCTGCGGCGCTGCTTGTCGAGACGGCGCAGGTCGTACGCAATCTGCTCGATGGATGGTGAACCGGTGGGGGTGACCGGGTCGCGGACCTGGAGGGCCCGGTCCAGGCGGCGCAGGGAGCGCAGCTCCCGGCGGCCGTCGCGGGTGAGCAGGCGGCGCACGCCGCGCGTCTGGGGGTCGAGCACGGCCACCGCCGCGCAGGGCAGCATCAGCAGCGCTGACAACGCCGCTGAAAGCACAGCAATGTGCGCGATCGCCACGAGTTCGACGCTAGAGCCTGACGGTCGGAGCCGGTATACCCGTTTGGTGGACTCGGACTGCCAACGTCAGGGCCCAAAAGCCACAAAACGCCACGTCAGACGCGGGCCACGGGCTCGGCCTTCGCCGCGGGGCCGGCCTCCGCCGCCGACTTGGCCTCAGTCGAAGGGCCGGCCTCAGCTGAAGGACCGGCCTCCGTAGAAGGGCCGGCTTCCGTCGAAGGGCCGGCTTCCGTCGAAGGGCCGGCTTCCGTCGAAGGGCCGGCTTCCGCCACCGGCTCGGCATGCCCACCCTGCGACGCGCCCGAGGGCGGCGCCGGAGCGCTCACCACGTGCACCCGCCGGTCGCGCACCTCGAGCCGATCCCCACTGACCCGCAACTGCCACACCAGCGCGCCCACCGCGGCCACGAAGCTGACCACCCCGGCCGCCCAGATGCTCGACGGCACCCCGAAGTGCTCGCCCCACCAGCCGGACAGCGACGCCCCGATCGGCGTGGTGCCCAGGAAGACCAGCACGTAGAGGGCCATGACCCGCCCGCGGTACTCCCCGTCCACGCCCATCTGCACCCGGTGGTTCGCCCCCTGCGCCAGATAAATCGAGAAGAACCCGGTGGGGACCAGCAGGATCGCCGCGACCAGGAAGTTGGGCGAGAACCCGACGGCCACCTCGAAGACGCCGAAGAGCAGCGCCGCGCCGATCACCCGGTACACCCCGGGCCGGGCCCGCCGCCGCGTCCCGGCCAGCGCCCCACCGAGCGCCCCGATCGCCAGACACGTGGTGAGCAGCCCGAACGACGACGGACCGGCGTTGAAATTGATCTTTGCGAGGGCGGCCAGCGTGACCGGGAAGTTGAAACCGATCATGCCGATCACGGCCATCAGGCAGATCGGCAGGACCAGATCGTGCCGCTTGCCGACATACCGCAGGCCGTCGATGACCCGGGCCTGAGCGCCCTTGACCCGCGCCGACCGGTAGAGGTCGTCCGGCCGCATCCAGATGTAGGTGAAGACCGGCGCGATCGACAGCACCGTCGAGATCAGGAAGACCCCGGGCGTGGAGAGCACCGCGAGCAGCACGCCCGCCAGCGCCGGTCCGCTGATCCGGGCGATGTTGAAGGTGGCCGCGGAGAGCGCGAGCGCGTTCGGCAGCAGCGGGAGCTCGACGAGCTCGGAGACGAAGGCCTGCCGGACCGGGGTCTCGACCGCGTTGGCGATGCCGAGCAGGAGCGCGAAGACGTAGACGTGCCAGAGCTCGACCACGCCGCTGGTGACGAGCACCGCGAAGGCGACGGCGAAGAACGCGAAGGCGGCGTTCGCCGCGACCAGCAGCTTGCGCTTGTCGTAACGGTCGGCCAGGCGGCCGCTCACCAGGGTGAGGAGCATGACGGGTACGAACTGGAGCGCCGTCACCGTCCCCAGCGCGCCGGGTGAGTTGTCGGAGAGTTCCAGCACCAGCCAGTCCTGGGCCGTGAACATCATCCACACGCCGATCAGCTTCACCAGCTGCCCGCCGGCGAAGAGGCGGTAATTACGAACCTGCAGAGACCGGAATGTGGCGCTCAATGGGCCCCCAACGTTTCGTCGTACGCGTCATCGTCGTGTGACGAAGCGGAACGACACGAAAGGGCGTCAGCCCCGTGCGACGCGCTGCAGAATCTCCGCGGCGTGTGCAAGGGTTTCCCGTTCCTCCGGGCTCAAACGGTCGAGAGCCTGTGCCAACCACTGGTTACGGTCCTGCTCGTACTGCGCGTAGACGGCTTTCCCCTGCTCGGTGGCGGCCAGGATGACCTGGCGACCGTCGGTGGGGTGCGCTTTACGTGCGACAAGCCCGCGGTCCTCCAGCTTGCCGACGATCTTGGTCATCGTCGGAGGCTGGACCCGCTCCACGTCGGCGAGCTCACGAGGGGTCAGCTCGCCGGCCAGCTGGAGGCTGGTCAGCGCGGAGAGCTGACTGAACGTGAGATCGCCGACCGGCCGGGCCTGCCGGACCCGGCGGCCGAGCCGGGTGATCGCGTCCCGCAGCGTTTTGGCAAGCGGTTCCGCTGTCGCGCGTTCCGTCGTCACCACCCGCTCCATCACGTTACTTAGCCTAGCTAATGAGCATGGCTAACGACATCGGATAACCCGTATGACCACCGTCACCGGCACGCTAGCGCAACCGGTGACGGTGGAACACAACCGAGGATTCAGAGAACCCAGGACTCCAGCGGTCCCCGGGCGAAATAGAGCACGAACAGGGCGGCCACCCCGTACAGGATGGGGTGGATCTCCCGGGCCTTGCCGGTGAAGGCCTTCAGGATCACGTACGAGATGACCCCGGCCCCGATGCCGTTGGAGATCGAGTACGTGAACGGCATCAGCGTGACGGTCAGGAACGCCGGCACCGCGATGGTGTAGTCGGTCCAGTCGATCTTCGTGACCGTGCTGATCATCAGGAAGCCGACGACCACGAGCGCGGTCGACGCGGCCTCGAACGGCACCACCTTGACCAGCGGCGCGAAGAACATCGCGAACAGGAACAGCACACCGGTGACCAGGCTGGCCACGCCGGTCCGCGCGCCCTCGCCGACACCGGAGGCGCTCTCCACGTACGACGTGTTGCTGGAGACGCTGGCCGCGCCACCGGCGGCCGCGGCCACCGAGTCGACGAGCAGGATCTCCCGGGTACGCGGCGGCATGCCCTCCTTGTCGAGGAGCTCACCCTCCTGGCCGACCGCGACCATCGTGCCCATGGTGTCGAAGAAGTCGGTGATCAGCAGCGTGAAGATGAACATCAGCACGACCAGCCAGCCGGCCGTCGACCACGAGTCCAGCACGTTGAACTGCCCGATCAGCGACAGGTCAGGGGTGTCGATGATCTTGTCGGGCAGCGTCGGGACGTTGAGCGACCAGCCGTGCGGGTTGGTGACGACCGAGCCGACCCCGGCGATCGCCTCGACGATGATCGCCAGGACGGTGGTGCCGAGGATGCCGATCAGGATGGCGCCCTTCACCTTGCGGACGAAGAGCACCAGCGTGAAGAGCAGGCCGACCGCGAAGACCAGCGAGGGCCAGGTCATCAGCTTGCCGCCGATGCCCAGCTCGACCGGGACGGTGGTGTTGGCGGCGTCCGGCACGCGGTGCACGAACCCGGCGTCCACCAGGCCGATGATCATGAGGAAGAGACCGATGCCCACGCCGATCGCGGTCTTCAGCTGGGTCGGCACCGCCCGGAACACGGCGGTACGCAGGCCGGTCAGCACCAGGATGGCGATCAGCACACCCTCGATGACGACCAGGCCCATCGCGTCGGCCCAGGTCATCTCGGGCGCGATCTCGTACGCGACGAGCGCGTTCACGCCGAGGCCGGCGGCGAGCGCCAGCGGGAAGCGTGCGACCACGCCCATCAGGATGGTCATCAAACCGGCGACGAGCGCGGTGCCGGCCGCCAGCGCGGCGATCGGCAGCTGCGCGCCGGTGGAGTCGGTTCCCCCGGCGAGGATCAGTGGGTTCAGCACGACGATGTACGCCATCGTGAAGAACGTGACGATGCCACCGCGGATCTCCCGGCTCAGGGTCGAGCCGCGGGCGGTTATCTCGAAGAACCGATCGAACTTGCTCGTCGGCTCGGTAGCTATGGACATACGACCCTTCCGGGATCTCTCAACACGAGGGGACGGCCGCATGCTCTCAAACCTGATGACCTCGGTAAAAGCGGAGTGATGTTACAACTCTCACGCGCCTTCCCGATGCGGTGCGTAATGGTCGTACCCTGACGGAGTGAGTGACCTGTCGCCCGCCACGAAGAGCGCGAAAGCCGATGAGGTTCTCGGCGTGGTGGTCGGGACGAAACCGCGGCCCGAACCGCTCGACCCGCCGATGGTCCCGTTCGCCCTCGCCGGCACGGCTGCCTTCGCCGTCGCCCTGCTGCTCACCTGGCTCGCCGGGGCGCCCGATCACTGGGTGGAGATCAGCCTGGCCGGCCTGCTCTGGGGCATCCCGGGCACGCTGACGATGGTCGTGCACGACCGGAACCGCAAGCGCCGCCGCACACTGACCCACCCGGAGTTCCGGGTCACCGACTAGGACCTGACTCTAGCTGTGGCCGTAATCCTCGGCCGGCTCGCCCGACTCCACCGAGCCGTGCCCACGGCTGACCGCCATGGCCTCGACCTCGCTGTCGTCGTAAACCGTGGGAAGCTCCTCGACCGGCTGCTCAGGGGCGGTGAGCAGCGCCTCGGAGTGCGCGCCGCAGCCGTGGTCGGCGCTGACCGCGCGGCCGTCGTCCGGCGCGTAGAGGTTGCCGCAGACACCGAACATGGGGCGCATCGAACCTGCCAGCGGCAGATAGAAGCCACAGGTGCCGCAGCGGGCGTTGCGCGGGGCGGCGGTGGAGATCGGCGCTTCCGGGCCGGCGTCGCCGTCATACCACCGCTGGGCGGTCTCGGCCCGGCCCTCGCGGGACATCACCCGGGGACGGCCCAGGCCGAGCTCCCAGGAGACCTCCTCGATCGCCGGGTCGTCGCTGAGCACATAGCCCGGAGCGAGCCGGTCGTCGTCGGGCGCGGTCGGCATGAGGTCACCGACACCGAGGTCACCGGGCTGGACCCGCTCGTTCCACGGCACCCAGCCGGGCGCGAGCAGCGCGTCGGGGCCGGGCAGCAGCACGGTCTCGCAGACCGTCACGTGCCGGCTGCGCGGGACCCGGGTCACCGTGACCGCCCAGCGCCAGCCCTGGTAACCGGCGAGGTGGCTCTCGAAGAAATGGGTCACCAGCCGGTCACCCTCGGCGATCACCTCGAGGTGCTCACCGACGTCACTCGCGTCCACTTCGGTGATGGCGCCACGAGCCACCCCGACAGCATCGGCACAGACCTGGTCGAGTCGGGCGGCGCGGGCGGCAGTCCTGGAGGTCACCCGCCCATTGTTGCCTACCCCACCCGGTGCACCGCAACGAGTCCCCATATACCGCGCGTGGAGGGCGACGGGAGGGGCGAGCATCAGTCAGGATGGTTGTCATGCCGCTGCTTCCCACACTCGGACGCACCGTCGGCACCGGCGTGAAGGCCGTCCGGCTGGTGGTGCGTGGCTCGATGCGCGGAAGCGCCTGGGCCACCCGCCGGGTCGGCACGGCCCGGGCGCGCGGCGCCGCCAACGAGGTCGGCATGATCCGGCTGTTCGACCTGCACGCCGTCTCCTGCGCCGGCGACGCGCTCATCGCCATCGGACTCGCCGGGACGATCTTCAGCGTCCCGCTCGGCGAGGCCCGCAGCAAGGTGGGGCTCTACCTGCTCATCACGATGGTCCCGTTCGCGCTCCTCGCGCCTGTGGTCGGGCCGCTGCTCGACCACTTCCGGCACGGGCGGCGCTACGCGCTGGCGGTCACGATGCTGGGCCGGGCCTTCCTCGCCTACGTGATGTCGGACAACCTGCTCGGCTGGGGGCTCTATCCGGCCGCGTTCGCCGTGCTCGCCTTCTCCCGGGCCTACGGCGTGGCCCGATCAGCGGCCGTGCCACGCCTGCTCCCGGCCGGGGTGGGCCTGTCCCAGGTGGGCGCGCGAGCCAGTGTGTACGGGACGTTCGCCGGCATCGTGGTGGCGCCGATCGGCCTGCTGGCGTTCAAGTTCGGGCCACAGTGGCCGCTGCGCGTCGCCACGATCATCTTCATGGTCGGCGTGGTGATCGCGCTCAAGCTGCCGCCGCGCGCCGACTCCGATCCGCCGGAGGAGATGCCGCGCGCGTGGCGTGCGGTTTTCCGGACCGCCGGCTCCGGCCGCCCGCTGGCCGAGCGCCTGGTCCTGGCGAGCCTGATCGGCAGCTCCAGCCTGCGCCTTCTCTACGGCTTCCTGCTGCTTTTCCTGACTTTCGCGATCATGGGGAACGACCTGCCCAGCTCGTTCCTCGGGTTCGAGCTGAACCGGGGCGCCGCAGTCGGCGTGGTCGGTGGCGCGCTCGCCGTCGGCACGTTCCTCTCCACCGCGGCCGGCACCGGTCTGCGCATCCGCCGGCCGCTCGCGCTGCAGTCCAGCGGTCTGGTGGTGACCGCCGGCGTCGCCGTGCTCACCACGATCTTCTACAACCTCGCGATGGTCACCCTGCTGGCCCTGCTCACCGCGATCTTCAGCGGCATCGCGAAGCTCGCGGTCGACGCCAGCATCCAGGAGCGCGTCCCGGAGCAGCAGCGGGCCACCGCGTTCGCCCACTCGGAGACGGCGCTCATGCTGGCCTGGGTGGCCGGCGGCGGCCTCGGCATCATCCCGCTTCCCGGCAGGATGGGCATCGGGCTCGCCGCGCTGCTGGCGGTGCTCGCCGCGGCACGCGCCGCGTGGGCGGCCGCCCGATTGCACAACGAGCGCTTGTCCGGCCGTCCCGACAACCCCCCGGGGGTACGCGGTGACGACCCCTCCCGTGAGCCCGTCATGGAAGCGGTCGATCCCTGGGCCGACACCGCACCCGTGTCGGCGGCCACTGCGGCGCCCAGCCAGCGCGGAACCGGCCCCGCAGGCGCGCAGCGCGGAACTGATCCCGCAGGCGCGCAGCGTCGGACCGATCCCGCAGGCGCGCAGCGTCAAACCGACACCACGGCCGTCCAGCGCGACGCCGACACCACGGCCGGGCGGCGCGGGCCGGATACGACGCTCATCGAGCCGCCGCCCAGCCGGAAGCGCTGGTTCGGCCGCCGCAAGGCGAAGGCGCCGGCCGCACCACCCGAGACCACGTGGACGCCGCCCCACCCGGAGCGGCCCACGCGACCCGAGCGGCCCACCCGGCGGGAGGAGGCCGAGGCGGAGCCGCCCACGGTTCGATACCGCGGCGGCGACGGCAGCGGCACCACACCACCCCGGCCGACAAATGCCGGAGCGCCGCCGGGATACCACGTCTACCGGCCCTCCGGCACGGGTTACGGTTCGCGGGATGTCGATCCTGATGCCGGTGAGGACTCGTGACCCCGTACAAAATCTTGGTGGTGACCGCGGTTGACGCGGAGGCCGCAGCGATCCGCGCGGGTCTCGACCCCGATCTGATCGTGGTCGACGCCGTCGGCGTCGGCCCGGCGGCCGCCGCCGCCGGAACCGCGCGCCTGCTCGCGACAGGCGCCTACCGAGCCGTGATCAGCGCCGGGATCGCCGGTGGGTTCGCCGGTCGGGTCCCGGTCGGCGGCACCGTGCTCGCCACCCGCAGCATCGCGGCTGACCTGGGTGCCGAGACCCCGGACGGGTTCCTGCCGGTGGAGGAGCTGGGGTTCGGCAGCAGCGTGCTGGAGTGCGATCCGGTGCTGCTCAAGGCCCTGAGCGCGACCCTCCCGCACGCGATCACCGGCGATGTCCTGACGCTGAGCACGGTGACCGGCACGCAGGCGACCGCGGACCGGCTGGCGGACCGCTTCCCGGAGGCGGTCGCGGAAGCCATGGAGGGGTTCGGGGTGGCGAGCGCTGCCGCCGCTGCCTCCGTGCCCTTCGCCGAGCTGCGGACGATCTCGAACGCGGTGGGGCCGCGGGACCGGTCGGCGTGGCGGATGGCCGAGGCGTTCGCTGCGCTCCGGGCCGCCGCTCCCGCGCTGATCATTTCGTAACAGTCAATCTGTTGCCCTCGTCACTTTCGGGCGGCATGCTGCGCTGAACAGCACGCTTTCATCCCGGCGAAGCGAGGCACGATGGACGACGAGAGCGGTACCGGGATGACGGCCGCGTCCCGGGCCCGGCTGATCGGCGCGGGTTACGCGGCTCAGGGTCTTGGCTATGCCGCGGTGGTCACCGCGCTCCCGGCGTTCAAGGACCGGCAGGGCATCGACGACACGTTCGTCTCGGCGATCCTGCTGCTGGTCTGCGTGGCCGCGGCCGGCGGTTCGATGCTGGCCGACCGGATCGCCACCCGCTGGGGCAGCCGGTACGCTCTCGCCTCCGGATTGCTGCTGGTCTCGGCGGGTCTGGCCGGGGCCACTCTCGCCACGCCGAACGCGGTGTTCACGGCCATCCTGCTGGCCTACGGCGTCGGCCTGGGCGCGGTCGACGCATCGCTGAGCATGCAGGGCGTGCTGGTGCAGGCACGGCTCGGGCGCAGCGTGATGAGCCGGCTCTTCGCGGCGTACACGGCGGCTGCGATCGCCGCCGCGCTGCTGATGTCCGGTGTGCTGGAAAGCGGCGCGGGCGCCGAGCTGGCGGTCGGCGTGGCCGCGGTCTTCGCGGCGCTGATCGGCGTGATCGGCTGGCGCCTCTTCGAACCCGGCAGGACCCTGCGGTCGGCCGCGGTGCACCCGCACGGTGGCCGCGCGATCCGCCCGATCGTGCTGGTCTGCGGCATGCTGATCTTCACGGCGTTCCTGGTTGACTCGGCCGTCAGCACGTGGAGCTCGGTCTACCTGCACGACTCGCTCGCCGCGGCCTCCTCGGTGGCGCCGCTCGGTTACGCGGCCTACCAGGCAGCCGTCCTGGTGAGCCGTCTCGTCGCCGACCACGTGATGCCCCGGGCCGGCCGCCTCATGGTCGCCGTCGGCGGCCTGGCAGTCTGCGGGATCGGCTGCGGGCTGGTGGCGCTGCTGCCGTCGGTCGGCGCCGCGGTCACCGGTTTCGCCATCTCCGGGATCGGGGTGGGCGTGCTCGTCCCGCTGGCGTTCAGCGCGGCCGGCGAGGCCGCCGCCGAGAACAGCGACGAGGTGATCGCCAAGGTGAACCTCTTCAACTATGGCGGCGCCCTGGTCGGCGCGGTGCTGTTCGGCGCCCTGTCCGAGCCGATCGGGCTGCAGATCGCCTTCCTCATCCCGGTGGTCGCGGTGGTCCTGACGCTTCCCCTGGCCCGCCGCCTCAATCACCTCACCATCGCCGCACCGGCAGCGAAACCCGCTGGCTAAGCTTGCGGCGTGCCGAGGCTCGTCGATCACGACCGGAGAAAGGCTGAGCTGCTCGCCGCGGCGTGGCGGGTGGTCCGCGCCCGCGGGGTGGAAGGCACCACGACCCGCGCCATCGCCGACGAGGCCGGTTGTTCGCTGAGCGTGCTGGCCCACTTCCTGGGCGGCAAGGACGACATCCTGGTCGCCGCGCAGAAAGCGGTCTACGACCGGATCGTGGAGCGAGCTTTCCGGATCGGCGGTGACCTGTTCGGGCTGGACGGCCTGCGTGCCGCGCTCGAAGCGGTGCTGCCACTGGACGAGGAGCGTGCCGCCGACGCCCACGTCAACGTCGCGTTCGCCGGCGCCGCGCTCTCCCACCCCCGGCTCGCCGAGTCGCGCCGCCTGTCACACCAGGAGATCCGGGTGCACCTGGTGAACTGTCTGCGCGAGGCACGGGAGCTGGGTGAGCTACGGGCCGGAGTGGACGACGAGTCGGTGATCGACGACTTCATCATCCTGGTGGAGGGCAGCACGCTGCTCAGCCTCGTGGACGGGTGGGCCGAGGAGGGCCGCGCGGAGCGCCTGACCCGCCTCGCCACACAGTTCGTCGACCAGCTTCAGCGGGCCGACACGCTTCAGCGCTGAGCCGCGATCAGGTCGCGGTACCAGTACCAGGAGTCCTTGCGGGTGCGCTCCAGGCTCGACTTGTCGACATATATCAGTCCGAAGCGCTCGTCGTAGCCGGCTGCCCACTCGAAATTGTCGAGCGCCGACCAGACGTAGTACCCGTCAACCCGTACCCCCGCTGTGATCGCCTCTGCCACCGCGCGCAAGTGGGCGTCCAGATAGGAGATGCGGCGCTCGTCGTGCACCCGGCCGTCCGGGCCGGGCGGCGCGTCATGGAACGAGGCCCCGTTCTCGGTGATCACTACGGGCGGCAGGTTCGGATAGCGGTCCTTCAGCGTCACCAGGATCTCGGTGAGCCCGGACGGCACGATCGCCCACCCGAAATCGGTACGCTCGTCGCTCTTCACCGGCACCGGGGAGAACGGCATACCATCCGGAATATCCACTTCGAGTACGCCGGAGTAGTCCTTGCCGGCTTTCGGCGCCTCGATCATCGTCGGCTCGTAGTAGTTGAGCCCGTAGAAGTCCAGTCGCGCGCGGATCAGCTCCAGATCACGGTCCAGCTGCGCGCCGGAGGTGCCGATCCCGGCGGTGATCAGTTCACTGGGGTACGCGCCACGCAGGATCGGGTCGGAGAACGTCCAATTCGTGAGCTCCTCGAACAGTCCCGCCGCCATCAGATCCGCCGGATCCTCACTGGCCGGGACGACCGGGAAGTGCTGATTCGCCACCCCGACCGTGGCGGCGCCGTGCGTCCGCAGCACCTGCACGGCCAGACCGTGGGCGAGCAGCTGGTGGTGCGCCGCGGGCAGCGCCTCCAGCCCGAGCCCACGGGCGGGGGCGTGGTCGGTGAGCGCGTACCCGTACAGGGTGTGGACGTTCATCTCGTTCATCGTGATCCAGTCGCGAACCCGGTCGCCGAGTCGCTGCACCAGCGTGCCGGCGCAGTCGGCGAGGCGGTGCGCGGTGTCCCGGTTCAGCCAGCCGCCGGCGTCCTCCAGGTTCTGCGGCAGATCCCAGTGGTAGAGCGTCGGCACCGGCCGTACCCCGGCTTCGAGCAGCGCGTCGACGAGCCGGTCGTAGAAGCCGATCCCGCCGGAGAGCACCCGCGGCCAGGAGAACGAGAACCGGTAGTCGTGCGTACCGGCGTCGGCGATGTGCCGGACGTCCTCGGCGTATCGGTTCACGTGGTCGATCGCGACCCCCGCGTTCTCGCCGTGCCGAATCGTCCCGGGCCGCGCCGCGAACGTGTCCCAGATGCTCGGGACCAGGCCGTTCGTGCCCTCGATCTGGTAGGCCGAGGTTGACATGCCGAACCGGAAACCGGGTGGGAACTGGATGTGCAAGGGGTTCCTTTCTATGGGAGTTCGCGCAGGCGCGGCAGGGCTGTCAGCGCCAGCAGCGCCGCTACCCCGGTCAGCAGGTACAGCGCCGGGTATCCACCGAGGCCGGTGACGATCGGCGCGGCCACGACCGGGGCGATGAGCTGGGGCAGGGTGCCGGCGATGTTGGCGACGCCGAGCATCGTGGCGCGGGTCTCGGCGTCCGGCAGCACGTGCGTCATCACCGCCATGTCGACCGCGATGTAGGCGCCCCAGCCGATCCCGACAAGTACGGACGCGGCGATCACGACGCCGGTCACCGGCACGAACGCCATCAACGTGGCGCCGGCCGCGATCACCACGGCGGCGACCGCGACGAACACGCGACGTCGTTCCCACCGGTCCGAGAGAACGCCGCCGAATCCACCCGCGATGCCGGCGAACACGACGTTGACGACGGTCAGGATCAGCACCCAGAGGGCCGGGTCGGCGACGCCGACCCGGTCGGACAGGTAGTAGAAGAGGTAGACGAGGACGAGCGCGTTGCTCAGGTTGAGCAGGAACCGGATCAGCCACGCCCAGGCGAACTGCTCCGTGACGCGAAGCTTGACGTGTACAGACCGACGCGTCGACGAGGCCGCACGTGTTGACGAATCAACACGTCCAGTCAAGTCGTCGCGTCCCGCTGAATCAACACGTGCAGCCGAGTCAACACGTGCAGCTGAATCAACACGTCCAGCTGAATCAACGTGTCCTCTGTGTTGAGTTGATGCCGGTGCGGTCCATGCGTCAACACTTGCCGCCACGGGCATGCGTCTGTCCCTGTGCAGGATCAACAGGGCTGCGCCGAGCGCCGGCACCGCGATCGCCACCGCCACGTAACCCGGCGCGCCTTGCCCCACCGCGACAGCCAACGCGGTACCCAGCACCACCCCGACGATCTGCGCCACCCCGAAGATCGATCCGACCGTGCCGCGCTGTCGTTCCGGCACCCGGTCGCCGATCATCGCGGCCAGCGCGGCAAGCGGCCCGTTCAACCCCGCCTGCACCAGACACCAGCCGGCCACCATCGTCACCCGGGTGTCCGCACCGGCCAGCACCAGCAGACCGACGACACCAACCCCGGCGCCGGCCACGAAGATCGGCAACCGGCGTGATCCGATCCGGTCGGAGAGGGCGCCCCAGAGCGGATTCGCCACCATCGACACAGCGGCGCCCCACGCGGTCACGAATGCGAGCAGAGCCTCCTTGCCGTCCTCACCGGCCAGCCGTGCAGCCTGCTCCGGGAGCAGGATCTGGATCGGACCGAACCAGCCCGCCGCCACACCGACCATGGCCAGGCCATAGGCGATCATCCAGCGGCGGCGGACCGGTGCCTCGACCACTGTCACGCACGCGCCCTTTCCCACATCACCGTGTAGGCCTCGGCGCCGCTGAGCAGCTGCTTACGGAGTTTCGTCGCGTCGGATCCGGACTGGTTGATCAGATCGGTGATCCAGTCGGCGTAGAGGCCGTACTGGGCGACACCGTCGGTGTTCAGGTCGAACGTCCGGCCGCCCCAGACCTGCTTCGTGACTGTCGTGCCGTTCGTCGCGGTGAACGGGTAGCTGAGCGGGCTGGACCCGGCGTTCAACCGGGGAGCGGCCTGCGGGCCCAGCCCGTTCACGTCGGTGCCGACCCCGTACCCGGTGATCTTCGAAGCATTGGCGAGACCCTGGTGCGCGCGCCATTCGTCGAGGAAGGTCGGGGTGTCCTGGCCGTCGTCGGTGGCCGCGAAGGCATAGCTGGCGACGAATCCGCCGAGGCCCAGGATGCGGTTGACGATCGTCGGATCCGACCAGGTGTGCACCGACGTGACGCCCGGATATCCGGCCTGCTGGGCGATGTCGAGGACCGCCTGCGCGGTCTTCACCCCCATGTGGTCGATGTGGATGATCATGCCGCGCTCGATCATTTCCTGGATCAGGTACGTTCCGAGCGAGGTCAAGCCGCGGGTGTTGCAGATCTTCCCGCTCGGATAGACCGGCAGGATCGTGCCTGCCGGGAGGCTCACCCCGAGTTCCAGCAGCTTCGCGAAGTCGTCACTCACCAGGGGCTGCTCGTTGTCGCTCGGACCGGTGCAGCTGGTGGCGGTCCACCAGTGCCCGCTGGAGAGGAACTGGCCCACGTTGATCGCGGCGCCGGTCGTGCCCTCGTCGAACCGGGTGCCGCCGAACGCGTTGTCGAACTTGTGCACCGGGTAGAGGCCGCTCACCCCGAGGCTCGCCAGCTCGTCGAGCCCGGCGTCGATGTCGGCGGTCGTGCACTGCGGCACGTCCTTGATCTCCCGGCATCCGAAGAGCTCGGAGTTCTCCACGCCGATCGTGACGGCCAGCTTGCCCTGTGCGGCGATCTGGCGTACCTGGGCCGGGGTGGTCGCCAGCCGGAACCAGCCCTTGCCCGGTCCGCCGCTGCGGGCGTCCACGTAATCCTGCATCTTCTTCAGGTACGTGGCCTGCGCCCGGATCTGGTCCATCTCGTCGCAGGAGGTGTGCTGCGGGGTCAGCTCGCAGATCACCCGGTTCGCGACGAGCAGCACGTTGAGCACCCGCTGCCCGGACTTCCAGGCCCGCTCCAGGCTGCGGAAATACGACGCCTCGTGCAGCATCGTGTCGTTCTGCGGCCAGTCGCCGAACGTCGGCCACCCGTCCTCGGCCGAGTTGATCGGGTCGGTGCCCGCGATGATCGCTTCGAGCAGGGCCCCCCAGCCGAGCGTGGCGTGTGAGGGGCAGCCCTTCAGCGCCACGGTCACCCCGCCCGGCGCGTACGGGTCACCGCAGTGCAGCGAACCGCCGAACGCCTCGGCCGCAGTGATGTGCGCGTGGGCGTCGATCCAGCCGGCCAGTTTGCCGTTGGCGTCCACACCGGGGGCCGGGGTGCCGGTCACGCCTGTCGCGATGTCCGGGTTCGTGGCGCAGCCGGTGGCCGCCGCGAGCGTGTAGGTGGAGCTGCCCGCACCGAGTCCGCCGAGGTAGACGCCCATCTGCTGACCGGTGGCGGTGGAGACGAAGCGGTATTTGCCCTCGGAGACGGTGGCGGTCCAGTCGGCGCGGTCGCCGTAGTCGGCGCCGGCCCAGACCCAGCCGACCACGCTCTGGTAGATCGGGGCACCGGTGGAGTCGCGGATCGCGTACCGCCCCAGTTGGGTGGCCTCGAAGCGGAATTTCTCCGCCTTCGACGCGGTGCTGGTGTACCCGTACCCGACGCTGTCCTTGAAGACGTAACCGTTCGAAGCCTGGAGGGTGACGCATGCGCCCTCCAAATCGTTGGCGGGCGTCCAGCTCGCGGCGTGGGCGGCGGGCGCGGGCAGCCCACCAACCAGGCCGAGCACCAGGACGCCCGCGGCTAGTGATCGGAACCGGGCCACGGGACACCCCCTTGATCGATCAAATGATCCAACAAAGCGGAGTGTAAGAATTGTCACGCCATAGATCCAGATGTAAACGCGAAAGTTTTTCCCCCGCGCACCCCCGGGTGTGGGGAGCTAGACAGCCGCCCCATGCGGCACTCACCGGCGGGCGGCGCTAGCGTGAAACTCGTGGAACTCTCACTGGCCGTCTCGCCGTGCCCGAACGACACCTTCGTGTTCCACGCCTTGATCCACGGGCTGGTTCCCGACGCGCCGCCGGTCAATCTGACGTTCGCGGACGTCGACGTGACGAACACGGCCGCGCTGGACGGCAAGTTCGACCTGGTCAAGGTGAGTTACGCGGCGCTGCCCTGGCTGCTCGACGACTACGAGCTGCTGCACTGCGGCGGCGCGCTCGGGCGGGGCTGCGGCCCGCTGGTGCTGGCGCGCGAACCCCTCGCGGATCCGACCGGGAACACCGGAGCCGGAGCGAGCGGGAAGGCCGATCTGACCGGCAAGACCGTCGCGGTGCCCGGTGACCGCACCACGGCGTACCTTCTGTTCCGCCTCTGGTCCGCCGAGCACCCGCCGGCCCGGATCGAGGTGGTCCCGTTCCACGAGATCATGCCGGGCGTCGCGGCCGGCCGCTATGACGTCGGCCTGGTCATCCACGAGGCCCGTTTCACGTACCAGCGCTATGGGTTGACCGCCCTGGCCGACCTCGGCGAGTGGTGGGAGAGCGACACCGGCCTGCCGATCCCGCTCGGCGCGATCCTGGCGAAAAAGGGGACCGTCGACCCGGTCGAGGCCACCGAGTGGATCCGTGCGTCGCTGCGCCAGGGCTGGCTCGACCCGGCCGCCAGCCGGGAGTTCGTCCTCGCCAACGCGCAGGAGATGGAGCCGGACGTGGTGAACCAGCACATCGAGCTCTACGTCAACGAGTTCACCCTGGAGCTGGGCAAAGACGGACTCGCCGCCGTCGAGGCCCTGCTCGGGCGCGCGGCGGCGGCGGGTCTGACACCTGCTGTATCGAATATCTGAGGATCAGAGCTCGAACTCGCGGGCGACCGCGTGAACCAGCTGGGCGATCCGCTGTGCGGTCTTCTTGTCCGGGTAACGGCCTCGCTGCAGTGACGGCTGCACCGAGCTCTCCAGCACCTTGATCATGTCTTCGATCATGCTGGCCAGCTCGTCCGCCGGGCGGCGGCGGAGCTCGGCCACCGACGGCGGCGCCTCCAGCAGCTTCACACCGAGCGCCTGCGCGCCCTTGCGGCTGTCGACCACGCCGAACTCGATTCGCTGACCGGTCTTCAGCTCGGTGACCCCGGTGGGCAGCGAACCCTTGGGCAGGAACACGTCGCCGCCCTCATCACTGGTGACGAACCCGAATCCCTTCGCCGCGTCGTACCACTTCACTCGACCCGTGGGCACCGCTGACCTCAACTTCACTCAATGGGCACAACTGCTCACGGCAAGGCTATCCAGACGCGGGCCCGGACCCAACAGCAATCTCATCCAGCAGGGTCGGGAGATAGGTCAGATCGGGCAATACGTACGTCGCTCCGGCCTCCGCCAACTCCGCCTCGGAGCAGGGGCCGGTGGCCACCCCGATGCCCGGCACACCGGCCGTACGGGCTGCCACCATGTCCGCCACGTGATCGCCCACATACCACCGCGCACCGTGCTCCACCAGCGCGGACGCCTTGCCCTCGGCGAACAGGTCGCCGGCCAGCTCGTCCGCGCGCATGCCCAGATGGTCCAGGTGCAGAGCGGCCAGCCGGCCCAGTTTCGAGGTCACCACGACCACCCGCAGACCTGCCGCGCGGACCGCGTCGAGCGCCTCGACGGCACCCTTCATCGGCACCGTCGGCGCGATCGCGAGCTCTTCGTAGAACGCCCGGTAGGTGACGACGGCGTCCTCGATCTCCTCCGGCGGGAACCAGTACCCCAGCTCGGTCCGCAGCGGCGGGCCGAGCCGGGAGACGGCGAGATCGGCGTCCACGTGCACGCCGGTCCGGGCGCTGAGCGCCAGATAGGCCTCGCGGATGCCCGGCCGGGAGTCGATCAGGGTCATGTCCAGGTCGAACCCGACCGCCGCGGGCATCACTCCTGGGTGAAGGTGGGCGTGTAGGTGAGGTTCTCCACGGGCAGCGGGAAGGTGATGTCGTCACCGAACGGCGAAGGAGCGGCAGCGCGGTCGGAGATGAGCTCCGAAACGTGCATCTGACCCTTCATGTCGACCCCACGGGGTGCGCCCTTGGGGCTGGCGGTCACCTGCGTGCCCGGCATGTTGGCCTTCGCTGCCACGATGAGTCCTCCTCGCAATCGAGGCCCGGCCACGCCCGGACCCACCACTATCGTCCCATGAACGTTAGCGTTGAAGACGATGGCCACCACATTCGCCGATCAACTACGGTCGCTGCCCGACGAGGCTCTGGGCGCGCTCATACAGCTGCGCCCCGATCTCGTCGTTCCGGTGCCCGCCGACATCTCGGCCCTCGCCGTACGCGCACAGTCCCGTAACTCGGTCGCCCGCTGCCTGGACTCGCTTGACGAGTTCACCCTGCTGATCCTGGACGCGGCCCGCCTGAGCCGCTCCGCCGACACCGCCCTGACCTCGGTCGACGCCGTTCTCGAACTCACCGGCGGGGTCGACGCCGCGGACGTCCGGGGCGCGATCGACCGTCTCCGCACCCGTTTCCTGCTGTTCGGCCCGCTGGAGTCGCTGCAGGTGGTGGGCGCGGTCGACGAGGTCACCTCGCCGTACCCGGCCGGCCTCGGCCGTCCCGCCGACTTTCTCGACCCGCAGGCCGGCGCGCTCGTCGCGGACCGGGCGAAGCTGCGGCGCACCGTGCTCGCGGCGCCGGCCCCCGCCCGCGCGGTCCTCGATCGGCTGGCCGCCGGTCCCCCGATCGGGGCACTCTCCCGGGCCGCGCTCGACCAGACCGAGCCGGTTCGCTGGCTCGTCGACCAGCACATCCTGGTGCCGGTGTCGGAGGCCGGCCGGGCGCCGCGCCCGGACGGTGAGCTGGTCGAGCTGCCCCGGGAAGTCGGCATGCTGCTGCGCCGCGAGACCGGGCCGCTCGGTGCGCTGCGCCCGTTCCCGCCGCTGCCCGACGCGCCGGTCCGCGACCGCAAGGCCGCCGACTCGGCCGGCGCCGGTCAGGTGATGGAGGCGGTCCGCGCCACCGAGGCGATCCTCGACGCGCTGGCCGCCGAGGCCGCACCCGTTCTGCGGGCCGGCGGCCTCGGCGTGCGTGACCTGAAACGGCTGGCCAAGGCGGCCGGCGTCGACGAGCCCGGCGCGGCCCTGCTGATCGAGACGGCGTACGCGGCCGGCCTGCTCGGCGAGTCCGAGGTGAATGCGCGCAACGCCACCACGGCGGCCCAGGACGTGTTCCTGCCGACCGGGGCGTACGACCTGTGGCGGGCGACGGGCGTCGCGCACCGCTGGGCCGCGCTGGCCCGCTCCTGGCTGATGATGACCCGGCAGCCCGGCCTGGTCGGCCGCCGCGACGACCGGGACCGCCCGATCAGCGCGCTCGCGCCGGACGCCGAACGCGCGGGCGCGCCGCAGGCCCGGCGGGAGGCGCTGGACGCCCTCGCCGATCTGGAGCCGGGCGCCGCGCCCGCCGTCGACGACCTGCTCGGACTGCTCACCTGGCAGGCGCCGCGACGGTCCCGTGGCCGCGAGGTGGCACACCGGGACGCCTACACCGGGGCGGCTCTTCTCGGGGTCACCGGGCTGGGTGCGCTCACCTCGTACGCCCGCCTGCTCCTGGCCGACCCGGAGCCGGACGAGACCGACCCGCTGGGGTTGCACCCGGCGGAGGCCCCGGCCGACGCCGTCCGAGCGCTGGACGAGCTGCTCCCGGCACCGGTCGACCACCTGCTGGTCCAGGCCGACCTGACCGTGGTGGTGCCCGGCCCGCCGGAACCGGACCTCGCCGCCGAGCTGGACGCGGTCGCCGAGCCGGAGTCGGCGGGCGGCGCGAGCGTCTTCCGGGTCACCCCGGCCAGCGTCCGGCGCGCCCTCGACATCGGTTACCGCGCCGACGACCTGCACACGCTGTTCCGGCGACGGTCCCGGACGCCCGTGCCGCAGACGCTGACCTACCTGATCGACGACACCGCGCGCAAGCACGGCGGCCTGCGCAGCGGCTCGGCCGGTTCCTACCTGCGCAGCGACGACGAGGCGCTGCTGGCCGAGGTGCTCGGCGACAAGCGGCTGATCCCGGTGGACCTGCGCCGGATCGCGCCGACCGTGCTGGTCAGCCCCCGTCCGGTGGCCCGCCTGCTGGGGGCGTTGCGGGACGCGGGTTACGCGCCGGTCGCCGAGGACGCCGGCGGCGCGACGGTGCTCACCCGGCCGAAAGCGCGGCGGGCGCCGAGCCGTACCCCTCGGATCGCCGAACCGCTGGGGCCGCCGCTGCTGGCCGGCCCCCGCCTGGCCGGCGTCGTCGAACAGCTGCGCCGCGGCGACATCGCGACGCGTGCGGCCCGGCGGGCGCCGGTCACCGTGCGTGCCGCGCAGGGCCAGGCGGTGCCCGGGCTCACCGCGGTGCAGCAGCACAGCCAGGCCATGGCGGTGCTGCAGCAGGCGGTCCGGGACAAGGCCCGGGTCTGGGTGGGGTACGTGGACTCGCACGGCGCCACGCTGTCCCGGCTGGTCAAGCCGGTCTCGTTGAGCGCCGGTTACCTACGCGCCGAGGATGAGCGCGGGGAGAGCCTGCACACGTTCGCCCTGCACCGGATCACGGCGGCGGTCACCGAGGAGTGAGTATTGCCGGGCCGCACGCCCCCGTATCGCGCACGGCCCGGCTTCCCTATACACGCGCGGGCGCCGCGGAATGTTGCACCCGATTTCCGTGGCAGACTGGAGGGTCGGCTTTTTCGCGGTGCGGAGGGTGTACGAGTGAGCGGCGGACCACTGATCGTGCAGTCGGACAAGACCCTGCTCCTGGAGGTGGATCACCCGGACGCACAGGCGTGCCGGATGGCAATCGCACCCTTCGCCGAGCTGGAACGCTCGCCGGAGCACGTGCACACGTACCGACTGACCCCGCTCGGGCTGTGGAACTCGCGGGCCGCCGGCCATGACGCGGAGAGCGTGGTCGACGCGCTCATCAAGTTCTCGCGTTACCCGGTGCCGCACGCGCTGCTCGTGGACATCGCCGAGACAATGGACCGCTACGGCCGTCTGCAGCTGCTGAACGACCCGGTACACGGCCTGGTCCTGCGCGGCCTCGACAGGATCGTGCTGGTCGAGGTGGCGAAATCGAAGAAGCTGGCCGGCATGCTCGGCGCCCGGATCGACGACGAGACGATCGCGGTGCACGGCTCGGAGCGCGGCCGGCTCAAGCAGGCGCTGCTGAAACTCGGCTGGCCGGCCGAGGACCTGGCCGGTTACGTCGACGGCGAGGCGCACGAGATCGACCTCGCGCAGGACGGCTGGACGCTGCGGTCGTACCAGCAGGAGGCGGTCGACGGCTTCTGGGCCGGCGGCTCCGGCGTGGTGGTGCTGCCCTGCGGCGCCGGCAAGACGCTGGTCGGCGCGGCTGCGATGGCGACGGCGAAAGCGACGACCCTGATCCTGGTGACCAACACGGTCGCCGGCCGGCAGTGGAAACGCGAGCTGATCGCGCGGACGTCGCTGACCGAGGACGAGATCGGGGAGTACAGCGGCGAGCGCAAGGAGATCCGCCCGGTCACCATCGCGACGTACCAGGTGCTCACGTCGCGCCGCGGCGGCGCCTTCACCCACCTGGACCTGTTCGGCGCCCGCGACTGGGGCCTGGTCATCTACGACGAGGTGCACCTGCTGCCCGCGCCGATCTTCCGCTTCACCGCGGACCTGCAGGCCCGCCGCCGGCTCGGCCTCACCGCCACCCTGGTACGCGAGGACGGTCGCGAGGGTGACGTCTTCTCGCTGATCGGCCCGAAACGCTACGACGCCCCGTGGAAGGACATCGAGGCGCAGGGCTGGATCGCCCCGGCCGAGTGCGTCGAGGTCCGGGTCACGCTGACCGACGCGGAACGGATGGCGTACGCGGTGACCGAGGCCGAGGAGCGTTACCGGGTGGCGGCCTCCGCCCGTACCAAATTGCCTGTGGTCAAGGCCCTGGTCGAGAAGCACCCGGGCGAGCAGGTGCTGGTGATCGGCGGCTTCCTGGACCAGTTGCACGAGCTCGGCGAGTACCTGGACGCCCCGATCGTGCAGGGCTCCACCACGAACAAGGAGCGGGAACGGCTCTTCGACGCGTTCCGTGACGGCTCACTGCGGACGCTGGTGCTCTCCAAGGTCGGCAACTTCTCGATCGACCTGCCCGAGGCTGCGGTGGCGATCCAGGTCTCCGGCACGTTCGGCTCCCGCCAGGAGGAGGCGCAGCGCCTCGGCCGGGTGCTGCGGCCCAAGGGCGACGGCCGGCAGGCGCACTTCTACACGGTCGTCTCCCGGGACACCATCGACACCGAGTACGCGGCGCACCGGCAGCGTTTCCTGGCCGAGCAGGGTTACGCGTACACGATCGTCGACGCCGACGACGTGCTCGGCCCGCCGCTACCCCAGATCGACTGAGCTGCCCCACTGCAGCGAGAGGCGGGTGGCGGCCCGCTCGGCGCGGATCTCCATCAGGTCACCGAGGATGATCGCGCGGTCCTCGACGAGGATCCTCTCGTCGAGGCCGACCGTGGTGCGTTCGCTGACGAAGACCGGGCTGCCGGCCGGCCGTTCGAGGAACCCTGCGACGTCCTCGGGGAGCAGGCCGGGGACGATCCGCTCGGAGGCCCGGGCGATGACGGCGCCCGCCTCGGCCAACGCCGAATACAGCGAGACGATCCGGAAATCCACCTCAGGCGCGAGCGGCACGGCGATCCGTGACGTCTGGTGGATCGCCGGTTGCCCGTCGAGCAGCCGGAGCCTCTCCAGCACGCCGTTCTCCAGGGACAGCACCACGGTCGTCACCTCGTGCCCCTGTTCCCGCAGGTCCTCGACGAAGCTGCGCAGGGTGTCCACCCGATAGGCGGCATGGGCCGGGGTCACATAGGTGCCCCGGCCCGCCTGCTGCACGATCAGCCCCTGGTCGCGAAGCTCCTGCAAGGCCTGGCGCAGCGTCATCAGCGTCACGCCGTAACTGGCGCTGAGCTCCCGCTGAGCCGGCAACGCGTCCCCGGGACGGTAGACGCCGTCGCGGATCTTCTCGGCCAGGTCGGTCGCGATGCGCCGATAGGCCGGTACCCGATCCGCCATGGTCCTCCCGTCACGATCGTTTCAGACCGCCACACTATCGAGGGCCCTGCGGAACCCGCCGAGAACCGCACCCAACTCCTCCGGGGTCCCGCCGTCCAGGATGCGGCGCATCAGAGCGGCGCCGACCACCACGCCGTCGCAGACACCGGCGGCGGCCGCCGCGTGCTCCGGCCGGGAGATCCCGAACGCCAGCAGCACCGGCTTGTCGGTGAGTCTGCGCAGCTCACCGGCGAGCCGGATGCCGGATTCGGCGATCTGGTCACGCTCGCCGGTGGTGCCCATCACCGAGATCGCGTAGATGAAGCCGCGACTGCGCCGGGCGATCTCGGCGAGACGGTCCGGCTGGGTGGTGGGCGCGGCCAGCAGGGTCAGGTCGACGCCGTGCTTCTCGGCGGCTGCGGCGAGGGCGCCCGCCTCGTCGATCGGCAGGTCCGGCACGATCAGACCGGTGATGCCGGCGTCCGCGAGCTCGCGGCAGAACAATTCCGGCCCGCGGTGGACGACCAGGTTGTAGTACGTCATCGCGATCAGCGGAATGGTCATCTTCGTGGCGGCGACCTCCGCGAGGATCGTGGCGACCGAGGCGCCGGCGCGCAGCGCCCGATCGGAGGCCTCCTGAATCGTCGGCCCGTCCAGGATCGGATCCGAGAACGGCAGGCCGATCTCGATCGCGGTGGCGCCGTTGCGCTCGTACTCCCGCAGGTAGCGCGTCCAGTCCGGCCGGATGCCGCCGGTCAGATAGGGAACCAGACCCTTCACTGTTCCTCCTTGAGAGCCGGGGCCTCCTTGAGAGCCGGGGCCTCCATGGGAGCCGGGGCCCCCGTGGGAACCGGGGCCCCCGTGGGAACCGGGGCCCCCGTGGGAGCCGGGGCCCCCGTGGGAGCCGGGGCCTCCATCAATGTCGCCACGTCCTTGTCGCCCCGGCCGGAGAGCGTCACGAGCACGGTGGAGAACGGCGGCAGTTCACCGGACTCGGCGGCCCGGATCACCCAGGCGATCGCATGGGCGGACTCCAGAGCAGGCAGAATTCCTTCGGTACGGGCGAGCCGATGCACCGCAGGCACCACTTCTTCGTCGCTCACCGTGACGTAACGAGCCCGGCCGATGTCGTTGAGGTAGGCGTGCTCCGGCCCCACACCCGGATAGTCCAGCCCCGGCGCGATCGAGTGCGCCTCGCTGACCTGCCCATTCTCGTCCTGCAGCAGATATGACCGGAAGCCGTGCAGCACACCGGTCCGCCCCGACGCGACAGCCGCGCCACCGGCCGCCTCCACACCGATCAGCCGCGCGCCGGTGTCCGCGAACCCGGCGAACGTCCCGGCCGCGTTGGAGCCGCCACCCACGCACGCGACCACGTAATCGGGGATCCCGGTGCTCAGCTCGGCCGCGCTCTGCCGCCGCGCCTCGTCCCCGATGACCCGCTGGAATTCCCGGACCATCCAGGGGTACGGGTGAGGCCCCATCACCGAGCCGAGGCAGTAGTGCGCCTCGTCCAGGCAGGTGACCCACGCCCGCATGGCCTCGCTGGTGGCGTCCTTGAGCGTGCGGCTGCCGCTGGTCACCGGCACCACCTCGGCGCCGAGCATCTTCATCCGGAAGACGTTCAGCGCCTGCCGCTCGATGTCCTTCTCACCCATGTAGACGGTGACACCGAGCCCGAGCAGCGCGCCCGCGGTCGCGGTGGCGACGCCGTGCTGGCCGGCGCCGGTCTCGGCGAGCAGCCGGGTCTTGCCCATCCGGCGGGCCAGCAGCGCCTGACCGAGAACATTGTTGATCTTGTGGGAGCCGGTGTGCGCCAGGTCCTCGCGCTTGAGCAGCACGGTGATCCCGAGCTCCGCGGAGAGCCGCCAGGCCGGGGTGAGCGCGGTCGGCCGCCCGGCGTACACGGTCAGCAGCCGTTCCAGGTCACGGTGGAAACTCGGGTCGGACCAGGCCTCGCGGAACCCCTCCTCGAGCCGGGCGCACGCCGGCACCAGCGACTCCGGGACGAAGCGCCCACCGTGCTCACCGAAGCGTCCGAGCTCCCCCGGCTCCGCCATCACCCGCTCCGCGGGCAGCACAAGATCAGACATGACGCACCCCACTGTTCTAGAACTCTACAGTTCTAGAACAGTGTGACACGCAAGGACGGAAAAGCAAACGGCCCGGCCCCCGTCGTCCGGGGCCGGGCCGTTCATGCGGTTCAGATCAACGGCGATACCAGGTACGGGTGGACGTGGTCGTCACGTTGCCCGCCCGGTCGTACGCCCGCAGTTGGACCTTGATCTTCTTGCCGTACTTCTTGGTGTTCAGCGAGAACTTGTACGCGGCCTTGGCATCGGTCGCGACGACCTTGCCGTTGACCAGCAGCTGAACCTTCGCGACACCGTTCTTGTCACTGGCCGCAGCGGTGATCTTCACGGTGCCCTTGACCTTCGCCTTGTTCTTCGGCGCCTTGGTCACCGTCAGCTTCGCCCTGGTGTTGTCCACGATCACGGTCCGGCTCACCGTGGTCCGGTTGCCCACCCGGTCATAGACGTTCCAGGTGAGCGTGTACCTGCCGTCGGCCTTGACGTATCGGACGCCGGTCAGCTTGCCGCTGGTCGCGTCGACGGGCGGTTCGCTGTTCACATATCCCCCGGCCAGACCGGCATGGAGCCAACCGGCCGAGTCGGACGCCTTGATCGAGGTCGCGATCCGGTCACCGCGAACCAGCGCACCGGAGGCGGGCGAGATCCAGGTGACCGCGGGCGCGGTCGCGTCCACGACCACGTTCTGACTGACGGCGGTGAGATTGCCGAACTTGTCCCAGGCCTTCACCGTGAGCGGGGCGACCCGGCTCCGGGTTCCGAAGTCGTAGGCGAACTCCCACCCCTCGCCACGCCGCGCGCCGTCCACCCACCACTCCACGCGAGCGACTCCGCCCTGGTCGGAAACCCAGGCACGCAGTGTGGACCGGCCGCGCCCGACCAGCGACGTGACGTCCTCGATCTTGGGTCCGCGGTTGTCGACGTGGTACTTCTTGAAGACCTCGGTGACGTTGCCGGCCCGGTCACGGATGGTGAACTTGATCTGCGGATATCCGTCGTAGTCGGGGTCCGTGGCCCGGGTGTTCCACCCGAAGACCCACGGTGCAGCGGTCGCCCGGCTGATCTCCTGACCGTTCCGGCTCATGACGATCTCGGTGACGTCATCCGACACGTCCGAGGCCGTGATCGTGGTGGTGCCGCTCAGCTTGACGGATTTCGGCGTGAATGTGGCTGTCGGCGCCACCGCGTCGACGTGGACTCGTGTGGTGACCTCGCCGTAGTTCCGGGCAGCATCGTAGGCACGCACCGTGAGATCCACGTCCATGTTGTTGTACTGGACTCCCGGTGTCACCAGCAGCCCGTCCTTCGCCACCGACTCGACGGTCTGCATACGGCCGCGACCACCGATCAGCGCGGCTATGTACTGGACGCCGGTGTCATCGGTGGCGGTCGGGAAGATCCGCGACGAGAGCCCGATCAACTGCCCCTCGGTGAGACCAGTTGAGGTAATCACCGGCTTCACCTCGTCGACGATTTCGTCAGCGAGGGCCGGCGCAGCGGTCGAGACGATGAGAGAAGTGGAAAGCGCCGCCACAACCGCGGTCCGCAACGTGCTCAAGGTGGCTCCCCGAAGATCAATTTGACCGGGAGCTTAATCCTCCTGCTCACCCAAGTCGATCTCAATCGGGACGCAGATCGCGGGTCAGCGAGGTGACGTTGCCGACCCGGTCCCAGGCCTCGACGGTCACCCGGACCGGGCCGGGGCCCAGGTCAGCGTGGTAACGCTCGCCGGTGCCGCGCAGTTCGCCGTCGACCCGCCACTCGATGCGAGCCGTGCGGGAGGCGTCGCGCACGCGGACCGCGAGCTCGGCCTGCCCGTGTCCGATCCGCGCCGGGAAGCCGGTGGCGTCGATCTCCGGGCCGGCATTGTCGACGCGGAACCACTCGTGGTGGGCGGTGGTGTGGCCGGCACGATCGGTGACGACCAGTTTCAGCCGGTAGTCGCCGCTCACGGCGTACCCGAAAGTCTTCCTGGTGTCCCAGGTGAGCGCCCAGGGCTTCGCCGTCGCCCGGCTGATCTCCCGGCCACCCCAGATCAGCACCACTCCGGTGGCGTCGTCGGGCAGCCCGTCAGCCGTGATCGTGGCCGTTCCGTGCAGAACCGTCCCGGTCGCCGACGTGAAAGCGGCCCCGGCACCCACCGTCACCTCGGCGGCCGGCGCGGGGGACGCGGCGGACAGCGTCAGCGAACCGGACAGCACCGCGAAGATCGCGGTCCGCAGCATTCCCAAGGTGGGCTCCCTCGCAGGTCAGAAGGTGCGCGGGAGCCTAACCTCAGATCGTCACTTGCGGTACCAGGTACGGGTCGTCGTGGTGGTCACATTGCCCGCCCGGTCGTACGCCCGCAGTTGGACCTTGATCTTCTTGCCGTACTTCTTGGTGTTCAGCGAGAACTTGTAAGCGGCCTTGGCATCGGTCGCGACGACCTTGCCGTTGACCAGCAGCTGAACCTTCGCGACACCGTTCTTGTCACTGGCCGCAGCGGTGATCTTCACGGTGCCCTTGACCTTCGCCTTGTTCTTCGGCGCCGCGGTCACCGTCAGCTTCGCCCTGGTGTTGTCCACGATCACGGTCCGCCGCACCACCGTGCTGTTGCCGACCCGGTCGGTGACCGTCCAGGTCAGCGTGCGCTTACCGTCCTTACCGGCGGCAACCGACGACGTGTACGGCGCAACCGTGTCCGCGCCCGCCCCGGAGAGCTGCGCCTTCGCGATCCCGGACGGGTCGGTGGCCTTCACCGTCGACGAGATCCTGGAGCCGCGGATCAGCGCGTTGGTGCCCGGCGCGGTGATCCCGGTGGACGGGCCGGCGTTGTCGAGGACCACGCTGAACTTCCGCGAAGCGGTGTTGCCGGCGTTGTCCCGGGCCTTCACCTCGACGGTGGCCGTCCGGTTCGCGCCGCCCGTGTTCCAGGCGCCGTCGGTGGAGACCAGCTTGCCGTCCACCCAGAACTCGACCTTCGGCTTCACGGTCTCGTCCTTGACCGCGACCTCGAACCTGCCCTGGCCACCGGCCCGGCCGCTGGGCGCCGTCGGACCGCCCGAGCGCTTCCAGCTCAGCGCGCCGATCACCGGCAGCTCGTTGTCCGCGTGCCACACCGGCTGGTAGATGGTCACGTTTCCGGCCTGGTCCACCAGCCGCACCTGCGGGAAGTCGTCCGAGCCGACGGTGTTCCAGGTGAGCGTCCACGGAGCGGAGGTGGCCTGGGAGAGCACCAGCCGCGGGTCGCGCTGCTCCAGCGTGGCCAGCACGGTGTCGGCCGAGACGCCGGAGAGCGTGATCGTGGCGATGCCGCGCATGCTGGCGCCCTGCGCGGGGCTGAGCGTCGCGGCCGGGAACTCCGCGTCGACGAAGACCGAGCTGGTCGCCCGGGTCGAGTTGCCGCCCGCGTCGTACGCCAGCAGCTCGAGTTCCACCATCGGTCCGCTCAGCGCGGTGAGATCCGGCCGGAGGGTGACGGTGGTCAGGTTCGCGCCCGTCGCCTCGGCGAGCCGGACACGACTGGACCGAAGCTCGAGCCGGACGACGGCGAGGTCGTCGCTCACCGTCGCGGTGATGACCGGCTTCGCGCCGACCAGCCCGGACGGCAGGCCGCTGTCCACGATGGTCGGACCACCGTCGGCTGCCCGGGCGGGCGCTCCGCCGGTGAAGATCAGGGATCCGCTGATAGCGGCTGCGGCCGCAGCCCGCAGAAAACGCATGGAGAGTCCCGTCAGCGTCGCCAGGTGCGGGGCGTCGTGGTAGTCACGTTGCCCGCCCGGTCGTACGCACGTAGTTGGATCTTGATCTTTTTGCCGTATTTCTTGGTGTTCAGCGAGAACTGATAGGCCGCCTTGCTGTCCGTGGCGACGACCTTGCCGTTGACCAGCAGCTGAACCTTCGCGACACCGTTCTTGTCACTGGCCGCAGCGGTGATCTTCACGGTGCCCTTGACCTTCGCCTTGTTCTTCGGCGCCGCGGTCACCGTCAGCTTCGCCTTGGTGTTGTCCACGATCACGGTCCGCCGGACCGTGGTGCGATTGCCCAGCTTGTCGAGAACGGTCCAGGTCAGCGTCTTCTTGCCGTCGCTGCCGGCCGCGATCGAGGCGGTGTAGGGCGCCGCGGTGTCGGCCTTCGCCCCGGAGAGCGTCGCCGATCGGATCCCGGCGCCGTCGGCGGCCTTGACGGTCGAGGTGATCCTGGAGCCGCGGACGAGGGCGTTGGCGCCGGGCGAGAGCCACCCCACCGACGGACCGGTGTTGTCGACGACGACGGTCTGGTAGACCTTCCGCCGGTTTCCCCAGATGTCGGAGACCACCCAGCCCAGCGTCTGCTTGCCATCCGCGTAAAGCGGGAACGTGGCCGTGTAGGGGTCGTCGCCGATCGGCCCGTAGCCCTCCTCCGTCATGACCCATCCGGTGCCGGACGGGTCGGACAGGCGCAGCGAGGCCCGGAGAGTCGTGCCACGCACCCGGGCGTTCGCGCCGGGAGTGTGGGATACGAGTGTGGGTGCCTGCGTATCGATCGTGAACGGGTACCGCCCGACGGTCATGTTGCCGAGCTTGTCCCAGACGCGCAGCTCCACGGTGGCGGTGCGCTCCCGGGTGCCGAAGTCGTAGTTCAGCTGGTCCAGATTCCGGCCGCGTACCGCGCCGTCGACCCACCACTCGGCCCGGGCCACGCCGGAGCGGTCGTCCGCGAAACCGAGCACGGCCTGCGTTCCTGGGCCTATCCGCCCGGGGACCTGGGACTCGATGGAGATCTCCGGGCCGGTGGTGTCGATGTCGAAGAAGCGGTAATAGTCGGTCTCGCTGGAGGCCCGGTCGGTGATGGTGATCCGCACCGAGTTCCAGGTGCCCAGATCCGCCGTGTTCAGGGGCAGTTTCCAGGGCGCCGCCGTGGCCCGGGCGAGCTCCCGGTCCAGGCGGTCGTACATCACGATCTTGGTGGCGTCCGCCGGCACATTCGTCGCGGTGAGCGTCACGGAACGCCCGGCCGGGATGAAATCACCGGACGGCGAGATCGTCGCGGTCGGCTTGATCCGGTCGACGATCACCCGCGTGCTGAGGGTATCGCTCCAGTTGCGTGCGGCGTCCTGGACACGAACGCCTACCTCGACGTGGGCGCCGTCCGGGATAGTGTCTGCGAGAACCACCTGGCCGTAGAGCTTCCCCTGCCAGGGGCCGAACAAGCCGTCACCGGTGCGCTTGCCGTCGACGAGGACCTGCGCCCATTGGGGCGCCACGTCGTCGGTGGCGGAGGGAAAGATTTCGTGGAACGGCCGGATGTACTGACCATCGATCAGACCGGTGGAGACCATCACCGGCGGGGTGGTGTCGGGGACCGGATCGTCGGCGCGAGCTGGGCCGGCCGTGGCGAGAAGTAGCGAAGAAGTGAGCACCGCTGATGCGGCGGCACGAAGCATGCCGGGATCTTAACCATGGAAGATCACTTACGTCGATCCGCTTCCGGTACGACGTGGCCCGGAGCCGCTCGTCCGCACTGAGCGCCGGCCGGCATCGGCGTTTCCAAGATCTGCGAGCCCGGGCCGCGGGCACACGATGAGGCTGCGTGCGACCTCGTCAACCCCGGCGCCGCTCGCGCCGGGTGGCCACGCGGGACCTCAGCGGCGGTACCACGTCCGGGTGCTCGTGGTCCGCACGTTGCCCGCCCGGTCGTACGCCCGCAGTTGGACCTTGATCTTCTTGCCGTATTTCCTGGTGTTGACCGAGAACCGGTACGCCACCTTGCTGTCCTTCGCCACGACCTTGCCGTTGACCAGCAACTCGACCCGCGCGACGCCGTTCCTGTCGCTCGCCGCGGCGGTGATCTTCACGGTCCCCTTGACCTTCGCCTTGTTCTTCGGCGCCTTGGTGACCTTGAGGGACGGCTTGGTGTTGTCCACGATCACCGGACGCCGAACCACCGTCACGTTGCCGAACTGGTCGTAAACGGACCAGACCAGGTCCTGCTTGCCCTCGGAGAGGAGTGCCTTCGTACTGCAGATCGGCTTGCAGGTGTGGTAACCGGAAGCGTTGTTGTGCAGCAGGGCCTTCGTCGTCCCGGCGTGCGCGTCGACCGCCCGGATCGCGGTGGTGACGGTGCTGCCACGTAGGAGGGCGCCCGACTTCGGGGAGATCCAGCTGACCGCCGGACCGGTCGCGTCCACTGTCACCTTACGGGTCGTCGACGAGGCGTTGCCCCACTTGTCCCAGGCCTTGATCGTCACCGTCGACACCCGGTCCTTGGTGCCGAAATTGTGCTGGAAGCTGCTCTGCGTGGTGGACCGGAGAACGCCGTCGATCCACCACTCGAAGCGCGTGGTCGCGGTCCGGTCGTCGACCGCGTAGGCGTACAGGTAGGTGGCCTGCGTGCCGGTCACGCTGGGAAGCGAGCGGACCTCGATCTTCGGACCGGTGTCGTCGATGTAGTGCTGCTGGTGGTAGACGGTCGAGTTGCCGGCCCGGTCGATGACCCGGAAGCCGATCGACGCGATGTCGTTGGCATACGGCGTCGTGTCCCACGTGAAGACCCACGGCGCCGAGGTAACCCGATGCCCCTCGGACGACGTGATCGTCACGGCGTCCTTCGACACGCCGGTCGCGGTGATCGTCATGATTCCCTTGGCCCGGTCGCCATAGCCGTCCGGGGAGAACGTCGCCACCGGCGCCACGAGGTCCACATTTACCCGCGTCACGGCCTCGCCGGCGTTTCCGGCCGCGTCCAGGACCCGCACGGTGAAGTCGACCTCGCGGCCGTCGAACTTGGGGTCCAGCGGCACCGGGAAGCTCCGGATGCCCTTGAATTGCTTGTACGAGCGCTGCACCTCCCCGTTGATCAGGAAGTCGATCTGGGCGGCACCCACGTTGTCGCTGTACTCCGGAACGACCCGAAAAATCTGCCCGAGGTACTGCCCGTTGACGACGCCCGTCGCGGTGACCACCGGCTTCGTCTCGTCAGAGATCTCGTCGGCTGCCGCCGGGCCCGCGCTCGTCAGGATCAATGCGCTGGACAGCGCCGCGACAGTTCCGGCCCGCAACCTGCTCACAGAAGACTCCTCGAAGATCAACTTCGCGGAGCATACCTTCGCTCACGACCTACGTCGATACGACACCGGCACGGCGGGGCCAGGTTCGGACAGCGCCGCCATCAGATCACCGTGCTCCTCGACCCGCTCCAGCACCTCGCCCGCCCCGAACTGCCGCGCCTCCACCTCCCCGGTCGCCATCGCGATCACTTCGTCCCAGGTCAGCGGCGCCGAACCGGTCGGCCCCTCCCCCGCCCGCAGCGAATACGGCGTCACTGTCGTCTTCGCCGCCGCGTTCTGGCTCCAGTCGATGAAGATCTTGCCGGGCCGGATCGCCTTGGCCATCTTCGCGGTGATCGAGCCGGGGACCATCGCCGCCAGTTCGTCGGCGACCTTCTTCGCGTACGCGGAGACCACCTCGGAGTCCTGTGTGCCGGAGATCGGGCAGCACAGTTGCATGCCCTTCTTCCCGGACGTCTTCGGATAGGCGTCGATCCCGTCGGCGGCGAGCCGGTCCCGCATCAGGGTCGCCACCGCGCAGCATTCCCGCAGCCCGGCCGGCGCTCCCGGGTCCAGGTCGACCACCATCAGGTCCGGGTCGGCGCCGATCCGCCACTGCGGGGTGTGCAGTTCGATCGCGGCCAGGTTCGCCAGCCAGACGAGCGTGGGCAGGTCGTCGACGACCACGAATTCGATGGTCTCCCGGCTCTTGGTGGAACCGGGCACCGGCAGGGTCTCCAGGCGCACCCAGTCCGGCGTACCTCCGGGCTTGTTCTTCTCGAAGAAGTGCATGCCGTCGACGCCGTTGGGGAAGCGGATCCGGGTGGCCGGGCGATCGCGCAGGTGAGGCAGCATGACCGGGGCGATCCGGGTGTAGTAGTCGATCACTTCGCCCTTGGTGAATCCGGCCGCCGGGTACATCACCTTGTCGAGGTTGGACAGCTCGAGGTCGCGTCCCTCGACGGTGACCACGAACCGGTCAGGCGTCTTCATCGTCGGCACACTCCGCGGCGGTCTTGTCGTCGCGCAGCCGCAGGAACCGGGGGAACCGCAGACGACGGTCGGGCGTCTGGTTGCCGTATCTGATCTCGGCGACCAACTCCGGGCGTACCCAATGGGCTCCGCGCGAATCCTCCCTCGGCACCGCGCCGGGGGCGAAGGGCGACTCGCCGGAGGCGAGTGGCTCGAGCCGGGCCAGCAGCTCCTTCTCGGCGACCGCGCCGATGCCGCCGCCGACCCGCCCGCGAAATGCCAGGCCGTCGGCGGTCGGCACGCCGATCAGCAGGCCGCCCAGTTTGCGGGCACCCGGCCGCCAGCCACCGATCACGTAGTCCCCGGTCCGGTCGAACTTGACCTTCACCCAGTCCGGCGAGCGGTGTCCGGGCAGGTAGACCGAGTCGGAACGCTTCGCCATGACACCTTCGAGGTGGTTCTCCCGGGCGGCGTCGGCGGTCGCGGCGCCGTCGCCGAACGAGGGCGGCACCATCCAGCGTGGCCCCGCGAGGCCAAGTTCCTCGAGCCGTTCCCGACGGGCCAGATAGGGCAACCCGGTGTGATCCATCCCGTCGAGAAAGAGCAAATCAAAGATCATGTACGTCACCGGCAGGCTCACCGCGAGTCGGGCGGCCCGTGCCTTGTCCCGCACGTGCATGCGCTCGGCGAGGGCGGTGAACGACGGCCGTCCCGCCGCGTCGAAGACCACCATCTCGCCGTCGAGGAGCGTGCCCTCCGGCAGATGCAGGTCGGCGATCTCCGGGTAGGCGGCGGTGACCACGGCTCCGGAGCGCGCGAAGAGGTCCGGCGGACCGCCGCCGAACAGGGCCAGGACGCGAACGCCGTCCCACTTGAACTCGTAGCTCCACTCCGGCCCCACCGGCAGCGGGCCCGCCGTCGCGAGCATCGGCGACAGGGGTGGACCCGGCACCTGATCACCATAAGCAGAAGCAATCACCTTACGCAGGCGTCCCAGTAATGCGATTCTGAGAACATGCGGGCGATCTGGAAAGGCGCTGTCTCGTTCGGCCTGGTGTCGATCGCGGTCAAGCTGTATTCGGCGACCGAGGAGAAGGACATCCGGTTCCACCAGGTGCACCGCACCGACGGCGGCCGGATCAAGTACCAGCGGACCTGCTCGGTCGACGGCGAAGTGGTCAGTTACGACGACATCGCCAAGGGGTACGACATCGGCGGCGGCGAAATGGTGATCTTGACCGACGAGGATTTCGCCGATCTGCCGCTCAGCACCTCCCGCGCCATTGACGTGCTGGAATTCGTCCCGGCCGACCAGATCGACCCGATCCTGTTCGCGAAGTCGTACTACCTGGAGCCCGAGGGCCAGGCCGCCAAGCCGTACGTGCTGCTCCGTGACGCCCTCCGTGACGCCGACCGGGTCGCCATCGTGAAGATCGCCATCCGGCAGCGGGAGCAGCTCGCCACCCTGCGGGTCCGCGACGACGTGCTGATCCTGAACACCATGATGTGGCCGGACGAGGTCCGCACCCCCGACTTCGGCTTCCTCGACGACGACATCGAGACCCGGCCGGCCGAGCTGGCGATGGCGAGCTCCCTGATCGACTCGATGGCCGGCACGTTCGACGCGGACGACTTCACCGACAACTACCGGGCCGCGCTCCAGGAGGTCATCGACGCCAAGGTCGAGGGCCGTGAGGTGGTCCAGCCGGAGGAGGCCGAGGAGGCACCGGCCGCGGCGATCGACCTGATGGCGGCGCTCAAGGCGTCCGTCGAGCGGGCACGTCAGGCGCGTTCCTCCACCGACTCCCCGCCCGCCGAGAAGCCCACTGGGAAGCCCGCCGGGAAGCCCGCCGAGAAGAAGCCCGCCAAGAAGGCGACGCCGGCGAAGAAGAAGGCGGCCCCGGCCAAGAAGACCACCGCTGCGAGGAAATCCACGTCCGCCGAGAAGCCCGCCAAGAAGTCCGCGTGACTACGCTCGGCCCATGGGATTTGCATGGGTCGTGAGCGGCGGGGTGGCCCGGTGGCGCTGACGTGGGCTGAGTCTTACCTGGGCCGGGTTCGGGCCAGCGTCGGTGACACCGACACCATCTTCTTCGTCGGGGCGCGCACGCTGGTCTTCGACGATCAGAACCGGTTACTGCTGATCCAGCGCTCCGACAACCATCGCTGGGCGATTCCGGCCGGCGCGATGGAGCTCGGCGAGAGCATGGAGGAGTGCGCGGTCCGCGAGCTCTGGGAGGAGACCGGGCTGCGGGCGACATCCCTCACGCCGTACGCGTTCTACACGGCGTACACGTACACGAACGAGTTCCAGCACACGTACCAGCAGGTGTTGATGTCTTTCGTCGTGCACAGCTGGGAAGGCGAGCTCCTCCGGCAGACCGACGAGAGCGTGGACGCCGGGTTCTTCGCCCTGGACGCGCTGCCCGGTCCGAAGTCGTTCGTCCTCGACGAGGCGCTCAGCGACCTCGAGGACTTCCGGAAGACCGGGCGGCTGGTAATGAAGTGACCGGCGGGCGCCTGGTCGGGCAGGATGCCTCTCGTGACCGACCGCAAGCGCTTCGCCCTCGACCTCACCCCGTTACGCACGTCCCGGGACTTCCGGTTCGTGTTCACCGCCGGCGTGGTGACGAGCTTCGGGTCCTTCATCAGTTACGTCACCATCCCGTACCAGGTGGCGAAACTGACCGACGACCCGCTGATGGTCGGTCTGATCGGCGTCTGCGAGCTGGCCCCGATCCTGATCATGGCGTTCGTCGGCGGGGCGCTCGCCGACTACATCGACCGGCGGCTGCTGGTTCGCGGCGCCGAGGTCGCGCTCGCCGCGATCTGCGGCATCCTGCTGATCAACTCGCTCTCCGACGAGCCGCACCTGTGGCTGCTCTACGTCGCCGCGTTTCTCACCGCGGCGGTGGCCGGCCTGCAACGTCCGGCCCTGGAGGCGATGGTCCCCCGCCTGGTCAAGCCGGAACAGCTGCCGGCGACCATGTCCCTGCAGTCGCTCGGCGCCCAGTTCGCCCAGCTCTTTGGCATGCCCCTGGCCGGCATCCTGCTCGCCAACTTCGACCTTGCTTGGGTGTACGCCTTCGACCTGCTCACCTTCGCCGTCTCCCTGACCTGCCTGACCCTGGTCAAGGCCGTCCCGCCGCCCCCGGCCGCGGACCGCCCGTCGCTGTCCAGCGTCGTCACCGGCCTGCGGTACGCGAAGTCCCGGCCCGAGCTGCTCGGCACGTACCTGGTCGACATCAACGCGATGTTCTTCGGCATGCCGTCCGCGCTCTACCCGTTCCTCGCGAACAAGCTCGGCGGGCCCAGCGTGCTCGGCCTGCTCTACGCCGCCCCGGCGGTCGGGTCCCTGATCGCCACGCTCGGCTCGGGCTGGACCGGCCGGGTGCACCGGCACGGTTTGATGGTGCTGATCGCGGCCGGCTTCTGGGGTGTCGGCATCGTCGGCGTCGGCCTGTCGACCTCACTCTGGCTGACGCTGTTCTGCCTGGCCTTCGCGGGAGCGGCCGACATGATCTCCGGCATCTTCCGCATGATCATCTGGAACCAGACCATCCCTGATCATCTCCGCGGGCGGCTGGCCGGCATCGAGATGCTCTCGTACACCACGGGTCCGCTGGCCGGCCAGCTGCGCTCCGGCCTGATGGCCCGCACCTCGCTCGGCGTCCCGGGCGCGATCTGGGTGGGTGGGGTGCTCTGCGTGGCCGGCACGGTCGCCCTGGCCGCCGCCCTGCCGAAGCTGGTCCGCTACGACGGAAAGAACGGCATGGCCCTCAAGAAGGCCGCCGACGACGAGTGGGCGGCCGCAGCAGCCGCCCGCTCCTGACCGGTTCCTCCGCAGCGGCACCGTGGGGGCGGCCTGCATTCCCTATGCCCAGTCGCGCAGGCCGCCTTCCCCAAACCTGGTGTCGAGCCCTCACTCGAACCGTGATGGTCCTCCGCCCGGGTGACCGCTCCCGACTGCGGAGCTAGGCGGCGATCTGGTCGAGCATCGCCTCGCAGAAGGCCGGCAAGTCATCGGGCTTGCGGCTGGTCACCAGCCCGTTGTCCACGAAGACCTGTTCATCCACCCAGGTCGCCCCGGCGTTGACCAGATCGGTGCGCAGGCTGGGCCAGCTGGTCAGCGTGCGCCCGTCGACCACGCCAGCTTCGACGAGCGTCCACGGCCCGTGGCAGATCGCGGCCACCGGTTTGCCGGCGTTGACGAAGTCACGCACGAACCGGACCGCGTCCGAGTCGGCGCGCAGAAAATCCGGGTTGGCGACGCCGCCGGGCAGAACCAGCGCGTCGTAATCGGCGGGATCAGCGTCGCTGACGCTCTTTTCCACCGGGTACGTGCCGGCCTTGTCCATGTGATTGACGGCCTGGATCTCGCCGTTCTTGATCGAGAGCAGTTCCGCGGTTCCGCCCGCGGATTCCACGGCTTTCCGGGGTTCGGTGTACTCGATCTCCTCCACACCGTCGGTCGCGAGGAAAGCAACACGTTTCCCCTTGATCGATGTGGTCATCATCGACTCCTTCCGCAACAACTGTCAGATGTTGCGGTTCCCAGCGACGGGCCGGGCAAACGCCTTGCCGGCGGCGGCTCGGGCGAACGCCGGCGTACGGCCGTTGGCGAGCTCGCCGGCGAACCAGGCGCCGAAGATCGCGAGGGCGAGCGCGAGCACCTCGACGACGAAGAGGCCGCCTCCGACGACACGTTCGGGGGGTGTGGACGCGGAGCATCAGGATGACCGCGAAGATCACCAGCACACCCATGTTGATCAGGCCGCGGAGCACACCGAGGCGGCGCGCGTCGGGGCTGCTCACGAACATCACGTCGACCGCTCCGGCCAGCGTGGCGAGCACCCCGCCGATCAGGCCGGCGATGACGTTCCAGTAGGCCAGCGCGCCCAAGATGCTAGGGCCCCCCAGCAAGTCGGCCATATCGAACATAACGGCCATCGCGAATAGACCGAGCGGGAACATCACCAATATCGGCTGCACCGCCTGGCCCGCGACACTCAATCGGCTCTCCATCCGGCAATCGCCTTCCCACCTGGGTAAATACAGGTTCGTCGCGGCATCCGTGTCTGGGCTACCCGGTCCGATGAGGGCTGAAACGCCGCCGGGAGAGGCCGTGGCGGCACACACACCCGGTCACATCGGCTTGTACGCAATCTGCAACATGGCAGATTGAGTGATGGCGGACAGCGGTGTGGCGTGCTGTACTACGGATACGGCAATAAAGGGTGGAGTCGGAGGGAGAGACATACAACGGCACCCGGCGGCAAACGGGTGCCGTTGTCCGCCTCTACGGCTTCTGTGTACGGCTCAGCTACAAATCTTCTTGTCACGACTCTGATCGTTTGCGGCACGCGAGGCGGGGGCGTCCTCGCGCCAATGGTGGCCCGCTCTCCTCCCCCTCGCAAGAAAAAGCGAAGAGGAGTTCGCCATGCGCACACGAACCTATTATCACGGGCCCGACGCCATGGTGACCGACGATCTTTTCGTCTGGAACACCGTCTCGGCACAACGATCCTTCACCGTGCGGGAACTTCGCAATGTCGGCCTCGTCCAGGCGCCCGCGCGGATGCGACCATTCGCGCCGGCCCTCGCCGTCGGCGTCATGTTCGCCGCGGTCGCCGGCTGGAGCCTGATGCCGAGCCCCACGTGGTACGTGGCGGGATTCCTCACCGTCTCAGCACCGGCTGTAATGGCCGCGTGGCGTAAACCGAGGCACTGGGAGCTGCACGCGCAGTACCGGAAGCAGGCCGTGGTGCTCTATTCCTCCTCCGACGCACGGGTCTTCAACCAGGTGAGCCGAGCGCTGCGAAGGGCCATGGAGGACTCCGGCCGGACACCCTGGGGGTACGGGCTAGCCGCAGCCTGACCAGGCGATTCGCGAATACCTCTCGGGTGAGATCTCTATTTGATCAAAACCGCACCTTGCACCCCTCGTTCTGATAGGACAGTAATAGGATGTCCGCAACCTCGCTGACTGCCACCTGGCATTCAGCGAGGTAGCACATCGCACGTCCGCTGTTACCGATTGTCACCATTTACTTCGACGATGAAGGACTCATGGCTGAGGGTGACTCGCCTACCATCGCGCGGCGACGCGTGCGACTCGCGCTTCGCGAAGCGCGGGAGCGAGCCGATCTCACCCAACTCCAAGTCGCCGAGGAGATGGAGTGGTCGCTCAGCAAGGTGATCCGGATTGAGAACGGGGACGTCAGCATCTCCCCGAACGATCTCCGGCCCCTGCTGTTCTACCTCGGCATCCGGGACAAGGCGGCCGTCGCGGCGATGATCGCGGACGCCCGCGTCGCACGGACCCGGCAACGCCAAGCGTGGTACCAGGCGCCCGGGTTCCGCGAGAACCTCACGGACCACCTGCGCAAACTCATCGAGTACGAGTCCGAGGCCGCTGAGATCCGGTCGTACTCGATCTACTACATCCCCGGCCCGCTGCAGACGACGGCGTACGCGACCGCCCTGATGCAGCGGTACGAGGATGAGTTGACCGAGGAGCAGCGCAGCTGGCGAGTGAAGGCCAGGGCAATGCGCCGGGAGGCGCTGCTGTCCCGGAACGACGTTCAGATCCTGATGATGGTCGATGAATCGGTGCTGCGACGCACCATCGGCGGGCCGGAGATTTTTGCCGACCAGCTGCGTGACATCAAGGCGCTCGCCGAGAACGGCACGGTCCGGGTACGGATGGTCCCGTTCTCTCTCGACGCGTCCGTCACCAACAACGCCAGCTTCGACCTGCTGGTGCTCGGCGAGGGTGAGGTCCTCTACCGGGAGACCGGTATCGGTGATGAATTGATCGAGGACCGTGAGTCGACCGCGAAACATCGCGCTCGTTACGACAAGGTCTGGCAAGAGGTCGCGGATGAGGACGACACGATCGAATTCATCCGCGGGCAAATAGAGATCCTCGAGGGCAACGGCTCTCGGGAAACCCGATAAACAAAGCGTGGAAGGTCCACCATGGAAGACATGAACGTGCCCGCGTGGCGCAAGAGCAGCCGCTGCGGAACGTCAACCTGCGTCGAGGTCGCCAAGGTCGATGACCGGTACCTCATCCGCGACTCGAAGAACCCGCAGTCCGCGGCGCTCGCCTTCACGAAGGACGAGTGGGACGCGTTCGTCGAGGGTGTGGCTGCGGGCGAGTTCCGCTTCTGACAGTCAGCCAGCCGCCCGCTTCGCGTAGCCGGCTTCGCGAGGCGGGCGCGTCAAAAAATATTCACAAAAAGCTTATATCAGTACGAAGAGGCGCCGCACACCTCACATTTGAGGTGATAAGCGGCGCCCTTTCGTTTCACTCATGTGAATACGCCTCCATGCCCGGTTCAGTCGCTTACCGTGGACTCGAGCCGTCATGGAGGTACGCACACATGATCAATCCGACGGAAAGGCTGCACTGGCGACGTAGCAGAGATTGCACCGGCGGCACCTGTGTCGAGGTGGCGACGGTCGGAGACGAGGTCCTGATCCGGGACTCGAAGAATCTCGATATCGCACCGCTGGCCTTCACCCGAGCCGAGTGGGAGGCGTTCGTCGCGGGAGTCAAGGCCGGGGACTTCGGTCTCGAATGACTCCGCTTCCTCCGGAGCATCGTGGTGCCGCGGGCCGTACGCGGCATACTGCACTGGTGGACGGCGACCGGCACGCCACCCCGACGGACCGCTTCGTTGCGCTGCACGACGCGGCCGACGCACTGCTGGACGACCTCACCGAGCGCTACCTCGTGGAGCGCCGGGAAACCAAGGAACCGTTCGGGCTCGACGATGCGCTCGTGCGGACCGTCCGCCTCATTCCCCGCTCCCCCTCCGCCGCGCCGCTGGCGATCCACTTCACCAACCCGGGCCTGGTCGTGCGGCTCGGCCGCTGGTGGGAGGAGTCCCTGCCGCCGTGCGCCTGCGCCACCTGCGACGACGACCCGCGGGCGTTGGAGGAACGGTTACGCGTTCACATCGCCGCCCTGATCGAGGGCGGGCTCTGGGAACGCGTCCGCCGTGGCGTGGGGGGATCCTGGTTCGAGACCAGGCTGATCGGCGCCGGCGTCACCGCGGATCGGGAGGGCCCTCTCTCCGCGGCCGGCGCCCGGGACGCCCGTCGCGGCGGGTTCGCCGCCGCGGTGCAGTGGGCGCCCTGGCAGTTCCGCTCCCGGTAATTTTCCCGATCAACTCACCGACCCAGAAACCCGACGGCCGCACGGATCGGGCGGCGGCGCAGGACCCGGGTCATGGAGAGCTCTCCACGACAGAAACCGGTGAACGCCCGCCACCCGACCGGACTGTCCATCGCGGCGTGCACGAGCGCCGGATGCCTGCCGAAGAGCCGCAGCAGCCGCCGCCCGGCCGCCATCTCCGGTGCCAGTCGCTCGCCGACCATCCGGTCGTACTCATCGAGGTCTGCGCCGCTCGCAGCGATGCGCCCGGCCCACGTCCCGGACCGCAGCGCGTAGCTGATCCCCTCCCGCGTCCACGGTTCGAGCAGCCCGGCCGCGTCCCCCACGACAAGCACCCGCCCGCGCCGCACCGGGGCGTCCGCACGCCGGCACCGGGTCAGATGCCCCGAGTCACGCAGCACCGCACGATCGGCAAGCCCCAGCCGCGCCACGAAGTCCCGCAGGTACCGCTTCGTCTCAGCGCCCCGGCCCTTCTCCATGATCACGCCGACCGTGGTCTGATCCCCTTTGGGAAACACCCATCCGTACGATCCCGGCACCGGCCCCCAGTCCAGCAGCAGCCGCCCCTGCCAGCGCGCCCGGTCCTCCCGGGTCGCCGCCAGCTCCAGTTCCAGCCCGAGATCCTGCTGCTCGAACGTCACACCGACATGCCGCGCGCTGACACCCGCCGAGCCGTCCGCCCCGATCACCACCTTCGCGGTGACCTCGGCACCCCCGTCGAGCAGCACCGACGCCCGATCCGGGTGCTGGGCTATACCCCGTACCCGGGAATTTTGTTTGATCGTCGCGCCTGCCTTGACCACCGCCTGGCACCAGGCAGAATCGAAGTCGTCCCGGCGCACCATCGTGACCACCGGCTCCCCCGCTGACCTGCGGGTGAACGCCCGCCGGCCGTCGTGGGTGAAGGTCACCGCGTTGATCCGGTCCCGAGCCGGGACAGCGAACTTGTCGGCGCTCAGCGCCACGGACGGCGCGAGCAGCCCTCCGCCGCAGGTCTTGTAACGCGGGTGCTCGGCCCGTTCCAGCACCACCACCCGCGCACCGGCCTGCGCGGCGGCATGGGCGGCGGCGAGGCCGGCGGGCCCGCCCCCGACGACAGCGACGTCCCACTCAGCTCCCGCCCGCATTCACGGAAGTCTAATTCCCCCCGGCTTCGTGACGAGACAATGTCTAACCGCCCTTGAGGGACCAGTCCGCGTCTCCGTCGTTGACCGTGCCGTCGTTGTATTGAGCTGAGTTCGACTTCGGCCATGCGCTGTTCGGGAAGCTTGTGGGGTCGACGGCTTCGCTGTGCAGGATGACCAGGGCGTTGACCTGGGTGCCCAGGAAGGCGGCGAGCACACCGACGGCGGTGACGATCGCAGCCGTGTTGACGGCACCCGACTCCAGGAAGATCATCGCGCCCACGGCGGAGAAGACCGCCGTGCTGATGGCGGTAGTGGCGGCGACGACCTCGACGATCAGCTTGGCGATCACGCCGGCGACCACGATGTAGAACGCCAGGCCGGCGGTGGCGCACAACAGCAGGTTGTCAGACGCGGCCTTGGCGATGGATCCGACGCGGCCGGCTGCGGTGGCCTGGGCCGATGCGGCGGTGAGGTAGGCGTCGTGCCCCTTGCCTGACCAGTCCGTATTGTCGATCACCAGGTTTTGAGCGGTGAGGTCGGTTGAGACGCCGTTGGCGGTTGCCTTGAAGTCCGTCCACTTGTAGGCGTCGATGAACATGAAGATCGGTGCGGTGGCGCCCTTGAGCACGTCCAGGATGAAGTTCAGAATCGCGGTCCCCGCTTCGACCGTCTTGCGGGCGATCCATTGGAGCAGGTCACCGAGAACCTCACCGACGTACCACTGACTGGAGACCCGGTCAGCGGCGGGAATGACCTCGGCGAGCCGGGCCTCGAACGTCTTCGTCCCCTGCTCGATCTCGCTGATCACTGCCTCGTACTGCGCCATGCTGAACATCGTGTCCCCCGGTTCAGTAGACATTCCGAATGCGGTGCGCGCCGGCCTGGTCCTCCGCCTCGTACACGTCCGCGACGTGGCGCAGCGTGTTCGCCATCTCCGCCATCGCGACGGCGCCCTCCGCGCAGCGCGCGGTGACGGTACGGATCACGTCGTTGTACGGGCTCACCATGATCTGGAAGAGGCCGGCTTCGACCCGGCCGAACTCCATGGCCTCGACCTGGGCGCTGAGCGCATCGAGCTTCTCGCCCTGGACCTGCCACGATGTCGCTTCGGTGCGCAGGGCGTCAGTGGCGACCGAGACCTCTTCTGAACTGGGCAGTCCCATCACTCATCACCGCCGGCTCGCTGATGGACGACGGCGTTCAGCGTGGCCAGGGCATCGCCCACCAGGGTGTCGAGTTGAGCGCTCGGGTGCGCGGGGGTCGCGAGATCGCGCCGTGCCCGCCGAAGTGCCGCCGACACGCTCTCGGTGATGGCGCTGCCGGTCCGGTCGCGCGCCCACCACGGGTCGACGAAACATCCAACGATGCCTCCGCCGGTCAGCGTCACGGCGACGTGCTGCCCGCTGTCCGTGCCCGTCGCCTCGAGCGCTGTGTGCGGCTGGCCGGCCTCACGCACCGACGCGTGCAGAGCGTTCATGACCTGCTCGTTGAACTCGCCGTCATGCTGCGGCCGTCCCAGCGGTGGCCTCACCAGAGGCTCCTCGTCCTGGATCGTGCCCTCGTCCGCGTCCCGCTGCCGGCGCCACCAGCGGCTCTCGTCCAGCCTCCCGGTCAACGCCCGGATCGCCGACTGCCCGGCATCGGCGGCAGCATCCAGGACCGCGGCGCCCAGTTGATCCGGCTCCAGTCGCTCCTGCCATCGGTCGCGCACACGGATCTCGGCCGGCACCCCATCCCTGCCGAGCACCACCAGCACCCGTCCGCTCGCGTCACAACCCTCCGAGCATTCCGGTACGGCCGACGCCAGCTCCGCCGCGAGCTGACCGAGCTGGGTGGTGCGCTGCTGTAGCTGCTGGAGACGTTGCATCAGATCCTGTTGCATCTCAGCGTGCCTCCCCGGCTCGGGAGGCGTGCGCCGCCTCCCGCCCGCACAGGGCGATCAGCACGGCCGCGACAACCAGCAGCAGCCCTGCGGAGAGCTGCGGGGTCGCGGAGAACAGGAAGAGGAACCCGACACAGGCAACCAGGGCAGCGGCGACCATCGACAAGATCACGGTCACCGTACGCGCCGGAGGCCCCGTCCGGCGCTGAGCGATCACGCCTGCGGCACAGACCACGACGACACCACCGATCGTCACGGCCATGATCCCGGCGCGGCTGAACAGCGTCGCATCCGCCAGATCATCAGAGACCGCCACCAGGAGAGCCACACCGAGGAGCAGGACCGACGCCGTCGTGCACAGCATCAGCAGGGTGAAACCGCCGGCACGGTCTCCGCGGCCCGTTTGCCCGACCATGGCCTACTCCTCGTCCGCGAGCCTTCAACAGGATCGTCTCGAACCAACCGTCCGACGCAACGTGGCTACTTGAGCAGTCGTCTCGTCCCGTGGGCGTCTGGAGATGGAGTCGAATCCATCCACAGTGGTACACGCCTGTGACGTCGGCACGGTTCATGGATCCCGCGGGAGGCATCATCTGACACGTGGGCAGGCACCTATACGCGAGGATGTTTCCGCTGGAAGCATCGTCTGGCCGGGAGCAGGGACGTGGTCGCGCGTTGGATCGGCGAACACTTCTGACGCGTCCCTACGCTCGCCGACCCAGGGACACCGTCATCGACCTGCCCAAAAGAAGAACCCCAGGTCGTTGACCTGGGGTTTCTCTCCGAGCCGCCTGACGGAATCGAACCGTCGACCTACGCATTACGAGACCAAACGAGATCGTTGATCTAGCTGGATAGATGTCCGCTGAGCTGCGGAAACGCTTGCCATGATCTGACAGCGTTGCGCTGCTTCTGCGGACGTCGTGCGGACTGATTGCGGACTACTGGATCTTAGGTTGGCGCCGGACGCCACCGCCTGCGACCGGCATACTGTTACGGCTGGCGCTGGCGCAGACAAGCCGCTCCGATCATGGTTTGATCAGTACCTCGGGCATGGTCTTCCGCAGCCTGGCTCCCTGTTCTCGGTCGCTCCATCGGAGACTCCTGGATGACATCGTCGGATGACGTATCTCGCCGCAGAAGCTTTCTCATCAACGGCCGCCGCGTCCGGATCCTCGATTTGATCAAGGCAGGGCTGCTCAACCCTGGTCAGGAGCTCGTCTTCGAACGCCCAAGGATCGGCGAAATCCACCGGGCTGTGGTCACCGATAATGGCCGCATCAGGGTGGCTGACGGCCAGGAGTTCGCCTCGCCATCGCGCGCAGCTGACGACGTCAGCGGCACTGGCACCGATGGTTGGTACGCCTGGCGCGTAGGCGACGATGGGCCACTGCTCGACCAGCTGAGGCAAGAGCTGCTCAAGTCGGCGGCTAGTCAGACGACGCCTAACGAGCCCGTTGACATAGATCTAGACGATATCGCAGTTGCGGTTGGCCGGCTTATGGAACTTGGCGAGGCACGGAACCGGGCGGAAGCCGGGGAGCCAGAGCAACTGACCGTTCGTGACCTTCTCAAACGATGGGGCGCACAGGAACGGGACCGCGAGGTGATCAATCAAATCGATGCTGACCTGGCGAACCATGGGTTATTGACCGTGCCAGACTTCCGGGCCGTCGGCCTCGACACGACGATCACGCTGACGGTGACTCCCGGGCCTGAAGAAGCGTTGCCAGCCGACAAGGCGGCAGAAGCGACGGCAACGCCTCGGGCATTGAACCTAGCCACCGCATCCGATGAGGAAGACAGCGGGGAGATTGGCCAAACTCTAGGCAACCTCCTGCCGGACGACCATCGGCTGATCTCCGTGACGCCCTCCGCTTCATTGAATCAGGCTGTGACTCAGATGGTCATGAGTGACTTCTCGCAGGTACCGGTGCTATCCGGGGAACGCGACCTCCGCGGTGCCATCACCTGGCGATCGATTGCGGTGGCCCGCCAGGCCGGATCGGACATCACACTCAGCGACGCCTTGAGGCCAGCACGGGATTACCCATACGACACCCGCCTTTTAGACGTACTCGATGTCCTTCTGAAGGAAGAGTTCGTCTTCGTTCGGTCGCACGACAAGCGGATTTACGGCATCGTGACCGCAGCCGACGTGGTGCGCGTCTACGACCAGATGGCCACGCCATTCTTTCTCATCGGCGAGGTAGACCAAGAATTGCGCCGGCTGATTCGCAACCGCTTCGAAATCGAAGACGTCCAACCGGTCTGCGCGGCCGGCACAGAACTGCAGTCGTTCGACGACATGACGATGGGCGACTACCTCGCTGTCCTGAGGAACAGTGACTGCTGGGAGAAACTCGGCTGGGACCTGGACAGGAAGGTTTTTGGCGAGCATCTGGACGAGATCCGCAAGATCCGTAACAAGGTGACTCATTTCAACAACCCCGACCCGATTCCGCCATCAGACGTCAACCGCCTCCGCAACTTCCTGACTGTGATCCGCACGTTCGACAAGTAGCAGCAAGCTACGCCAGATAGGCGTGCTCCTCAGCCCGTCGGCATTGCCTCGGCACAGGTCAGTGACCCGACTGGCTAATTCAGTGTTCAGCATGCCTAGGGCATTGCCTCAACCACCGTATTCGGTGGCAAGCCGCGAAGCGGCGCGGCAGTAAGGTCCGACTTGGACCCGGAACGACGCCAGCCAGGCTCTCAGCTGCTCCTCATGCCCGTTCCGGTCAGGGCATTCGCAAGAACTACGGAAGTATCTACGGACTCGGCCGCGACGGCCACGCCGGCCGTTCTTCGGCCCCGCTGACCGGGACAGCCGACCCGCTGGTCCAGTCGGTCACGCCGCGACGAGAACTCGAGCAGGTGACCGGCGCGCCGGCCTGCTGGCGGCCTCCGGCCGGCATCGGCCGGCGCGTCCGGCCCTGCGCCGCGCAAGCGCGGCGCAGGGCCGGACTGACTCCGCACGACCTGCGGCACACGGCGGCGTCCCTCGCTGTGGCGGCCGGCGCCAACGTCAAGGCGGTACAGCGGATGCTCGGCCACGCCTCGGCAGCCATGACGCTCGACGTGTACGCGGACCTCTTCGAGGACGACCTAGATCAGGTCGCTGATCGTCTCGATCAGGCCGCGACGCGGGGTACGGACTATATGCGGACTGCGGGAGCGCCGGACACCGTCGTGGATCTCTTCAAAAGAAGAAGCCCAGGCCGATGACCTGGGCTTTCTCTCTGAGCCGCCTGACGGAATCGAACCGTCGACCTACGCATTACGAGTGCGTCGCTCTAGCCGACTGAGCTAAGGCGGCAACGAGAAGTCAGTGTACGGCATTGTCCGGAACCGCCAGCACGGGGACGGCACATCCGCCGCCCCGCGACTACGATCGTTCGATGGCGTTCGTTCCGCGGCAGGATCCGGTGGAGTCGGAGCAGACGGTTCCGGAGCGGCCGGGCAGCCTGGACCCGCAGGAGCTGGGGTTCACGCCGAAAGGGCCGATCGGCTGGCTCGCGCCTCTGCTGCTGCTCAGCACCGGGCTGCGGGCGCTGCTGGCGATCCTCTTCGGCGCCTACCTGGATAAGCGTGAGCTGCAGAACTCGCTGGACGACGACTTCTTCGACCACTCGTCGACGGCGGACGGCGAGTTGTGGCTGGACTACGTGGCGGATCTCGGGGACGGGTTCGACGCGACGTACTCGGTGGCCTATCTGCTCGCCCAGCCGGAGCTGGAGGTGGACGGCGAGCGGTTGCCGCGCGGCCGGCTGCTGCTGATGGGTGGGGACCAGGTCTATCCGCTGGCCAGCGGCGACGGTTACGAGAACCGGATGAAGGGTCCGTACCGCGCGGCCTTGCCGGAGGCGCCGGCCGGGGAGCCGCGACCCACGCTTTTCGCCCTGCCGGGCAACCACGATTGGTACGACGGTCTGACCGCTTTCCTGCGACTTTTCGCTCGCCGGAAGGACGGTCACATCGGCGGCTGGCGCACCGAGCAGCGCCGGTCGTACTTCGCGGTGAGACTGCCGGCGAACTGGTGGCTTTTCGCGGTGGACGAGCAGTTCGGGGCGTACATCGATGATCCGCAGTTGCTGTATTTCGAGCGGGCCGCCGAGGAGGTCGGGCCGGACGACCGGGTGATCCTGATGACCCCGTCGCCGACCTGGGTCAAGGCGGCCGACAAGCCGGAGGAGTACGACGCCGTCGACTACTTCATCCGGACGATTCTGGCGCCGACCCGGGCGCACGTGCGGGTGCTCGTCTCCGGCGACCTGCACCATTACGCGCGCTACACCGGCGACGACCGGGAGCTGATCACCTGTGGTGGCGGCGGGGCGTACACGCTGGGGACGCAGAATCTGCCGGGCGAGCTGACGGTGCCGCCGAAGGAGACGCTGACCAGGAGCAAGAGCCGCAGCCGGACGTACGGGCTGGAGAAGAGCTTCCCGGACCCGGACCTGTCCCGCCGATGGGGCCGAGGGGTGTTCCACCGGCTGCCGCGCCGCAACAAGGGCTTCGCCACGATGCTCGGGATCATCCAGACGCTGACCATGCTGGCGATGGCCGGCGCGGCCGCCTCCCGGGAGGACGGCAGCATCCTGAAGCTGTTCACGATCCCGCTGGTCCTGATGCTTCTGGTGGTCATGGCGGCGACGACCCTGTTCGCGCAGCCGCCGCCCGCCCCGTCGCCGAAACGCGTGCGGCACTGGGTCCTCGGCGTCCTGCACGGCTTCGCCCAGATCGCCCTGGCTGCCGGTGGCACGTTCGTCTGGCTGCGGCTGGATTTCCGGGACTGGCCGTGGCCGTGGCCGCTGGTGGTGGCCGCCGCCGTGTACGGGCCGCTGATCGCCGTGCTGTCCACCCAGCTGACCGCGCTCTACCTGCTGAGCGCGGCCCGGTTCGGGGTGAATGTCAACGAGCTGTTCGCCGGTCAGGGCATCGAGGAGGGCAAGAGTTTCCTGCGCATGCACATCGACGCGGGCGGCACGCTGACGATCCACCCGATCGGGCTGGAGAAGGTCTGCCACGAGTGGCTGCCCGACCCGCAGGGGTCACCGCAGAGCCCGTGGCTGCGCCCGGGCACGCCACTGACCCCGCACCGGATCGAGCCGCCGGTCAGGGTTGCCGGTCCGCGGGGGCCTCGGCCGTAGAGTCGTAACGCTCGTCGTGGGCCTGGCGGGGGCCGCAGACCGAGGCGCGGCTGCAGGAGCAGCGCGAACCGTCGGCGTCGAGGCGGACCACCACCTCGTCTTTCGGCACGCTGTGCCCGACGACCCGGCCGTCGCCCTCGGCGGTGGTGACGCGGGTGCCGACCGCCGGGGCGGAGGCCTGGAATTTCTGGTACAGCGGGTGCTCGTACTTGAGGCAGCACATCAGCCGCCCGCAGGCGCCGGAGATGCGCAGCGGATTGAGTGGCAGATCCTGGTCTTTCGCCATCCGGATGGTGACCGGCTCGAAGTCGGTGAGGAACGTGGCGCAGCAGAGGTCACGCCCGCATGAGCCGATGCCGCCCTGCACGCGGGCGGAGTCGCGCGCGGAGAGCTGGCGCAGCTCGACCCGGCAGTGCAGGGTCGCGCCGAGGTCGCGGACCAGGGAACGGAAGTCGACCCGGTGCGGCGCGGTGAAATAGATGGTGGTCCGGGCGCTGCCCGGCGACCCGCCCTGGTCCAGGACGTGGTCCACGGCGACCACCTTCATCGGCAGCTCGTGCGCCTTGATCAGTTTCTTGGCGGCCACCTTGGCCTCGGCTTTGCGTTTGCGCAGCAGCTCGTCGCGGCGCAGGTCGCCGTCGTCGGCGAGCCCGACGACCTTGGGGAAACCGTCGGTCTCCTCGCTGACCCATTGCGGCGCCCAGACGCACTCCGCCACCTCGGGGCCGTCGTCGGTGGGGACCAGAACGCGGTCGCCGACGGACGGGGTGAACCCGTTCGGATCGAGGTAGTAGAGGCGGCCGTACCGGTTGAAGCTGACCGCGCACAGCATGCCCATGCGACAACCCTACGACGCACAGCAAGCCGTACCAAATGCCGGATTTGAACTACCCGCGAGGGTTGTCACATAGATGCTGCGCAACCGCCCCAATCGACCTTCGTTGGCCAGTCCCGTAGACGACACGTCGAAAGGAACTGCCATGACACCCGCCAGGTCGGTGGCCGCCAGTGTCGCTGCGCTAGGCTTCGCGGGAGCGCTCACGGCGCCCCTGCCGGCGCTCGCCCAGAACGCCCGGTGCGCCTCGCCGGGCAGTCATGCCGCTCAATCCAGCGCTCAGGTGCTCCGGATCAACCGGCTCGAGCTGGGCGCCGTCGCGAAGCCGGCGACGCGCGCCCCCGAGGCCGGCCCTCCTGCGGTCACCGGCGTAGCGCTGGGCGACGTCCGCAGCGTCCTGATCGCGGGCGGTGAGGTCAAGTCAGCGGCGGCGGCCCGCACCCTCGACGGCCGTGTCCCCGGCGGGTCCGAGAACGATCTCGTCCTGCAGCAGGCGCCACCGGACAACCGCGCGGCGAGCCGGCAGCGGGTCGGCACGAAGCGCTTCGGTCCGCTGCGTACCGGTCCCGGCACGCTCACCGCGCACGCCCGCTGGAACAACGGCCTGGCCTGCGCGAGCGTCACCGGCGAGGCGTCCGAGTCGGCGGCCGCGCTGAACCGGGTCACGCTGACCGGCGGCGGCAACCAGTCGCTGGTCCGGGTGCCGGAGGCGTTCTCGGCGACGAGCAGCACCGGCCTGCGCAGGCGCGGCGGCGAGGCGGAGTCGGTGTCGACCACCACGCTCAACGCCGGGAAGATCAGCCTGGTCGACGGCGAGGTGCGGATCCGGGTGCTGCGGGCCGCCACGCTGCGGGTGAGCATGTCGTCCGGCGGGCGCGCTGAGGCCGCCTACGAGCCGGCCGCCGTCGAGATCACCACACGGGACGGCGAACAGACCCTTCTCGACACGCCCGGTGACCACCATGATGTAACGCTCAGTGAGCCATCGACGCCACTGGAATCGATTCCGTCGCCGCTCGCGTCCGCCGACCCCCTGCCGTTGCCGTCGATCCCCGGCGTCCCTGCCGCGCCCGAATCGGAGAACGCTCCGGCCCCGGACTCACCGACCGGCGCGAAGCTGCGCATCTCACTCGGCGCCGCACGCCAGGCCACCAAGGGCAAGGCCATCGCGGCGCGGGCAACTGCGATCAAAATCCTTCTGGTACGGGGTGACGACGGTCCCGCCACCACCGGCCACCAGTCGTCCGCAGTGGTCGCCGACCTCAGCCTCGGGGTGCTCGACGGCGCGGCCGTGGCGCCGAAACGTCCCACCGGGACCCGGGCCGGGACCGGCTCCAGCAACAGGACCGGCACCGGCACAGCCGCCCCCGCCGCCGCGCCGGGCTCCCCCGACGTGTCCCCCGCGGGCGCTGCCGGTCTGCCGATCACCGGCCCGGGCCTGATCCCGTTGCTGCTGGCCGGTTCGGGCATGGTGATCGGCGGAGTGTGCGCGTTCCTCCTGAGCAGCCGCCGGCGCCGGGAGTCCTGAGCGCCACACACAGTGGACGGTCGCCCGGTGGCGGCCGGGCGACCGTCCACCCGCCCCACCCGTCACGGGCAGCCGTCCACCTGTCAGGTCTGCAGGGACACCGACTGATCCAGCAGGGCCTCACCCCGGTCGTAGCTGTCGGCGACCGTCCGCAGCAGTGGAGCCGCCACGTCGGCGGCCAGCCGCGCCTCCTCGTCCGGTGGGAGGTCACCGGCGGTCAACGCCACGGCCTCCGCCGAGGTCAGAACGGTCGCCAGCATCGCCGCCAGATCGCCACGGGAGCGCGCCATCCAGGCGGTCAGCGCGTCAGCCAGGTCGGCTGTCGCCTCCATCCGGCGCCCCAGGCTCTCCGGACCACCGTTGAGGTGTTCGGCGGCGCGGCGACGGGCTTGCTCGTACGCGTCGGCGGCCTCACCCTCCCACGCGCCGGCCAGCGGCAACGCATCCGCGACCGCCGCATAGGCCTGCGCGTCGGCGCGCAACTCGGGCACCGCGTCGAGAATCGCCTCCGGGTAGAGCGCGCCCACCGCGCGGGCCGCGTCCCCCGGCAGCAGACGCACCCGGCGCAGCTCGGGCCAGACCGGGTGACCCTCCGGCGCACCGATCGTGGAGAGCACCCGATCGACCCGGTCCAGCAGCGGGCTCGCGGCATCGAGCAGGTGATCCAGCCGGTCCATCATCTACAGCTCCCGGTGGAACCTGTGCCGGACCGCCTCGTCGGTATCGGCGTAGGCACGGGCGCCGGACCGCACCGAACGGGCCATCTCAGCCAGAGTCGCGGACGCGTCCGCCGCCTCCCGGGCACGCGCCGCCAGCACCGCGGTCCAGCCGGCATAGAGGGCGCGGCCGATGCGCCCGGGGCGGCCCGCGTCGTCGGCGCCGAACGAGGCGGCGGCCGGTGTCAGCAACGGCATCTGTCGGTCCATCGTCGACAGCACAGCCGCCGCGTTGTCGATCTGGTCGGCGAGTCGGTCCACCTCAGTGCCCCTCCAGCGTGCGGAACGATCCGAAAACTTCGCCGTGCAGTTTTTCCCTCGCCCAGCGGGCGGCCTCCGCGGCGCTCACCACCACCGCCTTGATCTCCGCCGCGAACTCGGCCGGCACCCGATGGCGCAGCTCACCGTGCAGCCGGACGTCCACGATGGTGCCGGCGGCGGTGACCACGACCTCGATCGACTGGTCCGGCGAGTGCACCGAGACGGAGTGGGCGGACACCGCACGATCGAACTCGGCACGCAGGTCCTCGACACGCCGATATCGCTCGATAGCCTCGTCGATCCACGCCTCGTCGATCTCGCGGGCCATTCCGGCTCCTCACCGCGTGTCATGCCGCCGTAGCGTTCCGGCACCAGACCGTACCGCTTCAGTGACCGTCCCGCTACGCCGCAAAGTCTCCTGTGGATAACCGATAGTTCAAGACCGACCGTAACGAAGATCGCCATAAGGGTGACCGAATGTAATCAAACGGCTGACTTTTCATGGTCATCCGGGTGCCTGATGGTCGCCATCGGGCCCGTCGAGACGCATCTTGACCGGAAATGACCACCTCTGCCCCGTCGAAGCGTCCCGTGGGCCACCGGCCCGGAGCTCTCCAAGATCGGCTTGCCGTTGAGGCGAGCTGTCGCCGAAGCAGGTGATGGCGGCGTTTTTAGGCGCTTGGACGACGGCTCGGGCGCCTCAGCCGTAGCCCACGCAGGTTGAGGCGCCGCTTTGGATGCGTGGCCTACGGCTCGGGCACCTCAGCCGTAGGCCACGCAGGCAATGACGGCGCTTCACCTGCGTGGGCTACGGCTCGGAGGCAGACGGTGGTGGGCGCGAGGGCGGGCCCAAGGAGGGCCGGCGACGACGTAGCGGGCGCGGAGGGCGGGCGGCTACGCGGACAGGTGGAGCGCGCGGTGGGGCACGGCTCGGCGTGGAGGGGCACGGCTCGGCGTGGCGGGCGGGTGGCGTGGCGGCGGAAGGGGGCGGCGGGTGACGTGGCGTGTGGGTGTTGTCGGGGGGTCGCAATACCATCGTCGGGTGCATGACGTCTTTGCTGAACTGGTGGGGCAGGACGAGCCGGTGGAAACGCTTCGCCGGGCGGCCTCTGCTGCGGCTCGCGTGGTTGCGGGTGACGCGGCCGGTGGCGGCGGCATGACGCATGCCTGGATCTTCACGGGGCCGCCGGGTGCCGGGCGTTCCACGGCGGCGCGGGTGTTCGCGGCGGCGTTGCAGTGTGAGCGGGACGGTTCGGGGTGCGGTGAGTGCCACGGGTGTCACACCACGCTGGCCGGCACGCATGCGGACGTGCGCATCGAGCGGTCGGAGGGCCTGTCGATCGGCGTCAAGGACATGCGGGCGCTGGTGCTGCGTGCGGCCAGTTCGCCGTCGGCCGGGCGCTGGCAGGTGGTGATCGTCGAGGACGCCGACCGGCTCGGTGAGCGGGCCAGCAACGCGCTGCTCAAGGCCGTTGAGGAGCCGTCGCCGCGGACCGTGTTCCTGCTCTGCACCCCGTCGGTGCATCCGGACGACATCTCGGTGACGATCCGGTCCCGGTGCCGGGTGGTGGCGCTGCGGCAGGCGCCGGCGGCGGCGGTCGCCGAGGTGCTGGTGCAGCGGCACGGGATCGACCCGGAGCAGGCTGCCTGGGCGGCCGCGGCGGCGCAGGGTGACGTGGAGCGCGCCCGGCAGCTCGCCACCGACCAGGAGGCGCGGCTGCGGCGCGAGGAGGTGCTGGCGATGCCGCGCCTGCTGAGCAACATCGGCGCCTGCTTCGACGCGGCGCAGGCGATGGTGAACGCGGCGCGCCGGGAGGCACTGGACGCGGTCGTCGAGATCGACGCGGCGGAGCGTGCCGCGCTGGAGCAGGCGCTCGGCGCGGGCGGCACCGGTCGTGGCGCCACTACCGCGATGCGCGGCGCGGCCGGCCAGATCAAGGAGCTGGAGAAGAGGCAGAAGTCTCGGTCCACCCGGTCCCAGCGGGACGCGCTGGACAGGTCGTTGAAGGATCTGGCCGGGTTCTACCGCGACGTGCTCGTCACTTCGATGCGGGCGCCGGTCGCCGTGGTGCACGCCGACATCCAGCAGGTCTCGGCGGCAGCGGCCGGCAAGTGGTCGCCGGAGAGCGTGCTGCGGCGCCTGGAGGCGGTGCTGGCCTGCCAGGACGCGATCGAGCGCAACGTGAAACCGGACATCGCCCTGGAGGCGATGATGGTCACGCTATGGCGCGGCTGATCCCCGGCAAGCGCAGCTGAGCCGGAAACGCACGGTCACGCCCGGCACGCGGTTGCACCGCGGCGCGCCCAGGCCTGGCCAAGGGGCACGCCGCGTCAGGAGCCTTCGACCGCGCCGAGCATGCTGGAGAGCCGCTCCGTGACGGCCCCGGCGAGTTCCTCGACCGGGCGCGACGCGTCCAGCACCAGGTAACGCTTGGGATCGGCCGCCGCCAGGTCCAGGAAGGCGTACCTGACCCGCTCGTGGAAGGCCCGCGACTCGCTCTCCAACCGGTCGGCGTCGCCGCCCCGTGAGTCGACCCTGGTCAGGCCCACGCCGGGCTCCACGTCGAGGAGCACCACCAGGTCGGGTTTGAGGCCACCGGTCGCCCAGGACGACAGCCAGGAGATCTCCTGGACCGGGAGGGTACGCCCGGCGCCCTGGTACGCGAGGGACGAGTCGACGTACCGATCGCTGACCACCACGGCCCCGCGGGCGAGCGCCGGCCGCACCACCGTGGCGACGTGATGTGCCCGGTCCGCGGCGTAGAGCAGCGCCTCGGCCCGCGCGGACGGCGCGTCCTCCGCCTTGTTCAGCACCAGCCCGCGGATCCGGGCGCCGAGGTCGGTCGCGCCGGGCTCGCGGGTGACGACGACGTCCCGGCCCTCCTTGCGCAGCGCCTCGGCGAGCAGCGTGACCTGCGTCGACTTGCCCGCGCCCTCGCCGCCCTCGAAGACCACGAAGCAGCCGGACGCGACGAACGACTCGGCCGGGGAGAGCGGGCGCCCGCGCAGCGAGCTCCACAGGTCGGCCAGGACGGCCACGCCCGGTTTGTCGTCCATCTGCCGGAACGAGCCGATGCCGACCCAGATGCCGATCGCACCGGCCACCAGAAGCAGCACCCGGGTGGCCGAGACGTCGACGCTGAACGCACCGAGGTCGACCCGGCGGGAGCTTCCCAGGCCGACCAGGATGCCGGCCAGGGTGATCGCCAGCAGCAGCACCATCCGGACGCCGATCTGCACGACGGCGAAGACCCGGCCGCGCAACTCGTCGGCGATCTCGCCGTACAGAAGGGTGGTGCCGGACAGGAACGCCATGCCGGCGCCGGCGCCCACGAGCAGCGCGCCGACGAGGGCCATCGAGAGGTGGAAGGCCAGGCCGAGGAACATCACCGAGCCGCTCGCGAGCACGATGCTCATGCCGAACCAGCGGCGCCGGGAGAGTTCCCGGACGATCATCGGGCCGAGGCCGATGCCGAGCGCGAGGCCCATGAAGATGGTGCCGAAGAGCAGATAGAACGCGGCTTCACCGGCGCCCAGCGAGACGGCGTAGGTCCGGGCCGCGCCGATCACCACGCCGCCGGCCGCGAACGCGCCGAAGATGCCGACGACCAGGCCGCGGACCAGGGGGGTGCTGCCGATGTACTTCCAGCCGGCGGTGAACTGCTTGCCGATGCTCTGCTCGGCGGCCATCTCCCGCGCCGGGCTCTTGCCGCCGATCTCCTTGATGCCGAAGAACACCACGATCGCGGTGGCCAGCCGGGCGAAGGCGTTGATGTAGAGCGCAAGCTGCACGGGCTGGGCCCAGTCGGGCAGTGAGGCGCCGGACTGCTGGAGGCCGGCGGTGAGCCCGGACAGCAGCAGCGCCGCCAGGATCGGCGTGATCCCGTACGTGGTGACGAGCGTCAGCTGGTTCGAGATCTCGATCCGCGATTTCGGGATGAGGTTGGGTACCGCGGCTTCCTTGGCCGGAATCCAGATCAGGGTGATCGTCTCGCCGAGGAAGGTGGCGATGGTGGCCCAGGCGACGGTCAGGGCCGGTGACCCGCCGAAGAGCGGGACGAGCGGGATCGACAGGTAGATGACGAACCGCAGCAGGTCGACGATCACCATCGTGTAGCGGCGGTCGAACCGGTCGGCGATCACACCGGCGATCGGGCCGAGCAGCAGCGCGGGCAGCAGGCGTACGGCGATGGTCCCGCCGAACGCGGCGCCCTGTGCCGCCGGGTTCTCGAACTGCGCGGACGCGAACAGACCGGTGGCGAGGATGCCGATCCAGTCGCCGAAGGAGGCCGCCGCGAGGACGAGCCAGAGCCGGCGGAAGCCGCGCAGCCGGAGGACGGACCGTAGCGCTGCCGCCCCCGAGAGGTCGACAGGGCCGCCGTCCTGGCGTTGTTCGGTACTGATGGCCCTTACCTCCCGTGGTCACTTGCCCGGAGCACTGTATCCGGCCGCCGCAGCTCACCGGGGGTCCGGCAGGGACCCGCGGATCAGCACGCCGGATCCCCCCGCCGGATCCGCACGTTCGGGTGGAACAGAGATGAATGTCTTTCGCATTACCCTCGGGAAGGGATACCGTGCTGACGTGGTGACTGACCGCATTGCCCTGCGCCAGCGACTCGACCAGGCGACCGATCACCTGGAGACCCCGGTCGCCGCGGTGAACCTGGCCGCCTTCGACGCCAACGCCGCCGAGCTCACCCGTCGTGCCGCGGGCAAGCCGATCCGCGTCGCCAGCAAGTCGGTACGCTGCCGGGCGCTGCTGGAGCGCGTCCTGGCCCGCCCCGGCTGGAAGGGCGTGATGGCGTACACGCTGCCCGAGGCGATCTGGCTGGTGCGCACCGGCGTGACAGACGACGTCCTGGTGGCGTACCCCACAGCCGATCGGACCGCGCTGCGCGAGCTCGCCGCCGACCCGGCGCTGGCCGCCGCCGTCACCGTGATGGTCGACCATCCGGCTCAGCTGGACCTGATCGACCAGACCTCCGCGCCCGGCACCCGCCCGCCGATCCGCCTCTGCATCGACGTGGACGCCTCCTGGAAGCCCGCCGGGTCCCTGCACGTCGGCGTCCGGCGCTCCCCGGTGCACTCCGCGGTCCAGGCCGGCACGCTCGCCCGCAAGATCAGCGCGCGACAGGGGTTCCAGCTGGTCGGCGTGATGTCCTACGAGGCGCACATCGCCGGCGTGGGCGACGACCCGCCCGGCCGCGCTCTGCGCGCACGGGCGATCCGCCTGATGCAGAAGAAGGCGCTGCCCGAGTTGCTGGCCCGGCGCTCCGCCGCGGTGCGCGCGATCCGGGAGCACGCCGACCTGGAGTTCGTCAACGGCGGCGGCACCGGGAGCGTGGCCGCCACCAGCGCCGACCCGGCCGTCACCGAGGTGACCGCGGGTTCCGGGCTGTACGGCCCGACGCTGTTCGACACGTACCGCAGCTGGCGGCCGGCGCCCGCCGCGTTCTTCGCGCTGTCGGTGGTCCGCCGCCCGGCGCCGCGGATCGCGACGGTGCTCGGCGGCGGCTGGATCGCGTCCGGGCCGGCCGAGACGTCCCGCCTCCCGACGCCCTATCTGCCGGACGGCCTGAAATTCAAGGGCGATGAGGGCGCCGGTGAGGTGCAGACGCCCCTGCTCGGTCCGGCCGCCGAGGAGCTGCGTCCCGGCGACCGGGTCTGGTTCCGGCACGCCAAGGCCGGTGAGCTGTGTGAACGCGTCAACGAGCTACAGCTGATCGACGGTGACACAGCGACACCGGCCCTCACGTACCGCGGAGAAGGCCGTGCTTTCCTGGGCTGACGCCTCAGGCGTCGACGTGGCGGTGCAGGTATTCCCTTATCAACGCCTTGGCCTCGACGAGCACCGACTCGTCACCGGCCGGGTCACGCCGGAACGCCAGCTTGATCAGCGCGTCCGCCGCCTCGACCGAGATCTGCAGCGCGAACCGCAGCCGAGCCCGGTCGATCAGCTGGAACTGCTCGACCAGGAGCTCGGCCAGCCGCTCGGCGATGACCGCGTTGTTGTCCCGGTCGGAGTCCAGCAGGTGCAGGTCCACCACGTCACCGAAGTGCAGCGTCCGGAAACCGGGAACGCTGCGGTGCATGTGGATGTAGCCGTCGATGGCGGCATCCACGGCGTCCCACCAATGGGTGAACGTCTCGCTGGCGAACCGATCGGAGAGACTCTGCAGGTACGCATCCATGTTGCGCAGTGCCAGAGCTTGGACGATGGCCCTCTTGTCCGGGAAGAACTGGTAGACCGAGCCGATGGCGACTTCGGCGCGCTCGGCCAGCAAAGTGGTGGTCAGCCCTTCATAACCGACCTCGTCCACCAGCTCGGCGCACGCGTCGAGCATGCGCTGTACCCGGGCAACGCTTCTGCCCTGCACCGGAACCCGCCGCAGCGGACCGGTGCTGACGGTTGGTGTCGACACGCGTCGCCACTCCCTCTCAGCAGTGAGATCTGTTCACGAGCAGCAAGGTCATGAATAAATCTCAGTGTTAAATCGAACGTTACTCGGATCAACGAGCGAGGCGCATCGACGGGACGCCAGGTACGGGTGTCCGCTCGGATGGAGGACAAAAGCCGGAATGACTACACCCGTTAACGCGCGGCGCTGGACGAACTGGGGACGCAACCAGGAGTCCGTCGCGGAGGTCCTGACCCCTGGCAGTGTCGACGAGATCGCAGCCTCAGTGAACCAGGCAGCGACAAACGGGCGGCGGGTCAAGGTCGTCGGCAGTGGGCACTCGTTCACCGCGATCGCTGTCGCCGACGACCAGCGGATGACGGTGCACCGCCTCAACCAACTCGTCGGCATCGACGGGCCACTGGTCACCGTACAGGCCGGGATGCGGCTGTCCACTCTCAACGCGGTGCTCGCGGAGAACGGGCTGGCCATGCCGAATCTGGGCGACATCGACGCGCAGACCGTCGCCGGCGCGATCTCCACCGGCACCCACGGCACCGGCGTCACGCACTCCACACTGGCGTCCAGCGTGGAGGCGGTGACGATGGTGACCGCGGCCGGCAAGGTCGAGCGGTTCACGAAGGACGCCCCGGAGTTCCAGGCGGTCCGGCTCGGGCTCGGCGCCCTCGGCATCCTCGTCGAGGTGACGCTGCGCTGCGTGCCGCAGTTCGTGCTGCACGCCGACGAGCGTCCGATGGCGCTGGCCGACGTGCTGGCCGGGCTCGAGGACTGGATCCCGGCGAACGATCACGTCGAGTTCTACTGGTACCCGTACACCGACCGGGCGCAGCTCAAGCGCAACAACATCGTGGGCGCGAACGACAAGCCGCTGCCTGCGTTCCGCGGCTGGCTGGACGACGAGTTCCTCTCCAACACCCTCTGGGAGGGCGTCTGCAAGGTCGGCCAGCGGCTGCCCGGCACGGTTCCGGCGCTGAACGGCTTCGCGGCCCGCGCGCTGAGCCCGCGGACCTACACCGACCGATCCGACCGCGTCTTCTGCTCGCCCCGCCGGGTGCGGTTCACCGAGATGGAGTACGAGATCCCGCGCGCCGCCCTGCCCGAGGTGCTCGACGCGCTCCCCCGGATCTACGACGTGCTGCCGTTCAAGGTGCAGTTCCCGGTCGAGGTGCGGTTCACCGGCCCGGACGACGTCTGGCTGTCACACGGGTACGGCCGGGAGTCCGCCTACGTCGCGGTGCACCAGTTCCTGGGCAGCGAGTACGAGCCGTACTTCAAAGCCGTCGAGTCGCTGTGCGAGCCGCTCGGCGGACGCCCGCACTGGGGGAAGCTGCATTACCGGACGGCTGCGGACCTGCGTCCCGCGTACCCGAAGTTTGATGATTTCGTGGCGGTCCGCGACCGCCTCGACCCGGCCCGGGTCTTCACCAACGAATACCTGGACCGGGTTCTGGGAGCCTGAGCGTCACTCGCTCGCGGAGGCGGCGGCCTTGCGCGGGGCCGCCTTCTTCGCCGGGGCCTTCTTCGCAGCCGTCGTCTTCTTCGCGGCGGTCGTCTTCTTGGCGGCCGCCGTCTTCTTCGCCGGGGTCTCGGCCGCGGTCGCCTTCTTGGCCGGAGCCTTCTTCGCGGCCGCCTTCTTCTTCGGCGCCGGACCCTTGGCACGTTTCTCGGCGAGCATCTCGGAGGCCTGCTCGATGGTGATCTCCTCCGGCGTCTGACCGCGGCGCAGCGTCGCGTTCGTCTCGCCGTCGGTCACGTACGGCCCGAAGCGACCGTCCTTGATCACCATGGGCTTCTCGGTCACCGGGTCCGGGCCCAGCTCGCGCAGCGGCGGCTTGGCCGCCCCGCGCTGCCGGACCTTCGGCTGGGCCAGCAGGGCGAGCGCCTCGTCCAGGGTGACCGTGAAGAGCTTGTCCTCGCTGTCCAGCGAGCGGGAGTCCTTGAGCCGCTGAATGTACGGCCCGTAGCGCCCGTTACGCGCCACGATCTCGTTGCCCTCGGCGTCCTTGCCCAGGATCCGCGGCAGCGAGAGCAGCTTCAACGCCTCGTCGAGGGTGAGCGTCTGCGGCGAGTGCGAGGCGAACAGGGACGAGCTGCGCTCGCCGCTCTGCACATACGCCCCGTAACGGCCGGACTTGACCACCACCGGCTCGCCGGTGGACGGGTCGTCGCCGAGCGAGCGGTCGCCGTTGCCGGCCAGGAAGAGCTCGGTCACCTTCTCCGGGGTCAGCTCGTCGGGCGCCATGCCCTCCGGGATCGACGCGCGGTCCTCGGCCGGCTCCTCCTCGGCGCCCTCGACGACGGGCGCCTTGCGCTGCAGGTACGGCCCGAACTTGCCGACCCGGACGACGACCTGCCGACCCTCTTCGTCGACGTGCAGCGGGATCGAGTTGACCACCCGGGCGTCGATCGCGCTGAGGTTCTCGGTGACCATCTTCTTCAGGCCGCCGGCCTTGGCGATCTCCTCGTCCGCGCCGGCCACCTGGGTGCCGAAGTAGAAGGAGGTGAGGAAGTCCAGCTGGGTGTGATCACCGGCGGCGATGTCGTCGAGCTGGCCCTCCATCGCGGCGGTGAAGTTGTAGTCCACCAGGCGTGGGTAGTGGCCCTCGAGCAGCCCGATCACCGCGAACGCCAGGAACGACGGGATCATCGCCTGGCCGCGCTTCTCGACGTAACCGCGGTCCTGGATGGTCTGCATGATCGACGAGTACGTGGAGGGGCGGCCGATGCCGAGCTCCTCCAGTGCCTTGACCAGCGAGGCCTCCGTGTACCGCGCGGGCGGCGACGTGTGGTGGCCGGCCGCGGTGAGCTCGTCGGCGGTGAGCGGCTGGTCCTTCACCAGGTTCGGCAGGCGGCGCTCGGCGTCCTCGGCCTCGGCGGTCTCGTCGTCGGACGACTCCACATAGGCCCGCAGGAAACCGGGGTCGGTGATGGTCTTGCCGGAGGCGGCGAAGTCGGCCTCCTCGTTCGACGTGGAGACCGCGCGGATCCGGACGCTCACCGAGTTGCCGACCGCGTCGGTCATCTGCGACGCGATGGTGCGCCGCCAGATCAGCTCGTAGAGCTTGAACTCGTCGGTGCTCAGCTCCTTGGCGACCTCGCCCGGGGTGCGGAAGTTGTCACCGGCGGGCCGGATCGCCTCGTGCGCCTCCTGCGCGTTCTTCGCCTTGGTGGTGTATCGGCGCGGCTGCGGCGGGACGTTGTTCGCCCCGTACAGCTCGGCGATCTGGCGACGGGCGGCGGCGATCGCGGTCTCGGAGAGGTTCACCGAGTCCGTACGCATATAAGTGATGTAGCCCTTCTCGTACAGACTCTGCGCGGTGCGCATCGTCTGTGCCGAGGAGTACCGCAGCTTGCGGGCACCCTCCTGCTGCAGCGTCGAGGTGATGAACGGCGCGTACGGCTTGCGGCGGTACGGCTTCTCCTCGACCCGGGTGACCGTGAACGGACGGTCCGCCAGCCGGGCGGCCAGCCCGCGGGCGCCGTCACCGTCCAGCTGCACCGCTCCGGAACCCGGCTTGAGCCGGCCGGTGGTGGGCTCGAAGTCCTTGCCGGTGGCGATCCGGTCGCCGTCCAGCGCGATCAGGGTGGCCTGGAACGAGCGTGCGCCCTCGATCCGGCCCTGCACCGACAGCTGGGCCAGGATGTCCCAGTACTCCGCGGACCGGAAGGCCATGCGCTGCCGCTCCCGCTCCACCACGATCCGGGTGGCGACGGACTGGACACGTCCCGCGGAGAGTTTCGGCATCACCTTCTTCCACAGGACCGGGCTGACCTCGTAGCCGTAGAGCCGGTCCAGGATCCGGCGCGCCTCCTGCGCGTCGACCAGGGAACGGTCGATGTCCCGCGGGTTCGCCACCGCGGCCTGGATGGCCGGCTTGGTGATCTCGTGGAAGACCATCCGCTTGACCGGCACCTTGGGCTTGATCGTCTCGACCAGGTGCCAGGCGATGGCCTCGCCCTCGCGGTCCTCATCGGTGGCGAGGAAGATCTCGTCCACTTCCTTGGCCAGTTTCTGCAGCTTGGCCACCTGCTGCTTGCGGCTGTCGGACACCACGTAGAGCGCGTGGAAACCGTTGTCGACGTCGACACCCAGCCGCGCCCACGACTCGCCCTTGTATTTCGCCGGCACCTCGTCGGCGTTGCGGGGCAGGTCGCGGATATGGCCGACGGAGGCCTCGACCAGATAGTCGGGGCCCAGATAACCGGCGATCGTCTTGGCCTTCGACGGAGACTCGACGATGACCAGACGGGTCGTCCTGGCGTTACTCGGCACGGCACTCCCAGCTATCAAGACTCGGCGCTCCCCGTCTCGCCCGGCGGAGCACAGATGTTCAACGTAACGCGCCGGACAAGCCTGCATTCCCGGGGAGCCCCGCAGTCGGATGGTAACGGTCCGGCCACCGCATGCGTCCGACCGCGACACCGTACACCGGAAAACCGGTGTCGTGTCGGACACAATCGGTGAAGATCACGCAGCTGCGCCGCCTGGCCAGAGCTCTTCGGGCGCTGCCGGCGGACGCTCACCGACCAGCTCGGCGAGCCGCGCGAGCCGTCGGCGACCGGTGATGAGATAGATGCGTCCGTCATCCGACACACGGCCCGCCAGACCAGCTCGGACCAGCGCCGCATCGACCGGATCGGGATCTTTGCCGGGATCCAGGCCGAGTGTCCAGCCGCCGGCCCGGGGCTCGCCTGCGGCGGCCACCCAGAGCCTCAGCCGAGGTCCGCTGAGGAAGAGCTGGGTGGCGGCCTGCGGCCAGGCGTTCGCCAGAGCGTTCAACCTTCGGGAGTACGCCGTACGCACCTCGAAGACCTGGGCCGGTGGCTCCGGTTCGGGCTGCTCGGCGGTCTCCTCTTCCGCCCCGGATGACGGTTCCTCGGCTTCCTCCCCGGATGACGGTTCCTCGGCCGGATCGGTGGGTGCTTTCTCCGCCCGTACCGGATCGGGGGTGACCTGCGCCCACGTGGCCGCGAGGCCGCGCGTGCGCAGCTCGGTGACCAGCGCATGGACCCGCCACGCGGCATCCACCTGGACCCAGACGCGGGCCGTGCCGCCCATCCGGCCGAGGTGGCCCGGACCGGCCAGCAGACCGGCGAGATCGGCCGGCGACGGCTCCGAGGTCTCCGCGCCGAACATCGGCAGCTGATGACCCGGACGCCGGCTCGCTGTGCCACGCGCCACGGTCCGTTTCGCCACCGGGACCGGCGGAGGGAGGATCTCGCGCGGTATCAGCGGCCAGCCCGCGTCGGTCATCTCACTGAGACTCCGGTCTCATTGGCACTCCGGCAGCGAGTCGAACGCCTGGCGCAGCTCCACCGACTCGACTTTCGTCGTGTCCAGGCTGCTCTTCTCGTAGTTCGTGGAGAGCTGGTCGAGCACCTTGCCGACCTCGGCGTAGAACGTCTCCGTGGGCCGGGTGGCGAGCGCCTCGATGCCGGTGCGGGCCTGTCCGTAAGCGTCGCGGATCCCCGCCAGCGAGCCCAGGAAGCCGTCGGCGATCCGCTCGCCGTCGTCCACGTCCGGCACGCCGGCGCGCTCCACACCGGCACGGGCCTGCTCGCTCGCCGTCGCCGCGCCGTCGAAGAGCCGGGCCAGATTTTCCTTGGCCTGGCCGGGTGTCGTCTCCGCGGTCATCTGCGCCTGAGCCCGGCTGGTCAGCGAATCGATCTCGCTGCGCCAGGGACTCAGCGACGTGCAGACCAGAGCGGCCCAGGCCTGCGCCCCGGGCTGGCCCGAGCAGGCCGCCAGCGGCACAGCGAGCACGAGGACGAGAGCCAGGGATATCGGTCGGACCGCGCGCATGGGAGCAGAGTACGGGCACAGGCGGACACTCCACACGCCTCGATCGAGTCATAGCGAAGGGCACCCGGGGACCGGGTGCCCTTCGTGGTGCCGTTCGTCCTGGTCAGACGTTGTCCTTCACGCGGGACGTGGACGTCTCGCGAGCGTCCTGCGCGGCCTTCGCGGTGTCGGCGGCGCCGGCTGCGGACGCCGTGGCGGCGTCGTCGCCCATCGAGATCGGCTTACGCTTGCTCCAGATCACGGCGCCCGCGATGATCGCCACGGCCAGGACCGCGACACCGACCCGGACGCCGACGCTCGCGTCGTCGCCGTAACTCACCGCCACGACCGCCGGGGCGATCAGCAGCGAGACCAGGTTCATCACCTTGAGCAGCGGGTTGATGGCCGGACCGGCGGTGTCCTTGAACGGGTCGCCGACCGTGTCGCCGATCACCGTGGCGGCGTGCGCCTCGGAGCCCTTGCCACCGAAGGCGCCGTCCTCGACCAGCTTCTTCGCGTTGTCCCACGCGCCGCCGGAGTTGGACAGGAAGACCGCCATCAGCGTGCCCGCGCCGATCGCGCCGGCCAGGTACGCCGCCAGCGCGCCCGGGCCCAGCCCGAAGCCGACGGCGATCGGGGCCAGGATCGCGAGCAGACCGGGGGTGAGCAGCTCACGCTGCGCGTCCCGGGTGCAGATGTCGACCACGCGGCCGTACTCGGGGCGCTGCGTGTAGTCCATGATCCCCGGGAACTCGCGGAACTGGCGGCGGACCTCCATCACCACGGCGCCCGCCGAGCGGGACACCGCGTTGATCGCCAGACCGGAGAAGAGGAAGACCACCGCGGCGCCGACCAGCAGGCCGACCAGGCTGCGCGGGTTGGCGATGTTGAGCACCGAGAGGATCTCGGCGGCCGTGTCGGTCACCCCGGCGTCGGCCATCGAGTCGGCCAGGCTGTTCGTGTACGACCCGAACAGCGCCGTGGCGGCGAGCACCGCCGTGGCGATCGCGATGCCCTTGGTGATCGCCTTCGTGGTGTTGCCGACCGCGTCCAGCTCGGTGAGGGTCCGCGCGCCGCGCTCGTCGATGTCACCGGACATCTCCGCGATGCCCTGCGCGTTGTCCGAGATCGGGCCGAACGTGTCCATCGCCACGATCACGCCGACCGTGGTGAGCAGGCCGGTGCCGGCCAGCGCCACCGCGAACAGCGACAGGGTCAGCGACGAGCCGCCGAGCAGGAACGCGCCGTAGACGCCGGCGCCGAGCAGCAGGGCCGAGTAGACCGCCGACTCCAGGCCGACGCTGATGCCGGCCAGGACCACGGTGGCCGCGCCGGTCTGCGACGACTTGCCGATGTCCTGCACCGGGCGCCGGTTCGTCTCGGTGAAGTAGCCGGTCAGCGCCTGGATGGCGGCGGCCAGCACGATGCCGATGATGACCGCGCCGATCGCCACGAGCTGCGGGTTCCGGTCGCTGGCCAGGATGTCCTCGGCGATGCCGGTGTCGCCGAAGCCGGCGAAGGTGTCCGGCAGGTAGAGGAAGCTGACCACGGCCACCGCGATCGCGGAGATCGCGGCCGAGATGTAGAAGGCCCGGTTGATCGCGGTGAGGGCGTTGCGGTCGCTCTTGCGCAGCCGGGTGATGAAGACCCCGATGATCGCGATCAGCACGCCGATCGTGGAGACGATGAGCGGGAAGATCAGGCCGTCCTGGCCGAACGCGGCCTGACCCAGGATCAGCGCCGCGACGAGGGTCACCGCGTAGGACTCGAACAGGTCGGCGGCCATGCCGGCACAGTCACCGACGTTGTCGCCCACGTTGTCCGCGATCGTGGCGGCGTTGCGCGGGTCGTCCTCCGGAATGCCCTGCTCGACCTTGCCGACCAGGTCGGCGCCGACGTCGGCGGCCTTGGTGAAGATGCCGCCGCCGACCCGCATGAACATCGCGAGCAGCGCGGCGCCGAAGCCGAAGCCCTCCAGGACCGTGGGCGCGTCCTCCTTGAAGATCCAGACGACGAGCGCCGCACCGAACAGGCCGAGGCCCACGGTGAGGAAGCCCACCACGCCGCCGGTGCGGAACGCGATGCCCATCGCCTTCTCCCGGCCGCCCTCCTCGCCGGCGGCGGCTGCCACCCGCAGGTTGGCCCGGGTCGCCAGCGCCATGCCGGCGCCGCCGATGAACGAGCTGAAGATCGCGCCGACGATGAAGAACGCCGACCTGCCGATCTTGACGAGCGTCTCGTTCTCGGTGGCGTGCACCGGGAGCAGGAACAGCAGGACGACCGCGATCACCACGAAGATCGCCAGGGTCCGGAACTGCCGGATCAGGTACGCCGAAGCGCCCTCCTGCACGGCGCCGGCGATCTCCTGCATCTTCGGGGTGCCGCGACCGGTACGCAGCACGGATTGGACGAACATAGCGGCGAAGCCGAGCGCCACCAGCGCGAACGCCAGCGCGACGATGACGTAGGAGAGGTTCTCACCACTCAGGGACACCCCGCCACCCTCGGCGGCGAGGTCTATCGAGGTCCCGGACATCAATGTCCTCCTGTACACACCGATCGCACCCGGACGGCGGACGAGACCTCCGGGCGCATTCCCCGGATCGCGGGGAACGACCGACCAGGCCCGCGGACGCGGACCAGCAGTAGCTGACAACTCGCGTACTGTATAGGGCCGGTATGGCGATCGTCACACCTGCACGCAGCCGTGTCGCGGTGATGTTTGCCGCTGTGTTAGCGGCGCGGCGAGCGGGTATAGGGCGCGGTTGATCTCTTTGTGCAGGCTGCGGCGCTTTTTGCTCAGCGGCGGGTTACAGGCCAGACCATGCGCACTTCGGTGCCCGGGCCATCATCCACCGGACGCACCTGCAAATCATCAACAAATCCGGCAAGGAGTGCAAATCCGACACCCGTGGTCAGCGCGTCGTCGGTCAGCGACTCGTCGGCGAGCTCGTCCGGGGGCAGCTTCGTCAGCCCCACACTCGCCTCGATCGGGGCATGATCGATGACCCGGACGGTGTACGAGTCCGAGTCGGACATCTCCACCGTGACCAGGTCGGTGAGGCCGTACTGACGGTGCAGGGTCACGGCACGCGTGCAGGCCTCACCGATCGCCAGCCGGACCTCGTCGAGCAGCTCCTCGGCGACACCCGCCCGGCGCGCGACCGCGACACCGACCAGTCGCGCGGTGCGCACGTGCACCGGAGCCGGCGAGAAGGAGAGCCGAACCGTAGCCATCACGAAACAGGACCGCTGCCGTCGCGTTCGGTGGCCGCCTCGACCGTTGGAAAGATCGGGAAAACCTGGTCCAGCGCGGTGATCCGGAAGATCTTGAGGAGCGGCTCCTTCGCGCAGACGAGACCGAACGTCCCGTGCGCGGTTCGCAGGCGCTTGAGGGCACCGACCAGGACGCCGAGACCCGTCGAGTCGAGGAACTCGACCCTCTCCAGATCGACGACGACGTCACGTGCACCCGCGTCCACCAGCTCGATCAGCCGCTCACGCAGCCGAGGGGCGGTGTAGACGTCGACCTCACCACCGACTTCGAGCACAGTGTGCCCAGCGACGGTGCGGTCCGCCAGCGACAGCTCCATCGGTCCTCCTCCCTGATCTCCCCCCGCGAAATCTAACCACCGACCGACATCGGGCGACGCGTGGCACCCACCGTCCTACCCGTTTGAGGTTCGGGGCATACCGGTGTCACAGTGCAATGCGTGACCTCCACCGCCTTCGGTCCTGCTGAGCTGCTGCATCGACTGCGAACTCGCGGCACCGCGGCGGAGGTGTCCCCGATCACGCACATCGAGCGAGTGCCACCCCGGGCCGGGCAGGCGGCGCCGTGGCCCGGATGGACCGACCCCGCGGTGCGTGACGCGTTCACCGCGCAACGGATCATCGCGCCGTGGAAGCATCAGGCTGCCGCCGCCACCCTCGCCTGGGAGGGCACGCACGTCGTGCTGGCCACCGGCACCGCGTCGGGCAAATCCCTCGCGTACCAGCTGCCTGCTCTCAGCGCGCTCGCCAGGGACCCTAAGGCGACCGTGCTGTATCTGTCACCTACCAAGGCGCTCGCGGCCGATCAGCTCCGTGCGATCGCCCGGCTCGGCCTGGACGGCGTGCGCCCCGCCACCTTCGACGGCGACACCCCGCGCGAGGAGCGCGAATGGGTGCGCCAGCACTCGCGGTTCGTGCTGACGAACCCCGACATGCTGCATCACTCGCTGCTGCCCGGGCACGCCCGGTGGGGGGTCTTTCTCCGCCGCCTCTCGTACGTGGTGATCGACGAGTGCCACACGTACCGCGGGGTGTTCGGCTCCCACGTCGCCCATGTCCTGCGAAGACTGCGCCGAGCCGCGGCCCGGTACGGGTCGTCGCCCACGTTCATCCTCGCCTCGGCGACCTCCGGCGACCCGGCCGGAGCGGCGTCCCGGCTCACCGGACTTGACGTGACAGAGGTCACAGAGGACACGTCGCCGCGCGGCGGGGTGACGTTCGCCCTGTGGGAGCCGCCGCTGCTTCCCGCGTCCAGTGTGTCGCTGCCGTCCGACACGTCCGACTTCACCGACGTCGAGCTGCCTCCGATCCGCCGGTCCGCCCTGCGAGAGACCGCGGATCTGCTCACCGACGCGGTCGTGGCCGGTACCCGTACCCTCGCCTTCGTCCGCTCCCGGCGCGGCGCCGAAGTCGTCGCGTCGATGACCCGGCGATCCCTCGACGAAGCCGTTCCCGGGCTCGGCGACCGGGTCGCCGCCTACCGCGCCGGTTACCTGCGCGAGGACCGGCGGGCGATCGAGCGATCCCTGCTCTCCGGTGAGCTGCTCGGCCTCGCCTCCACGAACGCGCTCGAACTCGGCGTCGACCTGGTCGGCCTCGACGCCGTGCTGATCTGCGGATATCCGGGCACCCGGGCTTCGCTCTGGCAGCAGGCCGGACGGGCCGGGCGGGCCGGCGGTGAGGCGCTCGCCGTGCTGATCGCCCGGGACGACCCGCTCGACACCTACCTCGTGCACCACCCGGAAGCCGTCTTCGGCCGTCCCGTCGAGGCCACCGTGCTCGACCCCGCCAACCCCTACGTCCTCGGTCCGCAACTCTGCTGCGCCGCCTCCGAGGCGCCGCTCACCGACGCCGACCTGGAACTCTTCGGCGGCGAGGCGGCCGTCGCCGCGGTGCACGCGCTGGCCGGGGAAGGCGTGCTGCGACGCCGGCCGTCCGGCTGGTACTGGACGCACCGCGGACGGCCCGACGTGGACCTGCGCGGCACCGGCGGCGCCCCGGTCGCCGTGGTCGAGTCGTCGACCGGCCGGCTGCTCGGCACCGTCGACCACGGCTCCTCGCACGTCATGCTGCACACCGGCGCGGTCTACCTGCACCAGGGCGTCTCGTACGTGGTGGACGAGCTGGACCTGGACGACGCGATCGCCCTGGTGCACCAGCAGGAGCCGGACTGGACCACACACGCCCGTGACGTGACGAACCTGTCCGTGGTGAACGTCCGCTCGTACGTCGACGCCGGCCCGGTCGGCCTCTTCCTCGGCGAGGTGGACGTGACGAACCAGGTGGTGTCGTACCAGCGCCGCCGGATCGGCACCGGCGAGGTGATCGACACCAAACCGCTCGACCTCCCGGTGCGCGAACTGCGTACCGTCGCCGTCTGGTTCACCATCTCGCCGGAGGCCCTGGTCTCAGCCGGCGTCGAACCGGCCGACTTCCCGGGCGCCCTGCACGCGGCCGAGCACGCCGGCATCGGCCTGCTGCCGCTGATCGCCACCTGCGACAGGTGGGACATCGGCGGCCTCTCCACCGCGAACCACGCGGACACCGAGGCCCCGACGGTCTTCGTCTACGACGGCCATCCCGGCGGGGCGGGCTTCGCCGAGCGGGCGTACGGGGTGGCGGCGGACTGGCTGCGGGCCACCCGCGAGGCCATCGCCGCGTGCGTCTGCGAGGCAGGTTGCCCGGCGTGCGTCCAGTCCCCGAAGTGCGGAAACGGCAACAACCCCCTCGACAAACACGCAGCGGTGAAGGTCCTCGACACCGTCCTGGCCGCCCTCCCACCCTCCTGACTCCGGTCAGAACGCCGGGCCTGACATGCCGGCGGGGATGGTGAGGGGGCCGGCTCGGGCGGCGGCCTCGGCTGTCCAGGCAGCGCCCAGCAGGAGGCCGGTGGGGACGCTGGTGTGGATCACCAGCTCCAGGCCCTCCAGGGTGCAGGCGGTCATCGTGGCCCGGTTGCGCTTCACGATTCGGGCGGCGGCCTCGCACGCCGGGGCTGCACCCAGCACCGCCTGCTGCGCGCCGGCCAGAGCGCCCAGGTCCGCCGCGTTGCGGGCTTCGCGGCGGGCCACCTGGGCCGCGCCGATCGCCGCTCCGGCCAGTCCTCCGGCGAGCAGGACCAGGCCGAGCGCGAGCAGCAGGATCGAGGCGGCGCCCCGGTCCCGGCCGCGGGCCCGGTCCCGGTCGTGGTCGCGGTCGTGGTCGCGGGCCTGGTGACGGCCGCGGTCAGTGTCACGGTCGTGGTCGCGGGCCCGGTGACGGCCGCGGTCAGTGTCACGGTCGTGGTCGCGGGCCCGGTGACGGCCGCGGTCAGTGTCACGGTCGTGGTCGCGGTCGCGGGCCCGGTGACGGTCGCGGGCCCGGCCACCGGCCGGACGATTCGGCGTCATCAGGGGATCAGCTCCGGCTCGCGGGCGGCGTGCGACTCGGCTCGCAGGGTGGTTGCGGGCAGGTGGGCGCCACCCGGAACGCGTACCCGGGAAATGACCACCACCGTGACCGTCTCCGCGTCGCCGGACACCTGGATCTCGGCACCTGCCGGGGCCAGCCTCGCGGCCCCGTCCGTCGGCGCGCCGCGGGCGGCAGCCGTGGCCGCCTCACGTGCCGCGTCCAGGCAGCGCGCCTGGTCGGTCACCGCCGAGATCGCCGTCAACCCGGCGTAGAACAGCAGCAGGAGCGCCGGCAGCCCGGCCGCGAGCTCCGCGGTGAACGCACCCCGGTCCCGGCCGGGCCGCCGGCGCCGCTTCACTTCAGGGCCCGGCCGATGATGCCGCCGAGCGCCTGCTGCACGGCCGGACTGGTGACCACCTTGAGCAGGATGCCGGCGAAGGCCACCGCGGCGAGCGTGCCGACGGCGTACTCGGCGGTGCTCATTCCGGCATCGGCGGCCTCGGCCCGGAGCCGCCGGAAGCGGGTGACGATGGTGTGCACGTGGTCCTCCTCAGATAGGCGGCACGACTTTCTGCCGTGCCGGTCTTGCGGTGGCGCGGCGGACGCCGCGCCGGTCTCAAAGCCCCGCCGATCTCGAAGCCGCGCCGGTCTCAAGCGGCACCGATCTCGAAGCCGCACCGGCCTCGAAGCCATGCCCGTCGTTCCGGGAGCGGTGCGGGGCTTTCACAGCACGTCACTCAGGACGGCGATCACGACCGGGACCAGGCCGGCCAGCAGAAACGCGGGCAGGAAGCACAACCCGAGCGGCAGGACGATCAGGACGCCGGCTCGCTGAGCCGCCGCCTCGGCCGCGACGGTCCGGTCCGAACGCAGGTCACCGGCCAGACGTTCCAGCGCTCCGGCCAGCGCACCGCCGCTCGCGCTGGATCGGATCGCGGCCGCGACCAGACGTTCCGCCCCGGGCACGTCACCGAGATGAGCCCAGGCCTCGGCCGGACCGGCACCGAGTCGCAACGAGCGGCCGACGCGGTCCAGCCTGGTCCCGAGCGGCCCGCCGAGCGCATCCGCCACCGCTGCGGCAGCCCGGTCCGCCGGGGCACCGGCACGCAACGCGGCAGCCAGCAGGTCCGCACCGAGCGGAAGGTCAGCCAGTGCTCGCTGCCGCTCACGACGCGCTCCGGGCGGTTCCCGGCGTCGCAGCGCGCGTTCCGCTCCGATTGCGGCGATCACACCCAGGGGTACGCCCCAACGGCCCCCGACAATCACGACGACTCCGATGCCGACCAGCAGGGACGGGATCACTCGCGGCATTTGTCGATTCTTCGCGGCGGGTGCCTCGTGCGAGCCGATGCGGCGCAGTCGCTGACCGGATCTGTTCACGGGGACGACGAGCAGGACGGCGGCCAGGCCCAGGCAGGTCGCCACGATTCCGGTCATCGCGGGCCGTCCACCAGTCGCTGGGACCAGCGCAGCCCCGCGACCTGCAACAGCACCGCCGTCAGCGCGCAGGCCACGCCGACCGGGGTTCGTAGGAGCACCGCGAGCGGGTCGGCCCCGATCGCGTAGCCGAGTCCGATCCCGCCCAGTGGCAGCCCGGCCAGGAGCAGGGCCGTGGCCTGCGCCCCGGCCGCCTGAGCAGCGGCCGTCGCCGTGGTCCGGTCGGTGGATCGGGCATCGGACTCGATCCGGTCGAGCAGATCGGCCGCGGGCGCGCCGGTCTGCTCGGCGAGCCGCCAGACGGCCGCGACGAGTTCCCGGATCCGCCCGGCGCCGCCCTCCGCAGCGCCGGAAGGGCCGGCACCGCCCGAACCCGCTCCGAGTGGATCAGCAGTGTCCGAGGGACCGGCCGCCGAGTAGCCGGGGACACCGCCCGCGGAGTAGCCCGGGAAACCCGCGGCGGCCACCGGCGGGAGGCCGGCTCGCAGGTCGGCCACCAGCGCGCACAAGCGGTCCAGCTCGGCCGCCCGTGCGGCCGACGCGCGTTTCCGGCGGTCCCGGCGGGCCCACTCACCCGCGGCCAGGGCCGCGTAGACCGCCGCGATCGCCGCGCCGGCCGGACCCCCTGCCAGCAGCGCCGGCACGGACGCCAGACCGGCCGCCGCCAGCACCGGGCGCCACGCCGGCCCGGTGGTCAGGTGGGCGCGCCATCGGCGTACCCGGGCGGGGTCGAACCGCGCCGGAGCCCGCCGCCGCCCCGGCAAGCGTGCCCGGGCCGCACGCCGCGGCCTCAGAACCACGAGCACCGCCGCAACCATCAGCCCCGCCGCCAGCACGCCGGTCATCCCGGCCGCCCGGAGGAAACGGCGTGCGGCCCGGAGAAGCCGACGCGCGGCGCGACGGGCCCGGCCGGCGCGACGGGAACGGCTTGGAGAGCGGGCGGGACGGGGACTCCGCGGGCGGTGAGGAGGCGGGCCAGCACTGGGGCGCCCGGACCCGGTGAACCGGCCCAGGCCGGCTGGACCGTGATCAGGCGGGACTCCTCCGCGGGCACCAGGACGCTGATGGATTCCAGGACACGGCCGGCCGCGGTACGCCGAACCTGAAGCACCACCTGCAACGCCGCCAGCACCTGCGCGTGCAGCGCGGCCCGGGGCAGCCCGCCGAGCAGGCCGAGCGCCTCCAGCCGGGCCGGCACGTCACACGGCGCGTTGGCGTGGAGGGTGCCCGCGCCGCCGTCGTGACCTGTGTTCAGAGCCGCCAGAAGATCAACTATTTCAGCGCCCCGGCACTCGCCGACGACCAGCCGGTCCGGTCGCATCCGCAGCGCCTGGCGTACCAGATCGGTGAGGCCGACCGCGCCGGCGCCTTCCACGTTCGCGGTACGCGACTGCAGCGCCACCACGTGCGGATGCACCGGCCGCAGCTCGGCCGCGTCCTCCACCAGCACGATCCGCTCGGTCGGCGGCACCAGCCCGAGCAGCGTCGCGAGAAGCGTGGTCTTGCCGCTGCCGGTGCCACCGGTCACCAGGTACGCCAGCCGCGCCTCCACCAGCGCCGCCAGCACCCGCGCGGCGGCCGGCGCGACGGTGCCGTGCCGGACCAGATCGTCCAGGCTGAACGGCCGCTGCCGGAAGGTGCGCAGCGACAGGTACGGCCCGTCGACGGCGACCGGCGGCAGCACCGCGTGCAGGCGGGTGCCGTCCGGGAGGCGGGCGTCTGCGTACGGCTGACCGTCGTCGAGCCGGCGACCACAGGCCGCCACCAGGCGCTGTGCCAGGCGGCGCACCTCGTCCGGTCCGCTGAGCCGGACGGCGGCCCGTTCCAGCCCGGCGCCCCGGTCGATCCAGACCTGCCCCTGGTTGACCAGCACGTCGGTGACGGCCGGATCCGCGAGCAGCGGCGCGAGCGGCCCGGCCCCGAGCATCTCGTCCCGGACCTGGTCGGCGAGCCGCAGCACCGCCGTGTCGCCGAGCACCTTGTTCTCCCGGCGGACGACGCTGACGACCGCTGCCGGGGTGGCTTCGTCGCCGGAGTGGGCGAGGTGGTGGCGTACCCGATGGGTCAGCGCGCTCATGCGTGCGCCGCCGAACCCGTACGCATCAGATCGTCGACCAGCCGGCGGCAGAGGTCGGCGAGTGGCCCCTTCCCGTCCGCGCAGGGCGCGGCGCCGTTCTCCACCTTCTCGCAGAGTGACGGTTCCGGGCGCAGGGTGCCGGCCAGCGGCAGGCCCAGCGCGCCGGCGACTTCCCGGGCCCGCAGCTTGCCGGGCGCGGGTCCGCGCACCACCACCGCGATGTCCTCGCAGTGCACCTGGATCGAGGCGGCGGTCCGCGCGGCCGAAGCGGCGGCCCGTAGTTCCGCCGGAACCACCAGCAACGTCCGGTCGGCCGCCTGCAGGGCCAGCACGGCGGCGTCGTCGAGTTGCCGGGGCAGGTCCGCGACGATGACGTCCCGGCCGCGCCGGGCGGCGTCCAGCGTCGCCGCCATCGCCTCGGCCGGCACACCGGGCAGCTGGTCGCGGTCGAACGAGAGCAGGACCAGGTCGCCACGCTGCGGCAGCGCGGCGAGCAGCGCCGGCGGATCGACCCGTCCGTCCGCGGCGCGCAGACCGCGCCAGCGCAGACCCGTCACGTCCTCCCAGCCGAGCAGCAGGTCGAGGCCGCCGCCGAGCGGGTCGGCGTCGACGAGCAGGGTCCGGTGCCCGCAGCGCACCGCCGTGGTGGCCAGCCCGGCCGCCAGCATGCTCGCGCCGGCGCCACCCCGCCCGCCGATCACCGCGACGGTCCGCGAGCGGGCGTCCGGCTGCTCGGGACGGGCCGCGAACTGCTCGACCACCCAGGTCTCGGCGGCCGGCAGCACCGCGACGTGCTCGGCGCCGAGCGGCTCGGCGAACTCCCAGGTGGTGGCGTCCATGTCCGAGTGACGGCCGACCACGATCACCCGGGGGCGGCGCGGCAACCGGGCCCGTGCGCAGGACTCCGCCTGGTCGGCGCCGACCACCACGAGGGACGCGGCGGGATAGCGGGCGCGGGCAGCGGCCGGGTCGGGCGCCACGTCGACCTCGGCGCCACCGGCGGCGGCGAGCCGGAGCAGGTCGTCGAGGAGGTCGCGGTCGGCGGTCACGACCAGGGGACGGCGTGGTGCGGGCATCGGGGGCCTCCAGGCTCGGCGGCGGGTGTCGAGCGCCCACCGTCGCGAGCCGCCGTCCGGCCGGGCAACGGGTCCGGAGCCGCCTGTGGATAACTTCCGATCCTGTGGATAACTCGCCGCCGGGAAGACGATCTGGTACGCCGAGCCGCCCCGCGTATGAACTCGGGCGGGTTGGGTATCTTTGGTGCCGACACAGACCGATGGAGCTGGCATGGACAACGCGATCCGGACCACGGTCGCCGACGACGGGACAGTGACCGTCACCGTGCTGGGTGAGATCGACTACTCCCGGGCCGACGACGTCGCCCAGAGCATCCGCGACGCGCTCATCGACTGGTCGGCGACGCTCGTGCGGGTCGACCTGCGCGATGCGTCCTTCATCGACTCGACCGGGCTGGGCGCCCTGATCGAGGGTTATCGGGACGTCACCGAGCGCGGCGGCCAGTTCCTGGTGGTCAATCCGACCGAGTCGTTCCGCCGGGTGCTGGACGTGACGGGTCTCGCCGGCTTCTTCGGCCTGATCAGCTCGTCCGCGGGCGGGGCGATCGACGAGGCCCGGCCGGAGCGCACGTCGGCCACCGGCGCCTGAACGGGAACGACCCCCGTCGGGGGAGACGGGGGTCGTCCTTGGATTCGGCTCCGGGGGGGTCGAGCCGAATCAACCCGGCAATCGCGGGGGGCGCGATTACCGAGGGCCAGCTTCACTGGACGCGGTCGTAACAACACGCTTCACAGTGGCGAACACAAGTCTGCCTCAGACTCTGCCGTTCCGTCGAGTACCGAATGTAACCCGATGCGACACTCCCTGCCCGTCTGACCGTTTTCACAGCGCGTCACCAACGAGGCTCTTGGGCGTACGGATCGAACGTCCCGGGCGCGGTACGGCTACACTTTCGGCCCGTGGGCCCGAGCGCCGCCTTTTTCGATCTCGACAAGACCGTCATCGCCAAGTCCAGCGCCCTGGCCTTCGGACGGCCTTTCTACCGTGATGGCCTGATCAGCCGCCGTGACGTGGTCAAGTCCGGATACGCGCAGCTGATGTTCCGCCTCGGCGGCGGCACCGACGAGCAGGCGATGGCGCGCACCCGTGACTACATGGCGGCCCTGAGCAAGGGCTGGCGGGTCGAGCAGGTGCAGCAGATCGTCGCCGAGACTCTCAACGACCTGATCAATCCGTATGTCTACGCGGAGGCCGCCGCGTTGATCGCCGAGCACCAGGCGGCCGGCCGTGACGTCGTGCTGGTCTCGGCCTCCGGTGACGAGATGGTCCGCCCGATCGGCGCGCTGCTCGGCATCACCGACGTGATCGCGACCCGGATGGCGATCGCCGACGGGTGTTACAGCGGCGAGGTCGACTTCTACTCGGCCGGGCCGAACAAGGTGGTCGGCGTCCGTGAGCTCGCCGAGTCCCGTGGCTACGATCTGGCCGAGTGCTTCGCCTACTCCGACTCGAGCAGCGATCTGCCGCTCCTGGAGGCCGTCGGGCATCCGAGCGCGGTGAACCCGGACCGGGCGCTGCGCCGGGTCGCGGCCGAGCGGTCCTGGCCGATTCTGGAGTTCCGCAACCCCGTACCGCTGGGAAGACGCCTGCGTGACCGGCCGGCCGTGCCGGTCGCCGCTGCGGCCCTGGGTGTCGGTGTCGGGGTGGCGATCGGCTTCGCGCTCTACGGGCGCCACCGGCGCACCCGGGCCGCCGTAGCGTAATGACCAGCGCAAATGCCATTGGTCTGAGTAATCGGGCATATCTGGTGATCATGCGCGAAGGGGCGTAGAAAGAAGTCGCGGGCCCGTGCGAACGGGAACCGTGCACGGCCACCGGGAACCCACGCGCGATCAGCCACGGCAGGCACGTTGCGACGGGACCTAATGCTTCGCGAGGGGCTGCTGGACCGTCGACAACGACCCAGGTGCACGCTTGATAACCCGGTTCGGACGCGCGCAGCCGGCGCCCCCGCGAGGGACGCCGGCTCTATCTTTGCGCCGCCGCTTGATGCCGGTTACGGATCTCCTGATAGACGTCGCGGAAAAGCCGCGGCCGGGCGTGGAAGTCGACCCCCTGAGCCCACAGCTCGGTGCCGACCGTCGCCCCGTCGTGGCGCTCCAGGAGCACGGTCATCCCGCTCTCGATCCGCCACGGCCCGACGCGATGGGTGGCGTGGTGCAGGCGCACACCCGCGACCTCCCGCCACCGCATGGTCCGCGACCGCAACAGACCCTCGATACGCACGCCCTGAGAGCTGACGTAGACGCCGTGCCGCAGGATCCGGTAGGCGCCGACCACCCAGACCGCCGCGAGGACACAGGCGGTCAGCCGGACGCCGTGCCCGATCAGGTCGAACTGCTCGATCGTGGCGTAGGTCAGCAGCCCCAGCGCCGCCGCTTCCCAGGCGATCACGAGCCAGCGGCCGGAACCGGGCGGGTACGGACGAACCCAGTCGTCATCCACGCCAAGAAGTATGCCGCCGCTCAGACCGCTGCCAGGACTCCGTCGCCGATTACCGCGATCTGCTGCGCACCCGCCGTGACCGCCGAGGCGTAGTGCCGCAGCCAGGACCGCACGCCGTCCGGGGTGCCGGTGGCGTAGGCGCCGGCCGATCCGACGTATTCCGGCTCGCGCTCGAGGTGACCGGCCTCGACGCCGACCAGACCGCGCGGGTCGAAGCCGCGGCCGATCAGCGTGAGGCGGGCCGCCGCGCGGGCCACCACACCGGCCGGCCCGGCGAACGGCCGCAGGGTGATCAGCTCGGCGTGCACGATCGCGGCGAGCAGCAGCGGCGGGGTCTCCTCGTTGCCGGCGACCAGGGCGGACAGCGCGTCGATCCGCTCCGCGCCGGAGACCAGACGGCCCAGGTCGTGGTCGTGGACGACGCCGCGGGCGGCAAGCACGTGCAGTTTCGCGAGGACCTGGCGGGGCGCTCGGGGCCAGAGGTCGACGAGGCCGCCGAGCGACTCGGCGACGCGCAGGGCGCCCTGCACGGTCGGGTCGGTGACGGTCCCGCCGCGGACCTCCTCGAGGTCGTACGTGCTGCCTTCCAGGGCGGCGCTGGCGACGGCGGCACGCAGGCTCGCCTCGGCCGCGACCTGACCGCCGTGCCGGCGCAGGGCGCGGTGCCGCATCGCGGCGTCGACGGTGTTCCGGGCTTCGGCGAATGCGGGCGCGACGTCGGCGAGGTCGAGCAATGGGGCTAGTGGATCCACGTGCACACGGTAACCGGTAAAACAGCTGAAACATGGGGTGCACAAACGAGCGTGGAAATGGCAAGATTCGCGCAGAACCGATCAGCTGGATGCCGGTCGGCGCGCATACGACGCCATCGGGCGCGTCCCGGCGGACGAACCCTCGCCGGACCCACCGGCCAGAACTAGTGTGCAACGAAGAATCCCCGGTCAGGCAGAGGAGCCGCCCTCATGAGCGAGACCCTGGAGAACTTGTCCTCGGAGACGCGGAAGTTCCCGCCGCCCGCCGAACTCGCGGCGAACGCGAACGTGAAGGCCGACGCCTACGACGAGGCGAACGCCGACCGGCTGGCCTACTGGGAGCGCCAGGCCGAGCGTCTCACCTGGGCCAAGAAGTGGGACCAGGTGCTGGACTGGTCCAACCCGCCGTTCGCCAAGTGGTTCGTCGGCGGTGAGCTGAACATCGCGTACAACTGCGTGGACCGGCACGTCGAGGCCGGCAACGGCGACAAGGTCGCCATCCATTGGGAGGGCGAGCCCGGCGACACCCGGACCGTCACCTACGCCGAGCTGCTGAAACTGGTCTCCCAGGCGGCGAACACGCTGACCGATCTGGGCGTCACGGCCGGCGACCGGGTCATGATCTACCTGCCGATGATCCCGGAGGCCGCGGTGGCGATGCTCGCCTGCGCCCGGATCGGCGCGACGCACAGCGTGGTCTTCGGTGGCTTCTCGGTGGACGCCCTCTCCACCCGGATCCAGGACGCCGCCGCCAAGGTCGTGATCACCGCGGACGGCGGTTACCGGCGGGGCAAGCCGTCGGCGCTCAAGCCGACCGTGGACGAGGCGGTGTCGCGTACCGACAGCATCGAGCACGTGCTGGTGGTCCGCCGCACCGGCCAGGACGTCGCCTGGACCGACAAGGACAAGTGGTGGCACGAGACGGTCGAGCAGGCCGCCGGCTCGCACGAGGCGCAGCCGTTCGACTCCGAGCACCCGCTCTTCATCCTCTACACGTCCGGCACCACCGGTAAGCCGAAGGGCATCCTGCACACCACCGGCGGGTACCTGACGCAGACGTCGTACACCCATCACGCGGTCTTCGACCTGAAGCCCGAGACCGACGTCTACTGGTGCACCGCCGACATCGGCTGGGTCACCGGCCACTCGTACATCGTGTACGGTCCGCTCTCCAACGGCGCGACCCAGGTCATGTACGAGGGCACCCCGGACACCCCGGACCGCGGCCGGTTCTGGCAGATCGTCGACAAGTACAAGGTGTCGATCCTCTACACCGCTCCGACGCTGATCCGCACGATGATGAAGTGGGGCGACGACATCCCCGCCAAGTACGACCTGTCGTCGCTGCGGGTCCTCGGCAGCGTGGGCGAGCCGATCAACCCCGAGGCCTGGATGTGGTACCGGGAGCACGTCGGCCGGGAGCGCACCCCGATCGTCGACACCTGGTGGCAGACCGAGACCGGCGCGATCATGATCTCGCCGCTGCCCGGCGTGACCGAGGCGAAGCCGGGGTCCGCGATGACGCCGCTGCCCGGCATCGGCGCCGACGTGGTCGACGACCAGGCGCAGTCGGTGCCGAACGGCGGCGGCGGTTTCCTGGTGCTGCGCGAGCCGTGGCCGTCGATGCTGCGCACCATCTGGGGCGACGACCAGCGGTTCCTGGACACGTACTGGTCCCGGTTCGGCGCAGGCGCCGACTCCTCTTCCCAAGAGTGGATCTACTTCGCCGGCGACGGCGCCAAGAAGGACGACGACGGCGCCCTCTGGCTGCTCGGCCGGGTGGACGACGTCATGCTGGTCTCCGGCCACAACATCTCCACCACCGAGGTGGAGTCGGCGCTCGTCTCGCACCCGTCGGTGGCCGAGGCGGCCGTGGTCGGCGCGACCGACCCGACCACCGGCCAGGCGATCGTCGCGTTCGCCATCCCGCGCGGCAGCGTGGAGACCGAGGGCGCGGCCGGCGAGGAACTGATCAAGGAGCTGCGCAACCACGTGGCGAAGACGCTCGGCCCGATCGCCAAGCCGCGTCAGATCATGCTCGTCGCCGAGCTGCCGAAGACGCGGTCCGGCAAGATCATGCGGCGTTTGCTGCGCGATGTCGCGGAGAACCGGTCGCTCGGTGACGTGACGACGCTCCAGGACTCGACGGTGATGGATCTGATCTCGTCCGGGATGAAGACCGGCAAGTCCGAAGACTGACCCTTCCAGGCCAAGAAAAGCCGGTGACGCTCTGGACGTCACCGGCTTTTTTCCTGCCGGAAAACCGTTCGACGGGGCAAGGTCACGGCCAGGTCACAACGTCATCGATCGTAGTGACTTTCATCCGGATCGATCGCAGGATCCAGAGGATTCGCCCGATCACCCCTCGGGCGTTCGTTCCTTCCGGAGGACCCGTACGTGACACAACAAATCACCTGGGGCCGGCGAACCGTCACCTCTGTCCTCGCGCTCGGTGTCGCCGCCGGCGTGACGACGTTGAGCAGCCCTCTTCCCGCCTCGGCGGAACCGGGCACGGGCACGGTTCCCGCCGCATCGCAGGAGCCGGCCACCCCCAAGGAATCACCGGCGGACACGCTGGGCGCGCACGACGCTGATCTTCTGGCGGACGCGGAAGCCCAGAACAAGCCGCAGGTCACCGTCATCGTCGCGGCCGACAAGGGCAAGTCAGGCGACGTCGCTGCCAAGATCGAGAAGTTGGGCGGCAGCATCAACCGCCGCTTCGACCAGATCGGGTACGTCCTCGCCACCGTCCCCACCGCCAAGGTGCTGAACACGGCGAACCTGCCGGGCGTCGCTGCTGTCGACCTGGACGAGACGATCAAGCTGCCCGAGACGGATCTCCCGACCAGCAAGGGCGCGGCCAAGCAGGCCGCCACCCCGTCCGGCCCGGGCGCCACCACGCCCGCGGACAACCCGTACATGCCCACCGGCGAGACGGGTTCGGTCGACTTCAAGAAGAAGAACCCTAAGTACGACGGCCGTGGCGTGACCATCGGCATCATGGACTCCGGTGTGGACCTGGCCCACCCGGCGCTGCAGAAGACGACCACCGGCGAGCGCAAGATCGTCGACTGGGTCACGGCAACCGACCCGATCACCGAGGGCGACGGCACCTGGCGGCGCATGCTCGGCTCGGTCTCCGGCCCGTCCTTCACCTACAACGGCGCGACCTGGACCGCTCCGGCGGGCACCTACCAGGTCAACCGCTTCATCGAGGAAATCACGAAGGACTCCGAGCCGGCCGGTGACGTGAACCGGGACGGTGACACCACCGACCAGTGGGGCGTCCTCTACGACCCGGTGAGCCACGACATCCGCGTGGACACCAACCAGAACTTCGACTTCACCGACGACGCCGTGATGCGGCCGTACAAGGAGAAGTACGACGTCGGCTACTTCGGCACCGACAACCCGGCCACCGCGATCGCCGAGCGGATGCCGTTCGTCGTGGAGTTCCGCGAGGACGTCTCCCTCAAGCCGTACGGCGACCCGTCGCTCCCGGCGACCGCCGACTTCGTCAACATCGGCATCGTCGAGGGCATGCACGGCAGCCACGTCGCCGGCATCACCGCCGGTAACGACCTGTTCGGCAACGCCAACCTGGACGGCCAGGCACCCGGCGCCAAGATCGTTTCAGCGCGGTCCTGCTCGTGGGGCGGCGGCTGCACCGCGGCGTCGCTGACCACCGGCATGGCGGACCTGGTGATCAACCGGGGCGTCGACGTGATCAACGTGTCGATCGGTGGCCTGCCCGGCCTCAACGACGGCAACAACGCCCGCGCCCGGCTCTACGACGACCTGATCGACACGTACGGCGTGCAGATCGTCATCTCGGCCGGCAACTCCGGCCCGGGCACCAACACGATCGGCGACCCGTCGGTCGCGACCGACGTGATCAGCGTGGCGGCGGCGATCAGCAAGGAGACCTGGCTCGCCAACTACGGCTCGGTCACCCGCCGCAACCTCCAGCTGTTCAACTTCTCGTCGCGCGGCCCGCGTGAGGACGGCGGCTTCAAGCCGAACATCAGCGCGCCCGGCTCGGCGATCTCCACGGTCCCGACGTGGGAGCCGATGGCCGGTGTCGACACCGTCGGCTACACCCTGCCGCCCGGTTACTCGATGCAGAACGGCACCTCGATGTCGGCGCCGCAGGTGACCGGTGGCGCGGCGCTGCTGCTCTCGGCGGCGAAGCAGAACGACCTGGGCATCACGCCGGCCGGTCTGCGCCGCGCGCTCTACACGACCGCTGACCTGATCCCGGGCGAGAAGGTGCACGCCCAGGGCTACGGCCAGATGGACGTCCCGGCCGCGTGGAAGCTGCTCACCAAGGAGTCGGAGACCCGCTCCTACACCTCCTCGGCTCCGGTCTGCACGCCGCTCTCCGACCAGCTGGCGACGGCTGACCAGGGCACCGGTATCTACAACCGGTGCGCGGTGGGCGACGGCGGTTACGCGGTCGGCAAGGAGCGGACCGTCACGGTCAAGCTGACCCGCACCAGCGGCCCGAACAAGACTGTCAAGCACAACCTCAGCTGGATCGGCGACCGCAAGGCGTTCTCCTCGGCCGGCTCGGTGGACCTGCCGCTCAAGAAGACCGTCAGCGTCAAGGTCAAGGTCCGTCCCGGCGAGGGCGTGAGCAGCGCGATCCTGAAGGTCGACGACCCGCGCACCCCGGTGATCGACTTCGAGGTGCTCAACACGGTGGTCACCGCCGTCACGACCAAGAAGCCGGCGTACGCCGAGACCTTCGCCGGTTCGGTGGACCGCAACTCCAGCACGTCGTACTTCGTGAACGTGCCGGAGGGCGCCACCGCGCTGCAGGTGAACCTGGCGGGCATCGCGACCGGTTCGCAGACGCGCTGGATCGCGATCAACCCGTGGGGCGTTCCGGTCGAGTCGACCGCGAGCACCGCCTGCTACACCAACTTCTCCGACGCGAACGCCTGCAAGCCGCAGGAGCGGTCGTACGAGAACCCGATCCCGGGCATCTGGGAACTCGAGGTCGAGTCCCGGCGTACGTCGCCGTCGCTGAACAACCCGTACAAGCTGACCGCGAAGATCCAGGGGGTCACGATCGACCCGGCCGCCGTGACGCTTCCGAGCGTCAAGGCCGGTGTCGCCACGCCGCTGACCTGGACCGTCACGAACAACTTCGGCCCGCTCAACCTCACCGCCCAGGGCGGCCCGCTCGGCAGTGGCTACTCCGCACGGCCGACGATCGCCAACGGCGAGGACCAGGCGTACGAGGTAGTGGTGCCCGAGGGCGTGCAGCGGCTGAACGTGTCGATCGGCAACACCAGCGACGCCGCCGCCGACCTCGACCTGGTGCTCTACAACGAGGCCGGCAAGGTCGTGGCCCAGCAGGCCGACGGCGACTCGGAGGAGGCGGTCTCGGTCGCCTCGCCGGCTGCCGGCACCTACACGGTCGCGGTGGCGGGTTACGCCGTGCCGAGCGGCACCACCCAGTACGACTACCTGGACGTCTACTACAGCCCGTCGCTGGGCAGCGTGGCCACCCAGGCCACCCCGTTCTCGCTCGCCAACGGCAAGAGCGCGACGGTCACCGGCTCGGTCACCGCGGCTTCGGTGCCGCCGGCCGGTCGCAAGATGTTCGGTGAGATGTCGATCGTGACGGACGAGGGCGCGGTCGTCGGCCGCGGCTCGGTCGCCATCACGGCCGTCACCGAGTAAGCAACAGGCACGGTTCAGCGAAGAGGCCCGCCGGGACAACCCGGCGGGCCTCGATTGATTTTGATCCGGGCACCGTAGCGCCTGAGTGACCGCGGGCGGTTCCGGGAACCGCTCGCCGCCGGGATCCGTCCCATCCTTCGACGGACTCAGCTTCCGGTGGACTCAATTGGAGGAGCTCGATGATGCGTATGCACGCCACCCTCCGGATCGGCGTCGCCGTGGCGGCCGGTGCGATCGCCGCCGGGTGCGGCTCGACGTCCACGCAGCCCGGCTCTCCGGGGGTCGCCGGCTCGGCGTCGTCCGCGCTTCCGTCCGATCCGGCCCCGTCTTCGCTTCCGTCCGATCCGGCCCCGTCTTTGCCTCCGTCCGATCCGGCTCGCGAGCCTGGGGACAAACCGCCCGCCACCGGCTGGGTGAGCGGCGTGGTCACCCGCGGTGGCACAGGTCCGTGCTACGGATTCACCGCCGACGACGGTACGCGGTACGCGCTCTACAACACCTCAGGCCTGGAACTGACCCAGCGCGACCGGGTGAAGGTGCAGCTGGAGACCACGATGGTCCGCATCTACTGCGGGCCCGGCCACCTGATGGCGATGACCGCCGCCGAACCGATCACGTGAGTCTCCGCAGGACTCCGTGACAGCGGCGCATAGTCTGACCACATGGACGAGTCGTTCGTACTGGCGGAGGGGCCGTGGAGCCATCGCTTCGTCGGCGCCAACGGCAGCCGTTTCCACGTCGCCGAGGTCGGCACCGGCCCGCTCGTGCTCTTCCTGCACGGGTTCCCGGAGTTCTGGTGGGCCTGGCACGACATCATGACCCGGGTCGCCGACGCGGGCTTCCGCGCTGCCGCGATCGATCTGCGCGGTTACGGCGCAAGCGACAAACCCCCACGGGGGTACGACGGTTACACGCTCGCCGCCGACATCACCGGCCTGATCCGGGCCCTCGGTGAGCGCTCGGCCACCGTGGTCGGCGCCGGTGCCGGCGGCATGATCGGCTGGGCCGCCGCGTCGTTCCACCCGAAACTGGTCAACCGGCTCGTCGTGCTCGGCGCCGCCCATCCGCTGCGGCTGCGGGCGGCCCTGTTCGCCGACCCGCGCGGCCAGATGGCGGCGTCCACGGCCATCCTGCGCTTCCAGGTCCCGCGCTTCGAGCACGTGCTGACCCGCGACGACGCGGCCTTGGTCGGCGAGCTGATGACCAAGTGGAGCAGCCCGCAGTTCGCCGTCACCGAAGAGTTCGGGGAGTACGCGTACCGCTGCCGCCAGGCCATGCAGATCCCGCAGGCCGCGTTCTGCGCGATGGAGGCCTACCGCTGGGTCGCGCGCAGTGCGCTGCGTCTGCAGGGCTACCGGTTCGTCAAGCTGATGCAGCGGCCGTCGAGCGTGCCCACGCTGCAGTTGCACGGCGCGCTGGACACCGCGGTGCTCCCCCGGACGGCCCAGGGCTCAGGGCGCTATGTGACGGCCCCTTACGAGTGGCGCCTGATCCCCGACACCGGCCATTTCCTCCACCGCGAGGCCCCCGACGTGGTCACCGGCGAGATCCTGCGCTGGCTGAAGACGCCGGCCTAGACCCGGTGCTCGTAACGGTCGCGGACCTCGTGAGCCGGGGCCCAGCCCTGGTAGACGCCGTAGTCGAACTCCTCCAGGCCCAGCCTGCGGGCAACCGGGGCACGGCCGCCGGTGTACTCCAGGCGTAGCCAGCTGTCCGCCTCGGCGAGCACGATGAACGGCTCGCCACGCCAGGTGCAGAGGGTCCGGACGTACGCGATCTCGTCGTACTCGTCCGGTTCCAGCACCCGGAGGTACCGGCCCGGCTTGATCTCCTCGAAGCCCTCCTGCGGGTCGGTGGCGTAGATGCGCACCTTGTCCCCGTCGGGTGCCGCGTCGTACTCCCGGCCCTGCCAGGTCACTACGTAACCGTCACGCATCACTGCTCACCCACCCGGCGCCACAGGGGTGCGTCCGCGTCGAAGATCGCCAGCATCCGCTCGTTGCCGTCCGCGTCGATCCGCCACAGCTGCGCGCCGTGCGGCAGCCGGACGCTGTCCACCTTGAACTCGGCGATCACATCCCGGCCCTCGCCGGGCGCGAACCCGTTGCCGCGGAACGGCGGGCGCTCGATCACCCATCCGTCCATGGCCCGCAGCGCCTGCTCGTTCTGCCCGCCGTAGGGGATCCGGTAGAGGCTCGGCCGGTACGCCGGCCAGCGCAGCACGAACGCCTCCTTGGCGTCCGGCTGGAACGGCGACGAGTCGTAGTAGAGCCCGAGCGCGCCGAACAGCTCGCCCGGGGTCCGCAGGTGCTCGACCTCGGAGGCGCGGTGCACGAACCCGGCCACCCGGTCGTACCCACGGTCCAGGTAGTAGTCGACCTGCTCGGCGGCAATCGTCTTCTGCATGACCGTCGCGGACTGCGCCTCGTCGCTCGCCGGTTCCGGCGCCGGCACCGGGCTGACCGCTTCATCGGCGACCGGGCCCTCGGCCGGTTCCGCGCCGAGTCCGGCCTCGGTGGCCCAGTTCGCCAGCGCGATGATCTGGGCGCCCGGGTACTTCGCGCCGACCGGCGTGCCCGGGTTCACCGCGAACGACCAGGCCGGGTCGGGCCAGTTGCGGATCAGCTCGTAGAACCGGACACCGACCGTACGTGTCGGCTCCCCGAAATGGTCGGAAAGTCGGTCTTTGCTGGTGAAGACGATCAGGAACTTCTCCCCGTCGACGTCCTCCGGCAGGAACGCGAAGCCCGACTCGCCCGGCGAACTGCCCGGCCGGGAGTGACTCGCGACCGGCACCAGCACGTTCGCCAGCAGCAGCGTGGAGAGGAAGACGTCGGTGTTACCCGCATCGGCGGCATCCTGGAGATCGCGCTCCACGTCGTTGGCGGGCACGAACTCGACGGCGTCACCGTGCTCCTGCGGCGCCTGCCCGCCGGTCGCCGAGCCGGCCACGCCGAGCCCGGAGGCGGCCGGGTTGGCATAGCTCGCCGGGGTGACCGGGATGACCTGGGTCGCCGGCGTGACCGGGATGACCTGGGTCGCCGGCGTAACCGGGATGATCTGGGTCGTGTAGGCGTTCGCAAGGCCAGGCGCGGCGTAGGCCGAGGCGGGGCTGCCCTGAGGCGGCATCCCGGGAATCTGCGGCGCAGGCGGCGCGGTGTACGGCGCCGGGGTCGCGATCGGCGCGGCGTAGGCGGCCGGGGTCGGAGCGGCCGGGGTCTGGGCGGCCGGGGTCGCTGCGGCCGGGGTCTGGGCGGCTGCGGGGGGCTGAGTGTTCTGCTGGCCCGCGTAGGCCGCCGGTGCGGACACCGGACTCGCGCTGCCGGGGGCACCCTGGCTGTAGCCCGAATCGGGGGCCGCAGGCGCACCCGGGATCACCGGCGGAGCGAGCGCCGGACCGGCCGCGAGAGGCGCGGCCTGATGCGGCTGGGCGGGACCCTGGATCGACGGCGGCGGTCCGGACGGCCCGAAGCGGTCAGCTCCGGGCTGAACCTGCTCAACCGCCGGCTGCCGGCCGGCACCGAGCGCCTGAGCGGCGGCCGCCATCGAGGTGGGCCGCTCCGAAGGCGGAGTGACCTGCCGACGAGGCAGCGGGCTCCCGGGCACATCCGACCCGGTGGAAGCGCCCTGCCCAGCGGCACCGCCCGGACCGGCAAAGCCCGGCTGACCCGCGAAGCCGGGCTGCCCGAGACCAGGCTGGCCGGAACCGGGCTGGCCGACGCCAGGCTGACCCAGACCGGGCTGCCCGAGAGCAGGCTGGCTCAGGTTTTGCTGGCCTGAGGCGGCCGCCTGAGCGGCGGCGGCCAGCGGAGACGCTGGACCCTGCGGGAACGATGCCGCGGGAGCCGGAGGCGCCGACGCCGGGACACCGGATGCTGGAGCACCCGAAGCCGGGGCGAACCCCGGGAAACTGGAGAACGCGGCGGCGCTGCCACCCTGCCCGGAACCTGCGGATTGTCCAGGCTGACGGCGAGGTAGTGCGGACCCCAGAGCACCCGAGGCCGGAGCGCTGGCGGCAGGCTGCGACGAAGCCGGCAAACCCGACGAATCGGGGAAGCCAGACGAAGGCACGCCTGAAGACGGCATCCCCGAGGAAGGCACGCCAGAGGACGGCACACCCGAGGCGGGAACACCCGACGCGGGGACGCCAGAAGCCGGAACCGCCGAGATCGGAGCGCCCGAAGCCGGCCCACTCGAAGTTGGCACGCCCGGAGCCGGAGCTGCGGAAACCGGTGCACCGGCGGCGCGCTGGCCGGACCAACTCGGCGCGAACGGCGTCTCGGCCGGGTCGTAGGGCGCTACATGCTCGGGTACCGGAGGGGTATTCGCCATCGGCTTGCGGACCGGCAGTGGCGCACCGGGGTCCTGCAGCGGCCCGCGCGGGTCCTCGTGCACGTTGAACGGCAGGGACGGCTTGTCCCAGCCCGGCGTCGCCAGCCCGGCTCCAGGAGTAGGCCCCCCGATGACCGGCCGAGCGGGCGGACCCGACGAAACGGGCGGAGCGGACGGCGCAGCGGGCGACGTTGCGGCACCCGAAGGAAGGCCGCCACCCGACGGCAGGCCGGCACCCGGAGGCAGGCCGGCACCCGGAGGCAGGCCAGCACCCGGAGGCAGGCCGGCACCCGGCGCGGCCGCAGCCGGCGGAAGACTGGCAGGCTGCGCCGCAGCAGGAGGCACCGCCGGAACCTGGTAGGCGGACGGCCCCGGAACAGCAGGAGGCTGATAGCCCGCAGGAGTGCCACCGGGCACGGCCGGAGGCTGGTAACTCGCGGGTGTGGCACCGGGCGCGGCCGGAGGCTGGTACCCGGGAGGCTGGTAACCGGCGGGGGTCCCACCAGGCGCAGCAGTGCCAGGGGTCCGCATCGGCAACCCGCCCGGTGTCAAAGCCGGAGGCGCGGCCGGAGCAGGAGCGGCAGCCCCAGGAGCAGCCAACCCAGGCGCAGAAGCGGGAGCGCCACCCGAACCCGGCGACCGCACCGGCAGCCCACCCGGCCCCTGAGTCTGCCCAGGCCACCGCACCGGCAGCCCACCGGGCCCGGTAGGAGGCGCACCCACCGGCGGAATCGGAGCCACCGCCGGCGCAAACGGCGGCACCGCGGGAGCACCCGGCGGCACCGCGGGAGCACCCGGCGGCACCGCAGGAGCACCCGGCGGCACTGCGGGAACACCCGGAGAAAGCTGGGAAGCGGCGGGACCACCCGGCGCGCCCGGAGCACCGGGCTGCGGAGACGCCGCCGCCTGCGGCCGGCCCTGCGCCGGGTCATAGGTGGGTCCACCCGCCTCGGATCCCCGGCTCGCTGCCAGCGCAGCCGCCCCGATCTCCTGGATCTTGGAGGTGCTGGTCTGTGCTTCCCGGCCCGGGCCGCGCGTCGGCAGCCGCAGGTCACCGCGGGCGAGCTGGGCCACGAACCAGGCCGGCAGGTATCCCTCGATCGGCAGGCCCGGGTTGACGGCGAGCCACCACTCCAGGTTGGGCCAGGTGTTGGCGAGCTCCGCATACGGCACGCGGCGCGCGGAACCCGTGTAGTCAGCGAGGCACGACTTCAGCGCGGCCTGCGACGTGAAGGCGAGCACGTGCGTACGCCCGCCGGTGCTCCACGTCCCCCAGCCCAGTGGCGCCAGACCCGCGAGCGCGTCCGCCGAGACTGGTAACAGAAGGTCGACACCGGCGAGAATGCGGAAGTAGGACTCCTGGTCGTCGGTGCGCAACGCATCGCGCATCGCGATCTCGGCGTCCGTAGCCGGTTCCCACTCGGACACGTCCACCTCTCCCCACGCTGCGAACGGGCCAACTCAACGCGTATAACCTACAAGGTCAGGCCGCAATCACAATGGGCGGCGGCGTGCTGACTGCTGAGTCGCTTTCGCAGCGTTCCCGGCACGAGATCCGGCGGACCTCGCGAGCCTCAATTGATCGCCGGGCGCGATCATCCAACCACCGATGGTAGTTCCGCAAGTGGCTGGGTCCATTACGCGTTCGGGGGACTCACTGGAAGCGTTGCGTCGCCACCCGTTCGGTCTCGGCGTAATCGATCACCGACTCGTCGAGAGCCACCTTGATCTGCCGCAGGATGCCCTGGAGATCCTCGGAGGCCGCCCGCCACGTGTTCTGACGCTGCTCATACGCGTCGCGCGCCGCGCCGGACCAGGTCGACACGAGCGGGACAGCGTCGCGTTCGAGCTGGTCGAGCTGGTTGCGCAGGGCGGCAAGCGCCCGGTCGATGTCGGCACTGGCCTGGCGCAGCGCGCCGAAGCTGACCCGGAGAAGCCCGTCGTTCATCGTCGCCCTCCCCTACAGCGGCAGGACGATCGTGCCGCCGGTCCGGGTGACCCGGGCGGCCGCGCCGGCGTCGGCTGCCTGATATCCGGCGCCGGTGGTGCGGATCGCCTCGGCGGTCTCGGCGAGCGCCCCGCCGAGCCGGCGCAGATCCGCCGCGTACTCCGTTTTCACCTGTTCGAACGCATCGGCGCCCAGTCCGCGCCAGGCGCCGTTCAGCACTGACAACTCGGACATCAGGGTGCGTAACGTGCTTTGCAGCCCGTCATTCACCTGGTCGAACCGCGCAGCGGTGCGCGCCATCACCGCCATTTCAGCCTGGGTATCGGTCATCCCGGATGCCACCCGCCCCTCACTCGGCATCTTATGTGGACTGTTACATGCCATCGACGTAGATCACTAGATATGGGATTTCAGGGCCGACGTTATCCGCGTTTCCGACCGGCCCGGTGACTCGATTCGCGGCCTGTGGACAACCGGGCCAACCGCCTGTGGACAAGTCCGGCCGGACCGCGTCGCCGACCTACCATGAGGCGACGGCGGCGGGAGGTGTGAGCATGACCGTGTCGTTGTCTGTCGGGAGTGGACGCGCGTTCCGCGTCCATCTCCATCAGCTGGTGTCCACCCAGGCCGCCGCCGTTCTGATCCTGCTCGGTGTTCTGGACGGCGATCTCAGTGTGGTTCTCGCTGCGGCAGGCGCCGCCGGCCTGCTCGCGATGACGTGGGTCCGGGTCCGTGACCGCTGGGCTTTCCAGTGGCTCGCCCTGCTGGCCCATTTCGCCACCCGCCGCCGCACCGCCCGGCTCTCCAACCCGTCCGCGATCCTCGCGCTCACCGCTCCCGGCACCCGGCTGATCAGGGCGGACCTGTCCGGCCGACCAGCCGCCATCATCTCCGACGATCTCGGGCTGACCATGCTGGTCGAGCTCGGCACGCTCCCCCGGCTGGCGACCTTGGAAATCACCCCTCCGGTACGCCTTCAACTCGTTCTCACCGGCGCCCCCGCTCCTGTCGCACGCGCGGGTCCGGCCGCCGTCTCCTATCGGGCGCTCGGCCGGGACGGCCCGCTGGCACAGCACCGCGCCATCCTGGCGATCCGGGTGCCGCGGCAGCGCGACGAGCCCGACGAGGAGCTGCGTCACGCCGCGACGGCCGCGACCCGCGCGATGCTGCGCAAGCTGGGCACTTCGGCTGCCGGGCCGTTGGACGAGACAGCGACGGTACGGGTGATCGCCGACCTCGCATGCATCGAGCCGGAGACCGTCCTCCGTGAGTCATGGACCGGGCTGACCGCCGGCGGCCTGGCCCAGGCGGTGTTCCGCTGTGATCCCGAGCCGGGCGCCGGACTCTCCGCACGTCTGCTCGCCCGGCTGCTGCACCTGCCTGCCACCACGACCACGCTGGCATTGACGGTGGACCCGGGACCGGCCGCGACACTCCTGATCCGGATCACCGCTCCGGGCATGCCGGCTCTGGAGACGGCGGCCCGGTCACTCCGGCGCCTGCTGGCGAGCGAGCGGATGACGGCCCACCGCTACGACGGGGACCACCTGCCCGCACTCACCGCCACGCTGCCTCTGTCCACGCCTCTCCCGGCACCCCGGCCCGGAGCAGCGGGGCTGCTCCCGCCCCAGCAGAACGGCCCGGGCCTGCCGAGACACCCGCACCATCAGGACGACCCGGTCCTGCCGAGAATCCCACCCGAGCCGAACGACCCGGTCCTGCCGAGGCTCCCGCACGGCTTGATGCTGGGCCGCAACCGCCAGGGACGTCCGGTGCTGATCCAGCCGTTCCGTCCCGGCCCCACGCACCTGGTTCTGGTCGGCACCGGCCGGTGTGCCCAGCTGATCATCTTCCGTGCGCTCGCGCTCGGCGCCCGCGTCCTGGTCAGCACCGCTCGTCCGGAGGCCTGGGCGCCGCTCCTGCGTGGCCTGGCCGGCGACGAGTCGCTGACACTGCACCCGCCGGGCCTCGACACCGTCCCGCCCGGTTCCCAGCTGACCCCGGTCCTGCTCGTCAGGGACGACAGGCCGACCACGCCACCCGCCGGGCAGCAGAGTTCGGATGAAGCCGGCCCGGAGCCGGGCGACGAGGCTGCCGGCGGGCACAGCACGACGGGCACCGCCGCCGTGGCGAGTCAGGCGTCCAGCCGGCCCTGGACGACCACGATGACCGTTCTCGCCCACCCCGACGCCGATCTCGCCGCCTCCGCCGACCTTCTTCTCCTGCAGCCGCTCACGCCCGACGAGGCAGCGCTGCTCGGCACCGCTCTCGACCTCGGCGAGACCGCCGGCCTGCTGTCCCGGATGCGGCCGGGCATGCTCGCGGTCGTCACTCAGCGAGCGGTCCGATGGGCGGCGCTGACACCGACCTCGGTGGAGAAAGTCCTGATCGGGCAGCCGGTCAGGACCATCGAGACGCAGCGAAATACCCGGCAAGTTCCACTCTGACCCGATTCGACCGGCGCAGCTGGATGAAGATCGCGGGGTGTCGCTCCCCGGCTTGGCCCGCGCGTGGCACGATCCCCTGCCATGGGCATCCTCATCAGGCTGTTGATCACGGCCGTCTCGCTGTGGATCGCGACCCTGGTGATCGACGGAATCGACCTGACCTCCGACACCACGGCCGGTAAGGCCGGCACGCTGATCGCCGTCGCGGTGATCTTCGGTGTGGTCAACGCGATTCTGCGGCCGATCATCAAGGTCCTCGGTTGCGGTCTCTACGTCCTCACGCTCGGCTTGATCGCGCTCGTCGTGAACGGCCTGCTCTTCATGCTCACCAGCTGGATCGCCGGCGAGGTGGGCCTCGGCTTCCACGTCGACGGCTTCTGGCCGGCCGCGCTCCTCGGCGCGCTCCTGGTCGGCGTCGTGAGCTGGGTGCTCAACATGCTGGTCCCGGACGGCGACGACTGAGGCATCCCGGGAGGGCGCGGCCGCAGCGCCCTCCCGGCGCCGTCCTGGTGCGGCACCCGAGACGCGGCAACAGGCCAGGCACCGCGGATTGGCCTTATGTCCGGCATCACAACCGCAAGGACCGTTTCGCCGCCACGCCCTTACGGTGGAGGTATGAGCGATGAGCGGCGCGGATATCTGTACGGCCTCACGGCGTACACGCTCTGGGGTTTCTTCCCTATCTACTTCAAGCTGTTGCAGCCCGCGCAGCCACTGGAGATCCTCGCGCATCGGGTCGTCTGGTCGGTGCTCTTCGTGGCGCTGCTGCTCAGCGTGGCACGCAACTGGCGTTTCCTCGGCCGGCTCCTGCGCACCCCACGGCTGCTCGGCGGGATCACCCTGGCCGCGGTGCTGATCGGCATCAACTGGGGTACCTACATCGCCGCGGTGAACTCGTCCCGGGTGGTGGAGACCGCGCTGGGCTACTTCATCACCCCGCTCGTCTCCGTCCTGCTCGGCGTCACCGTGCTGCGCGAGCGGGTCCGGGCCTGGCAGTGGGTGGCGGTCGGGATCGGCACGCTGGCGGTCGCGATCCTCACGGTCGACTACGGACATCTGCCGTACGTGGCGCTGACCCTCGCCGCCTCGTTCGGCTGTTACGGCCTGATCAAGAAGCGGATGTCGCTGCCGCCCGCGGAGGGCCTGTTCGTCGAGTCCGGCGTGCTGGCGCTGCCCGCGTTCGCGTTCCTCACCTGGCTGAACCTCACCGGCGGGGCGGAGTTCGGGCACGTGTCGGCGACGCACACCCTCCTCATGCTGCTCTCCGGCGCGGCCACGGCGATCCCGCTGCTGCTCTTCGCCGGCGCGGCGAACCGGGTGCCGCTCGTCGGCCTCGGCATCCTGCAGTACGTGGCGCCGATCCTGCAGCTCGGCTGCGGTGTGCTGATCTACCACGAGCCGATGCCGCCCGCCCGTCTCGCCGGGTTCGGCCTGGTCTGGATCGCACTGATGATCTTCACGGTGGACGGCATCCGGCACACCCGGGCTGCGGCACGAGAGCGGGCGGCGGCCGAGGCGACGGCCGCCACCGCCACCGGGCCGGCCGCCGCCGCCCTGCCCGCGCGCTGAATCAGCGCGCGGAGTCTCAGTCGAACCCGGGCGGTTCGTAGGTGAGCATCGCCTTTCCGTCGAAACGCACGATCTCGAGCCGGGAGAGGCTGCCCTCGCCGAAGTGGGTCGCGCCGGGCATCCGGAACTCCGTGCCGGGCTGTGCCAGCCAGGAGCCCAGTTGTTCCTTCTGCTCGTCCGGCCCGTACGCGATGAGCCGGAACGTGTAGGCCTGCTCCGCCGCCCTGCTGTACGAGCAGAGCATCTCCACCTTCGTGCCACCGGCCGTGCTGGTGAGCCGGACCGTGGCCGTGATCGGTGAGACGTCGTCGACGGCCTTCATCGCGACGGCGGGTCCGGCCGGCGGGGCCGCGGGAGCGTCCTGATTCAGTCCCCAGGCCACCACGCCACCGCCGATGAGCAGCACGAGCACTGCCGCGGCGGCGGTGCTGAGCACCCGGATCGAGAGATTGCGCAACCGCGATCGCGGCGGTGGCCGATGCCGTTCGCCGAGCGCCGCGCGCCCGCCGGCCGAGAAATGCCCGGGCTGCTCGCCGAGTGTCGGATCCAGCAGCTTGGCGAACTCGTCGGCGTCGAGCCGATCGAGCATGTCCGGCACGCGGGCCAGGTCGGCGACCGCCTCCCGGCAGAACGAACAGGTCGCCAGGTGACTCTCGTAGGCAGCCCGCTCCCCCGGCGACAACGCGCCGAGCACGTAGGCGGCGTCGTCATGCCCGTCCTCGCACCGCATGCGTACCGCCTCCAACCGGCTCGTCGCTCCCGGTCTGTGGTACGCGGCACGTGACGCGAAGGTTCAACGATTCCTTAGCGCCCCTCGTCAGGCTGTGGCGGCCTGAACGCGGAGAGCCACCACCCGTTCAGGCAGTTGCGGACTCGCCTCCGGACAGCGCTTCGGCGACGTTACGGGCGGCTGCGGTGAGCTTGGCCCGGACCACGCGAGCCGAGGTCAGCATCTCCGCGGCCGGCATCGAACAGGCCAGCACCAGGCGCCGTTCCATGTCCCGGTCGGCGACGACGACCACGGCGGCCGAGGCCAGCCCTTGCCGGAACTGTCCCATTTCGATCTGCATGCCGCGTCGTTCACCGGCAGCCAGATCGGCCTCCAGCGCCTCCGGCGTGGTCAGCGTCGCCGGGGTGAAGCCGCGCATCCCGTAGTCCCGCAGATAGCGCGAGCGCTGGTCGGGGGTGAGCGTGGCGAGCAGCGCCTTGCCGAGCGCGGTGGCGTGGCCGCCCTCGTCGAAGCCGGGCGCGACGTCGTCGAGGAACGGCGATCGCGCGCCTTCCGCCGACGCGGTCACGGCTATCCGGCCGCCGACGAACCGGCCCAGATAGTGGCTGTAACCCGTGTCCAGGGCGGCTCGGCGCAGCGCCTCGCCCACCGCGGGCGGGCCACGGAATGCGGAGACCAGCTCGCGGTACCGGTCGGCTATCTCCAGCCCCACGATGTACGTGCCGTCCTCGCGACGGATCACGTAGCCCTCGTAGGCCAGGGTTCGCACCAGGTGATAGGTCGTCGCGACGGTCAGCTCGCATCGCCGGGCGATCTGCTTGACGGTGAGTCCACGCGGGGCTCGTCCGACCGACTCCAGCACGCGCAGGGCACGCGACACGCTCCGGATGAGATCTGACGGCTCCGCTAGGGGGTCACGCACAGCTACCTCCGAGGCCCAGGGACTTACACCATATGAAGAAACCCCCGTCGACGGAATGCCAAAAGCATGTGGATCACGATCGATTTGCACAGCGGGTGTGATCATTAGGACTGTCCGCAGCCAAAGCGCCGGAAACTGCCATAGTCTGCGTCAAGTGCGAGCCGCAAAGATCAAATCCGACGGAACCGGTTCTACCAGCAGAAATGCGGGCTGGGCAACGGTCGGCGCACTTACCACGACCATCGCTGTTTCGATACCCGTCTTCCTGGTGGGAGGACTCGCCGTTCAGGTCGGCGACGAGCTCGATTTCTCGCCGACGGGCCTCGGATTGGCCGTGTCCGCCTACTTCGGAGCGAGCGCACTCGCCTCCGTGCCGGCCGGCGCACTCGTCGAACGTTACGGCGCGACACGAATCGCCTGCGGCGGCATCGCTCTCGCGGCCGTCTCGCTGATCGCCGTCGCGGCCCTCGCGCGCTCACTGTGGACACTCGTGGCGATCCTCGCCCTCGGCGCGGCCGCCAACGCGATGGGGCAGCTCGCCAGCAACACCAGCCTGTCCCGGCACGTGCCGGCCCGGCGCCAGGGACTGACGTTCGGCATCAAACAGGCGGCCATCCCGGTCAGCACGCTGCTGGCCGGCGCGGCCGTACCAGCGGTGGCCCTGACCATCGGCTGGCGCTGGGCGTTCGCGCTGGCCGGCCTGGCCGCCGTGGCGGCCATCCCCCTGGTTCCCCGCGACTCCGGTCACCGCCGGCGCAGCGCCGAGACCGGCCAGGCCACCGGCGCCCTGGTGGTGATCGGCCTGGCCGCGACACTCGCCGCCGGATCGGCGAACGCCCTCGGTACGTTCGTGGTCGCCTCCGCGGTCGACCGGGGAGTCAGCCCCGGACCGGCCGGCCTGGCGCTCACCCTCGGCGGGGCGATCTGCGCGCTCGCCCGGATCGCCGGCGGCTGGCAGGCCGACCGGCGACCGGACCGGCAGGTCGGTGTGATCGCGGTGCTGCTGACCATCGGCGCGGGCGGGCTGGCGCTGCTGTCCACACCGGGAACCCTCGCGATGGTCGCCGGCATCGTGCTCGGCTTCGGGTTCGGCTGGGCCTGGCCGGGCCTGATGACGTTCGCCGTGGTCCGGCTGCACCCGCAGGCTCCAGCCGCCGCCACCTCGATCACCCAAACCGGCGTTTACGCAGGTGGATGCGTTGGTCCGCTCGGGTTGGGCGCGCTGGCCGGGCATGCCGGGTATCCGGCCATGTGGACGGCCGGCGCGCTGGCGATGGTCTCCGCCGCAGCACTGATGCTGGTGGGCAGCCGCCTGCTACGACACCACGGAGCCACCTGATCCGCCGGAAACGGGCCGGAGGTCAGCTCGTGCGGTCGGCGATGAAGTCGCAGAGCGCCTCCATCGTGCGCTTCGCCTCGCCCGCCGGCAGCGGCGCCAGCCGGGCCCGCGCCTCCTCGGCGTAGGTCCGCACCGTCTCCCGCGCCTGCTTCATCGCCGCCGACTCGCGCAGCAGCGTCAACGCCTCGGCATGCAGCGCGTCGTCCGTGATCGGGCCGGCCGAGAGCAGCTCCCGCAGCCGGACCGCGGACGCGTCGGTGTCGTCACCGGCCAGGGCGTAGAGCACCGGCAGCGTCGGCACGCCCTCACGCAGGTCGGTGCCGGGGGTCTTGCCGGACTGCACCGACTCGGACGCGATGTCGAGCAGGTCGTCGGAGAGCTGGAAGGCGATGCCGATGGTCTCGCCGTACCGCGCGAGGGCCTCCACGTGCTCGGGTCGGGCGCCGGAGAAGAGGCCGCCGAACCGGGCCGCCGTGGCGATCAGCGAAGCCGTTTTCTCCGCGATGACGTGCAGGTAGTGCTCGATGGGGTCGCTGCCGCGCGGGCCGACCGTCTCGGCGATCTGGCCGTGCACCAGGCGGGCGAACGTCTGCGCCTGCAGGTGCACCGCCTCGGTGCCGAGCTGGGCGGCCAGGTCGGCGGCCTGCGCGAAGAGGTAGTCACCGACGAGGATCGCCACCGAGTTGCCCCAGCGCGCGTTGGCGCTCGGCGCTCCGCGGCGCACGGTCGCCTCGTCCATCACGTCGTCGTGGTAGAGCGTGGCGAGGTGGGTCAGCTCCACCACGTTCGCCGCGTCGACGACCTGCGGCGACGTCGGATCACCGAACTGCGCCCCGAGCGCCACCAGCAGCGGCCGGAACCGCTTGCCCCCGGCGTCGGCGAGATGGCGCGCGGCCTCGGCCACCAGCGGGTCGGCGCTGGCGACATGGCCTCGCAGCGCTTCCTCCACGGCGGCCAGCGTCGCCGACACCGACGCGTCCATTGCGGGATCGACGTCGAGGCCCAGCGACGACAGCGTCAGATCACCGGTGCTCACCACGCATCTCACGATGCCATACGGGTCCGACGGATTCTGTCCCAGGGTGGCAAGGGACAAGATCAAAAATCCGACACCATCGGGTACGGCCTGAGCCCGCCCCCCAACCCTTGCCGGACCCGAGCCCGGATCGCCCGGCATTCGGCCCGGTGGATGTGGCAGACGAGACAGGCCCCGGTGTGTCACCGGGGCCTGTCAGTGGTCGGACGCGGTCAGCGGACGAACTGGCCCGCCTGCTCGGTCAGGTCCAGCAGGGGCGCCGGGATCACGCCCAGCGCCACCGTGGCGAGCACGCCGAGGGTCAGCGCCGTGGCGGTCAGGAATCCCGGGATGGAGACCGCAGGCGTCGTCTCACCCGGCTCGGAGAGCCACATCAGCACGACGACCCGCAAGTACGGGAACGCCAGCAGCATGCTGGAGATGACACCGAAGATCACGAGCCAGGTCTGCCCGCCCTCGATCGCCGCCCCGAAGACCGCGAACTTGCTCATGAAGCCACTGGTCAGCGGAATGCCGGCGAAGGCCAGCAGGATGAACGTGAACGTGGCGGCGAGCAGCGGGCTCTTCCGGCCGATGCCGGCCCACCGGGACAGGTGGGTGGCCTCGCCGTCGGCGTCCCGCACCAGGCTGATGATCGCGAACGCCGCGAGCACCGAGAACCCGTACGCGACCAGGTAGAACATCGTGCTGGCCAGGCCCTCGGAGTTCATCGCGAGGACGCCGACCAGCAGGTAGCCGGCGTTCGCGATCGACGAGTAGGCGAGCAGCCGCTTCAGGTCGGTCTGGGTGACCGCCAGGATCGCGCCGACGAACATGGTCAGCACCGCGATCGTGCCGAGGACCGGCTGGAAGTCCCACTGCACCCCCGCGAACGCGACGTACAGGATGCGCAGCAGCGCGCCGAACGCGGCGACCTTGGTGCAGGCCGCCATGAACGCGGTGACGGGTGTCGGGGCGCCCTGGTAGACGTCCGGCGTCCAGACGTGGAACGGCGCCAGCGCGGCCTTGAAGAGCAGACCGATCGCGATCAGCCCGAAGCCGGCGTAGAGCAGCACCTGGCTCCGCTGCGGGTTCGCGACCGCGGCCTGCACGTTCTCCAGCCGGATCCCGCCCGCGAAGCCGTAGATGAAGGCCACGCCGAACAGGAAGAACGCCGAGGCGTACGAGCCGAGCAGGAAGTACTTCAGCGCCGCCTCCTGGCTGAGCAGACGCCGGCGGCGGGCCAGCGCGCAGAGCAGGTAGAGCGGCAGCGAGAAGACCTCGAGGGCCACGAACATGGTGAGCAGGTCGTTCGCCGCGACGAAGAGCATCATGCCGCCGAGCGCGAACGAGGTGAGCGGGTAGACCTCGGTGGCGCCGGGCGCGCCGCCGGCCTGCCGCAGGTCCTTCTGGGAGCCGACCGTGATCGCGGCCTGCGACACGAACGCGCCGCCCTTCTCGATCGACCGCTCACCGATCAGCAGCAGCGACACCGCGCCGAGCACCAGGATCGAGCCCTGGAGGAAGAGCGACGGCCCGTCGATGGCGACCGCGCCGCCGATCGTGGTGACCCGGGTGTCCCGCTGCAGCACCACGGCCACCAGCGCCGCCACCACCGCGACAAGCGCCAGCGTCAGCTGCACCGCGTTGCGGGCCTTCTTCGGGGTGAGCACCTCGACCAGGACGCCGACGCAGGCCGCTCCGAAGAGAATCAACATCGGCGCCAGAGCGCCGTAGTCGATGGCGGGAAGTTGCAGTTCTCCCATGGCTCAGCCGCCTGCCTTTCCATCTGCGGCCACCACCGGGGCCGGGTCGGTGGCGCCGACGTCCTGCAGGGTCGCCTGCACCGCCGGGTTGATCACGTCGGTGACCGGTTTCGGATAGAAGCCGAGCACCACGATGAGCAGGATCAGCGGGGCGACCACGAACTTCTCGCGCAGGCTGAGGTCCTTCTGCATGGCCGGAACCTCGGTGAGAGCCGGGTTCAGCGTGCCCTGGGTGGTCCGCTGGATCATCCACAGCACATACGCGGCGGCCAGGATGATGCCGAGCGTGGCCACCACGGCGTACCCCTTGTGGGTGCTGAATGTCCCGAGCAGCACCAGGAACTCGCTGACGAACGGCGCGGTGCCGGGCAGCGCCAGCGAGGCGAGGCCGGCGAAGAACAGCACGCCCGCCAGCACCGGCACCAGTTTTCCAGCGCCGCCGAAGTCGCTGACCAGCGCCGATCCGCGCCGGGCCACGAACATCCCGACCACCAGGAAGAGCAGGCCGGTGGCGAGGCCGTGGTTGACCATGTAGAGCACCGCGCCGGTGCCGGCCTGCGTGGTGAACGCGAAGATCCCGATGCCGATGAAGCCGAAGTGCGCGATCGACGTGTACGAGACCAGGCGCTTCAGGTCGTTCTGGCCGACCGCGAGCAGCGACGCGTAGATGATGCCGATGACCGCCAGGGCCATCGCCGCCGGAGCGAACCAGCGCGACGCCTCCGGGAAGAGCGAGAGGCAGTAACGCAGGATGCCGAACGTGCCGACCTTGTCCATCACGCCGACGAGCAGCGCGGCGGCGCCTGCCGGCGCCGCGCCACCGGAGTCCGGCAGCCAGGTGTGGAACGGGAAGAACGGCGCCTTGATCGCGAACGCCACGAAGAACCCGAGGAACAGCCAGCGCGCGGTCCCGGTATCCACCGAGCCGGTCGCCTCCACCAGTTTCGTGAAGTCGAACGTGTGCCCGGCGACCACCCACAGCCCGATCACCGAGGCCAGCATGAAGAGGCCGCCGACCAGGCTGTAGAGGAAGAACTTCACCGCCGCGTACTGCTTCTGGCCGGTGCCGAACGAGCCGATGATGAAGTACATCGGGATCAGCATGATCTCGAAGAACACGTAGAAGAGGAAGATGTCCGCCGCGGCGAACACCCCGATCATCGTGAACTCGAAGGAGAGCAGGAGCGCGAAGTACGCCGGAGCGGAGCGCCGGCTCTGGTCGACGTCGTTCCAGGACGCCAGGATGACGATCGGGAACAGGACGGCGATCAGCATCAGCATGACGAGCGCGATGCCGTCGGCGGCGAACGTGAAGCGGGCGTCCCAGGACGGGATCCAGGCGTAGGACTCGTGGAACTGGAACCGCTCGCCGTCGATCGTGTACGCCGCCCACATGACGGCGCTGAGTCCGAGAACGATCAGGGACCAGGCCAAGGCGACGATCTTGGCAAGCTGGGCCTTGGTCCTCGGGATGAACGCCACCACCGCAGCCCCGACGAGCGGGAGCAGCGTCAGGACGCTCAGGAACGGAAAGTCGCTCACGCCAACCACCCCAGCTGGATCGCGATGAAGGCGCCGACGACCAGCATCGCGCCGGTGAGCATGGAGAGGGCGTACGACCGTACGAAACCGGTTTGAAGCCGCCGCAGACGCGCCGAGCCGCCGCCGATCCCGGCCGCAAGGCCGTTGACCAGGCCGTCGATGCCCCTGTTGTCGAGGAACACCAGGGCCCGGGTCAGGTAGATGCCGGGCCGCTCGAACACCGCCTCGTTGAACGCGTCGGTGTAGAGGTTGCGGCGCGCCGCGGTGACCAGCACGCCGGCCGGCTGCGGCTCGGTGGCCGTCCCGCGCCGGAACAGCGCCCAGGCCAGACCCGCGCCGAGCACCGTCACCAGCAGCGACAGGATGGTGATCACGGTGTGCGAGAGCACGCCGTGCGCCTCCGCCTGCTCCTCGCCGAATACCGGCGTGAGCCAGTCCGGCACGCTCGTGCTCATCAGCCAGCCGGCCCCGATCGAGCCGGCCGCCAGCAGGATCAGCGGGATCGTCATGATCGGCGGCGACTCGTGCGGGTGCTTGATGTCGTCGGTCCAGCGGGCCGGGCCGTGGAACGTCAGCACGAAGAGCCGGGTCATGTAGAACGCGGTGAGCCCGGCGCCGATCAGCGCGGCCATGCCGAACACCCAGGACTCCCAGGTCACCTCGCGCTCGAACGCGGCCGCGATGATCGGCTCCTTGGAGAAGAAGCCGGAGAGCGGGGGGATGCCGATGATCGCGAGCCAGCCGGTGGCGAACGTGATCCAGGTGATCTTCATGTGCTTCGACAGGGCACCGAACCGCCGGATGTCGACCTGGTCGTGCATTCCGTGCATGACCGAGCCGGCACCGAGGAACATGTTCGCCTTGAAGAAGCCGTGTGCCAGCAGGTGCACGATGGCCAGCGCGTACGCCGCGCCGCCGAGCCCCACGCCGAGGAACATGTAACCGATCTGGCTCACCGTCGACCAGGCCAGGACGCGCTTGATGTCGTCCTTCGCCGCGCCGATGATGCAGCCCATCAGCAGCGTCAGCGCGCCGACGCTCACCACGATCAGCTGCAACGTGGTGTTCGCCGAGAAGATCGGGTTGGACCGGGCGACCAGGTAGACGCCCGCGGTGACCATCGTCGCCGCGTGGATGAGCGCCGACACCGGCGTCGGGCCTTCCATCGCGTCCGGCAACCAGGCCTGCAGCGGGAACTGGCCGGACTTGCCGCATGCGCCGAGCAGCAAGAGGATGCCCATGATCAGCAGGGTTCCGGCGGCGAGCGACCCGGCGCCGGCGAACACCTCCGCGTAGTTCGTGGTGCCCAGGTAGGCGAACATCATGAAGATCGCGATGGCCAGGCCGGCGTCGCCGACCCGGTTCATCAGGAACGCCTTCTTACCGGCCGTGGCCGCCGACGGGCGGGTGTACCAGAAAGAGATCAGCAGGTACGACGCCAGGCCGACGCCCTCCCAGCCGAAGTAGAGCATCACGTAGTTGTTGCCGAGGACCAGCAGCAACATCGCCGAGACGAAGAGGTTGAAGTAGGCGAAGAACTTCCGCCGGCCCGGGTCGTGCTCCATGTACCCGACCGCGTACAGGTGGATCAACGAGCCGACGCCCGTGATCAGCAGCACGAAGACGCCGGAGAGCGGGTCGAAGAGCAGGCCGAAGTCGACGTGCAGGCCGCCGACGACGATGAAGTCCCAGAGGCTGAGCTCGGCCGAGCGCCGGTCCGCGTCGAGGCCGGCCAGGCTCAGGAAGAAGACCAGGCCGAGCACGAACGACGCGGCGACCGAGAGGACACCGAGCCAGTGCCCCCATTTGTCGGCCCGTCTGCCGAGGAGGAGAAGTACGGCCGCACTGGCGAGCGGGATCGCGACGAGCAGCCAGATGCTGCTCAGCACTCCCGTCGCTGGGGCGAACTCCACAGTGTGTTCCATGGAAGGCCCTTCAGTACTTGAGGAGGTTCGCGTCGTCGACGCTCGCCGAGCGTCGCGTGCGGAAGATCGACATGATGATGGCGAGGCCGACCACGACCTCGGCCGCCGCGACGACCATCACGAAGAACGAGATGATCTGGCCGTCCAGGCCGCCGTTGATCCGGCTGAAGGTGACGAGCGCGAGGTTCGCCGCGTTCAGCATCAGCTCGATGCACATGAACAGGACGATCGCGTTGCGCCTGATCAGCACGCCTGTCGCGCCGATGGTGAAGAGGATGACCGACAGCACCAGGTAGTAATCGGGAGTCACTTCTCGGTCCCCTTCGGTGCGACCTCCGAGTCGGTCAGCTCACGGACCGGCAGGATCGGCGAGATGCTGCGCTCGGCGCCGTTGCCGTCCGGGAGCCGGGCCGGCGCGGCCACCGACATGGTGTTCGCGTAGATGCCCGGGCCGGGCTTCGGTCCGGGGTAGTTGCCCGGCCGGAACCGCTCCTTCATCCGGGTCACCTGGTCGACCTTGTCCTCCTTCGCGCGCTCCACGTGTGCCAGCACCATGGCGCCGACCGCGGCCGTGATGAGCAGCGCCGAGGTCACCTCGAACGCGAAGACGTAGTTGGTGAAGAGAAGCGCGGCGAGGCCCTGGACGTTGCCGTTCTGGTTCGCCTCGGCCAGCCCGACCGCCTCGATGTCGCCGAGCGAGCGGGCCAGGCCGGTGGCGATCAGCGCGGCGAACCCGATGCCGAGCAGGATCGCCGCGACCCGCTGCCCGCGCAACGTCTCGATCAGCGAATCCGACGCGTCCCGGCCGACGAGCATCAGCACGAACAGGAACAGCATCATGATCGCGCCGGTGTAGACGATCACCTGGACCATCCCGAGGAACGGCGCGGCGTTGACCACGTAGAGGAAGCCCAGGCAGAGCATCGTGACGACCAGCCAGAGCGCGGAGTGCACCGCGTTGCGGGCCAGCACCATGCCGAGCGCGCCGATCACCGAGATGGTGCCGAGGATCCAGAACGCGACCTGTTCGCCGGTGGAGACCGCGTCCATCACACGGCCTCCTTCCGTGCCGTGCCGGCGGTCTCCGGGCGGCCGGCGTTCTCGGCCGGGTCGGAGGCGTCGTGCGTGCCCGCGTCCGACCACGGCGCCCGCTCCGCGCCGGCCGACGTGCCCGGGTTGGTGAGCGCGCCGACGTAGTAGTCCTTGTCGGTCTCACCGAGCCGCATCGGGTGCGGCGGCTGCTCCATGCCGGGCAGCAGCGGCGCCAGGAGCTCCTTCTTCGTGAAGATCAGGTCCTGGCGGCTGTCGCGGGCCAGCTCGTACTCGTTGCTCATGGTGAGCGACCGGGTCGGGCAGGCCTCGATGCAGAGCCCGCAGAAGATGCACCGGGCGTAGTTGATCTGGTAGATCTTCGCGTACCGCTCGCCCGGCGAGAAGCGCTGCTCGTCGGTGTTGTCGCCGCCCTCGACGTAGATCGCGTCGGCCGGGCAGGCCCAGGCGCAGAGCTCGCAGCCGATGCACTTCTCCAGGCCGTCGGGGTGCCGGTTGAGGATGTGCCGGCCGTGGTACCGGGGCGCCGGCTTCGGCGGCGAGAACGGGTAGTCGGTTGTGATCACCTTGCGGAACATGTGCGCGAAGGTCACACCGAATCCCTTGAAGGAGCCGGTCAGTGTGGCCACGTCACACCTCCTTCGTTTCGGGGTCGCCGCCGACGGTGGCCGGGGCACGTTCGGCGACGGCTCGGCGGGCACGCGGGCTCGGCGGCACCTGGAGATCCATCGGGGGGATCGGGAAGCTGCCCGGCGGCCGCTGGGCCAGCTCCTCCTGGATCGGGACGGGCTTGGGCTTCTTCGCTCCCGGCCAGCCCCAGGCGACGAGCAGCACGACCACCGCGATGGCGGCGGTGGAGATCCACCGGACCTCGTCGGAGAGCTGGCCGCTGCGGGCGACCTTGAAGTACGCCAGGAAGAGGATCCACACCAGGTTGACCGGGATGAGGACCTTCCAGCCGAAGCGCATGAACTGGTCGTAGCGCAGCCGGGGCAGCGTGGCCCGCAGCCAGATGAACCCGAAGAGCAGGATCAGCACCTTGCCGAAGAACCAGATCAGCGGGAAGTAGCCGGAGTTGGCGCCCTCCCAGACCGTGGTGATCGGCGCGGGCGCCCGCCATCCGCCGAGGAACAGCGTGGTGCAGAACGCCGAGACGGTGATCATGTTGATGTACTCGGCGAGGAAGAAGAGCGCGAACTTGAACGACGAGTACTCCGTGTGGAAGCCGCCGACCAGCTCGGACTCCGCCTCGGGCAGGTCGAACGGCGCCCGGTTCGTCTCACCGACCGCCGCGATCATGTAGATCACGAAGCTCGGGAGCAGGAGCAGCGCGTACCAGCCGGGTGCGGTGATGTCGAAGCCGAAGAGGTTGACCGGCTGACCGGACGCCTGCGCCGCGACGATCTGCGAGGTGCTCATCGAGCCGGAGGTCATGAACACCGCCACGATGGAGAGGCCCATCGCGACCTCGTACGAGATCATCTGCGCGCTGGAGCGGAGACCCCCGAGCAGCGGGTACGTCGACCCGGAGGCCCAGCCGGCCAGCACCACGCCGTACACCGCCATCGACGAGCAGGCGAGCAGCACCAGCACCGAGACCGGCACGTCGGTGAGCTGCAGGGCGGTCTGCTGGCCGAACATGTTGACCACGCCACCGAACGGGATCACCGAGAACGCGGTGAACGCCGTGGTCGCCGAGATCACCGGGGCGATGAAGTAGACCACCTTGTCGGCGGTCTTCGGGATGATCTCTTCCTTGAACGGCAGCTTCAGGCCGTCGGTGAGGCTCTGCAGCCAGCCTTTCGGCCCGACCTGGTTGGGTCCGGGCCGGACCGCCATCCGGGCCACGACCTTGCGCTCATAGTTGATCGTGAACAGCGTCAGCAGCAGGAGCAGCACGAACACGCCGAGCAACTTGATCAGCGTGATCCACCAGACGTCGTTCTCGAACGTCTCCAATGTCGGGTCGACGGCGTGTGCCGCCAGAATCGCGTTCATCGCGCAGCCCCTTCGGCGAGGATCGGTCCGCCGACGCCGGCCTCGAGACGGACCACCGCGCCGGCGGTCACGCCGAGGCTGCGCCGCACCGTCGAGCCCGGTGAGTTGGTGGGCAGCCAGACCACACCCGGCGGCAGGTCGGTGATCGCGGCCGGGAGCGTCACGCCACCCCGGCCGGTGCTGACCGTGACCAGGTCACCGTCGGCAACGCCGAGCGACTCGGCCAGGTCCTTGCCGATCCGCGCCACCGGCGGGCGGGCGGTGCCGGCCAGAACCTCGTCGCCGTCGAGCAGCGTGCCCAGGTCGATCAGCTGGTGCCAGGTGGCGAGCACCGCCTCCCGCTCACCCGGGCGGGCGAGCTCGGCGGCCTCGGTCACCGGCGTCACCGGGCGGGCCGCCGCGGCCGGCAGGGTGCCCAGCTCCCGGCGGACGGTCATCACGTCACCGGTGTTCAGTTCGACGTCGAGCAGCGCCGCGACCGCTTCGAGCACCCGCCCGTCGGTCATCGCCGTGCCGGGCAGCACCGCCTCGAACGACCGCAGCCGACCCTCCCAGTCCATGTAGGTGCCGGCTTTCTCGACCGCCGGGGCGATCGGCAGCACCACGTCGGCGCGGCGGGTCACCGCGCTCTGCCGCAGCTCCAGGCTCACCACGAACGGCACCGCGTCGAGCGCCTCCTCGGCAAGCCGCGGGTCGGCCAGATCGGCCGGATCCACGCCGCCGACCAGCAGCGCGCCGAGCGTGCCGTCGGCGGCCGCCGCGATGATCTGGTCGACGTCCCGGCCCGGCGTGCCGGACAGCACGCCCGGCTCGGTGCGCCAGGCCAGCGCGAGCTCGGCCCGGGCCGCCGCGTCGGTGACCGGACGGCCGCCGGGCAGCAGGTTCGGCAGGCAGCCGGTGTCCAGCGCGCCCCGGTCACCGGCACGGCGCGGCACCCAGGCCAGGCGTGCGCCGGTCCGACCGGCCAGGGCGGCGGCCGCGGAGAGACCACCGGGCGCCGTCGCCAGCCGCTCACCGACGATCAGCAGGGAACCGGGCGCGCTCAGCGCGGCGGCGACGGCCGGGTCGGTGTTGAGAAGCCGGGCCTCGTCGCCCGGCACCGCTGCGACAAGCGTCGCGCCGAGCTTTTCAAAACCCCTGGAGAGGTACGGGGAGACCGCCGTCACCTGGAGTTTCTTCTTCTGGTGACCCTTACGCAGACGCAGGAAGAGGATCGGGCACTCCTCCTCCGGCTCCAGTCCCACGATCAGGACGGACGGCGCGTTCTCGACCGCCTCGTAGGTCACGTCGGCGATGCCGGCGACCGACGCGGCGAGGAAATCGGCCTCCTCGGTCGCGGTCAGTGCCGTACCCGAAGCGCGAATCGGCCGTGCCCGGAAATCGATGTCGTTGCTGCCGAGGACGATCCGGGCGAATTTCGCGTACGCGTACGCGTCCTCCACCGTGAGCCGCCCACCCGGAAGGACGCCGACGCCGCGCTCACGGGCGGCCCGCAAACCCTTCGCGGCGGCCAGCAGAGCCTCGCTCCAGGACGCCTCGCGCAACTGGCCGGTGGCCGCGTCGCGCACCAGCGGCGTGGTGATCCGGTCGGTGGCGGTGGTGTAGCGGAAGCCCCACCGGCCCTTGTCGCAGTTCCACTCCTCGTTGACCGCCGGGTCGTCGCCGGCCAGCCGCCGCAGCACCTTGCCGCGCCGGTGGTCGGCACGCTGAGAGCAGCCGGCCGCGCAGTGCTCGCACGAGGTCGGGGAGCTGACCAGGTCGAACGGGCGGGCGCGGAACCGGTACTGCTCGCCGGTGAGCGCGCCGACCGGGCAGATCTGGATGGTGTTGCCGGAGAAGTACGAGTTGAACGGTACGTCCCCCTCGCCGTCGCCGGCCTGACCGTCACCGGTGCCCTCGCCGCCGAAGAAGTCGTCCCGGTAGACGTTGATCTGCTCGCCGGACGAGCGGTCCATCAGGTCGATGAACTTGTCCCCGGCGATCTCCTCGGAGAACCGGGTGCAGCGCTGGCAGAGCACGCAGCGCTCCCGGTCCAGCAGGACCTGACTGGAGATGTGGATCGGCTTCTCGTACTCCCGCTTGTGCTCGACGAACCGGGAGTCGGCCCGTCCGGTGCTCATCGCCTGGTTCTGCAACGGGCACTCGCCGCCCTTGTCGCAGGTCGGGCAGTCGAGCGGGTGGTTGATCAGGAGAAGCTCCATCACGCCGGCCTGGGCCTTCGCGGCCACCGGCGAGCTGAGCTGGGTCTTCACCACCATGCCCTCGGCCACCGTCTGGGTGCAGGAGGCGACCGGCTTGCGCTGGCCCTCCACCTCGACGAGGCACTGCCGGCAGGCGCCGGCCGGTGCGAGCAGCGGGTGGTCGCAGAACCGCGGGATCGCGATGCCCATCCGCTCGGCGACCCGGATGACCAGCTCGCCCTTCTCGGCTTGGACCTCGACCCCGTCGACCGTGAGTGTGACGAGGTCCGTCTTCTTCTCTACGTCCGTCATCAGTGCGCTCCCACCAGGGTCTTCTCCGACAGGCGCGGCGCGGTCCGGCCCTCGATGTAGCCGAGGTAGTCGTCCCGGAACCACTTGAGCGTCGACACGACCGGGGTCGCGGCGCCGTCGCCGAGACCGCAGAACGACCGGCCGAAGATGTTGTCCGCGGTGTCCTGGAGCGTGTCCAGGTCCTTGTAGGTGCCCTGACCGGACAGGATCCGGCGGTACGTGCGGACCATCCAGTAGTTGCCCTCGCGGCACGGTGTGCACTTGCCGCACGACTCGTGGTGGTAGAACTCCAGCCACCGCCACGTGTTGTAGACCGGGCAGTCCTGGTCCGAGAAGATCTGCATCGCGGTGGTGCCGAGGATCGACCCGGCCGCCGCGACCCCTTCGAAGTCCATCGGGGTGTCGATGTGCTCGGCGGTCAGGATGGGCGTCGACGACCCGCCAGGCGTCCAGAACTTCAGGTTGTGGCCCGGCTTCATGCCCCCGGCCAGCTCGATCAGCTCGCGCAGGGTGATGCCGAGGCCGCACTCGTACTGGCCCGGGTTGGCGATCCGGCCGGAGAGCGAGTAGATCATCGGGCCGGCCGATTTCTCGGTGCCCATGCTCTTCCACCAGTCCGCGCCGCCCAGCACGATGTACGGCACGCTGGCGATCGTCCCGACGTTGTTGACCACGGTCGGGCTGGCGTAGAGACCCGCGATGGCCGGGAACGGCGGGCGCAGCCGGGGCTGGCCGCGGAACCCCTCGAGGGAGTCCAGCAGCGCCGTCTCCTCACCGCAGATGTACGCCCCCGCGCCGCTGTGCACGACCAGGTCCAGGTCGAACCCGGACTTCAGGATGTTCTTGCCGAGGTATCCCTTGGCGTACGCCTCCTTCACCGCGTTGCGCAGCCGCCGCGCGGCGTGCACCGCCTCACCGCGGATGTAGATGAACGCCCGGTTCGCCCGGATGGCGTACGCCGCGATGATCGCGCCTTCCACCAGCGAGTGCGGGTCGTACGTCATCAGCGGCAGGTCCTTGCAGGTGCCGGGCTCGCCCTCGTCCGCGTTGATCACGAGGTAGTGCGGCTTGCCGTCACCCTGCGGGATGAAGCCCCACTTCAGGCCGGTGGGGAAACCGGCGCCGCCCCGGCCACGCAGGCCGGAGTCCTTCACCAGCTGGATCAGGTCGTCGGGGTGGACGTCGAGCGCCTTGCGCAACGCCAGATAGCCGTCCAGCCGCTCGTAGACGCCGATCTGCCAGGCGTCCGGCGAGAGCCAGCGCTTGGTGAGCACGGGGGTGAGCTTCTGGAGGACTTCCGGCCGGGGCTGGGTCACTTCTCCTCCTCGGTGCCACGCGGGACGTTCGTGGCTTCCTTCTGCGCGGCGGTCCGCTGGCTGACGATCCACTCGCCACGACTGCCGTCACCTGCCGGTTTGCCGTCGCCGGCGGGCGCGTTCTCGGCGGCGCCGGCGGCCTCGGCCGGTGAACTGGGCGGCGGCCCACCGGCGTCGGCGGCGCCGGAGGGCGCCGGGGTGTCAGCGGTCGGGTTGCGGGACTCGGCCGCGCGTACCTCCGGGTCCTTGACGTCACCGGTGTCGGTGGTGCGGCCCGCGTGGCGGTGCTCGGCGACCTTGCCCGCCTTCTCGGCGACCGCTCCGGCCGCTGCCTTGGCAGCCGTCGCGGCCTTCTTGGCGAACGCCGCGATCCGGCTCGGCTGCTCCGGCTGGGGCTGGGGCAGCGCATTGCCCTCGCGGGCCGGCTTGGTCGTGGTGATCGGGGTGTCCGGGTCGAAGCCCGCCACCGCGACGCCGTGCTCCTGGGCCAGGCGAGCGCCGCGCAGGGTGGGCGCGCCCGCCACGCCGTCGCCGACCGCGCCGTCGCGCGGGTCCGCGAAGCCGGCCAGCTGGAACTGCATCTCCTTGAGCGAGCAGATCCGGGCGCCCCGGGCGGGCGTCGGCCGCTCGCCGTTGCGCAGGCTCTCCACCAGCTCGATCGCCGACTCCGGGGTGGCCTCGTCGACCGTGAAGTCGTAGTTGACCGTCACGACCGGGGCGTAGTCGCAGGCCGCCAGGCACTCGGCGTGCTCCAGCGTGATCTTGCCGTCGGCCGTGGTCTGGTCGTGCCCGACGCCGAGGTGCTCGGCCAGCTCGTCGTAGACCTGCTGGCCGCCGAGCACGTTGCACAGGGTGTTGGTGCAGACGCTGACCAGGTATTCGCCGGTCGGGCGGCGCTTGTACATCGTGTAGAACGTGGCGACCGCGCCGACCTGGGCCTTGTTGATCCCGAGGATCTCGGCGCAGAACGAGACGCCGGTCGGGCTGACGTAGCCCTCCTCGGTCTGCACCAGGTGCAGCAGCGGCAGGAGCGCGGACCGCTCCCGGCCGGCCGGGTACCGGGCGAGGATCTCCAGGGCCGGTTCCAGCAGCTTCTCCGCCAGCGGGGCAGCGGCCGGCGAGAACTCCACCGTTGTTTCTGCGGACATCAGCGGTCACACCCACCCATCACGGGATCCAGAGAGGCGCCGCCGGCGATCACGTCGGCGAGCAGCGCCCCCTCGGCCATCGCGGGAATGGCCTGGAGGTTGACGAAGCTCGGCTCGCGGTAGTGCACCCGGTACGGATGGGTGCCACCGTCCGAGACCGCGTGTACGCCGAGTTCGCCACGCGGATGCTCGATCGCGACATAGACTTGACCAGGCGGAACTCGGAAGCCCTCGGTCACGAGCTTGAAGTGGTGGATCAGCGACTCCATCGACTGACCCATGATCTTGGCGACGTGTTCGAGGGAGTTGCCGAGCCCGTCCAGGCCGAGCGCGAGCTGCGACGGCCACGCGATCTTCTTGTCCGCGATCCAGACCGGGCCGGGGCGGAGCCGGTCCAGCGCCTGCTCGACGATCTTCAGCGATTCCCGGATCTCGGCGACCCGGACCAGGTAACGGCCCCAGACGTCGGCGGTGGTCGCCGTCGGCACGTCGAACTCGTAGGTTTCGTAACCGCAGTACGGCATGGTCTTGCGCAGGTCCCACGGAAGTCCGGCGGCGCGCAGCACCGGTCCGGTGACGCCGAGCGACAGGCAGCCGGTCACGTCGAGAACCGCGACACCCTGCGTACGCCTCTGCCAGATGACCTGGTCGGAGAGCATCGCCTCGTACTCCTTGAGGCGCTTCGGCAGGTACTTGAGGAAGTCCCGGATCTTGCGGACCGCGGACTCCGGCAGGTCCTGCGCGAGGCCGCCCGGACGGATGTAGGCGTTGTTCATCCGCAGGCCGGAGGTCTCCTCGAAGATGTCGAGGATGTACTCCCGCTCCCGGAAGCCGTAGAGCATCATCGAGATCGCGCCCAGCTCCATGCCGGTCGTGGCGAGCCAGACCAGGTGCGAGGCGATCCGCTGGAGCTCCATGAACATGACGCGGATCGTGGTGGCCCGCTCGGTGATCTGGTCGGTGATGCCGAGCAGCTTCTCCACCGCGAGGCAGTAACCCGCCTCGTTCGACATGTTGGAGAGGTAGTCCATCCGGGTCACGAACGTGACGCCCTGGGTCCAGTTCCGGTACTCCAGGTTCTTCTCGATCCCGGTGTGCAGGTAACCGACGACCGGGCGGCACGCGGTGACCGTCTCGCCCTCGAGTTCCAGGACCAGCCGGAGCACGCCGTGCGTGGACGGGTGCTGCGGGCCCATGTTGACGACGATCTTCTCGTTGCTGAGCGGGTCGACGCCGGCCGAGATGGAGTCCCAGTCCCCGCCGGTGACGGTGAAGACCCGGCCCTCGGTGGTCTCGCGCTCGGTCGCGTACTCGGATGTCGTCATTGGTAGACCCTCCGCTGGTCGGGCGGCGGAATCTCGGCACCCTTGTACTCCACCGGCACGCCGCCGAGCGGGTAGTCCTTGCGCTGGGGGTGCCCTTCCCAGTCGTCGGGCATCAGGATCCGGGTGAGGTTGGGGTGTCCGGCGAAGACGACGCCGAACATGTCGTAGACCTCGCGCTCCTGCCAGTCCGCCGTCGGGTAGACGCCGGTGACGCTCGGAACGCTCTCCCCGTCGGCCACCGCCACCTCGAGACGCACCCGCCGCCGGTACGTCATCGAGGTCAACTGGTACGCCACGTGGAACCGGCGCTCGTCGGTGCCGAGGTAGTCGACCGCGTCCACCGAGGAGCAGAGCTCGAACCGCAACGACTCGTCGTCGCGCATTACCTGACAGACCTCGGTGATTTTCTCGGGCCTGATGTGAAGTGTGAGTTCCGCCCTATCTACCACCACCTTCTCGATGGCTTCGGAGAAGGCCGGATAAGCTTCCTCCAACGCGTCATAGACGTCGTCGAAATACCCGCCGTATGGCCGTGGGCTGTCAAAAACAGCAGGCCGGGGGCGGACCAGGCGACCGAAGCCGGAAACGTCTCCGGTCCCTTTGACACCGAACATGCCCTTATCCGGGCTGGGCGGAGTCTGTGCCGGCGCACCGATATTCGCACCGGTGGATGCGGTAGTCGGTACGCCACCCTCAGTGCCGGAAGAAATGCTCATTTGACACCTTCCCGCAAATGCGGCTGGAGCTTCATCCAGTTCTCGATCCGCAATTGCTCCTCACGGCCTTCCTTGACGGCCTGAGTCCATTCCGCACGCCGTGCCTTGTCGACGCGGTACGACGACGGCATGGCTCCGGGCGCGACGACGGGGGTCTTGCCCTCGGCCTCACGCTGGGCCAGCATCTTGCGCCCGTTCGGACCGAGCGGCTGAGCCATGACCTTCTCGCGCATCTTGAGGATCGCGTCGATCAGCATCTCCGGTCTGGGCGGACAACCCGGCAGGTAGACGTCGACCGGGACGATGTGGTCGACACCCTGCACGATGGCGTAGTTGTTGAACATGCCGCCGGACGAGGCGCAGACGCCCATCGAGATCACCGAGCGAGGCTCGGGCATCTGGTCGTAGATCTGGCGGACCACCGGCGCCATCTTCTGACTGACCCGGCCCGCCACGATCATCAGGTCGGCCTGTCTCGGTGAGGCCCGGAAGACCTCCATCCCCCAGCGACCGAGGTCGTAGTGCGGCCCGCCCGCCGCCATCATCTCGATGGCACAGCACGCCAGGCCGAAGGTGGCTCCCCAGAACGACGACTTGCGCGCGTAGTTGGAGAGTTTCTCCACCGAGGTGAGCAGGATCCCACTGGGCAGCTTCTCTTCGATTCCCATGGTTGTCTCAGTCCCAGTTCAGGCCGCCGCGCCGCCACACGTACGCGTAGGCGATGAAGACGGTGACGATGAAGAGGACCATCTCCACGAACCCGAACAGACCGAGCGCGTCGAACGAGACGGCCCACGGGTACAGGAAGATGGTCTCGATGTCGAAGATGATGAAGAGCATCGCGGTCAGATAGAACTTCACCGGGAATCGGCCGCCGCCGATCGGCTGTGGGGCCGGCTCGATACCGCACTCGTAGGCGTCGAGTTTCGCCCTGTTGTACCGCTTGGGCCCGACGATCGGCGCGACGGACACTGAGAACAACGCGAAGAGGGCGCCGAGGATCAGCAACCCGACGATCGGGACATAAGGGTTGATCGTCATGTTCACTCCCGTACGACTGTTAGCCGCTTCACACTAGTTGCTGCGCTTTTGTATCCCTTTGCTCGGGGTGCCCGATTCCGTCCTCAGACGGCGGGCGCCACCTTGGTCAAACCGTTGATGATGCGATCCATGGCGTCGCCGTCCCGGGGGTCGGTGAGGTTGGCCAGGAGCTTGAGCACGAACTTCATGAGCGTCGGATGCGGCATGCCGTACTTCGTGGCGGCCCGCATGATCTGGGGGTTGCCGATCAACTTCACGAATATCCCGCCGATCCGGTAGTAACCACCGAACCGGAGACTGAGTTCAGCCGGGTAGGCCCGGAGAGCGCGCTCGCGCTCGGGACCGGCCGGCCGGGCCAGCGCCTGCACCGCGACCTCGGCGGCGAGCTCGCCGGACTCCATCGCGTACGCGATGCCCTCGCCGTTCATCGGGTTGACCATGCCGCCGGAGTCACCGACCAGCAGCACGCCGCGGGTGTAGTGCGGCACCCGGTTGAAGCCCATCGGGAGCGCGGCGCCGAGCGTCGGGCCGTCCGCGTTCGCCTCGTCGCGCAGACCCCAGTCCTCCGGGGTGCTGCCGAGCCAGTCGGTGAGCAGCGAGCGGTAGTTGGTCTTGCCGAACGCGTCAGACGAGTTCAGGATGCCGAGGCCGACGTTGACCCGGCCGTCACCGAGACCGAAGATCCACCCGTACCCGGGGAGGAGCCGCGCCGGGTCCTGCGCGCTGCGCAGCTCCAGCCAGGACTCCAGGTAGTTGTCGTCGGCCTTGGCCGGCGACCGGTAGTAACGCCGGACCGCCACGCCGAGCGGGCGGTCGTCGCGCTTGGCCAGGCCGAGGGCCAGCGGGAACTTGCCGGAGACACCGTCCGCGGCGATCACCAGGGGCGCGCGGTACTCGACCGGCTCGCCGTCGGATTTCGCCTGCACGCCGATGACGTAACCGTCCTCGTCGAACACCGGGCCGGTGACGTTGACGCCGGTGCGCAGCAGGGCGCCGGCCTCCGCCGCGCGCCCGGCCAGCAAGTCGTCGAAGTCCATCCGGGTCCGGACCAGGCCGTAGTTGGGGAAGCTCGCGAGGTCCGGCCAGTCCAGCTCCATGCGGACGCCGCCACCGATCACGCGCAGGCCGCGGTTGTGCAGCCAGCCGGCTTTCTCGGAGGTGTCCACACCCATCCGGATCAGCTGGCGCACCGCGCGCGGCGTCAGGCCGTCGCCGCAGACCTTCTCGCGCGGGAACTCGGTCTTCTCCAGCAGCAGCACGCGCACGCCGTGGCGCGCCAGGTGGTACGCCGCGGCGGACCCGCCCGGCCCCGCGCCGACGACGATCACGTCTGCTTCATCGGCGACGATCGAACCGGTTCCGCGGTCGCTCACGGGCCAACCTCCATCTCCACGCGGATGCTCGTGAATTAGTTCACAAGCATGCCTCGATCGGAGTGTAGGCCGACTATCGAAGATCTTTGCGCTTAGGTCTGCCTAATTGTTTGGGCGTGGCTAACGTGCCTGCTCAGGGTCGGCGAGAACCTTGTCCGCCACGCCGAGGGCCGGACCCTCCAGGTGCTCCCGGATGGTGCCGCCCATGGCCCGGTCGAGCGCCACGATGAGGCCTTCGACCAGGTCCTGGGCCAGAAGCGGGTCCTCGGCGGCGACCATCCGCAGACGGTTGGCCAGCTCGGTGGCCCGGCGCTCGCCGGCCTCGCCCTCATCGATCGCCAGATCGATGTCCGTGTCCTCCAGATGCCCGATATCTGTCATGGACCCGAGCTAAACAGCCATTTCTGGCTTTGTACGCCGATTGCCGGATTTATACCCTAGTCGCGCGATGGAGGGACGCGATACCGCCGGTCAGATTGCGCCAGCCGACGCGATCCCACGGGCCCGACTCGGCGATGACGGCGGCCAGGCCCTGCTGGTCGTGCCAGGCGCGGATCGACTCGGCGAGGTAGACGTAGGCGTCCGGGTTCGTCGCGACGCGCCGGGCCACCGCAGGCAAGGAGCGCATCAGGTACGACAGGTAGGCCGTCCGGAACGCGGCATTGGTCGGATGGCTGAACTCGCAGATGACCAGTCGCCCACCCGGCCGGACCACCCGGCCGAACTCACGCAGCGCAGCGGAGGTGTCCACGACGTTACGCAGCGCGAAGGAGATCGTCACCGCGTCGAAGGCGGCGTCGGCGAACGGCAGCCGCAGCGCGTCACCGGCGAGCAGGGGCACCTCCGGCCGGGTCGACCGCCCGGCCCGCAGCATCCCGACCGAGAGGTCGGCGCCGACCGCGAACGCGCCCGACCGGCTCAGCTCCTCGGTGGAGACGCCGGTGCCCGCGCCCACGTCCAGGACGCGCTCGCCGGGCCGCAACCCGAGAGCGGCGCGCGTGGCACGGCGCCAGCCCCGGTCCTGGCCGAAGGAGAGAACGGTGTTGGTGAGGTCGTAGCGTTTCGCCACGCCGTCGAACATCTCGGCGACCTCATGGGGCTGCTTGTCCAGATCTGCGCGACTCACGGCACCAACTCTGCCACCGGGCGCCGGAAACAGAACGGGCGGGATGGTTTCCCATCCCGCCCGCACCTTGTGCTCTATAAACACGCCGGGGCCGTGCACCTGGCGTTGCCTCACGAAACGTGGCCTGCGTACACCCTATGTACGTCAGGATTCGGCAGGATTGGGCAGGGCTGGAATCCCCCACGCGCCCCCCAGATTCCCCCCACGCTCCCCCTCCACCGGCCACGCCGGAATCCCTGTCGTCCCGCCGCGCCTGGAGCCCCGTTTCAGGACTTCGGTGAGCGTGTCGACAATCGACTCGTTGACCTCCGGCATGAGGTGGCCGTACAGATCTGACGTCATCTTGATCGACGTGTGACCGAGCATCCGCTGGATCGCGGTCAACGGGACGTTCGCGGAGATGAGCAACGACGCAACCGTGTGGCGCAGGTCGTGCAGCCGCAGCCCGGTCAGCCCGGCCCGGCTGGTGATCCGCTTCCACGTTCCCTTCCGGAAGGTCCCCGTGATGGGCTTACCGTCGGGCATCGTGAACACGAGAGCATCACTGGCTTTGCCCGCCAGCAACGGAGCCAGCTCAAGCACAAGCTCCTGCGGGATCCGCACCGTCCGCCGCGAAGACCTGGTCTTCGGCGTCGTATAGACAAAGCGGCCACCGCTCGCCTCGTACGCCGTTCGTGTCACCTGCACCGTTCCCGCGAACAGATCGACCTTGCCGACCTGCAGGGCGTGGGCCTCGCCGTAGCGCAGCCCGGTCGTCACGAGCAGCATCACGAGCGGGCGCCAATGCGCGTCATCACCCGTGCAGGCGGCCAGCAGGCGCTCGATCTCGATGGGCGTGCAGAACTTCATCTCGTGGTGCTCGCGGGGCGGCATCTTCACTCCGATCGCAGGATTGAACGGGATCATGCGGGCTTTGGTCGCGGCGCCGAGGATCGTGTGCAGCACGCCGTAGACGTTGCGCACCGACCCGGGGCTGAGCGGCTTACGGGGTGGCCCGTCGACGGGGTCCGGGTCGCCGTTGACCAGGCGGTGCACGAACCGCGTCACGACCAAGGTGTCGATCTGGTCGAGTCGGTAGAGGCCCAGCTGCGGCAGAACGTGCACGCGCAGGTTCGATCCCTGGGTCCGCCGCGACGACGGCTTCAAGCCGGTTTCGTGGCCGGGCCAGAAGTCGTTGACGAACTGAGCGAGCGTCACCTTCCCGTCCTGCGGGTTGATGAAGTCGCCGCGAGCCCGGTCGGTGTTCATGGCGTTCATCGCGGCCTTGGCGCTGGTCTTGGTCGGGAAACCGGATTTCAGAGTGGTTTTGCGGCCGGCGATCTCCTCGCGGATACGCCAGTTGGGGCCGTGCTTTTCAATCCACATTGGACTTCCGCCTCATCAGGGAAGAGCGGGAGAAAGAGACGAGTCGCGGGCTACTCGGCCCGGCGAAGAGCGCGCTTAGGAGCTGCGCTTCTGGGTGCTGCTGAGCCGCACGTGGTCGTCAGCGAACTCAGTGAGCACGAGGGCGCCCATTTCCAGGCGCGTGCGCAGAGTCTCGTCACCGGCGCGGTAGAGAGCGACCATCCTGCGGATTGAGTCGGGCATGCCGGCCAGCGGGTCGATGCTGTCGTCCTGGTCCTCAATGAGGCCGGCGGCGGCGAGGAGCGGCTGCGGTGACTCTTCGATCGCCTCGGCGATACGAGTGATGGCGGTCAGCGACGGGCGGGCCTTGCGGTTACGCCAGTTGGAGACGGCGGTGTGACTGATGCCGGCCAGCTCGGCGAGCGCGCTGTCGTGACGGATCTTGTGCCGCTGCTTGACGGCGTCGAGCTGCTGGAGGAAGGCCTCCTGCTCGGGCCATTCAATCGTGCGCACGTGCACGACATTAGGTACCGGTGCGCGACCTGTCACTCGTGTGCGTGCACGCACATCTTCGTTCGATCGTCGCCGAACGGTCGCTACGCCCACGAAGGGCGTGTTCTCAAGCGCGAGGGCTGTGTGCATGGACGCACATTAGCACCGCGAAACTTCCCAAGAAACCCGCGTACCTCCGCCTTGTGCGCACGCGCACATAAGGAGTACGGTTCTGTTCGTGCACGAACATGACCTTGGATTCGCGCTGAATCTGGCTCGGTTCGACGAGCTGACGGGGCACCGCGGCTGGAAGACCGACCAGCAGCGAGCAGCCGGCATCGGCGTCAGCCACACCACGTTGGGCCGCATCCGGCGAGGCCACATCAAGCCCGGAACCCGCTTCATCGCGGCGGCTACGACGGCCCTCAACACCAACGTCGAGTACCTGTTCGAACGGAACGAGGCGACGACCTGATGAAAGACCTCGAACTGATCACGAAGGCCGAACTCGCCGAGCTGATCCGCAAGCCCAAGAGCTGGGTCGACGAGGCGGTTACCGCTCGCAAGATCCCGTTCACGCGCCTGGGGAGCCGGGACATCCGCTTCTCCCGCGAGGACATCACCGAGATCCACCGGATGGGCAAGCAGCCCGCCATCACGGCCTGATCAGGCCACAGAAAACGCCCAGCGGCCCCGCCAATCGCTGCACACGACCGGGACCGCCAGACGAAAGGAATCATCCCATGACCTACCAGCCCCCGGCGAACGCCAGCCTCTGGCAGGTGTTCCTCGCCGACGAGGAGGGCTTCGTCACCACCGTCGAGAAGGCCCTCGACGAGTACGGCCCCGAGAGCCACGTCGAGGTGAGCATCCGGCGGCTTTCCGCCCTGCCGCACCTCCAGGCCGCCGACAACCTGTGGTCCCTGCCCGGGCGCCCGAAGCATGAAGCCGACATCGCCGTCGAGTGGAAGCTCGACCTGGTCGACGACATCGGCGAGACCGACCACATCACCGCCCAGCTCAACGCCGCCCACGCGATGGCGGCCGGCCTGAACGGCGCGCTCGCCAACCAGGGTGAGTGGAACCGCAGCACCGAGCTGGCCGCCGCGCTGCACAACCTCGGCGACAAGCTCGCCACTTTCGACGGTGCACTGCCGTCTGGCCTCTACTTCCACGTGCTCTACGGCCACGCCGGGACCGCTGAGGCCTCCGCCACGTTGATCCAGAACGTCGATGCGCTCGGGGCCCACCTCCTCGGAAAGGTCGGTGAGCGGAAGAGCGATAGCACCGGATACGACGACTACAAGGCCCGAGGCTTCATCGGTCCCCTCACGATTACGGCATACGGCTACGTCGTTCGGCCCGCCGAGGAGGATCCCCGGATTCTGCTCGCGCGTATCGCCGAGCTGCAGGCCGAGGTCGCGGCTGCTCGGGGCGGTGCCGCATGATCCGCGCAGACGTCCTCGCAGCCATCATCCTCACCGCGCTGCTGGTCGCGATCGCCATCTCGGTGCTCATGGTCCTGGCGTACGAGTACCGGCGCCGCTGGACCATCACCAACCGCCGTCTCGACCGGGTCCTGCGCGAGCAGCGCGAGATCGCCGAGCTACGGGAGTGGTACGCCGCCCCGGCCGTCACACCCGAGCACGAGCGGGGTGACAGCTGATGCTGGCCTTCCCGACGTTCGGCTCCACCAACAGCGCCATCTTCGCCGGGATCCTGGCCGCCATCGGCTTCGTCCCGTTGGCCGCGCTACTCGTCCTGGGCGGGCTCGGCCTGTTCAGCGAGCCGGTGATCGCGCCGGGCCCGGTGCTCAACCCGGTCGACCTGGGCGAGGCGCCGGAGACCACCCAGGAGATCCCGGCTGTGGCCGGCGAGCCGGAGGTGCAGCCTTCGGGGCAGGCCACCGGCCGCTACCAGCCACGTCACGCCGCCGAGGTGACCCATGGCTGAGCGCACCCTCCACGCCATCCCGGTCAAGGACTGCTGCGGTGTCCTGCTCGGCGACATCTGCGACTGCGCGGCCTTCCACGCCGAGGCCATGGCCCTGTTCGCGAACGCGCCGGTCATCCCCGTCAGCTCGCCGATCTTCGCCAAGCCGGCCGAGCCGCCGGCCTCCCCTTTCCCCACCCCGATCGTCCTGGTCAACGTCGGCGGCCTGCTCCGCCGCGTCGACGGTCCCGCCTACGCCGAGGAGCAGAAGTGACCGCCCTGCGTACCCGCAAGCCCACCGGCCGCGTCCCGTGGCCCTTGATCCTGATCGAGGGCGGCGAGAAGGCCGGCAAGTCCTGGGCGTGCGCCCAGTTCTCCACCTCGCCCCGCATCGGCCAGATGTACTGGATCGACCTCGGAGAGGGTGCCGCCGACGAGTACGGCGCCATCCCCGGCGCGGACTACGACATCATCGAGCCCACCGGCGAGAAGTGGACGTGGGCCGAGATCCAGGCCGCCGTCGACGCCGTCAAGGCCGAGGCCCAGCGCACTCTCGCCGCGGGCAAGCCCCCGGTCGTGCTCGTCATCGACTCGATGACCGCCGAGTGGGACATGCTCAAGGACTGGGCGAGCGACAAGGCCCGCCAGCGCCACAACGCCAAGGCGCGCAAGTACGGCAAGCCCCAGCTCGCGGCCGACGAAGAGCCGAAGATCTCGATGGACCTGTGGAACGAGGCCGGCGGCCGTCACCGCAAGCTCATGACCACGCTGATGACCTTCCCGGGCATCGTGCTGCTCACCGCCCGCGGTAAGGACGTGGCCGCGCTCGACGACAAGGGCGCCCCGATCGCGAACACCAAGGAATACAAGGTCGAGGGCCACAAGACACTCGGCTTCGACGTCTCCTGCTGGATCCGCCTCGACCGGTCCAAGCCCGGCACCATCGTCGGCCTCCGGTCTGTGCACCTGGGCGTTCGCCCCGGGTATGACGACCCGCTCCCGCTGGCCCGGGACTGGTCGGTGGAGGGCGTCGTGTTCGACATGCTGCGTTGCGACCCGGCCCAGGCGCACACCCGAGACCTGGCCGAGCTGCAGGCCGCCGAGCCGGAGCTGGTCGACCAGCTACTCGAGCAAATCCGCTCGGTGGCCACCCGCGAGCAGTACGGCGCGGCGGTCGAGGCGTGCAAGGCGGCCACCGGGCTGACCGACGACGAATTCGAGACGCTGAAGAACGCCCTGGCGAAGCGCCGCGCCGAGCTGGTCGCCGCGGCCGAGCCGAAGAACCCGGGCAACGACGCGGCCCGCCGCCGGATGATGGCGCTGTTCGGTCAGGCGGAGATCACCGACCGGGACGAGCGGCTCGCCTACGTCGGCAACGTCGTCGGGCACGACGTCGGCAGCACCAACGAGCTGACCGACGCCGAGGTCCGTGAGGTGTGCGACCGCCTGGAGCGGTGGATCGCCCAGCAGACACCGCCGACCGAGACCGAGCTGGCCGGGGCTGGTGCCCGATGAACCACCGGCCCACCGACGAGCAGGCCGCGGTGATCGACGCCTTCACCGCGGCCGACCGGCCCACCATCGTTGTTCAGGCCGGTGCCGGCTGCGGCAAGAGCAGCACGCTCAAGATGGCCGCCAAGGCGCAGCCGGCCCGCAGGGGCGCGTACGTCGCGTACAACAAGGCCCTGGCTGCCGAGGCGAAGCGCGACTTCCCGGGCACCGTGGACTGCAGGACCGCTCACTCGCTGGCGTTCGGCCCGGTCGGCCGGCACTACATCGACCGGATCAAGGGACCGCGTGTGCCGGCCAAGGCCGCGGCCGAGGCCCTCGGGATCAACAGCCCGGTGGAGCTCGCGCCCGACCTGGCGCCGCTGTCCCCGATCACCCTCGCGCGCATGGTCATGGCGATGGTCGGCCGGTTCCTCAACTCGGCCGACCAGGAGCCGGGCGTCCAGCACCTGGAGCCGATCGACGCCTACACCCACACGGAGAACGCGGAGCTCGCCGCGTACCTGGTCAAGTACGCCCGCAAGGCCTGGGACGATCTCCAGCTCACCCGCGGCGGCAAGCTGCAGTGCACGCACGACGTCTACCTCAAGATCTACCAGCTGTCGCGGCCGCGGATGCCGGTCGACTACGTGCTCCTCGATGAGGCGCAAGACCTGTCCCCGGTGATGGCGTCGCTGTTCCACTTCCAGGACCACGCGCAACGGATCATGGTCGGCGACTCCGCGCAGGCCATCTACGGGTTCCGGGGCGCTATCGACGCCATGTCCAAGTTCCAGGCGGACCAGCGGCTCACCCTGTCGCAGTCCTTCCGATTCGGCCCGGCGATCGCGACCGAGGCGAACCGGTGGCTGGACCTGCTCCGGGCGCCGCTGCGGCTGCGCGGGTACGAGCCAGCAGGCTCCAGCCTGGCCGCTCTCGCTGAGCCGGACGCGATCCTGTGCCGGTCGAACGCCGGCGCGATCGCCCAGCTCGTCGACGCCGTCCGGTCGGGCCGCCGCGCGGCGCTCGTCGGCGGCGGCGACGACCTGATCCGGCTCGCCGAGGCCGCCATGGACCTGATGGCCGGGCGCGGCACGGCACACCCCGAGCTGCTCGCGTTCAAGACCTGGGCCCAGGTCCAGGAGCACGCCGCCCTGGACGACGCGTCCGGCTCGCTGAAGGTCCTCGTGAAGCTGGTCGACGACCACGGCCCGGAGGAGCTGATCCGGGTCGTCTCCACGCTCGTCGACGAGCAGCACGCCGACGTGATCATCTCAACGGGGCACCGTGCGAAGGGCCGGGAGTGGGACCGGGTACGGATCGGCGCCGACTTCCGGGAGCCGCGCCGCGACCGGTTGACCGGCCGGGCGCTGTGGCGCCGCGACGAGCTGATGCTCGCGTACGTTGCCGTCACCCGGGCCCGCCGTGTGCTGGACCGGGGCGGCCTGGCCTGGCTGGACGACTACGACCGCGGCCCGGTGCAGGGGCCGGAGACGTGGCTGACCACCGCCGTCCGGGAGCACCCTGACGCGATCCTCGCGGACCAGCCGGACCCGTACGGCCTGGACGACGTCGACGAGCTGGCCGGGATCGGCTCCGACTACCGGACCGACCCGGCCGAGCGGATCGCTGCGGTGGCCGCGATCGCGCCGGAGTACGTGCGCCCGGTCGAGCCGAAGCCGGCCGCCGTGGTGTCGCCGTTCGCGCCGGCGCCGCGCAAGCCCCGCTGCGCCTGCGCGCACCTCCAGCTCGTCCACGTCGACGAGACCCGCGCCTGCCGCGCGTGCAGCTGCCGGGCGTACGCCGAGGCGCGTGAGGCGGTGCCGGCATGAGCTTGACGCCGAAGCCCACCCAGCTGGTGCTGAGGGGCCCGAAGCGGACCAGTGAGGCGGTCCCGCACGACTTCGACGAGGACAGCCCGGGCGTGTGCCGCTGCCGCCTGATCAGGGCGCACCGGCTCCACGACGCGTCGCGGGTGGCCGAGCACCGGGCGGCCGTCCAGGCGCAGCACGACGAGCACCTACGCCGTCTCGGCGAGCGAGAGGACTGACCATGCCAAATCACCTCGACATGCGTCGCTCGGAGCCAACTGAGGAGCACGTCGACCGGCTCGCCGCCCTGGCGGTGCAACTGGTCGAGCGGGTCCGGGACGACAACCCCCAGGCCAACCTCCGGTGGCTTCTCGCTGAGCTGCCCGACCCGGCCGACCGGACCTCGCTGCTCTTCATCCTCGCGGCCGCCGTCCCCACGGACCGGCCCTGGGCCCACCTCACCGCCTGGGCGCGCCACCGCGCCGCCGCCTGATCCCGCTGGCCGGCGGCCGAGAGGCGGCCGGCCAGCACCTCAGCAAGGAGACAAGCAGTTGGCCCGCATCAGGACCATTAAGCCCGAGTTCTTCACCTCGTTGGCCATCGCGAGCCTGACGCTGGAGGCACGGCTCACGTTCATCGGGCTCTGGACCCACGTCGATGACGAGGGCCGCTGCGTGGACGATGCACGGCTCATCAAGGCCGCCGTGTGGCCCCTCGACGACCGCCTCTCCAGCGACGTCGAACTGGACCTCAAAGCACTCAGTGAGTCCTCACTGATTACTCGCTACACGGTGGGTGCGCGCTCATTCCTTGCCATCACTAACTGGAATGAGCACCAGCGGATCAACCGGCCCACCCGGAGCAAGATCCCGGCTCCGCCACCTGCGGAAACCGCTCCCGCCAGTCCTCGCTATGCGCCCCCACCTGCGGAAACCACCCCGCACAGTGAGCCCTCACACAGCCCTCACGCACCACTCGCTGAGGACTCACTGGCGGAAAGGAACAGGGAACAGGGAACAGGGAACAGGGAAAACCCCGCCGCGCGCGTGCGCGAGGACGACCCCGCCGGCACCCCCGGACGAGCCGAACAGATCGTCCAAGCCTGGATGACCGCCTGCACCCGACGCCCACCATCGCGAGTCGTCGACGCCATCGGCCGCGAAGTCGCCCAGCTACTCCGCGACGACATCGACCCCAGCGACATCCAGCGCGCCTTGGAGTACTGGCAAGGCCGCGGCATGCACCCCACCTCGCTGCCCAGCGTCGTCAACCAGGTGATGAATGCCCGCCCGCAGGGCAACGTTGTCGCCCTCTCAGGCCACACCCCCAGACCCTCCACCACGGACCAGCGTGTCGGCGCTGCCCTCGAACTCGCCGCCAAGTACGCCCAGGAGGACCAGTGACCCGCTCCGAAATCGCCCTACTCCTCGGCGCCATCGCCGGTCGTGACCAGCGCACCATCGGCGACGCTGATGTCCTTGCCTGGCACGAAGACCTCGGAGACCTTGACTTCGCCGATGCCCGCGCCGCAGTCAGCCGGCACTTCCGCGAGTCCACCGACCGGATCATGCCCGCTCACATCCGACGCCTGACCCGGATCATCCGAGACGAACGCCGAGCCTCCACCACCGTCCGCGCCCTGCCGCCCGGCAAGCTCGAAGACGACCCCGATCGCGATGCCCGGATCGCCCGCAACCGGAACAGGGTCCGAGAAATCCTCGCGGAATACGTCGTTGCGCGGTCCGTACCCGGTGCCGACGAACCCCCACTGACCGGCTCGGACCTTATCCGGCAGCGAGCCCTTGACCGGTCCCGCGCTGAGAAGCGATCCAGCCGCCGCGAGGCCGCATGATCCGGCACCTCACGCCCGGCGAGAAACGCACACAGGCCGCTGCCGCAGCCGCCGTTGCCCGCGCTATGGCCCGAGCCACCAGAACGCCCCAGGAACCCGAACCCGCCGACTCCTGGATCACCCCCGCCCGAGCACGACAGATCCGCCACCAGATCGAGGAGACCCAGTGCTGAACCTCCACCCCACCACCCCGCCAGCCGCCCGGCCGTACGTCACCGCGGCCGCCCTCGACACCGCCGAAGCCCGCGCCGGCGCCTACCGCCTCGCCTACGACCACCTCGCCATGATCACCGGCCAGTTCCTCGGCACCATCGACGCGTTCTACACCGGACACGGCACCGTCGACGCCTACGAGAAGGCCCTGGCCGAGATCCGCACCACCATCCGCCGCGACATCGACAGCTACCTCGAACAGAACTACCCGCTGACCGGCCCACAGGCCGCCCGCTGCCGCTGCACCTGCCTCGGCATCGGCACCCCCGAACACACCCCCGGCGCCATCTGCCTCACACCCGAACAGGACGCCGCCAACCGCCAACGAGCCGCCCACCACCTCACCGAGGACCTGCTACCAGTCGACGCACAGCGCTGCATCCACACAGACAACGAACACCAGCGATGCCGCCACTTCCTCGGCCACGAAGGCAACCACCACTACCTCGACCTCGCGGACGAACCGGTCGACATCCCCGAGCCCTGGCCGTCGTCCTCGGTTCCTTCCGCGCGCACGCAGGAGACGGCGATCAACCGGCCGTGTGAGCCCGGGTACGACCCGGAGGACGCCACGGTGTGTTCTCCGTGCCGGTGCATTCCTGGCGCGTCCCGGGCCGTTGTGGAGACGCTGCTGCAGACGCACGCGGATGCGCGGGCGGCTCGGTCGGTGCTGGGTCCGCTGCGCCAGCTCGTGCTGGAGCCGCTGCCGCTCACCCTCGTCCTGGACGAGGTCGCCCGGGAGCGGGTGGCGCAGGACGAGAAGTGGGGCGAGCAGAACCACCCCGACGGCACCGGCCCCCGGGAGGTGTTCCAGGTGCGCTACATGCACGAGCTGGCCCGGGATACGCGCCGCGCCACCGACGCCGCGGCCGGTAAGACGCCCGGCCTTGAACACCACGGCCCGCTGACGTGGCGACACATCCTCCTGGAGGAGGTCTTCGAGGCCCTGGCGGAGGAGAAGCCGGCCGAGCTGCGCACCGAGCTGGTCCAGGTGGCCGCCGTTGCCGCGGCCTGGGTGGAGGCGCTCGACCGCCGCGGCCGCGACGCCGAGGAGGCCGACCGTGCCTGACCCGGACTCGATCATGGTGAACGGCGTCGAGGTCACCGCACGCATGCTCGCGGAGGCCCGTCAAGAACTGGCCCGCCGCAGCCCGTTCAACGCGGGCTTCTACCCGACCTTCGCCGATCTCACCGAGCAGGAGCAGCGCGCCGCCGAGGCGGATGCCCGCAACTACCTGCGTGCCCTAGTCACCATCGCACCGGATCGGGATGCGAGTCCACCGGGCTGATGCCGTCGCCTCGGTACACCGACCACGGTCCCGCAGCCCGCCAATGCGCCCGCTGCGGGACCACCCACCGCACACACGACGCCAGCGGCACCAAGATCCTCTGCCCACCGGTGAACCAATGGCTGATCAGCAAAACCCCGCTCCAGCTCGACCCGAAAGGCCCACAGTGACCGTCAGCCCCGCCACCCAAGCCGCCCGCCAATGGGCCACCGACCACGGTCACCCCCAGCCCGACGACCGCATGCTCCAGGCCTACGAGGACAACCGGCCCGGCAGCATCCGCGTCCCCAGCACCACCAGCCTCGGCACCGCCCTGCGCGAGATCCGGCACCTCCACGGCCTCACCCTCCAGCAGCTCGCCGACAAGACCGGCATCAACCTTCAGCAGCTCGGCGAGTACGAGCGCGGTCGCACGATGCCGTCCGCGGTGAACCTGCTGAAGATCATCGCCGCGTACGAGTACAAGCTGGCCCTCGTCGCCCCGCAGAAGCAGAGCGGGCCGAACGGAGACGTGGCATGAGCCAGCGAGTCAGCGCCCGCGAACTCGCCGCCGTCCGCGAAGACCACGCCATCCGCACTGGCCGCGCCGGACTCGTTCAGTGCGCCGGGTGTGAAGCCGGTGTCCTCGTCCAGCCAGCACGGCCCGGCCACCGGTCGGTGTGCGAGGAGTGCCCAAGTCACTGTGGCTGCTTCCGGTTCCCTGAGGGAGAGATGTGACCAACCAGCACCATCAGCTCCGCGCCAGCGCCGCCCTCCACACCCTGGAGGCGGCGCTCGCCGCCCTGGACGACCGCGTCGACGACGAGTACCGCGCCATCCGTGCCGAACAGGCCGCGCGGTACGAGCCGCTGAAGTCGCCGACGTTCGGGCGCCGGCACGCGCTCGGCGGGCACGGCGACCCCACCGGCGACGCGGCCGGCACCGTCGGCACCACGAGGCCCAACCGGTACGCCGAACTGCGCACCGAGGTCCAAGAGCAGCTGCTGAACGTCAGCCGGCACGTGCCGCGGACCGGCTACGTCGCCCACCCGGTCCGCGACCTGGAGGCCGCCATCCCGGCGATGAGCCCGCGTGCTGCCGACCGAGCCCGGCTCTGGTTCGACCGCATCGACGGCCGCATCCGCCGCCAACTCCGCATCGCCCACGACCGCCAGCTCGTCCCGCGCATCCCGTGCCCCGACTGCGACACCACCGGCCTGATCATGCGGCTGTCGCCGCCGCTGGATGCCCGGGTGATCGAGTGCACGACGTGCGGGAGCGCCTGGCCGCGGAGCGAGGTTCTAGGGGGCGTCTCGGCGTGATCCTGGTCGACGGGGAGCTGTGGGGGACAGCCCGAGAGATCGCCGACCAGCTCGGCCACGGCGTGACCATCCGCGCCGTGCGGTACTGGGCCAGCGATCAGGGGCTGCGCAAGGCCCGCATCGCGGACGGCCACGGCCGGCCTCAGGTGCGGTACCCGCTCGGTCAAGCGAGCCGCATTGAGCTGGAGATGCGGGACCGGGGGAGCGTCCGCGGGCGTCGTTCTTGACGCGAGTGGATCTCTACGTCACACTGCTGCCAGCAGGAGTCTGCTCGCAGCCCGGAATCCCCCGCCAGGGATCCGGGCTGTTGTGCATCCAGGGGGTGGATGCATCGGGGGTCGATGGGGTTGGTGCGGGTCGACCGGGAAGCCGGCCCGCACCAACCCTCGCCGCGAAGCGCTGGACTGAAACGTTCCAATGTGAGGTGCGAGAAAAGGGCCGGTTTCCCGGCCCTCGCCTCATGCCGCCGGCTGGATCCGGAGCCAGGACCAGGCGCCGCCGCACTCCCAGTCCTCCTGCATGTCGGCGATCAGGTCCCGCATCGCCCGGGTGACCTGGCGGAGGGTGCCGGTGGTGATCAGCTGGTCCTCGTTGCCGGTGGCCGGGTCGACCTCGATCAGCTCGTACATCTCGCGCTCCCTCATCGTGTTCCCTCCGATGAGGACAACAATACCCTAGGGTATTGGACGAAGCAACACCCTAGGGTAGTTGAGTGCGGCGAGAGCGGGTACTACTCCTTCGTGCGGGCGTTGTGCCTGGTCACCGCCTTGTTGACCGTCGCCACCGACACGCCCAACTCGGAAGCCACCGCCGTGTACGAGCTGCCAGACAGCGCCTCCACCACCGCGGCGTCGCCCACGGCGGCGAGCGCCGTCTTGGCCCTGTCGCTGAGCGCCCGGGCCGCGCGGACGCGCTCCAGCGGGGGCAGGCTTTCCAGGGTCTGGAGCGCGGTCAGCAGGCCAGCAACTTCGGAAAGGGAGGTCATGCCCTGACAATACCCTAGGGTACTGACTGTGTGAAGTGGGGTGACCATGGCCGGCGGACACCCACCCATCACCGACACCGAACGGCAGCGCGTCGCCGAACTCCACGCCGAAGGCCTGAGCCGCAACGCGATCGCCGAGCTCCTCGGCCGCTCCGGACGCACGGTCTCCAAGATCTGCGCCGAGCACGACCCGCCGCTCACCTTCGAGCGCACCAGGACGGCCGCGGCTACCGCCGCGAAGAAGGCCGACGGCGCCGCACGCCGCGCACAGCTACAGGTCGACCTGCTGGAGAACGCGCAGCGGCTCGCCGGCCAGATGTTCGCCCCGTCGAAGATCTGGAACTTCGGCGGTAAGGAAAACGACTACAACGAGCGCACGCTCGACGAGCCGCCGTTCCGTGACAAGCAGGCCATCGCCCTGTCCATCAAGGCGCTCGCCGACACCGCGATGAAGCTGGCCGACTACGACCGCACCGACGTGGCCACCTCCGGCATCGACGCCTGGCTCCAGCACATGACCGGAGACGGCGACTGATGATCAAACCGCTGACCGGCAAGGCCAAGCGCTCGGTGCAGCTGGCCACCGCCCGGTACAACATCTGGGAAGGCGCGGTCCGGTCCTCCAAGACTGTGGCCTCGACGTTCCGTTGGATGCAATACGTCCGCAACGGGCCCGGCGGCAACCTCGCCATGCTCGGCAAGACCGAGCGGACCCTGAAGCGCAACGTCATCGACCCGATGATCGACATGCTCGGGTCCAAGCGCTGCCGGTACATGTCCGGCAGCGGCGAGCTGTATCTGTTCGGCCGGCGCATCTACACCGCCGGCGCGAACGACGCCCGTGCCATCGAGAAGATCCAGGGCCTCACCCTGGCGGGCGCGTACGGCGACGAGATCGCGACCTGGCCTGAGGACCTGTGGAACATGCTCGGCACCCGGCTCTCCGTCCCCGGCGCCCAGTTCTTCGGCACCTGCAACCCGGCCGGCCCTGTCCACTGGCTGAAGGTGCTCCTCGATCAGGCCGCGATGTGGCTCGACCACGACGGCGCGATCACCCGCAGCCAAGACGGCGACCCACTCGACATGCACCGGTTCTCGTTCACCCTGGACGACAACCCGCACCTGTCGCCCGACTTCATCCGGTCGCTGAAGCGCCAGTACGTCGGCCTGTTCTTCAAGCGCTACATCCAGGGCCTGTGGGTGCCGGCCGAGGGCGCGATCTACGACATGTTCGACACCGATCGGCACGTCGTCACCGCCATCCCGGCGATCAGCCGGTGGATTGGCGTGGGCATCGACCACGGCACCCGCAACCCGTTCCACGCGGTCCTCCTGGGCCTGGGCGCGGACCGGAAGCTGCACATCACCTCGGATTGGCGGTGGGACTCCGCACGCCAGCGCCGGCAGCTCTCCGATGCTGAGTACTCCCGCGAAGTCCGGCACTGGCTCGGCGGCGTACCGGTGCCCCGCTCGGACCGGATCGGCGTGCAGCCGGAACGCGCCGTCGTCGACCCGTCCGCGACCGGCTTCCGGGTGCAGCTGCAGCAGGACGGCCTGGCGTCGATGCTCGCCGACAACAGCGTGCTGCCCGGCATCCGCACGATCAGCACCCTCTACAGCCTCGACCTGCTCGACATCCACGAGTCGTGCCAGGAGCTGATCAGGGAGACGCTCGGCTACTCCTGGGACGACAAGGCCGCGGCCAAGGGCGAAGACGTGCCGATGAAGGTGGCCGACCACGGCCCCGACGCGAAGCGGTACATCGGCCACACCACCCGTGCCGCCTGGCGTGGTGAGCTGCGCGAACGACTCCACTTGCCCGCGTGACGTTGTAGTCGCCAGCTCATATGTGCGGCTACGCGTTCTATCCCCCGCGCTTGTGCGCCACCTCACAGGAGGACTGATGCCGCTGCCCTCCGACCCGCTGCAGGCGTGGCCGCCGAAGCACCTGGAGCCCGTCTTCAGCAAGATCAACGAGTGGGGCATCTGGTACGCCGGCCAGCCCGACAAGCTCGCCGACTTCTACAGCCGCAGCCGGCCCGCCTTCCCCGAAGTCCAACCCGGACCGAAGGACACCGCGGCCCGCTGGTTCTGGGGCGAGCACGTCCCGGACGGCCAGCGCCGTGCCAAGCTTCACGTGCCGCTCGCCGCCGACATCGCCCAGACGAGCGCACGGCTGCTGTTCTCGGAGCCGCCCACCCTGACGGCAACCGACAAGGACACCCAGGCCCGCCTCGACGAGCTGATCGACGACGGCGCCCACGCGGAGTTCCTCGCCGCCGCCGAAGTCGCCGCCGCCAAGAGTGGCACGTACCTGCGCATCGTCTGGGACAAGACGCTCCGGCCGCGCCCGTGGATCGCCCGCGTCGACCCCGGCACTGCGGTCCCAGAGTTCCGCTGGGGCGTGCTGACGGCCGTGACTTTCTGGCGGATCCTGGAGCGCAACAGCCAGCGCGTGGTGCGGTACCTCGAACGGCACGAGCCCGGCGTCATCTGGCACGGCGTCTACGACGGCACCCTCGACCAACTCGGTGACCCCGTCGACGTCGGCGGCTGGGCGGACACCTCCTGGCTCACGTCGATGGAGGGCGTCTCCTGGACGGGTAAGGCGGCCGCCATCACCACCGTGCCCGGCCGGCTCACCGCCGCGTACATCCCGAACGTCACCCCGACCCGCATCTGGGCGGACATCCCGGGCGCCGGCGACCTCGGCCGCTCCGACTACGACAGCACCGAGGGCCTGCTGGACAGCCTGGACGAAACCTGGTCTTCGCTGATGCGTGACCTGCGCCTGGGCGTCGCCCGCGTCTTCGTCCCGCAGCAGTACCTGACCTCCCACGGACCCGGCAAGGGCGCCACCTGGGAGGCCGCTCGGGAGATCCTCGTCGGCCTGGAAACGCTGTCCGGCGACGACCAGGCGATGCAGATGCACACGTTCCAGCCGGACATCCGCGTCGAGCAGCACCTGCGCATCGCCGACCAGATGACCCGCACGATCGTCGAGACGGCCGGCTACTCGGCCCAGACGTTCGGCATGTCGGACGGGACCGCGGTGACCGCGACCGAGGTCGGGGCGCGGAAGCAGGAGTCGGACATCGGCCGCGACTCGAAGATCATTCACTGGCGGCCCGAGCTCGGCACGCTCATCGAGACGCTGTTGATCGTTGACGCCACGATCTTCGGCACCGGCGTCACACCCGAGGTCCCGCAGATCGACTTCGGTGACACCGTCTCCGTTGACCCGGAGAAGCAGGCCCGCACCCTGCAGCTCCTCGAAGCGGCCCAGTCGATCTCCACCTGGATGAAGGTCAAGACCCTGCACCCGGACTGGGAAGACACCGAGGTGCGGAAAGAGGTCGACCGGATCCAGCAGGCCGGCGGCGCAGGAGAGGACCCGGAGATCGTGATCGGCGGCCTGAACGGCGGCCGAACCGGCGGCGACCCGGGCCAGCCGCCCGACCCGCCAGCCGACCCGCCCCAGGAGTAGCCGGTGGCTGTCGACCCCGACAAGCTGACCGAGATCATCCGCGCCACGGTCGACCTGTACCGGGCGGGCGAGCATGGTCTGCTCCGGCTCGTCACCCGCTACCTCGCGACCGGCATCGACACCCCCGGTTGGGCCATCGAGCGACTCGCGGCTCTCGGCCAGCTGCGCAGGGCGGGCCAGGACATCCTCGACAGCATCAGCGACGAGCTGGCCGAAACGGTCCTCCAGGCCGTCGCCAACGCCTATGCCGCCGGCGGAGCGTCCGTCCTCGAGGAGATCCCGACCGAGCTGTCGGCCGGCGCGGCGGCCGGCGCCGCCGCCACCGCGGTGGTGCCCCGCTCAGCGGCCATGGAGGCGCTCGCCCAGGCCCTCGTCCAGGACATCGGCGCCCGGCACAGCAACGTCCTGCGCCACATCACGGACGTCTACCGCCGTGTGGTGGCCGAGGGCACGGCGGCGAGCATCGCGGGCGGGCTCACCCGGCGCGAGGCCTCCCAGCTGACGTACGCCCGGCTCGTCGAGCAGGGCGTGGTCAGCTTCGTCGACGCGCGTGGCCGCCGCTGGCGCATGTCCAGCTACGTCGAGATGGCGATCCGCACCGTCACCCAGCGCGCCGCAGTGCAGGGCCAGGTGGACAAGCAGCGCCGCCTAGGCCTGCCGTTCGTGGTGGTCTCCAACGAGGCCCAGGAGTGCGAACGGTGCCGGCCGTATGAAGGGCGGGTGCTCCGGATCGGCTCCGGGCCGACCGGCACGATCGAGGTGGCGCACCAGACCACTGGCGAGCCGGTCACGATCGATGTCCGGGCGACCCTGGACGACGCGCGATCGTGGGGCTTCCAGCATCCGAACTGCCGGCACTCGGTCCGGAGCTACCTGCCGGGGATCACCCGGCTGCCGCGCCAGCCCACCGCCGATCCTGACGGCGACGCCGCACGGCAGAGACAGCGTGCGATCGAGCGCGCGATCCGGCGGTGGAAAGAGCGGGAACTCGCCGCGCTGACCCCGGCCGCCGCCGCCCAGGCGCGGGCCCGGGTGGTGTTGTGGCAGGGCCAGATGCGACAGCACCTGGCCGCCAACCCCACGCTGAAGCGCCTCAGCTACCGCGAGCAGATTGGTGCCGGATCAGCGCCGCGCTGATCAGAGGTCTGGGCAGATGTATTTCCGGACCGCCGCCAGGATCTTCTTCGACTTCTTGTCGCCGAAGCCGTCCGGGTGATCCGGGGATATGAACCGCTGGTTGGTCAGCTTGATCAGCTTCTTCTCGTCATCGGGTGACTCCTTGACGCTGCTGCATTGGTCGCGGCCCCGATCGACGAGCTTCTCGTCGTCATCGTCGTTGACGATGTCCGCGTCGATCTTCCGCAGCGCGGCCACGTACTTCTTGGTCGTGGCCGCGTCCGGCTCGGGTACAAGCCCGCTACCAGCCGGTGCCTCAGCGGTTGCCGCCGGCACGGCAGGTGCCTCAGATGCTGTGTCTGCCCCGCCGCTGCCGCAGGCGATCAGCACACCTGCTACCGCCGCCGCGCCAGCCACCTTCCATACCTGACCTGCCCGCACCTTCGCTCCTGTCCCCTGTGGAGTGATCACGCGAGCACGGTACGGCGTCCCGGCAAGGACCACATCAAGCCTCCGCCGCAATCCCGCAGCGGAAAGCACCACCCGATCGAGCCAGGAGGCTCAATGACCCAGCCCGCCCAGCAGCCGCAGACTGCGCCGCCTGCCGCGCCGGCCGTCCCGCAGGGGCAGCCCGCCCAGCAGCCGCCCAGCCAGCCGTTCGCTCCGCCGGCCCAGCCGTACCCGACCCCGCAGGCCCCGCCCGGCTACCCGCCGCAGACCGCACCTCAGCAGCCGCCAGCCGCCCCGCCCGGGTGGCTTCAGCCGCCGGCGCCCGGTCAGCCGCCCGCCCAGCCGCAGCAGCCCGCACCACAGCAGCAGCCGTACCCGGCCCAGCCCGGATACCCGATGCTGCCGGCCGCCTTCACGCCCCCGCCCCCGGCGGACCCGGGCGACGACGGCCAGACGTACGACCTCGCCCGCCTGCCCAGGGCCGCGCGGGAGGAGATCGAACGTCTCCGCGCCAACCAGCAGCAGCACACCGCGCAGCTACGCGCCGCCTCGGTGTCCCAGCAGGCGTGGGCACTCGCCCCGCAGTTGGGCGTCAACCCGCAGGCCCTGGTCGGCAGCCTCGCCTGGCAGCAGGCCGCGGCCCAGCTCGATCCGGCCGCCGCCGACTACGCCCAGCGTCTCCAGTGGACGATCCAGGGCGTTCTCGCGGCGAACCCGTGGATGGCCGCGACCCCGGCCAACCCAGCGCCCGGCCAACCCGTGCCGCCGAACCCGCCTGCGCCCCCGGCGCCGACCGTTCCGCCGGCTGGCCCGGCGCGCTCGGGCGGCGACTTCAACGGGGCCCCGGCGGCCGGCGCGCAGCAGCAGATCGGACCCGGCATCGACCGGCTCCGGCACGCCTACAGCCAAACCTGATTCCTTAGGAGCCCACCGTGGCAGTGACCCTCGCTCAGGCTGCGACCCTGAGCCAGAACGACCTCCAGCGCGGCGTCATCGAGATGTTCGTGCAGGCCAGCCCCGTCCTCGACCGCATCCCGCTGATGGAGATCGAGGGCAACGCCTACGCCTACAACAGCGAGGGCACGCTCCCCGGCGTCGAGTTCCGTGCCGTCAACGGCCAGTACACCGAATCGACCGGCGTCGTGAACCAGGCGACCGAGTCGCTGGTCATCCTCGGCGGCGATGCGGACGTCGATACGTTCATCGCGAAGACCCGCTCGAACCTCAACGACCAGCGGGCCGTGCAGACGGCGATGAAGGTCAAGGCGGCCTCGTACCGCTTCCAGGACGCCTTCTTCAACGGCGACGTCGCCGGCGGCGGTGACGCCCCGAACGGCTTCGACGGTCTCCGTAAGCGGCTCACCGGCGCCCAGGTCATCGCTGCCGGAACCAACGGCATCCCGGTCGTCGGCAACGGCGGCAGCGACGTGCACGCCTTCTTCGACAAGCTCGACGAACTCGTCGCCGCTGTGCCCGGCCTCAACGGCGAGAACGGCGCAATCTACGCCAACAACGCCATCCAGGCCAAAGTTCGCTCGGCGGGCCGGCGCCTGGGTGGAGTCGAGATCGTCCGCGAGGACCTGACCGGCAAGCGCGTCCTGACCTGGAATGGTATTCCGGTGCTCGACCCGGGCGACACGGCCGCTGGCGTTCGGATCCTGCCGCAGACCGAAACCCAGGGCACCGCCGCGAGCATCACGAGCTCCATCTACGCGGTCAAGTACGGCCAGGACGAGGGCGACAAGGGCGTCACCGGCCTGACCAACGGCGGTGTCGACGTCCGAGACCTCGGCGAGCTGGACGCCAAGCCGGCCTACCGCACCCGGATCGAGTTCTTCACCGGTGTGGCGGTGTTCGCGGGCAAGGCCGCGGCCCGGCTCACCGGCGTTCTCAACGGCTGATCGGCTCGACCGGCCCCAACCCTGAAGGGAGGCGCTGGGCATGACGACCCGCGCACAGAGCAAGGCGAAGCAGGAAACCACCGCCCAGGCCGCCGCCGACCAGGCGGTGGCCGAGGGCCACGCCCCGGGCGAAGTCCCGGAGGCCACCGTCGCTGAGGGCCAGGTGCCCGGTGAACGGCAGATCACGGCCCCCGGTGACGGCCCGGCCGACACGACCGACCCGACCGAGCGGGTCTCCACCGTCGTGGTCGACGGGAAGACCCTCGCCGAGGCCGCTCAGGCGGGCGTCGGCGCGGTGGTCGGCTACGTCAAAACTGGTGAGGCCACTCCGCCCGGCGCGAATCCGAACCGGGACACCGACAAGGACCGGCACGAGGAGTACGAGGTCGGCGGCGTGCGACTGCGCCACAACCTCGAAACCGGCAAGTCCGAACGCATCTGATCCGGGAGGGCCGCGGTGGCGCGGGACTGGAAACTGCCCTACGCCGCCGCGGTGGCTGGCGTGCAGCACGCGGCGACCTACCCGGCCGCCGCGATCGCCGGCCGCACCCTCGTGGCGGTCGGCGCCGCACCCGCGCTGGTCGCTTACTCGGCCGGCTGGGACGAGATCGCGCAGCCGCTCGGCGACGGCGAGCTGTCCGTCGGGATCCGGTCGGCGACCGGCGGCGAGACCGCGCTGACCTGGGACCGGCCGTCCGGGGCGCCGACGGCGCCGCGCGGCCTGGCCGGCTGGGTCGAGAGCCGCAACGACCTGGGCCCGGTCCACGCCGGGTCCGTGGCGTCGTACCCGAACTCGATCACGTACAGCGGCCAGCTCGCGCTGACCCCGGTGACCACCGCGGTGGACGGGTGCCGCGTGTACGTGGCGATCTCCACGGTCGGTGAGCCTCCGACCTGGGCACCGGTCTTCCCGGGCGCCCTCACCGTCGACGAGACCGTGGTCGTGACGGGCCTGGGCAGCGAATCGGTCCGGCTGGTCGTGGCGTCCGGTGTGGTCGCGGCCGGCGAGCACCAGCTGGTCATCACGAACGTCCCGGCCGTGCAGCTGCAGATCGCCGTCTGGGCCATGGAGCCGGTCGGTGACCCGCCGGAGGAGCCGCCGCCCGCCGAGACCGCGATCGAGGCGGAGAACCGGCTCCAGGGCGTCGCGAAGTCCGTCTGGGACATCGTCGGCGCGGGCAGCATGACGATCCAGGGCTACGCCACGTCAACGCACGTGCCGCGCGGCCAGGCGCTCTCGCTCAAGGTCCACAGTCCAGCGGCCAGCTGGAACGGCACTGTCTACCGACTCGGCTACTACGGCGGCGCTGGGGCACGGCCCGTTGACACGGTCAACGGACCGCAGACCACGCAGCCCGCAGGCACCGTCGACCCGACGACGCTCATGGGCAGCTGCTCGAACTGGTCGATCAACGCGACCTGGACGCCGGCGAGCACCCTGACACCGGGCGTCTACATCATCAAAATCTCCCGGAACGACAATGCGGCGTTGAGCTCGCACATCGGCCCCTTCGTGGTGACCGACCCGAACCGGAAGGCCTCGATCGCGGTCCGGCTCAGCGACAGCACGTGGCAGGCCTACAACCATGCCGGCACGAACCCGGCGGACCTGCTCAACGGCCGCTCGATCTATGGCACCGGCTCGGCAACGGGCTTCGATTTCAGTCAGGCCACCCGCGCCCGTGCTGTGAGCTACGACCGGCCCCTCGTCACCCGCCAGCACCTGCCGCAGACATCGTTCTGGAACGCGGAATATCCGCTGATCCGCTGGCTGGAGCGGCTCGGTTACGACGTCGACTACCTGAGCTGCGCGCAGGTCGACGCGGACCCGTCGCTGCTGCTCGGCCGCGATGCGGTGATCTCCTCCGGGCACGACGAGTACTGGTCAGCTGGCATGCGGGACGCCCACGTGGCCGCCCACGATCACGCCACCCAGGCGTCAAACCTGGTGATCCTGTCCGGCAACGAGGCGTTCTGGCGGATCAGGTGGAGCGGAGACCGGCGGACGTTCGACTGCTGGAAGGACTCGCACGACGGCCAGCTCAACCCCACCGGGCTCTACTCCGGCACCTGGCAGGACACCAGGAGTTTCAACCCTGACCGCAGGCCTGCGAGCTTGCTCAACGGGCAGCGTTTCCGCCTGAACGGGATCTCGTCGTACCCGATGGGTGCGACGGCCGCGCACGCGAGCTCGCCGCTGTGGCGCTCGACCACGGTGGCCGGCCTCACCGGCAGCGACGTCTGGACCAGCCCGGCGGGCATCGTGGGCTTCGAGGCGGACGAGCCGGCCGACATGATTCCGAGTGAGGCCCCGTCCGGGCTGATCCGGCTGTCTCAGATCACCCACACCGTCTCGGGGATGCTGTCGGACGACGACGGCAACATCTACAGCCTGAGCGGCCCGTACACGCACGCGATCACCGCGTACCGGTCGCCGACCACCGGCGCCGTCGTGTTCGCGGCCGGCACCGTGCAATACGCATGGGGCCTGGACGAGGTCCACGACCGGCACCCCGGCGGCACGCTCGTCTCCCCGGTCCTGCAGCAGGCCCTGACCAACCTGCTGGCCGACCTCGGCCAGGTCCCGCCGGCGTACCCGTTCCCGAGCGGTCTAGTCCGGCCGACCCCGGCGCCGCTCGCGTCGTACGGGTTCCCGGCGATCGCCGACACCACGCCACCGTCGGCACCGACCGGCCTGCAGGCGACACCCGGGCAGACGCAGATCGCCCTGACCTGGACGGCCGCCACCGACAACGTGGGCGTCGCCTCGTACGACGTGCTGCGTGACGGCACCGTGGTGGCGACCGGGGTCACGGCGACGGCGTACACCTTCACCGGCCTGGCGTCGGCGACCTCGTACACCCTCGCGGTGCGGGCCCGGGACGCGGCCGGCAACATCGGTGCCCTCGCCTCGATCACGGCGTCGACGAGCGCCCCGGATCCGACGATCCCGGGCGCGTACGCGACGCTCACGCAGCTGCACGATCACCTCGGCCGCACCCCCGCTAACGCGCGGCAGCTCCTGCTGCGAGCGTCCCGGGCGGTCGACCAGGTGATCCTGTGCGCGATCTACGACCCGACCGACCCGGCCACGATCGCCGCGCTCCGGGAGGCCGTGCTCGAGCAGATCGCGGTCGGCCTGGAGCAGGGCGACGTGACCGGCTCCGGCGGCCGCAAGGGCGGTGGCTTCTCCTTCGGCAAGATCTCCGTCTCGCCGAAGGCGGCCGAAGACCGTGCCGCCAAGGTCGGTGATCTCTGGTCCTCGGCCTGGGCGATCCTCCAGCAGGCCGGGCTCACCGGCCACGGACCGATGCAGAGGTGAGCAGTGAACTGGGCCGAGTTCGTCGAGGAGTACGTACCGGAGCCGCACGAGATCACGGTCGAGGCGCTCACCGGTGCCGGAGGGTTCGGCGACGTGTACGGCAGCCCCGTCGTCGTGGGCCCGTGCGTCGTCGACGAGTCCACCCGCCGCGTCGCGGTGCAAACCCAGGACGCGGCCGGCCACAACGACACATCGGGTGCCACGGTGCTCTGCCCACGGGGCACCACCGCTCCAGCCGGCAGCCGGGTGACCCTGCCGTCCGGCCGCATTACCCGCGTCCTGGCCGTTGCCGTCCTCGACGCCCACGGCCTGGACCTGCCCGAACACGTCGAGCTGTCCCTGGAGTGACCGATGGCAGATGAGCCGTACGAGCTGAACTGGAGCGGCGACGACGTCATGGCGGCGCTCCGCGGCGCGTCGATCGACGGCCTGGAACTCGCTGCTGAGCACCTGCTCCAGGTCTCCTCCGAGCTCGCACCGCTGGAGGAGGGCGACCTGGCCCGATCCGGTGAGGTGTCCAGCGACCGCGGCGAGCAGACCGTCGCCGTCTCCTACGACCGGCCGTACGCGGTCCGCCAGCACGAGGACATGACGCTGCGACACGACGCCGGTAAGCAGGCGAAATACCTGGAAGATCCCATGAACGACGAGCAGGAGACGATGCTCGCGCTCATTGCCTCCCGCCCGCGCGGGCTCCTCGGATGATCGGCGACGGCTGGACCTCCCGGCTCGTGGTCGGCTGTGCCGAGCACCTCCAGGCCGCAGGCGTCGGTGTCTGGCGGCCGGGCGGTAGCTACACAGCTGACGAGGTCGCGATCGTGATGCTCGACATCCCGGCCCGGCCGGACCGGCTAATCACCCTCGCCCCGTACGTGGTCGCTTCCCCGCCCGGGATGGCCGACGTGACGCAGGGCCTCCAGATCCGCGTACGCGGCACCACAGATCCCCGCGCGGCTGCGGACATCGGCGATGCGATCTTCGATCTTCTCGACAGCGCTGAGGGCCTCACCTGGGGCGGCATTCCTGTCGTCCAGGTCTGGCGGCAGTCGTACACCTCCCTCGGCCGCGACAGCGCCAGCCGCTGGGAGATCTCGCACAACTACTACGTCCAGGCCATGAGGCCAACCCCGAACCGCACCGACTGATCAGGAGGACCTCATGGCCGCCACACCCACCACCCGAGTCACCGCGCTCGCCAGGCGATACCGCATCGACCTCAACACCGGCACCTGGGAAGCCCGCAGCTGGCAGGAGCTGATCGGCAAGCAGGAAGTGACCCTCGTCGAAGAGATTCGAACCGAGGCCGACGAGACCCACGAGGACAACGGCTTCTACCGCGAGACCGGAACCGGGGTCAGCTGGCGGATCGAAGCGAAGATCTTCTTCTCCAAGAACGCGGCCGGCACCGCAGTGCACCCGGTCCACCGGTTCCTCCGCGACAAGTACGAGGCCGGCAAGCAGGCCACCCACCTCGGCGAGTTCGCGGTGCGCTGGTACGACAAGGAAGGCCTCGACGACGGCAACAGCAAAGAGGGCACGGTCTTCGTCAAGGCGTTCCCGCCGGACGGCGGTGGCCCCGAGGCCCTCGACATCGTGTCCCTGGTCCTCCAGGGCCAGGGCCCGCAAAGCGTGATCGACAACCCGAATGCGGACATGACCCCGGTCGTGACCAGCCTCAGCCCGGCCGCAGGCGGCACCGCAGCGGGCGGCCTGGTCAACATCTACGGCGGGCACTTCACCGGCACCACGGCGGTGAGCTTCGGGGGCACGGCGGCGCCCAACTTCACGGTGATCCACGATGGGCACATCGTCGCGACCAAGCCGGCGCTCACCGCAGGCTCGAAGGACGTCACCGTCACGACCCCGGCCGGCACCGCTGAGACCGCGGGTACGACGAATGACTTCGTGGTCTCCTGATGGCCAAGCTCTCCGGGCTTCGCGAGTACTTCAACCCTGAGCTCACGCTCGCCGTGCCGGACCGCCACGGCGTCGAGCGCGAGTATGTGATCCCGCCCGCTTCAGCCGAGCTCGGGCTGTGGTGCCAGATGCTGGCCGAGGTCACCGGACGACTCCGCACGGCAACTGCGCCAGAGGAGCTGCAAGAGGTCTTCGATTCCATCGAGAACGAGCTTCCCCAGCTCGGCAAAGGGATCCGGACCTTGGAACAGCGCACCCTCAGCACGGCCTACGACCTGATGGTCGCCGACGGGGTCCTCCACGAGCACATCAAGTTCTGCGGTCGGGTCGCCTACCTCTGGATCGTGCGGGACGAGGACGAGGCCGAGCGGTACTGGAAATCGGGTGGTCGTCCGGGGGAAGCGCCGGGCCCGGCGAACAGGGCGGAGCGCCGGGCAGCTGGGCGGACCAATACGGCCGCGGCCGCCGAGACCCCGAAACCGGGCTCTTCGAGTACTACGAGATCCCGGAACGGCTCATCGAGGAACAGGCGGGCGAGGGGCGGACGTGGACAGAGGTCCTCGAACAGTGGGACCTGATCGTCGCTGACCTGCACTCCGAGTACGGCATCGACGTCGACGACCGGGCGCTGATGCGGCGCCGGTCGTGGCGGTGGCTGCAAATCCGCATCGAGGGCCTGGTCCTCACCAAGTCACGGCTCAGCCGCGCGCTCAATCCACCTGAATAGCTCGGAGGCGACCAGCCCATGGCCCTGAAACTTGGCGAGCTGGTCACCTACCTCCGCGCGGACGACACCGCTCTTGCCCGCGGCCTGGCCAGCGCCCAGGACAAGCTCCAGGCCGCAGGGGAGAAGGCCCGCGAGTACGGGCCGCTGATCGGTGGGGCGCTCGCCGCCGGAATCGGCGCCGGCCTGGTCGGTGCCCTCGATGCGGACAAGGCCAAGGCGAAACTGTCCGCTCAGCTGGGTGGGGACGCTCAGTACGCCGCCGACATGGGCGAGATCGCGGGAAACGTCTACGGCAGGGGTTTCGGCGAGTCCCTGGAAGCGGTCAACGAGACGCTGCGTGGTGTCCTCGGGTCCGGCTTGCTGGACGAGGACGCGACGAACGCTGAGATCGAGTCCGTCACGCTCAAGGCGCAGGCCTTGGCCGATACGTTCGGGCAGGACGTGACCCAGACCGCCCGGGCCGCCGGCCAGATGGTCCGCACCGGCCTGGCCAAGGACAGCGCCGAGGCGTTCGACATCCTCACCCGCGGTTTCCAGCAGACCGGTGACCACGCTGGCGACCTGCTCGATACGTTCTCGGAGTACTCCGTCCAGTTCCAGAAGATGGGCATCGACGGAACAACCGCCACGGGCCTGCTCTCCCAGGGGCTGAAGGCCGGCGCCCGTGACGCGGACTCCGTCGCCGACGCGGTCAAAGAGTTCTCGCTGCGCGCGGTCGACGGCAGCAAGACCACCTCCGACGCCCTCGCCACGCTCGGCCTGAACGCCGACACCGTGGCCTCCGGAATCGCCGCCGGCGGGCCGAAGGCGCAGGCCGCGTTCCAGATGGTGCTCGACAAGCTGCGCGAGCTCGGCCCGGAATCCACCACCACGCAGCAGGCCATCCAAGGCCTCTTCGGCGGTCCCGGTGAGAACCTCGGCGGTGCGCTGCTGGCGCTCGACCTGGACACGGCCGCAAAGTCGATGGGCGACGTGTCCGGTGCCGCGGACAAGATGGGCGAGACGCTGGAGCAGTCCGCCAGCCAGCGCCTGGAGTCGTTCAAGCGGAGCGCGCAGGCCGCGCTGGTGGAGAAGATCGGCCAGGCGATCCCGTACATCGAGTCCCTGGTGGGCTGGATCGACCGGCACTCTGCCGTCGTCGGGCCGGCCGCCGCGGTTCTCGGCACCCTCGCGCTGGTCATCGGCACGGTCATCGGCGTGGTCAAGCTCTGGACGATCGCGCAGACCGCGCTGAACCTGGTGCTGTCGATGAACCCGATCGGCCTGGTGGTGCTCGCGATCGCCGCGCTGGTGGCCGGCATCGTACTGATCGCCAGCCAGACCGACATCTTCTCGAAGATGTGGAAAGCGGCCTGGGGCGGCATCAAATCGGCCGCGAGCGCGGTGGGCTCCTGGTTCCGGGACACCCTGTGGCAGAAATGGATCTTGGGTGCCTGGAACGGGATCATCAACAAGGGCAATCAGGCGCTCGACTGGTTCCAGGCGCTCCCAGGGCGGCTCCGTAGCGCGCTCAGCGGCGCGTTCGACGGGCTGAAATCCGCGTTCCGGTCGGCGATCAACTGGGTGATCGGCCGGTGGAACAACTTCAGCTTGACGCTGGGCGGCGGATCGATCCTGGGCATGGGCATCCCGTCCGTCACGCTCAACACGCCCAACATTCCGATGCTCGCCAAAGGCGCCGTGGTCCCGAAGACCCGCGGCGGCCGGCTCACGATCGTCGGTGAAGGCCGCGAGGACGAGGCGGTCATGCCGCTGTCCAAGCTCAACAACCTGGTCCGCGAGGCCCGGCAGGACGGCACCGACCGCAACGGCCAGCCCATCGAGGTGCACGTCTACCTAGGCACCCGAGAGATCGAGGACCTCGTCGACGTGCGGATCAAGAAGTCGAACGCCAAGACGGCAAGGAAAGCAGGTCCTCGGACCAAGATGGTGCCGCAGCCGACGGGGAGGCGTCGATGATCACCCTCACCTACGACGATGCGGTGGCCCGCGTACGACTCTCCGCCACGGTCGTCGGCACGGTGGCATACGCGGTCATCGACCGTAGCCTCACGGGCTGGCGGTGGACGACCGTGCGCGGCGGCGGCCGCCGTGCCCCGGCCGCCGGCGCCGTGGCTCTCGACGACTACGAGTTCCCGCCTGGGAAGCCGGTCACCTATCGCGTGCGTGGCTACACCAGCGGCAACGTGCTGGTCTCCACAGAGACGGCCGTCATCACCGCAGTGATCGACCGGGTGTGGCTCAAAAGCGTGGCCCGGCCGTTCCTCAACCGGGCCGTGACGGTGCGGACTGCGCCCGCGATTAGCCAGCCGACCCGCTCGGGATCGTTCGCGATTAAGGGCCGCAGCCTTCCCGTGGAGGTCGCCGAGGTCCGCGGTCCACGCGAGTGGGAGCTGGAGGTCCGCACCGACGACCCCGGCGATACCCGCGCGCTGGAGCTGATGCTGGCACTCGGCGATGTGCTCTATCTGCAGGTGCCGCCGACCTACGACGGTGACGTGCCGACCGGATACGTGAAGGTCGGCACCAGCAGCCATCGCCGACTCTCCCAGCTGCCGGGTGATCGGCGGCGCGTGTGGTCGTTGCCCATGTCGGAGCGGGCGGCGCCCGGCCCGGACGTGGTCGGCGCTGCCGCCACGTGGGCCACGCTGCTCGCCGAGTTCGGCACCTGGGCAGACGTTATTGCCACGTTCGCGACATGGGCGGATGTCGCCGCGTACGTGGCAGATCCCGAGACGGTGATCGTCCCGTGAGACCCGTCAGCGACAAGTTCCTGCGGACGCTCACCGGATCGCACACCGCGGTGGTCCGGGCCTGGGTCGTCACACCCGGGCAGACCGGAGTCACCCCGATCGGCACCGAGGTCCGGATCATCGACGGCGAGGTCCGCCTTGACTCCGGTCAGGCGCTCCGGTCGCAGCTCAGCCTGGAGATCGACGGCACCGGGCTGTGGCCCCAGTACGGGTCGGACCTGCTCACCCCGTACGGCAACGAAGTTTTCGTGGAGCGCGGGATCGCCTACGGCAACGGCGCGGTGGAGTGGGTGTCGCTGGGCTACCACCGAATCAACACCATCGAGCAGGACGTCCCGCCGAACGGGCCGATAGAGGTCACGGCCGTGGACCGCATGGCCGCGATCGTCGACAGCAAGCTCACCTCGCCTGTGCAGTTCGGGGCGGCCCGGACCAACGCGTCCGTGGTGGCCCAGCTGGTCACCGAGGCGTACCCGGCTGCGGTGATCGAGTGGGACGAGCCCACGGTGGCCAACGCTCCGATCGGTCGCACCGTGGCCGTGGAGGAGGACCGGTACGGATTCGTCGACGAGCTGATCACCGGGTTGGGGAAGCGCTGGTATTTCGACCACCGCGGCGTCTTGAAGATCTCCGACCTGCCGAGCACTGCCACACCGGTGTGGACGGTGGCTCAGGGCGAGGGTGGCGTGCTGGTCGAGGCCTCCCGAAGCCTGTCCCGGGTCGGCACCTATAACGGCGTCCTGGCCAAGGGCGAGGGCCTCGACACGACCGCGCCAGCACGCGGTCTGGCTGTCGATGCCGGCGCGACGTCACCGACGAGGTGGGGTGGGCCGTTCGGGCGGGTGCACCGGACGTTTTCGAGCCCGCTGCTGACCAGCAACGCCGCCGCAACGGCGGCCGCGCGGACACTCCTGAAACGCGCGCTGGGGCTCCCGTACAACGTGGACTTCCGCTCCATTGTCAACCCCGCGATCGAGCCAGACGACCCGGTGGCGATCGAGGTCGACGGCGGCCAGACGGAGACGCACGTGATCGATACCCTCACCATCCCGCTCACCGTCGACGAGTCGATGCAGGCCACCACCCGGGAGCAAACCCTGATCACGATCGGAGAGACCTGATGGCCGACGACGAGCTGGTGGAGCTGCTGAGGCCGCCGGACGCCGGGCCGGGCGTCCAGTTCCGCCAGGGCGTGGTGATGTCCTGGAACCAGGAGACGGCCGAAAACCTGGTGGCCGTCGACGAAACCGTGATGGCGAACCTGTCGATCCTGAACACGAGCGAAGCGGCGATCCTGAACATCGGCGACGTGGTCAGCATCCTCGTCTCGGGCAACACGTGGGGCATCCTCGGCCGGTTCACGATCCCGGGCAGTCCCGAGGCGGTATCCGCGCTGTCCTCGCTGCGCACCCAGTCGGCATCCGTTACCGGCCTGGAGAGCTTCACCAGCACCTCATTCAAGGCGGGCAGCGGACCGGTGGTCTCCATCGTCGTGGGCAAGAGCGGGCGATTGATGGTGTTCCTTGCTGCAGAGATCTCAGCTCAGGGCACAACCGCTGCCGCGAACACGATCATTGCCGGTGGCGATATGGGTTTCGCGCTCAGTGGAGCGAACACCCTCGGCGCAGCGTCCTCTCGTGCGTATGTCGTGTCCGGCAACATCCTCGTCTCCTCCAGCGCTGTCACCTTCGGTACGACGGGCGCCGCAGGGCGGCTCGTCCTGCTCGAAGGGCTAACCCCAGGCCTCACCACCATCACAGCGATGTACCGCCGGCGCGGCGGTGCCGTGCAGGCCAACTTCGAAAACCGCAACATCACCGCCATGGCCCTGTGAGGAGCACCCGATGGTCGACAGCACCCCGATCTACGGCCTGCCGTATCAAGAGGACGACGATCCGCCCAACGGCCCTCTCTTGAGCCAGTCCCTCGCCGAGGCTGCTGAGGCAGCCATCCGGGACGTCGGGCGGGTCGTGGGCTACTACAGCAACACCGGCACCGTCCAAACGGTCACAACCGCAGGCCAGACCATCTGCACCGCAGCCACCGCGCTGCGGCCCGGATGGGCCTACGACGTGACCGTGCGCTCCCAGGTCTCCACCTCGGCCGCGCTCGATTTCCTCCCGCAGATCCGGCGGCCCGATAGCTCGATCCTCGTCGACTACGGCCGCCAGGGTCTCCCAGCCACGGGCGCCCGTTTCTATGAATTCCGCTGCAGTTTCCGCACCGCGCCGACGTTCACGGCTGCGACCGTCGGGATCGTGTTCCGTGGGACCGTCAGCGCCGGCACGGCCGCCTTCAAAGGCTTCGCCTCCGGTCCGTTCGAGATGGTGGTCCGGCAAGCGGGCGCGTACGACGACTGCCCTGGCGCACCTACCTACTGATCGGAGGGCCGATATGGCTGACTGGATGCTGGTGCCGTGCCTGGTCAAGCTGCGCGACGAGTTCAACTCAGTCGCCCCGCGCAGGGACAAGGGCGCCGATGGTGCGATCGGTGACTCGTCGCATACCTCGTCGTCGGATCACACCCCGGACGAGGACTCCGACGTTCTGCGTGATCACGACGCAGACGACAAGAACGAGGTCCACGCGGTAGATGTCGACAGTGATGGGCCGTGGCCGGACGGTTCGGGCCGGGAAGCCGGTGGCTGGTTCGACCGGCGGATTCAGCACATCGCCGCCCAGGAACGCATCGAGTACGCAAGTCCGGACGTCTACGGCCGGCTGCAGTACATCATCTGGCGCGGCCGGATCATCTCCCGTTCGTGGGGCTGGTCCGAGTGGCGCACGTACTCCGGCGCGTCCAAGCACTTCGATCACGCGCACATCAGCGCGCGGTATCTGACCAGGACCGAGAGCGATACGCGCCCGTGGGGCGTAGAGGAGGACGACGTGACACCGGAACAGCTGAGGGCTGCGGTCAAGGCCGAGCTCAAGGACGCCCTGCCCGACTTCGCCAAGGCGGTCGGAGATCTGAAGGTCAACGTCAACCCCGGCACGGGAAAGACCCCGAACTGGCAGCGCTGGAGCAACGTCGACGCGTACGGCTCGCCCGAGCGGGCCCGCATCCTCGCCGCGATCGGCGCACTCGCCAAGCAGGTGGCCGCGCTCGGCGGCAAGGACCTGGTCGACGAGGACGCGATCGTGGACGCCGTGCTGGCCGGTCTCACGCCGGAGCGGATCGCCGCGGGGATCCCGGACGGCATCGCCCAGGACGTCGTCGACGCGCTCGGCGAGCGTCTCGCCGCGGCGTAGCACCACCTGACCCATCCATCTGCGGCCAACGGGGGCTGATCACGTGCCGGCCTGGCTCCGGAATCTGACCATGATCACCGGACTCGGGGCCTGGCTCGCCGTCGTGATCGTTTCACTCGTGCGCGGCCAGCTCCCCGACGCGATCCTCCTGGGCGTCCCGGCCGGCCTGGTGCTCGCGCTCGCGCCGCCGGCGATCGGCCGCAGCGGAGGCGGTAGCGAAAGCCCGTCCCCCGGTGCGTCTGCCGAGCCTCGGGACGGGGCACAGACGTGACCATGCTGTACGGACTCCAGGCCGCCCTGTCCATCGTTACGTGCGGGGCCCTCGGTCTCGCTGCTCGACCGCTGATCTGGCGGCGGGCTACCCGAGACCGAGGAGACCACGACCGATGACCACAGCCGTTGCACGCTGGCTGACTTCGCGGCCTGCCGACATCGCCTGGCGTCTGATGGCGGCCGTTGCCCTGCTCCTGTCGGTGATGATCGGCGTTCGGCAGGTCCAGATGACCTCGTGCCAGGCCCGGTACAACGAGTCGGCGAACTCGAGCACCCGGGCGCGGGCGGAGGCGGCGGAGGCGGACCGCCAGGCGCTCGACGAGCTGCTCCGGGTGGTTGCTGATCAGCCGGACGCTGCGCTGTCGGAGATCCGCCGGTACAACATGGCCCGGGCCCAGGCGGACGAGCAGCGCCGCCTGAACCCGGTACCCCCGTCACCGCAGGAGACGTGCGGCTGACCTACTTCGCGCGGCTCTTGACCCGCGAGTCGAGCTCCGCCCACTGGTCTTCTGGGTGAGCTGCTCGGGCGTGTGCCGCTTCCAGGATGGCTGCTGCCGCACGGCCCCAATCCCCGTTGTAGTGCTTATCCGCTTCGTCCTGAATCCATCTGTTCGTCGCCTGGTCCAAGGTGCCGTTCTGCATGCCCATCCCCTGATTATCGAACACGTGTACGACAAAGTTGGGAGCATCGATGTTCAAGAAAGTGTTCTGGCTGGCTACCGGTGAGCGCGCGGTCAAGTCTTCCGCCCAGGCGCTCCTGCTGCTCTGGGGCGGCGACGCCTTCAACCTGTTCGACGTCGACCCGCTCGGGGCGGCCGGTATCGCGGGTGGCGCCGCGGTGCTGTCGGTGCTGACGTCGATCGTGAGCACCACGGTCGGCGACAGCACGGACCCGAGCCTGCTGCCGACCAGCGCCACGGCCGACCGCTGATCTCAGCCCTCCTCACATAAAAGCCCCGCCCTCCTGCAGGAGAGCGGGGCTTTTATGCGTCCTGGGTCAGAAGGCGTCGGGACCCTCGGCCAGCTCAGGCCGGTACTGACGGATCCACGCCTCAACATCGTCAGCCAGCCAGATTCCGCCTCCCAGCAGCTCCGCGCACGGCTTCGGGAAGTCGGGGCGTTGGGTGAGCTGGTAAATCCGGGCCCGGCTGAGCCCTAGCCTGCTTCGGATTTCTGCGCGACCCATCAGGTGGATCACTGTCACGACTGATGATCGAGTTTCGGCCGCTGCGGAAGGCCGGCAGGTGTCGGGGCCTGGACCCGGGCAGCCTCGTGCGTGCCCTGGCACTTCCCGCACAGCGGCCGGACCGCATCCGCTGGCCACTTCTCCGACTGCACGTAGTCGTGAGGTCCGTACTGGATCTGCTCCACGACGACGAACGGCATGATCTCTTGCAGGGTGTGCATGTCCATGAGCCCTGCTGGGACCATGCCGCCGAAGCAAAAGTGCAGCTGGTGTGAGGGGTACGCCTCGTATGCCGCGTCGATCGGCAGAGCGGGGGAGTTGCCGCCCTCGACGCAGTGCGGTGCGTGGAGCACAACGCCTGCCGGGTAGTCCCTGCGCATCACCGCCACCTGCCCGCGTTGACGGGTCGCCGCCCAAAGCTCCGGATCGGCTCGGAGGGCCGAGCGCATCGAACGCGCTGGCGTTCAGCCGGGCACGGATAGGCGTCGACGCCGCAGCGGCAGCCGACCTTCCATGGTCTGCCGCGCCGCCAGAGCCGTCGACGTCCGTGCTCGATCGGGTACTGCTGCCGCCTGGTCACGTTCCTCGCCTCCGCTCGCCGAGCCGATCCGGGGTTCTGGGCGGCGGCGAGCCGTCCTGGTGCCAGCCAGGGAGCGCCCGCCGCCGCGGTGCGCGGCGGCGGGCCGCTGAAGATGTCCAGTCGACGCCGGCCCGCCACCGCTGCGATCTAGAGTGATGGCGGGCTAACAGATAGTGAAGGGACGGCAGATACCCCTTTGCCCAGAGCGATCTTGGCAGGGGGGACGGAGCGTCCTACCGCACCCCTAGCCTCCGGGCCAGGCCGCGCAGCTTCGGCGACGCGCGCCGGCCGTTCAGCAGTGAACCGACCACCGCTCGCGGGAACGGCTGATACCGCATCCACTGCCCGGCGTCCTGCTCGATCTCCAGCAAGATCCGCTCAGCGTCGGCGTACCGGCCCAGGCCAGCGTGTGCATGTGCCAGGTCGGTCTTGTGTCGAGACCGTGCGGCGAGCGGCATCGGATTGTGTTGCGGCATCTCCCGGGCGACGTCCAGGGCGCGCGCGAAGTCGCCGGCCACCACGGCTGCGTCGACGCGCTGCATAACCACCTGGGTGACGCCGAACGTGGTGTTGAAGTCGTTGCGGTCCTCGCCGAGCCGGACCGCCGCGCCGTGCGCCACCTGCAGTAGATCGCGGGCCTCGTCGTCGTTGCCGGCCCGAGCCGCGGCGGTCGCGCCGGTCACCAGCAGGTTGCCCCACATGCTCACCGCCTCCGGTGCGGCCTTGCGGTTCGGCTCGATCTCGTCGGCCTCGCGGACCGCGATCGCCGCGGCGTCGTCTGCTCGCGCCTGGTTGAGCAACACCCAGCTCCGGGTGCCGACCACTGCGGCGTGCAGATTCCGGTCCTCGGCGACGTCCAGGGCGCGGTCGGCAGCTACCAGCGACAGATCGGGGTGACCGAGATGGACGAGCGTGGAGGCTGCTAGCTGGCTCGACTCGGCATGCAGATCCGCAGCACCGATCCGCCGAGCGTCGCTGATCACCTGCGGCAGGAACGTCGCGATGAGATCGTAGTTGCCGGACCAGTAAGCGGCCCACGCCTGGCGCACGGAGGCGCGGAGCTCGTCGACGGAAGCAGGTTCACCGCCGTCGTCGACGACCGGGGTGAGCGCTCGGCGCAGGGCGAGGATGCCGCCGGCATCCGGCACGGATTCGAGGTGGGTCGGCTTCCCCACGAGCACACCCAGATCGACGTCGAGTGCCTTGGCGATCTTGGTCAGATACGGCAGCGATCCGGGCTTCACGCCCTGCTCGATCTTCTTGACCAGATCGAGGGATACGCCGGCACGATCGGCGAGATCCTGCTGGGTCAGCCGGGGGGTGCGCTCGTTGCGCAGTTCGAAGATGCGGTCACCGATCTCGGACATGGCGGCTCCCTGGTAGCGGTCAGGGTGCGGCGGCCGGCCGCTACAACCGGCCGCCAACATCGACGGTACGTCGTCATGAGCCACAACGCTGCAGGCCACCTGATCCAGGTAAGCCAAACGGGTAGACATTGACGCCGATCATCCAACCGACGTCTTACCGCTTTCCGCCCAGGTCACGAGATCACCGCGCGTGTACAGGTCCGCGTTGCCCTTCTTCCCACGCGGAGCGGGCACGGCGCCCACGTTGCGCTGCAGCCGCTTCTTCGCCGCCTCATACCCCCACGGGATCACGCCAGCGTCTGAGGCGTCCCGCAAGGTCAACATGTCCCTGTCCTCGGGGACATCGCTGCTCAGCGCGCTATCAGGGCCATCCGCAGGCTTGGCGAGCGCACGTGCCTGCATGGTGTTCAGGTACGCGACCTGAACCTCTGTCGCGACACCGCCGATGACGACCTGCCACCGGCCGAGCGTCCGAGATGACTTCGGCATCGCAGCCTCTGGCACGAGCATCTTCCAGGCGTTGACCGTGTATCTGGCGAGGCAGCGCACCCCGAAGTTCTCGCGCGCTTCCGGCCCGCCGATCGCTCGGGCAGTCAGCATCTGCGCAATCGCGAGCACGTTCTTCTTCGCGGCCCGGCCCATGAAGAGCAGCTCGGCGAGCGCGGTGACGGCTGGCGACTTCTTCGGATCCGACTTCTCGCGCACCTCGGCCCAGTAGTTGGTCAGCTGGCCAATCGTGGCGTTGAGCTCCTCGCAGATCACCAGCGTGCGTTCGCCCGGGTCCCAGTCGTCTGCCTCGTGCAGCGCCAGGTCGTTGCGGACGTCGGCGTCTTCGGCCTCGCGGATGAGTGCAGCGTGCATCTGGTGCGGCTTCGTGCAGTAGTCCACGCCGTCCACGCCGAGAGCCCATCGGTGCGAGCCCTTGCGATCGAGGATGATGACGCGGCCACCGCGGCGTAGCACCTGCACCGCGATCAGCTGGGCCAACACGCTCTTGCCGGCGCCCGACCCGGCGCTGACTGCGATGTGTGGTGAGTCGTCCTTCAGCGAGATGGTGTACGGCCTACCGCCGGCCGCCTCACCAATGTAGAACTCCCACTCGGCCAGTGAATCGATCCGGGCGATGACGTGGTCGTAACCGACGTCGCCTGGCGGGCGCTTACGAACCGTCCAACGTGCCTTCACCTGCGCTCCTACCTGATTCCAGGACTCGACCAGGTCAGAGACTGGAATCTTGCTGTTGATGATCGACGAGACGAGTGCCCGCTGCTCCTGGGTGAGGTACGGCGTCTGCGCGGTCAGTTCGATGTGCGGACCGATCTGCTCGGTGCCGGGCCGCCGGAAGACGTCGAGCTTGGTGGTCGCGGGCCGGACCCACCGCTGCACCGCCCACGCGCAGCGCTGCGTCCGATCCGGAAGCCACCGCAGAACGGGCTCGATCCGCTGGCCGTACCACTGCCGCGCGGCGAGCTCCGCCGGAGACAGCGGAGTGGCGAGCCGTGGCGTGAGGTTGCCCAGGCCCGGGTCGACGTGCAGCGTCACCCCGGTCTCGAGGCCGAGCGGTGTGCGGATGGCGGTCAGGGTCGGGTCGATGTACGCACGGCGGAAGCGCCGGCGTGTCATCTGCCGACGCCCACTCCAGGCCGCAACCGCACCGGCCGTCGCGGCTACACCGATCCCTTGGTGCGGCTCAACGACGGTGAGCGCCGCCAGGGCGGGCGTGCCGAGGCGGTATGCCTGCCGTTTCCAGCCGGACCACCGGCCGGCACCGGGCCGGAGGTACGGGTATCCGTCCCGGCCGTCCAGCGGCCGACCGGTCACGTACCGGTACGCCAGCTCGCCCAGTGAACCCATCGCCATTACGCGCCGACCTCCTGCAGCTCTGGGCGCTCCCCGTTGATGCGCGGTTCCCGCTCGGGTTCTTTGGTGGGCTGGATGGCGCGCCGGACGGCTGCCTCAGACGTCCCGGCGAGTGCCGCCAGGCGCCGCCGGCCGAGAGTCGGGTCCGCGGTCCGCAGTGCGCGGATCACGAAGTCGATCTCGTGGGCGGCCCGCTCGTCCTGACGCGGCTGCTGAGCTGCTGGGACCCGGGGGCGGAGGTGGGTGAGCCGGACGGTGCGAATGCGGCGCCCGTGGCGGGCCCGGGCGATTCGAGCGCGCCCGGCCTGGGCGATGCTCGTCGCCCGTCGTGGGACCGTGTCGTCTGCGGCAGATGCGGGTGCCGCGAACCAGGTGGACCGGTCGACCCGCCGCCTCACGTCGGCGATCATGTCGTCGTCGGCGGCCAGCGACAGCCGTGCGAGACGCCCGGTCGCGCGCCTCCGCTGCCACCGCGTGCCGTGCCGGCGGTGGAACTCCAGTCGGGTCAGTTGCTGGGTGAGTCGCTCGCGATGCACGGTTTCGATGTCGCGCTCGCCGGGCTCGATCGCGCCGAGCCAGAGTAGAAATCGCCGAGGCGTCCACCGCCAGCTGCTCGCGCCGTCCGCTCGCTTGGCTGCCTCGCCAACGAGGCCGTCCCACCAGGCGAGGGTGACGAGGAGCGGGATCAGCAGGCGGAGGATGCCCTCGGCGAGTGAGGACGAGATCGCGGCGGCGACGACCGCCATGGCCGTTGCGACGATCCACGCGGTGCGACCGGACCGGCCGGGGTGGCCGTGCTCGCGCATGGACCGCTTCGCGCGGATCATCGCGAGCACGAGCAGGGTCTCGAGAACGAAGAACATCAGCAGACGCAGGCTGGTCGGGAAACCGGCCCGGCCAGTGAGTTCCCAGACGGCCTCGGACGACCAGCCGAGGCCGACGATCATGGCGAGGTTCGAGAGCGGCTCGTCGGGCCGGGCCGACCTCGCGACCTGGCGGATCCGGCGGCCGAGCCAGACCAGCAAAAGCACGGAGACCAGCAGGCCAGCCACGAGGACGTCGGGACGGTGGATCCAGCTAGTGATCTCGTTGGCTGCCATCACCGGTGTCCTTCGATCTGGGGCCGGGCCAAGATTTCGCCCTCGATGGCCTTGACGTGCGGGGCTGTGGTGGCGATCTCGGCCCGGGCCCGGATCGCCGGCCGCGGACTCTGCGTCTTCGTCGGCTCGGACTTCTTGCGCTTTGGCATCGGGAAGTCGTTCACCGCCCAAACCGCGAAGGCGCCGAGCCCACCGACGGCGATGAACGGGCCGGCCAGCACGAGCGTGGGGTTGAGCAGGTCAAGGTTCATGCCCACACCGCCGTGCGGGTTCGGGCGGCGCGGGGCCGTCGGGGGTCGGGGAGCAGCTCAGGGCAGCCGCAGACGGCGGCGATGAGGGTCATCGCGCCGATGATCAGTGGCAGGCCGACGAGGACCAGCGCGACGTTCAACATCAGCAGGGTCATGGCGCCATCATGACACACATGACACAGTTGAGACAGATGAGATGGTTGATGGAACGGGACAGTCGGGGGTGATCGCCCATGCGTGGTGGGCTCGATACGATCAGCGCACACGAGATGGGAGCGTTGATGCCGAGGAGTCGCGACGAGCTGCTCGCCGCCCTGGCCGCCGACGAGTGGCTGCGCGCCGGCGACGTCGCGACGGTGCTGGACGTGTCCCGGTCGACGGCGTCCCGCTTGTTCGATAGCGGCGAGCTCGCGTACCGGTACCGCCCCGGCGGGAAGCAGCGGACCGCGGATCCGGCTGATGTGCGCCGGCTCCTGGAGGCCTCGGAGCGGACGCACCGCGGCGAGGCGCCGCAGGACTAATCAACAGCGAAGGGCCCCGACCGGCATCCGGTCGGGGCCCTTCTGCGTTCTGGCGCCGGAGCCGCTCGTGCAGCCGCGGGAGGACTGTCCGGTCGGCTCCGGCCCCTGCTGGGCAGCAGGGTGGGGCGATCCCCGCCTAGGGCCAGCCAGGGGAGATCGCCCCGCTCGCAGCATAGGTCACTATGTGACCTAGGACGAGTGTGCGCTTGATGACCGTTAACGCCCCGTGATCGAATGGCCGGGCCAGCCAGGGAGTTAACCGCCACCGTGCCCGTTCCGCCGTCATCACGCGACATTGCGGATGATCTCTCCGCGCGTATCCGCAGCGGGGAGTACCCGCCTGGCTCCCGCCTGCCCACGTTGCGTGAGCTGGCAACTCTCTACAGCGTTTCGGTGAGCACGATTCAGCGCGCCCTGGACCGCGTCGACGAGCGTGGATTGGTAATCGGGAGTCAGGGCCGTGGAACGTTCGTGGTGGACGTTCTCCCTGAGTAATCCTTTTTCTGCTCGTTGAGCCACCCGGCAGCATGACTGTCCGATTCGGACGTTTCACTTTCCGTGTTGATCTCGTAACCTCTTGACACCTGAGATTGATCAAGTCGAGCAGGGGGCTTGATCAAGGGCTTAGGATGTTCGAACACTTGTTCGAATCATGGGGGGACGATGCAGATCGACGCAAGCAGCACGGGCAGCTGCTCACCGAAGCCGGGCACCCGAGTGAGGGCGCGGTGCCAGATCAAGGCCGGTGCAGTCGATGGGTGAAACGCATCGCGACCGTCCTGAGAGCCAGGACCCCAGCCAGCTCTAACCCATGGGGCCGGCTAGCGGGAGTGAAGCCGGTCACAAAGTGGCGCTCAGCGCTGACGCGCGAGTGTCAGGAGGCGGTCCGCCAGCCACGCCTCCTACGCCACAACCGAACCAACCGGCGTGATCGGAGATCCAGATGCAACACCCTCGCAGCTTCCTGGCCTATGTCGGACTCGGTGTCTCGTGCGCGGCGTTCATCGCCGCTGGCCTCAGCCAAATGCACGAAACGCCGATCGTCGCCGCACTGCTCTTCGCGCAGGCGCTGTCCATCGGCTGTGCCGGATGGTTCATCCGCGACGCGCGACGCAGCGGCCAGGAGGTCATCGCCCTGCGCGCGGAGATGGCCGGGCTGAAGGCGGAGCTCTCGCACCTCGATGAGCACACCGAGCTGCTGGCCGCGCGTACGGAGCGGATGGCGCGAGCGCTGGAGGTCAAGAAGGCGGTGCAGCCGCCGGGCGCCGGCCGGGAGACCACGGGCGAGGTCCTCGTTTTCCCGGCCGGCCCGCGCCGGTTGAGCTGAGATCCCCCCACCTGCCCCCCACAGCGAAGGCCCCACCGCCGCTGAGCTGCGACGTTGGGGCCTCGGCCTTCTTCTCTATATATACGACCGCCATCGGTCGGGTCCGACTGCTCGTCACCGACCTGATCGCGGCTGGCGACGCATAAGTGTTCGTTGCCTTACGCAGGCAACTTAACCAGCGCCAAAGACGGGGTACAGGCAACAGGCGGCCTCGTTACGAAGGAGCAACCCTCCCTCACCGGTCCGACTAGCCGAACCTGGCCGAACGGCCGACGACCACCCCCCAAAGGGGTCAGGAGGCGTCCACGAGCGGCAGCTGCGTGCGCCCGGCTCCGCCGCCCTTGATCGCGATCGAGGAGAAGTGCGACACCACGCGCTCGTCGGTCGGGTCCTCCGCTGCGGTGCGGTGCACGGCGAGGTGCCGGTACCAGGTGTCGCGCTGCGCCGGGATCCGGTCGGCGGTGCGGATCATCGAGATCAGGCCCTGCAGGTTGGACCGGTGCCGGGCGCCGGCCGAGGAGATCACGTTCTCCTCCAGCATGATCGAGCCGAGGTCGTCGACGCCCATGTGCAGCGAGAGCTGGCCGATGTCCTTGCCGGTGGTGAGCCAGGACGCCTGCAGGTGGGCGACGTTGTCGAAGAACAGCCGGGAGACCGCGATGAACCGCAGGTACTCCACGGTGGTCGCCTGGGTGCGGCCCTTCAGGTGGTTGTTCTCCGGCTGGTACGTCCACGGGATGAAGGCCCGGAAGCCGCCGACGGTGTGGTCCTTCTCGACGGCGTCGTCGCGATAGCCGTTCGCCACCGCCAGGTCCTGCACGCCACGGATCATCGTGATGTGCTCGATGCGCTCGGCGTTCGTCTCGCCGGTGCCCATCATCATGGTCGCGGTCGAGGAGAGGCCGTGCCGGTGCGCCACCGCCATCACCTCGAGCCAGCGCTCGCCGCTCTCCTTGAGCGGGGCGATCGCCTTGCGCGGCCGCTCGGGCAGCATCTCCGCGCCGGCGCCGGCGATCGAGTCCAGCCCGGCCGCCTTGATCCGGATCACCGCCTCCTCGATCGACACGCCGTCGACCTTGGCCATGTGCAGGATCTCGCTCGGGCCGATCGAGTGGATCGCGAGCTGCGGGTACGCCTGCTTCACCGAGGAGAAGAGGTCCTCGTAGTACGCCACGCCGTAGTCCGGGTGGTGGCCGCCCTGGAGCATCACCTGGGTGGCGCCGAGGTCGACCGCCTCGCCGCACCGCCGCAGGATCTCCTCCGTCGGGTGCGACCAGCCCTCCTTGTGCTTCGGCGCGCGGAAGAACGCGCAGAACTTGCACGCGGTGACGCAGACGTTGGTGTAGTTGATGTTCCGGTCGATCAGGTACGTGACGATGCCGTCCGGGTAACGCCGTCGCCGGACCGCGTCGGCCGCCTCGCCCAGCGCGTGGAACGGGGCCTGCGTGTAGAGGAGCAGCGCCTCCTCGGGCGTGATCCGCCCGCCGTCGGCGCCGCGCTGCAGGATGCTGTCGATCTCCGGATTCGCGGTCACGACTCGAAGCGTACGACTCCACGCGCGGAGTCGGCAGCGGCGCGGGTCACCGCTCGCAACGAGATCGGTGCGCAGCGGCTCGGCTCGCGGCCCGCTGCGGCGGGCCGGGGGTAACCTCGACGGGGCTTTTTCAGGGGGTGGAAGTGCTCGTCGTTCATGGTGGCTGGGTGCCCGGCCGGGGCGGTCCGGGACGGCTCGTGCTCTGGGCCGAGGACCCCGATCTGCCGCCGACGTCGGCCTCCCGGGCCCGCAGCGCCCGGCCGCACCCCTTCGCCGCCTCGGCCGAGTCGCTGCGCGCCGCCCTGGGCGAGCCGGTCGCCGACGCGGTGGCCGAGACCGCGACCGCCACCCTGCCCGGCACCGCGCGCGGACCCCTCCCCTCGCCGGAGACCGGCCTCGATGCCACGACCCGGGGTCTTCGACTCGGCGACTGGACGGTCCCGGTGCTCGCCGTGCCGGCCCGGTCCGCCGCGCCGGTGCTCGCGATGCTGGCCGAGCCCGACCCGAGCGGCCCCTGGGCGGCCGGCCCGTCCCTGCGATACCTCTGCCTGCTCGCCGGTTACGCCTGTGATCTGGCCCGGCGCGGCCGGATGCTGCCGCAGCTGGTGATCGAGTCGGGCGTGCCCGCGGCGCGCTGGCGGCCGGTGCTCACCGGGGCGGACGCGACGACCTACCGGGACTTCGCGGCCGGCATGCCCCCGGTGGCGCGAGCGATCGGGTCGACCGGCGGCGCCCACCCGATCGGCCGGACGGTCCGCGACGCCCTGGACGCCCTGGTCGACCAGGCCGCACGGGACGTCATGCCGGAACGGATCCTGGCCGGCGCCCGCCCGGGCCCCAAGGCCGCCCTGCCGGACCGCTGGCTCTCCGCGCTCACGATCGACGACCCCTCGCTGCCCGGCGCGGCGAGCGCGGACGTCCGCGACCTGCGCCAGGCGCTGGACGGCTGGATGCAGGCGGCGAACGCGGCGAACGGCCCGATCCGGGTCAGCTTCCGGCTCATCGAACCCCCACCGCCCAGCGAGGTCCAGCCCGGAGAGGCCCAGCCCGGAGAGGCCCAGCCCGGAGAGGCCCAGCCCGGCGACGATCAGTGGTCGCTGGAGTTCGCGCTGCAGTCCGCCGACGATCCCAGCCTCTACCTGTCAGCGGCGGCGCTCTGGCAGGGCGAGCGCTTCCCCGGCCTGCCCCGCCGCCCGGACGAGACGCTGCTGGCCGGGCTGGGCCGCGCGGTCCGGCTCTTCCCGCTGCTGCACGTGGCGCTGCTGGAGAAGCAGCCGACCGCGATGCCGCTCGCCACCGGTGAGGCGTTCGAGTTCCTCCGCCAGGTCGCGCCGCTGCTGCAGGCGGCCGGTTTCGGGGTGCAGCTGCCGTCCTGGGCCGGGCGCAAGGGCATCGGCCTCAAGCTCACCACCCGATCCAAGAGCAAGTCCAAGGCCGGCGCCTCACGCGCGGTCGCCGACTCCGGGTTCGGCCTGGAGCAGCTCGTCGAGTTCCGGCTCGACCTGGTGATCGGCGACAGCACGGTGACCGCCGAGGAGCTGGCCGAGCTGGCACGGCTCAAGGTGCCGCTGGTCCGGGTCCGCGGTCAGTGGGTGGAGCTGGACGACCGCCAGCTGAAGGCCGCGCTCAAGGCGGTGAGCCGCCGTCACGAGGGTGAGCTCACCGCCGGCGAGGTGCTCCAGCAGGTGGCCGACGGCGGCGACGAGGATCTGCCGCTGGTCGAGGTGGACGCCGACGGGATGCTCGGGGACCTGCTCTCCGGGCAGGCCGCCGAGCGGCTGACCCCGCTGCCGACGCCGGCCGGTTTCCACGGGACGCTCCGCCCGTACCAGGAAAGGGGTCTTTCGTGGTTGAACTTCCTCTCCCACCTGGGACTCGGTGGAATCCTGGCGGACGACATGGGTCTCGGGAAGACCGCGCAGACCCTGTCGCTGATGCTCACCGACCCCACGCAGAAAACGCTGATGATCTGCCCGATGTCGCTGGTCAGCAACTGGCAGAAAGAGGCGGTGAGGTTCGCGCCGAGCTTGCGGGTCTACGTGCATCACGGCGGCACCCGGCTGCGCGGCGAGGAGTTCGACGCCGTGGTCGCCGAGTCGGATCTGGTGCTGACCACCTACGGCACTGCGCTGCGTGATCTAGAGACATTACGGAGGGTGACCTGGGGGCGGGTCGCCTGCGACGAGGCTCAGGCGATCAAGAACAGTGGCACCCGGCAGTCCCAGGCGGTCCGGGCGCTGCCGGCGCGGACCCGGCTGGCGCTGACCGGCACGCCGGTGGAGAACCACCTGGCCGAGCTCTGGTCGATCATGGACTTCTGCAACCCCGGGCTGCTCGGGCCGGCGAAACGGTTCCGGCGGCGGTTCCAGGAGCCGATCGAGAACCGGCAGGACGCCGATGCCACCGCCGCGCTGAAACGGGCCACCGGTCCCTTCGTGCTGCGGCGCCTCAAGACCGACAAGAGCATCATCTCGGACCTGCCGGAGAAGAACGAGATGAAGGTGTGGTGCTCGCTCACCCCCGAGCAGGCCACCCTCTACCAGGCCGTCGTCGAGGACATGATGGCCGAGATCGAGAGCACCGAGGGCATCCAGCGCCGGGGCAACGTGCTCGCCGCCATGATGAAGCTCAAGCAGGTCTGCAATCACCCCGCCCACCTGCTCAAGGACGGGTCCCGCCTGCCCGGCCGCTCGGGCAAGCTGGCGCGCCTGGAGGAGCTCGCCGAGGAGATCGTGGAGGACGGCGACAAGGCCCTGGTCTTCACCCAGTACGCGGAGTGGGGCTCGCTGCTCCAGCCCTACCTCGCGGCGCAGCTCGACCGCCCGGTGCTCTGGCTGCACGGCGGGCTCAGCAAGGCCCGCCGCGACGAGCTCGTCGACCGCTTCCAGACCGGCTCCGAGCCGATGGTGTTCCTGCTCTCGCTGAAGGCGGCCGGCACCGGCCTCAACCTGACCGCGGCGAACCACGTCGTGCACTTCGACAGGTGGTGGAACCCGGCGGTCGAGGACCAGGCCACCGACCGGGCGTTCCGGATCGGGCAGTCGCGCAACGTGCAGGTGCGCAAGTTCATCTGCACCGGGACGCTGGAGGAGAAGATCGACCAGATGATCGAGCGGAAGAAGTCGCTCGCCTCCTCGGTCGTCGGCACCGGCGAGGACTGGATCACCGACCTGAGCACCGATCAGCTGCGGGAGCTGTTCTCGCTCGACCCGGCGGCGGTGCGCTGACATGCCTCAGTTCTTCGAGTCCGGGCCGCCGATCAAGGTGGACGGTGGCCTCGCGGTCAGGTCGCAGCGCGGCAAGATCGGCGAGCAGTGGTGGTCACGCCGGTTCGTCGACGTGCTGGAGAGCGTCTGCCAGCCGGGGCGGCTGGCCCGGGGCCGGACCTATGCGCGCAAGGGCCAGGTGATGGACTTCGCCCTGCTGCCGGGCCGGGTGACGGCTCGGGTGCAGGGGTCGCGGCCCACGCCGTACCAGGTGGAGATCCGGATCGAGGCCTACGACGAGGAGCAGTGGGCCGAGATCACCGCGGCGCTGGCCGGGCAGGCGCTCTACCGGGCCGCCCTGCTGGCCGGCGAGATGCCGCACGAGATCGTCGAGCTCTTCACCGACCTCGGCATGCCGCTCTTCCCCTCGGACCTGAACATCTCCTGCTCCTGCCCGGACTGGGGTGTCCCCTGCAAGCACGGCTCAGCCGCGCTCTACGTGCTCGCCGAGGCGTTCGACGACGACCCGTTCCTGGTGCTGGCCTGGCGCGGCAAGGCCCGGGACGCGCTCCTCGACGAGCTGCGCGGCACTCCCGAGCCGGACGAGGAGACAGCCGACCCGCTCGCGGTCGAGGACGAGCCGCTGGAGGATCGGCTCGCCGACTTCTACGCCCCCGGGATCAGCCTGGGCCGGCTGCGGGAACGGCCGGCTCGCGGCGCCGCGCCACCGGAGCTGCTGCTGCGTGCGCTCGACCCGCCGAAGGTGGTGGTGCGGCACATCCCGCTCGTGGACACGCTCCGGGCCGCCTATCGCGAGCTGGGCAGATCTGAGGAATGACAGACCGGGGCCGCGTCCATCGTGGACCGATCGTGGGCGAGTCCACGATGGACGCGGCGGCTTGTCAGACTACCCGGAACGCCCTCAACTCTGCGAGGCGTAACAAGTCGTGTCAATAGACGAAATCCGATATTAGAGTTGGGAACCCATGAGTGAGATGACCTACCGCCGGCTGGGCGACTCGGGCCTCGTCGTTTCCGCCGTCGGCATCGGCTGCAACAACTTCGGCCGCAAGCTGGACGCCGACGGCACCCGCGAGGTGGTCGACGCGGCGTTCGACGCCGGCATCACCCTCTTCGACACCGCGGACATCTACGGCACCCCGCACGGCACGTCGGAGGCCCTGCTCGGCGCCGCGCTCAAGGGCCGGCGAGACGAGGCGGTGCTGGCCACCAAGTTCGGCATGAACATGGAGGGCATGAACGGCCGGGACTTCGGCGCCCGCGGCTCACGGCGGTACATCACCCGCGCCGTCGAGGCGTCGCTGCGCCGGCTGGAGACCGACTACATCGACCTCTACCAGATGCACGAGCCCGACCCGGCCACCCCGATCGAGGAGACGCTCGCCGCCCTCGACGACCTCGTCCGCTCCGGCAAGGTCCGCTACCTGGGCAACTCGAACTTCTCCGGCTGGCAGATCGCGGACGCCGACTGGACCGCCCGGACCAGCGACCGGACCCGGTTCATCAGCGCCCAGAACCGGTACAGCCTGCTCCACCGCGATGCCGAGGCCGAGGTCGTGCCGGCGTGCGAGCAGTTCGGTCTCGGGCTGCTGCCGTTCTTCCCCCTCGACGCCGGCCTGCTGACCGGCAAGTACCGGCGCGGCGCACCGGCCGGCGCCGGTACCCGGATGTCGACCGACCGGTACGCGTCCTGGCTCGACTCCGCCGACTGGGACACCATCGAAGCGCTCACCGCGTTCGGCGCGGAGCGCGGGCGCAGCCTGCTCGAGGTCGCGATCGCCGGGCTGGCCGCACGGCCGGCGGTGACCAGCGTGATCGCCGGGGCGACCACGGCCGAGCAGGTGCACGCCAACGCTGCGGCGGCGTCGTGGCAGCTCAGCGTGGCAGACGTGGCGGCCCTCGAAGAGATCCTCAGCTAGCCGGCGAAGAACTCCGGGCCGTCGAGCGGCAGAGCCGGCACCTCGCCTCGCTCCGCCGCCCGCCGGGCGAACTCGCGCAACCCGGCGACCTGCCGCTCACCGAGCGAGAAGTCCAGCACCCGGAAGTAGTTGGCGAGGGTGGCCGCGTCGAACGGCTCCCATCGGGCGCCGGCCTCAGCCACCTCGTCCAGCTCCTGCAACGCCAGGTCACGGGACCGCTGGAACGCCTCGTGCACGTCCTTGACCAGACCCGGGTGCGCGGCCGCGAAGTCCTTGCGGACCGCCCAGACGGCGAAGACCATCGGCAGCCCGGTCCACTCCTTCCACGCCTCGGCCAGGTCGATCACCTGCAGGCCGAGGGTGGGCGCCTCGTACATCGCGCGCAGCGCCGGGTCCCCGATCAGAACACCGGCGTCGGCCTCCATCAGCATCTGCGACAGGTCCGGCGGGCAGCGGAAGTACTCGGGGTCGACCCCGTACCTCTCGGCCAGCAGCATCTGCGCGAGCAGCACCCCGGTCCGCGAGGTGGAACCGAGCGCGACCGGCCGCCCGTTGAGCTCAGCCGGCGGCCGGGTGGAGATCAGGTTGACCGAGAGCACCGGCCCGTCGCTGCCGACCGCCAGGTCGGGGAGGAGCAGCAGCTCGTCGGCGTGCCGCAGGTACTCGACGAGCGTGATCGGCCCGATGTCCAGGTCACCGGCGACGAGCGCGGCACTGAGCCGCTCCGGGGTGTCCTTGTGCAGGTCGACGTCGAGGAGGGCGCCCGAGCGCATCAGGCCCCAGTAGATCGGGAGGCAGTTGAGGAACTGGATATGCCCGACCCGGGGCCGACGGACGCTGTCGCTCATGCTGCGACGTTATCCCTGATCTCGGGTCCGCTGCCGGTCGGCGGGGCGGCGGGTGGCTCAGATCGCACCAGGGGGAGGCAGGCCAGCGCTGCCAGGACGCCCGCTGCCCCGGCGCCCGCGACCAGGGCGCGGGGCTCGAAACCCTCGGCCAGCGGACCCGCCACCAGCAGCCCGGTGAGTCCGGCGCCCTGGACGATCGCGGTGGTCGCGGCGAAGGCCCGGCCGTGCGCCGCGGGCCGCACCCGGCCGGCGATCAGCACGGTGGTGCAGATGTTGAGGGCGCCGTTCGCCGCGCCGCCGAGGATCCAGAGCGGGATCAGCCAGCCGGCGCTCCGCACGGTGGCGCCGGCGAGCACCATCAGGCAGGTCGCGGTCAGCAGGACCAACACGGTGCGCAGGGTGATCCAGCGGCGCGCCGACCGGCCGAGGGTCAGGCTGGCGGTCAGCATGCCGACGGTCCAGGACGCCATCACGAAGCCGTAGACCGTGGTGGAGGCGCCGAGCGTGTCCCGGATGAAGAACACCTCGAAGACGTTTATCGCGCTGACCCCGGCGACGACGGCGGCGACGGCCACCGTCATGACGGTCAGGACGCGGTCGTCGCGGAGGCGGAACGGGACAGCCGGCAGGGGGTCGGCACCGGTGAGGTTGCCCCTCCGCGTACGGATCAGCAGTCCGATTCCGCTCAGCCCGAGGTAGGCCGCGGCCGCCAGTAGCAGCGGCACTCGGGGACCGGCCTGCCCGACCAGGATCCCGGCCAGGGCCGGTGCGGCGAGCATCCCCACCTGGCTCGCGGTCTGCACGATGCCGCTCGCGCGCGGCAGGTCCGCCTCGCTGACCATGCCCGGCACGAGCGCGGCGATGGTCGGCTGAACGACGGCAACACCGCAGGCCAGCAGCGCGACAAGGGCAATGATCAGGGCAGGGTGGGCGGTGAACGCCAGCGCCGCGCAGAGCGCGGTCTGCGCAAGACCCACCACCACCATCAGGGTACGGCTGTCCGCCCGGTCCACGAGCCGTCCGGTGAGCGGCGCCAGCACCGCGATCGGCAGGCTCGCCGCGACGAGCAGTCCGGAAACGGCCAGCCCGCCGTGCCCGGATTCCTGGAGGACCAGCGCGAGCGTGGTCGCCGCGAGCAGGTCACCGCAGACCGAGATCCCACGGCCCGCGGCAGCCAGATGGACGTCCGGCCATCGCGAAGTTGTGAAGGACATACTTCGAAAGTATTCCTTCACAACTATCCGGGCAAGGGTGCGGCTATGCCATCGGGAACGCCGCGTACTGCACCACGACCCGGCGCGCTCCCTCCGGCGCCTCGGCCTGCCGGTCCCGCATCCGGAACGGCTCCATCAGCGCCCTGATCCTCTTGTTCAGCTCGGCCAGCTCCTCGGCCGTCATGACCAGTTGCTGGCCCATCAGCGCGCTCGCGTCCCGCCACTCCCGCGGATCCTGCGGCTGCCGGGCCATCCAATCCCGTACCCGATCCTTGTCCCGGGTCATGTAGAGGTCGACGAGCGCCTGCTCCGCCGCCAGCGACTCCGGCTGCGCGGCGTCACTGTCGATCCACAGGCTGGAGCCGGTGCTGCGCCACCGCCGCTCGCGCCCGTCACCCTGGCTCGGAGCGTGCTCGACGAGCCCGTACTTGGCGAGTTCCCGCAGGTGATAACTGGTCGCGCTGGGCGACAGCCCGACCAGGCCGGCACACTCGGTGGCGGTGACCGAGGCCCCGGTGTAACTCAGGTACTCCACGATCTCGATCCGGGCCGGATGCGCAAGCGCCCGCATGGTCCGCGCATCAGTGATCCGAACGTTCGCCTGCTCAGCCATCCCCCCATTCTCAGCCAGGAAGACATCGGCCCGGCGAGGCGACCTCGAGCTCGAAATCCGGTGGACAGGCCGGGGAATCCGCGTAGCGTGGAGGGCCGCTTGACGGCCGTGGTGAGCATGCACCGCACCGGACGTCCCCGCGCCGCCGGCGGCCACCCGCCTTGCGGATACGCGAGCAGCCAGCCTTGAGGATTCTGGGGATGACTGTGTCCATCGATCTCGACAGTGAACTCGCCGCCGAACGTACCCATCTCGTCGAGTCCCGGGCCGCGCTGCGCCGCATGCGCGACCGGGCGCAATCGCTCTTCGCCACCGGTGACAAGGTCGCCGGGGACGCCTACACCGCCGAGCAGCTGGGCCGGCACATGGCCCGCCGGGTCAAGGAGCTCGCCGACGATCCGGAGACGCCGCTCTTCTTCGGCCGTCTCGACATCGAGGAGACCGCGTACCACGTGGGACGGCGGCATGTCACCGACGACGCCGGTGAGCCGATGGTGCTGGACTGGCGCGCGCCGCTGTCGCGCAGTTTCTACCGGGCCAGCGTGCGTGATCCGCAGGGTGTCGCGACCCGCCGCCGGTTCGGGTTCGTCAAGGGTGATCTGACCAGCTTCGAGGACGAGCACCTGGACCGCGGCGAGGAGCTCGGCACGACGAGCCGGATCCTGACCGCCGAGATCGAGCGGCCCCGCGTCGGGCCGATGCGGGACATCGTGGCGACCATCCAGCCGGAGCAGGACGAACTGGTCCGGGCCGAGCTGGCCGACTCGATCTGCGTGCAGGGCGCGCCCGGCACCGGCAAGACCGCGGTCGGCCTGCACCGGGCCGCGTTCCTGCTCTACCTGCACCGGGAACGGTTGCGCCGGTCGGGTGTGCTGATCGTCGGGCCGAACACGGCGTTCCTCTCCTACATCTCGGCGGTGCTGCCGACGCTGGGCGAGGTCGAGGTCCAGCAGTCCACTCTGGAGGAGCTGATCGCCCGGGTGCCGGTCAAGGCCGTCGACCCGGCGCCGGCCACGTTCGTCAAACATGACGTACGGATGGCAGCGGTGCTCCACCGAGTCCTGTGGGGACGACTGCGCAAGCCGACCGAGCCGATCATGGTGTCGGACGGTTCCTACCGCTGGCGGATCGACGTGGAGCCGCTGCGCCGGATCGTCGACGAGGCGCGCCGCGAGGGCCTGCCGTACGCGGTCGGCCGGGAACGCGTCCGGGCCCGTGTCGTGGGCCTGCTGCAACGCCAGTCGGAGTACCGCACCGGCAACTCACCGAGCGAGACCTGGCTCCGCAAGATGAGCAAGATCGCCCCGGTCACCGAGTTCCTCGAGTCGGCCTGGCCGGCCGTCACCCCGGAGTCGCTGGTGGTGGGCCTGCTGACCGACCCGTCGGCGGCCGGCGACCTGCTCACCGAGGAGGAGCAGGAGGCGATCCGCTGGGTGAAGCCGCCGAAGACGGTGAAGTCGGCGAAGTTCTCGGCGGCCGACCTGCTCCTGCTCGACGAGGCCGCGGGTCTCCTCGAACGGGAGAACAGTTTCGGTCACGTGGTCGTCGATGAGGCCCAGGATCTCTCCCCCATGCAGGCCCGGGTGATCGCCCGCCGCAGCGAGCACGGCTCGATCACGCTTCTCGGCGACCTCGCGCAGGGCACCGCGCCGTGGGCCACCACCGACTGGCGGGAGATCCTTCGTCACCTGGGGAAACCGGACGCCGCGGTGGTTCCGCTGACCGTTGGTTTCCGCGTACCGGAAGCGGTTGTGACCTTGGCGAATCGCCTGCTGCCGGCGCTCGGGGTGAACGTGCCGGAGGCGGAGTCGCTGCGCCGCGACGGCGAGCTCGCCGTGATCGCGGTGCCGGAGCCCGGGGTTCTGGACGCGCGGACGCTGGCCGAGGTCACCGCGGCGCTCGCGCACGAGGGATCAGTCGCGGTCATCGCCGCTGACGGCGCGGTGGACCGGCTGCGTGCGCACCTGACCGCCGCGGGCGTCGAGCACGCGAGCCCGGACGAGGTCGAGGCGGCGGCGCGCGTCATGGTGGTGCCGGCGACGCTGGTCAAGGGCCTGGAGTACGACCATGTCATCGTCCACGAGCCCGCCGACATCGTGGCCGCCGAGCCGAAGGGCCTGAACCGCCTCTACGTGGTCCTCACCCGCGCCGTCACGAGGCTGTCGGTTCTGCACTCCCAACCGTTGCCGGACCCGCTTAAGATCGCTTGATGCCCCGTATCGGAGTGATGTTCGACCGCGACCGCGCGCCCGAGGAGTTGCCCGGCTTCGCCGCCGCGATGGAGGAGATCGGCGTCGACGACCTCTGGGTCGTCGAGGACCTGGGCTGGGCCGGATCGGTCAGCACCGCGGCGCTCGCCCTCGCCGCCACCTCCCGCGTCCGGGTCGGCATCGGCATCGCGCCCGCGCCGCTGCGGAACCCGGCTCTGCTCGCCATGGAGCTGGCGATGCTGGCCCGGGTCCACCCCGGCCGCCTGGTGGCCGGTCTCGGTCACGGCGTTTCGGACTGGATGCGCCAGGTCGGCGCCGAGCGGAAGGCGAAGCTGGCCCTGCTCGAGGAGACGATCCGCGCGGTCCGCGGGCTGCTGGACGGCGAGACCGTGACCTTGCACGGCCGCGAGGTGCACATCGACGGCGTGAAGCTGGTGCACCCGCCCGCGGTGGCGCCGCCCATCGTCACCGGTGTGGTCGGGCCGCGCTCGCTGGAGCTCTCCGGCCGGGTCGCGGACGGCACGATCATCCCGGAGGGCAAGGGACCGGCCGACGTGGCCGAGGCGCTGGAACTGATCCGCCGCGGCGGCGGGCGGGACGATCACGAGGCGGTCGTCTTCACGTTGCTGCACGTCAGCGACGACCCGGCGGCGATCGAGCGGGAGACCGGCGAGCTGGTGCGCATTCAGGCGGCGTGGCTGGGCGTCGAGCCGTCCGAGCTGTTCGCGCTGATCGGCCCGGCGGCGGAGAGCCCGGCCAAGGTTCGCGCGCTGGCCGAGGCCGGCGCGGGAACGCTGGTGCTCCGGCCGCTCGGCCCGGACCCGGTCGGTCAGGTGAAAGCCACGCTCGCCGCGCTGTGACTCAGGCGAGTGGTTTCGCCCAGCCCAGACCACTCGCCCTGCTGCCGGTGACCCCGCGCCGCCGAGGGTTCAGGTGAGCCGGAACCACGACACTTTCATGCCGGGCAAGGTATGGAAATGCGACTATGCGGGACATGACCGCTCCGTCGCCCGGCGCGCCGACCTGGGTGGATCTGGCCACCGCCGACCTCGCGGACGCCACCCGCTTCTACACCGGGATGTTCGGCTGGACCGCTGACGTCTCCGGCGACGACTTCGGGGGCTACACGACGTTTCTGCGCAACGGCCTGCCGGTGGCCGGGGCGGGACCGCTCTTCGGCGAGGGGCAGCCGACCGCCTGGAGCACGTATTTCGCCGCCGCGGACGCCGACGCGGTGGCGGCCCGGGTCGAGGCGGCGGGCGGAAAGGTGCTTGTCGCGCCGTTCGACGTGGTGGATCAGGGCCGGATGGCCGCGTTCCTGGACCCGGCCGGCGCGCCGTTCAGCGTCTGGGAGGCCGGCACGATGCGCGGCGCCGAGGTCTTCAACATCCCCGGCGCGCTGAGCTGGACCGAGCTGAACACCCGGGACGCGGCCGGGGCGATGGCGTTCTACGGCATGGTGTTCGGCTGGGAGTACCGGGACACCCAGGTGGGCGGCCTGCCCTACGTGCTCTGCGAGCAGCACCGGCAGTCGGTGGCCGGCATCCAGCTGATGGTCGGCAACGGGTGGCCCGACGACCTGCCACCGCACTGGCTGGTCTATTTCGCGGTGGGCGACTGCGATGCGGCGGCCGAGCACGCGTACCGGCTGGGCGGCCGGATCGTGCACCCGCCCACGACGATCTCCGCGGGACGGTACGCGCTGCTGACGGATCCGCAGGGTGGGAGCTTCGCGATCCTCGCCCCGTGAGCCTCTACGCCAGGAGCTGCGGGATCTTCTCGTACAGCTGTGTCGTGAAGGTCAGCATCTCGCGCAGCATCCAGTTGCCGGTGAGCAGCAGCGCCACCCCGATCGCGATCGCTTTCGGGACGAACGAGAGCGTCGCCTCCTGGATCTGGGTCACCGACTGGAAGAGCGAGATCACGAAGCCGACGCCGAGCGCGGTCAGCAGTACCGGCGCTGCCAGTTTCGCCGAGATGGTCATGGCCTGGAGCGCGAGTTCCACCACCATCGTGTCCGTCATAAAGGACTTATCGTCTGATCAATTGGTTTTTGAGTGCTGTTCGGTTGCGGTCTGGTTGCCACCACCAGCGGCCCGCGCTCCCCCGCGATCACCCGGACCCGGACCCGGTAGTGCTCGGCCAGGTTCGTCTCGGTCAGCACCTCGGCGGGCGGACCGGCCGCCACCACCCGTCCACCGGCCAGCAGGATCATGCGGTCCGCGTACTCGCCGGCGGTGGAGAGGTCGTGCATCGTCGCCAGCACGGTCAGCCCCCGCTCGGCGCGCAGCCGGTCGACGAGCTCCAGCACCTCCTGCTGGTGGCCGATGTCGAGCGCGCTGGTCGGCTCGTCCAGCAGCAGGATGCCGGCGCCCTGGGCGAGCGCCCGCGCCAGGAAGACCCGCTGCCGCTCCCCACCGGAGAGCGTGTCCAGGCGGCGACCAGCGAACGGCTCCAGGTCAAGCGCGGCCAGAACCTCGTCGACGACGGCCAGGTCCGAGGCCGACTCGCGGCCCAGAGGCGGAATGTACGGCGTACGCCCGAGCAGCACATAGTCGTAGACGCCCATCGCCGGTGGCACCACCGGCGACTGCATCACCGTGGCGATCGCCTTGGCCCGGTCCCGCCGATGCATGCGGTCGATCGGAGACCCATGCCAGAAAACCTTTCCCGTGTACGGCAACAGGCCGCCGATCGCCCGTAACGCCGTCGACTTGCCGGCGCCGTTCGGACCGATCACGGTCACCCATTCACCCTCGGCGACGGTCAGGCTCACGCCGTCGACGATCAGCGTGCCGTCGAGCCGTACCGTCAAGTCCTCGACGGTGATCGCGTCGGTCATGTCGGCACCGCGCGGCTGGTGCGCATCGGTCATGTCGGCACCGCGCGGCTGGTGCGCATCACCAGGACGAAGAATGGCGCGCCGAGGAATGCCGTGACGACGCCGATCGGGATCTCGGCGTCACCGGCGACGGTCCGCGCCAGCAGGTCGGTCAGGGTCAGGAACGCGGCGCCGAAGAGTACCGAGAGCGGCAGCAGCGACCGGTAACTCGGGCCGGTCAGCAGCCGGATCGTGTGCGGCACGATGATCCCGACGAAACCGATCAACCCGGAGACCGAGACCGCCGCCGCGGTACCGAGCGACGCCGCGATGATCAGCAGGTACCTGCTGCGCTGCGGATGCAGGCCCAGACTCGCAGCCTCCGCGTCACCGACCGTCAGCACGTCCAGCTCGCGCCGCCGGGACAACACGATCACGCCCGTCACCAGCGCGTACGGCAGGATCACCAGCACGTCGTGCCAGCCGGCCGTGGCGAGCCGGCCGAGCAGCCACGAATACACCTCCTGCAGCGACTCGACGTGCCGCTGCAGCAGGAACGTCTGCGCCGCCGAGAGGAACGCCGACACGGCCACACCGGCCAGGATCAACGCGGCGGGCGTCCGGTCCCGGCTGCCGGCCGCGCCCAGCAGCCAGGTCAGCGCCACCGCGGTCACCGCACCGACAAAAGCAGCCATGGGTACGCCCACCGGCACCTCCGTGGTGCTGCCGGCACCGAGCACGATCACCGCCGTGACGCCCAGTCCCGCGCCGGCCGCCACGCCGAGCAGGTGCGGGTCGGCCAGCGGGTTGCGGAAAGCGCCCTGGTACGCCGCGCCGGAGAGGGCCAGCATCGCGCCGACCAGCAGGCCCAGCACCACCCGGGGCAGCCGCAGCTGCATCAGGATCGCGACCTCCCGATCGGTGAGGCCACTCTCCAGCCGTACCCCGGGAATGAGGTTGAGCATCTCCGCCGCGACCCCGCCCGGTGGCAGGGACGCCGAGCCGAAGGCGAGGCCGGCCAGGGTCGCCACCAGCACCGCGAGCGCGCCCGCGACGAGCCATGCCGGCCGGAGCCCGGCAGAGCGGGCCCGCTGCTTCGGGGCCACGGCATCGATCACGCGGGGACCTTGCCCACCGCGTCGGCGACGGCCTGGACCAGGTCGGGGGTCCGCGGACCCCAGCGCGACGCGATGTCGTCGTCGAGCGCGTAGATCTGGCCCTTCTCCACCGCGGTCACCGTGGACCAGCCACTGCGCGCCGTCACCGTCGCGGCGGACTGCTGGCAGCACTTGCTGTCGGCCAGGAAGATCATGTCCGGGTTCGCCTTGACCACCGCCTCCTGGGTGAGCTGCGGGTACCCGCCGAACGAGCCGCTCGCGTCGGCGGCGTCCGCCACGTTGGTCATGCCGAACTTCGCGAAGATCGATCCGATGAACGTCTTCGAGGTGGCCGAGTAGAGATCCGGTCCGAGCTCGTAGAAGTAGCTCAGCGGCCGGCTGCGGGCCGGAACCGATTTCACGATCTCGTCGATCCGAGTCGCCATGTCGGCGCCGGTCTTCTCCGCCTCGGCCCGGTGGCCGGTGAGCGCGCCCAGGTCACCGAGCTGGGCGTAGGTGTCCTCCAGCGTGGTCGCGGCCGGCGCGACGAACGCCGGGATCGACAGTTTCCCGAGCTGCGCCACGATGTTCTCGGTGTCGTTGGAGACCACCACCAGGTCCGGGTCCTTCGCGGCGATCGCCTCGGCGTTCGGCTTGAAGCCGGACAGATCCGATTTCGGGGCGTCGGCCGGGTAGCTCGACTGGTCGTCGACCGCCGTCACCTGCGGGCCCGCGCCGATCGCGAACAGCATCTCCGTGGCGGTCGGGCTCAACGAGACGATCTTCTCGGGCCGGGCCTCCAGGGTCACCGCGCCGACCGTGACCGGGAAGCCCGCGGCGGAGCTCGCCGGCGTCGCGGCCGGCTCATCCGCGTCCTGACCCGCACAACCGGCGAGAGCCAGGGCGGTGGTCACCATCGCGGTGGTGAGAAGACGTCGTCGCTGCATGGAATCCTCCTGTCGGCCGGGCTGTGGTGCTTCGCCGACAGGGGCTCGTGGCCGCCGTCTGCGAGGCGCCCCTCCCCGAGAGCGCTGAATCGCGACCGGCGTCCAGGCGACCTGGCTAGCCCGGCTCGTCGCGGGCATCACAGTTGCGGGACAGCGCCGGTTTCGCACCGGCTTCGCTGAGACGCGGTCTGATGAAAACGCTAGCTCACGGACAGCACGGAGTCGCCGCCGGTGGGTTACATCGGCAGCTGGTGCGTACTGATGTCAGCGGCCGTCGGCGGCTTTCTCGCTGCCTGCCGTCTCGCCGGTGCCCGGGCCCGCGCTGTCGCCTGCTTTGTGGCTCGCGTCGGCGGCGGCCACCCGGTCGCCGGCCGCTGCGGCGTCCTCGTCCCCGGCCAGCGCCGAACGCAGCCGGTCTTTCTCCGCGGTGCGCTTGGCGGCGACCGAACCGAGATGCTCGGCCATCTGGTCACGCCACTTGCGCAACAGCACGAGCGAGAGCACGGCCGACACGACGAACGCGACCATGACCTTGACCAGGAAGTTCAACGGGAACGGCAGCAGCACGGCCAAGGCGACCACGAACAGGCCGAGCCGGCCGAGCGTGTATTTGACGGCGGGGCTCATCTCTTCATCTCTCCCTCAGCCTCACCGTTGGTTGAGCCAGCGGAGGCCGTAGAACCAGACCAGGCAGTACACGACCGTACCGGTGGCGGCTCCGGCCGTGCCGCTCACCAGGGCCGGCGCCACTCCGGAGATCAGACCGGCCACGGTCATCCCGAGCGCGACGCCGAAACCGGCGGCGAGCGCGGCCATCATGACCCGGTGCGCGCCGAAGCCCTCGGCCCGGAACTCCTCGACGAAGAGCCAGACCGGGAGGATCAGCACGAGCCAGCCGTTCGACGAGCCGAATGTGCCGAGGCCGGTGAGCGCCATCACCGCCTCGAAGATCAACAGCACGACGAGGCCGACCGCCAGACCGGCGAACGCCGCCCCGAGCAGGTCGCTGATGGTCATCAGCCGGCCACCGGCGTCTCGGCGCAGGCCGCGCGCGTTCCTCTGCTGGGTCATCGGGGCGTCCTCGGGTTTCCGGTCATTGCGGCGTCTGTCGTCGGGCTCGGTCGGTCGTCAGCTCAGGCCCAGACTCGCTGCGGTTCGCTGCGGCGTTCGGCCAGCGGGACGGGCTTGTCGTACTCCCGGACGATCTCGTAGCGGGTGTTGCGCTCGACCGGCTGGAAACCCGCGTCCGTGATCAGGTCGAGCAGGTCGTCGCGGTGCATCGTGTGGGGCGTCCCGTACGCGTCGGCGTCGTGAGTGATCTTGTATTCCACGACCGAGCCGTCCAGGTCGTCGGCACCGAAGTTCAGCGAGAGCTGGGCGACCGACAGGCCGTGCATCACCCAGAAGCACTTCACGTGCGGCACGTTGTCGAAGAGCAGGCGGGAGACCGCGAACGTCTTCAGCGACTCGGCCGGCATCGCCATCGTCGTGCGGTCCTGGAGCCGGTTGCGGATCTTGCCGTCCTGCGAGTCGACGAAGTCGTGCTGGTAGCGCAGCGGGATGAAGACCACGAAGCCACCCGTCTCGTCCTGCAGCTCGCGCAGGCGCAACACGTGGTCGACGCGATGCCGGGGCTCCTCGATATGCCCGTACAGCATGGTCGCCGGGGTTTTCATGCCTTTCTGGTGTGCCAGCCGGTGGATGCGTGACCAGTCCTCCCAGTGGCAGTCGTGGTCGACGATGTGCTGCCGGACCTCCCAGTCGAAGATCTCGGCGCCGCCACCGGTCAGCGACTCCAGCCCGGCGTCCATCAGCTCGTCGAGGATCTCGCTCGCCGAGAGGCCGCTGATCTTCTCGAACCACTGCACCTCGGTCGCGGTGAAGCACTTGAGCTTCACGTTCGGCAGCGCGGCCTTCAGCTCACGCAGTACCTTCGGGTAGTAGCGCCACGGCAGGGTCGGGTGCAGGCCGTTGACGATGTGCAGCTCGGTGAGCTGCTCGTCCTCCATCTCCTTGGCCTTGCGAACGGCCTCGTCGATGCGCATCGTGTAGGCGTCTTTCTCGCCCGCCTTGCGCTGGAAGGAGCAGTAGGCGCAGCTGGCGGAACAGACGTTGGTGAGATTGAGGTGCCGGTTGACGTTGAACATCACCCGGTCGCCGTTCATCTCGGTGCGCTTGTGGTGCGCCAGCCGGCCGAGCCAGGTCAGATCGTCCGACTCGTAGAGCGCGATGCCGTCCTCACGGGTCAGCCTCTCACCGGCGTAGACCTTGGCTTCGAGCTCCCGTTTCAGCCCGGCGTCCATGTGCGCCCCTTTCCGTCACCTCGCCGTCGAGGGTACGTGCCGGGTCCGACAACAAGCACGGGACGTGCGCGGGCGTCACCTCGGTCATCTGAAATGATCTTGGAAGGCACCGCGGAGTTGAAATTTTCTCAGCGTGTTTTCATCTTCTTTCGATCGACACCGGTCCGCGCGCTGCGGTATGAACCATAAGGAACGACTAGCGCGGTCTCGGCCGGCGCGGACAGGGAGATCATGTCCAAGGCATTGCGGTACGGATCGACCCGGCGGTCACGCTTCGCACCGTCGCGTCTACGTCCGTTCGCTCTCCCGGCAGCGGTGCTGGCGGCGATCGCCACCCTCTTCCAGCCGATTCCCGCGATGGCCGCGCCGACCGACCCGGCCGTTCCCGCCGCGACGACTCCCGCCACCTCCGCCACCACCTCGACCTCGATCCCGAACTCCGGCTCGCGGCCCACGCAGACCGGCACGCTCGTCCTCCCCGGCTCACCGACCGGCACGACCACGACCGCGGCCCTGCCGGTCACCTCGATCACCGGCATCGCGACCAGCCCGGTCGTGCAACAGGTGGAGCGAGGTCGGGCCGAGATCGCCGCCCTCGGCGACCAGCTGATCCGGGTCGGGCAGGACCGTGACATCACCAAGGCGCAGGTCACCACCGCGGCGCAGAAGGTCCTGGACGCGCAGGAGTCGCTCCGCGCCGCGCAGACCAACGCCGTGGAGGCCGCCGACGCCGCGGTGCGTGAGGCCGCCGCCCTTCCGCCCGGCACCGTCGGCTCGGGCCTGCTCGACCTCGAGTCGCTCGCCCGGCTGCAGCGCGGTGACGCCACCGCGCACGAGTCGGCCGCCCGTCGGCTGGAGTCCGCCCAGACCGCCGCGCAGCTGGCACTCGACGAGCAGACCACGTCGAGCGCGCGATTCGCGCAGCTCGCCGCCGAGTGGACCAAGCTGAGCGGCCAGCTCACCAAGAAGCAGGCGGCCCAGCAGAAACTCGAGACCGCGAACGCGACCGAGCTGAACGCCGCGGAGACCACGCAGAACGCGACCGACCAGGCCCTCGGCTCGCAGTACCTCACGGGCGCGGAGGCCGGCCGGGGCGCCGACCCTCGGGCGATCAAGGCGCTGGAGTTCGCGCTGGCGCAGCGCGGCGATCCTTACGTGTGGTCCGAGGAGGGCCCGGATCAGTACGACTGCTCCGGCCTGATGTACGCGGCGTACCGCTCGCCCGGTGTCGGATACCCGCTCACCCGCGTGTCCCGCGACCAGTACTACCAGACCCGCGACCGGGCGGTCTCCCGTTACTCGCTGCTCCCCGGTGACCTGCTCTTCTTCAGCTCGTCGAACAGCTGGACCGGCATTCACCACGTCGCGATGTATGCCGGCGACGGCATGATGGTGGAGGCCCCGCGCACCGGGCTGAACGTGCGACTCACGCCGGTCCGGTGGAGCCGCCTCTTCGCGGCCACCCGGATCTTCGGCTCGATCGAGGGCGACGTCGAGACGCCCGACCTCGGCGCTCCCGACCCGGACGAGCCGGTGACGACCGACCCGACCACGCCGGGTTCGCCCTCCTCGACACCGTCGAAGACGCCGGTGCCGGGCACCAGCGCGACCCCGGGCAAGACGACGTCGCCCTCCAACCCGACGCCTTCGAAGACGACGACGCCGCCGAAGAGCCCCTCGACATCGCCGTCCAAGCCGTCCGACCCGCCGAAGAGCCCTTCGACGCCGCCGTCCAAGCCGTCCACCCCGCCCGTGGACACCTCCACGCCGCCGACCAAACCGTCGACCGAGCCGCCCACGTCGACCGAGCCGTCGAAACCGGTGACCGAGCCCTCGACGACCGAGCCGCAGACTCAGCCGAAACCGGACGAGACAACCTCGGCTCCCGCCACGGAGACCACCACGTCGAGCAGCGCCACGAAGACGACTTCGTCCAGCAGCACCGCCGAGTCGAGCGCCTCGGCCGATTCGGAGTCGGTTTCGCCCTCGGGGTCCAGTTCGTCCTCTAGCGATTAGTCCGTGATTAATCCGATATGCCCGGCGGAAAATCCGTCCGAAATGGCCATCCACCCATCGGACACCCGTAGCCCGGTGAGTGAGTCTGACGCCGGGTGTGCTCACGCAAGCTGATGTGGCACGGTTAAGGTCAGCGCCCGACGTCCGAACCGTCGGCAGCGGTGGTCGGGAGGACCCATGGACGAGCAGCAGGCGACCCGGGACGGCGAGACCGGCACGCCGTCCGCCGCGCGGCCGCCGGCGGCCGACAGTGAGGGGTACGCCCCGCCGCCCCCGCCCGCGCCCGGAACGCTGTGGGGCTCATCCGGTCCAGCCCCGAAGGTGTCCGCCTCGGCGCCGGTCTCCGCAGCACCCGTGTCCGCCTCAGCGCCGGTCTCCGCAGCACCCGTGAGCGGGTCAGCGCCGGTCTCAGCCGCGCCGGCTCCGATCTCAGCCGCGCCCTTCAGCGGGTCGGCGCCGGTTTCTGGGGTTCCCTCTACGGGTGGATCTGTTCGGCCTGTTTCGGCGGCGCCGGCTGCTGACGCGGCCCGGGCGTCCGTGCCCGGCGCCATCCGGCCTGAGGCCGGGGAGGTGCACTCCGCCGGCACTCCGGCGGTCTACGGCGCTCCGCAGCCGGCCGAGACGCCCAGCTCGAACGGTTCCAAGGTCGCGGAGCCGGCGCCGGCCGAGCCTGAGCCTGGTGAGCCGTCGCCCTCCGAGCCGAAGCCCGGCGAGCCGTCGCCCTCCGAGCCGGAGCCCGGCGAGCCGTCGCCCTCTGAGCCGGTGCCCGGCAAGCCGTCGCCATCCGAGCCGGAGCCCGGGGATCCTTCGCCCGCGAAGCCTTCGGAGCCCTCGAAGCCGTCGGAGCCCTCGGAGCCCTCGGAGCCGGGGCCTCAGCCGATCCCGGCGCGGCCGAAACCGGTCGAGCCCGCGCCCGACCCGGAACCCGAGCCGGCTCCGACACCGCTTCCGCCCGGCCCCGCGCCGAGCCCGGTGCCGCCTCCCCCTGGCCCCAGCCCCGAGCCGGGACCGCATCCGCCGGTCCCCACGCCCGGCCCGGTGCCACCCGCGCCCGTCCCCCCTGGCCCCGGGCCGAACCCTGGCCCGCCCAGCCCCGTGCCGCCCAGCCCGGTGCCGCCCGGCCCGGTTCCTCCGGGTCCCGGCCCCAGCCCGGTGCCTCCGGGTCCGGGGCCCAACCCGGTGCCACCCGGCCCGGGTCCCAGTCCGATTCCGCCCGGTCCTGGGCCGAGCCCGGTGCCGCCGGGCCCGATGCCGATCCCGCCGATAGTGCCGCCGCCTCCGATGATCGGAAACGGTCTGCCGGCCTACACCCTGCCGCCCACGGCCGGGCCCGCCGGCATGCCGCCCGCCTCCAGGCCCAGCGGGCAGTCGTCCGGAGCCGGCTCCGGTGCGGTTTCGTCCACCACCTATGGCACGCCCGCCTCGAAGCCGTACCCGGGTTTCCCGTCCGCACCGGAGAACATCGACATGACGCAGCCGGTTTCCGGTGACATGACCCAGCCGGTCTCCAGCGACATGACTCAGCCGGTTCCGACCGGGCTTCAGTTCGGTGTCGGCGCCCCGCCCACCACGCCGGTGCCGAACGGTGTGCCGCAGCAGCGGGGGCAGGCCGGCGGGACGCTGTACGGCACCGGGGGCTACCCGTCGATCGACATGACCATGCCGGTCAGCATGGACCCGGTGGAGAACTCCGGTTCGCTGACCGGGCACATCCTGGCTCAGGGGTGGCACGACGCCCCGGTTGACCAGCGGCGGAGCAACTTGAAGGTGGTCATTGCGATGCTCGCCGTGCTCGGCCTGCTGGTGACGATCAGCCTGATCTTCGTGTTCACGGCGGGTGACGCGTTCACCGACATGGTCAAGAACATGTCCAACTGAGTTCGGTAGCGATCCGTGCCACATTCCGGCACGGACGGGTGGCTGGTTGCGCAGCGTGTTTGCCCGTGCGGGCATGGGGGCCTAAGCTTGCAGGGTTGTGCTGCGGGGTGAGCCTGCCCACTACCAGCCGGGAATGCGGTCGGTGGGACAACCGTTGACCCGTACACTAATGACAGATATTCACGCGGCGTGCCCACCCGGTGCGCGCCACGGGCGTTCTTGCGGGCATTTCAGCGAGCGGTCGCATCAGGCCGCGGCGGGCCATTCGCGAGCATGCGCCCCCGTAGAGAGGTTCTCTTGACCACTTTCGCTGATCCCAGCACGTTCCCGTCCGTAAACGAAACCCCCGCAACATCCATCGAAGAGACCGTTGTCGCCGGTGACGAGACCCCGGTGGCCGCTGTCGAGGAGACCGCGCCGGTCCGCACCTTCGCCGACCTGGGCCTTCCCGCCGAGATCGTCCGCGTGCTGAACCGTGAGGGCATCTCCACCCCGTTCGAGATCCAGGCCGCCACCGTTCCGGACGCGCTCGCCGGCCGTGACGTGCTGGGCCGCGGACAGACCGGCTCCGGCAAGACTCTCGCCTTCGGCCTGCCCGTGCTGGCCCGGATCGCGAAGAGCGGCAAGGCCCGCCCGCACTACCCGAAGGCTCTGATCCTCGTTCCGACCCGTGAGCTGGCGATGCAGGTCGCCGACTCGCTGATGCCGATCGGCCGCTCGGTCGGCGTCTTCCTGAAGACCGCCGTCGGCGGCGTTCCGTACGACCGGCAGATGGACGCTCTGCGTCGCGGCGTCGAGGTGATCGTCGCCACGCCGGGCCGGCTCGGCGACCTGATCGAGCGTGGGGCCTGCCGGCTCGACGACGTCGAGATCACCGTGCTGGACGAGGCCGACCAGATGGCCGACATGGGCTTCCTGCCCGAGGTCACCGAGCTGCTCTCGAAGACCCCGGCGGACGCGCAGCGGCTGCTCTTCTCGGCCACTCTGGACGGTGACGTCGACACCCTGGTCCAGCGGTTCATGCACGACCCGGTGACCCACTCGACCGCGCCGGCCGAGGCCAGCGTGTCCACGATGGATCACCACATGCTGCTGATCCCGCCGGCCGAGAAGTTCCCGATCACCTCGTGGATCGCGAACCGTGAGGGCAAGACCATCGTCTTCGCCCGCACCCAGATGGGCGTGGACCGGCTGGTCGAGCAGCTTGCCGCGGTCGGCGTCCGCGCCGGCGCGCTGCACGGCGGCAAGACCCAGCGGGTCCGCACCCGCACGCTCGCCGAGTTCAAGGAAGGCCGGACGAACGTCCTGGTCGCCACGGACGTGGCAGCGCGTGGCATCCACGTCGACGGCATCTCGCTGGTCATGCACGTGGACCCGCCGAAGGACCCGAAGGACTACCTGCACCGGGCCGGTCGCACCGCCCGGGCCGGCGAGTCCGGCGCGGTCGTGACGCTGGTTCTGCCGAAGCAGCGCCGCACCACCCAGGCGATGCTGTCGAAGGCGGGCGTCGCGCCGGCCGAGACCCGCGTCCGGGTCGGTGACGAGAAGCTGTCCGAGATCACCGGCGCTCGCCAGCCGAGCGGCGTCCCGGTGGTGGAGGAGCCGGAGCCGCGGCGTGAGCGTGGCGACCGTCCGCGCCGGTTCGGCGACCGGCCGTCGCGTGGTGGCTACGGTGACCGTCCGCAGCGTTCCTACGGCGACCGCAACGACCGTTTCGGGGACCGGCCGCGCCGTTCCTACGGAGATCGGCCGTTCGGTGACCGTCCGACCGGCGACCGGCAGTACGGTGACCGCCCGCAGTACGGTGACCGCCCGGCCGGCGAGCGTGGCCAGTACGGCGACCGTCCGCAGCACGGTGACCGCCCGCAGCACGGCGACCGCCCCCAGTACGGGGACCGTCCGCAGCGTTCGTTCGGTGACCGCGACCGTGGTGGCTTCGGTGACCGCGACCGTGGTGGCTTCGGCGACCGTGCGCCGCGTGGTGACCGGGGCGGCGACCGTCACTTCGGTGACCGTCCGGCCGGTCAGCGCCGGGACGCCGGTCGTGGCGACCGCCGCGAGGGACCGTCGGGCCGCTTCGGCTCGCCGCGCCCGGCCCGCAGCTACTGAGCATCCCAACGAACTGCGATCGCATAAACCTCTGAAGCCACAAAAACCGCTTCAGTGAGCATCTGAATAAAACGCAAGGCCCGGCACGTGACGTGCCGGGCCTTGCGTTTCTCCGTGTCCCGGCGCCCGCGCTGCGGCCCGGACCGGGCAGACGGCCGCGCGGCTTCTCGGGGAGGCATGCAAACCCCGTACCAAAGGAAAAGCGCAAGAAAGGCGCAAAGGCCGCGTCAAACGGGAAGCCCGGCCACGGAACGGGTACGTTACCGGCATGCCGCTGCCCACCGCGTTGTTCTGGGAGCGCCGTGACGTGCCCGGCGCCGAGCACGCCCTGCTGGCGGACCGCACCGGGCTCTATGCGCACGGAACAGCCCTGGCCGTCGACCCGGTGCCGTACGCGTGCCATTACGAGCTGCAGACCGACCAGGACTGGGTCACCACCCGGTTCGACGTGCGGGCCGAGGGAGCGGGCTGGGCGCGCGGCGTCCGGCTGGAGCTGGCCGCCGGGCGCTGGCGGATCACCGCCTCCGAGCAGGGCGACCTGGACGCGGCCCTGGTGGCGGCCGGACACGCTCGTGCCGGGCTGCCGGGCAGCGAGGACCCGGATCTGCTCTACGGCGCGTTCGACGTGGATCTGGGCGGTTCCCCGCTCACGAACACGCTGCCGATCCGCCGGCTGGGCCTGCTGACCGCGGAGAGCGGCGTGGCGCATCGGCTCAGCGTCGCCTGGGTTCTGGTGCCGAGTCTCGAAGTGGTGCAGGCCGACCAGATTTACACACCGCTCGGCGGTGATCGGGTGCGCTATGCCAGCGAGACGTTCAGCGCCGATCTGACGCTCGACGATGAGGGTTTCGTGCGGGATTACCCCGGTTTGGCCACTCGCCGCTAGAACGGTATCTCAGGCCCGGCCCGGCTGGGGCCGGTTCTCCCACTTGGTGGAGAGCGCGATCGCGGTCCGCGTCGACGCGACCCCGGGCGTGCGGTTGATCCGGACGATCAGCTGCTCCAGCTCGGCGATCGAACCGACCCGGACGGTGAGCTGGTACGACTCGACCCCGGCCATGAAGTAGCAGCTCTCCACTTCGGGCATGGCGCGCACCGCAGCCAGCACGTCGTCGGTGTCGGCGCCGGAGTCCTCGATGATGCCGATGAGCGCGGTGACACCGAGGCCGACCGCCTCATGGTCGATGTCGGCCCGGTAACCGCGGATGGTGCCGGCGGTCTCGAGCTTACCCACACGTTCGTGCACCGCGGGGGCGGAGAGCCCGACCTTGCGAGCGAGTTCGGCGTACGACGAGCGAGCGTTCTCTCGTAGCAGGTCGATCAGCTTGAGGTCGATGGAGTCCATGACTGAAACCCTAATCGGGTGGCGCTTGACTCTTCACGCCCGGTAGCGGCGAATGGGCGGCAGGATAATGACCGTTGTCGCAATCGGGGCTTTTTCCGCATTTCACGGACTTGGTTCGGGGGCGGTGCTCTAATGGCTTTACGTCCCGATCGAGCAAGCCGACACTCAGCGTGACCACCGGCCGCTCCAGAACACACACGAGGAGGGGGTTGTGGACACTGGAGATCGTCTGCTGACGCCGGGCGAGGTGGCCGCGCTCTTCCGCGTCGACCCCAAGACCGTTACGCGCTGGGCCGCAGCCGGGCGCATCGGCAGCATCCGTACTCCCGGTGGACACCGCCGATTCCGCGAGTCCGAGGTCCGGGCGCTGCTGGAAGGCGACGGCGTGATCGAGGAGATGCGCGAGGACGACGCCGCCAACAAGCCACGTAACAACGGGCCGACGAACCCGGGAGCGGGTTACGGCCCGCCCAACGGGTTGCGCTAGGCGCGTCCCTCGCCGATCTCGCCGGTCCATCTGCGGAAGAGCGTGTGCGGTACGCCCAGCGCGTCCAGCACCTTTCCGGCCACGAAGTCGATCAATTGTTGTGCGGTGGCGCCTGCCCCGGACCCATAGAAACCCGGGCTCGCCGGCAGGACCACCGCACCGGCATCGTGGAGCGCGATCAGGTGCTCGAGGTGACTGCGCGTAACCGGCGTCTCTCGGGGAACGACCACCGTGCGTCGCCGTTCCTTGAGGTTCACCTCCGCCGCGCGTTGCAGCAGATCCTTCGACAGTCCAATGGCGATCCCGGCGCACGCCGCCGTGCTCGCCGGGACCACCGCCATGCCACGAACCGGGTACGACCCGCTGCTCGGTCCGGCGGCCAGATCACCGGCCGGCCAGTACGCCAGGTCACCCAGATCCCGGCCGAGCCAGGCGGAGACGTCGTCCTTCCAGTGCGCGTCGCGGACCGTGGCGCCGGTCTCGTCCAGCAGGGTCAGCCGGGCGGCCCGGGAGATCACCAGGTCCACGGACTCGCCGGCGTCCAGCAGTCCGGTGATCACCGCTTTCGCGTACGGGGTGCCGGAGGCGCCGGAGACGCCGACAATCCAGGGTTCGCGCATGTCCTCAAGTGTGCCGCTAGCCGGCCGTCACCCGTACCGAGGTGGGGAACGCCTCATCCACCGGGACCCACGACTGCGGGTCGTCCGGGTCGGCGAGGTCGACGGACTCGAAGACCCGGCGGATCTCGGCGAGGTCGGGGCCCTGACCGGAGACGGTCAGCGCATGACCACCGCCCTTCATCCGGACGCTGCACACGTTGCCCTCGGCGTCGCAGGAGGGCTTCGTGGTGGCGTCCGATGAGTCGCCCGTGCGGAGCTCCTCCAGGGAGATCATGATGAGCGGCTTGACGGCTCCCGGCGGGAGGCTGCGGTACGGGGAGTCGTACATCAGCCGGACCATCTTCTCGGTCACGAGATAGGCGTGATCGACGCCGGCCGAGATCAGGTGATAGCCGTCGGGGATGTAGGACGCGCGCAGGGCCGTCCTGAGCGGCTTGCCACCGCCGGGCCGGAAACCCTCGGCCACCCGACGCATCTGCGTCCTGGTCATCCCGTCGGAGTTCACCTGTGCCCAGCCGTCGTCCGCGTACTTCCAGTGCAGCGTCTTCGAGCCGCTCTCCTCGACCGTGAAGTACGCGGGACGGCTCCCGATCGGTTCGGTGTCGTCCTTCTTCACGCCGTCCATCGGGAACGGCTCGACGCCGGGCTGATAAGCGAGGACGTTGCCCACGCTGTCCTCGGCACCCGGCTTGCGGATTACCGCTGACGTCCACGCCAGTTGCATGGCGGCCGGGTCGTCGATCCGGAAGCCGTCGACCTCGTACCCATGGAAGGTCGTGTCATATGTGAAATAGGTGGGCGCCACCGACGTGGTGGGAGCCACCGACGTGGTGGGAGCCACCGACGTGGTGGGCGTCGCCGCCGGAAGCGACGGCGCTGAAGCCGGCCGGGCGACGATCTGCGGCACCCCGATCGCGGCGGCTACCGCCACCACGGCCGCGATCGCCCACCCGGTGTTCCTGCGACGGACCCGGCGCCGGCCGGCGGCCACCAGGTCGTCGATGCCGAGGCGGGACGGCGGCGCGTCCGCCCGGGCCTCCTCGAGAAGCTCAGAGAGTCGCATAGGGTGCCTCCAGGTCCGCGCCCATGATGTGGCGGAGCGTCGCGAGACCACGCGCGGTGTAGACCTTCACGGTGCCCTGCGGGCAGCTCAGGGCCGCGGCGGTCTGTTCCACGCTGAGCCCTTCGAGGAATCGCAGCACCAGCACCGCCCGCTGTCGCGGGGGCAGCTGCCGCAGCGCGGACCGCATCTGCAGCCGGTCGTGGACCGCCTGGGTGGAGTCCGGCTCGGCGCGTTCCGGCAGCGCGTCGCTGTGCGACCGCTCCCGCCGCCACCACGGGCGGCGGGTCTCGTCGATCGCGGCCCGGACCACCGCGGTACGCGCGTACGCGTCGTGGTTGTCGATGCGGTTCCACTTCGCGTACAGCTTCGGCAGGGCGGCCAGGACGGCGTCCTCGGCCAGCTGCCAGTCGCCGCAGGTGAGGTACGCCAGCCCGCGCAAGGGTTCCATGCGCGCGGCGACGAACTCCCGGAACTCGGCCTCTCTATCGCTCACGCGGATAAGACGGAGAGATGGACCGATTCGGTTACAGCAGGATCAGGTCGAGGAGGGCGAAGACGAAGAGCGCGATCGCGATGAAGCCGTTCGCGGTGAAGAACGCTCGGTTGACCTTGGAGAGGTCGGTGGGGGTGACGACGACGTGCTGGTAGACGAGGCCGGCGCCGGTGAGGAGCAGCCCGATCCACCAGAGCCAGCTCAGGCCGGCCCACTGACCAAACCAGACGAAGAGCGCGAAGCTCAGGACGTGGGTCACCGTCGAGATCTTCAGCGCCAGCGGCACGCCGAACCGCGCCGGCGTCGAGTGCACCCCGATCCGGCGGTCCACCTCCACGTCCTGGCAGGCGTAGATGATGTCGAAGCCACCGATCCACAGACCCACCGCGACGCCGAGCACCCACGCCGGCCCGGAGCCCTCGAACGTGCCGGTGATCGCCAGCCAGGCGCCGACCGGGGCCACCGCCTGCGCCAGCGCCAGCACGTAGTGCGGGAAGTTCGTGAACCGCTTCGCGTACGGGTAGACCACCAGCGGGATCACGGCGAGCGGCGAGAGGACCAGGCAGAGCGGGTTGAGCAGGCCCGCCGCGATCACCAGGATCACCAGTGAGACGAGCGCGCCGGTCCACGCGGTCCGCACGCTGACGGCGCCGGTGACCAGCTCCCGGTTCTGCGTGCGCGGGTTCTGCGCGTCGATCTTGCGGTCCAGGATGCGATTGGCCGCCATCGCGAAGGTACGGCCGGAGACCATCGCGATCGTGACCAGCACCAGATCGGCCCAGTGCCGGCCGGTGCCGTCCCGGTCGATGGCGACGAGCGCGGAGAGGTACGCGAACGGCAGCGCGAAGATCGAGTGCTCGATCATGACGAGCCGCAGGAAGGCCTTCACCTTCCCCGGTTTCTCCACGGCTGCCGTCATATCCCGTATTCCTTCCAGCGCTTGTCCACCAGACTGACCACCTCGGGCGACATGGTCATCTCCTCCGGCCAGCCGCGGGTGTAACCCTCGGCGGGCAGCTTACGGGTGGCGTCGACACCCGCTTTCCCACCCCAGAACTGCTGGTAGGAGGCGTGGTCCAGATGGTCCACGGGTCCCTCGGTGAGCAGCAGGTCGCGGGAGTAGTCGACGTTGCCGAACGCGCGGAACGCGACCTCCCGATAGTCGTGCACGTCGCAGTCCTCGTCCACCACCACGATCAGCTTGGTGAGCGACATCAGGTGCGCGCCCCAGACCGCGTTCATCACCTTCTGCGCGTGCTTCGGGTACCGCTTGCGGATGGAGACGATGAGGCAGTTGTGGAAGACGCCGGCGGCCGGCATGTCGTAGTCGACGATGTCCGGGATCAGGATCTTCAGGAGCGGCTGGAAGATCCGCTCGGTGGCCTTGCCGAGGCCGTGGTCCTCCTGCGGCGGCTTGGACGTGACGATCGAGTGGTAGATCGGCTTCTTGCGCATCGTCATGGTCTCGACGTGCAGCACCGGGAACGGCTCGACCGGGGTGTAGAAGCCGGTGTGGTCACCGAACGGCCCCTCCGGGAGGCGCTCGCCGGGCTCCAGGTAACCCTCCAGCACGATCTGCGCCGACGCCGGCACCTGCAGCGGGACGGTCAGGCAGTCCACCATCTCGATGCGCTCGCCCTTGAGGAAGCCCGCGAACAGGTACTCGTCGATGTCGCCGGGCAGCGGCGCGCTCGCCGAGTACGTCACCACCGGGTCGCAGCCGATCGCGATCGCGACCGGGAGCCGCTGACCGAGCCGCTCGGCGACCGCGTGGTGCGCGGTGGAGTCCTTGTGGATCTGCCAGTGCATGCCGAGCGTGTTCTTGGAGTGCTGCTGGAGGCGGTAGAGGCCGAGGTTGCGCTTGCCGGTCTCCGGGTGCTTCGTGTGGGTCAGCCCGAAGTTGTGGAAGACGCCGCCGTCACCCGGCCAGACCTTGAGGCCGGGCAGCAGGTCCAGGTCGACCTCGTCGCCTTTGAGCACGACCTCCTGACAGGGCGCGGTCTTCACCTTCTTCGGCGGGACCGACTTGAGCTGGAGCACCTTGCCGATGCCCTCACGGATGCCGGACCAGCCGACCGGGAGCTCCGGCTTGGCCAGCGCGCCGATCCGCTCGCCGATCTCGTCGAGGTGGTCGACGCCGAGAGCCATCGCCATCCGCTTCTCGGTGCCGAACAGGTTGATCACCAGCGGCATCTCGCCCCGGGTCGGCCGTTCGAACAACAATGCCGGCCCCCCGGCCCGCACGGTCCGGGTCACCACCTCGCTGATCTCCAGCGTCGGGTCCACCGGGACTTTGATCCGGCGCAGCTCACCCGCCTTCTCGAGGGCGGCGATGAAGCTCTGCAGATCGGCATAGGGGAATCCACGCGGCGCCATGCCTCTCAGTCTGGCACCGGATCACTGCGAGCCGCCTGGCAGGTCCCGTCACTAGTGATTGGGCACTCCCGTTGACCGCTTCGTGAAGCTCCTTGCCGTGGCGCTGGTCGGACTAACCACTCCCGGTGGGTACCACCACCTGGGCGCCGGGACCAGCGGCGAGTGGAGTGGCGTCTCCGGCCGGATCTCGGTGGTGGACGTCGCGGTACGCCCGAACACCTACGACTTCGTGGCGAGCCGGTTCATGGCGAAACGTGACATGGGCGGCGGCCGGATCTCATGGCTGGAGGTCGGCTGGGCGGAGACCGGCTGGTCCAACCCCGGCAAGCAGCGCGTCTACACGTTCAACACCAACACGAACGCCTGGCAGTTCTACGACCAATACCCGATCAAGCCGGGTGACAAGGTCTGGGTCGACCTGCACACCGATGCCGACGGCGTCTGGCAGGCCTGGCTCTTCTGGAACAACAAGTGGGTCCTGCTGACCAAGGAGAAGCTTCCGGTCGGGTCGAGCGCCAACATCGAGCAGTACGTCGAGGTGCACGCCGACCCGAAGAAACCGGCGGTACGCATCGACGTGCCCAAGCTGACCGTCGACAACGTGCAGCTGAAACCCACCGACGGCGGGCCGGCACGGTACTGGCGCGAGGACGTCGGCACCCTGACCGGAACCGCCCCGGGTCAGCGGATGAGCCGGGGCGGCCTGTGCCTGGACTGGGTCACCAGGTACGACACCTGGACCGCGGGAGACTGTTGACAACCGCGTACCGGGGGTGAGCATGACCCGTGGGCTCGTGCGGCGCCAGCCGCCCGAGCCGGACCGTGCGGCGCCAGCCGCCCGGTCAGGTTAGTCGCCGGCGTTGGCGTAGCTGTGCAGGCCCTCGAAGAACAGGTTCACACCGAACAGGTTCATCAGCATCGTCACGAAGCCGAGCAGCGCGATCCACGTCGCCACCGTGCGCTTCACGCTGGGCGTGGCGCGGGCGTGCAGGTACGCCGCGTAGACGATCCAGGAGATGAACGCCCAGACCTCCTTGGGGTCCCAGCCCCAGTAGCGGCCCCAGGACGCCTCGGCCCACAGCGGACCGGCGATCAGCGCGCCGAACGTGAAGAGCGGGAACGCGAACGCGTGCAGGCGGAAGGTCAGCCGCTCCAGCGCGGACGCGTCGCCGACCCGCTTGCCCAGCGTGTACGGGAAGCTGCGCTTGCCCTCGTCGTACCCGTTCTTGATCAAGAACATCGCGGCCGGGACCGCGCCGAACAGGAAGATGCCGGACGAGACGATGATCGTCGACACGTGGACGACGAACCAGTACGAGTTCAGCGCCGGCACCAGCGGGCCGACCGGCGTGTACGCGATCAGGCTGGCCGCGCCGAGCAGCACCACCAGGGTGAGCGAGACGAAGAGTCCCAGGTGACGCAGGGCCGGCTTGCGCAGCAGCACGACCACCCAGACCGCGGCGCCGACCAGGCTCGCGGAGAGGATGTACTCGTACATGTTGCCCCACGGCATCCGGCCGGCGGCGACGCCGCGGGTGACCGTGGAGCCGAGGTGCAGCGCGAAGCCGAGGACTGTGAAGATCACCGCGATCCGGCCGGCCAGCTCACCGCGGCCCGGTTTCTCCACGGGCACCTTCTGCACGACCGGCGCCGCGGACTCGACCGGGGCACCGGCGCCGACCAGCTCACGCGTCGCCGCCCGGCCGACGTGGCTGCGCTTGCCGAACGCGTACTCCGCCGCGTAGCAGATCATGGCGGCCAGGTAGGCCAGCACGGTGAAGGCCATCAGCTGATTGGACAGCTCCGCCATCTCAGGGCGTCCCTTCCTTATAACTTCGGGTCAGCGCCGCGAACTCGTCGCCGAACCCGGGATAGTCGGTGCGAGGCAGACCACCGGCTTCGATCACGCTACTCCCCGCGGCGCCGCCGGCTGCCGGGAGCACCCGGAACCACACCCGGCGCCGGTGCACGGCGAGCGAGAGCATCAGACCGACGAGTCCCAGCACCGAGCCGATGAGCAGCAGGAACTGGGTGGGGTCGTACCGGATGGAGAGGGTGGCGAACTCACGGACCCCGACGAACTCCAGGGTCGTGCCGTCGTCCAGGGTCAGTTTCTCGCCCTGCTTGAGCGCGTAGGGCCGGTCGCCGCCGAGCTTCTTCAGCGCGCCGCTGTCGATCTGGTCGCGGTCCAGCGCGTACACCGAGCCGGGGATGCCGACGTCCAGCCCGAGGTCGCCGCGGTAAGCGGTCAGGTAGAGCACCGGATTGTTCAGCGCCGGGAACTGCGAGCGGGCGCTGCCGTCGGTGTCACCGGTCGGCAGGAACACGCCCTCGAAGCCGACCTGCAGTTTCTCGTCCCGGTTGTTGGTCTTCGGGTCGATGTTGACGTCCGCGAACTGGGCGACGCCCTCGCTGGTCAGCATGCCGTCGACCGGCAGGAACGGGACGACCTTGGTCTGCGAGATGCCGTACCGGTCGGTGTACTTCAGCTCGGGCGCGTAGCCCTGGCCGAGCAGGTGGACGTTCGCGTGCTTGAGCCGCAGCGGGTCGTTGACCGTGAACGATCGGATCTTCGCGGGGCCGTCGTCCTCGGTCACCGCGACCGTCGCGTTGAACGACTTCGGCTGCCCGGTGCTCTGGTAGGTGGCCTCGAAGTCGGTCAGCTTCATGCAGAAGTTCGGCAGATCGCTGGCGTCGAGCTGCGGGCCGAGCGCCGAGTCGTCGTACTGCGTGATCGCGTTGCAGAACCCCTGATCATTGCCGCCGACGAGCAGGCGGTTGCCGTGCCACCCGTACCAATGACCGAAACCGACACCCACGAGCACCGACAGCATCGCGATGTGGAAGATCAGGTTGCCGGTCTCCTTCAGGAAACCCTTCTCCGCAGAGATCGCCCAGCCGCCGTCCGGGAGCTCGCGCACCCTGGTCCGGAACCATTTGCGGCGCAGGGTCCGCGCGATGCTCTCGGCCGTCTCGGCCGGGCCCTCCGGCCCCACCAGCCCGGCGGCATGCTGCGGCAGGCGGTCCATCCGCTTGGGCGCTTCCGGGGGTACGGTCCTCAGCGCCCGGATGTGATCCCGCAGCCGTGGCAGCACACACCCGATCAGCGAGGTGAAGAGCAGCAGGTAGATCGCGGCGAACCACGGCGACGAGTAGACGTCGAACGCGAAGAACCGGTCCAGCGCCGGCGCCAGTTTCGGGTGCGCCGTGAAGTACTCGGAGACGTTCTCCCGGTTCACCGAGCGCTGCGGGAAGATCGAGCCGGGCACCGCGGCGACGGCGAGCAGGAAGAGCAGGATCAGCGCGGTACGCATGCTGGTCAGCTGCCGCCAGGAGTTGCGCAGCAGCGCCCAGACCGGGTTGACCCGGCGCGGCGGCGGTGGCTCGGCGGTCACCGGGCGATCCTCGACGACGGTCACAGGTACAGCTCCTGACCGAAGTTGAGGGTAGTCATCAACCAGGCGAGGAAGTAGTTCCACTGCCCGGTGACGAGGGTGACACCGATAAGGATCAGCAGCGCGCCGCCGATCCGGGTCACCCACTTGCTGTTGCGGCGGATCGCCTGGAAGACCCCGAGCAGCCGGCGGAAGAACAGCCCGAAGAGGATGAAGGGGATGCCCAGGCCGAGGCTGAAGGCAAGCGCCAGGATCACCGCGCGGTCGGTGCTCCCGCTGGTAGCCGCGAGCGCGTAGACAGCGCTCAGGGTCGGGCCCATGCACGGGATCCAGGAAACCGCGAAGATCGCCCCGAAAACCGGCGCTCCGAGCAGTCCGGCGGCCGGCAGCTTCTTGAACCGGGCCTCGCGCTGCAGGCCCGGAATCAGGCCGAGGTAACCCAGCCCCAGCACGATCAGCAGCACGCCGAGCACGATGTTGAGGACGTCCTGGTGGGTCTTCAGGGTGAAGCCGATGTTCGCGATGAATGTGGTGAGGAGCGTGAACACCACCGCGAAACCGAGCACGAACAGGCTGCTGCCGAGCAGCACCCGACCCTTGAGCGCCAGAGTCCGCGTCTTCGTGATCGTGGTGCCGCTCTCGGCCGGGCGGCCCGTGCCGATCGCGGCTTCCAGGTCGTTACCAGCCAGCCCGGTCACGTAGGACAGGTAGCCGGGCACGAGCGGCAGCACGCACGGCGAAAGGATGCTCACCAGACCCGCAATCATGGCCGCGCCGATCGCAAGTAGCAAAGGACCGCTCAGGGCCGTGTTCTGGAAGGCGTCGCCCATCAGGCGCCGCCTTCAGTCCGCTTTTGGGTGGCGGGTGGGGCGGTCGGAAGGGCCTCGGCTGCCACCCGTTCCACCAGGGGCTGGAGCTCGGCGAGCGTGGTGGCGCGGCGGATGGCGACCGCGATCCGGCCCTGCCGGTCAAGGATCAGCGTGCCGGGAGTGCTCGCCTGGGTCGGGTCGAACTGGATGGCCAGCTTCGCGTCCGGATCGAACATGCTCGGGTACGTGACCCGGCCCCGCTCGAAGTTGATCGCCGAGTCCCGGTCGTCCCGGTTGTTCACCCCGATGAAGACGACCTCCTTGGCCTTGGTGGCCTGGTAGGTCTTCTCCAGGTCGTCCGCCTCGGCACGGCACGGCGCGCACCAGGAGCCCCAGAAGTTGACCACGACGACCTTGCCACGGTCGTCCGCGACCCGATAACTGCCGCCGTCGAGCAGCTCACCACTGATGTCGGAGACCTGCGGGCGGTTCTCCGCGGTGCACTCGAACACCAGGTTCGCTGTGGTGTCGCAGTTCTTCGTCCAGTTCTTGTCCTCGCCGCAGCCGGCCAGAAGCCCGGCAGCGGCGACCGCTGCGACGGTGACGGCCAGGAGGCGGCGCACGGTCAGGCCCCCTTGGCGGTCTTGGCGGTCGCGGAGAGGGCCACCAGGTGCGCGGCCGGTTCCGAATAGTCGACACCGACCACCTTGGACCCCTCGAAGCGGAACGAGGTGAGGCTGGCCAGCCCGCACTGACGCTTACGCGGGTCGTGCCAGAGGCGCTTGCCCTCCACGTACCGTCGCAGTGTCCAGATCGGAAGCTGGTGCGAGACGCAGACCGCTTCGTGGCCCTCGGCCGCGACCCGGGCCGCCTGCACCGCGGCGAACATCCGCTGCGCGATCACCAGGTACGCCTCGCCCCAGGACGGGGTGATCGGGTCCCGCAACACCCACCAGTGCCGGGGGTTGCTGAACGCGCCGTCGCCGACCGAGACCCGCTTGCCCTCGAAGTAGTTCGCGCTCTCGATCAGCCGGACGTCGGTCGCCGTCTCCAGCTTGAACTCCGCGGCGAACGGCGCGGCCGTCTCCTGCGCGCGCTCCAGCGGGCTCGCCACCACGTGCGTGATGTCCCGGCCGGCCAGCACCTCGGCGGCGGCCTTGGCCATCTGGTGGCCGAGCTCCGAGAGGTGGAAGTCGGGCAGCCGGCCGTACAGGATCTTGCTGGGGTTGAAGACCTCGCCGTGCCGGAGCACGTGCACCGTGGTCTTGGTGGGCTCGGACAAAATCAGGCTCCCGCTGCCGCTCGGGCCGCGTGCGGCGCCGCCGCGGCGATCTGTTCCAGCGCTGCGTCGTCGATCGCCGTCGACACGAACCACGACTCGAAGGCGCTCGGCGGCAGGTAGACGCCGCGGGCCAGCATGGTGTGGAAGAACGCCTTGAACGCGGCCGCGTTCTGCGTCTTCGCGGAGTCGTAGTCGACGACCTCGGCGTCGGTGAAGAAGATCGAGAACATGTTCCCGGCGTACTGCAGCCGGTGCGGCACGCCCGCGGCGGTCAGCGCGTCGGAGGCGAGCGACCCGACCGTGCCGGCCAGCTCGTCGAGCCGCTTGTAGGTCGCGTCGTCGGCGAGCCGCAGCGAGGCGAGCCCGGCCGCGCACGCGAGCGGGTTACCGGACAGGGTGCCGGCCTGGTAGACCGGGCCGGCCGGGGCGAGCCGGGACATGATCTCCCGGCGTCCGCCGAAGGCCGCCGCGGGCAGGCCACCGCCCATCACCTTGCCGAAGGTGAAGAGGTCGGCGTCGACCGGGTGCAGCCCGGCCCAGCCACCGGCGGAGACCCGGAAACCGGTCATCACCTCGTCGATGATCAGCAGCGCGCCGTGCCGGTGGGCGATCTCGGCGAGCTTGCCGTTGAAGTCGTCCTTGGGCGTGACCACGCCCATGTTGCCGGGCGCCGCCTCGGTGATGATCGCGGCGATCTCGGCGCCGTCCACCTCGAACGCCTTGATCACGGCGTCGACGTCGTTGTACGGCAGCACGATCGTCTCGGAGGCGGCCGCGCCCGTCACACCGGGCGAGTCGGGCAGGCCGAGCGTCGCGACGCCGGAGCCGGCCGCGGCGAGCAGCGCGTCCACGTGACCGTGGTAACAGCCGGCGAACTTCACAATCTTGGAGCGGCCGGTGTAGCCCCGGGCCAGCCGGATCGCCGTCATGGTCGCCTCGGTGCCGGAGTTGACCAGGCGCACCTCGTCGACCGGGGTCCGGCGGACGATCTCCTCGGCCAGGTCGACCTCACCGGCCGTCGGCGTACCGAAGCTGGTGCCGGACGCGGCGGCCCGCTGCACCGCTTCGATGATCTCCGGATGGGCGTGCCCGTGGATCAGCGGACCCCAGGAGCAGACCAGGTCGACGTAGCGCCGGCCATCCGCGTCGGTCATCCACGGACCGCTGCCCGAGACCATGAATCGGGGCGTGCCGCCGACCGCCCGGAAGGCACGCACAGGTGAATTGACCCCGCCCGGCACGATGGCCTGGGCACGGTCGAACAGGGCCTGAGAGACCGGGGCATCCTCCGGGTACGGAAGATCCGCGGTGGGATATGTCGTGGTCACAGCGGTTCCCATTCTGTCAGCGGCGTACGGCGAGTATCTCGAGAGGGTTGCTCACGTCTCCGGGAGATGTCCGGATGCGCCCGGTCTGACCGCGCCGAACGGGCCGAACCGCGTGTAAGAGGATAGGCTGACTCGCGTGGAGCGACCGGAGCTGTCCATCGCGGTTCATCGCGCCCCCGACGAGGTCGTCATCGCGCTCGCCGGGGAAATCGACGTGCTCACGGTCACCGAGCTGTCCACGGTCGTCAACGAATTGCTCGCCGAGCCGCCGTCGCGGATCGTGCTCGACATGGCCGGTGTGACGTTCTGTGACTCGCAGGGTCTGGGCACGCTGGTGGTGCTGAGCCGCAAGGCGCAACATGCGCAGACTGTGCTGGCCCTCGCCAACGTGGGCGATTTCCTGATGCGGGTGCTGGACATCACCGGTCTGCGCAGCGCACTGATGATCAGCAGTACAGCCTGAGCCCGACATACCGCGATGGTGTCACATCGCGATTGGGGAGTTCCTGAGAGCGCGGTCGGCCGTGGAACTGTCCTCAGCCGAGTGATCCGGTGACGTTCACGGTGGCGCCGCTCTCGGTGACGGCCGTCGCGGCATAGGCGTCCGCGCGGGCGTCCCGGCCGCCCTCGGCGAAGGTGTAGCGCGCGTAGAAGACGTACGTTCCCGGGTCCAGAGTGTCGCCCGAGGAGAGCTGGAAGCGATAGACCAGCGCGTCCGCCTCTGCGGTGACGGTGCTCGTCACGCTCGCGCCGGGGACCTGCTCGCTGCCGCCGCGGGAGACGAGCTCGGGGGTTCGCGCCACCCGGATCGTCACGTCCAGTGCGGTGAGCCGCTGGGTGGTCCGGATCGTCACCACACCGGTGCCCTGAGCGCCGGAGGCGTCGATCGAGCCGTCCGACCAGAGCGGTCCGCGTACGGCGGGGTCGGTCGTGCCCGCGGCCGACGGGGACGCGCTGGTCGCCGGGGCCGACCCGGCCGGGGATGAACCGCGCGGCTTCTCCCTGGTCCCGGCGCTCGCGTCCGGCGTTGCGGCGCTCGCGTCCTTCGTTGCGGCGCTCGCGGGCGGGGATGACGGCGCATGCGAGGCCGAGGGGGATGGGGACGGCGTACGGGAGGGGGACAGCGAGGCCGGCGGCGCCACCGAGGCGCTCACGGCTGGAGCGGGCGGCGCCGGCGGGGGCGCGCCGTCCCCGGCCAGCGCCCACTGGGCGAATCCACCGCCGGTGAGAACGGCGGCCACCGCGACGGCGGCGCCGGTGATCCGCAGCCGCGGCACGGCCCGGTGCCGGGCGAACTGGTTGCGCATCGCGGTCTGTGTGATCCGGTCGAGCATCAGCTCGCGGTCCGGGCGGTGCCGGACCGCTTCCGCGCGCAGTGCCGCGCGCAACTCGTCGTCGATGAGCCTCATGGCGCCGCCCTCCAACCGTGGATCTCTAGGGGCCTGTTTTGAAGGAGGCCGGCTCATCGACTCGGATGGCCGCCGGACCCGGGTGTCCGGCGGCCATCCGGCACATCATTTGAAGGTGACGTCGGATTCGCTGTACTTGCAGGTCACACCGTCCGGGCCGGAGCCGATCTTGGTGGGCTCCTTGCCGGTGTTGTTGCCGGTGAAGCGGACGCAGATGTCCAGCTTGTCGTCGCCGACGATGGTGATCTTGGACAGCGTGGCGGTGTCGCCGTAGTTGGCGTTGACGCCGACCAGGCTCTTCGCCGGGGCGGTGGCGATCACGTTCTGCACCACGACGGCGCGCTTGTGCTGGGTCGAGCAGTTGCCGCAGGACCGGTAGAGCTTGCCGAAGTCGGAGACCTGGAAGTTCTTGATGGTGAGCGTGCCGCCGCCGTTGTGCTGGAAGACCTTGTCATCGGCGGAGCGAGCGCCGCCGCCGTCGACGGTGTAGGTCGCCGAGGCGCCACCCTTGAAGGTGGCCGCGTCCTCGCCGACGTTCTCCCACCACACGTTGATCAGGGTGCAGGAGCCGGAGCAGTGCACGCCGTCCGCGGCCGGGGCGCCGAGGATGACGTTCTTCAGCACCGCGCCGTCGGCCAGCTTGAAGATCGGGTCCTGGCCCTCGTCCTGGCCGTCGCCGCCCAGGGCGCCGCTGCCGTAGTAGCGGACGTTGCCGCCGTCCAGCGTGCCGGAGACCGGGATCGTCGCGGTCACCGGCTTGCTGCTGGTCGCGGTCGGCCACGCCGCGGTCGGGCTGGTGCCCGAGCCGGAGGTGGCGGTCGCGGTCGGGGTGGGGGCGGCGGTCGCGCTCTTGGACGCCGACGGCGACGCCGTGGCGGTCTTCGAGGCCGACGGTGACGCGGTAGCGGTCTTGGACGCGGACGGCGACGCGGTAGCGGTCTTCGACGCCGAAGGGGCGGCCGTGGCGGTCTTCGAGGCCGACGCGGTGACCGGCGGCGTCGCGGGCGCGGCGGTCACCGGGTTCACCGCGACGTCGTCGAACGAGGCCGACGCGTAGCTGGTGATCAGGCCGACCCGGCCGGCGCCGGCCAGCGTCCCGGTCCCGGCGGCGACCTTCGTGCCGTCCACGTAACCGGTCACGGTGCTGCCCGAGGCGTCGATGCGCAGGGTGTGCCACGCGGTGAGGTTGCTGACCGCCACCGAGCCGAGCACGCTGACCGCGCTGCCCTTGACGGACTGCAGCTCGGCCTTGCCGGCCGAGGTCAGCGCGAGGCGGTACATGTTCGAGGCACTGCTGGCCCGGGCCGCGATACCGGCCAGACCCTTGCCGAGGGTGATCGGCTTGACCTTCGCCTGCACCGAGTAATCGGTCCACGAGGTCTCACCGGCGAAGACGCGGGCCAGCTCGCTGTCGGCCTTGGCCTGCTGGTAGACCTTCGAGCCGTCGGTGACCACCGACCAGGTGCCGCCGGACTTCGACCAGCCGCTCGCGCCGTCCTCGAAGTCCTCGGACAGCAGGGTGGCGGCCGAGGCCGACGGGACGAGAACGGCGACCAGCGCGGTGACCGCACCGGCAGCACCGGCAGCGCCGAGGCCCGTGACCAGCCGGCGGCGCCGGCGGCGATCCGAGGCAGTGGGAGGCATTGCGTGCCGCATGTTGCTCCTACTCAGGGGAAGAAAGACCGCATGATCAAGCGATCACGTCCCGGTAGTGGCGCGGCTGCCCGCCGAGGTTGTTCAGCGTGACTCAGGTCACACCGGCACCTCAGCTCCCCCAGCGGGCCTTCTCCAGCAGATCGAGCGCCTCGGTGGCGGCCTCCGGGCCGCCGGCCCGCAGCACCCGAGCCGCCTCATCCATCGTCTCGGTGAGCTGGAGCCACTGCGTCTCCCGCTCCTTCGACGCCTCGGCCTGGGCCTTGAGCTGCTGGTTCTTCGTCCAGAGCTCAACGAAGATCGACACCTTGGCGCGCAGCACCCACGGGTCGAACGGCTTCGTGAGGTAATCCACGGCGCCGACCGCGTAACCCCGGAGCGCGAGTTGCGCATCGCGGTCGGCAGCGGTCAGGAACAGGATGGGTACGTGCCGGGTCCGCTCCCGCCGCTTGATGTGGCTGGCCGTCTCGAACCCATCCATGTTGGGCATGTGCGCGTCGAGCAGGATCACCGCGAAGTCGTCGGTGAGCAACTGCTTGAGGGCCGCCTCCCCGCTCTCCACGGCGACCGCGGTCACCGGCAGCCCTTGCAGGATCGCTTCCAGGGCCAGCAGGTTGTCCCGCCGGTCGTCGACCAGAAGCGCCTTGGCGCGCTCACCCACGCGTATCCACCTCACACAGTTCGGTTCGAGTCCTGCTCCGGGCTGCTCTCAGCCGTGTTCCGGTGCCGTGTTCTCCTTAGCGTTCACCCAGCGCGCCATCAGCTCGATCAGTTCATCCAGATCGACCGGCTTGGTGATGTAGTCACTCGCGCCGGCGGCGAGAGCGGACTCCCGGTCGCCGGGCATCGCCTTCGCCGTGAGGAAGACTACCGGTAGGTCCCGGAAACGCTGATTGCGTCGGATTCCCCGGGTCGTCTCGTAGCCGTCCTGGTCGGGCATCATCGCGTCCATCAGCACGATGTCGACCTCCGGGTGCTCGGCCAGGATGCGGACGCCGTCGACGCCGTTGTCCGAGTAGAGGACGTTCAGCCCGTGCATCTCCAGGGCGCTGGTCAGCGCGAAGACGTTCCGCACGTCGTCGTCGATGATCAGCACGGTCGCGCCGTCCAGCTGCCGGCCGGCCGGGGTCATCGCCGGCTTCTTCTCCTCCTGCCGCGCGGCAAGCTGCGGCAGCTCCATGAGCGGGATGTCGAGGGAGGTCGCCGGGCGGACCGAGACCGCCTTCGCCGGCACCGGCGGCAGCGCCGGCATCGGGATGGCGTCCGGCACCAGCGCCTCGGGCATGTAGAGGGTGAAGGTGGAACCGCCACCCGGCACCGAGGCCACCGTGATCGTGCCGCCGAGCAGCGCCGCGAACTCCCGGCTGATCGACAGACCCAGACCGGTGCCGCCGTACTTACGGGTGGTCGTGCCGTCGGCCTGCTGGAACGGCTCGAAAATGATCGCCAGTTTCTCGTCCGAGATGCCGATGCCGGTGTCGGTGACCGCGAACCCGACCACCTTCCGCGCCGAGAGCAGCGACGGTGCGTCCAGATCGACGTCCGGTGAGGCCGGGAAGATGCTCAGGGTCACCGAGCCGCTGTCGGTGAACTTCACCGCGTTGGAGAGCAGGTTGCGCAGGATCTGCTGGAGGCGCTGCGGGTCGGTGACGATCGACTCGGGCAGCTCGGGCGCCACGTCGACCCGGAACTCCAGGCCCTTGTCCTCAGCCTGTGGCAGGAACGCCTGCTCGACGTAACTGCGGATGCCGTCGAAGTCGACCACGTCCGGCTCGACGTCCATCCGGCCCGCCTCGATCTTGGAGAGGTCGAGGATGTCGTCGATCAGCGACAGCAGGTCGGAACCGGCGCTGTGGATGGTCCGGGCGAACTCGATCTGCTTGCTGGTGAGGTTCTGCTCGGTGTTGTCAGCGAGCAACCGGGCCAGCAGGAGCAGCGAGTTCAGCGGCGTCCGCAGCTCGTGGCTCATGTTCGCCAGGAACTCGGACTTGTAGGTGTTGGCGCGGGAGAGCTGCTGCGCCTTCTCCTCCAGGCCGAGCCGGGCCAGCTCGATCTCCCGGTTCTTCAGCTCGATGTTGGCCTTCTGATCGCTGAGCAGTTTCGCCTTGTCCTCCAGCTCGGCGTTGGTGCGCTGGAGCTCGGCCGACTGGTCCTGCATCTCCCGGGCCAGCCGCTGCGACTGGGTGAGCAGTTCCTCGGTACGCCGGTTCGCCTGGATCGTGTTGAGCGCGATCCCGATGTTGGCGACCAGCCGCTCCAGGAACGTGAGGTGCAGGCCGGAGAAGGCGGCCACCGACGCGAACTCGATCACGCCGAGCATCTCGCCCTCGAAGAGGACCGGCAGCACCACCAGGTCGTTCGGCGGCATGGCGAGCAGCCCGGAACGCATGGTCAGTATGCCGTCGTGGGTGGCGCGGACCCGGATCGTCCGGCGCGACACCGCGGCCTGCCCGACCAGCCCTTCACCCGGGCCGAACGTGACCTCGTGGTCGCGGGCGACGTATCCGTACGCGGCGTTGAGCCGCAGCCGCATCACCGCTTCCTCGTTGTCGACCAGGAAGAACGCGCCGAGCTGCGCGTCCACCAGCGGCGTCACCTCGGTCATGATCATGCGGCAGACCTCGCCGACGTCCCGCTGGCCCTGCAGCAGGCCACCGATCCGGGCCAGGTTGGAGTCGAGCCAGCCCTGCTCCGCGTTGGTCTTGGTGGTGTCGCGGAGCGTGACGATCATCTGGTTGATGTTGTCCTTCAGCTCCGCCACCTCGCCCTGCGCCTCGACCGCGACGCTCTGGGTGAGATCACCGCGGGTCACGGCGGTGGACACCTCGGCGATGGCGCGCAGCTGGATGGTGAGCGTGGAGGCGAGCTGGTTCACGTTGTCGGTGAGGTCCCGCCACGTACCGGAAACGCCCTTGACCTGGGCCTGACCGCCGAGCTTGCCCTCCGAACCCACCTCGCGCGCGACACGCGTGACCTCGTCGGCGAACGACGACAGCTGATCCACCATCGTGTTCACGGTGTTCTTCAGCTCCAGGATCTCGCCGCGGGCGTCGACCGTGATCTTCTGGCCGAGGTCGCCCTTCGCGACCGCGGTGGTGACCGAGGCGATGTTGCGGACCTGGCCGGTGAGGTTCGAGGCCATGTAGTTCACGTTGTCGGTCAGGTCACGCCACGTGCCGGCGACCCCGCGAACCTGGGCCTGACCGCCGAGCTTGCCCTCCGAACCCACCTCGCGCGCGACACGCGTGACCTCGTCGGCGAACGACGACAGCTGATCCACCATCGTGTTCACGGTGTTCTTCAGCTCGAGGATCTCGCCCTGCGCGTCGACCGTGATCTTCTGCGACAGGTCACCTTTCGCGACCGCGGTGGAGACCTGGGCGATGTTACGGACCTGGCTGGTCAGGTTGGACGCCATCGAGTTCACGTTGTCGGTCAGGTCGCGCCACGTGCCGGCGACCCCACGGACCTGGGCCTGACCGCCGAGCTTGCCCTCGGTGCCGACCTCGCGGGCCACGCGGGTGACCTCGTCGGCGAACGACGACAGCTGGTCGACCATCGTGTTGACCGTGGACTTCAGCTCCAGGATCTCGCCGCGGGCGTCGACCGTGATCTTCTGGCCGAGGTCGCCCTTGGCCACCGCGGTGGTGACCGACGCGATGTTGCGGACCTGACTGGTCAGGTTCGAGGCCATGTAGTTCACGTTGTCGGTGAGGTCACGCCACGTACCGGAAACGCCCTTGACCTGGGCCTGACCGCCGAGCTTGCCCTCCGAACCCACCTCGCGCGCCACACGCGTGACCTCGTCGGCGAACGACGACAGCTGATCCACCATCGTGTTCACGGTGTTCTTCAGCTCCGCGATCTCACCCCGGGCGTCGACCGTGATCTTCTGCGACAGGTCACCCTTGGCGACCGCCGTGGAGACCTGGGAGATGTTGCGGACCTGCGCGGTCAGGTTGGCGGCGAGCTGATTCACGTTCTCGGTGAGGTCACGCCACGTACCGGAAACGCCTCGGACCTGGGCCTGACCGCCCAGCCGGCCCTCCGAACCCACCTCGCGCGCCACACGCGTGACCTCGTCGGCGAACGACGACAGCTGATCCACCATCGTGTTCACGGTGTCCTTGAGCTCGAGGATCTCGCCCTGCGCCGCCACCGTGATCTTCTGCGACAGGTCACCTTTCGCGACCGCCGTGGAGACCTGGGCGATGTTGCGCACCTGACTGGTCAGGTTGGACGCCATCGAGTTCACGTTGTCGGTGAGGTCTTTCCAGGTGCCCGCCACGTTCGGCACCTCGGCCTGACCGCCCAGCTTGCCCTCGGTGCCCACCTCGCGCGCCACCCGCGTGACCTGCTCGGCGAAGAGCCGCAACGTGTCGGTGAGACCGTTCATCGTGTCGGACAGCTCGGCCACCTCGCCGCGCGCCGACACGGTGATCTTCTGCGACAGGTCGCCGCGGGCCATCGCGGTCGCCACCTGGGAGATCGAGCGCACCTGGTGGGTCAGGTTGGACGCCATCGTGTTCACCGAGTCGGTGAGGTCCTTCCAGGTGCCGGCGACGCCCCGGACGTCCGCCTGACCACCCAGCTCCCCCTCGGTGCCCACCTCGCGCGCCACCCGGGTGACCTCGTCGGCGAACGACGACAGCTGGTCCACCATCGTGTTCACCGTGCGGCCGATCCGGAGGAACTCGCCGCGCAGCGGCCGGCCGTCCATCTCCAGCGCCATGTGCTGCGACAGGTCACCCTCGGCGACCGCCACGATGACCCGGGAGATCTCCGTGGTCGGCCGGGCCAGGTCGTCGATCAGCGAGTTGACCGAGCGGACGCTGTCCGCCCAGGAGCCGTCCAGGCCCTCTTCGTCGAGGCGCTCGGTGAGCCGGCCGTCGCGCCCGACGATCCGGCTTATCCGCCGCAGGTCGAGGTTCTGCCGTTCCTGCAGGGAGACGACCTCGTTGAACGCCTCGGCGACCGCGCCCGCCATCCCGCTGCGCCGGGGCAGCCGAACCTTGAGATCGCCGCGGCGCACACGGCGCAACGCGTCGGCGAGCTCACCGAGCAAAACGGTCTCGTCGGGCACGCCGACGCTGGCTTCGTGGGCCGTAGTCATGCTGTCCTCACTCGCTGTCTCCTGCCGGGGTTCCCTATCCTCTCTCGCCCGACCGGGTCAATGCGAGAGACGACTTTGTGCATACACCCACCGGCAGGAGAGGATGCATGGGTGCCAGCCGAGGTCGGAACGATTCCCACAGGTGCGTCGCTGGATGCCCTGGTGCGCAGAACCCGGCTGCCCAATGATCGTCGTACCCCGGCGGCCGCCCGTGCACTCGTCCGCTCCGTGCTGGAGGAGACCGGGCTCGTCAGCCTGCTCAACGAAGCGCTGCTGCTCACCACCGAGCTCTCCACGAACGCGGTGGTGCACGCCAACACCGAGCTGGAGATAGAGGTCACCGCCGACGCGGGCGGCCTCACCGTGACCGTCACCGACTTCGCGCCCGGCCCGGTCGAGCAGCTCGCGGTCGGGCCCAAGAACGAGAGCCCGGACATCGGCGAGGTCGCCGAGCGCGGCCGTGGCCTGCTGCTCGTCGACCACTTCGCGAGTCGCTGGGGCACCGTGCACGAGGGCGACGGCAAAGGCGTCTGGTTCCGGCTCGACCAGCGGTCCGGCAGCGGCGCCGCACAGATCCGGCTGCCCCAGCACGGCGAGTCGCCCAGCCTCGGCGCCCTCACCGGGCTGCTGCGCAGCGGCAACGACAGGCACACCGACGAGGGCCTGGCCGACCTCGCCGCCGATCTGCTCTCCCGGCTGGCCCGGCTGACCGGCGCGGCCGGCGGCGTGGTGCGGCTCGACCGCGGCGACGGCATGGGCCGGCAACTGCTGGCACGGTACGGGCGGGCCCCGCGGGACAACGCCGACACAATCCGGGTTCCGCTCGACGTGCACCGGCCGTACTCGGGTGAATTGGAGCTCGACGCCTCCCCGGTGGGATATGCGCAGGCCCTGGCCACGATGGTCGCCGAGCGGTTCTCGCTGCATCTGGAGAATGACCGGCTGCGCCGCGCCGACGTCCGCCGGCAGACCTGGATCACGTTCCTCGCCGAGGCCAGCGAGCTGCTCGCGCAATCCCTCGACGTGAACCTCACGATGGCGCTGATCCCGCAGCTGGTGGTGCCCAGGCTCGGCCAGTGGTGCGCGGTGCACACCACCGACGCGTGGGGCCGGCTCCAGCTCGCCGCCGCGACCCACGCCGAGGAGTCCCAGCTCGCTGACCTGCACTCGTCGCTCGCCGAGACCGGGCCGGAGTCGATCCTGGCCCGGCTGGAGGAGGCGTCCCGGCTCGGCACCCAGGTCATGTTCGGTACGCCCTCGGAGGGTTACGCCGTGCCGCTGGTCGCCAGGGGCACCCGGCTCGGCACGCTCGCGGTCGGGCGGCACCCGAAACACCGGCACGACGCCGACGAGGTCGCGGTGCTGGAGGACGTGGCCCGGCGGGCGGCCCTCGCCATCGACAACGCGCGCATCCATGACGAGCGGCGCACGGTGGCCCGTACCCTCCAGGCCTCTCTTCTTCCCCCGGCACTGCCGCACGTGGAAGGCATCGGGTTCGCCGCGGAGTACGTGCCGACCGGCTCGGAGGTGGGTGGCGACTTCTACGACGTCGTCCCGTTCGGCACCGATCAACATCTGGTGGTGGTCGGCGACGTCTCCGGCAAGGGCGTGCAAGCCGCGACCGTGACCGGCCTGGTCCGCGACGTGATCCGGATCCTGGTCGACGACGGCAAGGCGATGAGCGAGATCCTCTGGCGGGTCAACCGGACGCTGGTGCAGCGCGGCGGCGGGCGGTACTGCACGCTCGCCATGGCCTCGGTGACCCGCAAGGGCACGTCGCTCGGCGTCTGCCTGCACCTCGCCGGGCACGACCGCGCCGTGCTGGTCCGGGCGGACGGCAAGACGTCGTTCGTCGGTGAGGGCGGCACCGCGCTCGGCCTGCTGGAGACGATCACCTCACCGGACGTGGTGGTCACGCTCGATCCGGGCGACTCGCTGATCTTCTACACCGACGGGGTGACCGAGCGCCGCCGCGGCCGCGAGCTGTTCGGCTCGAACCGGCTGCGGGAGGCGTCCGCGCCGCTGGCCGGCTATCCGGCGGACGTGATGGCGGCCCGGCTGCGCTCGACGACGATCAACTTCTCGGTCGAGGAGCCGCGGGACGACATCGCGATCCTGGTGCTCCGCAACGATGCCTGAGGTTTCTGTCAGATCCTCGTGAGAGGGTCGGCGGCATGAAGACGCAGTACTACACCGCGACCACGATCGACGGCTTCATCGCTGACGAGCACAACTCGCTGGACTGGCTCTTCGAGGTCGACGAGGGCGGGGAGAACCCGTTCGCCGAGTTCTTCGCCGGCATCGGCGCGTTCGCGATGGGCTCCACCACCTACGAGTGGATCCTCGCCCACGAGGACGCGCTCGAGCATCCGAAGAAATGGATCGAGCCCTACGGCGACACTCCCGCCTGGATCTTCAGTTCACGCGAGCTTCCGGCCATCCCCGGAGCAAACCTTCATTTTGTACGGGGGGATGTGGCGCCCGTGCACGCCGAGATGGTGACGGCGGCCCAGGGGAAGAACATCTGGCTGGTCGGCGGCGGCGAGCTGGTCGCCCGGTTCGCCGACGAGGGCCTGCTCGACGAGGTGATCCTCGGGGTCGCCCCGGTGAGTCTCGGCAAGGGCGCGCCGGTGCTGCCCCGGCGCATCACGTCGTCCCGCTTCACGCTGACCGGGGCGCGGCCGATCGGCCAGTTCGCCTACCTCACCTATGACGTGTCCAAGCCCAGCTGACCGTTCTCAACTCTGGTCGATCTGCCCCTTTTGTCGCCTGAGTCGTGGCATCGTGTTGGTCATGGCGAAGACGCAGTACTACACCGCCACCAGCATCGACGGCTTCATCGCCGACAAGAGCAACTCGCTGGACTGGCTCTTCGAGGTTGACGAGGGCACCGCCAACCCGTTCGGCGAGTTCTTCGCCGGCGTCGGCGCGTTCGCCATGGGCGCGACCACCTACGAGTGGGTGCTGAAGAACGACAACCTGCTCGAGGAGCCGGAGAACTGGCACGACATGTACGGCGACGTGCCGTGCTGGGTCTTCACCCACCGTGACCTGCCGCCCGTGCCGGACGCCAACGTCTTCATGATCAGTGGCGACGTCCGCCGCGTCCACGAGGCGATGGTGGTGGCCGCCCAGGGCAAGAACGTCTGGCTGGCCGGCGGCGGCAACCTGGTCAGCCAGTTCGTCGACCACGGCCTCCTCGACGAGATCATCCTCGGCATAGCCCCGGCGATCCTCGGCGACGGCGCCCCGCTGCTACGCCGCAAGCTGCTTGTCGACGACCTGATCCTCACCGGGGTGCGGGAGGTGGGCCAGTTCGCCTACCTGACCTATGCGGTCGGCGATGTGGCGCGCCTGGGTCGTCACTTGGCAGCGGAGGCAGTGACCCGAATCCCGTCCTTAGGCTGATCCCCGGGTCGCCGCGCGGGGCATGGCGGCCGCCGAGAACGCCGCCGCACGGCAACTCCACGAGACCGTGGCAAGTTCTGCCCCCGTGACAACCAGAACTTGCCAGGATCCCAGGAGTCGCCGCGCGGCCGACGCCGCCCAGCGCACGCCGCGTGAGCGGCGTGCGCTCAGAACAACTCGCGTGTCTCCGTCATCGGCAGCTGCACCGCCATCTCCGGCGCCGCCGCCACCACGGCCAACCTCCCCCGCCGTGCGATCAGCACCTGCTCCAGAGCCGTGACGATCTCCCGCACCCGGGTCACCCCCAGCTCACCGGGCAGCACCGCATGCACGGCCCCGACCCCGGCCGACCCCCGGATCGCGACAGCCCCGCCGGCCGCGTCCCGCAGCGAGTACGCCACGGCCTGCAGATGTCGCGGCTGCACGGCGATCCGCACGGCCACGTCACCCTCCGCGAACGGGTACCGCCCCCACCAGGACGGCGCCGACGACGCCACCACGGCACCGCCGCCCCACGCGCCGGCGACCTTGTCGGCGCTCCCGGTGACCTCGGACTCGGCGCCTTCGAGCAGCAGGGCGAGCACGCCACCACCGGCGCCGGGCAGGTCGACCTCGATGCCGCTGGGTGACACGTCCTGAGCGAGCACCGAGGAGACGAGATCGTCCACCTCGGCGGGTGTCGAGACGGTCCGCCCGACCCAGCGCCGCGCCGCCGGCAGCGGCTCCACGGTCAGCACCGCCGAGGTGAGCACGCCGTCGATCTCGGCGATGCCGGGTCGCCCGTCCTCACCGTCGGAGGTCTCCTCCGAGCCCGCGACGGAGACGAACGAGACGCTGGCGGTCTGCGCGGCCGGGCTCCCGAACCGGTGCCGCAGCGGCCCGGACTCGTTGACGGCCAGCATCCCGCCGACGGTTGCCCCGCGTGACGGCGGGTCGACGGCGAGCCGCTGACCTTTGAGCGCCAGCGCGGCCTGAACTGCGGAGACCGGTGTGCCGGCGGCGACCACGGCCGTCGAATCCCGGTGGTCCCACATGCCGTTCAGCCGGCCGGTGTCCACGATGATGTCGAGACCTGCCGGGGGCGTACCCCAATCGATCTTTGTGCCTGCGCCCCGCGCCCGGAACGACAGCCCGCGCTCGGCCGCGAGCCGCAGGACCGCGGCGGCCGATGTGGCCGTGGCCGGCTGCGCGACGAAGCGGGCGCGGCGGCCGGCGGCCTGGTCGACGGTGCGGGCCGGGCGCGCGAAGCCGGGACCGCAGATATCCACGAGTGCATCCAGAAGGGAATCACTCACACCGATGCCTCCCCCTTACGGAGTTAGAGACCCCCTGAAGATCGTCCACTCTGGCACATCGTACACATGTTCTAATCAGGGGAGTCGGCGTGTGTAAGAAACTCTTCGCGGACCAATCGGCCGGTAACGTATTTCATGTGACGATCGAAGCGCCTCCCACGGCCCACCAGTCGCCCTCTGAGCGCACCTTCCACGGCGACACGGTCACTGACGAGTTCGCCTGGCTGATGAACAAAGAGGACCCGGCGACAATCGCGTACCTGGAGGCCGAGAACGCCTGGACCGAGAGGGCGACGGCGCACCTCGACGACCTGCGTAAGAAGGTCTTCCAGGAGATCCGCAGCCGGACCCAGGAGACCGACCTGTCGGTGCCGACCCGCAAGGGCGCCCACTGGTACTACACGCGCACGGTCGAGGGCAAGCAGTACGGGATTCACTGCCGGGTGCCGGTGCGCCCCGGCGAGACCGACCCGCCCATGGACGCGGAGAAGCCGGGAGAGGAAGTCCTCCTCGACGGCAACGAGCTCGCCGAGGGCAAGGAGTTCTTCGCCCTGGGCACGTTCGACGTGAGCCCGGACGGCAACTGGCTCGCCTATTCCACCGATTTCGCCGGCGACGAGCGGTTCGTGCTCAAGATCAAGAATCTGCGCACCGGCGAGGTGCTGGCCGATGAGATCAGCGACGCGTTCTACGGCAGCGCCTGGTCGGCCGATGGCAGCGTGCTCTTCTACATCACGGTCGACGAGGCCTGGCGGCCGTACCGGGTGTGGCGGCACGTGGTCGGCGAGACCACCGACACGATCATCTACGAGGAGCCGGACGAGCGCTTCTGGGTGGGCGTCGACCTGACCCGCAGCGAGAAGTTCATCGTCATCGACGCGCAGAGCAAGATCACTTCTGAGGTACGGGTGATCCCCGCGGACCGTCCCGAGGCGGAGCCGGCCCTGATCGCCGAGCGGGTCCAGGGCGTGGAGTACAGCCTGGAGCACCACGGTCACCGGTTCCTGATCCTGCACAACCGGGACGCCGAGGACTTCGCGCTGGCCTGCACGTCGGTCGACAACCCGGGTGAGTGGATCGAGCTGATCCCGCACGAGCCGGGCACCCGTCTGGAGTCGGTGGACGCGTTCGCCCGGCACGTCGTGGTGTCGCTGCGCCGGGACGGCCTGACCGGGCTGCGAGTGATGACCGACGGCAGCACCGATCGGTACGACATGCCGTTCCCCGAGCCGATCTACAGCGTCGGGCTGGCCGGAAACCCGGAGTACGACACGAGTTCGGTCCGGATCAGCTACACCTCGCTGGTCACGCCGGAGTCGGTGTTCGACGTCGACCTGGTGACCCGGGCGATGACGCTGCGCAAGCAGAAGCCGGTGCTCGGCGGCTACAACCCGGCCGATTACGAGCAGTTCCGCGAGTGGGCGACCGCGCCGGACGGCACCCGGGTGCCGATCTCGATCGTCGCCCGCAAGGGCACGCAGCGCAACGGCGACAACCCGGCTGTCATCTACGGCTACGGCTCCTACGAGCACTCGATCGACCCGTACTTCTCGATCGCCCGCCTGAGCCTGCTCGACCGGGGCGTGGTCTTCGCCATCGCGCACGTGCGGGGCGGCGGCGAGCTGGGCCGTCGCTGGTACGAGCACGGCAAGATGCTGGCGAAGAAGAACACCTTCACCGACTTCGTGGCGTGCGCCGAGGCCCTGGTCCGGGCCCGCTGGACGTCCGCGTCGCGTCTGGTCGCGCGGGGCGGTTCGGCAGGTGGCCTGCTGATGGGCGCGGTCGCGAACCTCGCTCCGCAGGCGTTCGCCGGCATCGTCGCGGAGGTGCCGTTCGTCGACCCGCTGACGTCGATCCTGGACCCGAGCCTGCCGCTGACGGTCACCGAGTGGGAGGAGTGGGGCAACCCGCTCGAGTCCCCCGAGGTCTACGCGTACATGAAGTCGTACAGCCCCTATGAGAACGTCGCGAAACTGCACTATCCCCAGATCCTCGCGGTGACCAGCCTCAACGACACGCGCGTCCTCTACCACGAGCCGACCAAGTGGATCGCCCGCCTGCGCGCGGTCGCCCCCGGCGGCACGTACCTGCTCAAAACCGAGATGGGCGCGGGCCACGGCGGCCCCAGCGGCCGTTACGACTCCTGGAAAGAGGAGGCCTTCGTGCTTTCCTGGATCTTGGACGTGGTCAAGGCCGTCTGAGAAACCCCCTTTGGTACGAGCGGAAAAAGGCCCCCGAGAGTCCAGGCGACCCGGGTGCCACGCACGGCCGTTGCGCCCGCATCCGGCCCGGATGCGGGCGCAAGGCCCGGCGCCCCCAACCTTCGCGCGCTCTCAGCCCACCCGAAGCTCCTCCAGATCGGCGCTGGTCCGCAGCACCACCGCGCACACGCCGACGACCAGGAGCATGGCGGCGAGCGCGCCGCCCCCGAGGAGGGCGAGGTCGGCGAACGGGATCGGGACCGGCACCACGAGCGTCGGCGGCACGACCGTCTCCTTCGCGCAGGTCTCCCAGCTCACCGGGTTCGGATCGACGCACTGCTGATAGGGCGCGCCCAGGGTGATCTCGGTTCCGGTCATCCGGAACAGCGCGGCGCCCGTCGCGAGGGCCACCAGCAGCGCCGGGATCAGCGGCACGAACGTGTGCCAGAGCAGCACCGAGGTCAGCGTGCGGCGCGGCACGCCGGTCGCGGTGAGCGCCGCGTAGGTCCGCCGCCGCGCCACGATCCCCTCGACGAACGCGATGAGCACACCGGCCGCCGCGACGGCCACGGCGATCGACACCGCCACCATGAGCAGCCGAATCGCGCCGAGGTAGAAGCCCAGGTCGCTGACGCTGCCGTACCCGGAGTAGTCGGTGCCCTCGATGATCTCCTCGTATCGGGCCGAGGCCTCGAAATCGGTGACGAGCATGGTCCGGAAGCTCAGCGTGCCGGCGCCGACCACGATCGCGGCCAGAAGGGCGCCGAGCGTGCGGCTGCCGTTCCACGGGTCGGCCATCAGTCGCGCGCCGGCCAGCAGCGTGCCGGCGCCCTTCCCGTACCGCCGCAGCAGCCGCCCGGCGGTGTACGAGATCCAGCCGACGCCGAGGATCACGCCCAACGTCGCGAGCAGCACACCCACCGCCATGAAGTACAGCGGCGCCTGCTCGGGCAGCCCGGCGGCCCGGTCGTCGGGAAGCACCTCCGGCCCGATGAACGCGACGAGCCCGACGCCGATCAGCACGCCCGGCCACGGCCACGGGCCCTTCTCCCGCAGCCGCCGCACCACGCCCAGCGGGGTGATCACGACGCGCCGCATCAGCAGCACACCGATCGCACCGGCGAGCAGCGGCACGAGCAGCAGGGCCCCGACAACGAGCAGCGGGTCGGGCACCACGTCGACCGGCAGCCAGAGCCGCCCGTCGGCGGACCGCGGGTCCAGGGTCGCGCGCAGCACCGCGAAGACCCCGAGCCCGATCACCGAGCCGAGCAGGCTTGCCGCCGCGGTCTCCGCACCCGCGATCAGCACGGTCTGCCGCGGTGTCGCGCCGCTGAGCCGGAGGGCGGCGAGCCGCCGGTCCCGGGCCGGCGCACCGAGCCGGATGCACTGGCCGGCCAGCGCGAGCACCGGCAGCGCCAGCATCAGGATCGTGAAGATCACGCCGGGTCGCAGGCCGCCCTCGGCGAGCAGAGCGCTCGCGTAGTGCTCGCTGCCGGGGGTGCGGGTCCGCAGGCTCTCCGGGTCGTCGATCAGGTCGCCGCCCCGGATCGAGGCCACCGCCGCGGCGGCGAGCAGGGCCACCGCCGCGAGCGCGGCGCTCGCGGCGGTCAGCGCGGTGCGCAGCCGGTCGGTCCGGTTCCCGGCGAGGCTGAGCCGGACCAGGGTGGAGAGCCTCACGGCGTCACCCCGAGCCCGGTCGGATCCACGGCGCCGTCACGGAGCACGATCTCCCGGTCCGCGTACGCCGCGATCGTCGCCTCGTGGGTGACCAGCACGACGGCCGCACCCTGGTCGCGCACCACCTGAACCATCGCGCCCAGCACCTGCTCACCACTGAGCTGATCAAGCGCGCCGGTCGGCTCGTCCGCGAAGATCACCTGCGGTTCGGTCACCAGGGCCCGTGCCGCGGCGCAGCGCTGCTGCTGCCCGCCCGACATCGCGCCGGGCCGCTTGTCGGCCAGGTCGGCCACCCCGAACCTGTCCAGCCACCCGATCGCCGCCTTCCGCGCCTCTTGCCGCCCCGAACCGGCAAGAAGCAGCGGAAGGGCGACGTTCTCGGCGGCCGTCAGCTCGGGCACCAGCTGCCCGAACTGGAACAGCACACCGAAGTCGGACCGGCGCAGCCGGGACCGCGCCGCCTCGGAGAAGAGCCCGATGTCCTGGTCGCGGTAGCGGATCTCGCCCGCATCGGCGCGGAGGATCCCGGCGAGGCAGTGCAGCAGGGTGGACTTGCCGCAGCCGCTCGGCCCGGTCACCGCGACGATCTCGCCGGCCGCGATGCTGAAGTCGACCCCGCGCAGTGCCTGGGTGGGCCCGTAGTTCTTCTGCACGCCGGTGGCGGTCAGCAGGTGAGCGGTCATGGCGTCGTCACTTCCTTCTGCAGTTCGGCGACCCGGGCCATGGTGGTCTGCAACCAGCGCAGGTCCGCGTCGAGATGCCCGATGGCGTAGTCGGCGGCGATCACGTCGCCGACCGTCGTGCCCGGCCCGGTTCTGGTCCGGGTCAGCTCGCGCATCCGGGCCATGTGGACGGCTCGCTGGGCGGTCAGGTACTGCCGGGCCCGGTCGGCGTCGGCGGCCAGCAGAGCGACGACGACCTTGTTGAACAGGGTGCTGGTGACATAGGGCGCGGGCGGCTCGACCTCGGTGAGCCAGGTGTCCAGGCGCTCGCGGCCGAGCTTGGTCAGCGCATACGACGTGCGCTCCGGGCCGCCCTCCTGCTCCTGGCCGGACTGCTCGACGAGGCCGTCCCGCTCCAACCGGCCGAGCGTGGCGTAGACCTGCCCGTACGCCAGGGGTTTTGCCTGTGGCAGGCGCTCGTCATGTGCCCGCTTGAGGTCGTAGCCATGCCGCGGGCCGCCGGCGAGCAGACCGAGGAGGACATGTGCGGTGGACATGGGTCGTACTATTCACTGAGTGAATAGCAGTCGTCAACTGTGCCTCGCCGGAGGCGTGAAGGAATCAGGCGTTGCGGCGCAGCGCCACGACGGCGATGTCGTCGGCCTGCTCGCCGGGGCCCGCGAGCAGCGTGAGCAGCCGGGAGCAGAACGCGTCGAGGTCCGGCTCGACCTCGCCGGCGATCGCCGACAAGGCGCGCAGGCCCACGTCGATGTCCGTGTCCCGCCGCTCGATCAGGCCGTCGGTGTAGAGCACCAGCGTGCCACCGGGCGGCAGGGTGAACTCCAGCTCGGCCCGGCGCGGCGCGGCGATGCCGAGCAGCGCGCCGCGCGGCGACAGGAACCGCGCCTCTCCGTCGGTGTGCACCAGCGGCGGCAGGTGGCCGGCGCTGGCCATCCGGATCCGGCCGGTGACCGGGTCCAGGGTGAGCAGGCAGAGCGTCGCCGAGTCGTCCGGCAGGACCGTGCGCATGAAGCGGTTGACCAGCTCCAGCACCTCGCCCGGCGGATGGCCCTCGACCGCGTACGCCCGGACCGCGTGCCGCAGCTCGGCCATCACCGTGGCGGCGTGCAGCGAGTGCCCGGCCACGTCACCGATCGCCACCAGCAGCTCGCCGCCGAGCACGGTCAGCTCGTAGAAGTCGCCGCCCACCTCGGTCTGCGCGCCGGCCGGCTCGTACCGCACGGCGAGCTCCACACCGGGCACCTTCGGCAGCTCCGACTGCAGCAGGCTGCGCTGCAGCGTGACAGCGATCCGGTGCTCCTCGTCGAAGGAGCGCTGCGCCTCCACGGCCGCGGCGACCGCCTGGGAGAGCTGCCGCAACACCGGGAAACCCGAGTTCTGGGTGCTTGCCGGCGCCGCGACGTAGACCGGCGGCCGGTCGGCGCGCAGCCGGGCCGCGGCGACCGCGACCGTGTCACCCGCCGGCCAGTCGACCATGTCCCAGTCGGCCGGCTCGTCGGTGCGCACCAGCGACCCGACGGCCACCGCGTGCTCCGGGACGGTCCACGGCCGTACCCGTGCGGGCTGTCCCGCCGCGGCCAGACTCTCGCCCTCGGAGGTGTCCGCGACCACCATGACCGGACCACCGAAGATGTCCTGCGCGCCCTCGGCCGCCGCGGCGAGCAGATCGGTCAGGGTGCCCGCCGAGTTGATCGCCAGGGTGGTCTCGGCGAGGCGGACCATCCGCTCCGCGAGCTGCTCGGCCCGACGGCGGGCGCGGTAGTAGCGCAGCACGGCCTGTGCGGTAGCGATCAGCTCGTCCGGCTCGATCGGCTCGACGAGGTAGGCGTCCGCACCCCGGTTCAGGCCCTGGGTACGGTCGTTCACGTCCACGGCATGGGCGGACACGTGGATGACCGGCAGAACCCCGTACCGCTGATCGGTCTTGATCCGCTCGCAGACCTCGAAGCCGCTCATGTCCGGGAGCTTCACGTCCAGCACGACCAGGTCGGCCTCGGCGTCGACGAGCTTGTCCAGCGCCTCGCCGCCGGTCTCCGCCTCCAGCACCGCGAAACCGGCCCGGGTCAGCCAGCTGACCAGCAGGTACCGTTTCGTGGCACTGTCGTCGACGACCATCACCGTAGCCGGGACCTTGCTCTGCACGCCGGCGCTCATGACGTCGCGGGCAGGCGCAGGGTGAAGGTGCTGCCGGAACCGGGCTCGGAGTCGACCCGCAGGCCACCGCCGAGGATCCCGGCCAGCCGGCGGGCGTAGGGCAGGCCGAGGCCGGTGCCCCGGCCGCTCACCGGCTTGCTGCCGGGCACCTGGTAGAACTCCTCGAAGACCCGTTCGTGCAGCTCCGGCGGGATGCCCGTGCCGGTGTCCGCGACCGAGAACTCGACGTCGCCGCCGATCGGGCGCACGCTCAGCCGCACCGAGCCGGACTCGGTGAACTTCAGCGCGTTGGTCAGCAGGTTGCGCAGCACCTGAGCGAGCAGGACCTCGTCGGAGCGCAGCGACGGCACGGCCGGCTCGTCGATCACGAAGTCCACCTCGGGCCGGGTGGCGAGCGGCCGCAACGTGCCGCGGAGCTGTCCGAACATCGCCCTGAGGTCGACCTCGGACCAGTTCGGCTCGATCCGGCCGGCCTCCGCCTTCGCGAGGTCGAGCAGGCCGTTGACCAGGGTCAGCAGGTCGCTGGCCGAGGTGCGGATCAGATCGACCTGGCGGCTCTGCTCCTCGGTGAGGTCGTCCGAGCCGGAGTCGGTGAGCAACCGGCCCAGCCCGATGATCGCGGTGACCGGCGCCCGCAGCTCATGGCTCACGTTGGCCAGGAACCGGCTCTTCGCCTCGCTCGCGGCCCGCAGCTGCACCGACTTCTCGTCCAGCTCGGCGTAGAGCGCCACGACACCGCGGTTCGTCTCCTCCAGCTCCTCGGAGAGCTGGTGGTAGAGGGCCATCACGCCGCGGTTCGTCTCCTCCAGCTCGGCGTTGAGCCGAGCGAGGTCGTCGCGCTGGGCACGTACCTCGTCCAGCGCCGCGATGAGCTGCTGGTTCTGGACCGCCAGCTCGTCGAGTGGGCTGCCGGGAACATGGCCGGCCAGCCCGGAGCGAATCTCGTCCATACGGGCCGGCGTCAGCTCCGAAGCACCCGGCGGCAGACGCCGAGCCATCCGTACGACCGTGCCGGTACTGCCATCGTCGACCTCCATCGTGTCGACCAGCCGGCCGACTTGCTGCAACTGCGGGGCCAGCCGGTCCGCTTCGCCACGGACCGGATGCGCCATCGTCACGTGCAGCGTAGGTACCCCGTACGGCCTGGCGCTGAACACCACCTCAGCGTCCGGGCCCGCAGCGAGCAGGACCCTGCCCACCTCGCTGAGCGCCGTGGCGAACCGGGTCTGGTCCTGTGACTCCAGGCCGACCGCGCGGGCCACCTCACGGCCGAGTTGCCGCACCACGAAGATGTCCTGCTCGACCCGCAGGCGCATGCTCATCAGCGGCTCGCCGGTCGGTCCGGTCATGACGGGCGCGCCACCAGGACGCCGGCGTCGTCACGGCGGGTTCCGGCGTCCCGCAGCACGGTCGCCGCGATCACCTCGGGCGAGCGGGTCAGCAGGCCGGGGTAGTCGCTCGGGTTCCAGCGGTCCACCACGCCGTCGGTGTGCATCAGCACCACCGCGCCGGGGACCAGCGGATAGTCGTACTCACGGACCTGGCGGCGCTGGTGACCGGCGATCCCGGGCATCGAGATCATGCCGCGCCGGGTGCCGTCCGGCGCCAGCACGGTACCGGCGATGTTGCCCAGCCCGGCGTACCGGACCAGGCCGGCCGAGGTGTCCAGCTCGGCGACCGCGAGCGCGGCGCCGCGGGTGTGATTGAGAGCCCGGTGCAGGGCGTCGACCGTCGCTGCCGGCGGGGCGAAGGCGCCGGACAGGAAGGTCCGCACCGCCTCGTGGGACGCGGCCGCCGCGAGACCGCCGTGCCCCAGGCCGTCGCAGACCAGCACCTGCCTCCGGTCACCGTCCTGGCGGACCGCGTACGCGTCCCCGCTCACCGTCTCGCCCGGGAGCGGCCGGGTCAGACCCGCCACCCAGCCCGGCGCCGGCGGCGCGACCGGCCACACCTGCACGGCCAGGACCGTGCCCCTGCCCGGCTGCGAGTACATGTCCCAGCGGCTGGCCTGGCGCAGGATCGCGCCGAGCCCGATGCCCAGGGTCCCGGCCGTGGAGTGCCCGTCACCGATGGCCCGGTCCACGTCGGCGATGCCGGGGCCGCTGTCCAACGCGATGATCTCGACGCCGGCGTGTTCCGCGGTGCGTACCGCGCGTACCAGGATGAGGCCCTGATCAGCGTGTTTGACCAGATTGCCGGCCGCCTCGGCGGCGACGATCGAGAGGTCGGCGACACGGCGGTCCGGCATGCCCAGATCGGTGGCGAGACGCTCGGCGGCTCGGCGGACCGCGGCGGCGGTGACCGCCTCCTCGACCCGGAACCAGACTCCTTCGCCGAGCAACTCCTCGGGCAGCGATACCACCGTGTCTCCGCTCATCGGCACCACTTGGTAACGGTGATTGTCGTGCCCTTACCCACCTCGGTCTGGATCTCGAACTCGTCGACCAGGCGACGTGCGCCACTGAGGCCGAGGCCGAGGCCGCCGCCGGTGGTGTAACCGTCGGTGAGCGCCAGGTCCAGGTCGGCGATGCCCGGGCCCTGGTCCGCGAAGACGATCCTGATACCGGGACGGCGGTCGCTCTGCACCCGGCTCACGATCACTTCGCCGCCACCACCGTAGACCAGGGTGTTGCGCGCCAGCTCGCTCGCGGCCGTGACCAGCTTGGTCTGGTCGACGAGCGACAGCTTCACCGCGACCGCGACGGTACGCACCAGCTGCCGGACCCGGACCACGTCCTGGTCGGTCGAAACCGGAAGCCGCTGGCTCTCCTCGGTCACGGCGTGGTTACCGCTGCCGTGTCAGGCTCATCCTCGTCGAAGTCCGGTTCCGGGTCGCTGTCCTGACGGGCGCGGGCCAGCATCTCGATGCCCAGCTCCACGTCGAGCGCCGTCCGGATCCCGGGCAGCGACAGACCCAGCTCGACAAGGGTGATCGCCACGGCCGGGCGCATGCCGACCACCACGGTCTCGGCGTCCAGCACCCGGGAGACCGAGGCGATGGTGGCGAGCGTACGGCCGACGAACGAGTCGACGATGTCGAGCGCGCTGATGTCGATGATCACGCCATGGCAGCCGGTCGCCACGATCCGCTCGGCCAGGTCCTCCTGCAACTGCAGCGCGACCTGGTCCTCCATGTCGATCTGGATCGAGACGAGGAGGATGTCACCGATCTTCAGGACCGGGACGCGTTCCACGTCAGCGCTCCGCGCGCTTGGCGGGAAGGGATCGGCTGCCGGTCTTGCCCAGGACGTAGCGCAGGGCGTCGGCGAGCGAGGCCTTCGTCGCGATGTCGCCGAACTCGATGCCGAGCGCCACGATCGTCTGCGCGATCTGCGGGCGGATGCCGGAGATGATGCAGTCCGCGCCCATCAGCCGGGCGGCCACCACGGTCTTGAGGATGTGCTGGGCGACCTGCGTGTCGACGGCCGGGACACCGGTGATGTCGATGATCGCGTACGGCGAGCTGGTGTCCACCAGGGTCTGCAGCAGCCGTTCCATCACCACCTGGGCGCGGGCCGAGTCGAGCGTGCCGACCAGCGGCACCGCCACGACGCCCTCCCACAGCTTCACCACCGGGGTGGAGAGCTCCAGAAGCTGCTCGGCCTGGTCGGCGATGAGGCCCTCGCGCACCTTCACGTAACTGTCGAAGGTGAACAGCGCGGCCCGGTCCACGAACGTGGAGAACGCCACGTAGTCCCGCAGCGTGCCGGCGTCGGTGCCGTCGCCGAGCACCTCGAGCACCGCGTCCTTGAACGCGTAGATGCTGACCGCCGTCTCGGTGGCGGTGAAACCCTGCCGGGCCCGGTGGCTGGACAGCTCACCGAGCTGGGCGCGCAGCTCGGCCGAACGCTCGTCGGTCAGGTCCACCGATCCGGCGCTGAGCGCCTCCGCGAAGCCCTTCCGCAAGTCCTCGACCTGACGCCGCAGCTCGGCGCCGCTGAGACGGCCGCGCAGGCCGGCGCCGGCCAACTCGGCCCATCGCGCAGTGAGTGACTCCGCGTGTTCTTTCAGCAGGTCGGCGAACCGCCTCGCCTCGTCCGAACTCAGCGGCATCACTGTCTCCCCACCACACGATCCGTGCGCAACGGCCGGACTTTACCATCAGAAGGTCCGTTACTTGCTGTAGACCAACTATTAGGCCGGGCCACGGAACAACACGTGCCGGGTCCGGTTCTGCGCATCCCCCGGTACGTGGAGTACCGTTCAGCAATAACTGGAGGTCGGCGAATGTCCCTGACGGTACAAACGGAACAGCGCGGCGACATGGTTGTCGTGTCGGTCGCTGGTGAGCTTGACATGGCGACCGCCCCCCAGCTCCAGGATCAGATCAGTGATCTGCTGGAGAAGGGCCGGACCCGCCTGATCTTCGACCTCGCCGAGGTGTCCTTCTGCGACTCCACCGGCCTCTCGGTCTTCGTGCGGGCGAAGAACAGCACCGACGACGCCGGCGGCACGGTCCGGCTGGCCGCTCCGCAGCGGGGTGTGCTGCGCATCCTCGAGGTGAGCGGCCTGGTTGAGGTGCTGCACACCTACCCCACGGTGGACGAGGCGGTCACCGCCGAGGAGCCGGCACTCGACTGACGCGCCACGCGCGCCGGAAAGTTACACGGTGGGACCGGTCGGCGTAGTTTGTCGCCGACCGGTGGCGGGCACGTCCGTTGCCGGATGAACTTCGGCCCCCCGGGAGTGCCCGTGAGCAAGATGCTCCAAGGTTTCAAAGACTTCATCATGCGCGGCAACGTCGTCGACCTCGCGGTCGGCGTCGTCATCGGCGCTGCCTTCACCACGGTGGTGACCAGCTTCACCAACGCGTTCCTGAAGCCGCTGATCCAGCTGCTCGGCGGCGGCACCGGCCTCACCGCCGGCACGTTCGAGATCAACAAGGTTCCGTTCGACTACGCGTCGTTCATCAACGCGCTGATCACGTTCCTGCTGACCGCCGCGGTGCTCTACTTCCTCGTGGTGTTCCCGCTGAACCGGCTCGCCGAGCGCCGCCGCCGCGGCGAGGAGCCGCCGCCGAAGGCGCCCAGCGAGGAGGTCAAGCTGCTCACCGAGATCCGCGACGCGCTGCTGCGCGGCCAGGGCCACCAGGTGTCCAACAGCGCCCTGGACGAGGTGCTCGGCCGGCACTCGCAGCAGCCGCCTCGCTGACGGACAACGAAAAAGATCCGCCTCCCCGGCACTGTTCGAACATTTGTTCGATACAGTGCCGGGATGGAGCAGCGTAAGCACTGGTGGAACGGCAAGTGGGGCCGGCTGGCCCGCAAAGACGTCTACTTACGGGTCAGCGGTGACCAGTGGTATGTCGAGCAGCGGGCCGGCGGTTCCGACGGCGTTTCCCACTTCTTCGAGTTCGACGGCGAGGACGCGGCCCTCGACATGGTCCGCGGCATGCTGAACGGGCCGGACGAGTGGCGCGAGCTCTCGGTCCGCCCGCCGGCCCGCTGACCCTCGCCGCTCACTCTCCAACATCGCGGGGATTCGGAGAGCGAGCGGACGGGCCCGCACGCTAGGCGGCCCGGTCTTCGTGGGGAGCTCGGGCTGTCAGCGGACCCGAGGGCGGCAGCGGGGGCAGCAGGCGCAGGCCGGGGCGAGCCGGGCCGGTGGGCTCGGCGCCCGGGACGGTGGGCTCGCTGTCCGGGTCGAACCGTGCTCGCCAGCCCGTGCCGATCCGGGCGCCGGGTGGCCGCGCCGCCCCGCCCACACCCCGGGCCAGCGCCACCACCAGGACGTAACCGACGATCACGAAGCCGTGGCCGACCAGCCGGGCCACGTCGACGCGGCCGCCGGTGAGGTCGTTGACCGAGAGCAGCAGCAGCATCGCGACGAACGCGGTGAGCGTCGGCAGCAGGCCGGTCGGCCGGGTCCGGCGCAGTGCGATGAAGAGGTACCCGGCACCGATCGCGACGTTCCAGGCGGCCGACTCGTGCCAGAGGTGACCCGGCGTCGCGTTCAGCCCGGCGTGGTCGTGCGCGGCGCTCACCCCGCCGCCGACCTGGGTCAGCCCGAGCATCAGCTGGACCGTGCCGACCAGCGCCAGGGCGATGTAGAGCAGCGCCGCGACAGGCAGCCGCCACCGCCTCCGCGCCGGCACACCCTCCGGGGACCGACCGGCCGCCTCCGGGGACCGACCGGCCGAGGAACCGGCGCCCACGGCCGGGGCATCCGAGGATCGGGCGTCGGCGGATCGGGCGGCCGCGGGCGCGGGGCTCGGCGGCAGGGCCGCCAGGATGGCGTCGGTCAGGTCCGGCACGGACGGCACCGCATGGGTACGCGTCAGCCTGTTCACCGCCGCTGCCCGGTCCAGCCAGTCCCGGCAGCCGGCGCACCCGGCCAGATGTTCGTCGACCAGCGGCCGCATGACCGGGTCGTCCTCGCCGTCCAACTGCGCGGAGAGCATCTCGCGCCACCGCTCACATGCCATGAATCAATAGTCGCCCGTCGCGGCGGCGAAGTTCCCAGCGGGACCAGCCGGGTTACGGCCCCGGCGTGCCACGATCGCCCGAAAACCGGTCCGAAGCAGCCCGGGATCAGCCGGGATCAGGCCGGATCAGGCCCGGATCAGCGCCGCTCCGGACCGGGAACGCCGGCCCGCTGACCACCGGATCAGCGCCGCTCCGGACCGGGAACGCCGGCCCGCTGACCACCGGATCAGCGCCGCTCCGGACCGGGAACGCCGGCCCGCTGACCACCGGAATTTCCCAGCAGGCGGCGCCGCTCCCGGAACGCCCGCAGGTTCGCCGTGTTGCCGCAGGTGCTGACGTCGTGCCAGACGCCGCTGTTGTTGCGTGAGGTGTCGAAGAAGGCCGCCCGGCAGGCGTTGTTGTGGCAGAGCTTCAGCCTCGGCCAGACCCCGGCCTGCTGCGCCTGCAGCGCCTCGGCCCAGAGCGCCGAGGCGAACCACCGGACGCCCCGGCCGGTCGGCACCACGCGCACCCAGCCGTCGGCGTCCGGAACCAGGCTCACCTGCACGTCGGCCGGCGGCAGCGCGCTGTCCCGCTCCGGGTTCGCCCCGGCGAGCACCACCTGCTCGAACGCCACCCGCAGCCGGCGCAGCGAGCGCAGGTCGCCGGCCGAGAGCAGCAGGGTCGGCGCCGGCAACCCGGACACCCGGGACCAGGCGCCGAGCGCGTCGGTCACCCACCACTGTGCGTCCTCCCCGGAGACCAGCAGGTCAGCGCCGTACGCCATCGTGCCGCGCGTGTTCAGCAACTCCTGGACGAGCGCGAAACCGCCCGGCGCCTCCCGGACGCCGTGCCGCGCGCTCGCCTTCCATGACATAGCCAAAGACTACTCGGCTCTTTTATGAGATCGACTGCCCCGGCGGAGTGATCAATCGGTGATCTTCGGTGGATCGGTGGACATGTGTCTCTACACTGACGCCACCACCAGCGAGGGGAGGAGGTTCCCGTGCGCAGAGCCCTGCTGATCACGGCTGCCCTCACCACCGCGTCGGCCCTCGTCGCGGGCTGCGACCCGTCCGATCCGGTGGCGACGGGGCCGGCGGCCTCCCCCGTACCCTCGCAGGCGTCGAGCGCGCCCACCTCCTCGGCCGGGCCCGCCTCGCCGGCCGCACCCACCTCCTCGGCCGCGGCGACGCCCGCCTCACCGGAAGGACCGCCGAAAAAGCTGAGACCCGGCGCTGAAGGCGCCGAGGTGCTGGCCTTGCAGAACCGGCTGACGGCGTTGGGCTATTGGAACGGCAAGCCGGACGGCAAGTTCGGCTCGACCACCCAGCAGGCGGTGTTCGCGCTGCAGAAAACCGCGAAACTGGGCCGTGACGGCGTGGTCGGCCCACGGACACACCAGGCACTGGAGCGTGGTGTGCGCCCGGCGGCGAAATCGACGAGCGGCAAGTTCGTGGAGATCGATCTGAAACGCCAGCTGCTCCTGCTCGTGCAGGACGGCCGGGTCGAGCAGATCTTCAACACGTCCACCGGGTCGAACGAGTACTACGAGCAGGACGGCGAGACCTATCTCGCGGACACGCCACGCGGCAGGTTCCGGGTGAGCCGGCAGATCGACGGGTGGCGCAACGCCCCGCTGGGGCTGCTGTGGCGGCCGAAATACTTCAACGGCGGGATCGCGGTGCACGGCGCCCCGAGCGTGCCCGCCCACCCCGCCTCACACGGCTGTGCCCGTGTGTCCATCGCCGCGATGAACTGGCTGTGGTCCCATGACGAAATTCCGGTCAAGACCCGCGTGTGGGTTTATTAGGCAAGCTCTGTGTAACCGGCCGGCCACCTACCATACGTGGATTTGTTTCACGAAGAGACTGCAACTACCCTGTCAACTCGCTACGGCCACGTTGATCGACGCCCGATGTCGACCTCCGGCCGTCACGGCGGTGCACGGGGGGAAGGCTGAGTTGTCTTCTAGTAACTCTAACGGGCTCGCGAGCCGGCGGTTTGCGCTGCTCGCCATGGCGACGATGCTGGATGCCGCATGATCGCGCTACGGTTCTACCGACTACTGCCGAAGGACTACCGGCTCAAGCTGGTCGAACTCCTTCCGCCCAACCGTCAGCTCTGGCTGGTCCGTCGTCTTACCCGGCGGGCCGTTCTGGACACGGCTGCTCACCCCGCGGCCGAAGTTCCGGACGAAGATCTGCAGCATCCCGTCGGGGCGGACGGCCGCGACCGGCATGCCCATCTCCCGCATCCGCAGCGTGCGGTCCGCCGCGTCGTCGGCGGGGTTGCCGAGTTCCGTCCAGCCGCCGAAGGGAGCGCCGGGAGCAGGTTGCGTGGCCACCACGATGATCCGGTGCTGTCCCAGAGGTGACGGGGTCAGCGGCTGGCGGACGCCGACCAGGTGCAGCCGTCCGTCCGAGCCGGCCGTCACGTCGATGTGCGGGGTGAGATCGCCGTGCCCGGGGAGCAGGACCGGCGCGGCCCAGGTGCCGCTGCCGGGTGCGGTCTCCTGCCAGACGTGCACGTGACCGCCGAGCACGGCGAACGCGGCAAGGCGCCCGTCGGCGAGCCGGCGCAGCCACGACGTGGTGCCGGGATAACGCTGCGTGGTGCTCTGCCCGTAGCCGGTGGTGCTCGCCTTGTCGCCGACCATGTAGTCGCCACAGCCGATCTCGCCGGTACGGTCGCCGTGCGTGCCACCGTAGGTGTCGAGGAACTCGAGCTTCGTCTGGAACGCGGCGGCGGTCAGGTTCCGTGGCCAGTGCCGGTTGTAGTAACCGCGGTAGCTCTCCACCAGGACGTTCCGGGACTGGTCCCGCTCGAAGCGCCGGACCGCGTACATGGCGAAGTGCGCCGCGGCGGTGTGCCCGGAGTGGTCGGAGTAGTTGATTCGTACGCCACGCTCGTACGTCGTGTGATCGGGGTCCGGGTCCATCACGCGGACCACGGTGGGGCGGGTCTCGGCGAGGATCGCCAGCAGCACGTCGATGAGGTCGTCGCGGCTCAGTTCCTGCCGGGGCACGGTGCTGCCGGTGGGCACCAGCATCGTCAGGTCCGGGATGTCGCCGCGCCAGAGGGCGTCGATGGCCCGGGACGGGTCGCCACGACGGGCGGCCTCCTGCCCCATCAGGCTGACGAAGACGAGCCGTACGTGCGGCGCCTCGTCCAGCACCGACACGTCGACGGTGACACCGACGTACGTCGCCGGCCGGGTCGTCCACCGGCTGTCCCGGTTCCCGGTGACCATCTGCGCGTAGGCGGACCGGATGCCGTTGCGGCGTGCCGCCGCGTAACCGGCGTGGTCAACGGGGTGGTTCCCGCGATCCGGGGCGTCGGAGGGGGCATTACGGCCGTCGGCCTCACCGGCGGTGAGGTAGACCGAGGTTGACGGCGCGCCGGCCCGGACGGCGTGGAACAGCGCGGGATTCATGAAGTAGAGGTCGTCGTCGCAGTGCGCGACGATCTGGACGTGCGAGCCGGACGGCCACGCGGCCGTGAACCGTACCCCCCGCTTACGCTGGAACAGCGACAACGACTTACCTCCTCGAAAACCGACTCAGAACCGATTCGCGGGCCCCGCCCGGAGAGACCGGCTTCTGGATCGACCCGGGAAGTCGATCTGTTAGGCATCCACGGAGCCTTCGATGGCTGCTCCGTGGAGGGCGGAACCCGATCGCGGATCAGTCGTGCTGCAGCGCCCGGGACTGGTAGGTGCCCTGCTGCGGGATACGGGCGCCGACCCGGCTCTGCTGCGCGGCGCGGCCCAGCTCGGTGGCGCTGAATTTCGCGCGCTCGGCGGCCACGTCGTCGGGCAGCTCGAACGGGGACCGGAACGGGAAGTACTGCGGCAGGAAGTCCGCCATCATCGCGGCCTGCTCGCTGTGCGCGACCGCGGCCGAGTCGGTGTCGTTCAGGCAGAAGACGTCGCAGTGCCGGCGGGCCAGCAGGAACGCCAGCTGTACCGGCGTGGACGGGTGCGCCAGGTCGGCGTACGTGTACTTGATCGAGCCGGGCACCGCCCGCCTCGTCAGGTATGCCCAGTAGTGCTGCAGCGACGACGGGATCGACAGGTCGCCCGGGTGCCGGAACGGGTGCTCGGCGGTCTGCCGCACCTCGTCCGGGAGCCACTTCTCGATCTCCTCGAGCACGCTCTTCTGCAGCGTGTACGGCACGTGCTGCATCTTCTGCGTGATGCCGCGGTGGAAGCGCTCGGCGATGTGCCGGCGGTTGTTCTTGCCGGCCGCGGTCACCGGGGCGTCGAACTTGGTTGCCGGGCCCGCGTCGAGCTGCGCCTTCGACTGGAAGAACTTGGCGATGCCGTTGGCGTGGAAGAACGAGTCCGGGGAGACCGGCCGGCCCAGGAACATGTCGTCGTTGAAGTAGATGAAGTGCTCGGACAGGCCCGGGATGCGGTGCAGCCGGGACTCGATGGCGTGCGAGTTGAACGTCGGCAGCACGCCGGTGTCGCCGAACAGCTCCCGGTGGCTGACCACGGTGAGCCGGGGGTCGGACGTGTCCAGCCAGGCCGGGATCTGATCGTCGGTGACGAGGAAGATCTTCCGGACCCAGGGCGCGTACGCCACGATCGACCGCAGCGAGTACTTCAACTCGTCCCGGCTGATGAACCGGGAGTCGTTCGTGGCGATCGTGTTGATCTGCTCGCGCCCGAACGCGGTGAGCGAGGAGTTCTTGCGGGCCACCCAGTCCGGGTCGTTGCCGTCCACCCACGTGTAGACCACGTCGATCGGGAAGCGGACGTCCTCGGCCGGCACCATGGCGAATTCCGAGCGGGTCCGGTACCGGGGCGGTTCGTCGACCGGCATCATCGGGTTCAGCGTGATCGCCGGGACCAGGCGGTAATCCGCCTCGGCCGGCAGTTCCGACGCCACCGCGTTGCGCCGCGGCCCGACGATCGTGGGGGGTGCGCCGCCCTCGCCCTTCTGGGTCTTCCAGAACTCGATCTCGCAGGCCGAGCCGCTGCCGAGGACGGTCGTCCCGTAGGGGCTGGTGACCGGGAAGAACACCTGGACGGCGTTCTTGCCGCGACCCCCCGAGAACCCGGCGTCGGTGACGCTGCCGGTGCGGATCTGGGCGGTCGCGAGCTCGCCGTCGCTGCGCAGGACGGCGAGGGTCCGGTCGCGGTCGCGCGCGTTGATCGCTATGGAGCTGTGCAGGTTGTTGACCGGCCGGAGGCAGAAGTAGTCGATGCCGGCGCGGTCCAGCACGGCGACGACCGCGTCCAGGTTCTGCCGCCAGGCGGCGGAGGGCGTCATGTCCGGTATCACCCGCGCGCGGACGGCCTCACCGGCGTCCCGGACCGAAACCATCGATCCGGCCGGCGCAGGTTTAGGCAGGGACCGTTGGACACCTGGGACACCTGGACCGACCTCGGCGGCGAGACCGTGCAGGAGGGCTTGGCCGTCGCGACCAACGCGACCGGCCGGATCAGCCTGTTCGCCGGCACCGACCGTACGGTCGTGCGCTGGGACCAGGAGGAGGACGGCACGTTCTCCCGGCCGGCCGTGATGTTGCGCCGGGCCGCGACCGGCCCGGTCTCGGTGGCCCGGGAACACAACGGCAGGCTCCTGCTGGTCTACCGGGCCGGTGACCACGGCGACGTCACCATCCTGCGGCAGACCCGGGAAGGCAACTGGCCGACCCAGCCCGCTGTCATCCAGGGACGCGGCGGGTTCGGGCCGGTCGCCGCGTTCTCTGTGCCGCGGCCGAACGGCGTGACACTGCTGGCCCACCGCGACGACGAAGGCATCTTGAGCCTGTCCCGGCAGCCCACCGGCAGCGGCATGTCGACCGAGTGGGAATCCGCCGGCGGGATGTTCCTCCGATCCCCCGCGATCGCGGCCGACGCGGAGGGACGCCTGGTGCTCGCCGTCTTCGGATGCGACGGAGTGCTCCGCGTCGCCCGGCAGACGAGCACCGGCGACGCCGGCTTCGGCGATTGGGCGGAACTGCCCCAGACAGGAGTCTCCCGTGGCTGACACCACCCTGCACCGCAAAGCCCTCCGCCGGCTGCGCCGCATGCCCAGCCTGCGTCAGGTGGTGGTGCGGCTGGACGGGCCGGCCCGCGCCCTGGGCTCCGCGATGCGTCGCGGTCCGGCCGTCTCGGCACGCTTCCTCGGGGTGCTGGACGGGCGCACGCTCAACATCGAAATTCCGCTCCCGGCCGTCGCCGCGGCCGGCGTGACCGGAGCCGAGCTCCGGATCCGGCGCGGCCGGGTCCGGCACAGCGTTCCGGCGCGGATCCGTGCGCAGGCCGGTGGCGGCTGCTCGTTCGAGGCGACCGCGCTGCTCGCGGACGGGCCCCGCGGTCTGGGCCTGCAGCCGGGCGCGCCCTGGGTTCTCGAAGCGGTGGTGCACACCACCGGCGGCACGACGTCGTACGCGGTCGTGCAGAGTCCGCCGGTTCAGCAGTCCGAGGGGCCGACCGTACCCGCACCGGCCGACCCGGTCACCGGCAACCGGTACGAGGCCCGCCTCACCGCGACCGGCCGGCTCGGACTGGCCGTGACGCCACCGGAGCCTCTGGCCGAGGTCGCCGTGATCAGTGTCGGCTGGCTGGGCGCCCGCATCGGCATCCGGCTGGTCTCCTGCGACGAACCTCCCAAGGCGGTGGAATTCACCGCCCGCACCGGTGAGGGGCGGGCCCGCGTGGCGGCGACCACCACCGACGGGGTGGTGTGGTGCGACATCCCGCTGCACGAACTCGCCGTCCTGGGCGGGCCGGCGAAGGAGACGTTCTTCGACGTCCACGTGCGCACCGGCAACCGCCGGCTGCGGGTCGGCCGTTTCCTGCACGACGTGGTCAATCCGAAGCCCGTGCTGGTGCCGCCGACCGGGATCGTCTGGGCGGCGCCCGGACTCGCGGTCAGCCTCCGTCCCTACTACACGCCGGCGGGCAGCCTCACGGTGTCCTGCCGCCCCATCGGTCTCCTTGCTGCGAACGGCGAATCATGAAGATTACTTTCCTGCTCACCTGGGGCGACGCGATGGGCGGCACCGAGCGCGCGGTGCTGCGACAGGCGAACTGGCTGGCTCAGCGGCACGAGATCGAAGTGGTGAGCGTCTTCCGTACCCGGGACGTGCCGGCCTTCGAGGTCGACCCCCGCGTCCGGATGACCTACCTGGTCGACACCCGTGACGCCCTGCACCGCCCGGCCGGTCGCGAGCTGAGCGACGAGGTCTGCCGGGTGCTGTCGGCCACCCGGTCCGAGCTCGTGCGCCCCGAGTGGGAGCAGGCGTTCACCCGGCTTTCCGACCTGGAACTCGAACGAGTGCTGCGGGAGACCACCGCCGACATCGTCGTGTCGACCACCCCGGCGCTGATGGCCGTGATGGCGGAGCTGGTACCGCGGCGGGTCGTCACCGTCCACCAGGAGCACCGGGTCGCGGAGCTGCGCGGTTCGTCCGGCAACCCGCTGAAGATCTTCTCCGCCCGTCTCGATGCGATCGTGCTGCTCTCCGAACCCACCCGGGCCTGGTTCGCGTCCCGGTTCGGCGACGCCTCGCCTCGGCTGGAGATCATCCCTAACTCCATCGACGACGGGTACCGGCCTCGGTCGAGCCGTACCAATCCCAGCGTCGTGATGGCCGGCCGGCTCACCGGCGAGAAGCAGTTCGGCCACGCGGTCAGCGCCTTCTCGCAGCTCGCGGCCGACCATCCGGACTGGTCGCTGCGCATCTTCGGGGACGGTGCCCGCGGCGAGCTGGAGAACCAGATCGCCGCCCTCGGCCTCGGCGAGCAGGTGCAGCTCATGGGACCGACGACCACCATCGAGAACGAGTGGGCGAAGGCCTCGGTCGCCATGGTGACGTCGCGGGTGGAGTCGTTCGGGCTCACCATCGTCGAAGCGATGGCCGCCGGGGTGCCGGTGGTCTCCTACGACTGCCCGAACGGCCCGCGCGAGATCATCGAACACGGGAGGACGGGCTTCCTGGTCCCGCCCGCCGACATCGACGCGCTGGCCGCCGCCCTCCGTGAGGTGATCGAGGACGAGCAGCTCCGGCACGACCTCGGCGAAACCGCCGCCGTCGAGGTCGAACGGTTCTCCCCCGACGTGGTGATGACGCAGTGGGAGCGGCTCTACACCGAGCTGCTCACCGGACAGGACGGCCCCGGCTGGCGGGAGCGGCGAGCCTTCGCCCTCGCCCTGCACCAGGCGCAGAGCACCGCCACGGGTGTGGTCGCGACGACCCCGCCGGTCACGACGGCCGACTCGGAGATCGAAACCTGGACCGCTGAGGTAAACGCACGTTACTCCGACCTGGTGTGGAGCCGCGGTCAGCTGACTCAGGTCCGCGACGACACCGCGCCCTACGAGACGGCGAAAGCCAACCTCGACCTCACCGTCACCGCTCTGGAGGCCGCGGGCGTCGACTACTTCCTCGTCCGGCAGACGAACCCGACGTACCGGGTCGCCGTCCGCGACGAGGACCGGGTAGCCGCGCTCACCGCGCTCGGGCAGGCTGCCCGGCACCGCCCGGCCTACATCGAAGCGTTCGACGGCCGGCATCGCACCCTCGGCAACTGGCCGGCGGCATTCAGCGACACTGTCGAGCAGCTCCGTACCGCCGCTTCGGTCCGCATCTTCGAGCCGATCATCACAGGGAGCTGGACGCTGCGGCTCGGCGCCATCTACGGATGCGAGCTCGAGTTCTGGGTGACCTCCGAGGACGGCGCCGAACTGAGCGGGCCCGCGCCCACCCTGGCCGGCAACCCGCTCGCCGCGTCTTCCCTCACGCCGGCGCTCATCAACATCGGCGGCCGCGAGTACCACACCGTCAAGCCGTTCACCCACAAACTGGTCAGCGACCTGACCTTCCCCATCGACGCCGTCTACACCTGGGTCGACGGCGACGACCCGGCGTGGCTGCGGCGCAAGGCGGACGCCCTCGGTGAGCGCTACACCGGCGACCACGCCAACGAGAGCACGGCCCGTTTCCGGAGCCGCGACGAGTTGCGGTACTCGCTGCGCTCCATCGACCTGTTCGCTCCGTGGGTGAACCGGATCTGGATCGTCACCGACGGCCAGACCCCGGAATGGCTCGACACCAGCCACCCGCGTATCCGGGTCGTGGACCACCGGGAGATCTTCAGCGAGCCCGGCTTCCTGCCGACCTTCAACTCGCACGCCATCGAGACCCAGCTGCACCACATCGAGGGCCTCTCCGAGCACTTCCTCTACCTGAACGACGACGTGTTCTTCGGCCGTCTCCTGGGTCCGAACATGTTCTTCAACGCGGGCGGGCTGCCGAAGACCTTCGGCAGCCGCACCCAGATCCCGCTCACGCCGATCAACGACACCGATGAGGCGTACGCGGTAGCGGCCAAGAACAACCGGGCCCTCCTGGAGCAGGGGTACGGGCGGACGCTGACGCACGGCTTCCTGCACACGCCCCACGCGCACCGCCGGAGCACGCTGTCCGCCATCGAGGACGAGTTCTCGGCTGCCGTCCAGCTGACCGCCCAGGCGCGCATCAGGTCCACGGCGGACGTCTCCATGCTGTCGTCGCTGGGCCATCACTACGGCCTGGTGACCGGTCGGGCCGTCGAAGGCAGCATCCGTTGCGGCTTCATCAACGTGGGCCTGGCCGAACACCAGCCACGGCTCAAGGCTCTGCTGCAGAAGCGTGCCCAGGACGTCTTCTGCCTGAACGATTACCACGACAGCGACATCCCGCCGGAGGATCAGGCGCGCATCATCGAGGCGTTCCTGGCCGCGTACTTCCCGATCCCCAGCCAGTTCGAAAAGGGTTCCGCACGCAACCGCCGCGGCTGAACCGCTCAGTGGCCCTGACCAAGAAACCCGCGTCCTGGACTGCCAGGACGCGGGTTTCTCGTTAGCTGAAGTGGGCCGGACGTTGCACCATGCGAACCACCCAACCCTCATCGCCGGCAACCCGCTCCCGGAACGTTTGACCAGCTCACGGAGATCGAAACAGCCAGGAACGGACTGACGGCCGACTGCCCATCCGCGCTATCGTGGGCCCATGGCCGACTCTCGCACGGTAACTGTGCCGGTCGTCGTGGAGCGCGACGAGGACGGCGTGTGGTGCGCCCACGCCCAGCTGCGCCCGGGCCTCGGAGCCCACGGCGAAGGTGACACCGAGGAAGCCGCACTGGAGGACCTCCGCGAGGCGCTGACCGGCCTCATCGAGGAGTTCGGTGCACCTCGCGAGCTCTCCATCACCGTCGCGGCCTGATGCCTCCGCTTCCATCCGTCTCCGGCACCCGTATCGTCCGCGCGTTGGAGCGGCATGGCTTCAAGATCGCAAGAGTCGCCGGCAGCCACAACATCATGCGCCACCCGGACGGACGTGGAACCACCGTGCCAGTGCACGGCAACCGCGACGTCGCCAAAGGAACCCTGCGCGGCATTCTCAGCGACGTCGGCATGACGATCGACCAACTCGCCCCCTGAGCTCGTCCTCTCCCTCAGGACGGATGCACCGCACTCACGGCGCTCGGAGGCGGAGCCAGCAAGACGATCAAAAGGTTAACCGCGCCCGCACATCCAGCCGACGCGGTTCCGGTCAACTGATCGGTGCCTCGTCGCGCTCAACGTACCCGGCAGCGAGCTGTCCTCGCTGCTCGGCGACCACACAATGATCTGGCAAGCGCGATCCAACCGTGCGCTGCTGCTCGACCGGCACGACCAACGCCAACGACTCATCGTGCCGTTCGACGATGGGCGAAACTGACCGCTCCGCACGGTTGGGTGGCTTGATCTGCTTCGGCGGCAGCTTCCCGGCGTGGATTCTTCTTCTCGCCGTGGACTCGCTGGTGTAGCCCGCAGTTCAGCCGACCGGCGGCACAGCGGCGCGAAGCTGGGCCACACCACCCAGCCCGAACCCGCCCCGACAGCGCACCACCGCACCGTGGGGTCTGGGGGTCGCCCCCAGGGAGATAAAGGTGGGCCGCCAGGGACTCGAACCCTGAACCTATGGATTAAAAGTCCACAGCTCTGCCATTGAGCTAGCGGCCCGCGGATGCAAGCCTACCGTTCCTCGATCCGCTACGACATCTTGCACCCACCCTGTCTCACGCGCACGCTGTTAAAGCACCGGCCACCCGGCGGTCAGCTTGATCAGGAAGGCTTTGATCTCATGCATCGGACTGCCGGCATTGCCGCTCTAGTCGCACTGACCACGTTTTCCGCGGTGCCCGCTCAAGCCACTCAGCGCCCGCCCCGGGAGATCACCGCGACGGTGGAGACGCCGTCGCTCTTCGACGATGAGGCGGGCGGTGACGCCGACGCTGACGACCCAGCCATCTGGATCAACAGGGCGGACAAGCGCCGCAGCCTGGTGATCGGCACCGCGAAGAACGGCGGGCTCCGGGTCTACGACCTGACCGGCCGTGAGGTGCAGGCAATCGCTACTCCCGAGGGCGGCCGTTTCAACAACGTCGACGTCCTGACCGGTTTCAAGCTCGGCAAGCGCACGGTCGACCTTGCCGTGGTGACCGATCGCGGCTTGGACAAGCTCCGCATCTACAAGATCGAGGCGTCCGGCCTCACCGACATCACCGCGGCGAACGTGCCGCTGCTCTTCGCGAAGGACGAGGCCGAGGTGGAGGAGCAGGCCACCGGTTACGGCCTGGCCCTCTACGACCGTTACGCCGTGGTGAGCCGCCGCCACAGCACGCGTCTCGGCATCTTCCGGCTGGAGGAGAAGAACGGCAAGGTCACCTACCGTACGACCGACACGCTGGACCTTCCTCGCCAGTTCCGCCTTCCCAACGGCACCAGCTGGGCGCCGTGCGGTGAGCCCGGCGAGGACCCGCAGGTCGAGGGCATGGTGGTGGACGCCGAGGCGGGGGTGCTCTACGCCGCTCAGGAGGACGTGGCCCTGTGGCGCATCGATCTGAAGGGCGGCCACTTCAGCAGCGTGCCGCGGATCGTGGAGCGGGTCGCGGAGTTCGGTGTGCCGGCCACCTTCGACCCGGAGTCCGAGGAGTGCATCCTGGACACCGCGAACGACCCGGGCTTCGGTGGACGGATCACCGCTGACGTCGAGGGTGCCACGATCTACCCGACCGGCCGGCGCGACGGCTACGTGATCGTGTCGAGCCAGGGTGACAGCCGCTTCTTCGTCTACGACCGCCGCACCAACCGGCCGGTCAAGGTGTTCTCGGTGACCGACGGTTCCCGCGTCGACGGCGTCCAGCACTCCGACGGCGCCGCAGCGACCGCGGTGTCCCTCCCGGGGTACCCGAAGGGACTCCTGGTCCTCCACGACGGCGAGAACAAGCCTGACGACGGCCGCGTCTCCACGAACTTCAAGTTCGTGGACTGGCGGTCACTGAACCTGTCCTGAGATCAAACAGAGAAGGCGCCGGCTGTTCGCAGCCGGCGCCTTCATCATGCTTACTTCTGACCAAACAGAAAAAGGCCCACCCGGTCGCCCGGGTGGGCCTTTTCTACGTTGAGTCCGGCGGCGTCCTACTCTCCCACACCCTCCCGAGTGCAGTACCATCGGCGCTGGAGGGCTTAGCTACCGGGTTCGGAATGTAACCGGGCGTTTCCCCACCGCTATGACCACCGAAACAGCCTTCAGCAGAACAAACCAGCAACCCGATGTGTCTCAACCGGGGTGGTTGTTCGTTTGCTGTGAATCACACAGTGGACGCAAGCGCAATGTTTAGAGTGGTTAAGCCCTCGGCCTATTAGTACCGGTCAACTCAACACGTTACCGTGCTTACATCTCCGGCCTATCAACCCAGTAGTCTCCTGGGAGCCTTACCCACTCAAGGTGGTGGGATACCTCATCTCGAAGCAGGCTTCCCGCTTAGATGCTTTCAGCGGTTATCCCTTCCGAACGTAGCCAACCAGCCGTGCCCTTGGCAGAACAACTGGCACACCAGAGGTTCGTCCGTCCCGGTCCTCTCGTACTAGGGACAGCCCTTCTCAAGTATCCAACGCGCACGGCGGATAGGGACCGAACTGTCTCACGACGTTCTAAACCCAGCTCGCGTACCGCTTTAATGGGCGAACAGCCCAACCCTTGGGACCTGCTACAGCCCCAGGATGCGACGAGCCGACATCGAGGTGCCAAACCATCCCGTCGATATGGACTCTTGGGGAAGATCAGCCTGTTATCCCCGGGGTACCTTTTATCCGTTGAGCGACACCGCTTCCACACGCAAGTGCCGGATCACTAGTCCCGACTTTCGTCCCTGCTCGACCCGTCAGTCTCACAGTCAAGCTCCCTTATGCACTTACACTCAACACCTGATTGCCAACCAGGCTGAGGGAACCTTTGGGCGCCTCCGTTACCCTTTAGGAGGCAACCGCCCCAGTTAAACTACCCACCAGACACTGTCCCTCGACCCGATCAGGGCCGCAAGTTAGATACCCAAACCCAACAGAGTGGTATTTCAACAATGCCTCCACCCGAACTGGCGTCCGAGCTTCACCGGCTCCCACCTATCCTACACAATTAAATTCGGATACCAATGTCAAGCTATAGTAAAGGTCCCGGGGTCTTTCCGTCCTGCCGCGCGTAACGAGCATCTTTACTCGTACTGCAATTTCGCCGGGCCTGTGGTTGAGACAGTGGGGAAGTCGTTACGCCATTCGTGCAGGTCGGAACTTACCCGACAAGGAATTTCGCTACCTTAGGATGGTTATAGTTACCACCGCCGTTTACTGGCGCTTAAGTTCTCCGCTTCGCCCTCACGGGCTAACAGGTCCCCTTAACGTTCCAGCACCGGGCAGGCGTCAGTCCATATACATCGTCTTACGACTTCGCATGGACCTGTGTTTTTAGTAAACAGTCGCTTCCCCCTGCTCTCTGCGGCCATACCACGCTCCACCCGCAAAGGGCTTCACGCGTCCGGCCCCCCTTCTCCCTAAGTTACGGGGGCAATTTGCCGAGTTCCTTAACCACAGTTCACCCGTCGCCTCGGTATTCTCTACCTGACCACCTGTGTCGGTTTAGGGTACGGGCCGCTCGAAGCTCGCTAGAGGCTTTTCTCGGCAGCATAGGATCAATGACTTCACCAGAACGGCTCGGCATCACGTCTCAGCCCATGTGCACCGCGGATTTGCCTACGGTACGGCCTACACGCTTACCCCGGCACAACCACCGGCCGGGCTCATCTACCTTCCTGCGTCACCCCATCGCTAAACTACTACCCACAGAGGTCCTAGTCTCCCGCATCGCCGGCCGAAGCCATTGAATTGATCAAGTAGTTAGTACTATGAGGTTCGTCTTGGGCGCTTCTACGCGGGTACGGGAATATCAACCCGTTATCCATCGACTACGCCTCTCGGCCTCGCCTTAGGCCCCGACTCACCCAGGGCGGATTAGCCTGCCCCTGGAACCCTTGGTCATCCGGCGGAAGGGGTTCTCACCCTTCATTCGCTACTCATGCCTGCATTCTCACTCGTGTAGCGTCCACGGCTGGATCACTCCGCCGCTTCACCCGCAACACGACGCTCCCCTACCCATCCACACACCTGCACCAGCCGGTCAAGCCAACTGGCGGAGTTAATGTGTGAATGCCACAGCTTCGGCGGTGTGCTTGAGCCCCGCTACATTGTCGGCGCGGAACCACTTGACCAGTGAGCTATTACGCACTCTTTAAAGGGTGGCTGCTTCTAAGCCAACCTCCTGGTTGTCCATGCGATCCCACATCCTTTTCCACTTAGCACACGCTTAGGGGCCTTAGCTGGCGATCTGGGCTGTTTCCCTCTCGACTACGAAGCTTATCCCCCGCAGTCTCACTGCCGCGCTCTCACTTACCGGCATTCGGAGTTTGGCTGATTTCAGTAAGCTTGTGGGCCCCCTAGACCATCCAGTGCTCTACCTCCGGCAAGAAACACGCGACGCTGCACCTAAATGCATTTCGGGGAGAACCAGCTATCACGGAGTTTGATTGGCCTTTCACCCCTAACCACAGGTCATCCCCCAACTTTTCAACGTTGGTGGGTTCGGTCCTCCACGTAGTCTTACCCACGCTTCAACCTGCCCATGGCTAGATCACCCCGCTTCGGGTCTAGAACATGCGACTTTGGGCGCCCTATTCAGACTCGCTTTCGCTACGGCTACCCCACACGGGTTAACCTCGCCACATGCCACTAACTCGCAGGCTCATTCTTCAAAAGGCACGCCGTCACCCCGCAGTATCACTACCGCTAAAGCTCCGACGGATTGTAGGCGAACGGTTTCAGGTACTATTTCACTCCCCTCCCGGGGTACTTTTCACCATTCCCTCACGGTACTTGTCCGCTATCGGTCACCAGGAAGTATTCAGCCTTACCAGGTGGTCCTGGCAGATTCACAGCAGATTCTAGGAGTCCGCTGCTACTCGGGAACACTGCAAAGAGGTCATAGATTTTCGCTTACGGGGCTCTCACCCTCTACGGCCGGCTTTCCCACACCGTTCAACTAACCTATAACTTTGTAACTCTTCATCAGAATGTCAGTCCTGATAAGCAGGTCCCACAACCCCGGAAATGCAACGCCTGACAGCTATGACACATATCCGGTTTAGGCTACGTCCGCTTTCGCTCGCCACTACTCACGGAATCACGGTTGTTTTCTCTTCCTACGGGTACTGAGATGTTTCACTTCCCCGCGTTCCCCTCACACACCCTATGAATTCAGGTGCGGATGACACGACATGACTCGTGCCAGGTTTCCCCATTCGGACACCCTGGGATCACAGCTAGGTTGGCAGCTCCCCCAGGCCTATCGCGGCCTCCCACGTCCTTCATCGGCTCCTGGTGCCAAGGCATCCACCGTTCGCCCTTGACAACTTAACCACAGAAAACAAGATGCTCGCGTCCACTGTGCAATTCTCAACCAACGACCAACCCGCGATCCGACCAGAAACCCACCAAACCCCGGCAGAACCGAGCGGTATGAATTCCCAGATCGCGCCTGGCATTGAAAAACAACCACCGGCCTCGCCGGCAAGGTTGTTCTTTCAGATACCCAACAGGGTGCTCATCACCAGATTCCAGCCGCACCAACCCACGTTCCACGCCCGAAGGCTGTACTAGCGATGCCGGCCGTTGCCAGATCTAATTAGCCAGTGTCTCCGCCTATGAGCTCCTCGATTCGTCATTCGCGAACCGCAGGATTTCTGTCCACCTTTCGGCAGAAGAATGCTCCTTAGAAAGGAGGTGATCCAGCCGCACCTTCCGGTACGGCTACCTTGTTACGACTTCGTCCCAATCGCCAGCCCCACCTTCGACGGCTCCCTCCCTTACGGGTTAGGCCACCGGCTTCGGGTGTTGCCGACTTTCGTGACGTGACGGGCGGTGTGTACAAGGCCCGGGAACGTATTCACCGCAGCGTTGCTGATCTGCGATTACTAGCGACTCCGACTTCACGGGGTCGAGTTGCAGACCCCGATCCGAACTGAGACCGGCTTTTTGGGATTCGCTCCACCTCACGGTATCGCAGCCCTTTGTACCGGCCATTGTAGCATGCGTGAAGCCCTGGACATAAGGGGCATGATGACTTGACGTCATCCCCACCTTCCTCCGAGTTGACCCCGGCAGTCTCCCATGAGTCCCCAACTGAATGCTGGCAACATGGGACGAGGGTTGCGCTCGTTGCGGGACTTAACCCAACATCTCACGACACGAGCTGACGACAGCCATGCACCACCTGTCACCGGCCCCGAAGGACCCCACATCTCTGCGAGTTTTCCGGCGATGTCAAACCCAGGTAAGGTTCTTCGCGTTGCATCGAATTAATCCGCATGCTCCGCCGCTTGTGCGGGCCCCCGTCAATTCCTTTGAGTTTTAGCCTTGCGGCCGTACTCCCCAGGCGGGGCGCTTAATGCGTTAGCTGCGGCGCAGAAACCCGGAGAGGGTCCCCACACCTAGCGCCCAACGTTTACAGCGTGGACTACCAGGGTATCTAATCCTGTTCGCTCCCCACGCTTTCGCTCCTCAGCGTCAGTATCGGCCCAGAGACCCGCCTTCGCCACCGGTGTTCCTCCTGATATCTGCGCATTTCACCGCTACACCAGGAATTCCAGTCTCCCCTACCGAACTCTAGCCTGCCCGTATCGAATGCAAGCTCGGAGTTGAGCCCCGAGATTTCACATTCGACGCGACAAGCCGCCTACGAGCTCTTTACGCCCAATAAATCCGGACAACGCTCGCGCCCTACGTCTTACCGCGGCTGCTGGCACGTAGTTGGCCGGCGCTTCTTCTGCAGGTACCGTCACTTGCGCTTCGTCCCTGCTGAAAGAGGTTTACAACCCGAAGGCCGTCATCCCTCACGCGGCGTCGCTGCATCAGGCTTCCGCCCATTGTGCAATATTCCCCACTGCTGCCTCCCGTAGGAGTCTGGGCCGTGTCTCAGTCCCAGTGTGGCCGGTCGCCCTCTCAGGCCGGCTACCCGTCGTCGCCTTGGTAGGCCATTACCCCACCAACAAGCTGATAGGCCGCGAGTCCATCCCGAACCGAAAAACTTTCCACACGCACCCCATGCGAAGGCGTGTCGTATTCGGTATTAGCCCCCGTTTCCGAGGGTTATCCCAAAGTTCGGGGCAGGTTACTCACGTGTTACTCACCCGTTCGCCGCTCGAGTACCCCGAAGGGCCTTTCCGCTCGACTTGCATGTGTTAAGCACGCCGCCAGCGTTCGTCCTGAGCCAGGATCAAACTCTCCAACAAAATCTGTGGAAAATCTGATTCCCAGCAACATGATATGTTGCCAAAGGAATCTCCAACCCATCCGAAGACAGGCCGGGGTATTGCCATAATTGGCACTGGCTTATCAAGCACCCTGTTGAGTTCTCAAAGAACAACCGCACACCTTCGTTCGAACCGCTCTCGCGGCCCGCCCCCGGGGCACTCGCTCTACTTTACTAGGCCCTCCCGGCGTTGTCAACCGGTTTATCCCGGTTGGTGCCGATCTAGCCCAGTACGTCCCTCGGCACAGCCCACAGCTACGCCGTGGATCCGATTCGAAGGATTTGGCAGGACGGCCGCTGCGCTGATCTGAAGTTCCGATCCGCTTGCTCGCCCGTTTCCCTGCCGGCTCGGAAAACATTACCCGCTGGTTTCCCGCTCTCCAAATCGGGTCCCAGTGTCTCGCGTTCTCGCAGGTCAGCGCAGGTATATCGACGATCTACGGTCGGCGGACCTCGACCATGCCCTCGCGGACCCGCACCGGCAGGACCGGCTGATCGTTCCCGGCCGGCCCGTGCACGGCCCGTCCGTCGCTCAGCTGGAACGTGCTCCCGTGCCACGGACACACCACGCACGCGTTCGCACCGCTCCCGATCACCTCGCCCTCGCCGAGCGGTCCCGCCTCGTGTGAGCACCGCTCGATCAGCGCGGACACCTGATCGCCACGGCGGTACAGCAGAACCGGCACGTCCCCGGCCTTGCGCACGGTGACCTTGCGATCCGGGAGCGACGACAGCGAGCTCACCGCGGTCCACTCTTCCGGGACCAGAGCGACCTCGGGCGCCGCATGGCTGATCGCCCCGCCCTGGGCGTACGAGAGATGACCGCCCAGGAAAGCGCCCGCTCCGGCAACCGACAGCCCGGCATAGGCCAGTGCCCGGCCGCGACCGGCGTGCCCGGTGAGCCGGGCCACCAGCGAACTCGCGTAGAGGGCGGTAGCGACCAGGTTGGTGGCGGCGTGGACGAGCCCGACGCGCCGCCGGTCCTTGGTCATCTCCGACCAGTCCACCCAGCCGGCGATCGCGGCAGGCGGAACAGCGGCCGTCCCCACCGCGATGAGCGTGGTGGCCGCCTTCGAGGCGCCCGGCACCAGATCCAGCACCGCCGCCGAGATGAAGGCGCCGACCGGCACCTGCACCAGCGCCGGGTGCAGCGGATGGCCCATCTTCGTGCCGTGCAGGAGGTCCCGCAGCCCGCGTGGGCGGACCGCGGAACTCACCGCCGACTGGATGGCGTCGCTGGCGCCGTCGAGCGCTTCGGTCTGTTCGAGCCGGGTGATCGCCTGCCGCAACATGTCAAAAGGCGTTCCCCGGCCGGGACACCCCAAACTCAGGCAAGCGCCTCGATTGCGGAGCCGATGCCGCGGTGGAACGTGGGGTACGCCCAGATGGTGCTCCGCAGCGTCTCGATCGGTACCGCCGCGTGCACGGCCACCGACAGCGCGCCGATCATCTCGCCGCCGGCCGGCCCGGCCGTGGTCGCGCCGACCAGCACACCCGTGGCGTTGTCGGCGATCACCTTGATGAAGCCCTCGTTGCCCGGGCCGTGGATGAAGCCCCGGGAGGTCGCGGAGAGCGGGACGTGCCCGACCCGCACGTCGAGGCCGGCGTCACGGGCCTGCTTCTCGGTGAGTCCGACCGCGCCGATCTCCGGGTCGATGAAGGTGACACGCGGCCGGGCGCGGTAGTCAGCGCCGGGACCGCCCTGCCCGAGGATGTCGCGGACCGCGATGTCCGCCTCGTACATCGCCATGTGGGTGAACGCGCCGTTGCCGGTGACGTCGCCCACCGCCCAGAGCTTGTCGCCGGCGCGCATCCGCTCGTCGGTGGTGAGGAAACGCTCCGCGGGGTCCAGGCCGATCTCGCCGAGGCGAGCCTTGCGGCCGGTCGCGACGAGCAGTTTCTCGCCGGTCACCGTCGAGCCGTCGGTGAGCGTGACGGCGAAACCCTCCGGGGAGTGCGCGACGGCGGAGGCGTGGACACCGAGCTTGATGGTCACCCCGTCCGCTGCCAGCACCGCCGCAGCCACGGCGGACGACTCCGGCTCCTCCATGGCGAGGATCCGGTCGGACCCCTCGATGATCGTGACCTGAACGCCGAAGCGCGCGAAGACCTGCGCGAACTCGGTGCCGATCGCGCCGCCGCCGAGGATCAGCAGCGAGCCGGGCAGGGTGGCGGTCTCCACGGCGTCCCGGTTCGTCCAGTACGGCGTGCCGGCCAGACCGTCGATCGGCGGGATGACCGCCGCGGTTCCGGTGGCGACGACGACGCCACGGGAGGCGCTGTATTCCTCGTCACCGACTCGGACGCGCCCCGGTCCGGTGATGACACCCGTCCCCCGTACGAAATGGCCGCCTTTGCCGGTGAATCGATCCACGGCGACCTTGTCGTTCCAGTCGTCGGTCGCCTCGTCGCGGATCCGCTTGGCGACCGGCGCCCAGTCCGGCTCGACGGTCGCCGTGCCGGCCAGCCCGGGGATCCGCCGTGCCTCGGCCAGCGCCGATCCGGCCCGGACCATGATCTTCGTGGGTATGCAGCCCCAGTACGGGCACTCACCGCCGACCAGGTTGTTCTCGACGCCGACCACGTTCAGACCGGCCGCGGCGAGCCGCCCGGCGACCTCCTCGCCGCCGACGCCAAGACCGAGAACCACTACATCTACTTGCCGTGCTTCGCCCATGCCGTCCAGCTAAGCACTGAAGGCGGTAGCGTCGCGGGGCCCACCGGTTGAACGTTTTGACGGACGCAACACCGGCGAGCCCCGCTCAACCCCACCCGGCGAACCGGGCGGGAATTCAACCCCGAAGCCACACCGCCTCGTCCCGGTGGGACTCCAATGGCCCGGGATAGTCGAGGACCGGCTTGGGCAGACGCCATGGCTGGTGCACGGCCGGGCCGTCGATGCCTTTGAGCTCCGGTACGTAGCGCCGAACGTACACGCCTTCGGGATCGAATCGGAGCGCTTGCCGGATCGGATTGAACCGCCGTCCCGGCCTGGTGTCGTTCCCCGTTCCGGCCACCCACTGCCAGTTGCCGGAATTGTTCGGCACGTCCCCGTCGATCAGCCAGCGGAAGAACCAGTCGACGCCGGCCCGCCAGTCCAGGCCCAGGTGTTTGGTGAGGAAGGCCGCGGTGATCAGACGGGCCCGGTTGTGCATCCATCCCTCGGCGCGCAGCTGGCGCATCCCGGCGTCGACGACCGGGACGCCGGTGAGCCCGTCCTGCCAGTGCGCGAGCGCGTCCTCGTCGTATCGCCAGCCCCGGTCGCCGCCCGGCCGCAGCGGCTCGGTCGACAGCTTCGGGAACACCCGCGCGACCTGGTAGTAGAAGTCGCGCCAGCAGAGCTGGCGGACGAAGGCTTCGGCGTCGCGCGTCCGGGCTGCCTCGGCGAGAGCCAGCGGGGAGAGACAACCCCAGCGCAGGTACGGGCTGAGCCTGCTCGTCCGGTCGGCCGGCAGGTCGTCGTGCACATCCGGGTACGCGTCTATCCCGTACCCGTCAATCGAGCTCAACCAGGCGGTGAGCCGGCGCCGGCCGACGGTTTCGCCGCCCTCGGCGGCATGGGGGGAGTCGCCGTCCGGGATCGCCGGAAGGTGCCCGGCCGCGATGCCGTCCGGAAGCGTGACCCGCTGCGGCACGGGCGCCTCGGCGCGCCACCGCGTCTGCGACCAGATCCGGAAGTACGGGGTGAAGACCTTGTAGCAGTCGCCTCCGCCGCCCGGCCGGAGCACGCCCGGATCCACGACCGTCACGCCGGGGTGAAGGCGGACCGCGATCCGGTGCCGTTCGCCCTCGTCGGTGAGCCGGCGTTCCCGGCGGCGCGCGTACCCGCTGACGTCGGCCGCCAGGTGAATGGTTGCGGCGTCGTGCTCGCGGGCCACCCGGATCGCCTCGGCAACCGGATCGCCGGTGCGGACGACCAGGTCACCACCGCGCTCCCGGAGCTGCTCCCGCAGGTCGGCCAGGCACTGATGGAGGAATCGCGACCGGTTGCCGGAGAGCCCGGCCAGCGTCGGATCGAGGACGTAGAGCGGGATCACCCGCTCCGCCCCCGCGCACGCCTCGGCGAGCGCGGGGTTGTCGTGCACGCGCAGGTCCCGGGTGAACAGGACCACTGCCGTGTCCATCAGGCCGCGCTCGCGATCGGCGTACCCGGCCGGGTGAGCAGGCTGCGGACCGCGACGGCGGCCCGGCGGCGGTTGGGCACGGTGGCCCGGCGGGCGAAGACGTCGTAGTCGGCCGCCTCGACCTCGTCGAGGATGCCGCCGTAGAGCTGGAACGCGGTGCGCATGCAGGCCTGCGAGGCCGGCTCGAGCATCGGTATGCCGGGCGCGGCGGCGGCGTAGTGCTCCCGGGCCCGGGCCACCTCCGCCTTGATCAGCGCTTTCACCGCCGGGGTGGCGATCCGGCGCTGCAGGACGCGACGGGTCAGGCCGAACTCCTCCAGGTGCTCCTCGGGCAGGTAGACGCGGCCGCGGTCGAGGTCCTCGGCGACGTCCCGGATGAAGTTCGTCAGCTGGAAGGCGAACCCGAGCTGGCGGGCCGGCTCGCGGGCGGCGACCGGGTCGGAGGAGCCGAGGATCGGCAGCATCATCGTGCCGATGACGGCGGCCGAGCCCTCCATGTAATCCAGCAGGTCGTCGTAGGTCCGATACGTCGTGACCGTGATGTCCATCGCCATGCTGCGCAGGAACTTCTCGAAATCTTCGAGGTCGAGGTCGAAGACCGCGATGGTGTGCAGCACCGCGGGCAGGATCGGGTCGGCGGTCGGCTCCCCGCGCAGCCCGGCCAGGAACTCCTGGGACCACTCGGTGAGCAGCGCGGCCCGCTCGGCCGACGGCCGGGACTCGGTGCGATCGACGATTTCGTCCGCATATCGGGTGAATCCATACAGAGCGTGGACGTGCCGGCGCTTCCAGGCAGGTAGCAAGCGGGTCGCGAGGTAGTACGTCCGCCCGTGCTCTCGGTGCAGTTCACGGCAGCGCTCATAGGCAGCCGCCAAATCGGTATCCATCCCGGGCCTCCGGCAAAATCGACGCACGAATCGACGCAACTTCAAGAAGTTAGGGTACGGTATTCCGCGTGGCCAATCACACCCTCGAGGGAAGTCGCTGCGAAGCGATCCCGCGCCAGTCGGTCTCGCAACGAGCGCTGATCGGCGCCGTCGAGGGGACCCTCGCCGACTTCCTCGCCTCTCAGATCGCTGCCCTGGATGCCGTCGACCCGGCGCTCGGCGGTTTCGCCCGCACCGCCCGCGACCTCGTCATGGCCGGTGGAAAACGGCTGCGGCCGACGTTCGCGTACTGGGGGTGGCGGGGCGTCGTCGGCCCCACCGAGCCGGTCGAGTCCGTCTTACCCGCTTTCGGCGCTCTCGAACTCATGCACACGTTCGCGCTGGTCCACGACGACCTGATGGACGAGTCGGACACCCGGCGCGGCCGTCCCACCGCTCATCGGATCTTCGCCTCGCAGCACGGCGAGCACTTCGGCGGCTCGGCCGCGATCCTGGTCGGCGACCTCTGCCTGGTCTGGGCCGACCAGCTGCTGAGCCGCACCCGGCTGCCCGCCGCCACCCTGCTTGAGGTGCGCGACCGCTACGACCGGATGCGCGTCGAGGCGATCGCCGGGCAGTACCTCGACGTTCTCGGCGAGAGCGACCCCGCTTCCTGGTCGGTGGAGCGGGCGCTGACCGTGGCCCGGCACAAGACGGCGAGCTACACGATCCAGTGGCCGCTCTCCTTCGGCGCGGCGCTGGCCGGCGGCGACCGGCGGCTCGACGAGGCGTTCCGGGTCTACGGGACCACCATCGGCGAAGCCTTTCAGCTGCGTGACGACATGCTCGGCGTCTACGGCGACCCGGCGGTCACCGGCAAGCCGGCCGCGGACGATCTGCGAACCGGCAAGCCCACCACCCTGCTCATGCTCGCCCGCCGGATGTCCACCGACGCCCAGCTCGCCGCGTTCGCCGACGGCGACATAGCCAGGCGCGCGCAGATCATCGCGGAGACCGGCGCGCCGCGCCGGATCGAAGAGATGATCCGGGTACGGGTGGACGAAGGCTTGGCGGCTCTCTCCGAAGCACCGATTCACCCGGACGCGCGCGCCGCCCTCATCGACTTGGCAACCGCCGCGACGCAGCGACCGGCATGATGTTCTCCCCCCTCTCTTTGGAGCTCCCCTCGTGCGTGTAGTGACCGGACCCACCGACCGGGTCGTCGTGGTCGGCGCCGGCCTCGGCGGCCTCGCCTGCGCTCTTCATCTCGCTGCGGCCGGCCGGCAGGTCACCGTCGTCGAACGCGAACCGATACCGGGCGGCCGAGCCGGCCGTCTCTCCGTCGGCGGCTACGAGTTCGACACCGGGCCGACCGTGCTGACCATGCCGGAACTGATCGCCGAGCCGCTCGCCGCGGTCGGCGAGAAACTCGAGGACTGGCTGGAGCTGCGGCCGCTCGACCCGGCGTACCGGGCGTACTACCCGGACGGCTCGACCCTGGACATCCGCACCGACACCACCCGGATGGCCGCCGAGATCGCCCGGGTCTGCGGCGCCCGGGAGGCCGACGGCTACCTGCGGTTCGTCGACTACACCCGGCGGCTCTGGCAGCTGGAACGCGACGACTTCATCGACAAGAACCTCGACACCCCGCTCGACCTCGTGAACGTGGGCCTGCTGAAGCTGCTCGGGATGGGCGCGTTCCGGCGCATGCAACCCAAGATCGAGCAGTTCTTCCGGGACCCGCGCACCCAGCGGATCTTCTCGTTCCAGGCGATGTACGCCGGGCTCGCGCCGCACGACGCGCTCGCCATCTACGCCGTCATCGCGTACCTCGACTCGGTGGCCGGGGTCTACTTCCCGGTCGGCGGCATGCACGCGGTGCCGAAGGCGATGGCCGCGGTGGCCGAGAAGCACGGCGTGACGATCCGGTACGACACCACCGTCGAGCGCGTGCTCACCACGAACGGCCGGGCCACCGGCGTCGTCACGGCCGGTGGCGATCACATCCCCGCCGACGTCGTCGTGCTCAACCCGGACCTGCCGATCGCGTACCGGGATCTGCTGCCCGGCAAGCGCCGCCGCCCGCTGCGCTACTCGCCGTCCTGCGTGGTCCTGCACATCGGCTCGGACCGCGCCTACTCGAAGATCGCGCACCACAACATCCACTTCGGAAAAGCCTGGAAGGGTACGTTCGACGAGGTCATCAACAAGGGCCTGCTGATGAGCGACCCCTCGCTGCTGGTGACCAACCCGACCCACACCGACCCGGCGTACGCGCCCGAGGGCAAGCAGACCTACTACGTGCTGGCGCCCGCGCCCAACCTCGAAGCCGGCCCGATGGACTGGCGCGGCGGCCTCGACAAGCGGTACGCCGACGAGATCCTGCGGGTGCTCGAGCAGCGGGGCTACATCGGGTTCCGCGACGGCGTCGAGGTACAGCGGATCGTCACGCCCGCCGACTGGGCCGACGAGGGCATGGCCGCCGGTACCCCGTTCGCGGCCGCGCACACGTTCGCGCAGACCGGCCCGTTCCGCCCGTCGAACATGCACCCGACACTGCCCAACGTCGTGTTCACCGGTTCCGGCACCCAGCCCGGCGTCGGCGTGCCGATGGTGCTGATCTCCGGCAAGCTGGCCGCCGCGCGTGTCACCGGGGGTGCCCGGTGAGTTCGCGGGAGACCCACCTCGTCGAGCTCGTCGACGAGGCCGGCACCACGGTGGGCTCGGCCACTGTCGCGGACGCGCACACCGCCCCGGGGCAGCTGCACCGGGCGTTCTCGGTCTTCCTCATCGACGACCAGGACCGGGTGCTGCTGCAGCAGCGGGCCGCGACCAAGACCCGGTTCCCGCTGCGCTGGGGCAACACCTGCTGCGGGCATCCGGCGCCGGGATCGACGGTGGCCGGTGCCGCCGCCGAGCGCCTCGGTGAGGAACTCGGCGTCGCCGGGGTGCCGTTCGTGGAAGCCGGCGTGTACTCGTACTTCGCCGAGGACCCGATGACCGGCCGGGTGGAACGGGAGTACGACCACGTGCTGCTCGGCCGGCTGCCGGTCGGCACCCAGTTCCGGCCGGACCCGGCCGAGGTGGCACGTCTTCTCTGGGTGTCCGTGCCGGATCTCCTCGCCCGCCTGGCGAGCGATCCGGAAACGTACGCGCCGTGGCTCGGCGGTGTGACGGACCGCCTGGTTACCCATCTGTCGGAAAGGTCCCCGGAGCGGTCAGGTGGCAAATGAGGGCCTGAGCGCGGGGGCCGCCGCGCGCCGGCTCGGCGTCGCGGTCACCACCCTGCGAACGTGGCATCAGAGGTACGGGCTCGGGCCGAGCCGGCACGAGCCCGGGCATCACCGGCGATACACCGTCGAGGACATGGTCCGTCTGCAGGTCATGCAGCGGCTCACGGCTCAGGGGGTGTCGCCGGCGGCGGCTGCTGCGTGGGCACGGCGGGCGCCGTCGGACGCTTCGATGTCCGGGGGGTCACCCGACGCCTCGGGCGGGTCGCCGGGGCTCGCGGCTCCTGATCTCGCTGGTTCTCCGCCCGCGGCTTCCGGCGGCTCCGGCGCTTCCTCGGATGACGCTTCTTCTGCTGACGCTTCCTCGGATGACGCTTCTTCTGCTGGCGCTTCCTCTGATGGCGCTTCTTCTGATGGCGCTTCCTCTGCTGGCGCCGGGAGGCCGGCTGATCCGGTGGACTGCGTGCCTGCGGCTCGTGTGGGCGGCGCTCCGGCCGATCTTGGAGGCGGCGCCCCGGCCGGGGGTGGGCAGACCATTCCGCTCGGACCGCGGGCCAATCCGGCCGCTCGCGGGCTGGCCCGGGCGGCGATGCGGCTCGACGGGCCGTCGATGCGCTACATCATCGAGGCCGCGGTCACCGGCCGCGGCGTGATCCTCGCCTGGATCCACGTGATCATGCCGGTGCTGATCGGCATCGGCGAGCGATACGAAGCCACCGCACGGTTCATCGAGGTCGAGCATCTGCTGTCCCGCACCGTCACCGAGGTGCTCGCCGCCGTGCCCCGGCCGCCCCGTGACCGCGAACCCCGGACCCTGCTCGCCGCCGCCGACGAGGAACAGCACACGCTGCCGCTGGAGGCGCTCGCCGCCGCGCTGGCCGAGCAGGGGGTGCCGACGCGGTTGCTGGGCGCCCGGGTGCCGTCACAGGCCCTCCTGGACGCCGTGAACCGCACCGGGCCGGTCGTGGTGGTGCTCTGGTCCCAGCTGCCGGGGAGCGGGAGTGTCGATCAGCTGGAGCGAATCCTGGCCGTACCCCATCCGCCCTTGATCCTCGCCGCAGCCGGCCCCGGCTGGCCCGTCGAAGGCCTGCCACCCACCGTCACCACCCTCGGTGATCTTGCGAACGCAGTCCGTCTCATCGTCCGGGCAACCTCCGACTGAGGCCCACGTTTCTGCAGGTCAGAGACGTGTGGAGAAAAAGGGGGGTACCGATTTGGAGACCGCCCGGGGGATCACATATGCTTTGCGAGCACTCAACGGGACGCGGTTGAGGCGAAGGCCACCAGCGTTGCGATCTCGCCACCAGCGAGGTGTGCAATGATGGCGGAGTTGCCCTCATCGTCTAGTGGCCTAGGACGCCGCCCTTTCAAGGCGGTAGCACGGGTTCGAATCCCGTTGGGGGTACTGGTAAGTTAGCAGCGCGAGTTGCTAAGGAACCAAAGCAAGGTCCTGTGGAGCAGTTGGAGTGCTCGCCGCCCTGTCAAGGCGGAGGTCGCGGGTTCAAGTCCCGTCAGGACCGCAACACCAAGCACGGCCAGGTAGCTCAGTTGGTACGAGCGTCCGACTGAAAATCGGAAGGTCGGCGGTTCGACCCCGCCCCTGGCCACCAGGCCTCTCGCCGGGCACTGAGCACCGTCCACCTGCGGAAACGCACGGTGGACGTTTTGCTTTCCGGCCCTTTTCCGCCGCCGCCGAGGTGCCCTCTGGTACCCGCGAGCCGCCCGAACTCCACATCCGGGATCAGCGCTGCGCGCCAGCTGGTCCGGCTGGTGGCCAGTGCTGTCGCGCTGAGCGCCGGCTGGTCCGGCTGGTGCACAGCGCTGTCGGACCGCCCCTGCTACAGCACTGCGAGCCAGCTCACGCCGCCCGGCTGGCTTCCAGTGCTCCCAGAAAGCCGGGCGGACGACACTGAGCACCAGCCGGCCCCGCGAAACTCCACGATCTGCGACCGGCCGACATGCGGAACCCGCGGCCGGCCGCCGCGCGACGCCTTTCATTCGCAGCCGAACTTCACACGTGCGCGGGGAACGAGTGACGCCGGCGGTCAGGCCACTGGAGGCAGGCCGCCATCGCCGTCGACGATTTTGTCCGGGGTGCCGTCTTCGTCGAGGTCGACCATCGTCACGTCGACCAGGCCGTCGCCGTCGGTGTCGAACTGGTAGAGGTCGGGCTTGCCGTCGCCGTCGGTGTCGGAGACCCAGACGTCGGTGAGACCGTCACCGTTCGCATCCTGTCTGAGCAGGTCCACCCGGTACTCGCCCCGGGTCTCGATGATCTCCTGCGGCTCGCTCATGGTGCTCCTCTCGTCGGGCCCTCCACGTACCCGCGGCCTCGGCGGATCACTCCTGCCCCTGTGACGGTTGTCGCTGGGCCGCACAAGGAGCAGCGGTAACGTACGCCGTCGTGGATATAGCGGAAGACGGCATGCAGCATCTGTTCACCAGCAACGGCGGTGGGGCGCTCGCCGAGCGGATGGGTATCGCGATCACCGAGGCGAGCGCCGAGCGGGTCGTCGGGACCATGCCGGTGGAGGGCAACACTCAGCCGTACGGGTTGTTGCACGGTGGCGCGTCCTGCGTGCTCGCCGAGACGCTCGGCTCGGTCGGCGCGGTGATGCACGGGCAGACCGTGGACCGGCCGTTCGCGGTGGGTGTCGACATCAACGCCACTCACCACAAGGCGGCTCGGTCCGGGCTGGTCACCGGCGTGGCCCTGCCGGTGCACCGGGGACGTGCGGTGGCGACGTACGAGGTGGTGCTCACCGACGAGTCGGGTGAGCGGGTCTGCACGGCGCGGATCACCTGCTTGCTCCGTGGTGCGTGAAATCCCGGAGTCCGCGAGCGTTCCTTGACGGCTGGACGTACCTTTTCTTGCGTGACCGAAGTACCACAGCACGCATTCGACGACGCCGCGCAGATCCTTCAGTGTGCGATCAGCGGCGACAGCGCTGCTGTGGCCGACACCTTCGACGCGGTCGTCGACCGTGAGGGTGTCGTCGGCGCGTGGGACGTCGCATGGTGCCTGGCGGCGACGATGGTCGGGCAGCTGCCCGGCAGCGGCGCCTGGACCCTGGAGTTCCCCGGCATCGACGACGCGCAGTACGACAAGCGGTGGGTGGCCCGCTTCGTCAGCGCGTATGTGAACGCCGACTTCCCCACCGGTGAGGCGCTGTTCGGTGCGGCGATTGCCGACGGCCAGCTGCCGGACTGCCTGCTGGCGCTCGCCGGATCCACCGTTGCGACCCTGCGCCGCCGGGCCGCGTGACGCCGGCTCCACCCGTACCCGATGGATGTGGATGAAAGCCTGCTGGCCCGCGTGCGCAAGCTGCTCGCGATGGCCGAGGACCCGGCCTGCACGCCCGGTGAAGCCGAGGCGTTCACCGAGAAGGCCGCCGCGCTGATCGCGAAGTACGGCGTCGATCAGGCCATGCTCGCCGTCGCCGATCCGGCGGCCGACCCGGTCGGGGACCGCATCGTCACGATCGACCCGCCTTACGCCCGGGACAAGGCCGGCCTGCTCGCGGCCGTGGCGGCCCCGATGCGATGCCGGGTCGTCCATCTCGATCGGGGCGGGCTGGCCCGGAGTCACCTGTTCGGGCATGCCGCCGACCTGGAACGGGTGGAGCTGCTCTTCACGTCGCTGCTGGTGCAGGCCGCGCACGGGCTGGCGGCGAGCCCGGTGCCGTTCGGTGAGCACCCGGCGGCCTACCGGCGGTCCTGGCTGGTCGGGTACAGCCAGGCGGTCAGCGCGCGACTGCGGTCCGCGGAACAGGCAGCCGCGGCCGAGACGCCCGGCGCCGAGCTGGTTCTGGTCGACCGCACCGATCTGGTGGAGCGGCGACGCGACGAGACGTACCCCAGACTGGCGAAGATGCCGCCCCGTCGGCTGCAGGGCAGCGGGCGGGTGCGCGGTTACCGTGCCGGGCAGCAGGCCCACCTCGGCGGGCCCGAGGTCAGCCCTTCTTGAGGTAAAGGGCCTTGGCGTACTGGGTGGCGGCGGCGTTGTTGTACATCGAGGCCTGGGACATGAAGAACTGGTTGTCGGCGATCGCCCGGGCCGCCTGCGACGTGCCGGACCAGCGGATGTCGGCTTCCGCTTCGGACAGTCCGCGCGCCTTGAACTGCCGGCGCATCGCCATCTTGCCGGTGCGGAACGCCTCACCCGCCTCCTCGGCGCTCTTCATGCAGGACATCGCCTTGTCGCTCAGCGCTTCCGCCAGGGTGTAGGCCGCCTGTTCCGCTTCGTTCGTGAAAGTCTGCACGACGTCGCCCTCCTCGGTATCCGACCGCTATCACTCTCGTGGAACGGTCAGCGGCCATCAAGGGGCTCACTTTCCTCATGCGGGTTGCTTCCCCGGGGCAGCGCGTCGGTACGGCAGCGTCCTATGATCGCGGCACCGCGCGGTGGATCTTGCCGCCCGGATCCTGGGGAGGATCCATCTTGTTCCGTCGTCTTGTCGCGATCACCACCACTTCGCTTCTCGCCTCGGGCGCCCTGGCCGGGTTCGGCGCCGGACCCGCCGCGGCCGCGGCCGGCGCGCCTGCCGACCTGATCACCGCCGGTCAGGCGTGCGCCACCAGCGCTCCGGGGCCGTACCTCAGCCCGGAGATGCTCAACGACGCCCGGGCGGTGACGCTGGGCGGCACGTATTCCGGCGAGCCGGTCAGCGCCACGGCCCGGCAGGACTTCGAGTACTGGGACGTCGACCGCCCGGAGACGGTGTTCCACCGGGACGACTCACTGTCCGGCAAACGGCTGTACGTCCAGATCGAGTCCCCCGAGACGCAGCTGGACGGGGTCACCTACGCGTGGCGGGCCCGGGTGCTCGACGGCGCGGACTCCTCGCCGTGGAGCGACACCTGCTACTACACGGTCGACCGGACCGGTGGCGAGGCACCGGCGATCGCCTCGGCGGATTACCCGAGCGAGGTCTACTCGGGTGGCATCGGCGTTCCCGGCCGGTTCACGCTGACCACCGCGTCCGAGGACACCGTCGGTTACCGGTACCGGTTCTATTCGAGTGAGGGCCAGAACCCCGACGAATGGTCGTCGGTGGACGCTCCGGCGCTCGGCGATCCGGTCACCGTCGAGTTCACGCCGTCGGCGTCCGGCTCCCACTCCGTCGCCGTGTCCGCCGTCGACCGGGCCGGCAACTGGTCCGATCGGGGGGACTACCAGTTCAACGTCCGGGAGACCCGCCCGGGAGTGTTCTCGGCGGCGTACCCCGAGTCGTCGGAGGCCGGCTGCTGCGCGAACCTGCAGTACAACGTGGGCATCGCCGGTGAGTTCCAGTTCAGCGGCGGGAAGGGCGCCGACGCGTTCGAGTGGCGGATCGGCTCGGAGGGGTCCTGGGCGAGCGTCCCGGCCGACGCCGAGGGCGATGCCAAGGTGAGCATCGCGCCGACCAAGGCCGGCGTGCAGACGCTGTACGTGCGGCTCGTCCTGGGCGGGACCAGGTCCCCGGAACGGGCGTACCGGTTCCTGGTCGACGACGGTCCGACGATCACCCACGACCTCAACCAGAGGGTCGTCATCGGCTCTCGGGTCACCCTGCACGCGAAGCCGCGGGCCTCTTCGGTCACCGAGTACGTCTACTGGCTGGCGACGTACACGCCGAACCCGACGCCCGAGAAGTTCACCGTCAAGGCGAAGGCCGACGGCACCGCCGACATCAACTGGCTCGCGGACAACAGCGACCTGCTCGGGCTCTACGTCCAGAGCAAGGGCGCGACGCTCTCCCAGCCGCGCTGGATCGGCCTGTCGGTGGACGGCGCCGCACCGTCGATCACCCGGACGGGCGGGGACGTGCCGGGCAGCACGGCGACGTTCGTCGCCCGGACCGAGATGACCGGTGTCACCGCGTACACGGTGAGCGTGAACGACGACCCGGCCACCCAGCGGACGCTGAAGCCGGCCGCGGACGGCAGCGTCACCTTCCAGCACACGCCGGCCACGTACGGCACGCACTGGGTCCGCGTGGTGGCCCGCAACGCCGCCGGCATCAGCACCGACGACGGCAGCCTGTCGTGGAGCGTCTCGAACGGGCCGACCATCACGTCCGCCGAGTTCCCGGCGACCGGCGCCGCACGGCTGGTCCCGGGCACGTTCACCTTCCGGCCGCGGCTGCCGTACGTGACCGACTTCCGTTACTGGTTCGGCGGCGACGATCCCCGATGGGTGTCGGCGAATTCGGACAAGTCCGCGACGGTGAACTGGACCCCCTCGGCGGCGGGTGACTACGTGCTCTCCGTCCAGAGCTACAACGGCAGCATCAGCTCGCAGGTCACCAAGTACCGGTTCCGGGTGGCGCCGGCCGCCGTGAAGGTCACCTCGGTCAACCCGGCCGCCGTGCCGGGCGGTGCCGTCCGGGCGATCACGCTGAAGGGTGCGAACCTGCACCGCAAGGACGTCCTGCAGGTGAAGCTGCCGGGTGGCCGGACGGTGACCGGAACGGTCAAGTCGGTGTCGGCGGACGGCACCACCATGACGGCCGACGTGAACCTTGCCGGAGCGCCGCTCGGGGTGGCCTCGGTGACGGTCCGGCCGTACGGCGGCGGGCAGTCCCCGGTCGTGCTCGCCAAGGCGTTCACCGTCGCTCCGCAGGCGAAACCGCAGGCTACGAAGCGTCCGGCGATCTCCGGCACGGCCGCCGTCGGCAACGTGCTCAAGGTCGCGCCGGGCACCTGGTCGCCGGCCGCGACGTCCTACGCCTACCAGTGGGCGGCAAACGGTGTCGCGATCAAGGGCGCGACCGGGTCCACATTGACCGTTCCGGCCTCGGTCGTGGGCAAGCGGCTCACCGTCACGGTGACCGCGAAGCGCACCGGCCACTACTCCGGCACGTCGGCCTCGGCGCCGACCGCCGCGGTGGCCAAGGGCAAGGCCCCGAAAGCCACCAAGAAACCCAAGATCACCGGTACGGCCAAGGCCGGCAAGAAGCTGACCGTGAGTCCCGGCACCTGGTCGCCGAAGGCGGACTCGTACCGGTACCAGTGGAAGGTCAACGGCAAGGTGATCAAGGGCGCGACCGGTCGCACCCTCAAGCTGAAGAGCGCCTGGCGCACCAAGAAGATCACCGTCACGGTGACCACCAAGAAGGCCGGGTACGCGGATGCCGGCGCCACCAGTGCGGCGGTGAAGGTCCGCTGAGCACCGAACCACGACGCCCGTTCGTGATGCTGGTGGTGGCCGCAGCGGCGCTGTTCGCCGGCGCGGCCGCCTCCAGCACGGTCATGCTCGTGTCCGGATGGCGGTACGCGCCGGTGCGCTCCTTCGAGGTCACCGTGGAGCTGGCTGACTCCGCCACGGAGGAGCACAAGGCCGCTGTCCGGTCCGAACTGGACGATGTGCCGGGTGAGGTCGTCTTCGAAAGCCGTGAGGAGGCGCTCACCCGATTCCGGAAGGAATGGAAAGACGATCCGGAACGGGTTGCCGGCGTACAGGTGGAAAGCATGTCCGAGTCGTTCCGATTGACCTCAGAAGGGCGTGAGTTCGATTGCGCGCCGATTCCGAGGATTCGTGAATTACCCGGCGTGGAACGGCTCTGGGTCGTCATGCAGCCCACCGCGAGCCGCCCGGGCGCCGAGATCGGGTGCTGAGAAGTCCCTGGTCTTACTGGAAGATGAACACTGCGTCGGTACGGTCCCGTTCTGCGGTTTGGGTCTTGGCGTAACCATCAATATCCGTTGAGATGTGCAGCACGGGGGAAGAACGCCCGAAATGGCGCGCGCCCTCCGACCCAACGGGGGGTATTTCGCGTGTTCCTTTGAACCGGACGGGCGGCACCGGAAGCGACGTCCTCGACGCGGGCACCGGCAGCGACACGGTGTCCGGCCACCTGAACCCCGCCCTGACCGAGACGAAGGCGCGTCTCGAGTCGGCGCTCACCAAGTAACTTCCCCTTCACTGGAGATCTCCATGCTTCTCAACCACCTCGCCCGCCGCCGGGCGATGACGTCGATCGGCCTGCTGGCCACCGCCGTCGTCTCGGCAGCGCTCTTCTCCTCGCCGGCGCAGGCGGCCGCGGCCGGCAGCGCGAAGGTCGTCGGCACCAACGCGGTCCAGTTCTCGGCCGCCGCGGGTGCGACGAACGCCCTCACGATCACGATCTCCGGCCGTACCGTGACGCTCGACGACCGGGTGGCCCTCAAGGCCGGCAAGGGCTGCAAGAAGGTCGACGCGACCAAGGTCAAGTGCACCACGTCGAAGAAGACCGCCAAGATCACCGCAGCGCTGGGCGACAAGAACGACGTGGTGAACAACAAGACCAACGTCGCGCTCGTCGCGAACGGCGGCACCGGCAACGACACCCTGACCGGTGGCGGCGGCGCCGACACCCTGCGCGGCGGCGCGGGCAACGACAAGATCAACGGCAAGGGCGGCAACGACCGGGTGTACGGCGAGGCCGGTAACGACGTCGTCTACGGCAGCACCGGCAACGACTGGATCGACGCGGGCGCCGGCAACGACAAGGCGTACGGCGACGCCGGAAACGACGTCGTCTACGGCAACACCGGCAACGACCGGCTGGCCGGCGGCGCCGGAAACGACACGCTCGACGCGGGCGCCGGCAACGACTCCGTTTACGGCGAGGCCGGCAACGACAAACTGTACGGCCGGGACGGCAACGACGGGCTGCGCGGCGGCGACGGCAACGACGTACTCGACGGTGGCGCGCACAACGACTCGATCAGCGGCGAGAACGGCAACGACGAGCTGTCCGGCCGCGCCGGTGACGACACCCTGAGCGGTGGCACCGGCAACGACGACATCTACGGCGACGCCGGCAACGACAAGCTGTACACCGGCGACGGCAACGACTGGGTCCTCGCCGGCACCGGCAACGACAAGGTGTGGGGCGAGAACGGCAACGACAAGCTGTGGGGCGAGGCCGGTGACGACACCGTGAGCGGTGGCGCCGGCAACGACTACCTCGACGGCGAAGAGGGCAACGACACGCTCTACGGCGACGCCGGCGACGACGACCTCTTCGGCAGCGAGGGCAACGACCGCCAGTGGGGCGGCGCCGGCGACGACTACGTCGACGGCCTCACCGGCAACGACGCGGTCTACGGCGGCGACGGCAACGACAACCTGTGGGGCGACCTCGGCAACGACGTCGTCGCCGGCGAGGCGGGCGACGACTACCTGTTCGCCGAGAGCCTGGACGACGACGACAACTGGGTCGGCAGCCCGGCCGCGACGGACAAGGTGGACGGCGGAACGAACACCGCGATCGGTGACCACTGCGTCGCCTACGCCGGCGCCACGGTGACCAACTGCGAGTACTCCCTCGTGCCGGGCTCGAGCGCATCGGCCTCCGCTCTGAGCTCCTCCGCGGCTTCCTCGGCTCGCTCCTCCGAGATCGAGGTTCCGGCCAAGCGCGAGCCAGTCCCGGCTCCGCGCCGGTAATACCGCAACACCAGCACGGCCCGGTCGCCCGCGCGGCCGGGCCGTCGCCTTTCCTGTGGTTTCCCTATGTGTTCGGCGCCAGCTCTCGATCAACTCGCGGATCGTGGCTATCGTTGCGTACAGGCCCGCGCCGTCTCCCCCGTGACAGCGCGGGCCCTTTTACGTCCCGAGGTCCTTTACGCCCCGGGCACGGCGTCAGCGGCCGGCGGACGGCGTCATGATCGACACCTTCTCCAGGCGGGCGAGATCCGCCGTGGGCGTGAGCTCCACCGTGTCGGCGTCCGCAGCCTTGTCCGTGGTGGCCCGCCCGATCGTGACCGCCCCGATCTGCCTGCTCCGCTGGGACGGATCCGGCATCAGGACACGGTTGCCCTGGTAGATCTCGCCCTCGACGGGAACGTTCTCCATCACGAGCTTCTCCCCGGTTCCGCGCACGGAACCCGGCACATCGCTGATGTTGGTGTACACCTCGCCGCTGAAGGCCGGGCTGGTGATCAGGTCGATGGTGGCTTCGCTGCGGGTCTCGTCGACTGCCGCGACGCGTCCGACCAGGCCCTCGGTCACGACAGCGAACTGGCCCGGCCTCACCGCGCCACCCTCCGCGAACGTCACGACCAGGTGCTGACCGGTCCGGCTCGTCACCTCGGCGGGCACGGCTCGCGCGTCCCCCACGGCACCGCCTTCACCCGCCACCTCAAACACCTTCGTGGTACGGGCAAGCGGCCGGTCCGGCCTGACGAAGCCGGTGATGGTCGTCGTCTCGGCGGTCCCCTGCAGCGGAATGCTGTACACGATGAGGCGGCTGGTGGGCGCGTCGGGTTCGCCGACCATCTCAACGTCGATCGCCGCACTCGACGCCCGCACCGTGGTGACACCCGGCATGGCGATCGCGAGAACGTACGTACCCCAGCCGTCGGTGCTGACCTCGCCCGTCGCTCCGGTCAGCCGAGGACTGACCAGGCTGATCGCCTGCGTCTTCACCGGATCGGGCGCCGGCCGATCGGCGCGCAACCGCAAGGCATCCGACGCGCTCTGATCACTGGTGAAGAACGCCAACCGTGCTGTGCCCTGCTCGTCGTATCCCTGAAGGACGACCACCGAGCGCAGATGCATGTTCCGCGTCGCCACCAGAGTGCGAATACCCGTGTGCGGACCAGCACGGCCCCACACGGAGGTGGCCTCACGCACGAGGCCGGTGTCCACGTCACCCACAGGCGGCCACCCCAGGAACGGCCCGTCCGCTGGCACTGCCGCGAGGTGTGCGGCCGACCCGATCCCGAGTACCCGGAACATCGTCACCAGCACCGCCAGGCACACCGCGGCGGCCGTCCCGGAGGCGAAGCGCCGCCGGCCACGGATCCGCCGGGCCCGCCGGAGGACCCGGTGCTCGTAGCCCTCGGTGGGTGTGACCGGCTCGGCCAGTTCGACCAGGCCGGCGCGCAGTTCTGCCGGACTATGCATATCGCACCTCGTGTTCCGCCGCGTCGGCCTCGGCCCACCGTGCACGCAGGGTCTGCAGACCTCTGGACGAGAGACTCTTGACCGTTCCCACCGAGCAGCCCAACGCGTGTGCCGTGTCCTGCTCCGACAGGTCCTCGTAGAAGCGCAGCACGATCGCCGCACGCTGCCGGGCCGGCAACCCGTTCAACGCCCGGCGTAGCCAGTCGCGCTGCTCCACTCCCGCGTACTCGTCCCGCGCCCGGCTCTCCACCAGCCGGCCGAAGGGTTGCTCCCACCAGGACCGGCGCCGCCGCGAACTCACGAACGTGTTGACCAGGACCCGCTGAACGTAGTGATCGATGCTCTCGGAATGCTGCAGCCGGGACCAGGCCATCACCGTCTTGGCCAGCGTCGTCTGGACCAGGTCCTCGGCTCTGCCGTGATCCCCGCACAGCAGGTAGGCGGTTCGGAGCAGCCGCCCGTAACGCGCCCGGACGAAGGCCGCGACCTCGTCGTCCTCGCGATCGCGCGTCATCCCGGCGCCTTCGGTCTGAATCTCACGAGGACTACTTACGCCGTGAGGGCCATCAAAGGTTGTCACGCTCCGGGAACTTGTTCTTCGAGACCCTCGGGGGATCAGCTTGCGGACCGTGCACAGTGCCCGCAGAGGCCCGGTGTCCAGGATCGGAGTCGAACCGCCGCGCTGTACAACCTCGCGGCCTGGGTAGTTCGATGCATCGAACGCGGCGTTTCAGCCGGTTTCAGCGCCACCCGCAAGGGGCTGTTCCGCGCGGGAAGGCGATGACTGCACCGACCCCCGCCTGATGCCAAGGCCGCGCAGGCCGCACAGCAGCACCGCTCCAATATCCTGAACGCGCGTCGACGGGCGGCGGGGGCTGTGTCCCGGGGTGAACAGTCGGGGATCAGCCGCCGCCGAGGGCGGACAGCGCCGCCCACACCACCGCTATCGCGAGCGCCGCCGTGCCGACCGTCGAGGCGGTGTGCCGCCAGGACGGGACGCCTTCGACGGCCTCCGGGTGGCCCAGCATCTCCAGGCGGGCGCGGTGTGCGCGGACCTCGGAGGCTGCCGCCGTCTCGGGGACCGGTGTCGAAGCACGGCTCAGGTCGACCGCCAGGCGCGCCTGGGCACGCTGCAACCGCCGTACCGTTGCTCGGGCTCGGTGGCCGGCTTGCGCGGCAGCATGCCGGCGGGCCGCCGCGCGCCGTGACCCGGATCCCAGCACCCGCAGCTCGTTGTCGGTGATCAGAGCGGGGTCACGCAGCGTCGCCAGCTTGGCGACGTAGTAGGCCGCTTCGCGGTCGTGGGCCCGGCGGACCAGCCAGAGGATCAGCAGTAGCGGCGGCAGCCCTTTGAAGACCAGGACCGCGAGCAGGGCGAGCGCGCCGTTGCCCAGGCCCTCGCGGAAGAGCGGCGAGTTCCACAGCACGTGGGAGGCCCACGCGCCGAACAGGGCGAGGCCGGCCATCGTGATCCGGTGGCGGCGGGTGCGGTCCGGGTTGACCACGAGGTAGCCGATGCCGGCACCGGCCAGCGCGCCGAACAGGGTGTGGCTCCAGACGCCGGCGAGGAAGCCGCGGACCAGGAACGTGGTGACGACCGGCTGGATCTGGTCGCCCTGCCCGGCCAGCGCGACGGCGCCGATCGCGAAGACCACGTCCTCGACGATCTGGAAGCCGAGCCCGACCAGGGCGCCGTAGACCACGCCGTCGAGCACGCTGTTCACCTGGGCGCGCGCGATCAGCACGATGGCGACCACCCCGAGGGTCTTGGCGATCTCCTCGACGGTGGGCCCGGCCAGCGCGGCGCCCCAGCCGGCGGCGAGGTGCGGGGAGCCCAGTTTCGCGATCAAATTCTCCAGCGCGGTGCTGCCCGGGATCGAGACGGTGGTGGCGACCAGGCCGCCCCAGGCGAACGCCACCACCCGCAGGCTGGGTGGTTCCCGTTCCAGGAAGTCCAGCTCGGAGACGAAGAGCCAGAAGGGTACGGCGAGGAGCGCGAACAGCCCGACAGCGGTGACCGTCGCCAGCGGGTACGCGCCGAAGAACCGCCCGCCGATCTGCCCGATGCGCAGCGCTCCGGCGGTGAGCAGCACGAACACCACCCAGAACGCGGGCTTGCGGGCGAGGGCCAGTCCCGGGACGCCACCCGGACGTACCGCTTCGCTCATTGCTCTTCCTGGTAGCGCAGGGTCCGGGTGCTGGCGTCGATGGCCGGCAGGGTGCGGTCCAGGTCGAGGTCGCCGCCACTGACCGTGACCTCGATGGTGAGCCCGTGCGCGACGAAGACGGCATACCGCCCGCCGCGGTCGCCCGCGGTGTATCCGCCCTGGACACCGGCGAGCCCACCGGCTGTGGAGACCGCGAGCTGGGTGCCGGTCACCTGGTAACCGCGGTTGCCGGTGATGCGCTGGCGCAGGCGGATCGCGGCCGCGGTCAGGTCGCCGTCGAAGGGTTGCACCGCCACCGCGTACCGCACCGGGCCGATGCGGAACAGGGCGGTGCCCCGCTCCTCGCCGGGCCGGGTCCCGGTGACGTCGAGTGTCGCCCCGGGCGGCGGCACGATGGTGACCCCGGCACCGACCTCGTACGGCGCCCCGGCCGGGATGGCCCGCTGAGCCGGAACGGCCCGGTCCAGCAGTGGCAGGCCGACGGCGAGACCGGCGAGCACGAGGACGAGAACGAGCGCGATGGGAAGACCGAGAGTGCTGGGAAGGTCGGTGTGCTGACTGCGTGTAACCCTCCCCATCCGTCCAAGTTAACGGCGCTTCCGGGCCGTTGTCCGGAGAACCTTTGGCCGCCCACAGTGGAGGGAGGATCAACCTGGCAGATTACGGATTTGTCCGTTTTATCGACAGGTGCAAAGCCGGTACGACGGTGGTCAGCCATACCCCGTTGTCACTGCGGTGGAAGACGTGGCCCTCCGCGGCCATCGTCCCGGCCGCCACCCGGAACACCACCACGTCCGGCGACCGGCGCCGGCCGACCTTCAGCGCGGTCGGCACGTCGGCGGAGAGATGGACGTGATGCCGGCTCCGGGGGCGCAGGCCCTCCCGGAGGATCGCGTCGAGGTTCGCGCGGGGCGTGCCGTGGAAGAGCTCGCCGGGCGGCGTCGCGGGCGGCAGCGAGAGGTCCACCGCGACCCGCCGGGAGTGGCCCTGGCTGGCCCGGATCCGGTCCACGCCGTCCGGGCCGGGCGCGATGGCGAACCGCTGCTTGTCGTTGCCGGCGACCACCAGGTCGAGTTCCTCGCGGCTGACGCCGAGAGCGGCGAGGAAGACCGGGACGGGAACCCATCCGTTCGCGTCGAGCGTGAGGCCGGCTGACTCCGGCCGATGCCGCAGCACCATCGACATCCGCCGGCTGAGGCGGACCTGGTCGCGGGTGAGTTCGGTCAAGTGTCCTGCTCCATGACCGCAAGGTAGTACGGCCGGTCCTGCTCGTCGATTGATTTGAGCCGCCATCCGGTCCCGGCGAGCAGCCCCTCGAGCTCCGCCACGGAACAGTTCAGATAGTCGAACCAGTCCGAGGCGATCTCCCGGTACCGCAGGCGAAGCCGCAGCTGTCCACCGAGCCGGCCGCGCTGCCGGTTCCGCTCGTGATAGGCCACGTGCACCGGGTCCCGCGTGCCGTACGGATCCGAGCCCTGCGCCACGATCCGGGCGCCCGGCGCCGCGAGCCGGCTCAGGCCGGCCAGCAGGACCGGCGCCCGCTCCGGGCTCTCCAGCAGGCCGAGGTTGTTGCCGAGCAGCAGGAACGTGTCGTACCGGACGGCCGCGCGGGAGAACTCGTCCACGGTGTTCAGCACGGTGTCGCGCAGACCGCGCTTGCGGGCCACCTCGATCGCGCCGAGTGAGGTGTCCAAGCCGGTCACGGCGATGCCACGGCGCTGGAGCTCGATGGCGCACCGGCCCGCGCCGACGCCGATGTCGAGCACCCGGCCACGGCAGAGCCGCATCGCGCGGTGGTCGTACGGTGGCCAGTCCTGCGGCTCGTCGAGATAGTGGTCGGCCGGCGCCCCGTTGATCAGGCCGTCGTCCCGCTCGATCACTTCGATGACCGGTCGCGGGTACCGTCCGCCCGCCAGCGGCCTCGGCCCGATTCCGGTTCGTACCGCGTACGCGTCCCGGATCATCTCACCGAAGGCGTCGCCGATCGTCGGCTGCTCCATGGTCATCTACTCTTGAGGAATGGCCGGACTGGAGCAACTCGGATCCGAGAAATACGCCCTGCTGACGACGTTTCGCAGGGACGGGCGCGCGGTTGCCACTCCGCTGTGGGTGGTGCCCGACGGCAGCGGCCTCGGGTTCTGGACCGTGGCGGACAGCGGCAAGGTCAAGCGGATCCGCAACAGCGGCCGGGTCACGGTGGCGCCCTGCGACATGCGCGGCAAGCCGACCGGCGAGCCCGTCGAGGCGACCGCCCGGATCGGGGATCAGGCCGATTTCCAGCGGGTCGCCGGAACACTGAAGAAGAAGTACGGGCTGATGGGCCGGCTCACCGTGCTCGGCAGCAGGCTTCGGCGCGGAGCGGACGGCACGGTCGTCGTGTTGGTGAGCTGATCACCCGTACCCGAAGATCTTGTCCTTCGTTGTTCCAGATGAAGGTACGAAGAAGGGGCGATCGCCTTCCCCAGCGCTCGCCCCTTGCAACGATGTCGGTCGAAGCGGTCAGTCGCCCTGACGCTGCGTCGGAATCTGCCCTTGCAGCAGGGCGCGGACTTCCGACTCCCGGTAGCGACGGTGGCCACCCAACGTGCGAATTGCGCTGAGCTTGCCAGCTTTCGCCCACCGAGTAACGGTCTTCGGGTCGACTCGGAACATCGACGCCACCTCGGCCGGCGTTAGTAGCGGCTCAGGATCGTGCGTACGCGATGCCATCGGTCACTCCTCCACAGGTGCCTAAAAACATCGGCCGGGGTCCCGCCGGCCGGTGCGTCTCTCATGGTCCGGCTAGTCCCCGATGTCCGACATGGGCCGAACGGACGAACGTCCCCAGATAGATGGATGAAGCATGCCCGATTTTTGCGTGTTTTATACGCCAGATAGTGTCTCGTTTAGTCCGATTATGACGGTTCGGTAACCGGCGATTACGAAGAGTGTTCGCTTCGGGAGCGCTCCCGTTCGCTGAGATACGTATGCCTCTGTCCCATTTCCGCTGGTCAGTTGCATCGCTCGAGAAGCTGGACGGCTCGCCACCGCGCCACCAGCTTCTCGTATGCCTCACTTGCTGACTCACCGTCACCGCGAGAAAGTGCCGAAAGTCCGGCTGCCACCAGTCCGGGGGAATCATCCTCGGTCAGTTTGTCCTCCGGAAGAAGGTTGACCAGGCCGCCGTAGTCGAGCTCCACCACCGAGCGTGGATGGAACTCCTCCAGCCAGCGGGTGCCTTCCTCGACCGCCTCGGTGATCGGCGCGTCGCCCAGCGACTTGCGCAGCACGGACACCGCCCGATGGGCCCGGCGGCGGGCCTTCGAGATCTCCGTGCGGTAACGCAGCGTCCGGCGCCGCGCCTTGAGCGCGATGTCACGCTCCTCCAGGTCCACGAAGGCGAACCAGCGCAGCGGCACGCCCCAGGTGGAGACCTGCTCGTGCACCCGGGGCACACCCTGCTCCAGCACCTTGGCGCCGCTGCGCCAGTCCTCCACGACCGCTTTCGCCTGGCCGGCCAGGATCGGCGGCACGAACGCGTCGGCAAGCACGGCCGGCACCCCGTCCCGGGCGGTCAGAGCGGCCTCGGCGACCCGCAGGCGCAGGTTCCACGGGCAGACCAGGATCGAGTTGTCCCACTCCAGCACGTAGGCCTCGTCGGGCAGGTCCGGCAGCCGGGTCCAGCCGGCGCCGAGGGCCTCCAGGACGGCGGTGCGCTGGCGAACCGGCCCCTCGACCGGGCCGAGGTCACGGCCTTCCTTCGCGTAACGGCGCCAGAAGGACTGCCGGTCCCGGTCGAAGGCGGTCAGTGGCTCGTAGACCCGTAGGTACGACGCGAACAGTGACGGCACGGCGCGATCCTTTCACGAATCCGCTCGGGTGGAACTTCCCGCGCGGACGTAATCGGTGCGGCATTCACACCGATAGGCTCGTTTGCAATCCGGCACACCCCCGCCGGAGCCATGGCCCCACGAGGGTCACACCAGAATCAGGAGTGCAGACGATGGACGTCTTCGACACCGACGGGCACGAACAGGTCGTCTTCTGTCAGGACCGGGTGACCGGCCTGAAGGCGATCATCGGTATCTACTCGACGGCCCTCGGCCCGGCGTTGGGCGGGACGCGTTTCTACCCGTACGAGAACGAGGCCGCCGCGCTCGCCGATGTGCTGAAGCTGTCCCGCGGCATGGCGTACAAGAACGCTCTGGCCGGTCTCGACCTGGGCGGCGGCAAGGCAGTGATCTGGGGCGACCCGGCCCGGGTGAAGTCCGAAGGCCTGCTCCGGGCGTACGGCCGCTTCGTCGAGTCGCTGCGCGGCCGCTACTACACCGCCTGCGATGTCGGCACCTACGTCGCCGACATGGACGTGATCGCCCGGGAGACCCGGTTCGTGACCGGCCGCAGCGTCGAGCACGGCGGCGCCGGTGACTCCTCGGTGCTCACCGCCTGGGGCGTCTTCCAGGGCATGCGCGCCGCCGCCGAGCACACCTGGGGCACCCCGTCGCTGCGCGGCCGCACGGTCGGCGTGGCGGGCCTCGGCAAGGTAGGGAAGTACCTGACCGGCCATCTGGTGGAGGACGGCGCGACGGTGGTCGCCACCGACGTGAACGAGGCAGCCCTGGAATGGGCCCGGACCACCCACCCGTCGGTCCAGCTGGTTCCGGACACCACGGCGCTGATCACGTCCGACATCGACGTGTACGCGCCCTGCGCCCTGGGCGGCGCGCTGAACGACGAGACCGTCGGCGTCCTCCGGGCGAAGGTGGTCACCGGCGCGGCGAACAACCAGCTCGCTCACTCGGGCATCGGCAAGCTCCTGGAGGAGCGCGGCGTCCTCTACACGCCGGACTACGTGGTGAACGCGGGCGGCGTCATCCAGGTGGCCGACGAGATCGAGGGCTTCAACTTCGAGCGGGCGAAACTGCGGGCCACCGGGATCTTCGAGACCACCCGGCGGATCCTGGCGCTCGCCGGCGACGAGGGCGTCCCGCCCGCCGTGGCCGCCGACCGCCTCGCCGAGCGGCGGATGGCCGAGGTCGGTCGTCTGCGGGCGATTTACCTGAACTGAGCCGGTTGAACACCTGCCGCGCGTCCGCGGATCGGCCGTCGAAGGGCCAAACCGCGACGCGCGGCAGTGTCACACGCAACCCGAGGTGCCGAACGCGCCGTCGTCCATGTACCGTAAGACCCACGAGAGATGCCTGACGTCATCGGGGCCCGCCTTCGGGCTGCCCCGAATTCTGTGCGAGGGGGTCGAGCCATGGGGCGCGGCCGTGCTAAGGCCAAGCAGACGAAGGTGGCGCGGGAGTTGAAGTATCACTCCCCCAACACCGACCTCACCGCCTTGCAGCGCGAACTGGCGAGTGCCGGTAAGTCGAATCATCACTTCGACGACGACAACGACGAGTTCGTCGATGATGATGAGGACGACGACGCGGATGACGACCGGGATACCTGGTCGCCGACAAGGCGCTGACCCGCAGTAGCACAGAGCACGCGGCCTGACCGCGTGCTCCGGTGAGTCGCGGTCACATTTCTACGGTTGAACCGAAGCCCACGCGGGTGATCCCCGCGTGGGCTTCGACCGGGCGGGCTTCAGCGCGGCCGGTTGTTCCAGTTGTAGAACGTAGGAATGTTCTCGAAGTGGTTCCAGGCGCACACCGCCGTGCCACTGTCCGAGGGTGCCTGCTCGGCGCGTTGCTGCCGGGCGACGTCCGCCTCCGCGATGAGCGCGGTCAATCCTGCCCGGGTTTCGTGCACCCGAGCCGTGACCGGATCCTCCACGCCGTCAGACAGCCGTGGCTTCATGATCTCGGGCATGGTCCAGCACTCCCTCCAGTAGGCGAATCTTGCTGTTCCGGCAGTGGTCCGTCTCGGTGACGTCGAACCTGCCGTGTTCGAAGTAGCGGTTGGCCGCATGCGCGCCACCGCAGAACCCGAAGTAGGGGCAGCTGTTCCGGCACGACTCGATGCCGCGCAGGAACTCGGCGATCCACGGTGTGCCGGCCGCTCCGGCCAAGATCTCGGTGAGTGGTGTCCGCAACACGTTGCCGCTCGCGAAGTCGCCGTACCGGGGGTCGGAGAACCCGGCCAGCTCGGGCGAGAGCAACACCACCGAGCCGTCGTGCGCCACGGTCGGGATCGGGTCGAGCCGGCGGGGCAGCAGCTCGTCAGCGGTGCCGTCGAGGACCGCCGCGGCGTACCGCAGGGACCACTCCACCTCGCGCAGGTGGATCCGCGGTGCCTGCCGCCAGGCGCCGACCAGCTCGGCCCAGAACGCGCTCACCGCGGCCGGGTCGTGGCGGTTGAGCCGGGTGTTGACCCCCTCCAGCTCCTCCACGTTGATCCCGAGCACCTCGCAACCGAGGTCGAGGAAGTAGTCGTAGAGTTCGGTCGCCACGCCCGGTCGCGGATCACTGACCACGCAGAGTGCCGAGAACGGGATGTCATGCCGGCGCAGCGTGTCGATCCCCTTGACGATCAGGTCGTAGGCCGGGCGGTTGCCGCGGTCCACCCGGTCGCCGTTGCGCTGACGCGGCCCGTCCACGCTGACGCTGACCCGCACGTCGTGCTCCCGGAAGAACTCGCACCAGGCGTCGTCGATCAGCGTCGCGTTCGTCTGCACGTGGTGCTCGACCGACGCGCCGAACGGCGCGAAGAGCGCGGCCAGGTGGTCCAGGCCCGCCGCCAGCGGCTCACCGCCGTGCCAGACGACGGAAAACCTCTGCTGGGTACGGGCGAAACCGCTCACCGACGCAGCGACCTTCTCAGCGACCTCGACCGGCATCTTCAGGTTGTCCCGCCGGAACGGTAAGTAGCAGTACCCACATGCGAGATTGCACAGCGTAGTGGGCTGCATGACGACGTAGCTGGGCACCGCGGAGATGCCGCGCATCCCACTCCACGCACCGGTCATGTCACGCACACTAGGCCTCGCGGTCTACCAATACGAAAGATCCGCATGTGCCGGACATCGACACACACGGATCATTTCACGTTTTGTCCGTTAGGTCAGCCGCGGGTGTAGGAGCCCATCATCTGCACCTCGCCGGAACCCTCGATGACCTCGCCGACCTGCCAGGCCTCGACGCCACGGCCGGTCAGGTAGGCCATCGCCCGGTCCGCGTCGTCCGACGAGACCACCGCGAACATGCCGACGCCCATGTTGAACGTGGCCTCCATCTCGGAGTCCTCGATGCGGCCCTTCGCCTGGATCAGGTCGAAGATCGGCTGCGGGCGCCAGGTCGAGCGGTCCACCACGGCGTCCAGGTTGCTCGGCAGGACCCGGTTCAGGTTGCCGGGGATGCCGCCGCCGGTGACGTGCGAGAACGCCCGGACGTCGGTCTCCTCGATCAGGCCGAGGCAGTCCTTGGCGTAGATCTTGGTCGGCGTGAGAAGCTCCTCGCCGAGCGTGCGCTGGGTGCCGAAGTCGTCGACCACGGTGTCCAGGCGCATCCGGCCGGCGCCGAGCAGCACGTGCCGGACCAGGGAGTAACCGTTGGAGTGCAGACCCGAGGAGCGCATCGCGATCACGGCGTCGCCGATCTCGACCCGCTCCTTGCCGAGGATCTCGCTCTCCTCGACCACGCCGACGCCGGTCGCGGAGACGTCGTACTCGTCCGGGCGCAGCACGCCCGGGTGCTCGGCGGTCTCGCCACCGAGCAGGGCACAACCCGCGTACCGGCAGCCGTCCGCGATGCCGGCGCCGATCTCGGCGACCTTGTCCGGCACGACCTCGCCGCAGGCGATGTAGTCGAGCAGGAACAGCGGCTCGGCGCCGCAGGCCACCAGGTCGTCGACGACCATGGCGACCAGGTCGATGCCGATCGTGTCGTGGATGTCGAGCTGCTGCGCGATGACCAGCTTGGTGCCGACGCCGTCGGTCGAGGAGGCCAGGACCGGGCTCTTGTACTTCGCGGTGTTCAGCTTGAACAGACCGGAGAAGCCGCCGAGGTCACCCATCACCTCGGGCCGGGTGGTCTTCTTCACCTTCGACTTGAGCAGCTCGACCGCACGGTCACCCGCGTGGATCGAGACACCCGCGTCCGCGTACGTCGCCGAGCGCTTGCGCGGCCCGCGGCCCGCACCGGCCGTCCACGGCTGGCGGTCCGCGCCTTCGGCGCCGTTCGATCCGGCACTGTTGCGCTCGGACACGTGCGTCACGGTTCTCCCCTTAGCGGTTCTATGTTTCGAAAGGTCACGGGTGATGAAGCAGCGCGTTCGCGGCTTCGTAGTCCGACTCCAGGTCGGCCACCGCCGCGGTCGCCTGGTCCGGTGTGGCGTTGGGCATGCTCGCACGCTTGCCGACGCCCTCCAGCACGTGCTTGCCGATCAGGTCCCCGGCCGGGAGCTCGATCGGGTACTGCCCGTCGAAGCAGGCCATGCAGAGCCGCGTCTTCGGCTGCTCGGTCGCCTGGATCAGGCCGTCCAGCGAGACGTAGCCCAGGCTGTCCGCGCCGATCGAGCGGCGGATGCCGTCGATCTCCAGCCCGTTCGCGATCAGCTCGGCGCGGGTCGCGAAGTCGATGCCGTAGAAGCACGGCCACTTCACCGGCGGCGAGGAGATCCGCACGTGGATCTCCAGGGCACCGGCCTCGCGCAGCATCCGGATCTGGGCGCGCTGGGTGTTGCCGCGGACGATCGAGTCGTCGATGACCACGATCCGCTTGCCCCGGACGACCTCGCGCAGCGGGTTCAGCTTGAGCCGGATGCCGAGCTGGCGGATCGTCTGGGACGGCTGGATGAAGGTGCGGCCGACGTACGCGTTCTTCATGAAGCCGGCGCTGTACGGAATGCCGGAGGCCTCCGCGTACCCGATGGCGGCCGGGATGCCGGACTCCGGGACGCCGATCACCAGGTCGGCCTCGACCGGGTGCTCGTGGGCCAGCTTGCGGCCGACCTCGACGCGGGCCGAGTAGATGTTGCGGCCGGCGATCGTGGTGTCCGGGCGGGCGAGGTACACGTACTCGAAGAGGCAGCCCTTGGGCTCCGGCGCGGCGAACCGGCTGGACCGCAGGCCGTGCTCGTCGATCGCGATGATCTCGCCGGGCTCGACCTCGCGGACGAAGCTCGCGCCGGTGATGTCCAGCGCGGCGGTCTCGCTGGCGACCACCCAGCCGCGCTCCATCCGGCCCAGGACCAGCGGGCGCACGCCCTGCGGGTCACGGGCGGCGTAGAGGGTGTGCTCGTCCATGAAGACGAAGCTGAAGGCGCCGCGCAGGGTCGGCAGCAGCTCCAGGGCGGCGGCCTCGACCGAGAGGTCGGGGCGGCCGGCGAGCAGCGTGGTGACGAGCGCGGTGTCGGAGGTCGAGTCGCCCACCTCGAGACCGCGGTCGGCCACCTCCTTGGCGAGCTCAGCCGTGTTCACCAGGTTGCCGTTGTGCGCCAGGGCGATCGTCGTGCCGGCCGGCGTGGCCCGGATGGTGGGCTGCGCGTTCTCCCAGTTGGAGCCGCCGGTCGTCGAGTACCGCGCGTGGCCGATCGCCAGGTGGCCGCGCAGGCTCGCCAGGGTCGGCTCGTCGAAGACCTGGGAGACCAGGCCGATGTCCTTGTAGACCACCACGCCGGAGCCATCGCTCACCGCGATGCCGGCAGCTTCCTGACCTCGGTGCTGCAGGGCGTAGAGCCCGAAGTACGTGAGTTTCGCGACCTCTTCCTCGGGAGCCCAGACGCCGAAGACGCCACAGGCATCCTGGGGGCCGCGCTCCTGGGGGTCGAGATCGTCGGTCAGTAGGCCGTCGCCTCGGGGCACCTGCTTGCTCCCTCGTGTCGGATCTGCGTGAATCGCTCGAAGCGCTGATCTGCTCGAACTAGCTGGTCCGCTCCGACCGACCAGTGTACGCGAGGTAAAGGGCAGCGGCCCCTCGCTCATTCCCGCCTCACTCTCCGCTGAGCGGCAGATACTCCGAGAGATCGGTGCGGATGCCGCTCGCCCGGAGACGACCGTCACGCGCCGCCTCCGCCCACTCCAGGCGTCCGGTAGCCAGGAGCAGCCAGGTCATCGGATCCGTTTCGACCACATTGGGCGGTGTGCCGCGCGTGTGCCGCGGTCCGGCGACGCACTGAATCGCGCCGAAAGGTGGAATTCGCACCTCGACCGAACGGCCAGGAGCTCGTTGGGACAACACGGTCAGCAGAGCTCGGACAGCGTCACGCAAGACCGGGCGTTCAGGTTCGAGGCCCTGGTCCAGCGCGTCCAGGGCCTGGTTCACCGACTCGGATTTATTGTGCGGAGGGGACACGTCGGGACGATACGACTCGGTTTGTAGACAACGGCACACCGCCCTGGGTCGCGAAAGTGACGTGCGACAAGGCATAGTGGCCGACGGTGTTCAAGTCGCGGGATCTGCCGGTCGCCGAAACCGGGGACCGCGCGACCCGGAAGGTGGTGGATGTGACAACGCACCTACGCGCCAGGACGACCCAGGCCGGTGCGTTCCTGGCCCTGGTCGTCGGCCTCGTTGCCGGCGTGCAGACGGCTGCCCTGGCAGGCCCACCGGACGTGAAGATCACGAGCGTCTCGTCAACCGAGGTGGCCACGGGAAGTACTGTAACCATGCAGTACACCATCAGTAACCCCGGGTCTGGCGGTGGCGACGACGAGGGCGAAGAAGAGGGCGGCGGCCAGCAGCAGCAGGCCGGCAGCGCCACCATCAAGGTCAGCGGGATGAGCTGCAGCGGTGACTGCAGCTCGGTCAAGCAGATCGGCGCCGAGCCCGCCGGCTTCACCGCGACGCTGACCGCCCCGTCGGTCGCGGCCGGCCAGAGCAAGGACATCTCCGTCACGGTCACCGCGACGATCAACGGCGAGTCCAACTCGGCGAGCCAGACCGTCACGGTCAAGGGCGCCGACAAGCCGCAGGTGGTCACCCGGGTCTCCGGCAAGATCAAGGACGGCGACGGGAAGAAGATCGCCGGCGTCGACGTGGCGATGCAGGACGCGGCCGGCCACTCGTACGGCACCACCACCAACAGCAGCGGCAGCTACTCGTTCATCTCCTCGGACGACAAGCCGATCGAGCCCGGCAGCATCACCGTCGGCGCGCTGAAGGACGGCTACACCTCCACCACCGTCACGGTCCAGGGCAAGGCCGGCGGGTCGGTCAACGTGCCGATCACGCTGAAGAAGCTGGCCGCCGAGAGCCCCTCGCCGACCCCGTCGACGAGCGTCTCGGCCAGCCCGGTGCCGACCGAGGAGGTCACCGAGGACCCGGCCGAGGAGGAGACCGCCGAGACGCAGGCGCCGGTCGCCGCGAACCCGGTCTCCGACGAGTCCGAGGGCGGCATCAACTGGCTGCTCATCGTCATGGGCGTGCTGCTCGTGGCCGCCGGTATCGGCGCGATCGTCCTGGTGATCATGCGGCGGAAGAACGCCGGTGGCGGCGACGACGACTCGAACGACCCGCTCGGCGGGGCCGGCCCGGGCGGTGGCCCGCAGGGTGGCAGCCCGTTCGACGCGACCCGGGTGGCCGCTCCGGTCGGAGCCGGCCGCGGTGGCGACGCCACGATGGTCGCCCCGATGGGCGGCGGCGGCATCGGCGACGCCCCGACGATGGTGCACCGGCCGGTCGTCGAGGACGAGTTCCCCGACCCGTACGGCGCTCCGATCCCCCCGCAGGGCGGTTACGCCGGCGCCAACCAGTGGACCGACCCCGCTCAGCAGGGCGGCGGTTACGGCGGCGGGGCGTACGGCGGTCAGCAGCAGCAGTACGGCCAGCAGGACGGCGGGTACGGCGCGGGTGGCCAGGCGGTGCCGCAGCAGCGGTACGACGAGCACACCAGCCTGTACCAGCCGGAGCAGTCCCAGCAGCCGCAGCGCTACGACGAGCACACCAGCCTCTACCAGCCCGAGCAGGGCGGCGGCTACGGTGGCTATGACCAGCAGCAGCAGCCCGGTTACGGCGGTTATGACCAGCAGCAGCCCGGTTACGGCGGCGGCTACGACCAGCAGGCCGGCTACGGCGCCCAGCAGGGCGGGTACGAGCAGGGCGGCGGCTACGGCGGTTACGACCAGCAGCAACAGCAGCAGCAGCCCGGCTACGGCAACCAGCAGCAGCCTCAGGGCGGTTACGGCCCCCAGGGTGGGTACGACCAGCAGCACCCCGGTTACGACGACCCGGAGGGCTACAACGGTTACGGCCAGCAGCGCCCGCCGCAGAACCGCGACTGGAACGGCTGACCCGCAGAACTGAGAAAGGCCCTGTGCGAGTGATCGCACAGGGCCTTTTTTGATGGCCTTTTTTGATGGCCGCCGGGGGCTCGCGGCCCCCGGCGACCAACGATCAGCCGTTCGGGTCGGTCAGCTCCAGCGTGACCGAGCGGACCTCGCCCTCGGCCGGAGCCGCCTCAGCCGGGCCGCCGAAGAGCTTCTTCAGCGTCCCCGACCAGGCCTCGCGCAGCTCGCCGAGACCGATCGTGAACTGGTCCTGCACCTGCAGCGACTGCTCCTCGGTGGTCACACCGAGCGCGGTCACCGGCACGCCGAACTCGGCGGCCAGGGCAAGGAACGCCTTTTCGTGCCCACGCGGAACGGCGACCACGGCCCGGCCGGCCGACTCGCTGAACAGCTGGACGAACGGCGACACACCGTCCTGCGGGAAGCTGACCTTCACGCCGACGTCCCGGCGCAGGCAACTCTCCACCAGCGCCTGAGCCAGGCCGCCGTCGGAGAGGTCGTGCGCGGAGCTGACCAGCCCGGCCTTCGAGGCCCGGGCCATCATGGCGCCGAGCGTCTGCTCGGCCGCGAGGTCGACCCTCGGCGGCTTGCCACCGAGGTGACCGTGGGTCACCCACGCCCACTCCGAGCCGGAGAGCTCGTTGCGGGTCTCACCGAGCAGGTAGACCAGGTCGCCACCGGCCTTGGCGGGCGGCGGGAAGCCCATCGGGATGCGGCGGGCCACATCGTCGAAGACGCCCAGCACGCCGACCACCGGGGTCGGGTGGATCGCCGCGGCGCCGGTCTGGTTGTAGAAGCTGACATTGCCACCGGTGACCGGGGTGCCCAGCTGCAGGCAGCCGTCGGCGAGACCGCGCACGGCCTCGGCGAACTGCCACATCACGGCCGGGTCCTCGGGCGAGCCGAAGTTCAGGCAGTCGGTCACCGCGACCGGCTCGGCGCCGGTGACGGCGACGTTCCGGTACGCCTCGGCCAGAGCGAGACGTGCGCCCTCGTACGGGTCGAGCCGGGCGAACCGGCCGTTGCCGTCGACGGAGAGCGCCACACCGAGGCCGGTCTCCTCGTCGATCCGGAGCACGCCGGAGTCCTCCGGCTGCGCCAGGACGGTGTTGCCGAGGACGTACCGGTCGTACTGCTCGGTGACCCAGGTCTTGTCGCACAGGTTCGGCGAGGCGACCATCCGCAGCACGGTCTCGCGCAGCTCGTCACCGGTCGACGGGCGCGGCAGGGTCTCCGCGCGGTCGGCCTGCAGCAGGATCAGGTCACCCGGCTCGCGCAGCGGGCGGGCGTAGACCGGACCGTCGTCGGCGAGCGAGCCCGGAGGCACGTCGACCACGACGTGGTCGTTCCAGCTGATCACCAGGCGGCCCGGGGTGCCGTCCGCGCCGGCCGGGGTGACCTCGCCGATCGCGGTGGCCCAGACGCCCCACTTCTCGGCGATGGCCAGCACCTTGTCGAGGTTCTCCGGCGTGACGATCAGGAGCATGCGCTCCTGGGACTCGCTGGCCAGGATCTCGGTCGGCGACATCGAGGCCTCGCGCAGCGGAACCCGCTCCAGCCAGACCCGCATGCCGGTGCCGGCTGCCGCGGCGGTCTCGGTGAGCGCGCAGGTGAGGCCCGCGCCACCGAGGTCCTGGATGCCGCTGACCAGGCCGGCGTCGTACAGCTCGAGGCAGCTCTCGATCAGGAGCTTCTCCATGAACGGGTCGCCGACCTGCACCGACGGGCGGCGCTGCTCGGCCTCCTCGTCGAAGGTGGCCGACGCCAGCACGGAGACACCGCCGATGCCGTCCCGGCCGGTCCGCGCGCCGAGCAGCACGACGATGTTGCCGGTGCCGGTGGCTTCCTTCTTCTGGAGCCGCTCGACCGGCAGAACACCGATGCTGAGCGCGTTGACCAACGGGTTGCCCTGGTACGACGGGTCGAAGACGATCTCGCCGCCGATGTTCGGCAGGCCGAGACAGTTGCCGTACCCGCCGATGCCGGCGACCACGCCGGGCAGCACCCGGGCGGTGTCCGGGTGGTCGGCCGCGCCGAACCGCAGCGGGTCCATCACCGCGATCGGCCGGGCGCCCATCGCCAGGATGTCCCGGACGATGCCGCCGACGCCCGTCGCGGCGCCCTGGTAGGGCTCCACGTAGCTGGGGTGGTTGTGCGACTCGACCTTGAAGGTCACCGCGAGCTCGTCGGAGATCTGCACCACACCGGCGTTCTCGCCGATGCCGGCGAGCATCCGGGTGTTGGCCGGGACCTTCTCGCCGAACTGGCGCAGGTGCACCTTGCTCGACTTGTAGGAGCAGTGCTCGCTCCACATGATCGAGTACATCGCGAGCTCGGAGGCGGTGGGCCGCCGTCCGAGGATCTGACGGATCCGCTCGTACTCGTCGTCCTTGAGGCCGAGCTCGGCGTGCGGCTGCAGCTCGTCGGGCGAGCCCTGCGCCTTCTCGACCGTGTCCGGACCGTCCGAGAACTCGTTGACCAGCACGTCTGTAGCGGCGAAGCCACTCTGCTTGGTCGGTGCCGCGTCGCTGGAGACAGTCTCCGGCTGCGTGGTCATCGCTGTTGTCCCCCTGCGAGCTGACCGTCCGCGGACGCCCCCGCCAGGGCCTGCAGGACGGAGGTGAAGAAGCCGAGGCCGTCGAGCGACGGGCCGGTCAGCGCCTCCACGGCGTGTTCCGGGTGCGGCATGATGCCGACGACATTGCCGGCCTCGTTGGTGATCCCGGCGATGTCGCGCTGGGAGCCGTTCGGGTTGCCGCGGACGTAGCGCGCGATCACCCGGCCCTCGGCCTCCAGCGAGTCCAGCGTGTGCTGGTCGGCGACGAAGCAGCCCTCGCCGTTCTTAACCGGGATGAGGATCTCCTGGCCGGGCGTGAACCGGTTGGTCCAGGCGGTGTTCGTCGCCTCGACCTTCAGCCACTGGTCCCGGTTGCGGAAGTGCAGGTGCTGGTTCCGGGTCAGCGCGCCGGGCAGCAGGTGCGCCTCGCACAGGACCTGGAAACCGTTGCAGATGCCCAGAACGGGCAGGCCGCCGCGGGCCGCGTCGATGATCGACTCCATGACCGGAGCGAATCGCGCGATGGCGCCGCAGCGCAGATAGTCGCCGTACGAGAAACCGCCGGGCAGGACCACGGCGTCGACGCCGTGCAGGTCCGGGTCGCCGTGCCAGAGCCGCACGGCCTCAGCGCCGGCGATCCGGGCGGCGCGGGCGGCGTCCCCGTCGTCCAGCGAGCCGGGGAAGGTCACCACACCGATCCGCATGGTCAGGCGACCTCCGCCGCCGCGCTCTCGACCACACGGATCTCGAAGTCCTCGATCACCGGGTTGGCGAGCAGCTTGTCGGCGATTTCGCGAGCCCGATCGAGGTCGGGCTCGCCGGCGAAATCAATCTCGATTCGGCGGCCGATACGGACGGAGGAGACATCGGTGACGCCGAGCCGGGGCAGTGCGTTTGCCACTGCTTGACCCTGCGGGTCCAGGATCTCCGGCTTGAGCATGACGTCGACCACGACGCGAGCCACGGGCACTCCTGACTGATAGGTGTAAGCACGCGAAGCCTACCTGGTCAAGTCGGTCCGCAACCCACGGGCCGGTGCGGAGCAACCGACGTAACGGTCATTGAGCAGGGAATCTCCCATTGATCCGCGGGTCATCACACCGTGATAGGTGTCGATTGAATGGTAGGGCCGGGCCCGCTGATGCCTTACCGTGCATCCATCGAATTCGATTCACTACCGCGCGCGCCTCCGTCGACCCGATCCCCAGAAAGGAATCTCGACGTGCGCATTCGACTCCTGGCCGCCGTAACGGGCCTCGCCGCCGCGCTTGTCACGCCGGCCGCTGCACACGCGGACGACGACATCACCCCGTACATCATCGGCGGGGGCACGGTCTCCTCCGCGCCGTGGGCCGCCGCCGTGCTGAGCAACGGCAGCTTCACCTGCTCCGGGACGATCATCTCGGCGAACTACGTGCTCACCGCGCGGCACTGCATCAGCGGCACGATGTCGGTCCGGGTCGGGAGCGTGAATCGGACAAGTGGCGGGGTCACCCGTACCGTCGCGGCCACCTCGACCCGCTACGACCTCGCGCTGATGCGGCTGAGCCAGTCGGTCAGCACCACCTACATGCCGCTCTCCAGCGCCTACCCGCCGGTCGGCTCGACCAACTCGATCTACGGCTGGGGCATGACCTGCTACTCCGGCTGTTCCGCCTCCACGGTCCTGAAGACCGCCACGGTCCAGGTCACTTCGACGAACCAGACCGACGCGTACGGCGGACGGGCGATCGGCAGCACCCGGATCAACGGAAACGCCTGGCGCGGCGACTCCGGTGGCCCCCAGGTGTACAACGGCGCCCAGGTCGGCGTGGCGTCGACGGCTGACGGCACGAGCCGCCAGTACTACGGATCGGTGGCCTACAACCGCGCGTGGATCACGTCTGTCGCCGGCGTCTAGACCCACGCGAAAGGTGCCGCATCCTCGGCGCCTTGGATGGCGCCCGGCCTCGCCGGGCGCCATCACCATGTGTCTAGAGAATCGGGGCGGGGGCGTACCCGGCGGCCGACGGGTTCTTCGCCACGATCTCGGCCACCCGCGCCGCGACCGCCTGCACCTGGGCCGGCGCCGCGCCCACGAAGGCCGCCCGGTCCGCCACCAGGGTGTCGATCTCGGCACGCGAGAGCTGCAGCCGGCCGTCGTCGGCGAGCCGGTCGAAGAGGTCGTTGACCGCCACGCCCTTCTCCCGCATGGCCAGCGCCACGGCGACCGCGTGCTCCTTGATCACCTCGTGCGCGACCTCCCGGCCGACGCCCTTGCGCACCGCCGCGACCAGGATCTTCGTGGTGGCCAGGAACGGCAGGAACCGGTCCAGCTCACGAGCGATCACCGCGGGGTACGCCCCGAACTCGTCGAGCACCGTGAGGAACGTCTGGAACAGCCCGTCGGTGGCGAAGAACGCGTCCGGCAGCGCGACCCGGCGCACCACCGAACAGGAGACGTCACCCTCGTTCCACTGGTCACCGGCGAGCTCGCCGACCATCGACAGGTAACCGCGGACGATCACCGCGAGCCCGTTGACCCGCTCCGACGACCGGGTGTTCATCTTGTGCGGCATCGCCGAGGAGCCGACCTGGCCGGGCTTGAAGCCCTCGGTCACCAGCTCCTGGCCGACCATCAGGCGGATCGTGGTGGCCAGCGACGACGGGCCGGCGACGATCTGGGCGAGCGCCGAGACCACGTCGAAGTCGAGCGAGCGCGGGTAGACCTGGCCGACGCTTGCGAGCACCCGGGCGAAGCCGAGGTGGCCGGCGACCCGCGACTCCAGCTCGGCGAGTTTCTCCGCCGCGCCGTCGAGCAGGTCCAGCTGGTCGGCCGCGGTGCCGACCGGGCCCTTGATGCCGCGCAGCGGGTACCGGCCGATCAGGTCGTCCACACGCTCGTACGCGATGAGCAGCTCCTCGGCCGCCGAGGCGAACCGCTTGCCGAGCGTGGTGGCCTGCGCCGCCACGTTGTGCGACCGGCCGGTCATCACCAGGTCGGAGTGCTCCACCGCGAGGGCGGCGAGCCGGGCCAGCGTCGCGACCACCCGGTCGCGGATCAGCTCGAGCGACGCCCGGATCTGCAGCTGTTCGACGTTCTCGGTGAGGTCGCGGGAGGTCATCCCCTTGTGAATCTGCTCGAAGCCGGCCAGCTCGCTGAACTCCTCGATGCGGGCCTTCACGTCGTGCCGGGTGACCCGCTCGCGCTCGGCGATGGAGGCCAGGTCGACCCGGTCCAGCACCGCCTCGTACGCCTCGACGGCGCCCTCGGGCACCGAGACGCCGAGGTCGCGCTGGGCCTTCAGGACGGCGAGCCAGAGCCGCCGCTCCATCCGGATCTTCTCCTCCGGGGACCAGAGCGCGACGAGGTCGGCGGAAGCATAACGGGCGGCAAGCACGTTCGGGATGGTCACGACGCCGATTCTTTCACGGCCGCCCCGGCGGTCACCCCTGGCTGCGCCGCACCCGGCGAGGCCGGGTTCTCGACTGGCACACTGCACAAGGCCGAGCAACCTCGCTAAGGTTACTGGCGAGTAGGTAGACGATCATCCCGAAAGGTCCACTGATGACTGATTTCAGCCCCGAGTCGCTCTCGTCGATCGGCCCCAAGGAGTTCTCCCAGCTCGTCAAGTCCACTCCGGACTCGAAGATCGCTGAGGTGATGTCGTCCGACGTACGCCCGAAGATCCTCGACGAGGTCTTCAACCGGATGCCCACCCTGTTCCGCGCCGACCGGGCCGGCACCACCTCGGCCGTCATCCACTGGATCATCACGGGCGGCGCGAACGGCGCGAGCGACACCTACGAGACCGTGATCGAGAACGGCGCCTGCACCGTCACCAACCAGCCGGTCCGCGAGCCGAAGCTGGCCATGACCATGGACGCGGTCACGTTCCTGAAGACCGTCTCCGGCGACGGCAACCCGATGATGCTGTTCATGACCGGCAAGATCAAGGCAAAGGGCGACCTGTCGCTGGCCGCCAGCATCGCCAAGCTCTTCGACATCCCCAAGGCCTGACCTTCGTACGCGAGTGGGGTTCCGTCGCCAGCGCCGGCCGAACCCCACCGCGCCCGAATCACCCGTCAGGGCCACGACGAGCCCGGCCACCCGGGGATAGCCTTCCGCTGTGCTCCTGGCCTACGTCGACGAGTCCTACAGCGCCGACTGGTACTACATGGCGGCGATGCTCTGCGACGGCCCCGGCGCCCAGGCCCTCACCGCCGCCCTCGACGCAGCCGTGATCAAGGCCGTCAAAAGCTTCGGTGTTCCCGAGGAAGCCGAACTTCATGGATATGAGCTGTTCAACGGCAGCGGGTGGTGGACCGGCGTGCCCGTCCGCGCGCGAGCCGACCTGCACGGCTATCTGAGGTACGGCACCCACGGGTACCGCGGCCGGAGGCTCACCCGCATCGTTGACACGATGCACTTCGCGCCGTCGTCGGCGTCCCGGCTGGTGCAGGCCATCGACCTGGTCGTCTTCCTCTACCGGCGGATCCAGACCCATACGGAGTCCGACAGCCGGGCCACCCGCGCCAACGCAGCTCTCTGGGACCGCATCGCACCGAAGATCAGTCACCAGCACTGCTGGTATCCGCAACCCGCGCCGGAACGCACGAAGGCCCCGCGCTCCGGCGGGGCCTAAGGCTGGGTCGGAAGCCGCAACTTCCTACTGACCAGGTTAATCCCGTCAACCAGAAACGCAATGAATCTGGCCGGGTCCGTCAGCCGGACGGGTGCGAGACGTCCAAACCGGCGGTCACGGGGTGATCTGGCCCTCGACCGCCTTCAGGGCGATGTCGCTCCGGTACTGGGCGCCCTCCATGCGTACCCGATCGACCAGGGCGTAGGCCGCCTCGCGGGCCGCGCGCAGGTCCTCGCCCGCGGCTGTCACGCTCAGCACCCGGCCGCCCGCCGAGACCAGCGCCCCGTCGGCGCGGCGGGCGGTGCCGGCGTGGATGACGCCGGGTGCCTCGGCGCCCTCGATCACGTCACCGGTACGCGGCGTGCCCGGGTAGTTGTGACTGGCCAGCACGACGGTGATCGCCGCGCCGGGCTTCCACGCCAGCGGCGGGTGCTCGGCCAGCCGGCCGGTGGCCGCCGCGTTGAGCAGACCGGCGAGCGGCGTGTCCAGCAGGGCCAGCACCACCTGGGTCTCCGGGTCGCCGAAGCGGGCGTTGAACTCGATCACCTTCGGGCCGGCCGGGGTGAGCGCGAGCCCGACGTAGAGCAGGCCGGAGAACGGGGCGCCCCGGCGGCGCATCTCGGCCAGGGTCGGCTCGACGGTCTCCCGGACGACCCGCTCGACCAGGTCGGCCGGTGCCCAGTCCAGCGGCGCGTAGGCGCCCATGCCGCCGGTGTTCGGGCCCTCGTCGCCGTCCTTCAGTCGCTTGAAGTCCTGCGCGGGCATCAGCGGCGCGACGGCGGTGCCGTCGGTGACCACGAAGAGCGAGACCTCGGGGCCGGGCAGGAACTCCTCGATGACGACCGTGCCGCACTCCTCGGCGTGGCGGAGAGCGTCATCGAGACTGGAGGTGACCACGACACCCTTGCCTGCGGCCAGGCCGTCGTTCTTCACCACGTAGGGCGCGCCGAACTCCAGCAGAGCCTTCTTGATCTCGGGAAGCGAGTCACCGGCGAAGGACCGGGCGGTCGGCACACCGGCGGCGGCCATCACCTCGTTCGCGAACGCCTTGGACCCCTCCAGGCGCGCGGCGGCGGCGGACGGGCCGAACACCGCGATGCCCTTGGCCCGGACCGCGTCGGCGACGCCCGCCACCAGCGGGGCCTCCGGGCCGACCACGACGAGGTCGGCGCTCAGCTCGACGGCGAGCGCGGCGACGGCGGCGGGGTCGGTGGCGTTCACCTCGTGCAGCTCGGCTATCCCGGCGATACCCGGGTTGCCCGGCGCGGCGGCCAGGAAGTCGACGGACGGGTCGGCGGCGAGCCCGACGGCAAGCGCGTGCTCGCGCCCACCGGAGCCGATCAGAAGTACGCGCACGACGGCCCATCCTACCGGTGTCACCGTCGCGTAAACTTCGGCAGTACCCGGGTCTCCTCCAGGTACAACCTTGAGGAAGGGCATCACTCAAAGTGCCGGTGATCGTGTTGGTCGGCGCCCAGTGGGGCGACGAGGGCAAGGGCAAAGCCACGGACCTGCTGGGCGACCGGCTGGACTACGTGGTCAAGTTCAACGGTGGCAACAACGCGGGCCACACCGTCGTCATCGACGGCGAGAAGTACGCGCTCCACCTCCTGCCGAGCGGAATTCTCTCCCCCGGCGTCGTACCTGTGATCGGCAACGGTGTCGTCGTCGACCTCAACGTGCTGTTCCAGGAGATCGACGGCCTGGAGGCCCGCGGCATCGACACGTCGCGCCTGCGGATCAGCGCGAACGCGCACGTCATCGCGTCCTACAACCGGTCGCTCGACAAGGTCAGCGAGCGGTTCCTCGGCGCGCGGCGGATCGGCACGACCGGCCGGGGCATCGGCCCGACCTACGCCGACAAGATGAACCGGGTCGGCATCCGGGTCCAGGACCTCTTCGACGAGTCGATCCTGCGGCAGAAGGTCGAGGCGGCGCTGGTCCTGAAGAACCAGGTGCTGTCCAAGATCTACAACCGCAGCGCGGTCAAGGTCGAGGACGTGGTCCAGGAGCTGCTGTCCTACGTCGACCGGCTCCGGCCCTACGTGGCGGACACCGCCCTGGAGCTGTCGAACGCGATCGACGACGGCAAGGTCGTGCTCTGCGAGGCCGGTCAGGCCACGCTGCTCGACGTCGACCACGGCACATACCCGTTCGTGACCAGCTCGAACGCGACAGCCGGCGGCGCCTGCACCGGTTCCGGCATCCCGCCGACCCGGATCGACCGGGTGGTGGCCGTGCTCAAGGCCTTCACCACCCGCGTCGGCGAGGGCCCGTTCCCGACCGAGCTGCACGACGAGGTCGGCGACTACCTGCGCAAGGTCGGCCATGAGTACGGGACGACCACCGGCCGTCCCCGCCGGATCGGCTGGCTGGACCTGGTGATCGGCCGGTACGCCCAGCGGATCAACGGCGTGACCGACTTCGCGATGACCAAGTTGGACAACTACGACGGGCTGGACGAGATCCCGGTCTGCGTGGCCTACGAGGTCAACGGCGTGCGGCACGACGAGATGCCCGTCAACCAGACCGATTTCCACCACGCCAAGCCGATCCTCGAGACGCTGCCCGGGTGGAAACAGGACATCTCCGGCTGCCGCACCTTCGACGAGCTGCCCAAGGAGGCGCAGGGCTTCGTCGAGTTCGTCGAGCAGCGGATCGGCGCGCGGATCTCGATCGTCGGCGTCGGCCCCGGTCGCGAGGCGGTCATCGAGCGGCACTCGGTCCTCGAGGCCTGACATGCTCGAGGTGATCCTCCTCAGCCTGGTCGAGAAGGCCGCGGGTGGCGACGGGTGCGGCGGGTGCGGTGACAGCTGCGGCGGTTCGGCGGCCGCCACGGTCTGCGCCCCGCGTACCCCGGTGTTGGCCTGTGCCGACGCCCTGCGCAGGGCGGGCGCCAAGGTCGAGACGGTCATGGCCGCTTCTGATCAGGAGATCGACGCGGTCCTGGCCCGCTTCGACGGCCCTGCCCGGCCGGACGGCCTGACCTGGCCGGATCCGGACACCACGCTGCGGCTGGTGGTGGCGAGCGCCACCGACGGCCAGCTGCGCGCCGTCGTGCGCCGGCTGGTCCGGCGGTACGCTCCGCCGCCCAGCAAGCGTCCCGCCGACCTGTCCATGGCCCGGACCGTGCCGGACCTGCCGCCGCTCGCCATCCTCCCGCTGGATCCGGGCAACACCGGCGACCTCGCCGGGCAGCTGGGTCTTCCGCGTACGCCGGAGGAGGTCGCCGCCGCCGTGCTGACCGGCCCGGTCCGCCGGCTCGACCTGCTGCGCAACGACGGCGGCTCGGTCACGCTGGACGGCGCGCTGCTCGGCGGCGCCGACGACAACGGCCGGGCCGTCCCGTGGCGTGGCCGGGTCGAGGTCGACGACGCCCTGCTCACCAACGGGGAGGAGCCGGTGCTGGCCTGCGCGGTTGGCAACGCGGGTGGTTACGCCGAGTTCGACGGCTTCCGCCTGCTGACCGACGGCGACCCCACCGACGGCCGGGTCGAGGTGGCGGTCGCCGTGCCCATCGTGGTGAAGAAACGATTCAAGGGCACGTCCGTACGCATCGAGGTTCGTCGCGCTCGCGGACGGGCCGTCTCGGTCCTTCCTCGCGAGGGTGACCTGCAGTTTCTCGATGACGGGGTGGCGGGATCGACCAGTCGCAAGCGATCCTGGTGGACCGAACCGGGTGCCTGGGCGGTGTACGCGGGCTGATCTCTGTGCGACGCTGACCGGACATTCAGTGAAGATTGGCGAATGTCTGTACGGGAGGTCGCATCCGTGGAGGACGAGCTCACCGAGAGGGCTCCTCAGGCCCGGGACGTCGAACCGTTCTGGACCGGGGAGCCCGATCCCTCGGCGCAGGAGGTGCAGCCCGGGGTGTCCCGGCCGGGCGTGCCCGCCCAGCGTCCCCCAGCAGCGGCCTCACCGTGGTCCCAGCCGTTGCAGCGGCCGGTCCCGGCGGTGCCGACCGGCGAGCCGTCCGGAGTGGAGGACCCGTTCCCGGAGCTGGGTGACGGCGACGGCGAGACCCCGACGGCCGACGAGTTCGCCCGTCGCCGGCTCGCCCGGCCGGCCCGGCAGACCGCCTCGATGGGCGCGCGGGCGCTGCTCCAGAAAGGCACGCTCGGCCTGGTCAAGCTGCCACCGGGCAAGCGCGAGCTGGAGTACAAACAGGACGTCGAGACGGTCCGGCGCAACTTCGGCGGCCTGCGGCAGGTGACCGTGGTCAATCCGAAGGGCGGCGCCGGCAAGACGGTCGCGGTGCTGCTGCTCGCCATGACGTTCGGCCAGAAGCGCGGCGGTTACGTGCTGGCCTGGGACAACAACGAGACCCAGGGCACCCTCGGGATGCGCGCGCAGCAGGACTTCCACTCCCGCACGGTCCGCGACATGATGCGCGACCTGCACCTCTTCCAGGGCGCGCAGGGCCGGGTCGGCGACCTTTCGCAGTACGTCCGCTCGCAGGGCGAGGGGATGTTCGACGTGCTCGCCTCGGACGAGTCGGCGACCGCCGGGGAGATGCTGACCGCCGGGGCGTTCGCCGAGATCCGAGACGTGGTGAGCCGGTTCTACAAGCTGATCTTCGTGGACACCGGGAACAACGTCCGGGCGGAGAACTGGCAGGCAGCGATGGACGCCACCGATCAGCTGGTGATCACCATGTCGGCCCGCAACGACTCGGCCGAGACCGCCGCCCGGATGCTCGACCATCTGGAGCAGAGCGGCCGGCGGCGCCTGGTCCGCCAGGCGGTGACCGTGGTGACCATGCCGCCGACCCGCAAGGACATCGACCTTCCGGCGATCCAGCAGCACTTCGCGGCGCGAACCCGCTCGGTGCTGCTGGCGCCGTACGAGAAGTTGATCGACTCGGGTGAGCCGTTGCGCTACAGCGCGCTCTCCACGAACACCCGGGACGCCTGGCTCAAGATCGCCGCGGCCGTCGCCGAGGGCCTGTGACGATCAGGTGAGGGCGTCGGCGGCGGCGGGGTCGCTGTCCCGGAGGAACTGGGCGCAGCGGGCCGCCTCGTCGGCCTCGCCGATCGCGGCGGCGGCCAGCGAGAGAGCGTGCAGGCAGCGGAGGAAACCCTGGTTCGCCTCGTGCGCCCACGGCACCGGGCCGTGACCCTTCCAGCCGTTGCGGCGCAGGGCATCCAGGCCGCGGTGGTAACCGGTGCGGGCGAAGGCGTACGCGGTCACCGGGTCGCCCTTGTCCAGCGCCTCGGAGGCCAGCGGCGCCCAGGCGGCGCTGTAAGCGGGGTACTTGGCGGCGACCGCCTTGTGCGCCTCGGCGGTGCCTGCCGCAGCGGCGGCGGCGATGGCCTGGTCGGCCTCCGCGTCGGCGGGCAGGAGCGTGGCCGGAGGCTCGGGAAGGAGGTTCTGCATGACCTCATTCAACCCGTCCCGCGGGGGTTAATTCCGCTACGACAGGCGATTCGGAGATGAATCGCTGATCAATCCCACGCTTTGCCGAGGCGGAACAGTCTGTCCGCGTACTCGATCTGGGTCTGCCACTCGGCCGGCCAGGCGCCCAGGCCGAGCGAGGCACCGGCGAACGCGCCCGCCAGGCAGGCGATCGAGTCGGAGTCGCCGGACGAGGCCGCACCGCGGCCGAGGACCGCGACCGGGTCGTCCGGGGAGATCAGATAGACGTAGAGCGCGGTCGCCAGCGCCTCCTCGGCGATCCATCCTGCGCCTGTCACGAGGCACGGGTCGCCGTCGTGCACGCCGCTCGCCAGCGCGGCCTCCACCCGGTCCAGCGCGGCCGCGCACTCGTCCCACCCGCGGGCGATGAACTCCTCCGGAGAGGTCACCGTCGGTCGCTGCCACAGCTCGCCGAGCCAGTCCCCGTGATAGATCTCACGCTGCTCCTCGCAGCGCTCCCGCAGGGCGGCGAGCAGCCGGTTGGGCGCCAGGCCGTCTTTCAACCACAAGCAGGCGTACGCGGTGAGCTCACTCGCCGCGAGGCCGGTCGGGTGACCGTGCGTGAGTGCTGCCTGAAGCTGGGCGGCGCCGGACCGCTGCGCGTCGCTCAGCCCCGGGACCAGGCCGATCGGGGTGACCCGCATGTTCGCGCCGCAGCCCTTGGAATCGGCCTGGGTCGCCTTCGTCCAGGGCCGCCCGTCGGCGAGCGCCGCGCACGCCCGCAGGCAGGTCATGCCGGGGGCGCGGTCGTTCTCCGGGCTGGCCGCCCACTCCAGGAACCGGCGGCGCAGGACCGGCTCGAACGTCGCCGGTGTGAGCGCACCACGCACCTCGAGCAGCGCCTCACCGACCGCCAGCGCCATCTGGGTGTCGTCGGTGACGAGCGCCGGTTCGCCCTCGAGCTGCCGTGGGCCGGCCGGGCCGTACCTCGCCACGATGTCCGCGTACTTCTGGAACTCGGTCGGCTTGCCGAGTGAATCCCCGTAGGCCAACCCGAAGAGCGATCCCGACGCAGCACGCATGGGACAACTCTAGGTAGTCCGTCAATGTGGTGGGAATCGCGGAAGATGGACGACATGCCCGATCCCCTCCAACCCGTCCTGGGTGGCGACGAACCGTTCGACGCGACCGAGTTCGAGGTCGAGTCCCGCGCCGAACTCGACGCCCTCCTCCCCAAGCGCAGCCTCGCCGGCCTGGTCGTCCTCGGCCTGCGACTGGACCGCGACCCGCCGGACCTGTCCGGCGTCGACGTCCACGACACGCTCTTCGTCGGCTGCGAGTTCTCCGGACCCGACGTCGAGACCGACCTGATCCGCCGGGGCGCACACGTGGTGCCGCCGCTCGACGGCCTGCCCTACCCGACCCACCCGGCCGTCCTCTACACGCCCGAGGACCTCTCCGCCGGCTTCACCGAGTCCGGCTTCGCCGGGATGTACGACACGCTCGTCTGGGACCACTTCGGCCGGCACGGCGGCGCGGTGCCGGACATCCGGGAGGCGCTCGCGCAGCGGCTCCACGACGCCGGCATCGACAACGCGCTGGGCAAGGCGCTGGCGGCTTGGGCGGCGGTGCACGGTCACCGCGGCGCCATCGGCATCATGGGCGGGCACGCGGCGCCGCGCGGGTCCGACGCGTACCGGATGGCAGCCTCCCTGGCACAGCGGCTGGCCGGCGACGGGCGGCTGATCGTGACCGGTGGCGGGCCGGGCGTGATGGAGGCGGCCAACCTCGGCGCGTACTTCGCGTCCCGTACCGGATCGGAACTCGCCGCCGCGATCGACACGCTCTCCGCGGCGCCGCACTTCCTCGACCACGACCCGTACACGGCTGCGGCGCTGGCGGTGCGCGCGGCGTACCCGCTGCCCGCACTCGATCTGGCCGGCCGCCTCCAGCACGGCGGGCTGGCCCTGCCCACCTGGCTCTACGGTCACGAGCCGGCCAATCTGTTCGCCGGGCAGATCGGGAAGTACTTCTCCAACGCCGTACGGGAAGACTCGATCCTGCGCCTGGCCCGCGGCGGCATCGTCTTCGCACCGGGCTGGGCCGGCACCGTCCAGGAGATCTTCCAGGCCGCGACGAAGACGTTCTACGCCACTGACGGGCCGTCCGGGGCGTACGTGTTCCTCGGCGTCGAGCACTGGTCCGCGCTGCCGGTGGTGGAGCTGCTGCGGCCGCTGCTGGCCCGTTCGCCGCACGGCGACCAGTCCGGCCTGATCGTTGTCACCGACTCGCTGGACGAGGCCGCGGCGGCGCTGGGCGGGTGACCTGGCGGGCATGCCGCACACTGCGGACATGGTGAGCTTCGTGGTCGTCTTCATCGCCCTCGTGGCGCTCGTCGTCGCCGGCATCGTGATCACCGCGTCGGTGCTGATCTTCCGGGCCGCGCGGCGCGGGCGCGATTACGGTCCGGCGCGGCACACCCGGTCACGGAGCGGCGGGTCGTCGCACTCGAGCGGCGGCTCGTCGGACTCCGGCGGCTGGTGGGACTCCTCGGATTCCGGCGGCGGCTGGGGCTCCTCCGACTCCGGCGGTGGAGGCGGCGACAGCGGCGGTGGGGGTGGCGGCGGCGACTGAAGCCTGGCCGCTGAGGGCGCGCTGGTGCGGCCTTGGGGCGCGGCCGGGCCGGCGGACGGGGCGATTCAGGCGACGTGCACGCGGCGCCAATGCACGGCCGGCAGGTCGGCCTCCGGCACGTCGGTGAGACCGTTCTCGTCCATCGCGTTGTAGACCGCCAGCCGCGCCCCGTCGAACAGGAACTCGACGGCATGCAGGACCCGGGGCCGCCAGTCCGCCGACGTCGTCCGCTCGATGATGTTGACGGCTCGGAGCGGGCGGCCGCGGGCCTTGCGCAGCGCGGCGTGCGGGTCGGAGCGCCAGTCGAAGTGTTCATACCAGTCGATCGACCGGGCCATGTCGATCTGATCCCAGGTGATCGCGCACTCGTCGAACTTACGGTGCGTGATCTCCACATGACTGAGGCCGAAGTCCAGGATCACCGGGCCGTCCGCGAACCAGCCGCGCTGGGCCACGTCCCACATGAGCCAGCTTGATCGCAGTTTGCGCCCGATGAGCCGCACAAACATGTGTCGATGAGTGGCGGCGAGGGCTTCGGCATCGTGATGCCATTCGGGTTTCCAGCCTTCGATGCCGAGCACGATCACCGTCCCGCCGATCTTGAACGTCTGATCGTACCCATGTCGCTGTGTAACCACGCAAGACAACAGCGGCCGGTCCCCGCGTACGGGGACCGGCCGCTGCCGGATCGAATTACTTCGCGAGAGTGGTTCCGCTCGAGCGGAGGTGCTCGCAGGCCTCGACGACGCGCTTGGCCAGACCGTTCTCGGCCAGCTTGCCCCAGGCGCGCGGGTCGTACGCCTTCTTGTTGCCGACCTCGCCGTCCACCTTCAGCACACCGTCGTAGTTGTGCATGATGTGGTCGACGACCGGGCGGGTGAACGCGTACTGCGTGTCGGTGTCGATGTTCATCTTCACCACGCCGTAGTCCAGCGCGCCGTGGATCTCGGAGAGCAGCGAGCCCGAGCCACCGTGGAAGACCAGGTCGAGCGGCTTCTCCTTGCCGTACTTCGCGCCGATCGCGTCCTGGATCTCCTTGAGGATCTCCGGGCGGAGCTTGACGTTGCCCGGCTTGTAGACGCCGTGCACGTTGCCGAAGGTCAGAGCCGTCAGGTAGCGGCCCTTCTCACCCAGGCCGAGCGCGGCGGCGGTGGCCAGGCCGTCCTCGACGGTGGAGTACAGCTTGTCGTCGATCGCGGCGGAGACGCCGTCCTCCTCGCCACCGACGACGCCGACCTCGATCTCGAGGATGATCTTCGCAGCGGCGGACGCGGCGAGCAGCTCCTCGGCGATCTGCAGGTTCTCGTCCAGCGGCACGGCCGAGCCGTCCCACATGTGCGACTGGAACAGCGGGGCCAGGCCCTTGTTGACGCGCTCCTGGGAGATCGCGATCAGCGGACGGACGTACTTGTCCAGCTTGTCCTTGGGGCAGTGGTCGGTGTGCAGCGCGATGTTGATCGGGTAGTTCTTGGCGACCTCGGTGGCGTACTCGGCCAGCGCGACCGCGCCCGTGATCATGTTCTTGATCGTCGGGCCGGAGGCGTACTCCGCGCCACCGGTGGAGATCTGGACGATGCCGTCGCTGCCGGCCTCCGCGAAGCCCTGCAGGGCCGCGTTGAGGGTCTGCGAGGACGTCACGTTGATCGCCGGGTATGCGAACGCGCCAGCCTTGGCACGATCGATCATCTCGGCGTAGACCTCGGGGGAAGCGATAGGCATCGGGCGCTCCTTGCTCTTGGAACGGGAAGCAGAGGGCAGGACCGCGCTGTCCTCCAGCAGGCAGTATTCCGCAGTTGCGGTGCGTAGCGGAAATCGCCCCGAAACTCGGACCGCTATTCCGGCATATCCGGGATAAGCGACGAATAACCTTCATGTCATGTCCGCATTTGCCGGGCGGATCGCGACCACTGCGTCCGCGGTCCTGCTCGCCGTCGGTTGCTGTCCGTTTCCGGCCATCGCCGCCGCGACCGGGGCCACCATCGCCCCCCGCTTCCAGCAACTCACCCTCGCACCGGGCGGAGAGGGACAGGAGGCGCTGCTCTGGGCGGCGGTCGACATGGGCGACACGTCCGGCGTCCAGGTCGTCGACTACACCGTCGACTACTCCGGGATCGCGTCGTTCGCCGAGGTCGAGCTGACCGAGGCGGTTCAGAGCGTCGGGCTCGGCAGCCTGTCCACCGCGGGTGACCCGGTGAGCGTCACGTCCAGCGCGGCGCCGTCCGACGAGGGCTGCACGGCCAGCGGATCCACGTTCGTGTGCAGCGTCCAGGTCTACCTGCAGGGCACCGCGCCGCTGTTCGGCCTCGGCTACTTCGGGGTCAAGCCGCAGGCGGACGCCGAAGCCGGCGACGCCGGCGTCATCAAGGTCACCGCGTCGGTCGGCGACGGCGCGGAGAGCACGAGCGAGTCCCCGGTACGCGTCGGCGAGGGCATCAACCTCGAAGCGCTGGAGGGCGACGCGGTCGAGTCGACTCCCGGCGAGACCGCCGAGCTGACCGGGCGGATCAGCAACGCCGGCAGCACCGTGGCCGACGGGATCAGCATGTTCCTCGGCGTGAGCCCGGACGTGCTGACCGGCACGAGGTACAGCAACTGCGAATACGGCAACGCGGTCATCTGCACCTTCGACACCACCCTTCAACCGGGTACGACCTACGAACTCGCCGAACCGTTCGGGCTCGGCATACCCGACGACGCGATCGACGGCAGCAAGCTGGAGAGCGAGTTCTCCTGGACCTCGTCGACCGAGTGGGACGACCTCGTCGCGTCCTGGCCGGACGAGCTGCTCGACGAGATCTTCGGCGACCGGCAGCCCGGCGACGGCGGCGAGCTGGCCCTGACCCAGGTCGCCTCGGCGGCCGGCACGCCGCAGGTCGACCTGGACTACACCAACAACACCGCCGCGGTGACCGTGGCGGTCGCCGGCGGGGCGATCGCTGACTTCGCCGCGGTCGGCGACAAGGTCACGGCGGCGGCCGGGAGCGCGACGGACATTCAGGTCGGCATGGTCAACAACGGACCCGGGCGTCTCTATCCGGATCTCTTCGAGAACAACCACGTGATCTTCGACGTTCAGCTGCCGCCGCACACGTACGTGGACGGCAGCGGCGAGGCCGTCTGCTACGGCAAGGACACGAACCGGTTCGCCTGCGCGACGGTGGAGTCACTCGAACCGAGCGGCCGCGAGGTCTACGACTTCGTCGTCCAGGTGGAGAAGAAACCCGGCAAGAAGGGCTCGGTGCAGGTCCAGGAGCTTTCCGACAGCGGGGAGAGCGACAACGACACGGCGTCGATCACGATCGACGTCGCGGGCGGCGACGACCTGCCGATCACCGGGCCGGGCGGCCTGCTGACCGGCGGTTTGCTCCTGCTCGGCGTGGGCACGATCGTCCGCTTCATGTCCCGCCGTCGCTCCGGCCCGGTCGGCTGAAGCGCGAGGATCCGGCGACACGTGCCGGTTTGCGCGGCATCTTCACCGGGGAAGCCGCACCATAGGAGACGGGGCGGGGCGCCGCCTCGCCACGAGGCGGCGACGAGCGAAGGGAGCCGGCCATGACGCACCCGATCGAGCACCTCGACCTGGAGACCCCTGAGGTGGACGCGGCGGAGCAGGCGGTGGCCGCCGTCCCGAGCTGGCAGGACGACGAGTGGGAGGACATCCCGGTGGTCGCCGACGCCAACGAGTGGGACGCTCAGGAGCAGGGCCGGACCGTGGCGTTCGACGACGACTACCGCTGAGCTCCGGCGGCGATTTTCGTTCGACCGGGTGGACGGCCACTGAGACGATCAACGGGTGCTGCTCACCCTGACGACCACTCACCGGCCCGCGACCGACCTCGGATACCTGCTGGTCAAGCCCCTCGAGAAGGTTCATTCCTTCGACGTGCCCACCGGTACGGCGTATGTCATGTACCCCGAGGCGACCGAGGACAGGTGCACCGCGGCGCTGCTGCTGGACGTCGACCCCCGGCTGCTGCGGGCCCAGCGGGACGCCTTCGAGCTGAGTCAGTACGTCAACGATCGGCCGTACGCGGCCTCCAGCCTGTTGGCCAGCGCCCTCGCCAAGGTGTTCCGCAGCGCCCTGCGCGGCGCGTCGAAGGACCGGCCGGAGCTGGCCGCCACGCCGATCCCGCTCGAGATCCACGTGCCGGTGCTGCGCGGCACCACCGACCTGGTGACCCGCCTTTTCGCCCCGCTCGGCTGGACGGTGACGGCCAACCCGATCCCGTTCGAGCCGGAGATTGGTGCGGTTTTGTTTCGGTCTTCCCCGGCGGGGCAGCCCAGTGGCGACAGCCGATACGTCGACCTGCATCTCTCCGGTGAGCTCCGGCTCGCCGACGCCCTCAACCACCTGTACGTACTGCTGCCGGTGCTCGACGACGGCAAGCACTACTGGGTCGCCCCGGACGAGATCGAGAAACTGCTGCGATCCGGCGAGGGCTGGCTCGCCGGCCACCCGGAGAAGGTGCTGATCGCCCGCCGATACCTGGCGCACCGCAAGTCCCTGGCGACCACCGCGCTGCAGCTGCTCGACGCGGGCGAGGAGCCGGCCATCGAGGAGGAGGCCGAGCTGCCGGTGCCGCGCCGGGCGCCGCTCGCCGAGCACCGGCGCGACGCCGTCCTCGCCGCGCTGACCGAGGTGGCCGCCACCCGGGTGCTCGACCTCGGGTGCGGCGGAGGCGCGCTGCTCACCGCGCTGATGAAGCAGCGCTCGATCACCGAGATCGTCGGTGCGGACGTGTCCAGCCGGGCGCTGGAGCAGGCGGCCCGGCGGCTGCGGCTGGACCGGCTCCCGGAGCGGCAGCAGGGCCGGGTCAAGCTGATCCAGACCGCGCTCACCTACCGCGACGACCGGCTGCGCGGCTTCGACGCGGCGGTACTGATGGAGGTGATCGAACATGTCGACCTCCCCCGGCTGCCGGCCCTGGAGACCGCCGTCTTCGGGCACGCGCGGCCCGAAGCGGTGATCGTGACCACGCCGAACGCCGAGTACAACGTGCACTACGAAGGGCTGACCGGGATGCGCCACTCGGACCACCGCTTCGAGTGGACCCGTGCCGAGTTCGCCGACTGGGCCGGCCGGGTCGCCGCCGAGCACGGCTACACGGTGACCATCCGCGGCGTCGGCGACGACCACGAGGTCACCGGCGCACCGACCCAGCTCGCCCTCTTCACGAAGGCCGAAGTCACGAAGACCGACGCCACGAAGACCGACGCCACGAAGACCGAAATCACCAGCACCGACTTCACCAGCACCGAGGTGTCCGCATGATCATCGACGTTCCCGACCTCGCCCTCGTCGCACTGGTCGGCATCTCCGGTTCCGGCAAGTCGACGTTCGCCCGCAAGCACTGGAAATCCACCCAGGTGCTCTCCTCGGACTTCTTCCGCGGCCTGGTCGCCGACGACGAGAACGACCAGTCGGCGTCCGCGGACGCCTTCGAGGTGCTGCACTACGTGGCCGGCAAGCGTCTCGCGGCCGGCCGGCTCACCGTCGTCGACGCCACCAACCTGCAGTCGCATGCCCGGGCCGGGCTGGTCAAGGTCGCCCGGGAGCACGACGTGCTGCCGGTGGCGATCGTGCTGGACGTGCCGGAGTCCCTGGCCTGGGAGCGCACGCAGGCCCGCGCGGACCGCACGTTCGGCCGCCAGGTGCTCACCCGGATGCACCGTGACCTGCGACGCTCACTCAACCAGCTGAGCCGCGAGGGCTTCCGCAAGATCCACGTGCTGCGCGGCGTCGACGAGATCGCCGACACCGAGATCCGGTACGAGAAGCTCTTCAACGACCGCCGTGACGAGCACGGGCCGTTCGACATCGTCGGCGACGTGCACGGCTGCCGCGCCGAACTGGAGCTGCTGCTCGGCAAGCTGGGCTGGACCGTGATCCGCGACGACCAGGGCCGCCCGGTGGACGCCGTGCACCCCGAGCCGGGTCGCAAGGCCGTCTTCGTCGGCGACCTGGTCGACCGCGGGCCGGACTCCCCGGGCGTGCTGCGCCTGGTGATGGGCATGGTCGCGGCCGGTCATGCGATCTGCGTGCCGGGAAACCACGAGCAGAAACTGGCCCGCAAGCTCAACGGCCGCAACGTGCAGCTCACCCACGGCCTGCCGGAGACGCTGGAGCAGCTCGCCGCCGAGCCGGACGAGTTCGTCGCCGAGGTGAAAGCCTTCATCGAGGGCCTGGTCAGCCACTACGTGCTCGACGACGGCAAGCTCGTGGTCGCGCACGCCGGCCTGAAGGAGGCGTACCACGGGCGGGCGTCCGGCCGGGTGCGCAGCTTCGCGCTCTACGGCGAGACCACCGGCGAGACCGACGAGTACGGCCTGCCGGTCCGTTACCCCTGGGCGAAGGAATACCGTGGCTCGGCCGCCGTCGTCTACGGTCACGTGCCGACGCCCGTGCCCGAGTGGATCAACAACACGATCTGCCTGGACACCGGCTGCGTCTTCGGCGGCTCGCTGACCGCGCTGCGCTGGCCGTCGCGCGAGCTGGTCGCGGTCCCCGCCGCGAAGGAGTACTACGCGCCGGTGCGCCCCCTGGTCGCTGTCGCGACAAAACCCGATGGTGGTCTGGACATCGCGGACGTGACGGGCCGTCGTCACATCGATTACGGGTACGGGCGAACCACCGTCCCCGCCGAGAACGCCGCAGCCGCCCTGGAGGTGATGGGCCGGTTCGCCGTCGACCCGGAGACCCTGGTGTGGCTGCCGCCGACGATGGCGCCCTGCTCCAGCTCGACCGTGGACGGATACCTCGAGCACCCGTCGTCGGCCTTCGCCGATCTGCGGGCCGCCGGGGTGAGCCGGGTGGTCTGCGAGGAGAAGCACATGGGCTCGCGGGCCGTGGTGCGGGTCTCGGCCGCCGGCGCCGGGGACGCCATCTGGACGCGTACCGGACGGCCGTTCTTCGGTCCGGAGCTGGACGAGCCTCTTCTCGCCCGGGTCCGCGCCGCGGCGGCGCCGCTCTTCGCCGAGCTGGAGACCGACTGGCTGCTGCTCGACGCCGAGCTGCTGCCGTGGTCGGCGAAGGCCGGCTCGCTGATCCGGGACCACTACGCCGGTGTGGGCGCGGCCGGACGGTCCGCCCTGCCCGCGGCGCTGGCCGTGCTCGACCGGACCGCGGCCCGAGGGCTGGACGTGGCGGCGCTGCGGGACCGGCTCGAACTGCGCGCGACGGAGATCGATGGTTACTCGGCGGCGTACCGGTCCTACGTGAAACCCACGGACGGCCTCACCGGTGTCACTCTCGCGCCGTTCGCCGTGCTGGCGGGCGCCGGTCAGGCGTACCGGGGGAAGGACCATGACTGGCACCTGGCGCTGGCGGACCGCCTGGTCGCGGCAGACCCGGAGCTGTTCACACCCACCCGGCGGATGACCGTCGACCTGGACGACCCGGCGGCGGAGGCCGCCGCGACCGACTGGTGGCTCTCGCTGACCGCCGCGGGTGGCGAGGGCATGGTGGTCAAACCGTGGGCGGGGCTGGGCGCGACGGACGCGTCGGGCCGGCTCGTGCAGCCGGGCGTGAAGTGCCGCGGCCGGGAGTACCTGCGGATCATTTACGGTCCCGAGTACACCCGCCCGGAACAGCTGGAGCGGCTGCGCGGGCGGAACCTGGGCCGCAAACGGGCGCTCGCGCTGCGGGAGCACGGCCTCGGTCTGGCCGCGTTGGATCGACTGGCCGAGGGCGCGCCGGCATGGCGTGTGCACGAACTCGTGTTCGCCATCCTGGCGGCCGAGTCCGAGCCGGTCGACCCGCGGTTGTGACCACCGGGTGACTTTCTGACGAGCAAACGGTATCCACAGGATTCATACAGGTACCGGCTTGAGCAGGCCGGTACCCTGGCTCCTCGTGGACATCCATGCGCTCACCGAGCAGCTTGCTCTGAACCCGATGGACCCGAAGGATCTGCTGTCGACCTTCGGGCTGCCCGGCGTTCTGGCCATCCTCTTCGCGGAGACCGGCCTGCTGGTCGGCTTCTTCTTCCCGGGGGACTCCCTGCTGTTCCTGGCGGGCGTCGCGGCCTCCTCGGTGGCAGATTCGATCTTCGGCAGCGGCGCGAAGCTGCCGATCGCCGGGCTGCTGATCGGCGCGCCGATCTGCGCCATCATCGGCGCCCAGCTGGGGCACTGGCTGGGCGCCCGATACGGCCGTCGGATGTTCGACAAGCCCGACTCGAAACTCTTCAAGAAGGAGTACGTCGAGAAGGCGGAGTACTACTTCGAGAAGTTCGGCCCGGCCAAGGCCGTGGTGCTCGCCCGGTTCATCCCGGTCGTCCGGACGTTCCTCAACCCGGTCGCCGGCACCCTCGGCATGCCCGCCCGCCAGTTCTTCGTGTGGAACGTGGTCGGCGCGATCCTCTGGACCGACGGCATCATCCTGATCGGTTACCTGCTGGCCCAGCAGATCTACGACGCCATCGGTGACAAGATCGACCACTACATCCTGCCGGTGGTCGTGCTGATCGTCCTGATCTCGGTGCTGCCGATCCTGATCGAGATCCTCCGCGAGCGGAAGCACAAGAAGAACGCTCCCGCCGACGGCCCCGGCCCGGCCGAGGCGTTCGGCGTGGTCGCCGTGGCCACCGTCGCCGGCGCCGCGGACGCCGCCCACGAGGAGATCCACCCGCACCACCAGCAGCAGCCCTACGGCGGCCAGACCTACGGCCAGCCGCAGACTTACGGTGAGTCCCCGGCCTACGGTCAGCCCCAGACGCACGGTCAGCCCTCGCACGGTCAGGCCACGCACGGTCAGCCCCAGAGCTACGGCCACTCCCAGAGCTACGGCCAGCCGCAGTACGGCGAGCAGGACCGTTACGACGAGCCCACCGGGCAGTACGGCGGCCAGCAGTACCCGCCGCCGTCCTCGGGAGCGGTCTACGGCACGCCCGCCTCCGGCGAGGACCCCTATGGGCAGCAGAACCAGAACTGGCCACGCTGATCCGGTCCACGACAAACGGCCCGGCACACCGCGAGGGGTGCCGGGCCGTTTCGCGTTTCTCAGACCGTGACGGCGGTGGAGCCGTGCAGCCGGTCCAGGAACTCTTCCGGACAGTCCCGGAGGTTCTCCAGCCGGCCCGCCGTCAGGGCCCGGTAGGTCAGAGAGGCCGCTTCCTCCAGGTTGCGAGCCCGTTTGTGCGCCAGTTCGACGGAGTCGCCCATCACGACGCAGCCGTGCTGGCTGAGCACCAGGCAGTCGGTGCCGTCAGCCGCCATCGCCGCGGTCAGCGACGCCAGCTCGGTGCTGCCCGGCAGCCGGAACGGAACCGTCGACACCCGCCGCAGGTAGAACGCGTGGTCGGTGGTGACGATCCGGATGTGCTCGCCGAGGGCGTCCAGCAGCAGGGCCGTCTGCGGGTGCAGGTGGATCACCGCGTTGACGTCCGGGCGGGCACGGTAGAGAGCGAGATGCAGAGCCAGCTCGCTCGTCGGCTCGATCCTCGGCGGCGGCGTGGTGCCGACCATGGCCGGCTCGCCGTCGGAGATGCGGACCGGCGCGAAGGTGTTGCGGCTCAGACGGTCGAGCCAGGAGCCACTCGCGGTGACCCAGAGGGCGTCCTCATCGGGGATGCGGGCGGACAGGTTGCCGCCCGACCCGCACACAAGGCCCGCCTGCACCACGTCGTAACCCACGTGTGCGAGCTGGTCACGCAGGTCGCCGGGAACGTAGTTCACCCGTTCCTCCTGAACCTCGGCCTGGCGTCACGCCCCCATGTTTCAGTGACGCCAGGCGTTTCCCAACGGATCAGCGGGCCTTCTTGGTGGCCCGCTTGCGCGGCGGGGTGAGCAGGTCCGCAATCGTCGCGATCGCCGTCGGCACCAGGCGGTAGTACGCCCAGACACCGCGCTTCTCGCGCTCCAGCAGACCAGCCTCCGTCAGAATCCGGAGGTGGTGGCTCACGGTCGGCTGCGAGAGGCCCAGAGGGGCCGTCAGGTCGCAGACGCACGCTTCGCCATCAGTCGCGGACTGAATGAGGCTCAGCAGCCGCAGCCGGGCCGGGTCGGCGAGCGCCTTCAGCACTCCCGCCAGGCGCTCGGCGTCAGCGCGTTCAATCGGCTCGCCAGCAAGCGGCGAGATCTGAGGCATAGTCATTTCCGCCAACGCAGTTCCCACGATCTCCATCCTTCCACCAACTGCATCGATTCTCCTGCATGTGTGCAGGGACGAACCGGCTAACTTTCAGGCCGTAAGGCCGAGATCGATCGCCGGGACGGCCGACCGGCCGAGAGAGCCGGCAAACCGCACCGCTCCCGCATCCGCTCGTCCAAAACCTGCGACACCGACTTCGGTCTCTGCCTCCTGCAACGCCTCAGCCGCCATCTGGTCGCGACCGATCCGTGTCGAGCTCTCGATCCCCGTCTCCGGAGTGAGGCGGCCCACATTGTCAATTCGTCGATTGTTTCGGCTCACCGATCTCGGACGATGACCCGCAACAGAACGCATCGAGACCATCACGCGGCACTGCGCGATCTTTTGGACGCCACTCTCCGAACCCAACAGCTCACGACCCGATGAAAGCACGACGCCACGCTGCGCGACGGCTAATTCAGTGATGAATTTACCCAGGTCGTGCCGTGCTTCCATGACATCGAGCGTACTGGCTGGACTAAAACCGGAATCTTTCGCCCCGCCGGGGCGGAACGGAACTATTGACCCAGGGCATTGCCAGCCTCTGTAAAGAAGGTTTACCAATCGCCCATGGGACGTCAGCCTTTCCCCCGACCATAGATGCAGCTCAAAGCAGGTAACGTCGCCACGGTACCTCTACGCACCTCAGGATCACCTGGTGGATGGGCTGTGAGACTCCTGTGAGAGCCGGAAATCACGTTTGTCCGTCCAGGCGAAAACACCCACCGTCCGGACGACCAACATCTATCCGGACAGCCGATCGGGTGACGCTCGCAGAAACCGTCTGTACCCGTTCGAGTGACCCACAGTCGTCGATACCCGACCGGATTGCGTTTGTTACCGGCGAGTTCACTCGGAAGGTCGTGACCAGAACTCGTCTTCCGGACGGGGCGCCGGCTTCTGCGCCGCAGGGTGAACCACGTTCTGATCCGCATCGGACGGAGATTGATCCGAAGGGGAGTATTGATCCGCCGATTGTGGCGCGGCCCACGGAGAAGTTGTGACGGGCGACTCACTCGGCGGGTATACGGGTAGCATCGCGTACCCGAAACCGGCCGGCGGCATCCCACCCGGCGGGGGCACCGCGGCAGCGCCGCCGCCGTTGAAAAAGGCACGCGGAGCAAGGAGCAGAAGAAAACCCACCATCAGGTACGCGATCACCTGCGCGACCGCCACGGCGGCGTTCAGACCGATCCAGCCCGCGGGATAGGCCTCGTTCAACGCCTCGCCGAGCGAACCCGTCAACGCGTCACCGGACTGCTGGGTGCCGATCGCCGCCACCGACCCGCACCCGCCGAGCACGCCGAGCGCACAGGCGGTGAGCGTCACGCCCCAGGCCACCCGGCTGCCCCGGCGCAGGCCGAGACCGAGCACCACGAAGAGCGCCACGATCAGGAGGGCGACCACCGCGCCGACCGCCGAGTCCAGCCAGATCACGGCGATGAAGTTCTCCGCGACCTCGGAGCCCGACGTGGCGTCCCGGAACCGGCCGACGGTTCCGGGCGTGACAGCCACCATCCCCGCCGCATAGACGAACCCGGCGACCGCCATGGTCCAGAGCAGAGCGACAGCGGTCGTCACGGCGGCCGGCCGGCGGGGCCCCGGTGGCGCGCCGGGCATGCTCTGCGGGGGCGCGGCAACGGGCGGCTGGGCGGCATACGACATCGATGATCTCCCGCAGTGGATCGGCTGGCCAAAACCTACCCGCTGCAGCGCGCACACGTGGCCGGACCGCCCACCCCGCACGGAACACGCAGCGGCCGTCCGAGGGCTGGCTTCCCGGTGCCGAGTGCGGCGAGGGCCACCGATGGAAGACCGGCCCGCCGATGTCGGCGGGCCGGTCCGGGTCAGATCTCAGGTGGGCCGGGTGGGCGGCTCAGGCAGGTGGCCGCGGCGGCTGCTCACTCTCCGGCCGGTCACGGTCGGACCCGCCCATCGAGCCGTCGCCCAGCTGGCGAGTGCGGTCGGCATCCTGCGACCCGGTGCGGTCGGCGTTCCCCGTGCCGGGGGAGTCGGCGTTCCCCGTACCGGTGGAGTCGGCGTTCTGCGCGCCGGTGTGGTCGGCGTTCTGCCGGACGGCAGGGTCGGCGTTCCGCGCGGCGGTGGGGTCGGTGCCCGGCTCGCCGGTGGGGTCGCTTTCCGGCCGGCCGCCGGCCGGGAACGGGGGCGGTGCGGCCCACGGGTCGCTCGGCGGCAGGCTCGCGGGCGGAGCCGCTGGAGTGAACGGCGCGGGAGGCGCCGGGGTGAACGGCGCGGGAGGTGCGCTCGTCGGTGGGGTGCCGGGTGCGTCGGTTCCGGCCTGCCCCGGATACGGCGGAAGCCCCGGCGCCGGCTGACCCGGCTGACCGTACTGTTCCGGCGTTCCGAAGTGGCTCGCCTCGCCCGGCTGCCCCGGATGCGGCGGCTGGCCGGCTCCGGGCTGACCCGGGAACGCCGGAGGCCCGGACGGCGGACCGTAAAAAGGCGGACCAGCAGGCGGCCCGGACGGCTGCCCAGGCGGCGGACCGTAGGGCGGCGGACCGTAGGGCGGCTGCCCAGGCGGCGGACCGTAGGAGGGCTGCCCAGGCGGCGGCCCATAGGGCGACTGCCCAGGCGGCGGACCGTAGGAGGGCGAGCCGGCAGGCGGCCCATAGGACGGCGGCGGCCCGTAGGAGGAGGAAGGCGGCCCATACGGCCCCGGCGAACTCGGCGCCGACGACCCCGGATACCCACCTTCCGCGCCCCCGGGCGCCCCGCTACCCGGCGTCCCCGGATACGGCTGCCCGTAGGTCGGCTGTCCCGGCGGGTAACCACCGGGCGCCGGATACCCACCCGGCGGCGGGAAACCTTGCGGCTGACCACCGGCCGGCGGGTAACCCCCACCGGGCGGGAACCCACCGGGCGGCAACCCACCGGGCTGCGGATATCCCGCGTAACCCCCGTACCCGGGATACCCGGTTCCCGGCTTGCGGAAGAAGGCGTTCGCCGCCGGCAGCGCCAGCAGGATGATCACCGCGATCAGCGCGAGCACGGTGAGCACGGTGAGGGTCCAGAGGACGGGCTCGTACCAGCCGGGCATCGAGTCCGCGACCGCGGCGTCGACCTGGGCGTCGCTGGGCAGGCCCGCGCCCTCGCTGGAGTTGACCGCCCCGCCGGCCGCGTTCGTCAGGCCGAGCGCGTTGCAGCACAGGCCGATGCCGGCGAACACCCAGGTCGTGATCCGGGAGCCGTTCGCACCGCGGCTGTTGAAGTAGGACAGGGTGGCGAGCCCGGCGGCGAGCACCGCGTACATCAGGGCGAGGATCACGATCACGACGGCCGCGATGGTCTCGCCCTCGCTGGCGAGATCGGACCCCGCGTACGCGTCCCGGTAGGCGTCCTGGACCGCGCCGATGGTGAGCAGCGCCGCGATCGCGTTCAGCACCTGCAGGAACGCCACGCCATAGAGCAGGTATGACGACGTGGTGACGACGCCCGGGCGCGATGGACGCGCGGCGGGTGCCGGGTTTGGGGTGGGATATATGGGTACGGTCACACTGCCCTCCTCTAGATCCATTTACGGTATCGGTCGGAGGCCATATCACGCGACAGCACCTCACGGTCAGCGACGATGTGGCAGCATCGGGCGACGACGTACCGGCGAAACGACACGATGACCCCGGAAACGTCGCTCTTTCAGGGGGCGGCACACCATGACGCGCCCGCCTACACTTCGATTTCGTGGCGTCCAGCTGGCAGCAGAGACCTCCGGCGGACCGCCCTGCCCGTGACACGAGTCGCCCGCCCCGCGCACGCATCTCCGGGGCCGAGGCAGACCGGTTTCGGGCACCCATCCCATTAGGCGGGCCGCGTGACCACACCGCGGCTGCCCCAGAGCTGACAAGGACCGGTGAGTCCCATGCCCCACGCCGACACCCTGACCGTCGTTCACCATGACGACACCCGGACGCGGTTCAAAGACGTCCGTTACCAACTGCACCGCGACGGCATACGGATCTGGTCCGCTGACGGCGAGCACGCCATCACGGACGTCCTGATGACACACGCCTACCGGCAGCGGGAGGTGGAGAGCTAGAAGGAAACGGCCCCGGGGAGACCCGGGGCCGTTTTCTTGTGCACGAGAGCTCAGACGCCGCGCCGGACGGCCAGGCCGTCCTTGCCCTCGCTGAGCGAGACCAGCACCACGTCGCCGTCCCGGATCTCGCCGCTCAGCAGCGCCTTGGCGAGCAGGTCGCCGATCGTCGACTGGACCAGGCGGCGCAGCGGGCGGGCGCCGTAGATCGGGTCGTACCCGTGCTCGCCGAGCCACTCCACCGCCTCGGGCATCACCTCGAGCCTGAGCCGGCGCTCGGCGAGCCGGTCGCGTAGCCGGCCGAGCTGGATGTCGACGATCGCGGTCAGGTCCGCCTTGGTGAGCGCGTGGAAGACCACGATGTCGTCGAGCCGGTTCAGGAACTCCGGCTTGAAGTGCGCCCGGACCGCCGCGAGAACCTCGTCGCGGCGCTCCTCGTCGCCCATCGTGAAGTCGGCGTTCGCCGAGCCGAGGTTCGAGGTGAGCACCAGGATCGCGTTGCGGAAGTCGACGGTCCGGCCCTGGCCGTCGGTGAGCCGCCCGTCGTCGAGCACCTGCAACAGCAGGTCGAACACGTCCGGGTGGGCTTTCTCCACCTCGTCCAGGAGCACCACGCTGTACGGCCGGCGCCGCACCGCCTCGGTCAGCTGGCCGCCCTCCTCGTACCCCACGTATCCGGGCGGCGCACCGACCAGCCGGGCCACCGAGTGCTTCTCCCCATACTCACTCATGTCGATGCGGACCATCGCCCGCTCGTCGTCGAAGAGGAAACCGGCCAGCGCTTTCACCAGCTCGGTCTTGCCGACGCCGGTGGGGCCGAGGAAGAGGAAGCTGCCGGTGGGCCGGTCCGGGTCGGCGATGCCGGCCCGGGCGCGGCGGACCGCGCTCGCGACCGCGGCCACCGCCTCCCGCTGGCCGATCACCTTGCCTTGCAGCGACTCCTCCATGCGCAGGAGCTTGGCGGTCTCGCCCTCCATCATCCGGCCGGCCGGGATGCCGGTCCACGCGGAGACGACCTCGGCGATGTCGTCGGCCCCGACCTCCTCCTTGACCATCGGCGGCTCGTCCCGCTCGTCCTCGGCGTCGGACGCCGCCTGGATCTCCTTCTCCAGGGTGGGGACCACCTCGTAGAGCAGCCGGGAGGCCTCCAGCAGGTCGCCGTCGCGCTGGGCCCGCTCCTGGGCGGCCCGCGCCTCGTCGAGCTGCTTCTTCAGCTCACCCACCCGGTTCAGCCCGCCGCGCTCGCGCTCCCACCGGGCGGTGAGCGCGGTGAGGTCCTCCTCGCGGTCGGCGAGGTCCCGGTCCAGCCGCTCCAGCCGGGCCACCGACGCGGGGTCGGTCTCCTTGCTGAGCGCCAGTTTCTCCACCCGCATCCGGTCGACCTGCCGCTGCAGCTGGTCCAGCTCGACCGGCCGGGAGTCGATCTCCATGCGGAGCCGGGACGCGGCCTCGTCGATCAGGTCGATCGCCTTGTCCGGCAGGAACCGGTCGCTGATGTAACGGTCGGAGAGGCTGGCCGCCGCGACCAGCGCGGCGTCGGTGATCTGCACCCGGTGGTGCGCCTCGTAACGTCCCTTGAGGCCGCGCAGGATGCCGATGGTGTCCTCCACGGTCGGCTCGCCGACGACGACCGGCTGGAAGCGGCGTTCCAGGGCCGGGTCTTTCTCGATGTGCTCGCGGTACTCGTCGAGCGTGGTCGCGCCGACCATCCGCAGCTCGCCCCGGGCCAGCATCGGCTTGAGCATGTTGCCGGCGTCCATCGAGCCCTCGCCCTTGCCGGCACCGACGACCGTGTGCAGCTCGTCGAGGAACGTGACGACCTGCCCGTTCGAGCCGCGGATCTCCTCCAGGACGCTCTTCAGCCGCTCCTCGAACTGGCCGCGGTACTGCGCGCCGGCGACCATCGCGCCGAGGTCGAGCGAGACCAGTTTCTTGTCGCGCAGCGTCTCCGGCACGTCGCCGGCGACGATCCGCTGGGCCAGGCCCTCGACGATCGCGGTCTTGCCGACGCCCGGCTCACCGATCAGCACCGGGTTGTTCTTGGTACGCCGGGAGAGCACCTGCACCACCCGGCGGATCTCCGCGTCCCGGCCGATGACCGGGTCGATCTTGCCGTCCCGAGCCAGCGCGGTGAGGTCCACGCTGTATTTCTCCAGGGACTTGTAGGTCTGCTCGGGGTCGGCCGTGGTCACCCGCCGCTCGCCGCCGCGCACCTGGGGGAACGCCGCGACCAGCGCTTCCTCGGTGGCGCCGGCGCTCTGCAGGGCCTGGCCGACCGCGCCGCCGACCCGGGCCAGGCCGGCCAGCAGGTGCTCGGTCGACACATACTCGTCGCCGAGCGGCTTGGCGATCAGGTCGGCGGACCCGATCGCGTTCACGAACTCGCGGGAGAGGCTGGGCTCCGCGGTGCTCGCGCCGCGGGCGGACGGCAGTTGCTCCAGTGCTCGGGCGGCGGCCCGGCGCACGTCAGCGGGGTTGGCCCCGACCGCTCGCAGCAGCGCGGTCGCGGTCGACCCGCCGGTGTCGAGAAGCGACAGCAGCATGTGCCACGGCTCGACCGTGGCATGCCCGCGGCTGCCGGCGTCGGCGACCGCGGTGGTGATCACTTCGCGGCTCTTGGTGGTCAAGCGTTCGGTGTTCATGTGCTCCCCTGAACGGATCCCAGTCAAGCAGACTTGAGCGTAAGCAACTCAACTTTAGCGCGCGCGGAAAAGGCGTGACGGCCACCACCGGAGCGGCGCAACAACAGGAAAGAACCCGTAACGTACGAACTGTGTCGCTGCCCCAAGTAACGCGACGGCTCCTTCCGCTCGGTCTCGTCTTCCTCACCACCGGCATCGCCACCGCCGTGGTCGGGCCCTTCGTCGGGCTCTTCCTCAGCACCGCGGTCGACGCCACTCCGATCCAGGTCACCTTCTTCCTCGTGGTGTCGTCGCTCTCCGGCGTCCTCATGTCCTGGGCGATCGGCCGGATCTCCGACCGGCGTCCGATGCGTCGCACCCTGTTGATCATCGCGGCGCTCGCCGGCTGTGCCGGGAGCGGCCTCACCGCCGTCGTCCGCGACTACTGGGTGCTGCTCGCGCTCACCGCGACGGCGACGGCGATTGCCGGGTCCCTCTTCCCACAATCCTTCGCGTACGCCCGTCAGGTGCTCCAACGCGACGATCCGGCCCGGGCGGCCATGGGGATCAGCACCCTGCGCACGGTCTTCTCGGTCGCCTGGGTCGGTGGCCCGTCACTCGCCGCCGCCCTGCTCGCCACCGGCGGTTTCGAGTTCGTCTTCGGGGCGGCCTCGATCACGTACCTGATCGCCGCCCTGGTCGCGATCCGCTGGCTGCCCGAGGTGGAGGCGCCGGCCGCGTCACACGACGGCCGTCAGGTCTCCGGCAAGGCGCCGCGCGTCCTCTTCGTGATCCTGGCCGGTTTCGTCCTGCTGCAGACCGCCATGGTCCTGGGCGTGCAGGCGCTGCCGCTCTACCTCAGCGCGGAGCTGGGCGGCTCGGTCGGCGACGCCGGCCTGCTCCTCGGGCTCTGCGCGGCGCTGGAGATCCCGCTGATGCTCGGCTTCGGCTGGCTCTCCACCCGGGTGCCGCTGCGGCTGATCATCATCGGCGGTACCGCCTGCGCGGTCGTCTACCACGTGCTCACGGTCACGGCGAGCTCCGTCTGGATGCTCGCCGTCGCACAGCTCCCGAACGCCGTGTTCATCGCGGCGACCTCCGGCCTGGGCATCTCCTACGTGCAGGACATGATGCCGCGCTTCCCGGGCCGGGCGACGACCATGTTCACGAACACCTTCCCGATCGGCAACATCCTGGCCGCCCCGCTCTTCGGGCTGGCGCAGCAGTACGGGTTCCGGCTGGCGTACCTGATGAATCTGATCCTCGTCGCGCTCGGCCTGCTCCTGCTCGTCGTGGCCCGCCCGAGGACCGCCCCGGAGCCGTCCGGTCCCGGCGCCGGCATCCCGGAAAAGGTCGCTGAGCAGGCGCAATGATCACGATGTCTGTTTCCGGGCGGGAACGGGCCGCCTGGGGGCTACCGTAGAGATCGTGCGCGTACGGGTGGAACAGACTCCGCTGCCGGGAATAGGCGTCCGCCATGACCTGGTGACCTCCTCCGGCCGTACCGTCGGGGTGGTCTCCCACCGCAACGGCAGACGCGACCTGGTGCTGTACGACGTGGACGACCCCGACGCGAGCCTGGCCTCGATCCCGCTCACCGACGACGAGGCGGAGGCCCTGGCCGACGTCCTCGGCGCGTCCCTGATGCTGGGGCAGCTCGCCGGTCTGCGGCAGCAGGCCGCGGGCCTGCTCACCGAGCAGGTGGCGTTGCCCGCCGGCTCCCCGTTCGTCGGCCGGCGACTGGGTGACACCCGCGCCCGCAGCCGGACCGGTGCGTCGATCGTGGCGGTGCTGCGCGACCGGGAGGTGATCGCCTCCCCCGAGCCCTCGTTCCGATTCGAAACGAACGACGTGGTCGTGGCGGTCGGCACCCGGCAGGGCCTGGACGGCGTGACAGCCATCCTGGCCGGCGACGACGGCTGAGCCAGTGCAGCACGACACGACGATCCTGCTCATCGAGATCGGCGCGCTGCTTTTCGGTCTCGGCATGCTGGGCCGGATCGGCCGTCGGTTCGGCCTGTCCCCGATTCCTCTCTACCTGCTGGCCGGGCTCGCGTTCGGGCACGGCGGGCTGGTGCCGCTCTCGGCCAGCGAGGAGTTCATCGGCATCGGCGCCCAGATCGGCGTCGTGCTGCTGCTCGTCATGCTCGGCCTGGAGTACTCGGCCGACGAGCTGGTGGACAACCTGCGCGCGGCGGCGCCGGCCGGCCTGATCGACATGCTGCTGAACGCGTTGCCCGGCGCGGCGTTCGCGCTGCTGCTCGGGTGGGGCTGGGAGGCGGCGCTGGTGCTGGCCGGCATCACCTGGGTCTCCTCGTCCGGCGTGATCGCGAAGGTGCTCGGCGATCTGGGCCGGGTCGGCAACCGGGAGACACCGGTGATCCTCTCGGTCCTGGTGATCGAGGACCTGGCGATGGCCTTCTACCTGCCGATCGCCACGGCGGTGCTGGCCGGCAGCGGGCTGGTCCCGGGTCTGACCACGCTCGGCGTCGCGGTGGTCACGGTGGTGGCGGTGCTGGTCGTGGCGATCCGGTACGGCGGTGAGATCAGCCGATTCATCTCGGTCAAGGACCCGGAGGCGCTGCTGCTCAGCGTCCTCGGCCTGACGCTGTTCATCGCCGGGGTGGCCGGCGAGCTCAAGGTCTCCGAGGCGGTCGGCGCGTTCCTGGTCGGCATCGCGCTCTCCGGCCCGGTCGCGCACCACGCCACCCAGATGCTCTCCCCGCTGCGTGACCTGTTCGCGGCGGTCTTCTTCGTCTTCTTCGGGCTCTCCACCGATCCGGCCGACATGCCGGCCGTGCTGCTCCCCGCCTTCGCGCTGGCCGTGCTCACGATGTTCACCAAGGTCCTCACGGGCTATCTGGCCGCCCGGCGTGCCGGCATCGCGCTGCCCGGCCAGGTCCGTGCCGGTCTCGCGCTGATGCCGCGCGGCGAGTTCTCCGTGGTCATCGCGGGCCTCGCGGTCGCGTACGGGGTGGACGCCCGGCTCGCCCCGCTCGCCACCGCGTACGTGTTGATCACCGTGGTGACCGGGCCGATGCTGGCCCGGCTGCCCGACTACCAGTGGTTCAAGAACCTGGTCCGGAAGCGGATGGCGGCCCAGGCGGCACGCGCGAAACCCCTGCCGACACCGGAGTGACGCCCGTCTCCAGAGGGAACGCCCAAAGTTACTGTCCAGTATCTGAATGTGAAGCCTTGACACTTCCGCTGAAACACTCAGCGCGCTACCGTCTCGGAGCGACGACTCTGAGTATTGGGACGTTCGATGCCCGTGACCGGTGGAGTGAGGCCGGACCCGCGGGGCGGACGCATGAGTGAGGCGGCGGCGTGAGCGTGCGTGAAGCAACATTCCTCGGATTCGGGAATCCGGTCGATCCCCGGCCGGACGAGCTTCAGGCGTGGGCGTACCACCCTGAGTCGGTCCCGCTGAACACCATGCCGCGCGACTGGGACCTGCTGATTTCCGGCGACGTGCTCGGCCCGACCCTGTTCGAGCTGGCCATGGACCGGCAGTGCCCGGCGCGGCGATTCGCACAGCACTGCATGTACATCTACGCCGCGGACGGGGTGCGGCAGAACGCGAGCGGACAGCGCAAACGCCGGCTGAAGAAGTTCGTGGAGCGCGCCGAGGAGGTCGGCGACGAGCCGATGCAGATCTGGGCGCACAACTGCCGGGTGCTGATGACCCGGCCTGAGCTCTTCGATCACCACGACTGGATGGAGGGCGGCCTGGTCCGCCACCCGCGCCGGCTGGGACTCTTCAACCGACGGTAATAACTTAGTGACTACAGGTGGTGAACGGCGGCCTCTCGATCGAGAGGCCGCCGTTCACTTGTCCGGGGAGCGGCGCGGCCGCCACACCACCAGCGCCGTCGAGTGGGTCTCCTGGCGAACAAGGTCCCGGCCGGCGTACGGACTGCGCATCGCCTCCAGCTGGGCGATCCGGTCGTACGCCGCGTCGAGCTGTTCCGCCAGCTCCGCCAGCTGCTGCTGGAGGTCGCCGACGAGCTGCTCCAGCCCGATGATGCGTTTGATCCCGGCCAGGTTGACGCCGTCCTCCTGGCTGAGCCGCTGCACCTCGCGAAGCAGCGCGACGTCCCGTTCGCTGTACCGACGACCCCCGCCGCCCGCCCGGCCCGGCTGCACCAGCCCGAGCCGGTCGTACTGCCGGAGCGTCTGCGGGTGCATCCCGGCAAGCCGTGCGGCAACCGAGATGATCAAAACCTTCGCGTCGGAGGCTTCCGTCGAGACGTGGATCTCTTCATACATGTGCCACCTCCCGTGAGGGTCCTAACCAGCCCGGCGCATCCGGGCGTCGAGTCGCTCGCGCCCCGGGGGCGGGGTGAGCTTCGCGAATTTCTCCAGGGCGTCCCGGGCCTCGTCGCTGACGACCGCCGGGATTTGCACGTCGACCGTGACGATCAGGTCGCCGGCCTGGCCCTCCTTGCGCACCACACCCTTGCCCCGCGCCCGCAGCTTGCGACCGCTCGGCGTGCCGGCCGGCACCCGCAGGGTGACCGGGCCGTCCAAGGTGGGCACCTTCAGGTCGGTGCCGAGAACGGCTTCCGCCATGCTGATCGGCACGGCCAGCGTCAGGTCGTCGCCGCTGCGCCCGAACAACTCGTCCGGCCGCACCTTGACCTGCACGTAGAGGTCGCCCGCCGAGCCACCGCGGTCGCCCGGCTCGCCCCGGCCGCTGAGCCGGATGCGCTGACCGTCGGCCACGCCGGCCGGGAATCGCACGTTGATCGTCCGGGTCTTGGTGACCCCGCCGGACCCCCGGCACTCCGGGCATTTCTCGTCCACGATGCTGCCCGAACCCTGGCAGTCCCGGCACGGCTCGGAGAAGCTGAACGAGCCCTGATTGCTGGAGATCATGCCGGTGCCCTGGCATTTCGGGCAGGCCCGCGGTGTCGTGCCGGGTTTCGCCCCCGACCCGCGACAGGTGTCGCAGGCGCCCGGGGTACGCAACGTCAGCGGCAGGGTGGTGCCGCGGACCGCCTGGACGAAGTCGAGTGTCACCTCGGTCTCGACGTCACGCCCGCGCTGCGGGCCACGCCGTGCCGCGGCCGGACCGGGGCCGCCCGCGCCGCCGCCCGAGAAGATCGAGCTGAAGATGTCCGAGAAGCCGGTGCCGCCGAACCGGCGGTCCGCACCGGCCCCGCCACCCGCAGCGCCGCTGAACCCGCCGAACAGGTCGGACGGGTCGAACTGGGTGCCGCCGCCGGGACGTGCGCCCCGGCGGAACGCGCCCGAGCCGAACAGCGAGCGCATCTCGTCGTACTCTTTGCGCTTCTTGTCGTCGGCGAGCACGTCATAGGCCTCGGAGGCCGCCTTGAACTTCTCCTCCGCTTCCTTGTTGCCAGGGTTGCGGTCGGGGTGAAGGTCCCGGGCGAGCTTTCGGTACGCCTTCTTGATCTCGTCGGGTGAGGCGGACTTGTTCACGCCGAGCACGGCGTAGAAGTCCTTCTCGAGCCAGTCCTTCGAGCTCATTCAGTCCACCTCCTCGACTTCGCTGTGAGGACCCGCCCGCCGGCGAACCGGCGGGCGGGGCACGACACAGAGTTCACTCCGGTCCGGCTCACTCAGGGCCTGCTCACTCAGGATCGGCGACCGCGACCATGGCCGGGCGGAGCAGCCGCTCGCCCAGGCTGTAACCGCGGCGCATCACCTCGACGCAGGTCGGCTCCGTGACGTCGGCGGAGGTCTGGTGCGCGACCGCCTCGTGGAGGTTCGGGTCGAACGCGTCGCCCTTCTCCCCGAACGCGACCAGGCCCAGCTTGCCCGTCACCGCGGTGAGCTGCTCCGCCACCGAGGCGAACGGACCGACCAGGTCGCCGTGCTCGCGCGCCCGGTCGATGTCGTCGAGCACCGGCAGCAGAGCAGTGAGCACCGTGCCGGTGGTCTGCTCCGCCGCGGCGCCCCGGTCGCGGTCGACCCGCTTGCGGTAGTTCGCGTACTCCGCGGTGACCCGCTGAAGGTCGTGGGTCCGCTCGTCGAGCTCACTGCGCAGCGCGCCCAACTCGGCGCCTGCTGCAGTGGCTGTGGCGTCCTCGGACACCGGGCTCTCGTCCTCCTCCTCGGGGGCGCGATGTGCGCCGACCGGCTGGTTCACCGGCTCCCCGGCGGGAGTCTCCTCGGCCGACTCGTCGATCTCGCCCTGGATGACTTCCCGCTCGGTCGCCTGACCGTCGTTGTCGTCGTCCTTGGCTGTCACTTCTTGTCGTCCTCCACGATCTCGGCGTCCACGACGTCGTCGTTGCCGCCGGCCGACGGGCCCGCACCGGTCGCGCCACCCGGGGCGCCACCGGCCTCCGGACCGGCCTGCGGGGCCTCACCCTGCGAGTAGAGCAGCGAGCCGGCCTCCTGGGAGACCTGCGAGAGCCGCTCGTGCGCCGACTTGATCTTCTCGATGTCGGTGCCGCCGAGGGCGCCGCGCAGCTCGCCGAGAGCCTCGCTGATCTTGCTCTTGTTCTCCTCGGGGAGCTTGTCGCCGCTCTCCGCCAGGAACTTCTCGGTCTGCCACTGCAGCTGCTCGGCCAGGTTGCGGGCCTCGGCGTCCTCGCGGCGCTTCTTGTCGTCGTCCGCGTGGTCCTGAGCGTCGCGCATCATGCGCTCGATGTCTTCCTTCGGCAGCGCGGAGCCGCCGGTGATCGTCATCTTCTGCTCCTTGCCCGTGCCCAGGTCCTTGGCGGACACGTGCACGATGCCGTTCGCGTCGATGTCGAAGGAGACCTCGATCTGCGGGACGCCGCGCGGGGCCGGCGCGATGCCGCTGAGCTCGAAGGTGCCGAGCTTCTTGTTGTACGCCGCCATCTCGCGCTCGCCCTGGTAGACCTGGATCAGCACCGAGGGCTGGTTGTCGTCAGCCGTGGTGTAGACCTCGGAGCGGTGCGCCGGGATGGTGGTGTTGCGCTCGACCAGCTTGTGCATGATGCCGCCCTTGGTCTCGATGCCCAGCGAGAGCGGGGTGACATCGAGCAGCAGGACGTCCTTGACCTCGCCCTTGAGCACACCGGCCTGCAGGGCCGCGCCGACCGCGACGACCTCGTCGGGGTTGACGCCCTTGTTCGGCTCGCGGCCGATCAGGCTCTGCACCAGCTCGGTGACCGCCGGCATACGCGTCGAGCCGCCGACCAGGATCACGTGGTCGATGTCGGAGAGCTTGACGTCGGCGTCCTTGATCGCGGACTCGAACGGGCCCTTGCAGCGGTCGAGCAGGTCCTGCGTCATGCGCTGGAACTCGGCCCGGCTCAGCGAGGTGTCGAGGTGCAGCGGGCCGTTCGCGCCGGCCGTGATGTAGGGCAGGTTAATGCTGGTGGTGGTCGCGGCGGAGAGCTCGATCTTCGCCTTCTCCGCGGCCTCACGCAGACGCTGCAGGGCCATCTTGTCCTGGGAGAGGTCGATGCCGTGCTCGCCGCGGAAGGTCTTGACCAGGTGGTCGATGATCCGCTGGTCCCAGTCGTCGCCACCGAGGTGATTGTCACCCGAGGTGGACTTGACCTCGATGACGCCGTCGCCGAGCTCGAGCAGCGAGACGTCGAAGGTGCCGCCGCCGAGGTCGAAGACCAGAACCGTCTGCTCCTTGGAGCCCTTGTCCAGGCCGTAGGCGAGAGCGGCCGCGGTCGGCTCGTTCACGATCCGCAGCACGTTCAGACCGGCGATCTCACCGGCCTCCTTGGTGGCCTGACGCTGGGCGTCGTTGAAGTACGCCGGGACGGTGATCACGGCGTCCGTGATCGTCTCGCCCAGGTACGCCTCGGAGTCGCGCTTCAGCTTCATCAGAACCCGCGCGGAGATCTCCTGCGGGGTGTACTTCTTACCGTCGATGTCGATCGACCAGTTCGTGCCGACCTCACGCTTGACCGAGCGGATGGTCCGGTCGGGGTTCGTCACCGCCTGACGCTTGGCGACCTCGCCGACGAGCACCTCGCCGTTGCGGGCGAAGGCGACGATCGACGGAGTCGTCCGGGAGCCCTCCGCGTTGGCGATGACGGTGGGCTCGCCTCCTTCCAGAACGCTGACGCAGGAGTTCGTGGTGCCGAGGTCGATGCCGACCGCACGTGCCATGGTGTTCCTCGCTTCGCTAACCGACTTGGTTCGTACCAGGGTTGAGTGGAACCGACTCAATGATGCCACGGTGACAGAGAACGTCAAATCGAAGTTGAGCCAGAGCGACGCAAGTCGGCCTGTGAGGTGGGTGATTCGGAAATCACCTACATACCTGTCCGGTCACGGCATACCGGGACCCGTTGTCCTGGGTGCATAGATCGTGCACGCTTTACCCGTGACGACGCACGGAGACGCGGTCGGTCCGTCGGCCCTTTCCGCCGCATCGGACGAGCCCGCAACGGAGGAAAAGAGCCAGGTCAGCGGTGGCCCATCAGAGCGTACGGGGAGTGACCAAGGCCGGCCGGTAAACCAGGAAAATGGCATTCCTCCCGCTTTGGGACGCCTTGCCACGGCACTGAGTGGTTTGCGCTCGGCGCTGGGCGCGGTCTCCTACCCCCTGGTCATGCCCTCCGCCGACGAGGCCCGGAAGGTCGGCGCGGCGCTGCTCTCTCAGCTCGACGACTATCTGCTGCCCCGCCTGGCGCGACTCGACGCCCCGCTGCTCGTGGTCGTCGGCGGATCCACCGGCGCGGGCAAGTCGACCCTGGTGAACAGCCTGGTCCAGGCACCGGTGAGCACCGCCGGCGTGTTGCGGCCCACCACCCGGTCACCGGTGCTGGTGGCGAACCCGTCGGATCTGAACTGGTTCGGCCGCGGCGGGCTGCTGCCCGGCCTGGTCCGGACGGGTGAGCAGAGCACCGATCCGAACGCGCTGCAGGTCGTCGGCGCGCCGTCGATCGGTCCCGGCGTGGCGCTGCTCGACGCGCCCGACATCGACTCGGTCGTGGACCACAACCGCAAGCTCGCGGCACAACTGCTGGCCGCCGCCGACCTCTGGCTCTTCGTCACCACCGCCGCGCGGTACGCGGACGCCGTCCCGTGGGAGCTGCTGACCACCGCCCGGCTGCGCGGCACCGTGATCGCCCTGGTGCTGGACCGGGTCCCGGTCGACGCGGCCGCCGAGGTCGCCGCCCACCTCGGCGAGATGCTCACCGCCCGCGACCTCGGCTCCGCGCCCCTCTTCGTCATCCCGGAAACCCCTCTGGGCGGAAACGGGCTGCTGCCGGAAGCCGCGGTCGGCCCGATGCGACAGTGGTTCTCCCAGCTCTCCGCGGACGCGAACGCCCGCGCCGCGGTGGTCCGGCAGACCCTCGACGGCGCGCTCGGCGCGCTGGCGCCGGCGCTGCACGGGCTGGCCGAGGCGGCCGACGAGCAGATGCGCACCGCGCAGACGCTGGACGAGCGGGTCGAGGCGGCGTACCGCAACGCCCGCCGCACCACCGAGGAGGGCCTGCAGGACGGCCGGCTGCTCCGCGGCGAGGTGCTGGCCCGCTGGCAGGAGTTCATCGGCACCGGCGAGTTCCTGCGCAGCCTGGAGTCGCGGGTCGGCCACCTGCGGGACCGGCTCGTCGCGGCGATCAGCGGCCGGCCGGCGCCCGGGCGGAACCTGCAGGTCGCGATGGAGTCCCAGCTGGTCACCCTGCTGCGCGGGGTGGCGGCGGACGCGGCCGAGCAGGCGTACGCGGCCTGGCAGTCGCACCCGGCCGGCGCCGCCCTGCTGGAGCCGGGTCTGCAGAAAGCCTCCGACAACCTGCCGCAGCTCGCCGACCGCCTGGTCCGTGACTGGCAGCAGTGGGTCCTCGACGTGGTCCGCCGGGAAGCCGCCGACAAGCGCACCGTGGCCCGCGGCGCCGCCTACGCGGTGAACGGCGTCGGCCTGGCCGTGATGATCGCGGTCTTCACCACCACCGCGTTCATACCGACCGGCCTGGAGGTCGCGGCCGGCGCGGGCAGCGCGGTCGCCGCGCAGAAGGTGCTCGAGGCGGTCTTCGGCGACCAGGCGATCCGCACGCTCGCCACCCGCGCCCGCACCGAGCTGCTGGCCCGGGTGGATGATCTGCTCGCCGCCGAGGCCGCCCGGTTCACCGAGCGGACCGCGACGGTACGCCTCGAGGCCGAGCCGGGCGCGCTGCTGCGCCGGGTCGGCGCCGAGGTGGAGGCGGCAAGGAAGGAACTAGCGTTGACCGGGTCGGGGCAATGAACGTCGTGGAGAAGAGAGTGGACGCCCAGGATCTGGCGCGACGGCTCGAAGCGCTGTCCCGGTTCCTGCGGGTCACCGGGCCGTACCTGCCGGACGGCAAGCTGGTCACCGCCCACACGCTTGTGGAACGGGCCGGCAACCGGCTCTCGCTCTCCCTGGACCACACCGTGGTGGCGCTCGCCGGCAGCACCGGCAGTGGCAAGTCCAGCCTGTTCAACGCCCTGGCCCGGTTCAAGCTCTCGCAGGTCGGCGTGCGGCGGCCGACCACGGGCACCGCGCACGCCTGCGTCTGGGGCCCGCTGGAGCCGGCGAACCGGCTGCTCGACTGGATCGGGGTGCTGCCGCGGCAGCGATTCGTCCGGGAGAGCGCGCTGGACGGCGACGACGAGGTGGCCCTGCACGGCCTGGTGCTGCTCGACCTGCCGGACTTCGACTCGGTGGAACGCGCGCACCAGCTGGAGGTGGACCGCCTGCTCGGGCTGGTCGACCAGATCGTCTGGGTGGTCGACCCGCAGAAGTACGGCGACCGGGTGCTGCACCGGGCGTACCTCTCGCAGTTCAGCTCGCACGCCGGCGTGACGATCGTGGTGCTCAACCAGGCGGACCGGCTGAGCCCCGGCGACACCGAGGTGGTGCTCAACGATCTGGGCCGGCTGCTCGAGGAGGACGGGCTGGGCGGCACGCCGGTGCTCGCCTCCTCGGCGAAACAGCCGGGGATGCTCACCGAGCTGCGCGAGGCGCTGGAGACGACGGTGGCCGCCCGGCAGGCCGCGCTGCGCCGTCTCGCCGCTGACCTGGACACGGTCGGCGAGGAGCTGGCCGCCACGATCGGCCCGCCGGCCGCCGAGGACGAGGTGGACCGGAGCACGGTCCGCCAGCTGGCCGACTCCCTCGCGGCGTCGGCGGGGGTGCCTGCGGTGGCCGACGCGACGGCTCAGGCGTACCGGCAGCGGGCCACCGCGGCCACCGGCTGGCCGCTGGTCCGCGGGCTGAGCCGGCTGCGGCCGGACCCGCTGCGCCGGCTGCACCTGGGCGAGAAACCCGCCACCGACCCGGTCTCCACCGACATCGTGCCGCGCACCTCTGTCCCGGCCGCCGGCGCCGCGCAACGGTCCGCGGTCGGCATCTCGGTCCGCGCGGTCGCCAGCCGGGCTGCCGCGCCGCTGCCCGAGGTCTGGGCGCCGGCGCTGACCACCGCGGCCCGGTCCCGGGCCGACGATCTGCCCGACGCGCTGGACCGGGCGGTCGCCACCACCGATCTCGGCGTGACCAAGGCCCCGGTCTGGTGGCGGGTGATCGGCGCGCTGCAGTGGGTGCTGCTGGCGACCGCGGTGGCCGGCCTCGGCTGGCTGATCGCCGGGTACGCGGTCCGCGCCCTCGGCCTGCCAGAGTTCGACAACCCGATGGTGGGCGCGGTCCCGCTGCCGACGTTGTTGCTGCTCGGCGGCCTGCTCGCCGGGTTGTTCCTGTGGCTGCTGCTGAAGCCCCTGATCGCGGCCGGGGCCCGCCGCGCCCGGCGCCGCGCCGAGCAGCGACTGCGGTCCGCGGTCACCGACGTGGCCCGGGGGCACGTGGTGGCGCCGGTCCGCGAGGTGCTGAACGCCTACGCCCAGGCGAGAGAAGCGCTCGGCGTGGTGCGTTCGGAGTAGGTCAGCCAGGTGTCCCGGGCGTAGGCTCGCGACATGCCGGCACCCCAGACCGCGTACGAGGCCGTTCTGCACGCGGCCCGCGATGTCACGAAGCTGGGCTGCGCGCTCGACGCGGAGATGCTCGGCGCGGCGTTGCTGGGCAGCGTCTACCAGGTGGCCGACCGGCACCGGGCCGATGCGGTGCGCGACTTCGTGGGCCAGTTCCTCAGCAAGACCGGCCCGGTGGCGGAGGCGGTGACGATCCGGGAGGTCTTCGCCGCCCTGGTGCCGGACGCCGACGGCGCCGCGGCGGTCGGCCACGACGACCGGGCGCCGTCCTGGGGCGCTCAGCTGGGCCGGGTGCGCCCCACCGGCTGCTTCGCGTACGGGGACGTCTACGGCGACCAGACCTCCTACGTCGTTACGTTCGCCTACGAGGACAGTTCGGACGGCGGGCCGGAGCACGCGGTGGTGGCGGTCGTCGACCACAACATCGGCATCACCAAGGACCTGTTCGTCACCGCCGCGGCCGACACCCTGCTCAGCCAGGTGCGCTCGCTCTGCGAGGCGGACGAGCTGATCTGGTTCCGCACCGAGGACCCGGGCCGCCTGCGCGACGAGGTCGGCCGCCACCTGGAGATCACCGACGACCTGAGCGAGCTGCCCTCGGACGGCTCGATCGCCACCGACCGCGCGCTCGCCGCCGCCCGGCTGGCCCTGCTGCCGGAGCTGACCACGCCGCCGCTGGAGGAGCCGTCCGGCGGCCTGGCCGGTGGCGACCTGGCCCGGGATTTCGCCGACTCGCCGGAGGCCGCCGCCGAGGGCCTGCCGGACGCGGACCTCAACTCGTTCGGCTTCTGTCTGAGCCTGATCCTGGACCACGCGGACTCGCTGCCCGGCGGCGACCCGCTGCGCTGGAGCCCGGCCGTGGCCGGGCTGTTCCTGCTGGACTGGGTGCACCGGCGCGCCGTGCTCGACATCGACGACGCCGCGATGCTGCCGCAGGTGGTCCGCGCCTGGACGGCCTATGCGGGCCGCAAGCGGGGACTGCCGGCGGCCGCGATCGACCAGACCAGGTCCGTGGTGGAGGAGCTGGTCCCGGAGTTCGCCCGGCTCTACAGCACCGGTGAGCGCCGCAGCCCGGCCACGGCGGCGGTCGCCCAGCTGATCGCCGAGGGCGTCGACCCGAGCGACACGTCCGCCATCGAGGCCTGGCTGGAGGCCAACCGCGACGACTAGGCCGTCATCGAGGGTCCTGCTCAGCGGCGGTTCGAGTAGTGGTCGTTCGTCGGCTCGACGTGGTGGCGGCCCACCCGGGTGCTCCGCTGCCAGGCTGCCTCGCTCCAGTCGTCGGTGTCGGCGTGCTCCGCCCGGTGCGCGCCGTGGTAAGGGCGGTTCACCATCCGGTCCTCGCTGGATCGGGGCTGGGTGAGCAGCCGGTGCACGTTGAGTCCGCGCTCCGGGTAGCTCTGTTCGAGGATGCGGGCTGGTCGGATGTTGTACGGGCGATCGGCCATGGTCGTTCTCCGGCTGGCTCGGACCGGTCGGGCGACCGGCCGCTGTGGACTGTTCGGTGCCGGGACGGGTTCTCCCGGGACGTGGCGGCCGCACAGCGCCGCCAATGCGGTTCGGGCTCTTCCTCGTCCGGCACGTCGGGGAGGCCCGGCACGGTGGGAAATCCGCGCGGCTTCCCGGGCCGGTTCACGTCGTGGTCCTCGGGCACCACGGGCAGACCGCGGAGCACCGGGAAATCCCGGATCCGAGGGCTGCGGGGACGGCTCGGCGGCGGACTGCGGCGGGCAGGGGACGGATCCTGACGGGCAGGGGACGGGTCCTGACGATGAGGGGACCGGCCCTGACGATCAGGAGGCGAATCCTGGCGATCCGGAGAGCGCCGACGATCGGACGGCTTCTTGCGGGGTTTCGCAGGATTCGAAATCGCCGGCTCTTCCGTCACCCCCGTGGCCCGCTTCTTCGCCGGACGCGGTGCTCTCTTAACCCCGTACCCCCGCTGGGTCTGATCTTTATCGGTCAGACCCGGTCCCGTAGCGGAAGGCGCGGCACCGGCCTGAGGAGACGGTGACCGCGAGGGGGAAGCCGGCGCGGAGGCCGGCGGACCGACCGGTCCGGTGGCCGGCGGCGGCAGGAACGGCACGTCCATGGCGCCCGGCCGATCCCGCCCGGAGATCTCACGCGAACCGGTGGTCAGCACGGCGAGGGTCGGCACCGAGGCCAGCCCCACCAGAAGCGCCACCATGATCACGTAACGGCGGGTCGGCCCGGCGAATCCGTGGTCCTCGCGATACACCCCGTCGATCCTCTTGCGCAGCACCTTGGGGGGCGGCGCGAAGTGGTCGTCGTCGGGCAGGTGCGGCACGCAAGGCTCCCAGTTCGAACTGCACGAACAAAGATCCATCTGGATCCGTTCCGGACAACTGACGCAACGATGCATTCCGCATTCGGCAGCGGCACAGCGGAGCCATTCGTACTAGAGTGAGAGCACAAAGACCACTAAATCGGACAAATACCGTTAACGATGCGTCAGGAGAAAACCTCTATTTGTGATCCACGCAGTCTGTAACCGAGGTCACTCCCTCTGTCAGGATGGGGTCGACGGCACCGCCGCCGTCGCCTTTCGCCAACCAGCGGGGCTTCGGCGGGTCGTCCCGGCAGTACGAGCAGCCGGAACATGCCGCGCGGCAACCCCACCCGGGCCAGGCGCGGCCAGCCCCAGTGGTCAGCCGCGTGGCCGGGAGACACCCGCCGCGGGCGCAGAGAGGAAACAGGAGACACGGATGGCGAAAGGCGAGCGCGACAAAGCCGGGAACGACGTTCCGGCCGGCGGCTTCGTCCAACTGCTGACCCCGGACGGCGAGCGCATCGACAGCGCGACCACCGCCGACGGAAGCATCTACACCGTCGATTTCAGCGACGAGGAGTACCGGGAGCTCTACCGGGATCTGGTGACCGTCCGACGGCTCGACGCGGAGGCCGTCGCCCTGCAGCGGCAGGGCGAGCTCGGCATCTGGGCCAGCCTGCTCGGTCAGGAAGCGGCGCAGGTCGGTTCCGGCCGCGCGCTGCGCCCGCAGGACATGGCGTTCCCCACCTACCGCGAGCACGGGGTCCTCTACTGCCGCGGCATCGACCCGATCATGCCGTTCGGCCTGTTCCGCGGCGTCGACCAGGGCGGCTGGGACCCGAACGAGTTCCGGTTCAACACCTACACGATCGTGATCGGCTCGCAGACGCTGCACGCCACCGGGTACGCCATGGGCGTCACGATGGACGGCAAGACCGGCGGCACGGACGGCGAGGCCGTGATCGCGTACTTCGGGGACGGCGCCACCAGCCAGGGCGAGGTCAACGAATCGTTCGTCTGGTCCGGCGTCTTCAACGCCCCCATCGTCTTCTTCTGCCAGAACAACCAGTACGCGATCTCCGAGCCCCTCGAGCGCCAGACCCGCGTCCCGCTCTACCAGCGCGCCGGAGGTTACGGCTTCCCCGGCATCCGGGTCGACGGCAACGACGTGCTCGCGACCTACGCGGTGACGCGCGCCGCGCTGGACAACGCCCGTACCGGTCAGGGCCCGACCCTGATCGAGGCGTACACCTATCGCATGGGCGCACACACCAGCTCCGACGACCCCACCCGCTACCGCATCTCCAGCGAGGTCGAGTCCTGGAAGGCGAAAGACCCGATCAAGCGGCTCAAGGCCTTCCTCACCAAGCAGCAGCTGGCCGGCGACGACTTCTTCGGCGAGGTGGACGAGACCGCCGGCGCGCTCGCCCTGGACCTGCGCGAGCGGGTCCTCGCGATGCCCGATCCGCAACCGGTCGCCATGTTCGACCACGTCTATCCGAACGGTTCGCCGGAAGTGGCGGCGCAGCGGAACGCGTTCGCCAGATACCAGGCTTCGTTCGAGGGGAGTGGGCACTGATGACCGAGACGATCAACCTGGGCAAGGCGCTCAACCACGGCCTGCGCCGCGCGCTGGAGAACGACCCCAAGGTAGTGATCATGGGGGAGGACGTCGGCAAGCTCGGCGGTGTCTTCCGGATCACCGACGGCCTGCAGAAGGACTTCGGCGAGGACCGGGTGATCGACACCCCGCTCGCCGAGGCCGGCATCATCGGGACCGCTGTCGGCCTCGCGATCCGCGGTTACCGGCCGGTCTGCGAGATCCAGTTCGACGGCTTCGTCTTCCCGGCCTACAACCAGATCGTCAGCCAGGTCGCGAAGATGCATTACCGCTCCAAGGGCAACGTGCGGTTGCCGATCGTCATCCGGATCCCGTTCGGCGGTGGCATCGGCGCTGTCGAGCACCACTCCGAGTCCCCCGAGGCGTACTTCGCGCACACCCCCGGTCTCAAGGTGGTGACCTGCGCCAACCCCGCGGACGCGTACTCGATGATCCAGCAGGCGATCACCTCGGACGACCCGATCGTCTTCTTCGAGCCGAAACGGCGGTACTGGGAGAAGGGCGCGGTCGATCTCGACGCGCCGCTGTCCGGGGCCTTCCCGCTGCACGCGGCACGGGTGGCCCGGCCCGGCTCGGCCGCGACGCTGCTCGCCTACGGCCCGATGGTCAAGGTGGCGCTGGACGCCGCCGCGGCCGCCGCCGAGGACGGCCGTGAGCTGGAGGTCATCGACCTGCGCTCGCTCTCCCCGGTGGACTACCCGACGATCTTCGAGTCGGTGAAGCGGACCGGCCGCGCGGTCGTCGTGCACGAGGCGCCGGGCAACCTGGGCCTCGGCGCGGAACTCGCCGCCCGGATCACCGAGGAGTGCTTCTACTCCCTGGAGGCGCCGGTCCTACGGGTCACCGGCTACGACATCCCCTATCCGGCGGCACGGGCCGAGGAGGAGTACCTCCCCGATCTCGACCGTGTGCTGGACGCCGTCGACCGCGCGTTCGGCTGGTGACGCCGATGTCCCGGATCAAGGAATTCAACCTGCCCGACCTGGGCGAAGGCCTCACCGAGGGCGAGATCCTGGCCTGGCTCGTCAAGGTCGGCGACACGATCGAGCTGAACCAGCCGATCGTCGAGGTGGAGACGGCGAAAGCAGCAGTCGAGATCCCCGCCAAGTGGGCCGGCGTGGTCACCAAGATCTTCCACGAGGCCGGCACGGTGGTCGAGGTGGGCAAGCCGATCATCTCGATCGACACCGATCCCGGCGCGGGCCCGATCGCCGAACCCGCATCCGCCCCATCCGCTCCCGCCGCAGGTGACGACCCGGAGGCCGGCCTCATCGGTGGTCCGGCTCCGGGCGGCCGCACGGCGGTGCTCGTCGGTTACGGCCCGAAAACCACAACCGCAAAGAGAAGACCCCGATCGGGTACGCCTGCGACTCCCACAAACGCAACGGCGGCCACCCCGCCTGCGGCGGCTCCCGGCATCCCGGCCGTCCCGCTCGCGATGGCATCGCAGGAAACGCCGCAACCCGTCCGGCCCGCGCCCGCCCCGATCACGGCAACCGTGGGTGGACCGGTTCTGGCGAAACCGCCGGTCCGCAAACTGGCCCGGGATCTCGGCGTGGACCTCGCAACGATCATCGGCACCGGCCCGTCCGGGTCGGTGACGCGCGACGACGTACAGAAGGCAGTGGCGCAAGCCGTCGCCGAGCCGGACCTGACCCCCGCGCCCGCGCTGAACGGCGCCGCGGAAACCGGGTCGCGGGAGCAGCGGATCCCGATCAAGGGAGTGCGGAAGCTGACCGCGGCCAACATGGTCGCGTCCGCGTTCACCGCGCCGCACGTCACCGAGTTCCTCACGGTCGACGTGACCCGGACCGTGAAGACGCTGGAGAAACTGCGCGGCCGGCCCGAGTTCGCCGAGCAGAAGATCTCCCCGCTGCTGCTCGTGGCGAAAGCCGTGCTGCTCGCGATCAAGCGATACCCGATGGTCAACTCCACCTGGTCCGGCGAGACCGGCGAGATCATCGTGAAGGAGTACGTGAACCTCGGCATCGCGGCCGCGACCGAGCGCGGGCTGATCGTCCCGAACGTCAAGGACGCCGGCCGGCTCGCCCTGCCGGAGCTGGCCACCGCGCTCAACGACCTGATCCGGAAGGCCCGCTCGGGCAAGACGCCGCCGTCCGACATGGCCGGCGGCACGTTCTCGATCACGAACGTCGGCGTGTACGGCGTCGACACCGGCACGCCGATCCTGCCGCCCGGCGAGTCGGCGATCCTGGCCCTCGGCGCGATCCGGCCGACACCGTGGGTGCACAACGGCAAGATCAAGATTCGCCAGGTCACGACCCTCGGGCTCTCCTTCGACCACCGGATCATCGACGGCGAACTGGGCTCGAAGTTCCTCCGGGACGTCGGCGCCTTCCTCTCCGACCCGAAGACGGCGATGCTCACCTGGGGATAGATTCTTTCGGCCCGGACGGGTGCGGACCTTCGATCCGTAAGCAGATGACCCAGCTCACCCCCAAATAGTTTGGAAAGCTCCTCATTGGAGGCGCATACTCGGATCAACACCGAGACGTGCGCCGAGGTGACCGCCACAAGCGGGACCGGTCGCGCTCGTCATGAGCAAGGCCGGCCAAGAGCCGGGGAAAGAAGCAGGGCCATGAGCATGATCGACCGCATCCGCCGGCGTCGGATGATCAGCCGCCAGAACCGCGCCATCGACCGCGCCATGCAGTCGGCGCCCACGCAGGCGATGCGTGACGAGATCGCCTTCTTCTCGCAGAGGCAGCCCAGCTGAACCAAGGGCGCATCTTCGAGGGGTTATGAGCAACGAACGGCCCGTCCGGATCATCCGGACGGGCCTTTTCGTGTCAAAAACCACTCTTGAAGATCGGACACCGGTCCCTCCGGGGCGTACACCGGGATTCCTCCGGTCGCCGACGCCCGGTACGGTTGGGCACGGTCCTCAAGCCGGCGCGGCCGGTCGGCGAGGGGGACCGGGGCCACCGGCGGCTTGCTGATCCGGGCCCCAGCACGGCCTGGCCGGAGAGCTGGCACGGCCCTTCGGCGGAAGGACGCCGGCGGGGCCGCGTCCGTGCAAAGCTGGCACGGCCGCAGAAACGAGGAGGCGCGTATGACGTCCGAGGGGCACCACGCCGGTCAGCCGGCCGAAGCCACGTCGGGCGGACCTGGTTCGGGCGGTTACTCGCCTGACGGTTCGGGGGGTTACTCGCCCGGCGGTCCGGGTGGCTACTCTCCCGACGGCTCGGGTGGCTTCCCGCCCGGCGGCTCAGGTGGCTTCCCGTCCGAGTCCGATGGTCAGCGACCGGCCGGTCGGGCATCCGCCCCGGCGCCGGCCGACAACGTCCCCACCTCCTACGGCCCTCCGCCGCAGGCCACGCCGAACGGCGGCTCGCCGTTCGTGGTCCCGCAGGTCGCCGCGTTCGGCGCCGGCCCCAAGCCGGCCGGCACTCCGTATGGTTCGGCCCGCGTGCCGGCCGAGGAGAACGAGCTGCCCCGCCGCGAGCCGACCGCCTCGCCCTATGGGCCGGTCACTCCCGGTGCGGCGCCCTATGGATCGCCGGCTTCCGGCTTCCCGGGCGCGCCCGCTGGCTCCGGTACTCCCGGGCAGGCCGGCTGGACTCCGCCGGCCGCTCCCCCGGCCCAGGCCTCCGCTGGTTCCAGCGGCCCCGGTGGGCTGCCCACACGCACCCCGGGCGCTTCCGTTCCGGCCTCGGACGACTCCGGCGGCACCAGTTTCTCCGCTTTCGGTGACCAGCCGGTGCGCGTGCCCGGCGCCAGCCTCACCGACCTCCCCGACTCTTCCGGCCCGAGCGGTTTCACCGCGGGCCCGGCACAGAACAGCTGGATGCAGAACAACGCTCGCACCGCCGCCGCCCCCGAGAGCTCCGACCCGAGCCGGCCGGCCGCCTTCCCGACCCGGCGCGGCGACGGCAGCGGCTTCCCGCTGCGCACGCCGGCCGGCCCAGCCATCGAGAACGACGGCGCCGGCGTGGACCTCCCGTCCCGCACCCCGTCGGAGCCGGGCGCCGTGCCCGGTGGTGGGCAGCCGCAGTTCGGCGGCCCGTTCGGCTCCGCCCCGCAGGGTGACCCGTTCGGCTCCGCCCCGCAGGGTGACCCGTTCGGCTCCGCCCCGCAGGGTGACGGGAGCGCGCAGCCGTTCAGCTCCGCTCCGCAGCAGGGTGGGACCTACGGTTCCGCCCCGCAGTCCGGCGGCGCATACGGATCCCCGCAGCAGTCCGACCCGGGTTTCCCGCCGGCGCCTCAGTCCGGTGGCACCTATGGGTCCGCGCAGCAGGCGGACGGCCCGTTCGGGAACGCGCCGCAGTCCGCGAACGGCTTTGGGAACGCCTCGCCGGCCGGTGGCGGGTTCGGGTCGGCTGAGGCCGGTCCGGAGGCTTCCGCCGACCGTGACGCCGAGCCTGCCGGTGGTTCCGGATTCCCGCAGCGTGTGCCCGGTGCCGCACTCGGCACCGGTGGCGCGCCGACTCCCCCTCCGGCGCCCGCGCCGACTTCCGGCAGCGCCGTGCCGCAGCCGCGCGACCCGGGCGAACGCCCCGCGGTCGGCTCGGCCCGCCCGGTGACGGCCAGCGCGTCGGTGCCCGGCGCCCGCGTCGACGCCACCGAACTCCCGCCACCGGCACCCGCTCCTCAAGCCCGGGTCTACGGCCGTCCCGCCGCAACACCCCCGGCCGAGCTGGAGACCAGCGACGAGGACCGCTCCGACAGCGAGCAGTCCGGCGCGTTCCCGGCCGCGCCGTTCTCCCCGGCCGGTGCCGGGCAGCACGCGGACTCACCGTTCCCGCAGCAGCCGAACGCGCCGCAACACCAGGACGCGCCTTTCGGAGGCCAGCAGCCGGACGCGCCCTATGGAACGCCGCAGGCCGACGCGCCGTTCGGGGCACAGCAGCCCGACGCGCCCTACGGTGTGCCGCAGACCGACGCGCCGTACGGAGCGCAGCAGGCCGAGGCTCCTTACGGGTCCCGGCCGGCCGACGCGCCTTACGGAACGCAGCAGACCGACGCTCCCTTCGGGTCGCAGCAGCCCAATGCTCCTTTTGGGACGCAGCAGAGCGATTCCCCCTACGGCGTGCCGCAGCAGGATGCTTCCTCCGCGCAGCAAGCGGAGTCTCCGTTCTCCGCGCCGCTGGCTGACGCGCCGTTCGCCGCGCAGCGGAACGAAGCACCGTTCGGCGCTCCGTTCGCGCCGCCGCGGCCGGACGCGGACGAGCCCTCCGGCTCGTTCCAGCAGGACCGGTTCACGCCGCCCGGCGGTCACCCCTCGAACAACGGCTCCGGTTTCCCCGGCCCCGGACAGCGCACCGACGACGAGCCGAGTGGCGGCTTCGCGGCGGCTCCGCTTCCGCAGCGCGGCTACCCGCAGCAGCCCGGCGCCGAGAACCCGTTCGGCCAGCGCCCTGGTGAAAGCCAGCGCCCTGGTGAAAGCCAGCGCCCTGGTGAAAGCCAGTATCCCGGTGAAAGCCAGCGCCCCGGCGAAGACCAGCACCCCGGCGACGCGGGCCCGTTCGGCCCCCGGCCCGGCGACGCCCCGCAGAGCAACACCTACGGCCAGCGGCCCGACGACAACACCTACGGCCAGCGCGCAGACGACAACGCATACGGTCAGCGGGCCGACGACGCCTACGGGCAGCGGGCCGACGACAACGGCTCCGAACCGAGCGGTGGCTTCGGCAGCGTCCCGTTCCCGCAGCGTGACGGTGGTTTCGGCAACGAAGCTCCGGGCGTCGCGCCACAGTCCCCTGCCCGGGCGTCGGCCCGTGCCTCGGCCAGCGCGCGGATCGCACCGCAGGACACTCCGGGCGCGCCGCCGTTCCCGGGTTCGGGCGGATCCCCGTACTCGATGCCCGGATCTCCGCAGTTCCCGTCGTCGGGTGGCCCGGCGTTCGGCGCCCCCGGTTCCCCGGCTCGCCCCGGCGACCCGGCCGGTCCGCCGTTCAACGAGTTCACCACCGACCTCGCCGGCCGTGGCGCGTCGCCGGACCAGTTCAGCGAGCTCACCACGGACGTCTCCGGGCGGGGCAGCAACCCGTACGTTCCGGCGCCCGCCCTGCCGCCGATGCCGGGCGAGCCGGCTCCCGGTGTCTACCCGGGCAGCCCGGCGGCGCGGGCCACGGTTACGCCGCCTGGCCCGGAGGACACGACGAGCTGGCCGGGTCCGGACGAGCAGGACCGGTTCGAGCAGTTCAAGGCGGAGGAGCCGCCGGCGCCTGCCTCGCCGAAGGTGAACGTGCGCACCGTGCCGGTCACCATCGCGGTCGTGCTCGGCGCGGGTCTGCTGCTGGCGCTGGTGTTCGGCCTGGTCTACCTGATCTCGGGTGACGACGAGTTCAACGTGGCGCAGGGTGACTGCGTGACCCGGAGTTCGGGCAACAAGCCGGTGAAGGCGGACTGCTCGACCGCCGGCGCGTTCGAGGTCGTGTCGATCGCCGGCGCCAAGGAGCAGTGCGCCGACCAGGCCCAGCCGTACATCGTGGTGCCGAAGGACGGCGGCGACCAGGTCCTGTGCCTGAAGCCGAAGGCCTGAGTAAAGCCTGATCACAGCTGCGGTCCCGCCGGTGGGCGGGACCGCGGCCGTGAGGCACGATGGGCGTCATGAACTCTCGCGTGCGTGCGCCCGAACTCAAGGGCCGCGGCTGGCTCAACACCGGCGGCAAGGATCTGACCCTCGCCGACCTGCGGGGCAAGATCCTTATTCTGGACTTCTGGACGTTCTGCTGCATCAACTGTCTGCATGTCCTGGACGAGCTGCGGCCGCTGGAGGAGAAGTACGGCGACGCCATCGTGGTGATCGGCGTCCACTCCCCGAAGTTCGAGCACGAGCGTGACCCGGTGGCCCTGGCCGCCGCCGTGGAGCGGTACGGCGTGCACCACCCGGTCGTCGACGACGGCGACATGCACCTCTGGCAGCAGTACGCCGCGAAGGCTTGGCCCACCCTGGCCGTGGTCGACCCGACCGGTTACCTGGTTGCCTCGATGGCCGGCGAGGGCCACGCCGAGGGCCTGTCCCGGCTGATCGACGAGCTGATCGTCAAGCACGAGGCGGACGGCACCCTGCACCGCGGCGACGGGCCGTTCGTTCCGCCGCCGGTGCCGGAGGGTCTGCTCCGCTTCCCCGGCAAGGCGATCGAGCTGGCGAACGGCAATCTGCTGGTCTCCGACTCGGCCCGGCACTCGATCGTCGAGCTGGAGCGGGACGGCGAGACGCTGGTCCGCCGGTTCGGCGGCGAGAACCGGAACGAGCCGTTCAGCGAGCCGCAGGGCATGGTCCAGCTGCCGCCCGAGATCTCCAAGATCACCAATTACGACGTCATCGTCGCCGACACCGTGAACCACCAGCTGCGGGCCCTGCGCACCGAGACCGGCGAGATCCACGTGGTGGCCGGCTCCGGCAAGCCGTGGCGTTCCACGGTGGACGACCGCCCGCACGACGCGCTCGCCGCCGACCTCTCCTCCCCGTGGGACCTGGCGTGGTTCGACGACAAGGTCATCATCGCGATGGCCGGCATCCACCAGCTCTGGTGGTTCGACCCGATCAAGCGCACGGTCGGCGTCTACGCCGGCACCACGGTCGAGGCGCTGCGCGACGGACCCCTGCCGGACGTGTGGATGGCCCAGCCGTCGGGCCTGTCGGTCAGCCGGGACGGCAAGCGTCTCTGGATCGCGGACAGCGAGACGTCGGCGCTGCGCTACGTCGAGGACGGCGTGCTGCACACCGCGGTCGGCCAGGGCCTGTTCGATTTCGGTCACGTGGACGGTAAGGCGGAGGAGGCGCTCTTCCAGCACCCGCTCGGTGTGGCGGCTCTGCCGGATGGCTCGGTGCTGGTCGCCGACACGTACAACGGTGCGGTCCGCCGCTTCGACCCGGCGGCCGATGCCGTCTCCACCGTGGACTCCGGGCTGGCCGAGCCGAGCGACGTGCTGGTGACCAGCGACAACGAGGTGCTGGTCGTGGAGTCGGCAGCGCACCGGCTGACCCGGCTCGCGCCCGGCGTGGTGAAAACGGTCAGCGGCGAGCGGCACAAGACCGAGCGCCCGCCGTCGCACCTGTCGCCGGGCGAGGTCACCCTCGACGTGATCTTCACGCCGGCGCCGGGCCAGAAACTGGACAGCCAGTTCGGCTCACCGCTACGGCTCACCGTGTCGGCCTCACCCGCCGAGCTGCTGCTCGACGGCGCCGGCGTCACCACGGATCTCTCCCGCACGCTGGTGCTCAACCCGGACGTGCCGAAGGGTGTGCTCCAGGTGGTCGCGCAGGCGGCGACGTGCGACGTGGACGCGGAGTTCGGCGCCTGCCACCTGACCCGTCAGGACTGGGGCGTCCCGATCGTGATCGACCCGGCCGCCCCGAACCGGCTACCGCTGATCCTCCGCGGCATGGACGGGAGTTAGACGAACGGCTTGACGTGAAGCTGGCCCGCAAGCCCGGCCCGGACCGCGCGGGCCAGCTCCACCGCTCCCGGTGTGTCCCCGTGCACGCAGATCGACCGGACCGGGCACGGCACGACGGTCCCGTCCACGGCGACCACCTCACCCCGGACCGCCATCCGCACGGCACGCTCCACCACATCACCCGGCGCATGGACCAGGGCGCCGGCGGCCGACCGTGGCACCAGCCGGCCGTCCGCCGAGTACCCACGGTCGGCGAATCCCTCGCCGACCACGGTCAGCCCGGCCTCGGCCGCGGCCACCGCCAGCACCGACCCCGGCTGGCAGAGCACCGGCATCGCCGGGTCCCAGGCGAGCACCGCGTCGACCACGGCGCCGGCCTGCACCGGGTCGACCGCCGCGGTGTTGTAGAGGGCGCCGTGCGGCTTCAGGTAACGCACCCGATCACCGGCCGCCCGGCAGAACGCCTCCAGCGCGCCGACCTGGTAAAGGATGTCGTCGCGCAGCTCGTCCCGTGCGTACTCGATCCGCCGCCGACCGAAACCGGCCAGATCCCGGTAGCCGACCTGCGCGCCGACCGCGACGCCGTTCTCCGCTGCCGTCCGGCAGACCCGGCGCATCGTGGACGGGTCGCCGGCGTGGAAGCCGCACGCCACGTTCGCCGAGGTCACGACGGAGAGCAGGGCGTCGTCGTCGCCGAGTGTCCAGGCGCCGAATCCCTCACCGAGGTCGGCGTTGAGATCAATCGAGGTCACGGAAACGTACCGTAGTCCCCGGCCGGGCCTGCGCGAGCGGCGTGACGTCGCCGACCACGCCTATCACCGGATATCCCCCGGTGGTGGGATGGTCGGCCAGGAAGACGATCGGCTGCCCGTCCGCCGGCACCTGCACGGCGCCGAGCACCACGCCTTCGGAGGGAAGTTCGCCGGCCCGGGCGCGGGTCACGGCGGTGCCGGCCAGCCGGGCCCCGACGCGGTTGCTCATCGGACTGATCGTGTACGGGGTACCGAACAGTCCCGCGACGTCGAACCAGTCGTCCCGCGGCCCGAGCCGGACCCCGAGCTCGATCTCCTCGCCGATCGGCGACCCGTCCCCGGCAACGCCGTCCACCCCACCGGAGACCGTCCCGACCGGCAGCGTCATGCCGTCGGCCAGCCGCTCCGGCCCGATTCCGGCCAGGGTGTCGGTGGACCGGCTGCCGAGCACCGCTTCGACGGCGATCCCACCGGCCACGGCGAGGTAGGAGCGCACGCCCCGTACCGCTCGGCCGATCTCCAGCACACCACCGGCCGGCACGTCGACGACCGGGCCACTGACCGGCTCCCGATCCAGTTTCACGGTGGCGACCGCACCCGTCACCGCGACGGTGGCCGGCGCCTCGAACCGCAGTCTGCAGCCCATCAGGGTGGTCTCCAGCGCCGCCGTGCCGTCCGGGTTCCCGGCGAGGCGGTTGGCCCGGCGCAGCGCGGGAATGTCGAGCGCACCGGACCGGGGGACACCGAGGTGGGCGTATCCGGGCCGGCCGAGGTCCTGCACGGTGGTGAGCGGGCCGGCCCGCAGCACGGTGATCACTGCTGCACCAGCTTCACGCGCGTTCCCGGGGTGAGCAGGGCGGGCTGCTCCCGCCGTACCTCAAAGATCGTCAATGGGGTGTGGCCCACCAGCCGCCACCCGCCCGGCGAGGCCGTGGGATAGATGCCGGCGTAGCCGGCGGCGAGAGCTATCGATCCGGCCGGGACGCGCGGGCGGGGCGCCGGAAGCCGGGGCACCGACCAGGCCTCGGGAAGTCCGCGCAGATAGGCGAAACCCGGAGCGAAGCCGCAGAACGCGACGGTCAGTGGCGTCTCCACCAGGCGTTTCACGGCTTCTTCGACGGAGACCTGCCAGATCTCGGCGACGTCCGGCAGATCCGCGCCGTCGAACGTGGCCGGAACCTCGACGAGCGGGCCGGGATCACGCGTGCCGCCGGGCGCGGGCTCCCATCCGGCGAGGCGCTCCTCGGTGCCGGTCGGAACGCCGTCGAGCAGGACCGTGCGGGCGCCCGGGACGATGTCGACGGCCTCGAGTTCACCGGTCTCCCGGCGGCGCCAGAGCTCGGCGCGCCAATCCTCCACCCGGGTGGCGTCCGGACACTCGATCAGTAGCGCTGAGGCGCCCACACGTCTTACCTTCATGAGGAAATCATCCGGGATGGCCTGTCGTATCCGGCGTCACTACCCATTAGTAACCTACGGTGCCGTAACCTGGAACCCGTGACAGCACCCACCCCGTTCCGGATGAAGCCGGCCGACCTCGGCAAGCCGCGTCTGCGCGGCCGGTTGCATCAGTACGCGTTCTTCGTCGCCGCCGTCTGCGGCATCGTGCTCTGCTCGATCGCGTGGAGCCGCCCCGGCATCGGCCCGTTCATCAGCTGCCTGATCTACAGCATCACCGTCTGCGGCCTCTTCGGCGTCAGCGCGCTGTACCACCGCCGGGTCTGGAGCGAACGCGGCTACCAGATCATGCGGCGGATGGATCACTCAATGATCTTCATCTTCATCGCCGGCACCTACACGCCGTTCTGTGTGCTGCTCCTGAGCGACAGCAAGGCCACGCTGATGCTCAGCCTGGTCTGGATCGGCGCTCTCGGCGGTGTCGCGCTGAAGGTCATCTGGCCGCACGTGCCCCGCTGGGTGGGAGCGCCGCTCTATGTGGCGCTCGGCTGGGTCGCGGTCGCCATCATCCCGGACATTCTGCACGTCAGCGTGACCTGCTTGGTCCTGATGGTGGTCGGTGGCCTGATCTACACGGTCGGGGCGGTCTTCTACGCTCTGCGCCGGCCGAACCCGTGGCCGACCGTCTTCGGCCACCACGAGTTCTTCCACGCCTGCACGCTGGTGGCGGCGATCTGCCACCACATCGCGATTTATTTCGCGCTATATGCATGAAAGCCCGGGTCCGCATCGGACCCGGGCTTTCATTGTTTGATCAGGAGTAGGCCGGGGGCGGCGGCGGGGGCACGTCGTCGTTCCGGCGGACCTCGCGGTACTCGCTGTACCCGGCACCGGCAACCGGCTGCTGCGTCCGGGTCACCACCGTGCGGCGGCGGCTGTTCCAGAACCAGAGCGTGATGATCAGTCCGGCCAGGCCGGCGGCCATCAGAATCCAGCCGATCACGCTGATGTCCAGGCCACTGATGTCCGCCTCCACGGCGAACGCCAGGATCGCCCCCAGAGCCAGCAGGAAAATGCTTGCGCCGATGCCCATCGGACCCTCCTCGGGTGGTGTCCGCTCGACCGAGCGTCAGCGCTCGACCGTGGTGAATGCGTCGGACGACCGTTTACCCGCCCGGCCGAAATTCCAATCAGGCAAGCTGGTTCCCATGACCACGCGAACGCTGATCCTGCTGCGCCACGCCAAGGCTGAGACGCCCGGCGACCTCGACGACTTCGACCGCGCACTCACCGATCGCGGGGAGTCCGACGCGGACGCCGCGGGCGCCTGGCTGGCCGACGCCCGGCTGCACCCGGACCTGGTCCTCTGCTCGCCGGCGAAACGCACCCGGCAGACCTGGCAGGCCGCCTCGATCGCGCTGGTGCAGGGCGAGCACCCGCACGGCGCGCCCGAGGTCCGGTATGAAGAGGGTCTTTACGAGGGTGGCCGCACCGAGGTGTTCGACCTGCTCCGCGCGGTCCCCGACACGGTCCGGACGGTCCTGATCGTCGGCCACAACCCGACGATGTCCGAAGTGTCCGCGCTGATGCTGCCGGACGACCAGTTCCAAGGCACGGTCGTGGAGATCAAGACCTCCGGGATCGCCGTGCACAGCGGCGAGAAACCGTGGTCATCGGTCGAACCCGGGGCGATGCGCCTGCTCCGCCGGCACACCGCCCGGGGCTGAACCGGTCCTACTTGCGGTACCAGGTGCGGGTCGTCGTGTAGGTGACGTTGCCGAGCTTGTCGTAAGCCCGGACCCGCACCTGCATCGACTTCTTCTGCTTCTTGGTGTTGACGCTCAGGACGTACCCGGAGGTCTTGTCCGTCGCGACCACCTTGCCGTTCACGATCAGCTCGACCCGCGCGATGCCGGAGGCATCGGAGGCCTTCACCGAGACCTTGACCGTGCCCTTCACCTTGGCCTTGTTCTTCGGGGCCTTGGTGATCGACACGCTCGGCGCCTTGTTGTCGGCGATCACAATCCGGGTGTACGAGCGGGAGTTGCCCAGCTTGTCGGTCAGCTTCCAGACCAGCTTGACGTTGCCGCTGGACTTACCTGTCGCAACCTTCTTGGAGTAGCCCGCGCCCAGGTACTTGCCGTTCGCCCACAGCTCGGCCTTGGCCACTCCGGAAGCGTCCTTCACACCGCTCAGCGAGGTGGTGAACGTGCCACGGACCCGGGTGTTCTGCTTCGGGTTCACAGCGGTGGCGGTCGGCCCGTCGTTGTCGACCACGACGGCACGGGTGAACCGGCTGACGTTGCCGTACTGGTCGGCCGCCTCGACCACGAGGTTTCCGCGGTTCGGCGTCGCGCTGGCCGTCCAGTCGGCGCCGGACTTCTTCATCGCCACGCCGTTGACCTTGGCGGAGGCGACGTCCGCCGAACCGCGGAACACCACCTTCGCCGCGCCCCGGACGCGTGCGCCGGCGGCCGGCGAGACGAAGCTGCCGGTCGGGCCGACCGTGTCGACCTTGACGACCGTGGTCGCCCCGGCGGTCTTGCCCGCGACGTCGGTGACGCGCAGCGACACGGCGAGGTCGCCGGAGAAGCCGGCCGGCGGGGTGAACCGCAGCGTCTCCCACGGGCTCCGCGTCGTGACCGTCTTGCCGCCGGCCGTCAACTCGGTGAGCACGATGCCGTAGTCGTCGGTCGCCACCGGGCGGACGTCGATCGGCTTCGAGATCAACTGGTTGGCGGTGAGGCCGGTCGAGGTGATCTCCGGGTCGGCGGTGTCGTTGCCGGCCACCTTGTGGACAGCGCGGCCGGCGTTCAGGACCGGCAGACCGGCGGGGATCGCGGTGTCCACGATCGACTGCCGCACCTCGTCGGCTTTCACTCCGGGCTGCATCGAGAAAGCCAGGGCGGCGGTGCCGGCCACCACTGCGGTGGCCCCCTCCACGCCGTCGAGCTGAGACGACGCGCCGAGGTGGTTGACCGCGGGTGCACCCTCGGCCGCGGCCACGTCGATCCAGCGGCTGCCACCGGTGTTGGAGCCGTAGCGTCCGGTGACCCGGCCCGACGTGTCGACGGCGCTGACCGACAGCACCTGCTCGGTAGCCGCCGGCTGGACCTGGCGGCCGTCATAGATGTCCTTGCCGGCCGACGCGACGACCAGCACTTTCTCGTTCAGGGCGTACTGAATCGCCTCGGCGAGAAGCTTGCTCTCGCGGTCCACCACGGCAGGCGTCGTGATGACGTCGGCGCCGTGATCAGTCGCCCAGACGATGCCGGCGGCGAGATCGGAGGCCGATCCGGTGACCCGGCCCGGGTCCGCGAAGGAGACCTTCACCGGCATGATCTTGCAGCTCGGGCAGATGCCCGAGTCGCCGGCGATGATCCCCGCCGTCATCGTCCCGAAGCCGCCGTCGTCCTTGGTGCTCCTCCCCTGACGAGGGAGGTCCTCATGACCGACGAACGGCAGATCGAGCGTGTTGAAGCCGGGTACCAGCCGGCTCTCCGGCAGGTCCCGGTTCGGCGTGACACCGGTGTTGAGCACCGCGACGGTGACGTCCTCGGTACCGGTCTTGCCGTGCGGCAGCTGGACGGTGTCCAGCTCGCGGCCGGTCAACGGGTTCCAGTACGACTCGTTCGAGTCGGTGAAGGCCATGAGCTCCGCGAAGCGGACATCCGGATCGGCCTGCAGCTTCGTCAGAACCGAGGAGTAGTGCCCTTCATAGAAGAGGCCACCCGAGACGGCGTTAAGCCCGGTGACCCACTCCAAAGCCCCAGAAGGCTGGATGTCGAGCCGCTTGAGCAGCTCCAACGGCTTGACGTTCGGCTGGAGGCCGATGGTGTACCCCAGCCAGGGTCTGTCGGACGGCGCCGCTACCGCCGGTGTCGCCGCTGTGGCGGACACTCCGGCCAGCAGAACGGCGGCAAGAGATAACGAAACGGTACGCAACGATGGCACCCCCGTGGCCAATGTCTGGAAAGGACGAACGCCGATCATATAGATCGAAGTCAGCGACGCCAGGTCCTGGTCGTCGTGGTGGTGACATTCGCAAGCTTGTCGTAGACCCGAACCCGTACCTTCATGGTCTTTTCTGCTTCTTGGTGTTGACTTTCAGCACATACCCGGATGTCTTGCCGGCCCGGTAACGACGAAGGCCGGCGGACATCGTTGTCCGCCGGCCTTCGTCTTTTCAGGAGAGTGGGAAAAGATCTAAATCAGAACGCTTCCTCGGGAAGGTCCATGACGTCGAGGTTGGTGTTCTCGATGATGCGACGGTCGGCGCCGATGCGCGGCAGGATCTCGCGGACGAAGAAGCGGGCCGCCGCAACCTTGCCGGTGTAGAACGCCTTGTCCGCCTCCGACACCTCGGTGTTCAGCGCGTTCAGCGCCACCTCGGCCTGGCGCAGCAGCAGCCAGGCGAGCACGACGTCGCCGAGGGCGAGCAGGATCCGGCGCGAGCTCAGGCCGATCTTGTAGAGCTCCCGGGCCTGGCCGCCCTGGACCTCCTGCAGCCAGCCCAGCGTGGTGCCGAGGATCTGCTGCATCTCGCCGAGCGCCTTGCCGAGCGCCAGCCGCTCCTCCTTGAGCTGGCCGTTGCCGGCCTCGCTCTCGACGAAGCCCTGGATCTCCGCGGCGATCGTGCCGAGCGCCCGGCCGTTGTCCTTGACGATCTTGCGGAAGATCAGGTCGAGGCTCTGGATCGCGGTGGTGCCCTCGTACAGGGTGTCGATCTTCGCGTCCCGCACGTACTGCTCGAGCGGGTAGTCCTGCAGGAAGCCGGAGCCACCGAAGGTCTGCAGCGACTCATGGCCGAGCAGCTCGTACGCCCGCTCCGAGCCGACGCCCTTGACGAGCGGCAGCAGGAAGTCATTGATCTTGCTGGCGATCTTGGCGGTCTTCTCGTCACCGGCGGCCTGCGCGATGGCGATCTTGTCCTGCCAGGTCGCGGTGTAGATGACCAGGGCACGCAGGGCCTCGGCATACGACTTCTGCAGCAGCAGGGAGCGGCGTACGTCCGGGTGGTGGGTGATGGTGACGCGCGGCGCGGCCTTGTCGCCGTTCTGCACCAGGTCAGCGCCCTGTACGCGGTTCTTCGCGTACTCCAGCGCGTTGAGGTAACCCGTCGACAGGGTCGCGATCGCCTTCGTGCCGACCATCATCCGGGCGTTCTCGATGATCATGAACATCTGCCGGATGCCCTGGTGCACCTCGCCGAGCAGCCAGCCCTTGGCCGGGGTGCCGTGCTCGCCGAAGGTCATCTCACACGTGTTGGAGACCTTGATCCCCATCTTGTGCTCGACGTTGGTGGCGTAGATGCCGTTGCGCTCGCCGAGCTCGCCGGTCGCCGGGTCGAAGTGGTACTTCGGCACGATGAAGAGCGAGAGGCCCTTGGTGCCGGGCCCGCCGACGCCCTCGACGCCCACCGGGCGTGCCAGCACGTAGTGGATGATGTTGTCCGTCAGGTCGTGCTCACCCGAGGTGATGAAGCGCTTGACGCCCTCGATGTGCCACGAGCCGTCCGGCTGCGGGATGGCGCGGGTGCGGCCGGCACCCACGTCCGAGCCGGCGTCCGGCTCGGTGAGCACCATCGTCGAGCCCCACTGCTTCTCGACGAAGAGCTTGGCCCACTCCTTCTGCTCGTCGGTGCCCTCGACAAAGGCCACGTGGGCGAAGGAGGGACCGGACGAGTACATCCAGATCGGGGCGTTCGCACCGAGGATCTGCTCGGCGACGGCCCACACGAGGCTGCGCGGCGCCGGGGTGCCACCGAGGGCGGACGGCAGGTCGAGCCGCCAGAACTCGGACGCCATGAAGGTCTCGTAGGACTTCTTGAAGGACTCCGGCAGCGGCGCGGTGTGCGTCGCCGGGTCGAAGACCGGTGGGTTGCGGTCCGCGTCGGCGTAGCTGGCGGCGAGATCCTCGCGGGCCAGCCGGTCGACCTCCGCGAGCACGTCGCGCGCGCTCTCCAGGTCGAACTCGTCGAACGGCGCCTGGCCGAGCGACTTCTCGGCTCCGAAGACCTCGAACAGGTTGAACTGGAGGTCCCGAAGGTTGCTCTTGTAGTGCGTCATCGTGCTTGGCCCCGCTCTCCGGACGCGAGTTACCCGTCAGTAACCCCACTGTATTACCCATCGGTAGCAACCGACAAGCCGGGCAGGGTTTCCGGTCGAACCCACCGGGTAGGGGGCGTTGTCCGTCGGTTCGTGGCTCAAACCCCACCGATCAGGTGGCTTACCTGACAACCGTTCGGCCATTTGCGGACTTCGACTCCGGAACCACGTATCGCCCGTCGAAGAGGATCGTTTCACCGGATAGACAGCGAAGAACGTTTCGCCGAACCCAGGGGGACGCCATGTTCGCCACGATCAAGAGCCTGATTCCGGAGCCGCGCCAGGCCAACCAGCCCCGCAATTACGTCGGACGGCATCGCCAGCCCGAGACGGTCCCGCCCACTCCCGCGCCGACCTCGCCGGCGGCTCCAGCCGAGCCGGAGGAGAGCGCGGCCTGACGGCTCAGCTTCCGGCCGCCCCGACTTCCCAACTGGGCACGGAGACGGCAGCGTCGCCGTCCGAGCCCACATATTCCAGCAGCACCAGGGCGATGTCGTCCTCGAGCCGGCCGTAGACCCAGTCGGTGAGCGCCGTCTCGAGCGATGCCAGGCCGTCGCCGACCGTGCCGTGCCCGAGCAGTCGCCATGCCCGGTCCGCGGTCGGGAAGAACTCGCCCTCGCGCCGGGCCTCGCCGAGCCCGTCCGTGAAGAGCAGCAGCCGGTCGCCGGGCTCCAGCCGCTCCACCCGCGCCTTCACCTCGGGCATGAAGCCGAGCGGCGGAGCCGGTGCTGGCGGTTCCAGTGGGATGACCCGGCCGCGCCTCAGCAGCAGCGGCGCCGGATGTCCACAGTTGACGATGGTGAGGGTGCCGCCGCGTTCCTCCACGAGGGCCGCGGTCACGAAGTCCTCGTCGCCGACGCTACGGGCCACCGCACGGTCCAGGTCGGCCACGATCGACTTGAGATCGGCCCGCTCGTACGCGACATGCCGGTACGACCCCAGCACGATGCTCGCCAGCCGAACCGCGTCGAGCCCTTTGCCGCGCACGTCACCGATGATGATGCGAACCCCGTACGGCGTGTTGAGAGCTTCATAGAGGTCGCCGCCGATGTCCGCCGCGGCGGTCGCCGAAATGTACCGCCCAGCGACCGAGAGCGCTCCCACCTGCGGCCCGATCGGGCGCAGCACCGCTTGCTGGGCGACGGCGGCGAGCCGCAGCAGCTCGGCGATCCGGTCCGCCTGGCGCTGCCGGATCGTCGCGCCGGCCGCCGCGACGCCGGTCGCCAGGATGATGCCCATCAGGTTGACCAGACCGGCCATGCCGGGCGTGCCGGCCATGCCCAGGTAGACCCCGCCGACCACCGTGGCGGCCACCCCGGCACCGAGAACCACCTGCCACACCGCGAAGACGGCGGCGAGGAACGGCACGGCCGCCAGCAGGCCGACGAACTCAGCGGTCCGGCCGTCGGCGAGCTCCACGGCGGACACCACAGCGAGCAGCACGAGGGCCGCGCCGAGGCCGGCGCGGTTCCCGGGGCTCATCGGGCGTCGGCCCGGCAGCAAAGTAGGCATGGCTCCGCCGAACAGCATGCCCGATGGACGTGATGTCAGGCATCATCTTGACCCCTAGGCTGAGGTGGTTCTGCCCACCCGGCAGTGCCGGCGTCATTCGGTCGGTCCAAGCAGAACCGGTCCACGGTGACAGGATGTCGACGTGACCACCGATCTCCGTGATCTTCTGCGTTCCGAGTTCCGCTGGACCAATCCCGGCCCGAACAGCGAATACCTCGTCAGTGACCGCTCCGGCTGGTGGCGCGAGCCGAGGATTCTGGACGGTCTGGGCCCCGCCCTGGCTGATCTTTTCCGGTCAGAGCGTCCGACCGTTGTGGTCTCACCGGAGGTCACCGGATTCCTTCTGGGTCCACTGGTGGCACGGTCGCTCGGCGTCGGGTTCGTGGAGGCGTACCGGGCCGGGGCGCGCCGGCCGATCGCCGAGCCGATGATCTGGGCCGAGGTGCCGGCCGATCATCGAGGCGACGTGCAGCACCTGGGCATCCGGGACCGGTTGCTCGCCCCGGACGATCGCGTGCTCATCGTCGACGACTGGGCTTCGACCGGGGCGCAGGCCCGTGGCCTGCGCACCCTGGCCGGCAGCCGGTACGTCGGCACCGCGGTGATCTACGACGAGTGCCCGCCGGCGGTCACCGCGGAGCTGACCATCCGGAGCCTGCTGTCCGGGTCGGATCTCGACCCTTAGGGCCGGTTCCGCTGGTATCCGGCGAGCGCGCCACGGGTCGGGTGCCAGCCGGTGGCCGTGTACTCGGCGAGGCCGCGCTGCACGTACGGGTCCTGGGCGATCAGCTCGTGCGCCTCGGCCTCGGTGTCCACGTCCAGCAGGATGATGCCGCCCACCGCCGGCTCCTGACGGCCGGCGGTCACCGAGAGACCCCGCTCCTCCAGGCCGGCGAGAAAGGTCAGGTGATCCTCGCGGGCGGCGTCCACCTCGGCGAGCGGCTTCAGGTACTTCGAAATCATCAGATACACGCTGCTCATCGTAGATCCGCGCGGACGGCGTCCATCCCCCGATCGGAGCGACCCCGGCACCGTCCGTATGGTGACGATTTGCCCCGGACAAAAGCTACCTTTGACCTGTGCAGATCCAGTTGACCGCAGCTCCCGACCCGGCCCTGATCGCGGCCGCGGTCCGGCGCGGCCTGCGCCGGCCGGTGCTGCTGGCCCGGTGCGCCGGCTGGGCCGGGCTCCTCAGCGCGGCATTCCTCCTGCTGACCACCGGTGACCTGAACCCGGTGCTGCTGGCGGCCGGCGCCCTGCTCGCCGTCGGCGTCCCGCTGATCCTGCTCAACAGCAACGCCCGCCGGCAGATGCGCACCGGCCACGTGACCACCTACGAGATCAGCGACGGCGGGGTGGCCAGTGCTGACGAGGAGAGCCGTCACTCGTACGCGTGGCCGGCCATCCGATCGGTGGACGAGCTGCCCGGCCAGCTGTTGTTCGGGCTGGTCGACGCCCGGTTCCTGCCGGTTCCCACGGCCGGGCTGACCACCGCCCAGGTCAACCAGATCCTGAGTCTCGCCTCGGACCGCGGGCTGCACGTGCACCGGCGGGCCGGATAGCCGCTCTCAGCCGGCCCTTACCCGCCGGTCGGCCACGTGCGGAAGTTCAGCGCCGACCGGCTCGCGGTCGGGCCACGCTGCCCCTGGTAACGGGAGCCGTAGACGGACGACCCGTACGGGTGCTCGGCCGGGCTGGACAGCCGGAAGATGCACAGCTGACCGATCTTCATGCCCGGCCAGAGCTTGATCGGCAGATTTGCCACATTGGAAAGCTCCAGCGTGACGTGCCCGGAGAAGCCCGGGTCGATGAACCCGGCCGTCGAGTGGGTCAGCAGCCCGAGCCGGCCCAGGCTGCTCTTGCCCTCCAGCCGAGCGGCCAACTGCTGACCGAGACTGATCACCTCAAGGGTGGACGCCAGCACGAACTCACCCGGATGCAACACGAACGGCTGACCGTCAGCCACCTCGACCTCGGCGGTCAACTCGTCCTGCTGCTCGGCCGGGTCGATGTGCGTGTACAGGTGGTTGTTGAAGACCCGGAAGAACCGGTCCAGCCGCACGTCGATGCTGGACGGCTGCATGAGCGCGGGCTCGAACGGCTCCAGCGAGAGGTCGCCCGATTTGATTTCGAGGACCAGGTCACGGTCGGAGAGCAGCATCGCAACACCATACCGACCTGCCCGTATCGGCGTGTTCAGTGGCTGTGTCGTACATATGTTCGATAGAATGGCGGCATGGCTTCCTGGTCCGATTTCGCCGCCGCCGAGCCGATGCTCGCCGCCGGCATCCGTGCGCTCCTGCAGCAATACGGCCCCGGCATGGGTTACCTCGCGACCGTCCGCCCCGACGGCGGCCCGCGAGTCCACCCGGTCTCACCGGTCTTCACCGACGAGGGGCTCTACTGCTTCATAGTCGACTCACCCAAGCGCCGCGACCTCGAGCGTGACGGGCGATACGCGCTGCACTCCTACCCGCCCGAGGACAACGACGACGAGGCCACCCTCACCGGCCGCGCCGTCCCGGTCAGCGACCCGCTGACGATCACCCACCTGGCCGGCGCCCTGCACGCCTCACCCGACGTCGACTGGCGCCTCTTCGAGTTCACCGTCGAGACCGCCATGCTCCGCCACCACGGCCCGGCCGGCGCGCTCCCACTCGCCGCCACACCGTTCGCCCCCGCCTTCGCCCAGACCTGGCGGGCCCCCCGCAAGTTACGCCGCACCCTGGCCGTCGCGAGCTGACAGCGGGGGCGGTTCCGCCACGGACTTGGATAATCAGGTACAGTGGGGCCGCTTGCGGGTGTAGTTCAATGGCAGAACATCAGCTTCCCAAGCTGACAGTGCGGGTTCGATTCCCGTCACCCGCTCGGTGGCAGGGGGCGTGTGTCCACGGAAAGCGTGGACGGCGCCCCCTCGCTTTTTGCCTGGGGGCCCGAGCCCCCAGACCCCCACGGTGCGGTTCACTTGCGCCTGGGTGGGGGGTTTCTCTTCCTTCTTGGTACGCGTTTCATTCGCCTCCGCGTCCCACGGTCCGGGCTGCGTCCCACGGTTTCGGTCTGCGCCCCGCGGTCCCGAACTGCATCCCGCGCTCCCGGCCCGCGCCCCGCGGTCTCGGACCGCGCCCTCCCGGTCTCGGCCCGCGCCCTGCGGGGACGACCAAGCGTCGCGGCGACGGCTCTGCAGAGGGCGACGGCTCCGCGTGCCGGTGGCGCCGCAGGGAGATGGCGCCGCGGGCAGGTGGCGCCGCGGGCAGGTGGCGCCGCGAGCAGGTGGCGCCGCGAGCAGGTGGCGCCGCGAGCAGGTGGCGCCGCGAGCAGGTGGCGCCGCGAGCAGGTGGCGCCGCGGGGAGGTCCGTGGGGGACCTCCCCGGCGCGGCTGCGGGGTCAGGCGGTGATGCTGACGAAGACGTTGTCGATGGCGCCGGCGAACTGGTCGTTTCCGGGGGCTGCGCCCTTGCCGCCGACTCGGAGGGGCTCGGCGTTGGCGATGGTCAGCAGCGGGGGGATCGCCACCCACGCGCGCAGGATGCCGTCCACGATCATGAGCAGGCGGTTGGGGGTTCGGCGGCATTCCAGGTCGTGCCAGGTGCCGTCGGCCACGTCGAGCAGCGGCTCGGCGCGGTAGATCCGGGCGGACTGGCCGGCGATCACGCAGCTCGGGTGGCCCTGCCGGTGGTCGACCTGCAGCTTGAACTGGCTGACCCCGCCGACCGAGTACCCCTTCTGCAGCACGTTGGCGCCGTCGGCCAGGTCGGCGTGGGTCATCAGCACCGACGCGCCGTACCGCACCGGACGCCGGCCCGGGTTCAGCGTGTCGTCGCGGAACCCTTCCAGGATCGCCCGGGGACAGTCACGCTCCAGCGGAAGCGTGCACCTTTCCGGATAGTCAACGGCAAGACCACGGCCTTGGGGTACGAGTCGGAGCGTGCCCCCGTTCTGCCCGAGCGGCCGCAGCACATGCCGTCCGTTGCGGTCCACGATCGGGCGGCGGACTCCGTCGTCGAAGCCGTACGCCACGGTCAGCGGGCCGGGGGCGACACCGATCCGGCCCGGGTCGGCCGCTGGTCGTGCCGGACCGGGAACCGTCCGGATGGTGGCAAGAGTGCCCCCTGCGAGTGATCTCCGTGCGGTGTTCTTGTCGGCTCGCGCCGGAAGGTGTGTGATCAACAGAAATGTGCAGGCGAGGACGAGCGCCGCTGACAGGGCGCCGACCGGACCGACACGCCGTCTTTCGTCAAGCATGTGGTTATTGTCCGGATTAGCACGCGCGCTCTCCACTGAAACTCCGAGCGCGCGCGATTGCACCCGTAAGCGTTCAGCCGATCTACCGACGACCTCGCCGGTAAACCTCCGGAATTCCCCCGATCAGCGGGTCTTCGCGGCCGTACCCGTCACGCCCGCCGCACTCGCGGCACCGGCCGGCTCACCCACCACCGCGTGCAGCACGTCGTCCAGGGTGATCACGCCGAGCGGCCGCCGGCCGTCGCTCACCAGGACGATGTGCAGCCGGTCGCGCCGCATGGTGAGCAGCAGGTCGGCGAGGCTCCGCTCCGGCGCGACCACCGCCAGCGGGCGGATCACCTCGGCCGGGACGGGCAGCCGGCGCTGCGTCGCCGTGAATCCCAGAACGTCCTTGACGTGCACGAATCCGAGCACCCGCCGGGTGTCGCGCTGAACCACCGGGAAGCGCGAGCGGCCACTGCGGGTCGCCACCGCTTCGAGGGTGGCCGGCGAGACGTCGGCCGCCACCGTCGTCACCCGTGACCACGGCAGCAGCGTGTCGGCGGCGGTGCGGTCGTTGAGGCCGAGCGCGGCGTGGATCCGGGCGTACTGCTCCGATCCGAGCAGGCCCTCGCTGCGGGCCTGGGTGACCATGCCGGCCAGTTCCTCGGCCGTGAAGACCGTCTTCACCGCGTCGGTGGTCTCGATCTTCCAGAGCTTGAGGATCAGCCGGGACGCCCAGCGCATCGCGTTCAGCAGCGGTTTCGTGGCGGTGCAGAACGCCAGCATGAAGGGGCCCAGGACGAGCGCCGAGCGTTCCGGGCCGGCCAGCGTGATGTTCTTCGGCACCATCTCGCCGATGACCGTGTGCAGGAACGTCACGATCACCAGGGCGAAGACGAAGGCCACCGGGTGTACGGCGTTCTCCGGCAGGCCGGTCGCCGCGAACGGTCCCTCCAGCAGGTGCGCGACGGTCGGCTCGGCGAGCGCGCCCAGCACCAGCGTGCAGATCGTGATGCCGAGTTGCGCGCCGGCGATCATCAGCGGGATCTGGCTCATCGCGGAGAGCGCCCAGCGGGCCGCCTTGGACGTCTCGGCGAGCGGCTCCAGGGCGGTGCGCCGGGAGGCGATGAGCGCGAACTCGCCACCCACGAAGAGGCCGTTGCCGATCAGCAGGACCGCGACGAACAGCAGCTCAGTCATCGGACGGCTCCGGTGGGGCGACGACACGCACCTGCTCGATGCGGTGCCTGTCGACCTCCATCACGGTGAACTCCCACCCGTCCTCCTCCAGCGACTCCCCGACCACCGGGATGTGCCCGAGGCGGGCCAGGAGGAAGCCGGCCAGGGTCTCGTACGGCCCCTCGGGCAGGCGGAACCGGGTCTGTTCCAGCACCTCGTCCTCGCGGAGCAGCCCGTCGACCAGGAACGTCTTCTCGCCGCCGGGCGCGGTCAACTCCTGGCTGCCGGTCTCGTCGAGGTCGGTGTCGTACTCGTCGGCGATCTCACCGACCAGCTCCTCGATCAGGTCCTCGACCGTCACGACGCCGTCGGTGCCGCCGTACTCGTCGACCACGATCGCCAGGTCGGCGTCGGCGGCGCGCAGGGCCTCCAGGACCTTGTCCAGGCCGAGGCTCTCCGGGACGTAGACCGGCTCCTTCGCGACCGCCGCGACCTTGATCGCGGCGCGGCGCTCGGGCGGGACCCCGATCGCCTCGTTCACGCCGACCACCCCGATGACCACGTCGAGCGTCTCCTCGTACACCGGAAAGCGGGTGTGCCCGGTCTGCTGAGCCACCGTGATCAGGTCAGCGATGCTGGCCGTGGTCTTCAGGCCGACCACGTCGACGCGCGGGGTCATCGCCTTGGCGGCGCGTTTCTCGCCGAAGCGGATGGTCCGGCGCAGCAGCGTCGCGGTCTCGTCGGGCAGCGCCCCGGCCTGTGCGCTGATCGCGGCGAGCAGACCCAGTTCCTCCGGGGAACGAGCGCTCGCCAGCTCCTCCTGCGGCTCGATGCCGAGGCGGCGGACCAGCCAGTTCGCCGTCCCGTTGAGGGCGGCGATCAGCCATTTGAAGAGCGTGGAGAAACCGTGCAGTGGCCCGGACGTGAGCAGCGCGAGCCGCATCGGGCGGGCCAGCGCCGCGTTCTTCGGGACCAGCTCACCGAAGAGCATCGAGAAGAGGGTGGCCCCGACCAGCGCGCAGATGTGCGTCACGGTGCCGGTCGCCGAGCCCGCCAGCGGCTCCACGATCGGCGTGAAGAGCTCGGAGAGCGCCGGCTCGGCCAGGTAACCGGTGAGCAGCGCGGTCAGCGTGATGCCGAGCTGGGCGCCGGAGAGCTGGAAGGAGAGTCCGTGCAGGGCGTTGCGGACCGTGCGCGCGCGGCGGTCGCCGGCCATGGCACGCTGCTCGATCTCCGCCCGGTCGACAGTGACCAGCCCGAACTCGGCGGCCACGAAGAACGCGTTGCCACCCGTCAGCAGCAGGAAAGCCACCAGCGGGAGCACCGCGCTCAGGAACAGGCCGTCCATGATCGCTTCACCTCGGCCATCATTCTGCCGGATCCGGGCCATCCGGGACCAACCGTGGCCGTGACAAGGCCCACTACCGTTGGGACATGAACCTCCTCGACGAGTTCATGCTTCTCGCACACGATCAACTCGGCCGCCGGATCGCCGATACCTCGCGGCTGAATTACGCCCTGGGCGGCGCGATCCTGACGGAGCTGGCCCTGGCCGAGCGGATCGACGTGGCGGACAAGAAAGTCGTGGTCATCGATCGCTCTCCGGTCGGTGACCCGATCGTCGACGCGTCGCTGATCCGGATCGGCGACGACCCGAAAGGCCGCAAGGCCGGTCACTGGGTGACGGGTCTGTCCAAGGGCGTCCAGCCGCAGGTGCTCGACCGGCTGGTGACCGGCGAGATCCTGCGGGTGGAGCGCAGCAAGGTGCTGGTCGTCTTTCCGCGGGTGCGGTACCCGTGGGCCCACGACGTCGAGCCGCCGGCCCGTGCCTCGGCTCGGGATCGGATCCGGTCGGCGATCCTCGGGACGCGGGCGGAACCCCGTACCCATGCGATGTGTTCTTTGATCGCCGCCGTCGAGATCGAGCGCAAGCTCTTCCCGGACCTGGACCGGAAGCTGCTCAAGACGCGACTCAAGGAGCTCAGCGAGGGCGAGTGGGCGGCCGCCGCGGTACGCAAGGCGATCCAGGCGGTGCAGGCGGCCGTCACCATCGCCGTCGTGGCGGACGCGAGCGGTGGCGACGGTGGCGGGGGTGGAGACGGCGGAGGCGGAGGCGGAGGAACGTGAAACGGCCGCCCTCGCGAGCGGCCGTTTCATGTGAAACCTGAAGATCAGGCGTCCTGCTTGAGCGAGCGCAGCAGGACCGTGGCGACGTCGACGACCTCGACCTCTTCCTGCTTGCCCTTGCCGGTGACCCCGTCGCCGATCATCGTGTAGCAGAACGGGCAGCCCACCGCGATCGTCTTGGCGCCGGTCGCGAGGGCCTCCTCGGTGCGCTCCACGTTGATCCGCTTGCCGATCCGCTCTTCCATCCACATCCGGGCGCCGCCGGCGCCGCAGCAGAAGGACCGCTCGGAGTTGCGCGGCATCTCGATGAGGTTGCCGGTCTCGCCGAGAACCTCGCGGGGGGCGTCGAAGACCCGGTTGTGCCGGCCCAGGTAACACGGGTCGTGGTAGGTGATGTCACCGTCGATCGGCTGGACCGGGGTGAGCTTGCCTTCCTTGACCAGGTGGGCCAGCAGCTGGGTGTGGTGCACGACCTCGACCTTGAGGCCGAGCTGCTCGTACTCGTTGCCGAGCGTGTTGAAGCAGTGCGGGCAGGTCGCGACGATCCGCTTCGTCTTTTGATCCCCGAAAGCCTCGTTCAGCGTCTCGACGTTCTGCTGGGCGAGCATCTGGAAGATGAACTCGTTGCCGATGCGGCGGGCCGGGTCGCCGGTGCAGGTCTCGCCCTCGCCGAGGATGGCGTAGTTGACGCCGGCCTCGTTGAGCAGCGTCGCGACCGCGCGGGTGGTCTTCTTGGCCCGGTCCTCGAACGCGCCGGCGCAGCCGACCCAGAACAGATAGTCGAAGTCCTCGACCTCGCCGACCCGCGGCACCTCGAAGTCCAAACCCTTGGTCCAGTCCTCGCGGGTGTTCTGCGGGGCGCCCCACGGGTTGCCCTTGTTCTCCAGGTTGCGCAGCATGACGCCGGCCTCGCTGGGGAAGCTGGACTCGATCAGCACCTGGTACCGGCGCATGTCGACGATGTGGTCGATGTGCTCGATGTCGACCGGGCACTGCTCGACGCAGGCGCCGCAGGTGGTGCACGACCAGAGCACGTCCGGGTCGATCACGCCCTGGTCCTCGGCGGTGCCGATCAGCGGCCGGTTGCCCTCGGCGAGCGCGAGGACGTCCATGTGCGCGAGCTGCGCTTCGGTCGCCTTCTCCTCACCCATCAGGTCCTTGCCGCCACCGGCCAGAAGATAGGGAGCCTTCGCGTACGCGTGATCGCGCAGACTGAGGACCAGGAGTTTCGGGGAGAGCGGCTTGGCAGTGTTCCACGCCGGGCACTGCGACTGGCAGCGGCCGCACTCGGTGCACGTGGAGAAGTCGAGCAGACCCTTCCAGGTGAACTGTTCGACCTGGTTGACGCCGAACAGGTCCTTCTCCGGGTCGGCCTCCTCGAAGTCGAGGGGCTTGCCCTCGCTCATCATCGGCTTCAGCGCGCCGAGACCGGAACCGGCCGGCTTCTCCGGGCTGCGCTTGAAGTAGATGTTGAAGAAGGCCAGGAACCGGTGCCAGGCCACGCCCATCGTCGGGTTGAGCGAAATGGTGATCAGCCAGGTCATCGAGATGCAGATCTTGATGAGCGCCATCCAGGTGGCGCCGTCCTCCCAGGCCGGGAGGATCGAGCCGACGGCGTGGCTGACGGGAGTGGCCCACAGCGGGTACTCGAAGTGGTCGGTGGCGACCTTGAAACCGCGGATCAGGAAGCCGAAGATCAGCACCCCGACGATGACGGCCTCGACGAAGTACGCCTGCCACATGGTCGAACCGAGGAACCGGCTGCGCTTCTTCGCCCCCGGCTTCTCCCGCTGGCGCACGAAGACCAGGTAGAGGATGGCGATCGTGCCGAGGATCCCGAACCACTCGGTGACCAGACCGAAGATCGTCCAGTGCCCGATGATCGGCAGGCCCATCGCCGGCGCCGCGACCTCGAAGTACGCCTCGAGGACCAGCAGCGACAGGATGATGAACGAGAACATCACGAACCAGTGGGCGGCGCCGATCGCGCTCCACTTGAGCATCCTGGTGTGGCCGACCGTCTCGGTCAGCATCGTCGTGGTCCGCGTCTTCGGATCGGTGAACCGCTCCGGCGCGGGCTGGCCCCGGCGGATCACCGAGGTGATCGTCAGGACGGCCTTGACCGCGAGGTAGACGGCCACCACGGTGATGGCCCCCGCCAGGACGGTGGCGACTATCTGTGGAACGCCCATCTCGTTTGTGCCTCCTTGGTCGGCGGAGCCGTCCGCCTATGTTACCCACGAGTAATAGACGGGCGCACACCAGTCCGTCAAGGTAAAGCGCACCCCACGTCGACCGGGGGTGCGCTCACTTTGGCTGTTTTTCACGTATCCGCAGGAAGCGGACGTGATCAACGCCAGCGGGAAAGGAGGCCCAGCGAGGCGACCATGCAGCCGAAACCGACCGCGAGGTTCCAGTAACGCCAGCTCTCGACCGGCCACTGCTGGGACGACAGGTAGTAGACGACCAGCCAGGCGATGCCGATGACGATCAGGGCAACCGCGGTGAATGGAATCCATGCGGGGCTTGGCTTCTTGGACGCCCCAGCCGCCGCCGGCCGGATGTCCGCCGGCGGGGTGTAGACCTTCTTCTTGCGAACCTGAGACTTCGGCACGGTGCTCTCCTGAAGGGCAACAAGTGGTGAACAACCCACCGCTGAGCGGCTCCGGAGGTCCCGAATGCTGCCCGTGGCGAATACTGTTCGACAGCTAGCGTAGTCAAGGCGGCGCACAGACAGGCACCCGCCGGGCGAGGAAAATACCCGGCGTCGGGTTCTGAGGGGGTCTGGGGTGGTGTTTTCAACGGGTGGCGGCAGCGATGACCGCGCTGTCGGGCCCTCCTGGCGGCTCGTGCTGCGGCGTGCCGCGCGCGGCCTCCGGCCACGGCGCGGCGCGAAAAAATCGATCTGGTCCGCCGGGGTCCCGCTCATCGCGCTGGCTGCGGGTCTGCTCTTCACCACCTCGGCGACAACCGCAGACGGTACGGCACTGCGGGACGACCGGAGGCCGCAACTGACCCAGTTGATCGCCGAGAAACGGGACCGCCTGGCCGTGAGCGAGAAACGGGCCGCCGCTCTGCTCGCCGAGGTCGACGAGGAGACCGCCCGGCTCGCCGAGGTCGACCAGCCGGTGAAGATCGCCAGCGAGAACGCGGACGCGATCCGCCAGCCGGCCGGCTTCACCGCGCTGCGCGGACCGGGCATCACCGTCACCCTCGACGACTCGCCCCGGCGCGGCTCGGACTTCGCCGAGAACGCGCCCGACAACGACGATCTGGTGGTCCACCAGGGTGACGTCCAGGCCGTCGTGAACGCTCTCTGGGCAGGTGGCGCCGAGGCGATGACGATCATGGATGTCCGCGTCATCTCCACGAGCGCGGTACGCTGTGTCGGCAATACGCTGCTCCTTCACGGCCAGGTCTTCTCGCCACCGTTCAAGATCACGGCGATTGGCGAACCCACAGCCATGGATCGTGCGTTGGACTCGGCAGAAGGAGTCAGGCAGTTCCGCGAGGCCGTCGCCGACTTCGGGCTCGGTTACACGGAAAAGGTGGAGAAGAACGTGACAGTGCGGGCGTACGACGGATCGACCGACCTCCGATCGGCGCAGGCTGCCCGGTGATGGTTCCCCCTGACTACCCGGAGACCCCGTCCGGCAAGGGCCGCCACCGCGCCCCTGACAACGAGGGCCAGACGGCCTACATCCCACGCGTGTCCGACGCTTCGGACGACGGCGTGCCCGGCGGCCCGCTGTCGCCCCCGGTCGGCCTCGGCGCCAACGTCGGAGCCCGCTCGGCGCGCCCGGTCCCGCCCGCGGGCCCCACACCTCCCGCTTCGGCTGGTCTCCCGACGCCGGATCTCGCAACTCCGAATCTCGCAACTCCGGATCTTCCGACTCCGGATCTCTCGACTCCCGATCTCCCGACTCCGGACGAGGTGAGTGCCGCTGCGGCGGCCGCGCGGCGGCGGGCAGCCATTCCGGTGCGCCCTGAGCCGGTTTCAGTACCCGGCGAGGGGCCGACGGCCCCGATCCGTCCGCCGGCGGGCCGGCCGTCCGAGCCGCCCGCCATGCCGCGGTCCGTTTCTCCCGCCGCTGCCGCCACTTCTCCTGTCGCGGAGCAGCCCTCCTGGGTTCCGCGGACTGATCCGGCCGCCACGGCTCGGATCAGCACGGGTGAGGCGCCCGTGCAGCCGCTGCTCCCCGAGGGTCGTGGGGAGGCCACCACCGCGTGGGCCCCCATGCCGCAGTCACCCGCGGGCAGCCCTCAGCCGCCCGCCGATGGTCGCCGACCGTCTGCCGGCGGCCCTCAGTCGCCCGCTGGCGCCCCGCAGGCGCCCTTTGCCACTCCGGGGTCTTCCCTCGTCCCCCCGGCGCCCTCCGCTGGCCCGCTGGCCCCGCCCGCTGGCCCGCTGGTGCCGCCCGCAGGCCCGCTGGTCCAGCCCACTGGCCCGCTGGCCCCGCCCGCTGGCCCGCTGGGGCCTCCGGCGGCCGATCCGCAGTCGCCGGCTGCCGCTCCGACCCGGCGCGGCGGTCGGCGGAGGCGTGCAGAATCGGACAGCCCGGTCGAGGGCACCAACAGCTGGAACTCGATTCCGGCACCGCAATCGCCGGTTCCGCCTATCGCTGCGGGTCCCGCTCCGGCATCGGAGCGGCCGACCTCGCCGATCGCGATGACCCACTCTGCCGTGCCGCAGAGCCCTGCCGCCATGCCACTCGGTGCGGTGCCGCCGGGTGCGGTGCCGCCGGGTGCGGTGCCGACCGGCGGTGTGCCGCTGGGCACGATGCCGGCTGGCGCGGCGCCTCAGGGAGCGATCCCGGCCGGCGGTGTGCCGCAGGGCGCGATGCCGGCTGGCGGTGTGCCGCAGGGGTCGGCGGGTCGGCATGGCGGGGCTGCTGACGCCACCGCGATGCTCGGGGCCGTGGGCCGGGAGGAACCGCCCGCCTGGGCCGCCAACGGCGCCGTCGGACCCACCCGTGACCCCAGCCCGACCACCGTCATCCGCACCATCGACGCACCCACCGGCATGCTGCCCACGCTGGCTCCGGGCGCGCCGGTTCCCGGCAAGCTCACCGTTCTGCCGCCGGGTGCGGCGGCGCAGGCCGCTCGTGAGGCAGCCGGCCCCGACGCGACGCTCGGCGCGGCCTCGGTCAGCGCCACCCCCGCCGTCCGGCCCGGTGGCCCGGAGGACGTGCCGCCGACGGCCGAGGACGAGGACGCCGACAAGCCGAAGCGCGGCGAGCGGGTGGTCAAGCTCCGGCCGGAGCAGACCGGCGAGGGCTACAAGAGCGTCTACTCCGAGCTGACCCGGCCCACGGTCGGCTCGCGGATCCGCACCGGTATCCGCACCTCCGGCGAAGTAATGATCACTTTCGGTCTGATCGTGCTGCTCTTCGCGGGCTATCAGGTCTTCGGCAACTCGGCCAAGGTGCAGTCCGAGCAGGACCACCTGGCTCAGGAGCTCGACCAGGCCTGGGCGGACCCGACCGTCGCGCCGACGGCCAGCACCCCGCAGGGCCCGGCCGCGCCGGGTGACAGCCTCGTCGGACGTCTCTACATCCCGAAGTTCGACAAGGAGTGGGTGGTCGTCGACGGCGTCCAGCCGGCCGACATCAAGTACGCGCCGGGCCACTACCCCGAGACCGCGATGCCCGGCGAGGTCGGCAACTTCTCGGTCGCCGGCCACCGGATCAAGAAGATCTTCTGGCGGCTCGACGAGCTGAAGTCCGGTGACGTGATCGGTGTCGAGACCCGCGACAGCTGGTACGTCTACAAGGTCTACGACCTCGAAGTCGTCAAGCCCACCCAGGTCGAGGTCGTCGCCGCCGTGCCCGGCAAGCCGAAGGCGAAGCCGACCAAGGCGCTGCTGACGCTCACCACCTGCAACCCGAAGTTCAACAACTACGAGCGGCTCATCGTGCACGCCGAGCTGGCCAGCAAGACTCCCCGCGACCAGGCCCAGCCGGACGCCGGAATGCCTGCCGAGATGAAGGCAAGCTGACCGATGTACGCCTGGATCTGGCGCAAGCTCCCGGGTGCCGTCTGGAGCAAGCTGACCCTGTCGCTGGCGCTCGTGGCGGCGACGGGCGCCCTGCTCTGGTACGTGGTCTTCCCCTGGGCCACGCCGCTGCTGCCCTTCGACGACGTGCAGGTGGAGTCGGGCACCGGGCAGGACGGTTCGGAGACGGGCATCCCCGGTGACGAGGGCGCCCCGGAGGAACTGCCGTACAGCACCGAGTCCAACGAACCCCACCCCAGCGAACGCCCCAGCAGGTGATGAGTTGCGCATCCTGGTCATCGACAACTACGACTCGTTCGTCTTCAACCTGGTCCAGTACCTCGGTCAGCTCGGGGCGGACTGCGAGGTGCGGCGCAACGACGAGATCTCGGTCGACGAGGTCGGCGAGTTCGGCGCCGCCGGTCTGCTGCTCTCGCCCGGTCCGGGGTCACCCGAGCGCGCCGGGATCATGATGGACGTGATCAAGGCGTACGCCGGAAAGCTCCCGATGTTTGGGGTTTGCCTTGGTCACCAGGCGATCGGGGCGGCGTTCGGCGCCACGGTGACCCGCGCGCCCGAGCTGCTGCACGGCAAGACCTCCGAGGTGCACCACGCCGGGACGGGTGTGCTGGCCGGACTGCCGGATCCGTTCACCGCGACCAGGTACCACTCCCTCGCCGTCCTTCCGGAGACGCTTCCGGCGGAGATCGAGGTGACCGGGCGTACCGAATCGGGTGTGGTGATGGCGATGCGGCACCGCGAGCTTCCGATCGAGGGCGTGCAGTTCCACCCGGAGTCGGTGCTCACCGAGGGCGGCCACACAATGCTGGCGAACTGGCTGGCCTCCTGCGGCCTGGAGGCCGCCCTGGAGAAGGCGCCGGCGCTGGCGGCCGAGGTGGAGACCCGCCGCCGTTCCGCGTTCGCCACCGCCTGACCGGCACGAACAAAAACCGGCACGAACAAAAACCGGCACGAACAGCAGAAAGGCCGGTGCCCCAGGCGGGACACCGGCCTTTTCGTGTCTGCTTACTGCTCGGTGGTGCCGCCGCCTTCACCATCGCCGTCGCCCTCGCCCGGCGGGGTCTCGCTGAGGGAGGGGTCGGGGCTCGGGCTTTCCGTCTTCGGCTCGGCGACGATGGTCAGGGTGATCCTGCTGCCCTTGTCGACCTTCTTGCCGGCGGCCGGGCTCTGCTTCGCGACGTCGCCGGGGGTGCCACCCTCGACCTGGATGCTCTGGCCCTGGGTGCCGTTGAGACCGGCCTGCTCGAGCCGGTCGTTGGCGACCTCCTGCGACACACCCGTCACGTCCGGGACCAGGGTCTGGCTGTTGTCGGAGATCTTCACGGTGATCGTGGTGCCGGGCTCGACCTCTTTGCCGGCGCGCTCCACGGAGAGCACCTGGCCCTTCGGCTCAGGGCTGGCGGTCTCACGGAAGTCCACCCTGAGGCCCTTGGCGACCAGCGCCGCCTCTGCTGCGCTCGACGTGCCACCGACCAGGCCGGTCGGCACTTCGACCTCGTCGGGCGCGTTGCACAGCTGGTAGCTGACGGCCGCGGTGACCTCGATCTGCGTGTTCGGATCCGGGGACTGCTTGACCACCGTTCCGGTGCAGTCCTGCTTCGTCGTCGGGGCCTGCGCGGTCCGGTTGTTGAGGCCCTGCTGGTCCAGCTCCTTGCGGGCTTCCGCCTCGGTGAGGCCCTCCAGGTTGGGCATCGTCACCGTGGCGACCGCCGGTGTGTCCTCGGTGTTGTCTCGGTCGCGGCTCATCGCGAGCGCGACGCCCAGGACGATCACGACGAGCACGCTAAGCCCGGCCAGCACGGCCATCACCCAGGACGACTTGTTCTCCGGCTTGCCCTGCGGCGCGACCCCGGCGGGGATCGGGCGCTGCATCGTGGTGGCTGCCTGCGGCTGCCACTGGCGCGGGCCGGCGGTCATCGCCACGGTCTCGGCCTGGCTCATCACCGGGGTGGCCATGACCGGGCGGCCGGAGACGGCACGCAGCGCGTCGGCGCGCATCTCCTGGGCGGACTGGTAACGGTTCAGCGGGTTCTTCGCGAGCGCCTTCAGCGTGATCGCGTCGATGTCCGGCGGCAGGTCGCGGACGATCGAGCTCGGCGGCTTCGGGTCTTCCCGGACGTGCTGGTACGCCACGCTGACCGGGCTGTCCCCGACGAACGGCGGGTGCCCGACGATCAGCTCGAAGAGGACGCAGCCCGCCGCGTACACATCGGAGCGCGCGTCGACGGACTCGCCGCGCGCCTGCTCGGGTGACAGATATTGCGCTGTGCCGATCACCGCGCTGGTCTGCGTCATCGTCGTGGCGCCGCTGGCCAGGGCGCGGGCGATGCCGAAGTCCATCACCTTGACCTGGCCGTTCTGCGTGATCATCACGTTGCCGGGCTTGATGTCCCGGTGGATGATCCCGTGCCGGTGGCTGAACTCCAGCGCCGCGCAGATATCCGCGATGATCTCGAGTGCCCGCCGCGGCTGAAGGCGCTGCTCCTGGGCGAGGACTTCCTTGAGGGTGCGGCCGCTCACGAACTCCATCACGATGAACGGGAGCCGCTCGCCGGTGGCGGAGGTCTCCTCGCCCGTGTCGTAGACGGCGACGATCGCTGGGTGGTTCAGAGCCGCCGAGTTCTGTGCCTCACGCCGGAACCGCTCCTGGAACGTGGCATCCCGGGCCAGGTCGGTGCGCAGCATCTTGATCGCCACGTCACGGCCGAGGCGCAGGTCGCGCCCGCGGTGCACCTCTGCCATGCCGCCGTAGCCGAGCAGCTCGCCGACCTGATACCTGCCACCGAGCAGGCGGGCCTGCGCCGTCATAACGTCTGTTGTCCTTCGTTCAGTCGGATCCGGCCGAGCTGGGCATCGGCCTTCATAAGACGGTACGACGCCACCGACACAGGGTCAGCAACCACGCCCGAGCGGAGGATAGCCGCAGAGCTGCTGTGATAGCCCAGCGTGCTGCCTACGGCGCTGCTGCCGTTGCCATCTCGTAATAGGAAAGAGATGACCCCGGCGCAGAGGAGGACGAGAAGGGCGAGCACCACGGCCAGCACGACCAGGACCTGGCGCCCGAAGGTGTTCTCCGGCTTCGCGGCCGGTGAGGCGGGAGAGGGATAGGCGTTGGCCGGCGGCCCGGACTGCGGCCGGTACGGCGGCGGCATCGGCCCCGCGTGCATCTGGGGTGACGGTGACGTCGGCACCGAGGCCGCGCCCCGAGCGCCGGAGACCGGCCGGGGCACCGAGGCGCGCGCGGCGGCTCCGGACTGCGGCCGGGACGTCGGCGGCCCGGGGTGCCGGGGCTGCGCGTGCGGCGGCGCCGAGTTCGGCGGGGAGGAGATCGGCGGCTGCACCGTGGTGGTCAGCGACGCGGCGGCCTGCCGGGCCACCGAGGCCATCGCGGCGGCGCTCGGCCAGCGACCGGACGGGTCCTTGTCCATGGCGCGGTCCACAATGGCGCGCACCGCGGGCGGGATGTCGCCGGGCAGCGGCCGGGGCCTCTCCCGGACGTGCTTCATGGCGATCTCGATCGGGGTCGCGCCGTCGAACGGCCGATGCCCGGAAAGACACTGGTACGCGACGACCCCGAGCGCGTAGACGTCGGACGCCGGCGTGGCGACGTCGCCGGCGGCCTGCTCCGGCGAGATGTACGACGCCGTGCCGAGCACCGCGCCCGCCACGGTCAGCTGCCCGACGAGGGCCGAGCGCGCGATGCCGAAGTCCGTCAGGACCAGGGTGCCGTTAGGCCGTACCAGAAGGTTGCCGGGTTTGACGTCGCGGTGGACGATGCCGTTCGCGTGCGCTGCCTGCAACGCGTCGGCGGCCTGCGCGACGAGCGCCATGGTCCGGGCCGGCGTCAACCGGCCCACCCGGCTCAGCGTCCGGGAGAGCGCGTCGCCCTCGACGTACTCCATGACGAGGAACGCGAGCTGCTGGTCGCTGCCGTAGTCGTAGACGTCGACGACGCCCGGGTGGTTGATCGTGGCCATGGTCCGCGCCTCACCGCGGAACCGCTCGGCGAAGCCCGGCTCGTCCAGCAGGGCGGGTAGCAGGATCTTGACCGCGACGGTCCGGCCCAGCACCTCGTCGGTGCCACGCCAGACGTCACCCATGCCACCGCCGGCGATCCGCTCATCCAAGCGGTACCGCCCACCGAGCGTGACCCCCGGGCGGATCATCTCAGTCCCCTCCCCGGCCCGCCGCGGCCTTCATGATGAGCCCGGCGATCCGGGCAGCCTCGGCACTCGCGTGTCCGCCGGGCACGTTCTCCAGCATGACGCAGACCGCCGAGACGGCCTTGCCGCTCTCGTCGAAGGCGAAGCCGATGAACCAGCCGTGCGGGTTCGCGCCCTCCGCGTTCTGCGCGGTGCCGGTCTTGCCGCCGACCGTGAAGCCCTCGATCCGGGCCCGCTTTCCGGTTCCGTTCTCGACGACGCTGACCATCATGTCGCGCAGGTCGTCCGCGACGCCCGACGTGATCGGCTCGCGCAGCTTCTCCGCTTCCGCCGTGTAGATCGTCCGGCGGTCCGGGCCGAGCAGTTTCTGCACCAGGTAGGGCCGCATCTGCCGGCCGCCGTTCGCCACCGTGGCTGCCATCAGCGCGCCCTGCAGCGGGGTCATCCGGACGTCGCGCTGGCCGAGCGAGGACTGGGCGAGCGCCGCGGTGTCGGTGGTGCCGTCCGGGTTCGCGATCTCGCCGGTGCGGCTGGCCGCGACCGAGAGGCCGCTCTTGCTGTCCAGGTCGCCGACCTTGATGGTGTCGTCCTCGAAGCCGAACGCCTTCGCGGTGTCCTTCACCTTGTCGGCGCCGAGCGCGACGCCGAGCCGGGCGAAACCGGTGTTGCAGCTCTCGGTCAGCGCCTCCTTGAGGGTGACCTGCGAGCCGGGGCAGACCTCCTCCTCGGAGTTGCGGATCGTGGCGCCGCCCTCGCGGTAGACGCTGCCCGCCTCGATCTCGGTGGAGGTCTTGTAGCCGTTCTGCAGCGCGGCCGCCGAGACGATCACCTTGAACACCGAGCCGGGCGGCAGGGTCGCGCCGACCGCACGGTTGATCAGCGGCTCGTCCTTGTCCTTCACCAGCGCGTTGTACGCCTTGGAAGCCGCCTCCGTGTCGTGGCTGACCAGCGGGTTCGGGTCGTAGCTCGGCATCGACACCATCGCCTGGATCGCGCCGGTGCCGGGGTCGATCGCGACCGCCGCGCCCTTCGTCACGCCACGCTGGTTGTCGGTCATCTGCTTCCAGGCGACCTCTTGCGCCTTCGTGTTCAGCGACAGCACCACGTTGCCGCCACCGGGGTTGTCACCGGTGAACATGCTGCTGAGCCTGTCCGCGAAGAGCTTGTCGCTGGCGCCGGAGAGGAAGTCGTTCTCGCTCGCCTCGATGCCGGTTGCGCCGATGATCACCGGCTTGTAGCCGATCACCGGCGCGTAAATCTTCCCCTCGGGGTACGTGCGCAGGTACTTCAGCTCGTCGTCGGTCGTCTTGTTCTGCGCGAGCGCCTGACCACCGGCCTCGATCACGCCACGCGGCGTCTCGTACTCGGCGACCACGACCCGGCTGTTGAAGTCGTGCGTGCGGTACTCGTCGGCCTTGTAGAACTGAACCCAGTTGAGGTTCGCGAAGAGCAGGCCGAACAGAACCAGGATGACCACGCCGGAGCGGCGCAGGGGTGCGTTCACGGCTTGATCACCTCCGTCATGGCGCCGTGGAGCTGGGTGGGTGCCTTCTTCGGTCCGGGTCGTTCCGGCCCGGCCCCGGTCACCGGCTGGCGGGCCGCGTCCGAGATCCGCAAGAGCATCGCGATCAACAACCAGTTCGCCATCAGTGACGAGCCACCGGCGGAGAGGAACGGCGTGGTCTGACCGGTCAGCGGGATCAGGCCGGTGATGCCACCGAGGATCACGAAGACCTGCAGGCCGAGCGTGAAGGCCAGGCCGCCGGCGACCAGCTTGCCGAACGAGTCGCGCACCGCCAGCGCGGCCCGCAGGCCACGCTCGACGATCAGCAGGTAGAGCACCAGCAGCGCGGCGAGGCCGAAGAGCCCGATCTCCTCACCGAGGCCGGCGAAGATGAAGTCGGTCCGCACCTCGGGCACCTTGCCCGGCGATCCGGCGCCCGGTCCGGCGCCGAAGAGGCCACCGGTGCCGAGGCCGAGCAGGCCCTGCACGAGCTGGTAACTGCTGCCGCTCTCCCGCTCGTAGTTCTCCAGGGCGAACGGGTCCAGCCAGACCTCGGCCCGGTCGTAGAAGTTCGCGAACGGACCGCCGACCGAGGCGCCCAGCAGGTACGCCACGTAGACGCCGCCGAAGAACAGCAGCAGACCGATGATCAGCCAGCTGGCCCGCTCGGTGGCGACGTAGAGGGTGACCACGAAGAGCCCGAAGTACAGCAGCGCGGTGCCGAGGTCCTTCTCGAAGACGAGGACCAGCAGGCTCAGCAGCCAGACCGTGACGACCGGACCGAGGTCGCGGCCGCGCGGGAAGTCGATGCCGAGAAAGCGCCGGCTGGCCAGCGAGAGCACTTCTCGTTTGCGCACCAGGTAGTACGCGAAGAACGAGACGAGGGCGAGTTTGGCGAACTCACCGGGCTGGATCGAGAACGACCCGAAACGGATCCACAGCCGTGCGCCGTTGACCTCGGAGATGCTCGGCGGCAGCACCGCCGGCAACATCACGAGCACGATGCCGACCAGGCCGAGTGTGTACGCGTACCGAGAAACGATCTTGTGGTCCCGGATCAGCAGGAGCAGCACCGCCGCCAGGATGAGCGACGCGAGGGTCCAGGCCAGCTGACGTCCGCCGGTGCCGGCGAAGATCCCCGGCTCCGGCTGTTTCTGCGCGATCGCGCGGGCCAGGTCGAGACGACGGAGGAACGCCACGCCGATGCCGTTGATCAACGCGACGGCCGGCAGCAGCACCGGGTCGGCGAACGGCGCGGTGTAGCGAACCACCACGTGCAGCCCGAGGAAGAGGATGCCGACCAGCGCGGCCGGGATCCAGGCGGTCATCCGGATCTCGCCGAACTGGTTGGCCTCGACGGTCGCGCCGAAGACGGCGACGATCACCATGGCGAACGCCAGGAGCCCGAGCTCGGCGTTGCGGCGTGTCTTCCATCCCGTCGGGATACGCGACATCTCGCCCGTGGAGGCGGGCGGCGGAGCCGGTACGGCGGGCGCGGTCAAAGATGAATCCCCAGACGTGTAGGCCGGACGTCAGTTGACGGTCCGGCAGCCGACCGGGTCGACGGTGGCCGGAGCGCTTACGGACGGTTGGGTGGCGACGGCGGTGGCCGAAGCCGGAGCCGACGGGGTGGCCGAGGGCGGAGCCGTCGGCTTGGCGCTGCCCCCGACCGCGGGGGCAACCGAGCTTGTGGTGGTCGGCGCGGTGCTGGCGACGTTGCAGACCGGCTTCAGGTTCGAGTTGGTGGGCTCGTCGTTGGTCAGCTCGGTCAGCGTGTTCCGCGCCTCGCTCTGACTGTCCGCGTGGATGCCCTGCTGCACCCGCTCCTGTGCGACCGGAGTCAGGTCGTCGAGGCGGACCGCGCTGGTCTCGCTCACGGTGGACAGGTCAAGACCGGCGATCTGACCCGGGACGCCTTGGAAGATGGCCAGCTGGCCCGCCTCGGTCGCGCCGACGTAGTACTGCCCCTGGGTGTATTTCCAGCCGGCCCAGAGACCACCGCCCAGCACGCCGAGCAGCAGCAGCACCATCAGCGTGGTGCGCACCGGGTGGCCGGCCGGCTCGGGCTCGTACCCACTGCTGGCCGGGGTCGGCTCGGGCTGAGCCGGACGCGGCGGTTTGAGCGCCGCGGCACGGGCCGCCGAGGTCGAGCTGTCCGCGACGGTGGTGTTGCCGCGGTCGATCGACGCGGCGCCACCCACGATCGGGGCCTGCTCCATGATGTCGGCGTCGGTCGCGTCCGCGATCACCACGGTGATGTTGTCCGGGCCGCCGCCGCGCAGGGCCAGCTGCACCAGCCGCTCGACACAGGCTTTCGGGTCGGCGAGCTCGCGCATGGTCTGACCGATGGTCTCGGCACTGACCACCCCGGAGAGACCGTCGCTGCAGATCAGGTACCGGTCGCCCTTGAGCACCTGGCGCACCGAGTACTCCGGGTCGATGTCGCGGCCGTCCAGCGCCCGGGTGAGCAGGGAGCGCTGTGGATGGCTGCTCGCCTCCTCGGGACTGACCCGGCCCTCGTCGACCAGCATCTGGACGTACGTATCGTCCTTTGTGATCTGCGCGAACTCGTTGTTGCGCAGCAGGTAGGCCCGGGAGTCGCCGATGTGCACCATGCCGAACTTGCTGCCCGAGAAGAGGACGGCGGTCAGCGTGGTGCCCATGCCCTCGAGCTGAGGGTTGGCGTCCACGGTGTCGCGCAGCTGCTGGTTGGCAGTGCCGACGGCGTGCCGCAGCGCATCAACCATGGCGTCACCGGGGACGTCGTCGTCGAGGGGCGCCATCGCGGCGATGACGATGTTGGACGCCACGTCACCGGCGGCCATGCCGCCCATGCCATCGGCGACAGCAAGAAGCCGCGGCCCGGCGTAGACGGAGTCCTGGTTGAGGTCTCGGATCAGACCGCGGTCGCTCTGAGCGGCATAGCGCAGGGTCAGGGTCATGGCCGTAACTCGAGAGAAGTGCGTCCGATGCGGATCGGTACGCCAAGGGGGACTGGAGTGGGCCCGGAGACCTTACCGCGATCTAGGTAGGTGCCGTTGGTCGAGCCGAGGTCTTCGACGAACCATTGGCCATCGCGGGGGACGAGCCGGGCGTGTCGCGCGGAGGCGAAGTCGTCGGTGATGACGAGCGTCGAGTCCTCAGCGCGCCCGATCGTGATCGGCGCTTCACCGAGTGTGATCCTGGTGCCGGCCAGCTGGCCGGCGGTCACGACGAGTTGCCGTGCCGCCTTACCGCGTTTCACCTTTGCCGGCCGGCCCGGAAGCACCGCGCCACCCACCCCCCGAGGGCTGGCGACGATGCTCTTGGACCGGGCACCGGAGAAGAGGTCCCGCCGGATCACCCCGACCACTGTGAACACAAAGATCCACAAGAGGACGAGGAAGCCGAAACGGGCGACGGTAAGTACGAATTCGGGCAAGGTGACTAGCCGTCCACTCGGAAGGTGAGCGTGGTCGTCCCGAGCTGGATCATGTCGCCCGGGTTCAGCGCGACGGCGGAGACACGCTGGCCGTTCACCATCGTGCCGTTCGTCGAACCGAGGTCGGTGAGCACGACCTGGTTGCCGTCGTAGTCGAGGCGGGCGTGCCGCCGCGAGATGCCGACGTCCGGCAGGCGCAGGTTCGCCTGGTCGCCACGACCGATCACGGTCGAGCCCATCTGCAGCGGGTAGGTGCGGCCGTCACCGGACACCAGGCCGACGCTGCGCGGGCCGCCGTGGCCGCCGTGCGGCGGGTAGCCACCCTGCTGGTCGTAGGGCGAGTACTGCGGGCCGGCGTCGTACGCGGGCTGCTGCACCGGCGCGACCTCGCCGCCGGTGTACACCTCCGCGGTGACACGGAACATGCCCGTGTCCAGTCCGTCGCCCCGCTCGATCTCCACGATCACGTCGCCGTACACCGTCCAGGCCTGCTCACCGATGAACTCGGCCTGGGACTGCGCCAGCTCCTGCGCCAGAGCCGCGGCGTACGGCGCCAGCCGGCTGTGGTCATAGGGCGACAGATCGATCACATAGCGGTTGGGCACGAGGGTGCGGCCACCGGCGAGAATGGCCTTGTGTGCCTCGGCCTCCCGCTGCATGGCATTCAGGATCTCCACAGGGTGCACGACACCCTTGAACACCTTCGCGAAGGCCCCCTCGACCAGGCCTTCCAATCGCTTCTCAAAGCGCTGCAGCACGCTCACCGGCTCCTCCTCGGGTTCCGAGGACATGATGGTATCCGGCGGCCGCTTGCGCATCCGTAGCCCAACAGCAGCCGGCACTTCTGACCCTCGTATGACGCCCCTCGACGTCGTGCTAATGTTTCCTGCGTCGCGGGGCGATATCAACTCGCTTGGTGACGTGCGACAGCGTAGTCTGTCGCAGCCAGTAACAAAGAAGCAGGCCCAACCCGCCGGCTTCAGGCCAACGAGGTCATGTATATGATCTTGGCGGCAAGTCACATGGGGATGTGGCGGAATGGCAGACGCGCACGGTTCAGGTCCGTGTGTCCGAAAGGACGTGGGGGTTCAACTCCCCCCATCCCCACGAGTTGCAGGGGCCGTGTGTTGGCGGAAAGCGCCAACCGCGGCCCCTCGTTATTTACCCGGGGGGGCCGAGCCCCCCCGAACCCCCCACGGTGCGTTTCTGTTGCGCTTGGTGGGTGGCTGGGCATCATTTCTCCCCTGTACGGGTTGTGACCCTTAAGGGTGATCTGGGGGTGGGCGTTATGCTCGCCGCCACTGTTGGGGTCTTAGGTCTGTCTGGGGTGGGGTCGTGAGTGTCACCGGGACTGTTCGGGGCAAGCGCAATGTGCTGGGCGTGCTTGTTGATGTGACGGACTATGCGACTGCCACTGAGCAGATTGTGGCGGCGGCTCGGGAGCACCGGGGGTTCGCGGTCACCGCTCTGGCCGTGCACGGGGTGATGACCGGGGTCGAGGATCCGGCGCACAACGCCCGGCTGAACTCGTTCGATCTCGTCACGCCGGACGGGCAGCCGGTCCGGTGGGCACTGAACACGCTGCACGGCGCTGGGCTCACCGATCGGGTGTACGGACCCACGCTCACCCTCAAGGTGGTCGAGCGGGCCGCGGCCGAGGGCCTTCCGATTTATCTGTACGGGTCGACGCAGCCCACGCTGGACCGGCTCGTCCCCGCCCTGATGGCGATGTTCCCGGCCCTGAAGATCGTCGGCGTCGAGGCCTCCAAGTTCCGCACGGCGCAGCCGGGTGAAGAGGAGCAGATCGCCGAGCGGATCAAGGCGTCCGGCGCGCGGATCACCCTGGTCGGGCTCGGCTGCCCGCGGCAGGAGATCTTCACGTACGCGATGCGGCCGCTGCTCGACATGCCGCTGCTCGCCGTCGGCGCCGCCTTCGACTACCACGCCGGCCTGCTGAAGAACCCGCCCGCGTGGATGCAGAAGTACGCCCTCGAGTGGCTGTGGCGCCTCGGCCTCGAGCCCAAGCGGCTGTGGAAGCGCTACATCATCCTGAACCCGAAATACCTGAGCCGGCTCGCCGCGCAGAAGCTCGGCCTCTGGAAGGCCACGCCGCCCGCGCCGGCCACCGAGCCGGTCCACGGGTTCGCTGTCTGATCATCACGGTCCGGCACCCGACACTGGGACGCCGATCACCCAGAGATTGATCACATAGGTCCACATTGCCCACCGGGCTGCGAACCACGTGTGTCCGGCCCGGTGCGCAGCGTAGCGACGCGTCCCCTACGGGTGCGTGTTCCGGGCATATCCCGGTTTCGGCAGGCCGCGAATCGGTGAACGCTGTCGATGTGGACACCGTTGTGGACATCATCCTGATCGGCACCCTCGCCGCCGTCTGGCTCGCCGCCGGACTGCTGGTCGACGGGCTGCCCACCGCCGGCACGGCAAGCGAACTGCGCCGCCGTGCCGTGCTGCTCACCGCCCTGGTCGGCATCGGCGCCACGGCGTTCGTCGCGGTTCCCGTGATCACCGGACTGGTGCCGGGCATCTCCTCGGCGCCGACCGCCGCGCTGCTTCCGGCCGTACCCGCTCTGATCGTTCTGACCGCCACCCTGCGCCGCCTCGGCTGGGTCAGGCGCGGAGCCGGCGCTTTCGCGACCGCGCCGCTGGCGCCGGTTCCTCCGGCCCTGCGCGCCGCCGCGGCACATCCGCTGGTCGCGGCGCCGCTGCAGATCACCGGCGTGGCTGCCCTGGTCGGCGTTCCGATCGCCGCGCGACTCGTCGAGGTGCCTGCGGGGGGCGCCTCGGCCGTTGCCGGCGTGGCCATCACCCTCGTTGCGGTCGCCGTCGTGGCGATCGGGATCCGGGCCGGGCTCCGGCACAGCCGCTTCGCGCCGCTGGTGATGGCGCCGCTGAACCGTCGCGTGCCGAGCCGGGACCAGGTGCCGGCAATCGCTCGCTGAGGTCCACCGGCTGGCTGTCAGCGCCGTCCGCCTCGGAACGAGGCGAGCTCATCGAGCCAGCCGGTCTCCTCAATGCCGCTTCGCCTCCTGCTGGTAGAGCAGCTCCAGGATGGACCGGGCCGCTTCGAACCAGCGGTCCAGCCAGTCGGAGGGCGGCAGCGAACCACGGGTCGGCAGCTCGTGGAGCAGCCCGCGCAGCAGAGGGTGGTCGGCCATCGACTGGCTGGGCGAGTCCGCCCAGGTGGTGTTCGCGGAGAAGACCGGCTCGGTCAGACCCTGCAGGTCGAGCGAGGGAAGTTTGGCCGCGCGATCCAGGGCGCTGGTCGGCTCGATGCTGTGCGAGCGGCCGGGCGAGCGGGTCGGCAGGCCCGAGCTGGTACGGGACAACAGTTCCCCGTCGGCGTCGGCGGTCAGCGCGTCCCGCCGATTCTGCCGGTACGCGCTCACACCGCCGCTGAACCGGTCCTGCGCTGTCGACGAACCGTTGATGAGGTTCTCGGAGCCAATTGTCATCTCTCTGCCTTGCCTCGTTCGGTGAAACCGCCGGTGAGCGCGGTCCGGTCCGCGCTTACGGCAATCAACGAGGAGACACCCGCCGGGCGACGGGAAAATCGGGCAAATGACTACGGCCGGCTCGATCGAGCCGGCCGTGGCGCAACGGTCAGAGATCGAACTCGCCGTCCTTGGCGCCACCGACGAACGCGTCCCATTCCGCAGTGGTGAAGATCAGTGTGGCGGCCGCCGGATTCTTGGAGTCGCGCACCGCGATCGCCTCACCGACGAACGCCACCTCGACGCAGTTGTCACCGTCCGGACCGCTTCGGGTGCTGGTGAACCACTCGGCGCGGCTCAGGTCGACCCGCAGTCCTTTTGTCTCGAATTCCACAGTGTCTCCTCCGCGCGCCCAGAGATCGATTGGATCGTCCTGAATCAGTAACGACCGCTTTCCGGTACGGACGCGGACTCCGAGGGCGATTACCGATCCGTCATTCCATCGGGAGGGACGAATGGTGCAAATGCCGTCGCGCGCTGTGGATCACCAGTCGGGCCCGATGATCACGGAGGATCACGGAAGGCTGACATGCAACTTGCATCGACAGAACGGGTGGTGCAATCTTTCCGTATGGCTTGCATCACTTAACGTTCTTGAGTGAAGCATCCAAGTCTGGCATTACACATCAAAACGACGTCCGAAACGGGGCGCCGAGCCACCGGCAGTCCTACATGGACTGCCTTCCCTGATGTGGGTGGCGCGATCGGCGATGGTGACGTTCCGCAACATTCTTCGATGGTTGGCACAGTCGAAGGGTTGCAAAGGTGCATCAACGGGGCACACTGGTGCATCTGTCACAAGAATCCACCACACACGAGTCTCAGGGCAGGAGATGACGTGGTTCTTCCTCGGTCCGGTGATGTCATCCACGTGACAAAGGCGGCGAGCGTCCAATTCGCATCACCGATGCTGTTCCGGGTCATCCGGGTGCACGACTGGCCGACGTACGAGGGCTGGGTTTGGCTCGATGGCTACGAGCTCAACTCGGCCGGTGACGCGGTCGAACGCCGCTCCATCTTCGTGCAGGTCGCCGGTCTGCGGCCGGTCGGGAAGGCGCCCGATCCACGGGCACGCAACGCCCGTCAGCCCGCCGCCCGCCCGGGCGTGACGCCGGCCCGGACGCTGCGCACCAACCGCTGACCTGCCGGTCTAGTCCCCGCCGATCTCCCCGGCCTCCCCGGCCGGCGTGGTGGTCGCGGTGGTGGCCGGGCTGGTCGCGGGAGCGGCCGCGACGACCAGGGTGATTCGCGTGTCGGAGGGCACGAGGCTGCCCTCCGGCGGATCACTGTTGATCACCGTGCCCGGCTCCGCCTCGCTCTCCCGCTGGATGACCCGGAAAGTCAGCCCGGTGCGCTGCAGCGCGGCCTGCGCGTCGGCCAGCGGCATGCCCCGCAGCGCCGGCACCGTGACCTCGGCATTCGCCGGGTCGGTGGTCGGCTCGGTGGTGGCCAGTGTCGGTGAGGTCGTCGCGACGGTCGTGGTGGGGGCGGACGTGGCCGCGGTCTTCCGGGTCGTCGTCGTCGACACCGTGGCCGGGGTCGTCGCCGGCGTCTCGGTCTCCCCGCCGGAGCTGCGCACGATCATTGCGATGCCGAAGCCGAGGAGCCCGAGCAGCACCAGCGCGGCGCTACCCACCGCGATCGGCGCCCACCAGCGGCCCTGCGGCTCGCGGGCAGCGGGGTCCGCCCAGTCGCTCTCGTAGAACTCGGGGCCCGGCCGGGGTGCCCGCACCTCGGCGCGGCCGGTCCAGATCGCGTGGTCCCGGTCATCCGATCGGGGGCCATCGGACGGCTGAATTCGCGTGGCGTCGGCGGCCGCCATCGGGCGCGTCTCATCCAGTGGGCGGGCCTCGTCCAGTGGGCGGGACTCGTCCGCCGATGCGTCGCCCGTAGGGTGCACGGCGTCCATCGGGCGGGTCTCGTCCGGCGGGCTCACGGACTCCATCGGGCGGGTCTCGTCCCGCTCCGGGGGGCGCTCGTCGGCCATCGCCGGTTTCCCTTCGGTCCGCACGTCCGTGCTCGTCGCAGCGTCAAGGTATCGAATCTTGGGTCTACACGCAGTTTTCCGGCTGAATGCAACCTTGCCAGGCGTTTCGCAGACATCGGTGAGTGCCAGTACAGTGCGCGGCATGGCCGAGAAGGGCTGGACATCACAGGCCGCCACGGCGGCCGGAATCGCGGCCGGCGCGGGTGCCGCGCAACTGGGCCTCGGCTACGGCCTGGGCGTGCTCGTGTGGCCGGTCACCGCCACCGAATCGGACAGTGTCTGGCTGGGCAGCCTCGGCTGGGCCACCTGGATCACCGCGAGCGCGACGGTCCTCGGCGCGGTCGTCGCCGGCCGCCTCCGCCCGGACCGGCCCGGCCGCTGGCGGGCCCTCTGGCGTTTCGCCCTCGCCACGTCCTCCGCGGCGGGCGCCCTCGTCGCGGTCGCGCTGGTCGCGCTCCCGGCCCGGTCAGCGGTGCGGGCCGACGCCCTGTCCCCGCAGCTCATGGCCGGTGGATACGCCCTGGCCGGCCTCCTCGCGGGTCTGATCGTGGCGTTCTGGGCCGTCTCGTCCGTCCCGGTCGCCGCCAACCTGATCGGCACCGCGCTGTGGCTGTGGACGCTGGCCGTCGCCGGCGTGATCACCGAGCTGGTGACCGGCCGTGACATCGCCACCTACCTGACCAGCTGGCAGTTCGTCGAATCGGTGAGCCCGATCCGGTACGGCGGCATCTACTGGCCCAGCGCCCTGCTCACCCTGACCGCCGCCTTCGTGATCGGCATGATCGCCGCGTGGCCCGCCGCCCGCCGCGGCGAGACCGGACTGGGCACCGCGGTCTCGGGCGCGGTCGGCCCGCTGCTCGTCGCGTTCTCGTTCCTGGTCCTGGCCGCTGCGCTGACCACGGCCACCGGCCCGCTGCAGTCGGCGTACCTGATCGCGCCCTACGCCGTTCTGGCCGGCCTGGCGGGTTCCGCGCTGACCGCGGCGATCGGGCAGTCCCGCCAGTCCCGGCGAGCCCGCCCCGACCTGTACCCGGTGACCGCCCCGCCCACCGAGGCGGACAGCGACGAGGAACCGCAGCATCCCGCCATCACCGCAGGTGACGGACCGATCCCCGGAACGGACGCGCCTGTCGAGCCTGGGCCCCGGCCCGCACCGGCTCCCCGGCAGTCATCGCACGCATCGCGGGCGGCGCCCAAGCCGGTGAACGCGCCACCGTCAGCACCGACCCCGATCGGGCCGCCGCCGTCGGCGCCCGCGGGTTCGCCGACCAGTCCGGTGGTCGCAACGCCGTCACCGCAGCCGACTCCCGCCAAGGCCACCGATCCGGCGAAGGCGACGGGCCGCGCGAAGCCCGCACCGACCGGGGCCTCGGCCACAAAGGACACGGCCGGCGCGCGCGACGAGCCGGCCGGGCCGGGCGCCTCCGCCGCGTACGCCGATCCGGAGATCGCTGCGGCTGCCCGGCCGAGCCGGAACCCGGCGAAGCGGACCACCGGCCGCAAGGGCGACACCGGCAAGCCCGAGGGCGGCACCCCGCGCTCCACGATCACCCCGCCTCCGGCGAACCCCACGGTCGCCCGTATCAATCCCTCCCCGGAGGACACGTCCCGCGAGAAGTGACCGCGTCACCGCCAGGTGTGCACCGGCTCGTTCAGCCGCTGCAGCTCGACGTAGCGCTGGGTCATCTCGCGCACCGCGGCCTCCCGGCTCAGGCCCCGCCGTTCACCGGCGCACACCGCCTCCACCTGCCACGTCGCCCCGTTACGGCGGCTGCGGCACCGATTCTCGATCACACCCAGCAGACGATCCCGCGTCGCGGGGTCCACCGCGAAGCGGTCCAGGCCGGCATGCGCGAGCTCCAGCAACTCGTCCAGCACCAGCTCGACGACCGGAACCTCGCCGCGCCCCGGCCAGCGGATCACCGCCTCGATGCCGTCCCGGGCGCCGGCCTGGAAGTTCGCCGCCGCGTCGGCGAACGCCAGCCGCTCCCAGACCGGCGATTCCGCCTCGGCCAGCTCGCGGACCAGCCCGAAATAGAGCGCCGCGTTGGCGAGCAGGTCGACGACGGTCGGGCCGGACGGCAGCACACGGTTCTCCACGCGCAGATGCGGCCGCCCGTCCGCCACGTCGTAGACCGGCCGGTTCCAGCGGTAGACGGTTCCGTTGTGCAGGCGCAGCTCGTACAGGCCGGGGACCGCACCGGCGTCCAGGACACGGGCCGGGTCCTCGGGGTGGATCTCCGGAAGCAGCGGCGGGAAGAACTGGACGTTCTCCTCGTACAGGTCGAGGACCGATTCGATCCAGCGTTCGCCGAACCACACGCGAGGGCGCACCCCCTGGGCCTTGAACTCGTCGGGGCGGGCATCGGTCGCCTGTTCGAAGAAGGCGATCCTGGTCTCCGCCCAGAGTCTCCGCCCGTACAGATAGGGAGAATTTGCTCCTAATGCGACCTGGACCGCGGCAATCGCCTGGCTGGCGTTCCATGATCGCGCGAAGGCCTCCGGCGTGACCTGGAGGTGGAACTGGACGCTCGTGCAGGCGGATTCGGGGGCGATCGATTCGCTCGTGGCGCTCAGCCGTTCGGCGCCCTCGATGTCGATCCGGAAATCATCGCCGCGGGAGGCGACGATTTCGCTGTTCAGGGCCGTGAAACGCTCGCCGACGGAGAGGTTCTCCGGCACCAGGTGGGACTGTGTGAGGGTGGGCAGCATGCCGATCAGGGCAAGGCGGCTCTCGTTCTTGCGCGCGCACTCCGCGGCGGCACGCAAACCATTCAAGATATCGCTCTCGTACGCGTCGAGCCCACCTCCCGCGATCGACCGGGGTGGCACGTTCAGCTCGATGTTGAACTTGCCGAGCTCCGGCTGGAATCGCGAGTCGCCCAATTCCGCCAGTATCTGGAAGTTCCGCATACTGGGCCCGGCATCCCCGTCGACCAGGTTGATCTCGATCTCCAGGCCGGTCATCGGCGCCGAGTCGTCGAACGCGGCCGTGTCGAGCATCCGGCCCAGCGCGTCCAGACAACCGCGCAGCTTGCGACGGAACGCGACCCGATCCTGCGCGGTGAAGACGGCGTTCACCACATCCTTGCCCATGTGCCCTCCCGGGGATGGCCGGCGGACGAAACGGACGTCGATCACCGCTCTGTGAACGAACACTCGCGTTCGGTACACATTGCCACCCTCGACCGGCGACCGCCACACGACGACAACGCGCCGCCCGGATGCCGGACGGCGCGTTGGTGAAGCGGCGCGAGAGGCGCGAGAGGCCGGATCAGGCCTGCAGGATCGCTTCGCCCTCGATCTCGATCTTGATCTTCTTGCCGATCATCACGCCACCGGTCTCCAGGGCCATGTTGTAGGTCAGGCCCCAGTCCTCCCGGTCGATCTCGGTGTGCGCGCTGAAGCCGAAGAGGTGCTGCCCGTACGGGCTGGTGGTGGCGCCCTCGAACTCGACGACCAGCTCGACGGGGCGGGTGACGCCCTTGATGGTGAGCTCACCGTCGAGGACGAACTCGGCGCCCGCGTGGGACTTGATGCCGGTGCTGCGGAACTCCATCGTCGGGTACTTCTCGGCCTCGAAGAAGTCACCGGTACGCAGGTGGTTGTCCCGGTCGACCTGGCCGGTCTCGACGCTCGCGGTCTTGATCGACGCGGTGACCGAGGAGTCGAGCGGGTTCTCGCCGATGGTGATGGTGGCGCTGGCCTCGGCGAACTGACCGCGGACCTTGCTCACCATCAGGTGTTTGACCACGAAGCCGACACGCTTGTGAGCGGCGTCCAGCTCATAGGTGCCGGCGGCCGGGATCTGCAGACCCTCGAACTCACGAGTGCTGACGGTCATGACTGTTCCTTCTTTCGAAACCTGAACGGGATGCCTGTGCGGCGTTGCTTGTCTGACGGAGCAACTATATGCGCTGCAATATTCCCCCTGTCAAGTGCCTGCTACTGTTGATCGTGTGAACACCGACCTGAACGACCCGCGCCTCACCGCGATCGGCCTGCTCGCCGAGGCGTACACGGGTTTGATGAACCGACTGGCCACCCAGTTCGACGAGCACCGCCTGTCCCCGGTCGAGTTCGAGGTTCTGATGCGCCTCGCCCGCTCGCCCGGCAACCAGCTGCGGATGACCGACCTGGCAGGTCAGACGACGCTTTCCACGAGCGGCGTGACGCGGGTCGTGGACCGGATGGAGCGCGGCGGCCTGGTCCGGCGCGAGGCGTGCGCGACGGACCGGCGCAGCTCGTACGCGGTGATCACCGAGGCCGGCCTGGAGCGGCTCGACGCGGTTCTGCCGGGGCACCTCGAGCTCGTCCAGCAGTGGTATGTCGGCTTGCTCACACCGGAGCAGCTCGACCAGACGCTTGGCTCACTGCGCACGATCCGCGATGCGGTGAACCCGTGCGCAGTGGCCGGCAGCGAGGAGGCGGCGGCCTGACGCTCAGAGGCCGAGGCCTCGGGCGATCAGCATCCGCTGCACCTCGGAGGTGCCCTCGCCGATCTCAAGAATCTTGGCGTCCCGGTAGAAGCGGCCGACCGGGGACTCGTTCATGAAGCCGTAGCCGCCGTGGACCTGGGTGGCGTACCGGCTGTTCTCCATGGCGGCGTTGCTGGCGTTCAGCTTGGCGATCGCCGCGTACCGCTTGAAGTCCTCGCCGGCCAGCATCCGGGAGGCCGCGTCGTAGTAGCCGAGCCGCGCCGTGTGGGCCCGCAGATCCATGTCCGCGATCAGGAAGGACACGGCCTGGTTGTCGCCGATCGGCCGGCCGAAGGCGGTGCGCTGCTTCGCGTACGACACCGACTCGTCCACGCACCCCTGAGCCAGCCCGACCGCGAGAGCGGCGATGGCGATCCGGCCCTCGTCGAGGATGCGCAGGAACTGGGCCAGGCCGCGGCCGCGCTCGCCGAGCAGGTTCGCCGCCGGCACCCGGACGTCGTCGAAGGACAGTTCGTGGGTGTCCGACGCGCACCAGCCGACCTTGGAGTACTGCGGCGCCACGGTGAACCCCGGGGTGCCGGCCGGCACGATGATCGTGGAGAGCTCCTTCGAGCCGTCGGGGTTCGTCCCGGTCACCGCCATCACGGTGACCAGGCAGGTGATGTCGGTGCCGGAGTTCGTGATGAACGCCTTCGTCCCGTTGATCACCCACTCGCCGGTCGTCTCGTCGAGGACCGCACGCGTCGTGGTCCCGGCCGCGTCCGAACCCGTGCCCGGCTCGGTCAGCCCGAAGGCCGCGAGCGCCTCACCGCTGGTCAGGCGGGGCAGCCACTGCCGCTTCTGCTCGTCCGTCCCGTACCGGTAGATCGGCATGGCGCCGAGCGAGACCCCCGCCTCGAGCGTGACCGCGACCGAACTGTCCACTCTGGCCAGCTCCTCCAGCGCGATGCAGAGCGCGAAGTAGTCGCCGCCCATCCCGCCGAACTTCTCGTCGAACGGCAGACCGAAAAGGCCCATCTTGCCCATCTGCCGGATGATCTCGTACGGGAACTTCTCGTTCTCGTAGTGCTCGGCGATCACCGGGGCGATCTGTTCCCGGGCGAACTCGCGCACGCTGGTCCGCAGTTCCTCGTACTCGTCGCCGAGACGGAAGTCGACCATGACTGCCTCTCTCAAGATCTAAACAGGAGTGACGCCGTGCCGGCGCCGGGAGAACGAGCGGTCCTTGCCTCGCGCGGCGGCGAACCGCCGGACCAGCTCGGCCCGCAGATCGGCCGGCTCGACGACGGTGTCCACGACGAGTTCGCTGGCCAGACGCATGATGTCGATGTCGCGCTCGTACTCGGCGCGGCGCTCCGCCACGAACGCGGCCCGCTCGTCCGGGTCCTCGATCGCGGCGATCTTGTTGGCGTAGACCGCGTTCACCGCGGCCTCGGCGCCCATCACCGCGATCTTCGCGGTGGGCAGCGCGATGGTGGCGTCCGGGTCGAAGCCCGGCCCGGCCATCGCGTAGAGGCCGGCGCCGTACGCCTTGCGGACCACCACGCAGATCTTCGGGACCGTGGCCTCGGAGATCGCCGTGATCATCTTGGCGCCGTGCCGGATGATGCCCTGTTTCTCGACGGCCGTGCCGACCATGAAACCGGGCACGTCGGTGAGGAAGAGCAGCGGCACGTTGAACGCGTCGCAGAGCTGCACGAACCGGGTGGCCTTGTCCGCCGAGTCGACGAAGAGCACGCCGCCCTTGAACATCGAGTTGTTGCCGACCACGCCGACCACCTCGCCGTTCAGGCGGGCGAAGCCGATGGTCAGCTCACGGGCCCAGAGGGCCTGGATCTCGAAGAACGAATCCTTGTCGACCAGCCCCTTGACGTACCTCCGCATGTCGAAGGCCTGGCGCTCGCTGGCCGGAACCAGACCGCCGAGATCGACCCCGGAGGAATCGGTGGCGGAAGCCGCCGGAGGCTGCTGCGTCCAGTTCGACGGAAGGTACGACAGGTAGGTCCGCACCACGTCGAGCGCCTCGCGCTCGGTCTTGCAGAGGAAGTGACCCACCCCGGACTCGGTGCAGTGCACCCGCGCGCCGCCCATGGCCTCGAGAGTCGTCTTCTCCCCGGTGACCATCTCGACCATCCGGTCGGATCCGAGGTACATGCTCGCGTTGCCCTCGACCATGGCGACCACGTCGCAGAAGGCCGGAATGTAGGCCCCGCCGGCCGCGGACGGTCCGAACAGCGCGCAGACCTGCGGGATCGCGCCGGAGGCCCGGACCTGGCTGTGGAAGATCTTGCCGGCGCCGCGGCGGCCGGGGAAGAGGTCGACCTGGTCGGTGATCCGGGCGCCGGCCGAGTCGACCAGGTAGATCATCGGGACGCTGTCGCGGTACGCCCGCTCGATGATGCGGACGATCTTCTCCACGGTCCGGGCGCCCCAGGAACCGGCTTTCACCGTGGAGTCGTTGGCCATGACGCAGACGTCCCGGCCGTCGATCCGCGCGAATCCGGTGATCACACCGTCGGCGGGCAGGCCGTCCGCGAGACTGTTGGCGTAGAGACCGTCCTCGACGAACGTGCCCTCGTCGACCAGCAGGCTGATCCGCTCACGGGCAAAGAGCTTGCCCTTGGCGGCATTGGCGGCGTGGTATTTCTCGGCGCCGCCGGCCAGCACCCGCTTGCGAGCAGCCGCGAGCGCGTCGCCGTCCATCGTTCCTCCGCATCCCGATCGCCAGACCCTTAACGATCGTTAGAGAACTTAACGAACGTTAGGCTAGCCGATCGAGCAGTCGGCGGCAACGACGAACGGGAGCCCCATACGGAGCTCCCGTTCGCTGTGGTGCTGCCGGCGCAGTGGAGGACGCACCGGCGGGACCGATCACGCCCGGGACGGCGCGACCCGGGTCAGCGCAGGCTGTTGATCAGCCCGAGGCCGCCGCCGAGGCCGGCGCTGCGGATGCCGCCGACGTCGGTGAGGCGGCTCAGGGTGCTCTCCCGGCCGCCGTTGTTGCCGGTGTACTGGTCCGGCAGCTCGCCGCCGTACCCGTTGTCGTCGTTCATCGCGTTGCCCGGCTGGTCCACGGCGTCCGGCGCCTCGTCGCCGTAACCGGCGTTGTCGACCGCGTCGGGCGCCTCGTCGCCGTAACCGGCGTTGTCCGGCAGCTCGCCCGCGTCGTCGTAGCCCTGGTCGCCACGCACGTCACCGGTGTCGTCCGGCAGCTCGTCGCCGAGGTCGTCCGGGGACTGGTCGCCGAAGTCGTCCGGCGTCTGGTCGCCGAAGTCGTCCGGGGTCTGGTCAACGGGGACGTTCTGGCCGCCCGGGACGGTGTTCTGCTGGCCGGCGACCGCCGAGACGTTCTTGACCGGAGCGCAGCTGGCGCTGTTGTAGGTGGTCCCGAAGAACGCGAGCGAGGCGCCGCAGAAGTTCACCGGGATGGTCACCTGGCCGCCGTTCGGGAACCCGATGCTGTCCGGGCCGGCCGGCACGTCACCGTGGTGGCCGATCAGGTCCTGCGGGACGTGGCCGCCGGGAACCCAGGAGTCCCCGGTGTGGCTCGGCATGCTCCGGCCGTGGATCAGGCTGGTGAGGTCACCCACGCCGTGCTGGCCGCCGAAGCTGTGCCCCGGGTCGTAGCTGCGGTGCGTGGTGATCGGCTGGTGCACGACCAGCGTCCGGTGCGTGGTCTGGCTCTGTCCCAGGTGGTGGCCCAGGCCGTCGAGGCCGGTGAAGCCCCGGTGCGCGCCCTGGCCGGTGAAGCCCTGGTGCAGGTTGCTGCCGGTGAAACCCTGGTGCAGGTTGCTGCCGGTGAAACCCTGGTGCAGGTTGCCGCCGGTGAAACCCTGGTGCGAGCTCTGGCCGAAGTGCTTACCCAGGCTCGGGAGCATCTGATGCGTGCTCGGGAGACCGTGCAACGGGTTCAGCCCGTGGTGCCCGCTCGTCTGCTGGGCCAGGTGCCCGAAACCGCCGGCCGGCTGGTGGCCGAACGAGCTGCCACCGGTCGCCTGGGCGGCCGCGGCCGGGCCGAACAGCAGGGCACCGGCGGCGAGCACGCCGATGCTGAGCGTCTTACGAACCCACGTCTTCTTCATCTGGAAAGAAATGCCTTTCACGAATAATCAGCGATAAAAGATCGATGTGCGATGCGGTGCCGTGAGTCGCGCGGGAAAGGGCTGATTCGCCGCCTGTGCGCAAGCGGTTCCGGAATCGTGGGCCCGCCGGGCGACCGGCGGATGAGCGCACTAGTCAGGGAAGACGTCAGGTGCCACGGCGTCGTTTCGCCGGGCTACGACATCGGTCGCGAACGGGAATCGGTGGTTGTCCACCGCGCCGTTTCCGACCCGAGGCGGAAGCACGGCCACCGGGCCGACTTCCGGGGAGGATCCCGACCCGTTGGCCGGGATGCCACTGACAGTCCCGAGGTTCATCCGTGCGGGCTCGGGCCCGTTCTGAACGGGTGCGTCCTCGCGATCCGTCTTGGGCGAGGCCGGCCGTGCGGCCGGGACCCGGCGGTGGACGGAGGACCGGGACTGGGCCTTCGCGTACCGCGCCGGCGTGTGGCCGGCCGTGTCGCGCGAGGCCTTGGTGCTGGTGCTCGCCGAGGTGGGCGCCGCCTGAGCGCCGCCGGCAGCCGATGGCCCGGCGACCGATGAGACAGCGACCGGTGAGCCAACGACCGGTGACATAGCGACCGGTGACATAGCGACCGGTGACACAGCGGCCGGCTCGGTGGCATCCGACAGCGGGAGTTCCGCGTCGGGCTGCCTGGTCTCCGGCGCGGTGACGGGATCCGCGGCGTGCGCCGCCGGTCGGTGCCGCTTCCGGTCGTCCGCCGATCCTCCGCTGGTCCGCGAGGGGGCAGGCTTCCGGTGCGGTTCCGCACCGTACGGGTACGCGTCGATCGCGATTCCGTCGTAGATGACCTCGGCTGGCAGTTCCACCGGCCCGGACAGCACCCGTTCCGCTGTCGCGAGAATCGACGTCACGACACGCCGGTGGCATTGCGATGTGTACCTGAACTCCAGCGGCTGGACGGCCGCCTCCAGGAGTTCGCGAACCGTGGATTCGCCGCCGGACACCGGCGCGACACGGTGCGACGCGGACCCGTCCGGCGAGCCGGCAGGCCCGCCGCCGTGGTCCGCGGCGTGTGCGGCGGTGCCGGTGAGCAGCCAGGCCGCCCCGGCCAGTCCGCCGACGACGAGTGCACGCACGGCCCACCGAGAACCGGTGTTCTGTGCGCGGCGCTCCGCACGCCGCTCCGCCCCCTGGTTCGGGGACGGCATGAGCGGGGAGCCGCCGCCGGGGATCGACAGGGACCGGCATGCCGTGCGCGGTCCGCGCCCAGCCTTCCCGTCCACCATGATCTACCCCTCGCCGTCGACACCAACCGGTGGCCGATTCGCCCTATTCACACGGAACAGGGCGAAATTGCCACTCGGTATTGGTAACGACGCGAGCGAACGAGAAGTCACGCACACAAATCGGAAAAATGGTCCAGGGAAAGGACCCGGGAATCACACCACCCGGGTACGGGGTCCGGCCCGCAGAACGCCCGACGGAAGAGGCCTCCCGACAATCTTCTCGGCCAGCTCAGCCGCCTTGATCAACTGCTCCAGGTCGATTCCGGTATCGATCCCCATGTCGTGCAGCATGTGCACCACCTCCTCGGTGGCGACGTTGCCCGAGGCGCCCGGCGCGTAGGGGCAGCCGCCGAGGCCACCCGCGCTCGCGTCGAACTCGGTCACCCCCAGTTCCAGGGCGGTCAGGATGTTCGCGAGACCCGTACCCCTGGTGTTGTGGAAGTGCAGCAGGTCAGGCCGTACCTCGGAGAGAAGGTCACGGACCCGGCGGGGGGTCGCCATGCCCGTCGTGTCGCCGAAGGCGATGCGGTCCGCGCCGTCGGCGCGGACGCGAGCCACGATGCCCGCCACCCGCGCCGGATCGATGTCGCCCTCGAACGGGCAGCCGAAGCTCGTCGCGACGATCACCTCGAGGGTCGCGCCCGCTTCGTGGACCAGCGGAATCAGTCCGGTGATGTCGTCCAGCGACTCCTCGGTGGACCGGTTGAGGTTGCGGCGGTTGTGCGTGTCGCTCGCCGACACCACCACCTCGATCTCCCGGAACCCGGCGGCGATCGCCCGCTGCGCACCACGCGTGTTCGGGATCAGCGCCGAGTAACGGACGTCCGGGTTCCGCTCGATCCGGGACCACACCTCGTCCGCGTCGGCCATCTGCGGGATGGCCTTGGGGTGCACGAACGAGACCGCCTCGATCCGGCGCACGCCGGTCCGGCCCAACGCGTCGATCAGCGCGACCTTGGCGTCGGCCGGGACCGGGTCCTCGTTCTGCAGGCCGTCCCGGGGAGCGACTTCACGAATACTGACGAAAGTCATGACTCACCTCATCCGCGCGACGATGCCGGTGTCGTAGTCGCCGGAGAGGAACTCCTGGTTCTCCAGCAACTCGGCGAAGAACGGCAGGTTGTTCTTCGGGCCGGCGATCTGGAAGCCGGCCACCGCGCCCCGGGCCTTCGCCAGCGCGTCGTCCCGGTCCGCGCCGAAAACGATCAGTTTCGCCATCAACGAGTCGTAGAACGGGGTGACAGTGGTTCCCTCGGCGTACCCGGAGTCGACCCGCACCCCTTCGCCCGCAGGCTCCACCCAGGTCGCGACCTTGCCCGGACCGGGGAGGAACCGTTTCGGGTCCTCCGCGTTGATCCGCAGCTCGATCGCGTGACCCTTCTGTCCTTCCTGGAGCGTGGGCTCAAGTCCCGAAGCGATCCGCAACTGCTGCTCAACCAGGTCGATCCCGTGGATCAACTCGGTGATCGGGTGCTCCACCTGCAGCCTGGTGTTCATCTCCAGGAAGAAGAAATCACCGGTGGCCGGGTCGAACAGACACTCCACAGTGCCCGCGTTGCGGTAGCCGACCGCCTCGCCCGCCTTCACCGCCGCCGCCAGCAGTCGTTCCCGCAGCTCCGGAGAGACGGCCGGGGACGGCGCCTCCTCGACGAGCTTCTGGTTGCGGCGCTGCACCGAGCACTCCCGCTCGGAGAGCGCCACCACCCGGCCGTCGGCCAGACCGAGGATCTGCACCTCGACGTGCCGCACCCGGGGGAAGTAGCGCTCGATCAGCACCGATCCGTCGCCGAACATCCGCTCCGCGAAAGCGCGCACCTTCTCGAACTCTTTGCGCAGCTCAGCCTCGTCGGTCGCGACCGACATGCCCATGCCGCCGCCGCCCGCCGCGGCCTTCACCATCACCGGGAAGCCGATCGTGGCCGCCGCCCCGAGCGCGGCGTCGGCGGTCTCCGCCGGGTCCGGCGACCCGGGCGCGACCGGCACGCCGGCCGCGGCCATCAGATTCCGAGCATTGATCTTGTCGCCCATCGCGCTGATCGCCTCGGCGCCGGGTCCGACCCACACCAGGCCGTTGGCTTCGACGGTACGGGCGAAGTCGGCGTTCTCGCTCAGGAAGCCGTAGCCCGGGTGGATCGCCCGGGCGCCCGTCGACTTGGCGGCTGCCATGATCGCGTCGGCATTGCGGTAACTCTGTGCCGGATTGGCCGGGCCGATGGCGACCGCCTCGTCGGCCTCCCGCACGAACGGCAGATCAGCGTCGGCCTCCGAGTAGACCGCGATCGTCCGGATTCCCAGCCGGTTGGCGGTCCGGATGATCCGGCGGGCGATCTCCCCCCGGTTCGCGACGAGCAACGACTCGATCATTCCGCTCCTTTGCGGTCCGGCCCTTGTGGGGCGCTTCCCGGCCCCGCCCGTGGTGGAGCGACGCCGGCAGTGACGAGTGTTCAAGTTGCTGTTCGGGCACCCGCCGGCCGCGCGTCAGCTGCGCTCGGCGCGTCCGGATCGCTGCGAGGTGCTCGGCGCGTCCGGATCGCGGCGAGGTGCTCGGGTCAGTGGCCGGCGAGGGCGTGGATGGTGGCCTCGCGCAGCAGGTCGGCACGGCGCCGGCGGTCCACCTCGCCGCCGAGGAACGGCGTGGAGTTCATCAGGCCGAACGCCGCGTGCGCCAGCACCCGCGCCTCAGGTGCGGCCAGCTCGGGCCGCACCCGGGAGAGCACCGCCACCCACTCCTCGACGTAGAGGCGCTGCAGGCGGCGGATCTGCCGGCGCGGCTCGTCCGGCAGCCGGTCCAGCTCGTGCAGATGGAGCGCGATCACCGCGGGGTTCTCGAGCGCGAAGTCCACGTGGAAGTCGATCAGGTCGGCGAGCGCGGCTTCCGCGTCCTCCGAGTGCCGGGCGACCCGCTCCCGGCCGCCCTCCAGCAGGCCCTCGCTGACCGGGATCAGCGCGGCCACCAGCATCGCCTCTTTGCCGGCGAAGTGGTGGTAGAGGGCTGGGCCGGTGACGCCGGCGGCGGAGCCGATGTCATCCATCGACACGCCGTGATAGCCGCGGGAGGCGAACAGGCCCACCGCGATCTCCAGGATCTCGTCGCGGCGAGACCGCCGCCGTGGCGCCGGAGGGGTGGTCCGGTGCCGTTGTTCTACCGTCGTCACCTCGCCACTGTAACCCGGAGTCAAGCCCTTACTTAACGGTCGTTCAGCCCCTTTTTCGCGTCGCGGGCCTCCGTGCGGAGCTCCTCGGCCAGGCTCCGCGCCGGCGCATCCGGTGCCAGGCCTGCCATCAACGTGTCCAGCATCTCCTCCGCCTCCTCCGGTGAGCCCGATCGGAGAAGCGCCTCGGCGAGCATGCAGGTCACCCGATCGGCGTCCTGGATCGCCCCGATCTCGCGAAGAAGCTCCGGCGCGCCGCGCAGGTGCGGCACCGCCTCCGCGAACCGGTCCCGGCGCATCAGCAGGTTGCCGGTCTCGAACGCGAAGATCGCCCGCTCCCACTTCACCTCGGGCTCGGCGGCCGGCTCGGCGGGCAGTTCCGCGTATCGCCGGGCGACCAGGCCGATCAGCTCCTCGGCGGCCGGCACCTCGTCGGCGTAGTTCAGCGCCATCAGCCGCCGGCGCAGCAACCGCAGCTCACCGGCGAGGTCGCCGGACTCGCGCAGCGCCTCGGCGGCCGCCTGGAAGGTCAGCGCGGCCTCGCTGTCCCGGTCCATGTCGTAGAGCAGCTGACCGGCCCGCTCGGCGATCTGCCCACGGCCTGCCGGGTTGTCCGCGAGCCGCTCGATCAAGTCGCGGTAACCGGCGAGCGCCCGGTTCCGGTCGCCGAACGCCTCGTAGAGGCCGGCCAGCAGGAACCGGCAGTCGTCGGCCCGCTGCTCCGCCTCGAACCGCTCGTAACCGAGCAGCGCCTCCTCCGCCACCTCGATCGCCTCGGCCGTGCGCCCGGTCATCCGGTACGCCTGGGCGAGCTCGTGCCGGGCGAACGCCCCGGACTCGGCCATCCCCTGCTCGGTGCTGAGCGCCACCGCCTCGACCAGATCGCCGATCGCCTCGCCGGCCCGGTCCAGCAGCAGCAGCGCACGACCCCGCTGCATCCGGACGGGGAACGCCAGGCCGGGCAGATCCGCGGCCACCACCTCGTCGAACGCCGCAAGCGCCTCGGCCGGGTCCTCGGCGAGCTGGCCGAAGACCATGGCAGCGTTGGCGCTCAACCCGGCCGGCCCGTGCTCGCGGTAGAAGTCCCACGCGGCCCGGGCCGCCTCGGCCGCCTCCGCGTGCCGGTGCGTCATCGCGCGGGTCCGGGCCCGCATCAACGCGTGGTAGGCCACCCGGCGCGGTTCCCCCGACGCGGCCGCGCACTCGTCGGCACGGTCGCCCGCGGCCGTGGCCTCGTCGAGCCTCTCCAGGTGGACGAGCACACCGGACAGGCGCAGCCAGGCGCTCGCCCGTTCCGCCGCGTCACCGTGCTTCTCCTGATGGTCGACGGCGGCCTGAATCGCCTCGACCACGCCGTCCAGCTCGCCGGCCTTGGCCCGCTCCGCGGCGATCCGGGCGCGCATCGAGATCGCCTCGCCGGTCTCGCCGGCCTCGGTGAAGAGGCCGGCCGCTCTCTCCCAGACGGCGATCGTCTCGGCGTGGGCCTCATCCGGAAGGCGGTATCCCCGCAGTGCCCAGAGCCGGGCCGCGAGCAGCGGCTCCTCCGGCACGGCGAACCGCTCGCCGATCGCGTCCACCACCTCGCCGAGCGCGGTCTCGCGGTCGTCCTCCTGGTAGCGCTCGGCCAGGTCGAGCAGCTCGGCCAGGGACGCCTCGGCCGGGATCTCGGCGGGCGGCTCCACGGCCGTCACGACCGGCACGGGCGGCGCGGCGATCGGGCCCGCCGCGGCGGTGGGCCGGGCCGTCGCGGAGAGCTGGACCACCGTCTCGTACGGCTCGGCGTCCAGCTCGCGCCGGATCAGCTCGCTCTGATGGGTGGTGCCGTTGCGGGCGTCGAAACGGGACGCGGTCTCGACCGCGAAGGCCGACAGCTCCCCGGCCAGCTCGGCAGCCGTGACCTCCGGCCTGCCGGTACGCCGGATCACCGCGTCACCGTGCCCCCGCTCGGTGATCCGTCGCAGGAGCAGTGACGACGACGCCGCGAACCACATCGCCGACGACGGCGACGGCGCACGGTCGAGCCAGTCGATGTGGCGCTGCAGGATCTCCAGGCCGCGGTGCTCGTTGCCGCTGCGCGCGCAGAACGCGATGTGGTCGCCGATGCCGCCGAGGTCGGCCAGGTTGTTCCGCTCGATCAGGTACGACCGGCGGTGCGCGTCCGCCGCCTCGGCCGGGTGCCCGGACCGCAGGTAGGCCACCATCAGCTCGCTGAGGATGCTCTGCGGCTGCTCGTTGCAGGACAGGTCGCCGGCGAGCACCGGCTCGGCCAGCTCCACGGCCTCGGTGAACCGGCCCTGACCGATCAGGTGGTTGGCGAGCGAGCTCGGGTCACAACCGGCGCAGTCGGAGAGCTCGTCGCGGGGAGCGGCCTGCCACCTGTCGAACCAGGCCTGCGCCTCCTCGGTCTGCCCGACGTGCTCGGCGACCAGGTAACGGTGCTTGTAGACGGCCTGCATGCCACGGCCGTGCTCCCGGTAACGCCGCTCCATGTCGTCGAGGACCGCGTGTGTCCGGGCGAGCGGGATCTCCGGGAACTTCGTGAGCATGCTGACCATGTTCTTGAAGAGCCAGAGCAGGTTGTGCGTCCAGCGCTCGTGGTACGGCGCGGGCTTGCGGTCGAAGTCGGCCACGCACCAGGAGAAGGTGGGGAAGGATTTCACCGGCTCGCCACCGTAGATGTACGCCGTCGTGGCGAGCAGGCGCGAGTAGAACGCGAGCGCCGGGTCGCCCGCCGTGTCGACGTGCCGCAGGACCTGCTCGACCAGCGCGATCTGGGCCGCGCCGTAAGGCAGCTCGTGCGCCTGGTGCAGCAGGTCCCAGAGCTCTTCGGCGGTCTTCATCTCTCAGGCCTCCCCGGGCACGGCACGGTCCAGCAGACCGAGAAGCGACGTGGTGAGCAGGGCCGCGTCGTTCGGCCGGATCGGGTGGTGGCCGAGCATCAGCGCCTGGCCGTAGAGCGACTCGACGGCCAGGCCGGCCAGCTCGTCGTCACCGAGCGCGGCGATCCGCCGGACGAGCGGGTTGCGGTGGTTGAGGACGAGCTGGGGACGGTCGGTCGGGACGGTCTGCGACAGCGCGTCCAGCACGCCGCCCCACAGGTCGTCGGCCTGCGACCGGCTGGCCGTGAAGTCCTCGTGGAACGCGGCCGCCCGGCTGACCAGGTAGAGCGAGGGGAGCGTCACCGGGTCGAACGCGCGGACCACGACCTCGCACCCGAGCCGGTCGAGCCGGCGCTGCACGGCCGCCAGGAACGGGCGCAGCCGCAACTCCACCTCCGCCTCCACCGGCAGGAACCGGGTGGACAGGTCGGACGGGTCCAGCCGCTCGGCACGGACCTCCGCGTCAAGTGCCGCGAGCCGCTCGATCAGGTCGGCGTCGTAGACGTAACCGCCGTTGATCAGCGCCAGGTCCTGGGCGGCGGCGACCGCGGCGAGCTGGCGGAACTCGTCGTCGGTCGCGGCGTAGCGCAGCACGCCGTGCCGGGCGCGGAACTCGGCCAGCGTGATCTCACCCATGTTGGTCTGCATCGGGTACCACTGCTCGACCAGGCGCAGCATCTCGTCGTCGTGCAGGGCCAGCGCCTTCACCCCGAGGTGGTGGATGCGCAGGAACTCGCCGAGGCGGCGCGGGTCGGTCGCGGCGAGCCGGGCCAGCCAGCCGCGCAGCTGGTCGGCGATGGCGTCGCGGGTCTCGGCGAGCTGGCCGTCGTCGTAGAGCGCCTCGCGGCTCGCGGTCGGCCGCAGCTCGCTGCTGTCCACCACGCAGCGGGCGAAGAACGCCCACTCCGGGAGCAGGCCCTCCACGTTCTCCGAGAGGAGCATGCGTTTCAGGTAGACCCGGTGGCCGCCACGGCTCGCCGGGTTGACCGGGGTGGGCAGCACGAACGCGGCGCCGCTCAGCCCGGCGGCCGGAACGTTCAGGTCGATCACGTCGAAGGGGCGGAACCCGAGCGTGGCCTCGGCGTAGAGCCGGCGCTCGGCCTGCGGACGATCCCAGGGCAGGACGTCGCCTGTCACGGTCTGGCCGTCGACGGTCACGGTGACCGGCAGCAGGGAGCCGTAGAGGCCGGCGAGGGTGGTCACCGTCGTACCCATGAGGAAGTGCTCGGAGCCGCGGCGCGGCAGCAGGGTGACCGTGGTGCCCGGCTCGCGCTCCGGGCCGGGACCCACCTCGTAGCGCCCGTCGGAATGACCCGTCCAGAGCACGGGCGGGGCGTCGCCCCGGCGGGTGTGCACCCGGATCTCGTCGGCCACCATGAAGCAGGAGAGCAGGCCGATGCCGAACTGGCCGAGGAACTGGTGCCGGGCGAAGCCCAGCTCGTCGCGCTTGGAGCTGCGCCCGATGGTGGCCAGCAGCTCGTGCACCTGCGCCTCGGTGAGGCCGATGCCGTTGTCGCTGATCCGCAGGCCGTCGCCGGTGACGATCTCCACGCGGCCGGCGTGATCGGGACCGACCGCGGTGATCGCGTCGACCGCGTTCTGCAGGAGTTCGCGGATGTAGACGCGCGGGCTCGCATAGAGGTGGTGGCTGAGGAGATCGACGATCCCTCGCAGATCGACCTGGAACGTGTTGCTCACGATCGGGGACGCTACCGGGCGGCACCGACAAAATCGGTACCCCCTCCGACCGCCCCACCCACCACCCGGAAACGGACTAAAGGCCGTCCAAGGCCTAACTCAGCTCAATCCACCGGGCTCGGATCCTTTGGCGATCGGCGCGCGGACCAGGTTGCCCCACTCCGTCCAGGAACCGTCGTAGTTGCGGACCTGCGGGTATCCGAGCAGGTGGTGCAGCACGAACCAGGTGTGCGACGACCGCTCGCCGATCCGGCAGTACGCGATGATGTCGTCCGCCGACTCGAGCCCGAGCTCGTCCTGATAGATCTTGACGAGCTCGTCGTGCGGCTTGAAGGAGCCGTCGTCGTTCGCCGCGGACTTCCACGGCTTGCTGACCGCGCCCGGGATGTGCCCGCCGCGCAGCGCGCCCTCCTGCGGGTACGCCGCCATGTGGGTCAGCTCCCCGGTGTACTCCTGCGGCGAACGGACGTCGACCAGCGGCCGGCCCGTCGCGATGTGACCCATCACCTGGTCACGGAACGCCCGGATCTCCGCGTCGTTGCGGACCGGCACCGGGTACTCGGCGCGGGGCCGGGTCGTCTTGTCCCGGGTCAGCGGACGACCCTCGGCCGCCCACTTCTGCCGCCCGCCGTCGAGCAGGCGCACGTCCCGGTGGCCGAAGAGGCTGAAGACCCAGAGCGCGTACGCCGCCCACCAGTTGAAGTTGTCGCCGTAGAACACGATCGTGTCGTCACGGCCGATGCCCTTGGCCTCACACATCGCGGCGAACGCGGCCGGGTCCAGATAGTCCCGGGTGAGCTGGTCGTTCAGCTCAAGATGCCAGTCGACCTTGACCGCGCCCGGGATGTGCCCGGTGTCGTAGAGCAGCACGTCCTCGTCCGACTCGACGACGACCAGGCCGGGCGTGTCCAGGTTGGCGGCGAGCCACTCGGTGGTGACCAATTTGTCGGGGTGCGCGTACGCCTGAAGCGCCTGCGCCGGATCGTTCGAAACGGACATGAGCTTCACGCTAGTCGCCCTCCGACCGCCCCGCCCACCACCCTTGAACAGACTGAAGACCCGTCCTATTCACCGAACGGTGTCAGCACCGGTCGCTTCGCCGTGACGAGATCACCGGAGGAGCGCCCGCGCAGGTGCCGGCTCACCCAGGGAGCGAGGTGCTGCCTGGCCCAGCGCAGGTCGGCGCTGCGCGCCAGCCGCCACGGCGTCGGCTGCGGCGCCGGCGGGATCAGCATCCATTCCTCGTCGACGCCGACGCCGAGCGAGTTCAGGACGTGCCCGGCGACCCGGCGATGACCTGCCTCGGAGAGATGCAGACGATCGTCGCTCCACATGTCCGGGTGCAGGTAGGCGTCGTCGGCGAACAGATCGATCAGGTACGCGCCGTGCCGCTCGGCGATCTCACGGGTGCCGTCGTTGAGGGCCGCCGCCCGCGCCCCGATCATCCGCTGGCCGCCCGGGATGTGCGCCGCCACGTCGGCGAACCGGAAGAGGATCACGTCGGCGCCGGTGGCCCGGATCCGCGCGATCACCGGCTCGATCCGCGCGACGAGCGCCGTCGCATCGGCTTTCGGCCGCAGGATGTCGTTGCCGCCGGCCGCGAAGCCGACCAGGTCGGGTCGCATCTTCAGGGCCGGTTCCAGCTGCTCGGCGAGGACCTGGTCGAGCAGGCGGCCGCGGATCGCGAGGTTCGCGTACTGGAACCCGGGTCCGGTGTCGACCGCCAGGCGGGTGGCGACCAGATCGGCCCACCCGCGGTAGGAACCATCCGGGTACGCGTCCGACATGCCCTCGGTGAAGCTGTCCCCCATTGCCACGAAGCTGCGCCAAGCCATGGCTTCCCCCTAACGGCTGTTCAGCTTTGCTTGATAGGCAAGTTTTTCACCGAACAGGGAACCGCCGTCTACGTGACGATGGCGACACGAGCTAAAGCGAGTGCTCCAAAACACCTGATTCCCTAGGCTCCGGACATGCTGCTTCGAATGTCCACCTTGCTGCTCAAGACCCTTCGTGAGGAGCCGGCGGACGCGGAGGCGCCGAGTCACCGGCTCCTCCTGCGCGCCGGCTACATCCGCCGCGCCGCGCCGGGCGGCTACACCTGGCTGCCGCTGGGCAAGCTGGTCCTCGACCGGGTGACCGCGGTGGTCCGCGAGGAGATGACCGCGGCCGGTGGGCAGGAGGTCTCGTTCCCGGCCCTGCTGCCGCGTGAGCCCTACGACGTGAGCGGGCGCTGGACCGAGTACGGGGACGACATCTTCACGCTGCAGGACCGGCGCGGGGCGGACCACCTGCTCGCCCCGACGCACGAGGAGATGTTCACCCTGCTCGTGCAGGACCTGACCAGCTCGTACCGGGACTTTCCGCTGGTCCTGTTCCAGATCCAGACGAAGTTCCGGGACGAGGCTCGGCCCCGTGGCGGTCTGCTGCGCGGCCGCGAGTTCCTGATGAAGGACGCCTACTCGTTCGACCTCACCGACGCCGGTCTGGCCGAGGCCTATCAGCGGATGCGCGAGGCGTACCAGCGGGTCTTCGAACGTCTCGGTCTGGAGCACACGATCGTCTCGGCGGTCTCCGGCGCGATGGGCGGTTCCGCCTCGGAGGAGTTCCTCGCCACGTCGGAGGTGGGCGAGGACACGTTCGTGGGCTGCGCGGCCTGTTCCTATGCCGCGAATACCGAGGCGGTGACGACGCCGGTGAGTGTCACCGGCACGTCCGATCTCTCGCTGGAGGTCCATGACACTCCGGACACCCCGACGATCGCCTCCCTCGTCGATCACGCCAACGCCCACCGGCTCCGGGGACGGGCGGACTGGACCGCGGCGGACACCCTGAAGAACGTGGTGGTGACCGTCCACCACCCCGGCCGCGAGCCGGAGCTGCTGGCGATCGGCGTGCCCGGTGACCGGGAGGTCGACATGAAGCGGCTCAACGCCGCGCTCGCCCCGGCCACCGCCACCCTCTTCGACGACTTCGCGGCACGGCCCGACCTGGTCAAGGGCTACATCGGCCCGCAGGGCCTGAAGGTCCGCTACCTGGCCGACCCGCGCGTCGCCGACGGCACCGCGTGGCTGACCGGCGCCAACGAGCCCGGCCGGCACGCGACAGGCGTGGTAGCGGGCCGCGATTTCACGCCGGACGGCACGATCGAGGCCGCCGAGGTGCGGGCCGGCGATCCCTGCCCCCGGTGCGCGGACGGCACGCTCACCATCCGGCGCGGCATCGAGATCGGGCACATCTTCCAGCTCGGCCGCCGGTACACCGATGCCTTCAAGCTCGACGTCCTGGCCGCCGACGGCAAGCCGGTCCGCCCGACCATGGGCAGTTACGGCATCGGGCTGTCCCGAGCCGTGGCGGCGATCGCCGAGCAGCACCACGACGGGCGCGGGCTGGTCTGGCCGCGGTCGATGGCTCCGGCCGACGTGCACGTGGTGGCGGCCGGCAAGGACGGGCAGGTCGATGCCGCGCTCACCCTCGGCGCGACGCTGTCCCGGGCGGGCCTGCGGGTGCTCGTCGACGACCGGGCGAACATCTCGGCCGGCGTGAAGTTCACCGACGCCGAGCTGATCGGGATCCCGCAGGCCGTCGTGGTCGGCCGCCGGCTCACCGACGGGTACGGCGAACTTCGCGACCGGCGCACCGGAGAGCGACGGGAATTGCCCCTTGTGGACATCGCGGGTGTAATCACCGCAAGGCTCGGGTAACCGTTTCGTGACCGGGAGCTGGGTGAAGCGGAAGCTTGAGCAACGACGAGGCGGATCGGGGCGAGACGTGGTCAGGCTGGTCGCGGATGCGATGACACGGCAGGTGGTCTACCTGCCCGAGGACACCCCCCTCGACGAGGCCGCGCAGGCGATGCGCGACCAGGGGATCGGCGACGTCGTGGTGACCCACGGCCCGACCATGGCCGGGATCGTGACCGACCGCGACATCGTGGTCCGGGCGATAGCCGAGCACCTGCCGCCGGCCACCACCCGGCTCGGCGACATCGCCACCCGGGAACTCATCATGATCGAGCAGAGCGCCACTGTGGAGGAGGCGGTGCAGGCCATGCGCAACCGGGGCGTGCGCCGGCTGCTGGTCTGTGACGCGGACCGCAAGGTGGTGGGCATCCTCAGCCTGAGTGACGTGGCACTCCTGCCCACGTCGGCCGCGGCCTGAAGATCGCACGCGTAGGGTCGGTCCTGTGACTGACATGCCACCGAAGCTTGCCGAAATCGTCGACGAGTTCGCCTCCGCTCCCCGGGACGTGGTCCTGGAGATGTTGCTGGAGTTCGCGGACGCGGTCCCGCCGCTGCCCGCCGAGCTTGCCGGTCACGAGGGCATGGAACAGGTGCCGGAGTGCCAGACGCAGTTCTTCCTCCAGGCGACCGTGCAGGCCGACGGTTCGGTGGTGACCCACTTCGACTGCCCGCCGGAGGCGCCGACCACGCGCGCCTTCGCCGGCATCCTCGCCGAGGGCCTCGCCGGGGCGACCGCTGACGAGGTTCTGGCCGTACCCGATGATCTTTATGCTCGGATGGGGCTGGCTCAGGCGATCAGCCCGCTGCGGATCCGGGGTGGCACGGCGATCCTGGCGCGGCTCAAGCGTCAGGTGGCCGCTTCTTCCGCGGAGGGGTGACGTGGACATCCAGGTCTGGTCCGATGTGATCTGCCCGTGGTGCTACATCGGCAAGCGCCGGCTCGAGAAGGCCGTGCACGCGTTCGACGGCAGTGTCACGGTGACCTATCGCGCCTACCAGCTGGACCCGAGCCCGGTGCCGGAGCCGCTGCCGATCAAGCAGGTGATGGCCGGCAAGTTCGGTGGGTGGCAGCGCGCGGAGGAGATGTTCGCGCACGTCACCGCGATCGCCGCCGGCGAGGGTCTGACCCTGGACTTCGATCGGGCGATCGCCGCCAACACGTTCACCGCGCATCGGCTGATCGCGTGGGCGGCGACCCGGGAGCGGCAGGCCGACATGCTCGACGCCCTTCAGGCCGCTCACTTCACCCACGGCGTCGACATCGGCTCGGCGGACGCGCTCGCCGCGGTGGCCGGCTCGATCGGCCTGGACGAGGGCGCGGCGCGGGACTACCTGATGACCGATGCCGGCAGCGCCGCGGTGCAGGTCGATCTGACCGAGGCGCGGGAGCTCGGCATCACGAGCGTCCCCTCGTTCGTCATCGACGGGAAGTACGCGGTGCAGGGCGCACAGGAGACGCCGACGCTGCTCGCCGCGTTCGAGGAGATCACCCGACGCGAGGCGGCCGACGCCGCAGCATGACGTTTGTCGATGTCGTTTCACGTGGAACGACATCGACGGGGATCACCCGACCTCGCGGGCCAGGCCATCGATGACCTCGGCGCCGGGCAGGGCGCCGAGAGCCGGGCCGGCGATCGCGATCTTGCTGTGCCGCACACCGGAACCGATGATCACGTGCGGGGTGGCGATCACCCGGGAGTCGACCAGGATCGGCCAGGACGCCGGGAGGCCGATCGGCGTGATACCGCCGTACTCCATGCCGGTCAGCGACACCGCCTCGTCCATCGGCGCGAAGCTCGCCTTCCGGACGTCGAGGTACTTGCGCACGACACCGTTCACGTCAGCGCGGGTGGTGGCGAGGACGACGCAGGCGGCGTAGCGGGTGACGTCGCCACGACGACCGGCGACGATCACGCAGTTCGCGGACTCGGGCAGCCCTACGCCGTACGCCTCGCAGAAGGCGGCCGTGTCCGCCAGCGTCGGGTCGATCGGGGCGACCAGCACCTGATCGGCGTCGATCGGTGCCTCCACCGGCCAGACCTCCAGGGCCTTCGCGACCGGAGGGGCGAGCAGGTCGAGGCGGGACTGTGCGGATTCGGTCTGCAAACTTCCCATCATGTCGGACATCCTTGCCCCGGACAGTGGATCTCCAACAGTCGGGGCGGGACTCCTCAGATTTCGGCTGATCATGCCGAGCTAATGGGTTTGTGGAGGACCGTCGGAAAGCACGCGTCGGGACCGTGAGTGGCCTCGCCCTGCTCACCGGTGCCACTGCCCTGGTCGCCGTCGCCGGCGGCCATCGTTCGTACTTCGCCACCGCGCTGCTGGCTCTGCTGGCTGCCGGGATGGCGCACGCCCTCGTCGTCGAGATCCAGCGCCAGGCACGCCGCCGGGCCCGGGGCTGGGCGCGGCACGACACCGTCAACGCGGTGCTGCTCGCCTGCTGGGCCGCGTGCGCCGCGGCTCTGATCGCCGTCGGTTCCCGGCCGGTGCTGATCCTCGGCTGCGTGCTGGCCCCCGGGTACGCAGCGTCGAGCGCCTACTTCGTCGTGGAGCGCCTGCGCACGCTTGCCGCGCCGTTCGTCCCCTCGCCGGCCCCGGCAGCCGACTCGGCGCCCGTCGCCGAGCCGTCACCGGCGGACGTCACGCCGTCCGTGTGATCGGCGATGGTGGGCAGCACCACCATGAGCGGTGGCACCGGCACACCGTGCGTCTCGATCGGCAGCTCGGGGACCGGCAACCAGTCCACCCCGAGCGGCTCCGGCCCGAACCCGTCGTCGTGGCCGACACGTGGCTCGCCGTCCGCCACCGTCACCGCGAAGACCGACGTCATGCCCGAGGGATAGGGCATCTCCAGCACGTAGCGGGCGTCGCCGACGATCAGCCCGGTCTCCTCGAAGACCTCGCGCCGCACCGCTTCCTCGGCCGTCTCACCGGGTCGCAGACCGCCTCCCGGCAGGGTCCACCACTCGCCGCCACCGAATCGCCGGCTGCGCTCGTGCACCATCAGCACACGACCCTCCCGCACGATCACGGCAGCTGCCCGTCTTCGTTCGCTCACGAATCGCAGGCTAACCGGAGACACCGTGCCCCGCAGAACTCATTCATTCCCCTGTGGATAACTTCATCCATCGAAGAAAGGGCAAATGGTCATCTTCTACTTAGGGACGGTGACCAGCAGATATGTACGCTCGTTGAGCTGTTCCCGAGTCAACGTGACGCCCGTTCGGTCAGCCAGGAACGACAACGCGGGTCCCGTGGGTTCCGTCACGTCCGTACCCCCGAGAAGGCCTGCCGTCCGCATGGCCGGCACGAAGTCGCCCGGCTGGCTGCCGCCCCAGCGTTCCGGGGTTCCGGAGTCGAAGTCGAGGAGCACCTCCCCGTCCTCGATCACCAGCAGGCGTCCCCGCCCGGTGGCGTCGCTGCGGTAGGCCAGCACGCGGCGGCCCTCCGAGAGCGGGCGCACGATCTCCTCGGTGACGCCGAGGTCACCGGCGTCCTCCGCGATGAGCGTCCAGTCGTCGAACCGGGTCAGCCCGACGAAGTAGCGCCGCGCGGCGCCGGCCTCGCCGTCACCGGGCCCGACGAGCTGCGCCCACTTGACCCGTTCCAGTTCCTTGCCGCCGAGCCGGTCGATCACCTGTTTCGGCGTGAAGCCCTGGACCAGCGTGAAGCAGAAACCGGCAGCCAGGTCGGGCTCCCGAAGCGGCCAGCGGAGATCGGCGGACGGCATCGCCGAGGCGCCGGCGTCGGGCACGACCGCTTCCGCGTCGGCGCAGCCGGCCAGGCCGGTGAGGGTGAGCAGCAGGAGGGCTGAGCGGCGTTTCACGGCGACAGTCAACCAAAGGTCCGCTCGCGGGGCTGACCCGCACTCAACGGCGGCGTCAAGACCCGTCCAGGCGGGCGACCATGCCGTCCATCGACTCGTTTCCGGTTTGCGGACCCGTCCGGTGTCCCAGAGCGCCTCGAACCAGAGCACCCGGGACGCCGCCGTCCGCGAACCCCCCGCACTGATCAGAACAGCGCCGGAGAACCCCACAGCGCGCGACGACCCGAATTGATCGTTGAACACGGCTGCACGCTCTCGACGAGAGATGCCGAGCCGGCCAACCAAACTTGAAAGTGGAGCCCAGGGGACTTGAACCCCTAACCCCCGCCTTGCAAAGGCGGTGCTCTGCCAGTTGAGCTAGGGCCCCTCGCTACGAACTAGCGAAGATCAGGCGAAGTGGTGGCCTCGTGCCAGAGAGCGCGCTCGTCGCTGGACTCCTTGACCTTCTTGACGACCAGGTAAGCCGCCCCAGCAACGCCGGCCACGATCAGAAGCTTCTTCAGCACGAGCACATCCCCCTAAGAAGGCGTCGAGCAGACTTCCCCCCGTACCAAAGGAAAGCGCAACCAACCGGCCAGCGCAACCAGAACGCACCGTGGGGGTTCGGGGGGCTCGGCCCCCCGGCAGAATGACGAGCGGTCCTGGCTCGCGCTTTCCGCGAACACAGGACCCCTTGCCGCTCGTGGGGCTAGATGGAATCGAACCATCGACCTCAGAGTTATCAGCTCTGCGCTCTAACCGACTGAGCTATAGCCCCGCTCAACTGCGAGAGGAACGTTACCGCATCGGGTTGCGAGCCTCCAAAGCGGGGTGGCTCGCAACCCGACCCAGGGTCGTCAGTCCCGTTCGGCGAGCGTCAGCTCGATGCCGCCGACGAGGTCGGCGCAGACGTTGTAGATGAACGCGCTCAGGGTGGCGAGCGCGGTGAACAGGACGACGTTGACCGCCCCGATCAGCATCGACGTGCCGATCACGCCCCAGGCGGTGATCCGGAACGAGCCGCCGGAGCTGCTCTCCGTGCCACCGCTGGCGGTCACCAGGTCCTTGAGGCTGGTGTTGACCGAGCTCCACACGCCCATCGTGTCGAGGGCGAGGTAGAGCACCGACGTCGCCACCACGACCACGATGAACAGCACGATGGAGACCGCGAATGCGAACTTCATCACGGACCACGGGTCGATCCGCTTGAGGTTCAGGCGGGCCCGGCGGGGGCCACGCGCGGCGGCCGAGGAGACCGTGGAACGCGCGGAGCGAACCGCCTCGGAGACACGGGCGGCGCCGACGGCTGCCGACCCCGCGGCCGGCGGACCGGAGCGCTGTTTGGCAGCGCCGGGCGCGGCCGGTGCGGCAGTCCCGGACGGGCGCTGCTGCGGGCCGGTCTGGCCCTGCCCCTGGCCCGGTGCGGCGGTCGCGGGCCGGCTGGCGGCCGGTGCGGCGCCCTTGCCCTTGGTGACGACCGGCACGGCGGCGGAGCCCTTCACCACGGAGGGGCCGCCCGCCGCTTTCCCGTCTCCGGCCGGCTCACCGGGCGGCGGCGGCATGCCGGGCGCCCGGGTGAATTTCGGCGGGGACTGGGCATCGGCGGGGACAGCGGCGCGCCCTGTGCTCTCACGCCCGTTCGGTGCGGCTGCGTCCTTTTTCGCCGCATCGTCCGGAGTCGCTGAGCTCCCCGGGCCCCCCGACTTCGCCTGTGTCTCCGGCATCAACTAGTCCTGTTCGTCAGGCTCGTCGGCATTGCGAGCAAGCGCCACGATGGTTACACCTTCAGGGAGGTCCATCAGCTTGACCCCCATTGTGTTCCGATCCCTCGTGCGCCGTACAGGCTTCACGGGAGTCCGGATGACACCACCATTGCTGGTGATGGCAAACAGTTCATCCTCCGGGCTGATCACCAGAGCACCGACAAGTCCACCACGACGCTCCGTGATCTTGGCGGTCAGGACACCCTTGCCGCCACGGCCCTGTACCGGATACTCCTCGATCGGCGTGCGTTTCGCATACCCACCGTTCGTGGCGACCAACACATCCATGCCCTCGCGCACCACTTCCATGGCGAGGAGCTCGTCGTTGTCACCGAACCGCATGCCGATCACACCGGAGGTCGCGCGGCCCATCGGCCGCAGGGCCTCATCGGTCGCGTTGAAGCGGATGGCCTGCGCCTTCTTGGAGACCAGCAACAGGTCGTCCTCGGAAGCAGCCAGCGCCGCGCCCACCAATTCGTCATCCTCCCGCAGGTTGATGGCGATGATGCCACCGCTGCGGTTGGAGTCAAATTCCTCCAGGCGGGTCTTCTTCACGAGACCATTCTTAGTGGCGAGCACAAGGTACGGTGCCACCCCGTAGTTCGGAATCTGGATAATCTGGGCAATCTGCTCATCCGGCTGGAACGCCAGCAGGTTCGCGACGTGCTGACCCTTCGCCACCCGGCTCGCCTCGGGCAGCTCGTACGCCTTTGCCCTGTACACGCGGCCCTTGTTCGTGAAGAACAGGATCCAGTCGTGGGTCGAGATCACGAAGAAGTGCGAGACGATGTCGTCCTGGCGCAGCGTCGCGCCGCTCACACCCTTGCCGCCGCGCTTCTGCGAACGGTACATATCGGTCTTCGTGCGCTTTGCATAACCGGTACGTGTGATCGTCACCACAACGTCCTCGCGCGCGATGAGGTCCTCCATGGAGACCTCGCCGTCGAACGGGATGATCTGGGTGCGCCGGTCGTCGCCGTACTTCTGAACGATTTCGCCGAGCTCGTCCGACACGATCGCCCGCTGCCGCTCCGGCTTCGCGAGGATGTCCTTGAGGTCGGCGATCTCGATCTCGATTTTCGCGAGCTCGTCGACGATCCGCTGCCGCTCCAGGGCGGCCAGGCGGCGCAGCTGCATGTCGAGGATCGCGGTGGCCTGCACCTCGTCCACGTCGAGCAGCTGCATCAGGCCCTGACGGGAGTCCTCCACAGTGGGCGAGCGCCGGATCAGGGCGATGACCTCGTCGAGCATGTCGAGCGCCTTGGCCAGACCGCGCAGGATGTGCGCGCGCTCCTCGGCCTTGCGCAGGCGGTACGCGGTCCGCCGGCGGATGACCTCGATCTGGTGCTCGACGTAGTACCTGATGAACTGCGCCAGGTTCAGCGTGCGCGGCACGCCGTCGACCAGCGCCAGCATGTTGGCGCCGAACGTCTCCTGCAGCTGGGTGTGCTTGTAGAGGTTGTTCAGCACGACCTTGGCCACCGCGTCGCGCTTGAGAACCAGGATCAGCCGCATACCGGTACGGCCGGAGGACTCGTCCCGGATGTCGGCGATGCCGGTGAGCTTGCCCTCCTTGACCAGCTCCGCGATCCGCTCGGCCAGGTTGTCCGGGTTCACCTGGTACGGCAGCTCGGTCACCACGAGGCAGGGACGACCACGTGCGTCCTCCTCGACCTCGACGACCGCACGCATCCGGATCGAACCACGACCGGTGCGGTATGCGTCCTGGATCGCCTGCTGGCCGACGATCAGGCCGTAGGTCGGGAAGTCAGGACCCTTGACGAACTCGAGCAGCGCCTCGAGCGTCGTGACCTCGTCGGCCTCCGGGTTGTCCAGGCACCACTGCACGGCCGCCGCGACCTCGCGCAGATTGTGCGGCGGGATCTTGGTGGCCATGCCCACCGCGATGCCCTCGGAGCCGTTTACCAGCAGGTTCGGGAACCGAGCCGGCAGGATCGTCGGCTCCTTGGTACGCCCGTCGTAGTTGTCCTGCATATCGACGGTGTCCTCGTCGATATCCCGCAGCATCTCCATCGCCAGCGGGGACAGCTTCGCCTCGGTGTACCGCATGGCGGCCGCCGGGTCGTTACCCGGTGAACCGAAGTTGCCGTTGCCGTCGATCAGCCGGTAACGCAGCGACCACGGCTGGCCCATCCGGACCAGGGCGTCGTAGATCGACGAGTCGCCGTGCGGGTGGTAGTTGCCCATCACGTCGCCGACGACACGCGCGCACTTCACGTAGCCGCGGTCCGGGCGGAAGCCGGAGTCGTACATCGCATACAAGATCTTGCGGTGGACGGGCTTGAGACCGTCGCGGACGTCGGGCAGCGCACGGCCGACGATCACGCTCATGGCGTAGTCGAGGTACGAGCGCTGCATCTCGACTTCGAGGCCGACGGGCTCGACGCGCTGGGCCACACCGCCTACGGCATCGTCCTGGGTCTCGTCGCCGTCCGGGGGCTCGGGAGTGTCAGTCACTGTTAACCCTTACTCAAGGTGATTCCAGGCAAGTGCGGCAAAAACCGACAAACTGCTGTGGATAACACTGTGGAAAGTACCTACACGCTGTGGATACGCGCCGGCTCAGATGTCCAGGAAGCGAACGTCCTTGGCGTTGCGTTGAATGAACGAGCGCCGCGCCTCGACGTCCTCACCCATCAGCACGCTGAACAACTCGTCCGCCACCGCGGCGTCGTCCAGGGTGACCTGGCGCAGCGTGCGGGTGTCGGGGTTCATCGTGGTGTCCCAGAGTTCCTGGAAGTTCATCTCGCCGAGACCCTTGAACCGCTGGATGTCGTCCGGCTTCGCGTTCGGCTTCTTCTGCTGGCGCAGCGCGATCAGGCCGTCCCGCTCGCGGTCCGAGTACGCGTACTGCGCGTCGTCACCCCGCTTGTTCCATTTGATCTTGTAGAGCGGCGGGGAGGCCAGGTAGACGTGACCATGCTCGACCAGCGGCCGCACGAATCGGAACAGCAGCGTGAGCAGCAGCGTCTGGATGTGCTGGCCGTCGACGTCGGCGTCGGCCATCAGGATGATCTTGTGGTAGCGCAGCTTCGTGAGGTCGAACTCGTCGTGGATGCCGGTGCCCATCGCCGTGATCAGCGCCTGGACCTCGTTGTTCTTCAGCACCCGATCGATCCGGGCCTTCTCCACGTTCAGGATCTTGCCGCGGATCGGCAGGATCGCCTGGATGCGACTCTCCCGGCCGGACTTGGCCGAGCCGCCGGCCGAGTCGCCCTCGACGATGAACAGCTCGGTCTCGCGCGGGTCGGTGGACTGGCAGTCGGCCAGCTTGCCCGGCATCGAACCGGACTCCAGCAGCGACTTGCGCCGGGCCAGCTTGCGCGCCTGCTGCGCGGCGATCCGGGCGCGAGCCGCCTGGTCCGCCTTCGTGATGATCAGCTTGGCGTCCGCCGGGTTGCGGTCGAACCAGTCGGCGAGCTGCTCGTTCGCGACCTTCTGCACGAAGCTCTTCATGTCGGTGTTACCGAGCTTCGTCTTGGTCTGGCCCTCGAACTGCGGCTCCCGCAGAGTCACCGAGATGATCGCGGCGAGACCCTCGCGGATGTCCTCACCGGACAGTTTCTGGTCGCCCTTGAGGAACTTCTTCTCGATGCCGTACTTGTTGACGATCGTCGTCAGCGCGGCGCGGAAGCCCTCCTCGTGGGTTCCGCCCTCGTGCGTGTTGATCCGGTTCGCGAACGTGTAGACCGACTCGCCGTACGACTCGTTCCACTGCATCGCGACCTCGACGCCCATGCCTGCGGCGTCGTCCTCGGCGCCGAACTCGATCACCGACTTGTGGATCGGGCTCTTCGTGGCGTTGAGGTGCCGGACGAAGTCGGCGATGCCGCCCGCGTACATGAAGGTGACCTTGCGGGCCTCACCGTTCTCGTCGGCCGAGACCGGCCGCTCGTCGGTGAAGTTGATGGTCAGCCCGCGGTTCAGGAAGGCCATCTCCTGGAGGCGGCGGTAGATCGTCTGGAAGTCGAACTCGACGGTCTCGAAGACGTCCGGGTCCGGCCAGAACTGCACGGTCGAACCGGTCTTGTCGGTCGTCTCGCCCTTGTCCAGCGGGCCGGGCTTGGAGTTGTCGTACTTCTGCCGCCACACGAAGCCGGCCTTGTGGATCTCGACGGCCATCTTCGTGGAGAGCGCGTTGACCACCGAGACGCCGACGCCGTGCAGACCACCGGAGACCTTGTAGGCCTGGTTGTCGAACTTGCCGCCCGCGTGCAGCACGGTCAGCGCAACCTCGACACCCGGCTTCTTCAGCTTCGGATGGAGGTCGACCGGGAAGCCACGGCCGTTGTCGGTGACCGAGACCCCGCCGTCGGCGAACAGGACGACATCGATGGTGTCGCAGTAGCCGGCCAGCGCCTCGTCGATGGCGTTGTCCACGACCTCCCAGACCAGGTGGTGCAGACCGCGCTCACCGGTGGAACCGATGTACATACCGGGACGTTTGCGGACTGCCTCGAGGCCCTCGAGCACGGTGATCGACTCGGCACCGTACTCCTGCTTCTTCTCTGACACCCTCGGCCACTTTCTCGCTGCGGACCCATCGGCCCCGCAGCGGGGTTGGCAGGCGTCGGCAGCAGCCGCGCGCACGCGTGGCACCAGGGAAAACACCCGCGGGGAAGAAGCGGACCACCGGTGGAACCGTGCGCGCCGGTCGCCGCGGACGGCCCGCGGATCGTGATCGGCTGGAAAAACCGCGCAGAGTGACGAAGCTCCGTCGAGCACAGTTTTCCCGGTCGCTGTCGATTCTACTCCGCCGACACGAGTTGGCGAGGGTGCGGCACCCCTTCAGGGTGCCTGAGAGTCCCGTAGCGCGATTTGAGCCCGATCCCACGTGTTCCCCTACACGGAACTACCGCCCACCGCAATGGCAAGTGCTGCGGCTGCCTCATGTGTAGGGCGTGGCTGCCGTGCCGGACGGGCACTCACTGCGACACTGCTCGACAGCGGCAGGGGCTGGTGTCGTAACCTCGCCCGCGCGGGCCGGTTACGCCGGAAAGCCGCATGACAGTCCGAGGAGGGGTGGCCCCGATGGCTCACGACAAGGGCCTGGACAACGTCGCCGTGCACTGGCCGCGAACCAATCAGTACTACGACCCGGTCGCGCCCGCTGAGTTCGTCGACTTCGCCAGCATCGCCGACCGGCCCGAGATCGCCGCGCCGACCGGTGCCCTGGCGCTGCACATCGCCAAGACCGGCACGGTGCGCGCGACCGCGTACACCGAACTGGTCGACCTGCTCCTGGGCCTGGAAGGCGTGCTCTACGCAACCGACGCGGCCGCCGAGGACGAGGACCCGGTGATCGACCCGGACGGGTGCGCCTGGATCGCCGGCGGCCTGGAGCGCTTCGTCGAGGGTCACGACCAGTTCGGCGACCTCGTCACCTTCGACACGGTCGCGGCCGTCATGCGCACCGCGATCGCCGGCGGCCGCCTCGCCGACCAGCAGTTGCGCTGGCTCGAGCACCGTCTCGCCGCCCTGCGCGACGACGCCGGGAACGCCCCGCACTGGAGTTTCGCCCGCACCGAGCTCGTCATCCTGGCCGGTTTCTACCGCCGCTGCGCCGAGCGAGGCTTCGCCGTCTTCGCCGATTACTGAGATCAAAATCTGGCTGTCGTAGCGGGGTGGGGCGTACAGACCGTCGCTCCCGCCGAGGGCGCGGCACGGCATCGCTGCGCTCGCCGGGCCGCGCGACCTGAGTGAGCGGTTGCGCTCCCTCTCCTCTCAGTCCCTGCCACGCGGGTATCGCACCAGCATCGTCACCCCGAACCCGACGAAGAGTGCGACCAGTCCGGCACCGATCCCGAAGACGAGGGTGCGATCGGTGCCGCTCGGGTCCTCGGCGGCCGCTGTCGTCGCGAGGGCTGTCGTTGCAGGCGCTGTCGTTGCGGGCGCGGCGGCCAGGATCTCGTTCCCGCTGCACAGCGACGTGGTCCCGGAGAATGCATAGACCCGGTACCGCTTGCCCTCGTCGAACCGATATCCACAGGACGCCTCGTTGTCCGAAGTGGTCAGTGTCACCTCGGCGCCCGCCTCACCCTTCAGAACCGTGCCGACGGCGAACCGCACCCGCTGCAGGCCGTCGCCGGACTCCACCGAGCGGACCACTCCGTCGAACGCCAGCTGGGCTTTCGCGATCCCGCCGTCGCCACCGCAGGAACACGCCCAGGCCGCCTCCGCCGCGAACGGCACGGGCCCGATCACCAGGAGCAGCAGAACCAGAATCCGACGCATGATCATGCATCTCCGACGCTTGCCGCGCGTCCCGGGTTCCGCACACAGCCGGGAAGCCCGGCCGCGTGTGGATCGCGGGTGCGGAGCGCGCCCCACCTCCCCACGCGGGTGGGTCTCAGCCGTAGGTGTCGCGCGGTCCCCGGCCCTGCACCCGGCGCGGACCGCGGCTCCAGGAGGGCGCCGCCGGACCGTGGATGTTCAGTTTCGTGACGACGTTGTTGCCCACCTCGCCGGCGATCTGGCGCAGCAGCCGCGCGGCGAGCATGCGCAGCTGGGTGGCCCAGGCCGTGGACTCCGCCTCGACGGTGAGCACGCCGTTCTCCAGCTTCACCGGACGGCTGTGCGAGGCGATGTCCGGGCCGACGACCTTCTCCCACGAGCCGAAGACCGTCGCCTCGGCCTTCGGTTTCTCCCAGCCCCGGGCCTTCATCAGCCGTTCCAGCATGTCGCCGAAGAGCTGCGGGTCGCGCGGGTCGGGTCCCGGCCCGGAATAGCCGCGCAGCCGCCGCTCGCCACCGCCGGTCCGGCGCTTGCGGGGCTTGCTCGCCGCTTCCCGCCGCCGCGCCAGCGCCGCGTCCAGCACAGCCCGGGCGAGTTCCGGCCCGGCCAGCGCTTCCCCGTCCGGAACCGTCCCGGGCTGCCCTTCCCCATCCCGAACCGTCCCGGGCTGCCCCTCGCCGCCCGGAACCGCCGTGGACGGGCCCGCTGAGTTGTCCACAGGCTGTGCATGACTGCGCTTTTCGCCCTCAGCCGCACTGGAGCGTCCGGTGGGCCGCCGACCCGGACCCGACCCGCCCCGGAGATCGCTGAGAGCCTCACCGAAGAGCTGAGGCGGCTCGTAGGGCACGTCCGGCTCCTCGGTCGCCCACTCCTCCTCGGGCCACTCCTCGTCGGGCCAGTTCTTGCCGGACCCTGATGACCGTTCCTGGTCAGCCGGCACGGTCCACCGCCCCGATCGTCACGTCGTAGCGGGCGCCGCGCAGCGACGCCGGCACGTCCTCCGCGACGGCGCAGGTCACCAGCAGCTGCGCGGCGTCGGAGACGAGCGCGGCGAGGCGTTCGCGGCGGCCCGAGTCGAGTTCGGCGAAGACGTCGTCGAGGACCAGCACCGGCTCGATCCCATCCGATCGCAGCAGGTCGTAGGCGGCCAGCCGGAGCGCCAGCGCGAACGACCACGACTCCCCGTGGCTCGCGTAGCCCTTCGCCGGCAGGTCGCCGAGGTTCAGCGACAGGTCGTCGCGGTGCGGGCCGACCAGGGTGGTGCCCCGCTCGATCTCCGCGGTGCGGCGCTCCTCCAGCGAGGCCAGCAGCGCCTCCTGCAGCGCCGGCCGGTCGGCGGTGAGTGACTCGCCGAGCCGGGACGCGTACGCGATCGACGCCGACGTCCGCCCGGCCGCCACCGCGTCGTAGGCCTTGGTCAGGTGCGGCCCCAGCGCAGCGGCCAGCTCCAGGCGACCGGCCAGCAGCTCGGCGCCGTGGTGGGCCAGGTGCTGGTCCCAGACGGCGAGCGTGGACAGGTCCTGGCCGCGCGAACCGCCGACCTTGCGGGTCAGGTACGCGGTCCGCAGCAGGGCGTTGCGCTGCTTCACCACCCGGTCGTAGTCGGCGCGCACCCCGGCGAACCGGGGCTGGCGGGCGACGAGCAGGTCGTCGAGGTAACGGCGGCGCTCGGACGGGTCACCGCGGACCAGCTCCAGGTCCTCGGGGGCGAACAGCACCATGCGCAGCGCGCCGAGCACCTCGCGCGGGCGGCGCACCGGTGAGCGGTTGAGGCGGGCGCGGTTGGCCTTGCCCGGGACGATCTCCAGCTCGACGAGGAGCTCACGTCCATCGTGGACGATCGCGCACCGGATCACGGCCGAGGTCGCACCGGCCCGGACCAGGGGCGCGTCGGTGGCCACCCGATGGCTGTCCAGGGTGGCCACGTAGCCGAGAGCCTCGATGAGGTTGGTCTTGCCCATGCCGTTCTGGCCGACCAGCACGGACACGCCGGGTTCGAGATCCACGGCCACCCGCTCGTAGGAACGGAAGTCGGTGAGCTCGACCCGGCGTACGTGCATGGATCAGCGCTTGACGGCGTGGCCGCCGAACTGCTGACGCAGCGCGGCGACGGCCTTCATCGCGGGCGAGTCGTCCTGGCGGGACTCGAAACGCGTGAAGATCGAGGCGGCCAGGACATGGGCGGGCACGGCGAGGCGGACGGCCTCGTCGACGGTCCAGCGGCCCTCGCCGGTGTCCTCGACGTAGCCCTTGAGGTTGGCCAGCGTCGGGTCCTCGTCGAGCGCACGGTCGAGCAGGTCGAGCAGCCAGGACTTGACGACGCTGCCCTCGCGCCAGCTCTTGATGACCGCCGGCACGTTGTCGACCAGCTCGGACGCCAGGAGGATCTCGTAACCCTCGCCGTACGCCTGCATCATCCCGTACTCGATGCCGTTGTGAATCATCTTGGCGTAGTGGCCGGCGCCGTGCGTGCCGGCATGCGCGAAGCCGAACTCACCGGCCGGCTTGAGCGCCTCGAAGATCGGCTTGCAGTGCTCGACCTGGGCGGCCTCACCGCCGACCATCAGCGCGTAGCCGTTGGTGATGCCCCAGACGCCGCCGGAGACGCCGACGTCGAGGTAGTGGATGCCCTTGGCCTTCAGGCGCTCGGCGCGGGGCCCGTCGTCGGTGAACTTCGAGTTCCCGCCGTCGATGATGATGTCGCCCTCGGAGAGCAGCCCCGAGAGCTCGTTGATGGTGTCTTCGGTGATCTGGCCGGCGGGCACCATGGTCCAGATCACGCGAGGCGCAGCGAGCTTCTCGACCATCTCGGCCAGGCTGGCGACGTCGCGCTTGTCCGGATGGTGGTCGAATCCGACGACTTCGTGCCCCGCGGCACGCAGTCGTTCCCGCATGTTGCCACCCATTCGGCCGAGACCGATCAGGCCGAGTTGCATGGTGTTCTCCCTAGATGTGCGATTGCTTCAAGCCCAGTATCAGCGAGTCACCCGGATCGGCATGATCAGATAGCGGTAACCCGAGATGATTTCGCCACTTTCGGCAGCGGGGGAGATCACAGCGGGTTTGAAGGCGTCGACGAAGGAGAGCACCGCGGTCGGTGCGCCGAGGTTCTGCAGGCCGTCGATCAGGTACTGCGGGTTGAACCCGATCGTCAGCGGCTCACCGGTGAAGGTGGCCTCCATGGCCTCGCTCGCGCGCGCCTCCTCGGTGCCGCCGGCCTCGACCACCAGGCCGTCCTCGCTGAAGCTCAGCAGCACCGGGGTGGTGCGCTCGGCGACGAGCGCGACGCGGCGCACGACCTCGACCAGGGCGGAGACGGCGACCCGGGCCTCGGCGTTGTGCGAGGCGGGGAAGAGCGAGCGCACCGGCGGGTAGTTCGCGCCGTCCAGCAGGCGGCTCGTGGTGCGGCGGGTGCCACCGGCGAAACCGATCATGCCCTCACCGGCGCTGCCCTGCGCGAGAGCCAGGGTCACCGAGCCACCGAGCGGGCCGAGCGTCTTGGCGGTGTCGTTGAGGGTCTTCGCCGGGACCAGAGCGTTGATGCTGATCTCCGGGTCGTCCGGGTTCCACTCGATCTCGCGCATCGCGAGCCGGTAGCGGTCGGTCGCCAGCATCGCCATCGAGGTGCCGTTCAGCTCGATCCGCACACCGGTCATCATCGGCAGCGTCTCGTCACGCCCGGCCGCGATGGCCACCTGGGCGACCGCTGAGGCGAACGTAGCGGCGTCGACGGTGCCGGTGCTGGACGGCATCTCCGGAAGCGTCGGGTAGTCCTCCACCGGCATCGTGGGCAGCGTGAAACGGGCGCTGCCGCAGACCAGCTCCAGATGCGCGCCGACAGCGGCGATGTCCACCGGCTTGCCGGGCAGTGCCTTGGTGATCTCGGCGAGCAGGCGGCCGGAGACCAACGCGGCGCCGTCGGCGTCCGCCTGAACCTCGACACTCACCTGGCTCGAGACCTCGTAGTCGAATCCTGAGACCTGCAGCCGCCCGTCCGTGACCCGCAGCAGGACACCGGCGAGCACCGGAACCGACGGCCGGCTCGGCAGGCTCTTGGCTGTCCAGGCCACGGCGTCGGCAAGCGCGTCTCGCTCCACCCGGAACTTCATGCTGTCCTCCGCGATGCTTCCTCTTACGGGGGCGTAGACCCCACTGAACTCTATGGCTCGGGTCGTCTTCGTGCGCGCCCGACCCTCGGTGCCGAGCAGTCGAGCGGATGGGGCTTCAGAGCCGGATCCGGCTCATCCACACCTTCCCCAACGCTGATGATTGTTTTTTGTTCTCTATTAAAGAGATAACTAGTCGTCTTCATCGGTGCTGTGGATTCTGTGGAGAACCGGCGTTTTCGCTGGTGAGAGAGTTATCCACCGGTGATTCACATGTGGGTAACCAGGGTACAAACCCCGGTCTGTGTCCACAGTCGTGGACCTGACCGACGGTTGTCCACCGTTGTCCCCAGGCTGTCCCCAGGTTGTCCACCGGTTTCATCCACCGCCCTGTTGATAACGCTGGGACGCGACCGTGTCGTTGTCCCCAGAACCTTCAACAGGAAATCCACAGGCGTCCACAGGCAGTGGACAAGTTTGTGACGCACAGTGTCTGTCCACATCGATTTCCACAGGGTCGGTCCACATCTGTGGATTCCGGTGTCGCCTGTTGTCCACCGGTTGGGGACAGAGCCTGTGGACGCCTGTGGATTAGTGTGGACAACGTTGGCACGAAACTGACCCGTTCCGACGTTGACAAGTCGTGTTTTGGCAGGCGTGAAAACTAACTGTGATGAGCGTCGATATCCGGGCTGAGCTGGGATGATCTGGGTATAACTTGTGGAGAACCCGGTGCATAAGCGGTGGATAACTCGACCGGTTTTGCCATAGGCGCTGGTCAAGGGCCTGTGTATATGTGGCCAATGTGGTTCGTGGGGCCTGTGGGTAACGCGTCGGGGCGTGGCCGACCGTGGTGGCTGTCCCCAAACCTGGTGATCAACAGGGACGATCGGTGGCGCACAGCCTGTGGACAACTCGTTCCCGATGGGCGCTGAGCTGGGAATTGTGGGTTGTGCACAACCATGTGGGGAGCGTTGAGCGGCCCTGTGGGCGGCGTTGTCGCGCGGCCCACGAGAGCGGCGTTGTCGCGCGGCCTGTGGGCGGCGGCTTACGGGCCGGGCATCGGTGTGCCGGGCTCTGTGGAAACGCGGGGGCTCGGAACGCCGGAGTGGGCAGGCCCGCCGGAAGCCGGGTGAGGGCCGGACCGACCCTGAGGTCCCTGCCGGAGTGGCCGTCCAGCCGTCACGCTGCGGTTGGCCGGCCGGATCCGCTCGTACCGGATGGGTCAGGTGTTCTGCTTGATACGGTTCGTCAGCTCGGCGATCTGGTTGTAGAGCGAGCGGCGCTCGGCCATGTGCTGACGGATCTTGCGGTCGGCGTGCATGACGGTGGTGTGGTCGCGGCCGCCGAACGCCTGGCCGATGCGGGGCAGCGAGAGGTCGGTCAGTTCGCGGCAGAGGTACATCGCCACCTGGCGGGCGTTGACCAGGACCCGGCTGCGGGAGTGTCCGCGGAGGTCTTCGAGGGAGACACCGAAGTAGTCCGCGGTGGAGACCATGATCTGGTCGGCGGTGATCTCCGGTCCGGCGCCGTCCGGCATGAAGTCGCGGAGGACCTCCTCGGCCAGGGAGAGCTGCACCGGGGACCGGGTGAGGCTGGCGAACGCGGTGACCCGGATGAGAGCACCCTCGAGCTCGCGGATCGAGCTCGAGACGCGCGAGGCGATGAACTCGAGGACGTCGTCGGGGGCGTACATCCGCTCCTGGGCGGCCTTCTTCTGCAGAATCGCGATGCGGGTCTCGAGATCGGGTGGCTGGATGTCGGCGAGCAGGCCCCACTCGAAGCGGGTGCGCATCCGGTCCTCCAGAGTGGCCAGCTGGCGCGGGGAGCGGTCCGAGCTGATCACGATCTGCTTGTTCGCGTTGTGCAGCGTGTTGAAGGTGTGGAAGAACTCCTCCTGGGTCCGCTCGCGGTTCTCCAGGAACTGGATGTCGTCGATCAGCAGGATGTCGACGTCGCGGTACCGGCGCTGGAACGCCTGGGTCTTGTCGTCGCGCAGGCTGTTGATGAAATCGTTGGTGAACTCCTCGGTCGACACGTAGCGCACCGAGCGGGCGTGGCCCAGTGTGGTGGCGTAGTGGCCGATCGCGTGCAGGAGATGCGTCTTGCCCAGCCCCGAGCTGCCGTAGATGAACAGCGGGTTGTACGCCTTCGCCGGTGACTCCGCGACGGCGACCGCCGCGGCGTGCGCGAACCGGTTGGACGAGCCGATGACGAACGTCTCGAACATGTACTTCGGGTTGAGACGGTTGCCGTCGTTGCCACCGGGACGCGGCGAGGCGCCGGGACCGCGCAGGTCGACCGGCGGGCGGCCGGGACCGTTGTCACCGCGGGTCGGCGGCATCATCTCCGGCCGGCGCTGCGCCGCGTCGGGTGTGGCGCGCGGCAGGGCCGAGTCGTCCGGCGCCTGCGGTTCCGCGGCCTTCTCCACCGGGCGGGTGGGCGGCCGGTTCATCGGCGGCTGCGGGAGCTGCGGCGGCATCGGGTCGGCGAACAGCGTCTCCTGGCCGTCGCGGGCGGCGGGCACGGTACGCGAATGCTGCGCGGAACCGGTCGGGTACGGCTCCGGGGACCGCTGCTGTCCCGGATATCCGGGGAGCTCGGGCTGGTACGGGCCGGCGTCGTCATACCGCGGCTGGTCGTCATACCGGGGCGGGTCGGCGTAGTGACGTGGCTGCGGTTCCAGCGGCGTCGGCGCGGCGTCTATCGGCGTGCCGTAGACCGTGCCGGGGATGCCCGAGCCGTCCTCCGGCGGGCGCACCGTGACCGCGACCTGTATCGGCCGGCTCAGCCGGCGGGTCAGCACCTCGGTGATCGCGCCTCGCATCCGGGACTCGATGACGTCACGGGTGAACGCGTCCGGAACCGACAACAGAGCGGTGTCCTCGACGATCGCTCGGAGACGGACCAGCTGAAGGTAGGCGCGCTGCTGCGGTGAGGCGATCTCGTCGGACAACTCACCCAGAGTTGCCTTCCACACCTCACCAAGGTCGACCTGATCGGCCACCGCCGCGCCACCCCCATCGCCACCGACCCCCGGTGGACCTTGTATCCGGCCTTTCCGCCTGGACGCTGACGACGCCCCGTACAGGCACCGCTCGGCCCTCAACCATGTCCAGTCAAGGTGCTGAACACGCACGGCGCCACCGGCTATCCACAGGTTATCCACA